>CAVUNG010000001.1:0-2171998 GCA_963742805.1 uncultured Solirubrobacteraceae bacterium | reverse complement strand
CTGAGGCTCTTGGTTGGGCGCCAGGCGAGCGTGTCGGGTTTCCGCGCCGGAACTCGACTCCGAGTAACCGGGCGGCGAAGGGAGATCAAGGTCTCTACCGCAACCGCGATCGCAGGTCCGCGTGTAACCCGGCTCCGACGCTCACCGCGCGATCGCGGTCCTGGACGCGAAGGCCCGCCGAGGTGGATTGGCCGGCTCGTCGACCGGCACCCACCGTTGTCACGACTCGTCGGTCCAGAGACGGGGCCCTGATCGGCCGCCAGCTCCCTCCGGGTGAGGGCGTAGAGCGCGGGGGGTGGGCTTGGCGCAACGGCAACCAGCCGAACTCGGCGGTGAGGGGTGCCGGTGAGCCCGCGCCGACCGTTCACTTCGGCCACCGGGCGAACCGCGTCGAGTGGGTTCCCGAGGCCTATGACTCACGCCAGAATGGCGCGCGCCCGCGGCGGGTCGGGGCGCCCGCGCCGACGATGTTGGCGGCAGGATTGGCGAAGGGTGTGCCGGTTTGGGCAGGGAGGCGTCCGGCGACGACGTTGGCGTGCGATCCGCGTGTTTGTGTACCCGGCGGGAAGCGAGATGCTCGGCGGCCGGGAGCGCCGGGGCGCTGTGAGGGTGCCGTTCGCGTGACGGTAGAGCAGGCGGCGGTGCTTCAGGGCTTTCGTGCTGACTACCCGTGGTCGGGCGCCAGACACGGCGTTTCGAGCAGGTCGGTAACGCTGTCCCGCCGCCGCTCGCGCGGCGCGTGCTCGAGGCGGCGATGGGCGCAGGTGAGCCCTCGTGAGGGGCCACGAGGTGTCTTCGGCGGTGGGTTCGCTTCTCGCTTCGCCGTGCGCTTCGCTGTCCGCTTCGGCGAGCGCTTCGCTGCGGTCCCGGCGTGGGTCAGGGGTTTTCGCCTCTGCGGTGCGGCTTTTCGCGGGCGGGGTCGTGTCCTACATACCTACGGCCATCGATCGCCTGCTGTGACTCCCAGACGCCCTCAAGACGCTCGGCCGCTGGTGGCCGTGGCAGGCGCGCTCACGATCGCCGAGCTGCTGCGCGGTGGCACCCTCCTCCGGTCGGCCCTCCGGCACGCCGGACCGTTCACTGCATACCTGGCGGTGCCGATAGCCGTTGCCGCGCTAGCGGCGCTCACGTGTCGTGTCGTCGTGACTCGTCGTTCGCTTGCCCGGCGTGTGCGGCTCGTCGTGCTCGCCCCGGATAGCTTCTCGCCGACACTCGAGGGGGTGCTTCGCTGTGCCGCTCAGCTCTCGCGTGTGCGGCGTGTGGTCGGCGGCTGGCTTGACCCGGGCGCGAGCGCCGTACGGGTGCTCCTCGACGGCTCCGAGAACGGAGCGATGCGCTACTCGCTAGTGGTGCCCGAGCGCGCGCTGCCGGCGATCCGCTCGGCTTTCAGCAGCTATGACCGGGTGGCGCTCCGTCGCGAGGGCGAGGAGTCGGCGGCATCCGGGGCCCCGTGTGTGATGCGCGCTGAGCTTCGCCTCGCCCGCTCGAGCAGCGAGCCGCTTGCGCACCTCGCGCTCGACCCCGATCCGCTGCAGAGCTTCGCCCAGGCACTCGCGGGTCTGGACACCTCAAGGGAGCGGGCAGAGGTCGCGATCGACCTTCTCCCCTGCCCCGCCGGGGCACGGCGACGACTACGACGTCGACTGCTGCGCCAGGCGCGTCGCGATCACCCGATCGTCGCCAACGCGAGCGGCAAAGGGGTGCTCGATGCCTTGGCCGGCGCAGGACGGCAGGTCAGTCGTCAGCCCGCGGCCGATGTCGTGGAGCAACGCGCCCAGCGCGAGCAGATCGCCGCGAAGGTGCTGCAGAACGAGCCGCTGTTTCGCATACAGGTGCTCGTGCGCTGTGAAGCCCCGGTAAGGGGCATGGCCGCCGAGCGTCTTCAGGGACTGCTCGGCTGCTTCGACGCCTGGGCCGCCGCCAACTCCTTCCGCGTCGTCGGCGTCCGTCTGTTTGGGCTCAAGTTCCTCGGCTCGGATCTTCCCGGCCGCCGCTCGTGGTTCGACCGGCGCCTGGATACCGGCCTCTTCGGCTCGGCCCGCCAGGACATAGTCGGCGCACGGGAGGTCGCAGGATTCCTGAAGCCCCCGACGATCAACTGCGCCGCGCCGGACGTGGTGCGCCTCGGTGCCGCGGTCCACCCGCCACCACGCGACCTGCCCGAGTACACCGGTCAGAGTGACGTGCTCCCGCTCGGCCTGGTGAGCGGCGAGCAAGGACAGCGGCTCGTCGGGCTGCGCCTCGCGGACACGTTCTTCACCTACACCGCGGGGAGGAGCAGGTGGGGGAAGACCGAGCTCGCGATCACCCAGTTCCTAAGTCTCGTACGCAATGGGCACGGCGGCATGTTCCTCGACCCGCACGAGGACGCAATCCGGCGGATCAAGAGCTGCCTCACCGAGCCGGAACTCGCCGGGCGTATCGTCGAGCTCGATCTTGTCGGCGCGCGCTCGAGGGAGGGGCAGCCCGGCTGGAACCTACTCGCCGCACACGGCCTCACAGACGACGCCAGGGAGCGGCGCGTCGAGGCGATCGTCGACTCGTTCGCCTCCGCGCTCCAGTGGGGCGAGCGCAACAATCGCGCACTGACGCTCACGACACAGGCCACGGCCGCGCTGATCGAGCTGTCCCGCGTTCTCCCCACCGAGGTTCAGCCGACGATCTTTCAGATACCCACGCTGCTCGGCAACCCCGAGTGGCTGGGAGCGGTCCTCCCGCACCTCTCCGCCCCACGCCGACAGTTCTTCAGCGAGCGGTTCCCACGGATGGCCGAGGAGGCGATCACCCCGGTCACGAACCTGATCGACCGGCTGCGCTCATCGACCCAACTCGCCGCGCTGCTCGGCTCGCAAAGCACCACCTACGACATCGCCAAGGCGATGAACGAAGGGCGGATCGTGCTCGCGTGCCCCGGCGCCGGAGGAACCCGCGACCGGCTCGTGGCGAACCTCCTGGTGTTCGACCTGTTGCACGCCGCGAAGGGCCGCTCGCACATCGCGCCTGAGCGGCGCCGCGAGTTCTACGTCTTCCTCGACGAGGTCCAGACCTACGACGGCGCGTCCTCAGGGAACCTCGCCGCGCTGCTCGAGCAGACCGCGAAGTACGGGGTCCGCGCGACGCTGCTGAACCAGAATCCCGAGCGGCTGACCAGCGCGACCTTGAACGCGCTGACGACGAACCGTTCGCACCTCATAACAACGGCGCTCAACGCGCACGCCGCCGCGCTGATCGCCCGAGAGTGGGCCTCCGATCCGCCGGCGACCGCGATCAGCGGGCTGCCCCGGTGGACGTTCATCGCCCAGAGCACGAACCACGGCCGGCTGACCCGGCCGTTCCAGTTCGAGAACCTCTCTGTCACCGAGCTGTTTACCGATGCGCACCATCCCGAACGGGTGCCACACATCCAGCCGGTCATCGACGAGGCATCCGGTCGAGCCAACGCCGCCGAGACGATCCGCGCCCTCGACACGCTCGACGAGCGCATCCTCGCCCACCTCACACGCGATGCCCGCCGCGACGGCGCGAGCACCGAAACGCCCGAGTACTCCACGCTGCCGAGACTGCCCGGCCTCGAGGGCACACAATGAGCCTTCGGGCGCGAGGCGAAGAGACACGCAGATTGGCGCCCGTCGCTATCGCGGTGCTGGAGAGCCTGCACCAGCATCGCCTTCTCAGCACGCCCCAAATCCGTGCCCTGCACATGCCGAGGGCGACGCCACGCTGGTCGCAGGCCCTCCTGTCTGATCTTCGGGGGCGCGGTCTCGCCGCCAGTGCCAGGGGCGATCACGGCACCGGCCTGTGGTATCTCACACCTCTGGGCGCGCAGACGATCCAAGCGGCAGGCACGCCCGCTGAGCCCCGCCGGCGAACCACCACCCCGGCCCAGGCCTCAGGCCCATTGCGGGCACACACGCTCGCCGTCAACGACGCCGCCATCGCGTTCGTCAAGGCCGCCCGGGAACGCTCGGGCGATGAGTGCGGCCCGTTGGCGTGGCGGCACGAGATCGCGCACGCCTGCGCACCGGGCAGAGGACGCCACGGATCGCACCTGCTGATCGCCGACGCGCTGCTCTCCTACGTACAGCTCCGCGCCGACGACCGACTGATCCTGCACCAGCGATTCGTTGAGCTCGACCGCGGCACCGTCCCAACCGAGCGTCTCGCGGCAAAGCTCGCCCGCTACGCCCAGCTACGCGACTACCGCACCCCCGAGAACACCGACGATCCACTGTGGCGGACCTACTACCGCGAGTTCCCGCAGGTACTCGTCGTCCTGGCCGACCAAAACCCGAGCGCCGAGCGCAGCCGCACACAGCGAACGATCGCCCTCTACCGCACCGACCCCGGCGTAGCGCGCCACGGCGCCGTCCCGACATCACTGACCTCGCTGCGGGCGCTGTCCGCTCGCGGACCGTTCGCGCCGATCTTCATCTCGGCCGAGCATCCCGAGCGCTACCGGGACTGGCTGGGCAGACCAGCTGAGGGGGCGTGAACCGTCGTGGCTTGGCCGAGACGACCCGCAGGGCAGACAGGATGAGCGCTCCGGTGGCCGCGTCTGTGGAGGAGCGCTCCGGAGGCGCCACCGCCTCGGACGTGATGACGGCAAAGCAGGTCTCGGAGTACCTGCAGCTATCCGAGCGCACAGTTCACGAATATGCCGCGAGAGGGCTCCTGCCGTCCAAGCGCATTGGACGCCATCGACGCTTCCTACGCTCGAAGATCGACGCTGCCCTCGACGGCGAGAGCTAAACGCAGACGGCGCGCTCGGGCGTTACTCGAACGCTCGTGCAAAGCGCTCGACCTGCTCCGCAGCCCGCCGCGCATGCAGGTAGCGCGCCGTCGTCTGCAGGTCGCTGTGCCCCATCGCCTGCTGGATGTCGGTCACCGGGACACCGGCTCCCGCGAGCAGCGATCCGTATGTGTGACGCAGGTCGTGGAACCGAAGCGGGCGCAGCCCGGCGGCGTCGCGCGCGCGCTTGAACCTCGCGACGAGCGCGCTCGGGTCCAGCGGCCGCCCGCGCCAGTTGCAGAACACCAGCTCATCGGGTGCGATGAAGTCTTCGCGCTCGCGCAAGCGCTCGAGGGCATCGCCGGCCTGGGGCACGAGCGGCACGTGGCGCACCTTCCTGCCCTTTGTGCCGGTCTCGACGCCGACACTGATCGCGCGCGAGACGGTCAGCACGTCCTCGCCCACATCGCGCCAGCGCAACGCGCGCAGCTCACCCTGTCGCAGCCCGGTATACGCCGCGACGCGGACCAGCTCCGCATCCTGGAGGTCCTCGGCGCGCTCGGCGGCGCTCACGTTCGCCTTGGTTCGGTGCTGGCCCTCGGCGAGCGCCGCTGCCACCCGCTCGACCTCAGCGACCGTGTAGGTGTCGAGCGCGGGACTCTGCGGTTCGCGGCGCTTGTCGACACCTCGCACCGGGTTGCTCGTGAGCCCAGCACGCCGCGTGCCGTAGTTGAACACCGCGAGCAGCAGCGCCCGGCGCTTGTTCACGGTGCGCGCCGTCGCACCCGACTCGGCCAGCGCCTCCAGCACAGACTCGATCTCGCGCTCGCTTACATCGGCGGCGGGCCGATCGCCGAGCACGCTCATCACCCGGCCCTTCGTGGTGCCGTTCGGCTCGGCGAGCGCGTAGCCGTAGTCAAGCAGCGTGCTCGGCTTGGCGCCCCTGACCCGCTCGAGCCAGCGCATGTAGTCGCGGGCGAGATCCCGGAAGCTAATCCCGTCCGGCCGCGGCTGGTCCTTGGCGACGTGCTCGGCGACGATCTTCCTTGCGCGATCGTGCGCGCGAGCCACGTCATAGACGCCATCCTCGGGCTGGCCGCGCCGCGGCTGGCCGTCGGGCTTGACCCACGCCGGGCCGATCCGGCGCTTGTGAAGTCGACCCGCGGGCCAGCGGAAGTAGACGTCGTAGAACGCCCGCTCGCCGTGTTTGCGGACCTGAATGCTGTAGGTGGGAAGGGGCATCGTTGTTACCCAAGGATGTTACCCAACCGGATCGATGAGATCAAGACGGCATCGGCTGCGGAATGCAGAACCTGCCGCTTTGCAGGTGTTTTCTCGCTATGCGGGCGGAGAGGACTCGAACCCCCAAGGGCTCTAGCCCACCGGCTCCTAAGGCCGGCGTGTCTACCAGTTCCACCACGCCCGCGTGGCTCCGAGAGAGCCTAGCCCCGCGCATGCTCGCTTGCCCACCGGAGCCCCGACAGCAGGTATCTTCAGCGGACGATGTCGCTGGACGCCGAGCCCGAGCGCAAGCCGGGCGTGATCATCACCCACCCGAACCGCGACAAGGCCGTCGTGCAGGCCACGCGCGCGACCGTGATCCTCCTGCTGCTCGCCAGCGCCGCGCTGGTCGCGATCGTGACGATCGGGGGCTGGAGCGCTCTCTCGGGGATGATCCCCGTGCAGATCGCCTACGTGATCATCTACATCGTGCTCGCGTACTACGCCCACCGCTGGAACCGCGGTGTGCTGCCGGTCGCCTCGGCCCTGGCCGTGCTGTTGCTGATCTTCGCAGCCGTGGCTGCTCCCGGCTGGTTCAACCGCGACAAGGCGGGCTTTGAACAGCCCGCGATCAACGCGGGCCTGCTGGGCGTGCTCACGCTGCTGATCATCCCGGTGCAGATGCTGCTCGTCGCGTTCGCGATGCGCGGCTTCAAACAGGGCTGGAACGTCGAGCTCGAACGGCGCGATCCGTCGTACGTGGAGCCCGCAGATCCGCCGCCGGCGCCGGGTGGCTACGCGACGCCGCCGCCCCACCCCGCCTGAGCGGCGGCTATCCTCGCTCACGCGCGGCGGTGGCGGAACGGTAGACGCGGGGCCCTCAAAAGGCCCTGTCCGAAAGGGCGTGTGGGTTCGAGTCCCACCCGCCGCACTGTGGGAGGATCGCCCGGCGCTCCATGCCAGCCGATGGGAGGATCGCCCGGCGCTCCATGCCAGCCGATGGGAGGATCGCCCGGCGCTCCATGCCGGCCGATGATCGGATCGGCCGGCTTCGATGCCGGCCGAGGCTCAGCCGACGATCTCGCCCAGCTCCCCGACCAGGTGCGCGGGCGCGACGAGGATGCCAGAGGGCAGGCCCGTCGTGCTCCGGAGGTCTCGCACCGCGAGCCCGGCGCAGCGGCAGATCAGCTCTCCCGCCGCGACGTCCCAAGGCTTCACGGAGCGCTCGAAATAGGCGTCGTAGCGCCCAGCCGCCGTCCAGGCGAGGTCGAGCGCCGCGCTGCCGGTGCGGCGGATGTCGCGCACCCGGCCCGCGAGACGTGCGAGCACCTGTCCCTGGCGCTCGCGGACGCCGGCGTCGTAGGCGAGTCCGGTGGCCACCATCGCTGTCGCGAGTCCCCCGTCGCCGCTCGGGTCGGACGCGCGACCGTGCAGCTCAGACTCGCGGTCCGCCGTCGACAGCGCGCGCCGCGACCGCCACGCACGGCCGTGAACAGCTCGTCCGCGGTTCGGGTCGAAGACCGCACCGGCGACGGCGCCGTCGCCGTCGGCCACCGCGACGCTCACCGACCACTGCGGGATCCCGAACAGGAAGTTGACGGTCCCGTCGAGCGGGTCCACGACCCAGCGCAGGCCGCTGGCCCCGGGCTCGTCGCCGCCCTCCTCGCCGAGGAAGCCGTCATCCGGGCGCCGCGCGCTCAGCAGCTCGCGGATCGCGCGCTCGGCGGCGAGGTCGGCCTCGCTGACGAGGTCGGTCGGAGTGCTCTTGCTCGAGACCCCGCTCTCAGCGCCGCGCTCGGCGCGCTCGCGCAGCAGGCCGCCGGCCAGCCGCGGCGGCCTCGGCGGCCAGCTCCGCGAGCTCCGTGCTCAATCGAACCCGGGGGGATGGCGCTCGGCCCACGGCCGCTCCGCTTCGAGCTGCGCGGCGAGCGAGAGCAGCGGCCCCTCCCGGCCGGGCGGCGAGACGATCTGCACCGACAGCGGCAACCCGTCGGGCGAGAGCCCGGCGGGGACAGCGATCGCGGGCTGGCCGGTGAGGTTCCACACGCCGTTGTATGGGACCCAGCCGGCGACGGCGTTCAGCGTCCATCAGCGCACCCCGGCCCTGCAGCGCACCGATCGGCGGCGGCAGGGCGGCGGTCGCCGGTGTCATGCAGGAAGTCGAGGTCCTCGAAGACACGGTTGATCCGCGCCGTGACCGCCGCCTCGCCGTCGAAGGAGCGCTGCAGCAGCCCGTCGCCGATCAAGCCGCCGAGACGGCCGAACGCGCGCGTGCGGCGTTCGAGCCGCTCGGGATGATCGAGCAGGCCGATGTCGTCGTGCGCACCGCGCATGTAACGCGACGATCACGGCTCGGGATCGCATCGTTGCCGTAGTCGGGGTCGCGCTGGTGCACCTCGTGGCCGAGCGAGCGCGAGCAGCTCGACCGTCTCGGCGAGCGCACGCCTGCGCGTCGGGCGAGAGCTTCGCGAGGACGATCCCGGGGAACTTCGTCGACCAGGCGATCCGCAGCCGCCCCGGGGGCGTCGCGGCGGCCTGGGCGTAGGGCACTGCGGGCGGGTCGGGACGGTCGAGATCGACGTCGGTCGACGCCCGACGCGATGTCGTGGAAGAACGCCGTGTCTGCCACGCGGCGCGTGAGCACCCCGTCGACCGACATCCCGTGCCATGCGCGGGGTCGCGGCGCGAGCGAGACCCTGCCGCGCTGGGGCTTGAGCCCGACGAGCCCGCACCAGGCAGCGGGGATGCGGATCGAGCCGGCACCGTCGGAGCCGAGCGCCGCGCCGACGAGGCCGGCCGCCACCGCGGCGCCGCTGCCACCGCTCGATCCGCCGGGCGCGCGCTGGAGGTCCCACGGGTTGCGGGTCACTCCGTATGTCGCCGTCTCCGTGAACGGCCACAGCGTCATCTCGGGAACGTTCGTCTTGCCGATGATCACCGCCCCCGCCCCGCGCAGCCGCCGCACGACCTCCGCGTCGGCTGCGGCCACGGTGTCGCGAGCGTTCGTGCCCCATGCGGTCAGCTCGCCGGCGATGTCGATGTCGTCCTTGACGGCGATCGGCACACCGAGCAGCGGCCGCGGCGCCCCGGCCGAGCGGCGGCTGTCGGCCTGGTCCGCTTCGAGCAGGGCGCGTTCCGCGAACACGACGCGGAACGCGTTCAGCGCCGGCTCGTGCCGCGCGATGCGGGCGAGGTACAGCTCCACCAGCTCGCGCGAGGAGACCTCGCCGGCGGCGATCAGCTGAGCCTGTCTGGCGATCCCCGCGTATGCCAGCTCGACGGGCTGCATGGCCGAAATCTAGACCGGCGTGACCGGGTTGTGCTTGGCCGGCCACCGCCGCTGCTTGCCGCGGGCGTGGGCGAAGCGCCGGATCAGGTCCTCGCGCAGCAGCTCGGGGGCGACAACCGCGTCGATCACCATCTCCGAGGCCAGGTGCAGGATGTCGATGTCGGCCGCGTACTCGGCGCGCAGGCGCTCGGTCTCGGCTGCTCGCTCCTGCTCGCCGGCGATCGCCTGGAGCTGGTTGTAGTAGACGGCGTTGATCGCGGCCTGGGGACCCATCACCGCTATCGACGCGCTCGGCAGCGCGATGCAGCAGTCCGGCTCGAAGGCGGGGCCCGCCATCGCATACAGGCCGGCGCCATAGGCCTTGCGGAGCGATCACCGAGATCTTCGGCACGGTCGCCTCGCTGACTGCGCTGATCATCTTGGCGCCGTGGCGGATGATGCCGTCGCGCTCGACCTGCGTGCCGATCATGAAACCCGGGACATCGGCGAGGAAGAGGAGCGGCACGTTGAAGGCGTTGCAGTTCCAGATGAACCGCGCGGCCTTGTCCGCGGAGTCCGAGAACAGCACGCCGCCCTTGTGCTTGGGCTGGTTGGCGACGATCCCCACCGCCTGCCCGTCCAGGCGCGCGAAGCCGACCACCAGCTCCTTTGCCCAGCGCGGGTGGATCTCCAGGAGCGAGCCCTCGTCGAGGAGGGCCGCGATCAGCTCCTTGATGTCGAATGGCTTGTTCTCGTCGGCGGGGATCAGCTCGCCGAGCGGCCGCCCCTCGGCCGGCGCTGCCGGCGGCGCGGCGGGCGGCTCCGAGCGCCAGCTCCCGGGCAGATAGGAGAGGTAGCGGCGGGCGAACGCGATCCCCTCGTCGTCGCTGCGCACGAGCTGGTGGCCGCAGCCGGAGACGCCGGTGTGCATCTTGGCGCCCCCCATCTCCTCGAGCGTGACCTTCTCGCCGATCACCATCTCGGCCATGCGCGGCGACCCCAGGTACATCGAGGCGTTGCCCTCGCGCATGATCACGATGTCGCAGAATGCGGGGATGTAGGCGCCGCCGGCCGCGCTCGGCCCGAACAGAACACAAACCTGCGGCACGACGCCGGAGAGCTTGACCTGGTTGTGGAAGATCCGCCCGGCGCCGCGCCGCCCCGGGAACATCTGCACCTGCTCGGTTATGCGCGCCCCCGCCGAGTCGACGAGGTAGACCATCGGCACCTCGAGGGACAGCGCGCGTTCCTGGATGCGCAGGATCTTCTCGACGGTCTTCGGCCCCCACGACCCGGCCTTGACGGTCGGGTCGTTCGCCATCAGCGCGACCGGGCGCCCGTCGACCGTCCCGACTCCGGTCACGACGCCGTCCGCGCCCAGGCCGTCCTGGTGCCAGTTCGCGAGCAGCGCCTCCTCGGAGAAGGAGCCCTCGTCCAGCAGCTGCGCGACGCGCTCGCGCACCGGGAGCTTGCCCTGCTCGAGGGCCTTGCCGCGATGACGCTCGGGCCCGCCCTGCAGCGCGCGCTCGACCGCGCCCTCCAGCGCGGGCTCGCCGCGGTCGGCCTCGGTCTCGCTCGCGCTCATCGCATGTGCCCGCGGTGCGGGCCGCGATGGTGGCGACGGCGCCCCCGCCCGCCGCGCGGCCCGCGGCCGAGCTCGAGGTGCACGCGGTCGAGATCGGGAGCCGGACCGTAGAGGCGCCAGCCGTTGCGGAGCACGAACAGCGCCGGGAAGATCAGCAGGAACGCGGGCCAGAAGGGGCCGCTCGCCCCGGAGGCGGCCCAGACGACGGTGCAGAGCACGAACGGGGTCAGCGCACCGCCCGCCTGCTGCACGAGGTGGCGCCGCAGCTCAGTTCGGCGCTCGGCCAGCTCAGCGCGCCTCGCGGCCGGGCTGACCGGCAGCGCGGGCAGGTCGTCGACGACCGCTTCGAGCTCTGACATCGTGCGCGCCTCGTACACCGCGTCCAGCCGGTCGGCAAGCTCATCCTCGACGATGCGTCCCGCGGCGAAGTGCTCGCGCAGGTTCTGGGCGTAGCGCTCGCGATCCTCGTCGGAGGCGCGCAGGTTGGAGGCGTCGCTCATGCCAGCAATCTAGCTCCCGACGCGCCGTTCGGGCGCTCTGCGCCTCAGATGCCGGGGTTGTCCGCCGGCGCCTCGCCGGAGTAGTCGTAGAAGCCCATCCCGGACTTGCGCCCGTACCAGCCTGCCGCGAGCATCTTGCGCAGGGTCGGCGGCCGGGCGAAGCGCCGCTCGCGGAACTCGTCGAAGAGGACGTCGCAGATCGAGCCGAGCGTGTCGAGCCCGACGAAGTCAGCCAGTGTCAGCGGGCCCATCGGGTGCCCGGCGCCGGCCTTCATCGCCTCGTCGATCTCGGAGACGGAGCCGACGCTCTCTTCGTAGGCGCGCATCGCGTCGAGCATGTACGGGACCAGCAGCCGGTTGACGATGAAGCCGGCTTTGTCACGCGTCGGGATCGCGAGCTTGCCCTCCGAGCGCGCGAACGCGAGCGCGGTCTCGAGCGTCGCGTCGCTCGTCGTCACGCAGCGGACGACCTCGACGAGCTTCATCACCTGCGCCGGGTTGAAGTAGTGCAGGCCGACGAACTGCTCGGGGCGCGAGGTGCCGGCCGCCTGGTCGATCACGGCGAGCGAGGAGGTGTTGGTCGCGAAGAGCGCCTCGGGCTTGACGATCGTGTCGAGCGCCGCCCACATCTCGAGCTTCAGCGGCAGGCTCTCGGTGATCGCCTCGATCACGAGGTCACAGCCGGCGAGCGCCTCATAGTCGGTCGTTCCGTCGATCCGGCCGCGCACCGCGTCGGCATCCTCCTGGCCGGCCTTGCCCTTCTCGACGGCGCGGGCGAGCTGCTTCTCGATCTTGCCGATCCCCTTCGCGAGCGTCGCGTCGTCGACCTCTCGCAGGACGACCTCGTATCCGGCTTCGGCCGCCACCTGGGCGATGCCGTGCCCCATGAGGCCCGCTCCAAGAACTCCGACCTGCTTGATCTCCGCCATCGACCCTCCGCTCGCGCTCGCCGCTGTTTTCGGCCCCGGACCCTATCTGCACGGCCTCCGGCGCGAACCCTCCACAACAAGGCGGGGCCGGATCTCCCCCCGCGCCGCCCTGCGCAGACGCCGGCGCTCGTGTCGATCGGATGCGGGTAGCCTTCGCGCGTGGAGAACGGGGAATCGTTCGACCTGTCAGCCGCGGGACTGCGGGCAGGCGGTGCTGACCTGACAGTCTTCTTCGGGGCGCTCGCGAGTAAGCTCGAAGAGGCGCTGCCCGAGCGCACCAGCGTCGAGCGCCGCGGCGGCGGCCTGCTGGGCCGCGGACCGCGCACCGCACGCTCGCTGCAGGTCGAGCTCGGCAGCTGCCGCTACCGCCTGCGGCTCGAGGGCGGCACTCTGCGCGGCTCGCGCGAGCGGCTCAGCGGCGGCATCGCGATCGGGCACGACGCGCTGGACGCCGACGCGTGGATCGAGGCCGTGACGGGAGATCTGCGCGAGGAGGCCGCCCGGGACACCGGCGCCCGGCTGGCGCTCGAACGGCTGCTTGCATGAACGCGCCGGGACAGCCCCCAGGAGGCGAGCTCGACGGCGCGCAGGAGCGCGAGCTCGAGGAGTCGCAGGCGCGCGTCGAAGCCGGCGGGATACCGCTCGCGGCCGCGCGGCGCCTGCGCGAGCTCGGCGAAGGCGCGGGCGCGTTCACATCCGATCTGTCCGTCGGCTCGTTCGCGCTCTGCCACGAACTCGGCCTGACGCCGCTGGCGCAGGTGATGGGCAGCTCGATCTACCAGGTGGGCGGGTACGCCGGCGTGCTTCCCGGCGTCTATGCGGGCGGCTTCATGTACGAACTGGACGCGCTCTCCGGCGCCTGGAACCAGGCGCGCGACCGGGCCTTCAGGCGGCTGGCGATCGAGGCGGAAGAGCTGGGCGCGGACGCCGTCGTGGGGGTCAGGATCAGCAAGGGCGAACGCGAGTTCACCGAAGGCGCGCTGGAGTGCGTTGTCGTCGGGACCGCGATCCGGGTCGGCGACCGGGGCGCCGGCTCCCGCGCCCGGGGCCAAGCCGTGCTCACCGAGCTCTCGGTGCCCGACTACGCCAAGCTCCGGCGTGCCGGCTACGAAACGCTGGGCGTCGTCGCGTGGACCTCGATCTTCTTCGTCCAATCCTGGCGCAGCGGGCAGATCGGCATGCTCGGGATGATGCAGAACCAGGAGCTCGGCGACTACACGCAGGGGGTGTACCAGGCGCGGGAGAGCGTGATGACGCGGGTCACGGCGCAGGCGGCGAGCGTGAACGCGAGCGGGGTCGTCGGGATGCGCGTCGAGCACACCGTGCGGCCCGGCGGGCAGAACGGCATGGTGATGGGCTTCGACGTGATCGGCACGGCGATCCGCCAGGCCGGCCCCGGGGAGCCTCCATCGCCAAAGACGATCATCAACCTCAACTGAGAGCGAGCGCGCGACCATGAGCGACGGCGAGAGCACCTACGACCCGGCATCGCTGGAGGGCGTGCCCGAGGCCGGCCGGGAGCGGCTGAAGCAGAACAAGGCCGGCCTGTTCACCTCGGACCTCTCGGTGAACGAGTTCCTGCTGGTCAAGGAGGCCGGCTTCGAGCCGCTCGGCCTCGTGGTCGGCAGCTCGATCTACCACATCGGCATCCAGATGGCCGGCTGGAAGAAAAGCCAGGAGATGACCGTCCTCTCCGAGGCGATGTACGGCGCCAGGCAGCTCGCGATGACGCGCATGGAGGAGGAGGCCGACCAGCTCGGAGCCGACGGCATCGTGGGGGTGCGGCTCGACATCGGCCGCTACGAATGGGGCCAGGACATGGCCGAGTTCATCGCGATCGGCACGGCCGTCAAGCACCGCGACGGGGTGCTTCACCGCGCGCCGAACGGGCGGCCGTTCACAAGCGACCTCTCGGGCCAGGACTTCTGGACGCTCCTGCGCACCGGGCACCGGCCCGTCGGGATGGTGATGGGCAGCTGCGTCTACCACGTCGCGCACCGCGGGATGCTCCAGTCGATGGCCCAGACCGGCCGCAACGTCGAGCTCGCCAACTACACCCAGGCGATCTACGACGCGCGCGAGCTGGCGATGGAGCGCATGCAGACCGAGGCGCAGCAGAACTCCGCCGAGGGGATCGTCGGCGTCCAGCTGCAGGAGAAGAGCCACGGTTGGGGCAGCCACACGATCGAGTTCTTCGCGATCGGCACGGCGATCGTCCCGCGCGAGGGCGCGGACGAGGCGATTCAGCCGCCGACGACGGTGCTCGACCTCAGCTGAGCGCCGCGCGCCGGTCTCGCCGGCGAGGCGTCCACGCGGCTCCCCCCTCGGACCGCCCTCGCGTACGCTTGAGGACCACCAGCACGCGAGGAGGCAGGCCGTGAGCATCGTCGAGAGAGAGGACCGGGGCGCAGTCCGCCACATCGTCCTCAACCGCCCCGAGAAGCGCAACGCGATGAACCAGGAGCTGCTGCGCGCGCTCGGCTCGGAGCTGCGCGAGGCGGCGGCCGAGCCGTCCGTGCACTGCGTCGTGCTCCGCGGCAACGGCCCCGTCTTCTCCGCGGGGGTGGACCTCAACGAGCTGATGGACTCCACCGGCCAGGTCGGCATGCTGCGCCCGTTCCGCGACGTGTTCCTGGACTGCGCGAACCTGTGCGAAGAGATGGCCAAGCCGGTCGTCTGCCAGATCCACCGCACGTGCGTCGGCGGCGCGCTCGAGGTCGCCCTCGGCTGCGACCTGCGAGTCGCCTCGAGCGACGCGTCGCTCGGCCTGCCCGAGGTCAAGTTCGGGATCATCCCCGACGTGGGCGGCTCGACGCGGCTGCCGGCGGTCGTCGGCCTCGGTCGCGCGAAGGAGCTGATCATGACCGCGCGGCTGATCGGCGCCGAGGAGGCGCATCGGATCGGCCTCGTCAACCGCGTCGTCGAGCCCGAGGAGCTGGATGACGCGACGCAGGCGCTGGTGGATGAGCTGCTCGCGAACTCCCCCGTCGCCGTCGGCCGCGCCAAGCGCGTGCTCGACGCCTCGGCGCGCCCGGCGCTCGCGCAGACCCTCGAGATGGAGGTCGCGGTGCAGGAGTACTGCGTGGCCGCCGCCCGCGAGAGCGCGCGCGAGGTCGAGCAGGCGCTCGCGGGCTAGCGGCGCCGGCGGCGCCAGAACATGTAGGCCACCCGCAGCACCACCGTCACCGCGACGAGGATCGTGCCGAGCAGTCCGAGCGGGTGGCCGTTGTTCCCGGGACGACCTGCGGGGCTCAGCGGTGCCACTCGACCGGGCCGGCCACGAGCGTGTGGCTCCCGAGCGGCCGTCCGAGCAGATCCTGGACGCGCTCCGAGCAGGCGAGCAGCGCGGGCAGGTCGACCCCCGTCTCGATCCCCATCTCCTCCAGCATCGACACGAGGTCCTCTGTCGCGATGTTCCCCGTCGCGCCAGCCGGCACGGGACAGCCGCCCAGCTCGCCGAAGCTCGACTCGAACGAGTCCACGCCGGCCTCGAGCGCGGCGAGGACGTTCGCCAGGCCCTGCCCGCGGGTGTTGTGGAAATGCGCCGTCAGCTCGACGCCCTGCAGAGAGTCGCGTGCGACCTCGAAGAACTCGCGCACCTGACGCGGGTTCGCCATCCCCGTGGTGTCGCCGAAGCCGATCTCCTGCGCGCCCGCCTCCTGCAGCGCCGCGGCGATCTCCAAGACGCGCTGTGCCGGTACGTCCCCCTCGTAGGGGCAGCCGAACGACGTCGAGATCACGCCCTCGCAGCGCAGCCCGGCATCGCGCGCACGAGCGAGCACGCGCTCCACGCCCGCCAGCGAGTCAGCGATCGAGCGGTTCACGTTGTGCCGGTTGTGGGTCTCCGACGCCGACAGGAAGACGTTGACATCGTCGAACACCGGCCTGTCCCGGCTCGCGCTGTCCCTCAGCGCGAGCGCCCGGTCCAGGCCGCGCTCGTTGGGGATCAGCACCGTCACGCTGACGTCGGCTGGCACCTCGATCGCCGCCAGCACCTGCTCGGCGTCCGCGAGCTGGGGGATCACGTCTCCGCGCACGAAGCTCGTCACCTCCAGGCGCCGCAGCCCCGTGCCGGCGAGCGCGTCGATCAGCTCGACCTTCTGCGCGGTTGCGATCACCTCCGGCTCGTTCTGGAAGCCGTCGCGCGGTCCGACCTCGCGGATGCGGGCGGAGCTGGGGAGAGTCTGCATGGCTCGCACTCTACGACCCGGGCGGGGCCGCTCCGACGGCGCGCCTAGGGCCCGGTGCTCACCACATCGACAGGCCGCCGCTGACGTTCAGCGTCTGCCCGGTCACGTAGGAGGACTGCTCGGAAGCGAGGAAGACGATCGCGTCCGCGACCTCCTCCGGCTGCCCGCTGCGCCCGAGCGCAGTGGCATCCACCATGCCCTGCTTCAGCCGCTCGCCGAGCTCGCCGAGCATCGCCGGCGCGGCGTTCAGCAGCGGCGTCTCGATCGGCCCGGGCGCGACGGCGTTGCAGCGCACGCGGTAGCGCGCGGCCTCGCGCGCGATCGCCTTCGTGAACCCGATCACCCCGGCCTTCGCGGCGGAGTAGACCGCCGATCCCTGCGAGCCGACACGGCCGGCCTCGCTCGCGACGTTGACGATCGTGCCCGCACGGCGCTCCTGCATGCCGCCCAGCACGGCGTGCGTGACGGCCATGACCCCGCGGAGATTGACCCCGAGGACGAGGTCCCAGAGCTCCTCGTCGGTGTTGACGAAGAAGGCGAAACGGTCGGTGCCGGCGTTGTTGACCAGCACCTCCACCGGCCCCAGCTCGTTCTCGATCGACGCCACGGCCGCCCGCACGGAGGCGGGTTCGGCGACGTCCATCGCGCAGCCGAAGCCATCCAGCTCCGCGGCGATCTCGCGCGCCCCGTCCTCGTTCACGTCGGCTACAGCGACGCGGGCGCCCTCCGCCGCCAGCCGGCGGGCGGTCGCCGCGCCGATCCCCGAAGCACCACCCGTGACGAGCGCCACCCTGTCCTCGAGCATCATCGGCGGAAGCCTATACTCGGCCGCCGTGCCGCCCAGCCGCCACGACCCCGTCGCGATCATCGGCGCATCCGGCGCGCTCGGCTTCGGCCTGGCGCTGCGCCTCGGCCGGGCGGGGATCCCGATCGAGATCGGTTCGCGCGACGCCGAGCGGGCGCGCGACACGGCGCTGAAAGCGACCGCGCTGGTTCCCGAGGGCGAGTTCAGCGGGCGCGCGAACGCGGACGCGGTGGCGGCGGCCCCGATCGTGGTGCTGAGCGTGCCGTTCCGCAGCCAGAGCGAGACCCTCGACCTGATCAAACACGCTCTGGAGCCGGGCAAGCTGCTGATCGACGCGACCGTCCCGCTGGCGGCGGCGGTCGGCGGCAAAGCCACGCGCATGCTGGGCGTGTGGCAGGGCTCGGCCGCCCAGCAGGCCGCCGAGCTGGTCCCCGAGGGCGTGCGCGTGGTCTCGGCGCTGCACACGGTCTCGGCCGCCTCGCTCGCCGAGCTCGATCACCCGCTCGACCAGGACGTGCTCGTGTGCGGGGACTCCCGTGCCGACAAGCGCGAGGCGGCGCAGATGCTCGAGCACGTCGAGGGGCTGCGCTGCGTCGACTGCGGGCGCCTTGAGAACTCGCGCACGGCGGAGTCGCTGACCGCGCTGCTGATCGCCGTCAACGTGCGCTACAAGGCACACGCCGGCATCAGGTTGAGCGGGCTGCCCGACGCCCTCTGGGAGTGAGCGCCCCCGCCGAGCCGATCGTGCTGCTCTCGGGCGGCACCGGCGGCGCGAAGCTCGCGCTCGGGATGCTGGAGGCGTTCGGGCCCGAGCACCTGACGGTGATCGCCAACACCGGGGATGACATCGAGATCCACGGCGCGCTCGTCTCCCCCGACCCCGACCTCGTCTCCTTCTGGCTGGCCGGCCTGATCGACGAGCGCGGCTGGGGGCTGCGCGAGGACACCTTCACGGTGATGGACGAGCTGCGCGCCCGCGGCGAGGACGTGTGGTTCAACCTCGGCGACCGCGACCTCGCCTGGTGCCTGCGGCGTTCGAACCTGCTCGCGAGGGGTTCGAGCGCCACCGAGGCCCTCCGATCCCTCAACGCATCCATCTCCCAGCCGGTCCCGGTCCTGCCGATGAGCGACGAGCCGGTCCGCACCTGGGTCTCGACGCCGGCCGGCGGCTGGACCGGCTTCCAGGAGTTCATGATCCGGGGCCGCGCCGCCGGCCCGATCGACGGCCTCGAGTTCCGCGGCGCCGAGGAAGCGCGCCCGAGCGCGGCCGTGCTCGCCGCGATCGCGGGCGCAGGGGCGATCGTCATCGGCCCGTCCAACCCCCTGGCCTCGATCGCTCCGATCCTCGCCGTGCCGGGGATGCAGGACGCGCTGCGAGAGGCGCCTGCGCCCGTGCTCGCCGTCAGCCCGATCGTGGGTGGAGCGGTGCTGAAGGGCCCGACGGCCGCGTTCATGGCGCTCGCAGGGCGCGAGTGCACCGCACGCGGCGTGCGCGAGCACTACGGCGAGCTCCTCGACGGGATCGTCGCCGACGAGGAGCTCGACGGCGCGCTGCCGTCACTCCGCACGCCGACGCTGATGGACGGCCCGGAGCAGCGCGCGCGCCTCGCGGGAGAAGTGGTCGAGTTCGCCGGCAGGCTGCGCGGCGCCAGCTAGTCTCACGACGAGAGCCGTGCGCACCGCCGCGATCCTCCCCGTCAAGAGCTTCGGCCGCGCCAAGCAGCGGCTGGGCGCGCACGTCCCGGACCCCCTGCGGCTGGCGCTGGCGCGCGCGATGGTCGCCGACGTGCTCGACGCGCTGGCGGCCACCGAGGGCGTCGAGCTGACCGTTGTCGTGACCCGCGAGGGCGAGGTGGCGAGCGCCGCCTCCGCGGACGGGGCGAGGGTGATCGAGGACGGAAGCGAGGCGGGCCAGTCGGCCGCTGCGGCGCTCGGCATCGCCGAGGCGCTCGCATGCGGTTTCGAACGCGTGCTGCTCGTCCCGGGGGACTGCCCGGCGCTGGACCCGGCCGAGCTCGGTGAGCTGCTGCGCGAGCACGGGCGCGGCGGGCCGGAGGTCGCGATCCTCCCCGACCGCCACGGCACCGGCACGAACGGGCTGCTGCTCGCGCCGCCGCGCGCGATCGAGCCGAGCTTCGGGCCGGGTAGCTGCGCGCGCCACCAGGGCCTCGCGCGCGAAGCAGGGGTCACCTGCCGCATCGTCGCGCTGCGATCGCTCACATTCGACGTCGACACCGTGGCGGACCTGGCCGCTCTGCGCGACGCGCTCACCGCGGCAGCGGGCGGCACCGCCGCGCCGAGGACGCGCGCCGTGCTCGCCGCCGAGGATGCGGCGGCAGCCGTCGCGCTCGGCGCGCACGCGTAGGGCCCCGGTGGCGGCGTTCAGCGCCCGGGCGCTACCCGGGATCCCCGAGATCCGCCCGGGGGAGGACCTCGCCGGCATCGTTGCGGCTGCCGTGGCGGACGCGGGCCCGGCGCCCGGAGCCGTGGTGGCGATCGCCCACACGGTCGTCTCGAAGGCCGAGGGCGCCGTGGTCGAGCTCGCGAGCGTCCAGCCGGGAGCGCGCGCGCTCCAGCTGGCGCGCGAGCAGGGCAAGGACCCCCGTCTCGTGCAGGTCGTGCTCGACCAGTCGGCCGAGGTCCTGCGCGCCGAGCGCGGGGTCCTGATCGCGCGCACGCACCACGGCTTCGTCTGCGCGAACGCCGGCGTAGATGTCTCGAACGCGGGCGCGAGCGACCGCGCGATCGTGCTGCCTGCCGACCCGGACGCCTCGGCGCGGGCGCTCCGCGCACGGCTGCGCTCCCCCGCCCCCGCTGTCCTCATCACCGACAGCTTCGGCCGCGCCTGGCGTCACGGGCAACTCGACGTGGCGATCGGGCTCGCCGGATTGCAACCGCTCGACGACTGGCGCGGGCGCACGGACGCCGAAGGCACCGAGTTGGAGGCCACGTGGCTGGCGGTGGCCGACTCCATCGCCGCCGCCTCGGATCTCGCGCGCGCGAAGGACTCCTCTGAGCCGGTCGTGCTGATCGAGGGGCTCGAGCGCTTCGTGACCGACGCCGACGGTCCCGGCGCGCGCCCGCTGCTGCGCGCGCTCGCGGAAGACCTGTTCCGCTAGCCCGGCGACGGGGCGGTCAGCGAGGACCAGAAACGGATGAACTCCCGCTCGTGGCCGATCCCGAGCGTCAGCGCGAGGCGCCATCCCTCCGGCGCCCCTTGCTCCAGTGCGGACAGCAGCTCCTCGTACTCGGCCAGGCGGCCGCGATGCGCCTGCACCTGCTCCGCGGCCAGCCGCCCCGGGTCGGCGCCGAAGAACAGCTTGAGCGTGGCGACGTCGCGCAGTTCGTAAAGACCGCCCGTCGCGTCCTCGCGCCAGCGCTCGAGCACCCGCCGCCCTTCGGCCGTGAGCCGGTAGATGCGCCGGCGGCGCCCCGATTCCTCGCGCCGTTCCGAGAGCAGGCCCTCCTCGGCGAGACGGCCGCACTCGGCGTAGATCTGGGTGTGTGGGACCGTCCAGAAGTTGACCGTGCTGACGGCGGCGAGCTGCTTGAGGTCGTACGGGGTCGCCGGCTCGATCTGCTCGAGCAGCCCGAGCACGATGTAGGAGGTCTCGCTCAGCCGCGCGCTTGACATCCGGGCAATCCTATACTACGGTGCGTATGGTTCGGATCGAACGATACAAGGAGAATGATGATGTCTGCTGCGGCTCCCCTGACGCGATCCACCCCCACGCTCGGCTTCACGACCCTCGACGACGAGACGACCGTCGAGGAGCTGCCGCTCACGGGGGCCATCCCGCCCTGGCTCGGCGGTTCGCTGCTGCGCACGGGCCCCGCCCGCTTCGAGGTCGGTGAGCAGAAGATGCGCCACTGGTTCGACGGGCTCGCGATGCTGCACCGCTTCACGATCGACGGCGGGCGCGTCTCGTACGGCAACCGCTACCTCGAGGGCCGCTCCTACCGCGCTGCACGGGAGACGGGACAGATCGCCTACCGCGAGTTCGCGACCGACCCCTGCCGCTCGTTGTGGGGGCGCGTGCAGACGCTGTTCGCCCCCGGCCGGGCGATCTCGGACAACGCGAACGTCAACGTCGCGAGACTGGGCGAGAAGTTCGTCGCGATGACCGAGACGCCGCTGCCGGTCCAGTTCGACGCCCGTACGCTGCGCGCGGCTGAGGCGCCTCCCTATCGCGCACCGGGCGAGCTCACGACCGCCCACCCCCACCTCGACCGCGCCACGGGGGGCATGGTCAACTACGCGGCCAAGCTCGGCCCGCGCAGCAGCTACCGCTTCTTCGGCGTCGATCCCGCCGCCGCAAAGCCCCGCCTGCTCGCGAGCCTCTCCGTCCGCGAGCCCGCCTACATGCACTCCTTCGGCCTCACCGAGCGCTGGATCGTGCTCGCGGAGTTCCCGTTCGTCGTGAACCCGCTCTCGCTCGCGCTCTCGGGCCGGCCCTACATCGAGAACTACCGCTGGAAGCCCGAGCTGGGCACGCGCTTCACCCTGATCGACCGCGTGAGCGGTCGCGCCGGGGCGACGCTGACGGGAGATGCCTGCTTCGCCTTCCACCATGTCAACGCGTTCGAGCGGGACGACGAGGTGGTCGTCGACCTGTGCGCCTACGAGGACCCGGGGATCGTCGAGGACCTCTACCTCGAGCGGCTGCGTGCCGGCGCGCCTGTCCGTGGCGCGAAGCTCACGAGATTCCGGCTCGACGCAGGCCGGGGAGATGTGCAGCGCTCGACGCTGGCCGAGGAGGACCTGGAGCTGCCGCGGATCGCCTACGGCAGCCACAACGAGCGCCCGTACCGCTATGTGTGGGGCAACGGGACGGGCGGGGGCGGCTGGCTGGAACGCATAGCCAAGGTCGACACGGAGTCGGGGCACACGGTGAGCTGGTCGGAGCCGGGCTGCTACCCCGGCGAGCCGGTCTTCGTGGCCGAGCCGGACGGCGCGGACGAGGACGCCGGCGCCCTGCTGTCGGTGGTGCTCGACGCACGCTCCGGGCGCTCGTTCCTGCTGGTGCTCGACGCGGCGGATCTGGGCGAGCTGGCGCGGGCGGAGGTCCCCCACCACATCCCGTTCGGCTTCCACGGGCAGTTCGCCCGGGGCTGGAGCTAGACGGCGGCAGCCGCCTCGACGGACCATTCCCCGCCGGCCGGGAGCGGGTAGCGCCGCCGGATCTCATACAGGGTCGTGCGCTCCGCCGCCGGCCGTCCGGCCGCGTGGGCGGCGGCGACGAGCTGATCCGGGTCGAGCTTGACGCCGTGGTAGCTGCCGGCGAGCCGGCTGATCGACTCCTCCATCAGCGTGCCGCCGAGGTCGTTGACGCCCCAGTGCAGCGCCTCGGTGGCCGCGTCGAGGCCCATCTTCACCCAGCTCGCCTGCACGTTGGGGATGGTCCTGCCGAGCGCCAGGCGGAAGACAGCCGTGTGCTTGAGGTTCTCCTCCCGGGAGATCTCCTCCACGCCGTGGGTGCGCCCGAGCAGGGTCTGGAAGGGGATGAACGACAGCGGCACGAACTCGGTGATGCCGCCGGTCCGTTCCTGGAGCTCGCGCACGACCCGCATGTGCTCAGCCAGCTCCCAGGGCTCCTCGATGTGACCGAACATCACGGTCGAGGTGGAGCGCAGGCCGGCGACGTGGGAGGCCTCGATGATCTCGACCCACCGCGCGACGGGGAGCTTGTTCGGCGAGATCCGCTGGCGCACGCCGTCGTGCAGCACCTCTGCGGCCGTACCCGGCGTGGAGTCGAGGCCCGCGTCGCGCAGGCGAGCGAAGACCTCGGACGGCGGCAGCCCGGAGATGTCGCACATGTGCGCGATCTCCATCGGGCTGTACGCGTGCAGGTGCAGTTCGGCGCCGGCCGCGCGGGCGGTCTCCTTCGCAAGCCGCAGCCACCCCAGGTAGTCCTCCAGCGACCAATCCGGGTGGATCCCCGACTGGATGCAGATCTCGGTGGCGCCGAAGTCGAGCGCGTCGTGCAACCGCCCGACGAACTCCTCGGCGTCGTGCTCGTAGGCGTCCGGCGAGCGCTTGCCCTGGCCGAACCCGCAGAAGGCGCAGCCGACGGTGCAGACATTGGAGATGTTGACGTTGCGGTTGACGACGAACGTCACCGTCTCCCCCGCGAGCTCGGCGCGCAGCTCGTCGGCTGCGACCCGCATCTCCTCGATCGCCTGCGGGCGCGTCTCGGCGAACATCGCCGTCAGCTCCTGCGCGGTCAGAGCGCGGCCCTCCCGCGCGCGTTCGATCGCGCCCGGCACGAGGCTCGGTGCGATCGGCGTGGGCGGCTCCGTACGACCGGAGCCGCTGCGCGGGATGAACGACCAGTAGCGCGCCTTGATCGTGTCGAGCACCCCCTGGGCGACCCACTCCTGGCCGATGTACTCGGGGTAGACGCAGAGGCGCTCGGTCAGGGCATAGCCGTCGCGCTGCAGCTCGCGGCGGACCTGATGGGGCGAGGGGAACGGGTGCTCGGGCGAGATGTGATCGCCGTTCGCCGACAGTCCGCCGAGGTCGGTCGCGCCCGCGGCGACGAGCTCGCCCCACCAGTCGGCGAGGTTGGGTGGGATCTGGATGCCGACACCGGGCATCAGGCGCCGCGCCTCCCCGATCAGCCGCTTCATGTCCTCGATCTCGACCGGACACGCCCACTCGGGAAGCGGCAGCTGCGGCCGGCCCTCGGCGACGCCGGTGCGCCAGTACTCGCGCGCCGCGTCGTCGGCGATCTCGGCCGGCTCCTGGCCGTAGTAGCGCTGGTGCGGGACGAAGTTCTGGAGGATCACCTCCTGGATGTGGCCGTGGCGCTCGTGTAGCTCTGCGATCGCGGCGAGCGAGTCCATGCGCTCCTGCTCGCTCTCGCCGATGCCGACGAGGATGCCGCTGGTGAACGGGATCTTCAGCTCGCCGGCGGCCGCGATCGTCTCCAGGCGACGGGCCGGGTGCTTGGTCGGCGAGCCGGCGTGAACGGTCTGCATCAGGCGCGCGGAGACCGACTCGAGCATCAGTCCCTGCGACGCCGTCACCTCCCTGAGCCGGGCGAGGTCCTCCCGCCCCAGGACGCCGAGGTTGGTGTGCGGCAGCAGGCCACGCTCCAGCGCGCGCTCGCAGGCCCAGACCACGTAGGAGGTGAAGTCCTCATGCCCGTAGCGCGACAGGCGCGCCCGCACCTCGGCGTTCACCTCGGGGCGCTCCCCGGTGAGCACCAGCAGCTCCTTGACGCGGCGCCGCGCTGCGCCGTCGAGCAGCTCGATGACCTCATCCGGCGAGTGCAGGTGGGCTTGGTGGGTGGCGAACGCGCAGTACTTGCAGAAGCAACGGCAGGTCCGGGACAGCGACAACGTCAGGTTGCGCGAGAAGGTGACCCGGCGGCGCATGCGTCGGAGTCTATGACGCAAACAGCGGGATCCGAGGCCGACGCCGTCCGGCAAAGCGTGAATACTCCTCGCCATGGAGCGAGGAGTACCGGTGCGGGGGCACGAGGGGGCGGCGCTGGATGCCATGGTCCGCCGCGAGCTGCGCGAGCGCCAGAAGCGCGAGCTGCGCGGCGAGCGCGACCGGGTCGTCCTCGATCTGGCTGACAGCCTGGGGCTGGACGGGCTCGCCCACAGCCTCGGCACGAGCCGCGCCACGGCCGAGACGCTTGTGCTCCGCGCGCGCGAGCGCATCGCCTCCGGCCCGCGGAGGATCACCGCGCGCCGCCTGTCGAGCGACCCGGATCGCTGGGGCGAGGCCGACCGCCATTACGAGTCGCTCGGGCGCAGCGTCAGGCTGCCGTACGGCTCCTGAGCGCCGGCCGGCGCCGATGAAGCGCGCCGCGATCGACCACGTCACGGTCGGCGTCAGCGACCTCTCCCGGAGCCGCGCCTTCTACGAACTCGCGCTGGCGCCGCTCGGGCTCGGCGAGACGCTGAAGAGCGAGGTCCTGCCCGACGAGGTCGAGTTCGGCAACGCCGAGGAATGGCCGTTCGCGATCTCGACGGCCTACCCGGTCGCCCGTGCGCACGTGGCCTTCGGAGCCGATGACGCCGCGCAGGTGCGGGCCTTCCACGCGGCGGCGCTCGCGGCCGGCGCCACCGACAACGGCGGGCCGGGCCCGCGGCCGGAGTACTCCGAGCAGTACTACGGCGCGTTCGTCCTCGACCCCGACGGGCACAACATCGAGGCCGTCACGCGGATCTAGCCCGCGGCGATCCAGGCCTTGGCGTCGTCGATCGCGTCCAGCCCGAACACCTTCTGCTCGCCGGGGATCAGCCAGCTGAAGAGCTCGATGGCTTTGGCCATCCAGTCGACGTCGGTCGCGACCGCGATTCGCTTCCAGGCGTCCCGGTGCTCGAACGCCAGCGGTGGCATCCCTTTCAGGTCTTCCTTCAGAGCGCCCATGTCGAAGCCCTCGTGGTCCGCGACGACGAACAGGGCGCGCACCTCCCCGCTCTCGACGGCGGTCCGCAACGCCGGGATCAGCACGTCGCGGTAGTCCGCCCCCGTGACGCGGCCCGAGATGCGGACGCCGATCGTCCCGGCGGGCATCTCGCTCAGCATCTCGACCACGTCGCTCACGTTAGTCCGGGCGCGGGGCGCCCGCAAGGGATCCTCACCGGACATCAAGCAGTTCCCGGTTCGCCACTACACCAAGCCGTGACGGCCTGGAGCAGCCCGCGCTCGCGCATCGCCGCGAGCACCGTGCGCGCGACGTCCGCGGCGTCGCGCCCCTCGGTGTCGAGCTCCAGGTCGATCCCCTGCAGCGCGGGAACAGCGTCCGCCAGCTCGCGGGCGTGAGCGACCAGAGCCGCCTTGCCCGGCCAGCAGTCGGGCTCGCGCGCCTGCAGCCGCGCGGCGAGCACCTCTGGGGGCGCACGCAGGCAGGCGACAAGGCTCCGCTGCGCCCCGGCGGCGGCGAGCACGCCGCTCAGCTCGTCCTCCGACTCGGCGGTGAACGCGATCAGGAACAGGCGCCTGCCGGCCCGGCGCTGCGCGGCCAGCGCGGCGGCGAGCTGCTCGACCAGCACGGCGTTCGGGAGCGCAGGGAACCCGCGCGTCAGCTCCTCGCTCTCGATCGCGCCGTGCTCGGCTCCGTCTCGCTCGAGCAGCGTCGAGAGCGCGTCGAGCACGGCCGACTTCCCCGCGCCCGGCGCTCCGATCATGACCAGCGCAGCGATCACGACCCCAGGTTCGCACGCGGCGGAACCCTCCCGGCGCTGCGAGCTAGTGTTCGGGCGAACCCCCACGATCACGAGCAGCGTGCCCCGACGGGCACCCGCAGAGCAGAAAGGCCGGCGAGAGACATGAGCCAGAGCGTCAGCGAGAGCGAGAACCCAGCGATTCCGAGCCCGACCCCGACGACGCGCGCTCCCCGCACGAACAAGGACTGGTGGCCCGACCAGCTCGACCTCAGCGTCCTGCATCGGCGCTCGCCGCTCTCCGACCCGATGGGCGATGACTTCGACTACGCCGCCGAGTTCGCGACGCTCGACGTGCAGGAGCTGCGGCGCGATCTGGTCGAGCTGATGGGCACCTCGCAGGACTGGTGGCCTTCTGATTACGGCCACTACGGGCCGCTGTTCATCCGCATGAGCTGGCACGCCGCCGGCACCTACCGCATCGCCGACGGGCGCGGCGGCGGCGGCGAGGGCGCCCAGCGCTTCGCGCCGCTCAACAGCTGGCCCGACAACGCGAGCCTCGACAAGGCGCGCCGGCTGCTGTGGCCGATCAAGCAGAAGTACGGCAGGAAGATCTCGTGGGCCGATCTGCTCGTCTACACGGGCAACGTCGCCATGGAGACGATGGGCTTTCAGACCTTCGGCTTCGGCTTCGGGCGCCCGGACATCTGGCAGCCCGACGAGATCTTCTGGGGTCCGGAGGACGCGTGGCTCGGTGACGAGCGCTATGGCGACGGGCGAAAGCTCAAGGGGCCGCTCGGCGCGGTGCAGATGGGGCTGATCTACGTCAACCCCGAGGGTCCGAACGGCAACCCCGACCCGCTCGCCGCCGCCGCCGACATCCGCGAGACCTTCGCCCGCATGGCGATGAACGACGAGGAGACCGTGGCCCTGATCGTCGGCGGGCACACCTTCGGCAAGACCCACGGCGCGGTCAAGCCCGACGAGGTCGGCCCGGAGCCCGAGGGCGCCCCGCTCGAGCAGCAGGGACTCGGCTGGAAGGGCAGCCTGCAGCGCAACGGCAACGGCGTGCGGATGCTCACCGGCGGCCCCGAGGGCGCTTGGACGAAGGACCCGATCAAGTGGGACAACGGCTTCCTCGAGAATCTCTTCGAGTACGAGTGGGAGTTGACCGAGAGCCCGGCGGGGGCCAAGCAGTGGAAGCCCGAGAACCCCGAGGCGCAGGGCACCGTGCCGGACGCGCACGACCCGTCCAAGCACGTGGCGCCGATGATGCTGACGACGGATCTCGCGCTGCGTGTCGACCCGGCCTACGAGAAGATCGCGCGCCGCTTCTATGAGGACCCCGACGAGCTTGCGCTGGCGTTCGCAAAGGCCTGGTACAAGCTGCTGCACCGAGACATGGGCCCGCTCTCGCGCTACCTGGGCCCGTTCGTCGCCGAGCCGCAGCTCTGGCAGGACCCGGTTCCCGCGGCCGAGGGCGCTCAGATCGACACCGCGGACGCCGCGGCCCTGAAGGAGAAGATCCTCGCCTCGGGGCTCACGGTCGCGCGTCTGGTCGCGACCGCATGGTCCTCCGCCGCGTCCTTCCGAGGCACGGACAAGCGCGGGGGCGCCAACGGCGCCCGCGTGCGACTGGCGCCGCAGAAGGATTGGGAGTGGAACGAGCCCGCCGAGCTGGCCGCCGCGCTGGCGACCCTCCAGGGCATCCAGCAGGACTTCAATGCCGGCGGCAAGCACGTCTCGCTCGCGGACGTGATCGTGCTCGGAGGCTGCGCCGCTGTCGAGAAGGCGGCGAAGGACGCCGGCCACGAGATCACGGTCGGCTTCGCGCCGGGGCGCACCGACGCGACCCAGGAGCAGACCGATGTGGACTCCTTCGCCGTCCTCGAGCCGACGGTCGACGCGTTCCGCAACTACGCTCGCCCGGGCGAGCCGCTGCCGCTGGAGCACGGGCTGCTCGAGCGCGCCTTCATGCTGCGGCTGAGCGCGCCCGAGATGACGGCCCTGGTGGGCGGGATGCGGGCCATCGGCGCCAACCACGGCGGCTCCGAGCACGGCGTCCTCACCGAGCGTCCGGGCGCGCTGAGCAACGACTTCTTCGTCAACCTGCTCGACATGCGGACGGAGTGGAAACCGGCCGGCGAGGAGAACCTCTACACCGGCAGCGACCGCGCGACCGGCGAGGCCCGCTGGACGGCGACCTCGGCCGATCTCGTGTTCGGCGCCAACTCGCAGCTGAGGGCGCTGGCCGAGGTCTACGCGAGCGACGACGGGGGCGAGAAGCTCGCGCGGGACTTCGCGGCGGCCTGGGAGAAGGTCATGAACCTCGACCGCTTCGATCTCTCCTGAGCGCCCCGGAGGACAGCCGGGTCTTCCTCGCCAGGCACGGGCAGACCGCCTACAACCACGAGGGTCGTTTCCAGGGCCAGCAGGAAATTCCGCTCGACGAGACGGGCCGCGCGCAGGCAGCGGAGCTCGCGGAGCGGGCGGTGCCGTACGGCTTCGCGGCGCTGTGGTGCAGCCCGCTGCTGCGCGCGCGCGAAACCGCCGACGCGGTGGCGGCGCGGATCGGTCTCGCGCCGGTCGAGGACGCGCGGCTGATGGAGACCGACGCGGGCGACTGGACCGACCGCACGTTCGCCGACGTGCGCGCGGAGGCGCCGGAGCTGTTCGACGCCTTCGCGAGCGGCGAGCCGGGATTCGCCTTTCCGGGCGGCGAGTCCTTCGCCGAGCAGGAGGTGCGGGTGCAGGCGGCCCTGGCCGAGGTCGAGCGCGGCGCCCTGCCAGCCCTCGTGGTCTGCCACGGGATGGTGATCCGCGCGGCCATCTACGTGCGCAGCGGCAGAGACGCGACGATGTTCAAGCGCGTGCCCAACGCCGCGATCGTGCCGCTCGATCCCGGCGAGGCGGGCAAGGCCGACCTCGGCAGCGGCGCGGCGACGATGCCCAGCTAGGGCTGCAGGCTCAGAAAGCGCCGCAGCGAGCGTCGCGCCGCGGGCAGCTTGCGGCGCGCGTCGAGCTCGCGGACCGCGATCTCTGAGGTCATCGCCGCCAGCAGCTGGGAGGCCGCCTTCGCGTCAGGCCAGCACATCGCCTTGAACGACGGTGCGGCGGCGGCGGCGAAGCGCTCCTGACGATCGGCCATCGAGTCGGTCAGCGCCCCCTGCGTGCGCGCCTCCAGCGTGAGCGCCTTGATCGCGCGTTCGCGCAGCGAGACGTCCAGGTATGCCTCGGAGGCCCGCCACAGCAGCTCGGCGCCGGGCGGGACGCCCTCGGTCGCGGTCCCGACGGCGGCAAGGACGCGCTCGTGAAAGCGCTTGTGGAGGGCGTCCACGAACGCCTCGCGATCGGCGAAGTGAACGTAGAAGGTGCCCTTTGCGACGCCCGCCTCGGCCACCACGCGGTTGACGCTCAGCCCGGCGAGTCCCTCGCGCCCGGCGACGGTCACCCCAGCCGCCAGGAGCAGCTCGCGGGTGCGGGCACCCGAGCGCTCTGTCCCCGTCTGTGTCGCCGTCTTCGCCATCGTGACGATCCTAGATGACCGCCCGGTCGGTTGATGTGACCGACCGGTCAGTCATATGCTACGGTCCCGGCCATGACCTCCTTCCTCGACACATCCACCGGGCCCGTCGCCTATGACGAACGAGGCCCCTCCCGGCTCGCCGCGGCGCCGTGCGAGACCGTTTTCATGCTCCCCAGCGGCGCGCACGAGCGAAGCGACTACGACGAGCTGCGCGCGCTGCTTCCCGTCGGCCTGCGGACGATCGCGCTCGACTGGCCCGCACACGGGCAGTCACCGGCAGGCAGCGGAGACGGCGGGGTAGTCAGGCTCGCGGGCGTGGCCGAGGAGGCGCTGGCGGCGCTGGCCCCGGACGGCGCGATCGTGCTCGGCAACTCGGTCGGCGGCTTCGCCGCGGCGCGGCTCGCGATCCGACGGCCCGAGCTGGTCGCAGGCCTCGTCATCGTCGACGGCGGCGGCTTCCAGGCGCAGACCCCGCGAGCGCGGGCCTTCTGCGCGCTGATGGGACGGCCTCGCTTCCTGCGCGCGATCTACCCGGCCTTCAGTGCCGGCTACATGCGCAGCAGCACGAACGCCGACCGGCGGGCCCGGGTGCGCAGCATCGCTACGACGCACCGTGAGGAGGGGCTGCGGGCTGTCGCGGAGCTGTGGCGCAGCTTCGTGTCCCCCGAGCACGACCTGCGCGCCCAGGCGGCATCGATCCGGGCGCCGACCCTGATCGTCTGGGGCCGCAAGGACCCCGTCATCACCCTGAAGGCCGGACGCGAGCTCGAGCGCCTGATCCCCGGCTCGCGACTGGCCGTGCTCGACACCGGCCACGTCCCGCACACGAGCGATCCCGAGGGGTTCGCGCGCGAGCTGCTCGGCTTCATCGCCTGCCTGCCGGCCCACGATCGCCGGGTGGCGGCATGAGCGCCGCGCACCGCGCCGGCGCGCGCGATCGGGGAGTTCGCAGGAGCGGGCGCGCAGGTCGCGGCCCGAGGCCTCAGCGGAGGATCGCGCAGCCCGTGCTGGCGTGGGCGAACAGGAAGCCGGGGTCCTGCTCCAGGTAGAGGCGGCCCTCCGCGGTGGCCGTGCGGCGCCCCGCGTGGACCACACGGCCCTCGGCGAGCACCCGGCCGGCGCCCGCCTGCATCCCGCGCAGGTAGCGGACCTGCAGGTCGGTCGTCGTGTAGCCGACGCCCGCGTCGAGCGTCGTGTGCACCGCGCAGCCCATGCACGAGTCCAGCAGCGTCGCGGCGACGCCGCCGTGGACCGACCCGAGCGGGTTGTACATCCACTCGGCGGGCTCGATCGCGAACAGCGCGCGCCCCGGGGACACCTCGGCGAGCGAGATCCCGAACGCGCTCGCGATCGGAGGCGGCGGGAGCTTGCCGTCGACGATCGCCTGCATCGTGTCGAGTCCCGACAGACCGTCGCTGCCCGCCGCGAGCAGCGCCGGATCGGCCCACTCGAAGCTCCTCACGCGCGCCTGCTCGACGGCGCTCATGCTGCCTCCTCGACGAGCGCGGGGACGTCGATCGGGTCCAGGGACAGCACGGGATCGCTTGCCTGCACTGCCACCTTCGTGCGTCCGATCGCGGCGAACACGCCGCCCGTGAGGAGCCCGCAGACGACGGTGATCAGCCAGCTCGAGTGGAAGGCGGCGGCGGTCCCGGCGGCGTCACCGAGCACGGCGACCAGCAGCGCGACCCCGAGCGCGACGCCGATCTGGCGGCCCATCGTGAGGACCGCGGCTCCGGTCGCGAAACGCTCCGGCGCGAGCGAGGAGACGCCGGCCCCGGTCAGGGTGGGGATCACCAGCCCGACGCCGACGCCGGTGATGAGGTTGCCCGGCAGGAACTCGGATGCATAGTGCGGCACGTCGCCCGTCTGCGTTATGTAGAAGAGGGATCCGGCGGCGAACAGAAGCGAGCCGACCACGCCTGGCAGCCGGAAGCCGAAGCGCGCGCCGAGACGGGCGCCCGGGATCGCGAAGGCCGCGGCCATGGCGGGGCCGGGGAACAGCATCAGCCCTGCGGTCAGCGCGTCCTCGTGCCAGACGCCGGTGAGGAACAGAACCCCGCCCAGCAGCATCGCGCCGAAGCCCGCGAAGAACGCAAGCGAGCCGCCCACGGCCATCGCGAAGCGCGGCACCCGGAGCATGGCGGGGTCCACGACGGGCGTCGGGTGCCGTTCGGAGCGCCGCCAGAGCAGCGGGAGAAGGATCGCCGGCACGAGCAGCAGCGCGATCGTCGCGGGCGAGCCCCAGCCCCAGGACTGACCCTCGACGATCGCGACCACGAGCGCGCCGACGGCGACCATCAGCGTCGCGGCGCCGAGGAGGTCCGGGCGCGCGGCGTCCTGTTCGCGATGCTCGCGCAGCGTGCGTGCGCCGGCCACGAGCGCGATCAGGCCGACCGGGAGGTTGACGAGGAAGACAAATCGCCAGTCCGCCTGGACCAGCAGCCCTCCCAGCGGCGGCCCGGCCGCGGCTGCGACGCCGCCGCTCGCGGCCCAGATCCCGATCGCAACGTGGCGCTTCTCGGGCTCGAACTCGGGCAGCATCAGCCCGAGCGAGGTCGGAAGCATGAGCGCTCCGCCGACGGCCTGCACCACCCTGGCGGCGACGAGCGCGTCCACCGAGGGCGCCGCCGCGCACGCCGCGCTGGCGGCTACGAACACCGCCAGCCCGAGTAGGAAGGCGCGCTTGCGCCCGAACGCGTCGGCCCACCGTCCGGCAGGGACGAGCAGTGCGGCGAAGACGATCGCGTAGGCGCTCAGCACCCAGGACAGCGTGCTGACCGACGCCCCGCCGAAGTGCTTGGAGATCGCCGGGAAGGCGATGTTGACGATGAACAGGTCGAGGCTCGACATGAACACGCCGGCGACGACGACGATCGAGACCTTCCACTTGCGTTGCATGATGAAACGCACCCTAGCACGATGGGGTTGCATCATGCAACCCAAGCGGGCTACAATCGTGTTCGTGCTTCGCAACGACTACGAGAACCAGTCCTGCAGCATCGCCGGTGCGCTCGAGGTGGTCGGCGAGCGCTGGTCGCTGCTGATCGTGCGCAACATCCTGCTCGGGCTGCGGCGTTTCGACGAGCTCCAGGCCCAGCTCGGCATCGCGCGCAACGTCCTGCAGACGCGGCTCACGCGACTGCAGGACGAAGGCGTGATCGAACGGGTCCCCTACCAGGAGCGCCCGCCGCGCTACGAGTACATGCTGACCGACAAGGGACTCGACCTGTGGCCGATCATCGTGGCGCTGATGCAGTGGGGCGACCGCTACACACCGCCGGAGAACGGCCCGGCGGTCCTGATCGAGCACCGCGGCTGCGGCGGCGCCGTCGATGAGCACCGCATGTGCGAGAGGTGCGGGGCGCGGCTGCGGGCGCGCGATGCGGTGGGGCGGCCCGGACCCGGCGCGGCGGCGGACCACCCGCTCGTGCGGCGCGCCGAGCGCGAGAGCGCGGCCGCGGGCTCAGCGGTCGGCGGCTGACGAGAGCTGGGCTCGCGGCGTCAGTCGCCGCTGAGAGCGCTGACGAGCGCGGCGCCTTCGCGCGCCATCCGCGACCGCGGCACGACGAGGTCGAACCCGTCACCTTCGGCCAGCTCCCGCACCCCGGGCTCGACGTGCGAGTAGTAGCCGAGCACCCGGGCCTTACCGATCAGCCCTTCCTCGCGCAGCTCACGCACGGACTGCACGCGCTCGAGCTCGTCGGAGGTGAGGTCGGCGACGACGACATCGGCGGGCGTGCGGAGCAGGGCCTCGCGCATCGCATCCTCCCCCCTGGCCAGCTCGACGTCGTGCCCGCCGGCGGCGAGCATCCCCTGCACGTTCGAGCCGAACAGCAGGTCGGCGGTGAGGACGAGCACGCGCGCCACGACAGCGAGCGGCGCTACTGCGCGCGCAACCGGCGGAACTCCTCGCGCGCCGATTGCGGGCGGCCCCACATCTGGGTGACCTCGACGCGTCCGACGCGCTCCTCGCGCAGGGCGAGCTCTCCCTCGATGCCCGCGTCGTCGAGCAGGCGCAGCGCGCCGTGGACGGTCTGCGGCGAGGCGGCGTGGCCGAAGGAGTGAGCGACGACCAGGCGCCAGTGCCAGTCGTGGTGCGAGTAGGGGCGCGCGTTGATGGTGGCGAGGTACAGGGCCGCTTCTACGTAACGCTCCTCGTCGGCGATGCGCATGTCGAGCTCCAGATCGGTCCAATCGCCGGGGAGGCCGTCTAGGAGCTGCTGGAAGGTGTCGGCCAGGCCCATCGAGGCCAAGCCTAGCGCGGCTATTCTCGAATCGATGGCTTCAAGCGGGACACACGAGAGCACGCTCGCCACCGCGGACGAGCACCAGGCCCTTCGCGAGGGCTGTGGCCTGCTCGATCGCTCCGACCGGGGCAAGCTCGCCCTCACCGGCGCCGAGGCCGTCGAGTTCCTCAACGGACAGGTCACGAACGAGCTGGCGGCGCTCTCGCCGGGCGAAGGCCGCTACGCGGCGTTCCTGACACACAAGGGCAAGATGCTCGGCGACCTGCGCGTGCTCGCCGTGACCGGTCCGGATGGTGAGCCCGAACTGCTCCTCGACACCGAGCGCGCGGCGCTCCAGGCGCTGTTCGACATGATCCGCCGCTTCAAGGTCGGCTACCGCGTGGAGCTGCACAAGCGCACGGTGGAGCGGGGCCTGCTCTCGCTGATCGGCCCGCGCGCAGACGAGCTCGCCGGCGCTGCCCCCTGTCCCGAGGAGCACGCCAGCGCCAACACGCACATCGACGGGATCGACGCGCTCGCGATCCGCACCGACACCGGCATCGACCTCCTCTGCGCCGCCGAGGACACCGAGCCCCTGGCCGCCGCCCTCCTCGCCCGCGGGGCGACGCCCGTCGGCGAGGCGGCCGCGGAGTGCCTGCGGGTGGAGCGCGGGAGACCGCGCTACGGGATGGACCTGGACGAGAGCGTGATCCCGCAGGAGGCGGGACTCAACGAGCGCGCCGTCAGCTTCACGAAGGGCTGCTACGTCGGCCAGGAGACGGTCGCGCGGCTGTTCTACAAGGGCAAGCCCAACCGCCGGTTGCGAGGCCTGCGGCTGTCCGAGCCGGCGCAGGCCGGCGAGCCTCTGCTGCTCGGCGAGCGCGAGGTCGGCCGCGTCGGCAGCTTCGCCCTCTCGCCCTCGCTGGGACCGATCGCGCTCGCCCTGATGCGACGCGAGGCGGAGCCCGGAGCGCGCGTGGCGGTCGGCGACGGCGCGAGGACGGCCGAGGTCGTCGAGCTGCCCTTCGCGACCTGAGGAAACGATCGCCCGGCGCTCCCGAGGCCGGCATGGAGCGCCGGCCGACCCCTCCCCGAGGCCGGCATGGAGCGCCGGCCGACCCCCCCCCCCCAATCTCCCCCTCCCTACTCCTCGTCGCCGCCGCTGATCTGGTGGACGATGCTCTGTTCGGCGGCCCGCAGGTAGCCGATCGCCGCGTAGGGGTCGGGGATGTTGTGGCGGATGCGCACCGTCGAGGAGTAGTCCTCGCCGTCTGAGCCGTCCACCGGTTTCAGCACCTGGACGATCGTGATCACGGCGCCGATCTCGGCGGTCTCGTCGTCGCCGTAGGCCTCGTCCAGGGCCTCCATCTGTTCCTGGGCGCAGTTCCCGAGCACCGTTCCGTCGAGTGGCATTCGCCATCGTCCTTTCGATCGCCTCCATCCGGGCCGCGGCGCCGGCGGCCGCGCGACAACGGTAACGAACCGCGCCGGGACGCCCGGGGCCGGAGGCTCATAATCCCCCGATCGCATCCGCGCACGGGTTCGTTGCTGCCTCCGCAGGCGTCGCCGGCGCCCTGATCGGGCTCCTGTTCGTCGCGATCTCGGTCGCCCCCGAGCGCGTCCTCGGCCCGCAGGCCTCGGATCTGCACGCCGTGCGGGCGGCCCAGGCGCTGACCGCGTTCACCAACGCGCTGACGGTCTCGCTGTTCGGGCTGATCCCCGGCTTCAGCCCGGCGGTCGCGGCGATCGTGGTGTCGATCGTCGGGTTCAGCTTCATCGCCGGCGCGCTGCTGCGGCTCGCCCCGCTGGCGCGCGCCGGCGACATACGGGGCGGCGAGCTGGGGTTCCTGTTCGGCCTGCTGGCCGTGTTCGTGATCCAGCTGATCACCGCGATCGCGCTCGCGCGCCACCAGGGGAACCGCGAAGCGCTGTAGATCATCTGTGTCCTGGTCGCCGTGTGTTTCCTGATCGGGATCGCCCGGTCATGGGAGCTCGTGGGGGGACCCAGCGTCGGCGTTCTGGGGCTGCTCGGCAGGCGCCGCCCGCACACCCGCGAGGACGACTCCTCGTGAGCGCCGGATGCTCGGGCACGTCTCTGGCGAAGAAGCTCGGGTGCAGGCCCGCTGGGCAGCTGCTGACGAGCGGGGCGCCGGCCGGCTTCACGCTCGGAGATCTCCCCGCCGGCTGCGCGCGCGGCGAGCTGGCTCCGGGCGAGCAGGCCGGCGAGCCCGGCGACGTCGTGGTGGCGTTCTTCTCCTCCCGCTCGGCGCTCGCCTCTGCGATCGCCGGGCTCGGCGAGGCGATCTTCCCGTCGGGCGCGGTCTGGATCGCCTGGCCGCGCCGCGCCGCGGGGCACGAGAGCGACATCCGCGATCGGGACGTCCGCGACCTCGCCCTGCCGCTCGGCCTCGTCGACGTGAAGGTGGCGGGGCTCGGCGAGGACTGGTCCGGGCTCCGGCTCGTCTGGCGCACCGAGCGGCGCGGCGGCTGAGCCCTGGGTAGCATTGGCGCTGCCCCAGCCGCCCCGGGCACGGAGCGCCCGGCGGCTCACGATCACACGAAAGGCGAGGTTCAGAGCACAGTGGCAATCGATCTCCAGCAAGTCTCCGCCGTCGACGCCGAGCCAGGTGAGCTGCCCAGCACGATGGCGGCCTGGGTGATCCGCGAGGAGCGTTACGGCGAACCGAAGGACGCCTTCCAGATCGAGGAGGTCGAGGTTCCCGAGCCGGGCGCATTCGAGGTGATCGTGCGTGTGATGGCCGCAGGCGTGAACTACAACAACGTGTGGGCGGCGCTCGGCAAGCCGGTATCGGTCATGAAGTACGGCGACCACCCCGAGTACGGCCACCACATCGGCGGCTCGGACGCGTCCGGCATCGTCTGGAAGGTCGGCGCCGGCGTGACGCGTTGGAAGCCCGGCGACGAGGTCGTCGTGCACTGCAACCAGGCCTCCTACGAGGACCCGGAGGTGCACGGACTGGACCCGATGGCCGCTCCCTCGCAGAAGATCTGGGGCTACGAGACGACATGGGGCTCGTTCGCCCAGTTCACGAAGGTGCAGGCCCAGCAGCTGCTGCCCAAGCCCCACGCGCTGACCTGGGAGGAGGCGGCCTCCTACGGTCTCGTCTACTTCACCGCCTACCGGATGCTGATCACGCGCTGCAAACTGCAGCCGGGCGCCAACGTCCTGATCTGGGGCGCCGCCGGCGGGCTCGGCGTGTTCGCCACCCAGATCTGCAAGGCCGCCGGCGCCAACTGCGTCGGCGTCGTGTCCTCCGCGGAGAAGGGCGAGCTGGTCAAGCGGCTCGGCGCCGTGGACTACATCGACCGTGGCGAGTTCGCCGGGATGATGCGCAAGGGCGGCGAGACACCCGAGGAGGAGAGGGCACGCTCGAAGGTCGCGCTGGCCTTCGCGAAGCGCGTCAAAGAGATCCTCGGCGACGCTCCTGACATCGTTTTCGAGCATGTCGGCAAAGCAACGCTCCCGACCTCTGTGTTCACCGCCAAGACGTTCGGGAAAATCGTGATCTGCGCCGGTACGACGGGGATCGACGTCGACTTCAACGTCGCGATCCTGTGGATGAGACAGAAGGAGATCCTTGGCTCGCACTTCGCCAACGCGTATGAGTGCATGAAGGCCAACGAGCTGATCGAGAGCGGCCTGATCCGGCCCGTGCTCTGGCGTACGCTCGGCTTCGACGGGGTTGCCGAAGCGCATCAGCTGATGCTCGAAAACAAGCACCTCGGCAAGATCGCGATCCTCGTCGGCGCCGACGAGGAGGGTCGGGGCAAGACCGCCGAGGGGCCCGGGGCCATCCACGCGGAGGTGGGAGCCTGATGGCCGGCACGGTCATCGTCCCCTGGTACGCGACGGGCTTCCGCTCCAACGGCTTCGAGGAGGCGCTGAACGAGGTCGCGGCGGTGGCCCTGCGCTACGGCGCCACCTCCTACGCCGTCTACCGCTCCCGCGACGACAAATACAAGTTCCAGCAGTTCGCGACCTTCGACGAGCACATCGACTGGGAACGCTATTGGGAAGGCAACGAGATGATCCACTTCCGCGCCCGGCATTCGAGCTGGTATCAGGTGCCGGTGCTCTACGGCTGGTGGGATCAGACGGCGGCCGGCGCCGTCGCGCAGCTGATCTCGGGCAACGGCGGCAACGGCGGCGTGGGCGTCGGCGAGAGCGCCTAGCCGGCCAGCTGCCGCAGGATCTCGCCTGCCGGCTGCGCGCGCGCCGCGCGGAAGCCGGTTCCCGCCCATAGATGCAGCCTCTCCGCGTCGCCCTGAGCGGCCGCGGCGCGACGCATCGGCGCAGTGAGATGGTGGATCGCCGGGTAGCCGAGCGGCGCGCCCCGCCCGTGCCGGTCGATGAACCCGTTGCGCAGCCCGCGCGCCGGGCGCCCGGTGAACGCGCGCGTCTGCACGGTCTCGGCGCGTGCCGAATCGGCCAGCGCCGCGCGATGCGCCGGCGCGGTCGCCGCCTCGTCGGCCAGCATCAGCGCCGTGCCGGCCATCACGGCGTCCGCACCGGCCGCGAGCGCCGCCGCGACGTCAGCGGGCGCCGCGATCCCGCCCGCGGCGATCAGCGGCAGCTCGTTGCGGGCGGCGATCGCCGCGGTCAGCTCGGCAAGGGCCCGCGGCGCCGGCGGCTCGCGCGGCGTGAGCGTCCCGGAGTGCCCGCCGGCCGCGGCCGACTGGACCGCGAGCCCGTCCACCCCGGCCTCTGTCGCGGCGTCGGCCTCGGCCTCAGAGGTGACGCCCTGTACGAGCAGGGCGCCGGCGGCGCGCAGCGCCGCGAGGTCCTCGCGCGGCGGGATGCCGAACGTGAAGCTCACGACGGGAGGAGGATCTCCGCGCAGCATCTCGATCTTCTCGCGCCAGAAGTCGTCGTCCTCGCGCGGCTCCGCGGCGTCCAGCTCGACGCCGACCGCTTCGGCCTCTCCTCGCAGCTCCTCCGCGTAGCGGCGGAAGGCCTCGCGCTCGGCCGGGAGCGGGTTGGGGGCGAACAGGTTGACGCCGAAGGGGACGCCGGCCGAGCGCACCGCGGCGATCTCGGCGGCCATCGCCTCGGGCGGCTTGTAGCCGGCACCGAGGAACCCCAGGCTCCCGGCCCGCCCGGCCGCGATCACCAGCTCCGGCGACCCCGGGCCGCCCGCCATCGGCGCGGCCAGTACCGGCAGCTCAACCCCGAGCTCGGCGAGCGCACTCCCACGCGAGGGATGGGCCGTCACGCTCTCCTGCGGCTAGCCCTGCTCGAGCGGGGCCATCGTCAGGCCGGCCCCCTTCAGCTGCTCCCAGTAGTGCTCCGCGGCCTCCTGGTGGCCGTTGTAGACGATCGCCCGCCCGGTCGAGTGGATCACGTTCGCGATCTCCATCCCGCGCTCGATGCTGACCCCGGGGATGAACCGCGCGAGCGTACGCGCGACGTGGTCGAAGGTGTTGTGATCGTCGTTGCGGACGATCACGCGCCAGGAACCCCCCAGCCCGGTTCCCGGGCCGCCCAGGCGCGGCAGCTCGACGGTCTGGCTCATCGCCATCAGGATAAAGACCGCGGCGCAACCGTACAATTGGGCCATGAGCGCCGAGCACCCCACTCGCCTGCCCGAGCGGGACAGGCCATGGATGATGCGGACCTACGCCGGTCATTCGACCGCGAAGGCCTCCAACGAGCTCTACCGCCGCAACCTGGAGAAGGGCCAGACGGGCCTCTCGGTCGCCTTCGACCTGCCCACGCAGACGGGCTATGACCCCGACGACGAGCTCGCGCGCGGCGAGGTCGGCAAGGTCGGCGTGCCTGTCTCCCACCGCGGCGACATGGCGACCCTGATGGAGGGCATCCCGCTGGACGAGATGAACACCTCGATGACGATCAACGCCACCGCCGCGTGGCTGCTCGCCCTCTACATCGTCACGGCCGAGGACCAGGGAGTCGCCCAGGACCAGCTCCAGGGCACCACGCAGAACGACATCATCAAGGAGTTCCTCGCGCGCGGGACCTATGCGTTCCCGCCGGCGGCCTCGATGCGCCTGATCGCCGACATGATCGCCTACACGGTCGAGCACGTGCCGAAGTGGAACCCGATCAACATCTGCTCCTACCACCTGCAGGAGGCGGGCGCGACCCCCGAGCAGGAGATCGCCTACGCGATGAGCAACGCGATCGCGGTCCTCGACGCGGCCCGCGAGCGCGTCCCGGCGGATCGCATGGGGGCCGTGTTCGGTCGCATCTCGTTCTTCGTGAACGCCGGGGTGCGCTTCATCGAGGAGCACGCGAAGCTGCGCGCGATGTCGATCCTGTGGGAGGCGCTCGGTCGTGAGCGCTACGGCGTGACTGACGAGCGGCACCTGCGCTTCCGCTACGGCGTGCAGGTCAACTCGCTCGGCCTCACAGAGGCCCAGCCGGAGAACAACGTGCAGCGGATCGTGCTCGAGGCGCTCGCCGTGACGCTCGGCCGCGACGCCCGCGCGCGAGCGATCCAGCTCCCGGCCTGGAACGAGGCGCTGGGCCTGCCGCGGCCCTGGGATCAGCAGTGGTCGCTGCGCATCCAGCAGGTGCTCGCCTACGAAACCGACATCCTCGACTACCCCGACATCTTCGAGGGCTCGAAGGTGATGGAAGGCCTCGTCGCCGAGCTGCTCGAGAAGGCCGAAGCCGAGATGGCCGTGGTCTCCGAGCACGGCGGCGCCGTCGAGGCGGTGCCCTACATGAAGGCGGCGCTCGTCGACTCCCACCGCGAGCGGCTTCGTCGCATCGAGTCCGGCGAGCAGATCGTCGTCGGCCAGAACCGCTTCACCGAGACCGAGGAGTCGCCGCTGACGGCTGATGCCGAGGGCGGCATCCTCGTCGTGGACCCGGCGATCGAAGCCGAGCAGATCGAGGACGTACGCGCCTGGCGCGCCGGCCGCGACCAGGCGGCCGTCGATACCGCGCTGGCGGCGCTGGCGAGCGCGGCTCGCGAGCCTGCCGACGCCGGCAACCTGATGGAGCCGACGATCGCCGCGGCGCGCGCAGGCGCCACCACCGGCGAGTGGGCCGCGACGCTGCGCGAGGTCTTCGGCAGCTACCGCGCCCCGACGGGGGTCGGCGAGGCGGCGGCCGCGCAGGCGGACACGGACCTGACAGAGCTGCAGGCCGAGGTCGCGCGGCTGGCGGAGAAGCTCGGCCGCCGCCCCAAGATCCTCGTCGGCAAGCCGGGTCTCGACGGGCACTCCAACGGCGCGGAGCAGATCGCGGTGCGCGCCCGCGACGCCGGCATGGACGTCGTCTACGAGGGCATCCGGCTGACGCCGTCGCAGATCGCCGCGTCCGCGCTGCAGGAGGGCGTGCACGTGATCGGGCTCTCGATCCTCTCCGGCTCTCACCGGGAGCTGATTCCGGCCGTGATCACGGCGCTGCGCGACGTGGGCGTCGACGCTCCCGTCGTGGTCGGCGGGATCATCCCCGAGCAGGACGTGGCGCCGCTGCGCGAGGCCGGCGTCGCCGCGATCTACACGCCCAAGGACTTCGACATCACGCACATCGTGCGCGAGATCCTCGCGTTGCTCGACGGCTCGGGCACCCAGAACGGCGCCTCGGGCACGCCCGTCGCGGCGGCCGGGGCCCAGCCGGCGTAGCCGGTGGTCGCAGCGTGAGCGGCGAGGGCCCTGCGCTCGGCGTGCGTCTGCGCGACGGGGACCTGAGCGCCGCCCCTGCGGCGCTGAACCTGCTGGAGAGCACCGCGCCCGCCGATCGCGAGGCGGCAGCCGCCCTGATGCGCGAGCTCTCGCCGGCGGTGCTGGGCGGCGAGCCGGCGGGCCACGTCATCGGCGTCACGGGCCCGCCCGGCGCCGGCAAGTCGACGCTGCTCTCGGCCCTGATCGCTGCCTGGCGTGCGCGCGGGGACAGCGTGGCGCTGCTCGCGGTCGACCCAAGCTCGCGCCGCTCGGGCGGGTCGCTGCTCGGCGACCGCGCGCGGATCGAGTTCGACCCCTCAGACCATGGCGTGCTGATCCGCTCGACCGCGGCCGGCGAGCGCCTCGGCGGGATCGCGCGCCCGACGCGGGCGGCGGCGGAAGCGCTCGCGGCGGCGTTCGACGTGGTCGTGATCGAGACGGTCGGAGTCGGGCAGGCCGAGACCGAGATCGCCGATGTCGCCGACACGGTCGCGGTCGTCGTGCAGCCGGGCAGCGGCGACGTGCTCCAGTTCCTGAAGTCGGGGATCATGGAGATCCCCGATGTCCTCGTCGTCACGAAGGCCGACCTCGGCGACCTCGCGATGCGAACGCGGCGCGATCTCAGCGCCGCCCTCCGTTCGCTCGGCTCGCGCTCCACGCGCGTCGTGGCCGTCTCCTCGCTCGCGCCGCCGAGCGGGATCGAGGAGCTGATCGGCGCCTTGGAGGAGCATCGCGCCGGGCTCGACCTCGCCGCGCGGCGCCTGCGTGCGCGCCGCGCCGGCGCGCTCGCGGAGTTCGCGGCCGAGCGGGGCGAGCGCGCGGTGCGCGCGCTCGGAGGACGCTCGGGCGCCGAGCGCACCCTGGCCGCGCAGGACCCCGGGCTCTCCTCTGCGGCGCTCGTCGAGGTCCTGGAGCGCGAGCTGGCCAGGGACGGGACGGACGGATGAGGACCGATCTGCTGATCATGTTCGGCGCGTTCCTCGGCGCCAGCCTGCTGGCGGGGGCGCTCGGGGCGATCGATCTCGGCACCGCGCTCGCGTTCGGCCAGATCGCGTTCGCGATCGCAACGGTTTTCGTCCTGCTCCGCCGTCCCTAGGCGGCGGCGAGCAGTACGGAGGCCGGCGGCCCACACCAACCCATATGCTGCCCGCGTGGCGACGGGCTGCTTCATATCGACCGGCCGCTCGCTGGACGAGGCACTCGAGCGGGTGAAGCTCGCCGAGTCGCTCGGCTACGAGGCCGTCTACGTCACGCACGTCGCGGGGCGCGAGTCGCTGACGGTCCTCACGGTTTACGCGCAGGCGACCGAGCGCATCAGGGTCGGCACGGGCGTTGTGCCGATCTACACGCGCACGCCCGCCACGATGGCGCAGACGGCGGCGACGATCGACGAAATCGCCGGTGGGCGCCTGACGCTCGGCCTTGGGGTCTCCCACCGGCCAGTCGTCGAGGGCTGGCACGGCCAGAGGATCGACCGCCCGGTCGCCGAGATGCGCGAGTACGTCGGCATCGTGCGCGCGATCCTGCGCGGGGAGGACCCGCCGCGGGGCGAGAAGTGGCAGACCGGCTTCCACCTGGCGGGCATCGACACGCGCCCGGAGCTGCCGATCTACATCGCGGCCCTCTCCCCCGCGATGCTCCGCCTGGCCGGCGAAGTCGCCGACGGCGTGGTGCTGTGGCTGTGCAACCCCCGCTACATCGCAGACGTCGTGGTGCCCGAAGTCACGGCCGGCCGCGAACGCGCGGGACGCAGCGCCGCGAGCTTCGATGTCGTTGCGGCCGTCCCGGGCGCCCAGACCGACGACCCGGCGGCGGCCTGGGGCGCGATGCGCAAAGACCTGATCCCGTACTTCGGCCTGCCCTTCTACCGCGCGATGATCGAGCGGTCCGGCTTCGGGGCCGACATCGAGGCCTACGACTCCGCTGCCGGCGACTTCGCCGCGATGCAGGCGGCGATCTCCGACGAGTTCCTCGAACAGCTGACCGCGGTCGGCGACGCCGCGACGGTGCAGGCGGGCATCGAGCGCTACCGGGCCGCCGGGGCGATCTCGCCCTGCATCGGCCCGATCCCGGGGACCGACTTCCCACAGACGCTCAGGGCGGCCGCGCCCTGAGGCCGGGGCGCCGGCGCGAGCAACCGGCGGAGGCCGGCACCGCCGCGTGTAACGCTTTGCCCAGCTCGCAGGACTCTCAACGATGCTCGTCCTGATCATCTTCGCCTTCCTCGCCGGCGTGGGCACCGCGCTCTCGCCGTGCGTGCTGCCGGTGCTCCCAGCGCTGCTGTCCGCGGGCGCGGCGGGCGGCAGGCGGCGGCCCCTGGGCGTGGTGCTGGGGCTCTCGATCACGTTCACCGTCACGATCGTCGGCGTCGCGAGCGTCGTCGACGGGGTCGGACTCGGCAGCGACCCGCTGCGGGTGCTCGCGATCGTCGTGCTCCTCGTCTTCGGGCTCGTTCTGCTGCTGCCGCGCGTGAGCGCGCGCCTGGAGGCACCGCTCTCGCGCCTCGCCCGATTCGGCCCCAAGAGCGGCGGCGAGGGCTTCTGGTCGGGGATGCTCGTCGGGGGGGCGCTCGGGTTCGTCTACACGCCGTGTGCCAGCCCGATCCTCGCGGCGGTGATCTCGGTCAGCGCGGCGTCCGGGCGGACGGTGGTGCTGGCGATCGTCTACGCGGCCGGCTCAGCGCTCGTGCTCCTTGCGCTCACCCTTGGCGGGCGCTCGGTGTTCGAGCGCGTGCGGCGCGCCGGCCGCGGCGATCTGCTGCAGCGGGCGATGGGGGCCGTGATGATCGTGACCGCGCTGGCGATCCTGACAAACCTCGACGTCAACTTCGACCAGCTCGTCGCAGAACAGATCCCGGATGTGAACCTTACGGCGGGCCTCGAGTGCTCGCACGCGGTCACGAGTCGCCTGCCCGAAATCACCGGCCACAAGCAGAAGTTCGTGCCGAAGAACGGATCCAGCGCTTGCGGCGGATCCTCGGGCTCGGTCGCCGTGGCGGCGAAGACGGCGTCGGCGGCCTCCCTGCTGGGCGAGGCGCGCCAGCTGCCCACACTCGGGATGGCGCCCGAATTCAGGGAAACCGAGCGCTGGTTCAACACGCCGCGCGGACAGCCGCTCAGCCTGCAGGGCCTGCGCGGCCGCGTCGTCCTGGTCGACTTCTGGACCTACACCTGCATCAACTGCATCCGCACGCTGCCCTACCTCAAGGCCTGGGATGCGGCGTACCGCTCCGACGGCCTGACGATCGTCGGGGTCGAGACCCCGGAGTTCGCTTTCGAGCACGACGCGGGCAACGTGAGCAACGCGATCTCGCAATTCGGGCTGCGCTACCCGGTCGTCCAGGACAACCAGATGGGCACCTGGAACGCCTACGGCAACAACGCCTGGCCCGCGGACTACCTGATCGACGCCCACGGCCAGGTCCGATACGTCTCCATCGGCGAGGGCGATTACGGCCAGACCGAAACGGCGATCCGTGCGCTGCTCGCCGAAGCCGGCGCACGCCCGGGCGCCAAGGGGCGACCGGAAGACGTCGTCGTGCCCTCCCAGCAGGCTACGCCGGAGACCTATCTCGGAACGAACCGAGCGGAAGGCTGGCTGGCGCCCCCCCAGAACGGCCTCCACGACTACGGGGGCCCCGTCACCGGGTCGCTGGCGCTCAACGAGTTCGCCTACAGCGGCGCGTGGCGGATCGCCGGCCAGCCGGCGACCGCGGTCTCGAACGCCGGCATCGACGTGGAGTTCCAGGCGCGCAACGTCTACCTCGTGATGAGCTCGCCCGGAGAACGGCCGCTGCCGGTGCAGGTGCTGCTCGACGGGCGGCCGATCCCGGCGCGGGACGCCGGCGCCGACGTCCACGGGGGCGTCGTGACCGTGCGACAGCAGAGGCTCTACTCCCTGGTGTCGCTGCCGGCGGACGCGCGCGGGCATCTGACGCTGCGCTTCGCGCCCGGCGTCAGCGGCTACGCGTTCACGTTCGGGTAGGGCCGCGCGGACACGCAATCCGTCCAATTTGCGCGATTTTCCCTCACCCTCCCCCCACATCGGGGGTAGTTTTTGGATCAGCCACAGGGGGTGTGTGACACGAGAACTCAGGGGGCGCTCGTCACAGGCGCCGGAAACGGAGGCATCATGTTGAAGGCGATCCATCGCCGGCTGACGCGGGCGCGAGGGCGCACGCGAGCCGTCGTCCTGTCAACCGTTTGTCTGGCGGCACTCATCGCACCAGCCGCGGCGAGCGCCGAAGAAGGCGTAGTCGCCTTCCCGGGGTCGCCTCTCAGCGTCTTCATCGGCTCGCGCGGCGAATGCCAGTCGAGCTACCCGCTGACGGGCGTCAACTACTTCGTCAGCGAAAAAGGCGACTGCGGGTTCTTCCTCGCGTTCCCGAAAAAAGCGGGGCAGCCCGCGTTTGTGGAAGGAAAGGTCTTCGGGTTCGAGGGAGGGGCGGGACCCCACCTTGGCTCAACCGAATATGTGCCGGTGTCGCAATCGCCGGTCACGGGAGCGGGCACAGGTGCTAGCCCCTACACAGAGACGACGATCTACGACGTCAAGGAAGAAGGAAGCTCGCCGATCGCTCAGGTCACCGACACGACGACCTACATCACCGGCTCGCCGCAGTTCACGTCGATGTTCACGGTCAAAAACGAATCGGCGGGCAAACTCTTCTTCCGTGCGATCTACGCGGGCGACCTCTACGTGGCCGGTAATGACTACGGGGTCGGCTCGTTCCTCGGGGGGCCGCCGAGGTTCATCGGCGGTCTCAACACCGCGGAGGGCATCCTCGGCGGGTTCATCGAAGCCACCCCCTGGTCCGCCTGGCAGGAGGGCTGCTGGAACGAAGGCGGACCCGAAGCGGAAGGTGGCGAAGGCGGCCGTTGCGCGGGCGACAACGCCAAAGACAAGGGAATCTGGCAGACGGTGCGCGAAGGCGCCGTCACCGCGACGGGCAGCGTCTTCAACGACGAAGCCGACCCGGCCCAGATCGACAACGCCGCGGGCGTCGAGTGGGACGAACCGCTCACGGGCCTCGGAACAGGCGCCTCCGACAGCTTCACCGTCATCAACCACACCGAGGCGCCGGCCGGCCTCTCGATCAGCCCTGCCAATCAGACGCTGACGCAGGGCCAGACCGAGTCGCTCAGCGTGACGGCGCTCAACACGGCCGCTAAACCGTACGCCGGCGGAATCGTGCGCTACACCGTCGGCGGGGCCAACCCGCAGGCGGGCTCGATCACGCTGAACGCGGCCGGGCAGGGGCAGATCAGCTACGTCGGCAACAACGCCGGCGCCGACACGATCCAGATGTACCTGGACATCCCGAACAGCGGCTCCCAGACGCCAACCGACCCGTCCGCGACCGCGGCGGTGACGTTCGTGCCGAAACCGCCCGTACCGAACTCGACGTACACGATCAAATCGATCAAAGCCAACTCCAACGGCACGATCACGATCACGTTCGTTCCCACCCAGGCGGGCCAGGCGACCCTCGAAGTGACGGTTCCGACGGCGACGATCAGCTCGGCACAGGCGGCCAAGGCCAAGAAATGCAAGAAGGGCCAGGTCAAGATCCACGGCAAGTGCCGCCCGATCAGCACCGTCTCGGGCAGGGTCAAGGCGAACGGCATCGCGGGCGTTCCGCTGACACTGACGGTCAAGCCCTCCTCGAAGGTCAAGGCGGCGCTCAAGAAAGGCCGCACCGTCCACCTGACCGCGAAGCTGACCTACAAGTCGGCGCTCGGCGGCGCCCCGGTGGTCAAGGTCTTCCACCTGACCGTCAAACCGCCGAAGAAAAAACACCACTAGCTCCGCGGTTCCTCCTGGCGCAAGGGGGCCGGGCCGCCGACGGCGGCCCGGCCCGCGCCTCTCTGCGCTCTCGCCTGCCCGACGGGACCGTGCCGCCTGCGCCGCACGACCCCCTCCCGCCGCAGCCTCCCGAAGCCCGAACGCCCGTCGCGCGCCGCGAAAAACGGCCGCTCCCGGGACAGCGGCGCGACCGCGCTTAGAATGGGCGCATGGATAGCCCGGGCCCCGACACCGGCGCGCGCAGCTGGCTGCGCTGCTACCGCTGCTGGTCGCAGGATTTGGAGGTGCAGGTCCACTACGAGGGCATCCACAAGATCGACCCCGAAAGCGGTGAGCGCGCCGAAGTCGTGGACGAGTTGCAGGAGGCTGTCGTGCAGTGTCTGGACTGCATGCACGACCAGCCCCATCTCGGCTTCAACAACGGCCGCGTCGAGCCGATCGAGGACCGCTGGGAGCGGATGATCGCGGGCACCCCCTGGGTCGCCTCCTGCACCGTCACGGTGGACTCCGAAGACGTCGAGAGCTGCTCGGGCCCGGAGGCAGGCGACGCGCTCTCCTACGCGGCGTTCGGCGACCACGGCGTGCGCGAGTTCTTCACCCACGTCCGCTTCCACAAGCACGAGGACGACGCGCGCATCATCGTCCACCTGCTGGTCGAGCTCTACGCCCGCTCGCTCGAGGAGGCGACCGACGTGCTGGAGTCCTCCGCCCGCGGCTCGCTGACGATCACCTCGCTGGCCGAGGAGTCGCGACCGCCCGCCGCCGCCGGCGAGACGCACCGCGACTGAACCTCGTTCCCCGCGCTCAGGTTGCGGCCAGTGGCCGCCGATGCATCAGTGTCGTCATGGAAGCTGAGCCCGTTCTGAAGGTCCTGGTCGCGGACGACCACCCCCTGATCCTGCAGGGGCTGCGGCGGACGCTCGAGGCGTGCGGGGACATCGACGTGGTCGGCGAGGCGCGAACCGGCGACGAGGTCTTGCCGCTGGTCGAGCGACGGCGCCCTGACGTCGTGCTGCTCGACATGCGGATGCCCGGGCTCGCGAGCGCGGAGTGCATCCGGCTGATCAGGGAGTCCCAGCCACAGGTCAAGACGATCGTCCTCTCGGCGAGCGAGGACCGCCCGACGATCGAATCCGCGATCCAGGCCGGCGCGAGTGCCTACGTGCTCAAGAGCGTGAGCGCGCTCGACATCCCTTCGCTCGTGCGGCAGGTGGCCGCGGGCTACACGATCTTCCACACGCCCCAGGACGACGCCGAGGACCCCGCCGGCGAGGGGCCGGAGCTGACCGCGCGCGAGGCCACGATCCTCGCTGCTGTCGCGGGCGGCAAGACGACCAAGGCGATCAGCGCCGAGCTGTGGGTGACCGAGCACACGGTCAAGTTCCACCTCACCAACATCTACCGCAAGCTCGGCGTCAGCAACCGCAGCGGCGCGGTGCGTTACGCCTTCGAGCACGGGCTCGCCGGCGACCGCGGCTGACTCAGGCGCCCGCCACGGCGCGCTCGGCCGGCGGCGCCTGCCAGCGGGGCAACGCGACCGTGATCTCGCTCGGCCCGCCGCGCCGGCTCTCGATGCGGCAGTGCCCGCCGAGCAGCCGCACGCGCTCGTAGACGCCCGCCAGCCCCATGTGACCGCGGCGCGCGGCACGTAGGAGCTCCGCCTCGACGTCGAAGCCGCGGCCGTCATCGAGCACGCGGGCGCGCACTCCGGCCTCGTCGCTGACGATCGAGATCGACACGGCGCGCGCCCGGCTGTGCTCGCGGATGTTGTTGAGCGCCTCGCCGATGACGCTCAGCAGCGCCATGCGCTGCGAGGCCGAGATGGCGTCGAGGTCGCCCGTGAGCTCGACCTCGGGCAGGATCCCCGTCCTCGAACGGAACGGCGAGAGCATGTCCTCGAAGGAGTCGGCGAACGCGCGGTCCGCGATCGCGCTCGCGTGAACGGAGGTCGAGATCCGCCGCATCGCGCGCTCGAGGCTGACCAGGCGGGCGTCGAGATCGTCGAGCCGGCCGCCGAGCAGCTCCTTGCCGCTGCGTCCCTCGAGCACGATGCCGAGCTGCTGGCGGAACAGGGCGAGATCCTCGCCGACGAGGATCAGCTCCTGTAGCGGCCCGTCGTGGAGGTCGAAGCCGAGCCGGGTCAGCCGCCGCTCGCTCGCCTGCAGGAGCGCGCGCTCGCTGGAGGCGTTGCGCGCGAGCAGGGTCTGGCGCTCGAGGACCGCCGCGAGCGTCGGGGAGGCATCTTCGAGCAGCCCACGGGTCAGACGCACGGCGCCCGCGCGAGGGCTCGCGACGAGCGCCGCTGCGGGCAGCCCTGCCCTGCGTACGGGCACGCCGACCGTGCCGCGCCGCCGCGGTGGGGCGCTCTCGCCCGCGATCAGCTCGCGTGCGAGCCGGGGCGCGGGGCCGCGGCGCGGCTCATCGCCGGCCCAGCAGATCGGGGCGAGGCGGCCCGTCGGACCGGCGCCCCATAGCGAGACCGAGCGCGCTCCCGCGCAGGCAACCAGGAGCTGCAGGACACACCCGATCGCACGTCCGGGCTCCAGGGCGAGCAGCGACGGGGAGCGCAGCGCCTCGTGCGCCGCCGCCGCCGCGGAGGCCAGTCCGGCCCCTTCGAGGCGCGCGAGCGCGTCGACGGCCGACTCGGGCTGCGAGTCCGGGTCGGCGAGAAGCCCCGCCATCAGCGTGCCGGCGAACTGGTTCAGGACCGTCTCGGCCGCAGGATCGCCGGCGGCGAAGGAGGCCAGCGAGCGCTCGGCGCGCTCGCGCGCATGGGCGGCGGCGCAGAGCAGCCGCTCGGCGTCCGCCGGCTCGGGTGCCAGCAACGCGTCGCATGCGCGGTCCAGGCCGCCGAGGGCGGCCGCCTTGGGGTTATGTCGCGCAGGGCTCGGCAATCGCGACTCGCTTCCGGCGCGGCGGTGCACCGCCGCCTCGGATGTGTCCTTATCGGCAGCGCGCGGGCGCTTCTCAATCGGCGTGCGCGGTGCGCAGCGAGGCAGGCCAGGGCAAAAAACGCCGTTCGCGCGGAAGCCGCCGCGCGCGGTCTGCGCGCGCGATGGCGGCGAAGAGGTCGCCGAAGGGCCCCCACTTGTCCAGCTCCAGCGACTGCCGAGTGCCCTCGTCGCGGGAGGGTTCGGAGACCACCACCACACCGACGGGCGCCACCCGCGAGCCCTGCTGGGCCATTGCCAGCCCGACCGAGGCCACGAGGCCGTGGACGTAGGCGTCCCAGCTGCGGGGGCTCTCAGAAGCGGGGCGCTCCACCACGATCACGTCGACCCGCTCCCGCGAGGCGATCTCGATCGCCTCGCGCTCGTCCTCGGCGCTCAGGCCGGGGCGATCGCGCCTCCCGATCAGCATCGCGACGGTCGAGCGCCAGCAGCTGTCAGGCGAGACGAGCAGCACGCTGATCGGCCAGAGCCTGACGATCTCCGCGCCATCGCTCTGACCGGCATCGCCTGCGTCGTGGTTGTCGATCCCCTCCATCTTCTCCTCCGCTCCTGCGGTCAGCCGGATCGCGTCATCTTGCTCCCGCTGAGCGGGTGGCGGTACTGGCCCTTGGTCTAGGGCGCCAGGCCGCCCGAGCGCGGCCTGGCGCCCTAGCGGAACGTGCAGGGCGGACTAGCCGAACGTCCGGCGTCGATCGCGCCGGTCCGCTCCACCATTGCTCCAGATGGAGGAGTCCACTGTGAGCTCGGCGGAGCGAGCGAAAAGATGAGACGGCGCCGGGGTTCCAGAGCCGGCAGGCTCAGGCCGGCGTCAGGCGCATCACGGGGATCCTGCGGATGCCCTCGGTGCGGTGCTCGTAGTCGGTGTAACCGCGGTAGATCTTGCGAGCCTCGTCGAAGAGCCGATCGTGCTCCGGGCCTTCGACCTCCTGGGCGCGGTAGGACCCGCTGCGACCCTTGGCCTCGAGACGAACATCGGGATTGGCCTTGAGGTTGAAGTACCAGGACGGCGTTTTCGGGCGCCCGTAGCTCGAGGCGATCAGGATCACGTCCTCGCCGTCGTTGAAGTACAGGAGCGGCACGCTGCGCTCGACGCCGCTGCGGGCGCCGCGCACGTGCAGCACGCCGACAGGGATCGTGCCCAGCGCGCTGTCCAGGCGGCCGCCCGAGACGCGCACGAGCCAGGGGTCGATTTTCGCGCCGAGCTTCGAGGAGTACCACGTCCCGACGGGGGTCAGCGCGAACGAGAACATCGCGCGGCGGAACCCCGAGTTGGCGAACGAGTCCGGATCGACTCGCGGAACGCCCCCCGTCGCGGCCATCGGCCGGCCTAGCCCAGGCGCTCTTCGAGCGCCTTCAACTGATCGTGGAGCTCGCCGGGGATGTTCGAGAAGCGGGCGAAGAACTCGTGGAACTGCGGCAGCGCGCTGTGCCATCCCGCCGCATCGACGCCGAGCAGGTCGGCCATGTCCTCGCCGGAGACGTCCAGGCCGCGCGTGTCGATCCCGTCCGGCCCGACCGGCGGCATGATGCCGATCGGGGTCTCGCTCCCGGCCCCGTGACCGGCGCAGCGGGCGAACACCCACGCGAGGACGCGGGAGTTCTCGCCGTAGCCGGGCCACAGGAAGCGCCCGCCCTCGTCCTTGCGGAACCAGTTGACGTAGAAGATCTTCGGCAGCTTGGCGCCGGGCGTGCGCCCGATCTCGAGCCAGTGCGAGAAGTACTCGGCCATGTCGTAGCCGCAGAACGGCAGCATCGCGAACGGGTCGAAGCGCAGCTCGCCGACTTTGCCGGCGGCCGCGGCCGTCTTCTCGGAGGACATCGTCGCGCCCATGAACACGCCGTGCTCCCAGTCGAAGGCCTCCGTGACGAGCGGCACGACCGTCGAGCGGCGCCCGCCGAAGAGCATCGCGTCGATCGGCACGCCCGCGGGGTCCTCCCACTCGGGGGCGATCGCGGGGTCCTGGGCGGCCGGCGTCGTGAAGCGCGCGTTGGGGTGCGCCGCCGGGTCGGAGGACTCCGGCGTCCAGTCGTTGCCGTGCCAGTCGATCAGGTGCGCGGGCGGCTCGCTCGTCATGCCCTCCCACCACACGTCGCCGTCATCCGTCTTGGCGCAGTTGGTGAAGATCGAGTTCTTGGCGATCGTCTTGATCGCGTTCGGGTTGGTCTCGTCCCCGGTCCCGGGCGCGACGCCGAAGAAGCCGGCCTCGGGGTTGATCGCGTAGAGGCGCCCGTCGGGGCCGAACTTCATCCACGCGATGTCGTCGCCGATCGTCTCGACCTTCCAGCCCTCGAGCGTCGGGATCAGCATCGCGAGGTTGGTCTTGCCGCAGGCGCTGGGGAACGCGCCGGTGATGTACTTGACCTCGCCCTCGGGCGAGGTCAGCTTGAGGATCAGCATGTGCTCGGCCATCCAGCCCTCATCGCGGGCCATCACCGAGGCGATGCGCAGCGCGAAGCACTTCTTGCCCAGAAGCGCGTTGCCGCCGTAGCCCGAGCCGTAGGACCAGATCTCGCGGGTCTCGGGGAAGTGGACGATGTACTTGTTGTCGGCGTTGCAGGGCCACGGGACATCGGTGGCGCCGTCAGCCAGCGGCATGCCGACGGAGTGCAGGCACGGCACGAAATCGCCGTCGCCGAGGGCATCCAGGGCGCCCTGGCCCATCCGCGTCATGATCCGCATCGACACCGCGACGTAGGTCGAGTCGGTGAGCTGGACGCCGACGTGGCTCTTGTCAGAGCCGAGCGGGCCCATCGAGAAGGGGACGACGTACATCGTGCGCCCGCGCATCGAGCCCGTGAACAGCTCCGTGAGCGCCTCCTTCATCTCGGCGGGGTCGCGCCAGTTGTTGGTCGGCCCCGCTTCCTGCTCGTTCGGGGTGCAGATGAAGGTGCGGTCCTCGACGCGCGCCACGTCGCCCGGGTCCGACAGGGCGAGGTAGGAGTTCGGCCGCTTGGCGTCGGAGAGCCGCTCGAAGGTCCCGGCCTCCACCAGCAGCGAGCAGAGCTCGTCGTACTCCTCGGCGCTGCCGTCGCACCAGTGGATCGCGTCCGGTTCGGTCATCGCCGCCACTTCCTGGACCCACGCCAGCAGTCGCTCGTTCTTGGTCGGTGCGGGAACTGTGGCGTTCATGGGGTGCTGGCGGCTCCTTCGATTCGCTGTCGTGTGCGACCGGCTGTGCGCCTCCTGACCGGGCCCGACGTGCCCGGAAAGCAGAAAACGCCCTCTGGGCGCGGTCGTGAGGAAGCGTACCGTACGCCTCCAGGGCGTTTGTGGCTTTTTCTACAAGCACCCTGCGGGAGGCCTTCCGGACACGCAGAGGGACCCCGCGCGTGCCGGGCCGGGGGCGCTACTCGACGTTGCCCTCGGCCTCGGGCGCGCCGGGCTCACGCCTCGGAACCAGCACCAGGCGCTTGAACTCGGCGACCAGCACGCCGTCCTGGTTCAGCACGCGCGTGTGGACCCGCACGGTGCCGCGGTCGGGCTTGGATCTCGACTCCTTCTTCTCCAGCACCTCGGACTCGCAGAACAGCGTGTCGCCGTGGAACACGGGAGCCGGGTGCTTGAGCTCTTCGGTCGCGAGGTTCGCGATCGCCTTGCCGCTGACGTCGCTGACGGACATCCCGAGCGCGAGCGAGTAGACCAGCGGGCCGACCACGACGTTGCGCCCCTGCTGCGATTTCGAGGCGTAGACGTCGTTGATGTGAAGCGGGTGGTGGTTCATCGTGATCAGGCAGAACAGGTGGTCGTCGGCCTCGGTCACGGTCTTCGCGGGCCAGTGCTTGTAGACGTCGCCGACCTCGAACTCCTCGAGGTAGCGGCCGTAGGGGTGGGCGCCGCTGGCCTCGCGGGCGGCCTGCTCGGTCTCGACGGTCTGGGTCTCGCTCATGGCTTGTGGGGGTTCTCCTTGAGAGGTGCGGGCGCCGGGGCGGCCCCCTGGAACTCGAATCGGCGCCACCTGCAAGCCGTCCTGGCCGGTCCGGGGCGCCGCCCGCCGAACTCTAGTACGGCCAAAGCGCCGGTCGCTCGTCCTTGTCCGCCACGCAGGCCGCGGCGGACGCACGGGCGCCTCATCGTCGATACTTCCTGGCAGCGGACCCCCGCTCCACGCAAGCCAACGCACGACCAGGAGAGCCAGTTGCGCAGCCCCCGAGACTTCTTCAAGCCGCTCGCGATCGACGCCCCCGAGCCGATTCGCGAGATCCCCTTCAAGCCCTCGCGGATGATCCACTTCCTCGATTTCTCGAACGAGAAGATGGTGGCGAAGGTCCCCGACATCGCGCCCACCGTGGACATCCTGCTCGGGAACCTCGAGGACGCGGTGCCGCTCGACCGCAAGGAGGCCGCCCGCGCCGGCCTGATCCGGGTCGGCAAGGAAATGGAGCTCGGCGACACGGCGCTGTGGACGCGGGTCAACGAGCTGGCATCGCCCTACTTCCTCGACGACATGACCCAGGTCGTGAAGGAGATCGGCGAGAAGATCGAGGTGGTGATGATCCCCAAGGTCGAGGGTGCTTGGGACATCCACTACGTCGATCGCCTGCTCGCTCAGCTCGAGGCGAAAGCCGGCCTGGACAGGCCGATCCTGATCCACGCGATCCTCGAGACCGCGCAGGGCGTGGCGAACCTCGAGGAGATCGCCTGTGCCTCGCCGCGCATCCAGGGCATGAGCTTCGGTCCCGCCGACCTCGCCGCCTCGCGGCGCATGAAGACGACCCGCGTCGGCGGCGGCCACCCCGGGTATCGCACGATCGCCGATCCTGACCCCAACATCCCCGATGCGCCGCGCCCGAGCTACCAGCAGGACCCCTGGCACTACTCGATCGCCCGCATGGTCGACGCCTGCACCTCCGTCGGCGCGCTGCCCTTCTACGGCCCCTACGGTGACATCCGCGACGAGGAGGGCTGCGAGACGCAGTTCCGGGCATCGTTCCTGCTCGGCTGCGTCGGCGCATGGTCACTGCATCCCGCCCAGATCGCGATCGCCAAGCGCGTCTACTCGCCGGACCCGGACGAGGTCGCCTTCGCCAAAAAGGTGATCGAGGCGATCCCCGACGGCCGCGGCGTGCACATGATCGACGGCAAGATGCAGGACGACGCGACCTGGAAGCAGTGCAAGGTGATGGTGAACCTGGCGGAAATGCTCGCCAAGAAGGACCCGGAGCTGGCCGAGGCTTACGGCTTCGAGCCGGCCGCGGTCTGAGCGTTCTCCGTATAGGCTTCCGCGCCGCATGCGCTTCTTCGAGTTCGAGGCCCGCGAGATCGTCAAGCGAGCCGGCATCCCCGTGACGGACTACGGCTTCACGACCGACGCCGAGGAGGCCAAGTCGGTCGCCGCGCGGATCGGCGGCCCGACCGTGATCAAGTCGCAGGTGCTGACCGGCGGGCGCATGAAGGCCGGCGGCGTCAAGTTCGCCGACACACCCGAGGAGGCCGAGGCGCATGCCCGCGACATCCTCGCGCTGGAGATCAACGGGCACGTGCCACGCGGCGTGCTGGTCGACCCGAAGGCCGAGGTGGCCCAGGAGTACTACGCAGGCGTCGTCTGGGACGGCACCGCCAAGAAGCCCCTGATGCTGTTCAGCGACATGGGCGGCATCGACATCGAGCAGGTCGCCGAGCAGCACCCCGACCACGTCGGGCGCGGCCACTTCTCCACCATCGAGCCCTTCTCCGACTTCCAGGCCAAGCAGGTGATCGCAGCTGCCGGCGTCACCGGCAGGGCCCTCCAGCGCGCGACCCCCGTGCTCGCCCGCCTGGCGCAGCTGTTCCTGGACAACGACATGACGCTCGCCGAGATCAACCCGCTCGCGGAGCTGAAGGACGGATCGTTCGTCGCGCTCGACGCCCACATGGAGATGGAGAACGAGGGCATGCCGCGCCAGAAGGCGCTCCTGAAGGCACTGGGCATCGGCGAGGATGAGGGCACGCGCGAGGGCCACACCCCTTCCGCCTTCGAAGAGGCCGTCAAGGCGATCGACGCCGCCGATCATCGCGGTGTGATCCAGGGCAAGGACGCAGGGTTCAACGGCAACATCGGCCTCGTGATCGGCGCGGGCGGCGGCTCGCTCACGCTCACCGACGCCGTGCGCCAGCAGGGCGGCAAGCCGGCCAACTACTCGGAGATCGGCGGCAACCCGTCGGTCGCGAAGGCCTGCGGCCTGGCCAAGCAGGTGCTCCAGAAAGACGGCGTCGAGAAGATCGCGGTGATGATGTCGATCGTCTCGAACACGCGCGTGGACATCGTCGCCCGCGGCGTCATCAAAGCCTGCCTGGAGCTGGGCAGGGACCCGGGCGAGACGGTCGCGATCTTCCGCATCCCGGGCGCCTGGGAGGAGGAGGGCTTCAAGATCCTCGACAAGTACGGGATCGAGTACTGCGACCGCTCGGTGTCGCTGTGGGAGGCCGCCGGGCGAGCGGTCGCGAAGATCCAAGGAGCGGCCGCCTGATGTCGATCCTGATCAACGAGGACACCACCTTCATCATCCAGGGCATCACAGGGCGCGAGGCGGTCAACCTCACCCGCGAGTGCCTCGACTACGGCTCGAAGATCGTCGGCGGCGTGACCCCGGGCCGCAAGGGCCGCGAGGTCCACGGTGTGCCCGTGTTCGACACCGTCGAGCAGGTCGTCGAGCACAACGGCGGCGTCGTGCCCGACGGCTCGGTCGTCACGGTCCCGCCCGCCGGAACGCGCGATGCCGTGTTCGAGGCGCTGCACGCCGGCATCAAGACGGTGGTGATCGTGACCGAGCGCATCCCGCGCCGCGACGTCGCGATGATGGTCGAGCTGGCCGACGCCAAGGGCGCGCGGATCATCGGGCCCAACTGCCTCGGCGTGATCGTCCCGGGCGTCGCCAAGATGGGCGGGATCGGAGGCCCGGCGCGGAACGCCGCCGTCGCCTACCAGCCCGGCTCGGTCGGCGTGATGAGCCGCTCCGGCGGCATGACCACCGAGATCTCCTCCACGCTGACCGCGGCGGGCCTCGGGGTCTCGACGGCGGTCTCGATCGGCGGCGACGCGATCATCGGCTCGACGTACGCCGAGCTGATGCCCTACTTCGAGGCCGACGAGCAGACGCAGGCGATCGTGATCTACACGGAGCCGGGCGGCCGCATGGAGGCGCAGCTCGCGCAGTGGGTCGCCGACAACGACTCGCGTCTGCCGATCATCGCGTTCATGGCGGGCAAGTTCATGGACGACGAGGAGATGCAGGGCATGTCCTTCGGACACGCCGGCACCATCGTCGAGGGCAAGGAGGACAGCGCGACCGAGAAGATCTCCCGGCTCCAGGCAGCCGGCATCCCGGTCGTGCAGCGGATCGACGAGATCCCCGACCTCGTGAAGGCCAAGCTCGCCGAGCGGGCGGGCAGCGCGGCATGAGGGCCGACGGCACCTTCATCGCGGTCGAGGTGGACGACGCGATCGCGGCCGACGCCGAGCTGGCGCGCAAGCTGACCGAAGCCTGCCCCGTCGACATCTTCGGCCAGGACGCGACAGGCGCCCTGGAGATCGTCGAGGCGAACCTCGACGAGTGCGTGCTCTGCCGGCTCTGCCTCGACGCAGTTGGGGCAGAGCACGTGAAGGTGATCAAGCTGTACGACAGCGACGCCGTCCTCGCCTAGGCGGGCATCGCGGGAGCCAGCCTTCACACCCGCGCGGTGGGTGGACTATCCTTGAGCCGCGGAGCGACGCATGAACGAAAACTTCTCGCTGATCATCATGTGCGTTTTCCTGTTGGGCTCGCTGGCGTTCCTGGCCCAACAGCTGACTTCGTATCACTGATCTCACGCGCTGGTCAGCAGCCTGACCGCCTGTCGCCGCGCCGCTAGTAGATGCGTCCAGCGCATCCGTAATGCCGAATATCGGAACGCTCCGGCGGCGAACCCATGTATATGGGGCTGTTCTCTCGATCCCCTGACGGCCGCGGCCGTGCCCGGCTTCCCCGGCGCGCGGCCCAGATCGCCGAGCAGGAGATCGGCCGCTACTTCGAAGAGTCGCTGGAGCTGCTGTTCACAGCTGACGCCACCGGCCGGCTGTTGCGGGTGAGTCCCGCATGGAAGCGCTGCCTCGGCCACGGTGCCGACGGCATGTGCGGCCACTCGCTGACCGAGTTCGTCCACATCGAGGACCGCGACGCCGCGGCCGCCGAGATCCTCTCCCTCGCCGACGGCTCGGCTGGAGGGGTGACGACGCGCAGCCGGTTCGAGACGCTGGAGGGCGGTTTCGTGTCCCTGGAATGGTGCGCGCGGTTCTCCACCGGTGACGGGCGCATCCGCGGCTCCGCCCATGACGTCACGGCACAGCGTCGGGCCGAGCTGCACCTCGCCGACGAAGCGCGCAGGCTGCAGGCAATGGTCGACGAGCGCACCCGCGACCTCAACGAAGCGCGGGCCGAGACGCTGCAGCTGCTCGCGGTGGCGAGCGAGTTCCGCGACGACGAGACCGCGCAGCACACCGAACGGATCGGCGAGCTCGCGGCCGAGCTCGGGACTCGTATCGGCCTCAGCGAGGAGAGCGTCGTCCTGCTGCGCGAAGCCGCACCGCTGCACGACATCGGCAAGCTCGCGATCCCGGACAGCGTCCTGCTCAAGCCTGGCCGGCTCAGCGACGAGGAGCAGGAGCTGATGCAGACCCACACGACCCTCGGTGCGCGCCTGCTCTTCGGCAGCCGCTCCCCCGCCCTGCAGCTCGCCGGCGTGGTCGCCGAGTCCCACCACGAGCGCTGGGACGGCCACGGCTACCCGCTCGGGCTGATCGGCAGCGACATCCCGCTCGTCGGCCGCATCGTGGCGGTGGCGGACGTCTTCGACGCGCTCACGCACGAGCGTCCGTACAAGCCCGCCTGGCCGGTGGATCAGGCGGTGGCGCTGATCCGCTCGTCGGCCGGCACCCAGTTCGACCCGCGCGTGGTCGAGGCGTTCCTGGAGATCGTGGCCGCGGGCGGCGACCCCCAGGACGGCGTGGTCCCGGGCCGGAGCGCAGGCGGCGTCAAGGGCGGCACGCCGACGGGAACCCGGGAACTCGGAGGTCCGGCGGCGGGCGGCCCGGTCGCTCCCGGAAATCCCGCCGGACCGCGCTAGCGCTCAGGAGGCGTGGCGGCGCGCCTTCGGCGTGCGCTCGCGCTCGAGCTGGCGTTCGACGACGTTGACGATCAACTTGACGATCTGGTCGGGGCCGGACGCCTTGGCCTGGCCGTACGTGAACGCCTCGATCCAGTCGGCGACCTTCGCTTCGCGCGCCATCACGTTGAAGAACTCGCGGCGCATGTCCACGCGCACGCGGGCGTCCGCGGCCGGGCCCTTGGTGACCTTCAGCTCCGGCATCTCGACGCGGAACTGCTGGACGTCACCACGCCCGCGCAGCTCGACGCCCACGACGAGCTTGACCGGCGCCAGCGCCGGGACTTCCTCGATGAACCGCTGGACAGCGACTTCGATCAGAGCCTTGGCATCATCGGCCACGTCGCTGCACCTCCTTCTTGGTTCGCGCCGGCGTCGTCAGATCTTATGACGCTGCAGGAGCTTGCGGCCGATCACCATGCGCTGGATCTCGGAAGTGCCCTCGCCGATCAGCAGAAGCGGCGCATCGCGGTAGATGCGCTCGATCTCGTACTCCTTGGAGTAGCCGTAGCCGCCGTGGATGCGCAGGCTCTCCTCGGCGCAGAAGCGGCCCGCCTCGGACGCGAACAGCTTCGCCATCCCCGCCTCCACGTCGGAGCGCTCGCCGGCGTCCTTCATCGCGGCGGCGCGGCGAACGAGCAGGCGCGCGGCGTCGATCTGCGTGGCCATGTCGGCGAGCTTGAACTGGATCGCCTGGTGCTCGGCGATCGGCTTGCCGAAGGTCTTGCGCTCCTGTGCGTACCGGACGGCCAGCTCGAAGGCGCGCTGGGCGAGCCCCACGCCGCGGGCGGCGACGTTCACGCGGCCGAGGTCCAGCGCGTCCATCATCTGCACGAAGCCCTTGTTCAGGCCCTCGTCTTCCCCGCCGAGGATGTTCTCGGCCGGGCAGCGGTAGCCGTCGAAGACCAGCTCGGTCGACTCGACGCCCTTGTAGCCCATCTTCTTGATCTTGGGCGGGACGTTGAGACCCGCGAGCGCGCCGGTGTTCTTTTCGACGCCGGGCTCTTTCTCGCAGATGAAGCAGGTCATGCCCTTGTAGCGCGGGTCGGCGCCCGGGTCCGTCTTGACCAGCGTGAACACCAGCGAAGAGAGCAGGCCGTTGGTCACCCACATCTTCTGCCCGTTGATCTCCCAGGCGCCGTCGTCCTGCTTGGAGGCGGAGGTCTTGATCGCCTGGACGTCGGACCCCAGCTCGGGCTCGGAGAGCGAGAAGGCGGCGCGCAGCTCGCCCGTCGCCATCCGCGGCAGGTACTTCTGCTTCTGCTCCTCGGTGCCGAAGTTCATCAGCAGGTAGGAGCCGATGAAGTGGGTGTTGACAACGCCCGAGATCGAGATCCAGCCACGGGAGAGCTCTTCGACGATCATCGCGTAGGTCGTCAGGTCGAGCCCCATGCCGCCGTACTCCTCGGGGATGGTGACGCCGAACAGCCCGAGCTCCTTCATCTGCTCGACGATCGGCTCGGGGAACGAGTCCTCGTGGTCGTAGTGCTCGGCCTGCGGCAGGATCTGCTCGTCGACGAACTGGTGGACCATTTCGGTGATCGCGCGCTGCTCGTCGCTGATGTCGGAGAAAGAGGCTACGGCCATGCTGTTTCGGCGCTCCAGGGTTCCGTTTCTCGCGCCGGCTGACGGCGCGACCGACACGGGCCCCACCCGTCGCGGCGGCGTCGGGCCCGTACCCGCAGCATACCTGCGCCCGGCGCCGGGGCGGCAGCGGGCGCACAGGGGGTTCGTGGGCGCGGCGAGGCCGGCGGAACGGCCCTGTTCGCCGCGGCACGGTAAGAATCGGGCGCGATGAACTTCGCCGCCGAGGTCGTAGACGCCGCCCCGCCCGAGCGCCTGGCGCTGCTCGAGCTGGCCCGTGATGGCGGGCGGCGCGAGTGGGCCTTCGGCGAGGTCGCCGAGCGCTCGGCCCGTCTCGCGGGAGCCCTCAGGGCCCGCGGAGTCGGCCGCGGCGACGTCGTGATGACGGTCATCGGCAACCGCCCGGAGTGGGTGTTCGCGATGCTGGCCTGCTTCCGCATCGGCGCCGTGGTGCTGCCGTGCACCGAGCAGCTGCGGGCGAAGGACCTGGCGCTGCGAATCGAGCAGGCGCGGCCGAGCGTGATCCTGGCCGACGAGCGCGATCTCGATCAGCTCGCCGGCGCGGAGACGCCCGTGCTCGCGGTCCCGGACGAGCGGCTGTTCGCGTCGGAACCGGCCGGGGCCGTCGACCTCGACGAGAGCGAGCCGTGCCTGATCACCTTCACGAGCGGCACGGCCGGCGAGCCGAAGGGCGTCCTGCACGCCCAGCGCTACCTGTACGGCCAGCGGCTGCAGGCGGAGCGATGGCTCGCTCCCGAGCCCGGCGAGCTGGTCTGGTGCACGGCCGCCAGCGGCTGGTCGAAGTCCGCCCGCAACGTCTTCATCGCGCCCTGGCTGCGAGGCGCTCCGGCGCTACTGCACGACGCCCGCTTCGACCCGCAGGAGCGACTGGAGCTGCTGGCGCGCGAGCGTGTGGCCGTGCTGTGCATGGCGCCCACCGAGTACCGCGTGATCGCCAAGCGCGCGACGCTCGGGGCGCTGCCCGGGCTGCGCGCGATGGTGGCGGCCGGCGAGGCGCTCAACCCAGAGGTGCTGGAGGTCTGGCACGAGGCGACCGGCCTGCAGATCCGCGACGGCTACGGGCAGACCGAGACCGGACAGCTGACCGGCGCGCCGCGCGGCGAGGAGCCGCGAGCGGGCTCGATGGGGCCCGCGCTGCCCGGCGTCGAGCTCGCGATCGAGGAGGGTGAGCTGACGGTGGCGCCGCCGAGCGTGCCGACGTTCTTCCTCGGTTACCTGGGCGAGCAGGCCGTGCGGGGGGAGGACGGCTCCTGGCGGGTCCGCGACCGGCGCGAGACGGGAGCGTGGCGGACCGGTGATCGGGTGACGCGCGACGAGGAGGGCTGGCTCTACTTCGAAGGGCGCGGTGACGACGTCATCGTCTCCGCCGGCTACCGCATCGGCCCCTTCGAGGTCGAGTCGGCGCTGGTCGCGCACCCCGCCGTGGCGGAGGCCGCCGCGGTCTCCGCGCCTGATCAGGAACGCGGCGCCGTGGTGCGTGCCGTCGTGGTGCTGCGCGACGGCCACGCCGCCAGCGACGCCCTCGCCGCCGAGCTGCAGGAGCACGTCAAGCGCGTCACCGCGCCGTACAAGTACCCCCGCATCGTGGACTTCGCCGCGGAGCTCCCGAAGACATCATCGGGAAAGGTCAAGCGGGCGGAGCTGCGGGCGGGATGAAAGCCGCCCGCACGCGCAACGCCCCGGAGGCGCCGTGATGAGAAGGCTCCGGCCGGCGCTCCATGCCGGCCTCCGACACCTCCGGGGCGGGTTCAAGCGGGCGGAGCGCTGAGCGACCGTGGCCTCAGCCGGGCGGCGGGCTCGCGCCTGAAGCGCCGCGCGGCGTGACGGACGCGCTCGGCCTCGGCCGCCGCGGACCGGCCGGCGGAGGCGTCTTCCGCCGGCCGGTCCTCGCGGAGGAGGGAACGGGCCATTTCGGTCAGCACCCCGTCGTTGGCGCGCCGCAGTCTCGTGTTGTGCATGTCGGTTCTCCTCATCGGGGTCAAGCTGCCTGGGCGACCGGCTCGCCGGCCTGGACGGTCTCGATCAGCTCCAGCTCCGGGTCGGCCTCCTGCATCGTCGGCTCGACCGGGCCGCGGAGCACGAGCAGCGCCGCCACGATCCCGACCGCGACCGCCCCGGCCGCGACCACGTAGGCGAGGTGGTAGCCACCCGCCAGCGCGGCGGCCGCGCTTTCGCCCTGCGCGAGCAGGGATTTGCTGTGGTCGGTCGCGATGGTCCCGAGCGTCGCCAGCCCGATCGCCCCGAAGAGCTGCACCGAGACGTTGACGATGCCGGAGGCGAGGCCCGCGTCCTGCGCCGGGGCGTCGGACATCCCGATCGTCAGCAGCGGCAGGAACGATGCGCCGGCGCCGAGCCCGAGCAGCAGGAACGGCACGAACAGGTCGGGGAAGTAGCTCGCCCCCACGCCCTGGCGCGAGAGCAGGGCCAGCGCGACGATGATCAGCGAGAGCCCGCCGACGAGCACCCGCACCGCACCGAACCGTTCCGCCAGGCGGGCGGACCCGCCGAGCGACAGCGCGGCGATCGCGAGCGTCAGCGGCATGAACGCCAGGCCGGTTTCGATGGCGTCGTAGCCGAGCACGTGCTCCAGGTACAGCGAGCCGAGGAAGAACGCCGAGAACATGCCGGTCACCAGCAGCCCGCGGACGAGGCTCGAGCCCATCAGCATCCGCAGCCGCAGGATGCGCAGCGGCATGATCGGGTTCTTCAGCCGCGACTCCAGCCGCAGGAAGGCCCCGAACAGGGCGATCGAGCCACCGCCGATCAGCAGCGTGCGAGCCGAGAGCAGGCCGTATTCGCTCGACTTCACGATCGCGAACGCGCCCATCATCGTCGCGACGGTCATCATCGCCGAGCCGAGCCAGTCGACGCCGCCAGCGAGGCCGATGCCCTCGTTCTCCTCGATCAGCAGGTAGCCGAGGACGAACGCGATCACGCCGATCGGCACGTTCACGAAGAAGATCCAGTGCCAGTCCAGAGACTGCGTCAGGACGCCGCCCGCGAGCAGGCCGATCGAGCCGCCACCGGCCGACACGAACGCGTACAGGCCCATCGCTTTCGCCTGGTCGCGCCGCTCGGGGAACTCGGTGACGATGATCGCGAGGATCACGGCCGACGCGACGGCGCCGCCCGCCCCCTGCAGAAGCCGGAAGCCGATCAGCATCGCCTGGCTGGTGGCGATCCCGCACAGGATCGAGGCGCCCGTGAACAGCACGAGGCCGGTCAGGAAGACGCGCTTGCGCCCGACCAGGTCCCCCAGCCGGCCGGCCAGCAGCAGCAGGCCGCCGAAGGTGATCAGGTAGCCGTTGATGACCCAGGTCAGGTTGCCCTGGGAGAAGTGCAGGTCGTGCTGGATCGACGGCAGCGCGACGTTCACGATCGTCGCGTCCAACACCATCATCAGCTGGCCCAGGCAGAGGACGGCCAGCGCGATCCAACGCCTGCGCTCACCGCGGACGGACCCTCCGAAAAGCCTTGTGGTTGTCTCTGTCATCGTGCTCATACGGCTCCCTTTGCGTTTGCTCTTGGGGCACCATATCAGGGATGATCCATGTTTCAAGGATTATCGCTCGAAAATTTATTGTCGTTGCGAAATGGGTGATCTTTGGTAACATGATCGCGGGTGAGACAATGACCACAGCGGAACAGACAACAGGTACACTCGATTTCGTGGACGAGGAGAGGGGTTGCACGCCGGGTTCGATGGTGCTGATGTCGCGCCTGGCCAAGCAGTTCTACCGGCGCGGCGACGAGCGCCAGCTCGGCATGCACCTGCGCCATCTGGTCTCCCTCTCCTACATCTCCGACCACGACCGCTGCCCCCAGCAGGACCTTGCCGATGCCTTCTGCATGGACGCCAACAACGTCGTGCTACTGCTCAACGAGCTCGAGGATCTCGGCTACGTGACGCGCCTGCGCGACCCCCACGATCGCCGCCGCCACCTCGTCCAGATCACGAAGGCGGGCGGGCGCGCCTTCGAGCGCGCCGAGCGTGCGACGCAGCCGATCGAGGACGAAGTCCTGCAGTCGCTGGCCCCCGAGGAGCGGGCGACCCTGCTGCGACTGCTGGGCCGTGCGCTGCGCGCCTCCGAGCCGCTCCAGCCCGAGGACGAGCCGGCGCGCGAGCCGGCGACGGTCTAGCGATCCTCAGGCAGCGACGACTGCGTCGATCTCGACCTGAGCCCCGCGCGGCAGCGCGGCGACGCCGATCGCGACCCGCGCCGGCGGGTCCTCGCCTCCGAAGAAGGAGCCGTAGACGTCGTTGACGGAGGCGAACTCGCCGAGGTCGGTCATGTAGACCGTCAGCCGCACCGCGCGGGCGAGCGAGGTCCCGGCAGCCGCGCACACGGCTTGCAGGTTCTGCAGGCACCGACGCGCCTGCTCGGCGGCGCTCTCGCCTACAAGCTCACCGCTCTCAGGGTCGAGAGGGATCTGGCCGGAGCAGAACAGCAGCCCGGCGCTCCGCACGGCGTGACTGTAGGGGCCGATCGCGGCCGGCGCGCCCTCCGCGTGGATCGCCTCGCGCTCCGAGCTCATCGCACGTCAGCCTACCTGGCAGCACGGTGCGCCTGCCTGGGCATTAGATTTCGAGCAATGGGACGCCGTTCGGGGAGGGGAATCGCCTGCGCGATCGCGCTCGCGGCGGCCGTACTGGGCGCATCGGCGCCGCAGGCGGGCGCCGACATCGCGTTCACGCCCTGCCCGAAGGGCAACAACTTCGCCTGCGGGAAGCTCGCGGTGCCGCTCGATCCGTCGGGCGCCGTGCCCGGGACGATCACGCTCGCGATCCGCCGCCACCGCGCCGCGGTGGGAGAAGCGCGCAGTGCCATCGTGGCGCTCGCCGGCGGCCCGGGGCAGGAGGCGATCCCGTTCGCCGAACAGTTCGCTGAACTGCTGGGGCCGATCGCCGCCACCCGCGACCTGATCGTCTTCGACCAGCGCGGCATCGGGCTCTCGCACGCGCTCAAGTGCCCGGCCCTGAAGGGCCGCGCGGGGCTCAGCCCCTCGACGGGAGTCGTCGCGGCCTGCGCCTCGCAGCTCGGGCCGACGCGGGGCTTCTACTCGACGGCCGACAGCGTGGCGGACATCGAGGCGATCCGTAGGGCCGGGGGCTACGAAAAGCTGGTCCTCTACGGAACCAGCTACGGGACCAAGCTCGCCGAGATGTACGCCCGGGCCTACCCGCAGCACGTCGAAGCGCTGGTCCTGGACTCGGTCGTGCCGCCCGCCGGCCCCGACCCGTTCGAGCGGCCAACCTTCCAGGCCCTCCCGCGCGTGCTGCGCTCGATCTGCGACGGGCACGCGTGCCGTGGCGTCACGCCGGACCCGATCGCAGACCTGCGCCGGCTGCTTTCGCGCATGCACGACCGCCTGCTGCGGGTCCGGGCGATCGGGCCCGAGGGCCACGTGCAGCATGCGCCGGCGAGCCCCCAGACACTTCTTAACGTGCTGCTGCTGGGCGACTTCTCCGGTCCGCTCCGCGCCGCCTTCGTGACGGCCGCGCGTTCGGCCGCGCTCGGCGACCTCGCGCCGCTCGGGCGGCTGCTCGAGACGGTTCCGAGCGAAGAAAGCGGCGGGGAAGGGTTCGACGAGCCGTTGTACTTCGCCACCAGCTGCGAAGACGAGGACTTCCCGTGGAGCCGTGCCGCCACCGCGCCCGCGCGGATCGCGCAGGCCCACGCCTCGGCGCAGGCGCTCGGTCCCGCCGCTTTCGCGCCGTTCAGCGCCCGCGACGCGATCGGGCTCAGCGACGTACCGCAGTGCGCCGGCTGGCCGTACGCGACGCCGTTCCAGGCGCAGCCGCCGGCCCAGCTGCCCGCGATCCCAACGCTGATCCTGAGCGGCGCCGAGGACCTGCGCACGCCGACTGCGGGCGCGCGCGAAGTCGCCGCGTCGATACCCGGTTCCCACCTGCTCCTCGTACCGATGGTCGGCCACTCGGTGCTCGGCAGCGACCCGAGCGGCTGCGCCGAACGGGCCCTGCAGGCGTTGTTCAGCGGCCACGCGATCGTCGCGTGCAAGCGCGGTGCCACGCCCTTGCGGCTGCGCCCGGAGCCGGCGCCCCCGCGCTCGCTTGCCGCCGTCTCCCCCCAACGCGGCTACCCCGGGCTCACCGGGCGAACGATCCACGCCCTGGGGCTCGCGATCGGCGACCTCGGGCGCCAGCTCGCCCTGACGCTCGAAGCCAGCATCAGCGATGAACAACTGCTTTCGCTGACCGCGTTGCGAACGGGCGGGCTGCGCTCCGGCTGGGCCGAGCTCGGCAACGGCGGCGTCGGCTTCCACGACTACTCGTTCGTGCCGGGAATGACGATCTCCGGGGCGATCCACGCCGAATCCGCCGACCTGCGGATCGGCGGCGCCGCCGCCGCACACGGCACGCTGCGGCTCGGAGCCCACCACACGCTGGTCGGCATCCTCGACGGCCGCAGCGTCCATCTACCGGCGTCGGGAGACCGTACGGCGGCTATTGTCGCGGAGAATGCCGCGGCGAGCTCACCGACGGGCCTTGGCGACGCTGCTTCCCGCGCTCGTGCTCGCCGCCTCGCCGGCAGCATCGCGAGCCTCCTCGGCTCTTAGCTTCACGCCCTGCGCGGGCATGCCGAAGATGTCGTGCACCGACCTGCCGGTGCCGCTCGACCGCTCGGGCGCGGCGCCCGGGACGATCGCGCTCAGCGTCGCGCGCGAGCTCTCCGGCTCGACCCCCAGCTCCAGCGCCGTGCTGATGCTCGCCGGCGGGCCCGGCCAGGCGGCGCTCCCATTCGGTGAATTCGCCGCACAGGCGCTCGCGCCGGCGCTGCACGGCCGGGACATGCTCGTTTTCGACCAGCGCGGAACCGGTTCCTCTGACCCGCTCAGCTGCCCCGCGCTCGAAAGCCCCCGGGGCACGATCGAACGCGTCTTCCAGCAGTGCGCCGAACAGATCGGCCGCGTGCGCGGCGCGTTCACCACCCAGGAAACGGTGCAGGACATCGAGGCTCTGCGTCGCGCCGCTGGCTACCAGAAGCTCGTGCTCTACGGGACCTCCTACGGCACGAAGGTCGCGCTCGAGTACGCGGAACGCTACCCCGAACACGTCGAAGCGATGGTGCTCGACAGCGTCGTCCCGACCGACGGGCCGGAACCGTTCGCGATCCCCAGCTTCCAGGCGCTGCCGGGCGTCCTGCGCGAGCTGTGCGCGCAGAGCGCCTGCGCGGGGATCACGCCGGAACCGGTCGCCGACCTCACCTCGCTGATCGCGCGGCTGCGCCGCCAGGAGCTCGCGGGCTCGGTCTACGACGGGCTCGGGCACCGCCACGACGCCCGGCTCGGGGAGCAGAGCCTGCTCGACGTGCTGCTCGCCGGGGACCTGAACCCGGCGCTGCGCGCGCTGCTGCCGGCGGCGATCCGCTCCGCGCTGCACGGCGAACCCGATCCGCTGCTGCGGCTGCAGGCGCTCTCGGAGGGGCTGATCCCGAACGTGCCCGTCAGGCGGGGCGACGAAGCGGGCGCAGGGGAAGCCGACGAAGCGCTGTTCGTGGCCACCACCTGCGAGGAGGCGCCCTTCCCGTGGCAGCGCAGCGCGCCGGCCGCAACCAGGCTGGCCGAAGCCCTCGGCTTCCTGAAGGCGCAGCCGGCGAGCGAGTTCTCGCCGTTCGACCCCGGCACGGCGCTGAAGGCCAGCCTCGTGGCGGCGTGCGCGGCGTGGCCCGACGCCTCGCCGCCGCCGCCGGCGCAGGCCGCGCTGCCGGATGTGCCCACGCTGATCCTCTCGGGCGCCCAGGACCTGCGCACCCCCAGCTCGGGCGCTCTGAGCGTCGCCGCCCGCATCCCGGGCGCGTCGGTGGTGGTCGTGCCCTTCACCGGCCACTCCGTGATCGGAAGCGACCTCACCGGCTGCGCTGCCAAGGCGGTGGCGAGCTTCTTCGCCGGCACCCCCGTCGAACCGTGCACCGGCGCGAAGGACGTGCTCGGCCCGACGCCGGTGACGCCGCGACGGCTCTCCTCGATCCGCCCGCCCGCCGCCCTGCCCGGGCGCGCCGGGCGCACGCTCGTGGCCGTGCTCGACACGCTCGTCGATCTCAACCGGCAGGTGATCGCCGCGACGCTCCAGACCAACCAGGCGCTGCCGAGCGGCGCCAGCTTCGGCGGGCTCCACGGCGGCTACGCGCGGCTGTCGAGCGCCTCCGCCGTGCTGCACGACCTCACCTTCGTCGCGGGCGTGCGGCTCAGCGCCGCCTTCAGAGTCAGCCACGGCCGCCTCGAACCCGCGACGATCAGGATCGGCGGCTCCACGGCAGCGGCGGGGACGGTGCGGCTCGGCTCGACCTCCAGCCGCGTCAGCGGCACCCTCGGCGGGCGGCACTTCGACCTTTCGATCGCGAAAGTCAGGCTCTCGCGCACGACCCCCGGCGAATGGCCATCGACCGCGCCTGCGCTCTCCGCACTCGGCCGCGCGCCGCTCGACGAGCTGCCGGCCGTTCCCGGAGCCGCCTCGCGGATACGCTGAGCCGCATGGCGAACGCGCTCGCGCTGGAGACCTCCCCCTACCTGCTCCAGCACGCCGAGAACCCGGTCGATTGGCGCCCCTGGGGCGAGGAGGCGTTCGCCGAGGCGGCCGCACGCGACGTTCCGGTGCTGGTCTCGATCGGCTACTCGTCGTGTCACTGGTGCCACGTCATGGAGCGCGAGTCCTTCGAGGACGAGGCGACCGCCGCCGTGATGAACGCGGCCTTCGTGTGTGTCAAGGTCGACCGCGAGGAGCGCCCCGACGTGGACGCCCTGTACATGGAGGCGGTGCAAGGGATGACGGGCCGCGGCGGCTGGCCGCTGAACGTGTTCGTGACGCCGGAGCAGGTGCCGTTCTACGGCGGCACCTACTTCCCGCCCGAGCCGCGCCACGGCATGCCCGCCTGGACCCAGGTGCTGCAGGCGATCTCGGAGTCCTGGGAGCAGAACGGCGAGGAGATCCGCGAGGGCGCCGACAGCCTGATCGAGCAGCTCACGGGCGCCGGGCGACTCGAGCCGCGCGAGCAGCCCGTGAGCGAGGCCGACCTCGAGCACGCGCTCGAGAACCTGCGCGCGATCTACGACGCGGCGAACGGCGGCTTCGGCCCCGCGCCGAAGTTCCCGCAGGCCTCCGTGATCGAGTTCCTGCTGCTGCGCTCCGAGACCGAGCCGGCGATCGCGACGCTCGATGCGATCGCGAGCGGCGGGATCAACGACCAGCTCGCGGGCGGCTTCGCGCGCTACAGCGTCGACGCGACGTGGACGGTGCCGCACTTCGAGAAGATGCTCTACGACAACGCGCTGCTGGCGCGCGCCTACCTGCACGCCTGGCAGGCGACAGGCGAGCCGCGCCACCTGGAGACGAGCCTGCGCACACTGGGCTGGGCGCTCAGCGAGATGCGCGGTCCGGAGGGCGGCTTCTACTCCGCGCTCGACGCCGACTCCGAGGGAGTCGAGGGGCGCTACTACGTGTGGACCGAGACCGAGCTGCGCGAGCCGCTCGGCACGGACGCCGACGCCGCGATCGCATGGCTCGGCGTCGACGCGCGGGGGAACTTCACCGACCCGCACCATCCGGAGCCGGGGCTGAACGTGCTCACAGCGCGCGGGCCCGAGCCCGACGCCGCAGCGAAGGCCCGGATTCGCGCCCGGCTGCTGGAGGCCCGCCGGCTGCGCGTGCCCCCGGCGCTCGATGAGAAGCGGATCGCCTCCTGGAACGCGCTGATGATCTCGGCGCTGGCCGACGCGGGGGCGGCGCTGGCCGATCCCGGCGCGCAGGAAACCGCGCGCGCGTGCTCGGCGACGCTTCCCTCGGGCGAGCAGCTGCTCGACGCGGCGGTCGGCTGCGCCGAGTTCCTGGCGCGCGACATGCGCGATGCCCGCGGGCGGCTGCTGCGCACCTACAACGGCGGCGAGGCGAAGATCGAGGCCTTCCTGGAGGATCACGCCTTCCTGCTCGAGGCGACGATCGTGCTGTTCGAAGCGACGTGCGAGACGCGCTGGCTCGACGAGGCGGTCGCGCTCGCCGACGAGACGATCGCGCTGTTCGCCGACTCCGAGCGCGGCGGCTTCTTCTCGACCGCCGCTGACAACGGCCTGATCGCCCGCCGCAAGGACATCGAGGACAGCCCGATCCCCTCGGGCAACTCAGCCGCGGCGAACGGGCTGCTGCGACTGCACCAGCTCACGGGCGAGGAGCGCTACGAGGGATACGCCGACTCCGTCCTGGCGCTGCTTGGCGAGATCGCCCCGCGCCATGCGGCGGCTTTCGGGCATCTGCTGCAGGCTGTGCACTGGCGCCTGTCGCCCGCGCGGGGAATCGCCTGCGCGGTCCCCGGCGCCGCGCCGCTGGCGCAGCCGCGCGCGTGAGCGCGGAACCCCAACCCTCCCAACCCCAAAAAAGTCTGAGGCCGGCGCGCGCCGGCCCACGACTCCTACAGGATCGCCAGGTAGCGATCCAGCTCCCACTGTGAGACCTGCACCCGGTAGTCGTCCCACTCCTGGCGCTTGATCTCGACGTAGCGGTTGAACATGTGCTCGCCCAGCGTGCGCAGCACCAGCTCCGACTCCGCCATGATCTCGATCGCCTCGCCCAGGCTCTCCGGGAGCTGCTCGACGCCCAGGCGGCGCCGCTCGTCGGCCGACAGGTGGTACAGGTTCTTCTCCATCGGCTCGGGCAGCTCGTAGCCCTTCTCGATGCCTTCGAGCCCGGCCTGCAGCAGCACGGCGAAGGTGAGGTAGGGGTTGCAGGCGGGGTCCGGGCATCGCAGCTCCATCCGCGTCGCCTTCTCGCGCCCCGGGTGGTACAGCGGCACGCGCACCAGCGCCGAGCGGTTGCGGCGCGACCAGGCGACGTAGGTCGGCGCCTCGAAGCCGGGCACGAGCCGCTTGTAGGAGTTCACCCACTGCGCGAAGATCGCGCAGATCTCGCGCGCGTGCTTGAGCTGGCCCGCGATGAAGGCCTTGCCGACGTCGGAGAGGAAGTACTGGTCGTCGGGGTCGAAGAAGGCGTTCTTGCCATCCGCGAACAACGACTGGTGCGTGTGCATGCCCGAGCCGTTCTCGCCGAACAGGGGCTTCGGCATGAAGGTCGCGTGCCAGCCGTACTTCATCGCGATCTCCTTGACCGTGATGCGGTAGGTCATGCAGTCGTCGGCCATCTTCAGCGCGTCGGCGTAGCGCATGTCGATCTCGTGCTGGGAGGGGCCGACCTCGTGGTGGGTGTACTCGACGTGGATGCCGAGCTGCTCGAGCGCCAGCACCGTCTCGCGCCGCACGTCCGAGCCGGCGTCGAGCGTCGTCAGGTCGAAGTAGCCGCCCTCGTCGAGCACTTCCGTCGACTTCGAGTCTTTGAACAGGAAGTACTCCAGCTCGGGGCCCACGTTGAAGGTGTCGAAGCCCATCGCGGTCGCCCGCCCGATCGCACGCCGCAGGACGTGGCGCGGGTCGCCCTCGTACGGAGTCTGCTCGGGGGTGATCACGTCGCAGAACATGCGCGCCACGCCCTGCTCGCCGGGTCGCCACGGCAGCACCGCGAACGTGCTCGGGTCGGGCATCGCGATCATGTCCGACTCCTCGATCGCGTTGAAGCCCGTGATCGAGGAGCCGTCGAAGCCCATGCCGGCCTCGAAGGCGTCGTCCAGCTCAGCCGCGTTGATCGAGAACGACTTCAGCTGCCCCAGCACGTCCGTGAACCAGAACCTGATGAAGCGGATCTCGCGCTCCGCGACGAGCGCCTTGACGTCCTCAGCGGTGGTCGGCCGGTCTCCCATCAGGCCGTGAGGCTAGCCGATGGCGCCGGCGCGACGGTATCGACCGCTGGCCAAAGGCCGGCGAGGAGAGCGGCTGCGAAGATTCGCCGGATGGACAGGCCGCCCGCCCTGCACGTCGACTACGAGCAGCACGGGGTCGGATACGCGAGGAACAGGCGCGCGGATCCGCGGATCGCCGCCCGCATCCACGACGCCCTCGGCGACGCGCGCACCGTCGTCAACGTCGGCGCCGGCGCGGGCTCCTACGAGCCCGGCGATCGCTGGGTGCTGGCGGTCGAGCCGAGCGCGACGATGCGCCGCCAGCGACCGGCCGTGGCCGCCCCGTGCATCTCCGCGCGGGCGGAGAAGCTCCCGCTCGACGCCGACTCCGTCGACGCCGCGATGGCCTGCGTGACGATCCACCACTGGAACCCCCGTGAGCAGGGCCTCGCGGAGCTGCGCCGCGTGGCGCGCGGCCCCGTCGTCGTCTTCACGTTCGACCTGCGCCATCTGCCCGACTGGCAGCTCGAGCTGCTGCGCGAGGCGGTCACGGTCGAGTCGCCGCGCTACGGCACGCCCGAGGCCGTCGCGGCCGCGCTCGGCGGCCGCACGCGGATCGAGACGATCCCCACTCCCGCCGACTGCACGGACGGCTTCTTCGAAGCGTTCTGGAACCGCCCCGAGGCGCTGCTGGACGACGGCATCCGCGAGACCCAGTCGGTCTGGCGGCTGCTCGGCGACGGCGTCGAGGCGCGGATCGTCGAGCGGCTGCGCGACTCGCTCCAGTCCGGCGACTGGGACCGCCGCCACGGCGCGCTGAGGAAGCGGGACTCGCTCACGGGGGCGCTGCGGCTGGTCGTGTCAGAGCCGGGGTGAGCCGGGGGCTGAGCTCAGCGGCGACCGGGCTCCACCTCACTCGCCGACGATCGCTGACAGGGACCGACAGTCGCCTGCCAGGGTGCAAGAGACTGAGACCCACCCACGCCGCGAGACGTGCTCCGCACATGAGCGACCGCGGACGCCGGTGCGCGCCGGCCATCCTCGCGGTCAGCCGTGCGAGGGCCAAGCGCACCAAGGACGCAGGGAGCGAAATGTGCGAAAGCACATGAGCGACCGCGGACGCCGGTGCGCGCCGGCCATCCTCGCGGTCAGCCGTGCGAGGGCCAAGCGCACCAAGGACGCAGGGAGCGAAATGTGCGAAAGCACATGAGCGACCGAGGACGCCGGTGCGCGCCGGCCATCGCGCGGCTGATCAGTGACCGGCGACCGCGGCTACGAATTCCGCGATCGCTTCCGCTTCTTTGCCCTGGTAGAGCAGGGCGGGCATCTGGCCGAGGCCGCGGGCGCGGCCTTCCTTGATCGCGTTTTCGACCAGCGCCCGGCGACCGGCTGCGGTGGAGATCTGTTCGCCGACGCGGACGTCGAGGTTGGGGCCGATGCGCCCGACCGACTTGGTCGCCGCGAGCGTGTGGCAGTACCCGCAGGAGCGGGCGAAGAGCACGCGGCCCTGCGCCTCTTTGGCGGTCAGTTTGATGCCGCCCACCGCGACCTTGGACTTGTGGTCGGCGTTGAACGCGAGCACGATCGCCGGGACCGCGAGGCCGAAGGCGAACAGGATGACCACACCGAGCGTGACCAGGCGGCGGCTGACCGTCGATTCGGTGTGCAGCGCGGCGCGGGCGCCTTTCGCGCCGCCACGGATCGCGATGAAGAACACGCCGAGGCCGACGAGCACCCAGAAGCAGAGGAACAGGATGAGCATGCGGCGGGAACATACCGCTTGGGCGCCCGGAAGGGCCCGCTGCGCCCGGCCGCGGCGGGATGGACGGGACGGGCGTGCTGCCGACCGGCGAGCGCCTCATGAGACGACGCTCACCTTTAGAAGGCCTGAAGGCACGGCGCTAGTGTGGAGGCGAAGGCCACCGCAAGGAGAGCAAAGCCCATGAACATCCTCCGCCGACTCCCCCTCTCGCGTCTAGTGCTGCTGTCCGTGCTCGTCGTCGTCATCGGCGCCTCGATCACGGCGATCGCACTGGCCCTCGGCGGTGGCCAGAAGCCGGCGCCCAAGCCCCTCGCGCAGGCCGTCCACGATGCGCTCGCGGCGCCGCCCGTCGAAGGTCTCAGCGCCCGCATCACGCTGACCAACCACCTCCTCGAAGGGGCCAGCCTGGCGTCCGAACACGGCTCCGGCATCACGTCGAACCCGCTGATCGCGGGCGCCTCGGGCCGGCTGTGGATCGCCAAGGACGGGCGCGCGCGGATCGAGCTCGACAACGAAAAAGGCGACACGAACATCGTCTGGGACGGCACCGCGATCACCGTCTACGACGCGGCCGAAAACACCGTCTACCGGTACACGCCCAAGCAGCAGGGCTCGCAAGAAGGCCAGCACCAGAGCGGCGAAACTCCGACGGTCGCGAAGGTCGAAGAAGCGATCACGAAGCTGCGCAAGCACGTGGACGTCTCTGAAGCGACGCCGGCGAACGTCGGCGGCCAGCCCGCCTACACGGTTCGCTTCTCCCCGCAGGAAGGCGGGAGCCTGATCGGCGGCGCGGAGCTGTCGTTCGACGCCAACACCGGCGTGCCGCTGCGGGCCGCCGTCTACAGCTCGGCCAGCTCGGCGCCGGTGATCGAACTGGGCGCGGACGAAGTCTCCTACGGCCCTGTCTCGGACTCGGTGTTCCAGATCTCGCCGCCGCCGGGCACGAAGGTCAAGACGCTCGAACTCGAAAAGCCGGACCACGCGAGCAAGCAGTCCTCCTCCTCGAAGGAAGCACCTGAAGTCACCACGCACGGCAAGGGCATCACGGGCGTCGAGGTTCTGAAGGCGAAGGAAGGCGGCAAATCCACGACCTCGGCCCTCGAAGGCCTGCCGAAGGTGAAGCTCCCGAACGGCGTGAGCGCCAGCGAGCTGCGCACCGCCCTCGGCACCGTGCTCACGTTCGAGCGCGCGGGCTCGCGCTACGTGGTGGCCGGAGCGCTCGACCCGGCAGCGGTCGAAGCGGTCGCCGGGAGCCTGTAGCCGTGGCTGACGGCGCGCCGGACGGGGCAGCCCCCGTCCGGGCAAGGGGCCTCGTCAAGCGCTACAAGGAGGTCCTCGCTGTCGACCACATCGACCTGAACGTCGAGAGCGGCGACGTCTACGGCTTCCTCGGCCCCAACGGCGCGGGCAAGACCACGACGCTGCGGATGGCGCTCGGGCTGATCATGCCCACCGAGGGCAAGGTCGAGCTGTTCGGCCGGGACCCGATGCGGGAGGGCGCACGCGCGCTCGAGGGAGTCGCGGGCTTCGTCGAGGCGCCGCGCTTCTACCCGTATCTCCCGGCCCGCAAGAACCTCGAACTGCTTGCCGCACTCGACGGCGACGGCGCCTCCTCGCGCATCGACGAGGTGCTCGAGATCGTCGAGCTGACGCCGCGCGCGAAGCACAAGGTCGGCGGCTTCTCGCACGGGATGCGCCAGCGGCTGGGAATCGCGGCCGCTCTGCTGCGCCGCCCCCGCCTGCTGATCCTCGACGAGCCGGCGACCGGGCTCGACCCGGCTGGGATGCGCGACATGCGCACGCTGATCCGTCGCCTGGCCGGCGACGGCATCACGGTGCTCCTGTCGAGCCATCAGCTGCCGGAGGTGCAGGAACTCTGCGATCGGGTGGCGATCGTCGACTCCGGGCGGGTCGTCTACGAGGGCGCGCTCTCGGACCTGCGCCGCCAGGGCGGAGCGAGCTACCGGCTCAGGACCACCGACGACGCCCAAGCGCTCCAGATCGTCCGCTCGCAGGCGGGCGTCGAGGCGCCTGCTGCAGGCGAACACGGCATCGCCTTCCAGGCCGAGGAGGCGCAGGTCGGCGCGCTCTCCCTCGCCCTCGGGCGCGCCGGCGTCGGCATCCTCTCGCTGACGCCTGAACTCGCAACGCTCGAGGACCTCTTCTTCCGTCTCACCGACCCGGACGCCCAAGCGGAGTCCGCTGCGTCCGCCGCGGCCGTGCGCGAGCTCGTGGAGGCGCCATGAGCAGCGTCTCCGCCGCCCCGGCTGCCGTGCTGCCGCGGCGCGCGCACCGGCCCTCCACTTTCACCATCTACCGGTGGGAGCTGCGCAAGCTCGTCTCGCAGAAGCGGACCTACCTCGGCCTCGGCTTGGCGGTGATCCTGCCGCTGATCTTCGTGATCGTCGAGCTGGCGCGCAACCAGCCGGCCCACGGCGACAGCATCTTCGCCCAGGAGATCCTGCAGTCCGGCCTCGCGACCCCCGTCTTCATGCTGACGTTCCTGGTGGCGTTCTTCCTGCCGCTGATCGCCAGCCTCGTGGCCGGCGACATCGTCGCCAACGAGGACAGCAACGGCACGCTCAAGACGATCCTCACGCGCTCGGTGGACCGCGGCCAGGTGTTCGCCGCCAAGGTCGCCGTCGCGTTCACCTACGCCGCGCTGGCGGTGTACCTGGCGGGCGCCGTCGGCACCGTCGCAGGCGTGGCGGCCTGGGGCTTTCACGGCCTGCGCACGCTGTCGGACACCTACGTCTCGGCCCCCAAGGCGCTGCTGCTCGTGTTCGCCGCGCACACCTTCTTCCTGATCCCGCTGATGGCCGTCGCCGCGATCGGGGTGCTGCTCTCCACCGTCACCCGCAACAGCGCGGCGGCGATCGTCGGCACGATCGGAGTCACGATCGTGCTCGCGATCGTCTCGGCGATCCCTGGCCTGGAAGGGCTGCACCCCTACCTGCTGACCCAGCAGTACTTCGCCTGGCAGGGCCTGTTGCGCACGCCCACCGATTGGGCGCCGATCACGCATTCGCTATGGGTCTGCGCGCTCTACGCCGTCCCCTGTCTGGTGGCCGGCTACCTCGTCTTCCTGCGCCGCGACGTCGCCGGGGGCTGAGCGCCGTTCAGCCGACCTCGGCCGGCGCCTCGACGATCGAGATCTCAACGTCGCCCATCAGCCGCCGCGCCTCGCGTGGATCGAGCTCGCCGGCACCGAAGCGGCCCGCGGACTCCGCGCCGCAGGCGACGCCGAAGCGCACGCACTGGTCGGGCGCGCGGCCTTCGTAGCGAGCCGAGAGGTAGCCGGCCAGCAGGGCATCGCCGGAGCCCCGTTTGGCGATCGGCTCGCGCGGCTCGATGCGCGCGCGTTTGAGCCGGCGCTGTCCGTCGACGAGAACCTGGGCAAGGCATCCGTCCGGCATCGTCATGATCACTTCGCGCGGGCCGAGCGCGCCGATCTCGCCCATCGCGGCCTGGCGCTCGTCTTCGCTCGAGAACTCGTGTCCGACGAGCTCCTCGGCCTCGATCACGTTCGGCGAGACGAGATCGGGCTCGGCGCGGACGGCCTGGCGCAGCGGCTCGCCGTCCGTGTCGACGACGGTTGTCACTTCAGAGCGCTCGAGGTCGCGGACCAGCGATGCGTAGAGGTCGGGCTCCACTCCGCGCGGGAGCGACCCCGCGAACACGACGATCGCCGCCCCACGGGCGAGGTAGAGCAGCTTGTCGCGGAACAGCTCGACCTCGCGCTCCGTGACCGCCGGGCCGCGTTCGTTGATCTCGGTCTGCACCCCGCTCGTCGGGTCGAGCACCGAGGTGTTGGTGCGCGACTCCTCGCGGATGCGCACGAAGTCGTTGAGGATCGACTCCTCGGTCAGCTGCTCGACGATGTGGGTGCCGGTCGCGCCGCCGGCGAACCCGGTCGCAATCACTGGCTGGCCCAGCGCCTTGAGCGTGCGGGCGATGTTGACGCCCTTCCCGCCTGCCATCGTGCGCTGTTCGACGGTGCGATGGCGGCGCCCGAGGCGGAAGTTCGGGACCGCGAGCGACTTGTCGATCGCGGCGTTCAACGTGACCGTGATGATCATCGCGCTCCGCTCCCCGCGCCGGGATCAACCCCGGCGAACGACCGTGCCCTGCAATGCACGACACACAGGCTAGCGAACGGCCCAACCCCCGCTCGGCGGCTGCTCAGGGCGCCCCGACAGAGCGCGCCGAGAGCTCCCATGCCAGCTCGCGCAGCCGCTCCGCCTCGGCTCTTGCGGCCGACTCGGGCGAGCCGCCCGCACCGAGGTGGGCGCCCGCGATCGAGCGCGAGGCCGAGATCAGGCCGCCCGCACGCCCTGGCGCGAAGGCGGCACTGAGGTCCTCGACGCGCCCGCCCTGGGCGCCGATCCCGGGCAGCAGGAAGGGCGCCGCCGGCATCAGCTCGCGGGCACGCTCGAGGCGCTCGGGTGCGGTCGCGCCCACCACCGCACCGACGTCGGCGATGCCGGCGCTGCCGCGGTCGCCGAGCTCACAGACGAGGGCCGCGAGGCGTTCCCACACGGCGCCGCCCTCCGCCAGCTCGCGCTCCTGGACGTCGGCGGCGCCCGGGTTCGAGGTCCGGACGAGCACGAGTACGCCGCCACCGCTCGCGCGCGCCGCGCGCACGAAGGGCTCGACCGCGTCGCGCCCCATCAGCGGGTTGACGGTCGCAAGGTCCGCGCCGAGCCCGGCGACGCGGCCATGGGGGGTCTCGAGGCCGCCGAACAGCGAAGCGGCGTACGCTTCTGCGGTGACGTCGATGTCGCCGCGCTTGCCGTCCGCGATCACCAGCAGGCCGGCCGCACGCGCGTGCTCGGCGACGGCGCCGAGCGCCTCGCGGCCGGGGGGCCCCAGCGCCTCGAAGCGGGCCAGCTGCGGCTTGACGGCCACGCACGCGGCGGCTGTCGCGTCGATCAGCGCGCGACAGTGGGCGAGAACCGCGGCGGCTGACGCGACCGCTGGATCGGCGGCCTCGGTGCCGGCGGCGCCGGAGGCGGCGGGCCAGAGCGCCGAGGGATCGGGGTCGAGGCCAAGGACGAGCTGTGAGCTGCGCTCAGCGACCTTCGCCGCCAGCCTGTCGCCGAGCGCCAGCGCCAGCCTCAGCGCCCCTTGACCGCGCTCTTCAGGCCGCTGCCCGCGGTGAAACGCGGCACGCGCGAAGCGGCGATCTGTATCCGCTCGCCCGTCCGTGGATTGACGCCCATGCGCGCACCGCGCTCGCTCACGTGGAACTTCCCGAAACCGGAAACGGAGACCTCGCTGCCGCGTCGCAGCGCGTCCTCGACGGTCGCGATCAGCGCGTCGACCGCGCGCGATGCGTCCGCCTTCGTGAGCTCGGCCCGGTCGGCGACCTGGTCGACCAGCTCGGACTTCGTCATTGACCCCTCCTGGTTTCGATCGGTCTTTCGGAACTCTCGACGCTAACACCGCATTCGGACAGGCGGCTGCGCAAGAATCGGGGCATGGCAATCGAGCGTATCGCCTGGATCGCGACCGTGCTGGTCGCGCTGCTCACAGCGCTGCTGCTGCTGCTGGCGGGCTACACCGGCTATGCCGGACTGGGCCTCGCAGTGGCGATCTCGGCGGCTGTCAACCTGTTCTGAGCCAGGCACTCAGCTCGCGGGCGGCGCGCCCGCGGTGGCTGATCGAGTCCTTCTCGGCGTCGCTCAGCTCCGCCATCGTGCGCCCGTCCGGGTCCTCGTCGGGCAGGAAGCCCGGGTCGTAGCCGAAGCCGCGCTCGCCGCGGGGCCGCTCGGCCAGCCTGCCTGCGCAGCGGCCCTCGAAGAGCCGCTCGACGCCGCGGGCCGGATCGACGTAGGCGATCACGCACACGTACTCGAGCCCGCTGCCCGCGGGGGCCTCGCGCAGCAGCTTGTCCAGGTTCTCCTGGTCGCCGGCGTGCTCACCCGCGTAGCGAGCAGAGCGCACGCCCGGGGCACCGCCGAGCGCCGCGGCCGCGATGCCCGAGTCGTCGGCGATCGCGACGCGTCCCAGCTGCGCTGCGGCCGAGCGCGCCTTGCCGAGGGCGTTCTCGGCGAATGTCTCCCCGTCCTCGGGTGGCAGCTCCACGTCGCCCGCGAGCGCGTCGATCGTCGCCTCGCCGCCGAGCAGGCGCTCGAACTCGCGTCGCTTGTGCTCGTTGTGGGTCGCCAGCAGGAGCTTCATCGAGCCCCACCCTAGCCCCCGCCGGAGCGGCCTCTAGATTGCCCTCGATGGGGGGATCGAGGCGTGCGCTCCAGGGGCTCGGCGCTGGCGCGCTGGCGGCGCTGGCGCTCTGCGCAGGAGCCGCGGCGCGGACGCCGCGACAGGCGACCTTCTCGGCGGTGGCCGAAGGGACCGAGACCGTCTCGGCCACGAGGCCGGGCGAAGGCGAAGGTTGCCCGGCGGGGGCCGGCGCCGAGGCGGTCCGTTTCACGGGGCAGCCCTTCCGCATCCGCGTCGAGGACACCGGCCCGTTCGTCGCGCTCAGCGGCCTCTCGCGGCACGGCGAGGGCGGGCGCCGGGCGTTCACCGCCGCCGGCACCGTCGCGCGCAGCGCCGACGGCGTCTACACCTGCCGCCTGCAAACGCAGCCCGACTGCGGGATCAAGCAGTTCGGCGGGCTGACGATGTGGCTTCAGGGCTCCTCGGTGAGGCGCGGGCACCTGACGCTTGCGGTCGGGCTGCATGCGGAGGACCCGCCGGACGTGTTCGCGAGCTGCCCCGCCCTGGGCGGCTTCCCGGGGCTGTTCGTGAACGGTCCTCCCCAGGAGCACGTCACGGCCGGCGTTTTGTTCGACCGCCGCCAGCACACGCTGGTGCTGAACGCGAGCCATGAGCAGGCCATCGAAGCCGTCGGCGGCAACTCCCGCATCGAAACCTCGCTGAGGCTGACGTTGCGCCGGCTCTAGGAGCCGGCGGCGATCGCCTGGTCCTGGACGTCGCGCAGGGCGGCGATTCCCGCCTCGGCGAGCGCCAGCAGCTCGTCCAGGTGCGCGCGCGTGAGCGGCGTACGCTCACCCGTCGTCTGGAGCTCGACCAGGCCGCCGTCGCCGGTCATCACGACGTTCGCGTCGACCTCGGCGGTCGAGTCCTCGCTGTAGTCCAGGTCCAGGAGCGAAACGCCGTCGATCACGCCGCAGGAGACCGCCGCGACCGCGCCGGTCAGCGGGCTCGACTCCAACCGGCCCTGGCCCTGCAGCCGCGCGCAGGCCAGCGCGAGCGCGACGTAGGCCCCGGTGATCGACGCGCAACGGGTGCCGCCGTCTGCCTGCAGCACGTCGCAGTCGAGGTAGATCGTCCGCTCGCCCAGCTTCTCGAAGTCCACGATCACGCGCAGCGAGCGCCCGATCAGGCGCTGGATCTCGACGGTACGGCCGTCAGGGCGGCCGCGGGTCACGTCGCGCTGCTTGCGGTCGCCGGTCGACGCGGGCAGCATGCCGTACTCGGCCGTCACCCAGCCGCGGCCCTTGCCCGCCATCCAGCGTGGCACGCTCTCCTGGGCCGAGGCGGTGCAGATCACCCGTGTCTCGCCCATCGAGATCAGCGCCGAGCCTGTGGCCGGGCGCACGAAGCCGGGCTCGATCGACGCTGGACGCAGCGCGCCCGCGTCGCGACCGTAGCTGCGGGTGGGGACGGCTGCGGCGTGCACGCGGGCCATCATTCCAGAGCGCTACGGTCGGGGGATCGTGCGGGCGCTCGTGGTGTCGAACATGCGGCCTGACGCCGAGCATCCGGAGCGGGGCAGCTTCGTCCGCGACCAGGTCGCGGCGCTGCAGGCACTGGGGGCGGCCGAGGTGGAGCTGCATGAGTTCGGACCCGGCCCCCGCGCGCTCGCGGCCGCGGCGGCCGAGCTGCGCAGGAAGTACCGGGCCGGCCGGCCCCGGCAGCGGTTCGATGTCGTACACGCCCACTTCGGCCTCACCGCATGGCCCGCGCTGGCGGTGCCCGGGCGAGTGCGGGCGCTGACGATGCACGGAACCGACCTCGCCGACCCGCGGACACGGCTGGCGACACGAGCCGCGCTGAGCTGGATCGACCTCCCGGCGGCGGTGTCGCGCGAACTCGCCGAGCATATTCCGGGACCGGCCAGGGCACGCGCCGAGGTGCTCCCCTGCGGCGTCGACACAGAGCGCTTCCGGCCGCTCCCGGTCGAGGAGGCCCGCCGCGCGCTGGGGCTGGACCCGGAGCGCCGGCTGCTGCTGTTCGGAGCCGACCCGGCGCGGCCGGAGAAGCGCTACGAGCTGGCCAGAGAGCTGGCGGACGCCGCCGGCGTCGAGCTGCGCACGCTCGGGGCCGTTCCGCCGCAGCGCGTGCCGCTGTGGGTGAACGCGGCCAACGCGGTCCTGGTCCCCTCGGCGCGCGAGGGGTTCGGGCTGGCTGTGCTCGAGGCGCTCGCCTGCGACGTGCCGGTGCTCGCGACGCCGGTGGGCGTCCACCCGGAGGCTCTGGCGGGGGTCGAGGGGACACTCTGCGCGCCGTTCGAGCTTGCGAGCTGGCGGGCGGCGCTCGAGCCGCTGCTCTCGGCCGCTCCGCTCCGCGTCAAAGGCCGCGCCGCGGCGGCGCGGTTCTCGGCCGCGGAGATGGCAGCGCGCGTCCTCGCGGCCTGGGAGCACGCGCTGGCGCGCTGAGCCGGGCGGAGGCCGGCACGGAGCGCCGGCCGACATTCCCCAGCCCCGGCACGGAGCGCCGGCCGACATTCCCCAGCCCCGGCACGGAGCGCCGGCCGACATTCCCCTCCCACCCGCGCCGGTCCGTAGCGGCGGTGGGTAGTGTTAATCGGGCGTGGACCAGCCATCCGGCACTAATCCCACCGACGCGTCGGCGGAGCGGGGTCCGGACGACGGCCAGCAAGCCGAGTCGCCACCGCCCGAGCAGTCAGGCTTCCGCTCCCGCGGGCGGGCGCGGCGCCGTGCGCGCTTCCTGCGCCGTGCGCGCGAGCTCGCCTACCGTGACCTCGGCGGCCTCGTCTACAACCTGCACCGCTTCGGACAGCGCAACGACCCGCTGGTGCTCGCCAAGCTGAACACGCTGAGCCTGATCGACGGCGAGCTGCGGACGATCGAGTCGACGCTGGCCGAGCGCAGGCCGATCACGGTGCTGCGGGAGGCCGGGATCACGGCCTGCCCACGCTGCGCGGCGATCCACGGCAGCGAGGACCGGTACTGCCCCAACTGCGGCCTGCCGATGGGGCGCCACGCAGACCTGCCGATCGCCGGCGCGCCGGCCGGGGCGCCGGATGGGGTCCAGCCCGCCGTACAGCCCGCCACCGCGCCCGCCGGGCGCCCGCCTCAGGCCGCTCCGGCGACCATGCCCGCGCAGCCGCCCGCGCCGCCGCCGCAGCCGCAGCCGTCGCCCACGGCCCAGCCCGTCGCAGCGAATCCCGCCACGCGGCGCCACACGATCGCCTCTCCCGAGCCCGCCGCGCCAGGACGCTCCCCTGCGCCGCCACCACGGACCCCGCCTGGCGCAGCCGTCGGCGCGGGTGATCCCTCGCGCCCTGGAGAAGCCACGGAGATCATCCGCCCGCAGGGCGAGTCCCCGTGAGCGCGCAGGCACCCGCGGCGCAGCAGCCGGCTGCAGGCGCCTCCTTGCACGCTGCCCCACCGAGCGACGCCTGCCCCCTGTGCGGTTCGCCGCTCGCGTCCGACCAGGAGTGGTGCCTTCACTGCGGAGCAGCGGCGCGCACGCGCCTCGCCGCCGCGCCGAACTGGCGAGCGCCGCTGATCGCCGTCGCAGCGGTGGCCGCGATAGCGCTGGCGGTGCTGGCGGTGGCGCTGGTGAAGCTCGCGGGAGACTCGGGCCCAGCGCCTGCGCCGGTCACGCTGACGGTCACGACGCCGGCGACCGCGCCGCCCGCCGCGACCGTCCCGGGCGTCTCCACGACGCCGGTCACCCCCGGCGCGAGCACGACGCCCGGCGCGGCCACGACGCCCGGAGCCACCACCCCCGGCGCGGCCACCACTCCCGGCGCCACCACCCCTGGCGCCGCCAGCACCTCCTCCTCCTCGGCGGCGGTCAAAGCCGCGAGACGCCAGGAGCGCGTGCAGCGCCGCCTGGAAGCCGCCCGGCGGCGCGCGGCCGCGCAGCGCTAGGCGCTGCGGATACGGTTTCAGCGATGCCGGTGGCGAGGACGTACGACGCCGACGTGGCCGTGGTCGGCGCGGGCGCAGCGGGGCTCTATGCGGCGCTGTGCGCGGCGGCCGAGGGGGCGAGCGTGACGCTGGTCTCGGCGACGCCGTTGGCCCAGACCGCCAGCTACTGGGCACAGGGGGGGCTTGCGGCCGCGCTCGCCGCCGACGACAGCTTCGAGCTGCACCTGCGCGACACCGAGCGCGCGGGCCGCGGGCTCGTGCGCCGCTCGGCGGCCGAGGTGCTGGTGCGCGAGGCGCCGGACCGGGTCGGCGACCTGCAGGCCCTCGGGGTGCGCTTCGACGCCGACCGCTTCGGAGGGCTCGCGCTGGGACTCGAGGGCGGGCACTCCGTGCGACGCGTGGTCCACGCCGGCGGAAGCGCCACGGGACGCCGCGTGGTGCGCCAGCTCTCTGCACTCGTTGCCGCCGACCCGCGGATCACGGTGCTGGAGGGCGCACGGGCGAGGGCGCTGTGGGTGCACGAAGGCTCCTGCCGCGGCCTCGTCTGCGACGGCCAGATCGTGCTTGCGCGCGCCGTGCTCCTCAGCACCGGAGGCGCGGCGGCGCTGTGGGAGCGATCCACCAATCCGCCCGGCTCACAGGGCGTGGGGATGCTGCTCGCGCACGCGGCCGGCGCGGCGCTCGCGGATCTCGAGCTGATGCAGTTTCACCCGACGGCCGTGATCGGCGTACGCGGGCGCGAGGGGTTCCTCGTCACCGAGGCGATCCGGGGCGAGGGCGCGACGCTCCACGACGAGCGCGGCGAGCGCTTCGTGGACGAGCTGGCCCCCCGCGACGAGGTCGCGCGGGCGATCCAGGAGCTGCTTGATCGCACCGGTGCGCGCTCGGTCGGCCTCGACATGCGCGCGATCGACCCCGCCAGGTTCCCCAATGTGTTCTCAGCGCTGCGCGAGGCGGGCGTCGACCCGAGCACCGAGCTGGTGCCGGTGGCGCCGGCGGCGCACTACATGATGGGCGGCATCGTCACCGACCTCGACGGGCAGTCGACCGTGCCGGGCCTGTACGCGGTCGGCGAGGCATCCTGTACCGGCCTGCACGGCGCCAACCGGCTCGCCTCGAACTCGCTGAGCGAGTGCTTCGTGTTCGCGCGGCGCGCGATCGCGCGTGCCCTGTCGGACGCCGCAAGCTCGATCCACCGCCCCGGGGAGGCGGACGCCGAGCGGCTCGCGGCGACGCCGGAGCTGATGCCGGCGAGCCCTGAGACGCGCGCCGCGCTGTGGCGCGACGCCGGCATCTTCCGGGCCCGCGAGAGCCTCGAACGGCTGGCCGCCGACCCGCACCCGCTCGCCCGCCTGATCGCGCGCTGCGCGCTGGCTCGCAGCGAGAGCCGCGGGGCGCACCTGCGCTCGGACTTTCCGGCCACCGAGGAGTCCTTCGAGCTCCGGCACGCGGTGATCTCCGCCGGCGAGCTCGACTGGCAGAGCTGGATCTGAGCGAACGCGCGCCGGCCGAAAGGGAGGTCGGCCGGCGCTCCATGCCGGCCGAAAGGGAGGTCGGCCGGCGCTCCATGCCGGCCGAAAGGGAGGTCGGCCGGCGCTCCATGCCGGCCGAAAGGGAGGTCGGCCGGCGCTCCATGCCGGCCTCCGCGGCTTGACCGTTCGCACGGAGGTGTTCCCGTGCCGCAACCGGGGTAGTTCAAAACCTAAAAGATCCACCGTTTGGCCTTTATGTCAGGTCCTTTACGTCTTCGGCAGTGTTGGCGTGGGATGAAAGGAGTTTCAGACGGTGGAGTCTGTGGGAAACGGCGGGCGTGCTCCAAGGAGACATTGATCGACAGAGAGGTTCAGGAGCAGTAGCCATGTATCAGTTCAGTCGGGCCATTTACCGGGAGCTCGCACCCCAGATCCTGGAGCCGGCGCCCGGGGCCCCGGCGTGCAGCAATCACGAAGCGGTCCTTCGCGCCTGCGAGGCCGTGATCACGCGCATGGCGATCGATCGCCACTACTTCGCGCGTCCGGAGCGCACGCTCTTCTACGACATCCGGGGCTTCTTCCCGATGTCCGCGCAGGCGCGCGTGCACATGGTCGTAGACCGCTACCTCGGTCTCGCCCAGCGGTTCGTCGAAGCGCACCCGCACGAGGGATACACGGCGGTCAGCGGCGCGCCCCCGCGCTGTCGCGCGACCACCCGCAAAGGCTCTGCCTGCCAGCGCACGCCGCTCGCACGCAACGGCTACTGCCCCTCGCACCAGCACTTGGCCGACACGGAGGACCGCGAGCTCGCGGCGGCCTAGATCCGGACGCACTGACCTCGATCCGCCCCGCGGCCGCCTGCCGCTGGGCACCGGAACCGATCCAAGGCCGGCACGGAGCGCCGGCCGACCCTTCCCATCCTCCGGCACGGAGCGCCGGCCGACCCCTCCCATCCTCCGGCACGGAGCGCCGGCCGACCCCTCCCATCCTCCGGCACGGAGCGCCGGCCGACCCCTCCCATCCTCCGGCACGGAGCGCCGGCCGACCCCTCCCGACCCGCTCTCGTAGGCTCCGGCAATGCTCCTGGGCGTCGACGTCGGCGGCACGTTCACCGACGCGGTGCTGGTGACGCCGGAGGGCAGCTGTCCACACGGCAAAGGCCCCCTCGACCCCCGCCGCGGAGCAGCGGGGCGTGATGCGCGCGGTCGCCGCCGTGCTCGCGGAGGCGGGCGCGGCGCCCGGTGCCGTGACGCGTTTCGCGCACGGCATGACCGTCGCGACGAACGCCCTGCTCGAGGGCCGCACGGCGCGCGCGGCGCTGATCGCGACCGAGGGCTTCACCGACGTGATCGAGCTCGGGCGCCAGAACCGCGCCGCACCTGTATCGCCTGTGCGAGGCCGCGCCCGCGCCGCTCGTCCCGGCCGAGCTTCGCTTCGGAGCCCCGGAGCGGGTCGTACCCGGCGAGCACGCTGCGCGCGCTCGGCGAGGCGGATGCGGACGCGCTCGCCCAGCGCGATCGCCGGCGCGGCACCCGCAGGCCGTCGCGGTGTCGCTGCTGCACTCCTACGCTCGATCCCTCCCATGAGCGAATGATCGGGGCGGCTGCTGCGCCGCTCGCTGCCCTGGCGCCGCTGTCTCGCTCTCCAGCGAGCTGGTCGGGCACCTTCCGCGAGTACGAGCGCACCGCGACCACGGCGCTCGACGCCGCCCTCTCGCCCCTGCTCGGCTCGCTACCTGCGCGGGCCTTTGCGCGACAGGCGCGCGCGGAGCGGGCCTGCGCCGAGCCGCAGATCATGCAGTCCTCGGGCGGTCTCACGGACGCGGCGCGGGCGGGCGCGCACGCGGCGCTGACCGTGCTCTCGGGCCCCGCGGGCGGGGTCGGCGGGCGCCGCTGCTCGCCGCAGGCCTCGCCGGCGAGCCGCGACGTCGCGTGCTTCGACATGGGCGGCACCTCCTGCGACGTCTGCCTGATCGCGGCTGGCCGGTCCCCGAGACCACCGAGCGGGTGATCGCCGGGCGCCCGCGTGGCGCTGCCCGCGCTCGACATCCACACGGTCGGCGCCGGCGGCGGCTCGATCGCCTGGCGCGACGCCGGCGGCGCGCTGCGCGTCGGCCCTGCCTCGGCGGGCGCCGAGCCCGGCCCCGCCTGCTATGGGCGCGGCGGGGAGCGGCCGACGGTCACCGACGCGAACCTGCTGCTCGGGACGGCTGCCCGCGGACGCGCCGCTCGCCGGCGGATGTCCGCCTGGACCGCGCTGCGGCCGAGCGCGCGCGTCGCGCCGCTGGCGGCCGAGCTGGGGCTCGCCCTGGACGCGTGCGCCGAGGGCATCGTGCGCGTGGCCGAGGCGGAGATGCTCGGCGCGCTGCGCGTGATGACGGTCGAGCGCGGTATCGACCCGCGTCGCGTTCGCGCTGATGCCGTTCGGCGGCGCCGGCCCGCTGCACGCCGCGGCGCTCGCCGACGGCCTCGGCATCTCGCGCGTGCTCTGCCCGCGCGCCTGCGGCGTGCTCTCGGCGCTCGGCCTGGCGGCCGTCGCCGCCGCGCCGCGATGCCGCGCGCACGGTGATGCTGGCGATGCCGGGCAGCTCGATGGACGCAGCGCCTCGAGGCCGCCGCGCCCGAGCTGCTCGCCGAGGCGCGCGCGCGCTCGGCGCGACCCCGGCTCGGGAGCGCGTGCGCCACGAGCTGCGCTACCGCGGCCAGTCCTTCGAGCTGCCCGTCGACGAAGAGCGCGCTGCGGGCGCGGCGCTCTCCGGCGGGCAGCTGCGCGAAGCCTTCGCCGCGGCGCACGACGGCGCGCTACGGCTACCGCGACGAGCAGGCCGAGGTCGAGCTCGTCAACCTGCGCGCCTCGGTGTGGGGGCCGGCGCCGCAGCTGCGCTCCGCGGCGCGGCGAAGCCGCGCGGCGAGCGTCCGGCGCGAGCGCGCAGAGATCGTCTTCGACGGCGCGGCGCTCGACGCCGACGGTGCTGCGCGGCGAGCCCGCGCCGGGGACTCGCGCTCGACGGCCCGGCGCTGTTCGCGCTGCCCGACGTCGACGCTGCTGGTCCCGCCCGGCTGGTCGGCCGAGGTCGACGCGCACGGCACGATCGCGCTGCGAGCAAGGCGCCCCCGTCCGCGCGATGACCCTCGACCCGATCGAGCTGCAGGTGCTGACGGGCGGGCTGCGCGCCGCCTGCGAGGAGATGGGGTGGTGCTGATCCGCTCGGCCCACTCCTCGAACATCAAGGAGCGCCGCGACGCCTCGACCGGCGCTGTTCGACGCCGACGGGCAGATGGTGATGCAGGCCGAGCACATCCCCGTCCATCTGGGGGCGATGCCCGCGGCGGTGCGCGGCGGTGCTCGGCGAGCGCCACGCCCCGGGGGTCTCCTGGATCCTCAACGACCCGTTCGCCGGCGGCACGCATCTGCCCGACATCACCGTGATCACGCCGGTCTTCGCACGGTTCGGCGCTGATCGGCTTTGCGGCCAGCCGCGCCCACCACGCCGACGTCGGCGGGCGCAGGCCCGGATCGATGCCGGCCGACAGCACGCTCGCTCGCGGAGGAGGGCGTCGTGATCGCGCCGCGGCCCCTCGACGCGCCGGCGCGATCGGCGGAGCTGTCACCGCGGCCATGCGCCAGCCGCGCGAGCGCGCGCGCCGACCTGCGCGCCCAGCTCGCCGCCAACCGGGTCGGCGCGCAGCGCCTGTCGGAGCTGGGCGCTGCGCCTCGGCGCCGGAGCGCCTGCGCGCAGGCACCGACGCGGTGCTCGACTACTGCGAGCGGCGCACGCGCGCCTGCCTGGCGGAGCTCGGCGACGGCGTGCGCGAGGCGCAAGACGTGCTCGAGGCGCCGGAGGGCGACCTCGGGCTGCGCCTGCGCGCGGAGGTGAGCGGCGAGCGGCTCGTGCTCGACTTCGCCGGGCAGCGCGCCGCAGCACGCCGGCAACCTCAACTGCCCGCTGGCGGTGACGGAGTCGGCCTGCCTGTTCGCGGTGCGCGTGCTCACCGACCCCGACATCCCGCCGACGGCGGGCGCCTACCGCCCGGTCGAGGTGCGCGCGCCCGCTGGGCAGCGTCCTGAACGCGCGGCCCGGGCGCAGCGGTCGCGGCCGGCAACGTCGAGACCTCCTCGCGCGTCGCCGATCTCGTGCTGAGCGCGTTCGGGCGCGCGCAGGGCCAGGGCACGATGAACAACCTCACGCTCGGCAACGAGCGCTTCTCCTACTACGAGACGCTCGGCGGCGGCCAGGGCGCGTGCGCGGACGCCGACGGGCCGAGCGGCGTGCACGTCGCGATGAGCAACACGCTGAACACGCCGATCGAGGCGCTCGAGCGCGAGTTCCCGCTGCGCGTCATCGAGTACGCGCTGCGCCGCGGCTCGGGCGGCGCGGGCCGTCACCGCGGCGGCGACGGCGTCGTGCGCGAGCTGCGAAGCGCTCGAGGAGATGAGCTTCTCGCTGATCGCCGAGCGCCGCCGCCACGCGCCCGCGCGGGGCCGCGCGGCGGCGGCGACGGAGCCGCCGGGCGCGACGCTGCTCGACGGCCGGGCCGCTGCCGGCGAAGGCCACCGGCACGCTGCTGCCGGGCCAGCGGCTGCGCATCGAAACCCCCGGTGGGGGAGGATTCGGCGCATGAGCGAGCGCGGCGGGCTGAGCGGATCGGGTTCCTCGGGCTCGGGATCATGGGCTCGCGCATGGCCGCCAACCTGGCCCGCGCGGGCTACGAGCTCGCGGTCTGGACGCACACTCCCGGCAAGGCCGCAGGCCTGGGCCGCCGAGCACGGCGCGCGCGCGTTCGAGACGCCCGCCGAGGTCGCCGCGGCGAGCGACATCGTCTTCAGCATGGTCGTCGACGGCGAGCAGGTCGCCTCGGTGCTGCTCGGCGCGCGGCGGCGTGATCGAGGCGGCGCGCGACGGGTCTGCTGTGCGTCGACTGCTCGACGATCGCCCCGGCCGACACGCGGCGCATCGGCGGCGGCGCTCGCCGAGCGCGGCGCGAGCATGATCGACGCGCCCGTGACCGGCTCCTCGCCGCGCGCCGAGGACGGCACGCTCACGATCATGGCCGGCGGCGAGCGACGGCGGACTTCGCGCGCGCGCGGCCGCTGCTCGAGACGATGGGCGAGCTGATCGTGCACGTCGGCGAGCTCGGCCAGGGCGAGATGCTCAAGCTGATCAACAACTCGCTCGGCGCCGCCAACGCGGCCGCGCGTCGCGGAGGCGCTGCTGCTGGCACAGGCCACCGGCGTCGACCTCGACGCGCTCGTGCAGGTCGCCTCGGCGCCGGCTCGGGCGGCTCGGCGCAGCTGACGCTGAAGTCGGACGCCGATGCGCGAGCACGACTACACGACGCTGTTCAAGACCGCGCACATGCTCAAGGACGTGCGGCTGTGCCTGGAGGAGGCCCAGCGCGGCCGGCGTGCCGTTTCCCGTCCGCCGCCCACGCGCGCGACCTGCTGACGCGCGGCCGATGGGCCGCGGCCACGGCGAGGAGGACTACGCGTCGATGATCGAGGCCGGCCGAGGGGCTCGCGGGACGGCGGCTGTGAGGGACGGGACCAAAGCTGAGCCGAACGCGGGGTTGACTGGCCAGTCAGCTAGGAATCCACAAAAAACGCCCTGATTTGCAGGGGATTTGGGATTTTCGCCCAGGTTTCGTATCTTTAACGCGGCCTGCGGCCGTCGCTGAGGGCGAGTCGCGCGGATCAGTTCAGGCCGTTCCCTCACCGAGTCGTTTGTCTTCATGCCAATTGCTTTCAAAGAATGGGCCGTCACCGTCCGCGCCCTCGCGGAAGGCGAGCAGCTCCTGACGACTCCGCAAGGGCGCCGCGCCGCGCAGCCCGGCAAGCCCTTCCGGCTCGCCCACGAGCGCTTCTTCCTCTACCCCACCTTCGACCACCAGCCGGGCGACCTCGTGCGCGAGTCCCACCAGCCCGAGCTGCGCCGCGCGCTCGAGGAGGGCGTCTGGAGCGACGGCGAGCCGCCGCTGCACACGCTTCGTCTCCGGCGCTCCCGCTGCAGCAGCCCGACCGCGTGCGCATCCGCGCCTGGGCCGAAGTCACCGACCACTTCACGATCGTCGACCCGCGCTGCGTCGACGCGCTCTCCCCCTTCTACGTGTGGACGCCCGACTACGCCGAAAAGCGCCTCGGCTGGCGCGGGCGCCAGCCGCTGCACGTGCTGCTGCTGCGCACCTACCGCATCCCGCGTCCGGTGACCGTGAAGGTCAAGGACGAGTACACCGGCCCGAACGCGTGGGTCGAGCTGCAGCGCGAACTCCCGTTCGAGGGCACCCCGGTGCTCTCCGACGCCGAGTTCGAGCGCGCCTCGGAGGAGATCCGCGCGATCACCAGCCGAAGCCGCCGGCCAGCCGGTCCTGTCTAGGCCGGCCGCGGCGCCGGCCTGGCCCGGCGTCCTCGGTCGCTCGCGCAGCGCGAGCGCTTCCCGCGCCGCCTCGGCGCCCGACTCGGGCACGAGGATGTCGCGCGGCCCGGCGAGCAGTCCGGCACGTGAGCCGCCGATCGCGCTGCGCAGTAGCTCGGGATCCCCTCCTCCAGCAGCAGCCCGGCGATGAACTCGGCCTCGGGCTGGTTCTCGGCGCGGGCGACCTTGCACGAGCCGCCCTTCGGCGTACTGCGGCTTGATCTTGCGCGCGCAGCTGCGCTGGCGCTCGCTCGGCGTCGTGCTCGGTGGCCGGCGCGTGCACGAGCGGCATCCCGCAGTCCTCGCAGAAGCGCTCGCTCGCGCGGGTAGATCGCGCGCGCAGCGCGGGCAGACGCAGCGGCTGCTCGGCTCACCCGTCGCGTCTCGCCGATCGCGACCTCGCCGATCTGGCCGCCGCTCGATCAGGTAGGAGCGCACCTCCGGCTCCGCGCCGGCTGCCAGCCCGACGATGATCCACTCGACGCCCGGCCAGTTGGCGGCGAAGTTGACGTCGGTCTGCGACGGGTAGGGCGGCGCTGCGCACGTGCGAGTGGTAGATCGCGCCGAGCTCGCCAGCCCTCGTCCTCGATCGCGTTGTGGAGCTCGAGCAGTTCCTTCGGGTCGATCTCGAACTTCATCGGGCTTGCGTGGACGTTCGCCGCGCGGTAGACGCGCGCCGCGCCGCGCTCGCCCGTCGCCGTCGGTCGACCGCGACCACGCCCGCAGACCTCGTTGCCGGGGTCCTCCAGCGCGTGGCGCGACGACCTCATCCAGCAGCGTCCGGGAGATCTTCATCGCGAGCCTGCGCGCCGCCCGGCGCCGCGGCGCGGCTACCACCAGACGGTCGACTCGAGGTTCTCGATCTCGTCGACCGGCAGCGTGTAGATGCCGCTCGAGAGGTACTTCCAGCCGTCGTCGGCGACGACGAACACGACGTTGCCCTCGTCCAGCTCGCCCGCGATCCGCACCGCGATGCTGGCGATCGCGCCGGTCGAGACGCCCGCGAACAGCGCCTCCTCGTCGAGCAGCTTGCGCGTCCAGACGATCGCGTCGCGGTTGGTCACGAAGATCTTGCGGTCCAGCAGCGAGATGTCGATGATCGGCGGGATGAAGCCGTCGTCGAGCGAGCGCAGGCCCTGGACGGGCTCGCCCTGCATCGGCTCGGCGGCGACGATCTTGACGGCGTCGCCGAACGTCCTCCTTCAGGCGCCGGCCGTTGCCCATCAGCGTGCCGCCGGTGCCGAGGCCGGCGACGAACGCCGACACCTCGTCGAGCTCTTCGAGGATCTCGAGCGCCGTGCCGTTGTAGTGGGCGTTGGGGTTGGCCTCGTTGCCGTACTGGTAGGGCATGTAGTACGAGGAGTCTTCGGCGGCCATCTCCAGCGCCATCGCGACGGCGCCGTTTGAGCCCTGGTCGCCGGGCGAGTAGACGATCTCGGCGCCGTACATCCGCAGCAGCTGCGTGCGCTCGGGCGTCACGTTCTCGGGCATCACGACCTTCAGCTGGTAGCCCTTGCGCGAGCAGATCATCGCCAGCGAGATGCCGGTGTTGCCCGAGGTCGGTTCGAGGATCGTCTGGCCCGGGCCGATCGCGCCCTTCGCCTCGGCGTCCTCGATCAGCGCGCGCGCGACGCGGTCCTTGACCGAGCCGGTCGGGTTGCGCGACTCGAGCTTGGCCCAGATGCGCACGCCGGGCTTGGGCGACAGGCTGCGGCAGCTCGACCAGCGGCGTGTTGCCGATCGACTGCACGATGTCGCCGTAGCGCCCCCCGCAGGGCCGGTTCCTGAGCCTCTCCGCCGCCATTACTTCACGGAATATAGGGGCCATGCTGGGTGGTGACGGCCGATCCTGGGGAGTCCGTGAACACGGGGATTTCGGCGCCTGCACGGGGTCGGCTGTGCGGTCCGGTTCGCCCTATGGCGCGATACTGGCTACGTGATGTCTGAGGACTTGACGGCCCCCGGCGCGCTGGATGGTACGCGCCAGTTGCATCGCCTCTTGAACAGCCGCGACCTGGACGCGGTAACGGACCTGTTTGAGCCGGGCTCTATCTGGGATGCCTCGCGGTGGGGCCTTGGGTCCCACGAGGCTCCGACCTCGCTGCGACGATTCCTTCAGGACTGGATCGGGAGCTTTGATGTGTATGAACTTGCGCTTGAGGAGGTCCAGGACTTGGGCAACGGCATCGTCTTCGCGGTGTTCTTCCATGCAGCTGATCTGCAAGGCGGCGGAGGGTCCCTACGAGTGCGTTCCTCGGCGGTCTTGGACTGGCGAGCAGGGCAGCTCGTAGGGCTTACGTCCTATCGGGACATGGAGGAGGCTCGCGCTGCTGCCGAGCTCCTCGCCCGCGAACGGGGATAGGCGTTGTCGCAGGAGCAACTGAATGCCATTGTTGACCGGGCGCGGCGGACCTTCAGAGCACAGGCGTGCTCGATCCTGGTACACGAGCCCGAGGGCCGCGTGCTCGTGTTCGCGGCGATGTCCGGTGAGGGAGCCGAGTCGCTCGGGGCGACCGAGTCGCTCGTCGGCGTGAAGATCCCGGACAGCACCGGGGTCGCAGGCTGGGTACTCGCAACCCGTGAGCCGCTCGTGCTCGAGGACGTAGCCCAAGACCGGCGGTTCGCGGAGGACGTCGCCGAAACCATCGGCTACGTACCGAGGCGACTGATGGCGATGCCCCTGCTGGTCGAAGACCGCGTGCTCGGTGTGCTCGAGGTCCTCGATTGTCCCGAGCAGAAGAGGTTCAGCGCGACGGGCCAGCTCCGCGACTTTGCTGACGAGGCCGCGCGTGCCCTCGCAGACCCCGGCCTGGAGGAGTAGGCGATGTCGCAGGAGCACGTGGAGTTGGTGCGCCGAGCGTGGGAGGCGCACAGCCGTCACGACAACGAAACGGCCTTGCGGCTCTATGCCTCCGGCATCGCGGTAGAAGTCATCGGGCTGCCGGCGAGGAGAGGCACGACGGTCCGGACGGCGTGCGTGCCTGGTTCCGGCAAGATTGTCTCCGGGCGCAGCTACTTGTCTCAGCGGGGCGCCCTCAAAGCCGTGGGCCTGGCGGAGTAGGCGATGGCTGAGGAGCCCACGACGCCCGACCTGGTGGAGCTGGTGCGCCGCAGTAGTCAACCCGCAAACCGACGGGACTGGGACGCTGCGTTGGCCTTCTGGGGCCCGGATCCCGTCTGGGACATGTCGCCGATGGGCATGGGCGTGCACGAGGGCTCTGCTGCGATTCGCAGGTTCTTCGAGGACTGGGTAGCCGCATACGAGGAGTTTCAACTCGAAGCCAAGGAGATTGTCGACCTCGGTAACGGGGTCACGCTCGGCGTGTTCCAGCAGGACGCCCGACTCGCGGGAAGCAATGCTCGCGTGCAGATCCGCTACACGAGCGTCGGCGTGTGGGACGACGGTCTGCTCATTCGGGCTACGAACTACAGCGACATCGACGTGGCGCGTGCTCACGCCGAACGCCTCGCCGAGGAAAGGGGGTAGGCGATGTCGCAGGAGAACGTGGAATTGCTGCGCCGGGGAGTCGAAGCGTGGAACCGGCGCGAACTCGACGTGTGGCTTGACTTGGGAACGCCAGACGTCGAGTGGATGCCTGCCGGTCCAGCGGCGGTTGAGGTCGCCGCCGAGACGGTCGCCGTGGTTGTCGCTGACAAGCCGTTGACAGAACCGGCGCTCTAGCCCGTGTTTACCGGCCGAAAGGCGCCTCACGCCATTACTTCACGGAATAGAGGGGTGCCTGCGACCGTCAACGCGCAGCTGTCGTGGCCGGCGAACCTCGACGGCCGCCGACCACGAAGACCTATGCCGTCTGGAGGTTGTGGACCTCGAACTCCTTGACGTCGGGCGGGTTCGGGAAGCCACGGTCGCCGAGGCTCTGCAGCCGGGGCATGAGCCGCTCCTGGACGAAGCTGTCGAAGGCCTCTCGGGACTCCCAGAAGTCGATGATCCCCCATCCGCCCTCGACCGGGCCGGCCGAATGGACGAGCATCCCGCGAGGGGGGTCCGTGTCCACTTCCATGATCGCGTGGGCCGCGTCGTAGTTCGCCTGCGTGCCACCGCTGAACTTCTGTCTGATTCCAACCGCCATCGCGGTTCCTTTCCTTGGGTGTGTTCGTCGACACTACTCTTGTGACAGATCGCACACGAACCCGATCGCTCAGGGCTCCCATCGGCGCCAAGGCGTCGGTCGCTCCCACCGAACCGCGCGCACGCGCGGAGGCTTCCCTCCCGGCGCCGGCGGCCCTGTAGATCGGGTCGGCGACGAAGAACCGGCCGGGCTTCGATCACCTCGAGGTGATCCGTCTTGGCAGTCGCTCCGTACAGGGAGTTAGTCAGGTGGCGTGGGGGCCGCTGCCACCCAGCCGTCTACCAGCGGAGTGAACACATGACCTACACGCTCAACCTCAACGAGATCGACTCGGACGGAGTCGAGCGCGAAACCGGCGAGGCCGGTGCTGGCGACACGAGAGAGGGCGCGGCGCCGGGCGGCAAGGAAATCGCGCCCGACGGGCCCTTCGACAAGCCGTTCACCGCCGCGAAGGTGCTGACGGCTGTCAAGGGCACCGGCTTCATCGCCTGATCGGGGCGGACCGAACGGTCTCCGTCTGCGCGCCTCCGGGGCGCGGACTCACAAACTCACCCACGGAGGTAACAAGCTCATGTCAATCCATGACGACTCAGGCAGCCGCGAGCCCACCGGCCTGGTCGAGCGGCTCGTCCGCGACGACGTCGACCGTAAGCGGTTCCTCAAGCTTGCCGGCAGTGGCGCCGCCGCCAGCTTCGGCGCGTTCGTGATCGCGGCCTGTGGCAGCAGCAAGACCGCCACCACGGCAGCGACCACCAACGCGACCGGCACGACAGGCTCCGCGAGCGGCGGTGACATCGCGATCGTCAACTACGCGCTGACGCTCGAGTACCTCGAGACGGCCTTCTACAAGAAGGTCGTCGAAGCGGGTCTCTTCAACGGCAAGGTCGGCGCGCTCGTGAAGGACTTCGGACGCCAGGAGGCGACGCACGTCGAAGCGCTGAAAGGCACTGTGGTGAAGCTCGGCGGAACGCCGGCCGCCGAGCCGACGGCGAAGTTCCCGATCGAAAACGCCAACCAGGTCGCCGAGCTCGCGTACACCGTGGAGAACCTCGGCGCGGCCGCGTATCTCGGCCAGGCCGGGAAGATCCAGAACCCCGAAGTGCTGGCCGCGGCGCTGGCGATTCACTCGGTCGAGGCCCGCCACGCGGCCACGTTCGGGACGCTGGTGAAAAAGAGCCTGACCCCGGACGGCGCATTCGCGAAGCCGGCCGAAATGTCAACTGTGCTGGCGGCGGTCAAGCCGTTCATCGCGTGAGCCTGCAACAGACAGGAGCAAGTGAAATGCAAGAAGACGCACTCATCCAAGCGGGCAGCACCGAGGCATCGGCCGCAGCCGTCGAGATATCCGGCCTGACCCGCTCGAGCTTCATCCTGCGCGGGGCGCTCGCGGCGGGCGCCGTGTACGGGGTTTCAGCAGTGACGCCTTTCGTCTCAGGCGCGCTCGCAGCATCGGCAAGCGGGGACGCTGAAATCCTCAATTTCGCGCTCACGCTCGAGTACCTCGAGGCCGCGTTCTACAACGAGAAGGGTCCGCAGGTGGGCCTCTCGGGCACGGCCAAGAGCTACGCCAAGCTGTTCGGCGAACAGGAGGCGGATCACGTCAGCGCGCTCACCACGACGATCAAGCAGCTGGGAGCGACGCCCGTTGCCAAGCCGACGTTCGTCTTCCCGGTCAACAGCCAGAGCTCCTTCCTGGCGCTCGCCTCCGTGCTCGAGAACACGGGCGTCGGCGCCTACAACGGCGCCGGGCCGTCGATCAAGGACAAGGAAGTGCTCGCCGCCGCGGGCAGCATCGTGCAGGTCGAGGCGCGTCATGCGGCAGCCGTGAACCTGCTGCTTGGGAAGACCCCCACTCCGGACCAGGGCTTCGACCGGCCTCTCACCAAGGAACAGGTGCTGGCGAAGGCCGGCCCGCTGATCAAGCAATAGCCCTGCCCAAACCCGCGGGCGTCGTCCGGCTCGGGCGGCGCCCCCACCTCGAAGGAGAACACACCATGGGTCTCGACAATCCACTTCATATCGCGTTCCTGCTGATCATCCTTCTGCTCGTCTTCGGCGCCAAGCGCCTACCGGAGATGGGCAGATCGCTCGGGAGCGGCCTGCGCGGCTTCAAGGGCGCGCTCGCCGACGAGGCCGAGCCCGCCACGCTCGGCTCCGCCGAGACGAGAGCCCCCGAGCACACCACACTCGGCTCCGGCGCGAGCGCCCCCGACCCCGCTCGCGAGCGGACCCCGCAGCGCCACGCGGCGTAGCGGCCGGCTACCGGCCACGGATCCAAGACATGGCAGTCGCGACAGCCAGGCTCCCCCACGAAGCGCGGCTCAGCGTCGTCGGGCATCTCGAGGAGCTGCGGGCACGCCTGATCGTCGCGCTGGCCGCACTCGCCGTCGCCTTCGGCGTGTGCATGTGGCAGAACAGCGCGCTCCTGCATCTCATCAACGCGCCGCTGGCGCATCAGACCGAGAAACAGGTGAAGTCGGGGCACGGCCCGCTCGGCGCGACCTACCGGGTGCAACAGAGCTCGCGCTCGGTCGCCGAACAGCTGCAGCGAGTCGTCCACGCCCTCGGGCGGCCCGGGAGCGGTGCGAGCGCCCAGAGCCGTGCGGAACTCACCGCCACGGCGCCGGCGCTTCGCTCCGACGTCCGACGTCTCGCCGCGCCGCCGCAGGGCGACAAGCCCGTCACGCTCGGGATCGGCGAGCCCTTCAGCACCACGATCGGAGTCGCGCTGGCCTTCGCGCTGATCCTGGCCTCCCCGATCATCCTCTACCAGCTCTTCGCCTTCCTGCTGCCCGCGTTCTCGCCCGAGCAGCGCCGCGTCACGACGCCGCTGATGCTCGCGATCCCGCTGCTGTTCTCGGCCGGCGTGGCGTTCGGTTACTTCGTCGTCCTGCCCGCCGCCGTCCGCTTCTTCCAGAACTTCAACAGCGACCAGTTCAACGTGCTCGTGCAGGCGAGCCAGTACTACCACTTCGCGCTGATGATCCTGCTGGCGATGGGGCTGGTCTTCCAGGTGCCGGTCGCGATCCTCGCGGCGACCACATCCGGGATCGTGACGCCGCGTCAGCTGCGGCACAATCGCCGTTACGCGATCCTCGCCTGCGCCGGTGTCGCAGCCCTGCTCCCGGGGGATGCCATCACGATGCTTCTCGAGACGGTGCCGCTGTATCTGCTGTTCGAGTCCAGCGTGCTGCTCGCCACGCTCCTGGAGCGCCGCAGACCTGAGGTGACCACGACTCAGGAGGCACTGGCCGGCCGGCCAGACACCATCTAGACTTCCTCTCTCGCCCGGAGGAGAGGCGCGACGCGATGGCAGCGGCAGAGCAGCAATACGACTACGACTGGCTGGTGATCGGCTCCGGCTTCGGCGGCAGCGTCTCGGCGCTGCGGCTGTCCGAGAAGGGCTACACGGTCGGCGTGCTCGAGTGCGGCCGGCGATTCGCCGACAACGAGTTCCCGAAGAACACCGGCGACCTGAAGCGCTACTTCTGGAGCCCGAAGCTGGGCCTGAAGGGGATCTTCCGGCTGACGCCGTTCAAGGACGTCTCGGTCGTCTCGGGCTGCGGCGTCGGCGGTGGCAGCCTCGGCTATGCGTGCACGCTCTACGTTCCGCCGAAGCAGTTCTTCGAGGACCGCCAGTGGTCTGAGATGGCCGACTGGGAGGCCGAGCTGGCCCCGCACTACGCCGAAGCGCAGCGCATGCTCGGGATTGCCGAAAACCCGCACGACGACCCGGCCGACCAGCTCCTGCGCGAGCTCGGCGAGGAGCTCGGCGTCGGCGACACCTACAAACACACTCCCGTCGGCATCTACTTCGGCACGCCCGGCAAGACCGTCGCCGACCCCTACTTCGGCGGCGACGGGCCGGACCGCACCGGCTGTCTGATGTGCGGTCGCTGCATGGTGGGCTGCGTGCACGGGGCGAAGAACACGCTCGTCAAGAACTACCTGTGGTTCGCCGAGCGCCTGGGCGCGGTGATCTCTCCGGAACGCACGGTCGTCGACATCCGCCCGATCGGCGCAGCCGACGGCAGCGAGGGCTACGAGGTCGTCTCCGAGCGCTCCGGCGCCTGGCTGCGCAAGGACCGGCGCGTGCACAGGGCGCGCGGCGTCGTCGTCGCCGCCGGCCCCCTCGGCACAAACAAGCTGCTGCAGCGCTGCCGCCTGGGCGGCTCGCTGCCCGCCGTCTCGCCGCGTCTCGGCGAGCTCGTGCGCACCAACTCCGAGTCGATCCTGACGGTGACGGTCCCCGAGGACTACAAGGACGACCTCGTCAAACGCGTGGCGATCACGTCCTCGATCTATCCCGACCCGAACACCCACATCGAGACGGTCACCTACGGCGACGACGGCGACTCGATGCGGATGCTCTACACGCTGATGACCGGAGACGGAACGCGTGTGACGCGGCCGCTGAAGCTGCTCGCCCAGATGCTCAGGCATCCGGACCGCCTGCGCAAGGTGCTGTTCGCCAAGCGCTGGTCGCGGCGCACGATCATCATCCTCGTGATGCAGACCCTCGACAACGCGATCGCGCTGCGTCCCCGCAAAGGCCCGTTCGGCTCGTTCTGGCTGCAGACCGAACAGGACCCGGAGCGGCCGAACCCGACGTTCATCCCCGTCGCCAACGAGGCCGCCGACTGGTTCGCGAAACGGACCGGCGGCATCGCGCAGAGCTCGTTCATGGAGGCCATGTTCAACATCCCCTCCACCGCGCACATCCTCGGCGGCGCCGTGATCGCGCCCGACCCCGGCGGCGGCGTCGTCGACGCCGACCAGCGCGTATTCGGCTACGAGAACCTGCTCGTCTGCGACGGCGCCGCGATCCCCGCCAACGTCGGCGTCAACCCCTCGCTCACGATCACCGCGCTGGCCGAGCACGCGATGAGCCGTATCCCGGCGAACCCCGAGGCGCTGCTCGCGCCGGACGCGCTCACGGCGGCGCCCTACGGCGGCATCCCCGCCGAGCCGGCCTGAGCGCCGGTCCCTACGCCCGGTACCGCACGAGCACCACGTGCCGGCAGCCGGCGAGCCGGAAGCGCCGGTTCTGCGGCAGGTAGCGCACGACCAGCGTCTTCACGCCCGGGCCGTTGCAGTGGACGGTCCCGTAGCCGTAGACGAGCGCGACGTGATCGTCGCCGGCGCCGGTCCAGATTTCGTTCAGTCCGTGGCTCGCGTAGATCCAGTCGGGGCCCGGACCGCCGAACAGGTAGTCGTGCTGGCTTTCCGGCTGTCCGCCCGGATGCGAGTCGCCCCAGATCACATCGCCCATGTTGCCGGCGTGGATCGTGTCGTTGCCATCCCCGCCCAGCAGCATGTTGTGGACGCCGTCGAGCCCCCGCATGGTGCCGCTTTCGTTGTTCGGGTGCCCCTCGTGGTGAGTGGTATGGGGCCAGCCTTCGTGGCTCGCCATGCCCGAGGCGGCACCGGTGGCGAGCGCCGGCACCAGCGCGCACATGACCGCTGCAGCACCCAGCAGCCTCGATGTCCGGCGAGTGGCCATGCCCGTCACTCCCACCCCATCGACACGGCGCCGCCACCGCCCGCGGACAAGCGTTCGACGCTCGGACGAGCGTCCAGTCAGCGCGCGGCTGAGACGGTCAGCGCCCGCCGGCCATGGCCGGCAGGATCTGCAGCGTGTCGCTCTCGCCCACAGTCGTGTCGAGCCCGTCGAGCACCCGCACGTCCTCATCGTTGAGGTACACGTTCACGTAGCGGTTCAGCGTCCCGTCGGCACCGAACAGCTGGCTCTCGGTCGCCGGATGCGAGGACGCCAGGTCCCGCAGCACCTCGCCCACGCTCGACCCGCTGGCGTCGACTTCCTTCTCGCCGCCGACGGATGCGCGCAGCACCGGAGGGATCTTGATCGTGGCCATGACTCGCGGCAGCCTATCGCTCACCCGGACCTGTCAGCGGTTCGGCGGGCAAGGCCGGCAAGGACGCAGCCTAACCAGGGGACAGCCGGCCGCCGAGCCGCTAACCGGCTGCGGCGCAGAACGCCTCGTAATCCGGGAACACGCCCATCTCCTCATCGGAGATCTCGCCGGGCTCACGCGAGCAGATCGGGCACTCGGGGTCGCGGTGGACCTTGACCTCGGTCAGCGTGGCGCCGAGGGCGTCGTACAGCAGCAGCCGTCCGATCGCCGGTTCGCCGATGTTCAGGATCAGCTTCACGACCTCGGTGGCCTGCAGCAGGCCCATGGTGCCGGGCAGCACGCCGAGCACGCCGTTGGCGCCGCACGAGGGCGCCAGCTCGGCCGGCGGCGGCTCGCGGAAGAGGCAGCGGTAGCACGGCCCCTCGTAGGGCTTGAAGACCGAGAGCTGGCCGTCGAAGCCGAGGATCGAGGCCGAGACGACCGGGATCTTCAGCCGCACCGTCGCGTCGTTGAGCAGGTAGCGCGTGGGGAAGTTGTCCACGCCGTCGACGATCACGTCGTAGCCCTCGATGATCTCCATGATGTTCGAGGCGTCGATGCGGGTCTGGTACTTGACGACGTTCACGTCCGGGTTGAGCGCCTGGATCGTCTGCTCTGCCGAGTCGACCTTGGAGACGCCGACGCGGTCAGTGGAGTGGATCACCTGGCGCTGCAGGTTCGAGAGGTCGACCTCGTCGTCGTCGACGATGCCGAGCGTGCCGACGCCGGCCGCGGCGAGGTAGAGGGCGGTGGGCGAGCCGAGCCCGCCTGCCCCGAGCAGGAGCACCTTCGCGTCGAGCAGCTTCTGCTGGCCCTCGGTGCCGATCTCGGGGATCAGCAGGTGGCGCGAGTAGCGGTCGCGCTGTTCAGCGGTGAGCGCGCGCGGGACCTCGACCTCGTAGCCGCGGTCCTTCCACAGCGTGATGCCGCCGGTCATCGAGCGCACGTGCTCGTAGCCCAGGTCCTCGCTCAGCGTCCGCGCCGCGTAGGCCGAGCGCTGGCCGGAGGCGCAGTAGAGGATCACCTGGGAGGAGCGGTCCGGCACGACGCCCTCGATGCGCGACTCGAGGTGCCCGCGGGGCACGCTCTTGGCGCCGGGCAGGTGGCCGGTCGCGAACTCTTCGCTCCCGCGCACGTCGACGATCGTCACACCCTCGTGGGTGAGCTCCTTGACCTCGGAGGGATCGACCTCCTCGATCTGGCTCTTGATGCGGCGGAGCAGCTCGGATCCAGACACGCTCATCGGGAAACTCCTAAACCAAGGTCGGGATTCATCAACTTCAGAAAGTATAGCGACCCCGAAGCCTGCGCCCAAGCCGCCAACGGACCCTCCGACGAGCCTCCCGGAGCCCCCTGGGAGGACGAGCAGGTGCGCGAACCCGGCGCCGCCCGGGCTGGCCGTGCGGCTGCCGCCGAAGCGGCCGTTCACGCGCCGGCGCCCGACCGCGGGCGGGACGAGAGGCAGCGTGGCCGGGCCGCCCGAGGCGAACCCGCTCTCCTGACGGCACAACCGCCAGCCGAACCCCGGGTCGAAGCGCTCGATGTCCACGGTCCCGAGAACCCGGCCTGCTCCTGCCCGCCGCCCCTACCGTACGCTGCGCGGGATGAGCGCCCGCCGCCGCTGGATCGTGCCCGTGATCATGGTCGTGCTGGTGCTGGCGGCACTCGCGTTCGCGATCGTGGCCACGCGCGAATCGCAGAGCGGCGGCTCCACCACCTCCACGGGCCCCGGCACGAGCGCCGCGACGAGCGCCGCGCCGCTCTCCCCGGGCGGCTTCTCGGGCGCCGAACTGCCCAAGCCGGTGCCGGCCCCGGCGCTCTCGCTCACCGACCAATACGGGCGCGCGGTCTCCCTCGGCGACTTCCGAGGGAAGCCGGTCTTGGTGGCGTTCCTCTACTCGCACTGCGGAGGCCCGTGCACGCTGATCGCCCAGCAGATCCGCGGCGCGCTCGACGAACTGCCGCGGCCGGTCCCCGTCCTGATCGTCAGCGCCGACCCCGCCGGCGATACGCCGCAGTCGATCAGGCGCTTCCTCGCGGCCACATCGCTGAGCGGCCGCGTCTACTACCTGACGGGCTCGCCGACAGTGCTCAGCCAGGTGTGGCGCGCCTACAAGATCAAGCCCGCCGCGGCGGGCGCAGCAGCCTTCGCGAGCCACGCGACCGTCCTGTTGATCGACCCGGAAGGCCGCGAGCGGGTCGTCTACGGGCCCGAACAGCTGACGCCCGAAGCGCTCGCCCACGACGTCGGGAGATTGACTGGGAGCCCACCCACCCCCTGATACCCTAGCCCGCAGGTAGGAAATAAGCGGATGATGTTCTCAACCAAGGCCGAGTACGGCGTACGAGTGATGGTCGAGCTGGCCCGGCGTGGCGGCGGCGACGACGGAGTGCTGGGGTCGAACCCCGTCCCCCTCGCCGAGATCGCGGCCGGGGACGGCCTGCCGCTCGCCTACCTCGAGCACCTCGTGGCGCGCCTGCGCAAGGCCGGCTTGGTCGACAGCAGACGCGGCTCGCGCGGCGGCTACATGCTCGCCCGTCCCGCCGCGCAGATCACGATGGCCGAGGTCGTCGAGGCGCTCGAGGGATCGATCGCCCCGATCGAGTGCATCTCGCAGTCGGCCGACGGCTCGATCGTGTGCGCGCGCGAGTCCGAGCGCGACCACGTGTGCCCGACCAAGCTGCTCTGGACGCGCGTGCGGATGTCGATCATCGGCACGCTGCGCGAGACCACGCTCGCCGACCTGCTCATCACCCCACCCCTCGCCGCCGCCGACCCCGGCGCGGCGCTGCAAATCGAACCGCTTCCGAACCGAGGCTGAGAAGGAGACCATGGCCGACCTGGAGATCAGAGACCTGCACGTGCGCACCGAGGAGCGCGAGATCCTCCGAGGCGTCGACCTCGACATCAGCCGGGGCGAGATCCACGCGCTGATGGGGCCGAACGGCTCGGGCAAGTCGACGCTCGCCAACACGCTGCTCGGGCACCCCTCGTACGAGATCACCGCGGGCACGATCACCTTCAAGGGCGAGGACATCACGGAGGCCGAGCCGCACGACCGCGCGAAGGCCGGCCTGTTCCTCGCCTTCCAGTACCCCGTCTCGATCCCCGGCGTGTCCGTCGCCAACTTTCTCCGCATGGCGATCAACGCCAAGCGCGAGGAGCCGATCCAGGTCAAGGAGTTCCGCACCCAGCTCCAGCACGCGATCGAGCTGCTCGACGTCGATCGCGCCTTCACCTCGCGCCACCTGAACGACGGCTTCTCCGGCGGCGAGAAGAAGCGCGCCGAGATCCTGCAGATGGCGATGCTCCAGCCCGACATCGCGATCCTCGACGAGACCGACTCCGGCCTCGACATCGACGCGCTCCGCACGGTCGCCGAGGGCGTCCAGCGCCTGCACGACGAGCAGGGCCTGGGCGCGCTGATCATCACCCACTACCAGCGCATCCTCCACTACGTCAAGCCGGAGTTCGTCCACATCCTGATGGACGGCCGGATCGTGCTGGAGGGCGGCGTCGAGCTCGTCGAGCGGCTCGAGCGCGAGGGTTACGACCAGATTCGCCAGGAGGTCGCCGCCGGCGTCGGCGCGGGTGACGAGGATGTCTGATCCCGCCGGCACGGCGGGCATCTCGAACGGCTCCGAGCCGGTCAAAGTCAAGGCGGGCCGCCACCGCGAGGCCACGCTCTACACGGCGCTCGACGGCGCCGGAGCCGGCGGCGGCCGTTCGCTGCCCGAGCTGCGCGAGCTCGCGCTGAAAGCGTTCGAGGCAGCCGAGCTGCCCGTCTGGCGGCGTTCCGGTTTCTGGACCACCAGCCTTCAGGAGCTCGATCTCGACGCCCTGCACACCGAGCCGCTCGAGCGTGCGGTGCCCGCCGTGGTCACCCGCACGATTCCCGAGCGTCCCCGCGCCGGGCGCATCGTCCAGAGCGCGGGCGCCGTCGTCAGCGTGGAGCTCGACGCCGCGCTCGCGGAGCGAGGTGTGATCCTCTGCTCGCTCGAGGAGGCCTTCGAGCGCCACGGCGAGCTGGCCGGGCGCTGGTACTCCAAGCGTCTGGAGATCGACCGCAACAAGCTGGAGGCCGCCAACGCCGCCTTCTGGACCGGCGGCGCATTCCTGTACGTCCCCGACGGCCTCGCTGTCGAGGACCCGTTCGAGATCGTCTACGCGATCGCCGAGCCCGGCATCGCCCAGTACGGGCGCACGCTCGTGGTGGGCGCGCCGATGAGCGACTTCAAGGTCCACGAGTACGACCTCGCCGAGGACTTCGGCGCCGGCGCCGAGGCGCCGGCTTCCGAGCGCCAGGCCCTGCACGCAGGCGCCTTCGAGCTCTACCTGCAGGACGGCGCCCGCTGCCGGCTCGCGCAGGTCCAGGACTGGGGCTCGGGCAACGAGATCTACGACGTCTCGACGCGCTTCGTGCAGGTCGGGCGCGACGCCTACTGCCATTGGCTGCCGGCGCTGCTCGGCGGACATCTCGTGCGTCCGCACCTGGAGCTCGCCGTCTCCGAGCCGGGGGGCGACATGGCGTTCCGCGGCATCTTCTTCGCAGAGGAGCACGAGCACCTGGACGCCTTCGCCGTGGACCTCCACGAGACGGGGCCCTCCGGCGGCGACGTGCACTGGCGCGGGGCGGCAAGCGGGGAGGCGCGGGCGAGCTTCGAGGGCCTGATCAAAATCGACCCGGGCGCCCAGCAGACGCACACCTACCTGCAGATCCACACGATGATGCTCTCGCCGAAGGCCCGCATCGACGCGATCCCCTCGGTGCTCGTCTCCTCCGATGACGTCTCGGCCTCGCACGGCGGCACGGTCGGGGAGCTCGACGAGTCGGCGATCTTCTACATGCAGAGCCGCGGCCTGGACCGCGCCGAAGCGGTGCGGATCATCGTCGAAGGCTTCTTCGAGCCGCTGATCGCCGAGCTCGCCGACGAGCCGCTTCAGCAGCTCGTGCGCGAGAAGATCGAGGCGAGGCTGGCGGCGGCGCGCGAGGACATCGAGACGTATGCCGTCAGTCGCTGAGAGCCGGCTCTCGGTCCGGGCCGACTTCCCGATCTTCGAGCGACGCTTCGGCGGCGCCCCGCTCGTCTACCTCGACTCCGGTGCCACCTCGCAGAAGCCGCGCGCGGTGATCGAGGCGCTCACCGCGCACCTGAGCGAGCACAACGCCAACATCCACCGCGGCGTCTACCCGCTGGCCCAGGAGGCCGACGCGGCCTTCGAGTCGGCCCGCACGCGGATCGCCGCCTTCACGGGCGCCGAGCCGAAGACGACGATCTTCACCAAGAACGCGACCGAGGCGATCAACCTCGTCGCGCGCTCCTGGGGCGCAGCCCACCTCGGACCCGGCGACGCCGTGCTGATCACGCAGATGGAGCACCACGCGAACCTCGTCCCCTGGCAGCAGATCTGCCGCGAGCGCGGCGCCGAGCTGCGCTACCTGGAGGTCGACGAGCACGGCGAGCTCTCGCTCGCACAGCTCGATGCGGAGCTGGCGCGCGGCGACGTCCGCATCGTCGCCTTCGCGCACGTCTCCAACGTGCTCGGCACGATCAACCCGGTCGCCGAGATCGCCGCACGGGCGCGCGCGGCCGGCGCAGCGACGCTCGTCGACGGCGCGCAGGCGGTGCCGCAGATGTCCGTCGACGTGCAGGAGCTCGGCGCCGACTTCTATGCCTGGACAGGGCACAAGGCCGTGGGGCCGACCGGGATCGGCGTCCTGCACGGCCGCCGCGAGCTGCTGGAGGCGATGGAGCCGTTCCTGACCGGCGGCGACATGATCGCATCCGTCTCCCAGCAGCAGACGACCTGGAACGAGCTGCCGTTCAAGTTCGAAGCGGGCACGCCGCCGATCGCCGAGGCGGTCGGCCTGGCGGCCGCCGTGGACTACCTGGGCGCCCTCGGCATGACGCGCGTGCGTGAGCACGAGCGCGAGCTGACCGAGCTGATGCTCGCGCGCCTTGCCGAGGTGCCGGGTGTGCGCACGGTGGGCCCGCCCGCCGGGCGCGAGCGCGGCGCGCTGGTGTCGTTCACGGTCGAGGGCATGCACCCCCATGACATCGCCGAGCTGCTGGGGCGCGACGGCGTGTGCGTTCGCGCCGGGCATCACTGCGCGCAGCCGCTGATGCGCTGCCTGGGGGTCGCCGCGACCGCGCGCGCGAGCCTCGGCGTCTACAACGAGGAATCGGACATCGACGCGCTGGTGGCGGCGCTGAGAAAGGGCCGGGAGGTGTTCGGGCTAGATGGTTGATCCGGCGACCCTGCACCGCCGGACGGCACGTCTGGCCTTCGCGTGCCTTTGTCCTCAGCCTTGTCCTTGCCGCCGGCAAGCGCTGCGGCCTGCGTCCGCGGCACGCTCGACCATCCGCACCGCCGGACGGCACACGACCACCGGATCAACCATCTGATGGACGACCTCTACCGCGACTACATCCTCGAGCACTACAAGCGCCCACGGAACTTCGGCGAGCTCGAGCCGCACGACCTCGAGTCGCTCGAGCACAACCCGCTATGCGGGGACGAGCTGGGTGTGCACATCCGCGTCGAGGGCGACCGCATCGAGGACATCCGCTTCCACGGCCACGGCTGCGCGATCTCCCAAGCGTCGGCGTCGATCGCCTCCGAGGAGCTCAAGGGCATGAAGCTCGAGGAGATCGCGGGGCTGGACGCCGACTGGATGATCGAGCTGCTCGGGATCCCGGTGTCCGCGACGCGCCGCAAGTGCGCGCTGCTGAACCTGAAGGTCGTCCGCGGCGCCGTCACCGGCGACAACGGCTGGCCGACTTAGGCGCTCGATCCCACGGCGCACCGCCGTGGAAGCAATCCCCTGGCTCAGCTTCGCGAGCGCTTCCCGACGGCGGCCCGGCGCGCGGCCTTCTGCCTGGCAGAGGCGACGGCGCGGCGCGCGGGCCTCTCCGACTGGACGCTCTCCATGCCGGCGTCCGCAGGCTCAACGGGCGCGCTGTCCTCGTGCGTGCCGTTGGCCGCTGCCAAGCCGTCGGCGAACCCGGTCGCGGACTCGCCGCCCTCGTCGAGGCCGAGCTCCAGGTCCTCCTCGTCGGAGGGCGCCTCGAACTCGTGCCGGCCCGGCCCGGCCGACTCCTCGGAGACGATCCCGATCGAGACGCGGTCGCGGCCGGCCAGCTTGGCGGCGTAGAGACCTTCGTCGGCGACGCGGAACAGCAGCGAGGCGCCCTGGGCCTGCTGCGTGTCGCTGACCCCGAAGCTGACCGTGAAGCGCGGCGTTTCGCCCGGGTGGGCGCGCGCCAGCGCGGCGCGCATCCTTTCGAGCACCTCCACCGCCTCGAAGCGATCGAGGTCCGGGAGCAGGACCACGAACTCCTCGCCGCCCCAGCGGGCGATCGTGTCGCGGTCGCGGATCGCGCGGCGGGCCGTATCGGCGAACAGGCGCAGCGCGCGGTCGCCGGCCTCGTGGCCGTGGGTGTCGTTGAGCTGCTTGAAGTGGTCGAGGTCGCCGAGCGCCAGCGCGAAGGGACGGCGGCTGCGCAGCAGCGAGCGGATCTGCTCCTCCGCGCTGCGACGGTTGATGAGACCGGTGAGGGAGTCGGTCGAGGCCTGCAGCTGGGTCTTCTGGAACGCGCGCACGGTGCCGATGCGGGCGCCGGCCTGAGCCGCGAGCGTGCGCAGGCGCTCGACGCGCTCGGCCTCCGGCGTCTCGCCGTCGGCGCCGGTGGTGTGGAGCACGCCGAGCGAGCGGCCCATGAAGCTGACCGGTACGCACACGGCCGAGCACGCCCCGGCCGGACGCCCGCGCAGGTGCGGGCAGGCGTTGAGCTCCTCGCTGGACTCGAAGGTCACGGCGCTGCCGCGGCGCACGGCGACGCACGAGAAGGGCGAGCGGACCGGGCACGCGGGCGGCTCGATGCCGTCGTTGGAGGCGACGCGGCGCAGGCTCGCGCGGCTCGAGTCCGACAGGAGCAGCTCCATCGGCGTGCGCTCGGAGACGTCGGACATGGCGTGCTCGACGACGTCGCAGACGTCCGCTTCCTCGTCGGCCATCTCGAGCGCCTCGGCGAGCTGCGTCGCGAAGCCGTCGCGGCGCGCCTTCTCCCTGAGCTCCGCCTCGAGCCTCACGCGCTCGGTGATGTCGCGGGCGTTGAGCACGACGCCGCGCAGGTGGCGCTCGGCGCGCAGGTCGGTGACGTGCGCCTCCAGCGTGCGCTCCTCGCCGGCCGCGTCCGTGATCACGAAGTTGAAGCTCTGAGGCGTGCCCGTGCGCGCGACGCCGCGCAGCACCTCGCGGTCCTTCTCGCGCGCGAGCGCGAACAGACCCTCCCCGTGCAGCTGCGGCCCGGGGCGCCCTGCCTTCGCGGCGAGCGAGTCGCTCACGTAGCGGCAGCCGTGCTCGTCGAGCACCGCGACGAGGTCGGTGGAGGACTTCGCCAGGGCGCGGAAGTGGGCGGTCTGACGGCTCAGGATCAGGATCAGCAGCCCGGCGAGCAGGAGCGAGACGATCAGACCGCCGATCGAGAGGGCGACCTCGGCGTCGAGCAGTCGCTGGACGCTTTCGTCGGCTCGGGCGGCGACGGTCCGGGCAACGTTCAGCGCGGTCGCCGATGTGAGCGCGACGAGGATGCGTGCGCGCATCAGCGGATCGTGCGAGGGGAGGGTCTCGCCGGCGGTCGGTTCCGGGGGCTGGCCGCCGCTGAGCAGCGCCTGGCCCGATCCCCTGAGGTCGGCGATCAGCTTCACCTGCTGTTCGAGCTGGCGGCGCAGGACGCTGCCCGTGGCGGCCGGCACCGTCGTGTTGTCGTCGTCGCCGTTGACGGCGGGCACCATGCCGCCTTCGAGCAGCGCGTGCGCGCTTTCGTTGAGGTCGGCGCCGATCGCCTGGGAGTCGGCCTGCTGCCCCGCCTTCGCGAGCAGCAGCTCGTTCAGGTAGCGCTCGGCAAGCGTGCGCTGGCGTGCGGCCACCTGGACGATCGCCGCGCGGTCCTTGGCTCGCGCCGAGAGCGTCAGGGTCACGACGATGCCGACGGCCGCGGTCACGAGGAACGTCAGCGGGATCGCGGCGAGCAGCCAGCGCCCCCGTGCGTGGAAAGGCCTGAGGATGCCCGCCCCCACGTCCATCATCGGACCTCCACTTCGGCGTGCATCCCGGCCATGAAGTGACCCTCCATGTTGCAGAAGAAGACGTAACGGCCGGGCTTGAGCTGGACCGTGAGATCGCGCGTGCTGCCGGGCTCGCCGGGCGTGAGCGACCCGGGCTCGGATGCTTCGACCGTCTCCTCGTCGACGGTGAGGCCGTCGCTGCGCAGCGGCAGCGAGGCGACCGTGCCCGGAACGACGATCAGCTCGTGCTGGTCGGGACCCTCGTTGTGGACGCGGAACGTGACGGTGCCGCTGTTCAGCACCGTGGGGGCGGTGATGTGGAAGTCGCGCTCGGTGACGGCGACCGCGTGCTCCGGGGCGGCGCTCGCGCCCGTGGAGCCGCAACCGCTCAGCGCGAAGGCGGTGAGCGCGCATGCCGCGGCCAGGGTGAGCGAGGCTACGACCCCCCCTGGCCGACCTCGCCTGAGCGTGGGCGTCCGGATCGTCACAGGCATCCATCGGTCCGTCCGCTGACGGCCTTTAGGCGCGCGGAGCGCCGTTCCGGCGCGGGCGATGCGGGCCGCGGGGTCAGCCTCCGAACCGGGGGACCGGGACCCCTCCCTCCCCCTCGATACAATTCCTACCCCGGAGCACAGGATTCCGAGCCCCCCATCTTCGCGAGGCCCCACACATGGCAACTGTCGACCGAATCTCCAAGCCCAGCCCGATCGTCGAGGACGAGCAGGGACAGCTGATCGCGCGCAAGGGCATCTCCCGCGAGGTCGTGCAGGAGCTCTCCAAGATCAAGGGCGAGCCCGACTGGATGGCCGAGAAACGGCTGAAGTCGCTGGAGATCTTCGAACGCAAGCCGATGCCGACCTGGGGTCCCGACCTCTCCGGCCTGAACCTCGACGAGCTCGTCCTCTACTCGCCGCCCACCGCCGGTCGCTTCAACAGCTGGGACGAAGTTCCGGAGGAGATGAAGAAGACCTACGAGGACCTCGGCATCCCCCAGGCCGAGCGTGAGCACCTCGCGGGTGTCGTCGGCGTGTGGCGCCAGGAGCCCGTCTACGAGGGCCTGAAGGAGGAGTACGCGAAGCTCGGCATCCTCTTCTGCTCGATGGACACGGCAATCGCGCGAGTACCCGGAGCTGGTCCAGAAGTACTTCATGAACAAATGCGTGCCGCCGCAGGACAACAAGTTCTCGGCGCTTCACGGCGCGGTCTGGTCGGGCGGCTCGTTCCTGTACGTCCCCAAGGGCGTCAAGGTCGACCTGCCGCTGCAGGCCTACTTCCGCATGGAGGGCGCCGGCGAGGGCACCTTCGAGCACACGCTGATCGTCGCCGACGAGGGTTCGGAGGTGAACTACATCGAGGGTTGCACCGCGCAGACCTACAGCGTCAACTCGATGCACTCGGCCGTCGTCGAGATCTTCGTCCACGAGGGCGCCAAGGCCCGCTACACGACCGTGCAGAACTGGTCGAAGGACGTCTACAACCTGAACACCAAGCGCGCCGTCGTCGACGCCGAGGGCACCGTCGAGTGGGTCGGCGGCTCGATGGGCGCCAAGTACGTGATGCTCTACCCCGGCTCGTACCTGATGGGCGAGGGCGCGCGCGCCGACCACCTCAACGTCGGGCGTCGCGGGCAAAGGCGTGCACAAGGACACCGGCGCGAAGGTGGTGCACCTGGCGCCGAACACGACCTCGAACATCCTCGCGAAGTCGATCTCCAAGGACGGCGGGATCATGGGCTACCGCGGCCTGGTCAAGATGGGCCACAACTCCGCCGGCTCGAAAGCCCGTGTCCAGTGCGACGGGCTGATGATGGACGGCGAATCGCGGTCTGACACCTGGCCGGACATCCAGATCCAGAACCCGCATGTCACGGTGGCCCACGAGGCGACCGTGGGGCGCATCTCCGACGACCAGCTCTTCTACATGGGCTCGCGCGGCTTCACCGAGGACGAGGCCGCGGCGATGATCGTCAACGGCTTCATCGAGCCGGTGACGAAGGAGCTGCCGATGGAGTACGCCGTTGAGCTGAACCGCCTGATTCAGCTCGAGATGGTCGGCAGCATCGGCTAGCACCGATTCGCGCCCCTGTAGACACAATTGCCGCGCCTCTGTTCCCGCGGGGAGTCCCGTGGGTCAACGTTCCCGAGGGCAGCCAGGTCAGCATCATTCAGCGCGACCGGCCGCTGCTGGTCGAGTTCTGGGATTTCTGCCGGCCCAACTCGATGCGCACGTTGCCCTATCTGAAGGCTTGGCATCAGCGCTACGCCGAAGACGGGCTGAGGATCGTCGGCGTGCACTCGCCGGGGTTCGGCGCTTCGCGCGATGAGGCCGCGGTGCGCCACGCCGTCGCACGGCTCGACATCGAGTACCCCGTGCTGATCGACAGCGAGTTCCTGCTGTGGCAGGACTACGAGAACGAGGGCTGGCCCGCCCGCTACCTGTTCGACGGCCGCGCGCGGCTGTTCGAGTTCCACTACGGCGAGGGCGCCTACGCCGAGACCGAGCTCGCGATCCAGGAGCTGCTCGGCGTCGAGCGCGAGCCGCTCGAGCCGCTGCGCCCGGAGGACGAGCCGGACGCGCTCCTGGCCCAGCCCTCGGAGGACCGCGAGGGGGCCTACAGCGGGCCTTACGAGGCCGGCGGCGTGTGGGTGGTGATCGAGGGCGCCGGCTCGCTCGTGGCGAGCGCGGCGGGCCAGACCGCGGCGCTCGCGCTCGATGGGCCTGGCGCCTATCCCCTCTTCGAGCACCCGCAACACACGAGCGGCGAGCTGCTGATCGAGCCGGGCGAGGGAGTGCGGGTGCTGGCCACGTGCTTCACGCCGGGCCTCCTCGGGGGCTGAGCACGGCCCTGGGCTACCGTCCCGGCATGCGCCTGCTCGCCCTCGTCGCGGTCGCCGCGGTGGCTTCGCCGGCGTGGCCCCTGAGCGCGGCCGCCGCACCGCGCGAACCCTGGCTGGGCCTGAACGGCAACAGCGCCGGCGTGCCGGGCGGGCTCGACCGGTTCGTCGAACGAGGCGTCGTCTACGACCGCAGCGGCGGCGTCGAGATGTCGGCGGGAGACACGCTCGCCCAGGACGCCCCGGGGCTGCAGCGGTCGATCGAGGCCGGGATGATCCCCGTCATCCCGCTCGACTTCGCGGGCTACTCGAAGTGCCGATACGGCCGGCACTGCCTCCCGACCGATCCCAAGGCGATCAGCGAATACGCGCGGGGGTTCGTCGCCACGGCCGAAGAAGTCCTCGCGCACTACCCGGTCGTGCCGTTCAAATTCGAGGTCATCAACGAGCCGTGGGGCTACGGCACCTCGCAGGAATACGCCGCCTTCCTGGCGTTGCTGCTGCCGCTCGTGGCGCGCTCCCACATCCCGCTCGAAGACGTCTATGCGGGCGCGAGCGGAGAAGGCTGGGTACAGGGCCTCTATGCCGCCCAGCCGCAGCTGCGCACGGAGATCCACGGCTGGTACCTGCACCCCTACGCCAGGGAACGCAAGCCCGGCCAGGGCATGGCCGAAGTGCCGCGGACCCGCTCGGAAATGGCCTCCGGGCAGGACAACCTGATCGTCTCGGAGATCGGCTTCTGCGCGACCAGCATCAGGCGCGTGCAGTGCCTGACCTCGGCGGCGCCGGTGCGCGACCCCGCCGAAGCGGCGCGCGCGCTCGAAGGCGAACTGAGGATCGCGGCCGCCGACCACCGGGCCGGCTGGCTGCGCGCCGTGCTCGTCTACTCGCGCACCGACGGCGGCTGGGCGATGCAGCTGCCGAAGGGCAGGCTCACCGAAGCGGGCCTGATGCTCGAATCGTTCGGCAGCCGTTACGGCTGAGACGCGCGCGCCGGCGGCGCCAGCTCCGCACGGCTGCGATCGGCGAGCAGCCGCTCGAGCCGCGGCGGCTCGTCGCCTTCGACGATGACCGCGGTTCCCGGCCAGTACGGGTTCGACGGGCCGGTCGAGCCGAGGAAGATGTCCGCGTAGGCCCAGCTCCCGCAGTTGTGCAGACGGGCGCCCGCCCGGCCGCGCCACTCGTGCTCGTCGTCGGCCTCGAAGGGCCCGGCCCGGTGGGTGTGGCCGAAGACGACGTGGGCCTCGCCGAGTCCGAGCCGGGCGGCGACCTCCCCCATCGCCGCGAGCCCGGCCCGGCGCAGCTCGGTGCCGGAGATGTCGGCGCGCACCGGCCCGAGCCCTGCGCGGTTGAGCGCCGCGACGGCCAGCGGAAAACCGGCCACGATCGCCCGCCGCCGCAGCCCCCGCACGAGCCGCGCACGCGAGCTGCGACGGGCCGGTACCGCCGCGGCGTCCGCGTCGGAGCTGCCGCCGCCGAGCGCGCGCCACGCCGAGACCGTCGCCATGCCGTTCAGCGCGGCGCCGGTGTGCGTGTCGCGGGCGACCGCGTCGCGCCACGCGAACACCGGCGCCCCCATCGCCTCGTAGTCGTCGACGGCGTCGAACGTGTCGGCGGGTCGGCCCAGCAGGCGGCTCATCGCGCCGACGGTCAGCCGCTCGAGCGTCGGCACCGTGAGGTGGCAGTCGAGGTAGTGACCGTGCATCGCATAGACGTCGCCCCTCACCCACAGGCCGGGGTAGGCGATGCGGGTACGGGCCGGCGCGGCCCAGCGCGAGAGGAGCGCGAGCGCCGGCGAGGCTTCGGCGGGATCGAGGAGGTGCTCGAGCCCGAGCGGCCCGGGATCGTCGTGGGCTCCGCGGGCGGCCAGCCACGGTTCGAGGAGCGCATGATCGTGGTTGCCGGCGGTGAGCACCAGCTCGCGCTCGCCCAGGACGCGACCGAGGTCTTCGAAGAACGGCCGCGCCGCCGCCATCGCCTCCCGCAGCGGGCCGTGACGCAGCTCCAGCACGTCGCCCAGCAGCACCACCCGGTCGACGTCGTCCAGGCGCTCGAGCAGCGCGGCCCGCAGCTCCGGCCGGCGCAGCACGTCGATCCTCGAGTTGCTGCCGAGGTGCAGGTCGGAGACGATCAGCGTGCGCATCGCCTGCTCCGTGCGCTCGGCGGCGCCGTCCGGCGCCTGCTTTGTGCGCGGGCGCGGCGCCCGCGCTCGCTCCCGCTCAGGACGCTCCGGCCGCGGCGGCCTGGCGGATCTGCTTGGGCAGCATGAAGCGGACGTCCTCCTTGACGACATCGAACTCCGCGATGTCGCTCACGCCCCGGGCACGGAACAGCTCGACGAGCTCCTGAACGAGGTTCTCAGGCGCGCTCGCGCCGGAGGAGATACCCACGACGCGCCGCCCGTCCAGCCACTCGTCCTTGACCTCGCCGGCGTTGTCGATCAGGTGCCCTTCGGTGCCGCAATCGCGCGCCACCTCGACCAGCCGTATCGAGTTCGAGGAGTTGCTTCGAGCCGATCACGAGCATCAGGTCGCATTTGGATGCCATCTGGCGGACCGCCGACTGGCGGTTGGTGGTGGCGTAACAGATGTCGTCGGTGCGCGGGCCGACGATCTTCGGGAAGCGCTCGCGCAGGCGCCCGATGATGGCAGTCGTTTCGTCGACGGCGAGCGTGGTCTGGGTGATGTAGGCCATCCGCGCGGGATCCTCGACCTCCAGTTCCTCGACGTCCTGCTCGTCCTGCACGAGCACGATCTTCTCCGGCGCCTCCCCCATCGTGCCTTCGACCTCCTCGTGGCCGGCGTGGCCGACGAGCACGATCGTGTATCCGTCCTCGGCGAATTTGACGGCCTCGCGGTGCACCTTCGTTACCAGCGGGCAGGTGGCGTCGATCGTCTGCAGGCGCCGCTGCTCGGCCCCCTCGCGGACGCTCGGGGCGACGCCGTGCGCCGAGAAGACGCACACGGCCCCCTCCGGGACCTCGGTCTCCTCCTCCACGAAGATCGCGCCGCGCTCCACGAGCTCCTCCACGACGTGCTTGTTGTGCACGATCTCCTTGCGCACGTAGACCGGCTTCCCGTGCAGCTCCAGGGCCCGTTCGACCGTCTGCACGGCCCGGTCCACGCCCGCGCAGTAGCCACGGGGCGCCGCCAGGATCAGTTTCTCGACGGTGTTCTCCACGGCGGTCATTGTATTCGTCGCATCGCTCGCCCCCGGCGATCGGAGCAAGGTACGCTAAGCCGTCATGGCCCAGCGTCACCTCGACCGCCTGACGCCCGTCGACGCGTCGTTCCTGCACCAGGAGGGCCCGAGCTCGCACATGCACATCGGCGGCCTGACGCTCGTCGAGGGCCCGCCGCCGGACATGGAGGAGTTCCTCGAACAGATCCGCCGACGTCTGCACCTGGTCCCGCGCTACCGCCACAAGCTCGCCCACACGGCGATCGACAGCGGCCGCCCGGTCTGGGTCGACGACCCCAGCTTCAACCTCGAGTACCACGTTCGCCACACCGCGCTGCCCGCGCCCGGCACCTTCGAGCAGCTCCAGGAGCTCACGGCACGCATCTTCTCCCAGCAGCTGGACCGCTCCAAGCCGCTCTGGGAGATGTGGCTGATCGAGGGGCTCGAGGACGACCGCTTCGCGCTCATCACCAAGACACACCACTCCCTGATCGACGGCATCGCGGGCGTCGACCTCGCGACCGTGCTGTTCGACCTCTCGCCGGACCCGCCGCAGATTCCCAACTCCGGGCGCCCCTGGCAGCCGCACTCCGAGCCGGGCGCGACGCAGCTCCTCGCCGCCGGCATCGCCGGCGCCGCCCGGGCCGGTCTCGCTCTCGCCGAGGGCGCGCTCGATGCGCTGGCGCACCCGGAGCGGGCGATGGCTCGTGCCCGCGAGGCCGCCGAGGGCATCGGGGAGATCGTCTGGGCCGGCTTGAACCCGGCGCCGGAGACGCCGCTGAACGTGCCGATCGGCCCGCACCGGCGCTTCGTCGCGGTGACGGCGAGCCTCGACGACTTCAAGACCGTCAAGAACGCCTTCGGCGGCACCGTCAACGACGTCGTGCTCGCCGTGGTCGCAGGCGCGCTGCGCGACTTCCTGATCGCCCGCGGTCGTCGCACCGAGGGGGTTGAGATGCGGGCGCTCGTGCCCGTCTCGGTGCGCAGCGAGGACGAACATGAGACGGCGGGCAACCGCATCGTCGTGATGCGCGGCCCGCTGCCGGTCTACATCTCCGACCCGCTCAACCGGCTGCAGTTCGTCTCGGACGCGATGGACGGCCTGAAGGAGTCCAAGCAGGCGCTCGGCGCCGAGGTGATCTCCGGCGCCCAGAGCTTCGCGCCGCCGACGATCCTCGCGCAGGCATCGCGGCTGAACTTCTCGACGCGGCTGTTCAACCTGATCGTCACGAACGTGCCGGGACCGCAGTTCCCGCTGTACGTGCTGGGCCGCGAGATGGTGACGGCGATCCCCGTCGCCTTCCTGCCCGAAAACCATGCGCTGGCGATCGCGATCATGTCCTACAACGGGCAGATGAACTTCGGCCTGCTGGGCGATTTCGACGCGCTGCACGACATCGACACGATCGGCGAGAGCATCCGCTCGGAACTCGCGAGGCTTCTGGAGCTGGCACGCGAGACGGCGGCCACGCCGGCCTAGCCGGCGTGGTCCGAACGGCGCCGCGGCGGGCCCGGCCGGAGGACCTGGAAGCCGTCACCGAGACGCTCTGGCTCGCCTTCGCCGAGGACCCCCTGTGGAGGTGGGCGTTCCCCGAGCACGCCCAGCAGCGGCCGCTGTGGCGCTTGTACGTCTCCTCGGCCCTCAAACACGAATGGGTGTGGACGATCGGCGACTACGCCGCGGCGACCGTCTGGATCCCGCCGGGCCACCCGGAGCTGACGCCCGCGGAGGAGGCGCAGGTGCCCGCGATGATGCGCGAGGCCGCCGGCGAGCGCGCCGGCGAGGTGCTGGGTCTGTTCGACGCCTTCGAGACCTCCCACCCGCACGAGCCGGCGCACTACTACCTGACGTTGATCGGCACGCATCCCGCGCAGCGGGGCCAGGGACTGGGGATGCAGCTGCTGGCGTCGAACCTCGAGCTGATCGACGCCGAGGGCGCCGGCGCCTACCTCGAGTCGAGCAACCACCGCAACGAGCCGCGCTACGAATCCGTCGGCTTCAGGCGCCGGGGCACGTTCACGACGCCTGACGGCGCTCGCGAGATCGTGACGATGTGGCGCGAGGGACGCGCGGGGAGCTAGTACCCGAGCGCGAACTTCGCGTCTTCGCTCATCAGCTCCGGCGTCCACGGCGGCGTGAAGACCATCTCGGACTCCACCGTCTTGACGCCGTCGAGTTCGCCGACGAACTCTTCGATCTGTTCGTTGACCTGCGGGCCGATCGGGCAGCCCGGTGTGGTGAGCGTGAACGTCACCTTCACGTTGCCCTGGTCGACCTGGACCCCGTAGATGAGGCCCAGCTCCACGAAATCGAGCCCCAGCTCGGGATCGATCACGTTCGAGAGGGCGTCCATCACGTCTTCTTCGGTCGGCATCGCCTGAAGCTCGGACATGAGGACAGTCTAACCGTGCTCGCCAGGCCGCACCGGCCGGCGCTCAGAGCGCACGCCAGCCCGCCAGGACCGCGAAGTAGAACTGCTTGAAGAAGCATTCGCAGTCCTGCAGCCCGGCCTCCTCCATCCAGCTCAGGCCCTCCGCCTCCGTGGCGCAGCGATTCAGCGCCATCCGCCCGTCCGAGGCGTCGAGCTCGGCCTCGCTGGCACCCGCCGCGGCCGCGGCCGCGCGCCAGCGCGCCCTGCCCACCTTCTCGAGCCACGGGCTGCGCTCGAGGATGTGCTCGGCGTTCACGAACACACCGCCGGGCCGCAGCGCCTCTGCCGCCGCCGCGTAGAGCCGCCGCTGCTCGTCGTGCTCGAGGTGGTGGATCGCCAGCGAGGAGACGACCGCGTCGAAGGGGCCCGCCGGGAGACCCTCGCGCATGTCGCCCTGCACGATCTCGGCCTCGGGCAGGCGCTCCGCGGCGCGGGCGAGCATCTCCTCCGAGCCGTCCAGCAACACGAGCCGGGCGGAAGGATGAGCAGCCAGCACCGCCTGGCTCATGAAGCCGGTGCCCGCGCCGATGTCGAGCACGCGCTCGACCGGCCCGCCCCGCAGCGAGAGCAGCTCCACCGCCGTGCCGTAGAAGGCGTCCCAGCAGGGCACGATCGCCCGCCGCCTGGCGTCGTAGTCGGGCGCGTGCGCGGAGAAGGCCTCGATGGCATCGGACACCCGGGGAACGTAGCGCAACCGCTCCGGCCGGCTGCCGCCCCACCGGCAGATCCCGGCTCGAAGGGGACGGCGGAAAGGTCCGCCGGTCCGCACACCGCGCCGCGCGGAGGAGATGAACAGCGCCAGTCAGCTCCTGCTACGCCTGTGAGCGCCGGCAGGCGGGGGCGTGCAAGCCGCTAGTTGTCAGACCCCAGGCGGTCCCACATGTACAGCTGGATGCACTCGTTGGCCAGTTCCACCGCCCGCTCGTGCGAGAGCCGCGGCAGCACCGTCTCCAGCGCCTGCTCCTCGGCGACCCCGGCCTGGAACGCCTCCTCGCCGCGGAAGCCGGCGGCGATCTTCAGCGCCTCGCGGCGGTTCTCGCCGAGGCTGGGGAACACTCCTACGAGGAACTCCGTGTTCGGGATCGGCTGGCCCACCTCGAGCGAGGCGTGCCAGGCCGCGAGCAGGTGCAGATCGTCCTCGTCCAGGTCGGCGATCGCCTTCGCGTAGTGCTCCGACAGTTCCTGGTCGGGGATGTCGTCGACCCATGCCCGCACGACCTCGCCGACGAGCTGGCGGCGCGCCTCGCGGCCGAGCGAGTCGGCGATCACGCGGATCGCGTCCTGGGGCTGTATGAAGCAGAGCGGCATCGCGCCTCCGGGGGGACAGTGGAACTCTCTGCAGGGACTGTAGGTGCCCGTGTGGACGTCAAATCGCGCACTTCGGGGGCCGGCTTGCGGTCCGCGGCGAGCCCCCGCGGGAGCCCGCGCCCCGGCCCTGCGATCATCGGCCGATGGACGCCGAGCGGCTCGTACTCCAGACGTGGGCGGCGCTCTCGGGCGGCGACCTCGCGGTGATGGAAAGGGTGCTCGCACCCGACGCGCGCTGGCGGGCCGTCGAAGACGGGCCGTGGAACTGCGAGAGCCGCCGCCAGATCGTCGAGGTGATGGGCCAGAACCTTCACCGCGGGCTCGCGGGCCGGGTCGAGCAGGTGCTGGACGCCGGTCCGGGACGCGCGATCGTGGCGTTCCGCCCCGATCAACCGGCGCAGGCCGGCGGGTGGCCGCTCGAAGACGGCGTGCGCTGGCTGGTGCTGAGCTTCGGCGAGGACGGCCTCATCACCGAGATGAAGGGCTGCGCGACGAGCCGCGACGCGACCGAGTACGCCCGCTGATCAGAGCGCGAGCGCGGCTGCCTGCGGCTCGGCGTCCGGAAGGCTCGGCGGCGTGAAGCCCAGCGTCGCGCGGCCGGCCCCGGGCGGGCGCGACCAGTTGAACAGCGCCAGGTCGAGCGCTTCGAGCGGCACGTCCGCAGCCTCGGCCAGCGTCACGGCACGCCGGTCGAGCAGCAGCGGATCGCCGATCCCGAACACGCGCTTTGCCGCGAGCGCCGCCTCGTCCTCGCCGCCCGCCGCCCCCCGCGCCGTGCCCAGGTGCAGCGACTCGGCCCGCACCTCGTAGACGCCCAGGCGGCCGAGCGATACCAGCAGCTCGTAGCGCGCGCCGCGGTCCAGGCCGGGGAGCGCGAGGCGTTCGAACAGACGCGCGAAGCGGCGCTCGGGGCTCCACCCCTCCTCACCGGCGAAGGCCGCGCTCTGCCCGCCCGAGCGCTCCGCCCATTGCGCGTAGGCCTCCAGCGTCCGGGTCCCGCTGCCGGGCCGGTGCGAGCTTCGCGGCCCCCGCGCAACCTCGTCGAGCAGGCCTGCGAGCTCGGGTCTGACCGCGCCGGGATCCGGCGCCGCGGCGAGCACGGCTCCGACGCCGGCGAACGGCTCCTCGTCCTCCGCGGGCGCGAGGTAGGCGAGCACGAACGCGATCCAGCTCGCGCGGTCGAGATCTCCGTCCGCGGCGGCGTCGACCGCCTGCTCGTAGGCGCCGGGCGGCGCGACTGCGAGCGAGGCCAGCCGCGCGCTCGAGAAGGACAGCTCGTCGGCGAGACGCTGCGCGTCGGCGGAGGCGCGCAGGCCCGGCACGAGGGGCGAGGAGTAGCCGTCCTCGACGGCACGGCCCTCGCGGCGCACCGTGAGACCATCCGCCCGCCGGCCGCGGGGAGCGCGCGCGCGAGGAGCGCCCGGAGCCCCGGCCCGCCGCGGCGATGCGGGCGAGGGCTCGTTCCCGGGCAGCGTCCTGCTGCAGATCGGACAGCGCTCGATGAAGCGGTTGTGGCGGCAGAAGGTCGGCATCGGGGGGTTCAGCCGCTCGAGAGCGCGGCGGCACACCAGAGTAGATGATCGATTCCGCAGCTCCGGCCGGCCACCGCGGGCTGCCCGGCTACTGCCCGGCGGGGACGCCCGGGCCGACGTGCTGCGGCGGGCCCTCCGGCCCCTCGTCGGCGTCGGCGTGCCCGGCGAGACCCTGATCGCGGTCGCGGCTGGGCTCGGAGTCGAGGCGGGCCAGGTAGCGGTCCACCATGCGGGCGCACTGGCGCCCCTCGTTGATCGCCCACACGATCAGCGACTGCCCGCGGCGCGCGTCGCCCGCTGCGAAGACGCCCGCAACGGACGTCGTGTACGGGCTCACGGCCTTGATGTTGCCGCGGCGGTCGCGCTCCACGCCGAACTGGTCCAGCAGCCCCTGCTCGGGGTGCAGGAAGCCCATCGCGAGCAGCACCAGCTGCGCCGGGCAGCCGGCGCTCGGTGCCGGCGACCGGGGCGAACGGCGGCTCGGCGGCTCGGCCTGCGCGACGGTGAGGCCCTCGACGTGGTCCCGGCCGTCGAACGCGGTGGTCGCGATCGAGTAGTCCTGCTCGCCCACGTTCAGCTCCCGGGCCTCCTCCATCGCGTAGCTGAGGCGGTACTTCGCCGGCCACTCCGGCCACGGCGTGCGGTCGTCGGGCCGCTGCGCGGGCGGCTCGGCGAGAAGCTCCAGCTGCACGATCGAGCGCGCGCCCTCGCGCAGCGAGTTGCCGACGCAGTCGGCGCCGGTGTCGCCGCCGCCGATCACCACGACGTCCTTGCCGCGCTGCGGTGATCGCCTGCTCCGGCGAGGGCGGGGCGGGCACGGTCGGCGCCGGGCCGTGCTCGCGCGCGACCCAGCGGTTGCGCTGGTAGAGGTAATCCATCGCGGATGGACGCCGCTCAGCTCGCGGCCGGGCACCGGAGGTCGCGCGGCACGCGCGAGCCGGTCGCGAGCACGACCGCGTCGTAGCCGGCGAGCAGCTCCTGGGCGGAGACGTCGACGCCGACCTCGACGCCGCAGCGCAGCTCGACGCCCTCGGCACGGAGCTGCTCGACCCGCCGCTCGACGACCGTCTTGTCGATCTTGAAGTCGGGCACCCCGAAGCGCACGAGGCCTCCGATCGCCTCGTCCCGCTCGAACAGCGTCACGCGTATGTCCCGCTCGGCGCAGCTGCTGGGCGGCGGCCATCCCGGCAGGGCCGGAACCGACCACGGCGACGGACCGCCCGCTCTCGCGCCGTGGCGGCTGGGGCGTGACCCATCCCTCCTCCCAGGCCCTGTTGATGATCGCGTTCTCGATCTGTTTGATCGTGACCGCGTCGCCCTCCCTGATCTCGAGCACGCACGACGGCCTCGCACGGCGCGGGGCACAGACCGTCCGGTGAACTCGGGGAAGTTGTTGGTCGCGTGGAGCTGGCGGATCGCGTCGGCGAAGCGATCGCGGTAGACGAGGTCGTTCCAGTCCGGGATCAGGTTGCCCAGCGGACAGCCGTTGTGGCAGAACGGCACGCCGCAGTCCATGCAGCGCGCGCCCTGCGCGCGCAGCTCCGGCACCGGACGCTGGAGCAGGAACTCGTCGTAGTCGTGAGCCCGTTCGGCGCTGTCCCGGTAGGGAACGCCGTGACGCTCGATCTTCAGGAAACCCCCGAGCTGGCCCATCAGGCGCCTGCCTCGCCGACCGCGTCCAGCGGACGTTCGCTCTCGCCCGTCACCGCGGGCTCGCCCCCGGTGTCGACCGCGAGGGTCTCTTCCTCGGCCCGTTCGCGCAGCACACGCTTGTAGTCGTGCGGCATCACCTTCACGAAGGCCTTGGCGGCGAGCAGCTGCTCCCAGCGGGCCAGCACGCCGGCCGCCACCGGGCTCGCGGTGCGCTCGGCGTGCTCGGCGACGAGCGCGCGCAGCTCGATCGCGTCTGCCTCGCCGAGCTCTTCGAAGCCGACCATGCCCATGTTGCAGCGCGCCGGGAACTCGCCCCGCTCGTCCAGGACGTAAGCGACGCCACCACTCATTCCCGCCGCGAAGTTCCGCCCCGTCTCTCCGAGCACGATCACGCGCCCGCCGGTCATGTACTCGCAGCCGTGATCGCCGACGCCCTCGACCACGGCCGAGGCGCCCGAGTTGCGCACGGCGAAGCGCTCGCCCGCGAGGCCGCGGAAGAACGCGCGTCCGCCGGTCGCTCCGTAGAGGACGGTGTTGCCGACGACGACGTTCTCCTCGGCGCGGAAGTGCTCGCCCATGCCCTCGCGGGGCCGGATCGCGAACACGCCGCCGGACAGCCCCTTGCCGGCGTAGTCCTGCGCGTCGCCGCGCAGAGTGAAGGTCACCCCGGGCGCCAGCCAGCCGCCGAAGCTCTGGCCGGCCGAGCCCTCTAGCTCGACCTCGATCGTGCCCTCCGGGAGCCCCTCGGCGCCGTGGCGCGAGGCGATGTGGCTGGAGAGGATGCCGCCGACGCAGCGGTTTCGATTCCGCACCGGCAGCTGGGCTCGGACCCGCTCGCCGCGCTCGAGCGCCGGCTCGGCGGCGCGCACCAGCTCCCAGTCGAGCGCGTCGTCGAGCACGGCCGGCGGCGGTTCGACGCGGCGGCGCGGAGCGTTCTCGTCGTCCAGCTCGACGTGGGTCAGCAGGTGCGTCAGGTCGACACCGCGGGCCTTCCAGTGCTCGACCGCCGTCCCCACGCCGAGCAGGTCCACGCGGCCGATCGCCTCGTCGAGCGTGCGCAGGCCCAGCGAGGCGAGGATCTCCCGCACTTCCTCGGCGACGAAGAAGAAGAAGTTGACGACGTGCTCGGGCGTGCCCTTGAAGCGCTTGCGCAGCTCGGGGTCCTGCGTGGCGATGCCGACGGGGCAGGTGTTCAGGTGGCAGGCGCGCATCATGATGCAGCCGGTCGCGATCAGCGGGGCGGTCGAGAAGCCCATCTCGTCGGCGCCGAGCATCGCGGCGACGACCACGTCGCGGCCGGTCTTCAGCTGGCCGTCGGTCTGCACGACGATCCGCGAGCGCAGGTCGTTCAGGAGCAGCGTCTGCTGCGTCTCGGCCAGGCCGATCTCCCAGGGCACGCCGGCGGCCTGGATCGATGACAGCGGCGAGGCGCCCGTGCCCCCGTCGTGACCGGCGATCAGAACGCGATCGGCGTTCGCCTTGGAGACGCCGGCCGCGACGGTGCCGACGCCGACCTCCGCCACGAGCTTGACCGACACCTGCGCCTTCGGATTGCTGCAGCGCAGGTCGTAGATCAGCTGCTTGAGGTCCTCGATCGAGTAGATGTCGTGGTGCGGCGGCGGCGAGATCAGCCCGACTCCCGGCGTGGTGTGGCGGATCGCGCCGATGTACTCGTCGACCTTGTGGCCCGGGAGCTGGCCGCCCTCGCCGGGCTTGGCGCCCTGCGCCATCTTGATCTGCAGCTCGTCGGCGTTGACCAGGTAGTGGATGGTCACGCCGAAGCGCCCCGAGGCGACCTGCTTGATCGCCGAGCGCCGGCGGTCGCCGTTGGGGTCGGCGGTGAAGCGCACCGGGTCCTCCCCGCCCTCGCCGGTGTTCGAGCGACCGCCCAGGCGGTTCATCGCGATCGCCAGCGTCTCGTGAGCCTCGCGCGAGATCGAGCCAAGGCTCATCGCGCCCGTGCAGAAGCGCCGCACGATCTCCTTGGCCGGCTCGACCTGCTCCAGGGGGATCGGCTCGCCGCGGGCGCCCGGGCCCGCTCCGACCTCGAGCAGCCCCCGAGCGTCGCCTTCCGCGCGGCGTCCTCGTTGACCGCGCGAGCGTACTCGCGGTACTTCTCCATCGCGGGGCTCTCACGGACCGCGCCGAGCGCGGCCGCGTCGCCGCCGAGCGCGGCGGTGACGTCGCCGTTGGCCGAGCGCACCGCATGCTGGACGAGCGCGATCGTCTCGGGATTCCACTGGTGGTGCTCGCCGTCGCGGCGCCAGGCATAGACGCCACCGACGGGCAGCAGCTCGTCCGGCGTCACCGGATAGGCGCGGGCGTGCCGCTCCAGAGCCTCTTCGGCCAGCACCTGCAGTCCGACGCCGCCGATCCGCGACGCGGTGCCCGTGAAGTAGGTGTCGATCAGCTCGCGCTCGAGCCCGACCGCCTCGAAGATCTGGGCGCTGCGGTAGGACTGGATCGTCGAGATGCCCATCTTCGAGATCGTCTTGAGCAGGCCTTTGCCGATCGCTTTGACGAGGTTCTGCGCCGCGTCCTCGGCGGGGATCTCCTCGGGCTCGCCGTCCTTGCCCGGGCGGACGATGCGTTCTTCGATCACCAGCCCATCGAGCGTCTCGAGCAGGAGGTAGGGGTTGATCGCGCTGGCGCCGTAGCCGATCAGCGTGGCGAAGTGATGGACCTCGCGGGGCTCCCCGGACTCCACGATGATCCCCGCCCGCAGGCGCGTCCCCTCCAGCACGAGGTGGTGGTGGACGGCGGCGACCGCGAGCAGCGAGGGGATCGGCACCCGGCGCGGGCCGAGCAGGCGGTCGTTGAGGATCAGGATGTTCGCGCCTTCTTCGATCGCCTCCGTCGCCGTGCGGCACAGGCGCTCGAGCGCCTCGACCATCCCCGCCGGCCCCTTCTGGACGAGCCAGGTGGCGTCGATCGTGCGCGCTTTGTAGACCTCGTGATCCACCTCGCGCAGCGTCTCCAGCTCGCGGTTCAGCAGGATCGGCTGGTCGAGCAGCAGCTTGTGCGCGTGCTCGGGCGTCTCGTCGAACAGGTTGCGCTCGTTGCCCAGCGAGGTGGCCAGGCTCATCACGATCTCCTCACGGATCGGGTCGATGGGCGGGTTCGTGACCTGCGCGAACAGCTGCTTGAAGTAGGAGAACAGTGGCGGCGCCTGGTCGGAGAGCACCGCCAGCGAGAGGTCGTTGCCCATCGAGCCGATCGGCTCCTGAGCCTCGATCGCCATCGGCGCCAGCAGCACGCGCAGATCCTCCTGGGTGTAGCCGAACGCCCGCTGGCGCAGCCGCAGCGGCTGGTCGGAGAGCGTCACTTCCGAGGACGGCGGGAGCTGCTTGAACGGGATCGCGTTGCGCTCGTACCACTCGCCGTAGGGATGGGCGGTGGCAACCTCGCGCTTGACCTCCTCGTCCTCGACGATGCGTCCGCGCTCGAGGTCGACCAGGAACAGCTTGCCGGGCTGCAGCCGCCCGAGGCGGCGTACGTTCTCCGGCGCGATGTCGAGCAGCCCCGACTCCGAGCCGAGCACGACGTAGCCGTCGTTGGTCTCCACCCAGCGACCGGGGCGGAGCCCGTTGCGGTCGAGCGTCGCCCCGACCACGCGGCCGTCGGTGAACGCGACCGCGGCGGGGCCGTCCCACGGCTCCATGAGGCAGGAGTGGTAGGCGTAGAAGCCCTTCAGGTACTCGGGCAGGTCGTCCCGGTTCCGGTAGGCCTCCGGGATCATCATCATCGCGGCGTGCGGGAGCGAGCGCCCGGCGAGCATCAGCAGCTCGAGCACGTTGTCGAAGGTCGCCGAGTCCGAGTTGCCCGCGCTGACGACGGGAAGGATCTTCGCCAGGTCCTCCCCGAACAGCTCGCTGTGAAGCTCGCTCTCACGGGCTCGCATCCAGTTGACGTTGCCCATGACGGTGTTGATCTCGCCGTTGTGGCAGATCACCCGGTACGGGTGCGCGAGCTCCCAGCTCGGGAACGTGTTGGTCGAGAAGCGCGAGTGGACCAGCGCCATCGCGCTCTTGCAACGCTCGTCGCGCAGGTCGGTGTAGAACGCCGCCAGCTGGAAGCTGATCAGCATCCCCTTGTAGTTGATGGTCCGCGAGGAGCTCGAGGCGATGTACAGGCCCGAGCCGCTGGTGGCCAGCTCGCAGATGCGGCGGATCACGTACAGCTTGCGCTCGAAGGAGTCCCGGTCGAGCGTCTCGGCGGCGCCGATGAAGAGCTGGCGGATCGTGGGCCGGCAGGCGCCGGCGACCCTGCCCGTGTGCTCGGGCTCCACGGGCACGTCGCGCCACCCGAGCAGCCGCTGGCCCTCGTCCGCGACCGTGCGCTCCACCAGCGCCTCCAGCTCGGCGCGCTGGCCGTCGTCCGTGGGCAGGAAGCACATCAGCACGCCGTAGGAGCCGAGCGGCGGCAGCTCGAAGCCGCACGTCGCCCGCAGCAGCTCGTCGGGCATCTGCATCAGGATGCCGGCGCCGTCGCCGGTCTTCGGGTCCGCGCCCGAGGCTCCCCGGTGCTCGAGGTTCTCGAGCGCCGTGATCGCCCGCGTGATGACCTCGTGGGTCGGCTGGTTGTCGAGCCGGGCGACCATGCCCACGCCACACGCGTCGTGCTCGAAGCGAGGGTCGTAGAGGCCGACGGCCCCGGGGGGGTTTGTGCTGTACCTGGACATGGGAGTGCTCGTAGGGACGGTGCTTCCCGCGCCTGCGGCCGGGGAACGGCGCGTGCGGGGTGGCGGGCACCTGAGGCGGAGCCAGAAATCGTATCAGCGCAGACCTTCGCGAAATAGGCGTCGTGGCCCGATTTATCCGCCGCCGCGTCCCGGTGCGAAAGGGCCCTTCAGATGCGCCGGAAGGCCTTCCAGGCCAGGTTTCTAGGTGTTTTCGGGGTCCTCGCGCATTGTTTCCGACTCGCCCCACGAGCACAGGCCGCCGCGGCCGGGGCAGGTGAGGCAGAGGGCCCGGTGAGGCGCCCGGCTGACCGCGAAGGGATCGCGCCAGTCCGCGCGCAGGCGCGTGGAGAGCTCGTCCTCCAGCGCCGCCCGCTCGGCGAGCGTGTAGCGCGCGACGGCGGGGTCCAGCGGGCGCTCCAGGAACCAGTGCGCCACCTCGACCACCAGCGCCCCCTCCCGGAGCATCGCGAGGGCATAGAGCAAACGCTGGACGGCGTAGTCGCGCGCCACCATCTCCTCCGGCACGGCGTCCGGCGCGAGGCGGTCGCTCTTGTAGTCGACTACCAGCGCGGTGCCGTCGCCCTCCTCGCAGAGCGCGTCGATCACGCCCGTGACGAGGGGCGCCTGCGGGCCGATGCCGAACGCGAACGGATGCTCCAGACGGGTCCGCGCGGCGGCGGCGATGCGCCGGCCCAGAGGACTGGTGTGGGCCGCGGCGACCAACGTCGCGATCTCGGCGAGCTCCCCGGCGTCCGCGCCGAGGCCCAGCTCGCTCGCCACGATCGCGATCCGCTCCGGCCCGGGGGGCGCGGGCGCAGCGAAGTCGAATGTCTCGAGCACCCGGTGGACGAGCGTCCCGCGCTCGCGCGCGGCGAGCCCCGCGCGCCCCCGCGCGCCGGCAGCCCGGTGATCCTCGGGCATCCGCAGCACGCGTTCGAGGTAGTAGCGGTACCCGCAGCGCTCCAGCAGGCTGAGCGAGGTGTAGCTGAGCGTCGGCGGCAGCTCGACGCCGCGCGGGGCCTGCGCAAGCGCGGCGCGCCGCGGCGCGGCGGCGGGGGCCCGCCCTCGCCCTGCGGGCGCGGGCGATGCCGGCGCCGGCGGGCGCAGAACCTGGCCGTAGGCGGCGGGCGCGCTGAGCGTCAGGCGCAGCTCGGGCGCAGCCCCCGCAGCCGGCACCGTCGAGACCCCCGGGCCGGACCGCCCGAGCTCGGGAAGCTGCTCGCACAGCGCCGGGCCGAGCCAGTTGATCGGCGGCGTGCCGCGCCTCTCCTCGGGCCAGTCGGCGAAGTCGACCACGCCGCTGAGCAGCAGCCGCTCCCGGGCGCGCGTCAGGCCGACGTAGAAGACCCGATCCTCCTCTTCGCGTTCGCGGTCGTGCTGCTCGGCTCTCAGCTCCTCGTAATCCAGCGTCTTGAAGGCCTCGCCCACGCCGACCCGGCGCAGTCGCAGGCCGACACGGTCGCCGTCGACGAACAGGCGCTCGGCCGGGTTCGGCGGCTTGCGGCCCAGATCGGCCACGCACACGACGGGGAACTCCAGCCCCTTCGCGGTGTGGATCGTCATCAGCTGCACTGTGTCCGGCTCGACGCCTTCGACCGGCGCCTCGGGCTCGCTCGCGCCGCTGTCTTTGAGGTGCGCGACCAGGTCGACGAAGGCGCGCAGCTCGCGGCCCTCCTGTTCCTCGAAGCGGCGCGCGAGCCGCAGCAGCTTGTGGACGTTGGCCAGCCGACGCTCGGACCAGTCGAGCCCGAGCACATAGCGCTCGTATCCGCGCTGGGTGATCGCGCGCTCGAGCAGCTCGGCGACACCGCGCCCGCCGGCCTGCGCCCGCTCGGCCGCGAACCACGGCACGAAGTCCGCGAGCAGCTCCCGGTCGTGATCCGGGAGCTCGCCGCCGTCCTCTGAAAGCGCCTGAACCGTCTCCCACGCCGTGAGCCGCCGCTCGCGCCTGGCGGCGGCGATCAGCGCCAGCCCGTCGCGCGAGCACCCCGCCAGCGGCGATGCCAGGGACGCGTAGAGGGCCTCCTCGTCGCGGGGGTTGGCCAGCGCGCGCAGGTAGCTGTGCAGGTCCTCGATCTGCTGGCGGCTCCAGAACGTTCCCACGCTCGCAAGCGTCCTCAGGCCCTCTAGCTGCAGGGCGCGCTCGAATGTCTCGATGTCGCCGGTCGCCCGCAGCAGGATGGCGATCTCACCCGGGCGCGCACCACCGCTGTCGACGAGCTCCCGGACGCGCTGGGCCAGCAGGCGGGCCTCGGCCTGACGCCCGAGCGGCGCGTAGGGCAGCCCGGCCGCGACCGCCTGCTCCGCGCCGCTCCCCTTCCACTGCTCGGTCGGGCTCGTCAGCAGCAGCTCCACGAACGGCCCCTTTGGCTGGGCGTGTTCGTCCTCATCGCGGCCGTGGACGAGCGGCGCGAACGCGGCGAAGCGCTCCCCGAACACCCTGTTGACCGCCGCGATCACCTCGGGCCGGCTGCGGAAGTTGCTGCGCAGCGCAAGCGCGGCGCCGGCCGGAGCGAGATCCTCGCGCCGCTCGCGGAACAGACGCACGTCGGCGTGGCGGAAGCCGTAGATCGACTGCAGCTCGTCGCCGACTGTGAACAGGTTGCCGCGGTCGAGCGCGCGGAGGATGGCGAGCTGGCGCGGGTTCGTGTCCTGGAACTCGTCGACCATCAGCAGCTCGAAGCGCTCGGCCCACGACTCGCGGAGGTCTCGGTTTCCCGCCAGCAGGGCACCTGCCAGCAGCTCGAGGTCGTCGAAGTCCACAGCCGCGTGTTGCTGCTTGAGCTCCTCGTAGCTCGCGCCGAAGCCCCTCAGCAACTCGTCGTAGAGGGCGACGGTCCGGAGTGCCTCGACCTCCTCCGGCGAGGACGGCTCGCGCCGCGGAAGCCGCGGCTCGAGCTCGCCCCGGCTGCGCAGCTGCGCGTAGAGCCCTTCGACGGTCCCGCGCACGGGATCGACCCCGTACGCCGCCAGCAGATCGACCGCGGCCGCGCCACCCGCGGCGAAGCCGGTGAGCGCCGCCTCGAAGGCGCGGCGCCTGAGCGTCGCCGACGCCGTCGCATCCAGCACGCGGAAGTCGGGATCGAGGCCCGCCGGCAGGGGGTGCGAGCGCAGCAGGCGTCCGCAGAACGCGTGGAAGGTGCCGACCGAGGCGGCCTCGGTGTCGCGAGCCTGCTCGCGCCTGCCCAGCGCCAGCAGCCGCGAGCGGACGCGCTCGCGCAGCTCTCCGGCCGCCCGGTCGGTGAACGTGATCGCGAGCACGGACGCCGGCGAGATCCCGTCCTCGCACACGGCGGCGACGAAGCGCTCGACGAGCACGGATGTCTTGCCGCTGCCCGCGGCCGCCGACAGCAGCAGCGGGCCCTCCCGCCGCGCCACGGCGGTCCGCTGCTCGCCGCTCAGGCGAGGGCCCGCCGGCTCGGCGGGCGGGCCGGCGTCCCATTGGAGTGCGAGCTGTTCCACGGCCCTCAGCGCTCGCAGCGGCAGATCGTCGGGAACGCGCAGCCGCCACCGTAGGCGCAGGTCGCGGGCCGAGCCTCCAGTTCGCCCGCGGCCGCCGCGGCCGCGGCCTCGCGCGCTGCGTCCAGCGCCGCCGCGAGCAGCTCGTCGAGCTCCTCGGCCTCGTAGCGGTCGGTCCGCACGCAATCCTCCGCCAGCTCGTGGCCCGCGAGGACGGCGCCGCGCGCCTTGATGTCCTCGCCGCGGAGCCGCTGGTAGAGCCCGCCCACGACGCGCGCGTCCAGCAGCTGTTCGGCAGCCAGCATGTAGAGGGCGACCTGGATCTTGCCGTCCGCGATCCAGCGGTTGCCGCGCGGAGCGGACGCGCCCTTGTAGTCGATCACCACGACCTCGCCTTCCGCGCCGACGTCGATCCGGTCGATGCGCCCGCGCAACTCGAAGCCACCGCCCAGCTCCAGAGCAGGCAGCTCGCTCGGCTCCCCGTGCTGCTCGTGCTCCCCGAAGGGACCGAACGCCAGCTCGAAATCGCGCGGCTCGAGCGTGCAGCCCAGGGATGCCGTCTGCTCGAGGTAACGCTCCAGGTCGCCGGCCAGAGCGCGCGAGGTCGCGGCCGCGCGCTCCCGTGAGGTCGAGAGCACGTAGCGCGGCGCCGCCTCGGCGAGGGCGTCGCGCAGCAGGCTCCGGGCGAGCTCGAGCGTCGCCGGCGTGACGCGCGTGCTCCCCGTCTGCTCCCCGAGCGCCACGAAGGTTCGGCCCAGCGCCTCGTGCGCCAGGCTGCCGCGCGCGAACGGCTCGGGGTCGGGATCGAGGCGCCCGGGCGCGAGCAGGCGCTCGACGAACCAAGCGACCGGGCAGCCGATCCAGCGCTCCAGCGCCGTGGCCGACCACACCCGTTCGCGCAGGCCGCCGAGCACACGCTCGTCGCGCAGCTCGACCGACGGGGGTACGACGGCGACGGCCGCCGCGGGTCCGCCGGCTGTGCGAGCTCGCCGAGCGCCCGGCGTGCGCGATCCTCGAACAGGCTGTCGTCGAAGAGGTCGCAGACATCGTCGACGAACAGCGAGCGGGAGCATGCGGCCGGCGTCGTCGTCGGTCTCGTGCCAGCTCAGCGCGAGCAGCTCCTGGGGACGGGAGAGCAGGGCGTAGAGCAGGTAGCGCTCGGCAGTGAGGACGTCCTGCTGCTCGCCGAGCCGCAGGCCCGACCCAGCGGCCAGCCGGGCGCGCTGATGATCGCCGAGCAGCGGGTGGGGCCTGGCGCGGAGCGGGAACACCCCCTCCTGCATGCCGGCGAGAAACAGCGCCCGCACTCGTCGCGCGCGCAGGGCGAGGGGGTCGAGGACCGAGACGAGGCCCGGTGCCGGAAGCTCCGCCGCTGTTGACCTCCAGGCGGGCCAGCACGGACGCGAGCTCTCCGGCCGACCCGGGCGCGGCGTCGGCAGCGACGCGGGCCAGCTCGCGCAGTTCCGCAAGCGCGCTGCGGCCCCCGGCCAGCGCGCGGGCCTCATCCATCTCGGCGGCGTCCGAGCGATCGCCGCGCGGCCCTTGCGCGGCGCCGCGAAGATCCGCAGGAGCTCCCGCCCCGCCTGCTCGGCCAGAGCGCCGGGGCCGCGCCCTGCGGCGCCGGCGAGGCGATCGATCGCGTCGAGGGCGAAGAACCGCTCCTCCCAACGCGCGCGCGCCTGCTCGACGCTCGCCAGGCCCAACCGGCGCACGTCGAGCTCGAGCGCGTCGGCGAGCTCCGGGCGCTCCAGGCGCCCGGGCGCGCGCAGCCACGCAAGCAGATCCTCCGGCGTGCCCGGCGCGACGCCGTCGGCACCCGGGACGCAGCGCAACAGCCCGATCAGCGCGCGCCCGACGCGCGTGTCGCGAGAGCGGGCGCCGGACCGGCATCGCGATCGGGACCCCGGCGCTCGCGAACACCTCCGCGAGCGAGGCCGGCGGAGCGGGCCGGGTCGACGCAGCACGACCGCGATCTGCTCGGCCTCGCAGCCGTCCTGCAGCAGCGCGGCGACCCGCTCGGCGATCAGCTCGAGCTCGGCGCGCTCGCCCCCGCCCTGCAGCAGCTCGACGGCTGCGCCGGGGTGCGACGCGGCCCGCACCGGGCTCGAACAGCGAGCGCTCGAGGTGCGCCAGAGCTGGCGCGGGAGGCCGGCGCATAGTGCTCTTCGCGGGGAGCCATCGCGCGGTGCTCGCCGCTCAGCGGCGCGAGCGTCTGGAAGGTTCCGGCACGGCCGGCGAAGGCGGCGCGCCCGGCCTCGTAGGCGAGCGACACGGTCACCGCGGCGTCGACCACGCGGCCGAGCGTCTCGATCGCATCGAGCTGCAGCACGCGTCAGGTCGTCGAACCCGTAGAACAGCGACCGGCGTCTCGCCCCAGAGCGCGGGGCGCTCGCGCAGCGCGTCCAGCGCGCGCCATCGCTCGCTGCTGCTCGTCGACGCCGGCCGATCCGCGCCAGCCGCCGCTGGTAGGAGGCGTAGGCCCCGCCGAGGTCGAAGCCCAGCGCGGCGGCTCCCGTCGCCGAAGGCCAGGCGTCGAGCGCCGCGGACAGGCGCGGCGGCGAGACCCGTGCGAGCACTGAGTTCGGCGAAGAGCTCGCCGAGCGCGCGCGGCGAAGCCGGGATGCCGGCGCGCTCGCTCGCGCGGCGACGAGCGCGGCGATCAGCCGCTCGCGCGCGAGCGTCGCCGAGCACCGGGCTGCGGATGCCGGCGCGCCGTACGATCTCCTCGAGCAGCCCCGAGAAGCGCGTCGACCCGCACGCCCATTGCCGCCTCGCCACCGGCCAGCTCGCGCAGGTAGTGCTCGACGTCGGTCGCCGTGGGGACGACGAGCAGCGGGTCCCGGCCGCGCGCGAGATGCCGACGCACGGTGTCCATCACGACCTGCGCCTTGCCCGAGTTCGCGGGCCCGGTGAGCGAGCTCGATGCTCACTCAGCCATCCTGGCGCACCGGTCCGACACGCCCGGCAGCCTCGTCGCGCTGCGGGCTTCGGAGCTCAGGCGGCGCTGACGGCCGGCCCGGCGCTCTCAGCGGACGCGGCGGCCTCGCCGGCCTCGGCGTCGGGGGGCTTGGCGCCCTCGCGCGCCCACGGCTCGTCGAACTCGACGCGCCATCTGCCCTCCTCGGTCTGCTGCAGCGCGAGCCGCGCGCGGAAGCTGCGCCCGCTGCGCCCGCGGAAGCCAGTCACCTGCCTGGCCGGTGTAGCCGCGTGCGGATCAGCTCCCGCGCGATCGCGACCGGCAGCTGCTTGCCGGCTTTTGCCTTCCAGATCACGAAGCCGCAACCCGGGTCCTCGCGCGACCAGCACGAGTAGCCCTTGCGGTTCTCGACGATCTCGTGCCCGCAGACGGGGCACGGGCCGAGCCGCGCGCGCGGGATGCGCACGTCTTTGAGCGTCTCGTCCAGCGTCTTCGACGGTCTCGCCGGCGAAGCCCGCGATGTCGCTCATGAACTGCTCGCGCGAGTCCTCGCCGCGCTCGATCTTGCCCAGCCGCTGCTCCCAGCTGCCGGTCAGCCCCGGGGAGGTCAGCGCGTGCTCGTCCGAGCAGCCGGATCACGTTCAGGCCCTTCTCGGTCGCCACCAGCGCGCGCCCGTCGCGCTCGACGTAACCGACCGTGATCAGCCGCTCGATGATCGCTGCGCGCGTGGCGGGAGTGCCGATGCCCGAGTCCTTCATCGCCTCTCGCAGCTCGTCGTCGTCGACGAGCTTGCCGGCCGTCTCCATCGCGCCCAGCAGCGACGCGTCGCTGTAGCGCCGCGGCGGTTTGGTCTCCTTTTCGCGCGCTCTCGATCGAGGCCGTCTGGACCTGCTCGTCGGCGACCAGGCGCGGCAGCTGCTGGTCGGCGCCCTCGTCCTCCTCGCCGCGGGCCTCCTCGCCGCGGGTGTCGGCGGCGACCTCGTCGTAGACGCCGCGCCAGCCTGGGACGATCAGGAGCTTGCCGCGGGTGCGGAACACGTGGCCCTGGCCCGTCCTCGGCCGGCGACGGTCGTCTCGACCCGCGTGTTCTCGAACACCGCCTCCGGGTGGAACACCGCCAGGAAGCGCCGCACGGCCATGTCGTAGATGCGGCGGTCGTCGGCGCCCATCTTCTCGACCGGGTGCTCGGAGCGCGTCGGGATGATCGCGTGGTGGTCGGTGACCTTCGCGTCGTTGACGACCCGCGCCAGCGGCAGCACGTCCAGGCCGACCACGTACTCGGCGCCCTTGCGGTACTCGGCCCGCCCGCCCACCAGCTCGGCGATCGGCTTGATCTCCTCGACCATGTCGGTCGTCAGGTAGCGCGAGTTGGTGCGCGGATAGGTGAGCGCCTTGTGCTCCTCGTAGAGGCGCTGGGCGGCGCGCCAGCGTCCGTTTCGCCGAGAAGCCGTAGCGGTTGTTCGCCTCGCGCTGCAGCGTCGTGAGGTCGTAGAGCATCGGCGCTTTCTCGCGCTGCTCTTTCTTCTCGAGCTTCGTGATCGTGCCGGCTGCGCCCGCGCACGGCGGCGACGATCGCGTCGCGCCTCCTCTTCGGTGCCGAGACGCGGCCCTTTGGTGTTACCCGGGCTTCCAGGCGGCGCCGCGTAGTGGCCGAGGTAGACGCGCTCGCCGCCCTCGCCGTCGAGCGGCGGCGCCTGCGAAGGTCGCGTCCACCAGCCAGTAGGGCTCGGGCACGAAGGCTTTGATCTCCTCCTCGCGGCGCGCCACGATCGCAAGCGTCGGCGTCTGCACACGGCCGAGCGAGACGGCCCCGTCGAACGAGCTGCGCAGCCTGATCGTCGCGGCGCGGGTGGCGTTCATGCCGACGATCCAGTCGGCCTCCGAGCGCGAGCGAGCCGCCTGCTCCAGCGCAGAAGCTCCTCGCCGGGACGCAGCGAGGCCAGCGCCGCCTTCATCGCGGCGCTGGTCATCGAGTTCAGCCACAGCCGTTTGACCGGCTTCTTGGCTTTCGCCTTCTCGAACAGGTAGGCGAAGATCAGCTCGCCCTCGCGGCCGGCGTCGCACGCGTTGACGACCTCCTCGACGTCCTCGCGGCCGAGCTGTTTGGTGACGACCGACATCTGCTTGCGCGAGCGCTCGTCGCGGACGACGAGCTTGAACTTGCTCGGCACGATCGGCAGATCGGCCATGCGCCAGCTCTTGTACTTGGCGTCGTAGGCTTCGGGCTCGGCGAGCTGGACGAGGTGGCCGACCGCCCACGTGACCACGTGGTCGGGACCCTCGAGGAACCCCTCGCTCTTCTTGAAGGGGCCCGGCAGCGCTCGCGCGAGGTCCTGCCCCACGGAGGGCTTCTCGGCGACCAGGAGGGTCTTCGACATGGCGGTCAGCGTAGCGGCCACCGGCGGCGGCGATGTGGCCGGGGGGCTCGCTCGATACCTGAGCGAGCCGCTCAGCCCGCCGTGCAGGGCCCTGTCGCGACCTGCGGCCCGTCCCCGGCGCCGACGGTCGACAGCAGCGAGCCGACCGTTTCGTTGGCGACTCCGTAGCCGCCATGGACGCCTTCTCCGACCGTCGACGCGAAGACGGTCGTCAGCACCTGGCCGCTCCCGTCCACGACCGGGCCGCCGGAGTTGCCGGGGCGCACGAGCCCGCGCAACGGCGTCAGCAGGCGCGTCACAGGCCCCTGCCCGTACGCGTTCTGCGTGACGACCCGCTGCGTGCGCCCGATTCGCGCCGGCTCCCCGTCGAACGGGCCGTTCTCGGGATACCCGAGAATCGCGCCGCTCGCACCGGACGGCACGCTGCCGGCGCGGGAGAGAGCGGGCAGGCCCAGGCCGCGGACGCGCAGGATCGCGATGTCGTCTTCGGGGTCGTAGACGAACCGGTTCGGCGCCGAGCGCGCCGCCACGGCCCTCCGGCTGGACCGTCGTGTCGCTCTCGCCCGCGACGACGTGCGCGTTGGTCACGACGAGGTCGGGCCCGGCGACCCATCCGGAGCCCTCGATCGCCAGGCCGCAGGCCGTCCCCAGCACGCGCACGACGCTGCGTTTCGCCGCCCGCACGCCCGGGAGGCGCACCGTGGCGGGCGAGGGCGCCGCGACGTCGGGCGAGGGGCCGGTGATCGAGGGCAGCGGGTCGAGCCGTGCGAGCGCGTCGAGGATCGGCCCGGATGGCGGCAGCACGGCGTTCAGCTCGCGCAGGATCGCCGAGCGCTGGATGTCGCCACGCAGCTGGAGCGCTCCGGGCGTCTGCGCGGCGACGGCCGCCGCGATCCACACGATCCCCAGCGCCAGGCCGGCTCCGAGCACGGCCCCGAGCGCGCCGTCGGCCAGGCCGAGCCCGGGCACGATCAGCGTTCTGCGCAGACGGAAGCCGATGCCCTCGAGGCCCGTCGCGAGGATCGCCCCGCCGAGCAGCGCGCCCACGAGCCCGAACGCCGGGGCGTAGGGGGAGGCGGACCCCTTGGGCAGCAGCAGCGGGCCCACGCGTGTGCCGATGAACGCCCCGCGCGACGAAGCCCGCGAACGAGACGGCGCCGACGATGAAGCCCTGACGGAAGCCGAGAACGGCGAGGACCGCTGCGAACGCGACAATTAGCCAGTCCAGCCCGGTCACCCCGCCATGTTCTACAGACTCCTTGTCCGATAGCCGCCAGGACCGCCTGCGCCGAGCGCGGCCCGTGCTGGCCCTCGCCGCGGTCGCGTTCATCACCGGCGCGATCGTCGGCGCGCACCGCGGCTCCTCCCCTTCGATGTCGCTCGCCGAAAGCTATGTGCGCGCATGGACCCGCGGCGACTACGCCGAGATGTACGGCGACATCACGCCCGCGGCCCGGCGCGAGACCTCGCCCGGCGCGTTCGCGGCGGCGCACCGGGACGCCCTGAAGACCGCGACCGCGACCGCCGAGATGGCCGCCGGGCGCGCCCGTTCGGTGGGCAACGGACACGTCCAGGTACCAGTACGGGTCAAGACGCGGATGTGGGGGACGCTGGCGCTGCCGATGAGGCTCGACGATCGTCTCGATCGAAGGCTCGCAGCGCGTGGAATGGTCTCCGTCCGTCGCCTTTCCGGGCGTGCCGGCAGGGGCGAGCCTGACGCGCAGGACGACACTCCCGCGCCGCGCGACGCTCCTCGCCAGGGACGGCAAGGTGATGGCGCAGAGCCCTCCCGAAGGCGAGTCCGGCGGCCGCAGCCTGCCGCTCGGAGAAGCGTTCGACGCGGTGGTCGGCGAAGTCGGGGCCATCCCCGCGGCACGCCGCGCGGCGCTGGAAGCGGAAGGTGTGCCGCCGGAAGCGGAAGTCGGAACGAGCGGTCTCGAGCTCGCACTGGACGAACGCCTGCGCGGGCGTCCCGGCGGCGAGCTGCTCGCCGGCGGCAAGGTCCTGGCCTCCACCCCGCCCCACGCCGGCCACGCCGTGCGCACGACGGTCTCGCCGCCGGTCCAGGAAGCGGCCGCGACGGCGCCTGGGGAGCCAGCTCGGCGGCGTCGTGGCGATGCAGCCGGCCTCGGGTCGAGATCCTCGCCGTCGCCGGCATCGGGCTCGACGGGCTGCAGCCGCCCGGGTCGACCTTCAAGATGATCACCGTCTCCGGCGTTCGCTGAGCGCGCACATCGCGACGCCGCGCACGACCTACCCCTACGCCACCTACGCGACGCTGGACGGCGTACGGCTGAACAACGCCAACGGCGAGGAATGCGGCGGCTCGCTCGAACTGGCCTTCGCGGTCTCCTGCAACTCCGTCTTCAGCCCGCTCGGCGTCAAGCTCGGGGCCGGGCGGCTGGTGGCGATGGCCGAAGCGTTCGGCTTCAACCACGACCCCGGCGTTCCCGGCGCCGCGCGCAGCACGCTGCCGGCGGCGAGCGCGATCCAGGGCGAACTCGTCCGTCGGCTCGACGGCGATCGGACAGGGGCAGGTGCTCGCGACGCCGCTGCAGATGGCGACGGTCGCGGCGACGATCGCGGACGGCGGGCACCGGCCGGCGCCCGCCCTGGAGGCGGAAGCACCGCGGGGAGCCGGCGGGCAGGCCCTGACAGGAGCCGTCGCGCGAACGGTGCGTCACCTGATGACCGAGGTCGTACGCGAGGGGACCGGCACCTCCGCCGCGATCCCCGGAGTGGTCGTCGCCGGCAAGACCGGCACCGCGGAACTGAAGACGTGCAGTCAGAGCTCGGGCGAAGGCGCAGCGAGCGAAACCGACGAGCCGCGAAGCGACCGAAGGCTGCGCGGGCGGCGAAAGCGGCGCTGCCAACACGGACGCCTGGTTCGCCGCCTTCGCGCCGGCTGTCCATCCCAAGATCGCCGTCTGCGTGATGCTCGTCAAAGACGGCGCCGGCGGCGACACCGCCGCGCCGGCCGCGCGGCAGATCCTGGAAGCCGGCCTGCGCTAGGCGGCCGGTTCAGACGTCGAGCTCGGCCGAGACGGAGCCGAGCAGGCCTTCGGGCTCTTCGATCTTGATCTCGAGCGGACGGTTGTTCAGCGAGTACGTTTTGATCTTGAAGAGCAGCAGGGCCCCCTGCGTCGGCCCGAAGGACGCGGTCGTGTCGGGTTTCGGGAGCACGCTTTTCGGAGCCAGGACGCCGCCCCTGTAGATGTAGCGGTTCGTCGGCAGGACTTCGATCGGGTGATAGACGTTGCCTTCGGTGTCGCTGATCGAGATCGTTTCGGAGGCCGGGTGGGCGTGTTCGGTGTTGTTGTAGACCTGTAGGAACACCCCGAACCACTCCTCGCCTTTTTTCAGCTGCCCTTCGCCGTAGGGGACGCCCTGGAGGTAGCCGGCGTCCTCGCTGTTGTTCGGGTTCAGCTGACGGGAGAGCTGGACCTGGTAGACGAGCGGCCCGAGGTTCAGGTAGGGGGCGTTCGCGCCCGACTCGCCGGCGTAGGTGCCGGTCGTCACCTTCGTGTGCGAGTCGCCGCACGCGCCCAGGGCCAGGGCCGCCAGCAGCACGGCGGCGAGCAGGGGAAGCTTGCGCAAGGTCCTTTTCATGCGCGCGGCAGTCTACCCACCGGCCACGCGTCACGCGCTCGCCACGCCGCGCGGCGCGCGCGCTGCTACCGGGGTCCTGCTCGAGGATCGTGCGCAGGCGCTTCAGAGCGCGCTGGTGCTTGCGGCGCAGCCAGCCGCGCGCGCCGAAGCTCTCCATCAGGCGGTCGGAGAGCTTTGCCGGCCAGGTCTGCAAGGTGAAGGAGACACGCGTCGCGCCCGCCGGCCCGGGGTCGAGCTGCCAGACGCCCAGGGTACGGATGCGGTTGTTCTTGCCGCTGCGGCCGATCTCGACGACGCGGCTGGGGCGCTCCACCTCGGCGAACGTCACTTCCGCCCAGCTGAAGCGGCTGCCCGGCGCGGCGACGCGGAAGCGGGCGCCTGCCCCGCGGCCGACCGGGTCCAGGCGCGTGAGGTTCCAGTCGCGCAGGAAGTGGTCGGTGAACTCCGGGTGGTTGGCGATGTCCTCGAGGTACTCGAAGACGGCCTCGCGCGGTGCCGAGATGACTGTCGAGACGGTGAGAGGATCCACGCCGCGCGGGATTCTATTGGCGCGCGCCCGTGAGCACCGCGACGGTCGAACCCCGCGGGTCGCGATCGCGGCGGGCCGCTCAGGCGGCGCGGGCGGTGAGCCGCACCGTCTGCCCGTGGCAGGCATGGCGCACCGTCTCGCGCGCAACCGGCGAGCCGTGGCGAAGCTGGCTGCACAGCTCGCACACGAGCCGTGGCGGACGCCCCGGGCGGTCCTCGTAGAGGTCCACCTGCTCGCCGATCAGCGGCGTGCGCCCGCAGTCCGCGCAACAGCTGCGCCCCGCCTCGAGCTCGCCGAGGCCGCGCATCATGAGCTCCCGCTCGAGCTGCTCTACGTCGTCCTGGATCGATCCCATGCGCACCCTTTCGGCGGCCGGCACCCGCCTCCTGCTCGTGGAATTCCGCGCCCATCGGGGCCGGGGTGGAGCCCCCCGTCAAGGGAGCGCGGCCCGCCGCGCCAGGGAGGGTTTTGCGTATGCAGAATCGCGCAGCCGGGCCGCCAAGTCTTGTTATGATCGCCACTAGAGAGCCCCGGCGAGGGAGCGCCGCCTTGGTAGCGCATCCAGCAGAGAGGGAGGATCGGTCCGTGGAGTCACTGAGCGCAGGCACCTTCGTGGGATCGGGCTCGTTCAGGTGTCAGCGCTGCGGATACGCGCTCACGCTCGAGGGCTCGGACGTCCTCACCCCCTGTCCGAGCTGCGGCGGCCAGACCTTCCTGCGGGCCTCGCTGTTCAGCACCGAGCGGATCTCCCATGCCGGAGGCCAGCCCACCGAGGCCACCCTCGTCCAGGACGCGGCGCCGGACCTCAGCGACCGGCTGACCCAGGCGCGGGCCGAGATCGGCCAGCCCGGCGAGTACCTCGTCTTCGAAGAGGGCGCTGAGCTGCGCACCGTCGAGCTCTCGCGCGAGTGGACCCGCATCGGGCGCAGCCTCGCGGCCGACCTCCGCTTTGACGACCCCACGGTCTCACGACGGCACGCGCTGATCGTGCGGCACCCCGACGGCGTGCGGCTGCTCGATGACCGCAGCCTCAACGGCGTGTTCGTCAACGGCGCCCGGATCGACGGCCGGCTGCTCGAGGACGGCGATGAGATCATCGTCGGCCGCTACCGCCTGAGCTTCGTGCGCGTCGGCAAGGACGCCCCGGTCTCCCCGCCGGCGGACTCCGGCGGCGTCTCCTCCGTCGGCTGAGCATCTGAGCACGTCCACCCGGCCCGCGGCAGCGTAGTATCGGCGCCGATGGCCCAGACGATCGCAGTCCTGTCCCAGAAGGGCGGGACCGGCAAGACCACCACGGTGCGAACGATCACCGACGTGCTCCGCCGGGCCGGGCTGCGCACGCTCGCGATCGACCTCGACCCGCAGGGCAACCTCTCCGACTACTTCGACCTCCCACCCGACGCCGAGCCGACGATCGCGGACGTGCTCTCAGGGCGCTCCGAGCTCGACGAGGCGATCCTCCAGGACATCGTCCCGGCCAACCTCTCGCTTGCCGAGGCGGAGCTGATGCTGGGGGGGCGGATGGGCCGCGAGCTGACTCTGCGCAAGGCGCTCGCAAAGGCCGGCGAGAACTATGACGTGATCCTCATCGACTGCCCGCCGTCGCTGGGGCTGCTGACGGTCAACGCCCTCGTCGCCGCGGACTACGCCCTGATCACCGCAGAGGCTCAGTACTTCGCGCTGCAGGGCGTCGAGCAGGCGCTCGAGGTCGTGGAGCTCGCCCGCGAGAACCTCAACCCCCGGCTCCAGCTGCTGGGCGTGCTGCTGAACATCGCCGACATGCGCACCGTGCACTCGCGTGAGGCGCTGGCATCCCTGCAGGAGCACTTCGGCAAGCAGGTGTTCGACACCGTGATCCGCTCGTCGATCGCGTACGCGGAGTCCGCCGAGCGGGCGCGCTCGATCCTCGACCATCGCCCCGACCTGGGCGCCGACTACATGTCCCTGGCGCAGGAGCTGCTCGAGCGGATCGACGGGCTCGACGGAGCCGGCGAGCGCGTGCGGGCGCTCGCTCAGAGCTCCTCGACGTAGGCGCCCTGCGGCTCGAACGGCGCGCGCAGGACCTGCGCCCAGCCCTCCACCTCGCGCCCGAGCGCCTCCGCGACCGTCCCCGTCTGCTCGTAGAAGCACCACACCAGCACGGCCGGTCCGGCGCCCGAGATGGTCGCGCCGAGCGCGCCCAGCTCGCGCGCGCGGAGGGCCAGCTGATACGACCGCGGGAACAGGTGGGAGCGCTGCTGCTGGTGCAGCCGATCCTGGAGCCCGCGGCCGAGGAGGTCCCAATCTCCGCGCGCCAGCCCGAGCGTCAGCAGCGCGCCGTGGGCGACGTTGAAGACGGCGTCGCCGAGCGGCACCTCCTTCGCGAGGGCGGCGCGAGCCGCGCGGGTGCGCACCGCCTCGCCCGGCACGACGGCGAGCGCCTCGAGGCCGGTCGGCGGCTCGAAGCGCGTCGCCGCCCCGTCGGCGCAGATCACGAAGCCCCCGTGCAGGGAGGCCGCGACGTTGTCCGGGTGGCCCTCCACCTCGGTGGCGAGGCCGAGCACGTCGGCGTCGAGCTCGAACATGTGGTCGGCGGCCATCAGCCCGGCGACGATCGCCGCCGCGCTCGAGCCGAGCCCGCCGGAGAGCGGGATCTCCGACGCGATACGGAACGTGAGGCCGTCGGCCGGGTGCAGGCGCTCGAAGGCCCGCACGCACAGGTTCTCCCGCCCCCGCGAGACCGGCAGGCTCGTCTCCACCCTGAACTCCCCCGTCTCCTCCACCTCGAGCTGCAGCGTCAGCGAGATCGCCGCCGCCATGCAGTCGAAGCCGGGGCCCAGGTTGGCCGAGGAGGCCGGGACCCGCACGACCCGCCTTCGGATCACGCGCGGGCCTCAGGGGTCACCCAGCACCGCCTCCTCGATCGCGGCGATCTCGACCTCCGCGGTGATCATGCGGCCGTCGTTGTTGGCGATCGCGGTCTCCGGATCCTTCAGCCCCCGTCCCGTGAGCACGCAGACGATCTGCTCCGCGCCTTCGGCGCCGTACTTCAGCAGGCCGGCGACGGAGGCCGCCGAGGCCGGCTCGCAGAACATCCCTTCGCGATACGCGAGAAGCCGGTAGGCCTCGAGGATCTCGGCATCGCTGACGACGCGGATGGCGCCGCGTGAGTCGCGCGAGGCGGCGATCGCGTCCTCCCAGCGCACCGGGTTGCCGATGCGGATCGCACTGGCGATCGTTTCGGGGTGCTCGATCGGGTGCCCGGCGACGAGCGGTGCGGCCCCCTCGGCCTGGAAGCCCAGCATCCGTGGGGAGGCCCCCATCTCGGTGAAGCCGCGCCAGTAGGAGGTGATGTTGCCCGCGTTGCCGACCGGGATGCAGAGCGCTTCGAGTCTGCCTTCCAGCGCCTCGTGGATCTCGAAGGCCGCGGTCTTCTGCCCTTCGATGCGGTACTCGTTGACGGAGTTGACCAGCACGATCGGGTTGTTCGCCGTCAGCTCGCGCACGAGCGTCAGCGCCTGGTCGAAGTTGCCGCGCAGCGAGATCACGCGCGCGCCGTGCACGAGCGTCTGTGCCATCTTGCCCTGCGCGATCTTGCCCTCGGGCACGATCACGGCGCAGGTGATCCCGGCGCGGGCGGCGTAGGCGGCCGCACTCGCCGCCGTGTTGCCTGTCGAGGCGCAGATGACCGCCTTCGCGCCGTCTCGCACCGCCGCCGACAGCGCGCAGGTCATGCCGCGGTCCTTGAACGAACCGGTCGGGTTCCCGCCCTCCAGCTTGAGGCGGACCTCCGCCCCCACCATCGCCGAGATCACCGGCGCCTGCAGCAGCGGCGTCGAGCCCTCCTGCAGCGAGACCAGCTTGTCCCCCGGCTCGAAGGGAAGCCGGTCCAGGTAGCGCTCGATCAACGGCACGTGCGTGCCGGTGGGGGCGCCCCCCTGGATGCGCGGGAGCGGGACGGGTGCGTACTCCGGGCTCACATGAACTCCTCTTCGATCACGCGGATGGTCCGCGGAGACGAGCGTATGAAGTCGAAGGCCGCGAGCTCCTCGACGGCGGCGCGCAGGGCCGACTCGAGCACGGGGTGGGTGACCATCACGAGCCTCGCGTGCTCGCCGAGGCCCCGTTGCACGACGGACTTGATCGAGACGAGCTGCTCTCCGAGCACCTGCGTCACGGTCGCGAGCACGCCGGGCCGGTCTTCGACGTCGAGGTGCAGGTAGAACGCGCTTTCGACGTCCTCGATCAGCGACAGCGCGAGCGGCGGCGCCGGCGGACGGGCACCACCTGTCATCACGCTCACCACGTCGCCCAGGACCGCGCTCGCCGTCTGGCGACCGCCGGCGCCGGGCCCCGACAAGGTGATCTCGGTGATCGTCTCGGACTCGACCGTGACGGCGTTGAAGGAGCCCGAGATCGCGGCCAGCGGATGGCCGGGGTACAGGAACGTCGGGTATACGCTGACCGAGAGCCCGCCCTGGCGGCGCTCGGCGGTCCCGACGAGCTTCAGGGAGAGGTCGAGCTCGCGGGCGTACTCGAGATCGTCGCTCTGGATGTGCTCGATGCCCTCGAAGCGAACCTCGTCGAGATGGACGGGCGTCCCGAACGCGAGCCGCGCGAGGATCGCCATCTTGGCGGCCGCGTCGCGGCCGGTGACGTCGTCGGTCGGATCGGCCTCCGCGTAGCCGCTCCGTTGCGCGTCGGCCAGCGCCTCGGCGTAGCTCGCGCCGCCGCTCATCTCGGTGAGGATGTAGTTGGTGGTGCCGTTCACGATTCCGTGGATGCGCTCGATCGGCGTGGCGGAGAGCGATTCCTCCAGCGTGCGGACGATCGGTACGACGCCGCCGACCGCGGCCTCGAAGCGCAGCATCACGCCCTGCACGCGCGCGGTCTCGTACAGCTCCTCGCCGTGATGGGAGAGCAGCTGCTTGTTGGCCGTCACCACGTGCTTGCCGGCCCGCATCGCGCGCAGCAGATACTCGCGCGCCGGTTCGAGCCCGCCCATCACCTCGACGATCAGATCCGAGCTCGCGAGGATCTCCTCGAAGCTCCCGCGTGAGCGGGTGAGCACCCCGCCGAGGACGGGGCGCAGGCCGTTGAAGCGCTCGATCTCGCCGGCACGCTCCTCGAGCAGCGCCGCGAAGGCGCCGCCGACGGTGCCGTGGCCGAGCAGCCCGACGGTGAACCCCGCTTCGGCCATCTCAGCCCTCCCCGGGCCGGGGCAGCGGGTCGTGATCGCGCGAGATCAGGTCCTCGAAGCTCTCCCGCCGCACGACCGCGCGCGCCTCGCCGCCCGAGCAGAAGATCACCGGCGGCCTCGGCACACCGTTGTAGTTGTTCGCCATCGCGTAGCCGTAGGCGCCGGTCGCGGGCGTCACGATCACGTCGCCGCGGCGCGGGTCCTCGAGCCGCACCCCGCGCGCGATCACGTCGCCGGACTCGCAGTGCTTGCCGGCCAGCACGCACTCGGTGGAGCCTCCGAAGCGATCCACCACGTGGGCTTCATACCGCGCCCCGTAGAGCATCGGGCGCAGGTTGTCGGACATGCCGCCGTCCACCGCGACCCAGCGCGAGACGTTCTGGCGCACGCTCTCGACGGTGTAGAGCGTCACGCCGGCGTTCGCGGTCAGCGCCCGTCCGGGCTCGACCAGCAGGCGGCCGCTGTGCCCGCCCAGCTCCTGCACCGCGACGCCGACGTAGTCCTCGATCGAGGGCGGTTGCGGCTGATCCTCCAGGTAGCGGACGCCGAGGCCGCCGCCGACGTCGAGCACCTTGAAGTCTCCGAGTGCGGCGAGCTGCGCGCAGGCCCGCCGAAAGGGCTCGAGCTCCAGCAGCTGCGAGCCGATGTGCGCGTGCAGCCCATGCAGCGCGAGGCCGGTGCTCGCCTCGACGCGCGCGACCGCGTCCTGCACCTCCTCCAGCGAGAACCCGAACTTCGAATCGGCCTGCCCCGTGGAGATCTTCTCGTGCGTGTCGCCGCGGACGTCCGGCGTCACGCGCAGAAGCACCGGCTGGCCGCCGTCGCGGTCGCCGAGCGCCCCGTCGGCGATCAGCTCGCGCAGGCGCTCGATCTCGTCGAAGTTGTCGATCACGATCAGCCCGATGCGGTGGCGCAGGGCCATCCGCAGCTCCGCCTCGGACTTGGCGTTGCCGTGCATCACGAGCCGCTCCGGGGCGAAGCCCGCGTTCAGCGCCAGGTACATCTCGCCGCCGGTGGCGACGTCGCACCAGAGCCCCTCTGCCGCGAACAGCGCCAGCACAGCCGTACACGGGAAGGCCTTCGAGGCGAAGACCACGTGCATATCGGGGTGCAGCTCACGCGCGGCGCCGATGAAGGCGCGCGCGCGGGCGCGCAGGTCCTCTTCGGAGACGACGTAGGCCGGTGTACCGAACTCGCGGGCGAGCGCGAGCGTGTCGCAGCCGCCGACCTCGAGCACGCCGCGCTCGCTCAGGCGGCTGCCCAGGGGAAAGACCGGCGAAAGGCTTGTTCCGGTGGCCATGTCGGCGGTGATTATCGCCTTAGCGTGTCGCGCCCGGTCGGACGGTCCCGCGTCAGGCCGTGACGGCGCGCTTCGCCGGCGAGGAGCGCGGCGCGTCCTCAGCGCGCAGATACTCGAGTCCGCCGCGGTTGACGAGCACGCCGAGCCAGATCAGCCCGGCGGCCATCGCGACCAGGCTCTCCAGCTGCGGAGCCGTCAGCCCGAACGCGACCTCGTGGTTGCGCCGGATGAACTCGATCATGAGGCGCTCGAACCCCGAGCCGACGAGGTAGAGCGCGAACACGACGCCCGGCCGCACCCGGTCGCGGAGCTGCCAGAGCGCCCACGCCAGCAGGCACATCAGGACGGTCTCGTAGATCGGCGTCGGGAGCACGGTCACGCCGGGCGGCGTGGGCACTGTGCCGTGCGGATAGCCCATCGAGGTCGGCAGCGTCGAGCGGATGCCGTAGTCGCCGTCCCCTGACACCTGGCAGCCGATGCGGCCGATCGCGTACCCCAGCGCGAGCGCCGTCGCGCACATGTCGAGCATGCGCAGTTCGAGGACGCCGCGCCAGCGCATCCAGCCGATCACGCCGATGGCGCCGCCGATGGCGCCGCCGTACCAGACGAGACCGGAGCCGGAGAAGATGTTCCCGAGCAGGCTGCCGTGCAGCGAGCCCGCCTTTTCGATCAGGTAGTAGACGCGAGCGCCGATCACGCCTCCCAGCAGCGCGGCGAACGTGATCTCGTACGCCCAGTCGACAGGCCTGCCGAGCTCGCGCAGCCTCCGGGCGACCAGCGCGCCGCAGGCCAGGAAGCCCAACGCGAAGGCCACGCCGAACGTCTTGATCGAGATGCCCAGGACTACGACTTCGGGCTTCATGGGCGGGCGCCGCTACGCATAGGGGACGACAAGACTTTAGGGGAACTGAAGATCGTCTCTGCCAGAATTGAGGCGATGGCGACGAGATCCCGCACCGAGTTCGGACGCGACCCCGGCCTGCAGGCGCGGATGCTGCTGACGATCTTCCTGCTGGGGCTGCTGTACGTCGTCTTCGTGGGCGTGCTGTTCGCCGCCGGCGCCGGCGCCGGCATCATCGTCACGATCGCGGTCGTGCTGCTGCTGGTGCAGCTGTTCGCCTCGGACAAGATCGCGCTCGCCACGCAGGGTGTGAAAGAGGTCTCGGCCGCTGAGGAGCCGGAGCTGCACGGGATCGTGGAACGGCTGTGCGTGCAGGCGGACCTGCCCAAGCCCCGGATCTGCGTGATGGAGACGCCGATGCCGAACGCCTTCGCAATGGGCCGCTCGAGGAAGTCGACGACGGTCTGCGCCACGCGCGGAATCCTCGACATGCTCGAACCGGCCGAGCTCGAAGGGGTGATGGCGCACGAGATCACGCACGTGATCAACCGCGACGTGATGGTGATGACGCTGGCCGGCTTCTTCGCCTCGCTGGCCGCCCTGATCCTGCAGTTCGCGTTCTTCTTCGGCGGCGGCTACGGCCGCGACAACGAAGAAGAGCAGGACATCATGATCGTCGTCCTCGTCTCAGCGCTCGTCTATGCGATCTCGTTCCTGCTGCTGCGCGCGCTCTCGCGCTACCGCGAGTTCGCAGCCGACCGCGGCTCGGCCGTCCTGACCGGGAGGCCGAGCGCGCTGGCTTCGGCGCTGATCAAGATCTCTGGGACGATCGAACACCAGCCGAAGGAGGATCTGCGGCAGGCCGAAGGCCTGAGCGCGTTCTACATCATCCCGCCCAAGGCGAAGGAATCGCTGCTCAACATCTTCTCCGACCACCCGCCGCTCGAGCAGCGCCTGGCCGCGCTGCAGCGGCTGGAGGCTCAGCTCCAGCAGGGCACCGCCGCCGCGTAGTGGGCCTCCGCGACGCCCTCTTCGGCCGGCACGAGGTCAAGGGCCCGGCGCCCGACAAGCTGTTCGCGATCACCACGGCGTGGGTGACGCTCGAGAGCGGGCATTCGATCTCGCCCGCCGGCAAGGCCGCGATCGTCTTCCAGGCGCTGGCGAACAGCGAGTTCGAAGCGACCGTCAAGGAAATGGAGGAGGTCGTCAAGGCGACCGGCGGCGAGAGCGGCACCACGGTCGCCACGCAGGACGACAGCTACGGCTACCGCTGGATGGTGCTCAGCAACCCCGCAGGCGCGCCGAGCGTCGAAGACCTCGCGGTGGGCATCAACGCGGTGGCCGGCTCGATCGAGACGGCCGGGTACGGCGAGCGGCTGCTGTGCGCCGTGTTCGCGTTCGCCGACGCCAAGGGCGCACCGATCTACTTCATCTACAACTACAAGCGCGGGCACTGGTACCCCTTCGTGCCCAAGCAGGGCGCCAAGCAGGAGCGCGACACAGAGCGCGAGCTGCAGATCAAGGCTCAGGTCGGCACCGAACTGCCGATCGAGCCGGAGATCGAGCGCTGGTTCCCGCTGTGGGGGATCCCGATCTGAGGCGGATGCGCTGAGCAGTCGCCGGACGGCGGCCCCCCGGAGGCCGGCATGGACATGCCGGCCGACCCCCCCTCCCCTCCCCAAAAAACTAGTCCGGGATCAGCCCCTCGCCCGTGAATTCCGCCTCGGCCTCGGCAAGCGAGGTGTCGGACGGCGGCAGGATCAGGTCCGAGCCCTCGAGCGCGTCCTCGGCCACGGCGGTGCCGGCCGAACGGACGTGATCGAGCAACGCGGCCAGCCTCTGCGTGAAGGCGGCTTCGTCGCGTGCTTCGACCGCAGCGACCACCGCGCCCTCCAGCTCGTTCAGCCGGCCCGACTCGGTGTCGGCGAGGTCGAACTGCCCCTCGCCGGATATGCGCACGATCATTGCTGGCCGCTCTCGCCGGCGGGCGCGCTCTCGCCCGAGGAGATCTGGGCGGCCTCGGCCGCCGTGCCCGAGCCGAGTTCGCCCTTCATCTTGGCCAGATCGTCGTCCACGGCGCTCTGGCTGGAGAGCGACTTCAGCTGGCGGTCGATGTCGTCTTCGCCGGAGCCGAGCTGGGTGACGTCGTCGAAGGTGCCCGCCGCTTCGAGCTCCTGGACGGCGTCGGCGCGGGCGCGCATGTTTTCGGTCTTGTCGACCGCGCGCTGCATCGCCAGGCCCACGTCGGCCATCTGCTCGCCGACGCCGGTCGCGGCCTCGGAGATCCTCACCTGCGCCTCAGCGGCCGAGTACTGCGCCTTGATGACCTCCTTCTTGGTGCGGAAGGCTTCGATCTTGGCGCGCAGCTGTTTCTCGGAGTCGGTGAGCTTCTGCTGCTGGGCTTCGAGTTCGGTGACCTGGGTGTCCAGCGACTGCAGCTCGGTCTGTGCCACGTTCTTGCGCTCGAGCGCGGCGCGCGCCAGCTCTTCGTTGCCCTGCGAGAGGGCCTGGCGGGCCTGGGTGTCGAGCTTCACGAGGCTCTGCTGCAGGCTGCTCTCCTGCATCTGGAGGCGCTTCTTGGCCGTGACGACGTCCGCGATGCCCTTCTTGACGTTCTGTAGCTGTTCGACCTGCTTCTGGTAGCTGTAGTCAAGGGTCTCGGCCGGGTCTTCCGCCCGGTCCAGCAGCTTCGAGACCTTCGCCTTCACTACGGTGGACATGCGCCCGGTCAAGCCGGCCATCCGATCCTCCTATGGGTTGCCACGGGCGGCCGGCTCCAGGGCCGGCCAGACTTCCATCAGCCTAGCCGACGCGCAGCGCCGTCGAACCGGCGCGGCGGCCGGGGCGACGCCACGACGGTGATCCGCCGTGGCAGCAGCCGTCAGAGCCCCAGCGGGTGCCGTACCCGGAAGCCGCTGTTCGCCGGGCGCAGCGGGCGCCAGCGCGGTCCCTGCTGGTTCGACGGGTCGTCCGCCGAGCTCGTGTCGAGCCGCAGCCCGGCCACCGTCATGTAGGCGTGCCCCGGGTTCGAGAAGACCGCGATCCAGCGCCCGATCCCGTGTGAGCCGTAGTGTTCGAATTCGGAGGAGTCCTCGGGCGTCCTGACCAGGCTCGCGCCGTGCAGCGCGAACGAGACGGTGCCCGAGCAGTCGTAGCCGCTCGAGGTGAACGAGCCGTGCCCGCCGCCGTAGATGTACGGGAGCCCGATCAGCTCGTTGCCGGCCCAGATGATCTCCTGGACGGCGAGCGGGGCGCCCATCGGCGCCGCGGCCAGCCCGTCGACGTAGCGGGCGGTCGTGCCGGGCACGAGCAGCTCTGGGCGCGGCGTCGGGCCGCCCGCCGTGCCGATCCCGGTCGGCGGCACTTCCAGTGGCTGTTGCGCAGGCGCGGAGGCGGGGGCGCTGCCGCCCGTCGCGCTCGCCGCGGTGCCCGTGGTGGTGCTGGCGGCCGGGTTGTAGGCGACCACTTCGCCGGTCGCCGTCTTGACGTAGACGGGGCCTTTGTAGGCGAGGTTCGTGGAGCGGCCGGTCACCGGGAACAGGTGGAGTTTGCTCGCCGGTGAAGGCGCGGGGCTCGCCGCGGTGGTCGGGGTGGGGCTCGCTGAGGCGCCGCCGGTGTTCGCCGCCTGGGCGGCCTCGGCGCCGGAGCCGAGCAGCAACAGGCTGCTGACCAGTGCGCATGCGTTGCGTACCTGCAAGTCGAAAACCTCTTTCGTCGGCCTGCGGGGTTAGCTGACGGGCTAGCGCTGAAAGAGCCTGCGCTTCCTGCGGGTTCACCGCGGGATTCGCCCCAACAACTTGGGTCCCCCGTCCCCTGACTCCGTATCAGGGGCTCGGCGTTCGGCGGCACGCTAGCAAAGTGCAATGACGCTTGCAGCGATGCCGCCCGAAATCTGCCTCTCCACCAGTCGCGGTCCTTCTCCGACCTCCCCGGTAGTGTGCCCGCCCGATGGGCTTCAGGGCACCTTCGACGCGACCGGCGAGATTCCTCCTGGCCCTCACCGCGCTGCTGCTGGCGGGCTGCGGGAAGGGCGGCGCGACGACCAGTTCCCACAACAGCGGCGGCCCGGTCGCCAGCGTGGCGCCCGTGGCCGAAGAGGGCGCCGTCACCGTCACCACGCGCAACACGACCCGGGTCGGCGGCGCCGACCCCGTGCTCGACGCCGCGGCGATCGCGCGCGTCGTCTACCCCGGCCTGACGCCCACCTCGCGCCCGCAGGCGGTCGTGATCGTCGACCGGGGAGACTGGCCCGCCGCGCTCGCGGCCGCCGCGTTCGCCGCCGCGCCGCTGAACGCCCCGATCCTCTACTCAGAAGGCGGCACGCTGCCACAGCTCAGCCGCGAAGCGCTCGAAGCGATGCACCCCAGCGGCTCCGCGGCGCTCGGCGGCGCCCAGGTGCTGCGGATCGGCAGCAAAGCGAGCGTGCCGTCCGGCTTCGTCGTGCGCGAACTGCCCCAGCGCGACGGCGCCAGCGTCGCGACCGAAGCCGAGCGGGTGCTGCGCGCGAGCACCGGCGCGACGCCGCGCCAGGTGGTCGTCGTCGGCTCCGAAGGGCCGAGCTCGCTGCAGATGCCGGCGCCGGGCCTCGCGGCGGAGAGCGCGGTGCCGCTGCTGCCGGTCGCCGGCGGCGCGCTGCCGGCGGCCGGGGAAACGCTGCTGCACTCGATGCACCACCCGGCGATCTACGTGATGAACGCCGCGCACCTCAGCCGCGAAGCGCTCGGCACCCTCGCACGACTCGGCACCGTCACGAAGATCCCTGAAAGCGAAGGCTCCGCAGCGACGACGGCGACCGGCGCCTCGATCGCCGCCGCCCGCTTCACCGACGGGAGCTTCGGCTGGGGAGTCAAAGAGCCGGGGCACGGGCTCGTCTTCGCCCGCTCCTCGCGGCCGCAGGACGCGCCCCCGGCCGCGCTCCTCTCGGCGACGGGGGACTACGGCCCGCTGCTGCTGCTCGAAACGGCGCAGACGATCCCGCAGCCGCTGGTCGCCTACCTCGGCGACATCCAGCCCGCATATTCCTCGACGCCGGAATTCAGCCCTGTGCGCGGTGTCTACAATCACGGCTGGCTGATCGGCGACGAAGCAGCGATCTCGCTGACGGTGCAGGCGCAGCTCGACTCGCTGCTGGAGATCAGCCCCCGCAAGCAGGGCGCCCCCGAAGAAGCCGCTGTGCAGCCGAGCGAATGAGCCGAGGAGAAACCGCGTGAGCGAAGCCGAAGACCCCCGCCGCGAGATCGCACGCGAAGTGACCGTCGAGGACGTCCGCCAGCTGATGGGCGCCTCGACCCCCCATTTCGCCCTGCAGCTGCGCAACCGCATCGCCAAGCTGATCGCCGGCCTGCCGGCCGGCCACCCCGCGCGTCTTGAAGGCGAGCGGGAGATCGCGCGCCTGCAGAGCCTGGGGCTGACCGGCGAGGTGCGTGGCGAGGGACCGGCCGAGGGCGAGCGCCCCCTGCCTTCGGTACGGCTCTGACGCGCTAGCGCCGGCGCAGCTCGAACACGCGCTCGCGGCGCGCATCCTCGAAGCGCGCCCGCAGGAACCTGTAGAGCAGCCAGAAGACCGGCACATCGACGACGACCGGGGCGAGCACGAGCACGCCGCCGCGGGCGCCGAGCGAGTAGAGCACGAGCGCGATCGCTCCGTGCAGCAGCGCGGTCGGCACCCCGGCAAGCAGCACGGCGTGGGAGCGGTAGCCCGCGCGGTGCTCGCGGATCGTGAACTCGAGGGTGCCGAGCAGCACCGCGCCCAGACCGGCGAACAACGTCCAGGGAGCGCCGGAGGCGAAGCCGACGATCGAGCCGATCGCGCCGACAAGGATCAGCAGCTCGGAGAAGGGCCACGGGTGCCATGGGGCGTCCGGACGGTCGCCGACCCCGCCGGGATCGCGCCGCGCGCGGTCGCTGCTCGCCAGGTCCCCGTCGCGGGCGCCGCGCGTGCGCCGCGCGGCGACCGCCGCGACCGGCCGGCCGGCGGCCGCGGCGTCCGGATCAGGCGCCTCGGTGGTTCCCGCGGCGCCGGAGCGGCGCTTGCGCGGGCGCCCTCGCCTGCCAGCGTTTCGCTTCGACACTGATCAGCCCGGCGGGAGCTCGCAGCACGGCATGGCCGTCGATCGTAGCGCCTATGCTCAGCGGCAGATGTCCCTGCACACAGGCACCGGCGAGGCCAGCCCGGCCGGCATTCCCGACAGCCCGCTGCCGGGCCCGTTCGCCGTCGGGCGATACGCGGCCGAGCTGCGCAAGCGACTGCGCGAGTTCCAGCACATCCAGCTGATCGGGGAGCTGGTGAACCTGCGTGTGGCACGCACGCGCGTCTACTTCGAGCTGCGCGACGCCGCCGGCGCGGTGCCGTGCGCCGCCTGGCTCACCGACTGGGAGAAGATCCTCGCGGCGAGCTCCCAGGCTCCGGCCGAGGGGATGCAGGTCGTCGTGGCCGGCGGCTGCGACTACTACCCCGGTAGCGCCGTCTCCTCCCCCTCGTTCTCCTTCAACGTCACCGACCTGCGGATCGCGGGCGAGGGCGACCTGCTGGCACAGATCGACCGGCTGCGCAAGCAGCTCGACGCCGAGGGCCTGCTCGAGCGCCAGAAGGCGCTGGCGCTGCCGTCGCTGCCCGCGACGATCGGGGTCGTCACCGGCGAGAGCGGGAAGGCGCGCGACGACCTGCTGGCGGCGCTGGCGAGGCGCGGCTGGACGGGCCGGATCGTGTGGGCCTTCGCGCCCGTTCAGGACCGGCACGCCGCGCCGGCGATCACGCGCGCCCTCGGCGACCTCGCCGCGCTCGGCGAGATCGAGGTCGCGATCGTCGCACGCGGCGGGGGCTCGCTCGCAGACCTGCTCTGCTTCTGCGACGAGACGCTCTGCCGGACCGTCGCGCTGCTGGCGATGCCCGTGATCGCCTCGGTCGGCCATCACACCGACCGCACGCTGCTCGACGATGTCGCCGCGGTGAGCTGCTCGACCCCCACGCATGCGGCCGAGGCCGCGGTCGCCGTCGACTGCGTCGCCGCGCGACGCGAGCAGCTCGCGCTGGCGGGGCGGCTGCGCGACCATGGCCGCCGCGTGCTCGCCCAACGGGAGCACCGGGCGCGCGCGGCCTCGCGCCTGCGCGAGCACGGCCGCCGGGCCGTGCTGGAGCGCGCCCGCCGGCTGGCCCTGCTCTCGCGGGCGCCGGGTGTGCACGTCGAGCGCGAGCGCGAGCAGCTGCACCAGAAGCTGCGCGAGATCCGCGCAGGCTCGCGCCGGCGGCTGCGCGCGGAGCTGGAGCGAACCGGAAAAAGAGCGCTGGTGATCTCGCGCAAGTCCGGTTCGGCGCTCGCCGACTGCCGCACGCGCCGCCCCCGCGAGCTCGAGCGCCTTGCGCTCGCGCTGGCGGGCCACGATCCGCAGCGCACGCTCGAACGCGGATATGCGCTCGCCCAGACGCGCGAGGGCCGTCCGGTCTCCTCCGCGCGAGCCGCGCGTGAGCGCGGCGAGCTGCGGCTGCGCTTCGCGGATGGCAGCGTGGACGCGGAGGTCTCCGAGCGGTGAGCACGTCCGGCGGCGAGAACGTGACGGCCTCCGAACGCCTCTCCTACGAGGCGGCGACGGCGCGCGTCGAGGAGATCATCAGGCGCCTGGACTCCGGCGAGGCGAGCCTCGACGAGACGCTCGCGCTCGTCAGCGAGGGCAAGCGGCTGATCGAGCAGTGCGCGGGGGAGCTCGCCGCGGTGGGGGCGGCGCTGGAGGAGCTGAAGCTGGACGAGCTGGTGGCGCGGCTCGAGCGCGAGGCGGCGGGCGGGTGAGCATGTGGGAGCAGCTCGCGGGGCTGCCGGTCGAGATCGAGGGCTACGAGCTCGAGGGGCTCGTGCAGTCGGTCTCCAGCGACTTCGAGCGCAAGTCGACCCTGATCCACCTTCGCGGCGGCGGCCTGGAGGGCGTCGGCGAGGACGTCACCTATGAGGCCGAGGACCACGAGATCCTGCAGGCGGCCGGACCCACCCTGCCGCTCGCAGGGAGCTTCACGCTCGCGGGCTTCTGCGCGCACCTCGCCGAGCTCGAGCTGTTCCCGGAGCCTCCCCAGCGCGAGGTCTCGCGGCGCTACCGGACCTGGGCCTACGAGTCGGCGGCTCTCGACCTGGCGCTGCGCCAGGCCGGGACCTCGCTGCACGAGGCGCTCGGCCGCGAGCCCGCGCCGGTGACGTTCGTCGTCTCGCTGCGGCTGGGCGAGCCGCCGACGCTCGAGCCCCTGCGGCTGCGCATGGAGATCTGCCCGAACCTGGCCTTCAAGCTGGACCCGACGAGCTCCTGGGACGATGAGCTGATCGCCGCGCTGGCAGCCACGGGCGCGGTCGACTCCGTCGACTTCAAGGGCTTCTACAAAGGCACGGTCGTCGATCAGCCTGCTGACCCGGCGCTGTACAAGCGCGTCGTCACGGCCTTCCCCGAAGCGTGGATCGAGGACCCGGCGCTGACCGAGGAGACCGAGGCGGTGCTGGCGGCCCACCGCGAGCGCTTCTCCTGGGACGCGCCGATCCACTCGATCGAGGACATCGAGGCGCTGCCCTATCCGCCGCGGATGGTCAACATCAAGCCCTCGCGGCTCGGCGGGCTGCGCAACCTCCTCGACGCCTACGACTACTGCGCCGAGCGCGGTATCGGCTGTTACGGCGGCGGCCAGTTCGAGCTGGGAGTCGGGCGGGGCCAGAACCAGTACCTGGCCTCGATCTTCCACCCCGGGACACCGAACGACGTCGCTCCGGGCGGCTTCAACCTGCCCCGGCCGCCGGCGGGGCTGCCGTGCAGCCCGCTGGCGCCCGCGCCGCATGAGACCGGCTTCCCCTGGGGCTAGGAGCGGCGCAACTTCCGTGGCGCCGGGACGTTTGCAGGCGCAGAGCCGGTAACTTCGGTTCGACCCCCGGGGCGGGCGGCTGCGAGTCGCTACTGGAGCCCACCCGCCCATGGCCAACGAGCGGAAGGGTTTCGTGGTCTCGGCGAAAAGAGGCGCGAGGAGACGAGTGACCGCGCCGGCGGGAGCGCTGTGTGCGATCGCGCTGGCCCTCTTGTGCTGCCCGCTGACGGCGCTCGCGGCCTCGGGCGGCACCGCGCCCCCGGGCGGCCAGACCGAAACGAGCCGCTCGACTAACAGCGGCGGCAGCGCCCACGTCACGACCGTGCGCATCACGGGCGTCGCCTGCACGCCGTCCGCGCACTGCACCGCCAACCCACGCCAGGTCTCGACCCACGGCACCGTGCTCGTCAAGGGCGTCGGGCTGCAGACGGGGATGGTGATCGGCTTCCCGAAGAAGGCGGGCGCCTCGGTCAACACGAGGTCCCCCGCAGCGCGGCTGCGCAAGACCGCGTTCGGGTTCATGGCCACGGTTCCGAAGGCGGCCCACTCCGGCCACGTCAAGATCCTGCTCAGCCGGGGCCGCTACACCAGCTCCTACGGCCCGATCTACGTCTACACCCACGCACTGCATCCACCGGTCGCCAAGCCGACCTCGCCCGTCGCGGCGGGTGGGATCGGCGCCGGCGCGTTCGAAGGCCAGGGCATGTGGATCTGGTACGTGAGCAGATCCAGCGGCGGCTCGCTGGCGGCGATCGTCGCGCAGGCGCACGCCGCCGGCGTCACGACCGTGTTCGTCAAGAGCTCGGACGGCTCCAGCAACTACTGGAGCCAGTTCTCCCCCGAACTCGTCCAGACGCTCCATGCCGCCGGCCTGAAAGTGTGCGCCTGGCAGTACGTCTACGGGACGAACCCCGCCGGCGAGGCCGCGCTCGGCGCCGAGGCGGTCGCGAACGGCGCGGACTGCCTCGTGATCGACGCCGAGGCCGAGTACGAAGGCAGCTACGCCGCGGCGCAGACCTACATCAGCGACCTGCGCGCCAAGATCGGCGCCACCTTCCCGCTCGCGCTGGCCTCCTTCCCGTACGTCTCCTACCACGCACGTTCCCCTACTCCGTGTTCCTGGGCCCCGGCGGCGCCCAGTTCAACCCGCCGCAGATGTACTGGCACGACATCGGCATCTCCGTCGACACCGTCTACGCCAACACCTACATCGCCAACCGCATCTACGGGCGCCCGATCTTCCCGCTCGGGCAGACCTACGGCGGCGTCTCGAGCGCCGACATCCTGCGCTTCCGCGAGGAGGCCGTCGACTACGGCGCGCCCGGCTGGTCGTTCTGGGACTGGCAGGAAACGTCCTCATCGGGCTGGGCCACGCTGGCGGCGCCGCTGACCCCGCTGAGCAGCGTCACACCGAACACGAGCTATCCCGAACTGAGCAAAGGCAGCAAGGGCGATCAGGTGCTGTGGCTGCAGGAGCACCTTGCCAGCGCGATCCCGAGCCAGGAAACGACCGGCATCTTCGGCAGCCAGACGACCACGAACCTGGAGTCGTTCCAGACCGCGCACGGGATCGCGCCGAGCGGCGTCGCGACCGCGCAGACGTGGGAGGCGCTGCTGTCGCTCGCACCGGCGGAAGTGAACTGGACGGGGACGAAACCGAGCGGGTGAGCGCCCGGTTTCGGCCACCGCCGAAGCCCGTCCGGCTCAGACCCGCTGGATCAGCGTGCCGGTTCCGAGACCGCCGCCGCAGCACATCGTCACGAAGCCGATCTCCTTGTCGGAGCGCTCGAGCTCGTGCAGGAGCGTCGTGATCAGCCGCGCGCCGGTCGAGCCGAGCGGGTGCCCGAGCGCCATCGCGCCGCCGTTGACGTTCACGCGGTCCATGTCCGGGTCGAGCTCGCGGCGCCACGCCGCCACCACGGGGGCGAAGGCCTCGTTGATCTCGATCAGGTCGATGTCGTCGATCTGCATGCCGTTGCGCTCGAGGATCTTGCGCGTCGCCGGGATCGGGCCCTCGAGCATTTTCACCGGATCGCAGCCGACGGTCGTCTGGTCGACGATCCGCGCGCGGGGCGTCAGACCGAGGGCCTTCGCCTTCTCGCCGCTCATCAGCAGCACCGCCGCCGCGCCGTCGGAGATCTGCGAGGCGTTGCCCGCCGTGATCTTGCCGTCGGGCTTGAAGGCCGGCTTCAGCTGCGAGAGCGCCTCGAGGCTCGTTTCGGGGCGGATGCCCTGGTCGGTCACGAGCGTCTGCCCGTCGACGGACCATCGGCACGATCTCCCGCTCGAACCGGCCCTCCTCGGTCGCCTGGTGGGCCAGCGCGTGCGAGCGCACGGCGAGCTCGTCGAGCTCGGAGCGGGAGATCTCCCACTGGTCGGCGATCATCTCGGCGCCGAGGCCCTGGCCGACGATGTTGTGCTTGGCCATCAGCTCCGGAGTGAAGGCGTAGCCGAAGTCCTCCTGCGTCTTCATGCCCGCGGCGAACGGCAGGTGGCCCATGTGCTCGACCCCCGAGCCGATCATGGCGTCGTGCACGCCGGCGGCGATCAGCGCGGCGGAGAAGTTGACTGCCTGCTGCGCCGAGCCGCACTGGCGGTCGACGGTCGTGCCGGGCGTCTCGATCGGAAGGCCGGCTTCCAGCCACGCGTTGCGCGCGATGTTGAAGCCCTGCTCGCCGAACTGCTGCACGCAGCCCGCGATCACGTCCTCGACCTCGGAGGCGTCGATGCCGGAGCGCTCGATGACCTCGGTGTAGGTCTTCGCGAGCAGCTGGTTCGGGTGCGTGTCCTTGTAGTAGCCCTTCTCGCGGTGCCCGCGGCCGATCGGCGTGCGCACGGCCTCGACGATCACGACTTCGCGGCCCTCTGCTTCCCTCATCTGTGAAGTCCTCTCAGGTGTCGGTTTCTGGCGGCTCGACGGACGGATCAAGGCCCACGCACCCCGCCGCAGGACCCGATGCGCGCTTCTGAAAGGATGCGCGGACCCTGCAGCGCGTACTGTACCGCCTGCCCGCGGGCTCCTGGCTGCACGGCCAGCCGCGCAGGGAAGCGCAAACGAGAGAGCAAAGGAGCAGCGTGAGCACTCATCTGGGCGTGGCTGGAAGCGGCGCGATCGCGTGCGGCCTGGCGGCCACGGCTGCCCACCACGGGCCGGTCTTCCTGCTCGCCCGCTCGGAGGAGTCAGCCGACCGCGCCCGCGCCACGGTCGAGAAGACCCTCGCGCGGCTCGGCGCCGAGGTGGATCCGGAGCATGTGCAGATCGTCACCGACCCCGATGCCCTGGCTGACGCCGAGTTCGTCGTCGAGGCGGTCGTCGAGGACCTCAGTGTCAAGTCGCGGCTGCTGGGCGAGCTCGACGCTGTCGTCGGCGACGAAACGATCCTCGCCAGCACGACCTCCTCGCTGTCCGTCGCCGCCCTCGCCGCGGCCAGCGGCCGCCCCGAGCGCTTCGTCGGCCTGCATGTCTTCAATCCGGTGACGAAGATGCAGCTCGTCGAGCTCGTGTTCCCCGCCGAGGCGAGCGACGAGACGCGCAACCGCGCGCTCGCGCTCTGCGAGACCTTCGAGAAGACCCCGGTCGTCGTCCCTGACATCCCCGGCTTCGTGGTGAATCGGCTCCTCTTCCCCTATCTCTTCAATGCCGTGCGGCTGATGGAAGAGACCGGCCTCGAGCCAGGCGACATCGATACCTGCATGAAGCTCGGCGCCGGACACCCGATGGGCCCGCTGGCGCTGCTCGACCTCGTCGGGCTCGACGTCTCGATCGCGATCGGCGAGACGATCGGCGAGCCGGTGCCCGAGCGCCTGCGCGAGCTGGCCGCCGAGGGCGCGCTGGGGCGCAAGAGCGGCCGCGGGCTGCACGCTTACTGAGCGCCCCCGGGCCCAGCCGGGAAGCCGCCCGCCGAACATTCAGGACGCCCTAATCGGACTTTTAGGTCTGGTTGATCAACGTGGAGATACTGGTCACTGCGACGTGATACGTCGCAACGCACACCCGCCTCCTCCCAGTGCGCACGATCCGGTCCGCTCCCCCCGCGGGCCGGACGTGTTTAAGGACCCGCTCGCCCCGCAGGCGGAGCTTCGGGAGGGCGGGGCGCCCTCGCGGCGAGCGGGGCCTCAGTCGTTCTCGCGCTCGCGTCCGCCGCTGCGCGCGACGGGCCGGCGCTCGCGGATGCGAACGGCCTCGATGCGGTTGTCGCGCACCGACTCGACCCGGATCGAGTAGCCGTCGGCGGTGACGGTGTCCCCGCGCTTGGGCAGCCGGCCGAGCTGGGCGAAGACAAAGCCGCCGATCGAGTTGTACGCATCGCTGTCGGCAGGCAGCTCGATGCCGTAGTCGGCGAGGTCGGTCACGGCGACGTGTCCGCGCACGAACCAGTCCCCGTTCGCCAGCCGGCGGATCTCGCCCGCTGCCGGGTCGGTCTCGTCGGCGATCTCGCCGACGACCTCCTCGATGATGTCCTCGACGCTGATCACGCCGACGACCCGGCCGTACTCGTCGACCACGACTGCCAGCGACGTGCGGGCGCGCTGAAGGTCGGCGAGAAGGTCGTCCAGCGGCTTGGTCTCGGGCACGATCATCGCGTCGTGGACGATGGGGGCGATCGGCGCGTGCGGTCCGTCGGACATCAACAGCGCCGCCAGCTCGGAGACGTGGGTGATGCCCTTGACGCGGTCGCGGTCTTCGTTCTCGGTGATCACGAGCCGGGTGTGTCCGCTGGAGACGCACAGCCGCAGCGCCGTTTCGACATCGGCGGAGGCATCAAGTGTGACGACCGCCGGGATCGGCGTCATCACCTGCCGCGCCTCCTGCTCGTGCAGGTGGAAGACGCCGGTCAGCATCCCGGCCTCGCCCGGGTCGATGTACCCGCCCGCGTAGGACTCGGCGATCAGCCGCTTCAGCTCGTCCGGGGTTCCCCCTTCTCCCTGCTTGGTCATGTCGACGCCCAGCACGCGCAGGATCCGGTTCGACACCGCCGTCACAACCGCGATCAGCGGCTGCAGCGCGACCTTGAACGTGCGCAGCGGCCGGGCGACCCGGCGGGCGACCGTCTCCGAGCGGTCGATCGCGTAGAACTTCGGCACGATCTCGCCGCCGATCAGCTGCACGAACGAGATCACCGCGAAGGCGAAGATCGCGACGATCGCCGCGGCGACGCCGTGGCTCCACCCGGAGGGCAGCCAGTTCTTGAGGATGCCCGCCAGCGCGGGCTCGGCCAGCGCACCGATCGCGATCGAGGTCATGGTGACGCCGATCTGGACCGCCGAGATGTAGTCGTTGACCTGGCCCAGCTGCTCGAGCGCCAGCCCGGCGCCCTTCTGGCCCTCCTCGCGCATCACTTCCAACCGCGCGCGGCGGGAGCGGACGAGCGCGTACTCGGCGATCACGAAGAACGCGTTGATCCCGACCAGCACGGCCGCGAGGATCAGCTTCAGGCCGTTCACAGGCGCGCGGCGTCCCTCAGCAGGAGCCCGTGAGCTGGGTCGCAGCCCCGGCCGGAGCGGGTCAGGCCGCGCGCTCTGCGCGGGCCGCCCGGCGGGGCGACGCTACTTCGAGGAAGTTCTTCGTCGTCGATCATCAAGACGGTCGGCCTGTCAACGGTAGCAAGGGCGACCGGCGGAAGGCGACTTCGCTCAGGCGAGCTGCGAGACCCGTGCGGCCTGCGCGAAGTCGGCCGCCGTGAGGCCGCCCTCGGAGTGTGTGGAGTACGTCAGGCGGACCTTGTTCCAGCCGTGCAGCAGGATGTCGGGGTGGTGGCCTGCGTCCTCGGCCGCCTCGCCGACGCTCTGGACGAAGGCCATCGCGGCGGCGAAGTCCGCGAACTCGAAGTCCCGCGCGATGCTGTCCGGCGGCTCGCGCCGCCAGCCGTCCAGGCCGGCCAGCTCATGATCGATGTCGGCATCGCCGAGAAGCGCCATCGAACCCAGCTTACCCGCGCGAAGGCCTTACATTCTCTGGCGTGAGGATCGTCAGCCTCGTGCCCCACGCCACCGAGCTGCTGTTCGCCCTCGGGCTCGAAGAGGACCTCGTCGGTGTGACCCACGAGTGCGACTACCCCCTCGCAGCGCTGTCGCTGCCGCGTGTCACCCGCGATGCGCTGCCGCCGGGACTCAGCTCGGGAGAGATCGACGCCGCCGTGCGCGAGCGCACGCTTGCCGGCGAGTCGATCTACGAGCTCGACGCGGACCTGCTGGCGGCGCTCGAGCCCGATCTGATCGTCACGCAGGCGCTCTGCCCGGTGTGCGCCGTCTCCTACGAGGATGTCGAGGCGATCGCGAAGGAGCTGCCGACGCATCCTCGCGTGATCGCGCTCGACCCGAACACGCTCGGCGAGACGCTCGGCGACGTCAGAACCCTCGCCGAGGCGACCGGCCGCCGGCGCGAGGGCGTCGAGCTGCTCGCCCGCACCTCGGGGCGGATCGACCGCGTGAAGCTCGCCGTGCGCCGCGCCGAGCGTCCTCGCGTGGCCGCGCTCGAGTGGCTCGACCCCGTATTCGTGGCAGGCCACTGGACGCCGCAGCTGATCGAGCTCGCGGGCGGTGAGGACGTGCTGGGGATGCCGGGGGAGCCTTCGGAGACGGTCGGCTGGGAGGAGCTCGCGCAGGCACGCCCCGAGGTCGTGGTGGTCATGCCCTGCGGCTATGACGCGCAGCGCGCGCACGAGGAGGCGCTGGCCCACGCCGAGCAGCTGCGCTCGCTCGGCGCGGCCAGAATCGTCGCCGTCGATGCCGCTGCCTACTTCTCGCGCCCGGGGCCGAGGCTGGTAGACGGGCTCGAGCTGCTCGCCCGGCTGCTCCATCCCGGGCAGCTGCCAGACGTGCCGCTCGACGGCCGCGCAGTCGAGCTGGATCAGCTCGCGTCGCCGAGCTAGGACGCGGTCAGGCGAAGCCGGTGCCGCTCGCGTGGGAGACCGCGATCGACGCGGCCACGGCGGCGACGCTGATCACGACGCAGGCGACGAAGCCGAGCGCGGGCATGCGGCGCGCGTCGGCTGTGCGAATCGCGAGCGCGGCGATGGCGCCTCCGATCAGACCGCCGATGTGCGCGCCGACCGAGATGTTGGGGACGCTGAAGCTGAAGACCAGGTTGATGATGATCAGAAAGCCGATCCCCGACTGCATGACGCTGAAGCCGCGCGCGCGGAGCTCCACCGCGGCCGCCCCCATCAATCCGAAGATCGCCCCCGATGCACCGAGGGTCGGACTGGCCGTCGCGAGCAACGCCCCGAACGAGCCGGCGAGCAGCGCGGTGAAGTAGATCGCCGCGAAGCGGGCGCTGCCGATCGCAGGCTCGAGCATCAGCCCGAGCAGGTAGAGCAGGTACATGTTGAAGCCGATGTGCAGGATGTTCTCGTGCAGGAAGCCCGCGGTGACGAGACGGTAGTACTGGTCGGCTTCGGCGATCGCTCCGCGGTAGAGGACGCCTTCGGCGACCACCTTGCCGTAGACACCCGTGCTGCTGAAACCGAACTGGCCCTGCTCGGTCAGGAACACGATCACGTTGATCGCGATCAGGGTGTAGGTGACGCGCGGGACGCTCGCCGCGTCTCGCAGCCGCTTGACCGCTGTGCGCTGCCGCGCGCACTCGGGACAGCGCATGCCGACGGGCGTGGTCGTCATGCAGTCCGGGCAGATCGGGCGCCCGCAGTTGGAGCAGGAGACGCCGGTCTCGCGCGAGGGATGCCGGTAGCAGGTGGCCATGGCGGAGGGAGAGCCTAGCTCGGGGCCGGGCCTGGCCCGGCCCCTCAGCGGTCGCCGAGCAGCCGCCGCGTCTCGCGCTCGAGGTCTTCGAGCGTGCGGCCGGCGGCGTTGCGCACGCCGGCAAGGCTCCGCGGCGGCGACGCGGCGGCGCGGTGCCTGGCCCGCAGCACGACGAGCGCGGTCGCGGCGGCACCGCCGGCGACGAGCGCGGCGGCGGGCCGCACCCAGTTGCGGGGGTCGCGCATCGCCGACAGCTCCCACGCTTCGAGCTCGTCGGCAGCCATCTCGGTGATGCTCTGCAGCGCCCCCTCGAGGCGGGCCGCGAGTTCAGCGGGCGGCTCGACGGGCGCGAGCGCTTCGCGCAGCAGCGCCTCGAAGTTGGTCGCGGCCTCAGTCATCGTCCGCCTTCTCGCTTGCGGGCGCCTTCGCGGCGGGGCCGGCGCCGTTCTCCCCGACGATCTCCTCCAGCTGCCTGATCGCGCGGTGGATCAGCACCTTCGTGGCGCCGTCGGAGCGGCCGAGAGCGCGGGCGATCTCGCGGTTGTCCATCCCCAGTGCGAAGCGCATGATCAGCGCCTCGCGGCGGTCGTCGGGCAGCTTGCCCACGCCGTCCAGGATGCGGCTCAGCTCGTCGCGGCCCTCGACCAGCTGCTCGGTCGTATGCGGCGCCATGATCGTGGTCGTCTCGTCGATCGGCGAGGCCGGCTTGCGGGCGCGGTCGCGATAGAGATTCGCGGCGAGGTTGTGGGCGATGCGGATCAGCCACGGCCGCAGCGGGCGCCCCTCCGATTCGCGCTGCGCGCGCTCGAAATGACGGTAGGCCTGCAGGAATGTCTGCTCCGTCAGATCCTCGGCGTCGTGGTGGTTGCCCACCCGGTAGTACGCGTAGGAGTAGACGTCGCGAAGGTGGGCCCGGTAGAGCTCGGTGAACTCCTCGTCGAGCTGCGCCTTGGACTTCGTGCTTGCCTGCGCGGCCACCCATGCACCCTACCTCCGGAGCAGGGCTCAGGCGGCCCTTGAGACCTCACGCGGCGGCGAGTCGGCATGCGGCTCGCCCGCTCCCGCCGGCTCGCCGCCCAACCAGTCCCACTGCAGGCTGACGCATGCCCAGATCCGTTCGGTGACGGCGCCGGCAAGGCTCGGCGAGCAGCGCTCGACCCGCGGGTAGTGGAGGGGGCGCCCGACGCGCAGGCGCACCTTGCGAGGCCTGATGCGCCAGCCGCGCCGCACGTCCTCGGTGCCGATCACGGCGACGGGAGCGACGGGGGCGCCCGTCTCCAGCGCCAGGCGCCCGACGCCCCGGTGGGGAGTGCCGAGCGGGCCGGGCCGCACCCGCGTTCCCTCCGGGAAGACGACCACGCAGTCGCCGCGTTCGAGGATCGTCCGCGCGGTGGCCATCGCATCGCCGTCGCCCGCACCGCGATCGACCGGGAAGGCGCCGAGCGCGTTCAGCACCCACGCCTGCCAGCGCTTCTCGAACAGCTCGCGCTTGGCCATGTAGTAGACGGGACGTTTCACGAGCGTGCCGATCACGAACGGGTCGAGGAAGCTGCGGTGGTTCGAGGCCAGCAGCAGCGGTCCCGTGCGCGGAAGGTGCTCGCGCCCCACCCTCTGCATGCGGAAGTAGACGAGGAAGAAGGGGACGAGCAGCGCCCGCAGCGTCCGGTAGATGACCGGGTTCACGCCGCGGTTCAGCGAGCGCTCGCGAAAGCCGCCGAGATCGACGCCGGGCTGCTCCTGCGGCTCGGGCGCGCCGTGCGGGCGCCGGTCTGAGAGGGGGATCGCCATGCCCTGTTTACACGGTGCCCCGGGCCGCGTTACAGGGCTGATCGACCGGCGTTCAGCCCGCCGCGAGCTCTGCGAGCCGAGCGACGTCGCCGAGTTCGCCGGGCGGCTCGCCGGTCAGCACCCAGCCGGCCTCCGTCGAGCGCACGAGGCCGCGCCTGGAGAGCCCGGTGAGCGCACTGGTGACGGTCGGCCGGCGCGCCGCCGCAAGTTCGGCGAGGACGGCGTGGGTCAATCGCAGCGGCACCGTCACCGCCCCGCTGCCGACACGGCCCCAGCGCGACGCCAGGTGCCAGAACAGCATGTGCAGGCGCACATCCACGCGCGCCTGATGGACGATCGCCATGTTCACGGCGATGTTGCGAGAGCGGGCGAGCGCCCGCCCGACCAGCCGCCCGCCAAGCTGGGGGTAGTCGGCAAGGTGCGCCATGAAGACGTCGTCGAGCACGGCCAGCCGCGCCGTCTCCAGCACCCGCCAGGCGGTGGTCAGAGGCAGCGTCGGGAGGTCCTCTTCGCCCTCCCAGGGGCGCAGCAGGTCGCCCTCGCCGAGCAGCTCGGCGCCGAAGCGGCCCTCGATGCCCACGCGCCGGACGAGGAGGCCGTCTAGGACGAGCAGGCCGATGCCGCCACTGCCTGTGACGGCCGGAGCGTTGCGCCAGCGGCCCGTGGGCAGCGTGATCACGCCGGCCACGCACTCGGCGACCGCCCGCTCGCGCAGCTCGGGCGGGATCGACTCGGCCAGGCTCGGGTCCACATCGAGGACCCTGCAGAGCTCGTTGTCGGTGGCGATCGGTCCAGGGGTCATCAGCATCGTCTTGACGGCGCACCTCCCCCCTCCGGGGGTGGGCGACAGGGGGCGCCTTCACTCCCCTTACCCGAAACGGGCGATGCTCAACGAACCTGGGACGACAGACCGGCCTCAGCCGGCGTCTTCGTCGAGGTGCCGAATCGGCAGAACCTCAATCAGACCGGTGACTTCGAGCATCTTGCGCTGGCCCTTGCCGGCCTGCACGGAAAGGCTGGATCCGGCCTCCGTGCACATGTCGCGGGCCGTCAGCAGCGAGCGCATCCCCATCGAGTCCATGAACGTGACCTTGCGGAGGTCGAGCTCGATCGGCCCCTCGGCGCAGAGGCGGCTGAGCCTTGTCTCCAGGTCGTAGGCGGCCGCGAGATCGAGTTCGCCGTCGAGCACGAGCCGGTGGCCCTGTGCCAGACGCTCCTCCTCGATGCTGAATCCGCCGGTCATCTCTTCTCCCCCGCGTCCCTCCACTTGACCCTAGCGAATGATCGGCTCGCGCCCAGCAGGGCTCGGCAACCGTGCGAGCGGGCCGCCGCCACGCCATGCGAGCGGCGGCGCGCGCTAGCTTGAGGGGCGCGCCGGAGTAGCTCAGCTGGTAGAGCGCCTGTCTTGTAAACAGGGGGTCACGGGTTCGAGTCCCGTCTCCGGCTTGGCGCGTCCGACCCCCGCCGACCGGGGCCAGTCAGTGCCCGGCGGCGACCCCCACGCCCCGCCCGGTGAACGCGTCGCGGCAGTGCTCCGAGCAGAAGTACACCTTCTCCCCGTCGACGTGGTCGACGATCGCCTTCTCGCGGTCGACCTTCATCCCACAGGCCGGGTCGGTCGCGCCGCGGGCCCGGGTCAGCCAGAACAACGCGCCGAACACGGCGAGCCCGAGGACGTTGAGGAACAGCTTGTAGTTGACGGAGATGGTCCCGAAGATGTCCGCGCGGCTCGGACGGGGGCCGGTCGGGATCAGGCCGAGCCCGCTGAACAGCCCGTCCACGATCAGGGCCGCGAGCACCATCGTCACGAACATCAGGGCGACGATCCGTGCCGTGTAGCGCCCGCCGTAGTACTTGCGGTACGCCAGGATGATCGGGATCACGATCAGATCGGCGAACAGGAAGGCCAGGACACCGCCGAAGCTGATCCCTCCCGACCAGAGCACCGCCGCGAGCGGCACGTTCCCAACCGAGCACACGAACGACAGCACGGCGATCACGGGGCCGATCAGCACGTTCTCGATCGTCGCGAGCGCCCCACCGGTTCCACCCAGGAACAGGCCGTTGAAGAAGTCGTTGCCGAGCTGGGCGATGAACCCGGCCAGGAGGAACCCGATCGCGATCTCCTTCCAGAGCATCTGCCAGTCGCCGCGGAAGTTGTGCGCGACGTCCGACCACGCCGACATCGAGGAGAGCCGCTCGCGAAGGCTCATGTGCTCGCCGGCGGAGTGGTGTTGATGCCCGCTGTCGGCAGCTTCGGCGTGAGCCCGCGCGTCGCGCTCGAGCCTGCGTGAGACGAACAGCCTCAGCATGGCCGTCATCAGCACGATCATCACCAGCCCGCCGAGGTACTCGGCGAGCGTGAACTGCCAGCCGATCAACAACCAGAGCACGACGCCGAGCTCCCAGACGAGGTTGGTCGATGCGAACTGGAAGGCGAGCGCCGTCGCCGCGGACGCGCCCTTCTGGAAGAGGCTCTTGGCGATCGCGACCGCGGCGTAGGAGCACGACGAGGATGCCGCTCCGAGGCCCGTGGCGAGCGTGACGGGCTTGGCTCCCGATGCGGAGAGTGATGCTTCGATCCGCCCTCGCGGCACCCACGCCTGCACGATGGCGCTGATCGCGAACCCCAGAACGAGTGCCCACCAGACCTCCCACGCCATCAGGAACGAGTCCTTCAGCCCCATCCACAGGACGTTCGGAACGCCGCTCATGCGAGCCACCGTAGCATACCCCCCGGGGGTATCTGATATGCTCAGGGGCATGGCTGCAGAGACCCCCGCTCCGGTCCGCGGCTACACCGCGAACAAGGATCAGCTCGACAACCGCCTCAGCCGCATCGAGGGTCAGGTGCGCGGCGTGCGGAAGATGGTCGACGAGGACCGCTACTGCATCGACGTGCTGACGCAGATCTCCGCGATCCAAGCGGCGCTCGACAAGGTTGCGCTCGGCCTGCTCGACGACCACGCGCACTCGTGCGTGCTCGGCGCCGCCCCGGATCAGCGCGATGACCGGACCGACGAGATGATGGCCGCCGTAGGGCGGCTGATGCGACGCGGCTAGACCCCCCGCCGGCGCCTGGCACGCACAACACGGTCCCGGCTCGTCCTCATTCGATCCCCGTGTTCCAGAAGAACCGGGGCGTCGCGTCCGCACGGGACAGCTGGTAGAAGACGAACTCGCTCGCGCCGGCCTGCCGCGCGCTCTCGAGCAGCGCAAGGTCCTTGGCGAGCTGGTTCGGTTCGCTGGCCTGGACGCCGTCCTCGCTGATCAGCAGCGGCACGGGCTTGATGTACTGCACGAAGTTCGCGAAGGATTCGGCGAGCTGGTAGGGGTGGATGCCGATGCCGTTGCCCGGCAGCGTGGCGACATTGGAGAGCCAGTTGTAGATGTCCCGCCCGGCGAGTTCGCCCGCGATCACCGAGGCGCCGGGATCGACCGACCTCAGGGCGTCGTAGGCGGTGATGTAGGCGGAGTCGTAGCTCCTCATCGCCTGCGACTCGCTCTGGGCGTGGCCGATGAACTTGGCCCCGTTGGGCTCGTTCCCGATCGCGAAGCGGCTCACCTTGCCGGCGTAGCGGGAGGCGGTTTCCCTGGCAAACGAAGCCAGCAGGGAGAGGTTGAGATGTTCGGTGCTGAGTTCGCTGTTGAGGACCCCTTCCTCGAAGGGCGGGGTCCACGTGATCGTCAGATGGACGCCCCAGCAGTGTTCGCGCGCCATCTGGACGGCGCGGTCATAGGGCCCCCAGCCGTAACGCTTCACTTCTCCCCACATGACGTTCAGCCGCAGCAGGCGGGCGTGGAACACGGTTTCCGCCAGCGCGAAGCCACGGGCGGGGCTCATCGCGGGCTGCAACCCGAGGAACACCGGATCGTCCTCGACTCCGACCTCGAAGGCCGGAAGCGGCGAGCACCCGGGCGGAAGGCCTGCCGCGGAGGCGGCCGTGCGCTTGGCGCCGAAGGCGGTGAGCAGCCCCTCTTCGATCAGCCGTTTGAGGCCCGGGACGACCACGTCGACCGCCGTCATGTGCCAGGCGTGCGCGAAGCCGGGCCCCGAGCTGACCGCCTCGTGCGCGGTGCGGGCGGCGGCGAGCGCGATCCAGGATCCGGCCCGCCGGCGCCGGTCGAAGGCCTTGAAAAGGACCTTCCGGGTCGCGCTGTCGGCGATCGTGGAGCTGCTGCGCTGTCCTTCGTCGAGCCCGGCCGTCAGGACCAGCGAGCCGGCCACGGGCCGGAGCGCGATCCTCGGCGTTGAGCTGCGCCCCTTCCGCGCGGCGTGAGCCGCCACGCGGGTCGAGGCACCGCCGTAGGCGATCACCTTGATGCTCGCCGGGTACGCGGCCGCCGCGAGCGTGGCGGCGATCCGTCCCTTCTCCCAATGTGTGGCGCGGGCCTGCCAGACCTCCGTGGCGCCGCCCCCGCCGTCGCTGCGCGCGAGGGGCTTCCAGTGCAGCCCATCGCCGGAGAGGTGCGCGACGTGCTCGCCCGATCCGCCACCGCCCGCGAGCACGAACGCCAAGAGCAGCGTGTGCGTGTTTTTTGTGTAGAGCCGCGGGGTCAGGAGCTTGACCGTCCGGCCCTTCGCGCTGGCGCCGGCCATCGCGTCGACCCCCGGCGGCAGAAGCGCCGAGGCTACGCCGGGCAGCGCCCCGGCGCCGGCCGCAGCCAGCAGCACAGCGACTGCAGCCCCTCGCAAGCATCTGACTCGCACGACGGGAATCAGTACCCGCCCGAGCGGCGTTCCACAACAGGGAACAGAGAAAATTCGACGCCCATACCGCACAATGACGCTATCGGTCACACGATCGTCACGCGCCAGATCCGGGCCGCGCCGAGCGCGGTCTACCGCGCGTTGCTCGACCCGGACTCCGTCGCGCGCTGGAAGGTCCCCGACGGCATGCGCAGCGAAGTCCACGAGTGGGAGCCCCGCACCGGCGGGCGCTTCAGGGTCTCGCTGACCTACGACGAGCCCGCCCTCGGCAAGACGCGGGATCGCACGGATACCTACGCCGGGCGGTTCCTCGAACTGGTGCCGGTCGAGCGCGTGGTCGAAGCGGTCGAGTTCGAGACCGCGCGCGAGGACCTGCGCGGCGAGATGACGGTGACCACGACCATCCATCCCGCCCCCGCAGGCGCTGAGGTCCGGATCGACCATGCAGGCCTGCCGCGCGGCGTGGCGGAGGCCGACAACCGCTTGGGGACAGAGATGTCGCTGGCCAAGCTGGCGGATCTGCTCGAAGTCCCCGCCTGAAAAGTCTCCTACCGAGCCAACTTTCGCGTTGCCGCGAGCGTTCTCATAGCTGGTCGGCCGCCACAGGACACGGCGGCGGCCAAGAAGGTTGGCAAGGAGATGATTTCGGGGATGCTGAGCGTCTCCTGACAAGCTCTCGCAGCCCCTCTGCGAGAAAGAGGCCCCGCTTCGGCGGGGCCTCTTGCTGCATGCCACCCGAGGCCCGCGTCAGCAGCGCCACCACATGTCCACTGGCTTGACACCATAGGAACATCGTGTTAGACCTGCCTTGTGAGGGGCCGGCGCCTCGCCCGGTGGCGGCTGCGGCCGCCGTCCGGGTCCTGCGACCGGTCCGGAGCGGATGTGCCCGCGCGGAGGGGTCCGGGCGCACACCCCGGAACAAAGGAGACCGAGAGAGATGCCCAGAACCCCCAGCAGGGCGCGGCGACCGTTCGCAGCCCGCTTGAAGATGCTGGCGAGCGCAGGAGCGCTGCTGTGCGCAGCGGCCCTGCTGGCCGCGCCGCCGGCACCGGCCGCCAACACGCAGCTGAAGGAAGAATTCGCCGAGTTCCTCGACTGCCCGGAGACGACCGCCCACTTCTGCGTGGTCGCGCACACGACCTCCGGTGAATTCAAGATGGGCAACAAGGACGTGCCGATCGAAAACCCGATCACGCTGCAGGGCGGGATGCCCTTCTTCTTCGCGCTGACAAACCTGATCCCGGCGCGCGACGGCAACACCCTGATCAGCCCGCCGCAGAAGGTCCCGGGTGGCCTGCTGGGGCTGCCGGGCCTGCTCGAAGGCGTCGGTGGCGAAGTCACCGCGACGGCCTCGCTGGCGGCCCCCGCGAACCAGATCCTCGTCAATCAGGTGCTGGTCGCGCAGGGCGGCGAAGGCACCGCGGTCCAGTTGCCGCTGCAGATCAAACTCGACAATCCGCTGCTCGGCGAAAGCTGCATGATCGGCTCGGAAGCCGAACCGGTCGTCCTGCACCTCGAAAACGTCAAAAAGGGCACCGAAACGCTCGTAGGGAAGAAGAAAATCATCAAGCTCACGGACGTGGTTCTGGAAGACCACACGTTCGCGGTGCCGGCGGCGAAAAACTGCGGCCTCAGCACGGTGCTGGTGAACCTGCTGGCCGGGCTGCCGTCGTCAGCGGGCCACAACAAGGCCGTGATGATCGGCGACTTCGAGCAGACGGCCGTCGAATGGGCGCGCAAATTCGCGAAGCCCCCGAAGGAAAAAAAGAAAAAATAACCCGTACAGCGGGTAGCAATCGAGGGGGGCGGCGACCGGACGTGGCGCCGCCCCCTTCGCGGCGGGCGACGGGGACCTCCCGCTAAGCCGTGTACATCGACTCGATCGCCCCGTCGTACTTCTCGGCGATCGGCTTGCGCTTCAGCTTCATCGTGGGCGTCAGCTCATCGCCGCCGGGGAGCCAATCCCCCTCGACGACCGTGAACTTCTTGATCTGTTCGACTTTGGCCAGCTTCGCGTTGGCCGCCTCGACGCCCTCGGCGACGGCTGCCAGCATCCGCTCGTCGCGCGCGAGCGCCTCCAGGGAGGTGTCCTCGATCCCCTGCTGGCCCGCCCACATCGGCGCGAAGTCGGCGTCGAGCACGAGCAGCGCCGTGTTGTAGGGACGGCGGTCGCCGATGCAGCACGCCTGGCCGATCAGCGGGGAGGCTGCCTTCAGCGTCGCCTCGATGTTCGCCGGGGACATGTTCTTGCCGGCGGCGCTGATGATCAGCTCCTTCTTGCGGTCGACGATCTTGAGGTAGCCCGCTTCGTCGAACTCGCCGATGTCGCCGGTGCGCAGGAAGCCGTCCTCGGTGAACGACTCCGCGGTCTTCTCGGGCAGGTTGCGGTATCCCTTCATCACGACGTCCGAGCGGATCAGCACCTCGCCGTCGGTGTCGAGCCTGATCTCCACCCCCGGCGCCGGCGGGCCGACGGTTCCGATCCGAATCCGGTCCGGCGGGTTGACGGTGCCGGCCCCGCAGGTCTCGCTCATCCCCCACAGCTCGGCCAGCGGCAGGCCGATCGCGTGGAAGAACTCGAGCACCTCGACGGGCGTCGGCGCGGCGCCGACGTTGATCGCCTCGACCTGATCCAGGCCGAGCATCGTGCGCAGCCCAGCGAAGATCTCGGCGTCCGCCCGGGTCACCCGCTCGGCGAGCTCGGGCGGCACGGGCTGCCCGGCCTGTTCCAGGCGCACCTTGCGCAGCGCGGCCTCCAGCGCCTCCTGAACCGTCGCGCGCTGCTCCTCGGGCTGCGAGGCGAGCATCGTCTCGAGCCCGGCCTTCAGCTTCTCCCAGATGCGCGGCACGGCGAAGAACCAGCTCGGCCGCACTTCGGGGAGGTAGGAGAGCACCTGGCGGGGGTCCTCGCAGCACGTGATCTGCAGGCCGTAGACGATCGGCAGGTAGTGGTGGGCGTTGCGCTCGGCCACGTGAGCCGAGGGCAGCCAGGAGATCACGCGGCCGTCCTTGGGGAATTCGATCAGCTCGTCGAGGCCCTCGCAGGCGGCCATCAGGTTGCGGTGGATGAGCTGGACGCCCTTCGGCGGGCCCGTCGTGCCGGAGGTGTAGATGAGCGTGAGGATGTCGGTCGGTTCCAGCGCCGCGACCGAGGCCTCGACGTCGAACTCGGCGTCCGAGCCCTCGATGTCCGCGAGCGCCAGCGTCCCGCCGGGGGCCTCTCCGTCGACGACGATGATGTGCTCGAGAGCGGGCAGGCTGTTGCGTGCCTCGAGCACGCGATCCAGGTAGGCCTGCTCGCAGATCAGGATGCGCGCCTCCGCGTCGGCGACGAGGTAGGCGATCTGCTCGGCCGTGTACGTGGCGTAGATCGAGAACGGCGCGGCCCCGACCATCATCCCCGCGATGTCGCAGAGGTGGAACTCGGGACGGTTGCCGATCATCAGCGCGAGCGTGTCGCCGCGGCGCAGCCCGAGCGCGTGCAGGCCGGCGGCGAGCGCGTCCGCGCGGTCGCGGAGCGAGCCCCAGGTGATCGTGAACGCGTCGTCCTTGGTGCGGATCGCGATCTCGCCCTCGCGTTCGGCGGCGGTGATGCGGAACGCCTCTGCGATCGTGGCCGCACCCGTTGAGGGGGTCCCCGCCCTCCCACCCTTCGTAGCCGGTCCTGAAACTGCGGCCTCCATCGATTCCTCCCTCTCTCCACCCCGCCCGAAGCCGGCGGACGCGTCGATGATAACCCTGATTCGCGGCCCGCACTAGGCTCGCAAAATGCGGATCGGCGAATTGGGCTTCTGGTGGGAGTCGCTCGGCGGGATGCCGCCGCCGCGCCCGGCCCTGCCGGGGCCCGCCGAGGCCGACGTCGCGATCGTCGGAGCCGGCTACACGGGCCTGTGGACCGCCTACTACCTCAAGCGCGCACGGCCGTCGCTGCGCGTCGTCGTGCTGGAGGCCGAGCAGGCCGGCTTCGGCGCCTCCGGGCGCAACGGCGGCTGGCTCTCCGGCTTCTTCTCCGGCCCGCCCCGCGCATACGGCAGCGGCTACGAGGCCCTCCAGCGCGCGATGTTCGCCACCGTCCCAGAGGTTGCCGGCGTGCTCGGCGAGCATGCGATCGACGCCGACCTCGTGCAGGGGGGCACGCTGACGGTGGCGCTCGACAGCGCCCAGCTCACGCGGCTGCGCAAGGGCATCGCCGGCGCACGCCGCCACGGCCTCGGCGAGGAGGATCTGCGGGAGCTCTCCGCCGTGGCGCTGAGCGAGCGCGTCCGGGTGGCCGGCGCGGTGGGCGCGAGCTTCTCGCCGCACGTCGCGCGCGTTCATCCGGTCAAGCTCGTGCTCGGGCTCGCGGCGGCCGTCGAGGCGCTCGGCGTGGACATCCACGAGCGCACGCGCGGTCACGCGAGATCGCCCCGGGACGTGTCTGGACGACCCGCGGTGGGGTGCGAGCGCGCTGGGTCGTGCGTGCCACCGAGGGCTACACGGCGAGCCTGCACGGCCAGCGCCGCGCGCTCGTGCCGATGAACAGCTCGATGATCGTCACCGAGCCGCTGCCCGCCGAGGCCTGGGAGGAGATCGGATGGGGCGGGGCCGAGACGATCGGCGACGGCGCCCACGTCTACGTGTACCTGCAGCGCACCGCCGACGGGCGCATCGCGATCGGCGGCAGGGGCGTGCCCTACCGCTACGGCTCGCGCACGGACGGCCGGGGCGACACCGCGCAGAGCACGGTCGCGAGCCTGCGCGCGAAGCTCGCCGCGATGTTCCGGGCCGCCGCGGACGCGGAGGTCGCGCACGCGTGGTCGGGCGTGCTCGGCGTCCCCCGCGACTGGTGCCCCTTCGTCGCTGCCGACCGCTCGAGCGGGCTCGCAAGCGCCGGCGGCTACGTCGGCGAGGGTGTCGCCGCCGCCAACCTCGCCGGCCGCACGCTGCGCGACCTGATCCTCGGCGAGGCGACCGAGCTGACCGCCCTCCCCTGGGTCGGCAGGCATCCGCGCCGCTGGGAGCCCGAGCCGCTGCGATGGGCGGAGATCCACGCGGTCTACGCGCTGTATCGCCACGCCGACGCGTCCGAGCAGCGCAGCGGGCGCCCTTCGCGGCTGGCCGCGCTCGTGGACGCCGCCTCCGGGCGCGAGTGAGCGAATAGCATCGCCCGCGTCCATCCCCAGGAGGAAGACATGGCATACGAGACGATCCTCTTCGACACCGCCGGCGCGGTCGCGACGATCACGCTGAACCGGCCCGAGCGGCTGAACACGATCGTCCCGCCGATGCCCGACGAGCTCCAGGACGCCATCCAGCGCGCATCGCTGGACGGCGCCGTCAAGGTGATCGTCCTGCGCGGCGCGGGCCGCGCGTTCTGCGCCGGCTTCGACTTCGGCGGCGGCTTCCACCACTGGGACGAGGGCATGACGACCGACGGCCGCTGGGACCCCGGCAAGGACTTCGCCATGGCCACCTCCCCCGCCGCCGGGCCGGTGCCCAAGTTCATGTCGATCTGGCGCTCCCCGAAGCCGGTGATCGCCCAGGTCCACGGCTGGTGCGTGGGCGGCGGCAGCGACATGGCGCTCTGCGCCGACCTCGTGATCGCCAGCGACGACGCCCGCATCGGGACGCCCTACTCGCGCATGTGGGGCTGCTACCTCACCGGCATGTGGCTCTACCGGCTCGGTCTGACCCGAGCCAAGGAGTACGCGCTCACGGGCCGCCCGCTGTCCGGGCACCGAAGCCGCGCAGGCAGGGCTGATCAACCGCTCGGTGCCGTTCGCCGAGCTGGAGGCCGAGGTCGCGGCCGAAGCCGGGCGCCTCGCGGCGATCCCGCTCTCCCAGCTGACCGCGATGAAGCTGATCGTCAATCAGGCCTACGAGAACATGGGCCTGGCCTCGACGCAGACGCTCGGACCGATCCTCGACGGACTGATGCGCAACACGCCGGAGGCGGGGCAGTTCATCGAGCTCGCCGAGAGCGAGGGCGTCGGCGCCGCGGTCGAGCGCCGCGACGGGCCCTTCGGCGACTACAGCCAGGCTCCAGCCTCTCAGCAGCCGAACCCGGACAACGTCATCCGGCCGTGAGCGACGGCGCCTTCCGGGAGGTCTGGGAGGAGCGCGCGGAGGATTGGGTGCGCTGGGCCAGGAGCCGCGAGCTCGACCACGGGTTCTGGCTGCTGAACCTCCCGGCGACGCTCGCGATGCTGCCGGCGCCGGGGCGGCTCACGCTCGACATCGCATGTGGCGAGGGACGCCTGACCCGCGAGCTCGCACGGCTCGGCCACAACGTGATCGGCGTCGACTCCTCGCCGTCGCTGCTGGCGGCCGCGCGCGATGCGGATGCCGGACAGCGAGCTGCTCCTCGCCGACGCCGCGGCGCTCCCGCTCCAGGACGGCGCCGCCGACCTCGCGGTCGCCTCGATGGCGCTGATGACGGTCGACGACCTCTCTGCCGTCGTCGCTGAGGTGGCGCGCGTGCTGTCCCCCGGCGGGCGCTTCTTCATCTCGATCCTGCACCCGATCGACACGTGGCCCGACGCCGGCGGCGGCTACTACGAGGAGACGGCGTACGACAAGGAGATCGTGCGGCCGGCCGGGCGGATGACGTTCCGTGACGCACACCGTCCCCTTTCGCGGTACTACCGAAGCACTTGCGGACGCCGGCTTCGTGATCGAGCGCCTGAACGAGCCGGCGCCGAGCGAGGAGCACTTCCGGCGCTTCCCGGAAGTCGAGCGCTTCCGCGGGCGCCCGTTCCTGCTGCACGTACTCGCGGTGCTCGCTCCGGGCCCGTAGCCGTACCTCGCGGCTCATGGGCACCCGCTCAGCCCGCGCGCTCCGGCTTCACCGCGCCGTAGCGTCCCCAGTGGCGCTCGGGGATGTCGTCGGGGTCCTTGTACCAGTGCCAGGTGCAGGGGTCCTTGGCGTAGTCCTCGGGCGGCTCGGAGGGATACAGCGGGTAGCCCGACCACTGGATCGGCAGCGACTCGTTCATGAACGAGCAGTGCGTGCAGTACAGCGGGAACCCCTTGCGGTCGAACGACCAGTCGTGCGCCTCCTGGGTGACGCCGCCGCCCGGCAGCCCCTCGTAGGCGCCGTTGCGCACGAGCCGCTGCCCCGAGCCGCACGGGTTCATCGCGAAGCTGACCTTCTCCTCATCCTCGGTGATCGAGAAGCGAGCCGGGATTGGGGCCCACGCCCGAGCAGGAGTGAGCGCGCCAGGTCGCCGCCAGCAGCTCGACGAGGTCGCGCCGGTCGAGAGCCACGATCGCGTCGTGGTGGCGGCGCCAGCCGCGGTTCATGGACTCCGTCCAGGCTTCGGCGACGCCGTCCTCGCCGAGGCGCTGCTGGATGAACGACACGAGGTCGAGCACCCCGGCGGCCATCAGGTCGTGAAGCATCTGCCACTCGTGCTTCATCTCCGAGCACAGGCGGCGGGCCGCATCGAGGTCGCCCGCATCGATCGCCTCGATCGCGCGATCCATCGTCGGCCGGGACAGCTGCTCCAGCTGCTCGTCGGTGAACCAGCGGTCTGTCATCGTTCGCTCCTTCGATGGTCGTCGGAGGGGCAATTGTGACCGAGCCGCGCAGAGCGCTGGTGACCGGCGCCGCGCGGGGCATCGGCGCGGCCATCGCGGCTCGCCTTGCCACCGACGGCATGGAGGTCCTGACGCTCGACCTGCGCGAGGGATGCGACATCGCGCTCGACGTCGCCCGGGACGAGTTCCCGCCGCTCGGCGACATCGATGTCTGCGTGGCCAATGCCGGCGTGACGACGACGATCGCCGCCGGGCATCGCATGACGGCCGAGCAATGGCAGCTCGACGTCGACGTCAACCTGACGGGGACGTTCCGGACCATCCAGGCGTGCCTGCTGGGCATGCGCGAGCGGCGCCACGGGCGCATCGTGGTGATCTCGAGCGTCGCCGCGCTCGGCGGGCTGCCCGGACAGGTCGCATACGCCGCGTCGAAGGCGGGACAGCTCGGCATGGTGCGCACGCTCGCGGTCGAGAACGCGGGCCGCGGGATCACGGTCAACGCCGTCCTTCCGGGCCTCGTCGGCACCGAGCAGGTGCTTGCGATGCCGGCCGAGGTGCGCGAGCGCGCGCTCGCCGCCGCGCCCGCCGGCCGACTCGTCGAGCCGCACGAGATCGCCGCCGCGGTCTCGTTCCTCGCCGGCCCCGAGGCCGCTCAGGTCAACGGGCAGACGATCGCCGTGGACGGCGGCGCCTCGCTCACCCAGCTCACGCTCGGCAGCTCCTCTTAGCGCTCCCGCCGCGCGTCTACGCCTCAGCGAGCACCGTCGCCGCTTCCTCCCGAGGGTACCCCAGGGATGCCCCCGGGGGCGCCTTCTTGCAACCTCTGGACGGACGCCCGAGGGACCGCATCGAACGCGGAGCGAGGGGGTTAGGGCAGGCGGAGGAGACGTACCCCGATCCCCGACAAGGAGAAGGCACCGATGCGTTCACCGAAGCTGACGCCGGCGCTGGCGCTCGCCCTTTTGGCGCTCGCCGTGCCCGCCACGGCGTCCGCCCGCGCCCATCATCACGGCGCAGGCAAGCACAGCGTGACCCCCGGCAACTGCCGCTTGACCCTCAACGTGGCGCCGCGCCTCTTGAACAGCGGCGAAACGGCACTGGCATACGGCCAGGCGTCCTGCCCGGCAGGCGCCGAAGCAGGCCAGACCGTGACCGTGTACGAGCACTCGGCGACGACGGGCGGCTACAGCGTGGCCGGCACCGCCGTGACCGATCCCCACGGCTTCTACCAGCTCACGACCCCCGCGCTGACGCAGAACTCCGTCTTCTATGCGGCGCTCGCGGCGGCGCAGAGCCCGCACCGCACGGTCCGCGTGATCGCGCAGGTCGAACTCAAGGGCCCGCAGGAAGGCAAACAGCTCTTCGCCGGCATCCGCACCGGCCGCCGCAACGCGGTCACCTTCAAAGGCACGGTGCTCCCCACCGACGCGGGCGCGGAGGTCACCCTCCAGCGCCAGAACGAAGTGCGTGGGACCGGCTGGCATTCGATCGGGCGCACGATCGTCGACTCCACGGGCGAATTCGCGCTGACCCACATCTTCTGGGTCCCGGGGGCATCGGAGATCCGCGTGCTCGTCCACTCGAACAAACGCAACGCGGTCAGCCCGTCGAACACGCTGAGCTACGACATATCCCAGGCGCAGAACCCGTCGCTGACGATCCTCACCTCGGCCGACCCGATCAGCTACGGCGGATCGGTCGTGATCAGCGGTGAAGCTCCCGGCGCGCCGAACGCGCCGCTGACACTGCTGGCGCGCACCAAGGCCGGCACCTTCAAGCCGGTCGCGACGACCACGGCCAACGGCGAAGGCAAGTACGCCTTCCCCGCCCAGGGCACGCTCGCCAGCAGCTTCTACAAGGTGCAGGGCGCGAACCGCCGCTCCGCGGTCCTCTACCAGGGCGTCAAATACGTCCTCACGGTGGTGCCCGGGGCCGGCAGCGTCCAATCCGGTCAGCCGTTCAGCGTCACCGGGACGGTCACGCCGGCCCACGCGGGTCACGAAATCTACCTGCAGCGGATGAGCCCGCAGGGCTTCTGGCACGTCGTCGCGGTCGGCACCGTGGCCGCCGACGGCAGCTACGCGATCAGCCACGTGTTCTTCGCCCCCGGGACCGACGTCCTGCGCGTGAAGATCCCCGGCGACCCCGAAAACGGCGGCACGGCAAGCCCGCAGTTCAACCTCGCGGTCACACCGGCCCCGGGCGCGAGCCTGAAGCCCGAGGCGCCGGGCAACTCCACCCAGCCCTCGCAGGGCCAGCTCTAGCCGGAGCCTGGAGCCCGGCGGCGGTGCCGCGCTCGCGAGGGCGCGGTGCCGCCGGCCGGACCGGCTGCCTGCCGACCGAGCTCAGGTGCCAGGCGCCGCCGGGTCTGGTCTGACGATCACGGTGTCGGCGACGGCGATCACCTCGTCGGCCGGCAGGTCGGCGCGCCGGGCGTGCTCGTGGATCGCCTCCGGGCTCGACGCCTCATAGATGCAGACGGTGCCGACGCGGCCATCGCCCTCGTCGAGCACGTAGCTGCGGATCCAACGGATGTCCTCGGACATCTCCTCGTCGCCGACGGATTTCGAGCGCCCGGCCGCGACGCCGAGCTCATCGCCCGAGCTCCAGCCGCCGCGCCTCAGGATCACGTAGGTGTCCATGTCTCCGATTCCCCCCTTTGGGTGTTGGAAAGTCCCTTCCGCGCCGGGAGTGCCCCGAGCTCATCGATCGTACGCCGGGCGATGCGGCGCCGTGTGTGAGGAGACGCACGCGCACCGCTGATCCTTCTCGAACCGGCGGCGCGCTCGCGCCCGCGACGCGGGGCGTATCCTTGACGCACCCCGTACGCACGGAGGAGGCAACAGGCAGCAGTGGCACCGATCATGTTCGTCGCGATCCCGCTCGTGGTGCTGCTGCTGGTCCTGATCCTCCTGATCAGCAACGGCGATCACTACGCGCCGCAGGCGTACTACCGGCGCAAGCGCGGTGGCGCGCCGGTGACCTACGGCTTCGAGTCGCTCGGTCCCCGCCCCCGCAAGAGCCCGCCGGGCTGGGATGGGGCGCCGGGCGCCGAGCCCCCGCGGGACGCGCCCTAGCTGCTCGCCGTCGCGGGCGCGCCGGCGGGAGCTGCGGGCCGGCCGGCGCTCCGTGCCGGCCGGTTGAGGCTCGGCTCAGGCCGCGACGGCGCGTGAGTCGAGGTGCGCGCCGACCTTGCGCTTGACGCGCTGCAGCGCGTTGTCGACGGTCTTCGTGTCGCAGCTCAGGCGCTCGCCGACCTGCTCGTAGGAGTAGCCGTCGAGGTACAGCGAGAGGACTCGGCTCTCGAGCTCGGAGAGCGCGGTCGACAGGCAGCCGACGAGCGAGCGCAGCTCCTCGCAGGAGATCACCTGGTTGACGGGGTCGTGGACCGTCGGGCCGGGCAGCATCTGATCCAGCGTCGGGACGTCGTCGCCGCTGCCGGCGGGCGTCGAGGAGAACGAGACGTACTGGTTGAGCGGGGTGTGCTTGTTGCGCGTTGCGGTCTTGACCGCGGTGATGATCTGACGCGTGATGCAGAGCTCGGCGAAGTTGCGGAAGCTCGACTCGCGGTCGGTGCGGAAGTCGCGAATCGCCTTGTACAGGCCGACCAGGCCCTCCTGGATCAGATCGTCCGCGTCGCCGCCGGCGAGGAAGTACGACGAGGCCTTCAGCCGCACGAAGCCGTGGTAGCGGCGGACGAGACGGTCGTAGGCGTTGCGATCCCCCTGCTTGGCCAAGGCGATGAGGAAGGTATCCTCAACCTTAGGTTCAGAGTTAGAGTTCTGGAAGCTACGTGCCACGAGCAGTCCATCCTTTCTCGGCCCCGCCTGACGGCGGAACCCGGGTGTTTGCTCAGTGGCGCACTCCTCCCCTGGCGCCAAAGCTATTCAATTCCCGAAGTTTCTAAACCTCAGGTCAAGCGTTATGCGCGGCAGCCTGACACAGTTATGAAGAGCTGTCAAGCCTGCGTTTGCAAGATCTCGTACAGGATCGCAGCTGGCCGCGGCGGACACATCGAGCGACTCGATACGACCACGCACCGGCAGCGCGATCAGCTCGTCGCACGCGCTCGCGACCCGCGGCCGCAGGCCGCTCCCCTCGCTGCCGAGCACCAGGATCACGCCGCTTCCTCGGTAGTCGGGGCTGTCGTATGGCACCGGCGCGCGCCCGGCCTGGACCGAGGCGCTCGCGCCATAGCACCAGCAGCCCGCGTCGCGCGCCTGCAGCAGGAAGTCCGCGAGGTTGCGCACACGCGCCACGGCCAGATGCTCGACGGCCCCTGCCGAGGCCTTGCAGACGGCCGGGGTCACCTCCGCCGAGCGGCGCTCGGGGATCACGACGCCGTCTGCGCCCGCGCACTCGGCCGTGCGGCAGATCGAGCCGAGGTTCTGCGGGTCCTGGACCTGGTCGAGGGCGACGAGCAGCGGCTCCTCGCTCGCGAGCAGCTCGACGGCGTCGGCGTATGGATAGGACCCCGCGTCGGCGCAGACACCCTGATGGGCGTGCGAGCCGCAGCGGCGCCTCGATCTCCTCGGCCGCGAGGAGCTTGGGCTCGCGCTCCGCCAGCCACGGCTCGCGCGCGGCCTGCGCCGTCGCCCAGATCTGCCCGACCGCGGCGGCGCGCCGCCCCCGCAGCGCCTCGCGCACGGGGTTGCGGCCGTACAGATCACAGCGGCAGCAGCTCGAAGCCCTGCGCGCCGTCGCGGACCTCCCAGCCCCGCGCGGCGATCTCGTCGCGCAGGCGGTCGGCGGCGGCGAAGTCGCGCTCCGCCCGCGCGCGCTCGCGCTCCTCGGCCAGCTCGACGACCTCCGCCGGCGCCTCCGCATCCGGAGCCAGCACGCCGTCGAGCCCCAGGACGCCGAGCATCTCGCGCAGGTCGGCGTCGCCGGCCGCGTCGATCCGTCCCAGCCCGGCGCAGCCACTCGTTCAACACCGCCAGGGCCTCGGCGGTGTTGAAGTCGCGCCGCAGCGCCTCGAAGAAGCGTTCGCGCACGGGCCCGAGCTCCGCGGGCGAGGGCTCGCCTGTCATCAGGCGTCGATGCGCCTCGCGGATGCGCCGGACGTTCGCCGCCGCCTGCTCCAGGGCCTCGGCCGAGAAGGCCAGCGGCTGGCGGTAGTGACCGGAGAGCAGGTACATGACGACCGCCTCGGGCCCGTGGGCCGCGAGCACCTCGTGCAGCGGCGCGATGTTGCCGACCGACTTGGCCATCTTCTCGCCGGTCGACTGGATCATGCCGTTGTGCATCCAGATCCGCGCCAGCTCTTGGCCCCGCGCCGCGCGCGTCTGGGCCGCCTCGTTCTCGTGGTGGGGGAACACGAGGTCCGAGCCGCCGCCGTGGATGTCGAACCGCCGCCGGGCAGCCCCTGCTCGGCCATCGCCGAGCACTCGATGTGCCAGCCCGGGCGGCCCTCGCCCCAGGGCGCCCGCCAGTGGGTGTCCTCGCCCTCCTTGTGCGCCTTCCAGAGCGCGAAGTCGAGCGGGTCCTGCTTGAGGCGGGCGTTCTCGACCCCCTCGCCCTGGTCCATGCTGTCGACGTCACGGTGCGAGAGGCTCCCGTACTCGGGGTCCGAGCGCACTCGGAAGTAGACGTCGCCGTCGACCGCGTAGGCGTGCCCGCCGTCGATCAGCGCCTGGATGTAGTCCTCGATCGGCCCGATCGTCTCCGCGGCGAGCGGCTCGAAGTCGGGGCGCCCGATGCCCAGCGCGTCCGTGTCGGCGAAGTAGGCAGCCGTCATCTCGCGCGCGAGCTGCTCGCTGGGCACGCCCTGCGTCCGCGCGGCGTCGTAGATCTTGTCGTTGACGTCGGTGACGTTGACGACGAGCCGGACGTCATAGCCCTCGTGGCGCAGGAACCGCGCCAGCAGCGCCGAAGACGACGTACGGTCGCGCGTTGCCGATGTGGATGCGGCTGTAGACGGTCGGCCCGCAGGCGTAGATCCCGATCGTGGGTTTGACGGCGGGAGGCTCGAGCGCGAGCAGCTCGCCGCTGCGGGTGTCGTGCAGCCGGATCTCTGCCATCGCCGCGCAACCCTAGCTGCCACGCGAGCGGGCGGGGCGCTACGCGAGCGCGGAGCTCTCCTCGATAGAGGAGATCGCCAGCGCCGCGGCGCCCTCGCCCCGGCCGACGAAGCCCATCCGCTCGCCGGTGCTCGCCTTCACGTTGACCTGCCCCTCCGCGACGCCCAGGGCTGCAGCCAGGCGCGCGCGGATCGCCTCGCGGTGCGGCGAGACCTTCGGCGCCTCCATGATCACCGTGCAGTCGACGTTGACGATGTCGAGGCCGCGCTCGGCGAGCATCGCGACAACCTGCTCCAGCAGCCGGATCGAGTCCGCCCCCCGCCAGCGCTCGTCGGTGTCCGGGAAGTGGTGGCCGATGTCACCGAGGCCGGCCGCGCCGAGCAGGGCGTCGATCACGGCATGCGCGAGCACGTCGGAGTCGGAGTGCCCGTCGAGCCCGCGCTCGTACGGGATCTCCACGCCCCCGAGGATCAGCTTGCGCCCGTCGGCGAGGCGGTGCGAGTCGTATCCGAGGCCGACCCTCATGTCGAGGCCCCAACGGGATGCAGACGCCGGCGGCGGTGCTCGAACACGGACAGCTCGCGCACTCCCAGCTCGTCGAGCAGCTCGAGCGCCTGCTCGTAGCCCGCGCCGACGTCCGCGGGGCGGTGCGCGTCGCTCGAGAGCGCGATCGGCAGGGCTGCTTCCAGGCACATCTCCAGGAACGCCCGCGCAGGGTAGATCTCGCCGACCGGCTTGCGCAGCCCCGCGGTCGACACCTCGACGGCGACGTCCGCCTCCGCGAAGGCTTCCACGGCCGGCTCGTAGTAGAGGCGGAGATCTCGGTCAGGCACCCGCTCCGGATGTGCGCTGCCCCATATCTTCACGAGGTCCGGGTGAGCGATGATGTCGAAGAGGCCGCTGCGGGCACTCTCGGCCACGGTCTCGAAGTACCGCGTCCAGATCTTCTCGGGGCTCAGGTCGGCGCGCTTGGGGTCCCACACGCCGAAGTCGTCCATGTCGACCGCGCCGTCGCGGATGAAGTGGACGGAGCCGACGACGTAGTCGAAGTCACGCGACTCGAGCAGCGCCGCCGTCCGGTCCTCCGCGCCGGCGACGAAGTCCGCCTCGATGCCGAGCCGCAGATCGGTCTGCTCGCGCACGAACGAGCAGTACTCGTCGATGTCGTCCACCGCGAAGCCTTCCCAGAACGGGTGCCGCCACAGCCCCAGCGCCTGGCGGAAGCGGTAGATGTGTTCGGAGACGCCCAGCTCCTCGATCCCCTGCTCGGAGGACACCGCCCGGTAGCGCTCGGCGTTCGCCGGCGTGTGGAACTCCGTCGCGGTGGCGTCCTCGTCGTCGGGGCGCAGGTGCAGGTGGTAGTCGGTCAGCATCCGGATGCTCTCCAGGCGTGCGGCTCACCGCCGCGGAGGCGATTCAAGCAGGATCGGTCCGCGCGAAGGGCCTTCCGGGCGCGCCCGGCGCCCCATCGCGGGCTCAGGCGTGGTCCCCGAGCAGCAACTCGGCCACCCGCAGGTCGAACGCGGTCGTCACCTTGATGTTCTCGGCGGGAGACGGCACGACGACCACGCGCCCGCCGGAGCGCTCGATCAGCCAGGCGTCGTCGGTGGCCGCGGCGAGCGTCTCGGCCCCCACTTCCAGCGCGCGTTCGAGCGCTCCACGCCGGAAGACCTGGGGTGTCTGCACGGCCCAGAGCTCGCCCCGGTCGAGCGTCTCGCGAACCTCTCCACCCTCGCGGCCGGCGCGCTTGATCGTGTCCGTGACCGGGGCGGCCGCGATCGCCGCGTCGGCGCGCTCGTCGCCTTCGAGCGCCGCGAGCACGCGTTCTGCCAACTCGGGAGTCAGCAGCGGCCGCGCGGCGTCGTGGACGAGCACGGCGTCGGACGGCCGAGCCGCCTCCAGGCCGCGCGCGACCGACTCCGAGCGGCATGAGCCGCCCGTGACACCGACCGTTCCGGCCGGCGCCTCGCCGTGCGGCGGAAGCGCGACCACGATCTCCTCGATCCCGCGGGTCGCCATCAGCGTGTCGACGCTCCACTGCAACAGGGGACGCCCCCCCAGCTGCACGTAGGCCTTCGGCACGCCTGCTCCCAGGCGCTCGCCGCTCCCCGCGGCCACGATCAGGGCGACGGTCATCGCCTCAGGGGCTGCCGCGCACGCGCCATGCCGGTGGCTGGCGCGTGCGCGAGAGCCTCGCTACTTGCCGGCCGCCGCCAGCTGGCTGCTGGCCGAGTCGGCGAGCAGCTCGTCGAGGTAGCTCTCAGCCTCCTCCTCGTCCTTGTCGAGCGCGTACATCAGCTCGGAGGCGAGGATCTTCTTGGTGCGGGTGAACATCTGCTTCTCGCCGGTGGAGAGGCCCTTCTCGCTCTCGCGCAGGGAGAGGTTGCGGACCACCTCGGCCAGCTCGTAGATGTCGCCGGTCTTGATCTTGTCGCGGTTGTGCTTGAACCGGCGGTTCCAGTTCTTCGGCATCTCCGAAACTTCGTCGCGAAGCACGTCGAGAACCTTGTTCACGGTCTCTTCGTCGATCACACGACGAAGGCCCGCCAGGGCGGCGTTCTCGGTGGGCACGCGGACGGTCATGTCGTTGTGGAGGATCTTGATGGTCAGGTACTCGCGGCGTTCGCCGAGGATCTCCATCTCCTCCTTCTTGAGGACCTTGCCGGCGCCGTGGTGGGGGTACACGACGTGGTCTCCCAGCTCGAACTCGATGTACTCGACTTCGCGGGTGACCTCGATCTCCTCAGTGAGCGTTCCTTCTTCAGATGCATGTGCCGAAATGGTGTCCTCCTTCGTTTTCGGCCGGCCGCGGACGGCCGGCCCTTGTCAAGTCTGTAGGTAGCGGTCCACGAGGTTCAGCTCCTGCAGCCTGCGCAGGCCCTCGCGGATGTCCTTCGCGCGGATCTCGCCCACGCCCTCGACCCCCTCGAGCTCCGAGTCGCTTGCGCCGAGCAGCTCGTCGAGGCCGCCGAACTCGGCGACGATCTGCGAGACGACCAGCTTGGGCAACCGGGGAATCCGTCCGAGCACGCGGTATCCGCGTGAGGAGACGGGATAGTCGAGGGTGTTCAGCTTGCGGTCGTAGCCGAGCAGCTCCGCAAGCCGGCCGAAGTCGAGCAGATCCTGGTGCGTGAGGCGGCCGATCTCCTCCAGCGCCGCCGCGAAGGCCTCGTCGGAGTAGCCCGAGAGGTAGTCGCGCACGAGCGCCGCCTTCTCGGCGGCGGCGCCGACCATCGTCTCCTCGAGCTGCATCTCGATCAGCCTCCCCTCGCTGCCGAGCTCGACGATGTAGCGCTCGATCTCGACGGCCATGCGGGTGACCAGCTCGGAGCGCTGGAGAACCGTCAGCACGTCGTGCAGCGTGGTCGCCCCCTCGAACTCGAGCGCCGTCAGCCGCGTGGAGACCTGGTCGAGGCGCGTGCGGAACTTCTCGAGCGTCGCGAGCGCCTGGTTGGCCTTCGCGAGCACGATCGGGATGTCCTCGAGGATGTACTTGACGGCGTCGACGTACACCGAGACGACCTCGCGCCGCTGCGAGATCGCGATCACCAGCGCGTCCGTCTGCTTGGAGACGCGCTCAGCTGTGCGGTGGCGGGTGCCCGTCTCGTGCGAGAGGATCGTCGGATCCGGCATCAGCTGGACGTTCGCCATCGCGATCTTCGTCGCGTTCGCGTTGAGGATGATCGCGCCGTCCATCTTCGCGACCTGGTAGAGGAAGGCGGGGCTGTAGTCGATGTCGAGCTTGATGCCGCCGGAGAACATGAAGCTCAGGTCTTCGGGTTCCCCGATCGCGATCAGACCGCCCGTGCGGGCATGCAGGATGCTCTCGATGCCCTCACGCAGAGCGGTCCCCGGAGCGATCATCTCCAGTGCCCTCATGAGCCCCGGATCCGGTCTGACTGCGTTGTCTACGTCTTCGCCGGAACGGGGTGCCACAACCCCAATTCTAGGGCATTTAGCGAATTTTCAGCTCCAGCAAGGGGCCGGAAACCGCTAGACAGCGCCGATCGCGGGCTCCGCCGACATCTCGGCGGCGGATCCGTCCCGCCCACGCGAGGCTGCAATGGCTCCGCCGCCGCGCCCGCCGGGGAGCGCCAGCGCCAGCGCCTCGCGAAGCGTCGCGGCGCTGCGGGCCCGGCGATCGCTCTCGGGCGGGGCGATCACGCCGGTGAGCCCGTGGCGTGCGGTCTCGTCGAGCCGGCGCTCGGGGTGCCCGACCCAGCGCAGCTCGCCGGTCAGACCCAGCTCGCCGAAGCAGGCAAGCGGCGCGCCCTCGCCGCCGGCCACGGGCGGCCGGCCACGCGCGGCGCTGGCGACGGCCAGCGCGACGGCCAGATCGCAGCCCGGCTCGTCCACCCGCACGCCGCCGACGACGTTCACGAACACGTCACAGCCGCCCGTGGCGACCCCGCCGTGGCGAGCGAGGATCGCGAGCACCAGTGCGAGCCGGTTGCGGTCCAGCCCGGAGACGACGCGCCGCGGCTGCTCGAGCTCAGAGCGGGCTACCAGCGCCTGGACCTCCACGAGCAGCGACCGCGAGCCCTCCATCGTCGCCAGCACCACGCTCCCGGGGGCGCGGGTGGCCTCGGCCACGAACCGCGCGGAGGCGTCGAGCACCTCGACCAGGCCGCCCTGTCGCATCTCGAACAGGCCCGCCTCGTTGGTCGAGCCGAAGCGGTTCTTCAGTGCCCGCAGCTCGCGGTAGGGGCGCTCGCGCTCCCCCTCGAACTGCAGCACGCAGTCGACCAGGTGCTCCAGCACGCGCGGTCCCGCCAGTGCCCCGTCCTTGGTCACGTGCCCGACCAGGATCACCGCGGTGCCCTGCTCCTTGGCCAGCTCCATGATGCGGGCGGCCACCTCGCGCACCTGCCCGACGGAGCCCGGGGCCCCGGAGAGGTCGCCCGAGCGCAGCGTCTGCACCGAGTCGATCACGCACACCTCCGGCCGCTCGGCAGCGAGCGTGTCGAGGATGGACTCGAGCTCTGTCTCGGCGACGATCGGGACCTCGAGCGCAGAGGACGGCCGCAGCGGCACGACAGCTCGATCGGAGCTCGCCTCGCCTGCCACGAGCCGCTCCGCGCGCAGCCGGACCTGCTCGGCTGACTCCTCGCCGCTGACGTAGAGCGTCCCGTGCCCCGCGCCCGCGAGGTGGCCGAGGACCATGTTCGTGAGCGTGGACTTGCCGATCCCCGGCGAGCCGCCGAGCAGCGTCAGCGAGCCCGGTACGAGGCCGCCGCCGAGCACGCGGTCCAGCTCGCCGATGCCTGTCGAGAGGCGTGTGACGGGGGCCGCGCCGACCTCGCGCAGGCGCCGCGGCGCCGGGCGCTCAGACCTGGCGCGAGAGGCGGCCCCGCGCGCGCGGGACGAGCCCGTGCCGGCCTCAGGCACGAGCTCCTCGACGAGCGTGTTCCAGGCCCCACAGGTCGGGCACTGCCCGTGCCACTTGGCCTCCTGGGCGCCGCAGTCGGAGCAGACGTGGACGGTCTTGCGGGCCATCCGGGCAGGCTACGGCTTGGTGGGGACGGCTCCGCCATGGTCCGTGCCATGGAGTTGACACTTCTTATCGCCCTGACGATCAGAAGAATAAGGTTGGGTCAGCTCAGTCGAAATGTGCTGATCCGCAAGGGAATGCTTTACAGCCTGGGCCACGGGGACACGGCGTTCACCGTGCCGATGTTCGACGAGTTCCTGCGCCGCTCGCGGGAGCCCTAGCCCTCGTTCGCAGGCGCGTCCGGGACCGGGGCGTCGCCGCCCTCGGCCAGCTCCGGCTCGTCGCTGGAGCCGCCCTCGGCACCGACGCCGACCGGCGTCTTCTGCTTCTTGGGCTGGACGATCGACAGCTTCACCTCGTCCTCGGCGCCGTCCTCGCCCGGGTTGACCACCACGGTCGCACCGGGGGTCAGCTCCTCGCGCAGGACGAAGTCGGCAAGCGGGTCCTCGATGTAGCGCTGGATCGCACGACGCAGCGGGCGCGCGCCCATCGACGGATCCCAGCCCTTTTCGACCAGCAGATCCTTGGCGGGCTCGGTCAGCTCCAGCTGCAGCTCGCGTTCGGCCATCGACTCGCGGATCCTCAGCAGCAGCAGCTCGACGATCTGCTTGATCTCCTCCTTCTGCAGCTTGTGGAAGACGATCACATCGTCGATGCGGTTGAGGAACTCGGGCCGGAAGACTTTCTTCAGCTCGCCCATGATCCGGTTCTTCATGTCGTCGTAGGTGATCCCGGTCTCGTCGTCGGAGACCGCGAAGCCGAGCGGCGTGTTGCGTGCGATCTCGGCGGCGCCGATGTTCGAGGTCATGATCACGATCGCGTGCCGGAAGTCGACCGTGCGCCCCTGGGCGTCGGTCAGCCGGCCATCCTCGAGGATCTGCAGCAGGATGTTGAAGACGTCGGGGTGTGCCTTCTCGATCTCGTCGAGCAGCAGCACCGAGTAGGGCTTGCGCCGCACGGCCTCAGTCAGCTGGCCACCCTCGTCGTAGCCGATGTAGCCCGGGGGCGAGCCGACGAGCCGCGAGACCGCGTGCTTCTCCATGTACTCGGACATGTCGATGCGGATCAGCGCGTCGTCGTCGCCGAAGAGGAACTCCGCGAGCGTGCGGGCCAGCTCGGTCTTGCCCACGCCGGACGGGCCGAGGAAGATGAACGAGCCGGTCGGGCGCTTCGGGTCCTTCAGGCCCGCGCGCGAGCGCCGGATCGCCTTCGAGATCACCTCGACCGCCGGGTGCTGGCCGATCACGCGCTTGTGGAGTTCGTCCTCCATGCGCATCAGCTTCTGGGTCTCGGCCTCCGTCAGCTTGAAGACGGGGATGCCGGTCCACATCGAGACGATGTCGGCGATCTCCTCCTCGCCGATCGACGGGCGCTCTCCGGACTCGCCGGATTCCCACGCCTGCTCGAGCTCGCGTTTCTTGTTCGTCAGCTTGCGCTCGGTGTCGCGCAGCGACGCCGCCTTCTCGAACTCCTGCGCCTCGATCGCGGCCTCCTTCTCGCGCCGCGTCTTCTCGACTTCCTCCTCCAGCTCGCGATTCGCGGGCGGCGAGGTCATCGACTTGATGCGCATCCGCGAAGCGGCCTCGTCGATGAGGTCGATCGCCTTGTCGGGGAGGAAGCGGTCGGAGATGTAGCGGGATGCCAGTTCGCCCGCCGCCTGCAGCGCCTCGTCGGTGATCTGCACCTTGTGGTGCTGCTCGTAGCGGTCACGCAGGCCGGTCAGGATCTCGACGGTCTGGTCGATCGTCGGCTCGTCCACGCGGATCTGCTGGAAGCGGCGCTCCAGGGCGGAGTCGCGCTCGAGGTACTTGCGGTACTCGTCGAGCGTCGTCGCGCCGATCGTCTGCAGCTCGCCGCGCGCCAGCGCGGGCTTCAGGATCGACGCCGCGTCGATCGCGCCCTCCGCGGCGCCGGCGCCGACGAGGTTGTGGAGCTCGTCGATGAACAGGATGATGTCGCCGCGCTGGGTGATCTCCTTCATCACCTTCTTGAGGCGCTCCTCGAACTCGCCGCGGTACTTCGAGCCCGCGACCAGGGCGGCCAGGTCGAGCGTGTAGATCTGCTTGTTCTTCAGCAGCTCGGGGACCTCGGAGCTCGTGATGCGCTGTGCGAGGCCCTCGACGACGGCGGTCTTGCCGACGCCCGGCTCGCCCACCAGCACGGGGTTGTTCTTGGTGCGCCGCGAGAGGATCTGCATGATCCGCTCGATCTCGGTCTCGCGCCCCACGCACGGGTCGAGCTTGCCCTCGGAGGCGAGCTTCGTCAGGTTGCGCCCGAACTGGTCGAGCAGCTTCGAGGACTTCTTGCCCTCGCCCGCCGGCGAGCCCGCGCCCGCGCCCGAGCCGCTCGAGGAGCCCTGGCGGCGGCCGCCGGGACCGGACAGCATGCGGATGACCTCGTTGCGGATCTTCTCCGAGTCGGCGTCGAAGTCGAGCAGGATGCGCGCGGCCACGCCCTCGTTCTCACGAACGAGCCCGAGCAGGATGTGCTCGGTGCCGATGTAGTTGTGCCCCAGGCTCAGCGCCTCGCGGAGTGCGAGCTCGAGGACCTTCTTGGCGCGCGGGGTGAACGGGATCTGGCCGGAGGTGACCTCCTCGCCGGAGCCGACGATGCGCACGACCTGCGCGCGCACGCGCTCGACCGTGATGTCGAGGCTCTCCAGCACACGAGCCGCGAGCCCCTCCTCCTCGCGCAGCAGCCCCAGCAGGATGTGCTCGGTGCCGATGTAGTTGTGCTTCAGCGTCCGCGCCTCCTCCTGCGCGAGGACGACCACCTGTCTAGCCCTTTCTGTGAACCGCTCGAACATTTTGTGATTCCTTCCTGCCGGGGCGGTGCCCCAAATAGGGTCTTCTGGTGGTCCTAATGACGCCTAGAGGAGCAGTCTACCAACCGGTCGGGCCGCTCCTACGGGGTCCATCGGCACCCTGAACCTGTGCCTTGACCCAAGAAACGCCGAGCCGATCTCGTACGTTCGTCCATGCTCGGGACCGCACCCTAAACGGGGCTGCGGCGTACGCCTCCTCGAGCCTCGGCGACCCCTCCACCGACTCCTCTACAAGGGTAGCGGGGACCTCAACCCAAGCCGATCATCCGTCCGGGGGACGGCCCTGCACGGCGCCCGTCCGGAGCGTCTCGCGCCCCGCGCCGCCGGCTGGGACGCCCCGGAGCCTCTCGCCCCGCGCCGGCGGCCGGGACGCCCCGGAGCCTCTCGCCCCGCGCCGGCGGCCGGGGACGGTCGCTTCACGCGCGCGCGAGAAGGAACCGCCGCCGCGCCTCAGTCGCGCATCGCGGGGAACAGCACGACCTCGCGGATCGAGTCGCGCCCGCTCAGCAGCATCACGAGCCGGTCCACACCGAGGCCGACGCCGGCCGTCGGCGGCATCCCCTGCTCCAGCGCCTGCACGAAGGCCTCGTCATAGGGCATCGTCTCGGCATCGCCCGCGGCGGCCGTCTCGATCCGCTGCTGCGCCGCGAACCGCTCCCGCTGCTCGTCGGCGTCGATCAGCTCGCTGAAGCCGTTGGCGATCTCCATCCCGCCGGCGAACGCCTCGAAGCGCTCCACGATGCCGGGGTCGTCGGCGCGTTCGCGCGCGAGCGGTGAGATCTCCTTCGGGTAGTCGACCACGAACGTCGGCCTGAGCAGCTCCGGCTCGACGTACTTGGAGAGCAGGTCGTCGGCCATCTCGAACCAGACCTCGCCCGTCTTCACGTCGAGCCCGCGCTCGGCGATCTGCGCGGCCAGCGCCTCCGCGGTGAGGTGTTCGTCAAGAGCGATCCCGGTCGCGTCGCGGATCGCGGCGACGAAGCCGACGCGCGGCCACGGCGCGCTGAAGTCGAGCTCACCCTCGTAGGAGACGGCCGCGGCCGCGGCCCTGGCGATCGCTTCGGTGCGGGCCATCGCGCCCTCGTAGTCGGTGTAGGCCTCGTACCACTCGACCATCGTGAACTCGGGGTTGTGCTTGTGGGAGATGCCCTCGTTGCGGAAGTCCTTGCCCAGCTCGTAGACGCGCTCGAGGCCGCCGACGATCAGCCGCTTGAGGTACAGCTCGGTCGCGATCCGCAGGTACAGGTCGCGGTCCAGCGCGTTGTGGTGGGTCGTGAACGGCCGCGCCATCGCGCCCCCGTAGAGCGGCTGGAGCACCGGCGTCTCCACCTCGATGAAGCCGTCGGAGTCGAGCGCGCCGCGTACCGCCGAGACGATCCGCGCCCGGTCCATGAACAGGCGGCGGGCCTCGGCGCTCGCGATCAGGTCGAGCTCGCGGTGGCGGTAGCGCGTCTCGACGTCGGTCAGACCGTGGTGCTTGTCCGGCGGCGGGCGCAGCGCCTTGCCGAGCACCTGGAAGTCCTCCACGCGCAGGGAGACCTCGCCGTGGCGGCTGCGCATCGCGCTGCCGTCGACGCCGAGCAGGTCGCCGAGATCCAGGGAGGTGAGCAGCGCGTAGCGCTCCGCGCCGAGGATGTCCTGGCGCGCGTGCAGCTGGATCTTGCCGGTGCGGTCCACCAGGTCCAGGAAGGCCGCCTTGCCCGAGCCGCGGCGGGCCGCGATCCGCCCCGCCACGCGGTGACGCTCATCTGTTTCGTCGCCTGGCTGCAGGTGCTCGTACGCGCCCAGCACCGTGTCCACAGCCTCGACGCCGGGGAAGGCGTGGGGGAACGCTCCCGCCTCGCGTTCGAGCGTCTCGCGCTTGGCGCGCCGCTCGGCGATCAGCTCCTCGAGACCGTGCCTGCCGGCCCCGCCGCCCTCACTGTCCGGATCGCCCTCGGCGCTCATCGCGCCGAGCCTACTGTCCTCGGGCCGCGAGCAGTTGCTCTAGTCGAGGCCGACGTCGATCTTCGTGATCTTGAGCTTGCGCGCCGGCCCGCGCGGGACCTTCACCGCGACGGTCTCGTTGCGTTTGCGGCCGAGCAGCGCGCGCCCGACCGGCGACTCGTTGGAGAGCTTGTGCTCGAGCGGCTTGGCCTCGGCGGAGCCGACGATCGTGTACTTGACCGATTTGCCCGTCTTCTCGTCCTTGACGTGGACGACCGAGCCGACCTGCACGACGTCGGTCGAGAGGTCCTTCGCCTCGATCACGGTCGCCATCCGCAGTTTCTCCTGCAGCTGCGCGATCCGGCTCTCGATCATCGCCTGCTCGTTCTTGGCGTCGTCGTACTCGGAGTTCTCCGAGATGTCCCCGAACTCGCGGGCCTCCTTGATGCGCTCGGCGACTTCGCGCCGCTTCTCGGTAGAGAGCAGCTCGAGCTCGTCCTTGAGCTTCTGGAGTCCTTCTGGAGTGAGGATTACGTCCTTCGGCATGACACCCTCGATAGCGGTTCTGGTCCCCCCGCGCCCGAGACGCAAAACCCCGCTGTGGGCGGGGATCTGGCGCGGAGCGGCTCTTGCGAGCGCAGCAGTATAGCGGGGCCGTGCGGCGCCCCCGAACGGCCGCGTCGGCGGCCTCAGAGCCGTCCGGCGAGCGCCGCGGAAAGGGGCTCCCCAGCGAGCAGACGCCTGGCCTCCCCGACGCTCTCGGCGCGCTGGAGCGCTTCCTGGAGCGCCCGTGTGGCCTGCGCGTCGAGACCCAGTCTCGGCACGTACCAGGGGTAGAACTTGCGCAGGTAGCGGGACGCCCGGGCCTCGCCGAGATGCTCGACGGCGCGGTCGATCGTCCAGTCGAGCTCCTCGCGCACCTCCGCGGGCGCGGGCTCGGCCTCACGGCGCCCGAGCAGCCGCTCGAACAGCCACGGGTTGCCGAGCGCGCCGCGGGCGAGCATCACGGCGGTCGCCCCGGTCGCCTCGAACGCCTCGCGCACGCCCTCGGCGTCGTCGAGGCCGCCGGTCAGGATCACCGGCGCGGGCAGCGTCTGGACGAGCCGCGCCGCGAGCTCGTAGTCGGGCGTGCCCTTGTGTTGCACCGCGGCCGAGCGCGGGTGGAAGCCGATCGCCGCCACGCCGGCCTCGGCGACGAGGCGATGGGCGACGTCGTAGCCGCTGCTCTCGCCGGGCCGCAGCCCGGAGCGCAGCTTGACGGTCACCGGCACGGGCGCGTGTGTGTCCGCGGCAGCGGCGCCTTCGACGGCGGCGCGCGCCAGCGCGACCGCGCGGTCGGGGTCCGAGAGCAGTTCGGCCCCGGCGCCGGTCTTGCGCACCTTGGGGACCGGGCAGCCCATGTTGATGTCGATCGCATCGGCGCCGCGGGCGGCGACGAACGAGGCCGCCGCGCGCATCGTGTCGGGGTCTTCGCCGAACAGCTGGATCGCGACGGGCCCGCCCTCGCGCTCGCGGGGATCGATGCGCAGCATCTCGCCGCAGGTGCGGGCGTTGCGATGCAGGATCGCGTGCGAGGAGACCATCTCGGAGACGGCCATGCCGGCGCCGTAGCGCTTGGCCTGCAGGCGGACGAACCAGTTGCCGATGCCGGCGAGGGGCGCGAGCAGGACGCGATTGGGAACGGGCAGGGAGCCGAGGGTCCAGGGTTCGCGCAGGTCCATCCGCCCCATTAAAGACGTTGGGAGGGGTGGCTTCGACGCCGCGTGTGACTCGCATACCGACGAGGCGCGCCGGGGCCGCCGCCACGATCCGCCGGGCGGCCAGCCGCTCCGCAGGCCGGGCGCGCGTGTTTACCATTCGAACATGCGGAAAGGACTGCCGATCGCACTGCTCGCGGCGCTCGCGGCGCCCTGGCTGTTCTCGACGCCCGCGCACGCGGAAGCCCGCCAGGTGGGCTGCTCGGAACTGCGCGGCGCCATCGAAGCGGCGGGGTCCGAACCCGAGACGATCGTCCTCGACGGCCTGTGCGAGAAGGGCGATCTGGGCGAACCCGCGATCGCCATCCCCGCCGGTGCCAACCTGACCCTGCGCGGCGCGCCCGGCACGACCTCGGGCATCGACGGCACCGGCATGAGCGGGGATCTGATCGACGCTGCGCACGCGAGCCGGCTCGCGATCGAAGACCTCACGTTCCTCAACGGAACTCACGAAGGGGCCCTGCGCCTGCAGGCATCACGGCTCACGATCGCCGGCGACGCCTTCCTCTACAACGAAACCTCTCGCTCCGCGGGGGGAGGACTGTTCGCGCAGGCGAGCGGCCCCGATTGCCCCGGAGCCGGCGGACCGCCGGCGATCACGGTGGTCGCCTCGACCTTCCGCGGAAACGCTGTGTTCCACTTGGGGAGCGCGGCGACGGGTGCGGGCGCCTATCTCGCCGACCTGTGCGCCGGCGCAGCGACCGTGGTCGAAGGCAACGTCTTCGAATCCAACACGCTGCGGTCGCGGAGCTCCGCGACCGCGGACGGCGGCGGCTTGTTCGTCGGCGCCGAAGGGCAGTCTGCGCCGCCCCTGACGCAGGCCGGCAACGTGTTCGCCGGCAACGATGTCGAAGTGCAGGACGAAACCGCGCCTCAAGTTTGTGACAGGAGCTCCGGCGGCGGTGGCGAGTGGGTGGCAGGCATGAGCCTGAGCAGCGTTCGCGACCGCTTCAGCTCGAACACGGTATGCGGCAGCGACACCGGTCCGCCGAGCGGCGGCGCCGGCTTGGGGCTGGCCGCCGGCGGCGAACTCCAGCAACACTCCTGCGGGCCGGGCGCTGCAGTTGCGGCCACGCTCGCGGACGACGTGCTGGCCGGTAACTCCATCGTCGGCGGCGCGCCGCCCGGGCGTGCCGGCGCGGCGATCCAGCTCGGCTGCGGCGAGAACGCAAGCGATCGGCTGACCCTGCTCGACTCCACGGTCACAGAGAACTCGTCGGTGGGGGCGGCGGGCGGGGTCGCGGGCATCGCGGGCCAGCTCGGCGAGACGCTGACGGTCGCCAACTCGATCGTCGACGGCGACACCGGCGGCGCGGAGCTGGGCGGCTTCACGGGCCCCCTGGATGTGAGCTACAGCGACCTGTGCGCGCCGGGTTCCTCCGGGCCGATCGCGGGCACGGGCAACATCTGCGCCGCGCCGCGGCTCGCCGGCCCTCCCGGCGACGTGCACGAGACAGTCGGCAGCCCGACCCGCGAGGCCGGCTCCAACGCGATGGTGCCCGCCGGGCTCGCCACCGACTTCTACGGCGCGCCCAGGATCGCCGGCGGCACGATCCAGGCGACCTGCGCGGAAGGGCACGTGCAGCTGGCGGGGCCGGTGGTGGACATGGGCGCGGCCGAGCTCTCAGAACCGTCGATCCACCCGCTCCGCGTCCTGTGCCCGGCCTTCCGGCGCTCGTCTTTCACGTTTCCCTCGGTGTCGGTGCGCCCCGGCGGCGCGCTGCTGCTGACGTTCCGCGGCCTGACGAAGGGCACGCTGCTCGCCAAAGCCGCCATCCCGGAGACGAGGACGGTCGTCATCGACGTCCACGGCAGGCGTCGCCGCGTGCGCAGGAGCATGAGCGTCGCCTACGGCGGTGCCGACCGGCTCGGCACGCTCGCACCGGTGCTGCGGATGCGGCTCGTTCCCAATCGGAAGGCGCTGGGCACGCTTCGCCGCCACGGGCGGCTGAACCTCTCACTCACGATCACCTACGCGGCGAACCGGCTGTTCCCGGCGACGCAGAGCCGCACGGTCCGCGTGCGCTGGATCGCGCCGCGGCGCCGCCGCTGAGCGCTCAGTCGGTGTTTTTCTCGTAGAGCAGCCGCAGCCCGGTCAGCGTCAGCTCCTCGTCGACCTCGTCGATCTCCTCTGAGTAGGGCACGACCAGGCCCGCGAGCCCCCCGGTCGCGACGACGTCCGCGCGCTCGCCGAGCTCGTCGTAGATGCGGCGCAGGATCGCGTCGATCGCGCCCGCGTAGCCGTAGACGACGCCGGAGCGGATCGCGTCGATCGTGTTCTTGCCGATCACGCTGCGGGGCGGCGCGAGGTCGATCTTCGGCAGCCGCGCGCCGCGTTCGGAGAGCGCTTCCAGCGAGATCTCGATCCCGGTCATCAGCGAGCCGCCGAGGTACTCGGCCTCGGCTGAGACGACGTCGAACGTCGTCGCCGTGCCGAAGTCCACGCACACCGCCAGCCCGTCGAAGCGCTCGCGCAGGGCGACCGCGTTCACGAGCCGGTCGGCGCCGATCTCGCGCGGGTTGTCGTAGCGGATCGCCATCCCCGTCTTCGTGCCGGGGCCGACGGCGAGCATCTCGTGTCCGAGGTAGCGCTCCGCAACCGTCGTCCACTCGGGCTCGAGCTGCGGCACGGTGGAAGAGACGATCGAGCCGTCGAGCTGCTCGAAGGCGCAGCCGCGCAGCTCGAGCAGGTTGCGCAGCGCGGCGCCGAGCTCGTCGGCGGTCGAGGTGCGCACTGTCGCAAAGCGCCAGTGCTCGAGCAGGCGCTCGCCATCGAACGCGCCGAAGTGCGTCTGGGTGTTGCCGACATCGACTGCGAGCAGCATCGCTCGTGGATTATGCTCGGCCCCCGAGATGCCCGCGAGCCCGCCCAAGCTCTACGTCCTGCCCGGCTCGCATCCGTGCGACGCCGTCGCGGCCGCGCTGCGTCTGAAGGGCGTCCGGTACAAGCGCGTCGATCTGATGCCGCTCGTGCCCGTCTTCGCGGGCCCGTTCTTGTATGGCGGCACAACGGTGCCGGGGATGCGATGGGGCTCCGAGCGCCTCGTCGGCTCGCGGGCGATCATGCGCCGGCTCGACGACCTGCACCCGGAGCCGCCGCTGCTGCCGCCGCTCGGCGACCCCGAGCGCGAGCGCGTCCTCGAGGCCGAGCGCTGGGGCGATGAGATCTTCCAGCCGGTCCCCAGGCGCCTGATCGACGCCGCCTTCCTGCGCAGTCCCGCTTCGATCGAGAGCTACGCGGCCGACGCGAAGCTGCCGGTCCCGCGCGCGTGGCTGCGCCCGGCGCTGCCGCTCACAGCGCGCGCGATGGCGCTGAAGAACGGTGCCAGCGACTCTGCCGCCCGCGCGGACCTGATGGCGCTGCCGGGTCTGCTCGACCGCGCGGACGCGTGGGTGCGGGACGGCGTTCTCGGCGGCACCGAGCCGAACGCCGCCGACCTTCAGATCGGCAGCACGATCCGGCTTCTGCAAAGCATCGGCGACGTCGCGCCGCTGCTGGCGGGGCGGCCCTCCGAGCGCCTCACCGAGCCGTTCGGACCGCTGGCCGGTGGCGTTCCGCCGGGCACGCTCCCAGCTGAGTGGCTCGCGCAGCTCGAGCCCGCGCCGGCGGCAGGCTGAACCCCTCAGCGGCGGAGCGTCAACCGCCGGCTGACGCTCGCGCGCGCGCCCGAGGCCGGGATCAGCCGCACCGCCATCGTCACGCGCAGCCGTCCCCTTCGGCGCAGCGTCCCCAGCCCGCGGCCGCCCGCCGCGGCACCCCGGCGTCGCAGGACGGTGGCGGGGGTGCGCCGACCCAGCGGAGCCCGTGCGGAGTCGTCGTGCTCGAGTTCTTGAACAGGATCGCGCCACCGGCTTCGATTGTCGCGGTCGGGGGCTTCCAGCGGTGGGCCTCCTCTTCGGTTTCGATCGCGGGCGCCGCTTCGGAGGCGGCGGGCGCGGGGAGCGCCACGGCCGCGATCCCGAGCCCGCCTGCTGCGATCAGGCGCAACGTCCTCGCGACTCTCACGGCTGCCCGGCCTCCTCGTATCGGTGCCTCGCGTGCACCCTGTGCACGCACGTCCTCACAGGGCGAGGACTCCCTCCGCGGCCGATCCTTCCCTTGCCGGCGAGGTCGATGCGCAGGAGCTGCCGGCCGCTCGATGTGGGCCTCGGCACGCCCGCCCGACCGGCGCTACAGTCGGCGGGGAAGGGGCCGGTCGTGCATGCCCACGCACGACCGCTGAACGTCAATGCGCACACTCGACCCTCAGTCGCTCCCGCAGCACGTCGACCGCCTCTACCGCGCGGCGTGGGCCCTGTGCGGCTCGCGCGAGGACGCCGAGGATCTCGTGCAGGAGACGTTCGCCCGCGTGCTCTCGCGCCCCCGCGTCCTGCACGGCGACGACGACGCCTATTACCTGATGCGAGTTCTGCGCAACACGTTCCTGACCAGCCTGCGTACGGCCTCGCGGCGGCCGGTCACCGTCGCCACGCTCGAAGACGTGGTCGCGGCCGACCCGCGGCCGACGGCGCGGCCCGAGCACGCGCTCGAGGTGCAGGAGCTCTACGAGACGGTCGCGCAGCTGCCCGAGGACTTCAGGCTCGCCCTGGTGGCGGTGGACGTGCTCGGACTGTCCTATCGTGAAGCGGCGCGCGCGCTGAAAGTCCGCGAGGCGACGCTCACCACCCGCCTGTTCCGGGCCCGCAAGCAGATCGCGCGCAAGCTCGCCGTGGAGGAGCCCGGGGGCCCCGACCAGAACTCGCCCTCCCGGGAAGGAAGGGAGCGCGGTGGAGTCCTCTCGGGTGGTGAGAGCCAATGACTGAGTCCCCAAGCAACCCTCCGCGCGACGAAGAGGAGCTCATCGAGCTGCTGCGCTCGGTCGACGTCGGCGCGCCGAAGGCGCTGCACAGCCGCGTGCAGGCGATGGCCGCCGAGCACGAGAGCGAACACACGACGCTCCGGGGGGCGCTCGGCGGGATGCGCCTGCGCCTGGGCGCGCTCGCCGCCGCGGGTGCCGTCGCGGGCGCCGCGCTGGCCCTGGCGCTCGGCGGCCCGGGACCCTCCTCCCTCAGCCTGGGCGAAGCCGCGGCGATCACGCTGCGGCCTGCGACCCTGCCGGCGCCGGCGGAGAGCCGCAGCGACCGGGCAGCTCTGAACGCGGGCGTCGAAGGCATCTCCTTCCCCTACTGGGAGTACCGCTTCGGGTGGCGCTCCACGGGCTCGCGCACGAGCCACGTCGCGGGGCGCACGGTGCACACGGTCTTCTACGAAGACCGTACGGGCCACCGCGTGGGCTACTCGATCGTCGCCGGCACCCCAGCCCCGAAGATGCCGGCGGACGAGATCCACTGGCGCCACGGCACCGCCTACCACCTCAGCACCGTCGGCGGGGCGAAGGTCGTGACCTGGGAGCGCAACGGCCACCTGTGCGTGATCGCCGGGCACGAAATCCCGTCCCAGCGGCTGCTGACGCTCGCCAGCTGGCACGACGCCACAGCGTGAGCGCCCCGGCCGACATCCCGCCGGGAAGGTTCGCGGCGGCCCGGCGTCGTAGGTTTTGGCGAAGGAGAACGGGTGGAGCCTCGAGGCCACGAAAGGAGCTCTCGATGAGCAGTAGACGAACAGCGGCGGTGGCGCTCGCGGCCCTCGCGGCCACGGCAGCCGCCGTTGCACCGGCACTCGCCAGCGCCGGCGGGGGCGCTCACGCATCGAGCTCCCACGTGGTGGTGCTCAAAGAAGTCCGCTTCCACCCCTCCACGCTGACGATCAACCGGGGCGAAACGGTGAGCTGGCAATGGCGCGACCACGAAAAGCACAACGTCACCTTCCACGGCTTCCACTCGCGGACGATGGGCAGCGGCTCCTACGCGGTGCGGTTCCTGTCCAAGGGCACCTTCAACTACCGCTGCACGATCCACGAAGCCGAAGGGATGCGCGGCAAGATCATCGTCCACTGAGGTCCGGTTCCTCCAGCCCGGGTCTCGCGCTAGGGGCGGGGCGCTGGGCAGGCCAGGGGTGGCCCTGCCCAGCGCACGCCCTCCGTCACATCGAGCGCCGCGAGCGCGTCCGCGAGGCGCGTGCCGTCGGGAGCCTGCAGCGAGCCGTCGAGCTCGAGCGCGGGGATCAGCACGAAGCGCCGGCTCAGCAGCTGGGGATGCGGCAGCGTCATGCGCTCGTGGCTGAGCTCCACCTCGCCCAGCAGGAGCACGTCGATGTCGATCGTGCGGGGCCCGTGACGGACGCCGCCGGCCTCGCGCCCGAGCTGCGCCTCGAGCGCCTTGACCGCGTCGAGCAGTCCCAGGGGCTCGAGTGCTGTTTCCGCGAGGACGCAGGCGTTGAGGAAGCTCGGCTGGTCGAGCACCTCGCCGACCGGATCGGTGTCGTACACCGAGGAGGACGCCCGGACCGCGATCCCGGACTCCGCGATCGCGTCGACGGCGCCCTGCAGGTGCGCGCGGCGGTCGCCCACGTTCGAGCCGAGGCCGAGCAGGGTCGTTCGGGCGCCCACCGCCGCCCGGCTCACGCCCGCGTGGTCGCCAGCCCCGCCGCCTGGACCTTCTCGCCCATCGCCTGCGCGAAGGGCAGCAGCCCGGAGATCGGGCGCAGCATCACCGTGAAGTCGGCGATCAGGCCGTCCTCGCCGAGGCGCAGCAGATCGATGCCCTCGAGCTCCCGCCCGTCGATCCCCGCCCGGAAGATCAGGGCATGGACACCGCCGGGGGCTTCCAGCTCGTCGGTGTAGCGGAAGTCCTCGAACGTCTGCGAGACGATCTCGAGCAGACGGCCGACCGTCTCGCGACCCACGAACGGGTGGAACGTGGCAGGGCTGTGAAAGACGATGTCCTCGGCGAGCAGGGCGCGGGCGCCCTCGATGTCCTCGCTCTCGACAGCGACGCGGAAGGCGCTTGCTGCGTTCATGGACGGGAGCCTACCCGTCCGCTTCGCGCCACACCTCGACGGAGACCTCATCGACGCTCAGCGCGATCGGCGGCTCGGGCTTCGCGGCCTTCACCCACACGCCCTCCAGCTCGTAGTCGGCGAGCAGCCGCTCGGCGACGGTCGCGCACAGCCGCTCGAGCGTCCGGTGGGAGCGCTGCTGGGCGATCAGCGCGACGAGCTGGCAGACCTCGGCATAGTCGACCGTGTCTTCGATCGAGTCGGTGACGGTGGCGTCGGTTTCCCCCACGTCGAGCCGAAGGTCGAGGACCAGCCGCTGTCCCACCTCGCGCTCGGCCTCGCTGACGCCGTGGTGCGTGTAGAGCGAGAGCCCGGCGATCTCGATCGTGACCGACTCGGCGCCCCGCTCGCCGTCCTCCTCGAGCTCGTCGGAGTCGTCGTCTAGCTCGTCGGAGTCGTCGTCTCCGGGCTCTGGGACCATCGCCCGCCCAAAGTAGCAGCCGCCACCGCCAGCGCATCGCGGACCGGAGCCACGTCGTGCACCCGGAACACGGCGGCGCCGCGCTCGAACGCCATCACGTTCGTCGCGATCGTGCCCGCCAGGCGCGCCTCCGGCGGCAGCGGCGCGACCTCATCGATCTCGCCGCCGCCCGCCGCCACCGCCGCGATGCGGCCGAGGAACGTCTTGCGCGAGGTGCCCACGACCAGGGGGCGGCCGATCGCGACCAGCTCGCAGAGGCGGCGCAGCAGCTCGAGGTTGTGCGAGGCGGTCTTGCCGAAGCCGATCCCGGGATCGAGCAGGATGCGCTCCTCGGCGACGCCCTCTCCGACCGCGAAGGCCAGCCGCTCCTCCAGGAAGGACTTGACCTCCGAGACCACGTCGTCGTAGCGCGCTTCGCGCTGCATCGTGCGCGGCTCGCCGAGCATGTGCATCAGGCAGCAGTCCACGCCGCTGCGGGCCACGAGATCGGCCATCTCGGGATCGCCGCGGAAGGCGGTGACGTCATTGACGAGCGTCGCACCCGCACGCAGCGCGACCTCGGCGACCGCCGCCTTCGAGGTGTCGATCGAGAGCTGGACGCCCGCCCCCGCGAGCCCCGCCAGGACCGGCTCGATCCTGGCGGCCTCCTCGCCGGCCGGCACCGGCTCGGCGCCGGGCCGCGTGGACTCACCGCCGACATCGAGGATGTCCGCCCCCTGGGCGATCAGCTCGCGGCCGTGCGCGACGGCGGCACCGGCGTCCAGGAAGCGGCCGCCGTCGGAGAACGAGTCCGGCGTGACGTTGATCACGCCCATCACGCGGAAGGCCGCTGCCATGGAGCGGAACCTAGCGGGCATGCTGTGAGGGTGGAGCTACGCCGCGCGACGATCGCCGACGCCGATGCCCTCGCCGCCCATGTCGCGGAGGGCCTGCGCACCTATCTCGACTGGGCGCCCGCAGGCTGGACGCCGCCGCCGCTCGGTGCGGCGAGCATGCGGGGCCTGCGCGCACGGCTGCAGCGCCCGGACGTCTGGGTCGTGATCGCCCTCGACGGCGCCGAGACGGCCGGGCACGCCGGGCTCTCGTCCGTGACCACCGAGGAACCCGCGCCCCCACCACCCGGCTCGATCTACCTCTGGCAGATGTTCGTGCGCCCCCGCCGGCAGGGGACCGGGGCGGCTCGCGCTCTGATGGCCGCGGCGGTTGCGGAGGCGGGCCGGCGCGGGTGCTCGGGGATGCTGCTCTGGACGCCGCGCGGGGCGCGGCGGGCGCGCGCCTTCTACGAGCGCGAAGGCTGGCGCGCGACGGGCCGCAGCCACGAGCGCTCGCCGTCCGGTCTGCCGACGGTCGAGTACAGCCGCGAGCTCTAGATCAACGCCGCGGCGGGGGGGCCGAGCGCGCCGCTCAGGAGATCGTGGGGCCGCCCGGCTGAGCGGGCCCTTCGTTTCCGCGCATCTCCGCGGCACCGCCGGCGAGGCCGGGGCGGGGGATCGTGCGGGGCACTTCGCGCTCGGGGCGCTCAGGGGACAGCGGCGGCGCCGGCAGCTCGGGCTTCGCGCCGTCCTCGATGCCGAAGACCTCCTCGTCGCTCTTGCCGTCGAGCAGGGCGAGGAACTCCTCCTTCTCGATCGTCTCGCGACGGACGAGGATCTCGGAGATCTTCTGCAGGTCGCTCTGGTGCTCGGTCAGGATCCCGCGCGCGCGCTGGTGTGCGGATTCGATGATCCTGCGCACCTCGTCGTCGATCTCACGCGCGATGTCGTCGGAGTAGTCGGGCTCGGTGTTGAACTCGCGCCCGAGGAAGGGCTGGCCGTGGTCGTGACCGTACACGCGCGGCCCCAGCTTGTCGCTCATGCCGAAGCGCATCACCATCTGCTTGGCCGTCTGCGTGACCTTTTCGATGTCGTTCGAGGCGCCGGTCGTGATCTCGCCGAAGATCAGCTCCTCGGCGGCGCGGCCGCCGAGTGTCATCGCCATCGTGTCCTCGAGCTCGGCGCGGGTGGTCAGGAAGCGGTCCTCCTGCGGCATCGAGATCGTGTAGCCGAGCGCCTGCCCACGCGAGATCACAGAGACCTTGTGGACCGGGTCGGAGTGCTCGAGGAAGTGCCCGACGATCGCGTGGCCCATCTCGTGGTAGGCGGTGATGAGCCGCTCTTTCTCGCTCATCACACGGGTCTTCTTCTCGGGGCCGGCGATCACGCGCATGATCCCCTCCTCGAGCTCATCCTGGTCGATCTCGCGCTTGCCGGTGCGGGCCGCGAGCAGCGCGGCCTCGTTGATCAGGTTCGAGAGGTCGGCGCCTGTGAACCCGGGCGTCTGGCCCGCCAGCGCGTCGATGTCGATCACCTTCGCGAGCGGCTTTCCGCGGGTGTGGACCTCGAGAATTCTCGCCCGGCCCTTGCGGTCGGGGCGGTCCACGGCGATCTGGCGGTCGAAGCGCCCCGGGCGCAGCAGCGCGGGGTCGAGGATGTCCGGCCTGTTGGTGGCCGCGATCATGATGATGTTGTCCTTCGCCTCGAAGCCGTCCATCTCGACGAGCAGCTGGTTGAGCGTCTGCTCGCGCTCGTCGTGGCCACCGCCGAGGCCGGCGCCACGGTGGCGGCCGACGGCGTCGATCTCGTCCATGAAGATGATGCATGGGCTGTTCTGCTTGGCCTGCTCGAACAGATCGCGCACACGCGAGGCGCCGACGCCGACGAACATCTCGACGAAGTCCGAGCCGGAGATCGAGAAGAAGGGGACGCCTGCCTCACCCGCGACCGCACGCGCGAGCAGCGTCTTGCCGGTGCCCGGCGGCCCGTAGAGCAGGACCCCTGTCGGGATGCGAGCGCCGAGCGCCTGGAACTTCTTCGGGTTCTCGAGGAATTCCTTGATCTCGTGGAGCTCCTCGACGGCCTCGTCGACCCCGGCGACGTCACGGAAGGTGATCTTCGGCGAGTCGGCCGACATCCGCTTGGCGCGGGACTTGCCGAACGACATGACTTTCGAGCCCCCGCCCTGGACCTGGTTCATCAGGAAGATCCAGAAGCCGAAGAACAGGACGAAGGGGATGATGTACATCAACAGCCCCAGAAGCGCGCTGCTCTTTTCGGATTCGATGTTGTAACTGACGTTGGCCTGTTTCAGTTCCTTCATCAGTTCCGGAGCCGCCTGGTCGATGAAGCCGACCGAGTACGTTTCCTTGTTCTTGAGCTTGACTTCGAGTTCCTTGTTCTTGTTCTTGAACTCGACCGATTCGACTTCCTGTTTCGGCAGCTCGGAGGCGACCAGGGTCTGGTAGCTGTGCTTGCGGTGGTCCGGGTTGTTGTTGTTGACCAGTTTGACGGCCAGGAACGCGAGCACCACGACGATCAGGATCGGGAAGGCGGCGCTCTTGAAGAAACGGCTCATGGTCTTGTCCTGAGTCTCCCGGCGCCGTCTGCGGTCGTGGACGCCAGGCCCCCTAGCCTACCATGGCCCACTCTCCCGCCCAGCCGTTTCCGGACTCCGGCGACAGGCGCAGGCGGGCTGCGCGGACCGCGGTCCGGCACCCCTGTCAGCCCTCGAGGACGGCGACGAACGGGAGGTTGCGGTGGCGCTCGTCGTAGTCGAGCCCGTAGCCGACCACGAAGCGGTTCGGGATCTCGAAGCCGACATAGCGGGTCGGCAGGTCCACCTTGCGCCGCTCGGGCTTCGTCAGCAGCGCGCACACCTCGAGGCTGCGCGGGTTGCGCGAGCCCAGGTTGCGGAGCAGGTACTGGAGGGTCAGGCCCGAGTCGACGATGTCCTCGACGATCAGGACGTCGCGGCCTTCGATCGCGGCATCGAGGTCCTTGAGAATGCGCACCACCCCCGAGGAGTCGGTCGCCGAGCCGTAGGAGGCGACCGCCATGAAATCGACCTCGACAGGCACATCGATGTATCGCATCAGGTCGCTCAGGAAGAACACGGCGCCCTTCAGGACGCCGACGAGCAGCAGCGGCCGGCTCTCCTCCTCGCCATAGTCGGCGCTGATCTCGCGCCCGAGCTCGGCCACGCGCCGCTGCAGGTCCTCGGCCGTGACGAGCACCTCCCCCAGCCCCGGCTCGTTGGACGCACGCGCTCCTATGGCCACGAGGCGGAGTCTAGAGATCGCCCGGGCGGCGCTCGGCGCGCGGCGGGAGCCTGACCATCCGCAGCGTCCCGTCCTCGATCACGGCCCCCGCGCGCCCGCCGACGTGAAGCTCGCTGCGCCCGCCGCGCCCGGCCAGCTCGAGCAGCTCGCCGACGCGCTCCCCGGCCTGAGGCACGTAGGTGCCCGCCGCCTGCTCGGCCAGGCGCACCACCACCATCCGCGCGAGCGCCGGAGGCATCTCCTTCAGCCGCGCCATCTCGACCGCGCCTCGGCGGCCCAGCTCGGCGTCGACCAACGAGTCGAGCAGGTGGGTCTCCTCGCGCAGCAGCGCCGCCGTGCGCAGCACGTTCGCCTCGGCCGCCGGATGCACGGCGCGCAGAGCCGGCACGACGCGATGGCGCACGCGCGCGCGGGCGAAACGCTCGTCGTCGTTGCTCGCGTCCTCGCTGAACGGGAGCCCGGCGGCCACGCAGTACGCGGCCGTCTGCTCGCGGCTCAGACCCAGCAGCGGGCGCACGAGGCGACCCTCCGCCACGGGCATCCCGAGCAGCGCGCGCCGCCCCGGCGAAGCGGCGAGCCGGTAGAGGATCGTCTCGACCTGGTCGGAGGCGGTGTGCCCGGTGGCGATCAGCGCGTCGCGCTCGCCGGCGAGGCGCTCGGCCTCCGCGTAGCGCACGTCGCGCGCCCATGCCTGCAGGTTGCCGGCGCCCTCCATCTGCGCGGCCTCCGTGCGCACCACGTGCAGCTCGGCGCCCAGCCGCGCGCACAGCTCGCGACAGCGCTGCTCCTCCGCGCCCGCCTCGGGACGGAGGCCGTAGTTGACGTGCAGCGCGATCACCTCATCGGCGCCGAGCAGCGCCACAGCGACGTCGAGCAGGCAGGTCGAGTCGCGCCCGCCCGAGAGCATCGCGACCAGCGGCTCGCTCGCGCGCGAACAGCCCGGTCGCGCGCACCGCGGCGCGAACCTGCTCGGGGTCGGCGTCAGTCATCGCGGGAGGTGGCGGTGAACAGCTCGGTGGGCTCCGAGAAGCCCTTCAGCCGCACCTCTCCGATCAGGCGGAACTGCAGGCCGTCAACGCCGTCTGCGAGCTCGACCACCGGGCGCGTGACGAGCACCTCGCCGCCGCCGGCGCGCGCCACGACGCGCGCGGCCTGGTTGACGTCGCGCCCGTAGTAGTCGCCGTCGCGGTAGAGCGCCTGGCCGTAGTGCATGCCGATCCGCGGCGCCGGCTCGCCCGGCTCCACGCCCTCCTGCAGGCCGACGGCCCAGCTCGCCAGCGCGGCGGGGTCGGAGCCCACGACCATCACCTCGTCGCCGAGCGTCTTGATCACGCGAGCGTCGGAGGGCAGGCTCTGCCCGACCGACGCGATGAAGCGCTCCACCGCACCCACGGCGACCTCATCGCCCTGTTCGACGGTCAGGCGCGCATAGCCCGCGAGGTCGGCGAAGGCGATTGCCACGCGCAGCCTGCCCTCCTCGAGCTCCTCCTCCCCGAGCTCGGCCTCGACGTGGCCGATCATGTCCTGCTCGACGAAGTGCGAGAGCAGGCGCTCGTGCAGATAGCTGATGAACGGCGAGGCGAGCGGCAGCACTTCGCGCGTCATCGCCTCCATCTCCTCCGCGATCTCCACGTTCGGCACCCCCGCCCGCATCAGCGGCTTGTGCACGTACAGGTGCATCAGCCGTACCTCCGCGTCGGCGATCTGGGCCATCACCTGGCCGTAGACCCGCAGCAGCTGGAGGTAGGCCGGCAGCGGGAACCCGGCGGCCAGCACGGCGGCCGCGTAGCGCATCATCTCCAGGTCCTCGTCCGAGAAGCCGTCGGGCGGCGGCGGGCCGAGGCCCATCGTCGCGTAGACCTGCCTGACCAGGGACGGGGCCAAGCCGCTCTCGCGCGCGACCGCGCGCAGCGAGTGGCGCCCTCCCGAAGGGCTCAGCAGATCCTCGATCGGGCCGATCGCGAGCTGGCCCTCGTCGCTCGCGCGCTTGATCCGCTCCAGCGAGTGCCCGCGCGCCGCGCAGCCTCGCGACCACGCGCACGTAGGCGATCGCGGACGGCGTCCAGCGGCCGTCGAAGCCGGGGACCAGCCCCTTCGCGACCCAGCGTCTGACGGTGCCGGGCGAGACGCCGACCCTGGCGGCGACCTGCGCCAGCGTGGGCTCGACGGGCGCGGGGTCAGGCTCGGAGCGCGGCTCCGCCACTCAGCCGGCTCGCACGACGGGCTCAGGGACGGTCGCGAGCATGCAGCGGAGTCTATGCTCGCCCGCCATGCCGGAGCCCGTGCAGCTCACCCATCCGCATCTGCATCCGACGGCGCCGCTCGCCGAGCGTGTGCTGCTGCCGGGCGACCCGGGCCGCGCGCTCGCGCTGGCCCAGGCCCTGCTCGACGAGCCACGGATGTTCAACCACCACCGGGGCCTCTGGGGGTACACCGGGAGCGCATCCGACGGCGAGCCGCTGACGATCCAGGCGACCGGGATGGGCGGCCCCTCGGCGGCGATCGTGCTCACCGAGCTGATCGCACTGGGCGCAAGGCGCGCGATCCGTGTCGGAACCTGCGGAGCGCTCGAGCGCTCCCTCGGGCTCGGAGAGCTGGTGATAGCGCGGGAGGCGATCTGCGCCGACGGAACCTCGCGCGCGCTCGGCGCGGGCGAGCGCGCGGCCGCCGACCAGACGCTGTCGCGGGCCCTCGAAGAGGCCGCCCCGAACGCCCGTGCCGGCACGGTGGTGAGCGTGGACCTCTTCTACGAGCGCGGACCGGCCGGCGCCGGTCGCGACGCCCTGGCCGTCGAGATGGAGGCAGCGACGCTGTTCGCGCTCGGCCGCGCGGAAGCCGTGCCCGTGGCCTGCCTGCTCGCCGTCTCTGACACCTTCGATGCCGACGGCGGGCGCCAGCGCATCGACGATCACGACCTGCTCGCGGCCGCCGAGCGCATGGGCGCCGCCGCGGTCGCGGCGCTGGCTTTCTGAGCCGCGGTCAGGCTTTGCCGGGCGCCGGCGGGTTCGCGCGTGCGCGGGTGCCGGCGCTGCGCGGAGCTTTGGCCGCTTTGCCGGCTTTGGCGGTGCGCGCGCCGCGCGCGGCTTTTGCGCGTCTCGCAGCGCCAACCTGTTTGTCGGTCGCGGCGGTGCGGGCGCCCGCGCTCGAGCCGCGAGCAGCGGTCTCCTTGGTGGCGAGAGCGCGATCCACCTTCTCGACCAGCTGGTCGAGCTGCGCCTCGATCGCCGCGAGCCGTGCGTCGACGCCGCTCGGCGTGAGCGCCCGGTCGAGCCTGTCGACCCCGTCCTCGATCCCCTCCAGGCGGTGCGAGACGGCGCGCAGCCGCCTCGTCAGGCGTTCGATGTCGGCGGCGGAGGGCAGGTTGAGCGCCCCCATCGCCACCTCCTGCGCCTGCGCGGCCTTCTCCCGCGCGTCGAAGGCGCGACCGATCGCGCCCGTCAGGAGGGGGTTCTCGAGCAGTTCCGACAGCGCCTTGCCGAGGCGGTCCTCGCCGCTGCTGCCGAGCCGGTCGCGCAGGCTCTTGGCCACGTTGCCTATGTCATCGGACATGCTCGCTCCCGTCTTCCGGTGGTCCGGTTCGCTTGCCGGCTGCATGCCGGCGAGGTAAGGATACGAGGGTGCCCGTTCAGCTGTTCGTGTTCCTCCAGTTCGAGTTCCCGTGGGCGCTCGGCCCGTCCGACGGCCGCTACCTGCTGCGCGACGGCGCCGACGGCGAGCCCGAGCGCGTGGTCGTCGTGGAGACGCTGAGCAGCGGGCAGGCCGGCGGGAACCCCTCGCTGGCGAGTGAGAGCGCCCGCTGGTTCGGGCGCCGGCGCGAGCGTCCCCGGCGCGAGCGCGAGGTCGCGCCCGAGCCGCCGCCGGCCGAGGTGCGCACGACGCGAGTCACCGTGATCGACCCGGTGCCGCTGTCGGCGGAGGGACAGGCCCGTGCCTGGCTGGAGGACCTCGACCGCCAGCGCGACGTCGTGGCTGCGGTCGCCATCGTCAACCGCGTCGTGCACATGCACCGCATCGCCGCGGCGGACGCCTACGTGCGCGAGGTCTCTCCTGCCCAGGCGCTCGTGATCCGGGCGGGATGGGGCGAGGGCGAGCAGGTCGCCTACGGAAACTGGCAGCACGCGCGCGAGCTCTCGCAGCGCCCGCCGCGACGCGCGCGGCGACGCGACCGCAGCTGGGCGCTGCGCCCGCAGGAGCGCCTAGCGGCGCTGCTCGGCGGCCGCAGCTCGGGCCTGCTCTGCGAGGAGCTGGCGCTGCGCGCGCGCCTCGATCTCGACCAGGGCCGCACAGAGCACGCGGCGATCGGCCTCGAGCGGGCGCTGGCCGCCGCGGTCGGCGAGCTGGAAGCGGAAGGACGCCAGGACCTGGCGCTGCGCGTAGCCGAGCTCGAGCAGCTGCGCGGGCCGATCGCCGAACAGGCCACGGACGCGCTGGCCCGCGCCGTCGCCCAGGCCTCCGCGGGGCCGGGCGGGCCGATCGTCGCCGATGGTGCCGGCGAGCCCGACGAGGAGCTGCTCGCGCACGCGCTCGGGCGCCTGGAAGCGGCGCTGCGGGCGCGCACCGCCGGCGGCGTCTGAGCGGGCCCCGCCGCGAGGGGCGAGCATCTAGGCTGAGCTGGCGATGGATCCGACGACGACCGCGATCGGCACATGGAGCGGCGGGCGCTTCATGCACTTCGGCGAGCCGCTCGACGACGCGCGGCTGACCGCGCTGCTGCGGCCCGGCGGCGGCATCGACACCGTCATCACCGCCGACGCGTACGGCGCCGGCGAGGCCGACGCGATGCTGGGGCGCGCGCTTGCCGGCGTGCGCCCGCGAGAGCTACTGCCTGGCGGGCGCGATCGGACACGACTTCTACGAGGGCAAGAGGGATGGCGCGAAGGGCTTCCCGCGTTTCACCGACCCGGCTCTGCGCGGTGAGGACGGCTACGCCGACTACATCCGCATGGCCGCCGAGCGCAGCCTCGAGCGCTGCGGCGCCGAGCGCTTCGACCTGCTGATGCTGCACAACCCCGACCGCACCGGCTACCGCAGCGAGCAGGTCTGGGAGGGAATGCGGGCGGTGCGCGACGCGGGGCTCACGCGCCTGCTCGGTGTGGCTCCGGGGCCCGCGAACGGCTTCACGCTCGACCTGATCGACTGCCTGGAGCGCTACGGGGAGGCTGATCGACTGGGCGATGATCATCCTCAGCCCGATGGAGCCCTGGCCGGGCGAGCTGGCGCTGTCGGCGGCCGAGGACGCGGGCGTCGGCGTGATCACGCGGGTCGTCGACTACGGCGGCCTCTTCCACGACGACGTCCGCCCCGGCCACGGCTTCGCCGAGCGCGACCACCGCCGCTTCCGCCCCGATGGCTGGGTCGAGGCGGGACGCGCCAAGCTCGAGCCGATGCGCCCATACGCCGAGCGCCACGGCCTGACGATGCTGCAGCTCGCCTGCCTGTGGAACCTCGCCCAGCCGGCCGTGCGGTGCGTGGCGCCGACGCTGATCCAGGAGACCGGTGCCGGCGCGAGGCCCGTCGAGGAGAAGCGCGCCGAGCTGGCCGCCGTCGGCACGCTCGGAGCACGCTCTGAGCGCGTCCGAGATCGAGGAGCTGCGGAAGATCGGCGACAACACGGGGTCGATGGCGCTGAAGGGCGGCAACAGCGCCTACCGCGGCGAGGAGCGGGCGGACCGCTGGGAGCTCGACGACCGCCTCGCCGCGGCAGCCGCGCGCTGGCAGATCGACCCGCAGGACGACCTCGCCGAGGGCGTGACCGTGGGCCAAACGACGACTGGACGGGGGACAGCATGAGCATCGATGTGGCCGGGATCAAGGAAGGTCAGAAGGCGATGTGGACCGCGGGCGAATACGCGGAGGTCGCGGAGCGGATCGTGCCGGTGGGCGAGTACGTCGCGCAGCGCGCCGGCGCGGCCCCGGGGATCGCGCTGCTCGACGTCGCGACCGGGACCGGCAACGTGTCGGTGCCCGCGGCGTCCGCGGGCGCGAAGGTGACGGGGCTCGACCTGACGCCGAAGCTGCTCGAGAAGCAGCGCGAGCGCGCGGCCGCGGCGGGCGTCGAGGTCGAGCTCGTCGAGGGCGACGCCGAGGAGCTGCCGTTCGCAGCGGAGTCTTTCGACCGCGTGACGAGCTGCTTCGGCGTGATGTTCGCGCCGCGCCAGCCCGTGGCCGCCGCGGAGCTGGTGCGCGTGACCCGCCCCGGCGGGGAGATCGTGGTCGCCGCCTGGACGCCCGAGGGGATGGTCGGACGCATGTTCCGCGCGTCGGCGCCGTACATGCCGCCTCCCCCCGAGGGCTTCGTGCCCCCGGCGATGTGGGGCGAGGAGGGACACGTGCGCGGGCTGTTCGCCGACAGCGGCGCAGAGCTCTCCTTCGAGCTGCGGACGATCGAGTTCGAGGGCCCGTCGGTCGAGGCCTGGGTGGCAAAGGACGAGACGATCCTCGGCCCGTCGGTGATGGCCAAGGCCGCGCTCGAGCAGCAGGGCCGCTACGACGAGCTGCGCAGGGACGTGATCGCCCTCTACGACGGCTTCAACGAAGCCTCCGACGGCAGCTTCCGCGCGCCGGCGGAGTACCTCGTCACAGTCGCGCGCCTGCCGGGCTGAACCGGCGCCCGGCATAGGGCCGGCCTGAGGCTCAGCCGGCGACTGTGAACAGCTGCCACTCGCCCGGCACGCCCTTCAGCGCATGGGCGCCGCGGTCCTCGAAGGCGATCCCCGACCCGGCCACGAGGTCGGTGACGGTGCGGGAGACGAGCACCTCGCCGGGTCCGGCCAGCGCGCCGACGCGCGCGCCGATGTTGACCGCGATGCCGCCGATGTCCTGTTTCATGATCTCCACCTCACCGGTATGCAGCCCGGCGCGGATCTCGAGATCCAGCGGCCGAACCGCGTCGCGGGCCGAGACCGCGGCGCCGATCCCGCGTGCGGGGCCGTCGAAGGTGGCAAGGAACCCGTCGCCCATGGTCTTGATCTCGCGCCCGCGGTGACGGGCGATGACACCACGGACGATCTCGTCGTGGCGCTCGAGGAGCTCACGCCAGCGGCGGTCTCCGAGCTCGACGGCCCTGCGCGTCGAATCCACGATGTCGGTGAACATGACCGTCGCGAGCATGCGGTCCGGCTCGCGCGCGGTGCGCTCGCCGGTGAGGAACTCCTCGATCTCGTCGAGGATCTGCTCCGGGTCGACGATCGGCAGGTGGTCTTCGCCGTCGAGCTCGACGAATTTCGACCCCGGGATCGCCTCAGCGATCGCGCGCCCCGCCGCCGGCGGCATCAGGCGGTCGCGACGCCGGTGCAGGACGAGCGTCGGCGCGGTGATCGTGGGCAGCACCCCCCGCACGTCGATTTCGGTGTAGAGGCGCAGCAGCGCCGCCGCGCCCGAGGGGCTGCTGCCGCTGCGCAGCAGCCTCGCCCACCAGCGCCGCGCGTCCTCGTCCTCGGCGAGAGCGGGCGCCCAGAGCTGCAGCGCGACAGGGCCGCCCCAGTCGCGCACCGCGGCCTCGACGAAAGCGTCGAAAGCCTCCTGCGGCACCCCCTGCGGGTAGTCATCGGCGCGGATCAGCCGCGGCCAGGTGCCGTACAGAACAAGCGCCGAGACGCGCTCCGGGTAGCTCGCCGCGAGGAGCGTGCTCATCGGCCCCCCCTCTGAGATGCCGAACACCGCGGCACGCTGGACGCCGACCTCGTCGAGCACCGCCCGGGCGTCCTGCATCGACTGCTCGAGAGTGGGCGGCGACGGCGGGCGGTCCGAGAGCCCCTGGCCGCGCTTGTCATACATCACGACGCGGCTGAAGCCGGCCATCCGACCCAGGTAGCGCTCGGCGTCGGGCGCCTCGAACATCAGCTCCAGATGCGATACGAAGCCCGGGATGCAGAGCAGGTCGAGCGGCCCTTCGCCGAAGGTGGTGTAGGCGATGCTCGTGCCGTCGGGAGCACGCGTATAACGGACGTCCGGAGCGCTGAGCACGCCTCCGAAGATAATGCGCGCGCCGTCCGCGGCGCCACTCAGACGCCGAGCGCGGCGCGCAGCGATTCGAGTTCCGCGACGACGTCGCCGCTCAGACGCACCGCGGCCAGCGAGTCGAGCGGCGTCGGCCCCTGCGTGAGGATCGCCACGGCGCCGCCGGCTGCATCGGTCAGCAGCGGCAGCCCTGCGACGGGGTGGACCTCCAGGGAGGAGCCGATGCAGAGCAGCACATCGGCGCCCTCGCACAGCGCGCGGGCGCGTTCAAGGGCGGCGGGGTCGAGCAGCTCGCCGAACAGCACCACGTCCGGCTTCAGCGGCTCGCGGCAGGCCTCGCAGCGCGGCACCCCGTCGGCCGCAGCGGCGATCCGCGAGCGCGCCTCCTCGACCGGCACCGCGCCGGGGCAGGAAAGACACGAGGCGCTAGCGATGCTGCCGTGCACCTCCACCAGCTCGGTTGTACCGGCGCGGCGGTGCAGCATGTCGACGTTCTGGGTGATCAGCGCGTCGAGCCGGCCCGCGCGCTCGAGGGCGGCGAGCGCCGCGTGCGCCGCGTTCGGCCGCTTGGCCCCGAGCGTCGCGAAGCGCTCCCCGTAGAAGCGCCAGAAGCGCACCGGGTCCGAGCGGAAGGCGTCGATGTGCGCGACCTCCATCGGGTCCACGCGCTCCCAGAGCCCGGTCCCGGGCGAGCGGAAGTCGGGGATCCCGGAGGGCACCGAGACGCCCGCGCCGGTGAGGGCCACGACCGAGTCGGCCTCGCGGATCAGCTCCGCGAGCCGCGCGACGCCGTCCTCGGCGGGGCCGGCCGGCCTTCCGTGCAGGCCTCCGACGCGGGTCTGGGAGGGCGCGCCCACTCGCTCAGGCGCCTTTGAAGCGCGGCGCGCGTTTGCCGAGGAACGCGGAGATGCCCTCCTTGGCGTCCTCGGACGCCGAACGCCGCCGCGAAGCCGTCCTTCTCGGCGGCGATGCCCTCATCGAGGTCGCCCGTCGCCGGAGACGCTCTTGATCTGCTCGACGGCGAGCGGCGCCTGCCCGGCCAGCCTCCGCGCCCACGATCAGCGCCGTGTCGAGCAGTTCGTGGTCCTCGACCACGCGGTTGACGAGGCCGAGCTCGAACGCTTCCTCGGCCAGGATCGGGTCGCCGATGAGGTTCATCTCGAGCGCCTTGTTGGAACCGACCAGGCGCGGCAGCCGCTGGGTGCCGCCGAAGCCGGGGATGATCCCGAGCTTGATCTCGGGCTGCCCGAACAGCGCCGAGCGCGCGGCGATCCGTACGTCGCAGGCCATCGCCAGCTCGCAGCCACCGCCGAACGCCAGCCCGTTGACGGCGGCGATCGTCGCGATCGCCGGAACGCGCCGATTTCGCGCAGCAGCGCGTGCGTGTCGTCGAGCAGCGTGCGGCCGGCCGCCTCGTCCATCGTCGTGAACGCCTTGATGTCTGCGCCCGCGCTGAACAGCATCGGGTTCGAGGAGGCGAACACGAGCGCGCGCGGTGCCGGTCGTGCCTTGACCTTCGCCCAGACCTTCTCGAGGTCCTCGACCACCTGCGGGCGAGATCGAGTTCATCTGGCCGTTGGCCAGCCAGGCGATCGCGACGCCGTCGCCCGCGGCGTCTCGAGCTTGATCACCTCGGCGGGCTGCTCGGCGTCGGCTTGGGGGTAGGCGTAGAAGCCCTGGCCGGTCCTCTGGCCGAGCCGGCCCTGGGCGACGAGGCGGCGCAGGATCGTCGGCGGCGCGAACCGCTCGCCGTAGCGCTCGGTGGCGTTCTCCATACGCTCGAGGACCGTGTCGAGCCCTTCGGCGTCCGCCTTCATGAACGGCGGCATCAGCCCGCGGCGCGGGTCCAGGCCCGCGCCGGCCATCATCCCGAAGTCGATGTCGCGGTGGGTCGCCACGCCCTCCTCGAGCACCAGGCAGGCCTCGAGGAGCGTCTTCAGCGAGAGCAGCTCGACGAGCTCCTCGACGTCGGGCTCGTTCTCGCCCGGGATGTTGGGCTCGCCCTGCGGGTCGTAGAAGCCGTCGCCGCCGGTCTTGGCGCCGAGTTTGCCGTTCGGCGACCAGCTTCTGCATGCCCTTGGGGACGTAGAAGCGTTCCTCGCCGTAGGACTCGACGAGGTGCTCGGCGACGTGCAGGACCGTGTCGAGCCCGAGCAGGTTGACCAGGTAGTAGGGCCCGACGGGGTCGACGCCGGCGGCGCCGACGCCCTCGTCGATCTTCTTGATCGAGAGGCCCTTCTCCTCCTGCTCGCGCCAGATCTCGGAGATGCCGGAGTTGAGGATCCGGTTGACGACGAAGCCCGGCACCTCCGCGCAGGTGATCGGCTGCTTGCGGATCGCCTGCGCGAAGGTGACCGCGGCGCGTGACGGTCTCGGCGGAGGTGTCCTCGCCCTCGACGATCTCGATCAGCGGCATGATCGAGGCCGGGTAGAAGTAGTGGAAGCCCACGACCTTGTCGGGCCGCAGCGTCGCTTCGCCGATCTCGGTGATCGACAGCGAGGAGGTGTTGGAGGCGAGGATCGCGTGGCCGGGGGTGGCGGCGTCGAGCTCGGCGAAGACGCTCTGCTTGATCTCCATCCGCTCGGGGACGGCCTCGATCGACGAAGTCGACGTCGCCGAAGCCCTCGTAGGAGGTGGTGCCGTGGATGCGGTCCAGGATCTCCGCGATCCTGCTCCTCGGCCTCCTCGGCGGTGATCTTGCCCCGTCTCGACCAGTTTGCCGACCTGGCCGCGGGTGACGTTCGCGCGCCTCGTCCAGGCCCGCCTGCACGAGCGCGTCGTCGATGTCCTTGAGCACCACGGGGATGCCCGCGGCGGCGATGGTCTGGGCGATCTGGCCGCCCATCGTTCCCGCGCCCACGACCGCTGCCTTTGAACACGAACATGCTTGGGTCTCCTCTGGTGTCTAGATGGGATCGACCATCAAGGGGGCCGAGAGCCTAGCGGCGCATAGGCTGAGCCGCACCTCCGACCGGCGCAGAGGGTTGGATGGGTGAGGGTGTGAACCGATCAGATTGGGTAAGGAGACGGACATGAACCAAACGAGCGCTGTCGGGCAGGGGTCCCGCGGGACAGGGCGCGGGCCGCGGGCGACCGCGGCGCTGCTCCTCGCCCTGGGAGCCCTCGCGCTGGCCCTGCCGTCCGCGGCGGCCGCCGCGGGGCCGAAAGCCACGACCGGGGGCGCCAAGGGAATCGGCTACGGCTCCGCGACCGTGAACGGCACTGTCAACCCGGGCGGTGCCGCGACCTCCTACTACTTCCAGTATGGGCCCACGCGAGCCTACGGCGGCCAGTCCACGATCGGATCTGCGGGAGCCGGCGACAAGGGCGTGCCGGTCTCGGTCGGCCTGGGCGGCCTGCAGCCGCTGACCGTCTACCACTACCGCCTGGTCGCGGTCAACGGCGCCGGCGTGTCGTTGGGCGACGACCGCACGTTCCAGACGACGAAGGTGCCGCTGTCGCTGGCGATCGCCATCTCGCCCAAACCCGTCGTCTGGGGCGCTCCGGTGGTGATCCAGGGCACGCTGGCGGGGACGGGGAACGCGGGACGCAAGGTGGTGCTTCTCGGCCGGCCGTTCCCGTTCACGGGCCCGTTCGCCCAGATCGGCAACCCGGAGCTGACGACGGCGACGGGCGGCTTCAGCTTCACGCTCCTCGGAGACGCGGACACCGCGGAATTCCAGGTCGTGACGACGACGAACCCGCCGTCTCGAGCGGGGTCGCGACCGAGAACGTCGCCGTCAGCGTCAGCAGCCATCTGGCGCGCACGCGGCGCCGCGGTTTCGTGCGCGTGTTCGGCACGGTCTCGCCCGCCGAGGACGGCGCCCAGATCGGCATCCTGCGGATCACGCACGGCCACGGTGTGCTCGTCGGCGGCACCACCCTGCGCCATCACACCGCGGCGAGCTCGAGCTTCAGCCGCGTGGTGCGTGTGCACAAGGGGATCTACAGGGTGCTCGCGCGCGTGGTGGGCGCACCGCAGGTGTCCAACTACGGTCAGCCGCTGCTGATCCGCTAGGGCCCGACGGGGGCGCTCGCCGGGGATCGGGCGCCCCCGACGGCGGAGATCACCTCGGCGGACTCGCCCAGCAGTACGCCGATGCCGCCCAGCTCCCGTTCGCCGCGCTCGTAGATGCCTGACAGCGCGTCGCGGGCGACGACGAGACGGAAGTCGCGCTCGCTGGCCTCGTAGACCGAGGTGCGGGGGCAGTTCGGGAAGTTGCAGCCGCAGAAGACGAGCGTGTCGGCACCGGCCCCGCGCAGGTGCTCCTCCAGGCGGGTGCCGTGGAACGCACCCCAGCGCGGCTTGTAGAGCGCGACCTCATCGGCGCCGAGCGGCTGCGGCTCGCCGGCCAGCAGCGCCGCCGCGTCGAGCGCCGGCGCGCCCGGCGGCGCGAGCCCCGGCGCGAGCTCGGTCCCGACGGCGCCCGGGGCGAGCATCCGCGCGCCGGACTCCACCGCGGCGCGGCGGCAGATGTCGACGTTGGCGCCGTCGCGCTCGTAGACGCGCACCACGTGCACGATCGGGCGCCCCGCTGCACGAAAGGCCTCCGCCAGCCGCGTCATCGCGGGCAGCGCGGCGGAGGTGCCGCGAATCTCAAGCGCGCCGCCGTCGAGCGTGTCGCACTGGGTATCGATCGTGATCAGGGCGGAGCGCGCCCAGTGCGGCTGCAGATAGGGATCGGCTTCGATCCGTTGCCGGGCGTCCATGGTGGAGTTATAGAGAGCTTGGAACTGTCAGATCGCGCGAATCGAGCCGCCGTCCATGGCCGCGTTCGACGCTCGGCGGCCCGAAACGAGGACCGCCCGGCGCATGGCCGGGCGGTCGTCGACACCGATGTTCGGAGAGGGCTCTACGCCGGAACCGCCGTCGGCTCCTCGACCCGCCGCGGCAGCAGCGTTTCCCGCGCGATGACCAGGCGCTGGATCTGCGAGGTGCCCTCGTAGAGCTGCATGATCTTCGCGTCGCGGAAGAGCTTCTCGACCGGGTACTCCTTGATGAACCCGTACCCGCCGTACACCTGCACCGCTTCGGTGGCGGTCTTCATCGCGGTGTCGGCCGCGAAGCGCTTGGCGTGCGAGGAGACGAGCGTGTTGCGTTCGCCGTTGTCGAGCATCGTCGCCGACTTCCACGTCAGCAGGCGCGCGGCCTCGATCTCGGTCGCCATGTCGGCGATGATGAACTGGATCGCCTGGTGCATCGCGATCGGCACGCCGAACTGGACGCGTTCCTTCGAGTAGTCGACCGCGAACTCCATCGCCGCCCGGGCGATGCCGGTGGCCATCGCCGCGACCCCGGGACGCGTGCGGTCGAGCGTCATCATCGCGAGCTTGAAGCCCTGGTTCTCCTCGCCGAGCAGGTTCTCGGCCGGGACCTCGACGTCGTTGAAGGAGATCGTCGCCGTGTTCGAGGCGCGCTGCCCGAGCTTGTCCTCCTTCTTGTCGACGACCACGCCCCAGTCGCGCTCGACGACGAACGCCGAGATGCCGCGATGCCCGGCGTCCTTGTCGGTCTTCGCGTAGACCGTGTAGTAGTCGGCGTAGCCGCCGTTGGTGATGAAGCACTTCGAGCCGTTGATGACGTACTTGTCGCCCTTCTTCACGGCCGTCGTGCGCATCCCGGAGACGTCGGAGCCGGCGTCGGGCTCGGTCAGGCAGAACGAAGCGAGCTTGGGCGCTTCGGTCAGCGCGCCGAGGTACTTCCTCTTGGTCTCCTCAGAGCCGCCGAGCGCGATCGGCGCGGTGGCGAGGCCGTTGCAGCCGAGCGAGGTCTGGATGCCCGAGCAGCCCCAGGAGAGCTCCTCCTCGATCAGGCACCCGTCCAGATAGGAGGCGCCGGCCCCGCCGTACTCCTCCTCGATGTGGCTGTTCATCAGACCGATGTCCCAGGCCTTCTGGATGATGTCGGCAGGCCAGGTCCCGTCCTTGTCGTACTCCCAGGCGACGGGGCGGATCTCTTTGACGGCGAAGTCGTGCGCCATCTCGCGCAGGGCCTTCTGCTCGTTGGTGAGCGTGAATTCGACCATTCTCTCTAGCCCCTCCTAACGGGCTGGCACAAAATTAGATTGACTGGTCAGTCAATCGGGCGAGAGCAGGGTAGCGGAGCGTCAGGCGATCGGCAAGAATCGAGGGCGTGCAAGGCGCCATCGCCACGCTGCCGCCCGGCATCGCCACGAACGGGCTGGCGTTCGTCGTGTTCGGCACGGTGGCGTTCTCGGTCGTGATGTCGGTGCTGTTCCTGGTCACGCGCGGCAGCGACTCGATGTACGACGAGATCGGCAAGGGCGGGCTCTCGAAGGAGAGCGACTACGCGGGGGCGGGCGGGGCTTCATCACCCGAGCTGGACACACTGGCGGGCCGCTCCGAGCAGGAGCAGGAAGTGCGCCAGATGCTGCGGGCGCGCAGCGACCGCCGCGTCCAGCGCGGCGAGCCGGCGCTCGACGTCGACGCCGAGGTCGCCAAGCTGCTCGGAGACACCAAGCGCGCGGGCGAGCCCGATCCGGCGCTGGTCGCCGAGGTGCGCCAGCTCGTCGAGGCCCGCAACGAACGGCGGCTGCGCCAGGGCAAGGAGGCGCTGGACGTCGAAGCCGAGGTCGCCCGCACGCTGGACGAGCTGCAGGCTCCAGACGTCCTCGCGTCCCCCCTCCGCTTGGGGTATAAACGCCCGAGATGAAGCACGCCCGCCGATTTCAACTCGACGAGCTGATCCTCCGACCGGGTACCTACTTCAACCCGCAGACCGAGATCATGGTCGTCGTCGACGACTCGCCGGAGGTCGATCACGAGATCTTCGAAGCGGCTGAGATCGACCCCTCCGAGTGGGTGCAGATCTCTGAGGAGGTGCCGCTCGACGAACACCGGCGCGACGATCTCGTCGAGCGCTTCCAGCTCGCAAGCTCCGCGGGCGGCGAGCCCGACGACGACGACCCGGTCGACGACGACGAGGATGATCTCGACGGAGAGGACCTCGACGAGGACGACGAGGAAGAGGCCGACGACCTCGGCGGCGTCGACGACTTCGAGTTCGAACGCGAATAGCTGCTCCAGCGCAACCCGGCGCGTGGCAGCCGTGTTGCTGAAGGCGTGAGCGCACCCCGACGACGGCCCCGTGCAAGGGCCGCTGCAGCCCGCGGGCGCGGCGGGCCTACGATCCCGGCCGTGGGCCGGTCCCTCCTCGCAGCCACGCTCGCCCTGCTCGCGTGTGCGCCCGCGGCAGCGGGCGCCGCGGAAACGAGCAGGGCCGCTCGCGCCGCCGCGCGCACGGAGCTCGGGCCGCTGGGCGTTCCGGTGAGCGCGCCGAAGGCCCCGCCGCGGGCACGCGGTCCGCGGGCACGCGCCGCCGCCGCCGGCCCGACCGTCACGCGCGCGCTCTCCTCTCTGCTCTCCTCGGGGCAGATCACCGAAGCCGTCTACAGGAAGGACTACGGGATCTACACCGCGGCCAAACGCTCGCTCGCGCGGCTCTCGGGAACGCGCCGCGAAGAACTCGGCGCCGTGATGGCGAACACGCAGGCGATGGCCGCCGCGGGCCAGCTGACGGCCTCGCGCCAGGCGGTCGTGTTCCTCACGCTCGAAAAGAACCAGTTCTGGTGGACGACCAAGCCCCTGCTCTCCGGCGAGGTGCGCGTGAGCTTCCCGCCTTCGAAGGTCGTCTGGCAGCGCTACCCCGGCCAGGGCATCCAGATCCAATGGCTCGGCACGTTCGGCGCCGCCAACGGCTTCTACCTCTCGGGGCACGAAAACGCGAACCTGCGCCAGCTCGTCGGAGAAGTGATCCCGCTCGCAACCAGGCGCGCGGGCGGCATCGCCTGGGAGTACATGTTCCACTTCGACGGCGGATCGCCGCCGTGGACCAGCGGGCTCTCGCAGGGGACCGCGCTGCAGGTGATGGCCCGCGCCGGGCAGCGGTTCAAAGAACCGGCCTTCACCGAAGCGGCCAAACAGGCGCTCGGGGTCTTCCAGCAACGGCCGCCGAACGGCGTGCGCATCGCCACCAGGGCCGGAGCGTGGTACGCGCAGTACACCTACGCGCCATCGGACCGCATCCTCAACGGCTTCATCCAGGCCGACGTCGGGCTCTACGACTACACCTCGATCACGAAAGACCCGCTCGGCCTGCAGCTGTTCGAAGCAGGCGACGCCGAGGCCCGCACACAGGTCGCGCACTACGACACAGGCGCGTGGTCGCTGTACGACCAGTTCGGCGAATCCGACCTCAGCTACCACGAACTGCTGACCGAATTCCTCCAGCACCTGTGCGAACGCACCCGCAAAGGACCGCCGCTGCTCACAACGCCGCCCGCGCCTGAAACGCCCACGACGACCACCCCGCCGACGAGCACCACCACCCCGGTGGGCACCGGGGGCGGCACCTCGGCAGCCGCGCGCGCCGCCGCGGCGAGTACCCCGACGCCGATCGCCGGCGACCAGATCTACTGCACGACCGCCAAGAAGTTCGGCGAATACGAGACGACGCCGCCGGTCGTGACGCTGCTCAGCCGCACGCTGAAGGGCGGCACCCACGCGGGGGTGCAGGTGTCGCTCTCGAAGATCGCGACGGTCACGATCAAGGTACTCAAGGGCTCCAAGCTCCTCTTCACGAACAGCGCCACGGTCGCGGGCGGCAAGCCGAAGCTGCTGTGGCCGACCCCTTCCGGCGGCGGCACCTACACGGTCAACGTCGCCGCGCGGGACCTCGCGGGTAACTTCGCGACCACGAGCGGCACGGTGCTCGTCAGCAGGCACTAGCCACGGGGGGCCTGCTTCGGCACGGCCACGGCGGCGGCGGACGCGGGGTCCGGCGCACCCTCGAAGCTCGCGCTGAGGACCGTTCGCAGACCTGTCGGCGCGGGGTGGTCTGAGGCCGCCGACGCGCGCCTAGACTCTCAGCCATGAGGAGCGACGCACCGGCGCCGCGGCGGGCGCGCCCGCGATGACACGCCTGGCTCACGCCTGGAGGGCTCTGAGCCGCGAGCGGCGGATCGCGGCGATCGCGGCGATCGCGCTGCTCGTCACGATGTTCCTGCCGTGGTACGGGCTGCAGAGCCTGGACCCGAAGACGAAAGCCATCTACTCGCACAACATCAACGCCTTCGGCGACGTCTCGTTCGTCGAGGCCGCCGTGTTCCTGGTCGCCGCAGGCGTGCTCGTGCTGCTCTTCGCCCGCGCGGAGGACCGCGAATTCAACATGCCGGGGGGCGACGGCGCGATCATCACCCTCGCCGGCGGCTGGGCGGTGGTGCTGATCTTCTACCGCGTGTTCGACCGCCCGGACGGCCACGGCTACCCGGTGGGCATCCAGTGGGGCTTCTTCCTCGCGTTCGTCGCCGCCGGCAGCCTCGCCTACGCGGGCTGGCGCATCCGCGCGGGCGAACGGCCGGCGATGCCCGTCCGGCGCCGGCGGCCGCAACCGGACGAGCCGTCGTTCGCCGGGCCCGGCGAGGGCGAGCCGGCTCGCAGCCGCGACCCGGTCCCCGCGCACGGCTCCCGCCCCGCTCGCGCCGAGTCCGATCGCGCGGATCAGCCGACGGGCGAGACCGCCCAGATCGGCGTCGCCGCCGGCCGCCCCGAGCGCCCCGCAGGGCCGGCCAGGGCCCGCCCGCGCCGCCCGCGCTACCCGCCCGCGCCGGACGAGCCGGAGCAGCTCTCCTTCGAGGATCAGCCCCCCGGCGAGGACGGCTGAGCGACCCCTCAGGCGTGGCGGAGGTCATGCCGGAGCACGAGGCCGGCTCCGGCCCGGGAGCGGCGGGCGCCTATCATTGCCCGGGCAATGAGCTCGCCCGACACCGCATCGCCCGCCTCCGTCGGAGACGTCGCCGCGGGCCTGCAGTCTGTCGGCTACCTGCCGGGCGAGTCAACCGCGCTGGTCTCGTTCCTTGCGACGAAGCTCGGCAAGCCCGTGCTCGTCGAGGGTCCGGCCGGCGTCGGCAAGACCGAGCTCGCAAAGGCGCTGGCCTCCTACCTCGGCCGGGAGCTCGTGCGCCTGCAGTGCTACGAGGGCCTGGACGAGGCCAAGGCGCTGTACGAGTGGAACTACCGCAAGCAGCTCCTGCGCATCCAGGCAGAGGCCGCCGACACGGGTTGGGACGCGGTCCAGGAGGACATCTTCGGCGAGGAGTTCCTGCTGGCCCGCCCGCTGATGACCGCGATCGCCTCGGAGCAGCCGGTCGTGCTGCTGATCGACGAGATCGACAAGACGGACCAGGAGTTCGAGGCGATGCTGCTGGAGGTGCTATCCGACTTCCAGATCTCGATCCCCGAGCTCGGGCGCGTCGAGTCCCGCACGCACCCCGTCGTGCTGCTGACCTCGAACAACTCGCGCGAGCTGACCGAGGCGCTCAAGCGCCGCTGCCTGTACCTGTGGCTCGACTACCCCGAGCTCGAGCACGAGCTCGCGATCGTCAAGCTGCACGCACCCGAGCTCTCCGACACCGTCGCGCGGCGGCTCGTCGAGGTCGTCGGCATGGTGCGCGACCTCGACCTCAAGAAGCCGCCGTCGATCGCCGAGTCGATCGACTGGGCGCGGGCGCTGCTGCTGCTCGGTGTCAGCGACATCGACGCCGAGACCTTCAACGACACGATGTCGGTGATCGTCAAGCACCGCACCGACATGGACGTGGTCGCCGAGCGCGTTGGGCTGAAGCTCGGCACGCCGGCCGATGTCGCCTGAGGCCGGGCACCCGCCGCTCCCGGCCGGCGGTCCGGACGGGCTGCCCGCCCGCATCCTCGAGTTCGGGGAAGAGCTGCGCCGAGAAGGCGTCGCGATCGGGACCTCGGAGATCCTCGACGCGTTCGCCGTGATCGGCGAGATCGAGTGGACCTCCCAGCAGGACTTCCGGGAGGCGCTGGCGGCGACGCTCGCCAAGAGCCAGGAGGACCGGCGCGTCTTCGAGCTGGTGTTCGAGCGCTTCTTCTTCCGTGCCGTCGAGCTCGCCGCGGTCCGCGAGGGGATCGGCGAGCAGAGCCTGGCCGAGCTCGATGAGCTCACCGATGCCGAGCTCGACGCCCTGCGCGAGCAGATCGCCGCGGCGCTGCGCGACCAGGACGAGGGCGCGATGCGCGACCTCGCCCGGATGGCGATCGCGGCCTTCGCCCGCCGCCAGGAGGGCTCCGGCGTGATCGGTGTGGACGTACAGCGGATCCGCCGCGCGCTCGGCCTGCGCGCTGAGCCCCAGCCAGACCTCCCGCCGGAGGACCCGCGCCGCGACGGCCTGCCGCGTGAGGCGCTGCGCCGCTTCGAGGCGCTGCTGCGACGCGAGCTCGAGCGGGCGCAGATCGAGCGCACCGGCAAGCTGCCGCCCTCGCGGCCGCTCGGCGAGCTCGACCGCGCGCTGCCGTCGGGTCCCCTCGCCGACCTCGCCGCCGTGCACCGCGTCGTCGCGCAGCTGCGGCGCCGGCTCGCCACCCAGGGACTGCAGATGCGAGGCCACCGCAAGCACGCCCAGGTGGACATGCGCCGTACGATGCGCGCCTCGCTGCAGACCGGCGGCGTGCCGGTCGAGCTGAAGTTCCGCCCACGGCGCCCCAAACGTCCCGAGATCTACGTCCTCTGCGACGTCTCCACCAGCGTCACCTCGGCGTCGGTCTTCTTCCTGTCGGTGCTGCACGCGCTGCACGACACCTTCCGCAAGATGCGCTCGTTCGTGTTCATCGAGCGCATCTCGGAGGTCACCGACATCTTCGAACACGAGCGGAACTTCAAAGCCGTCAGCGAACGCATCTCCAGCGACGCGGGCGTAGCCGACATCTCGGGCTACACCGATTACGGCCGCGTGTGGTCGGAGTTCCTCGTGCAGGTCGAGGAAGACCTGCACCCGCGCGCGACGGTGATCGTGCTCGGCGACGCTCGGACCAACGGCCGCGACCCGCGCGCCGACATCTTCGCCCAGATCGCCTCCCGTGCGGGCCGCACCTTCTGGCTCAACCCCGAGCCGCGGCTGTACTGGAACTACGGCGATTCCGTGATCTCGTCCTACGAGCAGTACTGCACGGCATTCGAGTGCTGGACGACCGCGCAGCTCGAGGACTTCGTGCGGGCCCTGACGCGGCCCGTCGTCGCCGCCGGCTCCTAGTCGCGCGGCGGCCCCGAGCGAGATGGCCGGTGGCGCGGAGCGCGTTTCGGGGTAGCATCGACGCCGAGTGACAACAGGGGTGCTGGCGGGTAGGCCGGCTGAGATGGTGCCCCGGGAATCTGTGAGAGTCGGTCGGCGCTCCGTCCGACCTCAGAGATCCCCCGGCGCCGACCCTTTGAACCTGTGGGGTAATGCCCGCGAAGGGAGTGACGTGTCCACCGAGGTACAGGCCCCCCGAGAAACCGCCGGCGATCGGGCAGCGAACGGGGTCCTGCGCGTCCAGGAAGTCTCGCGGAGCTACCGCGACGGGCGCGGGCGCGCGGTCCAGGCACTCGAAGGGGTCTCGGTTCAGGCCATGCCGGGCGAGGTGCTGGCCGTCGTGGGGCCCTCGGGCTGCGGCAAGACGACGCTGCTGGAGCTGATCTGCGGCCTGCAGGCAGCGGATGCCGGCGCTCTGAGCTCGCCATCGGCGGTGCTGATGCCCCAGCGCGACCTGCTCCTGCCGTGGCTCGACGCGCTCGACAACGCCGCCCTCGCGCTGCGGATCGCCGGCGCGTCGCGGGCGCAGGCGCGCGACCGCGCGCGGGCGGTCTTCGCCGAGCTGGGCCTGGGCGGCTTCGAGACCGCGCGGGCGAGCGAGCTCTCGGGGGGCATGCGCCAGCGCGTCGCGTTCCTGCGAACGCTGCTCTCGGGCAAGCCGCTGCTCTGCCTCGACGAGCCGTTCGGGGCGCTGGACGCGATCACGCGCGCCGAGATGCAGGAGTGGCTCGCGGGCGCCCTGCTGCGCGAGCCGCGGACGGTCGTGCTGGTGACCCACGACGTCGAGGAGGCGGCGCTGCTGGCCGACACCGTGGTCGTCCTCTCGCCCCGTCCCGGGCGGGTGTGCGCGACCCTCACGATGTCGCGCCCGCGCCCCCGGCGGCGCTCGGACGACGAGGTGCTCGCGCTGCGCGCGCGGGCGCTCGAGCTGCTTGCGGAGGGCAGGGGTTGAGCGCGACCGCCCACGCCCGCAGTGCCGCACCCGGCGCCTCGGCGCGGACGAGGCGCCTTGCGCCAGTGCTGCGCAGACGGCTTGCGCGGCTCGCGCCGCCGCTGCTTCTGATCCTCGCGCTGCTCGGCGCCTGGGAGCTGTACGTAGACCTCTCCGGCGTCGAGCGCGAGCTGCTGCCGGCGCCGCACGAAGTCGCCTCGGCGATCTGGCACGGCGGCGCGGTGCTGTGGCGCAACTTCGCCGTCACGGCCGAGGAGGTCGTCCTCGGCCTGGGCATGGCGATCGGGCTCGGCTTCGCGCTCGGCGTCGCCATGCACCTGTCGCCCGTCCTGCGACGCGCGGTGTACCCGCTCGCCGTCGGCTCGCAGGCTGTCCCGATCCCGGTGATCGGCGTGCTGCTGGTGTTCTGGTGGGGCTTCGGCATCTTCCCGAAGCTCGTCGTGATCGCGATGATCTGCTTCTTCCCGGTGCTGGTGACCACCGTCGACGCGCTCGCCTCCGTGGACCCCGACCAGCTGAAGCTGATGCGGACGCTCGACGCGTCGCGCTGGCAGGCGTTCCGGCTCGCCGAGCTGCCCGCCGCGATCCCCGCCGCGCTGAGCGGCGCGCGCGTCGCGCTCGCGGTCGGCGTGATCGGCGCGTTCATCGCCGAGGTGGCGACCCCGACGACCGGCCCCTACCCCGGCCTCGGGCGCCAGATCATGACCGACATCAACCTCGAAACGGCGCGCGCGTACGCGGGAACCGTCGTGCTCGTGGCGTTCGCGCTGCTCTGCTTCCACTCGCTCGGCGTCGCCGAGCGCAAGCTCGCGCCCTGGCGCGACCGACCGACAGGAGACCGCCCGTGAGGATCCGCCGCGCCGAGACACCCGTCCGCAGGACCGTCCGCCGCTCCAGCGCGGCGGCCGCAGCGCTGGCGGGGCTGGTCCTCGTGCTGGTGCTGTCGGCCTGCGGATCGAAGCAGGACGCGATCTCGGCGCCCTCGAGCAAGCGCTTCTCGGTGATGCTCGACTTCTTCCCCAACGCGGACCATGCCCCCCTCTACACGGCGATCTCGCACGGCGACTTCCGCGCGGTCGGCCTGGACGTCGTCCCGGAGACGCCGGCCGACCCCTCAGAACCGTTGAAGCTGCTTGCGGCCGGACGTGTGGACATGGCGATCTCGTACGAGCCCGAGCTCCTGCTCGCCCGCGACAGCGGGCTCAACCTCGTCGCGATCGGGGCCCTCGTGCAGCGCCCCCTGACCTCGATCATCGCGCTGCCCGGCAAGCACGTGACAAGCGTCGCGTCGCTCGCCGGCAAGCGCGTCGGCACGGCGGGCATCCCCTATCAGGCCGCGATGCTGCACACGGCGCTCGAACACGCCGGCGCGAAGTCGCCGGCCAAGGAAGTCGACGTCGGCTTCGACCTCGTGCCGGCGATGATCTCCGGCCGCGTCGACGCGACGCTCGGCGGATTTTGGAACTACGAGGCGATCCAGCTGCGCCTCGAACACCGCAAGCCGCTGGTGATCCCGGTCGATCAGGCGGGTGTCCCGAGCTACAACGAGCTGGTCATCGTCGTGCGCGCCGAAGAGGCTCGCAAGGACGGCCAGGACCTGCGCGCGTTCATGCAGGCGCTGACGAGCGGGGCGCACGAGGTTCGAGCCGACCCGGCGACCGGCGCCGACGCCGTGCTCGCCGCGAACCCGTCGCTGCCACGAAAGCTCCAGCTCGAATCGATCACGCAGACCCTGCCCGCGACCCTGCCGAGCGAAGCCGGCAAGCCCTACGGTTGGCAGAGCCCGCAGGCCTGGGCCACGTTCGGGAGCTGGATGTTCTCTCACGGCCTGCTGCGGCACGACCCGAACACGACCGGGTTCCCGCCGTTCACGAACGAGTTCCTCCCGGGGCAGGGGATCTAGGGGGGCCGGCGCCGCGAGGCGTCAGCCGACCGGCCACCAACGCGCGTACTGATCGACGGCCCGCGCGACCAGCGGATCACCCGTCGCCGGCGCCTGCCCGGCCTCCCCCTCCCCCGCGAGCACGGGCAGCAGCGCGCACACACACTCGGCGAGGATCGCCGGCTCGTAGCCGCCCTCCTGCACGAGCCCGAGCCCGGCCCCCAGCTCTGCCGCGAGGGCGCGCATCCGCCCGGCCATCGCCACGAAGGTGCCGGTCTCCAGGAGGCAATGCGCGAGCGGGTCGCCGGCGTGCGCGTCGAAGCCGCTCGAGACCAGGATCAGCTGAGGCTCGAACGCCCGCGCCGCGGGCACGACGACGCGGTCGAACAGCTCAATCCACAGACCCGGACCGGTGCCCGGCGGGACCGGCAGGTTGATCGTGTACCCCTCCCCGGCGCCGCTGCCGGCGTCGGAGAGCGGGCCGCTGCCGGGGTACAGCGGCGACTGGTGCATGCTCGCGAACAGGACCTCGCTGCTGGTGCGGAAGATCTCAGCGGTGCCGTTGCCGTGATGGACGTCCCAGTCCAGGACGAAGACGCGCGAGAGCCCCAGCTGGGACAGCGCCATCGCGGCCGCCACGGCGACGTTGTCGAACACGCAGAAGCCCATCGCCCGCCCATGTTCGGCGTGGTGCCCCGAGGGCCGGATCGCCGTGTACGCGACGGCAGCCTCGCCGGCGATCAGGGCCCGGGTCATCTCGCAGGCGCCGCCCGCCGCGTGCAGCGCCGCGGGCCAGGACTCCGGGACGACCGCCGTGTCGGGGTCGATCAGCCCACCGCCCGCGTCGCACAGCTCGCGGACCTCGCGCACGTACGCGGGCGCATGGACGAGCTCCAGCTCGGCCTCGGTCGCGGCGGGCGCCGTGCGTCGCTCCCAACCCAGCCAGTCCCGCTCGGCCAGCGCCGCTTCGAGCGCCAGGATGCGCTCCGGCGTGTCGGGGTGGTTCGGCATGAACGGCCGCGGGTCGTGCCCGATCGACGCGGGATGGCTGAAGTACAGCCCGCCGCTCACCGCTCCCCGCCCGCCTCGCATACCCGTCAATATGACTCAGGTGACCGCTGCGCGCACGATGCGGGCGATGATCTTCCAGGCTCCCGGCGAGCCGTTGCGCGCCGCCGAGGTTCCCGTGCCGCAGCCGGGTCCGGGCCAGCTGCTGATCCGTGTCAATGCGTGCGCGGTGTGCCGGACCGACCTGCACCTGCTCGACGGCGAGGTCGAGATCGCCGCCCCGCCGCGGATCCTCGGGCACCAGATCGTCGGCACGGTCGAGGCCTGCGGCGATGGCGACGGGGTCTTGAAGGAGGGAGACCGCGCCGGCGTGCCGTGGCTCGGGTGGACGGACGGCACCTGCGAGTACTGCACCAGCGGTCACGAGAACCTGTGCCCGAACGCCCGCTTCACCGGGCGCGACATCGATGGCGGCTACGCCGAGTACACCGTCGCCGACCGCCGCTTCTGCTTTCCCGTCCCGCCCTCGTACGGGGACGAGGAGGCCACGCCCCTGCTCTGCGCGGGCTTGATCGGTTACCGCGCCTTCCGTATGACGGGTGAGGCCCGCCGCCTCGGCTTCTACGGCTTCGGCGACTCCGCGCACATCCTCGCCCAGATCGCGCGCTGGCAGGGACGCGAGGTGTACGCGTTCACCAGGCCCGGCGCGGACGATGCAGCCCTCCGGTTCGCGCGCGAGCTCGGCGCGGTGTGGGCCGGGCCCTCGGACGAGCAGCCGCCGGCCCGGCTCGAAGCGGCGATCATCTTCGCGCCGGTCGGACCGCTCGTGCCGGCCGCGCTGCGCGCACTCGCGCCCGGCGGGACCGTTGTCTGCGCCGGCATCCACATGAGCGACATCCCCAGCTTCCCGTACGAGATCCTGTGGCAGGAGCGCTCGGTCCGTTCGGTCGCCAACCTCACTCGGCGCGACGGCGAGGAGCTGCTTGCGGTGGCCCCGCAGGTGCCGGTCCAGACGCGCATCCGGACGTACCCGCTCGCGGCGGTGAACGAAGCGCTTTCGGACCTCCGCGCCGGCGCCTTCACCGGCGCAGCCGTGATCGTGCCTTAGTCAGAAACACGGGCGGGCGAGCTCCGAGGTTACCCCGACACCACTTGCAGGCCTGCGGTCGAGCATCAGAACCATTCGGGCAGGGCGCTCGAATTCCGGGTATTGTCCGCTCTAGGTACGGACGAGGGTAGGTGCGATGGGGAGCGCGGGTCCGGAGAACGGCGGGAGGATGCGAGCGTGACTCGTGATGGCAGTCCTGCTGCGATCACGATCGAGCTGACGCGGCCGCAGGTCGACCGGATCGTGCGGGAGTCCGCGAACGGCACGGGCGTCTCGAGCCTGCTCAGGGGTCTCGCGGGCAACGAGACCCTCGCGTCGCGCTACGAGGCGCTCGCGGAGAGCCCACGTCTGTCGCGCTCGCTGCTGCTCGGACTGCTCGTCCTGGCGAGCTTCCCCACCGACGGCGGCTCGCTGGCCGTCAGCGATGTGGCGGGCCAGCTCGGCATGAGCCCGAGCACCACGCACCGGTACATGACCACGCTGCTCGCGGTCGGGCTCCTCGACCAGGACCCCCGCACGCGCCGGTACCGGCTCCCGGAGGAGCTGTAATGCGCCGCCGTCCCGCCCGCAGAGCATGCTTCGAGCCGTTCGCCAGGCCGCGCCGCTGCCGCGTCGCTGCGGGCCCGGGTGCGGCCATTGCGCGCCGCCTGCAGGGCCGCCGCGCCCGCAGCGCCTGCCGGGTCCGCGAGGACTTCACGGGCCGCGGCTTCGGCTCGGTGCGTCTGCGCGAGGCGCGCTGACGGCAGCCGGGCCGCGATCTCAGAGCCCGATGGCGTGGGCGGCGGCCAGGCCTGCCCACTCGCCGTAGGGCGCGAACAGCTCGCGCACCTGCGATTCCTCGGCGAACGCCTCCGGGTCGCCGCCCGAGAGCACGCGGCCGGCGAACCTCAGCAGCCCGAGATCGCCGGCCGGGAGCTGGTCGTGGCGGCCCTGGCCGTGGAGCGCGAGCTTCTCGACCGTCCACGGGCCGATGCCCGGGATCGCCCGCAGCCGCCGCCAGCCGCTCTCGTGGCTCTCGTGATTGAGGTCCACCCGGCCGCGGGCCACCTCGCGGGCCGCCTTGACCAGTGTGATCGCGCGGCAGCCGGCCAGGTCGAAGGACTGCAGCAGCGCCGGCGCCGTGCCCGCCAGCCGCTCGGCTTCGGGCATGTCCGCGAGCGTGCTGTGCCCACCGTCCCAGCCCACCCAGCGGCGGCCGAGGGCGCCGAGCACCCTGCGCTCGATCGCCGCCGCACGCTCGTACTCAATCAGCTGCTCGCAGATCGCGAACACGAGCGCCTCGAACGGGTCGGGGCGGCGACCGACGCGCAGCCACGGCCGCCGGGTCACGGAGCGCCCGATCAGGGGATCCTTCGCGAACCGCCTGGCAAAGGGGCGCGGGTCCTCGTCCACGCCGAGCGCGAAGCGCATCCGCGTGATCCCGTACCGCGCGGCCTCTCGTGTGTCCGCGCGCGCCCCGAACAGGACGCGATCCTCCGCGGTCTGCGCCACGCGCACGAGCACCGGCCGGCCGCGGTGGTGCAGCAGCCGCTCGAGCACCTCGCCGCGGCGCCGTGTCATGCGGTCCATCCCGTTGCGGCGCGGCAGGCGGAACGGCCCGCGCGGAGCGACCTCTGCGCGGAGCTCCAACGGCGTCCTCAACGGGACGCCTCTAGCGGCCCGCGCCGGACCCGCCGAGCAGGTGGACGTCGAGCAGCAGCGAGCGGCTGCCCACGATCTGCAGGCGATCTGCGGCCGTGGTGTTACGGCGGCGGCCGAGAAGCGAGCGACGGCCGGCCTCCAGCGCCGAGCGGCGCCGGTGATGACGGCCGACCAGCCCGACGACTGCGGCACCGGCGACGAATCCGCCGGCCGCGGCCGCTGCGGCCTGCACGGCGGGCAGGGCCGCCGAGCGCCGGCTCTCGAGCCCGGCGCCGGAGGGCCGGGCCTCGACGATCTCGCCCTCGTCCGGGGCGACGGGGAGCATCCCGTTCGGGTCGGCTTCGCTCATCCGCCGGAGTGTAGAGATCGCATCAGACCCCTACGCCGGGGCCTCGGGCCCCTGATGCTCGGAGGTCGCGTCCGCGTCGCTCTCGCCCGCGGGGGCCGCGCCCGGATCGAGCACCTGCTCGAAGATCCGGTAGCGCTTCACGACCGTCCCTCCCATCGCTTCCATGCCGCGGTTCATCGCCGTGTTGGTCTCGAGGATCCAGCCCATCTCGCCGCCGCTCTGCGGCGTGCGTTCGGCCGCGTTGTAGTGCTCCTCGTAGAGCCGCGCGGCCACGCCCGTGTGCTGGTACTCCGGCTTGACCCCGAGGAACCCGACGCGGACGCGGGTCATCCTGCGGGACTTGGTCAGGAACCGCCACCAGCCGAGCGGCAGCAGCCGCCCGTTCATCTGGGCCAGCACCTGGTTCAGGTCCGGGACGGTGATCGCCATCCCCACGACCTCGCCGTCGTCTTCTTTCTCGGCGATCATGAACCAGTTCTTGTCGAACGCGAGCTGGAGCTCCTGCGCGTAGGCGTCGAGGTCCTTCTTCGAGTACGGCACGAAGTCCCAGTTCTTCGACCAGGCCGCGTTGTAGACCTCGCCGAAGAAGTCCATGTCTTTGCGCAGCTGGCGCCTGCGCATCGGGCGCACTCTGATGCCGTGCTCGCTCTGCACCTTCGCGGCGAGCTCCCAGATCACGGGCAGGACGGCCGAGCGGTCCTCCACCTCCAGTTTCCACATCAGGAGGTCCATCGCCTTGGCCATGCCCGCCTGTTCGAGCAGCTCCGCGTAGTAGGGGGGGTTCCAGGGCTGCAGGATCATCGGCCGCTTCTCATAGCCCTCGATCAGCACGCCGCTCTCGTCGTTCATCGCGAAGCTCGCGGGGCCGACCATCCGCTCCTGGCCGCGCTCGCGCAGCCAGCCGGCGGCGGCGGCGAGCAGCGCCTGCAGCGCCTCGGGGTCCCGCTCGAACTCGAGGAAGCCGAACCACCCCCAACGCGCGCCGCGGTGGTCGTTGAAGGCGTGGTTGACGTGCGCGCTGATCCGTCCCACGACGCGGCCGTCGCGGCGCGCCAGGAAGTACTCGGCTTCGCCGTGGCTGAAGAACGCGTTCATGCGCCTGTTCAGGAAGATCCGGCGCTCCAGCTTCAGAGGCGGCACCCAGAGCGGGTGGTTAGCATGGAGGCGGAACGGCAGGTCGATGAAGGCCCGCAGATCTCGGCCCCCCGAGACGGCTTTCACCTCGACGCTCACCGGGCCCGCACCCTACATGCCCACCTCAACCGACGTCTTCGCCAAGGTCAAAGGTCACGCGCGCGAGGAGATCCTCCGAGCCGCGCGCGACGCAGACGTCCTCCCCTACTTCCACGTGCTCGAGTCGCCGGCGCTGCCGGTCGTCGAGATGGAGGGCGCCGCGCGCGTGATGCTCGGCTCGAACAACTACCTCGGGCTGACCGGCGACGAGCGCGTCATGCAGGGCGCGGAGAGCGCGCTGCACAAGTACGGCACGGGCCTGACCGGCTCGCGCCTGCTCAACGGCACGATCCCGCTGCACCTGGAGCTCGAGCGGGAGATCGCCGAATGGATGGGCACCGAGTCGGCGATCGTGTTCAGCACCGGCCATCAGGCCAACGTCGGCACGCTCGGCACGCTGCTCGGCCCCGGGGATACGGTCGTCGTCGACTCGGGCGACCACGCGTCGATCCTCGACGGCTGCCTGCTCTCGCGCGCGAAGCTGCGGCCGTTCAGGCACAACAGGCTCGAGAAGCTCGAGAAGATGCTGGAACGCGCCCAGGGCGACGGCGGCGGCGTGCTGGTGGTCGTCGACGGCGTCTTCTCGATGGAGGGCGATCTGGCCCCCTTGAGGGACATCTGCGAGCTCTGCGAGCGCTATGGCGCCCGGCTGATGGTCGATGAGGCGCACGGCGCCGGGGTCCTCGGCGCGACGGGGGCGGGCGCCTGCGAGCTGCTGGGCGTCGCCGACCGTGTCGATCTGCGCATGGGCACCTTCTCCAAGTCCCTGGCCTCCTGTGGCGGCTTCGTCGCCGGCAGCGAGGAGGTGATCGAGTACCTGCGGATCTCCTCGCGCGCGTTCCTCTTCACCGCCTCCGCCGTGCCGGCCGCGGTCGGGGCCGCGCTCGCGGCCCTGCGCGTGCTGCGCTCGCCGGACGGTCCGCCCCTGCTCGAGGCGGTGCTCGAGAACGCCGCGCGGCTGCGCGACGGGCTCGAACAGCTGGGGCTGGCGGTCGTCGCGCCACAGCCGCTGCCGGACGACGGCGTCCAGACGCACGCGCCCGGCGTGCAAACCGGGGCGGGAGGGGAGCTCTCGATCGTCACACCGGTCGTACCCGTGCTCGTGGGCGACGACTGGAAGGCGGCCCTGCTCTGGAAGGCCCTCTACGACGGCGGCGTCTTCGTCAACACCGCGCTGCACCCGGCGGTGCCGCCCGGCGGGGCGCTCCTGCGAACGAGCGTCATGGCGACCCACGACGCCGCGACGATCGACCGTGCGCTCGAGGTGTTCGCGAGCGTGAAGCTTGATTTCGAGCGCGAGCACGGCCCGCTCCCCTCCTCGCACGGCTCCTGAGCCGCCGCGCCCCCCATCCGAACCAGGGCGCAGGGTGTCCGCGCACTTGTCCAATTCTTCACAAGTTTCCGCCGCGAGAAAAAGCCCGCTTCTAGCGCACGAACCCGCGCACGGATGTTGACCGCGGCGCGGCTCCTGGCGTAGCTTCCACATGCGCTCTGCATGACCGTTCGGGCCTCGCGCCCTGAAGCACAAGAGATGTTCGGAGGGGTGATCTGCCGGGACAGCCGCGCCCGGTTGCAGGTCAATCCTGGACGGTCATAGAGGGCGCAACCACACGTCCAATATCGAGCAAGCATGTTGTCGCCGCCGAGCCTCGCGACGGCAACGGGGAGATGCAAGAACATGAACGCGACAGCGACGATTGCCCCTGCCGGCCCCCAGTACATGCGCGCCCTGGAACGCGCCAACCAGGTTCGTCTGGCTCGCGCCGAGCTCAAGCGGCGCGTCGCGATGAACGAGCTCGGCTGCGCAGAGGTGATCATGGACTGCCCGTGGCAGGCGGAGAGCATGGCGATCGGCGACCTGCTGATGAGCCAGCGCCGCTGGGGCCAGACGCGCTGCCGGAAGTTCCTCTCGCAGGTGCCGATGTCCGAGAAGAAGACGATCGGATCGATGACCGACCGTCAGCGCCGCACGCTGGCGGCGATGCTGACGGCGCCGCAGCGGGGACGGGCGTTCGCCCCGTCCGGCGCGGCGCCGTTCCTCAGAGAGACGCTGGAGACGGTCTGAGGACCGGCGGGGCGAAGGGCGGCGCTTCGGCGCGGCCCTTCGTCTCCGGCGATCTCGGGGGATTCGGGGCCGCGCTTCGTCGCGGCCTGCTCCGTTGTGATCGCGGTGGATGCGGGGCCGCGCTTCGGCGCGGCCCCTCGGCTAACGGACAGCCGGATGACAGCGTCAGCTGCCACCAGCCCGCCAGCATCCCGATGAGGCCCAGGCGGGGGCGCACTTCGTAGACGCCGCAGCCTGTTGCCCCGAGGTCCCGGACGGGGACGCGGTAGTAGCGGTAGCGGCCCGGTTCCAGACGCATCCGCTCGAGCAGCGCATGCGCTGCACGTTCGTGCTCGCTGCGGCGCGCCGCGCGGACGCGCAGATCCGCGAGCCGTGTCGCGAGCCGGTCGCGCGTCCGCTCGAGCTCGCCGAGGCCGGGCATGCTCGGGCCGGCGCCGGCTCCGATCGGGGCGGCAGGGGCGCCCGATCCGGCGGGCGCCGCGAGGAACGGGAAGCGCTCGGCGAGGAGCTGGGAGAGCTCGCTCTCGAGCTTGGCGATCTGGGCGCGCAGCGTGGCGCGCGCGGCGCGCTCGGCGTCGACGGCGGGAAGACCGGGGACGGGCAGCCGCACGTCGTGCGGCAGCGGCGCTGCGGGCTCCTCGGGACGGTCTGCGACCGGCTGGTTGCGATGAACCAAGATCATCTCCTCCTGCGTGCCTCCCGGCATCGCAGATGCTACCAGCGGCTCCCCGCGCGGACGCCGGCTCTACCGCGCCGTCAGCGCGCTCGCGCTCGACCACAGCGCCTCTTCGGCGTACAGCGGCGGCACGCCCGGCACGAGCACCGAGTACAGGGTCACGCGTCGGGTTCGCGCGCGCGGCTCGTGGCCTGGAGCGCGTTCGCCGAACAGCACCGCGAGCGGCCCGCCGGCGTCGGCCACGACCAGCCGGCCATCTCCGAGCAGCGGCGGATCGCGGGAGCGTCCGAGCTGCTCTCCGTCGGAGCTCGTCCTGATCCCGAGGGGCCCGTCGAGCTGCTCTGCGTCGAGCGCCCAGACCGGCACGCCGGTGTCGATCAGAGAGATCAGAAGGATGTCGTCGAGCATGCCGCCGGTCAAGAAGCCGCCGTGGAGCATCCGCTCGAGCACCGCCTCCTCGATCGGCGTGCGCTGCAGGTCCGGGTCGAGCCCGACCTGGTGGAAGAAGACGCGGTAGGCGGCCGGGATCGGCTCCCGCCTGATCCCGATCGCGCGGGCGCCGCGGACACGGTTCGACAGCTCGCGCAGCCTTTCCTCGACGTCCGGTGGGGAGTCGCCGGTCAGCGGCTGGGGGCGCTCCACCTGGACCTCGCTGTAGAGCAGCGACAGGCCGGGCAGCTCCTGCTCGACCTCGGGCGGGAGCCAGCCGGCGACGGGCTCGGCGGGCGTGGTCATCCGCTCCGCCCCAACGCCGGCGGCTGCCGCGGCTCGAGGAAGGTTCTCACCCGCTCCGCCGCGCGGTCGCTTCCAGCTCGGCCATGCGCGAGCGGAGCGTCGCCCGCGACGGGCGTCCGAGCAGCGCCCGTCCTTGGGCCACACCGCCCCTTTCGATGAAGGTGACCTGCGGACAGGTGGCGATCTTGTAGAGCGCCGCGAGGTCGCCCTGGTCGTCGATCCCGACTGGGAACGAGATCCCGTGCGAGGAGAGCAGGCTGCGTACCGAGCCGCGATCCGCGCGCAGCCCCACTGCCGCCACCTGCACCCTCGGGTACGACGGGGCGAGCGCCTGCAGGTCGTCCAGGACGTCGGTGCAGCCACCCGCGTCGACGAACAGCGCCAGCACCACCGGCCCGTGTTCATAGAGCTGGCAGATGTTGAGGATGCGCGGCCCTCGCACCGTGCAGGCGGGGGCCCTGCCGGTCGTCGAGACGTTCGCGTCGCCCGTCAGGTTCCCCGTGGCCAGCGGCACCGCGAAGGGCGGCACGCGTTCGCCGGCCGCGACTCCGCCCGCGCCGTGGGGCTTCGTAGAGATCGTGTTGATCGTGATCCCGACGAGGATGGCGAGCGCGAGGATGACGACGTAGCGGCCGTACCGGGGCGGCTTGACGATGGGCGCCGAGGGGTCGCGCTCCAGCTCGCCGCCGCGCCGGCCCCGAGGCGCCCCGGGAGGCTCAGGCCCCGCCATGGCCGGACCTCGCGCGCCGTCCCGCCGGCCCCATCCGCCCCCGCGGGGAGAGGCGCCCGGGCAGCAGCGCCCGCACGCCGCCGCGCTCGGCAAGCACCAGCACGGCCGGCAGCGCCGCCAGCACGCCGAGCAGGGACACCGTGAGGTCCACGAGCGTGACGAGCCCGAAGTCGCGCAGCATGCGGATGTCCGACAGCGCCAGCACGCCGAAGCCGAAGATCGCGGTCGCGCCGGACGCGGCGACGGCCGCGCCGGTGCGCCGGTAGGAGCGCCGCAGGGCCTCGAGCGTGTCGTGCCCGGCCGCCAGCTCCTGGCGGTGGCGCTCGGAGAGCAGCACGCTGAACTCGGTCGAGATCGCGATCACCAGCGCGCCGAGCGTCACCGACATCGGGTTCAGCGGGATGCGCAGCGCGAACAGCACCAGCGCCGACCAGCCGGTCGCGAGCGCGATCGGGGCGAGCGGGACGAGCGCGCGCCTGGTGTCGCCGCGGAAGGCCACGAGCAGGACCAGGGCCACGGCGGCGAGGCCTGCGAGCAGCGTCTCCAGGCGGCGCCACGGGTCCGCGACCGCGCTGCCCGACCGCGCGGCGAGCACCGGCAGCCCGACCAGCTGTGCGTGCACGCCCGCGGGCGGGTGCAGGCTCGCCCCCATCCTTTCGATCAGCTGCTGCTGGGCGTCGAGCCCCATCAGGCGGATGCCGAACGACAGCGTCGCGTAGCGGTGGTCGGGGGTGATCACGTCCTGCGAGAAGTACGGCGGGATCGCGGCGAGCAGCCCGTTGACCGAGCTCGCTTCGAGCTTGGGCGCTTTCGTGCCGGCCGCTTCCTGGCTGCCGAACAGGTCCGGGAGCGAGAACGCCGGGCAGAGCCGCGCGCGCCCGCAGCCGCGCACGTCGCTGTACCCGAACTCGTGGAGCACGTGGCGCTGATAGGCGGTCATCCATTCGATCGAGGCCGGGCTGGCGAGGTTGCGACCGGAGACGAGCACCGCGACTTCGCCGCCGACGCCCGATTCGCGCTCGAGCGCGTTCAGAGCGCGCAGCGAGGCCAGTTCCTGCGGCACGAGCTTCGTGATGTCGGTCTCCACCTTGGTCTGCGTGTCGAGCCCCCAGCCGAGAGCGGCGAGCGCGAGCCCGACGCCGAGCACCCTGCCGGGGTGGCGCAGGGCGGGACCGAGCGCGAAGCGCGTGACCGCCCGGGTGAGCGCGTTCTCGCGCACCAGCTCGCCCGCCCCCCGCCACGCAGAGGCGATCGACGCGAGCCACGCGGGCGCGGGCGCCGCCGGCGCCTGGGGGCGGCGCGGCAGCAGCGACAGCGCCGCGGCGCCCGCGGTGAACGAGCACAGGAGCGCGAGCGCCACGCCGGCCACGAGCAGCACCCCGAAGCCGCGCACCATCGGGACCGGGGAGAGCAGCAGCACAAGCATCGCCGCGGCGCTCGCCGCTGCGGCGGTTGCGATCGTCGGGCCGCCGGCCCACGCGGCGCGTTCGATCGCCGCCCGCCGCTCGGGCCCCGGCGGCGCGCCGGCCGCGCCGGCATCCTGGAGCGACTCGCCGACGCGCGACTGGAACTGGATCGAGTAGTCGACCGCCAGGCCGACGAGCACCGGCAGCACCGCGATCGAGGCGACGGTCAGCGCGGCGCCCGCAGCCGCGAGCGCTCCGAACGTGAGGGCGGCGGCGAGCAGCGCGAGCGCCAGCGGCAGCAGCCGCGGGCGGCCCGTGAAGACGAGGCCGAGCGTCCCCGCCATCACGACGATCACCGCGATCAGCAGCAGCGCGATCGCGCTCGAGATCGACTTGGCCAGGTCGGCGACGATCACCGGCTCACCCGTCACCTGATAGCCCGCCCCGGCCGTCGTCAGCTTCCATTGGGGCATGCGCACAGCAGCGCGGACGTCGGCGATCGTCTGGTCCCGTTGCGACTGCGAGAGGCCCGGCCGCAACCGCGCGGAGATCAGGGCGCTGTGGCGGCTCGGGAACAGATAGGCGAACCGCTGCTTGGGCGTGCCGGCCGCCTTGGAGGAGTCGAAGACGACGTCGGAGATGAATTCCTTGTTCTGCAGGCTCGGCGGCGAGGTGAGCCCGTAGGAGAGCGCGAGCGAGACGAGCTTCGAGCGGTAGCCCGCCGCGGTCACCTGCCGCGCTTCGGAGCCGAGCTGGCGGACTTCGGCTTCGCTCAGCCCACGGGCGCGGGCCGCTCGCTCGATCGTCTTTTCCGCCTGCGCGCCCGATTCCGCTGCGCTCTTGTTGAGCCCGGTCAGCTTCTGCTCGATCTGTTCGGCGGCCTCGTTCAGAAACGTGCCCGGCCCGAACACGACCTTGACCGTGCCGAGCTTCGCGAGCCGCCCGCACGGCCCATCCACGCCGCCCTCGTTCGCGAGCGCCGAACGCGGCACGCGCCCGGACAGGCATCCCTCCAAGCCGAGAAGGCGCTCGAGGTCCGATCCCAGCACGAGCCTTTGCAGATCGCCGTGGACCAGCACCGCAACCGGCTCTTCGCCGAACTGGCGGTAGAACGTCTGCGTACCCCGGTAGGAGGGGCTGGAGGGCGAGACGAAGCTGCTGGTCGCAGCGCTCGGCTGCAGCTGCAGCGCGAGCAGGGCGCCGCCGATGCCGAGCACCGCGGCGAGCGCGAGCACCAGCGGCGCTCGCCTCGCGGCGCCACCGGCGAGCGCGGCAAGCAGCCTCGAGCTTCTCATCTGCTAGATGGTTGATTCCACGGCGGTGTGCCGTCGTTCCGCTGGTGCGGATGGTCGAGACTGCCGCGGACGCAGGCCGCAGCTCTTGCTGGAGGCAAGGGCAAGGCCGAGGACAAAGGCAGGCGAAGGCCAGGCGTGCCAGCGGCGGTGCAGCGTCGTGGGATCAACCATCTCCGCGCCGTGGGCGCTACTCCATGCCGAGCGGCCCGGCCGAGGCGCCGGCCAGGAACTGCTGCACGAACGGGTTTTCGGACGCGAACAGCTCCTCGGCCGGACCCGATTCCACGATCCGGCCCTTCCACAGCACGGAGATGTGCTCGGCGACGCGCCGCGCGCTCATGATGTCGTGAGTGATGACCGTGTAGCAGCCGCCGTTCTCGGCGTGCACTTCCTTGATCAACTCGCAGAGCAGCGCCGTGCGGACGGGGTCGAGGCCCGAGTCTGGCTCGTCGAAGAGCACGATGTCCGGTTCCATCACGAGCGCGCGCGCGAAGCCGGCGCGCTTGCGCATCCCGCCGGAGAGCTCGTTGGGCATCTTCTCGTTGGCGTTGCCGAGGCCGACCTCTTTCAAGCGCCGGTTGACGATCTCCTCGATCTCTTCGTCGCCCTTCTCGGTGTGCTGGCGCAGCGGGAAGGCGACGTTGTCGTAGAGGTTGAGCGAGCCGAAGAGGGCGCCGTCCTGGAACAGCACGCCGAACTTCTTGCGCAGCTCGAAGAGATCCGCGTCGGGCAGGCTGGGGATCGAGTGACCGTGAACGATCACGTCGCCCTGGTCCGGGTAGAGCAGGCCGACGATGTGCTTGATGCAGACCGACTTGCCCGTCCCGGAGGGGCCGAGGATCATCGAGATCTTGTTCTCGGGCAGGGACATGTTCAGCCCCTTGAGCACCTGGTTGCGCCCGAACGCCTTGTGGACGTCGATGAACTCGATCGCATCCGGCTCGTTGGCCGGGCGGATCCTGCCGCTGTGGTAGCGGAACTCCTCCTCCTCGCCCGGCTCCGGCTCGCTGGTCACGCGTGCCCGGCCCGTGTCTTCGGCGGGCAGGATCGGGCTTGCGAGGGTCGCGTCGTCCACCTCGTCCTGCTCGTCGGGCGACCAGAACCCCGGTTCACCCGAGGGCTCGCGGCTCGGGAACTCGTCGATCGTGTGATACGAGGTGTGCGAGTGCCGGCTGCCGTCCTCGACGGCGTCGTGTTCGGAGACGCGGTCGAACGTGGGCTGCTGCTCGGGCGCCTGCTCGGCCGACGGCGTTTCAGCGGCAGAGGGCGTCTCACCGGCCGGCGGCTCGCCGGCCGCCGGCGTCTGCGGCGGGCCGTCCTCCGGTGTGGACGGGCTCGTTTGCCGCCGGCCCCACGGGATCCCGCGGCGTCCGCCCTCTCCAGCCATCAGGTCAGCCTCCGATCGGGGCCCGCGGATTCGCGCCCCAGAAGATCTGGGTTCCCAGCATCCCGATCACGTGCACGAGCACAAGGTTCAGCACCATCGACTTCGCGGTCGCCTTGCCGACCCCCACGGGGCCTCCGCTCGCGTTGTATCCGTAGTAACACGCTACGAGCACGATAGCCGTGGCCATGAACATGGCCTTAATCAGGCTGTATAAGAAATCTGGTGGATTCTGGAACTGCCAGAAGATCAGGAAATAGCCGCCGGATGAGACGTACCCGATCTGCTGCACGACGGCTATGTAGGACGCGAGGAACGCCGCGCCGATCCCGGCCATGTACATGAACGGGAGCACCAGCCAGGAGGCGAGCAGGCGCGTCGCGCAGAGGAAGGTCATCGAGTTGATTCCCATCACCTCGAGCGCGTCGATCTCGTCGGAGATCCGCATCGCGCCCAGCTCGGCGACGATGCCGGTACCGACCTTGGCCGACATCATGTACCCGAAGGCGTAGGGCGTGATCTCGCGCAGGTCGCACCACGCCGTGAACACGCCCGAGTAGGCGGGCGCGCCCTGCGCGGCGGTGAAGTAGGCGCCCTCGATCCCGCACTGCAGGCCGAGGATGAACATCAGCGTCCAGATGATCGTCGTCGAGCCGACGATCAGGATCCCGCACTGGCGCAGCGACTCGCCGAAGAAGCGGAACACCCGCAGGCCGTACACGTCGCGGACGATCGTGCCCGTGAAGCGCCCGATCTCGCCGGTAGCCCCGAGCCATTCGCGCGGGAGTGCGAGCCATTCGTTCACTTGATCACCAGGATCTGCGGGTGTGTGGCGAGCAGGGTCTGCGTGAAGACGTAGTCGAAGGAGAAGATCGCCGTGAAGGCGAGCACGACGGCCTCGTTGACGGCGCGGCCGACGCCCTCGGCGCCGCCGGAGGCGGCCATGCCCTTGTAACAGCAGACGATCGCGATGATGGCGCCGTAGATGGTGGTCTTCAGCACTGAGCCCCAGAGGTCGGTGGTGGAGGCGTTCGCGAACAGCGTGGCCCAGAACGGGCCGAGCGGCTGGCCGTTGACGAGCTCGGCGATGATGCCGCCGAAGATCCCGAACAGCAGCGCGTAGATGTCGAACAGGCCCGTCACCAGCATCAGCGCCAGGAACCGGGGCACGACGAGGTTCTTGACCGGGTCCACGCCCAGCACCTGCAGCGCGTCGAGCTCCTCGCGCACCTTCCTGGCGCCGAGGTCCGCGGTGATCGCGGTGCCCGCGACACCGGCGACGACGATCGCGGTCACGCTCGGGCCGATCTCGCGGACCGCGCCGAGCACGAAGAAGCCGCCCAGGCGGTCCAGCGCACCGAAGATCGTCAGGAAGTTGGCCGCCTGCAGCCCCGGCGCGGCGTAGCAGATGCAGACGGTCGAGATCAGCAGCGGAAACCAGCACAGCCGCAGCGCGAACAGGAACTGCGAGACGAACTCCCCGCCATACGGGTACGGCGGCCTCAGAGCAGACCAGATCGTCTTGCCCGTGAGGATCATCATGTCCCCGAATTCCTCGAGCAAATGCCGCGCGGACGGGAAAACGCGCTCGGCAACCCCGCGAACCATCTCTCCTGGCCCTTCCTCTCCTCGCGATCGGTGGGTCGCGGTAACTCTACGCCATGGCCCACGGTGGTGCCAACGCTGAACCCCCGCCGTTGCAGGGGATCCGTCTCCCGGCCATCAGTCCCACTGGTATCGTGGCGCGATCGTGACGGGGAGGTCGAGGAGATTCCCGCGTGCGCGCGGTGGGGGGAGCACGCGGCGCGTGGTGCCGGTCCCGCGTGCGCGCGGTGGGGGGAGCACGCGGCGCGTGGGGCCGGCGCTGGCTCTCGCGGCCGCGCTCGCGACCGCCGCGCTCGCCGCCGGCTGCGGCGGCGGTTCGCCTGCGACCGCCGGCGAACCCTCCAAGACGTTCCATCTCGAAGTCGTGCGGACGAGCTTCCCCGCGAAGCAGTCGATCGCCCGTCACGAGCGGCTGCTGATGAGCGTGCGCAACACCAGCTCGGAAGCGATCCCCAACCTGGTCGCCACCGTCGACTCCTTCAACTACGCCTCGAACTACCCCGAACTGGCGGCGAGACAGAGGCCGGTCTGGGTGATCGAACGCGGGCCGGGCCAGCCGGCGCGGTCGCCGGTGGAAACCCAGGAAGTGAGCGTCCCCGGCGGAGGCCAGACGGCCTACGTGAACACCTGGGCGCTCGGCGTGCTGCCGGCGCACCACACCGAGACCTTCTACTGGAACGTCGTCCCCGTGAAGGCGGGTGCCTACACCGTGCGCTACGCGTTCACCGCCGGCCTCGCGGGCAAGGCGAAGGCGCGGCTGGCGAGCGGCGGCCCGGCCGGCGGGCACTTCCACGTCGTGATCGCGCCGAAGCCGCCCGAAACCCACGTGGATCCGAAGACGGGACAGGTCGTCCCCGGGCCCTACGCCGGGAACAAGGCCGAACTCGGCGAATAGGCCGGCGTCGAGCGACCATCCGGCCCCGAGCCCGAAGGCCGCGGGGGCCGCCGGCGGACCCAAGCCCGATCAAACGGCCGTTTGGACGCCTGTCGAAGGCACGCCTCCGCGGTTTGGCCAGACGGGGATCCCGTCGCCATTCGTGGCGATTACGATTGACGAGGCCCCGCCTCGCGGCGGTCAGCCTCGCCACCGTTTTTTGATCAGGAGGGATCGACCGACCCCATGCCCAGGACCCGCCAGACCAACGTAACCGCAGCGCAGTGGAGCGCCAACGGCGCCGCGCTCGGCGCGCTCGACCTGACGATCCCCGACAACCAGGTCTTCGGGGCCAACGTCTTCTCCCCCGCCGTCCAGCGGGCGCGCCTGCCCAAGCACGTCTACAAGGCCCTGCACCGCACGCTGGCGCGCGGTGAGGCGCTCGACACGACGCTCGCGGACTCGGTCGCCCAGGCGATGAAGGAATGGGCGATGGAGAAAGGCGCCACCCACTACACGCACTGGTTCCAGCCGCTGACCGGCTCGACGGCGGAGAAGCACGACTCCTTCTACGCCCCCGCCGGCGACGGTTCCGCGATCGCCGAGTTCTCGGGCAAGGAGCTGATCCAGGGCGAGCCGGACGCCTCCTCGTTCCCGACCGGCGGCATCCGCGCCACGTTCGAGGCGCGCGGCTACACCGCCTGGGACCCGACCTCGCCGGCGTTCATCCTCGAGAACCCGAACGGCGCGCTGCTGTGCATCCCGACCGCCTTCACGTCCTGGACGGGCGAGGCGCTCGACCACAAGATCCCGCTGCTGCGCTCGATGGACGCGCTCTCCGGGGCGGCGATCCGCGCGCTCGACCTGCTGGGCGTCGAGGGCGCCTCGCGGGTGTTCACGACGATCGGCTGCGAGCAGGAGTACTTCCTGATCGACGAGCAGTACTACTTCGAACGGCCCGACCTCGTCACCACCGGGCGCACGCTCTACGGCGCGCAGCCGCCGAAGGGCCACGAGCTCGACGACCACTACTTCGGCTCCATCCCCGAGCGCATCCTCGCGTGCATGCTCGACGTGGAGCTGGAACTCGCGAAGCTCGGCGTGCCGATCAAGACCCGCCACAACGAGGTGGCCCCCAACCAGTACGAGGTCGCCCCGATCTTCGAGAACTCGAACGTCGGCGCCGACCACCAGCTGCTGACGATGCAGATCCTGCAGAACACGGCGCGGCGCTACGGTCTCGTCTGCCTGCTGCACGAGAAGCCGTTCGCGGGCGTGAACGGCTCCGGCAAGCACAACAACTGGTCGATGGGCACCGACAGCGGGCTCAACCTGCTCGAGCCGGGTGACACGCCCAGCGAGAACCTGCAGTTCCTGTTCTTCTGCGCAGCCGTGATCCAGGCGGTCAACAAGCACCAGGAGCTTCTGCGCGCTTCGATCGCCTCGGCGGGCCAGGACTTCCGCCTCGGCGCGAACGAGGCGCCGCCGGCGATCATCTCGATCTTCCTCGGCGCGGAGCTGGAGAAGGTCTTCACCGCGATCGCTGCCGGCAAAGCGGTGGCATCCAAACCCGGCTCGTTCCTCGGTCTCGGCACCCCGGTGCTGCCGCCGATGCCGCTGCACGGCGGCGACCGCAACCGCACGAGCCCGTTCGCGTTCACCGGCAACAAGTTCGAGTTCCGCGCGCTCGGCTCGTCGAGCTCGCCCTCGTTCCCGAACACGGTGCTCAACACGATCGTCGCCGAGTCCGTCGACGATCTCTCGGCGAAGCTCACGGCGCAGCTGAAAAAAGCCGGCGCCACGCTGGAGAAGGCGGTCACGGCCGTCGTCAAGGACGTCTGGGTCGACAACAAGCAGATCGTCTTCGACGGCGACGGCTACTCCGAGGACTGGCACAAGGAGGCAAAGAAACGCGGCCTCGCGAACCTCAAATCGACCGTCGAGGCGCTGCCGTGGATCACGAACAAACAGACCGTCGCCGCGTTCAAAAAGTACAAAGTGCTCTCGAAACGCGAGCTGGAGTCGCGTGAAGAGGTGTTCACCGAGCAGTACGTGACGAACATCAACATCGAGGCCGAGACCGCAGCGGCGATCGCCCGCACGATGCTGCTGCCGGCGGCGATCCGCTACCTGACCGAACTGCAGGCGACGGGCCTCGACGATCTCGTCGGCGAGGTCGAGCCGATCGTCAAGGAGTTCCACTTCGCGCTCACGAAGCTGGAGGACGCGAACCTCGATGAGAACCACCCCGAGAACGTCCACAAGGAGGCCGCCTACATGCGCGACTCCGTGATGCTCGCGATGGAAGACACGCGCGACGGCGCCGACCGCCTCGAGAAGCTCGTGGCAGACGACCTGTGGCCGCTGCCGAAGTACTCGGAGATGCTCTTCATCAAGTAGGGGAGCGGGGCGCGTGGCGTTCGCCGCGCGCCCCCGCGCTCCTACGGCCTCGCCGCGCCGCAGGCCTCGGGCGTTCCCGCAGCCGCCTCCCCCCCGCGCGTCGGCTGCTTGCTGGCGGCCGGGCCCCCGGCGGCGGGCACGGACCCCCAGCTAGCATGGCCTGATGGCCCGCGACTACCTGAAGGCGATCAACGACCACGTCGTCATCTACGACGGCGGCATGGGCGCGACGCTCGAGCAGTTCGAGCTGACCAGCGAGGACTACGGAGGACTTCAGGGCAAGTGCCACGAGGCGCTGATCCTGAACCGCCCCGATGTGATCGAGGGGGTCCACGCCTCGATGCTCGATGCCGGCGCCGAAGTCGTGGAGACGGACACCTTCCAGGGCTCGCGGCTGAAGCTCGAGGAGTGGGGCCTCGGCGAGCACACGGTGGAGATCAACACCAGGGCCGCCGAGATCGCGCGCAAGGCGGCCGGAGAGAGCCGCTACGTCGCCGGCTCGATCGGCCCCACCGGGTTCCTGCCGGCCTCCGAGGACCCTTCGCTCGGCCAGATCCAGTTCGGTGACCTCGTCGACGTGTTCGCCGAGCAGGCGGGAGGCCTGATCCGCGGCGGCGCCGACCTGATCATCATCGAGACCGCCCAGGACATCCTCGAGGTGAAGGCCGCGGTGTTCGGGGCGCGCCGTGCGTTCGCCCAGACCGGTCGCACGCTGCCGATCCACACCTCGGTCTCGCTGCTCCCGAACGGCGGCAAGATGCTGCTCGGCACCGACATCTCCTCGGTCCTGGCGACGCTCGAGGCGCTGAAGGTCGACGTGATCGGGCTCAACTGCTCGACAGGCCCGGAGGACATGCGCGATGCAGATTCGCTTCCTCGGCGAGTTCTGCGCGGTGCCGGTGGCGTGCATCCCGAACGCGGGGCTGCCGCTCCAGGGACCCGACGGCGAGACCATCTTCCCGGAGCAGCCCGAGCCGCTCGCCGAGGCGCTGAAGGAGTTCGCCGAGCGCTACGGCGTCGGCATCGTCGGCGGCTGCTGCGGCACGACCCCCGCCCACATCGCGGCCATCGCTGAGCGCCTGTCCGGCCGCGCCGTCGCCCCTCGGCCGGCGCCCCGCCCCCCTCACCTCTCCTCGATGATCGACGCCACGCCGCTGGTGCAGGAGCCGCGCCCGACGATGGTCGGCGAGCGCGTGAACTCCCAGGGCTCGCGCAAGGCCAAGGAGCTCCTGCTCGCCGACGACTACGACGGCCTCGTGCAGATCGCCGAGGACCAGGTCGGCGGCGGTGCGCACGTCCTCGACCTGTGCGTCGCCCTGACCGAGCGCGCCGACGAGGACGAGCAGATGCGCGTCCTCGCCAAGAAGGTCTCGCTCACACAGCCGGCGCCGATCCAGGTCGACTCCACCGAGCCGGAGGTCCTGCAGCGGGCGCTCGAGCAGATCCCCGGGCGGGCGATCGTCAACTCGGTGAACCTCGAGGCCGGGCGCGACAAGCTCGACCGCGTCGTGCCGATGGCGCTCGAACACGGGGCCGCGCTGATCGCGCTCACGATCGACGAGGTGGGAATGGCCAAGACGGCCGATCGCAAGGTCGAGGTCGCGCAGCGCATCCGCGAGCTCTGCTGCGACGAGCACGGCCTCGACCCCGAGCTGCTGATCTTCGACTGCCTCACGTTCACGCTCACGACCGGCGACGAGGAGTGGCGCCCGTCGGCGGTCGAGACGATCGAGGGCATCCGGCGCATCAAGGCCGAGATCCCGGGCGTGAAGACCTCGCTGGGGGTCTCGAACGTCTCGTTCGGCGTCTCGCCGGGGGCGCGGGCGGTGCTCAACTCGGTGTTCCTGCACCACTGCGTCCAGGCCGGGCTCGACCTGGCGATGGTCAACCCGAACCACATCACCCCCTACGGCGAGATCTCCGAGGGCGAGCGCGAGCTCGCCGACGATCTCGTCTTCAACCGCCGCGAGGACGCGCTCGAGCGCTTCATCGCCCACTTCGAGTCAAAGGGCGAGGAGGAGGAGACGCAGGGCGCCGCGGACCCGACCGAGGGCATGGAGCCCGAGGAGGCGCTCCACTTCCACATCCTGCGCCGGCGCAAGGACGGCGTCGAGGAGTGGATCGACCGCTCCGTCGAGAAGATCGGCGCGGTGCCGACGCTCAACGAGGTGCTGCTGCCCGCGATGAAAGAGGTCGGCGACAAATTCGGCGCCGGCGAGCTGATCCTGCCGTTCGTGCTGCAGTCGGCGGAGGTCATGAAGCGCGCCGTCGCGCAGCTCGAGAAATACCTGGACAAGATCGAGGGCTACACGAAGGGCACGGTCGTGCTCGCGACCGTCTTCGGCGACGTCCACGACATCGGCAAGTCGCTCGTCAACACGATCCTCACCAACAACGGCTACACCGTCGTGGACCTCGGCAAGCAGGTTCCGATCCAGACGATCGTCGACGCCGCCCAGGAGCACGAGGCGACAGCGATCGGCCTCTCCGCGCTGCTGGTGTCCACCTCCAAGCAGATGCCGGCCTGCATCCAGGAGCTCCACGCCAAGGGCCTGGGCTACCCCGTGCTGATCGGCGGCGCGGCGATCAACCGCGCCTTCAGCTACCGCGCGCTGTATCCCGGGCGGCAAGGAATCGGAGGAGATCTACGAGCCGGGCGTCTTCTACTGCAAGGACGCCTTCGAGGGGCTCGCCGTCATGGACCAGCTGATCGACGACGATGCGCGCGGCGCTCTCGACGAGAAGCTGCGCGCCGGTGCCAGGGCGTTCCGCGAGAAGGGCGAGGAGCCCGAGGAGGACCTGAACTTCGCCGACGACTCCGTGCGCTCGGGCGCACGGACCGACGTGCCGGTCCCCGAGCCGCCCTTCTGGGGCGTTCAGGAGATCCCCGTCGACACCGAGGAGCTCTACCGGCACCTCGACACGCACGTGCTGTTCAAGCTCCATTGGGGAGGGAGGGGCGTAAAAGGCGAGGCGTGGCAGAAGCTCCTGCAGTGAGGACTTCCGCCCGCGCCTGGAGCGGATGTGGCGCGAGGCGGACTACCTGCACCCGCGCGCCCTGCTCGGCTTCTTCCCCTGCTACGCGCTGGGCAACGAGATCGTCGTGCTCGACCCCTCCGACCGGGCCACGGAGCTGACCCGGTTCACCTGCCCGCGCCAGCCCAAGGGCGACCGCATCTGCCTGGCGGACTTCTTCCGCCCGGCGGTGGACGGCGCCGCGCCGGAGGAGCTCGACGTGATCGCAGTCCAGGCGGTCACCGTCGGCTCGGAGGTGACGGAGCTGATGGCGCGCCTGGAGGCCGAAGGAGAGTTCGCCGAGCAGCTGTTCGTGCACGGCCTCGGCGTGCAGACGGCCGAGGGGCTGGCCGAGTGGCTGCACTGGCGCGTGCGCGAGATGCTCGCCGTCGACGCCGCACAGGGGCGCCGCTACTCGTGGGGCTACCCGGCGGTGCCCGAGCAGTCCGAGCACCTGAAGGTGAACGAGCTGCTCGGCCTGGCCGACATCGGCATGCACATCACCGACGGCTACGCCCCCGACCCCGAGCAGTCGACGCTGGCGCTCGTCGTGCACCACCCGCAGGCGATCTACTTCGGCACCCGACAGGGGCGGCTGCTACCCGACGGCAGCCCGGACGATCTGATCCGCGGCTCCTCGCGCGACCCCTCGCTGTTCGGCGAGCTCGACGACACCGACCCCGCCGAGGGCGGGGTCGAAGGCGAGGACGAGCCCGCGATGGCGGGCGGCGAGAGCGGCTAGCAGCTCGTTCGCAGCGTCAGCTGTTTTCGACCTGGTCCCATTCCGCGCCGGGGAGGAATTCGAGGTCGCCGCCGAGGGCTTCCTCCACGGTGGTGCCGGAGTACTTGCCGATCCCGGGGGTGAGGTTCGCGCAGCCGCCGCTGAAGCCGTAGGTCATCCCGATCAGCCTGTTGTGGACCGCCAGCTTGTGCTGGTAGCCGCTCGGGAAGGCGTGCAGGTTGCGGGTCGGGACGGAGATGTTCTCGTACGGGTTGGCGATCTTGCCTTCGCCGCCGCCCACGCCGGTGGGTTCGGTGTAGATGTTGTGCAGTTCCGCGCCTTCGTCGATCGCGATCGTGCATTTGAGCGAGGGCACGAGCACGGTGAACGGGTTGACGAGCTCGGCGTCTCCGTTGCCCTTGTGGAAGAGGTCGACCACGCCCTTCACGTGCGCCGGGATCGTGACGTTCTGCCCCTGTGCCTCGACGCTCGTGGTGCAGCGCGAGAACTTGACGTCGTCGCGCAGCACGGCGTAGCCCGGGCCGGGTCCGCCGACCGATCTGGCTACCTTGCAGGACACGGTGAACGGCGGCAGATCGAGCGTCTGCGCGCCTTCGGTGCCGCTCGAGCCGCGACCCGCGAGTGGTTGCGGGGTACCTTCCTCGCTGCTGATGAACTGCGACGTCGCCGCCGCGGCGCTCGCCGGCAGCGCCAGCGCTCCGGCCACCGCCAGCACGGCGCACAGACTCCTGCGATGCATGATGCCCCTCCCCCTGCGTAGCTCTCTCTGCCCCGTAGTCTGGCGGCTCGGCAGACTCGGCGCAAGCGGCGTGTCAGGGCGGTGACCGGGTGGCGGCCGCCGGGCGGCCTCGCCTGGCGCACCCTGGCCGCGCCCTGAGCGCGGCTAGGAGCCAGGGGACTTGGGCGGGGCGCCGTCCCCCGCGGCCAAGGGCTCGCTGCTGGTCGCCGGCGCAACGTGGGCCGGCGCGTCCTGCGCCGGGCGCGCCACGCCCGGCGAGGCCGTCGGCGGCGCCGCGGCGCGCGCGAGCTTGCCAGCGTTCGCGACCCGGTGCTGCGTCGCCAGTTCCAGCACTTCCTCGGAGGAGAGGGGCCGAGCGAAGTGGAAGCCCTGGCCGAAGTCGCAGTGCATGCCCTGCAGCCGGGCGAGCTGCTCGGGGTTCTCGACGCCCTCGGCGACCGCTTTGAGGTTGAAGATGCGGGCGAGCTCGACGATCGAAGCCGTCATCTGCTCCACCTGCGGGTTCGTGTCGGCCAGGAACGAGCGGTCGATCTTCAGGATGTCGACCGGCAGCTCGCGGACGTAGTTGAGCGAGGAGTAGCCGGTGCCGAAGTCGTCAATCGCGAGTTTGACGCCGAGCGCGCGCAGCGATTCCAGGCGCATCATGCTCACCTCCATGTCCTGCATCATCACGCTCTCGGTGAGCTCCAGCGTCAGGCTCGACGCGACGATCGCGGTCTCCTCGAGGGCCTCGGCGACCTCTTCGATGAACTCCGGCCGCTGGAGCTGGCGCGCGGAGACGTTCACGGCCATCGACAGGGGCGGCTCGCGCGGACACTCGCGTCTGCATCCGAGCCGCCCACGCGCAGGCTTCGCGCAGGATGTGGCGGCCGACGGTGACGATCAACCCGGTTTCCTCCAGCAGCGGCACGAACTCGTCCGGCGCGAGGGTGCCGCGCGCGGGGTGCTCCCAGCGGGCGAGCGCCTCCATGCCGGCCATGTCGCCGCGCTCGAGGTCCATGATCGGCTGGTAGCGCAGGGTGAACTCGCCGGCGTCCTGCGCACGCTGAAGTTCGGCCTTCAGCTCCATCCTGGCCATCGCCCGCGCGTGGATCTCCGGGTTGAACAGCTGGTAGTTGTCCTTGCCGTGCTCCTTGGCCATGTACATGGCCGCGTCGGCGTTGCGGAGCAGCTCGTCCGCGTCGGCGGAGGACACCATGTGCTGGTCGGAGAAGGCGATGCCGACGCTGACCGCCAGCGCCACGTCCCGGCCGGCGAGCGCGATGGGTGCCTTCAGCGCACCCATCACGCGGCTGGCCACCTCGATCGAGTGCAGCTCGCTGTCGGTGTCGCGCAGCAGGATCGCGAACTCGTCGCCGCCGAGCCGCGCGGCCGTGTCGATCGGGCGCATGCAGTCCGACAGGCGCCGCGCGACCTCTCCGAGCACTTCGTCGCCGGCCTGGTGGCCCAGGCTGTCGTTGATGTACTTGAAGTCGTCGAGGTCGAGGAACAGCACCGCCACCGGCCGCTGGTCGCGGCGGCGCCCGACGAGCGCGTGCTCGACGCGGTTTCTGAACAGAGCGCGGTTGGGCAGCCCGGTCAGGGTGTCGTGGAAGGCCTGGTGCTCGAGTTCGTCCTGGAAGGCCTTGCGCTCGGAGATGTCGCGCATGTTGAGCACGATACCCTCGACCGTCTCGTCGCCGAGCAGGTTGCACGCGGACGCCTCCACGTCGCGCCAGCGGCCCTCATCCGAGGGCCTCATGCGGAACTCGATCAGCGAGGCCTGGCTCACCGGCTGCGCCGCAAGCGCGGAGATCAGCGACCGCAGGCGCGGCGCGTCCTCGGGATGGACGACCTCGGTCAGCTCCGAGCCGACGAGCTTGCGGCTGTCGATCCCCAGCGCGCGGGTGATCGAATCGCTCATGTAGTCGACGCGGCCGTCGGCCGCGAGCACGCACACCACGTCGGAGGAGTTCTTGATCAGCGAGGCGAGCCGGTCCTCCGAGCGCCGCTGCACGTTCCGTTCGGCCAGCTCGATCCGCAACGCCGACTCACGCGCCGTCAGCACCTGGTGGCGTCGCACGATTCCCGACATGCGCAGCAGCACGAGGGCGAACATCGCTGCCGAGGCGCCCACGAGCACGTAGAGATCCACGTGCTCTCCGAGCGCGCGGCGCACGACGATGACCGCCGGGATCGTGAGGCTCGCGCAGGCCAGCAGCATCAGGCGCGCGCGTGTGAGCGTCCCGTCGGTTTCCGGCCCGGGCTCTGAGAGTCGTCGCATCGAGGGGTGCATCGCTGCCGTGCCGAGCAGCGTGTAGAACACAGCCCAGCCGGCCATCGTCGCCGGCCCCGGAAAGGGGTGGCCTTCGAGCAGCTTCCAGCCGTAGATCGCGTCGCTCACCAGCAGCGCGCCGATCGCACAGAGCATGAAGTTGAACGCCGGCTCGCGGCGATGGCACCCCGCCGCCATCCGCGCGAGCACGCCGACCACGAGGATGTCCATGGCCGGGTAGCCGATCGAGGCCAGGCGCCCCAACTCCGACAGGTTGCCGTTGTCGGCGTAGGGAGAGATCAGGTAGACCCAGAGCAGCGTCGCCAGCGCCAGCGTTACGGTCAACGCGTCGATCAGCGCGCTGCGGTCGCGGTCTTCGTCCCGTTCGTGGATCAGCAGCAGCATCCCGCCGACGAGAAACGGGTAGAACGCGAGATGGAACGAGTCGGCCACCGACGGGAAGGTCAGCGCGCTGCCGAAGAGGCGCTCGTAGTTGTACGCGAGCACGTCGCTGGCGACGAACATCGCCTGCCCGATCGCCAGCAGGTACCAAGGCAGGCGCCGCCGGGGCGAGTTGATCTTCGCGCCCGCGATCAGACCGCCGACGCTGAGGCCTCCGATCAGGCTGAAGACGAGCCCGCTGTTGAGCCACGTCGGCCCCCAGAGGCCCGCCAGGACGTAGCCGGCCGTGGCCAGTGCCATCAGGCCGAGGTAGGGCGCCCAGGCGCGGTCCGCGGAGCGCGCGGGCTCGGACAGCTCTCGGGCGCTCGGCTCAGCGCACGCGCCCGCCATTGCTCCCCCCCTGCGCGCGGGCGATCCGCGCCCGGGCGAGCGCTGGCGTCTGTGAGCCGTGCCGCGGCATGCGCAGCCGCGTCAGCTCGGCGCGCACCAGGCCCGGGTCGAGCAGCCCGGGCAGTGACGGCGATGCACCGGTGGATCGGCCGCCCCCGAGTTCGAGTCCGGACAGGGGTGCGTCATCCGGCTCGGCCACCGCAGCTCCGGAGTCGTGCATGGCTACTACATCGGGGTGAGCCCACCCGCTGCTTAAGGGCTGAGAGACCTCGTGCGCGAAGTTCCGAGACGAGGAACCTGCCCCGCGCCGGGGCGCGGGGAGCTAGTCGTCTTCGCGCGGGGGCGGGCGGAACAGGATCCGCTTGACCTCCGCGGCCGAGCCGCCGCCGAGCCGCAGCGCGGTCTGGATGCCCTCGTTGCCGAGCTCGCCCGCGTCCAGCGCGCGCCGCAGCTCGTTCAACGGCGCGAGATCCTCCTCGGAGACGTTCTCGCGCGCAGTCTCGATCAGGATCAGGTGGCGGGGCCGCCGCTGTGCCGCGGCCGCGCGCAGGAAGGGCTCGCGCTCCTCGGGCGTGAAGCCCTCGCTGGCAAGCACCACCGTCTGACGCCCCTCCAGCCGTTTCTGCACCGCCGAGGCCAGCAGCTCGCGCGCGCGCTCGTCCAGCTCCTCCTCGGAGACCCTGCCCTGGAGCAGACCCTTGACCTTGCGCAGCGAGAACACGGCTGCGCGATCCTCGACCAGCCGCTCCAGGAACGCGTCCATCTCGGCCGGAGAGGCGGAGGAGACGATCAGCAGGCTGCCGGGGGAGTAGCGCAGGCGGTCGGTCGGGCGCAGGACCCGGCAGTGGACCGTCAGATCGGCCGGGCGCGGCGGGCCGTCGCGGCGAGGCCGGTCCGAGGACCAGCCACCGCGCTCGTCCTCTGAGATCTTGACGCTGCGTCCCGGGGGTCGGCTCGACATGCACCCATCATGCCGCAACCGGCAGCCGATGGCGGGCGGACCCCTCAGGAGCCCGTGATCAGGGCGACCTTGGCCGCGCGCGGGAGCCGCTTGATGCGCGCCTCCTCGCGCATCGCGGCGCTGCGGTCGGCCATCGCGCGCGTCATCACCAGCTCGACGGGCAGCCTGGAGGCCGTGTAGCGGCTGCCGCGGCCGGCGCGGTGGCTCGCGAGCCTGCGCTCGACGTCGGTGCTCCAGCCGGTGTAGAGCGAGCCGTCGCCGCAGCGCAGCATGTAGACCCAGGCCGCGGCCATCGCCGGAGCGCTACTCGCCGAGCGGTGCGTGGGCGGCTGCTCCGCGCCCCGGCTCCAGCCGCGGCAGCCGCACCGGCGTTGCGTGCATCGTGCGCAGGCGCACCTCGCGCCAGGACAGGCCCTCGTTGAGCAGCGCCGGCACCCCCATCAACAGCGCGGTCCCGAGCTCCACCGCCTGCAGCACGATGCCGAAGGCGATCGCTTCGGGCGTGGACACGTGGTAGGCGCCCGCGAGGACGGCGACGCATGCGGCCTGGAAGACGCCCACGTTCGCGGGCGTGGCGGGGATCACCGCCGTGACGTTGACAGCGAACAGCACGGCAGCCGCCGCGCCCGCGCCGGCACGGTTGCCGATCCCCAGCGCCATCAGCAGCAGCCAGCAGGACAGCCACTGCAGCGCCCACGCGCCGAGCTGGGCCAGCGTCGCGCGGCTCGCCGCGCGGGGGTCGCTGAACACCGAGAAGCCGCGTCGCAGGCGCAGCAGGGCGCCGCGCACGCTCGCGAGCGCGGCCTGCAGGCGCCCGAAGCGCGAGACGGCCGCCGGGGGCACGAGCACCGGCGCCGCGAGCACGACCAGCAGCGCCGCCAGCGGCATCAGCGCGAGCAGCATCAGGTCGCGATCGTGGCCGTCGAGCACGCTCACGCGCGAGAGCGTGACGAAGCCGAGCACGCTGAGCGCGAGCACGTTGAGCAGCGTCTGGGAGACCATCGTGCCGAGCACGATCGGCAGCGTCTCGCGCGGACGGCCGAGCCGGCGCGCGGTGATCAGCGCGCGCGAGGGCTCACCGAGGCGCGCCGGCAGCGTCGCGGACATCAGCACGCCGATGAAGGTCCCCTGCATGGCATCGCGCCGTTTTGCCCGCCGCCAGGTGGGTGCGGCGGCGAGGATCGCGTGCCAGGAGATCGCGCGGGCGAACATCGCGGCACACATCAACGCGACGGCGGCGGCCACGAGACCCGGCTTGGATGCGACGAGCGAGGCCGCGACGCGGGTCACGCCGACGCGCTGGAGGGCGAGCGCGGCGAGCCCGATGCCGACCAGCGAGCTGAGCGCGAAGCCCAGCCGGCGCAGCGTGCGCAGCCGGCGTGCGCCTCCGCTCGCGGGCTGCTGCATGCCCGTGCTCTGCAGGCTGGGCAGCCGCTCCGCGGGCGCCGGCGTGAGCATGTCGCGCGGCGCGAGCCCGTAGCGCCGCGCCGTGCGTGCCAGCGAGCTCCCGGCCTCGGCGCGCCGCGCGGTGGCGATCGCCTGCTCGTAGCTGTCGAGCGCTTCGGCCGCGACATGAGGCCACGCGAAACGCTCCGCGCGCTCGCGCGCCGAGCGGCCCATACGCTCACGGCGTGCCGGGTCGAGCGCCAGCGCACGCAGCTCCGCGGCGAGAGACAGGGGGTCATCCGGCGGGGTGAGCACGCCATCCAGGCCGTCGCGCACGACGTCGCGATAACCGGGGATATCGGAGGCGACGACGGGCGTCGCGGCGGCGAATGCCTCGGTCAGCACCATCCCGAAGCTCTCCCCGCTCAACGACGGCGCGCAGAGCACGTCGGCTTCCGCCAGCTCCTGCCGCTTACGCGGCTCCGAGACCTTGCCGAAGGCGCTCACCCCGGAGCCGTCGAGCATCATGTGCGCGACCTCCTCGGAGCTGGGGCCGATCAGACGCAGCGTGGCGGGCAGGTGCTCCCGGAGCGCTTCGAAGGCGGACAGCAGCACCGGCAGGCCCTTGCGCTGCACGGCCTGGCCGATGAACAGGATGCGCAGCTCGCGGCGCTCCGGTGGCGTCGCTCGCTCGACCGGCCACGGCTGCAGTTGCACGCCATTCGGGATGATCCGGTAGTGACCCCCGAAGAACCGACGCGCCGTCCACGCCGCCGCTTCGGAGACCGCGATACGGCCGTGCAGACGGTTCATCCGGCGGCGTCCGCCGAAGGGCCCCGCGGCGATGCCGTTCGTCAGCGCGTTCTCAGAGTAGGTGTGGAAGGTGCCGACGATCGGAAGCTCCCCGGCCGAGCAGAGCGCGTCCCAGCTCACCCAGGGGACGACCGGCTCGTGGATGTGCGCCACGTCGTAGCCGCCGTCACGTAGCTCGGCGCGCAGCCGCTGCACCGAGAACGGCGTCACCGCGAGATTCGAGACGGCGCCGTTGGCGGGTAGGCCGATGGTGCGACCGAGCGAGACGAAGCCTTCCGGCATCGGGTGTCGCTGTGGACGGGCGCCGCTGTGAAGGCGCCGCGAGAGCTTGTCGTCGGGGTCGAACGGGGCGAGGATGCGCGGCTCGTGGCCCGCGGCCGCGAGCTCAGCCGCGAGCGCTTCGATGTGGCGGGTGACCCCCCCGGGGTACGTCCACGAGTACGGCGAGACGAGCGCGATCCGCACGAGGCAGACTCTATCCACAGCCGAGGCCGATCGCCGGCTCCGCGCTGCGATAATTGCCGCCATGAGCGCCCGCCACTTCGTCAAGTACACGTTCCTGAAGACGGACCCCGAGTGGCGCCGGCGGCCCGCCGAGCAGCGCGAACGCGACAAGCGCGAGTTCATGGCGGCGTGCGAGGACTTCGCGGACGGCCATCTGCTGCAGACCTTCTCGCTGGTCGGCACGCGCGGCGACGCGGAGCTGCTGCTGATCGCCGAGGCCGAGAACCTCGAGCGCATCCACGAGTTCCACGTCGTGCTCGCTCAGAGCGGGCTGATGAAGTGGTCGGAGATCGCGTACTCGTTCCTGGGCATGCGCAAGAGCTCGGAGTACTCCGAAGACGAGCGCACCAGCCCGCGGGCGTTCCGCGGCCGCTACGTCTTCGTCTACCCGTTCGTGAAGTCGCGCGAGTGGTACGGGCTGCCCGCCGAGCAGCGCTGGCGGATCATGCAGGGGCACATCGAGATCGGGCGCGAATACCCGGGCGTGGACAACCACACCACCTACTCCTTCGGGCTTGACGACCAGGAGTTCGTCGTGGCCTTCGACACGGACGACGTGGGCACGTTCCTCGACCTCGTGCAGCGTCTGCGCAGCACCGAGGCCTCGGCCTACACCGTCCGCGACACGCCGAGCTTCACGTGCATCGCGATGTCGGTCGAGCGCGCGCTCAACGCGCTCGACGGCGAGCCGCTCGGCGCCGAGGCGCTGCCCGCTGTCTAGACCGCGCGGGCTCGCCCACCTCGAGCGGTCCGATCCGGTGCTGGCCGCGCTGATCGAGTCCGTCGGCCCGCTCGGCGACGGAAGGGCCGGGCGACCGGCGCCTGACGACCATTACGGCGCGCTCGTGCGCCCGATCACCGGCCAGCAGCTCTCGGTCCTGGCCGCGAAGGCGATCTACGGCCGCCTCACCGACCGCTTCGGCGGCCGCGCGCCGACCCCGCAGGAGATCCTCGCCGACGACCCCGAAGAGCTGCGCGCCGCGGCCGGGCTCTCGCGCGCGAAGGTCGGCTTCCTGCGCTCGCTGGCCGAGCACGTGCTGAGCGGGGAACTGGAGCTCGAGCGGCTGGACGCGCTGGGAGACGAGGAGGTCTCGGCCGAGTTGACCGCCGTCAAGGGCATCGGCCAGTGGAGCGCCGACATGTTCCTGATGTTCCAACTCGGCCGGCCGGACATCCTGCCCGTCGGGGATCTGGGCATCCGGCGCGCGATCGAACGCGCCTACGGGCTCGGCGAGCTGCCGGCGCCCGAGGAGATGGAGCGGATCGCCGAGCCCTGGCGCCCGCACCGCACGCTGGCGTGCCGCTATCTGTGGCGCTCGCTCGCGAGCGAGCCCGTCGTCTGAGCGCCGGCCGGCGCCTCGCGCGCCGGCTCGAGGAGGCCTATTTCAGCTTCAGCGCGTAGGTCTTGCGGGCCTTCGCGATGCAGCTGTTCATCTTCGAGGAGTGGCCCTTGTGCTTCTTCTTGCAGGTCGCGACGGCTTTGACCTGCTTGCGCGCGGTCGCTTCGCACTTGACGCGCTTGGAGTGCTTCTTCAGCTTCTTGCACTTCTTGAGGAGCTTCTGAAGTTCGGTCTGGTGGTGGACGGCCGTCGCCGCGCAGACGGCCCCGCCGGTGGTGTTGTTGATCGAGCTGACCAGCTTCGCTTTGGTGGTCAGGTTGATCGTGACCCCGTTCTGGCCGACGAATTCGGTCGGCAGCTGCTGCGGCGTGGCGCACAGGTCGCCGAAGCCGCTGAAGGCCGAGTGCGGGCCGCGCGGGAGTTTGACTTCGAAGCTTTCGACCGGCGCGTCGGGGACCGATTCGAAGCTCGAGCTCGTGATGCCTTTTTTGATGTCCGTCTTGCCGTCCAGCACCAGCTTGATGCCTTCGCCCTGGAGCACGAACTCGGCGTCGGGGAAGGAGGCGTTCGCGTGCGAGACGAGGTAGGCCGGGCCGACGAGCGGCGATTTCAGCACGGGCGTTTTCGCGATCGCGGTCCCGATCACTGAGCCTTCGGGGCAGTTGGCCGGGTTCACGTTGAAGATGTGGTCGTCGCACGCTTTCTGGATCGTCGTCAGGCGCGAGGGGATCGTGGTCGGGAAGACCAGCTTCGTCTTGTGGATGTTGGCTTCGCCTTTGGCAGCGGTGACCTTCACTACCAAGCCGGTGCCGTCGAGGCGGCTGACGTTCGGTTCGATCGCGACCGAGAGCTGCGGTTTGAACGGCAGCGACGCGCAGTTCGACACGTGGAACGGCGAGTTGACGGGGAAGGAGCCTTCGGGGGCCCCGGCCGGGTTCCAGCCGGTCAGCGACCCGGTCACCGTGAGCGGGGTGCAGTTGGTCGGGTTGAACGTGAAGCCGGGACGGTTGACGTTGACCATGATTTCGCTGATCGACGCGGGCACGCCTTCGACGAACTCCGGCAGCGGGTTGCTGACGACGGTCGCCTGGGCGGTGTTTTCATCGACCAGGATCCGCGACATCACGCCGATGTTGCCGAGGTGGAACGGGCCGGTGTGTCCTTCGGTTTCGGTCACATCGAGCAGCCCGAACGGGGCGCCGTGGTACGGACCGGTCAGGTACACCTTCCCGGGCAGCGTGACGCGCGCGGCGCCGCTCCCGTAGGTCGCGCTGCCGAGCCCGGCGACGGCGACCGATTCGCCGACCAGGCTCGAGGCGGGGCAGCTCGCCGAGCTCTGTTGGGTGCGCAACGGCAGCGCTTCGGGGGCGATCTGTTCGGCGACGGCGGTCGGACACGGGGTCACGCTTGCGAGGATCGCGGCGGCGCCGGGCGGCTCGGTCACGGCGATCGAGCGCAGCTGGTTCTCGCCGTCGGGCTTGCGGATCACGACTTTGAAGGGGCTGAAGGCGCCCGCCTGGCTGTTGTCGGCGCCGGCTGCGGTGCTCGGCGCGAACGCCGGGTTGCACGGACCGCCGCCCGGACCGGTGCCGATCGTGAAGCTGCTGTTCGCCCTGATCAGTTTCTGCAGTTCTTCTTCGGTGGGTTCCGCCGGGTTTTTCAGCGGTTTCGAGGACGCTTCGAACAGGCCGGCGCTTTCGTAGCTGCCGCACTTTTCGGGCGTCGACTGCGCGGCGCGGGGGCCGTCGTTCAGGTGCAACGTCAGCTTGCTGAACTGGACCGGCGGCGTGTTGCCGAAGGTGGACGTGATCTGCCCGTTGGGTTCGAATTTGACCTTGCCCGCCAGCTTCACCTGGACCTTGGGTTCGCCGCCTTTTTCGACGAACGCCCTCGAGGCCGGGGTTTCGGCGAAGATGAAGAGCGTCAGCGGCCCCGTGAACGGGCTCGTGTCCAGGTGCCCGAGGTACACAGAGCCTTCGAGGTGTTCTTCGAGCAGCGGCGTTTCGATGTCGACGGTCCCGATCTTCGCGGATTCGGGGCAATGCGCCTTGTCGATCTGCGCCGTGTTGAATTCGTTGTTGTTCAGCAGTCTCGTGAGCGCTTCGGAGCTGAGCGGCGGGCCGCCTTCGGGTTCACCGCTGCCTTCGAAGCCGAAGCCTTCGGTCCGGCAGGTGCCGAGGCCCTGAGAGGCGCCGGCGCTCGCGACGACCCCAGGGGGAAGTGTCAGGGTCGTTTTCTTGATCGCGGCGTCGGCGAGTTCGTTCGTGGCGGTCCCCCCCGAGATGGTCCTCCCCGTGACGGTCCCTTTCTGGTCTGTGGAGACCGTGACGGTGTAGCCGCTCGGAGTCGCCGCCTGCGGTTTGTCGGGGGTCACCGAGATGCTCGGCGCGAACGGCAGCTTGGCACAGCCTGTGAACGGCGAGCCGGCGAGCGTTTCGGGCCCGCTGAAGAAGTTGTACGCGACCGGGCCGAAGGTTTCGGGGTTCCCTTCTTCGTCGGCGTGCCACGATTCGCCCGAGGCGGTGGTGACGTCGACGCCTTCACAGCTCGTGGGCATCGAGAGGAAGGCTTCTTCGGACGGCCGCGGCGGCTTTCCTTCTTCTGCGAGCCGTTTGTTTTCGCGTGTTTCGATCTGCGACTGTTTTTCGCAGCCCGGGTGCTTCGATTCCAGCCATTGGCCTTCGATGAGGCACTGCCACCCGCGCTCGACGTCGTGGCGCGGGTCCTGCGGCACCCCCCACAGCGTCAGCTGCGTCGTCAGCACCGCGGCGGACTGCGGCGCCTCGTGCACCGACACTTCGACGCCGTAGTCTTTGCCGCTGCGCACTTTGGTCGTGAGCACGACGGGGACGGTGTGGAACTCGAAGCCGAACCGCGCCGGTTCGCCTTCTTCCGGTTCGAGGTTGAACACCGGGACGACGCCCTGGGCGTAGCCCTGAACGACGGGGTTGAGCAGCGAGACGACCGCGTAGCCGATCGCCGTCTTCTCTTCGCAGGCGTTCGAGCCGCCTTCTTTGTCGGACGCGAAGCTCGTGGCGGTGCACCGCGGCACGCCGGCCGCCTTCCCGATCAGGCCGGGGGGCAGGACGAAGTGCAGGTCCTTCGGCAGCGCGGCCGCAGTCGGCAGCTTCTGCGCTACGCCGCCCGACGGTGCGACTTCCGCCACGTGCTCATTGAGATCGAAGATGGAGGTCATCTGGAAGGGGTGAGCACCCGCCTGCGTTTCGACTTCGCCCTTTTCGTTTTCGGGGCGGATTTCGTAGCGCTCGACGCCGAACTTGGTTTCGTCGGTCGAGACTTCCAGCTTCTTCACGTAGGTAGCGGGTTCGGCATCGCCACCGCCCACTTCGAGCCCGATTTCGCCTGTCCCGACCGGGGTCGAGGGGCTCATGACCCCGGTCGCTTTGATCCGGACGGCTTCGGCCGGGGGGGTCGAGCCTTCCCACGGGCACGTCACCGTCCGCGCTTCCGTTTTGCAGCTGAGGATGGTCGGTTTGAGTTTCAGCGTCGTCGATTCTTCCGGACCGGCCAGTGCCTGCAGCTTCGTAGCTTCGAAGCCCGCCGGCAGCGTCGCCCGCAGCAGCACTTGGTGTTCTTTCGAGGCGACGATCGTGCCGTAGCCGCTGTTGGACGCCCTGAAGTTGAGGACCACCGGCTGGCCGGGCTGCGGTTTGGTCGGCGCGGACGTCGCCGCAAGGGTCCACCAGCCGCCGGCGGCCGATGCCGAGGCGGCGCCGCCGGCCAGCAGCAGTGCGAGGCCGGCGAGCGCGAGCAGCGCCGCGCGCCGAACGATCCGGCGGAAGCTCATCGTCTCACGCTGCCCTTCTTGCCCTTCTTGGCCCGCGGCCCATATTTCTTCTTCGCCTGGGCGACGCACTTGGCGCGCTTCGACTTGCTCTTGATCTTCTTGCAGGCCTTCAGCGCTTTGGCGTACTTCTGGCCGCGGGTCAGCGGCTTCCGGGTCGTCACCGGTTTCTTTTCTTCGGTCGCGCCCAGTACCTCATGACGCGTCGAGTTGCTGCCCGAAGCCGCGAGCGTCCCTGCTGCGCCGGCTCCCGTGCTTCCGTTTTCAGGCGGCGCGTCGCGGCAGCCTTCCCCGACGCACGGGGGCACGAGCGCTTCGGGGGGCGGCACGCAGCTTTCGGTGCCGGGCTGCCCGCACACCGCTGCGTCGTAGACGTCGAAAGCCGAGTCCGCGTCGATCGGCGCGAGCTTCCCGGCCGTGTCGAAGAACACGTCGTTGCCGCTTTCGCTGGCGTCGAGGAAGGCCGATTCCCTGGAGTCTTTCCCAGAGGAGATCATGGACACGCAGCCGAGCGAGGCTTCTCCGTAGGTTTCCGATTCGGTCGTGCACGGGGTCGTCCCGCCGGGGCCGGCGATCCCCGGCGGCTCGTACTCGTATACGTCCTGCTTGCCGTTTTCGTCCTGCGAGACGAGCGACTGCGCGGTGTTGAAGAACAGCCGGCCGTTGTCGAGCAGGGCCCGCGAGTCGTAGAAGGAGGTCGTGACCCCGAGTTTCGTCCCGCCGGGGATGTTGGCCGCGATCCAGCGGCTTTTCCAGATCCGCGGGCGGTCGACGAGCAGGCCCAGGCCTTCGCCCGATTCGAGCATGTCGTGGACGCCGACCGGCCGGGCGCCGGTCGGGTCGCACGAAGCGCAGACGAGCTTGCTGGTCGTGGCGTTGTAGAGGAAGACCTCCTCATCGGGCTTGCCGCTGTTGGCGTCGTTGTTGTTGTAGCCCGCGTGGTTGGTCGCGGTCGGCAGCCGGCGGTCGGACATGAACGCCATCCATTCGCCGCTGGGCGAGACATGCGAGACCATCAGGCCCAGATCGAGGGCTTCGCCGACCGCCCAGTCGGGTTCGTCTTCGATCGAGAGCGTCGCGATCAGCTTGGTCGGTCCCCATTGGCCCGGAGCGGTGCGGTGCCTGACGTAGAGGTTGCAGACGTTGGCGGGCGCAGTTTCTTCGTCCTGGATCCGGATCTGGAGTTCGTTCTTGCACGAGCCTTTCGCGGCGCCACCGCTGAGCGCGCCGTTGGCGACGAAGAAGACGTCGGATCCGTCCTTCGCGGCGCCCGGCACCGCACCCTGTACGTTCGCCGGTTCGGCGGGATTGCCGTTGACCGTCAGATCGGTGAGGTTGCACTTCGGTTCGGCGACTTCTTCAACTTCACAGACGTAGAGGTCCGGATGTTCGGGGGCTGCGGTCGACGTTTTCGTCAGGCGCGCGTCGTCGAGGAAGAAGATGGTCTTGCCGTCTTCGCTGGCCGTCTGGAACTGGGGTTCCCCAAAGCCCGGTGTGACGCCTTCTTCGGGCTGGTCGACACGCAGCGTCTTGCCGGTCTCCATGTTGCGCTGGTAGAGGCTCGAGCCGCCACCGGAGAAGATCACCCTGCTGCCATCCGTGCTGACCGCGTGCCGCACGGATTTGCTCGACGGTGCTCCCGTGGCGCCCAGCCGCGGCGATCCGACGGGCGTCCCGCTGCTCAGGACGTTGACGAGCTTCAACTGGCCCGTTTCGGCCGACCACTCGTAGATGTTGCTTCCGATGGCGGCTTTTTCGTTGGTGAGCGCGGCCTTCGACTCGATCACCGCGTGTCCGCCGTCCGGTGTCAGGTAGGGGACGGGTTCGACGAGGCCGCCGTAGAGCGCTTTCTCTTTTTTGCCTTCGATTTCCGTTTCCGCGGTCACGTTCGTGTCGTTGACGAGCGGCTTGTAGCAGCTGCTCGTCACTTCTTCTTCGCAGCTCCCATCGTTGGTGCGTCGGTAGGCCGTGGGATTTTGGTGGGCTTCGGGAGACAGCTGGATTTCCGAGCGCGGCAGCACCACCGCTTCCGAGAGGTTGGCCGTGAACCACTGGTAGGCGGTCGGCGAGCCCGCCGCGATGCCGGTCGGTTCCCCGTTCGGGGTGTTGATGTCCCGGTTCGACCAGTGGCTGGCAGACCCGTCGTCGTGGCGGAAGGCGAGAATCTGGTTGGGTTCGGGCGCGCGGTTGCCTTCGGCGCCTTCGAACGCGGTGGAGGTGATGTAGGTGATCCCGTGGCCGTCCGCCGCCGCCTGGATCAGCCCGCCTTCGCGGGTCTGTGCTTCGACCGTGGCGCCGTTCTTGCCCTTGTCCGGGGACACGAGCTCCCACCTGCGGCCATCCGGCAGTGCTTCGCCGAGCGCAGGGGCCGGCGTCCTGACGCCCTGTTCCGGGCTTTCGGCGGTCCCCGAAGCGTTGGCCGCGAACGCGATGTAGTGGTAGACGGTGCGCGGGGTGAGCCCGGCGATTTCAACCGGCGCTGCGTTCACGTTGGCGAAGTTTCCTTCGGCGCCGGTGGCGAGGTTCGCGTGCGGCGCCGGCACCTCGACGCACGGGCTCGTGCACGGCTGGGAGGCCGGCGGCACCGCTTCGGGGGAGTAACGGAACCAGTACGTGGTCGGCTGCCCGCCCGGGGCGATCGAGGCGTTGAGGTCCAGGTGCGTGGCGGCAGCGTGGCTGTCGCCGGCTTCTTCGATCCTGGGCTTGCCCGCGGGTTCGGCGCTGAACACCGCGATCCGGTTGTGCCCGGCGTCGGCGGCGAGCACCTCGTTGCTCTTGTTATTGGCCGCGACCGCCGTGCTCCGTTCCAGCGCGCCGGCTTCGCCGCCCGCGCCGAGGCGCTGCACCGTCTCACCGGCCTGGTTGAAGATCACGACGTTGGTGCCGGTGTCGACGAGCGCGTCCTGGTTGTCCGGCGAGACGGCGATGCCGCTCGACGGTTCGAACAGGACCGCTTCGTTGATCCCGAGCAAGACTTCCTTCGCCCCTTCTTCCCGGGCTTCTTCCTGGGATTCGCCCGGTTCGTGTTCGAAGCCGAGCACGTACTTGCCGAACAGCTTCGGGGTCTTTTCGCCTTCGTTGAGCGCGGGTTCGTTGTGCGCGATGTAGAACGTCTTGTTCGCGGCCGCGGCGAGCCCGTCGGCGGAGCGCCCTTCGACTTCGTAGTTGTAGACGCGTACGAACTTGTTCTTGACTTCGTTGTTCAGTTCGTAGATTTCTTCTTCTTCGTTGTAGACGAAGAGATTGCCGTGTTCGTCGACCGCGATCCCAAACGGTTCTTCGAAGGGTTCGAGCGATTCGCCTTTGCCGATCGGCCTCCAGCCGGTGATCGTCGTGACCACTTTGCCGGTGGTGCCTTCGTACTTCTGGATCAGCATTTCTTCGAGTTCGACTTCTTTGTTGCCCACTTCTTCTTCGAACGGCTTGACTTCGACGTAGACGTCACCGAACGAGGGGCTCGACGGGTTGCTGTCGACGGCGATCGCGCCCGCCCCGTGGAGCTCTCCTTTCTTCTTCCCGGCCTTGCCCATCGTGCAGCCGGTTTCTTTGGTGCAGATCTGGAATTCGTTGGCGCCGTTGATCACGCCCTCGCCCCAGGCGCGCACGAATTCATGGGCGGCGTTGAACTGGTCGACGCGGTTGTTGCCGGCATCCATCACGTAGATGTCCCCGGTCACCTGGTTGACCGCGATCCCCGCCGGCTGGAGCATCTGGCCCGCCCCGGTGCCTGTGGAGCCGAAGCTGGCCGCTTCGTTGAAGGCGAAGCCCCGTTGGCTGAAGGCGCTCGCGGAAGAGGCGAGCGCAAGGCAGGCGAGCACTGCGAACAGCGCCGCGCACAGCCGGCGTGCCGAACCGCACCTGCTCGCCCCTCGGGCGATCTCCCCGATCTCGTGAATCATCCCTGCAATCGTCTCCCTCGAAGCCTCTCCGGTAAAGGAGTCTATAGAGGGCCTTTGGGTTGTCAAGCAGCAACCGATCCGTTGCCACGCCTGCAACCGTCGGGCGTTTCTCCTCAGAACACGACTCGACGGTTGTTCGATCCGGATGCCGGGCGCGCGGGGCGCGTCCTCACGCATCGGTACGAGCTCCGCCGGGCGCACCGGACCGGCCACAGGATGCCGCCGGCAGGCGCGTCGGGCCGGGCGCCTGGCTTCGCGCCGCGCGGCGCCGGAACCGCTCGTCGGAGTGCGCGGGCCGCGCAATCGGGGCCGCGGCCGGGGCCTCGGGGGACGGCCGCAGAAAAGAAAAAACGTGCGGGGCCCGAGGGCCCCGCACGCACTTCAGACACTGCTTGCGCTGTCAGCTGAGAGCCGCCAGCACCATAGGAACCTTCGTCCCTACGGTTTCACCATGATGGCTTCGCCCTTGTCTGCGGCGGTGCCTTCCTGGCCGGACGGCAGGGTGCCGGCCGGTTCAGTCGCTTCCGCTTCCGTGATTTCGGAGAGCAGGAAGTGTTCGCCGGGCGTGCCACCAGCCACGTCCGTCGGGATGTTCACGAGCGGGGTGTACTTGTGACCCGGCGCGTATTCGACTTCACCAAGGCCCGGCCCGACCACGAAGTGGTCAGCGGATTCCTTGGAGATGACGCCGACGTTGCCCGTGTGTTCGGCGATGACCGAACCAAGGACGTTCGTCGAAGCGACTTTGGTGCAGGTGAAGCTGGCCAGCGCCAGGCCAGTTTCAGGGTGCAGGAGCGTACCGACGCCGCTGCCGCCTTCGATGTCGACCATTTCACCGCTCAGGCTGTTGGTCGTGATGACACCTTTTTTGCTGCCGCTCTGGCAAGGAGCCGCGAGAACGGTGCAGCCCTTGAATTCACTGGTCACTTTCGAGACCGTGTTCGGCAGGCCTGCCGTGCCGCCGCCCTTGAACGACGTGCACTTGACTTCGACGTGGGCACCACCCGGGAACGCGCCTTTGCCCGTCGCGGGGATGATCACGTGCAGAGTGGCGGCGCCACCCTTGACTTTGAAAGCCTTGCCCTTAGCGATGCCAGGCTTCAGTTCGTACTTGTTGTGCTTGCCTTCGGTTTTTTCAGCTTCCGAAGCTTCAACCGTGCACAGCTTGTCGGTGTACTTACCGGTGTATTTGCCTTCGACCTTGGCGAGTTTGGCACATTCGTACCAACCCGGCGTGGCCGAGGCGCCGGAAGCGGCGACCGCGGCAAGCGCGAACACAGCGACCAGGGCCAGGCCCAGGATCCTCATGCGTTTCATCAGTGAACTGCTCCTTTTCCCTCTTGATTAAGGTGACCGGCTCTGGAACGGCCTCTCAGAAAGACGAGGCTGCCCCCAAGCCCGTCGTAGCCGCGTCACTGATCCTCAGCTCCGCGGTGCTGCGCCCGACCTTGGCAGAAAACATCTCGTGCGTCAAGATCAAGCCTGTGGGGTGATGATGGGCAACGAAACCGACGCCCCCCGCAAGGGGAACGCACGCGTCACCGCGTGTCTGGGCGTCCCTCCCCATCTCCACCCTCGACCTCATGTCGCGGCGACCGTAGCACAGTGCTCGAGCGCCCGTCAACCGCTTGATGCGCCTGCAAATCCCGGGATTGGGCTGGCTGGCGGGCCAGACAGCACGCGCCACGATGGGGGCGCGCCGCGGCGCGCTCCGAGGTCTCTGACCCGCCGCAGGCCCGTTGTCCAGGACGTTTCGCCCGGCGCGGCGCCGTGCGACGCGAGGCCGTCCGCGCTGCCGGCCCTCACCCTAAAGCTCTACCGAAGGCTGAGAGACCGACCCTGGGCCAGCCCCGCCCAGATGGCATAGGTCTCATACAGGCTCCGCAGCGTCGGGTCGGCCAGGCCGACCGGATACGCGGGGTCCTCGCGGAACGAGTACTGGAAGATCGCCGCCACGCGCGGGTCCGACCGCCACCTTTCGAGCTGGGCCGCGAGCGCGCGGGCGCCCGCGCCCTGCTCGGCGGCCGAGCCGCTCCGTGGCCGCCCGGGGCGGGGTGCGCCGGCGCCGGCCTCGGTCACCCACACCTGCGCCCCCGCCGCGCACCCGCCGCGTTCGTCGAGAGCCCGCTCGAGCGCGGCGACGGGTTCGCCGCCGCCGTGTGCGCGCGGGCCGTAGGCGGCGTAGGCGTGCACCGACCAGTCGCGGCTCATGCAGAGGACGTCCTGCGGCAGGGCGCGGACGAACTCGGCGACGCTCAGGCGGTGGCGCGAGCCGCTCTGATAACCGCCGAGCTCGCCGAGCAGCAGCCGCCCGCTGCTCCCGGACGCCTTCAGCTGTGCGGCTGCCGCGCGGGCGAGTTCGGCGTAGGACGCCGGCGCCAGCGGTTCCCCTTCGGCCGAGCAGCTTGCTCGCTGGGGCGTCAGGAAGCGCGGGTTGTCGGGCTCGTTCCACGGCGCCCACCACGGCAGCGCGACCCCCTCGCGGCGGCCGAGCGCGAGCAGCTCTCCGATCAGCGCTCGGTAGGCGGGCAGCGCGCCGGGACTCAGCGCCCGCGCCGTCGCTTCCGCGCCGGGCGCTTCGCAGCCGTGCGGCGCGAGCGTTGCCCAGGCCGGAGCGCCCAGCAGGTCGATCACGACCTCGGGCGGCGCTTCGCCGCGGGCGCGCGCCGCGCGCTGCTGGGAGGCGATCGCTTCGAGCTCCCCCGCGACACCCGGGTAGGCGCCGCACGGCGGGATGCCTCGCGCGCAGCCATCGACGGGGGCGCTCAGATCGGGCGCGCTCGCAGGCGAGGGCTGGAGCGCGGCCCAGTCGATCAGCAGCCTGTAGTAACGAGGGTGCAGTGCGTCGAGCCAGCCGCGCGCCTGGGCGAAGGGAGCGGCCTGGGCCGGTGCGTGCGCACCGGGAGCCCAGAGCAGATCGGCGTTGTCCTCCGTGACGCCGAAGGCGGGCCGAGCCGGACTCGGGACAGGAGTTGCGGGGGCCGTCGTGCTCGCACGCCGCCCGCCTCCGCACCCTGCGGCCAGGAGCGCCGCCGCGAGGAGCGCGAGGGCGATCGATGCAGCCCGCGTCACGGGCGAGAGCTACCGCCTCGGCTCACGCGCGCGCGTGGAGTAGTAGGTCGGCCGGCGCTCCGTGCCGGCCTCCAGTGGGATCGGCCGGCGCTCGGTGCCGGCCTCCAGTGGGATCGGCCGGCGCTCCGTGCCGGCCTCCTGGGGGTGCCGCCCGCGCTCCATGCCGGCCTCCGGCGGGTTCGGCCGGCTCCGCATGCAGGCCTCCGGCGCGCGGCCGGACGGCCTCAGACCGCGGAGACCTGCTCCTCCTCCGCAACGCGGAAGGAGGAGCCGCAGCCGCAAGCGGCGACGACGTTCGGGTTCTCGACCTTGAAGCCCGCGCCCTGGAGGCTTTCCTCGTAGTCGATCGTCGAGCCGCTGACGAATTGCAGGCTCTCGCGGTCCACGAGCAGCTTCAGGCCGTGGCTCTCGAACACGATGTCGCTGTCGCGCTGCTCGTCGAAGGCGAGCTGGTACTGGAAGCCCGAGCAGCCGCCGCCGCGAACGCCTACGCGGAGCCCGGCCAGGCTCACGTCGGCTTCCTGCGCGGTGAGAAACTCGTGCACCTTCTCGGCGCCCTTGTCGGTGATCTCGATCATCGGCTTCGCTCCTGTGGACGGCTTCAAGACTTTCCAAAGTATAGCGCCCGCCCCGCAGGCGGCTCCGCCGCTCTGGCCGGTCTTGCGCGATCTTCTACGCTGAATATCGGTGCCGAGCCCGACGGACATAAAGCAGCGCATCGAGGCGGCCCTTCCCGGCGCCGCCGTCGAGGTGCAGGACACCACCGGTACCGGCGACCACTTCAGCGCGACGGTCACCTCCGATGCCTTTGCGGGCCTGAGCCGCATCCAGCAGCACAAGCTGGTCTACGCGGCGGTCGAGTCCGACCTCGGCGGAGCCATCCACGCGCTGGCCCTGAAGACCGCAGCCCCCTCCCCCATCGAGACCCCCTGACTCAGGAGCGATGCAGATGTCAAGCAACGAGTTCGACCCGATCCCGATGGCGCCCGGCGCCACCACCGCCGCGCCGGCCGCGGCCGACCCGGCTGAGAGCAGCCCGATTCGCGACGCGATCAAGGAGGCGATCGCCGAGCACGACGTGATCCTGTTCATGAAGGGCACGCCAGAGGCGCCCGCCTGCGGGTTCTCCGCGCGCACCGTCGCGATCCTGCAGTCGCTCGAGGTCCCTTTCGCCGCTGTCGACATCCTGCCCGACCCGCGCATCCGCCAGGAGCTCACCGCGGTCTCCGAGTGGCCGACGATCCCGCAGCTCTTCAAGGCCGGCGAGCTCGTCGGCGGCTGCGACATCGTCACCGAGATGTACGAGTCGGGCGAGCTCGAGGGGGCGCTCTCCTAGCCGTAGCCGGGGTCCTGTAGCGTCCCGCGCCGCATGCCCCCCGTCGCCGTCGCATCGGACAGCACCCACTACCTCCCGCGCGCGCTCGCCGACGAGCGCGGCGTGCACCAGGTGAGCCTATACGTCGGGTGGGCGGGCCAGCCCCAGCGCGAGCTGGACATGGAGAGCTTCGGACCCTTCTACCAGCGCCTCGGGACCGACCCGGAACTGCCGAGCACCTCACAGCCGTCGATCGGCGACTTCCTGGCTGTGTGGGAGCCGCTCCTGGAGGAGGGCCGCGACGTCGTCTCGATCCACCTCGCGGGCGGCATCTCGGGCACTGTCGAGGCGGCGCGCCAGGCGCACGCCCTGCTGGCAGAGCGCGGGCTCGGCGAGCGCGTCGAGGTGATCGACGGGGAAACGGGCTGCGGCGGGCTCGGCATGCTGATCCTCGCCGCGACCGCGGCCGCGGAGGCCGGCGCGGACAAGGACGCGGTCGCCGCGCGCGTACGCGAGGCCCGCTCAAGGCTGCGGATCTGGTTCTGCCTCGACACCCTGGAGTACCTGCGCCGCGGCGGGCGCATCGGCAAGGCCCAGGCCTGGCTCGGCGGCACACTGCGCATCAAGCCGATCCTCTCCCTGGAGTACGAGATCACGCCGGTCGAGCGCGTTCGCACCGCTGCACGGGCGTTCGAGCGCATGGTCCGCTACGCGGAGGAGCTGCGCGACGCGGGCTCGGACGGCTGGGTCGTCCAGCACATCCAGGCGCCCGAGCAGGCACAGCGCCTGATCGAGCGCGGCCGCGAGATCTTCGACTCCGAGCCGCTGTTCTCCTCAGAGGTGGGGCCGGTGATCGGCACCTACACCGGGCCCGGGCTGATCGGTATCGGCGGCGTGCCGCGCTCGCTGCTGAGCTAGCGCCAGGAGCGGCCGGGGACGAGTCGCAGCCGTCCCCGGCCGTGTTCACCTGAGAATCCCGTTGGCCAAGATGGATACACCCGGCGGGGAGGTTGCGGCGGTCGCGAAGCCGGTGCTTGCGGGTTCTTCAGCGGCGCCCGCCGACTCCGCCGCCCCAGGGCGCGGTCTGACGGGGGGCGGCGTCCTAACCGGCTTCCGCGCCGGCGCCCTTGCCGCCGGCTTCGGCGTTGCCGGGCTGCCTTTGGCCCGAAGCGGCAGACCTAGTCGCGACGGCGGCGGCGCAGCATGCGCGCGCCGACGATCAGGCCGAGCACGGCCGCCCCGGCCATGATTTCGGGCCGGTGGCGCTCGACGTGGGCACGCCAGTCGGTGATCCGGGTGACCTCGCCGCGCAGGCGGTCGACCGACACCGCGAGCTCGCGGCGGTTGGCCTCGATCGACTCGCGTATCTCCTCCGGGGAGCGCTGTGCGGCCATCAGCCTGCGGTCCCGTTCTCGGGCGGCAGCGGAGGCGGCTCGGGGGGCACGGCAGCTGCCGGCGGCGCCGCAGCGGGCACCGGTGACGCCACGGGCGGCCGCGGAGGCGGTGAGCGGAGCGCGCTCGCCGGCGGCCCGTCGTGCGTCGGGGCCACGGTCTCGCGGATCTTGTGCGCCTCTTCGATCGCCATCGTCGGCACCGGCGGCGCGCCGCGTTTCAGGGCGCGCGCCGCGATCAGACCCGCCGCTACGCCGAGCGCGATCAGCAGCAGCCCGACCGCGAAGAAGCCCCAGAAGTAGGTGAACTGGTTACCCGGCAGGTAGTAGTACAGGAGCCAAGCGAGGCCGATCAGCAGGAACAGGACGGCCCAGACGAAGAAGATGCCGGCGATCGCGCCGACCGCGGCGCCCTTCGCGATCTTCGTCGTCTTCTCTGTCAGCTCGGCCTTGGCGAGCTCGATCTCCTCGCGCACGAGGATGCTCGCGCGCTCGCTGATGTCCGCGACCGCGGCGGCGATGTTCTGCGGCGGCTCGCCGCCGTTTCGCGGCGTGCTCATTCGGGCGGGTCCTCGTCGAAGATCCGCCGCCAGGTGAAGCCCGCCGCGCGGCTCGCGGCGATACTCGCGAGCGCGCCGAACCCGGCCAGCAGCCCGGACCAGATCAGTCTCTTGACAAGCTCGTTCTCCATGCCGCGCCAGTCTATTGCCCCGCGCCGTCGTGACTCCAAACCGGGCCCTCCCGGGCGCGCCGGGCGCGCGAGCCTCAGCGGACGACCGCGCTCTCGCCGGCGGCCGTCTGCAGGCCGCCGCAGACGGTCTCGACGACCTCCCACTTGGCGCGCTCGAAGTCCTCCGGCCCCTGGGGCAGCAGCCCGAAGATCCAGCCGGTCAGAAGCTGCTCGATCGCGCCGTAGAAGGCCATCGCGGCGAACCGCGAGTCGATCTCGTCCTTGAACTGGCCGCTCGCCTGGGCCGCGGCGATCATGCCGCCGATCAGCTCGTAGGCCTCGCCGATCGTGCCGATGTGGGTGTCGCCGAACGAGTTCGCGGCCCGCGTCACCTCGACGATGATCACCTTCATCAGGTCGGGGTCGTGCTGGTAGCTGTCGACGATGAACGAGGCGATCGCCGCGAGCTTCTCGCGCACCGGCATCTCCTCGGCGTCGACCTGGCGGATCAGGTCGAGCATCACGTTCCAGCGCTCGAGGAACAGCGTGTCGAGCACCTCGTCCTTGGAGGCGAAGTAGTGGTAGACGAGGCCGTAGGCGACCCCGGCCTCGTCGGCGATGTCGGCCACGCGGCACGCGTGGAAGCCCTGGCGCGCGAACACGCGCACCGCGGCGTCGAGGATCAGCCTGCGCTTCTCCGCGGCCGGCTTGCTCGCCCTCCCGCCCGCGCGCCCCGAGGAGCTCATCGCGTGCTCTCCGCGTGGACGGGCTCGGGCCACCGGTACGCGCCCGGCTGCCGGTTCGCGAGCGAGGGCAGGCTCGCGCGGATCTCGCGCTGGCGCGCGAGGTCGAGCTCGGCCACGAGCGCCGCCTCCCCCTCCTCGCCGGCCTGCGCGAGCACGGTCCCCCAGGGGTCGACGATCATCGAGCGCCCACCGGAGTGCTGCCCGCCCGGGTGCTCGCCGAACTGGTTCGCCGCGATCACGAACGCCTGGTCCTCGATCGCCCGCGCGCGCACCAGCGTCTCCCAGTGGTCGCGCGTCGTCGGCAGGGTGAACGCGGCCGGGATCGTGATGAGCTTCGCACCGCGAACCGCGAGGATCCGGAACAGCTCCGGGAAGCGCAGGTCGTAGCAGACGGACAGGCCCAGCTCGACGCCCCCGGCGGTGTGCGAGAGCACGATCTCCTCGCCCGCCTGCTCGAGCTCGGACTCGCGGTAGACGCGCCCGCCGACCTCGACGTCGAACATGTGCACCTTGCGGTAGACGGCCTTGATCTCGCCGGCGGCGTCGACGTGGACGCTGGTGTTGGCGAGCTTCTCCTGCCCGGGTACGAGCTCGAGGATCGAGCCGGCGACGATCTCGACGCCCAGCTCGCGCGCCGTCGCGCATGCCCAGCCGATCGCGGGCCCGTCGAGAGGCTGGGCCGAGGCGCGGAGCTGCTGCTCGGTTCCCATCGCCGTCCACTTCTCGGGGAGTACGATCAGCCCAGCGCCCTGCGCAGCCGCTGCCCGGGTCAGCCGGTCGGCTGTGGCGAGGTTGGCCTGTTGATCGGCGCTGGAGTTGAGCTGAACGGCTGCGACCTTCACGACCACTTCCTCCCCCCGGCCAATCCAAGAAATAGATTGACTGGTCAGTCAATGACGCAGAGCATAATGCCCGCGGCTCGCTGCGGGTCGGCCGAGGCGTTCATCGCCGGGCGCGGCATGTTCGACCGCGGTCGGCCGCTGAAGCGCTGGCGTTGGGTCGGTGTCTTCTCCGAGGAGCTGATGGTGTGCGCGGCGCAGGTGCGGATCGGTCCCGCGCGGCAGAGCTTCTGGGCGTTGCACTCGCCGCGGCTCCGGACCATGCGCGAGCGCACGCGGCTGCTGCCCCGCCGCGGAGAGGTCGAGCTCTCACCGGGGAGACTCCTGATCGCCGATCGCGGCGTGCGGCTCGAGTTCGAGCTGCAGGAAGAAGACGGCATCGAGGCGCGCTGCCCGAACGGCCGCTCGGAGTCCTGGACGCGCAAGCAGGCCGGACTGGAGGCACACGGCACGCTGGCGCTCGACGGCGGCGCGCCGCGGCCGGTGCAGGCCCGCGCCGTGATCGACGACTCGGCGGGCTGGCACGAGCGCGTCACCGAGTGGCGCTGGAGCGCGGGGGTGGGCGAGGCGCCCGATGGGACCGCGCTCGCGTGGAACCTCGTCTCCGGCATCAACGACCCCGAGCAGGGCAGCGAGCGGGCGGTGTGGGTCGGCGGGGTCCCGCGCGAGCCGGGGCCCGTGGAGTTCGCGCCCGACCTCGGCGCGATCCGCGCCGGCGACGGCTCGCTGCTGCGCTTCACCGCGGAGGCCGAGCGCGCGCGCAGCGAGAACCTGCTGCTCGTCAGCTCCGACTACAGGGCGCCGTTCGGGACCTTCGCGGGGACGCTGCCCGGCGGCGTCGAGCTGGCGTCAGGGCGCGGGGTGATGGAGCACCACCGCGCGCGCTGGTAGCTCTCAGCTCGGCGCGAGCGAGATCACGCTGACGAGGCCGAGCGACGAGACCGCCTTGCTCAGCGCGCGATCCTTCGTGGCGAGCGGCTCGCCGAGCCTCTCGGCGAGAGCCACGAACAGGGCATCCGCGACGGTCAGGTTCCGGCGTAGCTGCCAGGCGCGCGTGCACAGCGGCAGGCTGGCGAACAGATGCACGGGCAGAGCTGAGATGTCCTCCACCGCCGCCGTGGCGCGAGCGAGCGACAGCCTCCCCTTCAACGCATTCCGGCGAATGACCGAGAGCGCCTCGAACACGATCAGATCGGGCGCCGCCAACTCGCGCTCCTCCGCCAAGAGGTCCCCGACCATCTGCGAGGCCGGACCTTCGATCAGCAGATCGACGGCCCCGGAGGTGTCGATGACCGTCACTCCAGTGCGTCCCGCAGCCGCCTGACCGTCACCTCGGATGGCTCAGCCATGGGGGCCGGGCCGCGGGCGCGCACGCGGGCGATGAACTCCTCGGGGGTGGGCCGGCGCGCGACACGGGCCAGTTCCCCACGCACATACTCGGAGAGCGAGACGCCGGCGAGAGCAGCTCTCGACTTGAGAACCGCGTGCACGTCCTCTGGAACGTCTCTGATCTGCATCATCACTCCCATACTCCTCGCAATGATAACATGCAAAGTGCATGCAGATCGGGCGCGCCGCGCGCCCGCACTCCCTCCTACGACGAGCGCCCGGAGCGCTGGCGCCCCAGCTCGGCGAGCAGCAGCTTCGAGTGCATCGCGCCGATCAGCTCGCGCAGCGGCTCGGTGCCGGCGGCGATGATCTCCATCGCGCGCTCGACCTCCACCTCGCCGGCCAGGCGCTCGAGCAGCGCCCGCACCTCCTCCTGCACGAGCGGCTCCAGCGCGTCGCGGTAGCGCAGCGTGTCGTAGACGGTGAAGCCGAGCGCCTCCTCGTAGCCGCCGGCGCGGAAGCTCGCGATCGCCTCGATGATCTCGACGTCGTCGCGGTCGTAGCCGCGCCCGTTGGGAGTCAGCACGCCGATGTCGGCGAGCCGGTCGAGCACCTCGGCCGGCACGCCGTAGCGCTCGGCCGCGGCCTTTCGCGAGACGCGCCCGCGGCCCTCGGCGCTCGCCACCGCGCGCTCGATGATGCGGTCCTCGAGCTCCACCAGCGCGCGCACCCGGTCGGGGTCCTCGCGCAGGGCGCCGCGGATCACGCGCAGCGGCATGAAGCGCTCCTCCTGCAGCCGCTTGATCAGCGCGATCCGCTCGACGTAGTCGGGCGGGTAGTAGGCCATGTTGCGGCTCGTGCGCACGATGTCGCCGCCGTCGCCGAGCAGCCCCTCGCGCAGGTAGTAGCGGATCGTGCCCGGGCTGACCCCCGAGCGCTCCGCCAGCTCGCTCATCTTGAGCAGCTCGCGATCAGAGCCGCCGCGGCGGCTCGCGCTGGCGGCACCGGCGCTCGCCGCCATGCCGCTCAGGCCCTCAGGGTCGCGCCGTGCCGGGCCTCGGCAGGGCCGGCGGCCGCACCGCCGGCGAGCAGCTCGGCGACCTCCGCCTCGGAGTAGCCGGCTTCGGCCAGCACCTGCTCGGTGTGCTCGCCGAGCGCCGGGCCCGGGAGGCGGTCGTGCTCGCCGGGCGTGCGGTCGAGCTTGACGGGGATGCCGAGCTGTCGCACGGCGCGCTCGGCGCCCGGCTGCTCGAGCTCGACGACCATCCGCCGCGCCCGCACGAGCTCGGAGTCGAGCGCCTCGTCCAGCTCGAGCACGGGCTCCAGGCAGCAGTCGTGTTCGCGCGCGAACGCCTCCCATTGCTCGCGCGTGCGGCCCTTGAAGATCTCCGCCACCTGCCCGTGCGCCTCGGACCCCGGGCGCTCGAACTGCTTCTCGATCAGCTCCTCGCGGCCGACGCCACGGCACCACGCCTGCCAGAACTTCGGCTCGAGCGCGCCGAGCGAGACCCAGCCGTCGGCGCACTCGTACGGGCGGTAGCAGACGAGCGCCCCGGCCAGCGGCAGATCGCCCCGGCGCGGCACGTTGCCGTCGGCGAAGTAGCTGGCCGCGACCATCGCCAGCCACGACAGGGCGCCGTCCGCCATCGAGACGTCGACCATCTGGCCTTCGCCGGAACCGGCGCCGGACGCCCCCGCCGTCGCGCTCGCGCAGCGCCGCCAGGATCCCGAAGGCGGCCATCAGCGCGCCGCCCCCCAGATCCGCGATCTGCCCGGCGGCCTGGACCGGCGCGCCGCCGCGCTCGCCCGTCAGCCCGAGCAGCCCGACCAGGCCGAGGTAGTTCATGTCGTGGCCCGAGGCGTCGCGTTTGGGCCCGTCCTGGCCGTAGCCGCGTGATCGCGCAGTAGACGATCCCCGGGTTCGCCTCGCGCATGCGCTCGTAGCCGACGCCGAGGCGTTCGAGCACGCCCGGCCGGAAGGACTCGAGCACGACGTCGTACTCGCGCGACGAGCCGCAGCAGCGCCTCGCGGCCGCGCTCGTTCTTCAGGTCCAGGCGGATCGAGCGCTTGTTGCGGTTCAGCGCGAGGAACAGCGCCGACTTCGCGCTGTCGTGGGCGCCGTCGTAGTACGGCGGCGACCAGCGGATGTAGTCGCCCATGCCGGTGTCCTCGACCTTCAGCACCTCCGCGCCGAAGTCGGCCAGCAGCAGCGAGCAGAAGCCGCCCGGCAGCAGCCGCGAGAGGTCCAGGACCTGACGCCCTCCAGGGGCAGGCTCACGCCGGGCTCCCGACGGCGGGCCTGGCCGGCACGTTCAGCATCGCCCGCGCCTCGGCGACCGTCGCCGGGCGCCGGCCGATCTCTTCGGTCATCTGCCGGGCCTTCGCGATCAGCTCGCCGTTGGAGCCGGCCATCGTCGCCGTCCGGGAGGTAGAGGTTGTCCTCCAGGCCGACGCGGATCGAGCCGCCGAGCGTGAGCGCCGCGGCCACCAGCATCCATTGCTCGCGCGGGATATCCCGATCACCCCCCAGTGGGAGCCCTCGGGAAGGTTGTCGACCATCGCGGCGAGGTTGCGCGCCGTCGGCGGGATGCCGCCGACCACGCCCATCACGCAGTCGACGTGCAGCGGCGTGTGCAGCACGCCCATGTCGATCAGCGGCGCCAGCGAGCCGACGTGGCCGACGTCGAAGCACTCGTGCTCGGGTTTGATGCCGAGCTCGTTCATCGCCTCCAGCAGCTCGATGATCTCGGTGAACGGATTGGCGAAGACCATGTCGAACACGAAGGCTTTGCGCGAGCGCGAGTACTTCGCGTAGTTCATCGAGCCCATGTTCAGCGCCGCGACCTCGGGACGGCAGGCCCTGCAGGTACTCGATGCGCTTTGACACGGGCACCCCGATCGTCCCGGTCGAGTAGTTGATGATCGCGGCGTCGCCGACCTCCGCCCGGATCGCCTCGGTGATCGCGGCGAAGTCCTCCACCTCGTAGGAGGGGGTGCCGTCCGGTTTGCGGGCGTGGATGTGGATGTGCACGCCGCCCTCGTCGACGATCCGCCGCGCCTCGGCTGCGTACTCCTCGGGCGTGTAGGGGATCGCCGGGCACTGATCGCGGTTGGCGATCGCGCCGGAGATCGAGCACGTGATCACTACGGGATCGTCAAGGCTCATACGGGCACCACTCCCGACTTCTTGTACGGACGCTCGACCTTCTTTCCGGCCGCCATCTCGAGCGCGCGGCAGATGCTCGCGCGCGTCTCCCGCGGGTCGATCACGTCGTCGATCATGTCGTTGCCGGCGGCGATGTAGACGTCGATGATCTTCTGGTAGGCCGCGATCAGCTCGGCCTTCTTGGCGGCCGGGTCGTCGGCTTCGTCGACCTGTTTGCGCATCACGATCTCGACCGCCCCCTCGGCCCCCATGACCGAGATCTCGGCGCTCGGCCAGGCCACGATCAGGTCGGGCTCGTACGCGCGCCCGTTCATCACGTAGTAACCCGCGCCGTACGCCTTGCGCGTGATCACCGTGATCTTCGGGACGGTCGCGTTGGCGACGGCGTAGAGCATCTTCGCGCCGTGGCGGATGATCCCCGCCTCCTCGACCTTGGTGCCGACCATGAACCCCGGCACGTCCATCAGGAAGACGAGCGGGATCGAGAAGGCGTTGCAGAGGTTCACGAAGCGCGCGGCCTTGTCGGCCGAGTCGTTGTCGAGGATGCCGCCGAGCTGCTTGGGCTGGTTGGCGACGATCCCGGCCGGGCGCCCGCCGAAGCGCGCGAAGCAGGTGATGATCGTCTTGGCCCAGGCGCCCTTCATGTCGAACCAGTCGCCGTCGTCCACGATGCGGCCGATCACCTCGTACATGTCATACGGCTTGCGGTTCGATTCGGGCAGCACGTCGAGCAGCTCCTCGTCGGCGCGCTCGATCGGATCGCTCACCGCCCGCAAGGGCACGGGCGCCTCGCAGTTCTGCGGCATGAACGAGAGGTATTCCTTGATGCGCTGGATGCACTCCTCGTCGCTCGCCACCTCCATGTCCCCGACGCCCGACTTGCGGCAGTGCACGCGCGAGCCGCCCAGTTCCTCCTGGGTGACGTCCTCGCCGATGGCGGCGCGGACGAGGTGGGGCCCGGCGAGCGCCATCGAGCCGCGGCCCTTGACCATCGGCACGAAGTCCGCCAGCCCGGGGATGTAGGCGGTCCCCGCGGCGCACGGCCCCATCAGCGCCGCGACCTGCGGGATCACCCCGCTCATCACGACCTCCTCGCGGAACAGGAAGCCGGAGCCCGCGAACAGCGAGCCCACCGCCTCCTGGATGCGCGCGCCGGCCGAGTCGAGCAGCCACACGAACGGGATGCGCTTGGTCAGCGCCAGCTCGCGCAGCCGTGTCACCTTCAGCTCGCCGGTCATCCCCATCGAGCCGGCCATCACCGTGAAGTCATACGCGCAGACGGCCGCGAGGCGGCCGTCGATCTTGCCGTAGCCGGTGATGACGCCGTCGGCGGGTGCCTCGACGCCGTCCATCGCGCGCTGGGAGGAGTGCGGCCGGCCATGGATGCCCAGCTCCACGAACGTGCCCTCGTCGATCAGCAGCGCGAGGCGCTCGCGGGCCGTGAGCTTCTCCTTCTCGTGCTGGCGAGCGATCTTCTCCTCGCCGCCGCCGAGCTTGATCTGCTCGCGACGGGCCTGCAGGTCCTCCACCAGCGGGCGCAGGATGCTCGTCGAGGTCTGCGGGGCGGCCACGCCCGGGATGCTAGTGGAAAGTGCAGAGCGCTACTGCGCACTCGGCCGCGGGCAGGGCGCGCTCCCGGCCTGCCGCGCCGGGCATCGGCGCTGCCGTGCCCGGCCCGTACACGCACACCGCCGGCCCGGATGCGGACCTCGGTCCGTTTACTGCTAGTCTCTCGCCATAAGCGGACTGCGGTCCGATTCAGTCGACGGAAGGGACTGCCATGGACACCCAGACCATCACCACCCCTGCGAGCAGCGAGTCCGCCCCCGTTCTGGGCGCGGCCGTCTGGAACGTCGACCCCGCGCGCAGCCGGGTCCACTTCCACACCCGCGCGATGTTCGGCCTGTTCGCGGTGCTCGGGCGCTTCGAGCGCTTCGACGGGACGCTTCGGCTCGACCAGGAGGGGCGCGCCTCGGGGAGCCTGCGGATCCACACCGCCAGCATCCGCACGGGGATCGGCAAGCGCGACCGCCACCTGCAGAGCGAGGACTTCTTCCACGCCGAGGGGCACCCCCGGGCGACCTTCGAGCTCACCGAGCTGCAGCCGCAGGCCGGCGGCTACGAGGTGGCGGGCACGCTGCGCATCCGCGACAAGGAGCTGCCGGTCCGCACGCGGGCCACGGTGCGCCAGGAGGGCGAGGCGCTAGTGATCGGTGCGCGCTTCACGGTCGACCACGACGCGGCCGGACTCGGCTGGGCGAAGCCGGGAATGGTGCGAAAGGCCGTCGAGGCGGACGTCGAGCTGACGCTGGTGCGCGAGGACGGGGCGGCCTGAGGCGCCGGCTTCTGCGCCGCCGCACGCGGGGCGGCGGCGCGGGCGCGCTCAGCGGCCTTTCCAGGTCGGCTCGCGCTTCTCGAAGAACGCGGTCACGCCCTCGACGATGTCCTCGGTGGACTGCGCGAGCGTGAGCTGGGCGCGCAGGTAGTCGAGCGCGTCGTCGAGCGGCATGTCGAGCTGGCGGCGCATCGCTTCCTTGCCCAGGCGCATGATCACGGGCGAGGAGCCAGCCAGCTTGCCGGCCCAGTCGTCGACCGTCGGCTGGAGCTCTTCGTCGGGGACCACGCGGTTGACGATCCCCGCTTCGAGCGCCTGCTGGGCGCTCAAGCGCTCGCCGAGCAGCAGCAGCTCGTTGGCCTTCTTGCGCGGCACGTTGCGGTAGATCAGCGCCATGATCATGAAGGGGAAGGCGCCGATGTTGATCTCGGGGGTGCCGAAGCTGGCGGTCTCGCCCGCGACGATCAGGTCGCATGCCAGCGCGATCCCCAGGGCGCCGGCCAGCACGTGCCCGCGCGCGGCGCAGATCGTCGGCTTGCCGAGCTCGCCGATCAGCTTGAAGAGGCCGACGAAGCGCTCGCCGCCGAAGTGCTTGTGCACGAGCGCCATCTCCGCGGCGAAGCCGCTCAGGTTGGCACCGGAGGAGAACGTGCGCTCGTGCGAGGAGGCGAGCACCACGCAGCGCGCGCCGTCTTCCTCACGGGCGCGTTCGAAGCTCTCGATCAGGCCCTCGAGCAGCTCGGCCGAGAGCGCGTTGCGCGTCTCGGGGTCGTTCAAGGTGATCGTCGCGACACCGCGGTCGTCGAGCGCGTAGAGAACCTTGTCCGTGGACACCGGCGCATCCTAGACCACGGGTGGAAAGTGCGCAGCGCTACTGCTTACTTTCGTCGGGCTCGGTGAGCGCGGCGACGTCCCCGAGATCACGCGGCCGTCCAGCCGCGCGCTTCATCCGGATCAGGTCCTCGCGGCCGGCGAAGGGGATCACGAGGTCACCCAGCCGGACCTCGAGCGCGCGCTCGCGCAGCGGCCCGTAGGGAATCGCACCCGGCACGTCGTGGAGCACGTCGATGTCGCCGGCGCCGGTCGCGAACTGCCACAGCGTCGCGCGCGGGAGCATGTCGGCGTCGATTGCGATCCCCTCGCTCCCCTCGTTCAAGACGCGCGCACCCAGCTCGTTGAGCGCGGCCGCAAGGCGTACGAGATTCGCGCGCGTCGGCGACGGGATCAGATCGAGATCGTTCGTCATCCGTGCGTGGCCGTGCACCTGTACTGCCAGACCCCCCACGACCACGTATTCGACGCCTCGGGAGTGGAGCGCGGCGAACACACGCGCCGGGTCCGAAGGCTGCGCCTCAGCCATCGGCGCGCGCCTTCTTGCCAGCCGTGGTGAGGTCGGCCGCGAGCCGGTTCCAGCCGATCGCAAGACGCAGGCGCTCCTCCGGCGACCGGTCGCGAGTGCTACGCGTGTGGACCGGGTCCCGATCCACGTCGATGCGCTCGGCGCTCAGAACGAGCTCACGGCCCATCGCGTGCATCAGCTCGCTGAGTGTGGAGAACGACGGCGAGACCGTGCCGCGCTCGATCCTGCTGACCGCCGCCTGCGTCATCCCGGCCCGGTGGGCCAGTTGGCGCTGGCTCAGCCCGAGCTCGGTGCGGGTCTCCCTGACGAGTTGAGCCGGCGTCATTGACATCAAATATGATATCACCGCTCGATGGATCGCCGGGGGGCAGCATGGCGACTCGCCCAAAGTAGCGAGTTCTACTGTTTACTTCTGGGGGACGCTGCGTTAGCGTCCCGCGCGTGCCGGCGCCCCGCCGCGCCGTCCGCAGAAGCCGACCAAGGAGACCCGCCCCATGGCCACCGCCGAGAGCGTGCTGAAGCCCGACTTCAAGTCGCAGCGCAAGCACTTCATCTTCACCGACGAGCACGAACAGCTGCGCGAGTCGATCCGCAACTTCGCCATCAAAGAGCTCGCCCCCCACGCCGAGGAATGGGAGGAGACGACCTTCCCCGACTCCGTCTTCCCGCGCATGGGCGAGCTTGGCTTCCTCGGCCTCGACAAGCCTGAGCAGTACGGCGGGCAGGGCGGCGACTACTACACGAGCCTCGTGCTCGCCGAGGAGATCGGCAACGCGAACTCCGGCGGCCTGGCGATGGGGATCGCCGTGCACACCGACATGGCGATGCCGCCGATCCTCGCCTTCGGCACCGAGGAGCAGAAGCAGGAGTGGGTGGTGCCGGCGATCAAGGGCGAGAAGATCCTCTGCCTCGGCATCACCGAGCCCGACGCCGGCTCGGACGTCTCCGGCATCAAGACGCGCGCGGTGAAGGACGGCGAGGACTACGTCATCAACGGCTCGAAGACCTACATCACCAACGGCCACCGGGCGGATGTGATCGTGCTCGTGACCAAGACCGACCCCGACGCCGGCTACGACGGCTTCACGCTGTTCCTCGTGCCGATGGACAGCCCGGGCGTGATCCGCGAGAAGAAGCTCGAGAAGCTCGGCATGCACGCCTCCGACACCGCGCTGCTCGCGTTCCAGGACGTGCGCGTTCCGGAGTCAGCGGTGCTCGGCCAGGTCGGCAAGGGCTTCTACCACATCATGTGGGAGCTCCAGGGCGAGCGCCTGATCGGCGCCGCGGGCTGCGTCGCCGGCGCCCAGAAATGCTTCGAACGGACCCTGCAGTACGCGAACGAGCGCAAAGCCTTCGGTCGCTCGATCGGCCACTTCCAGGTGATCCGCCACAAGTTCGCCGAGATGGCGACGAAGATCGAGTCGGCACGGCAGATGGTCTACGTCACGGCCTGGCGCTTCAACAACGGCGAGTACCCGGTGCGCGAGATCTCGATGGCCAAGCTCCACGCCGCGCGGATCGCCTGCGAAGTCGCCGACGAGTGCATCCAGATCCACGGCGGCGCGGGCTACATGCGCGAGTACGGCGTCGAGCGCGTCTGGCGCGACATGCGCCTGAACCGCATCGGCGCGGGCACCGACGAGATCATGCTCGACGTGATCGGCCGCTCCTACGGCCTGTGAGGCCGGGAGGCCGGGAGGCCGGGAGGCCGGCATGGAGCGCCGGCAGATCCCCCCTCAGTCTCCGGGCTGCGCCAGCACCTCGACGGTCGGGGCGAGGCGGCGGCGCAGGCGGGTCGTGACCAGGCCGACGACGAGCGTGGGCACCACGGCGCGCGGCAGCGACGGCGTCGTGTGGCTGTGGCGCCTGTAGGCGGCCTGCAGCTCGGCCTCGCGCTCGGGCGAGGCCTGGGGATGGCGCCGCATGATGTCGGCGACCTCGGCGTTGGCGTCGTCGCGTTCGCGCTCGAGCTCCGGCGTGCGGACGGGCTCGAGCCGGCGCGTGAGCTCGGCGCCGGCGGCGCGGGCGCCGATCAGGGCGAGCGTGCGCCAGAGCGCCACACGGCGGCCGGTGCGCCGGTCGACAGTGTGCGTGCCGAGCAGCCGCTGACCGGGCGAGCGCAGCTGCTCGCGCAGCACCTCGACCGGAATGCCCATCAACCTGGCGACGGCGCTCCCCTCCCGGGCGAGACCCCGCGAGCGGGCGAGCCAGAACAGCCCGCCGAAAGCGGCCATGTCGATGAGGTTGGCGCCGGTGCGCCGCCACGCGGGGGCCTTCGCGATGTCCATGGAACTCATCCTCTCCTAATTGGGGGGGTCGCACATGTGCGACCCCCGGGGTCGGTACATGTACCGACCCCCCGACCGGTACATGTACCGGTCGGAACAGCAAGAGGAGCTTTGGAGTGAGCGCCCCCGACCCCCCTTTCACGGCCGAGCACGAGGAGCTGCGCGCGTCGGTTCGCGGCTTCATCGAGCGCGAGCTCGCCCCCCACGCGCAGCAGTGGGAGCAGGAGCAGTGGTTCCCGGACGAGGTCTTCGGAAAGCTCGCCGCGCAGGGGCTGCTCGGCCTGAAGTACCCCGAGGAGTACGGCGGGCAGGGCGGCGACTACCTGCACGAGGCCGTGCTCTGCGAGGAGCTGGCGCGGATCGGCTCCGGCGGCACCGCCGCGGGCATCGGCGCGCACATCAACATCGCCACGCCGCCGATCTGGAAGTTCGGCACCGACGAGCAGAAGCAGCGCTACCTCGCACCCTCGATCGCCGGCGAGCTGATCGGGGCCCTCGGCATCACCGAGCCCGGCGCCGGCTCGGACGTCGCGGCTCTCACGACGCGCACCGAGCGCGTCGACGGCGGCTTCATCGTCAACGGCGAGAAGACCTACATCACCAACGGCGTGCGCGCCGACTTCATCGTGACCGCGGTGAAGACCACACCCGAGGGCGGCCACCACGGCATCTCCTTCCTGATCGTCGACCGCGGCCAGGGCGTCACCTCCTCAAAGCTCCAGAAGCTCGGCTGGCACGCCTCCGACACCGCCACGATCGCCTACGAGGACGTGTTCGTTCCAGAGGAGAACCTGCTGGGCGAGCTGCACGGCGGCTTCAAGCTGATCATGGCCAACTTCCAGTGGGAGCGCCTCGTGATGGCGCTCGGCGCGGTCGCCGGGATGCGCCTGGCCTGGGAGCGCACCGCGGAGTTCGCGCGTGAGCGCGAAACGTTCGGGCGCCCGCTCTCCGGCCACCAGGCGATCCGCCACAAGCTCGCCGACATGGCGACGACGATCCACGTCTGCCGCTGCGTGACCTACGACGCCCTGCGCCGCTTCGTCGCTGGGCAGGAGCCGCTGAAGGAGGTCACGATGGCCAAGCTCGCCACCCAGCGCGCCGCCTTCGAGGTGATGGACGACTGCCTGCAGATCCACGGCGGCGCCGGCTACATGCGCGAGTACTGGGTCGAGCGCGCAGCGCGCGACGCGCGCCTCGGCCCGATCGGCGGCGGCAGCGACGAGATCATGCGCGAGATCCTGGGGCGGGTGCTGGGGCTGTAGCCCGCGCCGGCTGTGGGCACGCCCGCGCAAGGCTGTCCAAAGTTCGGCAACCCCTCTCAGGTACCAGACGGGATCGGCCGATAGGTGCCGCATGGCCCGTTCTCGTCTGGCGGCGGCCATCGCGTCGCTGTGCCTTCTCGCAGGCGCCGGCTCGGCGCTCGGCGCCCACTCGGCCTCCTACGAAAACTGCAAATCCGCCAGCCAGTCGAGCTTCAGCGGCTCCAAATGCAACCCGGGCCGCTTCCACAGCGGGCCCGGGATGGCGCCGCACGTGCTCTTCTACACGGCCCGCGACGGCCACTGCCCGTACGCCTCGCTGGCGCCGAGCACGCACGACCTCGCGCGGGTGCGCGCGGCCACGCTGTGCCTGGTCAACCGCGAACGCGCCCGCCACGGCGAGCGCGCGCTGCACTGGAACTTCCGGCTGCTCGCCGCCGCGCAGGCGCACACCGAGAGCATGGCCTTCGGCGACTACTTCCAGCACACCGGCCCTCACGGAGTGACGCCGCTGATGCGCATCCGCCGCACCGGCTACATCTCGAGCTCCAAGCAGGGCTACCAGGTGGCCGAGAACATCGCCTGGGGCAGCCTCTGGCTCGGCACGCCGCGGGCGATCGTCTCAGCCTGGATGCCCTCGCCCGCGCACCGCGCGAACATCCTCGACCCGCACTACCGCGACACCGGCATCGGCGTCTCGCCGCACACCAACGGCCTCGCCCACGGCCAGCACGGCGGCATCTACACGCAGGACTTCGGCGTCATCGTGGGTTAGCGCAGCGTCCTACCATTGCAATGGTATTGTGATGGCATGGACGTCACGATCGATCGCGCCGGACGTATCGTCGTGCCGAAGGTCATGCGCGACCAGCTCGGACTCACCCCGGAGACGCCGCTCGACATAGAGCTGGTCAACGGACGACTCGAGCTCTCGGTCCGAGACGAGCCCGCTCACATCGTCGAGGGACCGCACGGACCCGTGATCGCGAAAACGGGTGTCACCGTCACCGACGAGCAGATCCGCGAGACGCTGGAGGCCGTACGCGAGCGCCGGTGACCGTCGCGGCGGATACGAGCGTGCTCGTGCCGGCTCTGCTCTCGTACCACCGCGCCCACGCCGCATGCGATCAGGCGCTGTCGGAAACCGACAGCGCGCTCGGCCACGTCGTGACCGAGGCCTACAGCGTCATCACGCGCCTGCCCCATCCCTTGCGGGTCGAGCCCGGCACGGCCGCTGCGACGCTCGGAGACCGCAGCCCTTCTGAGCTGCTCGTCCTCGACGGCGCATCGCACCGCGACCTCCCGCGGCGGCTTGCCGCGGCCGGGATCAGCGGCGGATCGGTCTACGACGGGTTGATCGCGCTGACGGCGGCCCGACACGGCATCGAGCTGATCTCGCGCGACCGGCGAGCCGCCCGCACCTACGCCACCCTCGGCGTGGCCCACCGGCTGATCGAGGCCTGACCGGCCCGCGCCGGGGGCCCGCCGCCCTCGGATAACCTCCGCGCTCTCAAACCAAGGACAAGGAGAAGCGAGAGCTATGGGAGTACTCGATGGCAAATCGGCGATCGTCACGGGCTCGGCTCGCGGCATCGGCCGCGCCACCGCGGAGCTGCTGGTCGCCGAGGGCGCGCAGGTCCTGATCAACGACCTCGACGGGGACGTCGCCCAGCAGGCCGCCTCGGAGATCAACGGCGAGACGGCCGTCTACGCGGGCGACCTCACGAAGCCCGGCGCCGCCGACGAGCTCGTCAAGACCGCTATCGACTCGTTCGGCAAGATCGACATCATCGTCAACAACGCCGGCTACACGATCGACGAACCCGTTCACAAGATGACCGACGAGCACTTCCAGGCGATGCTCGACATCCACACGATCGTGCCCTTCCGCGTGATCCGCGCCGCCGCGCCGCACCTGCGCGAGCCGGCCAAGAAGGAGCGCGAGGAAGGCAGGGAGGTCTTCCGCAAGATCGTCAACGTCTCCTCGACCTCCGGCACGTTCGGCAACCCCGGACAGGCCAACTACTCCTCCGGCAAGGCGGCCGTCGTCGGCCTCACCAAAACCGTCGCCAAGGAGTGGGGGCAGTTCAAAGTCAACGTCAACGCGGTCGCCTTCGGCTTCATCGACACGCGCCTCACGCAGGCGAAGGTCGACGAGAACGCGATGGAGATCGGCGGCGAGAAGGTGCAGCTGGGCATCCCCGAGCAGATGCGCGCGATGGCCTCGGCGATCATCCCGCTGGGCCGCCCGGCCACGCCCGAGGAGGCCGCGGGGGGCATCTTCTTCCTGTGCTCGCCGTGGTCCAACTACGTGCACGGGCAGACGCTGCACGTGACCGGCGGGATCTTCGGGGGGATGACAGGCTGAGCATGCGCGTCGCGCGCCGGCTCGTGCCCACGGGTCGAGCCGGTGCGCCGCGCCTGCCGAGCGCCGTCGATGGGCGCGATGCGCCGGCCGGATCGGCGGCGCCTAAGGACCGCGCAGGTCCAGCAGGCAGCCCGAGTAGTAGGCCCCGGCAGGTGAGGCAAGGTAGGCCACCAGCGTCGCGATCTCCTCCGGGGCCGTCGCATCGCCGGGGGCGATCGCCACGGCGCGGGCGGCAAAGCGCGCCCACTCGATCGAGAGCGTGCGGGCGAGGTTCTCCAGTCCCGCGGCGGCGGCGGGCGCATGCGCGCCGGCGCCGGGTGCCGGCGCGATCAGCACAGCGAGTCCCCCGCCATGTTCAACCATCCCTGCTGCGGCGACGGCCCGTGTGAGCTCCCAGCACGCCTGCATCGCCGCCAGGAGCGCGTCGTCCCCTTTCGCGGCCGCGAACAGGCCGGCGCCGTCGACCACGAGCACGTCGGCCCCGCCCGCGGACGCCAGCGCGTCCTCGGCCAGGCGCCCGAGGACCTCCTCCTCGGACGCCTCCGGGCTCGGCGCGAGCTCGCAGCGCGCCACCGTCGCTCCGAGCGCCGAGCAGCGCCGCTCGGCCGCCTCGGCGGTGGGGCTCGCAGGGGCGCCCGGCGCCGTCGCGACAACGACGCCAACGCCCTCGAGGAGCCCCTCGCGCAGGAGCGTCCCGGCCGCCTCAGCCTCCCCCGCAGCGCCCATCGAGCTCTATCACTCGGAACCGAACGGGTTCGGCGAAGCCGCGGGCGACTCGCCGACGGGTATCGCCGGCCCGGCCTCTTGCCGCACGCGCAGCAGTTCGAAGTACAGGACGGCGGCGCCGAGCGCGGAGAACGGGGCGGTGAGCACACCCACGACGACGCGGGTGACGATGCCGACGCCGGTGCCCGCTGATTCGGCGGCGTACTCGATCACCGCCGCGACCACGGCGACGAGCACGCCGAGAACGAAGATCACGCCGAACACGGGCCAGCCGTTGCCGGCGACGAGCTCGCGGCTGCGCCGCATCGCCTTCAGCCCTTCAGGGCGCTCGAGGACCACCACGGGCGCGGCGACCGCCCAGACGGTCAGCGCGATCAGGCCTGGCACGATCACGAGCGCGAACCCGATCAGCGTGAGCACGCCGACGGCCAGCGCGACGGCGATCAGCGTGCCGAGCACGGGTGTGACCGCGCGCAGCAGCTGGCTCGGCGTGGCGTCCCGGCGGCCGTCCTGGACGTCCGCGACGAGCTCGACGACCATGCCCGTGAACAGCGTCGTCGCGATCAGCCCGATCAGCAGGCCGAGGAACGACAGCCCGGCAGAACCGGCCTGCAGGAGCAGGTAGGAGAGGATGCCGGTGAACACGAAGACCACCGCCGCCACGGGCATCAGCACCGGCGCCTGGTCGACGTAGATCGACCAGACGCGCCTGATCACAGCTCCGACCTCGAGCTTGCGTGCGTTCATGCGACCGCAGCGCCCTCGGGCGCGCGGCGGCGCGCCCGGCGCTGCTCGCGAAGGCGGCGCATGATGCCGCGCCGGCCGTACTCGTCGAGCCCTCCGTACAGTCGGCGGATCTCCGCGAGGACCTGATCGGCCACCGCCTGCTGCTGCTCGCGCGTGGAGTTCTCGATCGCCTCCCAGCGCATCGGCTCCCCGTATTGGACCGTCACCTTGGGGAACTGCAGCCGCTTCCAGTTGCGCACCTTCGAGGAGCCGTGGATCGCGATCGGCACGACCGGCGCACCGGTCTCGAGCGCGAGGCGGCCGATCCCCGACTTGGCCTTCTCCGAGAGTTTGCCGGTGCGCGAGCGGCCGCCCTCGCAGTACATCGTGATCGCGCCACCGCGCCCGAGGATCGCCCGCGCGGTGATGAAGACTTCTTCGTCGCGCGCCCCGCGCCGAACCGGGAACACACCCCCGGGCGAGTAGATCAGGTTCCCGATCGGCGGCTTGAACAGCTGCGACTTGGCCATGAAGCGGACCTTGCGCCGGATGTAGCAGCCCATCAGGAAGTGGTCCATGAACGAGAAGTGGTTGGGCGCGAGGATCACCGCGCCGCTGCCGGGCACGTTCTCGACCGCGATCGCCCGCGTGCGCAGCAGCGTGTACGCGTACAGCGACGTGATGACGCGCACGATCTCGTAGACGAAGTTCGGTTCATGCGTGCGCGCGCGCTCGTGGAACCGGTCGAAGTACTCCTTGGGGCGAGGGTCCGTGTAGACCTGTTCGCGCATCGGGGCGAGTTCGCTCATCTGTCGGCTCTACGTCCGCCGGCGCGATCGGTTACGCGTCTCGTTGCACCCATCCACTCCACCCTATCTCCGCCGCGCGTACGCGCGCGCGAAGTCGAGCAGCTGCCGCGCCCGATGAAGGAACCCGCCCGCGGTTCTGCCGGTGCTCCGATGGGTCAGGGGGAGCTCGATCTCGGCGACGCGAGCGCCTGCGCGCGAGGCGTCGATCGTCATCCCGACCTCCATCCCGAAGCCGTGCGCGAGCGGCAGCACCCGTTCCAGCGTCGCGCGATCGAGCGCCCGCTGGCCCGAGATCGGCGCGCGCATGCGCAGGCCGCAGCCGCGCCGGATCGCCCACGCGGCGAACCCCAGCGCGATCCCGAACCCGCCCCCCACGCGCCGCGCGAACTCGGCCACCGCCAGCTGGCAGCGCCCCTTTGCGACGGCCGCGACGAGGGGGCCGAGCTGCGCCGCCGAGGAGCCGAGGTCCCCGTCGCAGAGAACGAACACGTCGGACGGCGCGCCCGGCGACTCGCTCAGCGCGCGCCGCGCGGCGGCGGTCACCGCCTCACCCTTGCCGCGCGGGCTGCCGGTCGACGCCACCGCCGCACCGGCTTCACTCGCGACACGTGCGGTCCCGTCACGCGAGCCGTCGTCGGCCACCCACAGCGCAGCGCCTGCGAACACCTCGGCGAGCGCCGCGAGCGTCGCGCCGATCCGCTCGCCCTCGTCGCGAGCCGCGACGATCACGGCGACCGGCTGGACCCGCTGCGGACCGGCTCCTGCGCTCTCGCGCGGGTCGTCGTTCGGGCTCTCTATTGTCCCCACCCAGGCGACCGCACGACGGAGGGAAGATGACCGACATCGAGGCTCATATCACCGGCACCGTATGGAAAATCGAGTGCGCCGTCGGCGACACCATCGAGGAGGGCGACACGGTCGCGATCCTGGAGTCCATGAAGATGGAGATGCCCGTCGAAGCCGAGGACGCCGGCACCGTGAGCGAGATCGTCGTCGAGGAGGGCCAGGCGGTCAGCGAGGGCGACACCCTCGTCATGCTCGACTAGGGCGGGGGCAGCAGCTGCTCGCGCCTGCGGCGGCGGCGGGCCTTGTAGAAGCGCTCGACCGCGAACCCCGGCACAAGCAGGACGGCGACGCCCAACAGCCTCCCCGCGAAGCCGTGGAAGGCTTCACCCTCACCCCAGAGGACGAAGGCGGTGACGAAGCCGACCATCCCCGCGACACGGTTCGGCGCCGCGGCGTCCGCACCGCGCATCCGTTTCCACCACGGCGACGGCCGCACGCCGAAGGCATCGGCGGCCTCGCTCTGAACCCCCGCCCGCTCCATGCCGATGCAATCTATGACCCGGCGCCGCCGCTCGCCACTCCGCGCGCGGGCAAGCCGCCCCCCGAGGGCGGTGGACGCGCACGAGGCCGGTACGCTGTCGCGCGATGTCAAGCGCAGCGCCCACAGAGCAGCTGGCCGACGGCAAGCTCCTGGTCGACGAGCCGTCGCCAGGCGTCGTCCGCCTGACGATCTCCAACCCGGACAAGCGCAACGCGCTCGACCACCCGATCCTCGACGCGATCACGGCCACGCTCGCTCGCCTGGCGCGAGGAGAGGGGCCGACGCGCTGCGTGATCGTCACCGGCGCGCACGGCATGTTCTCGGCCGGCTACGACATCGGCGAGATCCCCGACGCGGAGTTCGAGGAGCGCGCGGAGGCGCTGGTCGCGCACCCGTTCACAGAAGCGATCGACGCGCTCGAGGACTTCCCGTGGCCGACGCTGGCGGTCCTGCCCGGCCACACGATCGGCGGCGGGCTGGAGCTGGCACTCGCCTGCGACCTGCGTGTCGCACAACGCGGCATCAAACTCGGCATGCCCCCAGCGAAGCTCGGCCTTGTCTACTCCCACACCGGCCTGCGCCGCTTCATCGACGCGATCGGGGCGGCGCGCACGCGCGAGCTGTTCCTCCTCGGCAGCTACATCGACGCCGACACGGCCCTGCAGTGGGGCCTCGTCACACGCGTCGCGGCTCCCGAGGACCTCGAGGCGCGCGCGCTGGAGGTGGCAACTGAGCTGGCCGGGAACGCGCCGCTCTCCCAGACCGGGAACAAGCGCGTGATCCGCGCCCTGCTGGCGGCCGAGAGCGAGCTCGCCGAGGAGGTCGAGCAGGAGCTGATCGAGCTGCGCCGCGCCTCGTTCGCCTCGGAGGACATGCGCGAGGGGATGCGAGCGTTCGCAGAGCGCCGCCCCGCCCGCTGGCAGGGGCGCTGAGCGCCCGCCGGCCCCGCGGCCGGCGTCAGCCACAGCACCGCTGATCCGGCGCGGAGTGCAGACGGCTCCGCACGAACGTGGACGTATACGCGCGCCCGCGCCCGCGACCCCGGCCGTCGGCTCCGCACGAGGCTCCGCACGAGGGACGTATACGCGCGCCCGCGCCCGCGCGCGCGACCCCGGCCGTCGGCTCCGCACGACGTACGCGCGCGCCCGCGCGCGTACGGCCGGGTGTCCATAACCCCGCCGACCTGTCCGCCACGCCACATACGGTTCCGCCCATGCCCCCGTTGATCACCCGCGAGGAGGCCCTGCGCCTCGGCGAGCTCGAGGATCACGCGCAGATCGAAGCCCTGATCGAGCGGGCCTGGAAGGCTCGCGTCGAGCGCTTCGCCGACTCGACGGACATGTGCTCGCTGGTCAACGCGAAGTCCGGCGGCTGCGCCGAGGACTGCGGGTTCTGCGCGCAGTCGCGCTTCGCTGAGGCCGACACGCCGATGCACGCGATGATGGAGCCGGACCAGATCCTCGAACACGCCCGCGCCGCCGAGGCGGCGGGGGCGCACCGCTTCTGCATGGTCACACAGGGCCAGGGGCTCTCCAAGCGCGACTTCGAGAAGTACCTGCAGGGAGTGCGGCTCGTCGCCGAGAAGACGAACCTCAAGCGCTGCGCCTCCGTCGGCCACATCTCCGCCGAGCGCGCGCAGAAGCTGCGCGACGCCGGCGTGCAGCGCGTTCACCACAACGTGGAGACCGCGTCGAGCTACTACGACGAGGTCACGAGCACGGTCCGTTACGAGGGCCGGCTGCGCACGATCAGAGCGGTGCGCGAGGCGGGCCTGGAGACCTGCGTGGGCGGGATCCTGAACCTCGGCGAGTCGCGCGAGCAGCGCGTCGAGATGGCCTTCGAGCTGGCGGAGATCGACCCGACCAGCGTCCCCATCAACATGCTCAACCCACGCCCCGGCACCAAGTTCGGCGACCGCGAGTTCATGGACCCCTGGGAGGCCGTCAAGTGGATCGCGATCTTCCGGCTGATCCTCCCGGGCGCGCTCTTCAGGCTCTGCGGCGGTCGCGTCGAGAACCTCGGCGAGCTGCAGCAGCTGGCGGTCAAGGCCGGGATCAACGGGGTGATGATGGGCAACTTCCTCACCACGCTCGGCAGCGAGCCCGAGGCCGACCGCGAGATGTTCGAGGAGCTGGGGCTGAACGTCGCCCGCCAGCCCGACAACGCCGCCAACCCCCGCCCGGACAACCGCACCGGCTGGATGGAGGGCGAGACGCCGGACGTGATCGAGGAGCTGATCTCCGAGCCGCCGGCGGCGGCGCTGGCGATCAGGCTATGGGACCCGTCCAAGCAGCTGCGCTTCAGAGCCAAGCGCCGCGCCGCCCCGAGCGCGCGCGCCGACGAGCGCCGAGCGCCTCGTGCTGAGAGCCGCGCGATGAGCGAGATCGCCGAGCGCCTCGCGGAGTTGGAGCGTCTCGGCCTCTCGCGGCGGCTGCGGATGATCTCGGGCCCGCAGGGCCCAACGGTGCTGCTCGACGGCCGGCCGGTGCTGCTGCTGTGCTCGAACAACTACCTGGGGCTGGCCGACCACCCCCGGGTGCGCGAGGCGGCGGCCGAGGCCGCGCGCAGGTGGGGCGTCGGCGCCGGCGCCTCTCGGCTCGTCTCGGGCACGATGACGATCCACCGGCGCCTCGAGGAGCGCCTGGCGGACTTCGAGGGGACCGAGTCCTGCCTCCTGTTCGGCTCCGGCTACCTGGCGAACCTGGGCGTGATCGGAGCCCTCGCCGGGACGGGCGACACGATCTTCTCGGACGAGCTCAACCACGCTTCGATCGTCGATGGCTGCCGGCTCTCGCGCGCGGAGGTGGTCGTCTACCGCCACCGCGACGTCGAGCACCTCGACTGGTGCCTGCGCCGCAACGGCGAGCAGCGGGGCGCCAGGTTGATCGTGACGGACTCGGTGTTCTCGATGGACGGCGACATCGCGCCGCTGGCCCACCTGGTCGAGCTCGCGCAGATCTACGACGCGCGGCTCCTCGTGGACGAGGCGCACGCCACGGGCAACGTGGGGCCCGACGGTCGTGGGGCCGTCGCCGCCGCCGGGCTCGAGGGTGAGGTGGATGTCGTGATCGGGACGCTGGGCAAGGCGCTGGGCTCCTACGGCGCCTACGCCTGCGCCGCCCGTGAGGTCGTCGAGTACCTGATCAACACCGCACGGCCGTTCATCTTCTCGACGGCGCCGGCACCGCCGCAGGTGGCGGGGGCGCTGGCCGCGCTCGAGCTGCTGGTCGAACGCCCGCATCGTGTCGCAAGGCTCCGCTCCAACGCCCGCACGCTGCGGCGCGCGCTCGCCGAGGAGGGATTCCCCGTCCTGGAGAGCGAGATGCACATCGTCCCGCTGATCGCGGGCGAGGAGCGCGCCGCACTGCGCTTCTGCCAGCACGCGCTCGAGCTCGGCGTCTTCGCCCAGGCGATCCGCCCACCGACGGTCCCGGACGGCACCTCGCGCCTGCGGCTGACCACGATGGCCTCCCACACCCCGGCCGAGCTGCGCGATGCCGCGGCAACGCTCGGGGTGGCCGCGCGTCGCGCCGGACTGGAGCCGGGGGAGCTCCTCGCGCCGCCTCTCGAGCCCGCGGAGGAGCTCGCCGAGATCGAGACCGCCCTCGTCCGCGCCGAACGTCTTGCCGCCTCGCCCGGGCACCAGGAGGCCGGCGGCAACCCCTTCGAGAGCGAGCGTCGCGCGGGGACGGGTGGCGTGCTGTTCGACCAGCACGCGGGCGCGGCCCCGCCGGCGGCCCCGTCGCCGGCCGCGTCGGAGGTCGAGATCGAGCTCGCGCTCGAGCAGGCGGATGGCGGGGCGCCGACCGAGCTGTTCGACTTCGAGCACGCGGCCTGACCGCTGCGCGCGGCCTTGCGCGGCCTGTTCGTAACGGGAACCGACACGGAAGCCGGAAAGACGGTCCTCAGCGCCTGCCTGCTAGCGGCGATGCGCGCCGCGGGCGAGGAGGTGCGGGCGGCCAAGCCGGTGCTGACCGGGACGGCGGAGCCGTCTGAGGGGGACTGGCCACCCGACGACGCGATGCTCGCGCGCGCGGCGGGCATGCCCGTGGAGGCGGTCGCCGCGCTGCGCTTCGGTCCGCCCGTCTCGCCGCACCTGGCGGCCGAGCTCGAGGAGCGGCCGATCGACCCGGATGAGCTGCTCGTGCGGGTGCGTGCAACCCTCACCGGCGCGGACAGCGTCGTGGTCGAGGGCGTGGGCGGCCTGCTCGTGCCGATCGCGGGCGCGTGGAGCGTGCGCGATCTCGCCGCCGCGCTCGCCCTGCCGCTCGTCGTGGCCGCGCGAGGAGGGCTGGGAACCATCAACCACACGCTGCTCACGCTCGAGGCGGCGCGTGCGGCGGGCCTCGAGGTGCGCGCGGTGGTGCTCACGCCATGGCCGCAGCGCCCATCGGAGATCGAGCGCTCGAACCGCGAGACGATCGCACGGCTCGGCGGCGTCGAGGTGGCGACGCTCCCGCTCGTGGAGGATCCCGAACCGGCGGCGCTGGCCCGTGCCGGCGCGGGGCTGCCATGGCGCGAGTGGCTCGACGGGCCGGCGCCGGCGTGAGGCCGCCGCGTCGCGCCGGCCTCGCGCTCAGACCCGTCCTCGGTGATCCGCAGGACGCGCCGCCTCAGCGGGCGCCTGCGCGCGCCGCCGCCACCATCGCGCCGGTGACCGCCGCCAGCTCCTCGCCCGTCGTCGTGTAGGGCGGCATCGCGTAGACGAGCTCTCGGAACGGCCGCAACCAGACGCCGCGCTCGACGGCCGCGGCCGTGGCGGCAGCAACGTCGACGGGTTCCTCCAGCTCGATCACGCCGATCGCGCCGAGCACGCGCACGTCCCGGACACCGGGCAGCCCGCGCGCCGGCGCCAGGCCGTCGCGCAATCCGCGCTCGATCCCAGCGACCGGCCCGCGCCAGGCCTCCTCGGCGAGCAGCTCCAGCGACGCGAGCGCCACCGCGCACGCCAGCGGGTTGGCCATGAAGGTCGGCCCGTGCATCAGGCCCCCACCCTCGCCCCCGGAGACGGTCGCGGCGACCTCATCGCTGCAGAGCGTGGCGGCGAGCGTCATGTAGCCGCCGGTCAGTGCCTTGCCCACACACATCACATCCGGCACGACGTCCGCATGCCCGCACGCGAACAGCGCGCCTGAGCGGCCGAAGCCGGTCGCGATCTCGTCGAGGATCAGCAGCATGCCGTGCTCGTCGCAGACCTCGCGCAGCACTCGCACGCATTCGGGCGAGTGGAAGCGCATGCCGCCCGCGCCCTGCACGACCGGCTCGGCGATCACGGCCGCCAGCTCCCCCGCGTGCCGGGCCGCCAGCCCCCTCACCTCCTCTGCCCAGGCCTCCTCGGGCGGCGCGTCGAAGCCGTCCGGCGGACGCGGGGCGAACACATGCTGCGCGAGCACGCCCGCGAACATCGCGTGCATCCCCCCCACCGGGTCGCAGACAGCCATCGCGCCGGTTGTGTCCCCGTGGTAGCCGCCCCGCACGGTCATCAGGCGGGTGCGCCCGCTCGCTCCGCGCGCGCGCTGGCACTGCATCGCCAGCTTGATCGCGACCTCGACCGACACCGAGCCGGAGTCGGCGAAGAACACGCGCTCGAGCCCGCCCGGCGCCAGCTCCGTGAGGCGCTGCGCAAGCCTCACGGCGGGCTCGTGCGTGAGTCCGCCGAACATCACGTGCGCCATGCGGTCGAGCTGGTCGCGCACGGCCGCGTCGAGCGCGGGGTGGCCATAGCCGTGGATCGCGCACCACCACGAGGACATGCCGTCGATCAGCTCGCGGCCGTCGGCGAGCCGCAGGCGCACGCCCTGCGCCGATACCACGGGAAGTGAGGGCATCGCCGCGGGAAGCGCGCCGTAGGGGTGCCACACGCGTTCTGCGTCGATGGCGAGCAGCTCATCCCACTCCGCGCCCCCGACGGGACGCAGCGGGTGGTCGAGCAGCTCGGTCACGAAGGGAGCCTACGGGCGGCGCCCGACGGTCCCGCCGGACGGTCTAGTCCTCGTAGAGAGTGAAGTCGCGCTTGCGCGCACCGCACACCGGGCAGAACCAGGTGTCCGGGATCTCCTCGAAGGGGGTCCCGGGCGGGATGCCGCCGTCGGGGTCGCCCTCCTCGGGGTCGTAGATGAAGCCGCAGGACTCGCAGATCCAGCGCTGCAGCGTCTCCGTGGCGCTCATTGTGGGCGCTCTGAGGTCGTCTTGGCCATGCGGCCAAGGTTACCTACATGTAGGGTCGGCCGATGCGAGCTTCGGAGCGCCCCGGACCCGGTGAGGAGCTGAACGCAGGACCCCCCGTGCGACCCCGTCAGGCGGCGAGCGTGATCCTGCTGCGGGGCGGTTCCCAAGCGCTCGAGCTGCTGCTCGTCAAGCGCACCCCGGAGGCTCGTTTCATGGGCGGCGTGTGGGTCTTTCCGGGCGGCGCGGTCGACGCGGACGAGGGCGACGGCGACGGCGCACACCGGCTCGCCGCCGTCCGGGAGCTGCAGGAGGAGGCCGCGGTGGAGCTGGCGGGCCCCGGCGAGCTCGTGAAGTTCTCGCGCTGGATTACCCCGGCGATGGTCTCGATCCGCTTCGACACCCACTTCTTCCTCGCGACGCTGCCCGAGGGCCAGGAGCCCGCGGTGGACGGGCAGGAGTGCGTGGACCTCGGCTGGTTCTCGCCGCAGGGTGCGCTCGATGCACACGCGCGCGACGAGATCCTGCTCGTCTTCCCGACCATCAAGCACCTCGAGCAGCTGCGCGACTTCGCGTCGGTCGACGCGCTGCTGGACCACGCCCGCGGGCGCGAGGTGCTCCCGGTCGAGCCGCGCGTCGTGATGGAGGGCGAGGTCGCCCGGATACTGCTTCCCGGCGAGGAGGGGTACTAGCGGGCGCGCCCGCCTAGCTCCCCTGCTGGTCGCCGATCACGTGGGTGACCGCGTTGATCAGCGCCAGGTGCGTGAACGCCTGCGGGTAGTTGCCCAGATGGCGCCCCGACGAGGCCTCGAGCTCCTCGCCGTAGAGATCGAGGGAGGAGGCGTAGGAGAGCAGCCGCTCGCACAGGTGCTCGGCTTCGCGCGCCTCTCCGATCTCCGACAGCGCCGAGACGAGCCAGAACGAGCAGATCAGGAACGTCCCCTCCTCCCCGTGCAGGCCGTCGTCGGTCGCCTCGGTGCGGTAGCGCAGGACGAGCCCGCCTTCGGTCAGCTCCTCTTTGATCGCCTTTACGGTCGTGCGCACGCGCTCGTCGTCCGCGGGCAGGAAGCGCACCAGCGGGATCAGCAGGGTGGAGGCATCGAGGGCGTCGGTTTCGTAGTGCTGGCGGAAGACCCCGCGCGAATCGACTCCCTTCGCGAGGATGTCGGCCTTGATCTCGTCGGCCAGCGCCTGCCACCGGGAGGCGCGGTCCTCGAGCCCGCGGCGCTCGGCCAACCGCGCGCCGCGGTCGAGCGCGACCCAGCACATCAGCTTCGAGGAGACGTAGTGGCGCGGCGCGCCCCGCGCCTCCCAGATGCCCTGGTCGGGCTCGGACCAGACCTTGGCGGCGCATTCGACCTGGTCGCTCAACACCGGCCAGAGCCGCTCGGGGATGTGGTCGCGGTTCTTGGAGTGGAGATAGACCGAGTCGAGCACCGCGCCGTAGACGTCGTTCTGGCGCTGCGCGTACGCGCCGTTGCCGACCCGCACCGGGCGCGCCCCCTCGTAGCCCTTCAGATGCTCGAGCGTCGACTCCTCGAGCTCCTTCTGCCCCTTGACGCCGTACATGATCTGGAGCGAGCCGTCCTCGTTGCGCTGCAGGTCGGCGAGGTACTGGATGAAGTCGTCGGCCTCCCAGTCGAGGCCCAGGGCGTGCAGGCCCCAGAGCGTGAACGACGCGTCGCGCATCCAGCAGTAGCGGTAGTCCCAGTTGCGCTCGCCCCGCCGCGTCTCGGGCAGGGAGGTGGTCGGCGCGGCGACCAGCGCGCCGGTCGGCATGAACGTCAGCCCCTTCAACGTGAGCGCCGAGCGCTGCAGGTGATAGCGCCACGGATGGTCGGGATAGGACCCTTCGGCGAGCCATTCGCGCCAGAAGTGGGAGGTGCGCTCGATCCGTTCGAGCGCTTCGTCGGCCGAGCCGGGGCCGCCGAGCGCCTCGGTCCAGGAGATCGCGCAGAAGCGCCGCTCGCCCTCCTTCATGGTGTGGCGCCCGTGTGCGCGGTTGCCCTCGATCCCCATGCGGATGTCGCTGAACAGCCGGAACGCGACGCCGTTCGGGCGGCCGCCCTCTTCGCGCCGCGAGGCGGCAGGCTCATCGCGCGTGCCGATCGCGTCCATCCTGCACACGCCCGCTTCGACGGATTCCTCCACCATCGACCACGTCGCCGTCGTGGCGCCGTAGTCGAGCACCGGCTCGCAGACGACCTCGACCTGCACCATGCCCTGGATGCATTCGATCACGCGCACGAGCAGATGGTCGGCGTCGTAGTCGGTCGGCGGGCGCGTGTGGCTCGAACCCTCCTTGTTGTCGTGCCATTCGCCGATCGTCAGCCCATCGATCACCCGCACCCAGCCCTGCGGCGTCATCCAGGTGGTCTCGATGATGTTGGTGCCGGGCACGTAGCGCCGGCCGGCCGGAACGTAGAGCCCGTAGGGCCCGACGCGCCAGCTCCCGGCGCCGCGGTCGAGCATCGAGGCGAAGACCGACGGCGAGTCGAAGTGGGGCAGGCACATCCACTCGATCGAGCCGTCGGAGGCCACGAGCGCGCCGGTGTGGCAGTCGGAGAGAAAGCCGTAGTCGGCGATCGGCGGGAACGGCGAGTCGAGCGAGGAGGTGCGGGCGCTCGGCCACGGCTTCAGGTCGTCGGGATCGGCCACCGTCTGTCCTCCTCTGAGCTCACCACTCCGTCCGTTCGAAGCGCGGGCGCTCGACACCCGGGGGCAGCGCCTGCTCTTCCTCGAGCTTGTCCAGGTGCGCGGCGAGCGTCGCCTCGGCAACGGGGCGCAGCTGCGCAGGCACGTCCCACCAGACGGCGTCGAGCAGCTCCTTGATCGTGCGACGACCTTCCGCGAGCGCCATGATCAGGTGGTTCTCGCGGTCGATGCGGTGTGCCGCGTACTGTTCGAGCTTGCTCTGCGCATCCCACACGGGTGGGCCGTGGCCCGGGCACAGCACGTTGAAGTCCTCGCGCAGCCGCAGCCGCGTGAGCGCGAGCAGATAGCCCGACATCGCGCCCGGATAGGGGCTGATGAAGACGCTGCCGGTCCCGAGCACCGCGTCGCCGGTGAAGCAGGCGCCCTCCGCCACGAGCGCGAAGTGATCGGCGGCGTGACCGGGCGTCGCGACGGCCGTGAACGGCCCGATGCGCGCCCCTTCGGCCAGGGCGATGTCGACAGCACCCCGTCCCCCCGCCAGCGGCGCGTCGTATCGCCCGCTGACGATCCTGGCCGCCTCGGAATGATCTTGGTGGTCGTGGGTGAGAACCACGCCGCCGAGGCCGCCGCGCTCGTCGATCGCGTCGTACAGCGCCTGCAGGTGCTCCTCGATCGCCGGCCCGGGGTCGACCACCCACGCGGGTTCGCGCCCCACAACCCAGCTGTTGGTGCCGCTTAGCGTCAGCGGCCCCGGGTTGGGCGCGCGCACGAGCAGCACGTCGTAGTGCTCGCGCAGATCGGCGCGCGACTCCTCCTCACTGGGCTCGCTGGGCTCGACGACATCCCCGTCGCGCTTGACCATGCGCGCGACGTTAGCTCAACGCCCCGGCGGCAGAACGCCCCGGGGGGCCCGGGCGTCGGCGGTTACGCGGTCCGGATCAGCTTCTTGTTGACGAACTCGTCGGCGCCGTAGCGGCCGAGCTCGCGCCCGAAACCGGAGCGCTTGAACCCGCCGAACGGCAGCTCGGGACTGTCGGCTCCGACGATGTTGACGTAGACCATGCCCGCCTCGATCCGGTCCGCCACGCGCGCCGCCTGCTCGGAGTCGTTGGTCATCAGATACGAGCCGAGCCCGAACTGCGTGTCGTTGGCCAGCTGGACCGCCTCCTCCTCGGAGGAGACCTTGTAGACCTGAGCGACCGGGCCGAAGAACTCTTCCTGGGAGGCATCGTCGCCGGGCTTGATGCCGGTCAGGATCGTGGGCTCGTAGAAGTTGCCGTCGCGGTGGCCGCCGATCACGAGCTCGGCGCCGGCCGCGACGGCCCTTTTGACCTGATCGTCGAGGCGGTCCGCGGCGATTTTCGAGGACAGCGGCCCGATCGCGGTGCCCTCAGCCGTCGGGTCGCCCGTCTTGGCACCGCCCAGCTGAGCCTTGAGCTGGTCGAGGAACTCGTCATAGAGGCTGTCCAGGACGATGAAGCGCTTGGCCGCGTTGCATGCCTGGCCGGCGTTCTCGAGCCGCGCTTCGGCAGCCTGCTCGGCCACCGCGGCGACGTTGTCCGTGCCGAGCAGGATGAACGGGTCCGAGCCGCCCAGCTCGAGCACGACCTTCTTGAGGTTCTTGCCTGCGATCGCCGCCACTGCGGCGCCTGCACGCTCGGAGCCTGTGACCGAGACACCGCGCACGCGCGGATCCGCGATCACCCGCTCGATCTGCTCGTTGCTGGCGTAGATGTTCTCGTAGCAGCCCTCGGGGTAGCCCGCATCCTTGAACATCTCTGCGATCGCCGCGGCCGATTCCGGGCATTGGGGAGCGTGTTTGAGCAGGATCGTGTTGCCGATGATGTGGTTCGGCCCGGCGAAGCGCGCGACCTGGTAGTAGGGGTAGTTCCAGGGCATGATCCCGAGCAGGACCCCGTAGGCGCTGCGGCGGACGATCGCGGTGCCCTCGCCGCCGAGCAGCTGGATCGGCTCGTCGGCCATCAGGCTCTCGGCGTTCTCGGCGTAGAACTCATAGATGGCACCGGCGAACTCGACCTCGCCGACGGCCTGCTCGATCGGCTTGCCCATCTCGCGCACGATGATCTCGCCGAGCGCCTGGCTGCGCTCGCCGTGAAGCCTGCCGACGGCGCGCACGAGCTCCGCGCGCTCCGCGACGGTCGAGCCGGCGGCCCATGCACGGTAGGCCGCGTCCGCGCGGGCGATCGCGTCGGAGAGCTCGGCGTCCGAGATCTCGGGATACTCCTTGACGACCTCGTCGGTGGCCGGGTTGATCACTGCGTAGCTGCTCATGTCTCTCCCTCGCGTCGGATCGGGGTGATTGTCCTGCGCCAGATTCCCAGCCGGCCGCTCACGCTCGCGCGGGCAGCTCGAGTGCTTCGGCGACCGCCGGGTGCCGGATCTCGCCGTCGCTGACGTTCAGACCTTTGGCCAGGCCGGGGTTCTCGACCAGGGCCTCCTCCACGCCGCGCTCGGCGAGCTCGATCACGTAGGGCAGCGTCGCGTTCGTGAGCGCGTAGGTGGAGGTGATCGGCACCGCGCCCGGCATGTTCGTCACGCAGTAGTGCGTGATGCCGTCGACCTCGTAGGTGGGGTCCGAGTGGGTGGTCGGGCGCGAGGTCTCGAAGCAGCCGCCCTGGTCGATCGAGACGTCCACGAGCACCGCGTGCCGCTTCATCAGTTTCAGCTGCTCGCGCGTGATCACATGCGGGGCGCGCCCGCCGTGGATCAGCACGGCGCCGATGACGAGGTCCGCGGCCGGCAGCATCTGCTCGATCGCAAGGGTCGACGAGTAGACGGTGGAAGCGCGGCCGGCGAAGGCGACGTCGAGCTCGCGCAGCCGGTCGATCGAACGGTCGAAGACGAACACGTCGGCTTCCATGCCGATCGCGATGAAGGCCGCGTTCATCCCCACCACGCCGCCGCCGATCACGAGCACGGTCGCCGCGGCGACGCCCGGCACGCCGCCCAGCAGGATGCCGCGGCCGCCGAGCGGCTTCTCGAGCATGAACGCGCCCGCCTGGGTGGCGATCTTGCCGGCGACCTCGCTCATCGGCGCCAGCAGCGGCAGCCGTCCCGCCTTGTCCTCGACGGTCTCGTACGCGATGCACGTGGCCCCCGAGGCCATCAACCCTCGTGCCAGCTCGGGCTCAGCAGCCAGGTGCAGATAGGTGAACAGCGTGTGCTCGGGCCGCAGTCGCGCGACCTCCTCGGGCTGCGGCTCCTTGACCCCGAGGATCAGCTCGGCGCCGCCGAACACCGCGTCCGCGTCTGCGACGATCGTCGCCCCCTGGTCGCGGAACTGCTCGTCGCTCATCGCGCTTCCGTCCCCGGCCCCCGTTTGAACCAAGACCTCATGCCCGCGAGAGCTCAGCTCCCGCACGCCCGCGGGCGTGATCGCAACCCGATACTCGTCGGTCTTGATCTCGGTCGGTACGCCGATCCTCATCGCGCCAGCTCCCTTCCCCTGAGCGCAAGCCAGAACTCGATCCGGTCGCGCGCGCTCGAGAAGCTACGTCCGGTGAGCTGTTCGATGCGCCGGATCCGGTAGCGCAGAGTGTGGCGGTGGCAGTAGAGCGCTGCCGCCGCTTTCTCCCAGTGTCCGTTGTTCTCGATGAACACGTCGAGCGATCGCACCAGCTCGTCACCGTAGTCGCCCTCGCCCTGTTCGATCGGTCCGAGCACGCTCCGGCAGTAGGAGCTGAGCGCCTCCTCGTCCTGGAGCGAGAGCAGCAGCTGGAAGGCGCCGAGGTCCTCGTAGGTCGCGACCTCGGGGGCGCTGCCGTTGCGTAGGCGCACCGCCTCCAGCGCGCACCGCGCCTCGTGGAAGCTCATCCGCAGCGAGTGCGTGGGGCCCGGACGGCTCGCGGCGGCGCGCACGTCACCGAAGCGGGGGGTCAGCGCAGCTCGGACACGAGCCGCCAGCGCGACGGGTTCGGCCCCCGGCTGTCCCTCGCGGGCGTCCACCACGACGCAGAGCAGGACGCCGCGGATCGCGACGAGGTTGCCGGCCTGCTCGCCGGCCAGCAACGCCTCCACGGCGCCCGCCGCCGTGCTCGGGTCCTCGAGGGCGAAGGCGAGCACCGCGATCCGCTCGCCGATGCCGAACGGCTGCAGGCGGGCCTGCAGGTCCTCGGGGTAGAGGTGGCCGCTGAGGGCCTCGGCCAGCAGGTCGCCGACCATGTTGCGCTGGAGCAGCTCATAGCGTTCGTCGAGCAGCCGGGCGAAGGCGCGCTCGGTGATCGCGATGAACGGCAGCTCGTAGGGCACCTCGAACAGCGGGAAGCCGCGCTCCTGCGCCGCCTTCACGAGCGCGGCCGGGATCTTGCGGTGACGGAAGCCCGTGCCGAAGCCGAGCGCCGCGATGTCGTGATCCACGAGCCGCTGCAGGTACTCGCGCTGGAGCTTGGGCGTCTCGAGCTGCAGCCCTGTCGTCAGCAGCATCTCGCCGCCTTTCAGCCAGGGCGTGGGATCGGCCAGCTCGGTGCTGTGGACCCAGCGTACGTGCGTCTGCGCCGAGGAGCGGCCACTGATCAGCTCGAGCCCGAGCTCGCCGATCAGGCTCTCGACAGTGAGCTCCATGACTCCATCCGTTCGCCGGCCTCGGTCAGCACGGGCCGCAGGATGCCGAGGATCTCCTCGAACTGCTCCGGGCCGGCGATCAGCGGCGGCGAGAGCTGCACGATCGGGTCGCCGCGGTCGTCGGTGCGGCAGATCAGGCCGCGCTGGTAGAGCTCGCCCGAGAGGAAGCCGCGCAGCAGCTTCTCCGATTCGGCGTCGTCGAAGGTCTCCTTGGTCTCTTTGTCCTTGACCAGCTCGATCGCGTGGAAGTAGCCGGCGCCGCGCACGTCGCCGACGATCGGCAGGTCGCGCAGCCCGTCGAGCATCTCCCTGAACAGCGCCTCGTTCTCGCGCACGTTGCCCGGCAGATCCTCGCGCTCGAGCACGTCGATGTTGGCGAGGCCGACGGCGCACGCGACGGGGTGCCCCCCGAAGGTGAAGCCGTGGGCGAACGAGGCCTTCCCCTGCAGGAACGGCTCGGCGATGTGGTCGCCGGCGATCAGCGCGCCGAGCGGCGCGTATGCGGAGCTGATGCCCTTGGCGGTCGTGATCATGTCCGGCTGGTAGCCGTAGCGCTCGCAGCCGAACCAGTAGCCGAGGCGCCCCCACGAGCAGATCACCTCGTCGGAGATCAGCAGCACGCCGTGGCGGTCGCAGATCTCGCGCACACGCTGGAAGTAGCCGTCCTGGGGCGTGAAGCAGCCGCCGCCGTTCTGGACGGGCTCGAGGATCACGGCCGCGACCGTGTCGGCGCCCTCGAATTCGATCGCCTCCTCGATCGCGTCTGCGGCCCAGAGCGGGTCGCGGTCCTCTTTCCAGCGGTAGGAGTTCGTGTTCGGCACGTGCACGCCGCCCGGCGTCAGCGGCTCGAACGGTTCGCGCAGCGGCGGCAGCCCGGTCGCCGTGAGCGCGCCCATCGAGACCCCGTGGTAGGCCAGGTTGCGCGAGACGAGCTTGTAGCGGTTGAGATCGCCGCGGGCCCGGTGATAGGCCTTCGCGAGCTTCCAGGCCGACTCGACGGCCTCCGAGCCGCCGGAGGTGAAGAAGACCCGGTTGAGGTTGCCCGGCGCGAGACCGGCGACGCGCGCGGCCAATTCGATCGCAGGCGGATGGGCGTAGCTCCAGTTCGTGTAGAAGCCGAGCTGCTCGGCCTGCGCGGCGGCCGCCCGGCCGATCTCGGCGCGACCGTGGCCAACGTTGACGCAGTAGAGCGCGGACAGGCCGTCAAGGTAGCGCTTGCCGTGCTCGTCGAAGACGTAGCAGCCCTCGCCGCGCACGATCACCGGCACCGAGTGGTGCTCGTCGTAGGAGCCCATGCGCGTGAAGTGCATCCACAGGTTGCGCCGCGCGAGCTGCTGCAGGCGGTCGGGGTCTTCGGCAAGAGACGGGCCGTCCGGCCCCGGAGCCCAGCTGGTGCCTGTTCCGGCGCCCCCCGACGCCCCTGCTTTCACCTCGCTGCCAGCCATCGCATCGCTCCTTTTGCGTTCGACCGTCGCGCGAGCCCGGATCTACGCCGAGCTGCTCGGCTAGACACTCGGGACAACCATATCCACGTGACCTTTGCCACTCAAGGGGCGCCGTGGGCAAATCGCCCGCCCAGGCCTTGTACGTCATGTATACATCGGTGCGTCCCTTTTGGGACAGTTGCCACTTGCAGGTCGTCCTGCGGGCGTCGTAGGTTGTGTCCAGGGAAGACAACTGTCCGGCTGGAGGAGAGGAGCGTCGATGGCAACCGAGGCGGCTGCACTAGGGGTATCGGGAGCCCCCGCGACCGGGCAGGTCGAGAACAAGGGGCTCAAGAAAAACGCGATCGGCTATGTCTCGAACATCGTCATCGGCGTGGCCTCGACGGCGCCCGCCTATTCGCTCGCCGCGACGCTGGGCTTCATCGTCGCCGACAAGGGCGTCGGCGTGCACGCGCCGGCCGTGCTGCTGGCGTCGTTCGTGCCGATGCTGCTCATCTCGCTCGGTTATCGGTACCTGAACAAGGCGGACCCGGACTCCGGCACGACCTTCGCGTGGACGACGCGGGCGTTCGGGCCGACATTCGGTTGGGTCAACGGCTGGGCGATCTTCCTCGCCGACCTGCTCGTGATGGCCTCGCTTGGCTACGTCGCCGCCACGTACACCTTCCTGCTGTTCGAATGGCACTGGGCGGAAACCCACGTGGGCGCGGCGCTCGTCGGCTGCATCCTGTGGATCTGGCTGATGACCTGGATCTGCCACCGCGGCATCGAGCTCTCGGCGCGCATCCAACAGCTGCTGCTCGGCTTCGAGTTCGTGATGCTGATGATCTTCGCGATCGTCGCACTCGTCGACGTGTACTCCGGGAACGCTGCGTCCCACTCGATCAAGCCGCAGGCCGACTGGTTCAACCCCTTCGCGATGAACTTCAGCGACCTCGTGGTGGCGATGCTGCTCGGCATCTTCATCTACTGGGGATGGGACTCCGGCGTCGCGGTGAACGAGGAGTCGGAGGACTCGAACGAGGGACCCGGCCGCGCGGCGGTCGTCTCGACGCTGGTGCTGGTCGGGATCTACCTGCTCGTGTCCGCCGGTGCGCAGTCCTACCACGGCACCTCCTACATATCCAACGAAGAAAACGCCAGCGACGTCCTTCACGCACTCGGCAAAGGCGTCCTCGGGTCGGTCGGAGTGCGTTTCCTGATCATCGCGGTCCTCACCTCCGCTGCCGCCTCCACGCAGACCACGATCCTGCCGACCGCCCGGACGACGCTGTCGATGGCCAAGTGGGGCGCGATCCCATCGGTGTTCGGCAGGGTTCACAAGCGCTTCCTCACGCCGACCGTCTCGACCTGGGGCTTCGGGATCCTGTCCGTGATCGTCGCGGTGCCGCTGATCCTGATCTCCGAAACGGTGCTCGAACTCGCGGTCGTCGCGCTCGGCATCCCGGTCTGCTTCTACTACGGCTCGACCGGGTTCGCCTCGCTCGTCTACTACCGCCGCGAAATCTTCGACAGCCCCCGCAAGTTCATCCTCGTCGGTCTGCTGCCGTTCCTCGGGGGCGTGATCATGTACGGGATCGGCATCAAGGCGATCACCTACTACGGGCACAAGGCCAACTCCGAAGGAAAAATCTACCTTGGGCTCACACTGCCCCTGTGGTTCGGCGGCATCGGCATGGTCGTCGGGCTCGTGCTCGCGTTCATCTCGCGGTTCTCCTTCCGCCCGTTCTTCGCCCGCAAGACCGAAACGGCCCCGCCGGGCCTTCTGGACGCGCCGGTCGAGCGCGCGCCGACGCACCTCATGGGCCGCGAAGCCGTCACGAGCGGCGAGCACTGGCTGACGCCAGAGGCCGAGGACGAGCAGCCGCCCGCGCCGCCCGGCTCCTCCTGAGCGCCACGCCGTGCGCCGCGGGCGCACGGCCAGTGCGAGCCCGTGGTCAGGGCCCGCACTACGCCGTCCGCCGCGGGCGCACGGCCAGTGCGAGCCCGTGGTCAGGGCCCGCGAACCGCGTGAGCGGACGTCCCTACGGCGTGAGCTCGAGCACGCCGTGCGGGGAGCCGTACTCGGCGAGCAGCTCGAGGAACGGCTGAGCGGCAAAGGCCTCCGGCCCCAGCACGCCGGTGCCCGCCCACACCCCGCGGTCCAGCAGCTCCAGCGCCACCGCGGGGTTGACCGCGGTCTGCCAGACGACCGCCTGGCTCCCGTACTCGCGCATTGTCGTCTCGTTGTCGACCACGTGGTAGAGATAGGTGGAGCGCGGCTGTCCGTCCTTGCCGTTCCCGGTCACCCACGTTCCCGCGCACGTGCGGCCCGTCATGCGCTCGCCGAGCGTGGCCGGATCGGGCAGCACCGCGGCGACCACGTCGCGTGGCGAGACCTCGGTGCCGCGCACCCGCACGGGGTCGGTACGGTCGAGGCCGAGTTTGTGGAGCGTCTCCAGCACGTCGATGAACTCCTGGCCGAGCCCGTACTTGAAGGTCACCCGCTCGCACTGCACCCAACGCGGGATCAGCACGACCTCCTCGTGCTCGACGTTCACGCATTCGACGGGTCCGATCCCCTCGGGAAACTCGAACACCTCGGGCTCGGAGAAGGGCGCCGTCGTGTAGAAGCCGCGCTCGCGCTCCCAGATCAGCGGCGGGTTCAGGCACTCCTCGATCGTGGTCCAGATCGAGAACGTCGGCGCGAAGTCATAGCCCTCGACCACGAGGTCCGCGCCGTCGCGCACGCCCACTTCGCGGATCTCCGAGAACATCTCGTCGGCGGCATGGCGCGCGAAGATGTCCGACAGCCCCGGCTCGACGCCGATCCCGACAAGCGCGAGCAGGCCCGCCTCGCTCCACTCGCTCTCACGGGCCAGCTGGTAGTCGCCGAGCTTCACGCCGGGCTCCTCGTACGGGCGCTCCGGGTGCGGCTCCGAGAGCGTCATCGCCATGTCGAGGTAGTTGACGCGGGCCTCGAAGCAGGCGTCGAAGATCGGCTCGTTGAAGCGCGGGTCGCACGCGTTCAGCACCGCATCGGGACGTGTGCGGGAGATCAGGTCGACCAGATCGCGGAGGTTCGAGGCGTCGACGCGCTCTGCGGTGAACCGATCCGGTTCGGCGAAACGGTCCGCGGCGGCCTGGGCGCGCTCGAGCGCGACGTCGGCGAGCACGATCTGCCCGAATGCGCCGCGGCGCTGGGCGATCGCCGCGAACGCGGCGCCGACGCCCCCTGTGCCGACCACGAGAACCTTCACGACCGTGCAGTCTTGCGTATCCGGCTCGGAGCGTTGCGGACAAAGGCGCGCGCCCCCATGCGCCGCAATGGCTCAGGTGCCTCCCGTATGCTCCGCCGATCCGAGTGCGCATCGAAAACCGCCCCTCGTGAGCACCGGTCTGCCGAGCCCCCCGAGCAGCCCGGCCGACCCCGCCCCGCCCGAGCAGGCGCCCCCCGAGGGCGTCCGACCCGCGGCGCCGGGCGCGGAAGGGACAGCGGAGCACGGTCCCGGCGCTGACGCGCCGGGCGGCTCCGCGCGCCGGTGGGCGCCCTCACCTTCGCTCGGCGGCCGGGAGATCGCGCTTGTCTGCCTCGGCGCCGTGGTGCTCGCGATTCTCACGACGTGGCCGCTGGTGCTGCACATGTCGAGCCGCATCGCTCCGGATCTCGGCGACCCGGTGCGCACGGCGTGGGAGATCGCCTGGGTCGGGCACGCGATGCTCCACAGCCCGCTGCACCTGTTCGACTCCAACGCCTTCTACCCGCACCCCCTGAGCCTCGCCTTCTCGGATTCGCTGCTGGGGTACGGACCGACCGCGCTGGTGGGCTCCGGAACGGTCGCGGCGCTCGTCCGTTACAACCTGCTGTTCCTGTTCGCCTACTCGCTGTGCCTCGTCGGCGCGTACCTGCTCGCGCGCGAGCTCGGGCTCCGGCGGCTGGGGTCGGCGGCCGCGGGCATCGCGTTCGCCTACGCGCCCTACCGTGTCACCGAGGCCGGCCACCTCCATGTCATCTCCTCCGGGGGGATCGCGCTGGCGCTGTTCCTGCTGCTGCGCGGCTATCGCCGGTCCTCCGGCCCGCTGGTCCTCGCGGGCTGGCTCGTCTCCGCCTGGCAGGTCAGCCTCGGCTTCACGCTCGGCGTGCAGTACGCCTACCTGCTGGCGGTGCTCGCGATCCTGCTCGCCCTTGCCTGGTGGCGCGGCGCGCGACCGTTTGCCGTCACCCGCCGGCTCGCGATCTTCACCGCCGTCGGCGTCGTCGTGCTGGGGGCGATCACGATCTACCAGGCGCGCCCCTACCTGCGCGTCTCGCACGTCTACCCGACCGCGAAGCGCACGATCAAGGAAGTCGAGAACTACTCCTCCGGTCCCGCCGCGCTGCTCTCGGCCTCCTCGGAGAACCGCGTCTGGGGTCCGGTCACCTCGGGCGTCCGCGAACACGTGCACTCGAAGAACGAGGACGTGTTCTTCCCGGGCGGCCTGATTCTGGTGCTCGCCGTGCTGGGAGTGCTCGGGATCGGCGGCTCGCCGATGACCAAACGATTGCGTCTCGGGCTGCTGGCGGGGGTGGTGATGAGCTCGGTGCTCGCGATGGGCCTCGGGCTGACCGGCGCCGGGTACCCGTATCGCCTGCTCTTCGACTACGCGCCGGGCTGGAACGGGGTGCGCGTGCCGGGACGCATCTTCACGCTCGGGACGCTCTTCTACGCGCTCCTGGCCGGCGCCGGTGCGCAGTGGCTCCTCGAGCGGCTGCGCGGGCCGGCGAGACGGTTCAGCGGCGGCCATCCGGCCCTCGCGACCGCGCTGCCCGCGGTCGCCGGCGGGCTGCTGCTGCTCGGGATACTCGGCGAAGGCGCCGGGCATCTCGGCCACCCGCGGGTTCCCCAGCCGGCGAAGGCGGAAGTCGGCCTGCCCGGGCCGCGGCTCGACCTCCCCACCGACGGCGCCCACGACCGCATCTGGCAGTACTTCTCGACCGACGGCTTCTACAAGATCCCGATCGGCAACAGCACGTTCGACATGCCGGCCGTCGACGACCTCCGCGGGGGCATGCACAACTTCCCTGACAAGGCCAGCGTCGAGAAGCTCCGCCACTACGGCATCAAGACCGTCGTGCTCCACCTGGCCCCGATCTCCGAACTTCCGCCCGAGCACGGCTATGCCCAGGCCGAGCCGCCCGACCCCGCCGCCGCCGCGGCGAAACCGATCGCCGGCCTCGGCGTCACCCGCCGCGTCGTGGGGAACAGCGTGATCTACGAGATCGGGCCGGGCCCGGCTGCGCTGCACGGAAGCGACTGATGGCCGCGCGCGGCGAGGACACCCACGGCGCCACCATGGCGCCGGGCGCCGAACCGCCCGGTCCGGCCCCTCGGCGGCGCGGGCCGGCGCGCCTGCTTCCGCGCGAGCGGCGCGGGCGCATCGCGCTCGCGGCGATCCTGCTGGTCGGACTCGCCTCCGGCCTGATGCTGCAGAACTGGTCCGACAACCAGACGTCCCACTACGACCTGATCCGCGCGCTGGACGCCGGGCGCACGACGATCGACCAGGGCCCCTACCGGACCAAAGACGAGGCGTACTACCACGGTCACTGGTACTCCGCGCGCGCGCCGGGGCTCGCGATGTTCTCGCTGCCGTTCTACGAGACGCTGACCGCGTTGCAGGCTCCCCGCGTGGCGCGGTCCTCGCCCGCGCTGCGCGGCGAAGACGAGATGATCGACTTCGTCGGCTGGTGGGGCAGCGTGCTGCCGGCGTTCCTGCTGGTGCTCCTGGTCTGGCGCGTCGCCGAGCGCTTCGAGCCCGGTTACGGCGCGGCGGCGGCGATCGCGCTCGGACTGGGGACGATGGTGCTGCCGTTCTCCACGCTGCTGTTCTCGCACGTCTTCTCGGCGATGCTCGGCTTCGCCGCCTTCGCGCTGCTGCTGCACGAGCGCAACGGCCCTGCGCGCCCGCTTCTGGTGGGGGCCGCCGGCCTGGCCGTCGGCTACGCGATCACCTCGGAGTACCCGCTGGCCTTCGTCGCCGTCGTGCTCGGGCTCTACGCGCTCTCGCGGCCCGACTCGCTGCGGCCCGCCACGCTCGCGAGCCGGGCCGGCATCTACGCGCTCGGCGGGTTCGTCGGGATCGTGCCGCTGCTGCTCTACAACCATGCCGCGTTCAACTCCTGGACGCACCTGGCCTACTCCAATATCCCCCAGCAGCACCGCGGGTTCTTCGGCATCTCGGCCCCCAGCCCGCGCGTCTTCGTGACGCTGCTGCTGGATTCGCGCGGCCTGCTCACGCTCTCGCCGATCCTGATCATGGGCGCGCTCGGCACCGTGCTGCTCTACCGCCGCGGCCGCCGTGCCGAGGCGCTCACGATCGCGGCGATCTGCGCCTGCTACTCGATCTACAACTCGGGCTACTACCTCCCGTTCGGCGGCGGCGCGCCCGGACCACGCTTCATGATCACGCTGCTTCCGTTCCTGGCCTGCCCGCTGGGGCTCGCGCTGCGCCGGTGGCCCGGGCCGACGATCGCGCTCGCCGGGATCTCGATCACGGCCTGGACGATCGTCACGATCACCCATCCGCTGGTGGGCTACGAGAACGAGACGGTCGTCTGGACGCGGCTGCTGAGCAAGGGCGAATTCCAGCCGACGATCGCGACCGCGCTCGGCGCGGGCCGCGGCTGGGCCGGGGTCTGGCCGTTCCTGCTCGCCGTCGCGGGCGCGGCCGTGCTCGCGGGCGCCGCCACGCCGCGGCTGCGTCTGGGCACGGCGGCGCTGGGCGCGGGAGTGCTGGCCGCGCTCGCGTGGGCGCTGTTCGCGGCGCTCGGCCCGACGGCGCTGGGCATCGACCACCAGGGGCTTCTCAGCATCGTCAAAGCCGGCGACGCCACAGCCCTGAACCTCACTCTGCACAACGGCGTGCGCTACCCGCTCACGCGGCTCACGCTCTACTGCGGGCTCGCCGGCGTTCTCGCGCTTGGGCTGATGTGGCTCGGGCGGCGCGAGCGCAGCGACGGCGCGCGTTCCCCCGCGGCGCCCGGCACGCGCACGCCGAGCGCCGTCGGCGCCGCCTAGGCAGGTCCCGCGAAACGCGGCGCGCCTATGCGCGCTCGCGCGCGGGCGAGCGCGCAGCCTGTCACCCGCACCACCACAGGGCCGGCGAGGTTCGCCGGACCCCCTGGCGGCCCCCCGGTGCCCGTCAGTTCCTGGCGGTCGCCACGGTGCATTTCGCGCCGTGGAGCTGTTTGCACACGACCAGGTAGCCGGGACGCGGCTGGCCGTGGGCATTCATCAGCCCGGCGTCGAAACGCGTGCCGCCGTTGCCGCCGATCCAGTTGTAGATGTAGAGGCGCTTGATGCGCGAGTTCGAGGCCGCGACCGAGAACATGTACTTGAGGACCTTGCTGGCGCGTGAGAGACCGGAGCCGCGCTTGTTCAGGAACGAGGGCTTGAACTGCACGATCCCGCCCGTCTCGGTCAGCCACACCTGGCCGCCCATCGCGCGGCTGAGTTCGCGCGTGCGCCAGCTTTCGAGACGGTTCAGGTCCGAGTAGTTGTGCAGGCCCCAGACCGTCGGCATCACGGTGCGCAGGTGCACGACTTCGCGCTTGAAGGCGGAGATGTAGCGAAGCGTCGCGTGGATCGAGTTTTCGTCGAGCACGTCCAGCCCGATCACGGTGCAGCCCCGGCATACGCGCTTCAACGCCTGGTAGTAGCGGGCGGCGGCGCCGGCGGACGGGCTCGAGAAGGAGCCCTTGACGTTGCCGCGGTTGGACTCGTTCCAAGACTGGTACTGGTGCACGCGCGGGAAGTCCTTGACGAATTTCTGCACGGCCTTCTGGTAGGCGGAGATGCTCGGCATCTTCGTCGGCGTGTGCTCGGAGTGGTAGAAGGCCACGAGGACCTGCTGGTGCGCGGCTTCGGCCTGCGCGATCCAGGTGCGGGCGCTGGCCAGCTCGTCGCCGCGGATCGCGGCGTCCCAGGGGGCGATGTAGCGGGCGATCTTCGTGTGCAGCTGCTGCCACAGCGGGCTGGTGAACATCTGCGTCTGCTCGTCGCCGATGCCGGTCAGGTAGGACGAGGACGCGTGCGCGCGGGGGGCCTTGGCGGCGCCGCCGAGCGCGCTTGCGGCGAACAGCATCGTCGCGGCGAGCGCGAGCGCGAGGAGCGCCGCAAGCTTTCGGGGGGTTCTCTGTGAGCTCATCATGTCGCGGTTCAGAACAGGGGTCGCGGGTCGGGGTTGCGCGATGTTAGTGATCTTTATGGAAGGTCTTCGCCGGCCGGTCGGCAAACCGACCGCCGTCGAGCGTCAGGGGCCTTGCTCTGTGCCTTCGCCGCCCCCTGCGGTGGTTCCTCCCGCCTTGAGAAGCTCTTTATCGGCTGGCTTCGACGTCCCACCCATGCGTAGGGAGGGGTCGGCGACGATCCGCACGTCGACCCCGGGCAGCCCCTCCAGCAGCCCCGTGAGCAGCGACTCGCCGCCCGGGCGCAGCCGCGCGAGCCCGCGGCGGACGGGGGGCGCGCCGATCAGGACGTAGGTGCTCCCGAGCGAGCGCGCGACCTCGACGGCGACCGACGCGGCGTCGTCGCCCTCCTCGATCCGCAGCCGCGCGCCGAGCATCGAGGTCAGACGGCGCAGCGCCTCCAGGCGCGCGCGGTCCTCGGCGCTCGGCTCGCGCCCGGGCGGCCTCACGATCAGCACATCGAGCTCCGCATCCAGCCGCTGGGCCGAGCGCCACGCGCGGCGCACGACGTGCTCGGACTCCCGCTCGAGCGTCGCGATCGCCAGCAGGCGCTCGGAGATCGACTGCGGACCGTGCTCCTCGATCGCGGGCAGCCCCTCGTCGTCGCGTCTCACCGCGACCGGTGTGTCGCGCTCGAACCGCTTCACCTCGACGTCCTCGGCGACCTGCCGCAGCGCCGTCTCGCGAAGCGCAGAGAGGTTCTCGATCTTGAAGAAGTTGTTCAGGGCGGCGGGCACCCGCTCGGGCCGGTAGACCTTCCCCGCGCGCAGGCGCGCGATCAGCGCCTCTGGGGTCAGGTCGATCAGCACCACCTCGTCGGCGGCCGAGAGGATCTCGTCAGGGATCGTCTCGCGCACGGTTGTCCCCGTCAGGCGCGCCACCTGGTCGTTGAGGCTCTCGAGGTGCTGGACGTTGATGGTCGAGAACACGTCGATGCCTGCGTCGAGCACATCGCGCACGTCCTCGTAGCGCTTCTCGTGCTCGAGCCCGGGCGCGTTTGTGTGTGCGAGCTCGTCGATCAGGCACAGCTCCGGCGCCCGCGCCAGCACCGCCGGCAGGTCCATCTCCTCCAGCGGCGTGCCGCGGTAATCCACTTGGCGTCTGGGAATGATCTCGAGTCCCTCGGCCTGGGCAACAGTCTCGGCGCGTCCATGGGGCTCCAGGTAGCCGATCACCGTGTCGCGGCCGCTCTCGCTTTCCGCTCGCCCCTCCTGGAGCATGCGGTAGGTCTTGCCGACCCCGGGCGCCATGCCGATGAACACCTTCAGGTGACCGCGCCCGTCTGCCATCTCGGTTGAACGGACGCTACCGGACGGCAGGGCGGCGGCGGGACGGCTCGGGCGCCGGTCGCGTCCATGGCCTCGTGTCATCGCTTTGTAAACGGGTAGTAGATGCCGATAGATACAAGGGGTTCCAAGGGAACCAGGGTCCCATGCAGGCACCGCGTGACAAGAGCCAGCCGAACGACCGCGCCGTCCCGGTGTGGTCGCTGACGCTGCCCGCGTGGGCACAGACGCCGTCGCCCGTCGCACGCAGACCGCGGCGCGGGAGCTCGCTGTCATCCGCCGCGCGCCGTCTGCGCTCCGCCAGACGCCCGGCCGCCACGGGGCGTTCGCACCGCGCCTCCTGACGACGCCGACGACGCGATCGCTGCGCGCGCGCCAGACGGCCCCGCGAGCGGCGGCTAGACTCCGCCGCGGTGCGCCGGGAAGCCTGGTCGGCAGACCCCATCGGGGGAATGGACCAGGTGAGCACTCTCAGCCGGCAACATCCACTTCCGTGCCATCGGCTGCCGGAGGCTGCGCGCGCGCTGAGGACCGGAGGATCTGATGTCTGACGCAGCGCTCGGCGCGATCTTCGCTGTCGGCGCAGCCGCGAGCCTATGGGCGAGCTGGCGGCTCGTCACCTCGCTGGAGCGCGTCGGCGCGCGGGCGGGGCTGTCGGAGGCGCTGCTCGGGATGCTCGCGGCGCTCGCCGCGGACGCGCCCGAGATCACCGCCGCGGTCACGGCGCTGCTTGGCCACCAGGACCGGATCGGAGCGGGCGTGATCCTCGGGTCCAATGTCTTCAACATCGCCGCACTGATCGGACTGGCCGGGGTCGTCGCGGGCCATGTGCCCCTGCACCGGCGCGTCGTCGAGCTCGGCGGCGCTGTCGCCGTCTGGATCGCGGCCGTCGCCCTCCTGCTGGTCATAGGCGCGGTCCCCCCCGTGGCAGCGCTGCTGCTCGCCGCCGGCGTCTTCGTCCCCTACGTGGTCGTGCTCGGGGTTCGGCATGAGGTGATCGGACGGCTGGCGGCGCCTGACCGTTGGCGGCGGTGGCTCGTGTCCGCGATCACAGAGGAGGAACAGGAGCTCGAGCCCGCGATCCACCCCGGACGCGGGGGCGCCCGGGACGCGCTTCTCGCTCTCGCGGCGACCGTGCTCGTAGTCGCCGCGAGCGTCGCGATGGAGCGCTCCGGGTCGCGGCTCGGGGCGCGTCATGGCGTACCCGAGATCGTCGTCGGCGGGATCGTCCTCGCGGTTGTCACTAGCCTTCCGAACGCGGTTGCCGGCATCTACCTGGCTTCGCGCGGTCGCGCGTCGGCGGTGCTCAGCACATCTCTCAACAGCAACGCGATCAACGTCCTGGCCGGGCTGTTGATCCCGACCACGTTCGTGGGCATCGCCGCGCCCTCGGCCGAGTCCACATTCGTGGCGTCGTCAGCGCTGGCGATGACAGTGCTCGCGATCATCTTCTGCTACGCGCGCCGCGGACTCGCGCGCCGCGAGGGCATTGCGCTCGTCGTGGCCTATCTGGTGTTCGCCGCCGTCCTGACGGCGACTGCGGGCTGAGCTCCGCTGCGCCCCCAAGGCCGGGCGGAAGAGCTCGCCGCTGCCCTGCGTGAAGAACCGGTCGTCGCCCCCCGGGGCCCGTTCGAGCCGGTCGGGCGATCGTCTGCCCGGTCTAGGGTTCTCCCGGTGCGGCCGCTGTACTACCTCCTCGCGCTGGTGCCGCTGGCGCTCGGCCTCGACGTCCTCGGCGCGGCGGCTGCGATCGTCTTCGCCGTCTCGGCGCTCGCGGTCATTCCGGCAGCAGCCCTGATGAGCGAAGCGACCGAGGAGCTTGCCGAGCACTCGGGCCCCGGCGTCGCGGGCTTGTTGAACGTGACTTTCGGAAACGCTCCCGAGCTGATCATCGCTTTGATCGCCCTCGCGGACGGACTGCACGAGGTCGTCAAGGCCTCGCTCGTCGGCTCGGTCCTCGGCAATGCGTTGCTCGTGCTCGGCGCTTCGATGGTCGCCGGCGGCTGGCGGCGACGGCGCCAGCTCTTTCACGAGGAGGCCGCGCGCTCGCTCGACCTCGTGCTCCTGCTCGGCGTGACGGCGCTGGTGGTCCCATCCGTCGTGCTGCTGGCCGAAGGGGGCGCACTGCCGCGGGTGGGAGTGGAGCTCACCAAAGTCGGCGATGCCGCATGGGCAGCGACGATCGTCGTCTCGCTCGCCCTGATCGCGATCTACGCGCGCGGGCTGCGCAGGTCCCTGCGCAGCCAGCGCGAGGCGCACGAGGCGGCGGCGCCGGGGCAGCCGCGCTGGTCGCGCCGCCGCGCCGCGACGACGCTCGCGGCGGCTGCTGTGCTCGTCGCGGTCGCCAGTGACACCCTCGTCGGCTCCGTGGAGCACACCTCGGAGCAGCTCGGCCTCTCGCAGTTCTTCATCGGAGTGATCGTCGTGGCGATCGTCGGCAACGCCGCCGAGCACTACGTCGCCGTGGTCGCCGCCGCCAAGGACGACATGGACCTTACGGTGAGCATCGCGGTCGGCTCGGCGGCGCAGGTCGGTCTGCTGCTCGCCCCGCTCGTGGCGCTGGCCTCGGTCGTGCTGGGACCCGAGCGGCTGCCGCTGGTCTTCAACGGGTACGAGCTCGCCGCGCTGCTCTGCGGCGGCTGGCTCGCGGCCGCGGCGACGTGGTTCGGCGTCTCGACGCGCCGGCGGGGCGCCGGCCTGCTCGGCGTCTACGCCGCACTTGGCATCGCGTTCCTGTTCGCCTGAGCCCCAGAACTGCCCGGCGCCGGCCGAGACGCATCGGCCGGCGCCGAGGTCTGATCGCTGCGGGCGCTGTGCGAGGCTGGAGCCGTGACCTCTTTCGAGACGGTGGCGGCCGTCTTCGGCGGCCTGTTGATCGTCGGCGCGCTGCTGTCCGGGCTTGCGCGGCGGAGCGTGCTCTCGCTCGCCGCGGTGTTCGTGCTCGCGGGGTTCCTCCTCGGGCAAGGGGGCGTCGGGGTGCTGGACTTCCACGCCGAATCGGGCTTCGTCACCGACCTGGCCACGGTCGCGTTGATCGTGATCCTGTTCCGAGACGGCCTCGAGGTGGATGCCGGGCTGCTCCAGCGCCAATGGCAGCTTCCCGCCCGCAAGCTGGCAGTCGGCATGCCGGCCACCGCCGTGGTCGTGGCGCTGCTCACCCACTGGCTCGTCGGGCTGAGCTGGACGGAGTCCTTTCTGGTCGGGGCGCTTCTGAGTCCTACCGATCCCGTGCTGTCCTCGGGCGTCGTGACCGACCCGCGCGTACCGCGCTTCATCCGGCACTCGCTGAACCTCGAGTCCGGCCTCAACGACGGCCTTGCGCTACCCGCCGTGCTCGCCTTCGTCGCGGCCTTGGAATCCGGGAGCAGCGGCTTCGTGTGGTGGAAGTTCGTGCTGCAGGACGTCGGTCTCGGGCTCGCCTATGGGATCGCGTGCGGCCTGGTCGGATCGGTACTGCTGCCGCGCGAGAAAGAGGGCGAGGACGAGGCCATCCCGGGACATCAGCGCGCCCTGTATGCCCTCGGCCTCGCGTTCGCGACCTACGGCCTCACGGTCATCTCGCCGCGCGGCAACGGCTTCATCGCGGTGTTCGTCGCCGCAATCGTCGTCGGTATCCGCCGTCCCGACCTGCGAGAGTCGTTCGCCGCCCGCGGCGAAGAGGTCGTGGAGATCGTGAAGCTCGGCGTCTTCACGGTGTTCGGCTCGCTGCTGACCGTCCACGGCCTCTTCGGCGACGGCTGGGCGGCGGTCGGCGTCGTGGCCGGCACCTTCCTGCTCGCACGCCCGCTCGCGATCGGGCTGGCTCTGGCGGGAACCGGCGTCGACAGAGCCGCGAAGGCGTTCATCGCCTGGTTCGGCCCCAAGGGGATCTCGACGATGACCTTCGCGATCCTCGAGCTCGGCCGGCACGTAGAGGCCGGCGTGCGCATCTTCAACCTGGCGGCCCTCGCGGTCTTCACCTCGATCGTCGTGCACGGCCTCACCGACACTGCCGGCATCCGCTGGATCGCGGCGCGCAGCCGCGACGAGCCGGCCGACCCCGGCGAGCCGGCCACCGCAACCTGACCGCGCCGTGTGCGAGCGGCGCGTTGGCCGCGCCGGGCGCCTGGCGGCAGCGGTGCGCTGCTCAGGCGCCGAGCAGGTTGTGGATGACCAGGTCGATCAGCTTGATCCCGATGAACGGCGCGATGATGCCGCCGAGGCCGTAGATCAAGAGGTTGCGCCGCAGCAGCGCGCTCGCGCCGATCGGCCGGTACGCGACCCCGCGCAGCGCGATCGGGATCAGCAGCGGGATCACGAGCGCGTTGAAGATGATCGCCGAGACGATCGCCGAGCGGGGGCTGCCGAGGTTCATGACGTTGAGCACCGACAGCGGCCCTTCCTTTTCGCCCGCCGCGGCCCAGGTCGTGATGAAGATGGCGGGCAGGATCGCGAAGTACTTGGCGACGTCGTTGGCGATCGAGAAGGTGGTGAGCGCCCCGCGCGTGATCAGCAGCTGCTTGCCGACCTCGACGATCTCGATCAGCTTCGTCGGGTTGGAGTCGAGGTCGACCATGTTGCCGGCCTCGCGCGCAGCCTGGGTGCCGGTGTTCATGGCCACGCCGACGTCGGCCTGCGCGAGCGCGGGCGCGTCGTTGGTGCCGTCGCCCGTCATCGCCACGAGCCGGCCTTCCGCCTGCTCCTCGCGAATCAGCGCCAGCTTGCGCTCGGGCGTGGCTTCGGCCAGGAAGTCGTCCACCCCCGACTCTTCGGCGATCTTCGCGGCGGTGAGCTTGTTGTCGCCCGTGACCATCACGGTTTTGATGCCCATCGCGCGCAGCTGGTCGAAGCGCGCCTTCATGCCCTCCTTGATCGTGTCCTTGAGGTAGATGACGCCGAGCACCTGGTTGTTGCGCGCCACGGCCAGCGGCGTGCCGCCCTCGCTGCCGACGCGGTCGAGCTCCTGCTTCAGCTCCGGCGGCGGCGAGCCGCCTTCGCGCACCACCATCTCGATGATCGAGTCGCCCGCGCCCTTGCGCAGCTGCTGGCCGTCGTAGTCGATCCCGCTCATGCGCGTCTGGGCCGTGAAGGGGATGAACTCGGCCTGGATCGCCGCCATGTCGTGCTCGCGGATGCCGTACTGCTTTGCCAGCACCACGATCGAGCGCCCCTCGGGCGTCTCGTCGGCGAGCGAGGACAGCTGCGCCGCTTCGGCGAGCTCGGACTCGGGCACGCCGGGCATCGGGATGAACTCGCTCGCGAGACGGTTGCCGATCGTGATCGTGCCCGTCTTGTCGAGCAGCAGCACGTCGATGTCGCCGGAGGCCTCGACCGCGCGCCCGGAGAGCGCGAGCACGTTGCGACGCACGAGCCGGTCGATGCCGGCGATGCCGATCGCCGACAGCAGCGCGCCGATCGTCGTCGGGATCAGCGCCACCAGCAGCGCGATCAGGGTCGTCTCGGAGATCGTCGTGCCGGCGAACAGACCGAACGGCCGCAGCGTCGCGACGACGATCACGAAGATCAGGGTCAGCGCGGCGAGCAGGATGTTGAGCGCGATCTCGTTGGGGGTCTTGCGCCGCTCGGCGCCCTCGACGAGGTTGATCATGCGGTCGAGGAAGGACTGCCCGGGTTCCTGCGTGATTTCGACCACGATGCGGTCGGAGGTGACCCGGGTGCCCCCGGTGACCGCGCTGCGGTCGCCGCCGGACTCGCGGATCACGGGCGCCGACTCGCCGGTGATCGCCGACTCGTCGACGGTGGCGATGCCTTCGATCACCGTGCCGTCCCCCGGGATCAGCTCGCCGGCCTCGACGACGACCATGTCGCCGCGCACGAGCTCCGACGCCGCCTTCGTGCCGCCGTCGAGGAGCTTTGCGACGGTCTCCTTGCGCATGGCGCGCAGCGTGTCGGCCTGGGCGCGCCCGCGGCCCTCGGCGAACGCCTCGGCGAGGTTGGCGAAGATCACCGTCAGCCAGAGCCACAGCGCGATCACGAACGTGTACCACGCGGGCTCGCTGCCGCCGCCGAGCGGCTTGCCGCCGAAGACCTGTTTGAGCCAGGTGAAGGTCGTGATGACCGAGCCGATCTCGACGACGAACATCACGGGGTTGCGGACCTGGACCCGCGGATCGAGCTTCTTCAAGCTCGCGATCAGGGCCGGGACCACGATCTCGCGCTGGAACAGCGAGACGGCGCGGCGCTCGTGCGGGGCGGCGACGGGCGCCGGGCCTTCGGGGGCGGTGGGTGCGGACATGGTCAGGCTGCTTTCAGGCGGTCGAGGGCAAGGTTCAGCTCGAGGACGTTGACGGCCGGTTCACCGAAGACGAGCAGGCCGCGCTCGCTCGTGTAGCTCTTGATCAGGCCGTCCACGGTCGCGAGCGAGAGGTGGCGAACGGACGCGACGCGGTGCGCCTGGATGCGCGCGTTGGCCTGCGAGATGTCGGGGTCGAGGTTGGACGCCGAGGTGTTGACGGCGTCGACCGGGACCTGCGCGGCCGTCAGGCCGGGGTCGTAGGGCTTCTCCAGTTCGAGGTAGGACTTCAGGTTTTCTTCGTCGTCTTCCTTGGTCTTGACGCTGTTCGGGCCGCGGTTGGAGAAGGTGCTGGCGGCCGCGTTGTATTCCCCGCCTTCGGTGGCCGACGGGCGCGACTGGAAGTAGCGAGGGTCGGCTTCGGTGACGACTTCTTCTTCCCTTTCCTCCGGCTTACCGTTCTTGCCGATCACCGGCCGCCGGAAGCTCTGCCCGATGCTCTTCGAGCCGACGAGCCTGCCGTTGACGTACACCTTCTGGCCGTTGGCGTTGCCCGGGAACGCGACCTGGCCGACACCGGTGATGACGAGCGGATACGCGACCCCGAGCAGCAGCGTGAAGAGCAGCATCGCGATTGCGGATGTGACGATCTCTTTGCGCATCTCAGTAGAGGTGACCGGTCAGGCCCTGGACCACAGGTCCGAGCAGCAGGGCGGGGAAGAACGTGAGCGCGCCGACGAGGACGATCACGCCGATCAGCAGCACCGAGAAGGTGGTGTTGTCGGTGCGCATCGTGCCCAGCCCGGCGGGGGTGAAGCGCTTGCCGGCGAGCGCGCCCGCGACGGCGAGCGTGAGGAGGATCGGCCCGTAGCGGGCGAGGAGCATGTCGAAGCCGCCGAGCAGGTTCGCGAACGTGATGCCATGCGCTCCCGCGTTGCCGGCGTTGGGCTGTACGTAGCCGGTGTAGCCCGCGAAGGCGGAGCCGTTGTTGTTGGCCTGCGAGAGGTAGGCGTAGAAGGTCTCCGAGAAGCCCTGCGGCGTGTGCCCGCCCCCTGCGGCCGTCGCACCTTCGGAGATCGACTTGGTGCCGGCTCTGGTGGCGACGCCCATCGCCGTGCAGAACAGCGCGGCGAGGGGGGTGATCAGGATCGCCAGGCCCGCCAGCTTGATCTCCCGTGCCTCGAGCTTCTTGCCGAGCCACTCGGGCGTGCGTCCCACCATCAGGCCGCCGATGAAGACGGCCAGCAGGACATAGAGGAGGATCGAGTACAGGCCCGTGCCGACGCCGCCGAAGATCACCTCGGAGGCCGACAGGTTGGCGAACGGCACGGCGCCGCCGATGCCGGTGTAGGACTCCATCGCGCTGTTGACGGCGCCGCAGGAGGTGACGGTCGTGATCACGTTGAAGAGCGCGGAGCCCGCGATCCCGAAGCGCTGCTCCTTGCCTTCGAGGTTGCCGCCGCTCGAGCCCGCGATCGCCTGTGTGTGGACGCCGGCTGCGTGCTGCGCGGGCGAGCCGTGGGCCTCGGCGATGTAGGCGACGATCACCGCGCCGAGGAACATGAACATCACGACGCCGTAGACGGCGTAGCCCTGCCGGCGGTTGCCCGTCATACGCCCGTACATGAAGATCAGCGCCGCGGGGATGATCAGCACCAGCAGCATCTCGAAGAAGTTGGTGAACGCGGTCGGGTTCTCGAATGGGTGCGCCGAGTTGACGTTGAAGAAGCCGCCGCCGTTGGTGCCGAGCTCCTTGATCGCCTCCTGCGAGGCCACCGGGCCCATCGCGATCGACTGCGTCGCCCCGGTGATGGTGTGGGCGGTGAGGTAGCTCGCGAAGTTCTGGATCACGCCCTGCGAGAGCAGGATCAGGGCGCCGACGATGCTGATCGGCACCATCACGTACAGCAGCGTGCGCACCAGGTCGTGCCAGAAGTTGCCGAGGCTCCTGCCGCTCCGCCCGACGATGCCGCGCACGAGCGCAACCGCCACGATGATCCCGATACCGGCGGAGAGGAAGTTCTGCACGGTCAGCCCGACCATCTGGCTGAAATAGCTGAGCGTGGTCTCGCCGCCGTAGTACTGCCAGTTGGTGTTCGTCAGGAACGACGAGGTGGTGTTGAACGACAGGTCCCACGTGCCGGATTTGAAGTGCTGCGGGTTCAGCCCCGTGAAGTCCCACAGCGTCTGCGTGCGCAGGATCAGATACAGCAGCAGCCAGCCGGCGAGCGAGAAGATGATCAGGCTTTTCGCGTACTGCTTCCAGTCCTGGGGCGCCTCGGGGTCGACGCGCAGTATCCGGTAGATGAACCGCTCCGCACCGCCCACGACCGGCGTCAGGATCACGCGCTGGCCGCTGTAGACCTTGGCGAGGTAGGAGCCGAGCGGCAGCGCGAGCGCCGTCAGGATCAGGACGAAGCCGAAGATCGTCGCCCACCCGGAGAAGGTCATCTCAGAGCTTCTCTCCCCGGATCAGGGCGTAGAAGAGGTAGATGATCACGAGGACCGAGACGACGAGGCCGAAGAGGTCCGCGCCGCTCATATCCGGTCGATCCCGTCGATCAGCGCGAAGAGGATCGCGAAGGCCGCGATCCCGAGTGCGATTGCCAGGATGTCCATGACGGTCAGTCTGGGACGCGGCGCATCACGAGCACATCACGAAGCGCGATCCGCCCATAACGATTTCGTGACGATGTCCGAGCAGCGGCGCGGCTGCGAAGCCGAGCCCGTCGGCGGGACGCCGCCGGGGGCGGCGCAGCTCGTCTCAGTCCACGAACCGGTAGCCGACGCCGGGCTCGGTGACGATGTAGCGGTTGCCGCTCGCGCCGTGAGCGTCGGGTTCCACCTTCGCCCGCAGCCGGGCGACGTGGGTGCGCAGCGGCTGCACGTCATCGACGTACTCGGGTCCCCAGACGTCGACGAGCAGCTTGCGGTGTGTCATCAGACGGCCGCGGTCGCGCGCGAGCACACGCAGCAGGTCGAACTCGATCGGCGTGAGATGCACCGGCTCGCCGTCGACGCGCACCACGCGCGCCGCGAGGTCGATCTCGAGCCCGTCGGCCGCGATCGTCGGTTCCTCCTCGGCGCGGCCCGCGCGCCGGAGCGCCGCATGGAGCCGCGCGATCAGCTCGCGCGTGCCGAAGGGCTTGGTGACGTAGTCGTCGGCGCCGGCCTCCAGGGCACGGACCTTCTGGCTCTCCTCGCCGACGGCCGAGAGCACGAGGATCGGCATCTCGCTCCACTCCCGCAAGCGCCGCGTGAGCTCGATGCCGTCTCCGTCGGGCAGCACCAGGTCGATGATCGCCGCTTCGGGAGGACGCACCGCCGCGGCGTCAAGCGCCTCGGCGGCGGTTTCGGCCGCCGTTGCGTCGAAGCCCGCCTCGCGCAGCACGACTTTCAGCGCACGCACGATCTGAGGCTCGTCGTCGACCACGAGTATGCGCGGCCGGGGCGCTGCAGCGGGGTCGCTCACCGCTCCGGCTCGGAGCGCCCCGCGGCGGCGGCCGCCGGCGGGCCCTCGGCGCCGTCGCCGTCGTGGTCCGCCCCGGCGGCGGAGATGGGGATTTCGAAGACGAACGTCGCTCCCTGCCCCGGCAGCGACTCGACGTGCAGGGTCCCGCCGTTGGACTCGGTGAACCCGCGAGCGATCGCCAGTCCAAGCCCCGAGCCGCGGTGCTCACCCCCCGGTGTCCCGGCGCGATAGAACGGCTGGAAGACCCGCTCGAGCTGGGCCGGCGGGATGCCGGGGCCGCGGTCGACGACCCGCACGATCACCCGGTCCCCGCGTGCGCGGGCGGCCGGGGCCTCGTTCGCCCCGTCCGCCCGGGCCGGGCTCGCCGCCGCACCGAGGCTGCGCACGGCCCGCGCGCGCACGCTGACCGGATGCCCCCCCGAATGCCTGCGGGCGTTCTCGAGCACGTTGACGAACGCGCGCTCCATCTGGACGGCGTCGAGGCGCACGAGCGGCAGATCGGAGTCGAGCGAGAGCGAGAAGTCCTCGGGCGGCGCGCCGACCTCCATCACCGACGCGCGGATCAGCTCCTCGACCGATGTCCACTCGCGTCGCGGCTCCGCCGCGCCGGCTTCGAGCCGCGACAGGTCGAGGAGGTTGTCCACCAGTCGCGAGAGCCGGTGCGTCTCCTCCTGGATCACCGCCGCCATCTCGACGCGCTCATCATCTGAGAGCCGCGGCGAAGCCAACGCCTCTCCAGCGGCCGAGATCGCGGTCAGCGGCGAGCGCAGGTCGTGCGAGACGGCGCGCAGCAGGGCGGTCTTGACGACGTCCGCGCGGCGCAGGGCCGCCGTCTCGACAGCCCCGCCGAGCAGCCGCTCGCGCTCGAGCGCCGCGCTCAGCAGCGCCTCCAGCGACGGCACGATGCGCTCCTGCAGGCGCCGCAGGGTCACCTCGGAGGTGTCCGCCCCGACCAGCAGCGTGCCGATGCGCGCGCTGCCCTCGCGCAGCGGGAAGGCGATCGTGCGCTCGTCGCCGTCGCGTGCCTCCATGTCGATCGCCGCCGAGCTCAGCTCCAGCGACTGCGCCAGGCGCGCGGCGGCGGTCGGCAGCGCCTCTGCGAGATCCTCGCCCCGCAGCAGCAGGCGCGCCATCTCGGCGGCCAGGTCCGCCTCGCGCCTGCGGTCCTGCGCGTCGCGCGTGCGCGAACGCACGATCTCCGCCAGCCAGCTCGCGAGCACGGCGACGACCAGGAAGGTGACCAGCGCCACCCAGTTGCGGGAGTCGTGGATCGTGAAGTGCCCGGTCGGCGGAAGGTGGAAGAAGTTGAACGCGGCCGCGCTCAGAACCGCCGTGAGCGCGCCGAGACCGCCGCCCCAAACGGCCGAGACGATCAGCACTGCCGGGATGTAGACCACGCTCAGCGACGCGATCGGCGCGATGTGGCCGAGCGGGTCGATGATCAGCGTGCAGAGCGCCACCGCGACGAGCGCGACCGCCAACCCCACGCGGCGAGGGGGTGGCTCCTGAGCAAGCAGGAAGCTGGGCGGCGTCATCTCGCTTGCAGCGTAGTGACGGACGGGACGGGAAGGCCGCTCCCGTCCCGCCCGCTGCGCTCTGCAGGCGCGGCGCGACGGCGCTCCCTCATGGGCCCGCGAAGGCGCCGCGCTCGCCCGCAGCCCGACTCGCGCCGTCGTCCGATCAGGATCTTCCCCGCGGGGCCACCCCCCTGCGTGACGCGCCCGTGACCATGATGTGACGATCCCGTGACACGCGTGAACGAGAGCACGCACGCGTCCAGCCGTACCCCCGGCGGCTCAAGCAGCGCAGCGGCGCTGCCGAGCAGATCAGAGGCTCGCCACAGAGAATGCGCTCGCCCCTGTCCAAAATCCCGGAGCCGCTCGCGCTCACGCTGCTCGCCGCAATCGCTCTCCCGTCCGTGGCGGCGGGTGAAACGATCGCGCCCCTGCCGAGCTCGGACTACGGTGTGCGCCCCGCCTGCGGGCTGCCGCCCCCCGGTCACGCCGCGTGCCAAGCCCTCCAGCTCGTCCCTCTGACGACGGCGGCGCGCGCTCACACGCACCCGACGGATTCAGCGCAGAGGGAGACCCTCGGACCGACGCGCTCGCCCGCCGAACAGGGCTTCGGCCTGCGGCCGGCGGACCTCCATGCCGCCTACTCGCTCCCCACCGCGGCGCCGAGCGAACAGACGGTCGCTGTCGTCGACGCGTACAACGACCCTCAGGCCGAAGCCGACCTGAAGGTCTACAGCGAAGAATTCGCCCTCCCCTCCTGCACCACCTCCGAAGGAGCCTGCTTCCGCAAGGTCAACCAGAACGGCAGCGCGGCTGTCTCCTCGATGCCGTTCCCGAAAACAGCCAAAGAACTGACGGAAGCACAGAAAAGCGCGAGCAAATCACAGAATGAACTCGCCGCGGAAGCGATCTCGTGGGGCGCCGAGATCTCGCTCGACGTCCAGACGGTTCACGCCACCTGCCAGAGCTGCAAGATCCTCCTGGTCGAGGCGAACAGCACCTCATTCACCGACCTCGAAGCCGCCGAGGCGACCGCCGCCGCGCTGGGCGCCACCGAGATCTCGAACTCCTTCGGCGGTTCGGACCCGGGGATCAGCCCGGCGGCCGACAGCGCCAGCAAGTTCAACCAGCCGGGGCTCGTCGTGACCGCTTCCGCGGGTGACGACGGCTTTCGGAACTGGATGTCGGCGAACGCGATCGAAGAAGAACTGAGCGAAGGAGAACGCGAAGAATTCGCAGGTGAACTCGCGGCGCTGAGAAGCGCCAACTACCCGGCCTCATCGCCGCGCGTCGTCGCCGTCGGCGGCACCCAGCTGCGCGTCGCGGCGGGCACGTGGAGCGAGAGTGTGTGGAACGGGAAGGGAGCCGGCGGCGGCGGCTGCAGCACCGCCCTGGAAGCGGCGCTCTGGCAGCGTCAGGCAAGCGACTGGCAGTCGGTGGGTTGCGGGGCCGACCGCGCGGTCGCCGACGTCGCCGCGGACGCGGACCCCTTCACCGGCATCGCCATCACCGACTCGGACAGCCCCGGCGCCGAATGCCCCGAAAAAATCGGCGGGCACAACTGGTGCCGGTACGGCGGCACCAGCCTCGCCTCGCCTCTGATCGCGTCCGTCTTCGCCCTGGCCGGCGGCTCCCACGGCGTGAGCTACCCGGCCCAGACGCTGTACGAAAACCTGCGCAACGCCCCCCGCACCCTGCGCGACGTCACGCTCGGATCCAACGGCGAATGCGGCGCCGGCTACAACGCAGAAGGCGTCTCGCGCTGCGAACCCTCGGCCGAGGCTGCGGCCTCGTGCTCGGGCGCGCTCGCCTGCCTCGCGGCCCCCGGTTACGACGGTCCGACGGGAGTGGGCACACCGAACGGAGCGCTGGGCTTCGTGCCCGGGCAGTACGAAGCCCAGCCGGAAGCCACGCCGGCGACGACGGGCGCAAGCGAACGGACCGGGGCGGCGCCGGTCCCGCCGGCGGCGCCCGCGGTGACACCTGCGCCGCCTGCGGTCAGGTTGACCGCCCTGGCGCTGACCGCTCCCGCGCTCAGCGCGCTGAGAAGCCACCACGCGACGCCCCGACGCATCGTCTTCGCCTTCGTCATCAACGTTCCCGCGACGGTGCGCATCACGCTGGCACGCCGCGTCCGCTCACACGGGCGCACGCGCTTCCTCGCCGCCGGCCGCGCGGCGACGATCGCCGCCGCCGCGGGCCGCAACGTCAGGCGGCTGTCCGGGGGCACGCGCCTGCGGAAGGGTCTCTACCGCCTCACGCTGACGCCGGCCTCCGGCGTCGCGCGCTCGATTACGTTCACGATCCGCTGAGCGCGCCGCCGGCCGATCGGTTCCCTCACTCTGCCGGGGCGAGCTCGGCGGGCGCCCCGAAAGGCGTCAGACAGGCGGGCAGCTCCACGCTGCCGTCCTCGCGCTGGCCGTTCTCGAGCAGCGCGACGATCGTGCGCCCGACCGCGACGGCGGTGCCGTTGAGCGTGTGCAGCGATGCGAGTGCGCTTGCTCTGCGCGCAGGCGGATGTTCAGACGCCGCGCCTGGTAGTCGGTCGTGTTCGAGCACGACGTCAGCTCGCGGTAGCGGCCCTGGCTCGGGAGCCACGCCTCGCAGTCGTACTTCTTCGCCGCCGAGCTGCCGAGATCGCGTGACGGCGATGTTCACGACCCGGTAGGGCAGCCCGAGCTCCTGCAGGATCTCCTCCTCGATCGCCAGGATGCGCTCGTGCTCGTCGCCGCGAGTCGCTCGGGCTCGACGAAGCTGAACATCTCGACCTTGTCGAACTGGTGCACGCGGAAGATCCCGCGCGTGTCCCTGCCCGGCGGCGCCGGCCTCGCGGCGGAAGCACGGCGAGAAGCCGGCGTAGCGGAGCGGCAGGCGCTCGGCCGTCGAGGATCTCTTCGTCGTGCAGCGAGGCGAGCGCGACCTCGGAGGTGCCCACGAGGAACAGCTCGTCCTCGGGCAGGGCGTAGATCTGCTGCTCGGTGTCCGGCAGGAAGCCGGTGCCGTACAGCGCGCGCTCGCGCACGAGCACCGGCGGGATCACCGGCTCGAAGCCGTGGCCCCGCAGCTTCTCGAGCGCCCAGCGCACGAGCGCCAGCTCGAGCAGCACGAGGTCGCCGCGCAGGTAGGCGAAGCGCGAGCCCGACAGCCGCGCGCCGCGCTCCATGTCGATCATCTCGCCGGCCAGCTCGAGGTGGTCGCGGGGCTCGAAGCCGAGCGGCGCGGCACCACACCGACCTCCCGGAGCGAGCTCGTCCTCGGGGCCGGGCGCGGCCGTCGGGTCGGGCAGGTTCGGCAGGGGAGCAAGCGCAGCCTGCAGCTCGCGTTCGACCTCGGCCAGCTCGCGTCGAGCTCCTTCGCGCGCGCGGCCACTGCGCGCATCGCCTCGATCTCGGCCTCGCGCGGCCTCCTCGTCGGCAGCGTCGCGGATGCGCTCGTTGGCGCGCGTTCTGCTCCGCCCGCAGCCCCTCCAGCTCGGGCAGCAGCTCGCGCCGGCGCCGATCGAGCTCGATCACGCGGTCGAGCCCCGCGACCGCATCCTCGCCGCGGCGCGCCAGCGCCGCGCGCACGCCGTCGGGGTCCTCGCGGATCAGCTTGAGGTCGAGCACCGAGCGCCGCCCCGGCGGACTATTTGCCGGTGGTGTTGGTGGTGGCGGTGTCGCCGCCGCCGGCCGGTTTGGCCTGCGTCTTGGCTGCTTCCGTGGCCGCTTCGCCGCCCGTGGTGGTGGTGATGCCGTTTTCTTCGGGCGGGATGTTCACCGACGGCACGCTCTGGCGCTTCGTGCCGGAGTACGCGGCGAGGAACTGGGCGACGTCCTGGGCTTCTTTGCCGACGACGATGTTCTGGGGCATGATCGCCCCCGAGAAGCCGCCGTTGCGGATCGCGTAGAGGACCTGTTCGGCGTTCTCCTTGCGGATGTTGAAGTTCGGCCCGTTCGTCTTGACGCGGTTGGAGATGCTGGTCGCCGAGCCCTGCGCGCCGACCACGCTGAGCGTGTGGCAGCCCGAGCAGTGGTCGCGGAACAGCACCGCGCCCCGGTAGTACGGGCTGGTCTTGGGGACCGAGACGCCCTGCGAGCCGCAGGCGCCGAGGATCGCGGCGCACGCGAACAGGGCCAGCAGCATGGCGGCGGCCTTCATGCGCGGGGGAATATATAGAGAGAGGGGCCGCGAACGGTGGGACGCACCCGGGCGCGAGGCCGGCGGCGCTTCAGAAGCCGTGGGCCGTGCTCGCGGCCCGCAGCGCGAGGAACACGACGACCAGCGCCGAGAGCGCCATCACGCCCATCTCGCGCCGCATGATCGCCGCGACGAGCTCGTGCTGCTCGGCCTCGGGCAGCGCCGCGACCGCCTCCGAGCCCGCGAGGCCGCGCTGGTCGAGGATCGTCTGCGCCGAGGCGACCCGCAGCTGCTCGGCGATGAAGCCGATCGCGAGCGGCAGCAGCGCGTACAGGTAGAACAGGCTTTCGTCGAGTAGTGGCCGGCCGCGGCGAGCGAGCCCACCGCGATCGCAAGGGCGAGGGCCGCGCCCTGACCCGACCCGCAGCAGCACCCAGAAGGAGCGCACGAGCCCGCCGCTCGTGTCGCCGAGGTAGCACGCGACCAGCCCCAGGAGCCCGGGCACGAGGTTGAGCGCGGCGACGGCCAGCGCACCCGGCCCTGACCGCCTCATCCATGCGCCGATTTCGAGCCGATCGTCACTATGTAACACTCTGCCACAAGCGGTGATATAACAGCGACCGGTGCTGCGCAGCTATCTCCCCGCGATCGTCTTCCTCGTGCTCGGCGGGGCCGTCGGCGGAGCGTTCGCCGTGCTCAACTCGGTCATCGGCCCGCGCCGCGCGGCGCCGCACAAGCAGGACCCCTACGAGTGCGGCCTGCCCTCGGAGGTCAAGCGCGGGATGCGCTTCGGGATCAGCTTCTACCTGATCGCGATGCTGTTCATCCTGTTCGACATCGAGGTCGTCTTCCTCTACCCGATCGCCGTCGAGCTGCGCGCCTACGGGGGCTTCGCGCTGGCGGAGACGATCGTGTTCATCGTGCTGCTGTTCGTCGCCTTCGTCTACGTGTGGCGGCGGGGAGCGCTGGAGTGGAGGTGAAACGCGAGCGCGTCGACCCCGATGCGCTACGCGTCCGCAACCTGAACGCGCATCAGCTGCTGCGCGGCGCCGACCTCGAAGGCCCGAACAGGCCGGCCCACCTCGAGGGCGAGGAGCTCGAACGCTACGTCGAAGAACGGGTGCTGACGACGACGCTCGACAAGGCCGTCGCCTGGGCGCGCTCGAACTCGTTCTTCCCGCTCGCCTTCGGGCTCGCGTGCTGCGCGATGGAGCAGTTCCACACCGCCGGGCCGCGCATGGACATCGCGCGCTTCGGCTTCGAGGCGTTCCGCGCCTCGCCGCGCCAGGCCGACCTGATCATCCTCGCGGGCCGCGTCTCGATCAAGATGGCGCCGATCATCCGCCGCCTCTACGACCAGATGCTCGAGCCGAAGTGGGCGATCTCGATGGGCGCGTGCTGCAGCTCGATGGGCGTCTTCAACAACTACGCGCTCGTGCCCGCCGACAAGTTCATGCCGATCGACGTGCACGTGCCGGGCTGCCCGCCGCGCCCGGAGGCCCTGATGCACGGCATGCTGAAGCTGCGCAAGCTGGTCCAGGACGACCCCGCCGGAGGGCTGGCGCGAGCGCTACGACGCGGTCGGCACCGAGGAGGCGCCGCGCAGGATGCCTGACGCGACCGGCCTGGAGCTGCTCGCCAAGGAGCTGGGCAAGATCGCGGCGTCCTCGACACCGTCTACTTCCGCGACCGCGCGACGCTCGTGATCGATCCCGCCGCCGTGCGGGACGTGCTCGGCGAGCTGCGCGCGACGGGCTACAGCTTCCTGGCGAGCGTGCACGGCGTCGACCACTACCCCGAGGAGCCGCGCCTGGGCGTCCATCTACGAGCTGCTCGACATGGCGCGCGTGGACCGCATCACGGTGAAGCTGCGCGTCGCCACCGAGAGCCCGACCTCGACTCGGTGACGCCCGAGATGGCCGACGGCCGACCACCAGGAGCGCGAGATCTACGACATGTTCGGCGTCGTCTTCGCGGGCCACCCCGACCTGCGCCGCATCCTCATGCCCGAGGACTACGAGGGCCACCCGCAGCGGCGCGACTTCCCGGTCGGCGGCGAACCGGTGATCTTCACCCGCGACGAGCGCAAATGGCTGGAGGCACGCGAGTGAGCGAGGGCAACGGCGCGCCGGCCGAGCCGGGCGGCATCTCCGAGTACCGCCGCCGCGAGCAGAGCGTCACGCTCGCGCCGCTCGAGCGAGCCGCTCGAGATCCGCGGGCGGGGAGACGCACCGAGGAGCTGCTGACGCTCAACTTCGGGCCCCACCACCCCGCCACGCACGGCGTGCTGCGGCTGCTCGTGACGCTCCAGGGCGAGATCGTGCGCGACATCAAACCGATCATCGGCTACGTCCACACGGGGATCGAGAAGACGGCCGAGGACAAGTCCTACTGGAAGGTGATCCCGGTCGTCGAGCGGATGGACTACCTCGCCTACTACTTCAACGCGATGGCCTACTGTCGGCGCGGTCGAGACGCTGCTGGAGGTCGAGGTCCCCACGCGCGCCCAGTACCTGCGCGTGATCCACCTCGAGCTCAACCGCATCGCCTCGCACCTGATCTGGCTCGGCACGAGCGCGCTCGACCTCGGCGCGGTCTCGATCTTCCTGTACTGCCTGCGCGAGCGCGAGATGATCCTCGACCTGTTCGAGATGTCCTCGGGCGCGCGCATGCACACGCGCTACTTCCAGGTCGGCGGCGTGATCGAGGACATCCCGCCGGGCTTCGAGGCGCAAGCTGCGCGAGTTCCTGAAGATCATGCCCGAGCGCGCCGACGAGTACGGCGCGATCCTGAACGCGCAACGAGATCGTGCTGCAGCGCCTGCGCGGCACCTGCCCGCTGGACGCGCGAGACGCTGCTCTCGCTCGGCGTCACCGGGCCGCTGCTGCGCGCCGCGGGCAACCCCTGGGACCTGCGCAAGGCCGACCCCGTACAGCTCCTACGAGCGACTTCGAGTTCAAGATCCCGGTCGGCACGGTCGGCGACAACTACGACCGCTTCGCGGTGCGCCTGGCCGAGATCTACGAGTCGGTGAAGATCATCGAGCAGGCGCTCGACGGGCTGCCCGAGGGGCCGCACATCACCGACGGACCGCAAGGTCGCGCTGCCGCCGCGCCACGAGCTGGCGACCTCGATGGAGGCGCTGATCCACCACTTCAAGCTCGTCACCGAGGGCTTCCGCGTGCCGCCCGGCGAGGTCTACTACCCGATCGAGTCGCCCGCGCGGCGAGCTCGCCTGCTTCGTGCGCTCGGACGGCTCGCTCCAAGCCCGCGCGCGTGCACATGCGCGACCCCTCCTTCGTCAACCTCCAGGCGCTCTCGCACATGGCCAAGGGCAACTACATCGCCGACATGATCGCCACGATCGCGATGCTCGACCCGATCCTCGGGGGGATCGACCGATGAGCGGCCCGAGCGGGGCGACCGGCTGATCCGCGAACTCGAACTGGAGGGCGCTTACGGCAGCCCGCCAAAGGTGCCGCGCTTTCAGCACGGCTCCCGCGTGCCGGGCTGGGACCGCGCCGCCGACCTCGAGAAGGACCCGGCGACGATCCCCGACCCCGAGTCACGTCGAGGTGCCGGCGGCGCTGCGCGCCGAGATCGAGGCGCACATGGCCAACTACCCCGACCGCCGCTCGGCCGCGCTGCCGGCGCTCGCGGCCGCCCAGCGCGTGCACGGCTGGTGCTCGCCGGAGGCGATCGAGCAGGTCGCGTGCGTGATGCGCGTCACGCCCGCCTACCTCGAGTCGGTGGCGACCTTCTACGACATGCTCGAGACCGAGCCCGGTGGGCGCCACAGCGTCTACGTGTGCACGAACATCTCCTGCTCGCTGCTGCGGCGCCGACGCGCTGTACGCGCCGTGCGCGCGGGCGGCCGACGGGCGACGCCGAGATCAACGTGCGCTCGTTCGAGTGCCTCGGCGCCTGCGACATCGCGCCGATGGCCTCCGTCGACGGCGTCTACGTCGGCCCGCTCGACCGCGGAGGACGTGCCGGCGCTGCTCGAGGACGTCCGCGCCGGGCGCGCCGGTGCTGCCCGAGCAAGCAGCTCGCCCGCCGGCTGGTCGCCGACCCGAACGCCAACTAGCCGCGAGTTCCCCGAGCATCCGGTGCACCCGTTGACGATCCCGCCGCAACGATCCTGAGATCCCGCCCGAGCGCGCGGCCTTCGGTGAGGTTGCCGATGAGGACCGCGGCGAGAGCGACCGCGCCGCTCGAGGATGTGCCCGAGCACCACGAGGAGGACAAGAGCTGATGGCCGCTCCGACCGCTGCTCTGTTCACGGACATCGACGAGCCGGGGCTGGCCACGCTCGAGGTCTACGAGCGCCGCGGCGGCTACGAGTCGCTGCGCAAGGCGCTCGCGATGACGCCCGAGGAGGTGCTCGCCCAGCTCGAAGCCTCGGGCCTGCGCGGCCGCGGCGGCGCGGGCTTCGCGATGGGCAAGAAGGTCTCGTTCCTGCCCAAGGGCTCGATGGACAAGTACCTGGTCTGCAACGCCGACGAGTCCGAGCCGGGCACGTTCAAGGACCGCGAACTGATGCAGAAGACCCCGCACATGCTGATCGAGGGGATCGTCATCGCCTCCTACGCGGCCGGCGCGAACCGCTCGTTCATCTACATCCGCGGCGAGTACGTGCTGCAGGCCGACGTCGCTCGACGCGGCGCTGCGCGAAGCCCGCGAGGCCGGCTACATCGGCGAGGACATCCTCGGCTCCGGCCACTCGCTCTCGCTGGTCGTGCACCGCGGCGCCGGCGCCTACATCTGCGGCGAGGAGACCGGGCTGCTCGACTCGCTCGAAGGCAAGCGCGGCAACCCGCGCCTGAAGCCGCCGTTCCCGGCCAACCAGGGCCTCTACCAGGGACCGACGCTGATCAACAACGTCGAGACGCTCTCGACCGTGCCGGCGATCATCCGCATGGGCGGCGAGGAGTACGCCAAGCTCGGCGTCGAGACCTCGACCGGCACCAAGCTCGTCTCGGTCTCCGGCCACGTGCAGCGCCCCGGCAACTACGAGATCGAGCTGGGCATCCCCTCGCGCGAGATCATCTACGGCCTCGCCGGCGGCCCGCCGGAGGGCCGCGCGGTCAAGTGCTGGTTCCCCGGCGGCTCCTCCTCGCCGGTGCTCAAGGCCGAGGACCTCGACGTCCCCTACGACTTCGACTCGCTGGCCAAAGCCGGCTCGATGCTCGGCTCGGGCGCGATCATCGTCGTCGACGACTCGACGCCGATCCTCGACGTCGCGCTGAAGACCGCGAAGTTCTACCGCCACGAGTCCTGCGGCAAGTGCACGCCCTGCCGCGAGGGCACCAACTGGACGGTGAAGATGCTCGAGCGGATCGACGCCGGCGAGGCGACGCCGATGGACCTCGAGATCATGGCCTCCGTCCAGGAGCACATCATCGGCAACTGCCTGTGCGTGCTCGGCGACGCGATGGCGATGCCGATCGGCTCGATGATCGCCAAGTTCCGCGACGAGTTCGAAGCGCACATCGAGCGCGCCAGGATGCGCGACCGGCGTCGGCGACGCCGGCGCCGACGAGCCTGGCGCTCGGCCGCCCAGGGCGCCCCGACCTTCGGCTCGCGGCGACCGCCGACCAGTGCTCCGGCGCGCACGGCGCGGACCCGGCACCGGAAGGCGGCGCCTAGCGATGCCGCGCCCGCAGCCGCAGAACTCATCACCTTCACGATCGACGGCCGCGAGGTGCAGGCGCCCGAGAACACGATGCTCGTCGACGCCGCCAAGCTCGGCGACGTCGAGATCCCCGTCTTCTGCTACGAGCCCAAGCTCGGCCAGCCCGGTCGGCGCGTGCCGCATGTGCCTGGTCGAGATCGAGGGCATCCCCAAGCTGCAGACCGGCTGCTCGACGCCGGTCAAGGACGGCATGGTCGTCCACACGCAGACCGAGCGCGTCAAGACCGCGCAGCAGGCGGTCGTCGAGTTCCTGCTGATCAACCACCCGCTCGACTGCCCGGTCTGCGACAAGGGCGGCGAGTGCCCGCTGCAGGACATCACCTTCGGCTGGGGCGGCGGGCATCTCGCGCTTCATCGAGCCCAAGCGCCACTTCGTCAAGCCGCTCGAGCTCTCGCCGCTGATCGCGATCGACCGCGAGCGCTGCATCCTCTGCTACCGCTGCGTGCGCTTCTCCCAGGAGGTCGCCGAGGACTACCAGCTCGTGCTGCTCGAGCGCGGCGCGCACTCCTACGTCGTCGACCTTCGACGGCCACCCCTACGTCGCGCCGTTCAGCGGCAACATCGTCGAGCTGTGCCCCGTCGGCGCGCTGACCTCGCGCGCCCTACCGCTTCCGCGCGCGGCCCGTGGGACATCGAGGGCGCGGGCTCGGTCTGCACGCTCTGCCCGGCGCAGTGCAACGTCACGCTCACCGTGCGCGACGAGCGCGCCCTGCGCGTGCTCGCCCGCGAGAACGCCGAGGTCGACGACGGCTGGCTGTGCGACAAGGGCCGCTTCGCCTACCAGTCCGTTCCACGTCGACGAGCGCATCACCGAGCCGCTGCTGCGCGACGGCGGCGAGCTGCGCCCCGTCACCTGGGAGCGCGCGCTGAGCGAGGCCGCGGCGCGCCTGCGCGCGCGCCGGCGCGCGCGACCGGCGCGATCGCCGGCGGGCGGTGCGACCAACGAGGAGGGCCTGCTGCTCGCGCGGCTGATGCGCGAGGCGCTCGGCTCCCCGCACCTCGACTCGCGCCGCGGCGGCAGCGCTGCCGCTCGAGCTGCACCGCGCGCTGGGCGACCCGCGGCTGCAGGCGCGCGTCGTCGGACCTCGAGTTCGCCCACGCCGTGCTCGTGCTCGACGCCGACCCGGTCAACGACGCCCCGATCCTCGACCTGCGCCTGCGCAAGGGCATCCGCCGCCGCGGCCTGCAGCTGGCGCGTCGCGATGCCGGCGCCGAGCTCGCTCGAGCCGCAGCGCCGAGCTCTCGCGTGCGCTTCGCGCCGGGCGCGCGGCGCCGGCGTTCGCCGCCGCGCTGGCGGCAGCGCTCGGCGAGGCGCCGCGACCGCGCGCGAGCGTCGAGCGCGCTGGCCGAGATCGCCGAACAGCCCGCCGCCGTGTCCGCGCTGGCCGCGCTGCTGCGGGGCGCGGGACGGCGCAGGAGCGCCCGCGCGAGGTCGTGATCCTGTGCGGCGAGCGCCTGACCGCCGGTCCCGACGGCGCCGCCGGCGCCGCGGCGCTGCTGCAGATCGCCGCGCGCGCTCGGCCTCGCCGCGATCGACGGCGCCGGCCTGCTCGAGATCCCGGCCGCCGCCAACGGGCGCGGCCTGCGCGAGGCGGGCGTGCTGCCGAACGCGGGCCCCGGGCTCGCGGAGCACGCCGGCGCAGCGGCCGCGACGCGCACGCGATCGCCGAGGCGCTCGCCGCCGGCGAGCTGCAGGCGCTCTACCTGCTCGAGTCCGACCCGCTGCGCGACCTGCCCGACGCCGAGCTGTGGCGCCGGGCGCTGGCCGGTGCGAGCACCGTCGTCGCGCACGCGTCCTTCCTCACCGAGGGGATCGCCGAGCACGCCGACATCGTGTTCCCGGCCGAGGCCTACGCGGAGAAGGAGGGCACGATCGTGCACCCCGACGGGCGCCTGCAGCGCCTGCGCCCGGCGATCGCCCGCGTCGGGCGAGGTGCGCGCGGGCTGGCAGGTCGATCTCCGAGCTCGCGCTGCGGCTCGGGCGTCGACCTCGACGTCCTGAGCGGCGCGACGGCCTCGCAGCAGGCTGTTCGACGCGGTCCCGTTCTACGCCGGCCTCACGCTCGAGGAGATCGGCGGCCGCGGCGTGCGCTGGCAGGAGCGCGAGGCGGCGGCGAGCTTCCCTGCAGCCACGGCCGTCGGCGAGGCGGGACCGGCGCTGATCGAGTTCGGCACCGAGGAGGCGACGCTGCGCGAACAGCGGGAAGCTGGCCGGCTACCGCTCGGTCTGGGACGCGGCCGAGGTCGAACACTCGCCGGCGCTCGCCTTCCTGCACCCCGAGAGTGACGCGGTCGGCCGGCGCTCCATGCCGGCCTCAGACGCGGCCGGCCGGCGCCCCATGCCGGCCTCAGAGGCCTCCGAGGAGCCCGTCGCACGGTGATCGCGCTCGTCGGCTACTACGAGCCATGGTGGATCCAGATCCTGAAGGCGATCGTGATCTTCGCGGTCGGCCTGCAGCTGGTGCCCATCGTGCTGCTCGCCGAGCGCAAGCTGCTGGGCCGCTTCCAGAGCCGCTACGGCCCCAACCGGGTCGGCCCCTACGGGGCACTGCAGCCGCTCGCCGACATCCTCAAGCTCCTGACCAAGGAGCAGTTCAGGCCGACCACGTCGGTCGGCTTCCTGTTCGCGATCGCCCCGATGATCTCGATCCTCACGGCGGTCGGCGCGTTCGCGATCATCCCCTTCGGCGACGTACAGGACATCTTCGGGACGCAGGTCGGGCTGTACGGCATCGACGTCTCGATCGGCCCGCTCTACCTGTTCGCGTTCGAGCGGCGATCGCCTTCTACGGGATCATGCTCGGCGGCTGGTCCTCGGGCTCGAAGTACTCGTTCCTCGGCGCGATGCGCGGCGCAGCGCAGCTGATCTCCTACGAGGTCTCCCAGGGCCTGGCGCTCGTCGGCGTGATCATCACCGCCCAGACGCTGTCGCTCACCGGCATCGTCAACGCCCAGAAAGGCATGTGGTACCTGGTGCCGCAGTTCATGGGCTTCCTGATCTTCCTGGTCGCGAGCTTCGCCGAGACCAACCGCGCGCCCTTCGACCTCACCGAGGCCGACGCCGAGCTCGTCGGCGGCTACAACACCGAGTTCGGCGGCGGGCGCTTCGCCTCCTACTACTTCGCCGAGTACCTCAACGTGATCGTCGTCTCCGGCATCGTCACGACCGTCTTCCTCGGCGGCTGGCTGCTGCCGTTCGGGATCCACCCGCCCGGCTGGGTCGACCCCTTCGTCGTGCTCGGCAAGATGGCCCTGATCACGTTCCTGTTCATCTGGGTGCGCGCAACGCTGCCGCGCCTGCGCTACGACCAGCTGATGTAGCTTCGGGTGGAAGGTGCTGCTGCCGCTCGCCACGCTCAACGCGCTGGTGACGGCGATCCTCGTGACGGTGACGCACTGATGTCGACGGCGAAGCTGAAAGTCGACGGCTGGAGCCCGGGCGAGGACGTGATCGAGGTCACCCGCACGCCCGCGCCAGGGCCGGCGCGCTGCGCCTGGCGCACGTTCGTCGAGACCCTGCGAGGGCTCGGCACGACGTTCGGCCGCTTCCACGAGACGCCGACGACGGTCCAGTACCCGGAGCAGAAGACGCCCGTCTACCCGCGCTTCCGCGGGCGCCACAAGCTTCACCGCTTCGAGGACACAGGCCTCGAGAAGTGCGTCGGCTGCTCGCTGTGCGCGGCGGCCTGCCCGTCGGACTGCATCCGTGTCGTGGCCGCCGAGAACACCCCGGAGAACCGCATCTCGGCCGGTGAGCGCTACGCCGCGGTCTACGAGATCAACCTCTCGCGCTGCATCTTCTGCGGCTACTGCGAGATCGCCTGCCCGTTCGACGCGATCACGATGGGCCACGACTACGAGCTCTCCGACTACGACCGCACGGACCTCATCTTCACCAAGGAGATGCTGCTGGCCGAGCCGCTGGAGCGGACGCCGCTGCGCAAGGAGGGCGAATGAGCGCCGTCATCTTCTTCATCGGCGCCGCTCGGCGCGATCGCCGGCGCGATCGGCGTCGTGATGCTGCGCAACCCGTTCTACAGCGTGCTCGCGCTGGTCGCCCACCTCGTCTCGCTGGCGGTGCTGTTCCTGCTGCTGCGCGCGGAGTTCGTCGCGGCCGTGCAGGTGGTCGTCTACGCGGGCGCGGTGATGGTGCTCTACGTGTTCGTCGTCGCCTACGTCGGCGGCGAAGGCGAAGGCATCAGCGAGCGGCTGCGCGCCGGCTCCGCCGCAGCGAGCGGTCCCTCCGCCGCCGCGCTGCGCCTCGGTGGCGTCGTGCTCGCGGGGGCGCTGCTGGTCGAGCTGCTGATCGCGCTGCTCGGCACCGGCCTCGAGGCCGTCGACACGCACGGCGCCGGCTACGTGCCCGGGCCCAAGGCCTACGGCACGCCCGCCTACATCGGCAACCTGCTCCTCACGCGCTTCCTGCTCGTGTTCGAGGTCGCCTCCTTCCTGCTGCTCGTCGCGGCGATCGGCGCCGTCGTGCTCGCGCGCCGCCGGCGCGGCCTCGAGGACGACGAGACCGACCCTGCGCAAGCCGCTCGACGTGGTGGCTCCCCCCAGCACCGGCACGATGGTCGAGGGGATCGGGAGCCGCACGCGATGACGATCGCCTGGTACCTCGCCGTCTCGGCGATCGTGTTCGCGCTCGGAGCGGTCGGCGTGATGACCCGCCGCAACCCGCTCGTGATCCTGCTCTGCCTCGAGCTGATGCTCAACGGCGGCAACCTGGCGCTGATCGCGTTCTCGCGGATGTGGGGCAACGGCGACGGTCAGATCCTCGCGATCATCGTGATGACGGTCGCTGCCTGCGAGGTCACGATCGGGCTCGGCCTGATCGTCGCGATCTTCCGGCGCAGGCTCCCGATCGACGTCGACGAGCTGCGGGAGCTGCAGGGATGAGCACGACGACCTGGGGCTGGCTCGTGCTGCTGTTCCCGCTCGTCGGGACGTTGATCAGCGGCTTCGGCTTCCGCGTCCTGAAGGCCAACAAGGCGGGTTGGGTCGGCACGGCGGCGATCGCGCTCTCGTTCGCGGCCGCGGTGGGTACGCTGATCTCGCTGCAGGGCCACGACCCCGCCCACCGGCAGCTCGTCTCCTCCCTCTACAACTACGCGTCCACCGTCGGCATCGACGCCAAGATGTCGATCCTCGTCGACCCGCTGTCGGTCTGGATGATCCTGATCGTCACCGGCATCTCGACGCTGATCCACCTCTACGCCATCTCCTACATGGAAGAAGACCGCGGCTTCGACCGCTTCTTCGCCTACCTCAACTTCTTCGTCTTCTCCATGTTGCTCCTCGTGCTGGCGGGGAACTTCCTGCTGCTGATCGTCGGCTGGGCGTTCGTCGGCGCCGCCTCCTACCTGCTGATCTCCTTCTGGTATCGCCGCAAAACGGCCACGGAAGCGGGGATCAAGGCCTTCGTGGTCAACGTCGTCGGCGACGTCGGGCTGGTGCTCGGCACCTACTTCATCTTCAAGCACACGGGCACGCTGGAAATGCTCGGCACGTTCAACGCCACGGCGCACGGGGCGTTCGGCGCGCACGGCGACGGCGACCTGACGGCCGGCTGCATCCTGCTGCTCGTCGGCGCGTTCGCGAAGTCCGCCCAGATCCCGCTGCACACGTGGCTGCCCGACGCGATGGAAGGCCCGACGCCGGTCAGCGCGCTGATCCACGCGGCGACGATGGTCACCGCCGGCGTGTACCTGATCGCGCGCATGCACCCGCTGTTCGAACTCTCGCCGGCCGCGCAGGACGTCGGCGCCGTGGTGGGCTGCGCCACCCTCTTCGTCGCGGCCACGATCGCGCTCTCGCAGACCGACATCAAGCGCGTGATCGCCTATTCGACGATGTCGCAGATCGGCTACATGATCATGGGCGTCTCGGTGGGCGCCTACGCCGCGGGCCTGTTCCATCTGATGACCCACGCCTTCTTCAAGGCGCTGCTGTTCATGGGCGCGGGCTCGATCATCGGCGCGATGGCCGGCGAGCAGTCGCTGGATCGGATGAGCGGCTTCCGCAGGGCGCTGCCGTTCACCTTCGCCTGCTTCGTCATCGGCGGCCTCGCGCTGTCGGGCATCCCTCCCTTCTCCGGGTTCTTCTCCAAGGACGAGATCCTGCTCGTGACAGGCGAGCGCGGCGGCTGGCACTGGGCGCTGTACGTGATCGGCTACATCAGCGCCTTCCTCACGGCGGTGTACACGTTCCGGATGATCTTCCGCGCGTTCTACGGGGAACCGGTGCCCGAGGCGAAGGAGCTCGAAGCGGGCCACCTGCATCACGCCGAGCACCCGACCAACCCGGCCACGGGCGAGGTCGAGGACACCGACGTCGGCTTCCCGGGCCCCCACCACGCGATCGCCGAGCGCTCGCTGCCGATGAAGGTCTCGATGTCGCTGCTCGCGCTCGGCGCGATCGGCGCCGGACTCGTGCAGATCCCGGAAGTCGACGACGTGGTCACGAGGTTCCTCGAACCGACCTTCGCCGGCTCGACCCTCTACACGGTCCACACGAAGGACGGGCTGCTCGTGTTCGGGCTGATCCTCGGCACCGTCCTCGGCCTGGCCGGCATCGCGGTCGCCTACCGGATCTGGGTGAAGGCGCCGGGCACCGCGGAGCGCATACGGACCCGGTTCCACGCGCTCTACACGGTGTCCGTCAACAAGTGGTGGTTCGACGAGCTGATCGACGGGGTGATCGTGCGCCCCACGCTCGCCGCCGCTTACTTCGCCCGCAACGTCTTCGAGCCGCGCGTGGTCGACGAGACCCTCGTCGGCGGCACGACCGGCATCGTGCGTGCCTCCTCGGCCGCCGTGCGCGCGGTGCAGAGCGGGTTCGTCCGTTACTACGCGGCGCTGCTCGTGCTCGGCGTCACCGCCGTCGGCTTCTACTTCCTGCTCCAGAGCTGATCAGGCGATGCCCAACCTCTCGATAGTCGTCTGGCTGCCGCTCGCAGCGGGTCTGCTCGGAGCGCTGCTGCCGCCGCGCCGCACCGGACGCACGGCGACGCCCGCGACCGCCCCCGGCGGAGAGGTCCGCCGCCCGATCTCCAGCGCCGGCGTCGCGGCGCTGCTCGGAGCGCTCGCGACGTTCGGCCTCGCGATCTGGATGCTCGCCGCCTACAAGCCCGGCGGCGGCGCGCAGGACGTCACCGACACGATGTGGATCCCCTCGCTGGGCATCCACTACAAGCTCGCGGCCACCGGCCTGAACGTCCTCCTCGTCGCGATGACCGGGCTGCTGTTCGCCGCAGCCGTGCTGGCCAGCAACCTGCGCGCGGCGGGGCCGCCCGAGCGCGCGCGGAGCTTCTACTTCCAGCTGATGCTCGCCGAGTCCGGAGTGCTCGGCGCGTTCCTCGCGCAGGACCTGATCCTGTTCGTCGCGTTCTTCGACCTGATGCTGATCCCCTTCTACTTCCTGATCGGGGTCTGGGGCCGCGACCCGGAGGGCTCGACACGCGTGCGCGCGACGACCAAGCTCGTCATCTACACGCTGGTGGGATCGCTGCTGATGCTGGCCGGCGCCGTCGCGACCGGCGTGCTCGCCGCACAGCAGAACGGCGGCCACCTCGACTTCGCCTTCACCGCGCTGCAGCACGCGCCCCTCTCGACCGGCTCCCAGGAGTGGATCTTCCTGCTGTTCGCCGCCGCCTTCCTCGTGAAGATGCCCGCCTTCCCCCTGCACGGCTGGATGCCCGACGGCTACCGCGCGATGCCGGTCGAGGTGCTGATGGTCTTCTCCGGGGTGCTCTCCAAGGTCGGCGCCTACGGCTTCCTCGCGATCGTGCTGACGCTGTTCCCGCGCGCCTCGGTTCACTTCCAGACGCTGATGCTGGTGATCGGCCTGCTGTCGATCCTCTACGGCTCGATGCAGGCCTTCACGCAGACCGACGTGCGGCTGATCGCGGGCTACTCCTCGGTCGCGCAGCTCGGCTTCATCACGCTCGGCATCTTCGCCCTGAACTCGCAGGGCGCCCAGGGCGCGCTGCTGCAGATGGTCAACCACGCGATCGTCGTGGCGCCGCTGCTGTTCATCGCCGCGCTGCTGGCGCGGCGGGCAGGCGGCTCCGAAGACATCCGCGACATGGGCGGGATCGCGTTCCGCGCGCCCGTGCTCGCGACCATCTTCCTCATCGTCGCGCTCGCCACGCTCGCGATGCCCGGCTCGTCCAACTTCGTCGGCGAGTTCCTGATCCTGCTGGGTGTCTTCAAAGCCAAGCTCGTGATCGCGATCATCGCGTTCACGGGTGTCGTGATGGCGAGCGTGTACGCGCTGCGGCTGTTCATCCGCGCGATGCACAACCGCGCGGGCAAGACGGTGCAGTCGCGGGAGATCACGGTGCGCGACGGGCTCGTGCTCGTGCCGATCGTGGCGGTGATCCTGTTCATGGCGGTGTATCCGCAGCTCGCGCTGCACCGGAGCGAACAGTCGGTGAAGGGGGCCGTCGTCGACGCGCAGCTCGTCGCAGAATGCGGCGTGCACCCGGAGTGCCACTACTTCTCGGCCGACGCCGGGGCAGCGACCCAGGTGGCTGAAGCGCCCGGCCGTGCGGCCTCGAACCTCAGCAGTCGGGTCGAAGCGAAATGACCCTCATCCTCGCCACCGCCCACCTCAAAGGCCCGCACATCGAGTGGGCCATGCTCGCGCCCCTGATCGCGCTGCTGGGCGGCGCGGCGATCGTGCTGCTCGTGGGGCTCGTCGGCACGCGCTGGGTACGCGCCCAGCTCGTGCCGGCGCTGACCCTCCTCGCCCTGGCGGCGACACTCGGACTGACGCTCTGGAAATGGGGCGACCGCGCCTCGCTGATCTCGGGCGCGCTGCGGATCGATCCGCTGACGCAGGTGCTGACGCTCGTGCTGGTCGCCGGCGGCGCCTGCACGGTGCTGCTGGCGTGGCGCTCACACGCGGCGCGCGAAGCTGCGCACGGCGAGTTCCATGCGCTGCTGCTGGCCTCGCTCGCCGGCATGGTGATGCTCGTCGCGGCACAGAACACGGTCGCCCTGTTCACCGGCCTCGAGCTGCTCTCGATCCCCCTCTACGTGCTCTGCGCGGTCGAAATGCGCCGCGAGCACTCGCTGGAGTCCGGGCTGAAGTACCTGATCGTCGGCTCGGTCGGCTCGGCGACGCTGCTCTACGGGCTGGCGCTGATCTACGGCGCCACCGGGCAGACCGACTATGCGGGGATCGCCGCGAAGCTCGCGTCGGGCGGGCTCTCGACCGACGTGCTGACGCTCACCGGGATCGCGCTGTGCGTCGCCGGGCTCGCCTTCAAGGCCTCGATCGCGCCCTTCCACCAGTGGACCCCCGACGTCTACGAGGGCGCGCCGACGCCGGTGACCGCCTTCATGGCGGTCACCACCAAGGTCGCCGCGTTCGGCGCCTTCCTGCGCTTCTTCGACGTGGCGCTGATCGAAGCGCACGCGAGCTGGGGCCCGGCGCTCGCGGCGCTCGCGACGATCACGATCGTGGTCGGCAACGTCGGCGCGCTCGGACAGTCGTCGCTGAAGAGGATGCTCGCCTACTCCTCCGTCGGACAGGCGGGCTACATGCTCGCCGGCGTGGTCGTCGCGTCGGCCATCGGCGTGCGGGCGACGGTGCTCTACCTCCTCGTCTACCTGATGATGAACGTGGCGGCGTTCGCCGTGATCGTCGCGCGCGAGCGCGAGACCGGCCTCGGCGACTCGATCTCCGCCGTCTCGGGACTGGGTCGCGAGCGGCCGCTGCTCGCCTGGCCGCTGACGCTGGCGATGCTCGGGCTTGCAGGCATCCCGGCGACCGCGGGGCTGATCGGCAAGATCTACCTGATCCAGGCAAGCGTCGAAGGCGGCTACGCCTGGCTCGGGATCGTGATCGTCGTCGGCTCGATGATCTCGCTCGGGTACTACCTGCCGGTGATCGCGGCGATGTGGATGCGCGAGGCGCCCGGCCGGCCCTCCGTGCCCAGACCCGGAGCGGAAGGGCCCGGCGGCCTACCCGCGGTGGCCGGCGGCTCCAGCGAGCTCGACGCCGAGGGCTTCCAGCTCGCTCGCGACAGCCAGCCGGAGATCGTCTTCGTGGCGGTTCTCGCCGGCGCCGCGACGCTCGTGTTCGGGATCGTGCCGCAGCCCCTGTTCGACCTGGTGGCGCACACCGGGTCGGCGCTCGGGCTGCTGTAGGGGCGACGGACCTACAGGCGCCCGGAGCGCTCGGCGGCCTCCTCGGCCTGCGTGAGCTGCCGCTCGACCAGGTCGAGCCCCGCGTCCCAGAAACCGGGATCGGAGAGGTCGATGCCGACGATCGCCGCCACCTCCTCGGGGCTTTTCGAGCCGCCGGCGGCGAGCATCTCCAGGTATCTGGGAACCAGCTCCGAACCGAGCTGCTCGTAGCGCTCGTACACCGACAGTGCGAGCAGCTGCCCGTAGGCGTAGGCGTAGACGTAGCCGGGGCTGCCGATGAAGTGCGGGATGTAGGACCACCAGTTGCGGTAGCCGTCGGTGATCTCGACCGAGTCGCCGAGCAGCTCCTCCTGCGAGGAGGCCCACAGCTCGCCGAAGCGATCGACGGAGAGCTCGCCCTGCTCACGGCGCTCGGTGTGGACCAGATCCTCGAATCGATTCATCGCCACCTGGCGGAACACGGTGGCGATCGTGTCCTCGAGGTTCTCGGCCAGCAGCGCCAGCTGCGAGGCGGGCGAGGTGTCCTGTTCGAGCAGCTTCCCGAAGACGATCGTCTCGCCGAACACCGACGCCGTCTCCGCGAGCGTCAGCGGTGTGGACTGGTGGAAGATCCCCTGGCGCGCGGCGAGCGCGAAGTGGACGCCATGGCCCAGCTCGTGCGCGAGCGTCAGCACGTCGCGGCGGCGAGCCGTGTAGTTGAGGAGCACGTAGGGGAACTCCGAGGGGACGGTGCCCGCGCAGAACGCGCCCCCGCGCTTGGCAGGGCGCACGGGCGCGTCGATCCGCCGCTCGTCGAAGAAGCGCCGGACGAGCGCTCCCAGTTCGGGCGAGAAGCCCGAGTAGCACTCGTGCACGATCTGGCGCGCTTCTCCGTAGGTGAAACGGGCTGCCTCGTCCTCGCTCACCGACGCCAGCCGGTCGTAGTCGGCGATGCGCTCGAGGCCCAGCAGGCGCGCCTTCAGCCGGTACCAGCGGCGCGGGATCTCATAGCGACGGCGCACCGCCTCGATCAGAGCCTGCACCGACTCGTCGCTCGCCTCGTTCGAGAGGTTGCGCGCGGCCAGCCAGCTCGGGTAGCCGCGCAGGCGGTCTTCGACGGCCTTGTCGGCGAGCAGCGTGTTGAAGAGGTATGCGCGCGTGCGCAGACCGGGCGCGAGCGCGGCTGTGACGCCTTCGGCGGTCGTGCGCCTGACCTCCCGGTCCGCGTCCTGCAGGCGGCTGAGGGCGATTTCGAGTGGCACGCCCTGATGCTCGCCGCCGTCGGTCTCCGGCGGGAGATCGACCTCGATCACCGATGTCAGCTCCTCGAACAGCCGCCTCCAGGCGGTCGCGCCCGTAAGGGACTTCTCGGTGACGATCCGCTCCTCGGGCTCGGAGAGCAGGTGGTCGCGATAACGCCGTACGTTGCGCAGATGGTGAGCGGCGAAGTCCAGCCCGCCGCCAGCGAGCAGCTCCTCGGCGCGCTCATCGGGCAGCGCGGCCCACTCGAGCTCGAAGAACAGCAGCGTCGTCTGGATCGCGGTCTCCTGCTCCTGCACCCACTGCATCAGGGCGCCGACCGCGGGGTCGGCGGTGTCGGTCGAGAATCGCAGGGCCGCGTAGTAACCGGCGCGTGCCGCCAGCTCCGTGATCGCCGCGAGCTCCCCCATCGCCGCCGCCAGCCCGGCGTGGTCCAGGTCGCCGAGCTTGCCCGCGTGACGCTCGGCGAAAGCCTGCGAGCGCTCGAGCGCCTCGGCCATGCGCCTCTCGACGCCCTCCCGCCCCTCGCCGCCGACGAGCGGGTCGAGATCCCAGCTCGCCTTCTGCAGCTCAGGATCGGTCTCGGGCGTCGCCGGCGCGGCCATCGGGGCGCAGCTTAGCGTCGCGCCGCCGGCCTCACTCCCCGGAGATCGCGCGCAGCATGTCCAGCCGCGCCGCGCGGCGGGCCGGAATCGCGGCCGCGACGACGCCCGCGAGGCCCGCCACCACCAGCAGCACGATCAACGTCCCGACCGGCCAGGCCTGGACATAGCCTCCGCCCGACAGCGGAATCGAGGCGGCCAGCGCGCCGACGATCCCCAACACCAGCCCCATGACGCCTCCGATCAGGGCGGTGATCACCGACTCGTAGCGGATCATCTGGCGGATCTGGCGGCGGCTCGTGCCGATCGCGCGCATCATCCCCAGCTCGCGTGTGCGCTCGTAGATCGAGAGGATCAGGGTGTTGACGATCCCGAACAGCGAGACGATCACAGACAGCGCGAGCAGCACGTAGATCAGCGTCAGCAGGTTGTTGATCTGCCCCGCCAGGTCCTGCTTGAACTGCGCGGCCGTGCGCGAGCGCACCTGCGGGTAGTCGATCTTGAGCAGCGCGTCGACCCGCGGCTGGACCTGCGCGTCGGTCGCGCCGGGGACGTAGGTGACGAAGTTGACACCGTCTTCGCGCTGTCCGAACGCGGTCGCACCAAGGGCGCGATTGATCGTGATCGCACCGAGCAGTTCGGCGTTTTCCTTGATGATGCCCGTGGTCGTGAGGGTCACGTGCGCCCCCGTGGGCGTCAGCAGGGTCAGCGGCGAGCCGACTTTCAAGTGACGGGATTTCGCAAACCCTTCGGTGACGATCATCCGCGTGCCGGTGAGGCCGAGGAGCGTCGCGCTCGAGCCCTGCTTCCATTCGAGCTTGTAGGCCTTCCCGAACGATTCGGGTTCGACGGCCGTGACCGTTTCGTTTTTCGTCGTGCCCACCGGCCGGCCGAGCGTGAAGGCCAGCGCCGTCACTTCCTTGACGCCGGGCACTTTGCGCACCGCCACCGCGACGCCCGGCGGGATGCCCTGTTCGCTGTTGCCGCTCTGGGAGTTCTCGACGATCAGGTTGCCGGCGAAGGAACGGTCGACGGCGTGGTTGATCGTGGCCTTGAAGCTCGCCGCCAGCACCGCCACGAAGGCCACCAGCGCAAGGCCCACCATCAGCGCCGCGGCGGTGACCAGGGTGCGACCGGGCTGGCGCACCGAGTTCTCCTCCGCCAGCCGGCCGGTGATCCCGCGCCAGCGCACGAGGCGGCCGATCGTGTGGCCGAGCGCGGGGACGATGCGATAGCGCCGCTGCGGTCGTTCTTCGCCGCGGCGCAGCCGCACGAACAGGCGCGCGCCACGGAACACCCAGATCACGATCAGCACGATGCCGATCCCGGCGGCGCCGACCGCGATCAGCACGCCCAGCAGGAGCACCCCGATGACGAAGCGGATCACGAGCCATTTGCGCGTCGGCAGCGGGCGCGGCGGGATCGCAACGCCCTCGCGCATCGCGGCGACGGGTGGCACGCGGGTCGCGCGCAGCGCCGGCGCGAGCCCCGCCAGCAGCGTCACGACCACGCCGACCAGCAGCGAGACGACGATCGTGCGTGTCTCGATCACGGTGCCGTTGTCAGGCAGCGTGGCCCCGAACGCTTTGAAGAGCGCATCGAGCAATGGCGCGACGGCGATCCCCGCGAGCAGGCCGAGCACGGCCCCGAGCACGCCGAGCATCAGGCTTTCGTAGACGACCGAGCTGAGGATCTGGCCGCGCGAGGCGCCGAGCGTGCGCAGCAGGGCGAGTTCGCGCACGCGCTGGGCGACCGTGATCGAGAAGGTGTTGAAGATGATGAACGCGCCGACCACCAGCGCGACGTAGGCGAAGATCAGCAGGAAGGTGCGCAGCCCGCCGAGGTTGTGTTCGAGGTTGCTCGTGTCCTTGGAGGCCTGTTCGGAGCCGGTCCGCACCTGGACGGTGGCGGGCAGCTCGGCGCGGATGCGGGCGCGCAGCTGATCCGGCGTGACGCCCGGACGCGCGGCAACGTCGATCTGGTCGAAGCGGCCGGGCTGGCCCAGCAGCCGCTGCGCCTCCGCCGGCAGCAGCAGCGCGGCGCCCGCACCGCCGAAGGATTCGCCGCCGCCGAAGCGCAGGATGCCCACGATCGTGTAGGTGCCCGTGCCTCCTGTCCCCGCCACGATCATGCGCCGGCCGAGGCCGAGACCCGAGCGTTCGGAGGTCGACTCGTCGATCGCGACCTCGGAGGAGTTTGCCGGGTAGCGCCCCTTGACGGGTTTGAACGACTCGAAGCGCGGCGGCACCTTCGAGGCGATGAAGGCGGGCGCGAACCCGCTCGTCAGCCGTTTGCGCCGCGTGTCGAGGAACGTGCCGCGCGAGAAGATCGAGCCTGCCGCCTCCGCGACTCCCGCGGTGCGTTGCACCTTTTCCACCATCTGCTGAGTGACGGGCGAGGTCGCCGAGCGCACTTCGCGGCCGAGGGTTTCGGTCGGTGTGACCACCACGTCGTGACCCTTGCTCGCGGTCTGGAAGATCTTCGCGAACGAGTTGTTGATCGTGTCCGTGAGGATGTACGTCCCGGCCATCAGGGCGACGCCGAGCACGATCGCGATCGCCGTCAGCGCCACGCGCAGCTTGCGCTGGGCGAAGCCCCGCAGCACCAGTTTCAGCATCAGCCCAGAGCCTTCATCAGGTCGAGCGTCTGCTCGGTGCTGACCGCCTCCCCGTCGTGGACGATGCGCCCGTCTGCGAGCACCAGCAGGCGGTCGGCGAACGACGCCGCGTGGGCGTCGTGGGTGACCATCACGACCGTCTGCTCGAACTCGTCCACCGCTTGGCGGAGCAGCCTCAGGACGTCGTCGGTCGACTTCGAGTCGAGGTTGCCGGACGGCTCGTCGGCGAACACGACCGACGGGCGCGAGACCAGCGCCCGCGCGACGGCGACGCGCTGCTGCTGGCCCCCGGACAGCTCGGCGGGCCGGTGCTTCAGGCGATCTCCGATCCCGACCGCCCGCACGAGCGTGTCGAACCACTCGCGATCCACGTCACGCCCTGCGATCGACAGCGGCAGCAGGATGTTCTCTTCGGCATCGAGCACCGGCAGCAGGTTGAAGGTCTGGAAGATGAAGCCGATGCGGTCGCGGCGCAGCTTGGTCAGCGCGCGGTCGTCGAGGTCGGTCAGCTCGATTTCGGCGATCTGAACGTGGCCCGAGGTGGGATGATCGAGTCCGGCCAGCAGGTGCATCAGGGTCGACTTGCCCGAGCCGGACGGGCCCATGATCGCGGCGAAGCGCTGCTGCGCGACCGAGACCGTGACGCCGGCGAGCGCATCGACGGCGGCCTCGCCTTCGCCATAACGGCGCGTCAGGTCCTGCGCGGCGACGATCTCGCCCCGGTGATCAGTTCCGCTCATCGGTCCGAGGGTAGCGAGACGCTCCGCCGCATCGCCTCGCGGCAGATCCGCTTGCAAGCCGGCGTCCGGACGGCCCGGCTCGGCCCCGCTCATGCGTCCATCGTGCGGGTGCGCCACGCACCAAGCGCCAGGAACACGACCAGCCAGACCGCCGTCACGAGCACCGCGGTGCCGGTGCTGAGGCTCACGATCGAACTGCCGGGACCGTGGCCGTCGCCGAGGCCGACCGGGCTGAAGTGGTTGATCGCTTCGCGCAGGACCAGCTCGCGCGCGCTGCCGAGCGAGCTGATGTTGGTGAGGATCGGGCTCGCGATCAGCTGCCAGCCGATCAGCACCACGAGCGCCGCGGGCTTCGAGGCCGTCAGCGAGGAGAAGCCGACCGCCACGGCGGCGATCACTCCCGTCGAGAGCAGCATGAAGCCGAGGCCGTTCAGCATCGACGCCGCATCTGGGGTCGGCGAACCGTCGGCGAGCGCGTACACGCCGAGCGCCATCACGGCGTAACCGATCAGCGCGAGGAGCCAGGTGAAGGCGACGGCGGCCGGCACGCGCGAGGCGAACAGCGCCACCCGCGAGCGGCCCGTGACGACGAGATCGCGGAACACGCCCGCGCTGACGTCGCCCGCGCCCGCGTCCGTGCCGATCAGGATCGCAGCCAGCGGCCCGAAGATCACGGCGAGGATGCGCAGTCCGTCCTGGAAGCCGTTGAGTCCTCCTGCCGGACCGTGTTCGGCCGGGTTCGAGGAGTGCTGCGCGGCGCCGACGATGAAGTAGATCAGCAGCGGCACGAGGACCAGGAGCAGCGACCAGGCGATCGTCCCGCGCCGCTTGCGCAGCTTCAGGAGGTCGGCTCCGACCATCTGGACCGGGAGAGAGCCCGCCGGCCCGGCGTGCCGGCCTTCGATCGCGGTGCTCATGCCGGCACCTCCTCGTCGGCCGTTTCAAGCCGCGTAGTGATCTCCAGGAACCGCTGCTCGAGGCTGTGGCGGACGGGCTCGAGGCGCATCACGCCGATCCCGCCTGCGACCAGCGCCGCGTTCAGACGGGCCACTGCGACGCCGGAATCGGCGGCCTCGGCAGCCAGCACCGCGCGCAGGCCCTCGTCGCTGAGGCGCACCGAGACGACCAGCTCGCTGCCCTCGAGGATCTGCAGCGCGCGGTCCGGGTCGTCCACGCCGAGGATCAGCTCGAAAGGCGCGCCGCCCCCGGCCAGCTCGGCCACGGGACCCTGGGTGATGACCTTGCCGCGGTCGACGATCGCCGCGGCGTCGCAGGTCTTTTCGACCTCGTCGAGCAGATGGGAGGAGACGAAGACGGTGCGCCCCTCCTGCTCGACCATCGCGCGGATCATCTCCCGGAACTCCTGGATGCCGGCGGGGTCGAGGCCGTTGGTGGGCTCGTCGAGGATCAGCAGCTGCGGATCGGCGAGCAGGCAGCGCGCCACGCCCAGGCGCTGGCGCATGCCCATCGAGTACTTGGACACTCGATCGCCGCCACGCGTGGTGAGGCCGACCCGCGCCAGCGCCGGCTCGATCCGCGAACGGACCTCCGGGCCGCGGGCGGCCGCCACCACGCGCAGGTTCTCGCGCCCGGACAGGTGCATGTGGAAGCGGGGCTCCTCGACGATCGCGCCGACGCGCCGCAGCGCCTCGACCCGCTGCGCGGGCACCGGCAGGCCGAGCAGGGACATCGAACCGGCGCTCGCGTGGGTGAGCCCGAGCAGCGTGCGGATCAGGGTCGTCTTGCCGGCGCCGTTCGGCCCGAGGAACCCGAACGCGCAGCCGCGCGGGACGGAGAGGTCGACGCCGTCGACCGCGGCGCGCTCGCCGAAGCGCTTGGTGAGACCGCGGGTCTCGATCGCCGGGGCCGACGATCGCTCGTCGCTGAGCTCTGCGGTGGGGGGCATTCGATTCCTTCCGGGGGGTCAGAGGGGAGGACAAATCTCGCCACAGCGCGCCGGCAACCGCAATTGGGGATTGCCCCTAGTGGGCGAAAAATTACGTGCGACGTTATATCGCACTACGTACTAAGACGGCGGCCGACGTGCCTACTCGAAGCTGACGAGATGGCGCTGGACCGCCCAGCGGCTCAGCTCGTGGCGGCTGGAGAGCTGGAGCTTGCGCAGCACCGCCGAGACATGCGCCTCGACGGTCTTGGTGGAGATGCCGAGCGTCCTTGCGATCTCCTTGTACATGTAGCCGCGCGCGATGTGACGCAGCACCTCGCGCTCGCGTGGGGTGAGCTGGTCGAGCTCGGGATCCGCTGCGGCGGGGGCCTGGCTCGGTGTGCCGGCGCCCTCCACGGCGAACGCGTCGAGGACGAAGCCCGCGAGGAGCGGCGAGAACACCGCGTCGCCTTCGGCGACGCGCGCCACCGCTTCTGCCAGCTCGGGCCCTGAGATCGTCTTCGTGACGTAGCCTCGCGCGCCGGCCCTGATGACTGCGATCACGTCCTCGGCCGCATCGGACACCGACAGCGCCAGGAAGCGCGGCGCGTCCTGCGCTCCAGCCGAGCGCCTGATCACCTCCTCGCCGCCGCCATCGGGCATGTGGACGTCGAGGAGCACCACGTCGGGAGCCAGCGCGGCGATCGCCGCGACGGCCTCCTCGACCGTGCCGGCGTCGCCGACGACGTCGACGAGGCCGCGAAGCTCAGCCTTGACACCGGCCCTGAAGAGGCGATGGTCGTCGACGATCACCACCCGGGGCTGAGCGCCGGTGCTCATGCGCAGCCCACCTGCAGCTCGACCTCGGTGCCCTCCCCGAGCCTGCTGCGCACGCGGGCGAGCCCGCGATGGCGCTCCATGCGGCCCTGGATCGAATCGCGCAGCCCACGCCGGTCCGGCGGCACCGCCTGGGTGTCGAAGCCGACGCCGCGGTCGCGCACGAAGACCTCGACGTGGCCGTCGCGCGCCTCGGCATAGAGGTCGATACGGCTGCTGCCCGAGAACTTGGCGGCGTTCGTCATCGCCTCCCGCGCCGCGAGCACCAGCGCATCGAGTGAGGCGTCCAGCGGCCTGTCGCCCACCGTCACGACCTCGATCGGCATGCCGTGCAGCTCCTCCACCTCCGCCGCGGCCTGGCGCAGAGCCGAGGCCACCGTGTCGGCCTCCGAGGTGGCGCGCCCCTGATGCAGCCAGGTGCGCAGCTCGCGCTCCTGGCGGCGCGCGAGCGCTGCCACCTCCTGCGGTTCGGCGGAGCGCTTCTGGATCAGCGCCAGCGTCTGCAGGACGGAGTCGTGGAGGTGGGCGGCCACCTCGGCGCGCTCCTGCTCGCGGATGCGGGCGGCCCGCTCGGAGCCGAGGTTGCGCGCGAGTCGCACGAACCACGGCACGATCAGCGCGCCGAAGACGCCGACGACGATCGCCACGGCGCCGACCGCCCGCCCGAGACTGTGGGCCACCGCGAAAGCGTGCAGCAGCGCCGCAACCGCGAATGCCACCATCACCACACCGAGGATCACCCGCGGTCCGTCCAGACGGGCCGCGCCGCGCACAAGGCCGCGCAGGGACCGCCTGCCTGTGGTCTCGCTCGTGCTCGCCGACGGCGAACCGACCGTCGGACGCCATACGAGCGCCACCCCACAGGAGCCGATTATCACCGGCCAGATCGCGCCGGCGCCCAGCCCCAGGCCCACGTAGCGAACCGCCCATACCACCGCCACGACGGTGATCACGATCATCGCCGCCTCCCGCCAGCCACCGCGGCGGCGGGGACGGCCCTCGCTCTCCGGCGCGACGGGGACCAGCGCCCAGGCAAGCGCGTAGACCGCGATCCCGACGCCCCCGACCACGCCGACGGCGGCGGTCAGGATCCTCACCACGCGAACGTTCACGCCGAGGCGCGCCGCCAGGCCGGCGCACACGCCTCCGAGAAGGCCTTCGTCGGGTCGGCGCCGCAGCCGCGGATGGTCGCGCGGCTCGCCGCCGAAGACGATGTGGCGCCCCGCAGCGGCGTCTCCGAAGTTCTGCTCGGAGGACATGCCACAGATCATGGCACCGCGCGAGCGCCCGCTCCTAGGGGATCTCCCCTAGGGCCACGGCGGATCTCCGCGATTCGTCCAACGCCTCCGCAGCCGAACCTATCCTTCTGCGCATGGCGATGAGCGCACGCGCCGGCACGCCCCCGCCGCGGGCTGCCGACGCGCCCGAGACCCGTGCGGGCTGGCGCCCCTCGGCGTTGCAGCTCGTGATCGCGCTGACCGTGGCCGGTGCCGCGCTGCGGTTCGGCACCCTGGACGTGCAGTCGATCTGGGGCGATGAGGCGATCACGATCGCGCTCGTCCACCGCAGCTTCTCCTCGATGATCTCCCACCTGTCCTCGAGCGAGTCGACGCCGCCGCTCTACTACTCGCTCGCGTGGGTCTGGACCCGGATCTTCGGCCTCGGGCCGCTCGGCTTCCGCACGCTCTCGGCGCTCGCCGGAACGATCACGATCCCGCTCGTATGGGCCTGCGGGCGGGAGATCTCCGACCGCGTCGCCGGCTGGGCCGCGGCGCTCGCCGTCGTGAGCCCGGCGATGTACTACTACTCCCAGGAGGCGCGCGCGTACGGGCTGCTGATCATGTTCTGCGCGGCCGCGTTCCTGTTCTTCGAGCGCGCGATGGCCCGTCGCGACGGCCGCAGCATCGCGTGGTGGGGCATGTTCTCGGTGCTGGCGCTGCTCACGCACTACTTCGCCGCCTTCCTCTTCATCCCCGAGACCCTGATCCTGTGGCGCCGCCTGGGCTGGCGCCGGCTGCTCTGGCCGGTCGGCGCCGTCGCGGTCGTCGGCATCGCGCTGTTGCCGCTCGCGGTCGACCAGCGCAACTCCGGCAAAGCCCTGTGGATCGAAGAATCCTCGCTCGTCACCCGCATCGGGGAGACCGGCAAGCAGTTTCTGGTGGGCCTCTACTCACCGGGGCAGCTCGGGACCGCTGCGGTCAGCACGCTGCTCGCGCTCGGGGCGCTCTGGCTCGTGGTCACCCGCGCCCGCGGGGTCGAGCGCGACCGGGCCCGCGATGCCGCGATCGTCGCGGCGGCCGGCGTCGGTATCCCGCTGGTGCTCGCGGGGACGCACCTGATCGACGTCTTCGACGGGCGCAACGTGATCGCGGCCTGGGTCCCCTTCGCAGTCCTCGTCGCGATCGGCCTCGGCTGCGCCGGTGCCGGGCGCGCCGGTGCCGCGCTGGGCAGCGGGTTGTGCGCCATCGGGCTGGCGGTGATCGTCGCGACGAATCTGCTGCCGGGCTATCAGCGCGACGACTGGCGCGGGGCGGCGCAGGCGCTTCCGGCGCCGTTGCAGCCCCGCGTGATCGTGGCGGAACGGTTCGGCGACTCACCTCTCGCCGTCTACCTCGGCCCTCTGCGCAAGGTTGGCACCGCGACGGTGATCGCCCGCGAAATCGCGTTCCCGGTCCTGCGCGAACGCCACACCTACGGCGCGCCCTCGGCCCCCTACGCGCCGCTGCAGGCTCCCCGCGGCTTCCGGCTCGCCTCGGCGCGCAAGAACGAATCGTTCGCGCTCACGCGGTTCGTCGCGCCGGCCCCCACACCCGTGTCGGCGCGCGAACTGGTGCGGCTGAGCGGAGACCCGCACAGCGAACTGCTCGTCGGCGGCTAGCGCAGAACACGCAGCGCCCGCGGCCACTGCGGCCACGGGCGCCCACGCATGAGGCTTGCCGGAGGCCGGCATGAGCGCCGGCCTGCGATTTCAGATCATCAGATCGCGAGCAGTTCCTGCACGGCCGCGGTGAAGGCGCCCTTCGGCTGATCTTCGTGCTGGAGCAGCCCGAAGTATGCCTCGCGGTTGTTGCTGGCGCCGGGGCTTTCCTGGTCGCGCACCTGGTACAGCATGAACAGCTGCAGGCGGCTGCCGACGAGCGATTTGATTTCGGCGACGCTCTTCTTCAGCTGTTCGGCGGCTTCGGCGTAGGTCATGCACGGGTTCAGGCCGTAGTTTTCGGAGACGCAGACGCCGTTGTCGGTCGAGAGCCCCCACTCTGTGATGTCGATGGGGATGTTCGACGGGGCACCGTGGGCGGCCGTCTGCTGCAACACGCCCAGGATCTTCCCTTTGCCTGAGGTGCCGTAGGGGTGGGTGACCCAGCCCGAGACGTAGCTGCCGAGGTTGGGCACCGCTGCGAACATGCCGTTCATCCAGTTGCCCGACGGGTCGTCGGCGACCGCCAGCACGCCGACCTTGATGCCGGTGGCGGTGATCGCTTCGGCGGCTTCCTTCAGGCGCACCGCGTAGGTCTGGGCGCGCGCCTGGTAGGAGGGCGTCCCCGCGTTGTCGCCGTACTGGTAGCCGTAGGAGGTCTCGTTGCCGAACTCGATCGTCTGAATCGCCAGATTGCCGCCGGCGTGGTTGGCCCAGTAGGTGCCGCCGGGGCCGTAGGCCCTCGCCCAGCTCGCCACGCTCTGCGCTTCGGCCGCCGTCGGCATGCGTCCGTAGAAGGAGGCCAGCGGGGCCACCCGCACGCCTTTCGCCGCGTAGTTGGCGATGGCGTATTCCAGCGACGATGCGGGCTGGCCGATCGAGAACGAGATGCGCACGACCTTCGCGCCGAGCACCGAGGTGCCGGTGAAGTCCTGCGGGTTCGTGCCGGAGTTGATACCCGGCTGGAACCCGTCGGTCCCGATCACCGAGAAGCCCGATTCTTTCGACGGCGGCGGCGGCGCGGTTTCTTTGGGTGCCGGCGCGGCCGGGTAGGTGATCGTGACCGGGGGCGCCCATTCGCTGCCGTCCACGGCGGTGCGGACAGAGTAGGTGACGGTCTTGCCCGCCACCGCTGCTGGGGTCGTCGAGGTGCCGCTGACGGCGGTGAACGCTTCGGGCTGGCCCGGGACCTTGCTGAGGAGGATGTAGGCGGTGACGTGGGCGACGAGGTTCCACTCCAGCGTCTGCCCCGACGCGCTCAGGGCAGGCGCGGCCTTGAGGTTCAGCTGTTCTGAGGGCGGGCCCGCGGGAGGCGTCGGCGTGGGGGCCGGCGGAGCGGCGGGGTAGGCGACCTTGATGATGTTCGACCAGTGCGAGGAGCTCACGGCCGAGCGCACGGCGTAGCTCACGGTCTTACCGGGCACCGGCGGCGGGGTCGCCGCCAGCGCGTGCAGGTACTGGTAGTGGTAGGGCTGGCCGGGGACGGCGCTCACGAGCACGTAGCCGGTGGCGCGGGTGGCAACGCGGTTCCAGTCGAGCTTGTAGCCGCTGGCGCGAAGCGTCGGCGGGCGCAGGATCGCCGAGCTCGAAGCGGCGCGGTTCGAGCGGCGTGCCTTCAGCGCGAGGTTGCGCTCGGCGGCGGTGAAGGCGCGGCCGGCGCGCTCGACGGACTGGTGCAGGTGGGCACAGGCGCCGCCGGCGCGCAGGCAGCGGTGCAGCGTGCGGGCCCGGGCGACGAGGCGGCGGTCGGCGCCGTTGGCGCGCATCGAAGCGGAGTGGAGCGCCCGGCTGAACGACGAGGAGTGCGGGTGGCGGCCGTGGTGAGGCGCGGCCGCAGCGGCGCTCGAGACGATAGCCAGCAGCGAGAGGATGCCGAGTGCGAGCAGGAGCCTTCCGGCCGCCCGGCGAGGGCTGGGGTGCATTTCGTTCTCCTTCGGTAGCTGGGCTGTCTCGCTGGGAGACCCCTGGCTTTGCGACCTCGCCTCACGGCGAGAGTGCCTTTGTCGGGAGCACGCGGGGGAACTGTCTCCGCCCCCTCCGTGGCTCGAGTTTTCTGCGAGCTGCTGCGTCTCCTATCGCGTAGGAGCGCGCGCGACTTTAGCCCTGCAGCGTTTGTTGCACTTTGTTTCCAGCGCCGTGTCCGCGGGTACCGCCCGCGGCCGCCTCAGTCTTCCTGGGCCTGGAGCTCGTGGACCTTGGTCTCGAGCTGCTCTGTGACCGCGGGGTCGCGCAGCGTCGTCACGTCGCCCAGCGCGCGGCCCTCGGCGATGTCGCGCAGCAGGCGGCGCATGATCTTGCCCGAGCGCGTCTTGGGCAGGTCGTCGGCCCAGATGATGCGCTTGGGGCGCGCGAACTTGCCGATCCGCTCGGCGACCGTCTCGCGGATGCCCTCGACGGTCTGCTCGTCGCCCTCGCAGCTCGCCCTGCAGCGTCACGAACGCGACGATCGCCTGGCCGGTGTCCTCGTCGTGCTGGCCGATCACCGCCGCCTCGGCGACGTCGGGGTGCGCGACGATCGCGGACTCGACCTCGGCGGTGGAGAGGCGGTGGCCGGAGACGTTGACGACGTCGTCGATGCGCCCGATCACCCAGAGGTAGCCGTCCCTGTCGCGCGCGCGCCGCGTCGCCGACGAGGTAGGTCTCGGGGCCGAAGCGCTTGAAGTAGGTCTCGACGAAGCGCTCCTCCTCCTTGTAGAGGGTGCGCAGCATCGACGGCCACGGCCGCGTCAGCACCAGCAGCCCCTGGCCCTCGCTCGATCGGCTCGCCGGTGGACTCGTCGCGCACCTCGGCGAACACGCCCGGGAACGGGATGCGTCGCCGAGCCCGGCTTGGTCTGCCGTGATGCCCGGGCAGCGGCGTGATCATGATCGCGCCGGTCTCGGTCTGCCACCAGGTGTCGACGATCGGGCAGCGTTCGCCGCCGATCACCTTGTGGTACCAGAGCCACGCCTTCGGGTTGATCGGCTCGCCGACCGAGCCGAGCAGCCGCAGCGAGGAGAGGTCGTGCTTGCCCGGCCACTGCGCGCCCCACTTGATGCAGGCGCGGATCGCGGTCGGCGCGCAGTAGAGGATCGCTGACGCCGTAGCGCTCGACGATCTCCCACCAGATGCCCTTGTCGGGGTAGTCCGGCGCGCCCTCCCACATCACCGAGGTCGCGCCGTTGGCAGAGCGGCCCGTAGACGATGTAGGAGTGGCCGGTGACCCAGCCGACGTCGGCCGCGCACCAGTAGACGTCGGTACTCCGGCTTGAGGTCGAAGACGTAGCGGTGGGTCGCCGAGACCCCGGTCAGGTAGCCGCCGGTCGTGTGCAGGATGCCCTTCGGCTTGGCGGTCGAGCCGGAGGTGTAGAGGATGTAGAGCGGGTGCTCGGCGTCGAGCGGCTCGGCCGGGCACTCGGGATCCGCCGCCGCCAGCGATCTCGTCGTAGAAGACGTCGCGCCCCTCCTTCATCTCGCAGTCGAGCGCCCTTGCTGCGCACGACGACGATCTTCTCGAGCGTCTGCAGGTCGCCCATCACCTCGTCGACGCGCTCCTTGACCGGCGCGGTCTTGCCCTTGCGCGCGGCGCCGTCCACGGTGATCAGGACCTTCGCCTCGGAGAACTCCATCCGCTCGCGCACCGCCTCGGCGGAGAAGCCGCCGAAGACGACGTTGTGCGGGCGCGCCGATGCGCGCGCAGGCGAGCATCGCGACGACGACCTCGGGGATCATCGGCAGGTAGATCCCGACGACGTCGCCCTTGCCGCACGCCGAGGTCCTTCAGCGCGCTGGCGAAGCGCTTGACCTCGGCGAGCAGCTCGGCGTAGGTGATGTCGCGCTCGCTGCCGTCCTCGCCGCGCCAGTGGAACGCGACGCGCTCGCCGCGGCCCGCCTCCACGTGGCGGTCCAGGCAGTTGTAGGAGGCGTTGAGCGTGCCGCCGGTGAACCACTTGTAGAAGGGCGGGTTGGAGTCGTCGAGCACCGTGCTCCCAGCGGCTCGAACCAGTGCAGCTGCTCGGCCTGCTCGACCCACCATGCCTGCGGGTCGCGCGGCCGCCGCTCGTAGACCGCCGGGTCGTTCAGCAGCGCCTGCTCGCGAAACTCCGGCGGCGGCGGGAAACGCTCGACCTCGAGCAGCCCGGCCAGCTCGGAGTCGAGGTCCTGCCCCGCCGCGGCGCGGTCTTCGACGCTCATCGCGCCACCCTATACCTCGATATCGCCGCCGCGCCGTGCCGCGCCGACGTTGAGCGGGATGACCGGCAGCACCGTGCGCGCGAACGTCGAGTTGACGACGGCCGCGAACGACGCGTACCAAGCCGCGGCGGCGGTCGCCAGGCCGACGTAGCCGCCCCAGTGCGTGACGGTTTCGTGCGGGCCGGTGGCGCCGATCGCGAGCAGCACGAACGTCACCGTCAGCAGCACGAACACGAGTCAGCACCGCCCCGCTCACGCGGAGCGCTGCGACCGTCATGTAGGCGGTGAAGATCGCCCACGCCCACAGATACAGCCGACGGCGTGGCCGACGTTGCCGCTGATGTCCTTGGCGTAGAAGACGTTGAGCGCCCAGAACGAGATCCAGAAGGCGCCGAACGAGGAGAACGCCACGGCCCCGAACGTGTTGCCGGTACGGAACTCCCACATGCCGGCGAGCACCTGGACGATGCCCCCGTAGGCGAGCGCCAGCCCGAGCACGACCGGCGCGCCCTTGTCGCCGACGAGGTTCGAGTTGAACATCGAGAGCACGAACGTCGTCATCGCAAACGCGGCCAGCCCGAGCGGGCCGGGATCTGCAGGTTTGAAGCCGAGGACAGGAGGCTCGACCGGCGCCCGCGCGCCGGCGGTCGGGTCTCGTTGGATCGGCGCAGTAGCCGCCATCGCTGACTCCTTCGATCGCAATGCGAGCGAGGCTCGGTGCCCGGAAGGGCCCTCCCTCGTTCCCTACGCCATGTAGCTACCCCCGTCTCGCAGGACGAATCGGAACGCGGTCCGGAACCGGCGCGGACAGTCCGCCCGCGGACACTCGGCGCCGCCCGGCGGGCGGAGCCGTCAGCCGCGGCCGCCGCGTTTGCGGCGGCGCTTGCGCGCAGACGCCGCCGGGGAGGGTTGCGTGGGCGCCGGCACGGCATCGCCGTTGCCCGCCGCGACCGCGGCCGGGCTGCCGGCACGCCCGGCCCGTTCGGCCTGCACCTGGGCGCGGCTCGGCCACGGACGTGCCTCGCCCGCCTCCCAGGCGGGCGGGTCGCCCCCGGGCCATTTGCCGCTCAGCAGCATCCCCATCATCACGAGCCAGAAGGCGGGGATCAGCTGCAGCGTCGGGCCGATGTTCGGCAGCAGGATCAGCAGCGCGCTGAACATGCCGAGGAACGCGACCCAGCGCGGGAGCAGCCCCGTGCGAAGCGAGTTCAGCATCACGACGACCATCCCGACGACCAGCGCGATGCCGGCGAGCAGCGACAGGTAGGCGACGATCTGATTTGCCGGCGCCCGGGTGAGCGCCTGTTCCACCGCGTGGCGCGAGAAGTCGCTGCCGGTGGCGAAGTTGTGGGTCTCGATCGCGTAGACCACCTCGTGCGCGATGCTCGCGACGGCGACAGCGATCCCGCCGACGAGCACGAGCAGCCGCGCGGGGCCCCAGGTCGCCGGGCGCCGGAAGGAGCGTCGCGTCGAACAGGAGCAGCAGGACGAGCGTCAGCGCGATGATCGCGACGGCCGCGATCACGCTGCCGGCGATGAACGCGAACGCGTGGTGGGAGATGTATTTGACCTCGGGCGCCCGCGGGCTGACCGTGGGTTCCGCGACGCCCTGGACCGTCGGGGTCAGCCCCTGCAGCGGGCCGACGGTGGGCAGCCCGTTCAGCGTCGAGGTGATGACGATCGCGCTGAGCAGGTACAGGAAGCCGCCGGCGAACGCCGGCACCGCCAGACGTTTGCGCCGGTCGAGCTCGCGCTCGACCTCTTCGCGTTGCTCCGCTGTGCTGGGCATCGAGCAGGGCAGTCTATGATCTGGGCATGGAGGGCGGCAGCTTCGGCGACATGTTCGGCGATCCGGAGGAGCTCCAGCGTCGCCTCGCAGAGTTCGCCGAGCAGATGCAGGGCAGCCAGCGACTCGCCTGGGCTGACAACGCGATCAAGCTCGCGGTCGACATGACGGTGGCCGCGGTATCGCGCGTGAACGTGCAGGGCAACGCCGAGGCGCAGGCGGAGCAGATCCGCACCGTGATCGCGCGCGTCTTCCCCGAGGCGGTCGCGCTCGTCAGAGAGGCCCGCGAGGGCCTTCAGTAGAAGGTGCCAGCCCGTCCGCTCCCGGCCCTGTCCGGGCGCCGCGGCGGGACCGGCTCGGCGGGTGCCTGCTCCTCAGGCGAAAGCCGTCCTTCCCGCTCGGCCTGCTTTTCCGCCTGCTGAGAGGCGCGGCCGGCGGTGATCACCTCTTTGAAAGAGCGGAAGCGGAAGATGAAGACGACGGCTGCGAGCCCGGCCGCCGCCGTGAAGGCGGCGATCGCGATCTGCTGGCCCACGGAGTAGGCCGCCACGACCGCCGGCCCGGCCTTGGAGGAGAAGACCTTCACCAGCAGCGCCTGCTGCACGCCGGCTCCACCGGGGGTGAACGGGACGGCGCCCGCCACCTGTCCGACCGCGAACACCAGCAGGACGTTCTGCACCGAGCCGCCGACCCGGAAGGCTTCGAGCAGGAACCAGAAGCCCGCGAAACGACAAACCCACGCGACCGCCTGCAGCGCGGCCACTTCGCGCAGGTAGCGCCTTTTGTCGGTCAGGATCGTGAGGCCCTGGCGGACACGCAGCCAGAACGCGCGTGCGCGCACCGACAGCAGGGCGAAGGCGACGATCGCGATCACGGCGAGCAGCGTGATCAGGAACAGCGTGAAGCGGAAGTGCTCGGCGAAGTAGGAGATGTCGAACGAGCTCAGCTTCGCGAAGTCGGGCGGCTTCGGGAAGACCCCCTGCGTGAACGCGAAGACGAGGACCAGCACCCCGACGGACGCGTCGAACACCGACTCGACGAAGAAGGCGCTCGCGACCGTCGGGTAGCGCGAGCCCGGGATCGAGGACTTCGTCAGGAACAGCTTGATGACGTCGCCGCCGCGGGCGGGCACGACGTTGTTGAAGCCGACCGCCGCGACGTAGGCGCCCCAGATGCGCCGCCATTGGAAGCTGACGGACGGGTAGGCGGCACGCAGGCTGTTGAAGAAGGCGCGCGAGCGGATCGTCAGGTTGGCGCCGAAGAACACGAGCCCGATCAGCAGCGCCGGCCAGTGCACGGCCGCCAGGTCGGAGAAGAACTGGCCGACGGCGTCGAAGAACGAGCTGAGGCTCTGTCCGAACGAAGTCGCGAGCACTGCTCCAATGTACGGGAGGGGCCTCTCGCCTCCGCCCGGACGGCTCAGAGCAGCCCGGCGGCGAGGAGAGCCGCGAAGATCGCCGCGGGCGCGAGCAGCAGCCCCTGGCGGGTGTAGGCGAGCGCCGAGGGGCGCGCACCGGCGGCGCTCGCCGCGCGCCACCAGAGAAGTACCGCGAGCGAGCCGGTGACCAGGAGGTTCGGCCCGGCGTTCAACCCGATCAGCAGCGCCTGCGGGTGAAGGCCGGCCCCGGACGAGGACATCAGCACGGCGGCGGGCAGGTTGTTGATCGCCACGCTCGCGAGCGCGGCGACGCCTGCCGTGGCCGGCTCGCCGGCGCTGCGCAGCCAGCCCAGCGGGACGATCCCCGAGCGGGCGGCGATGCCGAGCCCGACCGACAGCAGAAAGAGGCTCCCGAGCACCGGCAGCCCGAGCGCCCGCAGGCCGGCCCGCAGAGCCGCACCGCCGCTGCGCGAGGCGCGCCAGAGGAGCAGCACGAGCGCGAGCGCGAGCACCGGCAGCGCGGGGTTGCCGAGCGCGAGCATCAGCACCGCCGCGAGCACCGCGCCGAGCAGCCCGGCGCCTGCGCGCACCGGCGCGAGCGCCGCGTCCCGGGCGAGCGAAGGCGGGCGCGCGGCGAACGCACGACGGTGGATGGCGACGACCCCGGCCGCCGTGACGGCAGTCGCCGCGAGCGCCGCGGGGAGCATTTCGAGCAGGAACGCGAGTCCGCTGCGGTGGCGCCCGGAGAGGACCAGGAGGTTCGTGAGGTTCGAGCCCGGGAGGTAGAGCGAGGAGGCGTTGGCCATGAACACCGCGCCGTAGAGGAAGGGAGCCTCGGCCAGGCCGCGGCGGCGGGCGACCGCGATCAGCACGGGCGTCAGGAAGACGGCCGAGGTGTCGAGGTTGAGGACCGCTGTCACGAGTGCGACCAGGCTCAGGCACGCGAGCAGCGCCGCGACGGGCCCGGCGGGCATGCGCACGAGCCGTGAGGCGGCGGCCTCGAACAGGCCGTCGGCGCCGGCGAGCTCACCGAGCACGAGCAGCCCGGCGACGAGGACGAACGGAGGCCAGGCCTGTTCGAGCGCCTGGCTTGCATGGGCGATGCCGAGCAGCACCTCCTGTCAACTACCCGCAGGCGCCCCCGCGGCGCAGCACGGGCACGGCGGCGATGAATCTGGCGCTGCCGCCGCCTTGAGGTGGCCCACCCTGACCGGCCGTGGATGCGATAGAAACGCCGTATGGCCCCTCCCGCGAAAGCGCGACGGTCCCGCCCTCTCACCGTCGCGGTCACGGGCCCCACCGGCGAGATGGGCCAGGCCGTCGTCTCGGCGCTCGAGCGATCCCGCGACGTGGGCGAGATCCTCGGCATGGCCAGACGCCCGTTCGACCCCAAGGAGCGCGGCTGGAAGAAGGTCGTCTACCGGCGGGGCGACGTGCTCGACCGCCGCAAGGTGACCCGCCTCGTCGAAGGCGCGGACGTCGTGATCCACCTCGCCTTCATGATCATGGGCGGCGCGCGCGAGAGCCGCCGCGTGAACCTCGACGGCTCGCGCAACGTGTTCGAGGCCGCAGCCGCGGCGGGTGTGAAACGACTCGTCTACGCCTCTTCGGTGGCGGCGTACGGGTTCCACCGCGACAACCCGCAGCCGCTGACCGAGGATGTCCCGGCGCGGGGCACCTCCGCCCACTACTACTCGGCGCAGAAGGCCGAGGTCGAGGCCCTGCTCGCCGACTCCCTGTACGGCTCGCGCACGAAGGCCTACGTGTTCCGGCCGTGCATCGTCGCGGGTCCGCAGGCGCCGCTCTTGATCGACAGCCTCCCCTACACCCAGGTCTCCGATCGGCTGCCCGGGCCGGTCCTCAGCCTGCTCGAAGGAGTGCCGATCCTGCGGCCGGTGCTCCCCGACCCGGGTGTCCCCTTCCAACTCGTCCACCACGACGACGTGGCGACGGCGATGCGCGCGGCCACGCTCGGTCGCGGCAAGCCGGGCGTCTACAACCTGGCGGGACCCGGCGAGCTGACGGTGCGAGAGCTGGCCGAGGAGCTCGGCTGGTACTCGATCCCCGTGCCCGAGCTCGCGGTCGACGCGGCTGCTCAGGCCGTCTCGCGGCTCGGCTTCCTGCCTGCCCAGGCGCAGTGGATCGCGGCGTTTCGCGAGCCGGTGATCATGAGCATCGCGAAGGCGCGCAAAGAGCTGGGCTGGCGCCCGCGGCACGGAGCGCTCGAGACGCTGCGCGAGACGATCCGCGCGACGCGGATGGCGTCGCTGATCCGCTGAGGACCGGCGGCTCACGCGCCCGCCGCCGGCCCTCGGGCGCGGCGGCGGACGGTGGCCGGAAGGGCCGGCACTGAGCGCCGGCCGACTCCGTCGGCTCCCGCTACTTGACGATCTGGAAGGCGCGCTCCATGCCGAGCGCGGTGTGGGCGCGGCCGTCCTGCGTGTCCATGAAGCAGGCCTGCACGTACCATCCGGGCCTGCCGGTGATCGTCTCCTGCTGGAAGGCGCCCGAGCCGATCGGCCCGTAGAAGCTGAAGGGCTGGCCCTTGACGAGCTTGAAGACCTTCCTTTCCTTGCCTTCCTTCAGGAAGCGGACCGCTTCCGAGGCGGCGCGCTTGCTCTTGACGGGGAATGCGACGTTCATGTGCACGAGGAAGCCTTCGTTTTCGAAGCGCACGACCTCGCCGACTTTCAGTGTCGTCGGACCGCGGAAGCCGAACTCGATCGTCTTCTCGACGGCCTGCGCGGCCGGGAGCGCAGCCGGAGCCGGCGCGGCCTTGATCGTCAGGACCGAGTGCGGCGGGCTGCTCGGGTGTTCGCCTTCGGCGTTCAGCAGGACGTAGGTGCCGGGCGCGAGCACGGTCTGCGCTTCGCTGGTGCCACCGGGAACGCCTTCGTCGTCGAAGACGATCGAGCCGAGCTTGTCGGCGTTGTTGGGGTCGGCGAAACCCTTCGATTTCGCGAACGTTTCGAATTCGGCCGGCGTGACCCCGGGCTTCAGCAGGAACAGGATCACAGACGGTTCCTTCAGGCCCTTCGCAGCGGTGGTGACGACGTTGACCGCCCCGGAGACCGTCGAGCCGGAGGCGGTGATCGTCGTCTTCGTGACCGAGACATCGAGGGTCGGCAGCGTCGCCGCGCCGGAAACCGCGGGTGCGGCCCCGATCGCGAGCAGCGAGCCGGCCGTCACAGCAGCGGCGAGCGTTCCCCGTCGCAGGGATGCTTGACGTGTCAAGCGCTTCATGTGGATCCTTTCGTCTGCGGGCAGACCCCTCGGCCGCCCCGCAGAGAGACTTTGAGTACATGAGCCCGGACTGCTGGCGACCCCCAAAGTCGACCCCCTTCCCAGGCACCCACGGCCGAGCCGCGGCGGCCGAAACCCTAACAAATCCTTAACCTCCGAATGGGGGATCTGGCAACGCGCGCCAGCTCACGCCGGGACCCGGGCCCGCCACCTCACACGACGGTGCGGGGGCGCTTCAGAGGACCGGCGGCGCGGCGTCGCGGAGCGCGGCCAGCACCAGCTCGTCGTGCTCGGCGGGCTTGACCTTTCGCAGCACCTTGGCGATCACCCCGTCGGGCCCGATCACGAACGTCGTGCGCTCGTTGCCGAAGTACTTTTTCCCGTACATCGACTTCTCCACCCAGACCCCGTAGGCGTCGGCGACCGCATGGCCCTCGTCTGCCAGCAGTGAGAAGTTCAGCCCCTCTTTCTCGTGGAAGGACTTGACCTTCTTGACGGGATCCGGTGACACACCCAGGACGACGGCCCCGGCGCCGGAGTAGTCGGCGAGGTGGTCGCGCACCCCGCAGGCCTGCGTGGTGCAGCCCGGGGTCGCGGCCTTCGGATAGAAGTAGAGAACCAGCATCTGGCCGGCGAAGTCGCCGAGCTTGACGGCCCGCCCGTCCTGATCGGGCAGCTCGAAGTCGGGGGCCTGATCGCCGGGTTCCAGCACTGGCGGAGATCCTAGCCGCCGCCTCGCGCGCCGCCCCACTCCGCCGGATCGACGTCTGTGAGCGTCTCGGAGAAGGTCCAGCGGTTGCCCGAACGGATCCTCGGCCGCGTACTGGCACTCGCCGTACTCGAAGTCGGTCGGCTCCATCACGATCCGCGCGCCGGCCGCGCGAGCGCGCTCGGCATGGGCACGGGCGTCGCTCACCCGCACGAGCACCGAGTGCGCCGCCGCGCCCGGGGTCGGGACACGCGTGTCCGGTCGGACCTCCGCCAGGATCACGGCGCCGCCGCCCGGGACCGAGAGCTGGGAGCGGTGGCCCTCGCCGATCCGCAAGCGCTCCTCGAATCCGAACGCCTCGCCGAGCCACGCGAGCGCCGCCCGCACGTCCGGCACCGTCAGCACCGCTACGGCGACCGGCTCGGGGATCGAGCGGTTGGATCTCATCGCCTGCCGATGCTAGCCAGCCGCCTCACGACCCTCAGGTACACGGCCCCGAAAGCGGCGACGATCGCCACGTTCGCGATCAGGCGCTCCCAGAAGTGGTGCTCGAAGAACGCGATATCCACGCCGACGACGACGGCCACCAGCGCGAGCACGTAGAGCGCGATGCCCGTATGCCTCCGCACCGTTCCAACCTAGCGAGCATGGTGCTGGCGGGAGTCGAACCCGCTGCGCTGCGGGAGTCGAACCGCTGCGCGAGGGCCGAAGGGCTCGCTTGGCGCCACCTGGCCGGTCCCTCCCGGAAGCTGGGCCTCGTCGACGGATGCGGCCGGATATCTGCACCCGTCCAACCTCGACCACCGAACCGCGTTCTCATGATGCTGTCGCAATGCGTCTCCCCGACGACGCAGCGCGTGGCCTCGGCCCGAGAGGGACGGACCGGGGCCACGCACGCGGCTCGCCTACTTCAGCAGCCGCGAGAGCCGCCGGTCCTTCAGCACGCGCCCCTCGGTCTGCTCTCGTGGGCAGTAGGCGACGACGTAGTCCTCGAAGTGCACGGCCCGCAGCGTCTCGCCGCAGCGGGGGCACGGCTCGCCCTCGTGGCGGTGGACCTTCAGCGGCATCGGCAGCTTGTCGGGGATCGGCAGCGTGACCGTCTGCTCGTAGTGCGCGAGCGCCCGCCCCAGCGTCGAGACGATCGCCTCGCGCAACGTTGCGGCCTGCTCGACGTCGAGGTCGGCGCCCCGCTTGTACGGGGACAGGCGTGCCTCCCAGAGGATCTCGTCGACCCAGGAGCGGCCGATGCCCGCGATCGTGCGCTGGTCGCGCAGGAGGCTGTGGAGCGGGCGGGGCGCGTCGAGCAGCTCGCGCAGCTCCTCGGCGCTTCCGGGATCGGGCCATGCCTCGGGCCCGAGCTTCGCGAGCGCCTCGTCGTCCTCGAGCACGGCTGCGGGCAGGAGCTTGACCCACGCGGCCTGCTTGGAGCCGAACTCGCGCAGGCGCAGCTCGGGGCCCTCCTGCTCCTCTCCGAGCGGCTCGATCCGCACCAGCAGGCGCGACGTGCGGTCCCGGGGGCCCGCGGGCTTGTCGAACAGCTGCAGCCGGCCCGCCGACATCAGGTGGATCAGCAGCGCCAGCGGGTCCGTCCCGGCCTCGCCGTCGAGGTCGACGATCAGGTTCTTGCCGCGGCGCCGCACGTCCGCGATCGTGCGCCCTTGCAGAGCGCTCGAACGGCGGGTCGATATGTCTTCAGCGCGTTGATGCCCGGCGCCAGTGCCGATTCGACCCGGCGTCCCGCCAGGGCGCCGTCGAGCAGCCGCGCGGTGATCTCGACCTCGGGCAGCTCGGGCATGGAGCCATCGTAGGGCGGCCCGCGAGCCCGGCCGCCCTACGTGGTTCCTCTCCCTACCCCGCCCTCGCAGGCCGGCGCGCAGCCGGCCCTTGCTCGGTGGGCCGGCTGCGAGCGCCGGCCCCCTCCATCAATACGCGTGGATCGGCGGGCCTTGGTAGGTCCTGCCCTGCGGGCTCTTCCAGCGCACCCGCCAGGCCGTCCCCGCCGTGTGCGAGCTGAGCGCCCAGTAGCCGCGGCTGTTGGTGCTCACGGTCTTCAGGGTGCGCCAGGAGCGCGAGCCTTTGCGCTGCACCAGCACGGTGACCTTCGTGGCGCCGGTCGCCGGCCGGCGAGCCCCCACAGCGAGTAGCCGCCGTGCGTGCGGCTGACCGTCAGCGGGACCGACCAGGCCAGGAACAGCGGCTTGGGCGCGCCGCTCAGGTACTCCAGCCCGGTCTGGAAGCCGACCGAGCCGCCCGCGACGCTCGACCCCGGTTTGCCGCCGAGCGGGTCGTCCTTGAGCAGGTACTGGGAGAACGCGGCGACGCGCGAGTTCGACCAGGCGATGTGTTCGGCGATCGCGTCGTATTCGGCCTGCTTGGAGGGCGACACGCCGAGTTCGTGGTTGGGGAAGCTCTGGACGCCGAACTCGGTGAGGTAGATCGGCAGGTGCGACGGGATCGCATGCGCCGCCGCAGCACGGTTGAGCGCCGAGGACAGCCGCGAGAGCGACCCCATCGTCACGTCGTCGGCTTTCGGGCTGACCCAGTGCGGGTTGACCGCCTTGGTGTAGGCGTGGTGCGCGTAGCCGCTGATCTGAAGCTTCCCGCAAGAGCCCGCCGGGCGGTAGTGGGAGTTCAGGCACAGCGCTCCGCGCAGGAAGGCCAGCGGCGCGACGTCGTGGAGAAGCGCCCGCGAGCCTTCACGGTGAGGGTTCACGGTGTCGTAGCCGGTCGGCGCGGTCTCGCCGAACAGCACCTTCGGGTGCGTGAGGCCCGCGGCGAGCAGACCGGCGTAGCCGGCCTGGTAGAGGCCGCGGTAGACGCGCGGCGAGGCAGGCTGGCCGCTGGAGGTCCACTGCGGCAGCAGGAACGCGGGGTGGTTGGGCTCGTTCCAGATCGAGTAGACCGAGACCTGCGAGCCGAACTCGCGCGCGACAGCGGTCATGAATTCCTGGAAGTCCTGCTGGTCCGGGCGCGTGATGTAGGGGGCCTTCTTGTTGGAGGTCGCCCAGCGCGGCACCGGCGAGGTGACCGTCAGGAGAACGGGCCAGCCGAGGCTCTGTGCACGCGCGAGCACCGGTGCGTAGAGCGCCCAGTTGTACGAGGCGGGGTTGGTGGCGTCGAACGCAGGCTTCGCGGCGCTGCCTGCCGACGGCACGACCGAGGCCCAGGAGAGCTCCACCCGCAGAGCTTTGACGCCGAGCGTCTGCAGCTGGGAGAAGATCTTCGCCTGATCGTGGCTTTCGAGGAGGCTCGAGCCGGCCTCGAAGTAAGTGGTCTGACCCTGTGAGGCGGCTGCCCCGGCCGGGAGCGCCAGAGCAGCGGCCGCCAGAAGGCCTGTGAGGAGGGGGAATGTGAGGGAACGGAATCTGGGCATGGTCGATTGAGACACCTCAGCGCAGGGAAGGTTGCGGTGGCTATAGGTTCCCGTCCGTGAGCGCATCGGTCGCGCCAGACGACATCGTCCGCACGGCGGAAGAGGGGCAGGCTAACAGCCGTCCGCCGCTGCTCGTCCTCGACCCGCTCAAGGCCTTCCTCGACGCCCACGGCCTCGGCGACGGCGAGGTGATCGCGAGCCCGATCGGCGAGGGCCACTCCAACGTCACCTACCTCGTGCAGCGCGGCGGCGAGGAGTTCGTCCTGCGCCGCCCGCCGCGCCCCCCGCTGCCGCCGAGCGCCCACGACGTGCTGCGCGAGGCGCGGCTGCTGCGGGCTCTCGCCGGCACCCCTGCGCGGGTGCCCGCGGTGCTCGCCGTCGGAGACGACGAACAGATCATCGGCGCGCCCTTCTACGTGATGGAGATGATCGAGGGCGACGTGATCGTGGCGAGCGTGCCGGCGGCGCTCGACACGCCGCCGCAGCGGCGGCTGATCGCCGAGGAGCTGATCGACGCGCTCGTGGAGATCCACGCGGTCGACTGGCGGGCCGCGGGCCTCGAGGACTTCGGCAAACCCACCGGCTACCTGGAACGCCAGCTGCGCCGCTTCGGCGGCCTCTGGGAGCACAACAAGACCCGCGAGATCCCGGCGGTGGAGAGCGTCGGCCAGTGGCTGGCGGACAATCTCCCGGAATCCGGCCCGGCGACGATCGTGCACGGCGACTTCCGCCTCGGCAACACCATCTACCGCGCCGAGGCGCCGGCGCACCTGGCGGCCGTGCTCGATTGGGAGATGGCGACGATCGGCGACCCGCTCGCCGACCTCGGCTACCTCTGCATGTTCTGGACCGACAGCGACGACCCCGCCGAGGGGCTGCGCGGCGACCTCGGCAACGTCACGCGCGCTGAGGGCTTCCCCAGCCGCAGCGAGCTGATCGCGCGCTATGAAGATCGCTCCGGACGCTCGATGAGCAACATCCGCTGGTACACGACGCTCGCGCTGTGGAAGAGCATCGTGTTCATGGAGGGCAACTACAAGCGCGCGATCGCCGGCACGACCGACGATCCGTACCTTCACGCGTTCGGCGAGGGCGTGCTCGAGCTGGCCCGGCAGGCCGAGGCGGTGGCGCATGGCTCCTGAGCGCTCGGCGCTGCTGATCGACTGGGGCGGCGTGCTGACCACGAACCTGTTCGCGTCCTTCCACGACTACTGCCTGAAAGCCGAGATCGACCCGAAGCTGCTGCTCGGGCGTTTCAGGACCGACCCCGAGGCGCGCAAGCTGCTGGTCGCGCTGGAGACGGGCGAGCTCGACGAGGCCGGGTTCGAGAAGCGCTTCGCCCCGATGCTCGAGGTCGAGCCGGACGGGCTGATCGACGGCCTGTTCGCCGGCGTGCAGCCCGACGCGGCGATGGTCCATGCCGTGCGCCTGGCCAAGAACGCGGGCGTCCGCACGGCGCTGGTCTCCAACTCCTGGGGCGTGCACCGCTATCCCCACGACCTCTTCGACGAGCTGTTCGACGGCGTCGTGATCTCCGCCGAAGAGGGGATCCGCAAGCCGGCCGTGCGCATGTATGAGCTGGGTGCCACGCGGGCGGGCGCGCGTCCTGAGGACGCCGTCTACGTGGACGACCTCCCCTTCAACCTCACCCCTGCCGAGGAGCTCGGCATGGCGACGATCCACCACACCAGCGCCGAGACGACGATCCCGGAGCTCGAAGCGCTGCTCGGCGTGAAGCTGCGCGAGGACGCGGCAGCCTAGGCTCCGCGGCCACCCCTGCCCTCAAGCCTGCACCGCGCGGGAGGCGAGCACCTCGAGGCGGTTGCCCCACGGGTCCTCGGTGTAGAAGCGGCGCACCTCGGGCAGCGCTTCGTCCCACGTCACGACGCCGTCCGCCGCACGGATGCGAGCGGCCAGCGCGTCGATCTCTCCTGCCGGCGCGCGCAGCGCCGGATGCGCCTTGCGCGCGGGCGCGAACCTCTCCTCCACCCCGATGTGCAGCTGGCGCCCGTCGCCGAGCGCGAACCACGCGCCGCCCCGCGCGCGGAGCGGTTCGGGCTTCTCGAGCTCCTGCAGCCCGAGCAGCTCGCCGTAGAACAGCCGTGCCGCGGGCTCGCAGCCCGCCGGCGCGGCTATCTGCACGTGATCGAGGCCGAGGACCGTTCTAGTCGCGCTTGCCGCGGCCGTACATGAACTTGAAGAACCCGGCGAGCATCCGCGACGTGCGCGACTTGTACGGGTACATGAAGACTTCCTTCTTCATGGCCAGTTTGCCGCGTCACGACGATCGCCTGCTGGGAGCAGTACTTGCGGATGCCGCCCGCGCCGTGGCGCGAGCCGAGGCCCGAGGCCTTGGCGCCGCCCATCGGCAGCTCGAGCACCGTGTAGTTGATCATCGCGTCGTTGACGTTGGCCGCGCCCGCTTCGATGCGCCGCGCGATCGCCTCGCCGCGGTCGGCGTCTCGCGAGAAGACCGAGGCGCCGAGGCCGTACGGCGAGTCGTTGGCGAGGCGCACCGCCTCGTCGGCGTCGCCGACCTTCATGATCGGCAGCGTCGGCCCGAAGGTCTCCTCGGTCATGCACTTCATCGTGTGGTCGACGTCGACCAGAACGGTCGGCTCGAAGAAGCGCCCGGCGCCCGGCACCTGGCTGCCGCCCGCGAGGACGCGCGCGCCCTTCTGGACGGCGTCGGCGACGTGGTCCTTGATCGTGTCCATCTGCGGCGGGAACGTGATCGCGCCGACCTCGACCGAGCCCGGCCCTTCGGGCTTGCCGACGCGCAGCTCGCGCACTTTCTCGGAGACTTTCGCGACGAACTCGTCGTAGACCGGCTCCTCGACGTAGACGCGCTCGATCGAGATGCAGGTCTGCCCGGCGTTCTGCATCGAGTAGTAGGTCGCGAAGTTGGCGGCGCGCTCGAGGTCGGCGTCGGAGAGCACGATCATCGGGTCCTTGCCGCCGAGCTCGAGCGAGGCCGGGATCAGCCGCCGCGCGGCCGCTTCGGCGACCTTGCGCCCGGTCTTCGTCGAGCCGGTGAACATGATCATGTCGACGTGCTCGATCAGCGCCGCCCCGGTCGCGCCGCGGCCGGTCGCGATCTGCAAGACGTCCTCCGGCAGGCCGCACTCGCGCAGCCCTTCGGCCATCAGCAGCGAGGTCAGCGGCGTGACCTCGGACGGCTTGAGGATCACGCTGTTGCCGGCCATCAGCGCCGGGATGCAGTCGCCGAAGGAGTTCGTCAGCGGGTAGTTCCACGGGCCGATCACGCCGATCAGGCCCGAGCGGCCGGTAGCGGTTGATCAGCTTCTTGCCCTTGACGAGCACCTGGCTCGACTTGACGCGCTCGTCGGCGAGGTACTCGGGGCCGTTCTTGGCCCAGAAGCCGAAGGCGTTGCCCGCGTAGCCGATCTCGGCCAGCTCGGCGTCCTCGTAGGTCTTGCCGGTCTCCGAGACGATCGTCGTCGACGACCCGCTCGGCGTTGTCCATCACCCACTTCTGGGCGCGCAGCAGCACGCGCGCGCGGCCCTCGAAGCCGTAGGCCTCCCACTCGGGCTGGGCGGCGCGCCCGCGCGCGGCCATCTCGGCAACCTGCTCGGCGCTCAGGTCGGGGACGGTTGCGACCATCTCGCCCGGTGGCCGGGTTCTCGACGGCGATCCCGCCGGTGATCGTCGCAGTGCCGTTCGCTGCGCCCTGCTCAGTCTCAGGAACCTGCTGCTCGTGCTCGACCGTGGCCATCTGGCCCTCCCCTGCTCGTTCAACCCTTGCCGGGAAGGTTACTCCGAGCGAGCGGCCGCGGCGGGTAGGCTCGCGCGTGAGACGGCGGGGGCCGGTCCTGACGGGGCAGCTGCTGTCGGCGACTACTCAGACAGCTCGATCGAGGCGATCCCGATCGGCTCGCTGCGGGCGGTCGGCGCCGTCGGTCGCGACGCCCTCGAGCCGGTCGACGACGTCCATGCCCTCGGTGACCTGGCCGAACACGGTGTGCTTGCCGTCGAGCCAGGGCACGCATCGGCGGTGACGATGAAGAACTGCGAGCCGTTCGTGTTCGGGCCGGCGTTGGCCATCGCGAGCGCGCCGCGGACGACCTTGTGCGGGTTGATCTCGTCCTCGAAGGTGTAGCCGGGGCCGCCCGTGCCGGTGCCCTGCGGGCAGCCGCCCTGGATCATGAAGTCCTTGATCACGCGGTGGAAGGTGAGCCCGTCGTAGAAGCCCTCGGAGGCGAGCTTGCGGAAGTTCTCGACGGTCTTCGGGGCGTCCTCGTCGAACAGCTCGAAGACGATCGGCCCCTCGGTGGTCTTCATGGTGGCTGTGGACATGGCGCCTACTGTACCCGGCGCGCCGCTCGAGGCTCAGCGCGAGGCCGTTGCACACGCGCGCCGCCGACCTGCCTCGATCACGCGGTCGGCCTCGCTCGCGGGCACCGACAGGAACGAGAAGCGGTCGAGCACCAGCACGTCGCGCACCGCCTCGCCGTCGAGGCCGGCCGAGGAGGTCACGGCGCCGACGATGTCGGCGACCCTCAGCCCGGCCGAGCGGCCCCCGCCGAGCACGAGCTTGACGTAGGGCTCGCCCTCGTCGCGGCGCGAGATGCGCGGCTTGGAGTGCCGGCGCGGGCGCTCCTTGACGGGCGTCGGGGCTGGCCTGCGCGCCCTTCTCCCACTTCGCGATGGTCGTGCCGATGTGGCGTTCGATCGCCTCCAGCTCGCGCTTCTGGCGGTCCTCCACGAACGTGATCGCCCGGCCCGAGCGCCCGACCCGCCCGGTGCGCCCGATGCGGTGCACGTAGGTGTCGGGCGATCGTCGGCACGTCGTAGTTGATGACGTGGGTGACCGTCGAGATGTCGAGGCCGCGCGCGGCCACGTCGGTCGCCACCAGGATCGGCACGCGCCCGCCCTTGAACGCCAGCATCACGCCGTCGCGCGAGCCCTGGCGTCATGTCGCCGTGCAGCGCCCGCACGTTCATGCCGCGGTCGCGCAGCGTGCGGAACAGCTGGTCGCAGCGGATCTTCGTGCGCACGAACACGATCGCCTGGTCGGGCTTCTCGGCGCGCAGCACCTCGACGAGCTTGTCCGGCTTGTCGCTTCGTCTCGACCGGCAGCTGGAACTGCGCGACGGTGTCGATCGTCAGCGTCGCGGCCTCGACCTGGATGATCTCCGGGTCGTACATGTAGCGGTCGGCGAGCTTGCGGATCGGCGGCGGCATCGTGGCGGAGAACAGCGCCGTCTGGCGGCTCGACGGCGTCAGCGAGAGGATCTTCTCGACGTCCTCCAGGAAGCCGAGGTCGAGCATCTCGTCGGCCTCGTCGAGCACGACGAAGCGGCAGTCGTGCAGCACCAGCGAGTGGCGCGAGATCAGGTCGAGCACGCGCCCGACGGTGCCCACGACGACGTGCCCGCCGGCGCGCAGCTGCGCCTGCTGGGTGCGGATCGGCGCGCCGCCGAAGACCGCCACCACGTCGACGCCGCTTGCGCGCGCCGTAGGCGCGCAGCGCCTGGGTCACCTGGATGCAGAGCTCGCGCGTCGGCGTCAGCACGAGCGCCTGCACCTCGTGCTCTCGGAGGGGTCGACGTACTCCATGATCGGCAGCCCGAACGCGGCCGTCTTGCCGGTGCCCGTCTGCGCCTGGCCGATCACGTCGCGGCCCTCCAGCAGCGACGGGATCGCCTGCTCCTGGATCGGGCTCGGCGACTCGTAGCCGACGTCGCGCAGCGCTTGCAGTGTGTTCTCGGACAGCCCGAGCTCGGCGAAGGTTGCGCAGCTCATGCGTCAGGAGCGTGCAGCGTTACGCTCACGCTGACGGGTCGAGCAGGAGCTTGCCGGTCGTGCGCCGCTCGCGCAGGTCGATCTGCGCCTGCGGCGGCCTCGCCGAGCGGATAGGTCTCGCCCGACGATCGCCCGCAGCTCGCCGCCGGCGACGCGCGCGAACAGGTCGGCGAGCGCGCTCGGCGAACATCCCGGGCCGCTCGAGGCAGTGGAACAGGTAGAAGCCGACCACCGCGCGCGAGTGGCGCAGCAGCGAGCCCGTGCGCACCTCGTTCGGCTCGCTGCGAGGCGATGCCGCAGACGACGATCCGCCCGAACGGCGCGAGCGCGTCGATAGGAGGCGTCGAACACCTCGCCGCCGGCCATGCTCGAACACGACGTCCACCTCGCGCGCCCTCGTTGGCCTCGCAGCAGCCGCTCGGTCAGCCCCTCCGGCGTCGGGGTCGATCGCGACGTCGGCGCCGAGCTCCAGCGCCAGCGTCGCGCTTGCTCCTCGCTGGAGGCGGTCGCGATCACGCGCCCGGCGCCGAGCGGACGCCCGAGCTGGACGGCCAGCGAGCCGACGCCGCCGGCGGCCGCGTGCACGACCACGCTCTCGCCCTCCGCCACGCCGGCCGGCGGTGCGGTACAGATGCCAGGCGGTCGTGCCCTGGATGATCAGCGCCAGCGCGGTGCCGTCGTCGATCCCGTCGGGGATCGGGAACACGCGCTCGCGCGGGCGCGGTCGCGTACTCGGCGTAGCCGCCGTGCCGACGAGCGCGACCACGCGCTCGCCCGTGTCGTGCTCGCGGCACTGCCGATCACGCCGCACCTCGCCGCCCGGCACGAGCGGCAGCGTCGCCTTGCTGCACGTAGGAGTTCGTGCGGGTGTGCGTGTCGGCGAAGTTCAGCGCCGGCGCGGCGTGACCCTGATCAGCACCTCGCCCGGCCCGGGCTCGGGCGCTGGGCAGCTCGGCGAGCCGCAGCACCTCCGGGCCGCCGAACTCGGTCATCTGGATCGCGCGCATCGGACCCGAGGCTATCGCGCGCGTCGAGCCGCCGCCTCTCCGACCCGCAGCGCCTGCAGCCGGTGCTCTAAGGTGCGCGCCGATGTCCATCACCGTCGTCGGCTCGATCGCCTATGACGCCGTCAAGACGCCGTTCGGCGAGCGCGAGCGGATGCTCGGCGGCGCCGCGGTGCACTTCGCGCTGGCGGCCTCGTTCTTCGACGAGGTGCGCGTCGTCGGCCCGGTCGGCGAGGACTTCGGCGAGGCGGAGCTCGCGGTGATGCGCGCCGCGGCGTCGACGTCGACGACGTCGAGCGCGTCGCCGGCGGCAAGACGTTCTTCTGGCGCGGCGAGTACGGCTGGGACCTGAACTCGCGCGAGACGCTCGACACCCAGCTCGGCGTGTTCGAGGGCTTCCAGCCGAAGCTCTCCGAGGCGGTCGCGCGCGAGCGACGTGCTGTTCCTCGCGAACATCCAGCCCGACCTGCAGCGCGAGGTGCGCGCGCAGCTGCCCGCAGCGCGCGGTTCGTCGCGCTGGACTCGATGAACCTGTGGATCGACATCGCCCGCGACTCGCTCGTCGCGGCGATCGAGGAGCGTCGACTGCGTGATCCTCAACGACGCCGAGCTGCGCCAGCTGACCGGCAAGCCGAACCTCGTCTCGGCCGCGCGCGAGATCCTCGTCGTGGACCCGCCGGGGACGGCGCGGCGCGGGGGCCGAGCGTGATCGTCGCCAAGCAGGGCGAGTACGGCGCGGCGCTGATCACGCGCGAGGGCTTCTTCGCGCTGCCGGCCTATCCGCTGGAGACGGTGATCGACCCGACCGGCGCCGGCGACACGTTCGCCGGCGGCTTCGTCGGCTACATCGCCGCCCACCCCCGCGAGCAGCTCTCCGACGAGCTGCTGCGCCGCGCGATGGCCCACGCCACCGTGCTCGCCTCGTTCAACGTCGAGGAGTTCGGCACCGAGCGCGATCGAGCGCCTTGACGGGCGCACGAGATCGCCGCGCGCGTGGAGGAGCTGCACGCGATGACCCAGTTCAGCGGCACGCCGTTCGCCGTGCGCGGCTGAGTGACGCAGCGGCGAGCGCCCGGAAGGCGCGCCGGCATCCGCGCACATCCGGGGTTCTCCACCTCGGTAATCCGTGGTTTCCCCGGGTATACGATGGCCACAGTGGACATGTGGACCTTCATCTGGCTGATGGTCTGTCTTGAAGATCCCGATCGTCGCGCTGTTCCTGATCGTGCGCTGGGCCGTCAGGCAGACGCCGGAGAACGGCATGGACGGGGACGGCGGCATCGGGCCGCGGCCCCGGCCGCGCCACCCCCACCACCCGCGGCGGTGGCCGCCGCCCGCCGCGCCGGGGGCCGCACGGCGACCCGTCGCCGCTCTCGCCCGCGCGCATGCGCGTCGCGACCGCGCATGCGCGGGCGGCCCGCGCGTCTGAGCCCGGCCCGCAGCCGTGCCCGTCGCGCGCCCGGAGCGCGGGCGCGGCATGCCCCATAATCGGACGCAGACGATCCAAGCCGGACAGGAGAGGCCCATGAGCACCGAGACCCAGGCGGGCAGCACCGACGCGCAGACGAACGGCCGCCGCTCAGGGCGACGTGCTCACGGTCACCGACAACCGCACCGGGCAGACCTACGAGCTGCCGATCACCGACGGCACGGTGCGCGCCACCGACCTGCGCCAGATCAAGGTCGACCCCGACGAATTCGGGCTGATGTCCTACGACCCGGCGTTCATGAACACGGCGTCCTGCCGCAGCGCGATCACCTACATCGACGGCGACGCCGGGATCCTCCAGCACCGCGGCTACCCGATCGAGCAGCTCTGCGAGCACTCCACCTACCTCGAGGTCGCCTACCTGCTGATCAACGGCCGGCTGCCCAACGAGGCCGAGCTGCAGGGCTGGATCGACGAGATCACGATCCACACGTTCGTGCACGAGAACGTCAAGGACTTCATGCAGGGCTTCCGCTACGACGCGAACCCGATGGGCATGCTGGTGGCCTCGGTCGGCGCGCTCTCGACCTTCTACCCGGACGCCAACAAGATCCACGAGGAGCGCGTGCGCGCGATCCAGATCATCCGCCTGCTCGCGAAGATGCCGACGCTGGCGGCGTTCGCCTTCCGCCACAACATGGGCCAGCCCTACGTCTACCCCGACAACGACCTCGAACTACGCGGGCAACTTCCTGGGGATGATGTACAAAATGACCGAGCTCAAGTACGAGCCCGATCCTCGGCTGGAGCGCGCGCTCGACGTGCTCTTCATCCTCCACGCCGACCACGAACAGAACGCCTCCACGAGCGCCGTGCGCTCGGTCGGCTCCACGCAGGTCGACCCCTACTCGGCCGTCGCCGCCGGCGTCGCGGCGCTCTACGGGCCGCTGCACGGCGGCGCCAACGAGCAGGCGCTGCGGATGCTCGAGCGGATCGGGACGGTCGAGAACATCCCCGACTTCCTGGAGGGCGTGAAGGCCGGCAACGAGCGCCTGATGGGCTTCGGCCACCGCGTCTACAAGAACTACGACCCGCGCGCGCGGATCATCCGCAAACACCTCGACGACGTCTTCGAGGTGCGCGGCAAGAGCCCGCTGCTGGAGGTCGCCACCGAGCTCGAGAAGCGCGCGCTCGACGACGACTACTTCACCTCGCGCAAGCTCTATCCCAACGTCGACTTCTACTCGGGCTTGATCTACGAGGCGCTCGGCCTGCCCGTGGCGATGTTCCCGGTGATGTTCGCGATCGGCCGCACGAGCGGCTGGATCGCGCAGTGGAAGGAGATGGTCGAGGACCCCGAGCAGAAGATCGCCCGCCCGCGCCAGATCTACACGGGCGACCGCGACCTCGACTACGTGCCGATCGCGCAGCGCTAGCCGCCGCCGCCGCGAGGCGACGTAGGCTGCCTCCGTGGACGCGGGCGGGCAGGCTGTGGCGGCAGCGGAGCGACAGCTCGACGCGAGCGATGCGGCGCTCCCGTTCTGGACGATCTTCGACCGCTCCAGGATCCCCATGGCGATTCTCGACCGCGACCGCCGTTACGTGCGGGTGAACGACGCGCTGGTCGACTTCTGGGACTACCCGCGCGAGGCGCTGATCGGTCGCTGTTCCGACACGATGGTCGTCGCCGAGCGCGAGAGAATCGATGCGCGCTGGGAGCAGCTCGTGCAGACCGGCCAGCTTTACGGCGAACGCGTCATCGAGCACGCCGGCGGGAACCGTCTGTGCACCACTTACGCGGCCCACGTGATCGAAGAGGACGGACGCTGGCAGGTTCTGGTGGTGACGCTCTCCGCTCGCCTCCCGGACGGCGCCGAGCTGATCGCCACCGGCCAGTTGGACCCGCTCGTCCCGAGCACGGCGACGCTGACCCGGCGCGAGCGCGAGGTCGTGCGACTGGTTGCGCTCGGCGCCACCACGAAGCGCATCTCCGAGGAGCTCGGGCTCGCGTCCGAGACGATTCGTACGCACGTGCGCAACGCCATGGCCAAGACGGGGGCTCACACTCGCGCCCAACTCGTCGCGCTCGCACTGTCGGGCGGCCTCCTCGACAGCTAGTATGCTCGATACTTACACCATGTCGATATTTCCCACCGAGAGCCAACTGAGCAACCTGCAAGCGATGCCTGCCGACGAGCCGGTCGTGATGTTGAACCTCCTGCGCTTCAGGGAGCAGGCCGGCGATCCCGACGCGGGGCTCAGCGGACGCGAGGCCTACGAACGCTACGGCGCCGAGGCCGCGCCCTACCTGGCAAAGGCGGGCGGTCGCCTTCTGAGCGCCGCCGAGGCGCGGCACACGGTGATCGGGCCCGAGCACGAGTGGGACATGGCGCTGCTCGTGGAATACCCCTCCGCCCAGCGCTTCCTGGAGATGGCCGGCGACCCGGGGTACCTGCAAGCCCACGTGCACCGCGACGCCGCGCTGGCGGACTCCCGCCTGATCGCCACGCGCCTGCTCGGCCCCGCGCTCAGCTGAGGCCGGCGGGCCCTACCTACAGCACGAGCGTCGCGCCGTGCGCGCTCAGCCACGCGCGCTCCTCACGCCAGCTCGGCCGGTGACGGCCGAGCAGCGCCCAGAAGCGCGGCGAGTGGTCCAGCACGGCCAGGTGGCACACCTCGTGCCAGACGACGTATTCGAGCACCCGTTCGGGCGCGAGCAAGAGGCGCCAGTTGAAGCTCATCCTGCCCCGCGCGGAGCAGGAGGCCCAGCGCGTGCGCTGGCCGCGGATGTCGAGCCCCGTGTAGGGGAGGCCGGCGCGCGCGCTCGCCCGATCCAGGCGCGGCTCGACCTCCGCGCGCGCCTGGCGCCGGTACCAGCGCTCGACGGCCGGCTGCGCGTCTGCGCCCGGGACCAGCAGCTCCGGCCCGCGGCGGTGCGCGCGGGTGCGGCCAGGCTCGGGCACGAGGCGCAGGGTCTCGTCGAGATAGGGCAGCGTCCCGGCCCGCCCCGCGATGGCCGCCATCGTCTCGCGCGCCTCGGCGAGCCGGCGCTCGATCCAGGGCCGCAGCTCCACGATCGCCGCCGCGGCTTCCCGCTCGGCCGCGCGCGCAGGGAGGACGACCTCAACACCGGAGTGGGCGTGGACGTTCACGCGCACGCGCCGGGCTCGCGCCGAGCGCCTGACCGTGTAGGGGATCTCCTCCAGGGGGCGCGCAGCGCTCACGGAGGGGCAGGGTACGCCGCCGGGCGGCGCCCCGCTCCGGGCGCCGAGCGCAGGACCGCGCGCCGGCTCAGCAACCTCACGCCGCCGCGGCACCGACCATCTACGCTGCTGCGCGATGGCGGACGAGCGCGAGGAGCGACGCAGGGGCCCGGATGATCCCCGCATGCGCCGGCCGACGCTCGACGAGGAGCTCCTGCTGTGGCTCGACGGCGAGCCGCCCGAGGTGCGGGCGGCCGACGCCGACCGCGTTCGCGACATCGCCGAAGAGTTCGCCGCCGGCTTCCGCACGCTCGCCTGCGTCGAGCGCGCCGTGACCGTGTTCGGCTCGGCGCGCACGCCCGTCGGGCATCCGCACTATGAGCTGGTGCGTGAGCTCGGCGTGGCGCTCGGCCGCTCCGGCTTCGCCGTCATCACGGGCGGCGGGCCGGGGCTGATGGAGGCCGCCAACCGCGGCGCGCGGGAAGCCGGGGCGCTCTCGATCGGCTGCAACATCGAGCTCGCTCACGAGCAGGCGCCGAACCCCTACCTCGACATCGCGATCCGCTTCGAGCACTTCTTCGCCCGCAAGGTCATGTTCGTCCGCTACGCGAGCGCGTTCGTCATCTGCCCGGGCGGCTTCGGAACGCTCGACGAGCTGTTCGAGGTGCTGACGCTGATCCAGACGAAGACGATCCGACACGTCCCCGCGATCCTCCTCGGTGGGCGGGACGGCGACTGGGAGGGACTCGTCGAGTGGCTGCGCGCAGTCCCGCTCGCCACCGCCCACATCGGCGAGGAGGACCTGGCGCTCGTGCACCGCGTGGAGACGGTCGAGGAAGCGTGCGAGATGGTGCGTGGCGCCCATCGGCGGGCGATCGCCGAAGGCCCGGAGATCATCCGCCGCACCGCGCCGCCGGGCGGCGAGGTGCCAGGATGACGAGGCGATGACGAGCTCCCGCGTGAAGCTGCCCCGAGACGTCCGCGGCTCCTACGAGGTCTACGTCAACGGCGTGCGCCAGCAGGCCGGCGTCGACTACAGCGTGCGCGAAGGGGCGCTCGTGTTCGAGCGCGAGCTGCGCAAGGACCGCATCAGCGGCTGGCGCTGGCTCCTGGGCGCCTGGGGCGTCGGCACCTACCGCCAGGACGACTCGGTGGACGTGCGCTACGAGGCCGCGGACGGCTCCCCCCGCGTCGCCGAGGGGCTCGAGATCGAGCTCGGCTAGCGGGCGCGCTGCCAGGGCCGCGTTATCTTCAGCGCGCTGAGGATCGCCCGCGTGGCCGGCGAGCGGTTGAGCGTATAGAAGTGGACCCCGGGGGCGCCCTTTTCGAGCAGCTCCGAGCACTGAAGGGTGGCGTAGGCGACGCCGAAGTCGAGCACGGCCTCCTCGTGGTCCTCGCGTGCGTGCAGCTCGCGCCGCAGCTCCGCGGGGATCTCCGAGCCGCACATCGCCGCCATGCGCTCGATCTGCCCGACGCGGGTGATCGGCATGATCCCAGGGATGATCGGCACCGTCACGCCGGCTGCGCGGGCGCGGTCGACGAAGTCGAAGTAGTAGGCGTTGTCGAAGAAGAGCTGCGTGATCAGGAAGTCGACCCCCGCGCCGACCTTGCCCGCGAGGTTCCTCAGATCGTCCTCGGCGCTCGTGGCGTGGATGTGGGTCTCGGGAAAGCACGCCGCGCCGATCGCGAACGGGTAGTCGCCGTCGATCAGTTCGACCAGCTCGCGCGAGTACTCCAGGCCGCCGTCGGTCTTCGTCCACTCGGTCTCCCCGGCGGGCGGGTCGCCGCGCAGCGCCAGCACGTTCTCGATCCCCGCGTCACGCATCTCGTCGAGCGTCGCGCGCAGTTCCGGGACCGTCGCGCCGACGCACGTGAAGTGGGCCATCGCCTCGAGGCCCCACTCGTCCTTGATCCGCTTGACGATCTCGATCGTCTTGTCGCGGGTGGACCCCCCCGCGCCATAGGTCACCGAGACGAAAGCCGGTTCCAGCGACCGCAGCTCCGACAGCGCCCCGTAGAGATTCGCCTCGCCGGCAGGCGTTTTCGGCGGAAAGAACTCGAACGAGAAGACCGGCGCGTCCGAGGCCAGCACCTCGTCGATTCGCATCGGAGGATTATGCCGACCAGCGCTCTGGCTCTCCGGCGATGCGCCGCGCGGCCCCCGTCTTCTCGAGGTGGGTGAGGTAGCCGAGCATCTGCGAGAGCAGCCACTGGCCGTTCTGCTGGGAGAGCGACTCGCCGTAGACGGCGCCGACGACGTCGAACGCGGTCAGCTCGGCGCCGCTCAGCGCCTGCAGCACCTTGTAGAGGTGCTCCTCCACGAGCGCGCGGTTGCCGTGGATGTGCGCGTGCACGTCGGTGAACGTGCGCCCGTGCCCGGCCAGGCAGAGGCGCGCGCCGAGGCGCTCGACGACCTCCAGGGAGTGCAGGAACTCGCCGACCGGGTCAGGCGAGTAGCCGTACTCGAAGTAGAGCGAGATACGCCCGAGCAGGTGGTCGCCCGAGATCAGCAGGCGCCGCTCCGGCTGGAACAGGCAGACGTGCGAGGGCGCGTGCCCGGGCGTCTCATACGTCACCCACTCGCCGAGGTCGGTGAGCACGGTCACCCCCTCCAGAAGGTCGCGGTCGGCCTTCAGCGGCCCGACTATCAGCGGGTCGGAGCTGCCGCGCTCGGCGGCGTAGCGGCGCAGCGGCTCCTCGGGGACGCCGCTCTGGCGCGCGACCTCGAGGCGCCGCGCCAGCAGCGCGTCGGGGTCTTCGACGAGCCGGTTCATGAGCTCGTGGCTGGGGTGCATCCACAGCTCGCATTCGGCGCGCTCGGCGATCGGCACCGCCTGGCCGCAGTGGTCGGAGTGCGCGTGGGTGCAGACGACGAGCTTGGCGTCGTCCAGCCGCAGCCCGCACATGTCCAGCGCGCGTTCGAGGTTGCTCATCGACTGCTCATCGTGGACGCCGGTGTCCACGAGCACGAACCCGTCGCCGGCCGACAGGGCCCAGGCGTTGCAATGCGGAACGCCGGGCCACGGCAACGGCAGGCGCAGGCGGTAGACCCCGGGGAGGATCCGTTCGCCCCGTCCCACCTCGCGCCGGCTCCCGGTTTCTGGCACGCGCGGAGACTAGACTACGGCCCTTCGTCGGCGTAAAGGGGAGACCAGGATGGCCGAGCGGGACAAGGCGAGCGAGGCGAGCACGAAGGTCCAGGAGGTTGCCGCGAACATCCAGCAGGCGGCGGCGACCCGCAAACGGATCTCTGGGAGCAAGGCCGAGAGCGTCGCCCGGCGCTACTTCGAGGCGATCGACCGCCGCGAACTCGAGGAGGCGGTGGCGCTGTGGACGCCCGGCGCGCGGGACCTCGTCCGCGGGCGCGCCGACGTGATCGCGCCCGACGGCGTGAGGGGCTTTCTGGCCGAGCTGATGCAGGCGATGCCCGATCTGCGCATGGAAGTCGTCTCGACCACGACCGAGGGCGAACGCTGCGGCGTGCAGTGGCGCCTGCGCGGAACCTTCGCGGGGCCCGGGTCGCTCGGCGGCGTGGCCCCCACGTGCAGCCCGATCGACCTCGAAGGCTTCGACCTCGTGACCGTGCGCGACGGGCTGATCGCCGCCAACGACGCCTTCACCGACAACATGACGGTGGCGCGCCAGATGGGCCTGATGCCGGCGCAGGACTCCGCTGCCGAACAGCGCATGACGCGTGCGTTCAACGTCAAGACGAAGCTGACGGACGGCCTCGTGGCGGGGGACGCGGAGCTGGTTGCGACGGGTGTGTGGGTGGTCCAGGGGCAGCCCGCGCGATGCAACGTGTATTTGATTGAGGATGAGGATGGCGTGACGCTCTTCGACGCGGGGGCGCGCACGATGACGCGTGCCGTCGCACGCGCCGGCGCGAAGCTGGGCGGCATCCGGCGCATCGTCCTCGGGCACGGGCACACCGATCACCGCGGCACGGCCCCCGCGCTCGGCGCGCCGGTCTACTGCCACCCCGACGAGGTGATCGACGCCGAAGGCAGCGGCGGCTTCCGGTACTGGCCCGAGGGCCTTGCCGGCATACCGACGCCGCACCGCCAGGTGCAGCGGCTGATGCACCGCTACGCCTGGGACGGTGGCCCCGTGTCGATCGAGGGCACGCTGAGCGAGGGCGACGAGGTGGCCGGCTTCAAGGTCATCGAGCTGCCGGGCCACGCCCCTGGCCAGATCGGCCTGTGGCGCGAGTCGGACCGCCTCGCGCTGGTGAGCGACTGCTTCTACACGCTCGACATCTGGGGCCGCGACTCCGATCCGCACGTGCCCTTCCCGGTCTACAACTTCGACACCGAGCAGGCGCGCGCGAGCATGCGCAAGCTCGCCGAGCTGGAGCCGGCGGCCGCGTGGCCCGGCCACGCCAAGCCGCTCACCGGGGACGTGCGAGGCGCGCTGCTGCGCGCCGCCGACGCCCCGGCGTAGTGGGCAAGCGCTCGCGCCGCCGCGCCGCGGGCGAAGCGAGCGCGCCTTCGGCGGGTGGGCGGGCACCCCACACCGAGTACGCCGACGGCGAGGGCAACACGCTGCTCCTGCGCGGCGCGCTCAGCGCGGGCTCGCGGCGGGAGCTGGCGGCCGCGCGCGGCGCCGGCATCTCGCGCGAGGACGCCGAGCAGCGAGCGTTCGAGCTGCTGTTCGAGCGGCTGGCCGTGAGCTGGACCGTCGCAGGCGTTCCGAACACCGGCCAGCGCGAGCTGCTGGGGCGGCTGCGGATGGCGACGCCGGCCGAGCGTCAGTGGGTCCGGGACACCCTGCGCACGCACTGCGCCGAGCGGTTCCCGGACGTCGCCGTGCCGTAGGGCCTAGGCGTCCGCGAGCAGTTCCAGCCGCTCGCCCTGGGCGCTCCCCGCAGGGAGGAAGCGGGCCGTCGCCGGGTTGAGCACGAACTCCCGCGTGGCACCGCTCTCGTCGCGCACCTCCAGCCGCCGGCCGCCCTCGTGGACCGCGAGAACAGTGGCCTGCTCGTGGCCCCCGCCGAAGTGGCAGATGCGGGCGGGAGACCCGGCGTGGGGCATCGGACGGGTCGGTCGCGGCACGAGGAGATGCTAGCCCCCGGGTTCCGGCCCGCCGCCCGATACCGTCCAGGCATGCGCCGCACCAAGATCGTCGCCACCATCGGTCCCGCCTCGCGCGAGCCCGAGACGCTGCTGCGTCTGGTCGAGGCGGGGATGGACGTGGCGCGGCTGAACTACTCGCACGGCACCCTCGACGAGCATGCCGAGACCGTGCGCCGCGTCCGCGACGCCGCGGGACGCGCCGGGCGCCCTGTCGCGATCCTCCAGGACCTCCCCGGGCCGAAGCTCCGGATCGGCCCGCTGAGCGAGGGCGTGGTCGAGCTGACCCCGGGCGAGGAGCTCACGATTCTGTGCGGCGACGGCGAAACGCCTGGTGACGCCAGGCGCATGAGCATCTCGTGGGCGGGCCTGGCCGACGCCGTCGAAGAGGATTCGATCCTGTACCTGGCGGACGGCTCGGTGCGCCTGCGGGTGACCGCGGTGCGCTCAGCCGAGTGCGAGGTAGACACCGAGATCGAGATCGGCGGCGCGGTCGCCTCGCGCCAGGGCCTGAACATCCCCGGGCCGTCAGACGCCCTGCCGGCGGTGCCCGAGGAGGATCTGCGGCTGCTGGACCACGGCGAGTCGATCGGCGTGGACATGGTCGCGCTCTCCTTCGTGCGCTCGCCCAGCGACATCGACACCGTGCGCGAGCACACGCGCCTGCCGCTGATCGCGAAGATCGAGAAGCCGCAGGCCGTCGAACGCGCGGAGGAGATCATCGGCGCCGCGGACTGCGTGATGGTGGCCCGCGGCGACCTCGGCATCGAGCTGCCGATCGCGCAGGTGCCGCTGGTCCAGAAGCGGCTGATCGAGCTGGCCGGCTGGGCGGCGCGCCCGTCGATCACGGCCACGCAGATGCTCGATTCGATGGTCAACTCCTCGCGCCCCACCCGCGCCGAGGTCGCCGACGTCGCCAACGCGATCCTCGACGGCACCGACGCCGTGATGCTCTCCCAGGAGACCGCGGTCGGGGCCTACCCGGTCGAGGCCGTCGCGATGATGGCCGCCGTCGCCGAGCAGGCCGAGTCGATCGCCCCGTACGAGCGCTGGAACGAGTCGCGCGTGCGCCGGACCTCTTCGGACCCCGCGTACACGATCGCCCACAACCTCTGCGACGCCGCCCGCGAGCTCGCTCTCGACGCGCTCGTGATCCCGACCCTGTCGGGCCGGTCCGCGCGCCTCGTCTCGGCGCACCGACCGACGGTGCCGATCTACGCGCTCTCCCCCGGCCGCGAGACGGTCCGCCGCTGCGGGCTGATGTGGGGCGTACAGGCGGCCTCGATGCAGCGCCACGAGACCACCGAGGCGCTGATCGCGGACGCCGCACGCCGCGTGGTCGAGCTCGGCTGGTGCTCGCACGGCCAGCGCGTGGGCATCACCGCCGGCCTGCCCTCCGGGCGGCCGGGGACGACGAGCCTGTTCCAGATCCAGGTGCTTTAGGTGGTTGATTCCACGGCGCTGCACCGCCGCTGGCACGCCTGGCCTTCGCCTGCCTTTGTCCTCGGCCTTGCCCTTGCCTCCAGCAAGGGCTGCGGCGTGCGTCCGCGGCAGTCTCGGCCATCCGCACCAGCGGAACCACGGCACACCGCCGTGGAATCAACCACCTAGCCCTCGCGGGCGAGCTCGAACCAGACGGTCGTCCCGCCCTCGCTGTCCACGCCCCAGGCGCTCGCCGTTTTGGCGAGGAGGTACAGCCCGTAGCCTTCGCCGAGCCGCTCCGGATCGCGCGGGCGGGGCGTGAACCCGGCGCCCGCGTCGGTGACCGCAATGCGCACGGCGCGCTCGGTGATGGTCGCATCGAGCGAGATCGTGGCGTCGTCGGGGCCGTTCGAGTGACGCACGGCGTTCGAGACCACCTCGGAGACCAGCAGCACGACCGTCTGCCCGAACGAGCCGTCCACCCCCAACGCATGGAGCTGCTCGGCGACCGCGGAGCGGGCGATCGCGGGAGCGTGGATGTCCCGCTCGAGATCGAGCCGCACGGAGGACTCCGGGCCCGGCGCGCTCATGCGGGCGGCTCGTCGACGAAGGGCAGGTTCTCCTCGGCGCGCGTGATCTGGAAGACGGCAAGCACGGAGGAGGCCGGGCGCACGAGCGCGAGCTCGAAGCCCTCCTCGCGGGCGCGATCGGCGAGCACGATGAACTGGCGCAGCCCGGACGAGTCCAGGAATCCGAGCGATCGCAGGTCGACGACGAGCTCGCGCGCGCCCCCGGCGAGCGCCGCCTCGATCGCCCCTTCCAGGCGCGGCACCGTGGCGATGTCGAGCTCGCCGACGAGGGTCAGGCGCACGCGCTCGCCCTCCTGTCGGGACTCGACCTGCAGCGGCCTCACGGTCGCCATCTACGCCCTCACCGCCGGCTCGGCTCCCCGCGCTCCGGGCGCGTGATGCGGGCCGTCGGCCGCCCGGCGCATCGCGAGCATCGCGGTGTCGTCGGCCTGGACGCCGACCTGGAAGCGCTCGAGCTCCGCGATCAGGCGTTCGCGGATCGCCATCGGCGAGCAGCCGCGCAGCTCGTGCAGGAGCTCTCGCAGCCGCGCGGTGCCGAAGCGCTCGTCCGCGGCCCCGACGGTGTCGGTCACACCATCGGTGATCGCGACCAGCGACTCTCCCGGAGCCAGCACATAGCTCTCTTCAGGCCACTGCGCGCCCGCGAACGCACCGAGCAGCGTGCCGTGCGCGCCGAGCTCGGAGACCTCGTCCTCGCCGAGCAGCCACGGCAGCGGATGCCCGCCCGATGCGACTGTCACTCGCGAGCCCGAGATGCGCACGCACAGCGCGGTGCACACCGACAACGAGGGCCGGCGACGCAGCGCGGCGTTGACGCGTTCGAGCAGGTGCGAGGGGCGGGTGTCGAATTCCGAGGCGGTCCAGGCGGTGTGGCGCACCAGCGAGGTGACGGCGGCGGCGCGGACGCCCTTGCCCGTGACATCCCCGATCATCATCAGCCAGTCGCCGCCGGCCTCCCAGACGTCGTAGAAGTCGCCGCCTACCTCGCCCTCCTGGGCGGCCGGGCGGTACAGCGCGGCGAGCTCCCATTCTCCCAGCTCCGGCAGAGCTTCGGGCAGCAGGCTCGCCTGCAGCGTCCTCGCGATACCGGCGCGCTCGCTGTAGAGCCGGGCGTTCTCGACCGCCAGCGCTGCGCGCTCGGCGATCTGTTCGGCGAACTCGACGTCGCCCTCGTCGAAGGTGCGGGCGGATTCGGCGCTGACGAGCGAGATCGTCCCGATCGTCCGGCCCCGGATCTTCATCGGCACGAGCAGCGCGGCACGCAGGCCGACCTCGCGCAGCAGCTCGAGGTGGCGATCGTCGACCGCGGTCGCACGCAGCACGTCGTCGTCGATCTCGTTGTAGAGCACCGGTTCGCCCGTCGCGATCACCTTGCCGATGCCGCGGTCGGGCGCCATCTGCTCGGGCTCGTATTCGCGCAGCCGCGCCGCCAGCTCCACGCGCGAGGGGTCGACGTGCGCGACCGCCACCGGCTCCCGGCGGCCTTCCTCGTCGACCAGGTCGACGCCGCACCAGTCGGCGAGCTGGGGAACGGCCAGGCCGGCGACGTTCTGCAGCGTCTGCCCGTAGTCCAGCGAGGAGGCCAGCAGCGCGCCTGCGCGCGCGAGGAACTCGCTGCGCAGCTGCAGCCGCTTGCTCTGGGTCACGTCCTCGATGATCGTCACCGCGGAGTCGATCGCGCCCTCCTCGTCGCGAACCGCCGCGGCCTTCAGCAGCACCCAGCGCTCATCGCCCGTCGCCTTCTCGACCGTGCGCAGGAGCATCGGCTCGGGCTCCTGCTCGCCGCGCAGCAGCCGCACCGACGGCAGGTCGTCCATCCGCACGTCCCTGCCGTCCTCGGTCGAGACCTCGTAGCCGCCCATCAGCGCGCGCGGATCGGCTGCCGCGAGCTCGGCCACGGAGGAGAGGCCCATGCGATCGAGCGCCGCCCGGTTCGCGTAGATCAGGCGGTCGTCAGGCGCGCGGATCGTGATCGCCTCGACCAGCGAGTCGACGATCGCCTGCAGCCGCTTCTCCGATCCCTGGAGCGCGTGCTCGAGCTCGGCGAGCAGCCGCTGGCGCTCCTGCTCGCGCGCGCGCCGGCCCGAGATGTCGGTGAGGAAGGCGTGGAACGAGTAGGCCCCCTCCTCCTCCTCGAGCGCCGAGACGATCATTTCGACGGGGAACTCGCTGCCGTCGGCCCGCAGGGCCAGCTGCTCGGTGCGGCGGTCCAGCAGCGGCGTCTCGCCGCCGGCTTTGAAGCGCCGGAAGCCTTCGCGCAGCGCCTCGCGGAAGCGCTCGGGGACGATCAGCTCGATCGCGTTCTGCCCGACCGCCTGCTCGCGGGTCCAGCCGAACGTCTCTTCGGCGCGGATGTTCCAGTAGGTGATGCGCCCCTCGTCGTCCATCGAGATGAACGCGCTGGCGGCGACATTGAGGATCTTGCGAGCCCGGCCGAGATCCATGCGGGGATTATCGCGAAGCGCGTGGTCAGCCCGCGGTGCCGACGCCCGCGCGGCGGTAGAAGTCGGTCTCCTCGCGGCCGAGCTCGGTCACGGGCTCATCGCCGTACATCCACTCGCGCGCGATCCGGTGCCAGTTGGCGCGCGCGCGAAGCTGCGAGAGCACGGCCAGCGTCAGCATCTCCATGCGCCGGCCGAAGAGGTGCTCCGGGCGCATGTCCTGGTGGCGCATCTCGCGGAAGTGGCTCGAGCGCGGGTCCGAGCTCTCGATCATCACCTTGGTGGCGATCTGGGGCGTCAGCTCGACAACCCGGTCTGCGGTCGTGTACCACCAGATCGCGTCGCGGATGAACTCCAGCAGGCTCTCAGGGTCGACCCGGTCGGGTTCCGGCAGGAAACCCGACTCGGCCAGCAGCCGGTGGAGCGTCGCCGGGTCTTCCTCGACGACCGCGCGCTGGCACGCCAGCTCGAGCTCCACGGCGGCGGCATCCATGCGCTTGAACAGCCCGAAGTCCAGGAAGGCGACGCGGCCGTCGCCGAGCAGCAGGAAGTTGCCCGGGTGCGGATCGCCCGAGAACTGGTGGTGGCGATACAGGCAGCCGAGGAAGAAGCGGAAGACGATCTCTCCGAGGCGGTCGCGCTCGGCCTGTGTGCCTTGCTTGAGCGTCTCGAAGCCCTCGCCCGCGACGTACTCGGTGACCAGCACCCGCTCGCGCGAGAGCGAGCTGACGACGTCCGGCACCACGATGAACGGATGCCCCTTGAAGATACGCGCGAGGGCGCGCTGGTTCTGCGCCTCGAGCTCGTAGTCGAGCTCCTCCTCGATGCGCTCGCGGATCTCCCTGGTGACCGCCTTCACGTCGAGGCCCGGGGCCATGCGCTTCAGCAGGCGCATGATCATGTCCAGGTTCTGCATGTCGGCCCGCACGGCGCCGGCCACGCCCGGGTACTGGACCTTGACCGCGACCTCGCGGCCGTCGCTCGCCAGCCTTGCGCGGTAGACCTGACCGATCGAGGCGGCGGCGACCGGCTCGGGATCGAACGCGCCGAAGATCTCGTCGAGGTCCTCTTCGAGGTCGTCCTCGATCACCTTGCGCATCTGCTTGAAGGAGACCGTCGGGGCCGCGTCGCGAAGCTTGGCCAGCTCCGCCTGGAACTCCTCTCGGTGCTCCTCCGGCACGAGCCCGACGTCGAGGAAGGACATCACCTGCCCCAGCTTCATCGCGGCGCCCTTCATCGTCCCCAGCACCGCGACGATCTGCTTCGCGGTCTCGAGCTGGCGCCGTGACATCGCCTCGACGGCCGCGTCTTCGTCACGTGCGACGTTGGCGGCTTTCGTGCCGAACTGCTTGACGGCCTCGCTCGCCGCGAGCGTGGCGACGGTGGCCGTGCGCCGCACGCGCGAGGTCGGGATCTTCTCGTTCTCGTCGCGTGCCATGGCCCCCCAATCCTAGGAGGCGAGGCCCGGCTGCGGCCTCGGGCTCAGCCGCGCTCGACTTTCGAGCCCGGCACGATGTCGTCTGCGCCGTCGGGCCAGCGGATCCAGGCCTTGGTGCCCCCGTCGTAGTCGGCGCCGAGCAGGATCAGCGTCGCGGGCTCGCCGAGCGCCCTGCACGCCTCGGAGCCCTCGGGGTCGAGCCCGCGCCAGACGCGGATGAAGGCGTTCTCGTCCCACTCGCGGCCGACGCTCGTGTCGTCGGCGTGCCCGGGGTGGATGACCGTGTCGGGCGGGAGCTCCATCAGCGTTCCCATGATCGAGTCGCGAAGGTCCGTGTAGGTGGTGTGCCCGGGCGCTTTGACGCCGCCCACCGAGTTCTTGAAGAGGGTGTCGCCGGTGAACACGGCCTGCTGCCCGGAGCCGTCGGCGACGAGGAACGAAAGCATGCCGCCGGTGTGCCCGGGAGTGCGCAGGGGCCGCACGCTCGAGCGCGCCGAACTCCCTGCTCTCGCCCGCGTCGATCGTGCCGTAGCCGGCCGCCGCGTCACCCATCATCTCGCGCTCGAGCTCGCTGATGAGCACCTCCAGCCCCGGCCAGCGCGCTTTGAGCTTGTCGACCTCGCAGACGTGGTCGTAGTGGTGGTGGGTGAGCAGGATGTGGGTCGGCTCGAGCCCGCGCTCCTCAGCGGCCGCGATCAGCGGCTCCACCGGTCCGCCCGCGTCGACGAAGAAGGCCGGGCCGCCCTCGCCATCGGCGACGAGGTACGTGTTCGAGACGAACTGCGGGTGCAGGGAACGCTCGACGATCACTCGGGCCATCCTTGCACGACGGCGCCCTCAGCCGCCTGGAGCAGCGCCCGGAGCGAGGAGCCTCGCCAGGCCCTCGAGGTAGCTCCTGTCGCCGACATCGCGCCGCCACTCGAGCGTGGGCACCTGTGAGGCCCAGCCCTGCAGCCGCTCACGCGCCTCGTCGAGCGTCGCCGCCGTGGTCGCGAGCGCCACGGCGCGCGAGGTCCCGACCGTGCGGTAGACCCCCGGCCCGGCCTCGACCGCCGAGGAGAAGAAGACCCGGCAGCCGTCGGCCTCGATCGCGGCGACGTCGAGCGGGAACTCGTAGGTGCCGCCCGGGCGCAGCGCGTAGTCGGGCGAGACCAGGTAGAGCACGAGCGAGGCCTCCTCGCGGAGGGTGACGTCGGCGTCGGAGAGCTCCCCGTCGCAGATCCGCTGCATGACCTCCGTCCAGGAGCCCTCGAACAGGCTCATGATGTTCATGCACTCCGGGTCGCCGAAGCGGGCGTTGAACTCGATCACCTTGACCCCGTCGGAGGTGGCGAAGAAGCCCGAGTTCATGATGCCGGTGAAGTGGCGGCCGTGGGAACGGAGCCGCTCGATCACCGCGGCGATGATCGAGCACGCCTCGCGGTAGTGCTCGGGCGTCATGAAGGGGAGCGTCGGCGAGGCCAGCGACAGCGACCCCATGCCCCCGGTCCCTGGCCCCTCGTCCCCGTCGAAGCGGTAGGGGTAGTCGTAGGTCGAGTTCGGGAACACGACCGTGCGCCCGTCGCTGATCGCCTGGATCGTGAACTCGGCGCCCTCGATGCGCTCCTCGATCAGCACGGACTCGCCCGCACCGCCGCGGCGCAGCAGCTCGAGCGCGTACTCCCGCGCCGCCTCGTGGTCGGCCAGGTGCGGGCCCATCACCTTGACGCCCTTGCCGCCTGTCAGGCCGGCCGGCTTGACCGCGAGGGGAGTCGCGCCGAAATCGGCCAGCGCGCTCTGCAGCTCGGCCTCGTCGCGCACGACGTGCAGACGCGGCACCGCCTCGGGGGCCACCTCGGCGAGCAGCCGCCGCGCGAAGACCTTGTTCCACTCGATCTCCGCGCCCGTGCGGGTCGGCCCGACGACCCGCGTGCCCTGCGCGATCAGGGCGTCGACCACGCCGGCGGCGAGCGGCTCGTCGGCGCTGACCATCGCGATGTCGATCTCCCGCTCGCGCGCGAACGTGGCGACGAGCGCCGCATCGCAGACGTCGCCCAGGACGTAGGAGCCGCCGGACTCCGCGCACCGGCTCACGATCGTCGGGTTCTCGTGCCCGACGACCGCGTGCAGCTCCGAGTGCTCGGCCATCCGGGTCGCGAGCGCGCTCTCCCGCCCCCCGTGGCCGACGATCAAGGTTTGCACGCCCGGCAGTCTAGAGACGGGGGTGCTACACCTTCACGCGGCGCCCGGGACGACCGACAGGGGAGAGATGGGCCAGGCCGACGAGCAGCTCACCGACCACGCAGCGCTCAACCGCCGCGTCTGGGACGAGTTGGCCGACGGCTACCAGGCGCGCCACGGGGGCCAGCTGGAGGAGTCCGGCGGCACCGCCTGGGGCGTCTGGCAGATCCCGGAGTCCGAGCTGCGGGTGCTGGGCGACGTCGCCGGCCTCGACGTGCTCGAGCTCGGCTGCGGCGCGGCCCAGTGGTCGATCGCGCTCGCGCACCGGGGCGCGCGGCCGATCGGCCTGGACAACTCCGCCCGCCAGCTCGATCACGCACGCGAGCTGATGGCTGCCGCCGGCGTCGAGTTCCCGCTCGTACACGCGAGCGCGGAGTCCACCGGCCTGCCGGGGCAGAGCTTCGACGTCGTGTTCTGCGACTTCGGCGCGATGAGCTTCACCGACCCGCGGCTGAGCGTGCCGGAGGCGAGCCGGCTGCTGCGCGCGGGCGGGCTGTTCGCGTTCTCGGCGCTCTCGCCGATCGTCGACCTCGTCTGGCCGCCCGGCGCCGAGCACCCGGGCGAGAGCCTCGCGGTCGACTACTGGGAGGGCATCCGCCGCTTCGAGGAACCCGGCGAGCCGATCGCCTTCCAGCTCCCGTATGGCGAGTGGATCGGCCTGTTCCGCCGCAACGGCCTGGAGGTCGAGGACCTGATCGAGCTGCGCCCGCCCGCCGACGCCGAGAGCAGCTATCGCTCGGTCGAGGACCGCGAATGGGCGCGGCGCTGGCCGATGGAGCACATCTGGCGCCTGCGGCGCCGCCGCGAGGGCTGAACGCGTTCGACCTGTTCGATTTCGCTCTACAGAGCGAAATCTCCCGCTTGTCAAAGCAATCACCGCCTGATGGCGAAACGTCCAGCAGCGCCGAAACCTCTCAGCGCCGCCGTGCGGGGGCCGATGGATATCGAGCAGACCCCCCCCACCCCCCCAAAAGAGAAACATGCAGACCGAGCCGATCAGCGACAACGCGGCAGTTCCCGAGCGCCCCCACGGCGAGCTGCCCGAGCTCGACGGGAAGGTCTTCGAGGCGACCGGCGAAGTTCACGCGAACGCCGACTCGCTGGAGCAGACGCTGCGCTCGCTGCTCGCGGTGTACCCGCAGGCTGCAGTCGGGGCCATGACCTCGGCCGGGATCTACGTGCCGATGCCGGAGTCGATCGGGCTCGGCGAGCACCAGGTCCTCGAAGGCCGCTCCGGACTCGACCTGATCGGCACCGCGGACCGGGAAGCCGTGCTCGAGAACTGGGACCGCGCGCTGAACTTCGGCGCCAGCCGCTGCACGATCCACCCCCAGGGGTACGACGAGGTGATCCTCTACGCGCTGGATCTGCGCGAGCGCCATGGTGTGGTCTTCACGCTGCTGGCCTCAACCGACCCGCTCGCAGCCGCCGAGCCGATCGAATCCGAGCCGGTCGTCCAGCGGCCGCGCTTCGCGACCATCCACAAGAACGAGCTCAGCTTCCTCGTCCACGTCGACGAGGCGATCCAGCAGATCCTCGGCTGGAGCGCGGAGGAGATGCTCGGGCACCGCTCGCTGGAGTTCGTCCACCCAGACGACCACGCGCTGGCGATCGACAACTGGATGCAGATGCTCGCGCGGCCCGGGCCCGCGCGGCGCGTGCGCCAGCGCCTGCAGACCAAGGATGGCGGCTGGGTCTGGTTCGAGGTCACGAATCACAACCTGCTCGCCGACCCCGGGCACGAGGTCGTGATCTGCGAGATGGTCGACATCACCGAGGAGATGTCCGCCCACGAGGACCTGCGCGCCCGCGAGCAGCTCCTCGACCGCCTCGCCGAAACGGTCCCGGTCGGGTTGATGCAGGTCGACAGCGAGATGCAGATCGTCTACACCAACGACCGCCTACACGAGATCCTCGGCTCGCCGCGGGCGGAAACAGCCTCGCAGCAGCTCGCCAACATCGAGCCGGCGGGGCGCCTGCTGATCGAGGAGGCCTTCGCGGGGCTGCTGGGCGAAGGCATCGACGCCGAGGTCGAGGTCGCCGTGACCGGCAGGCCGGACGGCGGCGTGGGGCACTGCCAGGTGAGCCTGCGGGCGCTGACCCACGAGGGCGGCGAGATCAGCGGCGCGATCGCCTGTCTCGTCGACGTCAGCGACAGCATCGCGATGCGCGAGGAGCTGCGCAGGCGCGCGACCCACGACGAATTGACGGGCTGCCTGAACCGCGCCGCGATCACGCGCGCACTCGAGGAGAACATCGAGGACGCCGAGCCCGGCGAGCAGCGCGCGCTGCTGTTCATCGACCTCGACGGCTTCAAGGAGGTCAACGACGAGCACGGCCACGCCGCCGGCGACGAGCTCCTGCGCGCGGTCGCGGGCCACCTGCGCGCGAGCATCCGCGCGGGGGACCTCGTCGGCAGGCTCGGCGGCGACGAGTTCCTCGTGCTGTGCCCCGGCATGGACGAGCCGACGGCGCGAATCCTGGCCGACCGGCTCGCGGTCTCCGCCGCGGCGGGGGCCGTGGCGCACGCGGCCGAAGTGAGGGCCAGCGTGGGTATCTCATGGTCGCGCGGCTCGGAGATCGACCCCGAGACGCTCCTGGCGAGAGCGGACCGCGCGATGTACGACGTCAAGCGCGAGCGCTCGAACGGGCGGCGCGAGACGGCCGGCCGCGTCTGAGCGGCCGGGGCTGAGCCGGCGGTGATCGCGCACGACCCGCCGGCTCCGCCGCGCCCGCGTTCAGGGCGTCTCGGCTGAGCTCGCCCCGGGCAGGTAGGTCTTGAAGCCCTGACCGATCGCCTCGAAGCCGAGGCTGCGGTAGAAGTCGTGCGCGCCGGTGCGCTCGTTGCCGGAGATCAGGTTGACCTTGTAGCAACCGGCCTCGCGCGCGAGCTCGATCGCGCGCAGCATCAGTGCCCTGCCCACGCCGAGCCGGCGCGCGCTCTCGAGGACGACCACGTTCTCGACGAGCGCCCACGGCTGCGCGTGGTGGGTCAGGTTGGGTGCGATCAGCAGATCCACGGTGCCGACGAGCGTCCCGTCGAGCTCTGCGACCAGGAGGCTGCGCGCCGGGTCGGAGATGATCCGGGCGATCGCCTCCCGCGGGTCCGGAGGCGGCTCGCGCACGGGCTCGCGGGGCGGCCCGGTCAGCTGCCCGTACAGCTCCAGCAGCGCACCCAGGTCGCCGGCGGAAGCTTCTCGCACCAGAACGCCGGCCATACGTCGGAGCTTCGCAGAGAGCGCGCACGCGACGGCGCAGCGTAGACTCGCCCTCGTGGCCCTCATCCACACCTGCTACCGCATCACCGACATCGACCGCTCGGTCGCCTTCTACGAGGCGCTCGGCTTCCAGGAGGTCGGCCGCCTGCCGATCAAAGACGAGGCGGTCAACGTGTTCATGAACCAGCCGGGCGACGGCGACATGCCGCGCCTGGAGCTGACCTACAACTTCGGCGTCGACGCGTATGAGATCGGCACCGGCTACGGGCACATCGCGATCACGACCGACGACATCCACGGCGCGCTCGCGAAGCTGGCCGAACAGGGCATCGAGCCCGAGAAGCCGCCGTACTCGGTGCGCGAGGGCGGTTCGCTGCTCGCGTTCGTGAAAGACCCGGACGGCTACCGGATCGAGATCATCGAGAAATCGGCCGCCGGGCAGGGGTAGACGCGCCTGTCGCGCACGCGCGACCCGGGGTTCGAGTACGGTCGCCGTGCACGCGGGCAGACCAAGGGCGGAAGCGATGAGTGAGCGGAACGTCGAGTTCGTGAAGGGTGTGTATGGCGCGTTCGCCGGAGGCGACATACCGGCCGTGCTCGGAGCATTCGCCGAGGACGTCGAATGGTTCGAGGCCGAGGGCAGGCCGTAGGGGGCCTGTACCGCAGCGGCGAGGCGGTGCTCGAGAACGACTTTGGACCTGGCGCGCTTCCGGCAGTTCATCGACACGGTCAAGTTCGCCGAGGTCGTCCCGGCCGACTGAGCTGGGAAGGGGAGAACACGACGTTGCAGTGACGTGGATCCGGTGCGCTCAGCCGCCGGCGGGCGCGTTCTCCCGCGCCCACTTCACGATCTCGCCGGAGCCGGTGATCACCGCGCCGTCGTCGAGCACGAGGATCGGTACGCCGCGCTGACCGCTCAGCTCCTCGATCTCGGCCCTGTCCTGCGCGCGCGAGGGCAGCGTCCAGAGCTTCAGCGTGCCGCCTCTCACCTTCTTGTGCTCGTAGGCGTGGCCGGCCTTGTCGAGCGCGACGGCCGCCTTGCCGCAGGGATGGGCGAACGTGCCGAGCGGACCGGGCAGCTCCCCGAAGGACTTGCCGTCGGCGCAGGTGTAGAGCACCACGGCCGCGATCGTACTCCTCACCCGAACCCGGCGCCCGCTCCCAGAGGGGACGGTGGGGGTACCCTTTTGAACATGGCCGACACGGGAAAGATCGCCAAGAACCTGGAGCGCTTCGCGATGGCGATCGCCGCCCACGACCGCGAGAACCCGACCCATACGGCGTACGGGATCGGCCTCTCGCACTTCGACATGGAGCGGCTCGGGTTCGAGGAGGGCGAGCAGATCCTGCCCGGCATCACGATCCAGTGCGACAGCGGCGTGACCGGCAACTTCCGCGTGCTCTGCGACGCCGAGCACGACGAGGGCCAAGTGGAGGCCGAGGAGGAGATCGTCGAGGCCGTCGCCTCTCGATCCGTCCCGGGCCTCGCCCCCGAGACCCGCGAAATCTGAGCGGGCGCGGCTCCTCAGACGACGGGCGGGTCGATCCCGGCGCGCGCCGCGATGATCGTCACGAGCCGCTCGATCGTCGGGCACGGGAGCCCGTGGCGGGCGGCGGCCCGCATCACCGACCCGGGGATCGCGTCGAGCTCAGGGGTGCGGCCGGCGGCGATGTCGCGCTGCATCGAGCTGCCGAGGGTGTCGTGCGCACGGTCGAGCTCGGCGACCGCCGACTCGGCGTCCACGTCGGCCCCCTCGGCGCGCCCGGCGGCGGCGGCCTCCTCCATCGTCGCGACCAGGTCGGCGCGCAGCTCCGGCGTCGAGCGGATCTCGCCGAGCAGCTTGTCGTAGGCGCTGGTCGTGCACGCGAGCGCGTTGAGGCGCACGAGCTTCGACCACATCACCTGCGGCTTCGGAGTCGAGGACCTTAGTCGGCACGCCCGCGTGATCGCAGGGCCGCCGCGAGCTCGCGCATCGGCGCCGCGACCGACGGCGCGCCCGCCATGCTGACGAGCAGGAACGGGCTCGTGTGAACGACGACGCCGGGCTCGGGGCGGTCGGCCTCGACGCGGATCGAGCCCGCGAGCACGGGGTCCGAGGCGAAGCGCCGCCGCAGCACCGCGAGATGATCGAGGCCGTTCAGCAGCGGCAGCACGAGCGCGGGCTCGACCTCGATCCGGGCGAGCGCCTCCTCGAGGCCGAGCGCCTTGGTCGCGACGAGCAGCGCGTCGACCGGCTCCGCCAGCGTCGCGACGGCGCGCGGGCGCGACCTGCAGCTCGCCGAATTTGACGCTCTTGACCGCGATGCCGCGCGCGGCGATGACCGCGGCCGTCGACTCCTGCGCGACCACGACGACCTCGTTACCGTCGCGCGTCGAGCGCCGCCGCGAGCAACCCGCCCACGCCGCCGGGACCGAGAACCGCGATCTTCACGGGGGTCCAGCAGCACTCCCGGGTTGAGCACGCCGGCGGGATCGACGGCTTGCTTGGCCGCCCGCAGGGCCGCCGCGAACGGCTCGGGGCGCTGGCGTTCGTAGAAGGGGCGGTGGTCGCGGCCGACGGCGTGGTGGTGGGTGATCGTGGCGCCCTGCGTCGATCAGCACCTCGGAGACGGCGCGCTTGATCGCCTGCCACTGCTCGATCTCCTCGCCCCGGCGCCCGGGCGCGAGGACGGTGAAGTACGGCGCCGGCCCGTCGGGGTAGACGTGGGTGAAGCGGCAGAACACGCTGCCCGCTCTCGCCGCACACCTCGCGCACGGCCTCGCGCGGCGCGTGCCCATCACCTGCTCGTGGAAGCGCGGGAAGCGCTCCCACGTGATCGCCGTCTCGAAGGTCTCGCTGATGACGCCGATCGCGACCAGCAGGTCGCGCACGTAGGGGGCGCCGAGGAACGCGCTGCGCCACGACCCGACCGCGTCGCCGCCCGCCCTCCCGCCGCGGCGGCGGCGTGCCGCCGTGCTCGGCGCAGATCGCGAGCGCGCGCTCGAGCGCGGCCTCGACGGGGTGGTCGGTCGACTCGAAGCCGAGCACCAGCAGCGCGTGGCTGCCGTCGCCGGCCATCGTCAGCCCCGCCTCGCCCGCGTCGAGCAGGCGGCAGTTGGACGGGTACAGCCCGGACTGGGAGATCGCGCGCACGCACTCGGCGCCGCGCGATGAAGTCCGGGAAGCGGACCCCTGCCGACGCGCGGTGCGCCGGGGCGCGGCTGTACGCGCACCCACGCGCTCGTGATCACGCCGAGGATGCCCTCGGAGCCCGCGAGCAGGCGGTCGGGGCTCGGACCGGCGCCCGAGCCGGGCAGCCGGCGCGACTCCCATACGCCCGCCGGCGTGATCGCGCGCGCGGACTCCAGGAAGTCCTCGATGTGGGTCCAGACCGTCGCGAAATGGCCCGCGGCGCGGGTGGCGATCCAGCCGCCGAGCGTCGAGTACTCGAACGACTGCGGGAAGTGGCGCAGGGTGAGGCCGTGCTCGCCGAGCTGGCCGCCTCCAGCGCGGGCCCCGTCGCGCCGCGCCTCGATGCGCGCCGAGCGGGAGACCTCGTCGACCTCGAGCAGGCGGTCGAGCGCGCGCCAGGTCGATCGAGACGGCGCCGTTGTAGCCCCGGGCGGACGTCGGGCGTGACGCCGCCGACGACCGACGTGCCGCCGCCGTAGGGGATCGCGGCGACGTTCGCGGCCGAGCACCACTCCAGCAGCCGCTCGACGTCCCGCTCCGTCGCGCGGGCGCGCGACGAAGTCGGGCGGGTGCTGCGAAGTCGTCCGCGGAAGCCGCGCACGATGTCGATGTAGGACTTGCCGAGGGCGTGCGATGCGCGCTCGTGCAGCTCGGCGGAGCAGATCTCGGCCAGCGTCGGACGGGATCGCGACGCGGGGCGCCGCAAGCCGCACGTCTCCGAGCGCCACCGGCTGCTCGGGCTCGCCCAGCTCGATGCCGAGGCGCTCGGAGAGCGCCGGGACGGAGGCGCGGGCCTGCTCGGCGCTCGGCTGCTGGTCCTCGCGGCCCCACCCCCAGTGCTTGCGCCGGCCGCTGCTCACGGCCGCGAGTCTATGCTCCCGGAGCTGTCGAGCGAGACGGCTGAGCCAGAGCAGCCACGGCGCCCGAGATCCTCGCGCGCGGGCCGTGGGAGATGGCGCAGATCACGGCGCGCTGGCTGCGCGAGCAGCTACGAGCCCTCGCCCGAGAAGACCGAGGCCGCGGACGCGGCGATCCGCGGGCTGCAGAGATCGCGGCTCGCCGAGCCACGACGGCCTGGCGGCCCGCCTGGTGGACTACCGCCAGGACGAGGGCGGTATCTCGATCGAGCTGCAGCCGCTGCGCTGGGCGCTGCGCCTCGTCGCCGGGCGACGCCTCGCACAGCCTTGCCGCGCTCTGCGTCACGCGCGCCGCCGACGGACGCTGGCTCGCTGGGCGCCGCGCCCCGTGGGTGTCCTCCTGGGCCGGGCGCTGGGCGCTGGGCGCCGGCGGCGCCGTCGACCTCGGCGAGAGCCCGGCCGACACGCTCGTCCGCGAGCTGCGAGGAGGAGTGGTCGGTCGCGCCCGAGCGCGTCCGGGCGAGGCGCTGCTGCGCCTGCCCCACCAGCTGGTGATGTTCGTCGGCCAGGCGTGGCTCGCCGAGGGCGCCGAGGAGCAGGTGACGCCCGACCACGAGCACGACGCCTACGCCTGGTGGCCCGCGCGACATCGACGACTGGCCGGCCGAGGCCGGGGAGGCGCTGCCGCGGATGGCCCGCTGGCTGGCGATGTGAGCAGCGACCGCCGCGCGGCCGTCGGGCCGCTCACCTTCACCCGGCTGAAGTGGACCTCTCCTTCACACACTCGTGCGTCTACCTGGCGCTGCTGCTGTGCGCCTTCGCGCTGGGCAAGCCCGCAGCCCGAGACGTTCGTCCTCGGCCTCAGCCACGGCCTGCTCTGGATCTTCATGTCGCTCGCCTGCCTGGCGGCGGCGCGGCTGCGCGTCGTCTCGCTGCGCCTGGCCGTCGCCGTGGCCGTGCTCGGCGGGATCGGGCCGTTCTTCGGCAGCTACGAGTTCGTCCGCGAGCAGACGGCCTCTGGAAGCCCCCTGCGAGCGCCTGAAGCACACGATCACCGCCTCGCAACCCCAGAAATTGCCATGCAAGCGCTCCGCGCCTTCGCGCAGAACGCTAGAGTTGTAAGCGAATGGCCACTGACACGACGACCCAGCAGATCGTGGACGTCGTGACCCCCGCGGCGGGAGAGTCGGTCACCGAGGGCACGATCCTCGAATGGCATGTCAAGGTCGGCGAGCAGATCGAGGCCGACGACACGATCGTCGAGATCTCCACCGACAAGGTCGATGTCGAGCTGCCCTCGCCCGCCACCGGCACGGTCACCGAGATCCTCGTCGCCGAGGGCGACACCGTCACCGTCGGCCAGGTGATCGCGCGTATCGCCGTGGGCGGCGGCGCCGCTGCACCAGCCTCCGTCGCACCCGAGACGGAGGCTGCGGAGCGCGCGAACGGCGCATCGGAGCCCGCGGCCGAGCGGTCCGACGCGGCGCCGGACGGCAACGGCAACGGCGCCGGCGCGCCCGCCGCCGAGCCATCTGGCGAGCGCCCGGCGTCGTCGACGTTCGTCACCCCCGCGGCGGGCGAGTCCGTCAGCGAGGGCACGATCCTCGAATGGCACGCGAAGGTGGGCGATCCGATCAAGGCGAACGACACGATCGTCGAGATCTCCACCGACAAGGTCGACGTCGAGCTGCCCGCCCCCGCGACCGGCACGGTCACCGAGATCCTCGTCGCCGAGGGCGACACCGTCACCGTCGGCCAGGTGATCGCGCGCATCGCGGTCGGTGCGGGCGCGGCGACACCCGCGCCCGAGAGCGCAGAGGGCCCCGGAGCGAGCGCACCCGCGGCAACGCCGGCGCAGGCCCCCGACGGCACCCGCGTCTCGCCGGTCGCGGCGCGCGCCGCGGCGGCCGAGGGCGTCGACCTCGCCAGGTCTCAGGGCAGCGGCCCCGCGGGGCGGATCACCAAGTCCGACGTGCTCGACGGCCGCCAGCGGCAACGGCGCGGCGAGCGCGCCAGCCGGCGACGGCGCGCAGGCCAGCGCACAGCCGCATGCGCGGCGGCGCGGCGGCGCTCGCCCGCTACATGGACGAGTCGCGCTCGATCCCGACCGCGACCAGCTTCCGGACGCATCACCGTCACGACCCTCGACGGTCGCCGCCAGCGAGCTCAAGGCGGGCCCGCGCAAGGTCTCCTTCACCCACCTGATCGCCTACGCGATCGCGCGCGCGGCCGAGCGAGATGCCGGTGATGGCCAACCACTTCGCGGAGATCGACGGCAAGCCCCACCGCGTCGTCGACGGCCAGGTGAACCTCGGCCTGGCGGTCGACGTGGAGAAGAAGGACGGCTCGCGCACGCTGATGGTCCCCGTGATCCGGACGCCGGCACGCTCGGCTTCGCCGCCTTCCTGCGACGCCTACGACGCGCTCGTCGAGAAGGCGCGCACGAACACGCTCACCGCCGACGACCTCGTCGGCGCGAACATCACCCTCACCAACCCCGGCGGCATCGGCACCATCGCCTCGGTGCCCGCGGCTGATGACCGGGCCAGGGCACGATCGTCGCCACCGGCTCGATCGCCTACCCGGCCGGGCTCGGGCGGCATCGGCGCGACGATCGGCGCCGAGAAGGTCATGACGATGACCTCGACCTACGACCACCGCATCATCCAGGGCGCCGAGTCGGGGCGCTTCCTGGCGCTCGATCGAGGAGCACCTGCAGGGCGAGCACGGCTTCTACGAGGGCGTCTTCGCCGTCGCTCGGCGTCGAGCTCGGCGCCGCCCCCGCCACGCCGGCGCCCGCGGCCGCCGCCGCCGCTGCCGCGCACGGCGCCGCGCCGGCGCCGGCGCCGGCGAGGAGCTGCTGCAGGCGGTGCAGGCGGCCACGCACGCTGCGTCGGCCGCGTTCCGCAGCCACGGCCACCTCGCCGCGCGCCTGGACCCGCTCGGCTCCGAGCCCGAGGGCGACCCCGGGCTCGACCCCGAGGCGCTCGGGCTGACGCCCGGAGCTGCAGGCGCGGATCCCGGCGCCGACCTGTTCCAGCATGTACGTACCGGGCGCGACGCTCGCCGACGCGCTGCCGCACCTGCGCGAGACCTACTGCGGGACGATCGCCTACGAGATCGAGCACATCGCCTCCCACCGCCAGCGCGTGTGGCTGCGCGAGCACATCGAGTCGGGCACGTTCCGCCACGACGCTGACCAACGACGAGCGACGCGCGCTGCTGCAAGCGGCTCGTCGAGGTCGACGCGCTCGAGCGCTTCATGCACAAGGCCTACCTCGGCCAGCACCAGTTCTCGATCGAGGGCCTGGACATGACGGTGCCGATGCTCGACGAGCTGATCCAGCTGTCCGCCGCGCACGGCGGCGCAGGAGGTCGTCGTCGGGCATGGCCCACCGCGGGCGGCTGAACGTGCTCGCCCACAACCTCGGCCGCGCCTACGACACGATCTTCGCCGAGTTCGAGGGCGCCTCGACGCTCGAGGCGGTGACGACGATCCCGCAGGGCGGCACCGGCGACGTCAAGTACCACCACGGCACCCAGGGCAGCTACCAGCTCCCCGACGGCGGCACGATCCGGGTCAACCTCGAGTCCAACCCGAGCCACCTGGAGTACGTCTCGCCGGTCGTCGAGGGCGCCACGCGCGCCGCCCAGACCTCGCGCCAGCGGCCCCCACGCCCACCAGGACACCAACGCCGCGGTGCCGATCGTGATCCACGGCGACGCCTCGTTCCCCGCCCAGGGCGTGGTCGCCGAGACGCTCAACCTGCAGGCGCTCGACGGCTACAAGGTCGGCGGCACGGTCCACCTGATCATGAACAACCAGGTCGGCTTCACGACCGACCCCGACGACGCCCGCTCGACGCGCTGGGCCTCGGACCTGGCGAAGGGCTTCGACGTCCCGATCATCCACGTCAACGCCGACGACGTGCCGGCCTGCATCAGCGCCGTGCGGCTCGCGTTCGCCTTCCGCCAGGAGTTCGGCCACGACGTGCTGATCGACCTGATCGGCTACCGCCGCTTCGGCCACAACGAGTCCGACGAGCCCGCCTACACCCAGCCGGAGATGTACGCCAAGATCAAGACCAAGAAGCGCGTCGCGGAGCTCTGGGCCGACCGGCTCGTCGCCGACGGCGTCGGTCACGCAGGAGGAGGTCGACAGCCAGGACCAGGAGGTGTGGGACAACCTGACGCTCCTGCACCAGCGCCTGAAGGCGAAGATCGCCGAGGCCGCCGAGCACGGCGAGCGAGCACGCCACCGGCGAGTACCAGCTCGACCGCTCGCCCAGCCCCGACGTCGAGACGGCGGTCCCCGCCGACGCGGCTGCGCGACCTCGGCGAGCAGCTGCTGCGCGTGCCCGAGGGCTTCACGGTCCACCCGAAGCTCGTCAAACAGCTCGAGCGCCGCCGCGAGGCGCTCGCGGCCGGGCCCGGCCAGCACGAGATCGACTGGGCCCACGCCGAGGCGCTCGCGTTCGCGTCGCTGCTCACCGAAGGCACGCCGCTCCGCCTCACCGGCCAGGACACCGAGCGCGGCACCTTCAGCCAGCGCCACATGGTGCTGCACGACGCCAAGACCGGCCAGACGGTCTGCCCGATCCAGAACCTGCCCGACGCGCTGGCCCCGCTCGAGCTCCACAACAGCCCGCTGTCCGAGCTCGCCTGCATGGGCTTCGAGTACGGCTACAGCCAGGAGGCGCCGGAGACGCTCGTGCTGTGGGAGGCCCAGTTCGGCGACTTCGTCAACGCGCGCGCAGGTGATCATCGACCAGTTCATCGTCTCCGGCCTGGCCAAGTGGGGGCAGACCTCGCGGCTGACGCTGCTGCTCCCGCACGGCTACGAGGGCTCCGGCCCCGAGCACTCCTCGGCGCGCCTGGAGCGCTTCCTCGCGCTCGCCGCCGAGGGCAACATCCGCGTCGCCAGCCCGACGACGCCCGCCCAGTACTTCCACCTGCTGCGCCGCCAGGCGCGGATCGCCAAGCAGCGCCCGCTGATCGTGATGACGCCGAAGTCGCTGCTGCGCCTGCCGCAGGCGGCGAGCGCGATCCCCGAGATGGCCGAGGGCACGCCGCTTCCAACCCGTGCTCGCCGAGCCCGGCGTCGACGACGCGCAGGTCACCCGGCTCGTGCTGTGCACCGGCAAGATCTACTACGACCTCGTCGGGCACCCGGAGCGCGGCATCGCACGCCGGCCTCGCGGTCGCGCGTGTCGAGCTGCTCTACCCGTTCCCCGAAGGCCAGCTGCTGGAGCTGATGGCGCGCTACCCGAACCTGCGCGAGGTCCTGTGGGTGCAGGAGGAGCCGCGCAACATGGGCGCCCGCGCGCACATGTTCCCGCGGCTGATGCAGATCATGCCCGAGGACATCCACTTCGGCTACATCGGCCGGCCCGAGCGCGCGAGCCCGGGCGAGGGCTACCCGGCAGCCCACGCGACCGAACAGAGCCGCATCGTCACGACCGCGATCGACCTGCGCCAGCCGATCTCCCAGTACCCGCGCAAGACGCCGGGCGAGCGCTGATGGGCGCCTTCTGGCGGCGGCTGAGGGCGATCATGGCCCAGCGCAAGCGCAAGAAGCGCGCGCGGGGCTAACGCGGGGCGTCGGGCAGCTCGAGCACACGCTCGACGAGCGCGGTGTCGCAGTACTCGATGACGTCGAGGATGCGCCCCTCGCGCACGGTGAACACGTAGCAGTAGACCTGGGGGTAGTCCTCGCCGCGGACTGTCCGCGCTTCGGCGGACGCACGAACCACGACGCGCTCGCCCTCGGCGATGATCTCCTCGGCCGTGACGCGGTACTCCGCGAACTGCGCCATCAGCGGCCCGAGCAGGCGCCTGCGCGTCTCCTCCCGGTCGCCTCCCCAGTCGCGCGCCCACGACCACCGGCCCGGGAAGCGCCATCGGAACTCGTCGGCCATCGCGTCGACGAAGGGGCGCGGGTCGCCGGATGCGAGAGCATCGAAGACGTCCTGGAGCAACCGCCGGTTCTGGTCAGGGCTCATCGAGGCTGACCCTAGCGATGCGCGCGCGGGGACGCCGGCGGCTGCTCCGCGAGCAGTGCGGCCCGCAGCGCACAGGTCGTCTCGCGACTGGCGTCGAGATGGCAGAGCCCGAGCGACTCCTGCTCGAGCTCCGTGGGCCGAGCCGCCGCCACCGGGGTGTGCCGCCCCTACCTCCCTTTCCAGACCGGCTCGCGCTTCTCCTTGAAGGCGCTCGCGCCCTCCTTGGCGTCTTCGGAGGCCATCACGGGCCCGGCGATCTCGCCCTGCTTGCCCCACATCTCGCCGGTGCTCCAGTCCCACTGCTCCTGGAGGATCTTCTTGGCGGCGCGCAGACCCAGCGGGACCGTTCCTGGCGAGCGTCGCGGCCAGCTCCAGCGCGACGTCGACCGCGGTGCCGGGCTCGGCCAGACGATTGACGAGCCCGAGCTCGTGGAAGCGCTCGGCGGGGAACGGATCGCCGGTGAGCGCGAGCTCCATCACGACGTGGTAGGGCATCCGCCGCGGCAGGCGCAGCAGCGCGCCACCGGCGGCGACCAGCGAGCGCTTGACCTCGGGGATGCCGAGCTTCGCGCCCCTGCGCGGCGACGATCAGGTCGCACGCCAGCGCGATCTCCATCCCGCCCGCGACCGCGAAGCCCTCGATCGCGGCGATCAGCGGCTTCTCCGACGCGCGCTGGGCGATCCCGGCGAAGCCGCGGTCGCCGTACCAGGGCGACTCGCCCTTCACGAACGCGCCGAGGTCCATGCCCGCGCAGAAGAACCCCCCGGCGCCGGTCAGGACGCCGACCGACAGCTCATCGTCCGCGTCGAGCTCGTCGAGCGCCTTGCCGACGCCTTCCGCGAGCGCCGCGTTGACGGCGTTGCGAACCTCGGGCCGGTTGAGGGTGATGAGCAGCACGTTGCCGCGCTTCTCGGTGAGGACGGCGGTCTGCTCGGCGGTCTCTGTGTCGGGGGTCATCGCGGCTCCTTGTCTCGTTCCGCGCGCAGCCTACCCCGGCGACCCCGCCGTGCGCCCCCCGCCCTCCGTTGAGATGGGGCGCGCAGGTCACCACCGCCGGCGCTGCCTCAGGCGGCGAACAGCGTCAGGTCCGGCTCGCGTTCGCCGCGCAGCACGGCGATGTCCACCTCGACGCAGGCGATCCCGCGCGACTCGGCGAGGACCACGGCCTGCGGCTTGATCGCCTGGGCGGCGAGCACCCCGCGGCAGCTGCCCATCGCTGGGTCCAGGCGGATGCGCTCGAGGTAGCGCGTCAGCTGCTCGACGGCGTCGATCGTCCCGATGCGCTTGATCTCGACCGCGATCCACTCGTCCTCGTCGTCGCGGCACATCAGATCGACGGGGCCGATGTCGGTCGGCCACTCGCGGCGCACGAGGCGCAGCCCCTCGCCGCACCACTGCGGCGCGCCGGCGAGCAGCTCCTGCAGTTCGCGCTCGATGCCCTCCTTCTCGAGCCCCAGCTCCTCGTCGAGCTCATGCTCGGAGTCGGAGAGCACCTCGGTGACCGTGATCTCGAGCCGGTCCTCGCCCTTCAGCCGGCGCACGACGAGGCCCGTCGAGCTCGCCCCCCTGCGAACGTTCCTCGTCGAGGACGTTGGGCGGCGTCATCCAGTTGAGCGGTTTGACCCCGCCCCCGTCTGCCCACACCATGAACGTCCCGTCGGGTCCCGACCATCAGCAGCCGCACCGCCTCGGGCAGGACGGTCGAGAGCCGTCCGGCGTAGGCGACCTCGCAGCGGGCGACGATCAGGCGCATCGGGCGAACCTAGCGGCAGCGCCGGATCGCAAGATGCTCACAGGATCAGGAGCGATTGACCGTTCGGGGCCTTCGGGCGCGGCACGACCTTCAGCGTCGAGCCACTCGGTCCGAGCCATTCGACCCGCAGCGGCTCCGCCTCAGCCTGGAGGTGGCGCTGGAGCCGCGCGAGCACCTTTTCCAGCGCATGCAACCGCGCCTTGTTCGGGTGCTTGGGGAAGTGCACGCGCTCCATCTGCCGCTGGATCTTGCGCGCGTCGCTCAGGACGCCAGCGGGCACGCCCAGCAGGAACGCGTTCTCGCTGACCTCGGCGGTCACCGTGGGCCCGTGCGGATAGACGACGCGGACGGCGCTCACTCCGTTGGGCACGAGCGAGACCACGGTTCCCGAGCCAGCGCCCAAGGAGAAGCCGAAGCCCGCAGAGAACAGCGCCTGCTCCTCGGGTGCTTCGCCGAAGAGGGTGCATTCGCCCCCGCCCAACGCGCGTCTTGAGCCGACTTCGACGATGCAGTAGGCGGGCTGGGTGCGCCGCCGTGTTTCTTCCTCGACGAGTTCCGCGCGGTGCTTGCGCACGCCCTTCGGCAGGCAGATCGCCGGCGGCACCGGGAACGCACGAAGGAATCCGGGCACAGCCAGGTAGCGCCGGCCGTCGGGCAGGAGGATCAGCTGGCGGATCTCGCCCGTGTAGTAACTGGCCATCCGGAATTCGAGCGACAGGCCGGCGCTGTTGACGGGGGGAGAAGATCGGACGGCAGCTGCGGGCGGGCGAACACGGCGTAATCGGCGAGCACCTCGGCTTCGAGCGTCCCCGGCAGCTGGGCGGGCGGCTGTTCGGCTTCGGAGCTGTTCAGGGCCCCGCGGCAGGCCGCGGGCGTCTTGGCCGCAGCCGCCGGCTGCGCGAGCGCACCGCCGCCCGCGATCGTCAGCACGGCCGCCAGGGCGGATGCCAATGTTCGGAATTGTGCCCCTACCCGGTGAACCGTATGCCACCGCCGGGGATGGTGCGAGGAGATCACTCCGCGGGCGCCGGGGGGAAGATGCGCCGCCGCCCTCAGCGGGCGGCTGCTCCACGGGAGGCGGCTGCTCCACGGGAGGCGGCTGCTCCACGGGAGGCGGCTGCTCCACGGGAGGCGGCTGCTCCACCGCGGCCGGCTCCCCCACCGCAGGCGACTGCTCCGTGGCAGGGGGCACTCCGTTCGCGGAGACGGCTGCCTGCGCGGCTGACCCGTTCGGAGAGACCGGCGTCTCGCCGTCTTCGCCGTGCTCGATCGACTCGCGGAACTCGCGGATGCCGTTGCCCAGCGCTTTCGCCAGATCGGGCAGGCGTTTGGGGCCGAGCACGAGCAGCGCGACAGCCCCGAGGAACAGCAGATGAATCGGGTTCTCGATCCCCATCCTCAGCTCAGGCTACCGTGCCGCAGTGCCCGGCGGGGAGCCCTCCGGACGTGCCCATACGCTCTGCCGGTGGCCTACGAAGCGTCGCCGCCACCTCCGATCGCCCAGGGCCGGCGCCCGTATCCGCCGCCTCCCTCCCCTGAGCCCTTCTGGCCCGCCCAGGCGGCGATCCTCGGCGCGATAGCTCTCCAGATCGCTCTGCCCGCGCGGCTCACCGTCGGGCCGTCGTGGCTCGTCCCGGGCCTGGAGGGGGTGCTGCTGATCGGGATGTTCTTCGCGACGCCGAAGGAGCTCGAGCACGAGCATCCGCGCCGGCGGCGCCTCGCGCTCGGGCTGATCGCCTTCGTGACCGCCGCCAACATCTACTCGCTCGGGGCGCTGACGCACTATCTGCTCCACCACAACGTCGGCAACGGCCGCCAGCTGATCGTCTCCGGCACGTTGATCTGGCTGACGAACTGGCTGATCTTCGGCCTCTGGTACTGGGAGCTCGACCGCGGCGGCCCCGGAAAGCGCGCTGCCGCACACGACAGCCCGCCCGACTTCCTGTTCCCCCAGATGGCCGACGACACGATCGAGCCCCGCGACTGGCGGCCCCGGTTCATCGACTACCTCTACACCTCGCTGACGAATGCGACGGCGTTCTCGCCGACCGACACGATGCCGCTGAGCGCGATGGCCAAGAGCGTGATGGGCGTGCAGTCGATCGTCTCGCTCGTGACGATCGGGCTGATCGTCTCGCGCGCCGTCAACATCCTCGCCGCGTAGGCGTCAGACCCGTTGCGTGACGGGCCGCGGCTCGAGCGCCAGCGCCTGGGCGATCAGCGCCGGCACCTCACCGCCGGCGCCGAGCTTGCTGGCGCGGCGCAGCGCGTCGAGCGCGCCCTCGCGGTCCATCAGCTGCAGGCGCAGCCGCCCCAGCCGCTCCCACGCGCCTGCGTCGGTGGGCCCGCGCTGCGCCGCGCGGTCGGCGGCCTCCTCGGCGAGGTCCACCGCGCCGATGTCTTCGTAGATGCGCGCCGCGAACCGGTGCGCTGCCGGGCGCGAGCCGTCGACGCGCGCCCAGTCGCGCACGGCACGGGCGGCGGCGTCGAGCTTGCCCGCCTGCCAGAAGGCGAGCGTCATCAGCCGCAGCACGGCGACGTTGCGCGGTTCGGCGTCGCGCGCATAGATCAGACGCTGCGCGGCGAGGTCGTACTCGCCTTCGGCCATCGCGCGCTGGGCGGCGATCAGGAACCGCTCGACGCGCTCCTCCGCGGGATCGGGCTTTGAGAAGTCGACGAATTTGAGGCTCCCCGCCGGCACGGTGCGGATGCCGTGCGCGAACTTGACGCGCGCCCACTGCTGCACCTCCTCGCCGCTCTCGTCCTCGTTGGAGAAGTAGATGCCCGCCACCGTGCCGACCCCCCACTCGGGGTAGGACACGCAGCGCGCGTAGCGGTGCACGACCGAGTGATCCGGCACGCGCGCGCCGAACGGGTCGTTTTCGGCTTTGTCTTTGGCCGCGGCGCGAGCGCGCTGCTCGGCTTCGTAGGCCCGCCGGCCGGCCTCCTCGCGCTCGCGGCGGGCCGCCGCGGCGCTCGCGCGAACGGCGTTTTTCGAGACTTTGCCGCCGCGCGAGCCCTCGGCGATGCGCTCGAGCTGGTCGGCCGCCTCGTTGATCGCCTTCAGGTGGCGCTCGTGCTCGAACTGGCGCCCCGCGGGGGCGACGTCCGGGTGCCAGCGCTTGGCCATCCGCCGCCTGGCGAGCTGGACATCGCGCTTGTCGAACGGCGCCTCGAGCTCCAGCAGGAGCAGGTGCTGCTCGATGTCGAGGACCGTCGTGGGCATGACCCGACAACGTTAGCGACGAACGGGACGTCCTATCCTGCGTGCCGATGTCCTCTCAATACATCTTCACGATGCACCGCCTCTCGAAGGTGCACCCGCCCGACAAGACGGTGCTCGAGAACGTGACGCTCGCCTTCTACCCGGGGGCGAAGATCGGCGTCCTGGGCTACAACGGCGCCGGCAAGTCGACGCTCCTGAGGATCATGGCCGGGGTCGACCAGGAGTTCCGTGGCGAGGCCCAGCTGGCGCCCGGCGCGACCGTCGGCATGCTCGAGCAGGAGCCCCACCTCGACGAGTCCAAGGACGTCCGCGGCAACGTCGAGGAGGGCGTCGCCGAGACGAAGGCCCTGCTGGACCGCTTCAACGAGCTGGCCGCCGACTACTCGGAGGAGAACGCTGAGGAGTTCGGTCGCATCCAGGCACAGATCGAAGCGGCCGACGCATGGAACCTCGAGACGCAGCTCGACTACGCGATGGACGCGCTGCGGCTGCCCCCCGGCGACGCGGATGTCGCAAAGCTCTCCGGCGGCGAGCGCCGCCGCGTCGCGCTGTGCCGCCTGCTGCTGCGCGCACCGGATCTCCTTCTGCTGGACGAGCCCACGAACCACCTCGACGCGGAGTCGGTCGCGTGGCTCGAGCAGCACCTGGCCGAGTACAAGGGCACGATCGTCGCGGTCACCCACGACCGCTACTTCCTCGACAACGTCGCCGGCTGGATCCTCGAGCTCGACCGCGGCCGGGGAATCCCCTACGAGGGCAACTACTCGAGCTGGCTGGAGCAGAAGCAGACGCGGCTGGCCCAGGAAGAGCGCACGGAGAAGGCCCGCCAGCGAACGATCGCCGCCGAGCTCGAATGGGTGAGGGCGAACCCCAAGGGCAAACGCGCCAAGTCCAAGGCCCGCCTCGCGCGTTATGACGAGCTCCTCGCCGAGGAGCGCAACGTCAAGCTCGAGGACGTCCAGATCCACATCCCGCCCGGACCGCGCCTCGGCGAGAAGGTGCTGACGGCGACGGACGTTTACAAGGGCTTCGGCGAGCGGCTGCTGATCGAGTCGCTCTCGTTCGACCTGCCGCGCGCCGGCATCGTGGGCGTGATCGGGGCCAACGGCGCCGGCAAGACGACGCTGTTCCGCATGATCACCGGCGAGGAAGCGCCCGACTCGGGCACGATCGTGCTCGGCGACACGGTGCAGCCGGCGTACGTCGACCAGTCGCGCGACGCGCTTGAGGAGAACAAGACCGTCTGGGAGGAGATCTCCGAGGGCTTCGAGCACATCAAGGTCGGCGACAGGGAGGTGAACTCGCGCCAGTACACAGCGGGCTTCAACTTCAAAGGCTCCGATCAGCAGGCCAAGATCGGCTCGCTCTCGGGCGGCGAGCGCAACCGCGTGCACCTCGCCAAGCTGCTGCGCAGCGGGGGCAACCTGCTGCTGCTTGACGAGCCCACCAACGATCTCGACGTGGACACGCTGCGCGCGCTCGAGAACGCCCTGCTCGAATTCCCCGGCTGCGCGGTCGTGATCTCGCACGACCGCTGGTTCCTCGACCGCGTCGCCACCCACGTGCTCGCGTTCGAGGGCGACTCGCAGGTGAGGTGGTTCGAGGGCAACTTCGAGGCCTATGAGGAGAACCGCCGCGAGCTGCTCGGGGACGCCGCCGACCGGCCCCACCGGATCACCTACAAGCGGCTCGTGCGTGGCTGAGCCCGCCGGCGCCGGCGAGCCGGCAACGCCGGGCGCATTCGAGCGCGACACCGCCGTCTCGCTGCGCGAGCGCGACGGCGAGACGGCGGTGTTCGACGCGGCGGTTGCCGACGGCTGGGTGGCCGGGCGCGGGCCGCACGGCGGCTACCTGGCGGCGATGCTGCTGCGAGCGCTGATCGAGACGGTCGCTGACGAGCAGCGAGCGCCGCGCTCGCTGACGATCCATTACGCGCGCGCGCCGGAGCCGGGTCCCGTCGCGATCCGCGCGGTGATCGAGCGCGCGGGGCGCTCGCTGAGCACGCTCTCGGCGCGCATGGAGCAGGACGGCCGGCTGATGGCCCTCGTTCTCGCCGCGTTCTCGGTGCCATGGGAGGCCCCCGAGATCAACGACCTGCCGATGCCGGACGTCGAGGGCCCGGACGTCGAACGGCGGGCGGGCACAGCGCGCCAGTTCGGCGCGCCGCAGTTCACCGAGCACCTCGTGATGCAGCCGCGCTTCCGGGGCCGCCCGCTGACGGGCGAGCGCCGCCCGATGGAGCTCGGCGCCTGGGTCGGCCTCGCCGAGCAGCGCCCAACCGACGCGCTCTCGGTCGCGTTCTACGCCGACGCGCTGATCCCCACGCCCTTCATGGCCACCGCCTCGCCGGCCGCGGCCCCGACGATCGACCTCACCGTCCACTTCCGCCAGGCGCTCCCGCGCCCACAGGACCGAGGGGTGAGCCAGCTCTGCTACGCGCAGATGTCCTCCAGGCTGCTGTCGGAGGGCTTCTTCGAGGAGGACGGCGTGATCTGGGCCGCCGATGGCACCGTGCTCGCGCAATCGCGCCAGCTCGCGCTGCTGATGCCCGTCGGTTAGGGTCACGTCCATGAGCGACTACACCGCGAAGCGCATAGATGACATGCAGGCAAACCACGGCGGCGGCTTCGTCCTCGCGCGCGCCGAGCTCGGCGTGACGGCGTTCGGGATGCAGGTGATCCAGATGCCGCCGGGATTCGACGGCTACCCTGATCACGACCACGCCGAGAGCGGGCAGGAGGAGGTCTACGCCGTCCTGTCGGGGTCGGGCTCGATGGAGATCGACGGCGAGCGCGTGGAGATGGACGGCGGCACGCTGATCCGGGTCGGGCCGGAGGCCAAACGCAAGGTGCTCGCCGGCCCGGAGGGCATCCGCATGCTGATCGTCGGCTGCGCGCCGGGCGAGCCCTACACGATCGCCGAAGGCACCGAACTCGAAGCAATCGAGGGCTAGGGCGGCAAGCCCATACGGTCGGCTCCTCAGCTTCAGCCGTGAGCCGAGCGGGCGCGGGCGCGCACTGCGTCGACGCCCCGCTGCTTGAGAAGCCAGAGGTCGTCTCGCGCGCGCCGGCCCAGACCGGTGCCCGCCACGTTGAACCGGCGCATCGCCCGCGCCGGATCTTCGAGGTCGCGGATCAGTCCGCCCGGCCGCCCGCGGGTGACCTCCCGCGCCGAGCGGCGGAAGCCGAGGCCCTTCTCGCTGGGTAGGTGCCAGATCGCGATCGCGCCCGGATCCTCCGGCGGCGGCGCGCCGTGGCGCGGGCCGGTCCAGATCCGGCCCATCGTCAGACCCATGCTCTCCATTCGGACCCGTCCGAGCGCCCGCGCGACTGTCAGCAGCTCCTCCTCGGTGTCGAGGTGGATCTCGCGTGCCACGAGTTCCTGCTCCAACGCCTCGCACTCGTGCAGGAGAGCCGCGATGTCGCCGCCGCGCCCGGCCAACAGCTCGCCCCCGACCCAGGGTGGGGGCGGCCCCGGCGGCGCGCCGAGGCGTTGCGCCAGACGACCGGCGGCAAGCCGATTCGGCCCGGCGCGCCAGTCCGGCGGATAGGGAATCTCCACGCAGCCGACCACCGGAGGCTCGGGGGTCATCGCGAAAGCGCGCTCGAAGTCGAGCCAGACGCAGTCGACGTCGACGAACCACATCGGCTGATCCGGATCACGGCCCGCGGTCACGGCGGCGATCGCGTCGAAGACGTAACGCGACGCCGCGAAATGCGGTGCGGCCGTGACGGGCGCATGCTCGTACTCGGCGCCGACCACCGACACACCCGCGGCCTCGATCGCGCTGAGCAGCCTCGCTCCAGCCCTTCCCAGCCGCGCCGGGCCGCCGAGATTGGTGACAAGCGCGAGCTCGCAGTCGGCGCCTCGCAGCTGCAGCGACGACGACTGGACGAGAACGCACTCCAGGTAGCGCAGGGCAAGACGCTCTGGATTCCCGCTGCGGTCACGGCTCGTCGGATAGTGAAACGCTTCGCCGCCGCGATGGACATACAGGTACTGGACGACGAGCGGGGACAGCTGCCGCAAAGCGGGGCGGCGATATTCCTCCCGTGCGAACGACGGATCTGACACGAATGGCCAATTCTCCCTCACCGCCGCTTTCTAAGCGGGCCGGTTCCGGATCTGACGAGCGCGCCGGCCTCAGCGGGGGAAGCTCGTACGCGCGGTGAGCTTCGCAGCGAAGGCCGCGAGCAGTCGCGCGGCTGCGTCTATATCCGCGAGATCGACGAGTTCGACCGGTGAGTGCATGTAGCGCACCGGCACGCTGACGAGCCCCGTCGCGACGCCGCCGCGGCTGAGGTGGACGGCATCGGCGTCGGTGCCGGTCTGGCGTCCGGAGGCCTCGACCGTGAACGGGATCTTCTCCGCCTCTGCGGTCTCGTGGAGAAGCTCGAAGACGGCCGGGTTCAGGAACGAGCCGCGGCCGATCGTCGCGCCCGAGCCGAGCGGGTGTGCGCCGGAGGACTTCACGTCGATGCCGGGGGCGTCGGTCGCGTGGGTCACGTCGAGCACGATGGCGACGTCGGGCTCGAGCGAGAAGGCGCTCGTGCGCGAGCCGCCGAAGGTGGTCTCCTCCTGGGCGGCGGCGACGGCCACGACCTCCCAGGCGCTGCCGCCCGCCTTCGCCACGAGCCGCGCCGCCTCCAGCGCGACGTAGGAGCCGATGCGGTTGTCCAGCGCGCGTGAGGCGAGCCGGCCGTTCGGGAGCTCGACGGGGTCGGCGTCGATCACGGCCACGTCGCCGATCCGCACCAGCTCGCGCGCCTGCTCGCCGTCCTTCGCGCCGATGTCGATGTGCATCTCGCGGATCTCCGCGACCTTTTTGCGCTCCTCCCCCTGCAGCAGGTGGATCGGCTTCTTGCCGACGACGCCGGGCACCGGGCCGCCTCGCGTCTGCAGCACCACGCGCTGGCCCACGAGGATCTGCGGGTCCCAGCCTCCGACTTCGCCGAACCACAGGTAGCCGTCGTCGTCGATGTGGGTGACGATCAGCCCGATCTCGTCGATGTGGCCCATGAAGAGGAGCCGCGGCGCCTTGCCGCGCACCCCTTTGCGGGGCGCCACGCGGGCCAGCGGCGTGCCGACCGCGTCGATCTCCCCCTTCGCGAAGGGCCGCGCGTAGTCGAGCCAGGCGGCGGCCGCCGCCTGCTCGTAGCCCGAAGGGCCCGGCGTCGTGACGAGGTCGCGCAGCAGCGCCGGCACGACCGGCTCGGCCGCGCGGGTCGCCCGGCGGGCTGCTTTCCTCGGCGCGGGACTCATGCGGCGAGCAGGCCGCGGAGCACGAACTGCAGGATGCCGCCGTGGCGGAAGTAGTCGGCCTCGCGCGGGGTGTCGATGCGCACCCGCGCCGAGAACTCGACGGGTGCGGCGCCCTCGCGCTCGGCGCGCACGCGCACCTCCCGCGGCGGCGCGCCGCCGCCTCCCATCGCCTCGGCGAGGCCCGTGATCGAGATCGTCTCCTCGCCGGTCAGGCCGAGCGACTCGGCGCTCTCGCCGTCGGCGAACTGCAGCGGCAGCACCCCCATGCCGACGAGGTTCGAGCGGTGGATGCGCTCGAAGCTCTGTGCGATCACGGCTCTGACGCCGAGCAGCCGCGTGCCCTTCGCCGCCCAGTCGCGCGAGGAGCCGGTGCCGTACTCGCGCCCCGCCAGCACCACCAGGTCCGTGCCGTCCGCGATGTAGCGCATCGCCGCGTCGTAGATCGGCGTCTGCTCCGCTGTCGCGCCGCCGAAGTAGCGGGTGAAGCCGCCTTCCGGGAGCTTCTCGCCGCCGCCGATCAGGTTGCGCAGGCGGATGTTGGCGAAGGTCCCGCGCATCATCACCTCGTGGTTGCCGCGCCGTGAGCCGTAGGAGTTGAAGTCGCGCGGCTCGACACCCTGTTCCTGCAGGTAGCTGCCCGCCGGGCTGTCGCGCTTGATCGCGCCCGCGGGCGAGATGTGGTCGGTCGTGACGCTGTCGCCGAGCAGCGCGAGCACGCGGGCGCCCTCGATGTCGGTGACGGGCCTCTGGCTCGGGCGGCATGTCCTGGAAGTAGGGCGGCAGGCGGACGTAGGTCGAGTCCCGTGCCCAGGCGAAGCGCTCGCCGCCGGGCACCTCGAGGCCGTTCCAGCGCTCGTCGCCCGCGAACACCTCGCCGTAGCTGCGCCGGAACATGTCCGACTGGACCGCCTCCCCGACCGTCTCGGCGACCTCCTGCTCCGTCGGCCAGATGTCGCGCAGGTAGACGTCCTGGCCGTCGGCATCCTGTGCCGAGCGGGTCGTGGACGATGTCGATGTCCATCGTGCCCGCGAGCGCGTAGGCGACGCACAGCGGCGGCGAGGCGAGGTAGTTCATCTTCACGTCCGGATTGATGCGGCCCTCGAAGTTGCGATTTCCCGACAGCACCGAGACGACCGCCAGATCGCCCTCGCGACACCGCCTCGGAGATCGGCTCGGGCAGCGGACCGGAGTTCCCGATGCAGGTCGTGCACCCGTAGCCCACGAGGTTGAAGCCGAGCGGCTTCCAGCGGCTCGGTCAGGCCGGCCCGGTCGAGGTATTCGGTGACGACCTTCGAGCCGGGCGCCAGCGAGGTCTTGACCCAGGGCTTGGACTGCAGGCCGCGTGCGACCGCGTTGCGGGCGAGGATGCCCGCGCCGACCATCACGCGACGGGTTCGAGGTGTTCGTGCAGCTCGTGATCGCGGCGATCACCACGTGGCCGTGGTCGACCTCGAAGCTCTCGCCCTCCAGCTCGACGGCCTGCGCGGTGCCGTTGTGCGGCAGCGTGCCGACGGCGCCGGCAGCGGGGAGCTGGGGCGCGCCGACGCCGAGCACCGGCGCGTGGCCGGGAGTGCCGTTGGCCGGCGGGTCGGAGGCGGGGTAGGACTCGGCCACGCCCTCGTCCTCCGGGTCGGCGTGGTCGCCGTCGTCGGGCATGTAGTCCTCGAGCGAGCGCCGGAACGCCTGCTGGGCGGAGCTCAGCGCGACGCGGTCCTGCGGGCGCTTCGGGCCCGCGATGCTCGGCTCGACCGTCGCCGAGGTCGAGCTCCAGCGTGTCCGTGAAGGTCGGCTCCTCGGCGTGCTCGTCGTGCCACAGGCCCTGCTCGCGCGCGTAGGCCTCGACGAGCGCGATCTGCTCGGCGGGGCGTCCGGAGAGCTCGAGGTAGTGGAGCGTCTCGGCGTCGATCGGGAAGATCGCGCAGGTGGAGCCGAACTCGGGCGACATGTTGCCGATCGTCGCGCGGTCGGCGATCGGCAGCGCGCCGCACAGCCCGGCGCCGTAGAACTCGACGAACATCCCCACGACGCCGCGGGCGCGGAGCATCTCCGTGACGGTCAGCACGAGGTCGGTCGCGGTCGCGCCCTCGGGCAGCTCGCCGGTGCAGCTGCACGCCGAGCACCTGCGGGATCAGCATCGACATCGGCTGGCCGAGCATCGCCGCCTCGGCCTCGATCCCGCCGACGCCCCAGCCGAGCACGCCGAGGCCGTTGACCATCGTCGTGTGGGAGTCGGTCCCGACGAGCGTGTCGGGGTAGGCCTGCGCCGGCCCGGAGCCGTTCTCGCGCGGGAACACGACTCGCGCCAGGTACTCGAGGTTGACCTGGTGGACGATGCCGGTGTCCGGCGGCACGACCGCGAAGTCGTCGAACGCGCCCTGGCCCCAGCGCAGGAAGGCGTAGCGCTCCTGGTTGCGCTCGAACTCGCGCTCGGCGTTGAAACGGAAGGCGTCGCGGGTGCCGAACGCGTCGACCTGGACCGAGTGGTCGATCACCAGCTCCGCGGGAGCCAGCGGGTTGATCTTCGCCGGGATCCCCGCCCATGTCCGCCATCGCGTCGCGCATCGCGGCCAGATCGACGACCGCCGGAACGCCCGTGAAGTCCTGCATCAGCACGCGCGCGGGCGTGAACGCGATCTCCTTGCTCGGCTGCGCCTTCGCGTCCCAGCTCGCGAGCGCCTCGATGTCGGCCGCGTCGACCGAGCCGTTGCCCTCGGTGCGCAGCAGGTTCTCGAGCAGCACCTTCAGCGAGAACGGCAGGCGCGCCACGTCGAAGCGCTGCTGCAGCGCGTCGAGCCGGAAGATCTCGTACTCGCGGTCGCCGACCCGCAGCGTGTCTTTGGCGCCAAAGCTGTCCTGCGGCATCTCAACTCCCGAAGCTCGCCGTTTGATCCGATCGGCTCGCAGTCTCGCAGAGTCACGGCGGCGATTCCGGTGCGGGCGGACGCCGCCGGCAGGCTCAGCGTGGCGCGCCGCTCGCGCGGGTGACGCGGCCCTTGCCCTCGCGCTTTGAGCGCAGCAGCGCGGCGTCGCAGGCGGCCAGCAGCTCGTCGGTGCTCATCGGCGGCTGCCACTGCGCCACGCCGATCGACGCCGAGACGCCTTCGCCGCCCGCGTAGGACGGCAGGCCCCGCAGGCGCTCGAGCGCTCGGTTGGCGGCCGCGGCGGCGCTCTCGAGATCGGCGTTCGGCAGGATCACGACGAACTCGTCGCCGCCGTAGCGGGCGACGCGGTCGAAGGCGCGGAACTCGCCGACGAGCGCCTGCACGACCTCGCGCAGCATCGCGTCGCCGGCCGGGTGGCCGTGCTGGTCGTTGACGAGCTTGAAGTCGTCGAGGTCGATCAGCAGGCACGACAGCGGCCCGCCCGTGCGCATCGCGCGCCCGATCTCCTCGTCGCAGGCGCCGGCGCATCGCGCGGTGGTTCATGCAGCCCGTGACGGCGTCGGTCCCGGCCTCCGAGCGCGCCCGCACGAGCGCGAGCGCCGTCGCGGCCTGCTCGACGAGCGTGCGCGCGAGCTCGACCGCAGCCCGGCTCGTAGATGCCCGCGACGCGCCGCACGAGCATGACGACCGCCTCGACCTGGCCGCGCTCGACGACCGGCAGCAAGCAGCACGCAGCTCATCTCCCCGGTGGCCGTCAGCCGCGGCACGCTGGCCGCGAATTCCTCGGCGTCGGCCGCCAGGAAGCTCCGGCGGGTGCTCGCCACCCAGCTGACGCCCGGCGGACGCTCGGCCGCGCGGCAGCAGGTAGCTGAGCCGCCCCTCGCCCTCGAACAGGTAGACGTCGACGAGGTCCTCGACCGCGCCGTTGCGGGCGAGGTGGTGGATGTGCACCTCCTCGGCCCCCGGCGTCTGGAGCAGCTCGCGGGCGAGCGCGCGGAAGATCGCGTCGGGGTCCGCGGCGCCGTCGGCGAGCGCCGTCAGCCGGCGGATCCCCGCGAGAACCCGCTCCACGCCCCCGGACGCCGAGGTATCCGTACCCGAAACGACATCCATGTCCCCAATTTACGCCATCGGCGGGCGGCTGTGACAAATGCGTGAGCGAGGGTCCTCAGAACCTTCGCGTTGCTGCTCAGCGCTGCGCAACGGGGTGCGCGCGGGCGGCGCTCAGGCGGCCCGCGAACGAGAGAACGCCGGCCGTCCGAGGGGGCGACCGGCGTTCGCCGGAGAGCAGGCGCTGAAAGGGGCGCGGGCCGTGGCCCGCGCCCCCTCAGCTCAGTGGAACGAGACCTTGGTGGTCGCGACCGAGTGCTTGCCCTTCTTGGGCACGAACCCGACACGCACGTGCACGGTCAGCGGCTTTTTGCCCTTGCCCGCGCTGGTCAGCGGCACCTTCAGCGTGACGTTCTGGTAGGCCCTCTTGGCTTTCTTCGTCGTCGTGCGCAGGTTGATGCCGCTCACGCTGACGCGACCCGCCGCCGGCACCCTCGCCGTGATGTAGACGAAGTTGCCGACCACCTTGCGACCCACGATCTCGACGGGGCACCCCGCCACGTTGATGATCGTGTTCTGTTTGAACGACTTGCCGTTCTGCGCGGTCATCGTGGTCGGCATGACCAGCGATTTGGCGCAGATGTTCCCGTACGCCGCCAGCGCGCTGTGCGAGCCGATCGGCAGTTCGACACGGACGCTCGAGACCGGGACATCCGGCGTCGAGGCGAACGTCGTGGTCGTGATGTTGTTCTTGATGTTGGTGTTCCCGACCAGGATCACCCGCAGGTGGTTCGGGTCTTCGACCACGAGGTCGAGGTCGGGGAACGCGGCGTTCGCGTGCGAGACCAGGATCGCCGGTCCCCGCAGCGGCTGAGGCAGTGTCGGCGTGTGCACCACCGCACCGCCGACGAAGGCACCGCTGCCGCAGCGCAGCGGGTTCACGTTGAACACCTGTTCGGGGCAGGCTTTCTGCAGCGTCGTCAGCCTCGAGGGCAGCGAGCGCGGCAGCTGGACCTTGACGTATTTGATGTTCGCCTGGCCTGCCGACTGCGTGACTTCGGTGATCAGCGAGGCCCCGTTCGTCCGCGAGGTCTTCGCGTTCGAGCTCGCCTTGAACTTCGGGGCGAATTTCAGGGCGTTGCAGTTCGCCACCTGGAAGGGCGATTCGGCGAGTGCGCTACCCGTCGCTCCACCCGGCTCCAGCGTCGAGAAGCCGCCGACCGTCGAGACGGTTTTGAACGCCCCGCAGTTGGTCGGGTTGATCATGAACCCGGACTTGTTGACCGTGATGCTGATGTTTTTGATGCGCAGCGGCACGCCCTGGCGGATCCTCGGGAGCGTGCTTTCCACGATCACCTGCGACGTGTACGGGTTGACCGTGATCCCGGCGCGGGTCACGACCGTGCCGAAGTTGAAGGGCCCGGCGACCGCCGGGACCTTGATCGACATGCCGTACGGCGAGCCCTGGTAGGGGCCCGTCAGGTAGACCGGCCCGCTGAACGAGAACGGCTGGCTGCCGGAGCCCGCGAGCACCGTCGCAGTGCCGATCTGGCTCGTCGCCGGGCAGGCGGCGGTTTCGCTGTTCGCGGCCGCTTCCTGGCAGCGTTCGGCGATCGCGATCTTGCCGACGAGGCCCGGCGGGAGTTGGGTCTTGACCGAGCCGACGTACATTTCGCCGTCGTTGCGCGCGAGGTTGAACGTGAAGTTCGTGCTCGCACCCGCGTTGCCGTTGCTGTTGCTCGTTTTCTGCGTCGGTTTGAACGGCGCCGGGCTCGAGTTGCAGCCCGTGATCGTCTGACCGAACTGGTCCACCGTCAACGAGCCCGGCGCCGAGGTGGGTTCGAACACCGCCACGCCTTTTGCTTCGCCGCACAGCAGCGGGTTGGCGATCGGCGCGAGGACGTTGCGGTTGAAGGTGATCGCAAGGTTCGTGAACGGCTGTTCGGGCGGGCTGCTGAACGTCGTCGTCACCTGCCCGGTTGCCAGGTCGGGGCTCACGTGCGCGATCAGGCGCACCGAGATGCCGTACTGAGCGGAGTTCGCGACCACGTACATCGTGAACGGAGGCGCGGTGATCGGTCCTCCCTCGGGCTGGCCGAGGTAGGCGGCGCCGGTCAGCGAGCCGTCCGGCAGCGTGGGCACGTTGAGCGACACGGTGCCGATCTGCGAGGCGGCCGGGCACCCGACACCGAATTCTTCGGTGAATTTTTCGGTGCCTGCGATTTCGTGCGCCTGGCTCGGTTTGCAGCCCGCCAAGCCGTTCGCGGCGGACGGGTTCAGCGTCATGCCGGCCGGCAGGACGAATTTCGCCTGTTTGACCTGCGAGACGTCGTGTGCTTTCGGGTTGTGTTCGATCGACGCTTCAGCCGTGAATTCGTTCGGTGAGTCGGTCGTCGTCGTCGACGGGTGGAAGCCGAAGTTGATCGGGAATTCGAGGGCGCTGCAGCCCGTGAGTCCGATCGGCGTCGTGAACTGCTTCACCGGCGCTTCTGCGCCTTCTTTGTCGGTCATGTGGAGCGACGTCGTGAGATGTCCGGGGCAGGCGGTGGCGTTCGTGATGAAGTCGCCTTTGCCGATGTTGCCGTCGAAGACGAGGCGCGAGCGGACCAGCGGCAGCGCCGGCGAAACGTGGATTTCGAAGTAGTCGTGGTAATCGCCGGCGCTGGTGCCACGGGCTTCTGTGCCCCATTCCACGTTCCCAAGGATCAGCGTGTGGGCGTAGTACTGACCTTCTTCGATGGCTTTCTGGCTGCCTTTGAAGATTTCGTTGAGGATTTTTTCGGTCAGCGGTTTCGGTAGTTCCAGCGCCACGGCGTAGAGCGCGGCTAGTTTCGCGCCGTTTGCCATCTGCAGTTTCTGGCCGTCCGCTTCTTCTTTTTCGTTCTGCGGAACGAGGTCATACACTTTCCCAGAGAGCGGGATGTCGCCCCCGCCTTTCTGTTTTTCGAACCCAGGCTGTTCAGGGATACCGGCGAACACGGTCGCGGACTGAGTGCCGATTTCCGCTTTTTTGCACAGCGGGTTGACAGCAGGGTAGAAGCCGGTGCCAGGCACGACTTCTGCTTCGCCGAACTCCGCGGTCGTACACATTTCGACCGCAAACGGGTTCGTCGCCAGACCCGGGGCGACGTCTGTCCTCAAGTGTTCGACGATCGCCGTGGGCTCCACGGTCCCCGTCGCATAGGACGCCGCGACTTTTTCTTTTTTTTCGTTTTCGATTTCTTTTGGCGTCAACACCTTGAAATCGGTCACGCCAAATGGCACGCGGCCGCCGGCTTGGGTTTCCCCTTCCGCTTCCGCTTCCGCTTTTGAGATCGATGCCTTCGGCTCGAAGAAGGGCCCGAGCACGTCTTCCTGACCGCAAGTCGAGACCACGCAGTTGGTCGCGACGAGCTTTTCGATCACCGGAAATTCGGCCGCGCCAGCTGCCGCCGGCAGCGCGACGGCGAGCACGAGCCCGCAGAAAACCATCAACACCCAAACCCGTGCACGCGAACTCATGCCAACCTCCTCCTCAAAACGGACAGACATCCTCTACCCCTATGGAATCCCAAAACCCCGCAAAAGTTGCGGGTCTAGACGGCCGTATTAGACGAGAGCCGGGATTGTCCTTCCGTGGGCCCGGCGCCCCCTCAGCGCATCCAGGCAGTTCGAGGACGCTAGTCGCATCCTCGGACACCACACTACATACCGGGCGGTCCGGAAACGCCAGGATTTAGACGGACGTTGCTAGGAAGCGATCGCGTCGAGCGCGGCCGCGCGGCCCTGGCAGTCGTAGAGCGTGCCGGCGGAGGAGCTCGAGGAGGAGGCTGCCGAGCCGCCGACGCTGACCTTCACGCAGGCTTTCGCGGCAGCGGAGATCGCCTTGCGAGAGCCTTCGCGCCCGTCGCCGGCACGCCCGCCGAAGCCTCGCGCCGAGCCGCGGGAAGCGCCGGAGCCCGAGCTGCCGAACAGCGACGGCGCGGACGAGGTTCCCGCGGAGCCGGACACGCCGGCGCCGAGCGCGCCCGTCGACGCGCTTTCTTCGTCGAGCACCCAGCGGATCCTGCCCTCGCGCACCTCCTGCGCGAGCCAGCTCACCGAGACGCTGCTCTCGCGGCCGGAGAAGCCGCCGATGCCTGCGACATCGGCGCCGTCGGAGATGATCGAGCCGGCCGCGCTGGACTGGCTGGAGACGGCGATCGTGCCGCCGCCGTGGGCCTTGACGTAGGAGAGGACCTGCGAGCTGAGCGATTGCCCGAAGCCGCCGCCCGCGCCTGCGCCGCCGGGGCCGCCGCGCGGGCCCGAGCCGGAGCCCGCGCCTGGGGGAGCGAAGCCGCCGGGGCCGGCGAGCCCGGCCGCACCGGAGGCGGCGCTCGCCGAGGAGCCGCCGGGGCCCGCGAAGCCGCCGCCGGGGATCGCGAACGCCCTGGCGCCCGAGCCCGAGCCCGCGCCGGGCGGGAAGCCGCCGCGCGCGCCGGGCCGGCCGGCGCCGCCGGGACCGCCGAAGCCGCTGCTCGCTAGCGCCGGACCGCCTTCGGGGAAGGTGCCGTTGAGCGTGCGCCCGAGCGTGTCGACGGCCCAGATCGACGGGCCGAGCAGCAGGGCCCCGGCTGCGAGCAGCGCCGCCCCGAGACGCAGGCGCCGCTCGTCGGCGACGGCGAGCACGACCGCGGCGAGTACGCCGAGGCCGATCAGCACCGGCACGAGCCAGCGAAGCTGGCCCGTGTAGTCGCCCAGAACCGCGAGCTCGGTCGCGACGCCGCCCGCGATCGCCAGGGGCGCGAAGACGCGTGCGCCCTCGCGCCCGGCGACGAAGTGGGCGATCCCGGCGCCCACCAGCGCAGCGGCGAACGGGGCGAGCAGCGAGACGTAGTAGGGGTGGAAGATGCCGCTCGCGAAGCTGAACAGGACGGCCGTGGTGACGAACGCGCCGCCGACTGCCAGGACCCAGCCCGTGCGCGCGTCGGCGCGGCGCAGGCGGCTCGCGGCCAGCAGCGCGAGCGCGCTGACGGCGGCGAAGCCGAGCAGCCATCCGCCCTGCCCCCCGAGCGCCGAGTTGAGCAGGCGCAGCGGGCCGGTGGACCCGCCGAACTGGGTGCCGCCGAAGCCGCCCGGCCCGCCCGCTTGGCCGTCGACGCGCCCGACGCCGTTGTATTCGAAGATCAGCGACAGCACGCGGTTGTCGCTCGTGCCCGAGATCCAGGGCCGCTGGGAGGCGGGCGTCAGTTCGACGAGCAGCGGCCAGGCGCCGCCGACGAGCGTCATCGCCGCGCCGCCCGCCAGCAGCTGGCCCGCCGCGCGCAGCCGCGAGCGTCCGCCCGGCGCGCACCACAGCCACGCGAGCGCGATCCCGGGGACGACGACCAGCGCGACGAGCATCTTCGTCTCGAAGCCGAGTCCGACGCAGACGCCGGCCAGCACGAGCCACCGGGTGCGCCCGTCCTCGAGTCCGCGCACCGTGAACCAGAGCGCGGCGACCGAGCAGAGCACTAGCAGCGCGTCGGGCTGGTTGTAACGGAAGATCGCGACGGTCCCCGGCGTGAGCGCCAGCGCGAGCCCCGCGATCGCGCCGCCGAGCCTCCCGAAGCGCCGACGCACCAAGTCGTAGGTCAGCCCGACCGCGGCGACGCCCATCAGCGCCTGCGGCACGAGCATGCTCAGCGGGTGGTAGCCGAAGACCCGCACCGACAGCGCCTGCACCCAGAGCGCCAGCGGCGGCTTGTCGACGGTCATCACGCCGCTCGGGTCCAGCGAGGCGAACAGGAAGTTGTGCCAGCTCGTGCTCATCGAGCGCACGGCGGCGCTGTAGTAGTCGTTGGCCCAGCCGTTGCGGCTGAGCGCCCAGAGGTTCATGGCGGCGGCGAGCACCAGGAGCCCGAGCAGCTCGGGGCGCGGGGCGCGCAGGGACAGGCGGCGTGCGCGCGCGGCGGCCAGGCCGGTGAGGGGAGGGGCTGCGGACCGGGAGCTCATGGCCGTGCAGGCTCCCGCCCGCCGGTGTGAGGTGCGTGGGCCGAACCTCAGAGATTGCTGAGAGGGGGAGGGTGACGTGGCGCCTCCCACGAGGCGCGGCGTCTGAGGACCGCCTCGCCTCAGTCGATCAGGCGTCGCCCGAGCTGTGAGATCGCGAGGCGCCACATCAGGAGCGCGAACGCGATCAGCACCGCGGCATGGCCGAGGTCGCCCGGATGCAGGTCGCCGAAACAGGCGTCGCGCACGAGCTGGACGCAGTGGTAGAGGGGGTTGATGTAGGCGATGTCGCGCACCGCGCCGGGCAGCTTGTCGATCGGGAAGAAGGTTCCCGCCACGAGGAACATCGGCGTCAGCACCGCACTCGTGACGTAGTTGAAGTTGTCGATCGTTTTCGCGATCGCCGCGATCGCGACGCCGAACGAGCAGAAGCCGAAACCGGTGACGAAGCCGATGAACGGCACGAGCAGCATCCCCCAAGCCGGTTCCAGGCCGAAGAAGAAGCCGACGAACAGCGGCGCGAGCCCGTACACGCCCGCGCGGATCGAGACCCACAGGACCTCGGCGGTGATCAGCTCTTCGACGTCGACCGGCGCGGCCAGCATCGCGTCGTAGGTGCGCTGGAACTGCCAGCGCACGAAGGTGTTGAACATGCCGGGGAACGCCGAGGAGAAGAGGATCGCCGTCGCGACCACGCCGGTCGCGACGTACGCGACGTAGCTCACGTGAGCGACCTGCGGCACGAACGAGCGGATGCCGAGGCCGAACGCGAGCAGGTAGATCGTCGGCTGCACGATCGAGGAGAAGGTGGTCGCCTTCCAGTAGCGGCCGAAGATCGAGATGTCGCGGCTCATCACGCCTGCGAGCGCCGCCGGTTCAAGGCGCCCGACGCGCACGCGCACCGTCTCCATCCGCGGGGGCGCGACGTCTGCCGTGGTCATTCGATTTCCTCTCCGGTCAGCGCCACGAAGGCGTCTTCGAGATTCGCGGGGCGCACCACGCCCTCGGGCGCCTCGCCGTCGAGCGACTCGGCGCGCAGGATCGCGACCGCGGGGCCGCTGCGCCGGCTCTCCCAGCCGCGCTCGGCGGCGAGCGCGCTGACCTCGGCCAGGCGCGGAGGCGCCCCATACACTTCCAGCACGCGCTGCCCCGCGTACGCCGCGACCAGCTCCGCCGGCGTGCCTTCGGCGATCACTTTCCCCGCCGACATCACGGCCACCGTGTCTGCGAGGCGCTCGGCCTCCTCGATGTAGTGGGTGCTCATCAGCACGGTCACACCCTCGGCGCGCAGGCCGTCGATCAGCGACCACAGCTCCTGACGGATCTGCGGGTCAAGGCCGACCGTCGGCTCGTCGAGCAAGACCAGGCGCGGGCGATGGATCAGCCCGCGCGCGACGAGCAGCCGCCGGCGCATGCCGCCCGAGAGCTCGCGGACGATCGTGTCCGCGCGCGGGCGCAGGTTGGCGATGTGCAGCGCGCGGTCCACGGCGTCCTCGCGTTCGGCGCGCGGGACGCGATACAGGCGCGAGAACACAAGCAGGATCTGCCGGCAGGTCAGCTCGACGTCCAGGTTGTCGAGCTGCGGCACGACGCCCATCTCCAGGCGCGCCTGCTTGGACTGCCGCGGCAGCGTGTAGCCGAGGACCTCGATGTCGCCCTCGTCGGCGAGCGCCTGGGCGGTCAGCATCCGCATCGTGGTGGACTTGCCCGCGCCGTTCGGACCGAGGAGCCCGAAGCAGACACCCGCAGGGACGTTCAGCTCGAGGCCGTCGACGGCCGTGATCTCGCCGAAGCGCTTGTGCACGCCGCGCAGCGAGATCGCGCTCGTCGGATGCTCTGGCTCCCCCTCTGTCACCCGCAGGACTCTAGGCGCCCGCCGCGGGACTCCGAACCCCCCGCTGGTGCTCCTGTCGGAGCTGTAGAGCGAAATCTCCGACGGCGGTCCATGTCCCCGGCGGACCGGCAAGGGCAGGCTTCAATGCGGTCAAGAGCAATCGAACGGAGCGCAGCCATGGCCCGAGCCCCTCAGATCGTCGCCTTGGGCGGCGGCGGCTTCTCGATGGAGCGAGAAGGCTCGCTGCTCGACGACTACATCCTCTCGCTGCTGGACGCGCCGCGTCCGCGCGTGTGCTTCCTGCCGACCGCCTCAGGCGACGCCGATCACTACGTCGTGCGCTTCTACCGGCGCTTCTCGGAGTCCTGTGAAGCCAGTCACGTCTCGCTGTTCCGCCGCGACCAGGGCACGGGCGGCGTCGAGGACGACCTCGCAGCGCACCTGCTCTCGCAGGACCTGATCTACGTCGGCGGTGGCAACATGGTGAGCATGCTCGGCGCGTGGCGCGCACATGGCCTCGACTCGATCCTGCGGCGCGCCTGGCGGCGGGGGATCGTCGTCTGCGGGCCCTCGGCGGGCTCGCTGTGCTGGTTCGAGCAGGCGCTGAGCGCCTTTCACGGAGCGCCCCGGCCCGTCCGCGGGCTCGGGCTGCTGCCCTACTCCAACTGCGTCCATTACGACGCCGAGCCGGCGCGCCGCGAGGAGTACCACCGCGCCGTCGCGGAGGGCATGAAGGGGGGCTTCGCGGTCGAGGACGGCGTCGGCCTGCACTTCCGCGGCACGTGCCTGGAGCGGGCGGTCAGCTCGCGCCCCGACGGCAGGGCGTTCATGGTCGAGCGTCGCGGCGCGCGCGTGCGCGAGGCCGCGCTCGAGGTGGAATACCTGGGTGCCGCCGGGCGCCCGGCCGAGGCTGCACGCCACACGCGCGCCCCGGCCGGGCCCCGTCGCGGGCGAGCTCCCCGCGAGCAGCAGGTCGCTGCATGAGCGCCCCCGGCGCGGCGCCGGCGGAGCCTGTCGCGCCGGAGGAGCGGACGATCTTCGCGATGGGTGGCGGCGGCTTCACGATGGAGCCGGCGAACCCGCTGCTCGACGACTTCGTGCTCTCGCTCTCGCGCGCCCGCGAACCCCGCATCCTGTTCCTGCCCACGGCCTCCGGCGACACGACGCCGCAGATCAACGCCTTCAAAGCCCGCTTCCACGGCCGCACCTGCGTCCCGGAGCACCTCTCCCTGTTCCGGCTGCGCGAGAGCAAGCGGCCACTGCGCGAGATCCTCAGCGAGCAGGACATCCTCTACGTCGGCGGCGGCTCGATGCGCAACCTGCTCGCGATCTGGCGCGCCCACGAGCTCGACACGCTGCTGATCGAGGCGTGGGAACGCGGGACGGTGCTGGCGGGACTGAGCGCCGGCGCGATGTGCTGGTTCCAGTGGGGGCTCACGCGCTCCAGCGGCCCGCCCGAGGCGCTCGAGGGCCTCAGCCTGCTCGAAGGCTCGCTGACGGTCCACGCCGACGGCGAGCCCGAGCGCCTGCCGGTGTGGCTCTCGCACCTGCGCGACGGCTCCATGCCCGCGGGATGGGCGCTGGACGACGGCGTGGGGCTGCTCTTCCGCGGCCGCAAGCTCGACCGCATCGTGACCTCGCGCCCGGGCACCGAAGCGCTGCGTGTGGACGCGATCGCCGGCGAGCTCGTGCGGCGGCGCATCCAGCCGGAACTGCTCGGCAGCCGCGCGAACGATCCGCTCGGCGGCTACGACGACGCCGTCGAGGAGCTGCGCCGCGTGCACCGGCTGCGCCGCGGGACGGGCGGACGCAGAGGCTGAGTATCACGGCCCCTGGCGCGGGTAGTGTGGTTCGCATGCCCGCGCCGCCCTCCGGCGAGCAGTTCGAGATCGCCCACGGCGAGCAGCGCGCGAGCATCGTCGAGGTCGGCGGCGGCATCCGCTCCTACGCGCACGGCGGGCGCGACGTGCTCGAGCCCTACTCGCTCGAGGGGATCTGCGACGGCGCCCACGGCGCCGTGCTGATGCCCTGGCCGAACCGGCTCGGCGACGGCAGCTACCGCTTCGGCGGCCAGAGCCACCAGCTCGACCTGAGCGAGCCGGCGAAGCAGAACGCGATCCACGGCCTGCTGCGGTGGGTGAGCTGGCGCGCCGCAGAACACGACCCCGACCGTGTCGTCGTCACGGCCCGCATCCACCCGCGGCCGGGGTACCCCTTCGACCTCGAGGTGTCGGTCGAGTACGCGCTGTCCGAGGAGGGGCTCACGGTCACCCAGCGCGCCCGCAACGTGGGCGAGGACGCGTGCCCGTACGGTGCGGGTCAGCACCCCTACCTGTCCCCCGGCGCTGGCACCATCGACGCCTGCACGTTGGAGCTGCCGGCCGAGGTCGTGATCCTGACCGACCCCGAGCGCCAGCTCCCCTGCGGGCGCGCCGACGTCGACGGCGGCCCGCTCGACTTCCGCTCCGCGCGCCAGCTCGGGGCCAGCGAGATCGACAGCCCGTTCACGGGCTTGCTGCGCGACTGGCAGGGACGGTCGACGGCGCGCCTGACCGGTCCCGACGGCGCGACCGCCGAGCTGTGGGTCGACGAGGGCTATGAGGTCTTGGAGGTGTTCACCGGCGACACGCTCGCGACCGAGCGGCGCCGCACCGGGCTCGGGCTCGAGCCGATGACGTGCCCGCCCGATGCGTTCCGCAGCGGCGAGGGACTGATCCGGCTGGGACCCGGCGAGGGCACGGCCGCCACGTGGGGCGTGCGGCTCGCCGGCTGAGCGCCGCCGCATGGTAGAAGTCGGGCGTGATGGAGGGGCCCACCCACCCCGGCCAGGAGCTGCGCGCGCGCCGCGAGGCCGTCGTGCGCGAGCACATGGAGTCGGAGAACGTCCACGACTTCGACACGACCATCGGCACCTTCTCGCATCCGCGCTACGAGATCATCCCCACGGGCGACGTCTACGACGGCGAGAGCGCGGTACGCAGCTACTTCGCCGAGACGCGCCGCGCGTTCCCCGACCAGCGCAACGAGCTGATCTCGCTGCGCCACGCCGACGACGCCGTGATCGTCGAGTTCGACCTGCTGGGCACACACCTCGGCCCGCTGCGCTCGCTGCCGCCGACGGGGCGCTCGTTCCGCGCGCGCATGACCGCGTTCTTCGTGTTCGAGGGCGATCGCATCGTGTGCGAGCGGGTCTACTTCGACCAGATGAGCCTGCTGCGCCAGCTCGGCGTCGCGCACGATCCGACCTCGCTGGCCGGTCGCGTCACGACCGCGTTCAGCCACCCGCTCACGATCGGTAGAGCACTCGCTCGTGGCGCGAGCGGCGGGCGCATCGGCTGATCCCGATCCGCTGAGAAATCGGCGATTGCCTTCAGCTCGGAGCGGGTGGCGCCGAAAGTGCGCCGTAACGCTCTCTCCCCCCGCCACCAACGACAAGGACGCCGTTGATGCAGCCCCCCAAACTGACGATCAAGCAGACGCCGACCGGCTACTGGACGGTCCAGCGTGGAAGCGTCGAGCTGGCGAGCGCGATGACGCGCTCCGCGGCCGAACGCGAGCGCGAGCTGCTGCATCGTCTGAACGCCGGCACCGAACGCCGCGCCGGCTCCCGCGCCACCGTCAAGGTCTGAGCCGCCGCCCAGCCGCAGACCGGCGCCCCGCCCGGGCGTCCGGCGCCTGCGCTGCTCGACGGCCCCTCGCGCCACGCATCATGCCCCACGGCTGCGCGTGCTCCAACGCGACGCGTGAAGCCCCCCAATCCAAAAAAGGCTGCCCGCGCGCGTCGTCCAACAGCCGTCCAAGATCCGGGGCGTTTCTGTTCAGAAACTGACCCGTCGTCCGAAAGGTACGACACAGGTTGCCCGAAAAGGGCAGCCGAGATGCCCTAAAAGAACGACATGAGCCCCCTCGAGAACAACCGACACGGCAAGGAGCGCGACATGCACGGCACGCACGCACACGGATCGAGGACGCGCCCCGCGCGCCACCTCGAGCGTCACGGCGTCGCCGTAGAGCCGAACACGCTCTCACGCCTGCGCGTCCAGCACGAGGACCGGCCGCTGCGCTGCGTCTCCTCCGGCTACATGTCCGGCGGCTGCTCCTGCGGCGCCGTCGTCCCCGCCGCCGTCGTCCAGGCGGTCTGGGAGCGCGAGCTGGCGCGCGGCGAGACCTCGGGGAACTGCTTCTTCCGCTTCGCCTGGCGCGGCGAGCAATGGCTGGCCTTCGGGCTCGCCAACGGTCACATCAGGGGCGTCTACTGCCCCACCCACCGCGCCGAGCGCGACGCCCGCACCGCCGGCCGCGAGGCCCGTCACCCCGAGCGGCCGGCGCGGGCGGCGGCCTGAGCGTCAGGCTTCCGGGCACGCGCCCGGGAGCCTGGCACCGGGCGCCGTCGGTGGGAGTTCGGCCGGCGCTGCATGCCGGTCCCGCTGAGGAGTCAGCCGGCGCTCCATGCCGGCCTCGGTGGGGAGGCTCGCCCGGCGCTCCGTGCCGGCCTCGACGACCAGCGCGCTCACGGCACTTTGACGCCGGGCGTGCCCGGCACCTGGATTGTCACGCTCGGGACCGTCACGCTCGGCACGATGACCGCCCCGACGCTCACCTGCGGCGTCGTCACCGACGGCGTGCTCACCGGCGGGACTTTCACCGCCGGGACTTCCACCGAGGGCGCTTCGGCGGGCGGCACGTTCACCGGCGGGACCTTCGCGGGCGGTACGCCCGGAGGCTCCGGGACTTCGACGGCAGGCGCTTCGGTTTTCCCGACCGACACCGGCGGCGTGCCTTGCCCGCCGCCCGAGGAGACCGGACCCGTGCTGCCTGCGCCGGTCTGACCCGTGCCGCCCGGAGCCGGCTTCGCGCCTTCGGGCGTGACGAGGACCGTCCCGCCCGGGCCTGCGCCGCTGCTGTGGCGGCGCACCGGGGCCTGTCCCGCGCGCAGCTGCCCTGTGACGAGCCCACCCGACCCACCCGCGACCGCCGCGGGGGCGGAGCCCGGCGCCTGCAGTGCTCCCGGGAACGCCGCTCCCAGCGACGCCGCGTTCGACGCGGCGGCCGCCTCGGCGGCGCGTTCGTAGCGTGCATCGGGGGCCAGGGCGAGCGCGCCGGCGGCGCCGACGGCGGGGAGCACGCTCGCGAGCGAGGCGCCGCCCAGCAGGCCTCCCGGCAGCAGCTGGAACACTCCGGCGACGCGCGCCGAGATCGCCCCTGCGAGCGGGACCGAGGCGATCGAGCGCCGCGGCGAGTAGCTGCGCACGAAGGCGTCCACCGCCCCGGCGTCGAGCAGCCTGCCGCGCTCGGATTCGAGCACCGCAAGCGCCTCGCGCTGGCTGCGCGCGCGCCGGTACGGCCGGTGCGAGGTGATCGCGTCAAAGGTGTCGGCGACCGCGATGATGCTCGAGCCGAGCGGGATGTCGGGCCCGAGCAATCCGTCGGGGTAGCCGCTGCCGTCGACGCGCTCGTGGTGGTGGCGGACGATCGTTGCCAACTGGAGGTCGTGGACCGGCGCGAGCATGTCAGCGCCGTCCGCGGCGTGGCGCTTGACGATGCCGAACTCCTCGTCCTCGAGCGGGCCCTGCTTGTGGAGGATCTCGGGCGGGGTGTAGACCTTGCCCACGTCGTGCACGAGCGCGGCGGTGCGGATCTCGGCGACCTGCGCGATGCTCAGGCGCATCTCGCGTGCCATGCGCTCCGCATGCCGTGCGACGCGGCGGCAGTGGCCGTAGGTGTAGGGGTTGCGGATCTCGAGCAGGTGCGCGAGGCCTTCGAGCAGCTCCACCCGCACGGTCCCGTTCTCGCCGGCGGCGGTCCGATAGGTGGCGCCGACCTGCTTCAGCCGGTGCTCGGCCCACAGCCTGCGCAGGAAACCCCACAGCATCAGGTCGCCGTAGAACACGCCGCGCGCACCGTGGACGCGCCTCCACGCCCACGCCTCGGCGGCGGCGATGGCGAGCGACAGCGCCGCCGCGAGCAGGACCGCGCCGATCGCGCCTGCGACACCCCGCGGAGGGACGAGCGCGTTCGCCGCGAGCGCTGGAACCACGGTGACGCTGAGCGTCGCGAGCACCGACAGCGGCAGGTAGCGCAGGAAGCTGTTGGGAGCCTCGTGCCACGGGACCCGGTCGCCGGCGGACTTGCGTTTCCGCTCCTCCGCCTGCGCCGGGCCCCGGGTACGGGATCCGCCGTGCCGTGGGTCGGGCGCCTCGCGACGGCCGAGGCCCGGCCGCCTTGCGTGACGCTCGTCCTCACGCCGCAGGAGGGGTTGCGACGGAGTCGACATGGCCAGCCGATGCTAAGCCCGTGTCATCTCCGTGACCGATCGGCGGACGTATGTACTAACCCGAGCCGTACCCCACGAGCACGAGGCTCTCGAGCGCTCTGTCGACGTCGCTCTCAGCCTGTGAGACACGCGCGCGCGCGGCGTCGTAGGCCGCGACGCCTTCCGTTTCTGCGGCGGCGGCGAGTTCGACGTAGGCCTTGGCCGCGGCGCTCAGCGACTGCGAGAGCTGAACCTGAGCCGCGGCGGCCGGAGCGGGCGCTTCGAGCTTCGAGATCGTCGCGGCCGCAGCCTGGTAGCGCGCGGCCAGCGAGCGCGCCGGAGCCGGGACCGAGGACGCCGAGGCGCTTTCTCCGAGCTGCCGCCGCGCGGCCAGCCGCGCCTGGTCGAGCTCGGAGACGGCGGGGGCGAGCGAACCCGCATACGTGGCCGTCGGCGTCAGCGTCAGCGGCGCGGTGCCGGTCAGGCTGACGTTGGCGACGATGCGCTCGCACGCCTGGCCCGCGGCCGTCAGGTGTTCCGGAGCGAAGCACGCGATCACGCGGGTGCCGGCGCCGGAGGGGATCGCGTAGAGGTCGAAGACGCCCCGATAGCCGGGCAGGCTGATGCCGCTGTAGCGGTAGGCCTGAGCCGAGACGAGCGAGACGACTTCGGCGTGCGGGATGGCGCTCAGGCGTTCGAGGAAGCTCGCCGGCAGCGGCGCCGGTTCGCCCGCCGGCAGCATCCCGCCGAGCAGGCCGGAGCCGGCTTCGCCGTGCGGCGAGAGCGTGATCGCTTCTTTCAGTTCCAGGCCGGGGATCACCTTGGGCGAGGCCGACTGCTCCCAGGACACTGGGTATTCGAGCAGCATCCCCGCTGCCGTGGCGACGTGGGCGGGCCCGGCGGCGCTCTGCCCCGAGGAGGAGGAGACGCGATGACTGCCGGCGATGTAGCCGAAGACGGCCGCGAGCACGAGCGCGACCACGATCAGCGGGTGCACGACGCGTGCCGGTGCGTCCATGTTCAGCCGGAGCTTTCGAAGGAGGTCCCGGACCCCGATCCGGAGCCCGACCCGCCCGAGGAGTGCGGCGCCGGGGCCGGGGCCGACGGCGCCGTCGGTTTGCTTTCCACGGGCGCGGGCGTCGGTGTCACGGCGGGCGCCGGCGTCGGCGTGGAGGTGACGGGCGCGGACGGCGTGACGGTCGGCGTGACCGTGGGCGTGACGGTGGGCGTCGCCGCCGGCTGGGAGCTCCTGGCGGGGGTGCTGTGCTTGGGCGGCGGCGGCTGGATGACGGCGAGCTTGATCGCCGGCGCCGAGGCCAGTGCCGCGGGCACGGGGGTGGCGACCGCAGGCAGCGGCGGCGGTGTGCGTTCGAGCACGGTGCCGGCCGAGCGGCGCATGTGACCGATCCCGAACGCGATCGCGAACACGAGGACGATCGCCGCGCACCAGACCGCGACGCGGCGCGCCTGCCAGCGGCGCCCGACGGGACGGACCCGGCGTCGCTCGAGGGGGTGGGTGCTCATGAGGCGGGGCAGACGATCGGCTTTTCTCCCGTGCTCAGGCAGCTGTCGGTCCTTCTCGGGAGCTTGCCACGTCGCGGCACGAATCGCGTCAGCTTGCCGACCTGGCCCGCTTTCGTGACCCGGATTTCCAGCACGGCGCCGGCCGCGAGGGCGCGCGCGAAGCGCGGGAACGACAGCACGGCCGTGCCCGGGTTGCTCGATGGCCTGGTCGCGGCCGCGATGCGGCTCTGGCTCGACGAGCGCACACCCGTGCCGCGGATCCGCACCGTGACCCGGGCCGAGACGGGGGCCGTGACCTGCACCAGCGTGAGCTTGACCCCGTTGCTCGTCTCACGCCCGGCGAGCCTCACGAGCGGGAACGGTTCCATCAGCGTCGGGGCCGCATGATGGACGAGGATCGTCTGGGTTGAGGTGGCCGAGCGGCCCGCCGCGTCGGTGACCTGCAGGCGCACGGCGTGGGCCCCGGCGGTCCCGAAGGTGGTCGTCATCGTGGCGCGCCCGGGGTGAAAGGGTTCGGTCGCGGTCAGCCCCCACGCCAACGAGGTGATCGGGGAGCTCGTGTCTGTCGCACTCGAAATGAGCGTTACCGTTTCTCCTACGCGTGGCTGTTCGGGAAACCACGTGAAGGAGGCCGACGGGGGCGGTGCAGGGGGCGGCGCCAGGACCGTGATCGGGACCCGCGCGCTCGCTCCCACGTTGCCGGCGGCGTCGGCCTGCTGCGCCTGGAGCGTGTAGGCGCCGGGCGTGAGGCCGGCGAGTGTCGCAGACCAGGCACCACCGGGTGCGGCCGCTTCGACCGACTCGATCGGCGCCGACCCCAGGTCCGATCCCGAAAAGACATCGAGGATCACGCTGCTGCGGTCGCCTTGCGCCACCCCCGCCCTGCCACTCACCGGGATCGCGCCGGTGAAGTAAGTCGCTCCCCCCGCTGGAGAGGAGATCGTCGGAACGGGCGGCGTGTTGTCGACCGTGAACGTGACCGGCGCACTCTTGATCGTAACTTCCTTTTCTTCTTCGTTCGAGAAGGTCTCTTCCGCAACGATCGTGTACTCCTTCCCCGACGTGAGCGGGCTTTCGGGGAGCGCCTGCCAGTTGGTACAGGTCTCCGAGCCGGGGAGATCGGTCTGTCCGAGAGGCGGGCCTTCGGCGACGGTCCCCGAGTAGATCTTCACCGTCACTTCGCACCACAGGCCTTCGTCGGGTTCCAGCGTTCCGATGATCGCCGGGGAGGTTTCGTGTGTGTAAGAGCCGGCGGTCGGGGTCGCGATCCGCAGCGTCGGCCCAGCTGCCGAGGCGCTGCCTGCAGTCAGAGCGACCGTGCAGCCGGCCGTGACCGCGATCCCTGCAAGGCGGCCGCTCAGCGCGGGAGTCGAGGCGATCAGGCGCACGGGATGGCTTTCGGTTCGGTCGATCTGACACAAGCGTCCGAGCGAAGCGGAAGCCTTCCTTTCCGAACGGCGAAGCGCGTGTACTTGCCGATCCTCCCGGGTTGGGTGACCCTGATTTCGAGCGCGACACCTGCCGGGAGGACACGCTGGAGGCGAGGGAAGGTGAGCACGGGCAGCCCCGTGGACTTGCCTTTCGGCCGGGTTACGGCACGGGACAGCATGCGCACGGGGCAGCCCGTTCCCTTGCAGGCGACGGTCACGGTCGCCGCGGCGGGCGCTTCCACGATCAGCAGCTTCAGATGAAGCTGACCGCCCGAGCGCGTGGTGACGATGCGGACCGCCGGGAACGGCCGCATCAACGGGAGACTGACCGGAATCTGCTGTGATGACACGCCGGACAGTCCGGCGCCGTCCGTCACCCGCAACCGGACGAGGTGGCTCCCGGCGCTCGTGAACGTGATCGCGCGGCTCTGAGCACCGCCGACGAAGGCGGAGCCCGTGACGTTCCAGGCGTAGCTCGTGATCGGGCTGATCGCGTCGCTCGAAGTGGAGACGAGCGTCACCGGTTCGCCGGTGTGAGGGTGCGATGGGAACCAGCTGAAGCCGACGACTGGCCCTCCCACCGGCGAGGCGCTTGCCGCGTCGGTGAAGGAGTGCTCGCTCGCGCCGATGTTGCCGGCTTCGTCGGCTTGGGAGGCCCGCACCGTGTACTGGCCCGGCGCGAGCCCACCGAGCGTGGCTGACCACCCGCCGCCGCCCGCCGCCACGGTCACCGTCTGCAGCGCGCCGCCACTGCCGGATCCCCCCGAGAACAGCTGCACCGTTACAGCCTGCACATCGTGGGCCGCGGTTCCCGAAGTCCCATGGATGGAGACGGTTGAGCCGCTGACGGTCACACCCTGGGCCGGCGTCTGGATCGCGACGACCGGCGCCACCGTGTCGACCGTGAAGTCCTGGGGCGCCGTGGCGCCGGTCGCGCCCCCAAGCGTCTCCTGCCAGGCGACCGCCTCGTATTCGCCGTCAGCGAGCGGGTGGGCGAGCGTGGCCGACCAAGCACCGCCTGCAACGGACTCCGCTTCGAGTTCACGAGGTTCGGCCTTGCATTCGAGCGTCGGGAGCTTGCAGATCGCCACATGAACGGGCGTCGTTTCGCTGGCGGTCCCGGTGAACGTCGGCGTCGGCGTGCCGAGCTGCGCTTTGATCGGGGACAGCGTGACGCTCGGAGCCAACGGGTCGACGACGAATGTGAACTTCGCCACGCCTGCTTCGTTGCCGAGCGAGCTCGCCTGCGTGGCCGTTGCCGTATACGTCGCTTTGGTCGACGGCAGCGTGATCTTCCCGGCGGGAACGGCCCAGTCTCCGGCACTCACGGGGACCGTTTCCTTGAAGACTTCTTTGCCTCCGGCCAGCTTCACGACGAACGTCACAGGCCCGACGTCGCTGGCCGTGCCGCTGAAGCTCGGTTTCGTTTCTTTCGAGGGTGTGGCAATCGGTGTGATCGTTATCGCCGGCGGCAGCGTGTCGAGCACGTACGGCGCTTCGACACGGGCTTCCGGATTGCCGGGGATGCTGCTGGCCTGGGTCGCGAGGACCGTGTAGGTGTGCTCGCCCGCGGGAAGCTCGTGCGAGAGAGGCCCGGTTTCCCATTTCGTGCCACTGGGGGTCGCCACGGCGCTCGCGACGGGCTGGCTTCCTTCGAGCACCTGCACGACGACCTTCGTGGTGTCGCTCGTCGTCCCCGAGAACTTCGGTGCCTGTTCGTTGGAGGGCGACTTGAACGGTTTGAGCACGAGCGCGGGCGCCACGGTGTTCACGACGAAGTGGACTTCCCCGCTGTGACCCGTTCCGTTGTCGAAGCCGCCCGCCTGTTCGGCCACCGCGGTGTAGCTGCCGTCTCCGAGCGCCGGGCTCGCGGCGCCGGAGCTCCACGACCCCCCCGTGCCGCTCGCGTGAGCTTCCGCCGCGAGCGACCCTTTCGAGTTGGCGCCCGCGTAGACGTGCACCACGACGGGCGTGTCTTCACTCGCGAAGCCGCTGAAGGCGGGAGCGGTGTCGTTGCTCGGCGTCGGGATCGCGCCCATGGAAACGGTCGGTGCGGCCGTCGCGACCGTGAAGTGGATCGGGCCACTGCCGCCCGGCCCGTCCCCGAATTCGCTTTCCTGTTCGGCCACCGCCGTGTAGCTGCCGTCCGGGAGCGCCACCGAAGCCGGCCCGGAGCTCCAGGATCCGCCCGTCCCCGACGCCTGCGACTCGGCGACGGGTTCGCCGGCGGCCGCGCCGCCGGCGTAGATGTGGACCGTGACCGTCGATCCTTCGCTCGCGGTGCCGCTGAACGAAGGCCTCCTGTTGTCGGTCGGGGAGGAGATGCCGTTGAGCGTGACTTTCGGCTTGGCAGCGTGGACTTCGAAGGTGCTCGGCTGGCTGTGGCCGGGTTTGTTGCCGATCGAGCTCGGCTGTTCGGCGATCGCCGTGTACGTCCCGTCGGCCAGCGGACCCACCGTGGCGGTCGACCAAGCACCGCCGCTGGGGTTCGCGGACACTTTGGCGGCGAGCGACCCTTCCGGCGAGGACCCCCTGAAGACGTAGACGGTGACCGCTTCGCTCGGATCGGTCGCCGTGCCGCTGAACGACGGGGTCGCGTCGTTCGTCGGCGAGGACACCCCGCTCATGGTCACTTCCGGGCTCTGCGTGTCGACTCTGAAGCCGACGGCGCCGCTCCCGCCGGATTCGCCCGTGAGCGTTTCGATCTGACTCGCTTCGACGGTGTATTCGCCGTCGTCGAGATGGTTCGCCAGCACCACCGACCACGCCCCGTTCGGCTTCGGTTCCGCTTGGGTGGACTCGAAGAGCGCGCCTTCTTTGAGGACGATGACTTTGACCGGGTCTTCGGTGTCGCTCGTGAGGCCGGAGACGGTCGGATGCGTTTCGTTCGTCACCGTGCCCGAGCCCGGCGATTCGATCGACACGAAGGGCGCCGCGAGCGCAGGAGCCACCGGCACGGCTAGCGCCGTGGCGGTCGCGACCAGCCCCGCAAGCAGGGCACGTGTGAACATTCTCCTAGGCCTCATCGGAGACCCGCCATCGATCCATCTGTCTCCAAAGCCGGGTCCCCCGGCCGGCTCCTGCACCCCTCCAGGTGCGCCTTGGAGCCTTTAAGGCGGTCCTTGTTCCGCCGCAACAAATGATACGTCGCGCGTGCCGTCACCGCAAAGGAATTAGCGCACGTTGCGGGTCGATTTGCGTGGATTTGGGGAGTTCTGCGTAGACTGGGAGACGAGCCATCCTGAGGGGAGGATCACCATGCACATCGCGCCCCCGCCGCTGCGGCGCCGCCGCTCCGCCCGAGCGCTTGTCCGTCCACTCTGCGTCGTGTTGGCCGCCTGCGCCGTGCTGGCCGCCTCTGCCCAGGCGCGAACCCCCGACCGAACGCCGCCCGAGTTCGCGGGCCTGACCTCGGCGACGACGTGCATCCCGGGCCCCATCGGCTCCGGAATCTCGACCAGCTACCACCTCAGCTGGGAAGCGGCGAGCGACAATCGCACGAAGCCGAAGGCGATCGTCTACGCGATCTACCAGGCGACCCAGCCCGGCGGCGAGGACTTCTCGCGGCCGACGTACCTCTCCAAGCACGGCGCGAGGAGCTTTGAAACCCCGAAGCTCCCATCGAGCCAGAGCTGGTTCTTCGTGGTGAGAGCCCGGGACCGGGCCGGCAATGAAGACGCGAACACGGTCGAGCGCGAAGGGGTCAACCTCTGCGTGTGAGCCGGACCGCCGCCCGCTGGGGCGCCCGCACCAGACCTCCGGCGCAGCCTCGAGCAGGGCGGGGTCGCCTTCGACGCGATGACGGAGGGGGAGGGATTCGAACCCTCGTCAGAGGTTTATACCCCTGAAACGGTTTTCGAGACCGCCGCATTCAACCGCTCTGCCACCCCTCCGGGGGGATGCGCCACAAGGCTAGATGATCGGCCCGCGGCAGCGAAGGCCGCTCAGCGGTGCGGGAACGCCGAGGCCTTGCCGGCTGCCGCCCGCTTTGCCGCGGCCTTGGCCTGCACTGCCACGACTGCGGTCTTGTAGCCCGACCACAGGTTGGACAGGGCCTCGTGCGAGGTCTGGCCGAGCGAGGGCATGTCGAGTGGGTTGCCAGCGCCTTTCGGGAGGATCCCGATCTCCAGGTGCGGCGCGTCGGAGATGCCGACCTGCCCGCAGCCGACGTCGGCGATCGGCTGGCCGGCGCCGACCTTCGTGCCGACGGGGACGAGCGCGGGCGCCGCGTGGCCGTAGTAGACGTAGCGGCCCGCGTCGGGTCCGCTTTCGACGAGCAGCACCGGGGCGTAGCGGCCGAAGCCTTCGAGGCCCTCGTGCACGATCGTGCCCGACGCGACGGCCAGCTCGAGGAGCTTCGAGCCGCACTGGTTTGCGCTCCCGCCGAGGTCCACCCCCTGATCGAGCGACCACCACGAGCGCGACGCGACCCGCGAGAGCGGGTACAGCGGGAAGACCCACCCTTTCGGCCCCATCGGGTAGGGACTGGAGCTGAAGACGGGCGCGCTCGGCGGCGTCGCAGGCGTGGTGGAGGCCGCCGGCGTGCTCCCGCCGGTCGCGGCCGGGTTCACCGGGGCCGAGGGCTGCGGGCTCGCCGTTTCGGTCCCCGGCGCCGCCGTGCCGCCCACGCTCGCGGCGCCAGCGCCGTGCGCGAATGCCAGCACGGCCACCGCAGCGATCAACTGGAAAATGGCGATGCGCGCACAGGCGCGCCTCGTTCCCGGCATCGGCACCTCTTGGTCGGCCGGCGGGGTTAGCTGACGGGCTAGCGAGAACTCGCCTCCCGCGGATTACCGCGGGACTCGCCCCAACAACACGGGCCCCCCGCTCCCGGGCACAGCCCGGGATTAGGCGTTCCGGCACCCTAACGCACCTCGGTGCCGGAATGTCGCGCCGCGATCGCGGGCCCTGCGGCCGCGATCGGGCCCGAGCGGCGGCCTCGCACGCCGGGCGGGCGGCTAGCGCCGGGCGGCGAAGAACGCGCTCAGCAGCGCCCCGCACTCCTCGGCGAGCAGCCCGCCGGCCACGACCGGGCGATGATTCAGCCGCGGCTCGCCGAGCACGTCGAGGACGCTCCCGCAGGCGCCGGCCTTGGGATCGCGAGCGCCGAAGACGACCCGCGGCAGCCGCGCCAGCACGAGCGCACCCGCGCACATCGCGCACGGCTCGAGCGTCACGTAGAGAACGGCGTCGAGGATGCGCCAGACGCCGTCGTGGCGCGCCGCCTCGCGCAGGGCCAGAACCTCGGCGTGCGCGGTCGGGTCCTGGCGAAGCTCACGCTCGTTGTGACCGGCTCCGATGACCTCTCCGTCGCGGACGATGACCGCGCCGATCGGCACGTCGTCGTGTTCAAGAGCAAGGTCGGCCTCGCGCAGCGCAAGGCGCATGAAGTAGTCCTCGCGTGGGAAGAAGCGGTCGCTCATCGGCCTGCTCGTGCCGCCCGGCTCGGAGCCGCAGCCGGCACATCATCATTATCGGAAAGAATGCCCCCCGCGCCCGCTCTCTCGTCCACCCCGCCGCGCCCCGCCTCCGTCCGCGCCCCTCGCGTGAGGACCGCGGCCGTCGCGGTATGCCTCGCCCTCGCCGCGACGCTGGCGCTGCGCGCACCCACCCGGGCCGAGGCGGCCTGGAACACCGCCGACCGGATCGTCGTCCGCTTCGGCATGCGCGCACGAGCACTCGCAGCGCGCGCCGGGGCCGCTGCGCGGCCGGCGGCGGAACGCACGATCGTGATACGCGTGCCGCGCGGTGAAGACATCCACCGCGCGCTGCGGCGACTGCGGAGCCGGCCCGACGTCCTGTGGGCGGTGCCCGATCTCCGTGCGCACACCTCCGGGACCTTCATCCCGAACGACGAGGGCAACGGCACCACCCCCGGCGGCTGGGAGGAACTGCAGTGGAACCTCGTCGGGCAGTTCGGCATCGCGGCGCCCGAAGCCTGGTCGAACCTGATCGCCGACGGCAGGCCCGGGGGCACCGGCGTGACGGTCGCCGTGCTGGACACCGGCGTCGCGTACGCGAACCGCGGCCGCTTCCGGCGCTCGCCCGACCTCGGCCGCTTCCAGTTCGTGAAGGGCTATGACTTCGTCGATCACAACCCCTACCCCAACGACCGCAACGGCCACGGCACGTTCGTCGCCTCGCTGATAGCGGAGGAGACCAACAACACCTACGGGCTCACCGGCGTCGCCTACGGCGCGAAGATCATGCCCGTGCGCGTCCTCGACACCGAGGGCGAAGGGGAAGCGTCGACGATCGCGCAGGGCGTCCGCTTCGCGGTCGCCCACGGCGCCCAGGTGATCAACCTCAGCCTCGAGTTCTCGCCCGGGGTCACGGCCTCCGACATCCCGGAGCTGATCGAAGCGCTGCGCTACGCCCACCGCCACGGCGTGCTGGTCGTCGCGGCGGCCGGGAACGAGGGCCACGCGGCGATCGCCTATCCCGCACGCGCCCCCGACGTCATCTCTGTCGGCGCAACGACCGAGCGGGGCTGCCTGGCCGCCTACTCGAACGACGGCTCCGGCCTGACGTTGGTGGCGCCCGGAGGAGGTCCCGACGCCGACCTCCCGGGCGACCCCGACTGCAACCCCGAAGCGCCCGGGCGCCGCATCTTCCAGGTGACGTTCACGGGCGGCTCGGTCTCGCACTTCGGCATCCCGGACGAATATGAAGGCACGTCGATGGCGACGCCGCACGTGTCGGCGGTCGCCGCGCTCGTGATCGCCAGCGGCGTGCTCGGCAAGCGCCCGACTCCCACGCAGATCACGGCGCGGCTGCGCGCCACCGCACGCAAGCTCGGCGCGGGCGGCGACGAACAGCTCTACGGCGCCGGCCTGCTCGACGCGGCGGCGGCGACCGCTCCCGGCGGTCCGGGGGCCGTGGCTAAAGCCGGTTAGCCGCGGATGCCGATCACGAACGGGATGAGCCCAGCGCTCGCCGAGCATTGCGACATCGCCGTTGTCGGCGGCGGCATCCTCGGCCTCGCCGTCGCGAGGGAGCTGACCGCGCGCCGGCCGCAGGCATCCGTCTGCGTGCTGGAGCGCGAGACCGAGCTTGGCACGCACCAGACCGGACACAACTCGGGCGTCATCCACGCCGGCGTCTACTACGTGCCCGGATCGCTGAAGGCTCAGCTGTGCGTGACCGGCGCGCGCGAGATGTACGAGTACTGCGAGGGCAGGGGCATCGCCAGCGAGCGCTGCGGCAAGGTGATCGTTGCGACCGACCCCTCGGAGCTGGAACGCCTCGATGAGCTCGAGCGCCGCGGCCGGGCGAACGGGGTGCCGGGCCTGCGCCGCATCGACGCCGACGGCATCGCCGAGCTCGAGCCGCATGCGCGCGGGATCGACGGGCTGCACTCCCCCGGCACGGGGATCGCCGACTTCCCGGCTGTGGCGCGCGCCTACGCGGGCGACGTGCAGGAGGCGGGCGGCGCGATCGCCACCGGCTGCGAGGTGCTCGGCGTCGAGCGGAACGGCCGCTCGCTGAGGCTCAGCCACTCGCACGGCGTCACCGAGGCCGGCAACGCGATCTTCTGCGCGGGTGCCTGGGCAGACCGGCTCGCCGTCTCTGCCGGAGCGGACCCCGATCCGCGCATCGTCCCCTTCCGCGGGGCCTATCTGCGGCTGCGCCCCGACCGCCGTCATCTCGTGCGCTCGCTGATCTACCCGGTGCCCGACCCCAACCTGCCCTTCCTCGGGGTGCATCTGACCAAGCACATCGACGGCGAGGTGCTCGTCGGCCCGACCGCGTTGATGGCGCCCTCCCGCGATGCCTACAAGCTCTCGCGCGTGCGCAGGCGCGACGTGGTCGAAACGCTCGCCTGGCCCGGCACCTGGCGGATGCTGTCCCAGTGGTGGAGGACCGGCGTCACAGAACTGCGCTACGCCGCGCTGCGCTCGGCCTTCGTGCGCGCGGCCGCGCGCTACGTCCCCGAGCTGCAGACCTCCGACGTCGAACCCTCGTTCGCCGGTGTGCGCGCCCAGGCGCTGGCTCGCAACGGCAAGCTCGTGGACGACTTCGTCTTCTCGCACACCGAGCGGGCCCTGCACGTCCGCAACGCGCCGTCCCCTGCCGCGACCTCCTCGCTCGCGATTGCGCGCTACATCGCGGACGAGGCGGAGCGCACGTTCGCCTGAACGCGCTGGCAGCTGCTAGGACGCCGCCGAAGCGGCGAGGAGCCGCGCCACCGCGTCCGGGACCCCCTCGCGGGCCGTCGGAAACCTTGGCTCCCACCCCAGCTCGCTCTTGATGCGGGCGTTCGACGTGCGCGCTGAGCGCACGACCGCGTCGACGGCGTTGCGGCCCGCGACGAGCCGCGCGACCGACGTCGGGATCCGCCGCGGGCGCCCGACGCCGAGCTCCGATGCCGTCAGCGCCATGAAGTCGTAGTAGGTGATCGGCTCGTCGTCGGCGACGTGGTAGACACGCCCGCTCGCGGCCTCGTCGGCGACCGCCAGCAGGATCGCCGTCGCGACGTCCTCGACGTGCACGACGTCCCACAGGTTCGCGCCGCTGCCGATCACGGCGAAGCGTCCCGGCTGGCGCAGCCGCGGGACGAGCTCCTCGCCGTACCAGCCGCCCGGGCCATAGACATGAGAAGGACGGATCACGACCGCCGGCAGGCCGCTCTCGAGGACCATCCGCTCGCCCTCCTGCTTGGCCCGCCCATACGGCGTCTCCACGGGGAGGCTGCCGTCCTCGGTCAGCAGCTCGCCGTGCGCATCGCCGGTCACGACCGTCGAGGCGAAGATGAACTTGGGGGTCGGCCGGCGCTCCGTGCCGGCCTCGGTGGGGGTCGGCCGGCGCTCCGTGCCGGCCTCGGTGGGGGTCGGCCGGCGCTCCGTGCCGGCCTCGGTGGGGGTCGGCCGGCGCTCCGTGCCGGCCTCGGTGGGGGTCGGCCCGCGCTCCGTGCCGGCCTCGGTGGGGGTCGGCCCGCGCTCCGTGCCGGCCTCGGTGGGGGTCGGCCCGCGCTCCGTGCCAGCCTCGGTGGGGGTCGGCCCGCGCTCCGTGCCGGCCTCGGTGGGGGTCGGCCCGCGCTCCGTGCCGGCCTCCGGAGCTGTGCCCGCGTCAAGCGCCCGGCACGCGTCCAGCAGCCGGCGCGTGCCCTCGATGTTCACCTCCGTGACCTTCGCCGCGTCGCGCTGGGATGCGATCTCGGCGGCCAGGTGCACCACGCACTCCGGCCGCGCCGCCGCGAGCGCCTGCTCGAGCCCGCCTGGAGCCACGAGGTCGCCGGACAGCGCCGCGGTCCCGGGAGGCCCCGAGCCCGGTCGCCGCACGAGCGCCGTCACCTCGTGCCCCTGCTCGATCGCGCGCCGGCAGACGACGCCGCCGATGAACCCGCTCGCGCCCGTGACCAGGATCCGCATCGCCACGCGAGCCTACATCTCGAACGCGGTGCGCCCACCGCAGGCGACGAGGTCCTCCAGCAACGCACGTCCGTCGCCGATCACCGGTCCGCCGTGGGCCAGCAGCAGCGAGTCGAAATCGAGCTCCTCGAGCAGCCGCACGCACGATTCGAGCAGCCCGGCCCGCGTCCGCGGCGGATCGTCCATCAACGTGTCGGGGACGAACCCGAGCGGACCGCCCGTGCCCTGCTCGCCGCCCCGCACCACGCCGTCGGCGAGCACCAGCGCGCCCTGCTCGGGCAGGTGCAGCGCCGTGTCATCCGGGCAGATCGCGTCCATCTCCGCCGCGACCACGCCACCGGGCAGCTGCGCGCCGACCTCGAAGCCCTCGACCTCCACCTCGCCGCCGGCGAACTCGTGCAGGCCGGCCCTGTTGCAGTGGACCGTGCACCCGAAGCGCTGCACGAAGCGCCCCGACTCGTGCAGGTGGTGGCGGTTGGACAGGAGGATCGCGCGCGGCGGGTGCACGGCGAAGAGGTCGATCCCCTCGCGAGGCACCAGCGGGTCGAACAGCACGCCGGCGGCCGGCATCCAGTAGGAGGAGGCGACGATCCCGAGCTTCGGGTGCCTGGCCGTCCAGTGGCGGATGCCGGGCAGGACCTTCTGCATGCCGCGAGCCTACCTCGCGGTCGCCCGCGCGATCACGCCCGCGAGCTCCGCGTGGAACCGCTCGCGCGAGAAGCTCTCGGCGTTCGCACGGATCGCGCGCTCGTCGAGGTCCATCGCCTCGAAGCGCTCGATCGCACCCGCCAGGCCGCGCGCATCCTGCTCGGCGAACAGCGCCCCGGTGACCCCGTCCTGGACCGTCTCGAGCGCGCCCCCGACGCCGTATGCGATCACCGGGGCGCCGGCCGCCTGGGCCTCGACGGGGACGATCCCGAAGTCCTCCTCGCCCGGGAACAGCAGCGCCCGGGCGCCGGCCAGGAGCGCGTCGCGCTCGCCGTCGGAGACCTTGCCGAGGAACTCGATGCGCTCTGCGCCCGCCGCCTGCGCGCGCACGTCCTGCAGCGCACGGCCGTCCCCGGCCACCTTCAGCCGCGCGCCGCGCGCGGCGCAGGCGGCGACGGCGAGGTCGACGCGCTTGTAGGGGACGACGCGACCGAACGCGAGATAGAAGTCCTCCGGACGGCGCTCGATCCCGAGATAGTGCTCGACGTGCACCGGCGGGTGGACGATCTCCGCATCGCGGCCGTAGTAGCGGCGGATGCGATCGGCGACGTACGCCGAGTTCGCGACGAACACGTCGACGCCACTCGCACCGGCGAGGTCCTGGCGGCGCAGGTGCGCCAGCAGTGGCGGCAGCAGCCACCGCGCACCGCGCGGAACGGCCTCGCCCGCGAGGAACCCCTCCTCCCAGGCGTAGCGCATCGGCGTGTGGCAGTAACACACGTGCAGCGCGCCCGCCGGCTTGCGCACGTTCTTCGCGCAGGCGTGGCTGCTCGAGAGCACGAGATCGAACCCGCTCAGGTCGAAGGAGCGAAAGGCGCGGTTCATCAGCGGCAGCAGCTTCGGGTAGTGCCTGCTCGCGCCGGGCAGACGGCTGAGGGACGAGGCGTGGACCGGACGGGAGGTGATCTGCTCGGGCCACGGCTCCGGGTCGTACACGGACGTGAACAGCTCGGCGTCCGGAAACATCTCGAGCAGCTCCATCACCACCTGCTCGGACCCGCCCGGGATCGTCAGCCAGTCGTGGACGACCGCGACCCGCGGGAAGCGCTCGCGCAGCTCCTCGAGCAGAGGGGCCGGCGCCGCGTGTCCAGGAGCCTGCACTGTCCTCGAGACTACAAGGCGAGCCGCGGGGCGCCCGGACCGTCAGCGATCATGCGGCCGATGGAGCTGCCTGCCGCCCTTCAGGGGCGCGACATCGTCTGCGTGGGGTTCGCCGACTGGGACACCGAGCTGTGGACCAACCAGCACCACCTCATGTCGCGCCTGGCACGGGGCAACCGCGTCCTGTTCGTCGAGTCGCTCGGGCTGCGCCGCCCGCAGCTCGCCGGGCGTGACCTGCGGCGCATCGCGCGCCGGCTGCGCACGGGTTTGCAGGGACCGCGCAGGAGCGACGGACTCGACGTGCTCTCGCCGCTCGTGCTGCCGCTGCACGGCAACGCCGCGGCGGAGGCGCTGAACCGCCGGCTGCTGCCGGCGCTCGTTTCGCGTGCTGCGCGCAAGATCGGGATGCGGGAACCTTGGCTGTGGTCCTACGTGCCGCAGGCCGAGGTTCTGCTCGGCGCGCTCGAACCCTCGCTGGTCGTCTACCACTGCGTCGATGACATCTCCGCGCACGAGCGCATCGACACGGCTAGCTTTCGCGCCGCCGAGGAGCGTTTCGCGGGGCGCGCCGACCTCGTTCTCGCGAGCGCGCCGGAGCTCGTGCGCCGCATGCGCGGCCTGTCGGCGAACGTGCTCGAAGCGCCGAACGTCGCCGACACGGAACTGTTCGCCACCGCCCTGGACCCTCTCACCACCACGGACCCGGCGATCGAGGCCCTGCCCTCGCCGCGCCTGGTGTTCACCGGCGCGATCTCAGCCGTCAAGCTCGACACCCGGCTGCTCGTCGAGCTCGCGCGCGCGCGGCGCGACTGGACGCTCGCGCTCGTCGGGCCGGTCGGCCTCGGCGACCCGACCACGGACGTCTCCGCACTCGCCGCCGAGCCCAACGTGCACCTGCTCGGGCCGCGCCCCTACCGCGAGCTGCCGGCCGTGCTGCGCGGCGCCGACGCCGGCCTGATCCCCTACGTGCGCAGCGAGCTGACCGACAGCATCTTCCCGATGAAGGTCTACGAGTACCTCGCCGCAGGCCTGCCGGTGGTCGCGACGCCCCTGCCCGCGCTCGCCGGCGTCGCCGAGGTGGCGAGCGCGCCCGACGCGCCGTCGTTCCGGGCGGCGCTCGAACGCGAGCTCGCCGAGGACAGCCCCGCGCGGCGAGCCGAGCGCTCCGCAGCGGCCGCCTCGCACTCCTGGGACGAGCGCCTGCGCGAGATCGCGAGCGCGATCGACGCCCTCCCGCCGCGATGAAGGATCTGCTCGTCACCACCCACACGCCGATCCTGCGCTCGGGGCAGACGATGCGCACCTACGGCGTCGCGCGGGCGCTGGCCGCCTCGGGCGAGGGGCTGACGCTGCTGTACGCGCGCTTCGAGGGCGCCGAGCCCGACGAGGCCTTCCGTTCGATCCCGCGGGTCGAGTTGCACGAGGCCGTGGCTTCGCGGGGAGCGCGCCGGGCGCTCGCCTATGCGGGCGCCCGCGTGTCGGGAACGCCCAGGGGCTTTGCTCGCGGGGTCTCCGCCGAGCTCGCGGCGGCGGCATCCGAGCTCGCCGCCGCGCCCGGGCGGGGGCGGGTGATCGCCGACGGGCCGATCGCGGCGGCCGCGCTGCGGGGGCTCTCGCGGCGGCGCCCGGTCGTCTACAACGCCCACAACCTGGAGTCCGGGTTCCGCGGCGAGCTGTCCGGCGCGGAGGGGCAGTTGGGGGCGCTGCGTCGCTTCGAGCGAGGCCTCTTGAGCCGCGCGAGCGAGTCGTGGATGGTCAGCGAGGCGGAGGTGGCGGCGGCCGCCGAGCTGTGTCCGCAGGCGCGGCTGCGCTACGTGCCCAACGTCGTCGACGTCGCAGCGATCCAGCCGGTGACCCCTGCGGCCGAGCCACGCGCGGTGTTCGTCGCGAACTTCGCCTACGAGCCCAACCGCAACGGCCTGCGGTTCCTGCTGGACGAGGTCATGCCGCATGTCTGGGGGCGTCTGCCACAGGCGCGCCTGCGGCTGGTCGGCCCGAATCTCGAGCTGCCGGCGGGCGCCGACGAGCGCATCGAGGCGGTCGGCTTCGTCGGGCACCTGGCGGAGGCATACGCGGGTGCCCGCTGCGCCGTCGTGCCGCTGCTCCAGGGCGGCGGCACACCGCTGAAGTTCGTCGAGGCGCTCGCGTACGGGCTGCCGGTGCTCGCGACGCCGCGTGCGGCGGCGGGGCTCGCGGTCAGCGACGGACGCGACTGCGTGCTCGCGGACGGCTCCGAAGCGTTCGCCACGGCGCTCGCGGCGCTGCTCGGCAATGGCGCACCGGAGATCGGCGCACGGGGGCGCCAGCTGGCCCAGGAGCGCTACTCGATCGAGGCGCTCGCGGCGCTGCTCGAGCCGGCGGCCTGAGCTCAGGCGGAGCCGGCGAGCGCCTCCGGCGCGGGCTCCTCGGGATCGGCCCCCGGCAGCAGCGTGATCAGGGCGAGCAGCCCGATCTGGAACGCGAGGACGATCGTGAAGCGCAGTTCGGCGCCCGTGAACGTGGCCGTCGTCTCGGCCACGACCAACCCGGCGACGCCGCACAGCGAGGCCAGCCCGAAGGCCCTGAAGATCGTCTCGCTTCGCTCTCGCCACACACGCCAGGCCATCCTCGCCGTCGCGACGAGCAGCGCGAGGTAGGCGAGCAGCCCGAGGATGCCCATCTTCATCCACCACCACAGCGCCGCGAAGTGGACGTACTCGCGCGCTTCTTCATGTTCGATCGGCAGCGGCCGCTTGCTCGCATTCCAGGAGACGTTGATGCCGAGGCCGGTGATCGGTTTTTCCTTGATCTCGGCCCAGACGTTGGCGCGCTCGTCGAGGCGGTAGCGGTCTTCGATGTTCGTCGTGAGGCTGGTCGGCGACAGCGAGGCCACGCGCTTGACGATCGGGTTCTGGGATTGGAAGTTGATCGAGCCGAGCAGCCAGATCCCGGCGGCCACCAGCAGCGCGGTCGGCACGAGCAGGCGCCGCCCCGTCGGCGACAGGGCCAGCAGGACCACGAGCAGCAGCCCGAGCACGGTGGCGATCCAGAACGAGCGTCGGTAGGACAGCACGATCGACGCGATCAGCAGCGGTGTGCCGAGCAGCATCCACAGCGGCGGGCGCAGCCGTCCGAGCATCGCCGCGACGATCCCCAGCAGCGCGACCATGACCACCCAGTTCGCCGTCGGTTCGTAGTAGGTCAGGTCCGAGCTGCCCTCGATCGAGGGGCCCTTGTGGGCGGCGACCTCGACGAGCCCGAGGAACGCCTTGAAGACCGCGACGGCGAAGAGCGCTCCGATCAGGACCTTCAGGCGGTTCGGCTCGACCTTCAGGTTGGCGACCGCGAGCGGGACGATCAGCAGGTAGGCGATCAGGTTCTCCGCCAGCACCAGCGACTTCAGCCCCGAGGAGCCGGCGTTCTTGCCCACCGCGATCCCCACCACCATGCCGAGCACGAGCAGCAGGTGCGGGAAGCGCAGCTCTCGCGGGTACCGCAACGGGCGCCGGTCGCGCAGCATGTCCAGCGCCACGGAGACGACCGCCAGCGCGACGAGCGCGTCGGCAGGCGTGAGGCGCTTGTAGAAGGGGTCGTAGACGTGGGCCAGCGGGGTGAACAGGCCGAAGGCCACGCCCTCGAACAGGATCGGAACGAGCATGGCGATGCTGACGGCCAGCAGCGGGCGCATCAGCACCAGCACGACGAGTGCCAGCGCGAGCGGCGCGCACAGCGCGAGCGTGCTGCCGGTCTTGCGGTGCGCGACCACGATGATGAGCGCGGTCGCGGCGCTCGCGATCGCGGCCGTCAGCGCTTCACGGCCGTCGATCGCTCGCAGGTTCAGGCGCCAGGGCACGACGCGGGCGGGCTAGACGGGTTCGCGGTTTTTCGCGCTGCCGCGGGTGCGCTCGCGCCGCCGCTCGAGGTTGTCGGCGGTGACCTCCACGGTGCCGGCGTTCTCGCCGTAGGCCGAGTACGTGTAGCGGCCGCCGTCGCGCATGCCGGTGATCACGAGGCCGACCGGCTCGACCATGTGGCGGTCGAGGATGCCGCGAGCGCGGCGGACCTCGTCGCGCGTCGTTTTGTTCAGGCGCGCGACCAGCAGCGTGGCCTGGATGGAGGAGCTGTTGAGCAGGATCTGCGCGTCGGCGACCGGGTTCAGGGGGGGCGCGTCGATGATCACCATCGTCTCTCCGCCGTTGCCCAGTTCGGTGATGATCTCGCCGATCACCGGGCTGGCGAGGAGCTCGGCCGGGTTGTGCGGGAGCGGGCCGGAGGGCAGCACCGACAGGTTGGGCAGCCCGGGCATCGGCTCGACGAGCAAATCGGCAGGCGCCTCGCCGCGCAGCAGCGCGGTCGTGAGCCCGCGCCGAGGGTCGAGGCCGAAGTGGCGTGTGAAGGTGGGCATCCGCAGGTCGAGCTCGAGTAGCACCACCTGACGTTTCGTCAGCGCGATCACCTGGGCGAGATCCACCGACACGGTCGTCTTGCCCTCGCCCGGGACGGCGCTCGTCACGAGCAGCGTGTCCATCGCCCGCGTGACAGCGGCGAATTCGAGCGCGCTGCGCAGGATCCGGTAGGGCTCGAGCAGTTCGCTGCGTTCGTCGGCACGCGCCGGGCCCATCGCCGACTGCGGTACCACGGTCAGCGCCGAGAGTTTGTACTCGCGTTCGAACTCGTCGACGGTCTTGATGCGGCGGTCCAGCGACTCGAGCAGGAACAGCAGCGTGAACGCCAGCGCCAGCCCGATCACCAGGCCGATGATGACCGCGGTGGAGGTCTTGGTACCCGAGGGCGAGCCCGGCGGCGTCGCCCGGCCGATGATGTCGGCGCCCGAGCCCACCACGGCGCGGGCCTGCGTGAGACGCTGGATCTGCTGTTCCAGCGAGGCGGCGTTCGCGGTGCCGGGCGTCGTCGTCGAAAGCTGCTGCTGAAGCTGGGTTTTGGCCGCGTCGATCGCGGTCAGCTGGGAGTTGGCGCGGAAGGTGATGTATTGGTTGGCGAAGGCGTTCGCGATCTGCGCCGCCTGCCGCGGGTCGCCGGCCGACGCGGTGATGTTGAGCACGTCTGCGTTGGGGGCGGCTTCGATCCCCACCATGTCGAGCAGTTCGGTCGCGCTGTCGGCGCTGCCCAGCTGCGTGCGCACGGCCTGCGCGACTTCCGGCGAATGCGCGATCGTGACCTGGGTGTCAGCTTCCCGCTGCGGTTCGGTGCCCGAGGAGTTGTTGAACCCGACCGCTTCGCCCGCGATCGTCGAGTTCTGGAAGGCGACCTGGGCCGTGGACTTGTAGGTCGGGGTCGCGCGCTTCTGCTGGACCACCGAGAGGATGGTGCAGACGAGCACGATGCCGAGCGCGATCGGCCAGCGCCGGCGCAGCACCTCCAGCGCAGCGGACACCGAGTTGCTCTCACCGAGCGGCTCGAAGCGGTTGTCGGCTCTCATCTGGCGACCTCGGAGGCGGGTTGCGCGGAGTCTTCCGCGGTCCGGGACGGTGCGCTGCAGGCCACAGTTATCACGACACGACTCCTATCGTCGCCTGCCGCTCGCTGCTTGAGGCGGGCGGGCGCCGTACTCGGTGACCATGGATGGTAGCTACCCCAGGCGTGCCTCATTGCACTTGGGCATGCGCGCCTCAGCGCGTGTTTCAGCTCAGCGCGTCACGGGCGTCGAGCACGAAGCGTTCCTGCTCGGCGAGGTACGGGCCGACACGGAACGCCTCGGCGCGCACCCGGGCGCGCTCGACGCGCGCAGCCGTCGCCTGCGGTTCGCCGAGCACCCGCTCGAGCGCTGCCGCGGCGCCGGCCGCGTCCCCCGGCGCGAAGAGCAGAGCATGTTCCTCGTCGTGCAGCCCCTCGCCGATCCCACCGATGTCGGAGGCGACGACCGGCACGCGCGCGAGCGCCGCCTCGATCGCGACGAGCCCGAACGGCTCCTCCCACGTCGACGGAACGATCATCGCGTGCGCCCCCGCCAGCGCCGCCGCCGCCTGCTGCGGGCCGAGCTGCCCGCGCCAGAGCAGCGCCCCGTCCAGCCCGCGGCGGGCGGCCAGGGCTCGCATCTCCGCCGCGTAGTCCGGCTGTTCCTCAGGGCCGATCACGACCAGCCGCGCCTCGGGCGCCCGCCCGGCCCGGAGCGCGGCCAGCGCCTCGATCGCCACGCCGAGGCCCTTGCCGCGGTTCACGCGCCCGACGAACACGATCTCCGGATGTGGCGCGGGCGCTCGCCGGACGAGCTCGAAAACCTCGCCGTGGGGCGGTACCGGGTGCTGCACGCGCTCGAGCACCGGCTCGAGGAACGCCGGCGTCGGCACGCTCCGCTCCAGCGCGTTCGAGTTCCACGAGATCGCCGCCCGCAGCGGCGCGAGCGGCTCCAGCCGGAGCTGCGGCAGCCGGTTCAGCGCGCGGCACCCGGCCGCCCAAGCCAGCCGTCCGGGCCTGCGCCCTGCCGGCAGCAGCTCGCGCATGAACTGGTCGTTGGTGAACAGCCCGCCGAACCAGTGCTCGCACACCCGGAAAGCGACGGGAACGCCGCTGTCGGCGAGCAGCCGCACACCGGCCTGCGGGATGTTCGCGCAGTTCCACGCGTAGACGAGCTCCGGTTCGAACGCGAGCAGTCGCCGTGTGATCGCGCTCGCGCGCAGCGAGGCCAACGGAGCCTTGCGCGCACCGGTCGCGTCGCCGCTCAGCAGGTCCAGCTCGCGCAGCACGCCCTGCTGCGGGGGCACGCTGCCGTGGCGCGGGGCGCTGGTCAGCACACGCACCTCGTGCCGCGCGCGCAGGTGTTCGGCCACGGCGCCGCACTCGGCCTCGTAGCCGCCCGAGGTGACGGGCGGGAACAGGTTCGAGACGATCAGTATCCGCATCGGGGGAACGCTATCCGGCGCGCGGGCGCGCGCCCGCTCAGGTGGCCGGCGCGCGGCGCCCCAGCACTTCGCGTATGTCGTCGAGGGACATCCCACCCAAAGCCAGGAGCAGGGCCGGGTAGCTGACGCAGGCGAGCGCGACCAGCACGCCGAGCCCCGCGCCGAGCTCCTTCGCGATCGCCAGCTCGCCCGCGAGCAGCAGGGCGGACGCGGTCGTGCGCATGATGCGCCCGTAGCTGATGTCGCGCAGTGCCACGCTCTCGGTCACCAGTTTGATCTCGAGCCCCGCCACGAGTGCCTCTGTTGCGAGCGTCATCCAGGCCGCGGCGTGGAAGCCGAACACGGGTACGAGCGCGAGGTTGCCGGCGACGTTGAAGACCAGCGCCGCCAGGCAGATCTTCACCAGGCGCCCCTGCTTGCCCGTGACGAGCACCAGGTTGTCGAACAGATAGCCGAAGGAGATCAGCACGAACGCCCCGCCGAGGATCGGCAGGATCGCGGCGGCTTCGACGAATTCCGCGCCGAAGATCAGGCGCACGAGGGGTTCCGAGGCGACGAGCGCGAACGCCAGCGCACCGAAGGAGCCGACGCACAGCAGCTCGAGCGTGTTGCGCACCGCCCGCAGCAGGCGCTCGCGGTCGCTCGGCCAGGCGGCGGCGATGACCGGCGCCATCGTCGTCAGGATCGACCCGGGAACGAAGTGTGAGGATTCGAGCAGCACGTAGATCGACCCGTAGAGCCCCGCCTCCTTGGCGCCCCTGATCGAGAAGACGATCACCTGGTCGATGCGCCCGTAGCCGATCACGAGCAGCCCCGTGATCCCGACCGGAACCGCGCGCTGGAAGAGCGGGCGCGCGTAGCGCATCGTCGGACGCGGCCAGCGCCCGACGAGTTTTCGCGCCGCGAACACGTTCACGACCGTGCCGCAGAGGTTCGTGAGGACCATCGCGATCGAGAGCGCGATCATGCCGCCGTCCTCCAGGTGGATGATCAGCACCGCCACGCCCCACAGCACGCTGCGCAGGGTCAGGACGACCATCGGCACGCGGTTGTCGACCCGCAGGTTGAACATCAGGGCGATCGCGCTGATGCCGCCGAAGGGCATCGCCAGCACCAGGATCACGCCGGCGATCAGCATTTCCTGGCTCTCGTGCAGCGCCACGACGGCGCCCAGCGCCGCGAGCGTCACGGGGCCCAGCAGGATGATCCGCACCATCATCACCGAGCCCAGCCAGTCGAACTCGCTGTCCGGCTCGCGCGAGGCTTCGCGGATCGCGATCTGTTCGAACCCGAAGGTCGCGAAGTACCCGATCAGGTCGATGACGATGAAGGTCGTCGACCACTGCCCGTAGTGGGCCTTGCCGAGCGTGCGCACGAGCAGGGCCGTGACGATCGTGCCCACCGCGAGGTTCGCGACGCGCACGACGACCTGCATCAGAATGTCGGAGGCCGCGCGCTGGCGCGTCACGTCGCGGGCTATTGTCGGCATCTGCTCGACATTCTCGACCGAGGACGGGTCACGATAGCTACCATCGGCACCCCGCGCGGCCACAAGTAGCGCTCGGCGATGCGGCGGCGGGCCCGCTCAAGGCGCCCCGGGGCCATGCCGATAGCCGCTGTAGCATCGGAGACGCCCTCGCGGCGCCTGATGCTGACGCGCCCGAGCATGCGCATACGCGCACACCGGAGGCGCACATACGAACACCCGAAACAGAGAGGACCAGGACGACGTGGGCACGATCTTGATCACCGGCGGCAGCGGCTACATCGGCTCCCTGCTCGCGGGCGAGCTGCAGCGAGCACGGCCACGAGGTGCGCGTGCTCGACTCACTGCTCCACGGCCAGGAGGACATCGCGGCCGAGCAGGAGCGCGCCGGCGTCGAAGTGATCCGAGGCGACATCCGCGACGGCGACGCCCGCGCGCGCGCCCTCGACGGCGCCGAGGGAGTCGTCCACCTCGCGGCGATCGTCGGCGACCCGGCCTGCGCGCGCGATCCCCATGAATCGGACGAAGTCAACGTCCAGGCGACGCGAGTCGCTGGTCGCCGACGCGAAAGCGGCCGGCGTGCAGCGGCTCGTGTTCGCCTCCACCTGCTCGAACTACGGCCGCATGGCCGACCCCACCGTCCCGATCACCGAGGACGGCGAGCTGCGGCCCGTCTCGCTCTACGCCGAGCAGAAGGTCGGCATGGAGAAGCTGATCCTCGGCGGCGGCGGCAACGGCATGGCCCCGACCTGCCTGCGCTTCGCGACCGTCTACGGCGTCGGCCGGCGGATGCGCTTCGACCTGACCGTCAACGAGTTCACGCGCGAACTGTGGGCCGACAAGCGAGCTGGAAGTGTTCGGCGAGCAGTTCTGGCGCCCCTACATCCACGTGCGCGACGCGGGGCGCGCGGTGCGCACAGTGCTCGAAGCGCCGGTCGAGAAGGTCGGCGGCAACGTCTTCAACGCCGGCCGCTCGGGCGAGAACTACCGCAAGCTCGACATCGTCGAGGAGATCGGCAAGCAGACCGACAAGGGCACGGTCAGCTTCGTCAAGAAGGACGAGGACCCGCGCGACTACAAGGTCAGCTTCGACAAGATCAAGGCCGAGCTCGGCTTCGAGACGCTGATGACCGTTCCCGACGGGATCGCCGAGATCATGCAGGCCCTCGACGACGGCCGCTTCGGCGACCCGTACGACCCCCGCTACAAGAACATCCCCTAGGGATGGCGCTCGCACCGAGACCTTCCCGGAGCTCCCGCTCTTCGACCTGCAGCTGCAGCCGCAGGACCTGGAAGCGGTTGCCGAGACGCTGCGCTCGGGCTGGCTGACGCTCGGCCCGCGCACGGCAGAGTTCGAGCGCGGCGTTCGCCGCGCACCTCGGCGCGAGGCACGCGATCGCGGTCTCGAGCTGCACGGCGGCGCTGCACCTCGCCTACCTCGCCGCCGGGGTCGGTCCGGGGGACGAGGTGATCGTGCCGTCGTTCACGTTCGCGGCGACGGCCACGGCGGCGATCTACTGCGGCGCCGACCCGGTCTTCGCCGAGATCGTCTCGCGCGAGGACCCGAGCCTCGACCCTGAGGATGTCGAGCGTCGCATCACGCCGCGCACGAAGGCCGTCTGCATCGTCCACTACGCCGGCTACGCAGCCGCCGCGGACCGCATGAAGGAGATCTGCGACCGCCACGGCATCGCGCTGATCGAGGATGTCGCGCACGCGCCGAGCGCCACCCTCGCACGGACGCAAGCTCGGCACCTGGGGCCTGGCGGGCGCGTTCAGCTTCTTCTCCAACAAGGTGCTCTCGGTCGGCGAGGGCGGGCTGCTCTGCACGGACAGCGACGAGGTCGCCGCGTTCGTGCGCTCGCACCGCTCGCACTGCATGACCAGCGGCACGTGGGATCGGCACAGCGGCCGCACCGACACCTACGACGTCGTCGGGCTCGGCTTCAACTACCGCCTCGACGAGCCGCGCTCGGCGCTGCTGCTCTCGCGCATGGGCCGCCTGGAGGAGGAAATCGAGCGCCGCCGCGAGCTGACGCTGCGCTACCGCTCGCTGCTCGTCGCAGGTCGAGGGCATCATCGTGCCCTTCACCGACGAGGAGGTCCACACCTCCTCCGCGTACGTGATCCCGATCATGCTCGAGCAGGACGGCAGCCAGGGCGAGGTCTCGAGCCGCCTGCGCGAGCGCGGCATCCAGACGAGCATCTTCTACCCCTCGATCCACCGCTTCACGGCCTACCGCGAGCGCTACCCGGGCGTCTCGCTGCCGATCACCGAGCTGGCCTCGCGGACCGAGCTGACGCTGCCCTTCTACCCCCACATGACCCACGACGACCAGGACCGGGTCGTCACGGCACTTGCCGAGGCGGTGCGGCGATGAGCGACTGGCGCGTGCCGCTCACCGACATCGCCGTCCCGAGCAGGACGTCCAAGCGGTGCTCGACTGCCTCGACTCCGGCTGGCTGACGATGGGCCCGCGCATCGCCGCCTTCGAGGAGGCGCTCGCCGAGTTCGTCGGCACCGATCACGCGGTCACGGTCTCCTGCGGGACCGCCGCGCTGCACCTTGCCTGCCTGACGGCCGGGCTCGGCCCGGGCGACGAGGTGATCGTGCCGGCGTTCACGTTCGTCGCGAGCGCCGCCGCGATCCGCTACGTCGGCGCCACGCCGGTGCTCTGCGACGTCCTCTCGCCGCGCGAGTTCGACCTCGACCCCGCGGATGTCGGCGCGCCGCATCACCCCGCGCACGAAGGCCGTGATCGCCGTCCACTTCTGCGGCTATCCGGCCGCCGTCGCGGAGCTGCGCGCGCTGTGCGACGAGCATGGTCTCGTGCTGATCGAGGACTGCGCGCAGGCGATCGGCGCACGCGTGGACGAGGGCGGGCGCAGCGTCGGGACGGTCGGCGAGCTGGGCGCGTTCAGCTTCTTCTCCAAGAAGCAGCTCTGCGTCGGCGAGGGCGGGATGGTCAGCTGCTGGGCCGGCGAGCATGCCGAGCGCGTGCGCCTGCTCCGCTCGCACGCGTTGACGAGCAGCACCTGGGATCGCCACCGCGGCCACGACCCCGCCTACGACATCGTCGACATCGGCTTCAACTACCGCATGGACGAGCCGCGCGCGGCGCTCGGCCTGAGCCGTCTGCAGCGCCTGCCTGACGCGCTCGGCGCCCGCCGCCGGACGGTCGGCGCCTACCGCGAGCAGCTGGCCGGCATCGACGGCCTCGAGCTCTGCTTCGACGACGAGGCGGTCGCGCGCTCCTCGCACTTCGCGTTCCCCGTCCTCGTGGCCGACCGTGAGCGCGCGCGACCGCTTCCGCGACCAGCTCAAAGACGCCGGCATCCAGACGACGTGGTACCCGGCGCTGCACACCTTCACCGACTACGGCTCCTACACGCCCGCGGACGGACTGCCCGCGGCCACCGAGGCCGCCGCGCGCCACTGCGCGCTGCCGCTCAGCTCGAGCACGACGGCCGAGGAGATCGAGATCGTGGTCGAGGCGGTGCGAAGCGCACTGGCCGCATAGCGGGCGCCGAGCGGGCCCTCGCCCTGCGGGCTCAGGCGACGAAGTGCCAGAGCGCGAATTTCGCGCTGACGTACGCCGCGCACGCGGCTGAGAGGAGCAGCACCGGCCGCTGCAGGCGCGGGCGCTCCTGAAGCCACAGCGCGAGCCACATCGCGATCGGGAACAGCACGGCCACGAAGCGCGCCATCGAGAGCAGCTGTTCTGGCTCAGGATCCGACAGCGGCGGGATCAGCGCCACGATCATCCACAGGCCGTAGGCGAGCGGCAGACGGCGCAGGACGCCGACGGTCGCGAGCGCCGCGAACAGCAGCGCCGCGAGCTGCAGCAACTGGTTGCCGTGGTGTTCGACCACCGTCTGTTTGATCGCCCGCCACACGGTCACGAGCGGAAAGGCGCCGCCGCGTTCCCAGGCGGTGTGCTCGGTGCTCAGCGGGCTGAGGGGGTGGCCGCCCGCGATCGCCAGGCCGGCGAAGAAGGCGAGCAATCCGAGCGGGATCAGACCCAGCCAGATGACCTCGCGGCGGAGCGCGTAGCGCGGCCGCAGGCGCGCAGCGAGCGTCTGGCCTGGAGCGCGGTCGGGGCGGCGATCCTCACGGGGGCCGTAGAGGTAGATGACGAGCGCCGGGAGCAGCAGCAGCACCCCCGGGCTGCGCGTTGCGCTCGCCAGCAGGCCCGCGGCGCCGGCCCAGGCCCAGCGGCCGGTGCGGGCGCAGAGGAAGACCGCGACCGCGAGCCCCATGAACAGCGACTCGGTGTAGACGGCCGAGAAGAACACGGCCAGCGGGGAGAACGCGAGCAGCAGCACCGCGAGGCCGGCCCGTGCGCCGGGCGGGCTCCGCCGCGAGGCCGGTGCGCGCGAACTCGAGCACCGTCAGGCGGTGCACGCCGTAGAGAGCGAAGCCGAGCGCCACGAGCGAGATCAGCACGCCGGCGAGGATCAGCGGCATCGCGATGCCCAGGACCTTCACCAGCAGCGGGTAGAGAGGGAAGAACGAAAGGCGCCGGTTCGTCGCCGAGGCCAGGTCCCCATAACCGTGAGCGGCGATCGCGAGGTAGTAGGCGCCGTCCCACCGCGCGGCGGGCCCAGCCAGCACTTCCCCCACCGAGCCGAGCCCCGAGGTCAAACCGCGCGGGTTGTACGCGATGCGATTTTCGTGCGACTGCTGGAAGAGCGCGCCCGCGAGGACCCCTGAGGCCCACACGAGGAGCCGGGAGCTCCACAAGGCTCGCCAGGCAGACCGCGCCGCCAGCGACCTGTCGGTCTCCTGACTCCTCTCCGGCAGGGCCCGCGCGGAAGCCGAACTCAAGTCCGCGACCTCGCGAGGGGCCGCAACGCTCCGAGCGTGCCGGTCTTGGGGGCCACTGCCCCCGCAAGTTACCCAGAACTCGTGCGGATTTTCGGAATCCGGCCGGCGGGCGCTACTCGCTGGGGATCAAGCGATCCCGTACGGACTCGAACTCTTCCTGGGCCTGCTCGTAGTCGTCGTGGCGCCCGATGTCGAGCCAGTAGTCATCGCTCAGCCACGAGCGGACGATGTCGCCGTCGGCGATCAGGCGCAGGATCAGGTCCGGGAAGTCGAGCCGCTCGTTCGGGACGATGTGCCCCAGGGCCCTGGGCGCGAAGCAGTAGACGCCCATCGAGGCGATGTAGTCGATCTCCGGCTTCTCGTCGTAGCCGGTGAGCCGCGTCGGGTCGCTCCCGTCACCGAAGCGCAGGACCCCCAGCGAGACCTGGATGTGGCGCTTCTTGGTGGCGATCGTCGCGGCCGCGTCGGAGCCCGCGTGGCGCGTCAGCAGGGCGCCGTAGTCGATGTCCGTGAGGACGTCGCCGTTCATCACCAGCACGTTGTCGTCCCCCAGCCCGTCGATCAGGGCCAGAGAGCCCACGGTTCCGAGCGGTTCGCGCTCGCGGAAGTAGTCGATCTTGACCCCGTAGCTCTCGCCGTCGCGGAAGAACGCCTCGATCAGCTCCGCCAGGTAGCCCGTCGCCATCGTGATGTGCTCGAAGCCGTGCGCCTTGAGCTGCCGCACCACGATGTCGAGGACCGGGCGGTCGCCGATCGGCATCAGCGGCTTCGGCAGCACCGTGGTGTAGGGGCGCAGGCGTGTGCCCTCGCCGCCTGCCAGAATGACAGCGCGCTTCACCGGGGGGCGAGCGCCGCTGGCGTCGACGGTGTTGCCACGCTCCGAATCATACGAGTACGGAAAGACGGTCCCCCCGAATGACGCGCGCCCAACCCCGATGACGAGCTCTCCGCGCCGTCGGGGGTTGCGTGCCCGCGCCCACCGTCTTCTCGTCCCCGCGCTGAGGGCGCTGAACGCCTCTTTGCGGGCCCTCACGGCCGGATCGCACCTGTTCCAGTACAAGGTCGAGGGCTTCCTGAGCTCCTCAGCGGAGTGGTTCGACCACGAGATCGACGTTCACTGGCAGTGGCCGTCGCTCGGCCGCGGCTCCTTCCTGGAGCGGGGGGTGCTGAGCGCGCTGACGATCCGCCCCGGGGCCGAGGTGCTGGAGCTCTGCTGCGGGGACGGCTTCAACGCCGCGCGCTTCTACGGCGGGCGTGCCGGGCGTGTTCTGGCCCTCGACCACAACGAGCAGGCGCTGAAGCACGCCCGGCGCCGCCATTCGCGGCCGAACGTCGAGTACCGGCTCGCCGATGTCCGGCAGGAGTTGCCGCCGGGCCCGTTCGACAACGTCATCTGGGACTCCGCGATCCACCACTTCACGCTCGCCGAAGCGGCGGCGGTGCTCGCGTCGGCGCACCGCTGCTTGCGCGCCGCCGGCGTGCTCTCCGGCTACACCGTGATCGAGCCCGGCGACAGCTACGAGTACTCCCGCACGAGCTTCGCGGAGCCTGACGACGTGCTGGCGCTGCTCGGAAGCGAGTTCGCTCACGTCGCGGTCCTCGAGACCACCGACCCGCAGCGGCGCAACCTCTACTTCTTCGCCTCCGACGTGCAGTCGTCGCTGCCCTTCCCGGAGGGCGTGACGAGCTCAGCCGGCGACAGCGCTGGCGCGGACCTCGGTGAGGAAGTCCTCCCAGTGGGCGGCATACGGGGCGATCGCGGCGAGCAGGCGCCTTAGCTCGTCGTAGCCCTCGTCGGCCTCCCAGCCCCAATGCAGGGTGATCGGGGCCCACAGCGCCGCCTGCGCCTCGATCAGTCGCGTAGCCCCCTGGAGCACCTCGCCCGCGCGACCGTAGAGGGGATGGTAGGAGGGGAGGTAGACCGCGTCGCCGCGCCACACGGGGGTGCGTTGGAAGCCGAGCAGGCCGACCGTCTCCGGGCCGCCGCAGACGACGTCGAACTCGCGGGCCAGCACCGGGTACTGCCGTGCGTCGAAGCGGTTGTACGGCGGCACGAAGACGCGCGGGCGGATGCCCGAGGGCTCCAGCTCTGCGAGCGCGGTCCCCAGCAGCGCCTCGGTCTCGGCGACGCTCAACCCGCACAGCTCTGAATGCCGGCGGGGCGAGGCGTGACGCGTGCGGTGATCGAGACCGTGCAGGCCGTAGGTGACGCCCTCCGAGGGCATCTTCGCGAGCAGGGCGCGCTCGTCGTCTGCGAGCTTGCGCCACCGTGTCCCGGCGGGATCGAGTGAGGCACTCGAGACGCGCGGCAGCACCGCCACGAGGTACGGCACCCCCGCTTCGTGCATCAGCTCGTGGAAGCGCAGGTAGGCGGCCGTGCCATATCGCTCGGGCTCATCCAGGGCCATGTAGTGCGGGAACTCGTCCATGCGAACCAGAAACTGCGGCGGCCCGGCGGCGCCGGCGCCGAGCGCCTCACGGCGCGCGGCCATCAGCGGCGCGGCCACCGCCTCCCCGTACTCGAGGCGCCCCAGCTTGCGCTGCACGCGCTGGGCGAAGCGCACGGGGGCGGAGGGGACCGAACGCGTGCGCACAGCGGCGCGCACCGAGCGCAGGCGCTCGGCGCCCGGCGGCGCGTGCGGGCCGAGCAGCAGCCTTGCGCTCCGCGCCGTCTCGTCAGCCACGCCCCAGCGCCTCCTCGTAGACCTTCTCGGTCAGCTCGGCGATCGCGGTCCACGAGTAGCGCTCCTCGGCGAGCCGCGCTCCGGCCTGCCCGCGGCGCAGGCACTCCTCTGCGCCGGCCGCGATCGCCGCCGACAGCGAGTCGGTGAGCGCGGCGGCATCGGGGCGGGCGCAGACCCAGCCGGTCTCGCCGTCGACGACCGCCTCCGCCATTCCGCCCACCGGGTAGACCACGACCGCACGGGCGAAGCCGTAAGCCAGCAGCAGCACGCCGCTCTGGCTGGCCACCTGGTAGGGAAGCGCGACCGTGTCAGAGGCAGCGAAAAGCTCGGCCGCCTGTGCCATGTCGAGGAAGCCCTCGCGGATCGTGACCCGCCCGGCCAGCGCCGGATCGGCGAGGGCCTCGCGGTTCTCGGCCAGCGCGCCGGCCTCCTGGCCGCCGATCAGCAGGTGCAGCCGGGGCAGCGCCCGCAGCGCGGCCAGCAGGTCGCCGAGGCCCTTGTCGGTACGTAGCTGACCGAACATCAACGTCACGTGGACGTCCTCACCGATCCCGAGCGCGCCCCGTGCCGCGCCCCGGTCCACCCCTCCCCCGCTACGCGCCAGTCCGCCGTACTCGCCGTGCGGGATCACGACTGCGCGCCGGGCGATGGCCGGGGCCAGCCGCCCGACGTCGGCCTGGGTGTGGACGATCGTGCGCGCGGTGAGCGCGCCCTGGAGCTTGCGGGTGACGGCCCGCAGCCGCCGGGCCCGGCTCGTGCGCTCGAACGTGCCGTGGGCGGTCTGCACGGTCGGCCGCCCGGCGAGCCGCAGCACGGCGAGCGCCGGGACCCCGAGCTGGGGAATCTCCCAGCCCTGCGTGTGGATGACATCGTTGCGCCGCGCCAGTAGCGCCAGACGCGGCAATGCGAGCAGGAACAGGAGCCCGTTGGCTCCTCGTTTCAGACGCCGGCCGCCGAGTGCGTCCCCCAGCCGGGTGCCGGCGCGCACGTAGTGGAAGACGCCGATCGCGCTGACGCCCTCGATCTGCCCGTAGAGATGATCGTCGGCGGTCGCGAGGTCGATCCGCCAGCCGCGCGCCGCCAGCGCGCGCACCAGCGCGCCGGTGTAGTCGGCGACCCCCCCGCGCCCCCCCTGCTCGATCATCAGCAGCCGTCGTGGCTGCGCTTCGTCGGGTGGGATGGTTCGGCCGGCCCTCCGTGCAGGCCTCATGCCCCGCTGACGGCCCGCTCGTGAGCGGGGTCGCTCTTCGCGATCGCATCGTCGAACAGCCCCTCGATCAGCTCCGCGACGACCGGCGCGGCGTACTTGCTCTCGGCGTGGGCGCGGGCGGCGGCGCCCTCGCGCCCAGCGCGCCCGGGGTCGTCCAGGTAGCGCACCAGCAGCGCGCGCAGCGACTCAGGGTCGTTCTCGGGGCTCGCGATGCCCCCGATCTCCGGCGTGATCATGTCCGCGACGCCCTCGGCGCCGGTCGAGAGGCAGGGGCGACTCGCGAGCATCCCGAGAATCACCGCACGGGGCGCGCCCTCGGTCGGGCTCGGGCAGAACACCGACACGTCGAAGGCGGAGAGCACGTCGGGCACCTCGCGCCCGGGCGTCGGGATGAAGTGGGCACGGTCCCCCAGCGGCACGGCCAGCTCGCGCAGTTCCGCTTCGGTTTCGCCGTCTCCGCAGAGCAGCAGGTGCACGCGCGGATCGTTCAGCGCGATCACCGCGCGGACCACGACGTCGTTGCGCTTCTTGTGGTGGAACCTGGAGATGCAGCCGACGACGAACGCGTCCTGCGGGACCCCCAGCTCCTCGCGCACGCGCCGGCGCCCCTCCTCGCTGAAGCGGATTTCGTCCGTTCGCAGCACATTCGGGACGACGATCACCTTCGCCTCCTCGACGCCGACCTCCGTGACGGAGCGCTTGGTCCCCTCGGAGACCGCCATCACGAGCGGAACGCGCTCGGCGGCGCGCAGGTACGCGCGGCGCGGCAGGCCCTTTCGGAGCGGGTACGGCACGGGGCCCCACTCCGACCACACGACCGTCCGGCTCAGCTCGGCGGGCAGGCCGCGAGCCATCAGCTGCTCCTTCTTGTAGTGGACGAGCAGCACGTCGTAGGGCGCCTCCGCCTCGAGCGCGGCTCGCAGCCGCCCCATCAGGCTCGGCCAGCGCACGAGCAGGCCCGGCCAGCTGCCTGTCGAGAGCTTCGGCCCGATCTCCAAGGCCCGGATCGTGACGCCCGTGTCGCGCCCGATTCCCGGCTGGTCGGTGAGCATCACCGTCTCGTTGCCGCGCTGGCGCAGCGCCTCGAGCATCTCGAGCGCGGCGAACTCGGCGCCGCCGCTCGAGTCTGTGGTCATGACGCTCACGATCTTCATTGGAATCCATTATCCAAGGCGGCCGGGACGGCTCCATGTGGTGGACGACGATCTCAGGCGACGTTTACCTATCGCCCGTAAGCTCCCGCGGAGCGATGCGCGCCCTCCTCGTCGATCAAGGACGTGACCGGGCGACCATCGTTGCTGTCAGAGCGCTGGCGGCCGCGGGCTTCGAGGTGGGGACCGGCGCCCCGGGCCCGAGCTTCGCGAGCCTTTCCCGCCACGCGGGTCCGCATCACATCGTGCGGGAATGCGCGCAGGACGAGGACGGCTTCGTGGCCGACATCGCCCGCGCCGTCGGCGAGCGCGGCTATGACATCGTCTTCTGCTCCTACGAAGGCGGGCTGCTGACGCTCTCGCGCAGGCGCGAGGAGATCGCGCCCGCCGTGTGGCCATACCCCGCTTACGAGGTCGTGCGGCGCACGTTCGACAAGCTCGACCTGTTCGGGGCGGCCAAGGCGGCCGGCGTGCCGATGCCGTACACCGTGACCGCGGACGAGGCCGCGCTCGCGCAGTGGTCTGGGCCGGTGGTCGTGAAGGCCCGCAACCACGTGCCGCACCGCTTCGACACGGCCGTGTTCGACAGCCCGCGCCAGGCGCGGGAGCTCGTCGAGCGAACGCTCGCCGAAGGCGGCGAACCGCTCCTGCAGGCACCGCTCAGCGGCACCATGGGCGCTGCGGTGATCGTCGTGGGCCGCGACGGGCAGATCCTGGCCGAGCTCCACCAGGAGGCCGACCGCACCTGGCCCCCCGGCGCCGGTGACACCGTCCTCGGCCGGGTCGTCGCGACCGAGCCGGAGCTCTCCGCCGAGGTGGCACGACTGGCGGGCGAGCTCGGCTGGACCGGGCTCGCACAGGTCGAGCTCTTCCGCGACGCCGAGGGCCGGCCGTGGATCACCGACTTCAACGGCCGCTTCTACGGCTCGATGGCGCTGGCCGTCCGCGCCGGCGTGAACGTGCCGGCGATCTGGGCGCGCGACGCGCTCGGGCTCGACCCCTGGGACGGAGCCGGGCCGGCGACGGCGCGGATCGGCGCGCGCTTTCAGTGGCTCAACCGCGATCTTGCCGCCGGGTGGGCCGGCGGCCCCGGCCAGCTGCTCGATGCGCTCGCGGCGGCGCCGCTGGCGGCGCACTCGATGTGGGAGCCCTCCGATCCTCTCCCGGTCCTGCGCTATCTCGTCCCTGAGGCCGGGCGCAGGCTGCGCGACCGCGTGCGTCCGCAGCAGCCCGAGCGGGCTCCCGCGCGCTGACGCTAAAGATCGCTCCGCGCCGCGACGACAACAAACACAGCGATGCACTCGACGCCGATCGTCGTCCAATACCTGTACGTCCACGAGCCCGAGGAGGGCTTCTACTACCCGAGCACCCGCGCGGCGAGCTCGGCTGCGCAGGTGGCCCAGCGCTACCTCGAGTGCGCCCTCACCCAGGTCGCCTCGCTCGCCTACCGCGACGTGGACTGCGAGCTGGTGCTGGCGACGAACGTCACGGATCGATCCCTGCTCGGGCGACGGGGGGAAGCGCTCCTGCGGCAGATCGAGGCTCTCGGCGCCCGCGTCCTGCACACGCCGTACGAGCACCGGCCGCGCGAGGGCACCAAGATCTACGTCTCCTCCCGCTATGTCCTCGACGCGATCACCTCCGCCTCGGACGGGCTCGATCCCGCCCGCCGGATCTGGCTGACGGACCTCGACTGCGTATGGGCCGAGCCCGAGGCGGTGTTCGCGTCGGCGCCCGCCGACGGCGAGGTCGGATGCATCTACATCGACTACCCGCCCGACTGGGACACCGTCGGCTTCGACTCCTACGGGCGCACCCGCAACGCCATCGGCGAGCTGGCCCGGGAGATGGGCGCCGACGTGCAGACGCCGCCCTGGGTCGGCGGGGAGCTCCTGACGGGCACGGTGGCCGCGCTCGGCGATCTCGTCTCGACCTGCGAGCGCCTCGACGCCCAACTGGCGGGCGAAGGCAAGGGCGTGCCGACCGAGGAGCAGATCCTCTCGCTGGCCGGCGCGCTCGGCACGATCCGGTTCGTCGACCTCTCAGCGGTCGCGCGGCGCATCACGACGGGCAAGCGCAGCCAGGCGCTCCCCGTCGCCGATGCCGCGTCGCTCGGCCTCTGGCATCTGCCGGCGGAGAAGGGCCTCAGCATCCGCCGCGCCGCCGGGCAGATCCTCAGCGGCCGCACCGGCCCTTTGCGCCGCGACCTGGCTGATCGGCAACGGCGCGCCCGCCGCTTCAACGTCGCCGACGCGGGCCGGCTGCGCAGCCTGCGCGACGACGGCTGGATCGCGACGCAGAAGCTGCGCAGCATCCGTCCCCGGCTGGCCGGGTCCTGAGCAGCGCGGCCCAAAGAACCTCTCAGGTCGTGCGAATGATCAGCACCGAGCAGGGCGCGTGATGGGACACCTTGTTCGGCACGGAGCCGAGCAGGAACCGCTTCGCCCCGGTCATGCCCTTGTTGCCGACGACGATCAGGTCGGCCTCCTGCTCCTCGGCGACGTCGAGGATCGCGTCGGCCGGGTCGCCCTGGCGCGCGTAGATGGTGACCTCGACGCCGGCCGACCGCGCGACCTCGGCTGCCGCCTCGAGGGTCGCGTCGACGTCCTCGCGAGGATTGATCGTCCACTGCAGGTCCTCGGGCGCCTGACGGCGTTCCTCGGACAGGCGCTGGGAGGAGACCGGCTCGTAGGCGCTGACCAGCTCGACCTTGGCGCCGACGTCCCTCGCGAGTTCGACGGCCTGGCGCACGGCCTCGCCAGCCGTGTCAGAGCCGTCGGTTCCCACCACGATCGATTTGAACATTCCGACCTCCTCGCCGCGTCGCCTCGGTCCGATGCCGCCCGCGGCGCGATCATACCCAGATGGCACGCGCTGAACTGATCGACGATCTCGCGGCTGCCGCGGCGCTCGCCCCGGCGTGGGACGAGCTCGCTCAGGGGGCCTCGCTGCCGCTTTGCGCGCCCGGCTGGATGCTGTCTTGGTGGCGCCACATGGCGCCCGAGGGCAGCCGGCTGCGGATCATCGCGGTGCGCGACGGCGAGACGCTGGTGGCGCTCGCGCCCTGGTTCGCGGGGAGCGGGCCGCGGGGACGCGTGGACATGCGCTTCCTGGGCGCACAGATCTCCGACCGCGTCGACGCCCTGTGCCGTCCGGGCTGCGAGCGCGATGCCGCGGATGCGATTCGCGGCGCGATCTCCTCGCTGCAGCCACGGCCGGACCTGATCGCCTTCGAGGCCGTGCCGGCGTCCTCTCGCTGGACGCGGCGGCTCGCCTCGGGTGCCGCGGGCCGCGTACGGCTGGCGCGGTACCGCAACTCGACGCTGCCGGCTCCCTTCGTCACGCTGCCGCCCGAGGGGGGCTTCGACGCCTGGATGGCGGGGCGCTCGTCGAACTTCCGCTCGCAGATGCGCCGCATGCGCCGCAAACTCGAGTCGGGCGGAGGCGCGGTGCGCATGCTGCGAGAGCCCGCCGAGGTCAGCCAGGGCCTCGCGGCGCTGCTGGAGCTCCACCGCGAACGCTGGAGCGAGCGCGGCGAGTCGGGACTCGCGCGTCCGGGCGTTCCCGAGCTGCTCGCGGACGCCGCGGCCGCCCTGGGACCCGACCGCCTGCGACTGTGGATCGCGGAGATCGACGGCGAGCCGATCTCAGCTCAGCTCTTCATCGCGGCGGGCCAGGAGATCAAGTACTGGAACGGCGGCTGGGCGGAGGCGCACGCCGCCCTGAAGCCGTCGATGCTCACGATCCTCGCGGCGATCGAGGACGCGATCGGGCGCGGCGAGCGGCGTATGGACCTCGGTGTCGGGACACACGAGTACAAGCTGCGCTTCGCCGACGGCGAGGAGCCGATCACCTGGGGCGGGGTGATCGCGCGCAACCGGCGCTGGCCGACGACCCGCGCCGAGCTCGCGCCGCTGGTGCTGCGCTACCGGGCCAAGCGCGCCGTCGAGGCGCTGCCGGAGCCGGTCACCGAGCGGGTGGCCGCCGCCGTGCGGGCACGGCGGGGCGGGTGAGCCCGCCGCTCAATCTCCGGCGACCAGCATCTCTTCCATCGTGCCCGGACTGCACCAGAGGATCGAGCCCGAGGCCGAAGCGATCCGCGCGCCGCCCGGCAGGTTTCCCGCGTGTGTCATCCCGAGCCGCGGGATGTGCTCTGCGGGGAGCACGGCGACCAGCAGGCGGCTGCCGACCCTGAGCGACGCCACCACCGAGATCTTCTCGTGTGCGACCTTCGCGGAGCGCAGGTGAACGTGGCAGGTGAAGCGGTGCTTGGCGAGGGTCTCGGCCTTGCACGCCCCGATCACGTGGTGTCCGGAGCGGGCGAGCAGCTGCACACGGCCGGCGAGCCCGGCCACGGTGCTCATGACCAGCTGTTTCCCGTCGACCATGGCGGTTGGGCGCGTCAGGTCGGAGGTCTTGCTCGTCGTCTGGCCGGCGACCCCGCCGGTCCCGGGGTTTCCGCCGCCGGCAGATGGGATGTCCTCCGCAGGGGTCTGGGCGGGAGCGGCCCAGATGGCGATCGTCGTGGATGCTTTGACCGACGGCTTGCCGGCAAGCTGAGCGGTCACGGTGACGCCTCCTTCAGGCGGGACCGTCGAGGGCGCGGTAAACGTCGCGGAGCGGCCGAGGGGAGCGACCCCCGCGATCGAGCCGGCGCTCACGCTCCACTGCACCGCTTCGTTGGTGCTGGTCACCTGGGCGGTGATCGTCCCCGCTGTCCCCGCGGTCAGGGCCGACGGCGCGCTCGTGATCGCCAGCGTCGGCGGCGGACCGGGCCCGACCGTGATGGTCACCGTGGCTTCAACGGGAGCGCGTGGGAATTCGCTGCTTTTTGTGCGAACCCAGAACCCGAACGAGTCGGTTCCGGAGAAGCCCGCTTCGGGGGTGTAGGTGAGGTGTTCGCCGCTGCCGCTGAGCGTCCCGTGCGCGGGCTGGGTGTGAACTTCGTACTTGGCTTCGTTCGCGCTCACCCCGAAGGACTTCGCTTTCAGCGTGATCGGCAACGACTGACCGAAGCCCGTCGAGAGCGACGGCTGCCCTTCGGCGACGAAGCCGGGAATCACGGTCTTTTCGCTCGCGTAGGCGACTTTGTTTTCCGGATTGGATTCGATGATGAATTTTTCGGGGTTCACTTCCTCGCCCAGCCAGTATTCGCCCGGAGCGAGGTTCGAGACGTCGACCCACTGCCAAGCGAGTTCCTTCAGGTAGCGGTCGCGCCAGCCCGGTGAGATCCCCTCGGTGAGGCTGGTCGCGTTCGGCCTGTACAGCTCGCAGAAGTCGCCGCGCACTTCGTCGTTGTACACGGCGAGGCTCGGCCCCTGTCCCGCTTCCATATCTTCGCTGTCCTCGAGGCAGAACCCGACCTTCTGTGACGGGACGACTTCGGCCGTCTTGGCGGCGTTCCACAGTCCGTACTTGGCGACATGCTGTAGGTGCCAATGATGGTGACCGTCGGCGTCGGCGTAGAGCATCGTGCCGGGGATCGGTTTCTGTTCGTGCGGGGAGTATTCGGGTGCGACTTTTTCTTCAGCTTCTTTGCTTTCCTGTTCGGGGGTCCGCGGCCCGAACACGCGCTGTTCGACTTTCATCGCCGGAGTCGCAAGTTCTTCGGCCTCTTTGGTCGGCAGCGGCTTGTTTTCGACGCCCAGTTTTTTTGCTTCTTCTTCGATTTCGCCGGCCGACCGCGGCTTGCCTTTTGAGTTGCAGCAGACGGTGGGTTCTTTTTCGCGATGGCCGCGGACGTCGAGCGCGCCTGCGCCCTCGTTGTGGACGTAGCCGTTGAATCGCAGCAAAAAGCGTTTGGACCCTGATTCTTCTTTCGTCGCGCCTTTGCTCGTCACTTCGAGTTCGGGCGCGGTCGGCGGTTCAGAGACGAGATCGGGCAACTGCACCGATTCGGTCGCCCGCGCAGAGTGCAGCGTGCCGGAGAACCCGAGCAGCAGAGCCGCCGCGGCAACTACGGCCACGATCGACGAGAGAAGTCGCCCCCTCCGGGACGCTGGCGCCATCCGTGACGTCACAGCCAAGTAAGGGTACGGGACCGCGCACCTCGGGGGAAGCCCGCGCGAAATACTTTATGTGGCACTTGACCCGCGGCTCCTACGGCAGCGAGGCGATCGCGCCGGGCCCGCCGAGCCGCAGCGACGGGCTGCAGATGTAGGCGAAGGCGGCGCTCACCCCGCCTTTGATGCCGGGCAGGCGGGCGAGCATCCGCATCGTCGGCACCGCCACACCCGATACCCGGCGCGATCCGAGGACGCGATGGCCGGAGCGAAGCACGGCGCTGACGTGGAGGTCGGCGTCGCGGGCCGCGCCCCGCAACGGCAGGCGGCAGGTCACGCCCGTGCCGGCGAGCGTCGCGTTCGAGCAGCTCCCGAGCAGCCTGCGGCCCGCGCGTGCGGTGATCGTCACGATCCCCGTCCGCCCTGCGGCGGTCGTGATCACGAGTTCGCGGTTGAGGATGATCGCCGAGAGCGACCCGAGCGCCTGAGCGCCGGTGCCCGTGCCGGTCGCGCTCACGCTGGCGGCCGCCGGCGCGGGAGCGGCGGCCGGGAGCGGGTCCACCGTAACGTCGAGGCTCTGCCCGCGTGCGCCCGGCGCAGCGGCGGCGATCGTGACCGCGGTCGGGCGCTCCACCCGGGGTGCGAGGAACAGGCCGCCGGAGGAGATCTCGCCCGCGCCGGCCGTCCACGACACCGGTCCGCGGGCGCCGGCGACGAGCGCGGTCAGCTGCGCCGCGGTGCCGGAGGTCACCGTCTGTGGCCCGGCAAGCGCGATCCGCCCGGCGGGCTTCGCGGGGGCCGGCACGAGGGCGGCGACCGCCGCGCCTTTGGCCCCGGTGCTGCCGTTCGCCTGGAAGCCGACCGGACCCTGGCCGTAGCTTTCCCAGGAGGTCTCAGTGGTGGCTTTGGTCAGGCCGGTCGCGGTGGTCTCGACGTTGCCTGTCCCGCCAGAGCTCTTGGCAGCGTTGAAGTGGAGCTTGCCCGAGCCGAGCGGGAGCGCCACGAGCCAGTATTTCGTTCCGCTCGTCACCGCCACCGACAGACCTGTGGCCTTGATCCAAGAGCTCGTCGCGGGCAGACCCGACGCGGTCCCGCTCCCCAGCACTTCACCGGGTTTGCCGGCGTTATCGGCGAACACCGCGAGCACCACAGCCGTCACCCCCGTGTTCGCCGTCGCGTTGGTGCGGAACAGCAGTTCTTCGACGGTGCCCCCGGCGGCGGCCGTGAACTGGAACGCTTCCTCGCGGCCTGCGGTCGTCTGGTCGGAGACCGTGTATGTCGCCGTGGCGTCACCCACGAGCAGGCCTTTGGTCCCGGCCGGCGCGGTGATTTCGATCGTCTTTTCCGCTTTGGCGCCTTTGCTCGTCGTCGCCGTGACCGTCACCTTGCCACCCGCCGGCACCGATTCAGGCGCCGTGTACTTCCCTTCGGAGGTGATCGTGCCCGCGCTCGCGCCCCACGTCACCGTCGGCGAGTCGTTCGTCACCTTCGCCGTCAGCTGAACGCTCGCGCCCGTGTTCATGCTCGCCGGCGCACCTTCGATCGCCACGCTCGGGACCGGCGCGGTGATTTCGATCGTCTTTTCCGCTTTGGCGCCTTTGCTCGTCGTCGCCGTGACCGTCACCTTGCCACCCGCCGGCACCGATTCAGGCGCCGTGTACTTCCCTTCGGAGGTGATCGTGCCCGCGCTCGCGCCCCACGTCACCGTCGGCGAGTCGTTCGTCACCTTCGCCGTCAGCTGAACGCTCGCGCCCGTGTTCATGCTCGCCGGCGCACCTTCGATCGCCACGCTCGGGACCGGCGCGGTGATTTCGATCGTCTTTTCCGCTTTGGCGCCTTTGCTCGTCGTCGCCGTGACCGTCACCTTGCCACCCGCCGGCACCGATTCAGGCGCCGTGTACTTCCCTTCGGAGGTGATCGTGCCCGCGCTCGCGCCCCACGTCACCGTCGGCGAGTCGTTCGTCACCTTCGCCGTCAGCTGAACGCTCGCGCCCGTGTTCATGCTCGCCGGCGCACCTTCGATCGCCACGCTCGCGGGAGCTTCGCCGACCGTGCCGTTGGCCTGGAAGCCGACCGGTCCCTGGTTGAACGTTTCCCAGGCGCTCTGCGCGGTCGCCGTGCTCATGCCGCCCGCAGTGCTCTCGACGTTGCCGGCGCCGCCGGAGGCGACCGCCGCGTTGTAGTGCAGCTTGCCGGAGCCGGTGGGCAGTGCCACGAGCCAGTATTTGGTGCCGCTGGTCACCGCGACCGACAGCCCGGAGACCTTGATCCACGAGCTCACGGCGGGCAGCCCCGAGGCCGTGCCCTGACCGAGCACCGCGCCGGGTTTGCCTCCGTTTTCGGCGAACACCGCCAGCACCACGCCGGTCACGCCGGTGTTGGCGGTGGCGTTCGTGCGGAACTGCAGTTCTTCGACCTTGCCGGTCGTTTTCGCCGCGAACTGGAACGCTTCCTCGCGCCCGGCGGTCGTCTGGTCGCCGACTGCGTAGGTCGCCGTCGCATCGCCGGCGAGCAGGGCTTTGGTCCCGCCGGGAGGCGTGATTTCGATCGTCTTTTCCGCTTTCGCGCCTTTGCTCGTCGTCGCCGTCACGGTGACCGTCCCGCCGGCGGGGACTTCGCCCGGGGCCGTGTAGGAGCCTTCGCTGGTGATCGTGCCGGCGCTGGCCCCCCATGTGACCGTGGGTGAGTCGTTCACGACCTTCGCCGACAGCTGCACGCTCGAGGCGGCCTGCATGCTCGCGGGGGCACCTTCGATCGAGACGGCCGGCGCCGTGGAGGAGGCGACTTCGACCGAGACCGTGGCAACCTGCGGGTGTTCGGGGAACTTGCTCGACGCGTCGGAGGCCGAGAACGTGAAGGAGTCGGGGCCGGTCCAGCCCGCGGTCGGCGTGTAGGTGACCTTGCCTTCCCCGTTGACGGTGCCGAGGCTCCCGTGCGCGGGACCGGCGACGATCTTGTAGGTCGGTTTGTTCGTGTCTTTGAAGGCTTTGGAGGTCAGGGTGATCGTCTTCGCCACGCCGGCTGGCGTTTCGGCCGCCTGCGGCTGCGCGTCGAAGCCCGGCACGACCGTCGCGGTCGTCGAGTACACCGGCACGTTCGCTTCGCTGGTTTCCTTGACGAACCCGAGCGGGTTGACGTCCTCGCGCAGCCGGTATTCGCCGGGGAGCACGTTGGAGACGTCGACCCACTGGAGGGCCAGCGAGGAGTCGTAGACGTCGCGCCAGCCGACCGAGATGCCCTCGAAGAGGCTCGTCGCGTTGGGGCGGTAGCGCTGGCAGAAGTCGCGGAACGGCGCGACGTTGTCCGCGTAGACCGCGCTCGACGGACCGATCGAGGTTTCGACGTGCTGGCTGTCGTCAAGGCAGAACCCGACCTTCTGGGCGGGGGCGACTTCGGCCGTCTTGCTCGCGTTCCACAGCGAGTAGCGCGCGACCTTCTGCAGGTGCCAGTGGTGGTGGCCGTCCGCGGCCGAGTAGACAAGTTCGCCGCTGCTCGCTTCGTCGACGTGCGCGCGTTCGATGTTCGTTTCTTCAGCGCCCGTCGTGAACAGGCGCTGGAAGGTTTTCATCGGTGGAACGGCGAGTTCTTCTTCGACTTTCTGCGACAGCGGTTCTTCTTTTTCCCGCGCTTTTTCGACTTCTTCGGTGACTTTCGCGCTCACTTTGGGCGCTTCTCGCGAGCCGCGGAAGTCGACGGCGCCGGGGCCCTTGTTGTGGATGTAGCCGTTGAATCGCAGCAGCAGGCGTGGCGTTCCGGTCGAGGTATCGGTCGCGATCGACTGCGTGTCGGGCGGGTCCGCGACCAGGTTGGGCAGGAGCGTCGCGCCGGAAGCCGCGGCGACGTGGGTCGTCGCCCAGCCCGCCAGGAGCAGCGCTGTCAGCATGGTTGCCGCGGCGATCGCCCGCACGCCACCCGTGCGGCGCTGTGAGACCTTCATCTCCATCCAGAATCCACCCCTGCCATCCGTGACGCTGTCTGCGGCGTTGCGCCTTCGCGAGCGAGAGTACCAGCGACTCCAATCGCGGGAGCGGGCCGGGCAGGTCTTTAGGGTCTGGATCAGAACATGATCGACCTGCACTGCCACCTGCTGCCCGGCATCGACGACGGTCCACCGGACCTGCAGGGCTCGCTTGCGATGGCCCGGCGGGCGCTCCACGCAGGCATCGAGACGGTCGTCGCCACACCGCACGTCAACTCGCGCTATCCGAACGACCCGCAGACGATCGGCGCCGGGCTCTCGACGGTGCGCGAGGCGCTCGCGCGCGAGCAGCTGGCGCTCGACGTCCGCCCCGGTGCCGAGATCGCGGTCAGCTATCTCGCCGAGACCGACGCCTCGGGGATCGGGGCGCTGGCTCTGGGCGGGGGCGAGTGGCTGCTGATCGAGCCGCCGTTCGCGACCGTGGCCAGCGGTCTCGTCTCGACCGTGCAGGGGCTGCTTTGGGACGGGCACCGTGTGGTGCTGGCCCATCCCGAGCGCTGCCCGGCGATCCACCGCGATCCCTCGATCGTGCGCACGCTCGTCGGCGACGGCGTGCTGATGTCGCTCACGGCGGGCTCGCTCGCCGGGCGCTTCGGCTCCCAGGCCCGCCGGGTCGCGCTGGCGCTGCTGCGCGAGGAGATGGCGCACAACGTCACCTCCGACTCCCACGACGCTCGCAATCGCCCGCCGTCGATCGCCTCCGAGGTGCGCCAGGCCGGCTTCGGGGAGCTTCTCGGATGGCTGACCGAGGAGGTCCCGTCGGCGATCCTCGCGGGTGGCCCGGTGCCCGTCCGCCCAGTGCACGCGGCGCAAGGAGGCCTGCGCTCGCGCGTGGCGCGCGCGCTCAGGCGAGCCTGACGATCGCGATGATCATCCCGATCACGACGAACACGACGATCGCGATCTGGATCCAGATCCAGTGCTGGGGCATGCGCCAGCCAGCGTAGCTGGGCGCGGGCCGGAGGGTGGCCCCCAACCTTCGCCCGCCATTTAGGGTCGCGACTATGGTGTCGGACATGCACAAAGCCCACCGCAGGATTGCCGCGCTGCTCGCGGTTGCAGCGCTGGCGGTCCCGGCGGCGAGCGCCCACGCCGCGACGGGCGTGCTCGGCGGCGTCAACGTCCCCGGGCTGAGCTCCCTCTCCTCACCCGCAGCGACCGACCACGTGGTGCAGATCGCCGCGAAGATGCACGCCCACGTCGTGCGCGTCGACTTCCCGTGGTCGCTGTTCGAGCCGAACGGGCCCACGCTCGACCCCGGCGCGCTCGCGCGCGCCGATCGCCTGCTCGCGGACACCTCGGCAGCCGGCATCAAGGTGGTCGCGACCGTCGCCAACACGCCCTGCTGGGCCTCCTCCGCCCCTCCGGGGGTCCGCGCCGGCTGCGCGTCGGGGAACGCCGAGGGCGCCGGGTCCTGGCCCCCGGCCGACCCGGCGACCTACGCCGCGTTCCTGAACGCGCTGGTCGCGCGCTACGGCACCAAGATCACGGCGATCGAGGTCTGGAACGAGCCGGACCAGTCCAACGAAGACTATTTCGCCGGACCGAACAAGGCCAAGAACTACGCCGCCGTCGTGCGCGCCGCGTATCCGGCGGTCAAGGCCGCGAACCCGGGCGTGCTCGTGCTCGCGGGCTCGCTCGTGGGCTCGAACGGCAACTTCCTGCGCGCCCTCTACGCCGCGGGCATCAAGGGCTATTACGACGGGCTCTCGGTCCACTTCTACAACCTCACCCTGGGCTCGCTGCGCTCGATCCACGAAGCCCAGATCGCCAACGGCGACACGAAGCCACTGTGGCTCGACGAGTTCGGCTGGACCAGCTGCTGGCCGGCCCGGCGCATCGAGCAGGAACAGGGCTGCGTCACACGCCGGACACAGGCGCTGAACCTGCGCGACTCGGTCCGCGAGATGGCCCGTGCCCCGTACGTGGCTGCCGCCATGGTCTACAAGCTCGAGGACTCGCACGGCGAAGACTTCGGCTCGATCACGACCGGCGGCGCCCGCAAGCCGGCGTTCCGCGCGCTCACCGAAGCGTTCGAGGAGCCCTTCGGCCCCTACAGCCGCGTGACGTTGAGCCTGCGCCGCCAGGGCTCTCACGTGCTCGCATCGGGCGCAGGCCCGGTCGGCGACTACATGGAGCTCGAAGCCTTCCAGGGGACGCGCCTGCGCTACCGGGCGCTGTTCACGCAGGACCGCTTCAACCGCTACTCGGTCCCGCTGCCCGCGCTGCTCGGGACCAGCGGCCTGCGCGTGCGCGTGTTCCAGTACTGGACCGGGCCCGCGCGCGCCGCCACGCGGCGCATCTGAGCGCCGGCCGACCCGCCCCCCGGAGGCCGGCACGGAGCGCCGGCCGACCCGTCCCCCGGAGGCCGGCACGGAGCGCCGGCCGACCCCTCACCCGGAGGCCGGCACGGAGCGCCGGCCGACCCGTCCCCCGGAGGCCGGCACGGAGCGCCGGCCGACCCCTCACCCGGAGGCCGGCACGGAGCGCCGGCCGACCCGTCCCCCTCCCTTATTCCGCGTTGCGGAAGAGCGCGACGAGCGTCAGCGCGAGGATCTTCAGGTCGAGCCCGAGCGACCAGTGGGCGATGTAGTAGTTGTCCCACTCGACCCGCTCGGCCAGCGAGGTCTGCCCGCGCAGCCCGTGCACCTGCGCCCAGCCGGTGATCCCCGACTTGACGCGGTGGCGGTCGCCGTAGCGGATGATGTCGTTGCGGAAGAGTTCGACGAACTCGGGGCGCTCGGGCCGCGGGCCCACGAGGCTCATGTCGCCGCGCAGGACGTTGAACAGCTGAGGCAGCTCGTCGAGCGAGGTTTTGCGCAGGAAGCGCCCGACCGCGGTGCGCCTGTCCTCACCCTCGACGCCGCCGGGCGCGATGTCGCCCGCGAGCAGGAAGTCCAGCGCGCTCTCGTCCTCCTCGATCAGCTCGCCCTTGCGCGCCTCGCGCATAGAGCGGAACTTGTAGAAGTCGAAGACCCGCCCGTCGCGGCCGACGCGGCGCTGTCTGAAGAGCATCGGGCCGGGGCTCGACAGCTTCACAGCGAGCGCGGCCAGCAGCAGCAACGGCGAGAACAGCAGCAGGAGGATCAGGGCGAGCACGCGGTCGAGCGCGTGCTTGACCGTGAACTGCATGCCCTTGGGGTCGACCGCCGTGAACGAGAGCAGCGGCAGCCCGCCGACCGTGTCGTAGCCGACGCGGTCGTTGATGAGGTCGAACATGCGCGGCACCACCGACACATCCACGCCGAGCTCCTGGCAGCGCGGGATCAACCGGCTGACGCGCGCGTCGGCGACGGACGAGAAGGCGACGATCAGGTACTTGACGCCGGTCCGTTCGACGGCCTCCTCGAGATCGTCGATCGTCCCGAGCACGGGGACCTCGCGGCCGCCGACCTCCGCGACCGAGCGCGGGTCCTCGTCGAGGAAGCCGACCGGCGCCAGGCCGTACTCGGGGTGGTTCTCCAGCCGGCGCGCGACCTGCGCGCCGACGACGCCGGCGCCCATGATCAGCACCGGCTTGCCGATCAGGCGCTTGGCGCGGGCGCGGCGCTGGGCCAGCGCCAGCGCCGTGCGGCCGAGGCCGACGCCGACCAGCGCGTAGAACCATGCGCGGATCCACTGCCCCTGTTCGGGCACTTCGTGGTTCAGCGCGAGGCCCAGGACGGCCACGGCCATCGCGGCCACCGAGACGCCGCTGATCACCGGCACGATGCCGTCGAGAACCTGCGTGCGCAGCTTCGTGCGGTAGAGGCCGCGGAGGTAGAAGAGCACCACGACCAGGAAGGGCATCAGCAGCAGCGGAGCGCGGAATTCGTTGATACCGAAGAGGCTCCCGAAGCCGCCGAGCGCGATCACGAGCGCCAGCCACACCATCGCGAAGTCCACGATCGGGCGCACGATGCCCCAGCCGGAGCCTTCCAGCGCCCACTGCAGCGGCCCGTGGAACGTGCCGCGGTGCAGCGCCCGCGGAGTCGGGGCGTCGTGAGCCAGCTCGCTCCGCAGCGAGATGGTGCTCGATGTCGTTTGTTGAGTTACGCGCGCGCGGTCCATGTACTGCCCCGGGGATTCAGCCTTCAGTGACTACTCGGGTCCTGCGTCCCTTCCCTTTAGCCGCTGTCTATCTCTCCCCGGCCCCCCTGGCCCGCCACGTCGCCGCGCGTGAGCAGCACGGTGACGACGGCGGTCAGCATCAAAACAAGAAATGCGAGTACGACAAAGGCGATGTCCGTCCCCGAGAGCCCCAGCGCGGGGGCGCTCACGGCGCGAACCTCGAGGGCTTTCGCCGGCGCCGTCGCGCCGGTTGCCTTGCTCGTCTGCGTCGCCCGGCGGTGGCCGGCGTGCCCGCGCCGGGAACCGGTGCCGGCGCCGCCGTTCGCGCCGCCCGCCTGCGGCGTCGCGTGCGCTGCCGGAGCGGCTTCGATCGAGACCGCCTGCGTCGCGCCGGCGCCGCCGCTCGTGGAGCCTCCGCCTCCACCCCGGCCGGAGCCGCCCGCGCCGCCGACCAGCGTCGAGCCGAGGATCGCCTGGTTGCCCTCGCCGGGACCGCCGTATCCGCTCAGCAGGGTGCTCGACGCGGAAGCCCCGGGCGCAAATGCGCAGCACGACGCGAGCGCCAACAAGGCCATTGTCGTGGTCAAGCGTTGCCTGGGCATCAGTCCCTACCGTGGGTTCCCTTCATCGGCCGGAGCAAAAGCGCTCTCTGTCCATGCCACTCGAGCGGCCCCGCCGCAGCTCGGTTGGCAGCCTTGAACTGCCCCCCGCCCGAGCAGCGGCGAATCGACGAGATACTCATAAAACTACCGAAGGCGGATCGGACTGTCGAGGCGAATTTCGGATCTTCGGGCATCCGGACGAGCCCGAGTTCCTCCCCCAGATGTATCAGCCCTCGCGGACGATCGATCACGCCAGCTGTTCGGCCTGGAGCAGGATCGCCTGGTTCAGCCGCTGCACGTCGACGCGCCCGCCGCGCCTGACGATGTCCAGGGCCTGCCTGGTCAGCGGGTCGCGGGGGTTCAGCGTGGCCGCCCGCGTCAGCAGCGCCAGCGCTCGCGCCCTTTCTCCTCGGGTCGAAGCGATCGCGCCGCGCTCCAGCGTCGCGTAGGCGTCATCGGAGGACCTGGACAGGGCGCGGGCGAATTCGCGATCCCCGCGCCCCAGTTCGCCGCGGCGCAGGGCGATCGAGCCCGCCACGAGGTTGGGCTGGGCGCTCAGGGGATTCAATCCGGCAGCGTCTTGCAGACGCGCGTAGGCGGTGCCCGGCGAGCGCGTCCAGATCCGCGCCGCCTGCTCGACCTCGAGCCCGCTCAGCCACGGCCCGAGCAGGGCCAGCGCCGAGGCCAGGAACAGCACGGCCCCGAGGACGCTCGCGGCGACCACCGCTCCTCGCGGCACGCCTCGGGGGGGCGCCCGATCCGGGGTGTCCGCGGGGCCCGCTTCAGGGGCGCCTGCGCGATCCCGCCCCTCGGCGTCGCCTGCCCTGGCCGGCCCGCCGCGCGGCGCCAGCGCACACGCGAGCCCGAGCATCGCGAACGCTGGGGCGCCCAGGCCCGCGAACTCCCAGAACCAGTCGACCGAGCCGTGGATCACCCAGTAGCCGAAGCCGGCGAGCGCGGCCGCCGCGACGCCTGCGGCGAGGCGGTCGGGCGAGCGCGCCGCGCGCATCGCGGCGAGGAGCGCGGCGCCCAGTCCGATGAGCGCGAGCAGCGTGCCGATCACCCCTGTCTGGGAGAGCGTGCGCAGCTCGACGCTGTGCGGATAACGCGGGGTCTCGCCGCTGCGTCCGTGCCGCAGGTACTGCTGCTGGAAGTTGTCGGCTCCGATCCCGCCGACGGGGTGGGCTCGGAATTCGTCGAGCGCGACGCGAAAGAAGTCGTAGCGATTGCTGCCGAGGCCGCTCAGCAACCGGTTTCCGCCACCGATGCCGTAGCCGCCCTTGAAGCTGTGCCAGGCTTTTTCAGCCCGGGTGACCGGGTTCCCGGCGGCGGCGAGGCCGCCCGCGAGCACTGCCAGGAGCGCAAGGATCGCCGCGGCGGCAGTCAGCCGGTGCAGGAGCCCGGGCGGTCCCGGCGCGTGGCCCGCGCGACGCGCCTCGAGCGCAGCCCCGCCCGCCACCAGGAGCGTCACCACCAGGGCCGCGAGGAGCGTCGCCGTGCCCGCCTCGTGCACGCGCGATGGCACGGCTTCGCCTGCGCGCAGATGGTCGCCGACACGGAGCACGGCGGGCGCCGCGGCGGCGACGCCGGCGGCGACCGGCACGAGCAGCGCGAACGTTCGCGTGCGGCCTGGCAGCAGCGCGAACACGAGCGCCGCCGTGATCGGCGTCGCGTACAGCGAGCCGCGGCTCTGGCTCAGCAGCGCGACCTCGGCAAGCAGCACCGCCGAGCCGGCGAGCAGGCCCCGCAGGGCCCACGGCAGCCGGCGCTCGCGCGCCAGCAGCAGCGCCGGCCAGAAGGCCATCAACCACTCGGCCGCGTTCGCGTTCGGGTAGCCACTCGGGTACTCCAGCCGTCCCCCCGGGATCGCCGACGCAAGCGTCGCGCGGGAGGCGCCGTCGAGGTGCAGGAGCACGTAAAGGGCCAGCCCCGCGATGCACAGCACCCACACGACCAGGACCACGGCGGCGGTCGTTCCACGCTGGGGCCACCAGGCGAACAGAGCGAACACGAGCAGATAGAGGAGGGTCCGATCGGCCCCTTCGAACGCGTCTCCGGGCGAGGCTGCCCAGGCGATCGAGAGATAGCTGAAGGCCGTGTAGCCGGCGAGCGCGCCGACCGCCAAGAGCACCGGCGCCGGTGGCCGCGGGCCGCCGCGCAGCGCCACCGCCGCGATCCCGAGCAGGGCGAGCAGGACGAGGCCGCCAGGGGCCCAATGCGTCACGGGATACCCCGCCTGGTCGGTCGCCCAGACGACGCAGAGGGCGATCGCCGCGAGGCACGCGACCGTCGCGGGCGCCGCGCGCAGCGGCGCCGTGAGCTTGGCGGTCATCTGGCTCGGAACGATAATCACAGGGGTGGAGGACTCCACCGAGCTCATCGGCTTCTACGAGCGCGCCTACTCACACCGCGGTCAGGAGGCGGACAGGTACGCGCGCTGGCGTGCGCTGAGCGCCGTCGGGAAGGCCGATCACGTGGTCGAGCTGTGCCGCGATGCGGAGCTCACGCCGGCCAGGACACTCGACGTCGGCTGCGGCGACGGCGCGCTGCTCTGCGAGCTGCGCCGGCGCGGTTTCGGCGGCGCCCTCTCGGGCCTGGAGATCTCAGGGCCCGCCGCCGAGATCGCGCGGCGCGCCCTTCCCGGCGCGGAGGTCGGCCTGTTCGACGGCGTCCGCCTGCCGCTGCCCGCGAGCTCCCGAGACCTCGGCGTCCTCTCGCACGTCCTCGAGCACGTTCCCGATCCGCCGGCGCTGCTGGCGGAGGTCGCGCGCGTCTGCGACGCGGTCGTCTTCGAGGTGCCGCTCGAGGACAACGTCTCGGCGCGGCGCTCCTCCAAGCGCGAGCACGCCGCGGAGATCGGCCACCTCCAGCGCCTCTCCGTCGAGGCGGCGCGCCGGATCGCAGCCGACGCCGGGCTCACGATCGCCGCCGAGCTCCAGGACCCGCTGCCGCTCGAGGTTCATCGCTTCTTCGCCGAGGGCCGGCGCGCACGGGGCGCGGCGACGGCGAAGTGGGCGCTGCGCTCGGGCACCCAGACGCTCGCGCCCGCGCTTGCGCGGCGCGCGTTCACGCTCCACTACGCGGCGCTGTGCCTCCCGCGGGCCGCGTGACCGCGGACAGCAGCAGCCCCAGCACCTCGCCCATCAGCTCGTCGGGGACCGCGTCGGGGTCGGCGAGCTTCTGGCGCGCGATGCCGTCGGCGAGCGCGTCGATGGCGACCGCGAGATGCTCCGCGGGAATCGTCAGCTCGAGGTCGAAGTCGCGCGCGCCCTCTGCGATCAGCATCGTGAGAACCTCGCGCATCTGGGCGAAACGGGCCGCCACCTTGGGGCGCACCCCGGCATCGCGTACGCCGTAGGCCCAGAACTCCATGAAGAGCAGCAGGGCCTCCGGCTCTCGCTCGATCATCGTCATCCACTGCCTGGCGCCGCCCGCCGCGCGGTCGGAGATCGAGGCCTGGGCCCGCACGGCGCTCGCGATCTCCTGCGCGTGCGCCTCGATCTCGCGTTCCATGAGGGCGACGAACAGGTCCTCCTTGCCCTCGAAGTTCGAGTACAGCGCGCCGGTGGAGTAGCCGGCCTCGGAGGCGATCTCCTCTACCGACGCGCCGTGGAAGCCGCTGCGCGCGAACACGCTGCGCGCCGCCCCGAGGAGGCGCTCACGGGTCTTGGCGCGGCTCTGCTCGCGCGTCAGGCGGGTGCCGGCCGGCGGCGATGCCATGACGGCATCCTACTTGACAGAGCAAACGCTATTTCGATAACGTTCATTATTCCAACCCCGGAGGAGACGCATGGCCAGCGCGACCGCCCCTACCCCAGACGTCGGCTCACTCCCCACCGACGCGATCTCCTACGAGGACCTCTACGCGCGCTGGGAGCGCGGGAACTGGAAGGCCACGGAGCTCGACTTCTCCGAGGACGCACGCCAGTGGCGCGAGGACTTCACCGACTTCGAGCGCCAGGCGGCGATCTGGAACTACTGCCTGTTCTTCTGGGGCGAGGACGCCGTCGCGGACAACCTCTCCCCCTACATCGACGCCGCGCCGCTGGAGGAGCAGAAGTACTTCCTGACCACCCAGCAGGTCGACGAGGCGCGGCACGCGGTCTTCTTCAAGCGCTTCATGCAGGAGGTCTGCGGGATCGGCGACGGCTCCATGGCGAGCGGCCTCCAGGCGATCCGTCCCCAGCTCACCCCCGGCTTCCGCAAGATCTTCGACCGTCTCGACACGATGGCCGACGAGCTCCGCAAGGACCGCTCTCCGGCGAAGCTCGCGGCAGCCGTGACGCTCTACCACGTGGTCATCGAGGCCTCGCTGGCGCAACCGGGCCAGCACTTCATCTGCAGCTACCTGGAGCGACGCGACCAGCTGCCCGCCTTCCGCGAGGGGATGCAGAACATCGCCGCCGACGAGCAGCGCCACATCGGCTTCGGCGTGAAGCTCCTCTCCGACCTGAACCGCGAAGACCCCGTCGGCGTTCCGAAGGCCGTCGCCGAGCTCCTGAGGGACGTCACGCGCTACACCGCCCAGGTGCTGATGCCGCCCGGCTGGGACGAGCGCTACATCACCACCTTCGGGTCGAGCCTCGACGAGGTCGGGGTGGAGGGCGTGACCTCGATGGTCACGAAGCTGCGCTCCGCGGGGCTGCCGATCGAGTCGCTTCCGGGACCGCCGCTGCTGCCGCCCGGGCTGACGCCGCTCGAGCTCTCGCAGCGCGGCCGCGCCCTCGCGAAGGCGAACGTGCTCGGCGTGCGCCAGGGGCCGACGAACCGCGACCCCGAGACGATCGCCCTGATGTTCGACACGGTGCGCCGGACCGTCGACCCCGGGCACGGCCTGCGCCGTCCGGCGGTGTTCCAGTGGGAGTTCACCGATCCGGATGTCAGCACCTGGCACCTGCGCGTGGACAACGGGTCGAGCAGCGTCGCCGAGGGCGAGGCCGAGAACCCGGACCTGCGCCTGCGCATCGCCTGGCAGGACTGGGCAGACATCGTGGGCCAGCGGCTGAACCCGCTCCGGGCGGTGGCGACCGGGCGCCTGCGCCCGCGCGGAAACCCGCTGGGCCTGCACAAGCTGACCAAGGTCTTCCCGCAGAGCTAACCGGGGCCGAACTCGCGTTCCGCCGCCCCGGCAGCCGTCGGGGAAGGCGGCGCCACGGCCCCCGCCGAGGCGACTCGAGCGACCTGGCGCGGCGGCGCCCCGGCGGGCGTCTGCTCCGGCGTGAACTCGCGGTCCTGCGCCTGCGCGGTCGCGGCTGGGCGCGCCACCGGACCCTGAGCGCGGGCGCGCGGCGCGGCGGCGCCGGCTTCGGGCCGCACGCCGCCGCGGCTTGCAGCGGCAGGGAGGACCGGCGCGAGCCGGCGCGCATCCGGCACCGTTCGTCCGCCGCGATCGCGCCCCGCGTGCTCCAGCGCGACACAGCCGGCCCCGACTCCCAGCGCGAGCAGGCAGCCGGCAGCGAGCTTCGCGGCCAGCCCGCCGCCGCCGAGCGCCCAGCCGCCGCCGGCCGCACCGCCGCCCGCGGCGGCCGAGGCGCCGAGCGGGGCCGAGCCCGCGGCCGAGACCGGCGCGAGGCCGGCGCGAGTGCCATGGGACGCCCCCGCCGCGAGCGCGGCGAGGCCCAGCTTCCCGGCGCCCGGCAGCGTCAGCGCCGGCGGCAGCGCCACTGCGAGGCCGCGCATCGACGCGACGCGGCGCCGGCACGCCGGGCAATCGCGCAGATGGGCGAGGGCGACGCGATGGCGCTCGCCGTCGGGGTCGAGCACCCCGAACGCGTACGCGCGCATCAGCGACTCCTGCTCGCTGCAGAACTCCCCTGCGCCGATCGTCTGCACCAGCGCGCCGATCTTCTGGGAGACGCCGTCACGCCCCGCGCCGCGCCCCTCCATCAGCTTGCGCATGCGCACCTCGCTGATGCCCATCTGCCGCGCGGCCTCTGCGCGCGAGTAGCCGTGCAGGTAGCAGAGCGCGGCCGCTTCGCGCTCGCGGAGGTCGAGCCGGCAGCGCATTCCCTCGAGCAGCTGGCGCAGGCGCGTGCGGGCATCCAGCTCGGCGTCGACGTCCCGCTCGAGCGCGGCGTCGGGATCGAGGGCGGCCTCCCGGTGGCGCGCCGTGCGCAGCTCCTCGATCGCCCGCCGGTAGGTGACGAGCGCGAGCCACGCCGCCGGGTTCTCGATCGTCTGGCCCCGCACCGTCGCGCCGTAGAGTCCCTGCCACGCCGTGGCGTAGCACGCCTCGAGATCGGCGCGATCGAGCGAGCCGCCGCAGGCGCGCAGGCGGGCGGCGACGATCCCGAGCACGCTGGTGCGCAGCGCGTGGAAGTCGCGTTCGAGCAGGCGCTCTGCTCGGTAGGTGCGAAGTGCGGCCGGGCTCATGGCGCCGAGGCTACGGCCGCCGCCGCGCCGCGCAACCGGGGCGGCCCGCGTGCGCGGCGAGGCCCCGCGGATGCAGGGCAAACGCGCCGGCGCGTTCGGCGCCGATGTCTCCAACCGCCTAGATCAGGCGTCCAGCGCGGCCGTGAAGGCGTCGATCTGCGCAAGCGTGCGCGAGCGCATGTCCTCACCCGCCCGCTCGCAACGGTGCCATTCCACCGTCCGCTCGAGCGCCTCCTCGAGGCCCCACGGCGGACGCCAGCCCAGCTCCTCTTCAGCGGCTGTCGAGTCGAGCAGCAGGTGCTCTGCCTCGGGCGGCTGCGGCGCCTCCTCGGAGAGCGAGCTGAGCTCGCCCTGCCAGAGCTCGGTCAGCCGTTCGGCGATCCAGCCGACCGGCCGCGCGTCGCCCGCCGGCGGCCCGAAGTTCCACGCGCGCTCGGCTCGCCCCGAGCCGTACAGCTCCTGCACGAGTTGCAGGTAGCCCGCGAGCGGGTTCAGCACGTGTTGCCACGGGCGCACCGCCTCGGCGTTTCGCACGCGCAGCGGCGTGCCCTGCTCGACGGCGCGCACAGCGTCAGGGAGCAGCCGGTCCTCGCCGCGGTCGCCGCCGCCGATCACGTTGCCGGCGCGAGCGGTCGCGAGGCGCGCTGTGCCGGCGAGGGGACCGAACGAGCGCCGGTAGGCTGAGACGACCAGCTCGGCGCAGGCCTTCGAGCTCGAGTACGGGTCGCTTCCGCCGAGCGGGTCGCCCTCGGCGAACGGGCGCCGCAGCGCGCCGGTGTTCTCGTAGCACTTGTCGGAGGTGACGACGACCACCGCTCCGACGGGCGCGCCCGCCCTGCGCACCGCCTCGAGCACGTTGACGGTGCCCATGACGTTCACCTCGTAGGTGCCCACCGGATCGCGCAGCGAGCGCCGCACGAGCGGCTGCCCGGCGAGATGCATCACGACCTCCGGTTGCGCCGCGGCGATCGCGGTCGCGACGGCCGCGCCGTCGCGGACGTCGGCGGCGTGCTCCTGCACGCCCTCCCCGGCCCTCGCCTGCGCGTAGAGCGAGCCCGGCTGTGCGGGCGGCGCGAGACCCGCCACCTCAGCTCCGAGGGAGCCGAGCCACAGCGACAGCCATGCCCCCTTGAACCCCGTGTGGCCGGTGACGAGGACGCGCCGGCCGCGCCAGAAGTCTGGGTCGATCGCCACGGGGCGAGGTATCTTCACGGAATCGAGGCCACGCGTGCAGTTTCCTTCCCGGCCGGCGGATCGCCCACCCTGCCCGAGCGCGCCGAGGTGCTCGGGGTGCCGCTCGCGGTCAGCGACTACGAGGAGGTCCTGGCGTGGATGGAAGCGGCGATCGCGTCCGGCACGCGGGGCTACATCACCGCCGCCGCCGTGAACCTCGTCATGAGCGCGCGGGAGGAACCGGACACCGCCGCGGCGGTGCGGGCGGCGACATTGGCAGTGCCGGACGGCCAGCCGCTGGTGTGGGCGCTCAAGGCGCTCGGGCATCGCCGGGCGACCCGCATCTACGGGCCGGACCTGATGGCCGCGTTCTGCGCCCGGGCGGCCGAGCGCCAGATCCCGGTCTACCTGTACGGCGGGCGCACGCCGGAGGCGCTCGCGCTGCTGGGTGCGCGGCTGCGGGAGCGCTTCCCGGGACTACCGATCGCGGGGTCCTACTCGCCGCCGTTCAGAGCGCTGACCGAGGAGGAGCGCGAGGAGGTCGCACAGCGCATCGATGCATCGGGGGCGGCGATGGTCTGGGTCGGCATCGGGCAGCCGAAGCAGGAGCGCTGGATGCACGAGATGCGACCGCGTCTGGCGGCGCCGCTGTTGGCCGGCGTCGGGGCTGCGTTCGACTTCCATGCGGGGCTCGTGCGCCAGGCGCCGCCCTGGATGCAGCGCGCCGGGCTGGAGTGGGCCTACCGGCTGGTGCGTGAGCCACGGCGGCTCTGGCGTCGCTACGCGCGCTACAACCCGCGTTTCCTCGCCGCCTTCGCCGCTCAATACGCCGGCCACCTGCGCGAGCGGGCGCGGCGCTGATGCTCGGCGCCGCGGTTGCGGACCAGGGCGCCCGGCGCCGCTAATCTCAAGGCTCGGATGAGCGTCCCGCAGAGCAGCGCCGAGGTGGCGGTCGTCGGGTTGGGCCGTGTCGGCCTGCCGCTGGCCCTGTCGTTCGCAGACCGCGGCCTGCGGGTGATCGGCGTGGACAACGACCCGCGGCGGCTCGAGGCCGTGGGCGAGGGCCGGATGCCCTTCGAGGAGACCGGTGCCCAGGAGCTGCTCGACAGGGTCCACGCATCGGGGCGTCTGTCCCTCACCTCCTCGGTCGCCGAGGCGGCACACGCCCGGCAGGTGGTGATCACCTTGGGCACGCCGTCCTTCTCTCATATAGAGATTGATATGAGGGACATACGCTCGGCGCTGGACGATCTCCTGAGCGTCCTGGAGGAGGGCCACTCGCTGATCCTGCGCTCGACGATCGCGCCGGGCACGACCGAGTTCGTGGCCGGCTACCTGCGCAAGCACCGCGGCTTTCAGATCGGCGAGGAGGTGTTCGTCTCGCACGCTCCCGAGCGGATCGCCGCCGGGCGCTTCCTCGCGGAGATCGACACGCTGCCGTGCATCATCGGCGGCGTCGGCCCGCGCTCCGGCGAGGTGGCAGCCGAGCTGTTCGGCGTCTTCGACGCACCGATCGTGCAGACCACCCCTGCCCAGGCTGAGCTCGCGAAGATCTGGGCGAACATCCTGCGCTACGCGAACTTCGCGCTGCCCAACCTGCTGATGATGGACTGCGAGCGTGTGGGGGCGAACGTGTTCGAGGTGATCGACCTGATCAACCGCGACTACCCGCGCGGCGGCATCGCGCAGCCCGGCTTCACAGCCGGGACCTGCCTGCGCAAGGACTTCACGTTCTCCGAGGAGCGCTCGGCCGCCCCCGGCATGCTGCTCGCGGTCTCGCGGGTCAACGAGTCGGTCCCGCTGTTCCTCGTCGAAGGCGCCAAGCGCCGGCTGGGCTCGCTCGCCGACCGCCGCGTGGCCGTGCTGGGACTCGCCTTCAAGGCCGACACCGACGACGAGCGCGACTCGCTCGCGCACAAGCTCGTCAGGCTGCTGGAGCGCGAGCTGGCCGACGTGGTCGTGCACGACCCGCACGTCGCGACGCCGACGGCGCCGCTGCAGGAGGCCCTCACCGGTGCCGATGTGGTGGTGGTGGCCGCGAACCACTCCAATTTCCGAAACCCGGCAACGCTGGCCGCCATCGCCGAGCTGGGAGGCTCGGGCTGCCTGGTCGTCGACCCCTGGGACTGCTGGGGCGCCGCGCAGGTGTTCGGCTATGCCGCGGAGCTGGTCTCGCTCGCCGGCGCCGCGGCCGAGGTGCCTCCGCGATGAGCAGGGTGCTCGTCACCGGCGGCGCCGGGACGATCGGCGCCGCGGTGGTACGGCGCCTGCTCTCTGACCCCGCCTACGAGGTCCGGGTCTCCGACCAGCGGCTCGCGCCGCAGTGGATGCGCGAGGGCTGCGAGGTCCACACCGGTGACCTGCGCGAGCTCGAGCAGGCGCGCGAGGCGACGCACGGCTGCGAGCAGGTGATCCATCTCGCGGCGATCGTGGGCGGGATCGCGAACTTCCACAAGCTGCCGCACACGCTGACCGAGGTGAACAACGCGCTCTACAACGCGGTCGTGCGGGCTGCTCTGGACGAGCCCCTCGAGCGCTTCGTGTACGTCTCCTCCTCGATGGTGTTCGAGCGCGCGGAGCAGTACCCGACCACCGAGGCCTACCTGCCGGACTGCCCCGTCCCCGAGTCGGCGTACGGCTTCTCCAAGCTGACGGGGGAGGTCTACTGCCGGGCCGCACACGACGAGCACGGGCTGCCGTTCACGATCTGCCGCCCCTTCAACGCCTACGGACCCGGCGAGGTGCCCGACGCAGAGCCCGGGATCGCCCACGCGGTCCCCGACCTGATCGAGAAGGTCCTGAACGGCCAGCACCCGCTGCAGATATTCGGCTCCGGCGAGCAGACCCGCACGCTGACCCACGTGGACGACATCGCCGACGGGATCGTCGCCGCGATGGGCTCGCCCGCGGGGCTGAACGAGGACTTCAACATCTCGGCCTCGCGCGAGATGACGGTCGCGGAGATCGCGCGCGTGATCTGGGAGGCGTGCGGTGAGGATCCGGCGCGCTTCGAGCTGGAGCATCTGCCGACCTTCACGGTCGACGTCCAGCGCCGCTGGCCCTCGGTCGAGAAGGCGCGCGAGCTGCTCGGCTGGGAGGCGCAGATCGGCATCGAGCGCGGCATCGCCGACACGGTGCGCTGGATGCGCGAGCGGCGCGCCGCACAGGACGCCGCCGGCCCGGCCAAGCGCGGTGCCCGCCGGGCCAAGGCACCTGGCGCGCGCCCCTCGGCGAACGGCCGCGCGGGCAGCCTCAAGGGCGCCGGGCGGGTCGGGGACGGCCTGTAGGGTCAGGCGCCGTGACCGCGCGCTCAGACATCAACCCGACCGCAGAGGACGGATGACGATGGGCGTGCCCCTCTTCGAGACCTCCCGCCCCCTGGAGCCGCTGCGCGACGAGCTGCGCGCCGCCGTGACCCGCGTCCTCGACAGCGAGCAGTACATCCTCGGTCCGGAGGTCGCCGCCTTCGAGCAGGAGTTCGCCGCCTACTGCGGCGTCGCCCACGCGGTCGGCGTGGCCAACGGCACGGAGGCGATCACGGTCGCGCTGCGCGCGCTCGGGGTGGGGCCCGGCGACGAGGTCGTCGTGCCGTCGTTCACCTTCTACGCCTCTGCCGAGGCGATCCCGGCGACCGGCGCGAGGCCCGTCTTCTGCGACATCGACCCCGATAACTACTGCGTCACCGCAGAGACCGTGAAGAAGGCGCTGACGCCGAAGACGAAGGCCGTGATCGCCGTGCACCTGTTCGGCAACGTCGCCCCGATCGCCGAGATCGAGGCGCTCGGCGTGCCGGTCCTGGAGGACGCCGCCCAGGCGGCGGGCTCCACCTCTCCGGCCGGCCGTCCCGGCTCGCTCGGCACGATCGCCACCTTCTCCTTCTTCCCCTCGAAGAACCTCGGCGCCTTCGGGGACGGCGGGGCGATCACGACCGGCGACGCCGAGCTGGCCGAGCGGGTGCGCGTCCTGCGCTTCCACGGCTCGCGCGACAAGGTCACCTACGAGGAGATCGGCTACAACTCGCGCCTCGACGAGCTGCAGGCGGCGATCCTGCGCGTGCAGCTCCCCCATCTCGACTCGTTCGCCGACGGCCGCCGCCAGGCGGGCGACCACTACTCCGAGGCGGGCCTCGGCGAGCTCGTCAAACTGCCGGTCCCCGCGAGCGGCTCTGCGCCCGCGTGGCACCTGTACGTGATCGGCGACGCGCAGGTCGAGAAAGCCGAAGCCGCGCTGCGGGCCGCGGACATCGGCTGCAAGCCCTACTACCGGATCCCCGTCCATCGCCAGGCGGCGATGCGCTCCTACGGCGACGGGCTGGACCTCCCCGGGACGGAGTACGCCGCCCGGACGCATCTCGCGATTCCGATGAGCCCGCTGCTGACGCGGGCGCAGGCGGATGAGGTGGTGGCGGCGCTGCGGGCCTGACCCGCCCGCTACCGCCAGCGCTCCAGCAGATCCTCCTCGCCGACCTCGCGCACGACGCGCGCCGGCACCCCCATCACGACCGCCCGGGCCGGCACGTCCTTCGTGACAACGGCTCCCGCGGCGACGAAGGCCTCCTCTCCGATCTCGACCCCCGGCACGAGCACCGCCCCCGCGCCGACGCGGCACGCGCGCCGCAGCAGGGCGCCCGCAGGCCCGATGCCGGCGGCGTGGCGTCCCATCGTGTCGTCGTTGCTCGTGACGGCTCCCGGCCCGACGAACACGTCGTCCTGCACCACGCTGCCGGCCGCGAGGTAGACGTTGGTCTGGATGCGCACGCGCTCGCCGATCGGGACGTCGTTGTCGATCACGCTGCCACGGCCGACGACCGTTCCCGCGCCGATCGCCGCGCGCTCGCGGACGTAGGCCTGCTCGCCGACGATCGCGCCCGAGCCGATGCGCGTGCCGGCGAAGACGACCGCGCCGGCGCCGATCGTCACGCCCGGCTCCAGCTCGAGGGCGCCGAACACCACGCCGGCGGCGGCCGAGTGGGAGGCCAGCCGCGGGCCGCGGCCGAGCACCGCGTGGTCGCCGATCACGCACTCCGCACCGATGACGGTGCCGTCGTGGACGACGACGTAGGCGCCGAACGCCACGTCCTCGCCGACGCGCACGTCGGCGCCCAGGACCGGCCCGCGGTCACCGAACGCGACCGAGCCCGGTTCGAGACCGCTCACAGCTTCACGACGTTGGCGGCTGCGCCGGCCGAGCGCGTGACGCCGCGCAGGTCGACGACGAGCCGTGCGCGGCGGGCGATCTCATCGTGGTCCACGCCCGGGTGCGCCGTCACGATGATCGCCAGGTCCGCGTCGGCGATCGCCTGCTCGAACGGCAGGCTGGACAGACCCAGCTCCCCCAGCTCCGCCACGTGCGGGTCGTGGTAGCCGACGTCGGCGCCCAGCTCGCGCAGCAGGGCGATCATCTTCAGCGCGGGCGATTCGCGCACGTCGCCGACGCCGGGCTTGTAGCTCACGCCGATGATCGCGATGCGGGCACCTTTGACGGCCAGGCCGCGTTCGTTCAGCGCGCGCTGCGCCTTGGCCACACAGTGGTAGGGCATCTGCTGGCTGATCTTGCCCGCCAGCTCGATGAACTCGGTCGTCATGTCGAACTCGCGCGCCCGCCAGCTCAGGTAGAAGGGATCGACCGGCAGGCAGTGCCCGCCCATGCCGGGGCCGGGCTCGAAGCGCATGAACCCGTACGGCTTGGTCGCCGCCGCATCCACGACCTCCCACACGTCGATCCCCATGCGGTCGGTCAGCATCGCCAGCTCGTTGACGAGCGCGATGTTCACCGAGCGGAACACGTTCTCCAGCAGCTTCGTGAGCTCCGCCGCCTCGGGGCTCGAGACCTCGACGATCTCGTCAGCGACGATCTCGTACAGCTCGCGCGCGTTGCGGGCGCAGTCGGGCGTCAGGCCGCCGACGACCTTCGGCGTGTTGCGCATCGTGAAGTCCGTGCGGCCGGGGTCCACCCGCTCCGGCGAGAACGCGAGGTGGAAGTCGCGCCCCGCGGACAGCCCGGACTCCTCCAGCAGCGGCAGCAGCCGCTCACGCGTGGTGCCGGGGTAGGTCGTCGACTCGAGCACGACGAGCTGGCCGGAACGCAGGACTCCGGCGAGCGCGCGGCCGGCCTCGACGAGCGGGCCGAGGTCGGGCTCGCGGTTGCGGCTCAAAGGCGTCGGCACGCAGATCAGCACCGCGTCCGCCTCGGCCAGCGGCGCGTAGCGCGTCCCGACGTGCAGCCTGTCCTTGACCTCGGTGAGCTCGTCTGAGCTGACGTCCTCGATGTAGCTGTGGCCGTTCTCGATCGCCTCGACCTTGCGAGCGTCCACGTCGACGCCGATCACCTCGCATCCCTCGCGGGCGAACGACACGGCTAGCGGCAGGCCGACGTAGCCGAGGCCGATGACACCGATCTTGCGCAACAGAGGGCCAGTGTAGGGGCTTGCCGGGACGCTCAGCCGTGGGTCAGGAGCCAGCCGCCAGCGCCTGCTCGTAGATCAGCGAGAGCTCGTCTGCGACCTTCTCCGGCCCGCAGAGCGAGGCGATTCGGCGGCGGCCCGCCTCCCCCCGCGCTCGATCGCCGGCCAGCCGCGCGATCGTCCCGGCGAGGGCGGCGGCGTCGCCGGGCGTCACGAGCGCGTCGGGATCGAGCAGCTCCGCCAGCGCGCCGGCACGGCTGCCCGCGACCGGCAGTCCGGCGGCCATCGACTCCGCCGCGGCGATTCCGAACGTCTCGGCCGAACGCGACGGAACCAGCGCGATCGCTGCGCCGGCGCGCAGCTCGGCCAGCCGCGCGCGCTCGACGCGACCCTCGAAGCGGACCTCGGAGCCGGCCGCCAGCGCGCGCAGCCGCTCCCGCTCCGGGCCCTCGCCTGCGACGACGAGTGGCATGCCCGCCAGCCTGCACGCCTCGACGGCGATGTCCACTCCCTTCTCCGGCGCGAGCCGGGAGACGACCAGCGCGTACGGGCGCTCCGACCCATCCGCGCCGGCGTCGACGGGCGCGACGGGCGGCGCCAGCACGCGCACGCCGCCGGCGGGCAGCGGCGCCCCCAGCTCGCGCAGACGGCGCTCGGCGAAGTTGCTGGGTACGACCACGACGTCGGCGAGCGCCGGCATGCGCCGCTGCCAGAGCGCGAGCGAGGCGGCGTAGGCGAGCGACTCGGCCCGGCTGCCACGGCAGTTGTGCAGAACCCCGGGCAGCGTGTTGCGGGCGTGGCAGCGCGTGCAGTCGGCGCCGTCGGTGAAGCACACGCCGACCGCGCACACGAGCCGGTACTGGTGCAGGTGCAGCACGACGCGCGCACCCGCGGCCCTGGCCGCCGCGAGGGCACGCCAGCCGAGGCCGGGCAGCAGGTTGTGCGCGTGCACGAGGCGCGCGCCGGTGCGCCGCACCGCCTCTCCGACCTCGCGCTCGTCGAGTCCGCCACGGACCAGACCGAGCGCCGCCCTGCCGGAGCTGATCGCCGCGGAGTCGCGTGTGAGCAGCTCCGCGTCCTCGTCAAGACGCCCGCGGACGAGTCCCAGCAGGTCCTCCACGACCCGCTCCTCGCCGCCCGTCGTGCGATAGCGGTTGTGCAGGAACAGGACCATCGCTCACCTCAAACCTAGACTCTCTGCCTGTTATGGACCCCGCGGTCTCAGTAGTGATCCCGACGCGCGAGCGGCTGACGTATCTCGACGTGGCGCTTTCGTCGCTGCGCGCCGAAGCCGCGCGCGCGCAGACCGAGGTCCTCGTGGTCGAGGACGGAGCCCCGTCCGAGCAGGCGCGTCTGCTCGCCGAGCTCCACGGCGCGCGCTACGTCCCGGTCGAAGGTGCCGGCCTCAACGCCGCTCGCAACACCGGCGTCGCCCACACCTCGGGCGCGCTCGTCGCGTTCCTCGACGACGACGTCCGCGTCTGCCCGGGCTGGCTGGCGGCGCTCGCGCGCGCAGCCGCCGAGCACCCGGACACCGACGTCTTCGCCGGCCGCATCCTCGCAGCGCTCGAGGGCCCCGCGCCGCGCACCTGCGGGCGCGAGCAGCCCCCGGTCACGACGCTCGACCTCGGCGAGCGCGACGGGCCCGCGCGCTTCGCGTGGGGCGCGAACATGGCGATCCGCCGCGCGGCCCTCGACCGCGTCGGCCCGTTCGACCCGGCGCTCGGCGGCGCCGGCGACGAGCAGGAGTGGCAGGAACGGGCACGGGCCGCGCAAGGCCTGCACGGAGCGCCGGCCGACCCCCAAGGCCGGCACGGAGCGCCGGCCGACCCCCAAGGCCGGCACGGAGCGCCGGCCGACCCCCATCCTCTACGTCGCGGGCGCCTGCGTCGAGCACCGCCGCGCCGGCGACGACGCTCGCCTGCGGGCGCTCTCACGCGCATCCTGGGCGCGCGGCAAGGCCGCACGGCGCTTCGACGCCCACCGTGGGGCGGCTCCTTCGCTCGGCTCGGAGCTCGTCACGCTCGGTGGCTGCCTCGGCCATGTCGTGCGCCGTGTCTGCCCGGCGGGCCTGACGATGGTGGCGCACAGCGCCGGCCGCACACAGCAGGCGCTCGCGGAACGCCGTGGCGGGGCCCCCGATCGCGGCACCGCGCCGGCCGCACCCGCGCAGGATCCGTCCTTCCTCTCCGGGCAGAGCGGCACGGTCGGCGGCCTCGACGGGCTGCGTCGCAGCGCGGCCGACGAGCTCGCGGCGGCCGGAGAGCTGCTCAGCGGCCGCGCGGTCCGGCTCGAGCGCGCCGCGCGCCACGCGCCACCGCGTCGTCGCGTGCTCGTGCTGAGCGTCCAGCGACCCGAGCGCGCTCAGCTCGCCGGCGCGATCGCGGCTGAGCTTCGCCGCTCGCGCCACGAGGTCACGCTCGCCGCGACCGGCACGGCTGGTGCCGGCAAGTTCGAGAACCTCAACCGGCTGTTGCTCGAACACCCCGCCACGGGGTATGACTGGCTGCTCGTCGTGGACGACGACGCCGAGCTGCCGCGCGGCTTTCTGGACCGCTTCCTGTTCCTCTGCGAGCGCTTCACGCTCACCCTCGCCCAGCCCGCTCACCGGCAGCACTCGCATGCCGCCTGGGAGGTCACGCGGCGCCGGCCCGGGAGCGTCGTGCGCGAGACGCGGTTCGTCGAGATCGGCCCCGTCACCGCCTTCGCGGCACGCAGCTTCGATGTCCTGTTGCCCTTCCCGGAGCTCCGCATGGGCTGGGGTCTGGACATGCACTGGGCGGCGCTGGCGCGCGAGCACGGCTGGCGCTGCGGCGTGGTCGACGCCGTCGCGATCCGTCACCGCGCCGCCCCCGCCGGGGCCGCCTACCCGCGCGAGGACGCGATCGCCGAGGGAGCCGCGTTCCTGCAGAGCCGCGCCCACATCACGCCCGCCGAGGCGCAGCTGACACTCGCGACCCACACGCGCTGGTGAGCCCCCGTGCAGACAGCCGGCCGGTGCGCGTCGCGGTCGTGGCCGAGTTCTACCCGAGCACGCGCGATCCGGTCCTCGGCATCTGGGCGCACCGGCAGGCGCTCGCCGCACGCGAAGCCGGCGCCGAGTTGCGGGTGTTGGTGCTTCACCGGGTCGTCCCTCCGCGGGCGAGCCTTGCCGAGGGGCCGGCCGTGGCCGCACGGGAGCTGCGCGGCCTGCTCGCCGAGCCCCGCCGCCAGATCCACGACGGCCTGACGGTGGAATACCTGCCTTACGTGTCGCCCCCGCGCGACCGCGGCTATCCGCGCTGGGCAGCATGGGCGGCACCGCCGCTGGCCCTCGCGCTGCGGCGGCTGCGGCGCTCGTTCCCCTACGAGGTGGTGCACGCCCACAACGCCGTGCCGGCCGGCGACGCGGTCCGTCGCGCACATGCGGGCGCGCCGCTCGTGGTCTCGGTGCATGGCGGGGACGTTCTCTACACGGCCCGGCGCGGCCGCGCGGGCGCCGCGGCGGTCGCGCGCGGCCTCGGCGCTGCCCGCCTCGTGCTCGCCAACAGCCAGGGCATCGCGGAGCTGAGCGCCCAGCACGGCGCGCGCGAGACCCACGTCGTGCACCTCGGCGCCGAGCTGCCGGCCGGCCAGCGTCCGCGCGTGGCCGAGGGCGAGCGAAGCCTCGTGACGGTCGCCCACCTCGTCGCGCGCAAGCGGCACGGCGATGTGCTGCGGGCGCTTGCGGTGCTCGGGGATCGCTACCCGCGGCTGCGCTACCGGGTGATCGGCGACGGCCCGGAGCGAACCGCCCTGGAAGGGCTCGCGGCCCGGCTCGAGATCTCCGACCGTGTCGACTTCCTCGGCCAGCTTGCACCCGCCGAGGCGATCGAGGCCGCGAGCGCCAGCACGCTGTTCGTGATGCCGTCGACCGAGGAGGCGTTCGGTGTCGCCTACATCGAGGCGATGGCCGCCGGGGTCCCGGCGATCGGCTGCCGCGGCGAGCCGGGGCCGGAGGAGATCGCGGCCGCCGGCGACGGCATGGTGCTCGTTCCGCCCGGGGACATCGAGCGCCTGACGCAGCGGATCGACGAGCTGCTCTCAGACCCCCACCGCCTGCGCGAGGCGGGCCAGCGGGCGCGCGCCACCGTCGCCGGGCACTTCACCTGGGAGCGGTGCGGGCAGCAGACGCTTGCCGCCTACCGGCAGGCGCTCGCTTGAAGCCGCTCCTGTTCATCACGGGCCGCGTCCCCGAGTACCGGGTGGGCGCGCTGCGCGCGCTGCACGAGCAGGAGGGGATCGAGGTCGCGCTGTTCGGCGGGCGCTCGCTCCACGGCGGGCCGGGCGAGCCGGCCGAGCTGCCGTTCCCGGCAATGCGCGCGGGCACCCGCGAGCTCGCCGCGCTGGCCTGCGCCGGACGCCACCGCGCCGTGGTGTGCTCGACCGCCGGGCGCGCGGAGCTGCTCGCGGGCTGGGCCGGCGCGCGTCGCGCGCGGCTTCCCGTGATCCTCTGGGCGTCGCTGTGGGCGCATCCCCGGACGGCCGCCCACGCGCTCAGCTACCTGCCTCTGCGACGCCTCTACTCCGCGGCCGACGCCGTCGTCACCTACGGGCCCCACGTCAGCGCCTACGTGCGCTCGCGCGGGGCGCGCAACGTGCACGTCGCGCCGCAGGCCGTGGACAACGGGTTCTGGGGCGGACCCGCGGGACGCCCCGCGTCCGCCGGCTGGCCGGACGGCGCGGCCACCCGCTTCCTGTTCGTCGGCCGGGACGCGCCGGAGAAGGGGTTGGCGGTTCTCCGCGAGGCCTGGAACCAGGCCGCTGCGGGCCGCTCCGACATCGCCCTGGCGCTGGCCGGTGGCGCATTCGGCCCGCCGGGCTCGCTGTCCCTGGGCGCGCTCGACTCCGAGCAGCTCCGCGACGTCTACGCGGCATCTGAGGTCCTGCTCGTCCCATCGATCGCCACCAGGCGGTTTCGAGAGCCCTGGGGCCTGGTAGTGAACGAGGCGATGAACCAGCGACTTGCCGTGATCGCCTCCGATGCCGTCGGCGCCGCCGCGGGCGGCCTCGTCCGCGACGGCGAGAACGGGTTGATCGTGCCCGCCGGCCGAGCGCCCGCGCTGGCCGCTGCCATCGGCCGTCTCGCGGGCGATCCGCAGCTTCGAGAGCGAATGGGTGTTAAAGGGGCAGAGGACGTCCGCGCCTACACGTATGAGGCGTGGGCGGACGGCTTTTCGGCGGCTCTGGCGACGCTCGGGCTCGCCCGCAGCCGCTGATAGCGTCCGAAAGATCGAGCTATGAGAATCCCCCGCCCGTCCAGACGCCTTGCGCCATGCGCCGGCGTCCTGCTCGCACTCCTGCTGGCGGCCGCTCCCGCCCGCGCCGACGACGTCGGCCACAAGATCATCAGGCTGTGCGCCGAAGGGAAGTCGCTGTCCGGCTTTCCCCCCAGCGCCTATGCCAAAGCGCTGAAAGAGATCAGCGCGACGACCGAAGAGTACAGCGAATGCGGGCAGCTGATCCGCCAGGCGCAGGCGGCCGCCGCGAACTCGAAGCCGAGCTCCGGAGGCGCTCCGGCCGCCGCCGTCGGCGGCCCCGTCCAGGCCACGCCCGCGGAGCAGAAGTCGATCGCGCTGGCGGCCACGTCCGGCTCGGCGCCGGTCAACGTCGGTAGCGGCGAGGTCCACCCGGGGGTCGTCCACGCCAACGTCGCCTCGGCCCTGAGCACGCTGCCGACACCCCTGCTCGTGCTGCTCGCCTTCCTGCTTGCCTGCCTTGCCGCCTATTGCGTCAGCCTCGCCCGCAAGCGGATTCGTGATGGGCGCTCCGACTGAGACCCAGCCAGGGCCTGCGGGATCCGGCTCCGCTCCTGCGCTCGGGGTCGCGCCGCCGCTGACCCCGGCCCCGTCGGTGAGGAGCCTGCGGCGCCGCGCTCCCGCGGGCTCTGGGCGCTTCATCGGCCAGGGGATGTGGATCGGCACGATCGGCGTCGCGGCGCTGTTGTGCCTGCTCGCCTTCTACGCACAGGGCGGGCTGAACCTCGAAACGCTGACCAACGTAGAGCTGGGGCTCACGCTCGCCTCGGCTGTCGTGCTCGCCGCCGCAGTGCTCGTGCGCGGGGGACCGAGCCGCATCTACGGCGCCTGGCCCGCGGTGCTGCTGCTCGCCTTCGCGCTCCTCAGCGCGGTCTCGGTCGTCTGGTCGGTGCAACCCGACGGCAGCTGGCGCGACGCGGGGAGACTGCTCAGCTACGCCGCCGTGTTCGCTGCCGCCGGAGCGCTGGCCCGGATGATGCCACGGCGCTGGCCCTCGCTGATCGGTGGCGTCACCCTCGCGTCCGTCGTGATCTGCGTGTACGCGCTGCTGACCAAGAGCCTGCCGAACCACTTCCCCGAGGCGAACCAGTTCGCGCGTCTCTACGAACCGTACGGGTACTGGAACGCGCTCGCCCTGACGGCGGCGATTGGGGCGATCGGCTGCATGTGGCTCGGCGCGCGGCGCGCCGGGCACGCCCTGCTGAGCGCGCTCGCCTATCCGGCGATGGGGGTGCTGCTGCTGACGCTGCTGCTGGCGTACTCGCGCGGTGCGCTGGTCGCACTCGCGGTCGCTTTGGTGCTGTGGTTCTGCCTCGTCCCGCTGCGCCTGCGCGGCGCGGCGGTGCTGCTGACCGGCGCCGTCGCGGCCGCAGCGATCGCCGCGTGGGACTTCTCCAACCACGCGCTCAGCTCCGACAAGGTGCCGATCGCCGAAGCGACCTCCGCCGGGCACGAGCTCGGCGCGCTCGTGCTGGCGATGATCGTCGCGCTCACCGCTGTGGGCGTCGGCGTCACCTTCGCCACCGGGCGGCGCGCGCCGAGCGCGCTGACCCGGCGCCGCGCCGGCATGGCGCTCGGCGCGATGCTCGCCGTGCTCGTGCTGGGCTTCCTGGGCGCGCTCGCGGCCAGCCACCGAGGTTTCACGGGCACGATCTCGCATGCCTTCCACTCCCTCACCGACACCCACGCGAAAGTCCCGAACACGCCCGGACGCCTGACGGCGATCGCGAGCGTGCGCGCGCAGTACTGGGACGAGGCCCTGAAGGTCTTCAAGGCACACCCCGGCCTCGGCGTCGGCGCCGGCGGCTACGAAGTCGCGCGCCTGCGCTACCGGACCGGTCCGCTGCCGGTCAAACATGCGCATGGCTTCATCGTCCAGACACTGGCCGACCTCGGGATCGTCGGGCTCGTGCTGGCGCTGCTCCTGCTCGGCACCTGGATGGCGGCGGCGGGTCGCTCCACGCACCCTTTCAACCGCCGCTGGCGAAGCTGGGCCGAGCTGCGGGCCGGCGCACGCCCTGCGTGGGAGCCGCTGCCCCGCGGCAGAACCCGCCGCTACGGGCCGGAGCGGATCGGGCTGCTGACCCTCGTGTGCATGGTGGTGCTCTTCGGCGTCCACTCGGCGGTGGACTGGACCTGGTACGTCCCCGGGACGGCGCTCGCGGCGCTGCTGTGCGCGGGCTGGCTCGCCGGCCGCGGGCCGGTCCTGGACCCGTCGGTGGCGCCCAGAGCCGCGGCAGGCTCGAACGGCGCTGCGCCGTTCTCACGCGAGGGACTCCGAGAGGCGATCGGGCGCCCCGGCGCGGCGCGCATCGCCGTCGCAGGCGCGATCGTCGTGACGGCGCTCCTGATCGTCTGGACGCAGTGGCAGCCGCAGCGCTCAGAAGAAGCGCGTGAAAGCGCCCTCGCGCTCGTCGCGAGCGATCCGGGCGCGGCGACGGCGGCGGCCCAGAGCGCGGTGTCCCGCGATCCGCTGTCCGTGGAAGCGCTGTTCGCGCTCGCGAGCGTGCAGGAAACGGCACGCCGGCGGGCGCAGGCGCGGGCGACGCTCGCGCGCGCCGTGCGGCTGCAGCCGTCGAACCCCCGCACCTGGCTCGCGCTCGGCCGCTTCGACCTCGTGGGCAACCCGAGGGCCGCGCTCCAGGAGATCCGTGCCGGCATCTATCTCGACCCTGCGTCGATCTCGCCGGAAGCGCTCACGGTCGGACACCCCGAAGCCGTAGAGACCTACGACGACTACGTCCAGGCGTTGCGCGCCGTCGCGCAGCTGGAAGCGAGCGTCAAAACCGCGACCGCACGGCGCTTGCGAGCAAGAGCCGCCGCGCGCCAGGCGGCCCGGCGGCGCGCTGCACGGAAAGCCGCTCGAAGCCGAACGAAGTGATCAGCGCGCTCAGCGTCCTGCGGTCGTAGTAGCGCAGATGGTCGCCCTGCGGGTCGAAGCGGCGGGCGAAGGCGGCTCGCGACAGCGCGGCTGAGAGCAGCTGGGCACGGCCCAGCTCCGGAGTCGTGACGAGCAGCCGCCCGCCCGAGCGCAGCACGCGGCGCAGCTCCGAGAGCCAACGCGAGGTGTCGGCGACGTGCTCGAGCACCTCGCCGGCCCAGACGACCTCGAAGCTCGCGTCGGCGATCTCCCATTCGCCTTCGCCGTCGATCAGCTGCGTGCGAAGCCCCGGCGTGCGGGCGCGCGCACGGCGCAGCGGCTCCTCGGCAACGTCCACAGCGAGCACCTCGGCGCCGGCCTTGGCCAGCTCCGCCGCGAACCATCCCTCGCCGCATCCGAGATCGAGCACGCGCGCCCGCGGCGGCAGCTCGGACAGCAGGAAGCGCAGCCGCAGCGCGAAGTGCTCCGGCTCGAGTCCGGTGGGAATCTCCCGCCAGAGCTCCTCGTGGTAGGACTGCGACGGCATCGCCCGGCGAGCCTAGACGCGGAAGCGGCCCTCCGGGGGAACCGAAACGTTTGGACGGAGCGAGAAGCGGGAAGCGCTCATAGCTGCAGAGAAGCTGTCAGAGCTATCTACGTCCGCTCATAGCGATTATGTTGGGCGCTGTGAGCGATGGGGAGCGCGTGCAGAGCACCAGAGAGTTCGGCCGGGGTCGATGAGGGTCGCGTTGGACAGCCGTCCGGCCGTCGACCGCGACGGCGTCGGACGCTACGCGCGCTGCATCCTGCAAGCCCTTCGCGAGACCGCCGCGGCGAGCGACGAGGTGCTCGACACCAACCGTCCCTTGCGAGCGCTGCGCGCTCGTGACACCGACGTCTTCCACACGCCCTGGATCGAGGGGGCGATGCTGCACAGTCCCTGTCCGATGGTCGTCACGGTCCACGATCTGAACGTGCAGAAGCGGCGCAGCGAGCATCTGCGCATGAGCCTGCGCCAGCGTCTGCGCCCGCTCGCCCTGCAGAGGGCTGTATGCGTGATCGTGCCAACCCAGGCCGTCGCGGGCGACGCCGTCCAGCACCTGCGGCTCGACCCCTCGCGGGTGGCGGTGATCGGCGAGGCAGCCGACGCCGCGATGTACCCGCGCTCCGAGCGCGAGGTCCGCGAGGCGCGAGCGCGCCGCGGCCTCCCCGAGGACTACCTGATGTGGGTCGGGAGCCTGCAGCACCCGGACCCGAGCAGCCACATCGCCGAACTGGCCGCCGCGCCCCGGGAGCTGCCGCTGGTGCTTGTCGGAGCGACCAGCCCGTGGGCTCACGAGCTCACCGGCGTGATCCTGACCGGGGAGGTCGACGACGACGAGCTCGCGGCGCTCTACACCGGCGCCCGTGCCCTCGTCGTCTCCCGCGAGCAGGCCGGCTTCGGGCTACCGGCGGTCGAGGCGCTCGCCTGCGGGACGCCCGTGGCCGCGACCGACGGCCCCGCCCTGCGCGAGGTGCTCGGCGACCGCGCGACCTTCGTCCCCGCGGGCGACATGACGGCGCTGATCGAAGCCGCGCAGAGCGCCAGGCGGCCGGCGCCGGCGCCCCAGCGCTGGAGCTGGGAGGACGCGGCGCGGGCGACGTGGGAGGTCTACGCGCGCGCGGCTGCCGAGTCCGAGCCGGCAAAGCGCGCCGCCCGTTCGCTGCGGCGCAGCCCCGCCGAGGGGCTCGAAGCGCCCTGACGCCGGCGACTCCGCGGCACCGGCCGCACGGGGTCCCGAAGCGACCGGGCAGCCCGCCGCGCGGAACCGATCAGTACGCGCCCCGTCGCGAGATCACGGCGGGGATCGTCTTCAGGAGGATCGTGAGGTCGAGCGCGAGCGACCAGCGCTCCAGGTAGAGGAAGTCGAGGTGCACAAGGTCGTCGAAGTCGAGCTCCGAGCGCCCCGATACCTGCCACAGCCCCGTGATGCCCGGCAGCACGAGGTAGCGCTTGCGGTGCCAGTCCTCGAGCATCGTGTAGTCGCGTTCGGGCAGCGGGCGTGGTCCGACCAGCGACATCTCGCCGCGCAGGACGTTGATCAGCTGCGGCAGCTCGTCGAGCGAGAAGCGCCGCAGGAACCGCCCGACGGACGTCAGCCGCGGGTCGTCGCGGATCTTGAACAGGGCGCCCGAGGCCTCGTTGAGCTCTTCGAGGTCGGCCTGGCGCTCCTCCGCGTCGGTGTGCATGGTGCGGAACTTCAAGCAGGGGAATGGCCGCTGACCGATGCCCCGCCGCATCGAGCGGAACAGGATCGGTCCGCGCGAGGTGACGGCGACCGCGAGCGTCAGCGCCAGGAGCAGCGGGCTCAGCACGATCAGCAGCAGCGTCGCCCCGACGACGTCGAAGGTCCGCTTCAGCGCGAAGTCGATGCCCTCGAAGGCAGGCGGCCCGAGCTCGAACAGCGGCACGGACTGGCCCGGGACGAACTCGGCCCGGTGGATCAGGATCTCCATCGTCGAGGGCGCAAGGCGCACCCGGATGCCGCGGCGGTGGCACTGGTCGACCAGCTCGACGGCGGTCTCCTGGGGGAAGTCCGGGTCGGCGATGATCACCTCGTCGACACGCGCGGAGCCGAGCACGCGCTCCAGGTCCCCGAGCGTGCCCAGCGAGCGCAGGCCGTTGTCCGGCAGCGGCGTCGGCGACAGGAAGCCGACGATCTCGATCGATGCGTGCGGGGCGTCGGCGAGCGCGTGGGCGACGTCGGCGATCTGCCGCCCCCGGCCGACGAGCAGGGCCCGGCGCTGGAACCCGGCAGCGCGCAGCAACAGCAGCGTCACCCGGTCGTATGCCCCGCGGAACGCAGAGACGTAGAAGATCGCGAACACCAGCGACCCGTAGAAGAGGTAGTAGCTCGAGAAGTGTTCGCCGTTGACGAGCGCGAAGATCAGGGCGACCAGCGCCACCTCGAACAGCGAGCCGACGATCCGGGTCATGCCCGGGCGCATCCCGCGCTCGGCGTAGAGACCGGCGTTGGCGAACAGCAGCGCCGTCAGCAGGTAGCAGAACGGCACGAACGCTTCGGTGCCGTGCAGGGCGTTGGTGGCGTCGACCGTGCCATGCACCGCTTCCTTGAGCGCCAGCGCGGTGAAGATCGCCAGCGAGACGCCGGCGAAGTCGAGCGCCAGCAGCGTGGCCACGCGCGCAGCGCGACGCAGCGTCGAGAAACGGAGCAGGAAGCTGAAAGCCGTGGGGCGCCGTGCCCGCACGTCGCGGTCGGGGGGCGGGCCCGAGGCGGGCCGGTTAGCGACGATCGGAGGCGTGCGGTGCGGCGGCGCAGGCGGAGCCTTCACGCGCGGCGCGGGGGGACTCGGCGTTCCCGACAAACGAGTGCCCATCTCGCTGCTCACAACACCTTCTGCTGGTAGACGGAGCGGTTCCGTCCAGCGGGCTGGACGCGGAACGCGGGGCGCCGGGCGGAGATCAGCGAGAGCCACCCCCGACGAGAACCTCGACGCCTGAATCCTCGATCGTCCGCCGCAGACCCTCCCGCAGCGACACCTCCGGCGCCCAGTCCAGCAGCTTCTGCGCGAGGGCGATGCTGGGGCGACGCTGCTTCGGGTCGTCGACGGGGAGCGCCTCGAACACGATCTCCGAGTTCGAGCCGGTGAGCTCACGCACCGTCTCCGCGAGTTCCAACAGCGTGAACTCGTCGGGGTTGCCGATGTTCACGGGATCATGATACCCGGACTCGGACAGGGCGATGATCCCCCTGATCAGATCGCTGACGTAGCAGAACGAGCGCGTCTGGCTGCCGTCGCCGAACACGGTCAGCGGCCGGTTGGCAAGCGCCTGGCGCAGGAACGTCGGGATCGCGCGCCCGTCGTGCGGCCGCATCCGCGAGCCATACGTGTTGAAGATCCGCACGATCGCGGTGTCGACGCCCTGCTGGCGGTGGTAGGCCATCGTCAGCGCCTCTGCGTAGCGCTTGGCCTCGTCGTAGACCCCGCGCGGCCCGATCGGGTTCACGTGACCCCAGTACTCCTCCGACTGCGGGTGCTCGAGCGGGTCGCCGTAGACCTCCGAGGTGGAGGCGGTCAGGAAGCGGGCACGCTTGAGCTTGGCCAGCCCGAGCGTGTGGTGCGTGCCGTAGGAGCCGACCTTCAGCGTGTGCAGGGGCAGGCGCAGATAGTCGATCGGGGAGGCGGGCGAGGCGAAGTGGTAGACGCAGTCCACATCCTCCTCGACGAAGTAGGGCTCCGTGATGTCGATGTTGAGGAACGCGAAGCGCGCCCGGTCGCGGATGTGCTCGATGTTCGTGAGCGACCCCGTCTCGAGGTTGTCCACGCAGATCACGCGATTGCCGCGAGCCAGCAGCTCGTCGCAGAGATGGGATCCGAGGAACCCGGCCCCTCCGGTCACCAGACAGGTCGCCATCAAAGCGCACAATACCCGCGAAATGCCCGGCGGACCCGGTCGGGCAGCGTTCTTGCGAGCCTGAAAGACGCCCCCGCCCAGGCGCCAAGGTCGGCACGAAGCGCCGGCCGACCACGGGACCGGATCGCCGCGGTCCATATCATCCGCACCATGGCCACCGCACCGATACGCCCCATCGACGACGACGATCCCGACGACCTGTCGGTCGCGCCCATCGTCGGGCCCGACGACCCCCGGCGCTTCACCGACTCAGGGATCGAGATCGAGCCCCTCTACGAGGAGTCCGACCTGCCCGCCGACCTCGACCTCGGCGAGCCGGGCGCGTTTCCATACACGCGCGGGGTCCATCGAGACATGTACCGCAAGCAGACCTGGACCATGCGCCAGTACGCCGGATACGCGTCCGCCAAGGAGTCCAACGAGCGCTACCGCTACCTGATCTCCAAGGGCTCGACAGGCCTGTCGATGGCCTTCGACCTGCCCACCCAACTCGGCCTGGACTCGGACAACCCGCGCTGCCTCGGGGAGGTCGGGCGCACCGGGGTCGCCATCGACACGATCGACGACATGCGCACCGCCTTCGACGGCATCCCGCTCGACCAGGTCTCGACGTCGATGACGATCAATGCGCCCGCCGCCTGCCTGCTGCTGCTCTACGAGCTGGTGGGCGAGGAGCAGGGAGTGCCGAGCGAGCGGCTGCGCGGCACGACGCAGAACGATGTGCTGAAGGAGTACATCGCGCGCGGGAACTACATCTACCCGCCCGAGCCCACCATGCGCCTGACGACCGACCTGTTCCAGTACTGCAACGAGCGGGTGCCGAAATGGAACACGATCTCGATCTCCGGCTACCACTTCCGCGAGAAGGGGTGCTCGGCGGTCCAGGAGGTCGCGTTCACGCTGTCCTCCGGGATCGCCTACGTGCAAGCGGCGATCGACAAGGGCCTCGACGTCGACGATTTCGCGCCGCGCCTGGCGTTCTTCTTCAACGGCCACAACAACGTCTTCCAGGAGGTCGCGAAGTTCCGGGCGGCACGGCGGATGTGGGCGCACATCATGAGCGAGCGCTTCGGCGCCAAGAGCCCGAAGTCGACGATGCTCCGCTTCCACACCCAGACCGGCGGGGTGACGCTGACCGCCCAGCAGCCCGAGAACAACATCGTCCGCGTCGCGCTGCAGGGCTTCGCCGCCGTCTGCGGCGGCACGCAGTCCCTGCACACCAACGGCTTCGACGAGGCCCTTGCGCTCCCCACCGAGCGGGCCGCGAAAATCGCGCTGCGCACGCAGCAGATCCTCGCGGCGGAGTCCGGCGCCGCCGACACCGTCGACCCGTTCGCCGGCTCGTACTTCGTCGAGTCGCTCACCGACGAGATCGAAGAGCGAGCGTCGAAGCTGATCGCGAAGGTCGACTCGCTCGGGGGCTCCGTCAACGCGATCGAGTTCATCACGGCCGAGATCGACGAGTCGGCCTGGGGCTACCAGGAGCGCTACCGCATCAAGCAGGACATCGTGGTCGGCGTGAACGCGTTCGAGGAGGAGGATCTCGAGGTCCCGGATCTGCTCCGCGTCGATCCGGAGTCCGAGCGCGAGCAGGTGGGCCGGCTGAAGGAGTTCAAGGCGAACCGCGACCAGGCGCTCGCCGAGAAGCGTCTGGAGGAGCTGCGCGAGGCCGCGCGCGGCGATGAGAACCTGCTCCCCGCGATCCGCCAGGCCTTGAAGGACCGGTGCTCGATGGGCGAGGTGTGCGGCGCGATGCAGGACGTGTTCGGGAAGTACGCACCGACGTTCTGACGTCGGTCCGGTGGCCCTGGCGCCTCCGCCTGCGAACTCGTCCTCGCCCCGCACATCATGGCGGTCGTGCGCTCGCGCTCGTGACGATCGCGAGCTTGGTCATCACGCCCCAGCCGCGAGAGCAGGAGAACGCCGCGCCGCAACGTAGATTGCGCACATGCCCATCGCGGTCACCTTCTACACGGTCGCGCTCGCCGTGCACATCGCTGCGATCGTGATCGCGTTCGGGGTCACGTTCGCCTACCCGGTGATGTACGCCGTCGGCATGAAGCGCGAGCCGCAGGCGATGCCGGGGTTCCACCGCATCCAGGACACCGTCGGGAAGTTCGTGATCTCCCCGTTTCTGGGACTGGCGCTGCTCTGCGGCATCTACCTGGCCAGCAAGCTCAAAGTCTGGAGCGACTTCTACGTCCAGTGGGGCTTCGCGATGATCATCATCCTGGGCGGACTGGGAGGCGCGTTCTTCGCGCCCCGCGAGCGCAAACTCGGCGAGCTGGCCGACCGCGACGTCGCGGCCGCCGGCGACGGCGAGGTGCGCTGGAGCGCGGAGTACCTGGCGCTGCGCCGGCAGGTGGAGATCGTCGGCTACGTCTCGAGCGTCCTGATCCTGCTGACGATCTACTTCATGACGGCGCAGACCGGCGCCTGAGCGCCGCGTCAGGCCCGCGCGAGCGCAGCGCCGGGGAGCCGCCGACGGGGGCGGCGATCTCGCCCATCTCCCCTCCCCCGGCCGGCGCCTGCGTGGCGGCCCACCGGCATCCTTAAGGCCGATGGACTGGGTCCACGTGTTCGTGCCGGCCGCCTGGGCCGTGTTCTGGGTCTACTGGTTCGTCTCCGCGCGTGGCGTCAAGCACGGCTCCCGGCGACGGCCCCGGTTCCCGGGCGGCGGGCTCGTGCTGATCGCCGTCTACGTGCTTGCCCGTACCGGTCACATAGGCTCGGGCGCGGTCGAGGACCCCGGGCTGCAGGCGACGGGGGTCGTGGTGCTCCTGGCCGGATTGGGACTCGCGGTGTGGGCACGCCTCGCGCTCGGACGCAACTGGGGCATGCCGATGACGGCCAAGGACGAACCCGAGCTCGTCACCTCAGGGCCCTACCACCGGGTCCGCCATCCGATCTACAGCGGCCTGCTGCTCGCCCTGCTCGGCACGGCGCTCGCCATCAACCTGCTGTTCGGGATCGTGGTGCTGGCCGCCGGCACCTACTTCGTGCACAGCGCGCGCGTCGAGGAGCGGCTGATGACCGCCGCCTTCCCGGTCGCCTACCCGCGGTACACGCTCGCGACCAAGATGCTCGTCCCCTTCCTGCTCTGAGCGGGCCCCGGCTCACCGCTCGACCCGGTAGTCCAGAAACGTCGCAAACCGCGACTGCCGCGCGCCGAGTTGCTCGAGCTCGATCTCCCGATCGAAGCCTTCGAACAAGCGCTTGCCCGCGCCGAGCACGAGCGGGGCGACGATCAGCGTCAGCTCGTCCACGAGCCCGGCCGCGAGCGCGCCGCGGATCACCTGCCCGCCGCCCATCACGTGGACCTTCCCCTCGCCCGCGGCGGCGCTCGCCCGCGAGATCGCCTGCGCCACGCCGTCCACGAACGTGAAGTCCTCGCTCGCCGGCGTCTCCTGGGTGCGGTGGGTGACGACGAACACGGGAACCCCCCATGCGCTGCCCCCGCCCCAGTGGCGCGCCGCCTCGTAGGTGTTGCGCCCGCACACGACCGCGCCGAGCCCGCCCATCGCCTCATCCATCCAGGCCGCGTCCTCGCCCTCGGGCTGGCCTCGTGTGGCGTCCTCATAGCGCCAGGGGCCGCCGAACACCCAGTTGTGCAGCCGCTCGCCGCCGTCGCCGAGGCCGCGCCCCGGCACGTCGTTCGGGCCCGCGATGAAGCCGTCCACCGAGACCGTGATGCCTGCCGTGACCTTCGCCATCTCGCTTCGCTCCTCTCGTCTTCCTGCTCCACCGAACTCTGACTGCCCGCCGTGCGAAAACCCGTCGCCCCGGGCGGGACCGGCGTAAGAACGGCGGTCGTCGGGCAAGTGAGACACATGAGCGAGCCCGCCGATGACCACGCGTTCGGCCGCGGCGACGCCTTCACGCTGGGTGTCGAGGAGGAGCTGTTCCTCGTCGACCCCGTGACCGGGGCGCAGGTGAACGCCTCCGAGGCGGTGCTCGAACGTGCCCAGGCTCCTGCGGCGGGGCGCATCGAGCGCGAGCTGCACGCCTGCCAGGTGGAGCTGATCACCGACGTCTGCCGGCGCGCCGAGGAGGCGACCGTGCAGCTGGCGGCGCTCCGGCGCGCCGTGCTCGCGACCGGCACGGGTCTGATCGGCACCGGCACCCACCCCGCGGCGGCCGAGGGCGAGGCGGAGATCACCGACAAGGCACGCTACGAGCGCATCCGAGAGCTGCTGGGCGACGCGGTCGCGACACCCGTCGGCGGCCTTCACATCCACGTCGCAATGCCCGACCCGGACACCGCGATCCGCGCCTTCAACGGCCTGCGGGCGCACCTCCCGGCGCTGCAGGCGCTGGGCGCGAACTCGCCCTTCCGCCACGGCCGCGACACAGGGCTGGCCTCCGCGCGGGAGGTCACCGTGAGGGGCTGGCCGCGCTCCGGCGTGCCCCGCGCGATGGCGGGGTTCGAGGACTTCACGGTCGCAACCGAGCGGCTCGTCAGGGCCGCCGGGGTACCGGACTACACGTGGTTCTGGTGGAAGCTCCGTCCGCACCCGCGGCTCGGCACGGTCGAGGTCCGGGCGCTCGACGCCCAGGCGCGGCTCGAGGATATGGCGGTGCTGGTGGCGCTGACGCACTGCCTCGCCCGCGCCGCGGCCGGCTCTGCGGTCAGCCCCGATCCGCCGGCCGAGGTGCTCGAGGAGGCGATCTTCAAAGCCGCGCGCTTCGGCATCCGCGCGCGGCTGCCCGACGCCGAGGGGTCGCTGCGCTCGCTCCCGGAGATCCTGCGTGAGACCGTGCCGGGGGCGCGTGAGCACGCACAGGAGCTCGGCTGCGAGGCCGAGCTGGACGGATTGGACGGCCTGCTCGCGCACAGCGGCGAGCGGCGCCAGCGGGAGGCCTACGAGATCGCCGGGCTGCAGGCGGTGTTGCGCGGGCTGCTGCGCGACACCGATCCCGGCGGCGCAACCGGCACGTAGCTGTACCCTGAGACCATGAACGACGGGTACAGGGTTGCGGTCGTGGGAGCCACCGGGCAGGTCGGCACGTTGATGCTGAGGCTGCTGGGCGAGCGGGGGTTCCCCGCGTCGGAGATCGTGCCGTTCGCATCCGAGCGCTCCGTCGGCCGCACCGTCGAGGGCCCCGGCGGGGAGCTGACCGTTCGCGGCCTCGACGACGACTCGATTCAGGGCTTCGACCTGGCGCTGTTCTCGGCCGGCGGCTCCACCTCGGGCGAGTGGTCGCCGCGCTTCGTCGCGGCCGGAGCGACCGTGATCGACAACTCCTCGCGCTGGCGCATGGAGGACCGCGTACCGCTGGTCGTCGCCGAGGTCAACCCGGACGCGCTGGATTCGCACGAGGGCATCATCGCCAACCCGAACTGCTCGACCATGCAGATGGTCGTGGCCCTGAAGCCGCTCTACGACGCCGCCGGCATCGAGCGGCTCGTGATCAGCACCTACCAGGCCGTCTCCGGGACCGGCCGGGCCGCCGTCGATGAGCTGATCGGCCAGTCCCACGCGCTCCTCCACGGTCAGGACATCGCCGCTCCGAGCAGCTACGCCCACCAGATCGCATTCAACGCGCTGCCGCACGCCGGCAGCTTCGCCGCCGGCGACGACCACACCGACGAGGAGCGCAAGCTGATCAACGAGACGCGCAAGATCCTCGGCGACAGCGAGATCGCGATCAGCGCGACCTGCGTGCGCGTGCCCGTCGAGACCGGCCATTCCGAGGCCGTCAACGTGCAGACTGCGCGCCCGCTCTCGGCGGACGAGGCCCGCGAGCTGCTGCGCGCCGCGCCAGGCGTCGTCGTGCTCGACGATCCGGGGGAGGGCGTCTACCCGATGCCCATCCACGCCGCGGGCCGCGACGAGGTCTTTGTCGGGCGCATCCGGCGCGACCCCGGCAACGAGCGGGCGATCGACCTCTGGATCGTCTCCGACAACCTGCGCAAGGGCGCCGCCACGAACGCCGTCCAGATCGCCGAGGAGCTCCACGAGCGCGGGCTCGTCCAAGGGCGTCGGCTCGCGGCTTAGCGCGCCGCACGCCGGGTACAGGAGATACTCATGGCCAGCCCACCCGGCAGCGCGAACCATGACGAGCACTCCGACCAGCCGATGATGGGCGAGCAGCAACCTGCCGCCGGCGCCGCCTCCACCTTCGGCGCGCCCGCGAACGCCGCCGACCCGTGGGGCGGCACGCCCGCCGCCCCTGAGCCCGGCGTCGCCCCCGCGGACGGCGAGGGCAAGAAGGTCCTCACACTCGATGACATCGCCGATCACTTCTGGCCGCGCCCGCTGGTCGGCCAGCATCGCTCCGACATGGCCTTCCACGGCACGCGGTGGGCCCACCTGCTGGGACATGTCGACTCACTCGTCGAACGCACGCCCGATCCGTCCTCGGCGCGCGTGCTCGACATCGGCGTGAGCCTCCAGACGGAGCTGTTGAAAGGCAACTACCCCGGTCGCGTCGACACCCTGGACATCGACGCGAGCGACATCGCGCCTGCCGGCGGCGAGCAGGCACACCGGTTCGACCTCAACGACCTGTTCTACGAGGAGCGCTGGCCCGCGATCGGGCCATACGACGTGATCGTGATGTGCGAGGTGATCGAGCACCTCTACACCGGCGCCGACCAGGTGCTCCGGGGCCTGCGCAGCTGGATGGCACCGGGCGGCTTCCTGTTCGTCCAGACGCCGAATGCGGTGGCGCTGCACAAGCGGATCGAAATGGTCTCCGGGCGCAATCCCTACATGGACCTGTCGACCACCACGCGCGACTCCCCGCCACACTTCCGCGAGTACACGATCGACGAGCTTGCGGCCGCGGGGCGCAGAGCGGGGCTCGAGGTGCTCGACACCGACGCGCGGAACTACTTCACCGGCAGGCGCACGGGCACGGCGCTCTACAACCAGCTCTGCGAACGGCTCCCGCCGGCGTTCCGGGCCGGTCTCAGCATCACCTTCCAGCGCCCGGCCTGACGGCCGACTCGCATCGCGGGAGGAGTCCGCCCGGATCGGGCGAAAGCACTCCCGTGATCAGCTCAGAGGCGCAGCGCACCCTCGTCAAGTCCCCGCCCGAGCTCTGGACAGAGCTGAGCGACCCGGAGTCGCTCGCCCGCCATCTCGGCGAGCTGGGCGAGATCAAGATCACCCGAACCGAGCCGGAGAACCTCGTCGAATGGGAGGCGCAGGGGACGACCGGCACCGTCGAGCTCGCGCCGTCGGGCTGGGGAACGCGGGTGACGCTCACCGTGCTGCGCGAGCTGCCCGAGGCCGATGGCCAGGCCGGCGAGGAGCCCGACGATGCTCCCGGAACCGCGGGCGAGGCCGGCGAGCCCCCGCAGCCCGAGGCCTCGGATGGCGAGGCGGAACCCGGGGAGGACCCCGAGACGACGGTGAGCTACGAGCCTGAAGGCGCGGCGCAGGCCGCCCTCGCAGGCGAGCCGGCGGCGGTCGAGGCGGCGGAGCCAGCAGAGACTGTTGACTCGGCGGCGGAGTCCGGCCGGCAGGGGGCTGGCGAGACGGCTGCGCAGGCGAGCCCCGCCGCCCAGGAGCTTGCCGCCGACGCCCCGGAGGACCCGATCGCCGAGCACAAGCCGGCGCCGGCGACCGAGGCGGCCAGGCGCGCCGCCCGGTGGCCCAGCGCGCACACACCCGCAGCCCCGGCGATCGAGAGCGACCTCCGCGCCGCCGAAGCGCTGGGCGACCCTCCGCCCGAGAGCGGCGGGCTGGCAAGCCGGACAGCAGAGAGCGCCCAGCCCGGCGAACCTGAGCTCCGGTCGCAGGACGAGCCCTTCCCGGAGCCGGAGCCGGAGCCGCCCAAGCGCGGCCTCTTCGCGCGCCTGTTCGGGCGACGCCGCGGACGGGCGGAGAAGGCCGCGCGGGAGCAGCCGGCGCAGCCGGGCGACGTTCTCGACGGGGAGCCGGTGCGGCCGGGCGAACACCTGGACGAGGAGCCGGCGCTCGCCCCGGGTGACGAGCCCCTCGACGCAGCCGGGCCCGAAACGCCGGCGCAGCCGGACGACGAGCCCCTGATCAGCGAGCTCGACGCGGTGGAGGCCACCCTCGCCGGACAGGCGGAGGACGGGAACGAGATCGTTCACGCCGAGGTCGGGGCGCTCGGCACGCCCGCCACGGAGGCGGATGACCTCGAGGCCGCAGGACGTGAGCCGGGCGAGAGCGATGCCGCTCTCCCCGCGCCGGGCGCTCCGGCGCCCGAAGTGGACGAGCCGCTGTCGGGGATCCCCGCCGGCGAGCTCGAGGCCGACCTCCCTGCGCCGGGCGCTCCGGCGCCCGAGGTGGACGAGCCGCTGTCCTCGATCTCCGCCGGCGAGCTCGAGGCCGGCCCCCAGGGCGCGCAAGCCGATACAGCGCCGGCGCCGGAGAGCTCTGGCCCGGCGGCCGGCGCCGCTCCGGAGCCGCCTGCGGATCTCGCAGCCGAGCTGCAAGCCGCCGAGGAGGTGGAGGCCGTGCTGACCGCGGTTCTCGATCGCCTCGGCTCCGCGCACCACCGGCCGTTCTCGCGGCCTTGAACGGCGCGCAGGGCCGGCGCCGCGCACGGCTGTCGGGATCTCCCCGCTGAACCGCGCCGAGACGCCACCGCGGTCCGCCGGCACCGGATGGACGCGCCGCTGCGGCTAACATCCCGCGCCGATGTCGAGCAGCTCACACGACCGTCAGGCTGACGCCGCCCTGCTGGCGACCTCTCGGAGCGGCCACCGCAAGGAGCCGCGCCAGAAGGCGCCGGAGACCTACGACGAGAAGCTCGAGCAGCTGACCGAGCTGCGCGAGGCGGCGCTCCATTCCGCGCCGGAGGCCGAGGAGAAGCAGCACGCGCGCGGCAAGTACACGGCGCGCGAGCGGATCGAGAAGCTGCTCGACCCGGGCTCCTTCCAGGAGCTCGACACGTTCGTGCGCCACCGCACCTACGACTTCGACATGCAGAAGAACCGCCCCTGGGGCGACGCCGTCGTGACCGGCCACGGCACGATCGAAGGCCGCACCGTGTGCGTCTTCAGCCAGGACTTCACCGTGTTCGGCGGCTCGCTCGGCGAGGTGATGGGCGAGAAGATGGTGCAAGATCATGGACCTGGCGGCCAAGATCGGCTGCCCGGTGATCGGGATCAACGACTCCGGCGGCGCGCGCATCCAGGAGGGCGTCGTCTCGCTCGGCGCCTACGGCGACGTGTTCGTACGCAACGTCCGCTGCTCGGGCGTGATCCCCCAGATCAGCCTGATCATGGGACCGTGCGCCGGCGGCGCCGTCTACTCCCCCGCGATCACCGACTTCATCTTCATGGTGAAGGAGACCTCGCACATGTTCATCACCGGGCCCGACGTGATCAAGACGGTCACCGGCGAGGAGGTCGGCTTCGAGGAGCTCGGCGGTGCCATGTCGCACAACACGAAGTCGGGCGTCGCGCACTTCGCCTCCGAGGACGAGGACGCGTGCCTGGAGGACTGCCGCTATCTGATCGGCTTCCTGCCCCAGAACAACATGCAGACCGTGCCACGGGTCGCACCCGCCGATGACCCTCAGCGCATGGACCCGGAGCTCGACCACGTCGTGCCCGACAACCCCAACAAGCCGTATGACATGCGCGATGTCGTGCGTCACATCGTCGACGACGGCGAGTTCTTCGAGGTGCACGAGCACCACGCGAAGAACATCATCTGCGGCTTCTCGCGCCTGGACGGCTTCACGATCGGGGTCGTCGGCAACCAGCCCAACCAGCTCGCGGGCGTGCTCGACATCGACGCTTCGGCGAAGGCCGCGCGCTTCGTGCGCACCTGCGACGCGTTCAACATCCCGCTGCTCACGTTCGTCGACGTGCCGGGGTTCCTGCCGGGCACGAGCCAGGAGTGGGGCGGGATCATCCGCCACGGCGCCAAGCTGCTCTATGCGTTCACCGAGGCGACGGTCCCGAAGCTGACGGTGATCACGCGCAAGGCCTACGGCGGCGCTTACGACGTCATGGCCTCCAAGCACATGCTGGCCGACTTCAACTTCGCCTGGCCCACCTCCGAGGTCGCGGTGATGGGGCCCGAGGGCGCGGTCAACATCATCTACCGCCGCGACATCGCCGGAAGCCCGACCCCCGACGAGCGCCGGACGAAGCTGATGGAGGACTACAAGGCGCGTTTCGCCAACCCCTACACGGCGGCCGAGCGCGGCTACATCGACGACGTGATCGTCCCCCACGAGACGCGCCCGAAGCTGATCACCGCGCTGCACACCCTGCAGACCAAGCGCGAAGCCGGGCCGAAGCGCAAGCACGGCAACATCCCGCTTTGATCGGGAAGGGCCGGCCGGCGCTCCGTGCCGGCCTCCCACGATCCGACACGGCGGAGGCCGGGCGCGGCGAGTGAGCGTTCGCCACAATGAGCGAATGCCCAACCGCCGCCCCCACCTCGAGCTGATCGCGCCTTCCGCCTCACCGGAGGAGGCAGCCGCCGTCGTCGCCGCCCTCGAGCGCTTCATGCGTGCGACCGCGCCGGCCGCCGCGCCCGCCCCGGAGGGGCTCGCCGGCTGGGTCCGCGCGGCCCGTATCGAGGCGGTCTGCAGGGGGTCCGATACAGATCTCCCGGACCCCTGGATAAATACCTGAAAGCCGCTAGGCTTTAGCCCCTAAAGTCTCGTCCACCGCCCCCGGAACCCAACCAGCCCGGGCAACCGCCCGGAGCAGGAGGTCTGTAAACCGATGGAGCCAGTGTCCGTCCCCGCCGCACGTGGAACGCTCGCGGACCCGGAGGTCCTCCAGAACGTTCCCGGGCACGTGATCCCGATCCTTCAGCGGGAGTACGACGACTTCAAGACCGAGGCGACGAAATTCCTCGACGGCGAGATCGAGGAAGACGAGTTCATCAAGTTCCGCCTCAAGCAGGGCGTCTACGGCCAGCGCCAGCCCGACGTCCAGATGATCCGCGTGAAGCTCCCGTTCGGCGGCGTCACGCCCGAGCAGATGGAGGCCTTCGCGAGCGTCGTCGAGAAGTACGTGCCGCTGCGCAAGGGGCACATCACGACGCGCCAGAACATCCAGATGCACCACATCCCGCTGCCCGAAGTCGAGAAGCTGATCCGCGAGATCGGCGAGACCGGGCTCTCCAGCCGCGAGGGCTGCGGCAACACGATGCGCAACGTCACCGGCGACCCGTGGGCGGGCGTCGCCGCAGACGAGCTGTTCGACATGACCCCCTACGCGGGCGCCTACGTGCGCTACTTCGTGCGCCACCCCACCACGCAGGCGATGCCGCGCAAGGTCAAGACGTCGTTCGACGGCAGCCCCGCGCGACCGCGCGATCTCCGACATCCACGACGTCGCCTTCCGCGCGCGCGTGCGCGAGATCGACGGCCGCGAGGTGCGCGGCGTCGAGATGCTCGTCGGCGGCGGCACCTCGATCATGCCGCGCAAAGCGCAGGTGCTCTACGACTTCCTCGAGCTCGACAACGGCGAATACCTGAAGATCGACCGAGGCCGTGATGCGGATCTTCGACCGCCAGGAGTGGCTGCGCGTCAACCGCGCGCGGGCGCGGATCAAGGTGTTCGTCGACAAGTACGGGATCGAGGAGCTCCGCAAGCCAGGTCGAGGAGGAGCTGAAGGGCGACTGGGTGGCCGAACGGGACTTCTCGATCGAGCACCGGCTGTTCGTCGACGACGAGCGCGAGGCTGCGCCCGCCGCCGCCGCAGAGCTACGGCAGCCCGAACGGCGACTCTCGGCGAGTTCGAGCGCTTCCGCGCCGCGAACGTCCGCGACGCAGAAGCAGGAGGGCTTCGTGACCGTCGAGGTCAAGGTCACGCGCGGCGACCTCACCCCCGAGCAGTTCCGCGGCCTGGCGGCGATCATGCGCTCCTACGCCGGCGGCTACGCGCGCACGACGGTCCAGCAGAACTTCGTGCTGCGCTGGGTGCGCGAGGAGTGCGTCTACGACCTCTGGCGCGCGCTGTCGGCGCTCGGCCTCGGCGACGCCGGCGCACGTGAGATCAACGACGTCGTCTCGTGCCCGGGCACCGACTCGTGCAAGCTCGGGATCACCAGCTCGATGGGCCTCAACCAGGCCGTGCAGGAGCGGATCGAGCAGATGCAGATCGACGGACGAGCTGACGCGGCAGATCAACATCAAGATCAGCGGCTGCCCGAACGGCTGCGGCCAGCACCACGTCGCGAGCATCGGCTTCACCGGCGCGTCGATCAAAGTCGGCGAGCACACGATCCCGGCCTACATCCCGCTCGTCGGCGGAGTCTTCGAAGGCGGCGACGTCGCAGTTCGGCACGCGCCTGAAGCTGCGCCTGCCCTCCAAGCGCGTACCGGACGCGATCGAGCGCTGGATCCGCCACTATGAGGAGGATCGAGAGGAGGGAGAGACGTGGGGCGCGTACGCCGAGCGCGTCGGCACAGGCACGCTCGAGGAGCAGGTCAAGGATCTGTCGCTGCCGGTCGACTTCGCCCTGGAGACGATGAACACAGTTCATCGACTGGAACCGCAGACGTGCCGTTCGAAGTGATCCGCGGCGAGGGCGAGTGCGCGGTATAGAAACAGCGGCGAGCCGGCGCCCCGTGCCTGCCGACGAGCAGCCATGACCGGGCCACGAAGCGAGGAAACGAGGCCAGAGAACATGCCACCAGTTCAGAGCACACAGACCGAACACCGACGCGGGTCTCGACCCCGCGCTCAGCCTCACGCACACGCTGCGCGAGGCCGCCCGTCACGGCGCCGGCGCCGTGCTGCTGTGCTCCTTCCAGAAGGAGGAGTCGGTGCTGATCGACGAGCTGCTGCGCCTCGACCAGGGCACGGGCTCTGGCGGTGCGCATCGTCACGATCGACACCGGCGTGCTGTTCGAGGAGACGCTGCAGACCTGGCGCGCCTTCGAGGAGCGCTTCGGCGTCGAGATCGAGGTCTTCGACGCGACGCAGCCCCGACAAGCCGTGGAGCGGGCCCGAGCACTGCTGCTCGGTCGCCAAGGTGGCGGCGCTCGAGAGCGCGCTCGCAGGGCGCCGAGGGCTGGATCACGGGCATCCGCCGCGAGCAGGGCCCGACGCGCGCGGACACGCTAGCCGATCGAACGCGACGAGAAGCGCGGCCTGTGGAAGTACAACCCGCTCGCGCACTGGACCGACAAGGACCTGTGGCGGCGCATCAACGAGCGCGACCTGCCCTACAACCCGCTGCACGACCAGGGCTACGAGTCGATCGGCTGCGCGCCCTGCACCCAGCCGGGCAGCGGCCGCGAGGGCCGCTGGGCCGGGACCGACAAGACCGAGTGCGGCATCCACGTCGAGGTGGTCGAGCCGCAGTGAGCGTCGCCACGCGTCCCCAGCTCAGCCACCTGCGCGCGCTCGAGTCCGAGGCGATCCACGTGATGCGCGAGGTCGCGGCGGAATTCGAGCGTCCGGTGCTGCTGTTCAGCGGCGGCAAGGACTCGATCGTGCTGCTGCGGCTGGCCGAGAAGGCGTTCCGTCCCGGCGCCGTTCCCGTTCCCGCTGATGCACGTCGACACCGGCCACAACTTCCCGCGAGGTGATCGAGTTCCGCGACCGCCGCGTCGCCGAGCTCGGCGAGCGGCTGATCGTGGCGAGCGTGCAGGAGTCGATCGACAAGGGCCGCGTCGTCGAGGAGACCGGCCCGCGGGCCTCGCGCAACCGGCTGCAGACGGTGACGCTGCTGGACGCGATCGCCGAGCACGGCTTCGACGCGGCGTTCGGCGGCGCCCGCCGCGACGAGGAGCGCGCGCGGGCGAAGGAGCGCGATCATCTCCTTCCGCGACGACTTCGGCCAGTGGGACCCGAAGAACCAGCGCCCCGAGCTGTGGAACCTCTACAACGGGCGCATCCACAAGGGCGAGCACGTGCGCGTGTTCCCGCTCTCGAACTGGACCGAGCTCGACGTGTGGGAGTACATCGACGCCGAGCAGCTCGAGGTCCCCTCGATCTACTTCGCGCACGAGCGCGAGGTCTTCAAGCGCGACGGGATGCTCTACGCGTGAGCGCGATGGCACCGAGCTGATCGAGGGCGAGGAGGTCTTCGACGGAGACCGTCCGCTACCGCACGGTCGGCGACATGAGCTGCACCGGCGGCGTGCGCTCGCGAGGCGGCGACGCTGGAGGAGGTCGTGCTCGAGATCGCCGCCACCCGGATCACCGAGCGCGGCGAGACCCGCGCCGACGACCGCGTCTCCGAGGCCGCGATGGAGGATCGCAAGAAGGCCGGCTACTTCTAGTGCCCGTGCGCGCCCGCCTGCGCGGCGCGAGCGCGCCCCTCGGAGTGACGGCCGGAACCACGCCGCTGCGATGACCCTCGATCTGCTGCGCTTCACGACGGCCGGCTCGGTCGACGACGGCAAGAGCACGCTGATCGGGCGCCTGCTGTTCGACTCCAAGCAGGTGTTCGAGGACCAGCTGGCGCACGTCGCGCAGGCCACCGAGCGCCGCGGCGGCGACGGCACGCTCGACCTCGCGCTGCTCACCGACGGCCTGCGCGCCGAGCGCGAGCAGGGCATCACGATCGACGTCGCCTACCGCTACTTCGCGACGGCCAGGCGCCGCTTCATCATCGCCGACTGCCCCGGCCACCAGCAGTACACGCGCAACATGGTCACGGGCGCCTCCACGGCCGACGTGTCGGTGGTGCTGATCGACGCGCGCCGCGGCGTGCTCGAGCAGTCCAAGCGCCACGCGTTCATCAGCGCCCTGCTGGGCATCCCGCAGATGGTCGTGGCGATCAACAAGATGGACCTCGTCGACCACTCGCAGGAGCGCTACGAGGAGCTCGTCGGCCGAGTTCGAGGCCTATGCGCGCGAAGCTCCGCGCGGGACGGGCGATCGGATCACCTACATCCCGATCTCGGCGCTGAACGGCGACAACGTCGTCGACCGCTCCGAGCGATGCCCTGGTATGAGGGGCCGGCGCTGCTCGAGCACCTCGAGCAGGTCGAGGTCGCCTACGACCATCCGGACGAGAAGCCCGCGCGCTTCCCCGTGCAGTGGGTGATCCGCCCGGCGAAGGCGGCGAACGGCGATCGGCGACTACCGCGGCTACGCCGGCCAGCTCGCGAGCGGCGCGCTGCGCCGCGGCGACGAGGTGGCGGTGCTGCCCGGCGGCGGACGTACGCGGATCGCCGCGATCGACACCTTCGAGGGCGAGCTCGAGGAGGCGACCGCGCCGATGTCGCTGACGCTGCGCCTGGAGGACGAGCTCGACGTCTCGCGCGGCGAGCTGATCTGTCCACCCGGACGAGGCGCCGGCGGTCGCGCAGCGAGCTCGAGGCCGACGTCTGCTGGATGACGCGCGACCGCTGCGGCCCGGCGGGCGCTACCTGCTCAAGCACACCTCGCGCACCGTCGACGGCGATCGTCGACGGGATCGAGGACATGCTCGACGTGCACACGCTCGAGCGGATCGACGCCGCCGACCGAGCTGGGGCTCAACGACATCGGCGCGCGTGCGCCTGCGCACGAGCGCCCCGCTCGCGTTCGACCCCTACGCGAGCAACCGCCGCACCGGCAGCTTCATCCTGATCGACGAGGCGTCAAACGCGACCGTCGGCGCCGGGATGATCGCCGCAGCCGGCCCTCGACCTGAGGCGGTCCGCCCTCGCTCAGCTAAGCTTCCGCGGCCGATGTTCGAGAAGGTCCTGATCGCCAACCGCGGCGAGATCGCCGTCCGCATCGTGCGCGCGCTCGAGGAGCTGGGCGTCGCGAGCGTCGCCGTCTACTCCGAGCTCGACCGCGACGCGCCGCACGTGCAGCGCGCCGGCGAGGCCTACAACCTCGGCGACGGCCCGGCCGCGGAGAACTACCTGAGCATCGAGAAGATCCTCGACGCGGCCGCCCGCTCGGGCGCCGAGGCGATCCACCCCGGCTACGGCTTCCTCGCCGAGAACGCGCCGTTCGCGCAGGCCTGCGAGGACGCCGGGATCGTGTTCATCGGCCCGCCCGCGAGCGCGATCGAGGCGATGGGCTCGAAGACCAGGGCGCGCGAGCTGATGCAGGCGGCGGGCGTGCCGATCGTGCCCGGCACGACCGAGCCGGTCGCGACCGTCGCCGACGCGCTGCGCATCGCCAAGGACGAGATCGGCTTCCCGGTCGCCGTCAAGGCGGCCGGCGGCGGCGGCGGCAAGGGCTTCCGCGTGGCGCTGACCGAGGACGAGCTCGAGGGCGCCTTCGAGGGCTCCAGCCGCGAAGGCGAGAAGTTCTTCTCCGACCCGACCGTCTACCTCGAGCGCTACCTGCACGACCCCCGCCACGTCGAGGTCCAGGTGCTGGCCGACCGCCACGGCAACGTGATCCACCTCGGCGAGCGCGACTGCTCGATCCAGCGCCGCCACCAGAAGGTGATCGAGGAGTCCCCGGCGCCCGAATGGGTCGTCGACGCCCGCAGATGCGCGAGCGCATCGGCAAGATCGGCGTCGACGCGGCGAAGGCCGTCGACTACGTCGGCGCCGGCACGATCGAGGGCCTGTTCGCGACCGGAGACGGCGCCGGGGCGGATGAGCCCGAGTACTTCTTCCTCGAGATGAACACGCGCGTGCAGGTCGAGCACTGCGTGACCGAGATGACGACGGGCATCGACATCGTCAAGGAGGGCATCCGCGCCGCCGCCGGCGAGGAGCTCTCCTACGCCCAGGAGGACGTCGAGCTGCGCGGCCACGCGATCGAGTGCCGCATCAACGCCGAGGACGCCTCCAAGAACTTCGCCCCCGCCCCGGGCAAGATCGGCCGCTACCGCGAGCCCTCCGGCCCCGGCGTGCGCGTCGACTCGGGCGTCGCGCGAAGGCGGCGAAGTCTCGCCGATGTACGACCCGATGGTCGCCAAGCTGATCGTCTGGGACGCCGACCGCGAGCAGGCGACGCAGCGCATGCTGCGCGCGCTCGCCGAATACGAGATCGAGGGCCTGAAGACGCTGATCCCCTTCCACCAGGCGCTGCTCGCGACCGAGCAGTGGGCACGCGGCGAGACCTGCAGAGACCTGCTCGAGGACAAGGCGTGGCTGAAGACGCTCGCCTTCGGAAAGGCCACGCGAAGCCCGCCGAGGGCGAGGACGCCGAGAAGGTCGAGCAGACCTACGCGGTCGAGGTCTCGGGCAAGCGCTTCGACGTGCGCGTGGTCGGCCCGCCGTTCGCCGGCGGCGGCGTCGCCGCCGCCTCCAACGGCGCAGCGCCAGCGCGCGAAAGCGCCGAAGCGCGGCGAGCGCAAGGCGGCCGCGGGCGGCGGTCCGGACACGCTCGAGTCGCCGCTGCAGGGCAACATGTGGAAGGTGCTCGTCAAGCAGGGCGACGTGGTCACCGAGGGCCAGCTGCTCTGCATCATCGAGGCGATGAAGATGGAGAACGAGATCACCGCCCACAAGGCCGGCACGATCGTCGAGCTGCCGATCGAGGAGGGCGCGCCGATCCAGGCCGGCGCCCCGATCGCGACGATCGTCGGCGAGGACGGCTAGACGCCGAGCTGCGCGACGTTCGCGCGCGTGGACCGCGCGCATCTGCGCGCGAGCGGCGCCCCTCCGGCAGCTCCGCGTCCGCGCGCCGCGCAGCGAGCGCGGCGAGGTAGGCGAGATCCTCCTCGAGCAGCGTCTCGGCGCGCGCCGCGTCGAGGATCGGGCCGTGGCCGGGGACGATGTGCTCGGCGCCCGCCAGCAGCGGCCGCAGGCGCTCCAGCGTGGCGAGGTACTCGTCGATGTCGCCGCCGTCGTTCAGCATCGGGATCTCGATCGCCGAGAGGTAGTCGCCGGCGACCAGCACGCCCGCCCAGGGCACCGCAGATCGCCATGCCGTCGGCGGTGTGCCCGTCGGTCTGGTGCAGCTCGAGCTGCGCCCGCCGATCCGAGTGCCCCGGGACGGGCAGCGCCTGGACGGGCGCCGAGGGCCAGCGGGCGCGCGCGCTCGAGGTAGCAGCTCTTCGTCGAAGGCGCGCAGCTCGCGCTGGGCGGCGCCGGGCTCGGCGGCCAGCCGGCGGACGCTGCTCTCGGCGCAGCCGAGCGGCGCGCCCGGGAAGGCGAGCGGCCGAGCAGGTGGTCCCAGTCGGCGTGGGTCGCGAGCAGCCCGCTGGGGGCGGGAAGCCGGCCTGCTCGAGCAGCGCGGGCAGCAGCTCGAGCTCGTCGGGCAGAACCGGCGAGTCGATCGACGAACGTCTCCTCGGCGGCTCGCCCCAGCCGTCACGCGCGGATCGACTTCTTCGATCTGGAGGATGCGGGTTCGCATCCGCGGGCGCGCCGCCCTCGACTGCGCCGCGTAGCAGCACGCAGTTGACCTGCAGCAGCGCGCTCGTGACGACGATCACGTCCGGGTGCAGGGCGCGCGCCCGCACCCGTCTCAGCTGACGCCGAGCAGCTTGGCGGCCTCTTTGAGGTTCGGCGACCTCGGCCGTCGGCTTCTTCTGGCGAGGAGTCGAGCGTCTCCTTGTTGCGGTTGACCCAGATCACCGGCACCCGCTGTTTGACGCACGGCGCCACGTCGTGGTAGTGGCTGGCGGCGACGTGCACCCAGCCGCGCTTGCCGCCCATGCGCCGGGCGCACTCGGTGAAGTGGGGCGGCTCGGGCTTGTAGGAGCGGACCTGCTGGGCGGTCACGACGAGGTCGAAGTCGGTCGGGATGTGCCGCCGGGTCTGCCCGAGGAGCTTGTCGTCGATGTTCGAGAGCAGCCCCAGTTTGTACTTCTTGGCGAGCTTCTGGCAGCTGGGTGTTGGTCTCCTTGAAGGGCTCCCAGCGCTGCACCGAGTCGGGCAGGAAGCCCGAGCGCGAGGGCTCCAGCGGCCACTCGAGCCGTTTGGCGATCTCGATCGCGGTGCGGCGCAGGACCTCGGCGTAGAGCTCGTAGGAGCCGCCCTCGATCTCGCGCGAGATCTCGTGGAACAGCGGGATCAGCGTCGCGCGGTCGATCTCGAAGCCGTCGCGTGGCGGCCTCCTTCGGCGAAGGCCTCGTAGATCCCGGTCTCCCAGTCGATCAGGGTGCCGTAGACGTCGAAGGTGACGAATGTGACGTTCTTGGGGATGGGCATCGCGCGGGCATTATGCCGCGCCGAGGCGCGCAGAGCACGGCGCGGCGCCGATCGCGCCGGCCGCGCGATCTTGCGTTAGAGTCCCGCGCCGCAATGGACCTGCTGGAGTATCAAGGCAAGCAGCTGTTCGCCCGCCACGGCCTGCGGGTCTCCTCCGGCAAGGCCGTCGACACCGTCGAGGACGCCGTCGCGGCGGCCGCCGAGGTCGGCTACCCGGTCGTCGTCAAGGCGCAGGTGCTGATCGGCGGGCGCGGCAAGGCCGGCGGCGTCAAGCTCGCCGCCGACGAGGCCGAGGTCGCGCGAGCACGCGGGCAACATCCTCGGCATGGACATCAAGGGCCACACGGTCCGCACGCTCTGGATCGAGCACGCCTCGGACATCGCCTCCGAGTACTACGCCTCGGTGCTGCTCGACCGCTCGGCCAAGAAGCCGCTGGTGATGTTCAGCGTCGAGGGCGGCGTCGACATCGAAGAGGTCGCCGAGCAGACGCCCGAGAAGCTGATCCGCCACCACGTCGACCCGCTGAGCGGCCTGTCCCGCGAGGAGGCGGTGCAGATCGCCACCGACGGCGGCGCCGACGAGGACGTCGTCGAGGGCGTCGCCGACGCGCTCGTGGCGCTGTACGAGGTGTGGCTGGCAGGAGGACGCGACGCTGGCCGAGATCAACCCGCTGATCGTCACGCCGGAGCGCGAGGTCAGGGCGCTCGACGCGAAGGTCTCGCTCGACGGCAACGCGCTCTACCGCCACCCCGAGAACCAGTCGCTGTCCGACAGCGAGAACGAAGACCCGATCGAGCGCCGCGCCAAGGAGGAGGGCGTCCAGTACGTCAAGCTCGACGGCGACATCGGCATCCTCGGCAACGGCGCCGGCCTCGTGATGTCGCACGCTCGACGTGGTCGCCCAGGCGGGCGGGCGCCCGGCGAACTTCCTCGACGCCGGCGGCGGCTCGAACGCCGAGAAGATCAAGCAGGCGGTCGAGCTGATCCTCGCCAACGACGCTGTCAAGGCCGTGCTGTTCAACATCTTCGGCGGCATCACGCGCTGCGACGAGGTCGCCGAAGGGCTGATCGCCGCCTTCGGCGAGATCGACGAGCGCGGCAAAGCGTCCCGTTCGTCGTGCGCCTGGACGGCACCAACGACGTAGCAGGGGCGCGAGCTGCTGCAGGAGGCCGCGCTGCCCAACGTCTACCCGGCCGCGACGATGAACGAGGCGGCCGAGAAGGTCGTGGCGCTCGCCGCCGGGCGCGCCGTGGGGGCGGCCGGCTGATGTCCGTCCTCGTCGACGAGAGCACGCGCCTCTGCGTCGCCGGCATCACCGGCCGCGAGGGCACCTTCCACACGCTCAACAACCGCGCGCTACGGCACCAACGTCGTCGGCGGCGTCACGCCCGGCAAGGGCGGCCAGGACGTCGAGGGCATCCCCGTGTTCGACAGCTGGGCAGCAGGCCGCAGCGGAGGTCCAGCCGAACACGGCGATGATCTTCGTGCCCGCCCCGCTTCGCCGCCGACTCGATCCTCGAGGCGGCCGCGGCGGGCGTCGAGCTGGTGATCGCGATCACCGAGGGCATCCCCGCCCACGACGAGCTGCGCGTCTACAACACGCTCAAGCGCGACCATCGGCGGGCACGCCGCCTGGTCGGCCCCAACTGCCCCGGCATCCTCTCCCCGGGCAAGGCCAACGTCGGCATCATCCCGGCCTCCTTCTTCAAGGCGGGCAACGTCGGCGTGGTCTCGCGCTCGGGCACGCTGACCTACCAGATCGGCAACGAGATCGCCCAGGCCGGCTTCGGCTGCAGCTCGATCGTCGGCATCGGCGGCGACCCGGTGCCGGGCTCCTCGTTCGTCGACATCCTCGAGCTGTTCGAGGCCGACGCGCGAGACCGAGCTGGTCGTGCTCTCCGGCGAGATCGGCGGCTCCGCCGAGGAGGAGGCCGCCGACTACATCGCCGAGCACATGAGCAAGCCGGTGGTCGCCTACATCGCCGGCTTCACCGCCCCGGCGGGCAAGCAGATGGGCCACGCCGGCGCGATCGTCTCCGGCTCCGCCGGCACCGCGGCCGCCAAGGCGCAGGCGCTCGAAGCCAAGGGCGTGCGCGTCGGGCGCACCCCCACCGAAGCCGCCGAGATCGCCGTCGAGGTCCTCGGCGGCGCGTCGGTCTCGGCTGCCTGAGGCCAAGCGGCCCGCCTTCTCACGCGAAGGCCGCCGTTCGCGGCCGGTACGCTTGCCCGGATGGACGAGCAGGAGCTGGCACGCACGCTGGGCGAGCTCGAGCGCAAGCTCGGCGAGCTCGAAGGCGCGATGAAGGCGATCTCCTCGCACGATGCGCTCCTCGGCGCCGAGACGCCCCCGGCACAGGCGGGTCCGGCCGACACCGATCTTCCGCAGGGACAGGCGCACGCGTCGCCGCCGCACACGGACTTCGGGCGCATCGTCGACGAGTCGGTGGAGCGGCCGGCGCCACGCGCTCCGGCCGCGGATCGCCCGGCACCGCCCCCGCGAGCGATGGAGCCCTCGCCGTCCGGAGCGCGGCTCGGCGTTCGACGCACCGCCGCGCCGCCGAGCGCCCGCACTCCCCGCCCGGGCCCGGCCTGGCACGGGGGCCCCGGCGCGTACACCGGCGCGGTCGCCGCCGCCGGCCCTCCCGCCGAGGACCGGCCGAGCTGCTGCGCTTCCGCGAGCGGCTCGAGCAGACGGGCCGCGAGCTGACCCACGAGTACGACGAGCTGCTCGGACGCCTAAGCTACGCCGCTATGCCAACCACCCACCGGACCGACGATCTCCTTCGCCCGCGGCGCCCCCTCGCTGGACATCATCGACGTGGACGGGCTGAGCGACGCCGCCGTGCGCGCCTTCGAGAGCGACCCCGAAGGCACGACCGCCTACGGCACCGCCGTCGGCTACCCCCGCCTGCGCGCCTGGATCGCGGACAAGCACGGGGTCGAGCCCGAGCGGGTGATGGTCACGAACGGCTCGCTGCAGGCCGACGCGTTCCTGTTCGACCACCTCGTCCGCGCCGGCGACGAGGTGGTCGTCGAGAGCCCGACCTACGACCGCACGCTGCTCGGCCTGCGCCAGCGCGGCGCCCAGCTGCACCCGGTCGAGCTCGAGCCCGACGGGATCGACACCGTCGGCCCTCGCCACGGCTCCTCAGCGGCGGCGTCAGCCCGAAGCTCGCCCACATCATCCCCAACTTCCAGAACCCCGCCGGCTACACGCTCTCGCTCCGCAAGCGCGAAGCGCTGCTGGCGCTGGCCGCCGAGCACGACTTCGTGGTCTTCGAGGACGACCCCTACGTGGAGCTGCGCTTCAGCGGCGAGCCGCTGCCGACGATGCTCTCGATCGACGGCAGCCGCGTCGTCTACGCCTCCTCGTTCACGAAGACCGTCTGCCCCGGCGTGCGCGTCGGCTACCTCGTCGGGCCCGACCGATCTGATCGCGGCGCTGATCAAGCACGCGACCAACACCTACATCTCGCCGAACATGGTCTCCCAGTCGATCGTCTACGAGTTCTGCGCCTCCGGCGCGATCGACCGCTCGATCGAGACCGTCAAGCGCGCGCTGGCCGAGCGCGCGCAGACGCTCGCCGACGCGCTCCGCGCGCGAGCTGCCGGAGGCCGAGTTCGTCGAGCCACAGGGCGGCTACTTCATGTGGGTGACGCTGCCCGAGGGGACCGACGTGCACGCCTCTTCGACGCCGCCGCCGAGCGCGGCGTGGCGTTCGTGAAGGGCACCGACTTCCTGCTGGAGGGCGGCGAGAACACGCTGCGCCTGGCCTACTCCGGCGTGACGCCCGAGCAGATCGAGACCGGCGTCGCGCGCCTCGCCGAGGCCTACCGCTCGCTGTAGGAGAAGGATGGGTCGGCCGGCGCTCCATGCCGGCCTCAGGGGATCGGCAGGCACTGGATGCCGGCCTCCCGTGGCGAGCCGGTGTCGCGCGTGTCGCGCCCCGCGCTCAGCGCCCGTAGCGCTGCGCCGAGCACGAGCTGCTCGGGCAGCGCCGTGCGCGGCGGCGGCGAGGGGTCGGCGATCACCGAGACGGTCTCGGCGACGCTCGGGGTGACCGCGCAGATCGTGCCGTCCGCCGGCGCGCAGCACGACCTTCATGTCGTCGCGCTCGGCAAGCGTCCCTTCGAGCCCGGGCTCGAGGCCCGAGGCCTTCAGGTAGTGCAGCAGGTCCTCGGCCTCGTTCTCGAAGCGCAGCACGCGCACGTCGAGCGCCGACCTCGACGTCGGCCAGCGGCACGCCGGCGAGGCGCGCGCCGGCCGACGATCGGGATGCCCGTGAGGACAGGTCTTGGCGTCGCCGATCGCGGCCAGCATGCGTTCCTCGAGCACCGGCGACATCGCGTGCTCCAGGCGCTCGGCCTCCTCGTGGACCTCGTCCCAGGGCACGCCGAGCACGTCGGTCAGGAAGCGCTCGATCAGGCGGTGGCGGCGGACGATGCCCTCGGCGTGCTCGGCGCCGCTCGCGGTGAACGCGATCGCGCGGTCCGCGCCGCGGGTGATGTAGCCGTCGCGCTCGAGGCGGCCGACCATCTCGTGCACGGTCGGCGCCGAGAGCTGCATCGCGCGCGCCACGTTCGCGCCGGTCATCGGCAGGCCGGCCTCCTGCAGCCAGAAGAGGATCTGCAGGTACTCCTCCTCGGCGACGGTCGCCGTGTCCGAGCTCATCGCACCGATGCTAGCTGCCGCGCTCAGGCCTGCAGCTGCTCGTATCTGCACTCGCGCGCGGGCTTGTCCTCGCGCCAGCGCCGGAGCTTGGCGCCGTGACGGATGCGGCCCGGCCGAGACGTGATCGAAGTCGATCTCCACGACGAGCTCGGGGCGCAGGCCGACCCACTCGAGGTCCCGGCCCGCGCTCCAGCGGCTCGGCTCCGCCGAGCCGCGCTCGCCTGTCTCATACGGTTCGAGGAAGGAGACGAGCCGCTGCTTCTCCTCCGCCGTGAGCCCCGAGCAGTGCCCGACGACGCGCAGCTCCGCGCCGTCGTAGAGCCCGAGGATCAGCGCGCCGACCGTGCCCTGCTCCTTGCCCGGCCGCCAGCCGACGACGACGGCGTCGATCGTGCGCACGCGCTTGACCTTGACCATGCCCTTGCGCTCGCCGGGGCGGTAGGGCGCCCCGCGCTCCTTGGCGATCGCGCCCTCGGCGCCCTGCAGCCACACCTCTGCCTCGGCGGCGGTTGCGACCGTCGGCATCAGCTCGACCGGAGCAGCGGCGAACTGCTTGCCGGCGAGCAGCTGCTCGAGCGCGGACCGGCGCTCGCTGAACGGCCGCTCGAGCAGGCTTTCGTCCTCGCGCGCCAGCAGATCGAACGCGACGTAGACCGCCGGCGTCTCCCCCGCGAGGCGTTCGATTCGCGACTCGGCCGGATGGATGCGCTGGCCGAGCGCGTCGAAGTCCTCGCGGCCGGCGCCGTCGCGGACGACGATCTCCCCGTCGAGCACGTAGCGGCCCGGGCGGAAGGACGAGCTCGGGGAAGTAGCGCCCGAGCGGACGGCCGTTTCGCGACTGCAGGTAGATCTCCTCACCGTCGACGAAGGCCAGGCAGCGGAAGCCGTCGAGCTTGATCTCGTAGCAGTACTCCTCGCCCTCGGGGAGCTGCTTGCGCGAGAGCGCCAGCTCCGGCTTGAGCGGAGGCTTCAACGGCAGGCTCACGGTTTGCTCGCTTTCTGCTTCGCGCCTTTGGCGCGGCTGGGCTGGACGCGCTTGGGCTCGCCTTTCTGCTTGCGGAAGTGCGGCGGCCACGGCGCGTCGCCGAGCCCCTCGCGCTCGTCGCGCGCCGCCAGCTCCAGCAGGGCGTCGAGGCTGCCCGCGTGCTCGTCGATGGACGCGCCGGGATCGCCGCGCTCGCGCAGCCGGGCGGGGACCGTCTTCATCGTCAGCTCGCCCGGTTCCACCGCGGCGACCTCCTCCCACTCGAGCGCGCAGGAGACGCGCGCGTCGGCCACCGCGCGCACCGAGTAGGCCGAGGCGACGGTGCGATCGCGGGCGTTCTGGTTGTAGTCGATGAAGACCCCCTCGCGTTCCTCCTTCCACCAGCTTGCTGGTGGCGCGGCCGGGCATGCGGCGCTCGACCTCGCGCGCGAGGGCGAGCGCGGCCCGGCGGACTTCTTCGAAGCCGTGCTCGGGCACCAGGCGCACGTAGATGTGGATGCCGCGCGAGCCTGAGGTCTTCGGGAAGCCGAGCAGCGCGTGCTCCTCGAGCACCTCGCGCACCCCGAGCGCGACCTCGCGCACCTCCTCGAACGGCACGCCCGGGCCTGGGTCGAGGTCGACGCGCAGCTCGTCCGGGCGGTCGAGGTCGGTGCGCCTGACCGGCCACGGGTTCCAGTCGATCACGCCGAGGTTGACGCCCCACACGAGGTGCGCCGCGTCGTTCGGCACGAGCTCGCGGGCGTGGCGCCCGCTCGGGAACGTGACGGTCGCGGTCTCCATCCACTCGGGGGCGCTGTCGGGGACCCGCTTCTGGAAGAACGGCTTGCCCTCGACCCCGTCCACCCAGCGCTTCATCACCGTCGGGCGCTCGCACAGCCCGCGCACCACGGCCTCCGCGCACTCGACGTAGTAGTTGACGAGGTCGAGCTTCGTGAGCTTGACGGCCGGGAAGTACAGCTTGCCCGGGTTGCTGACCCTCACCTCCCTCCCGGCCACCTCGACGATCTCGTGCTCGGATGCCGGCGCCATGAGCTGGAAGGATGCCGGATCGTGCCCGCCCGCAACCCTCCGATCCGCCGCCACGCCCTGCTCGCCTGCGAGCCGTTCTCCACGCGCGTGAACGCGGAGCGTGTCGCAGGCGCCCTCGCCGCCGGCCTTCTCGCGGCCGGCGCCCCGCAGCCCGACGCAGTCGAGCTGCCCGGCTCCGCCGGCGACCGCGACGCCGCTGCGCTGCTGGAGCGCGCCGGCTTTCACGCGCGCATGCTCGCCGCGCGAGCTGTGATCGTCGCCGTCCCGGCGCTCACCGAGCGCACGCTTGCCGGCAGCGCGGCCTTCGAGGTGGCGACGCTCGCCCGGCAGTCCGGCGTCCCGTGCTACGGCGTCGCCGCGAAGGTCGAGCTGAACGCGTTCGACCTGCGCATCCTGGACCTGCAGGTGGTGTTCCGGGCGCGCGGCGAGGCGGCGTTGCGGCGCGCGGGCGAGCGGCTGGCCGAGATCGTCTGAGGGCACCCCGTCTCTGAGGCCTCAGAGGCAAGCCAGGCAAGGACGCAGGGAGCGAAGTGTGCTCTGCACACGAGCGACCGAGGACGCCGCCCGGCGCCGGCTATGAGGCCTCAGAGCTGGCAGCCCGGGCACCAGAAAGTGACCCTGTTGTTCTCCCACTGCCCCCTGACGCGGATCGCCGTCCCGCAACGCGGGCAGGCCCTGCCCTCCTGCCGGTAGACGGCGTGGGGGCGAGTATGCGCCCCCTCACGGGCGGAGCGGGACATCTCCTCCCGGGCGAAGGCGACCGCGGCGAGCACCGTCTCATCGGCGACGAGACCCGTCTCGCGCCACGGGTCGAGCTCCGCGGCCCAGCAGCACTCCGCCTTCCACATGTTGCCGATGCCTGCGATCGTGCGCTGGTCGAGCAGCGCGTCGCCGATCGGCCGTGTCGGGTCGTCTTCGCGCAGGCGCCGCAGGAACGCCCGCTCGTCGAAGCTCGCGCCGATCACGTCGGGACCGAGCAGCGCCAGACGCGGGTCCGTGCGGGCGCGGGAGTCGCTCATCAGCTCGAGCACGGGGCCGCCGAACTGGACGGCTTCCCAGCCGCCGCCCGCCAGCACCAGCCAGGCGTGGCGGCGGGCACCGCGCGCCGTCGTGCCCTGCGGCCGGATCGACCAGCGGCCGGTCATGCGCAGATGGGAGTGCAGGGTCAGGCCACCCGCGAAGCGCAGCAGCAGGTGCTTGCCGTGGGCGTCGACCGAGCGCACGGCGCGCCCGGCGAGCTTCTCCGGCCAGCGGTCGTGGCGATGGCGCGGCTGCGGCGTCTCGATCAGCTCGGGCGTGCGGCCCTCGAAGGCGCCGCGCAGCCGTGCTGCCGCGCGGTGGATCGTGTCGCCCTCGGGCATCGTCCTACGAGCGTAGGGCGGCCGCCTGGAGCTCGCCGACACCCCTCGCGGCCAGCTCGCGCACGACGCTCTCGACCAGACGGGTGGCGGCCGCGACGGTCCCGTAGTCGAGGTTCTCCGGGATGTCGCTCGGCAGGTGGTAGTTGGCCGGGGCGCGCCAGTCGGTGATCGAGACGAGCGTCGCGGTCGGGTAGCCGGCCCTGCTGGGGATCACGGAGTCAGTGGAGGCGCGGGCGCGGAAGCCCCGCTCCAGCGGGATCTCCAGGCGCTCCGCGAGCGTCGCGACGAGGTCGCGCAGCCAGGCGCCCGTGTAGTGCTCCATCCAGATCGGCCCCTCCGCCTCCAGCATGATCAGATGCGGCGAGCCGACGGTGTCGAGGTTGACGAAGGTCGTGCTCTGTGGCGGCAGCGAGGCGCCGTGGCGGGCCACGAAGGCGCGGATGCCGTCCTGCAGGGTCTCCTCGGCCCCGCAGGAGACGAGCAGCACGCGCAGGCCGTGCGGGCGCTCGGCGGCGAGCATCTCGGCGAGCGCGACGAGAGCTGCCACGCCGGAGAGGTTGTCGTTGGCCCCCTGGACGGTCTGGCTCCGCCACAGGTCGGCGACGGCCGCGGTCGCCAGCGCGCCGAGCACGAGCCCGGCCGCGGCCGGCTCGCGGCGACGAGCCAGGACGCTCAGCAGCGCACAGGCGGGCGAGGCAAGCCCCGCCCACCACTGCGGCAGCGGCGTTTTGGCCCGCCCCAGCCGCTCCGGGTTGCGTTCCCACGCGCGCCTCAGCAGCGTCTGGTCGAACAGCAGGCCCGTCTGCGGCGCGTCGTGGTGCGCCAGCAGGACGACCGTCTCGATCGCCTCCTGGTCGCCGGCGTGCGCCACGACGTTGACCGTGCGCCGGCGGCGCCGGATCGCGCGGCGCAGGAGCCGCGGGCCGTTCTGGGCCTCGTCGAGCAACCCTCCCACGCAGCCGAGCCCGAGCGCCAGGGCGGCGACGCGGCGTCCCCGGAAAGCCGCGGCGGCGGCCGCAAGCCCGACCAGGCCGATGAGCGTCGCGTTCGGCGGGAACGTGCCCCATGACGGCTCGTCCTCGAGGGTCACGGACACCCCCTCCACCGCACGGAGGCGCGCGGCCAGCCACTCGGCCGCCTCGCGCTCGCCCGGCGAGCACGGCGTGCGATCCAGAGGGGCGAGCGTCTCGACGACCTCCCTCAGGACCTCCTCCAGGCGCTCGCTCCTCACAGGAAGCACCGCCCTTCGCCGCGATAGGTCGGCGCCTGCTCGACGACCCGCTCGCCCTCGATCAGGTGCAGCGCGTCGAAGCGCTCGCACAGCTCGCCCGCCTTCGCGTGGCGGAAGTAGACGCGGTCGCCGAGCCCGAGCCCGTCGGCGGCCGCGCCGAGCAGCGGTGTCTGCACCTCGCCCGCCCCCTCCTGTCCGTCCAGGCGCAGACCGGCCGGCAGATACGGGCGCGGCAGCCTCGCGGCGTCCCCGCGACCGGATGCGAGGTAGCCGCCACCGAGCGCGGTCACAACGCCCCGGCCGGGACGGCGGACGACCGGCAGCGCGAACAGCGCGGCCGGCCGGGGCGTGAACGCGCTGTACGCGTCGAACAGCGTCGGACCGTAGAGGCCGGAGCCGGCCGCGAGCTCGGTGACGGCGGCCTCGGCGGCGGTTCCGTGCAGGCTGCCGGTGCCGCCACCGTTGACGAATCGCAGCGGCGACGCGCCGGCGCCGGAGAGCACCTCGGCGACGGCGGCGACGATCGCGCCCCGGCGGGCGGCCAGCTCGCGTGCGGAACGACCCTGCATCGCGCGGATCGCCCGCCCTCGCAGCGGGCTGCCGGGTGGCGCGTCCCCCACGCCGGCGATCTGGGCCTCATAGGCCATGATCCCGGCGAGCTCCAGACGCTCGCGCGCGAGCACCTCGCGCGCCAGCGCCGCGGCTTCGGCGGGCGTCCGCACCGGTGAGCGCCGCGCCCCGACGCGGATGCGCCCGCCGGCGGCCCGCCAGCCGGCGTCGATGTCCAGGCACACGGAGACCGCCCCGCCGCCCGCGCCGTCCAGAGCGCGGTCGATCAGCCGCAGCCCCTCCGCCGAGTCGACCATCACGGTCACGTCCGCCGCGCCCGTCGCCAGCTCGCGCAGCGCCTCGGCGTCGGCGGTCGGGTAGGCGACGAGAAGGTCGTCCGTGCCCTCGGCGGCGAGCCACAGCGCCTCGGGCAGCGTGAACGCCATGGTGCCGCGGAAGCCGTCCCGCGCCAGCACGCGCTCCTGCAGCCCGCGGCATCGCACCGACTTGCTCGCAAGCCGGATCGGCTTGCCGCCCGCGCGCCGTTCCATGTCGCGTGCGTTGTGCTCCATCGCATCGAGGTCGACCAGCGCGAAGGGCGGCGTCAGCTCCGCGGTCGCCCGCTCGAGCCGCTCATAGGCCGACGCGGCCGGTGCCAGCGTGGGAGCGCTCATCTGTCCGCGCTCCCGTGCACCGCCGCCACGTCCGGCACCGTCGCTCCCGCCGGCCCGAGCACCCTGTCCGTCCAGTCGTTGGCGAACACGCCGCGCGGGTCCAGACGGGCTCGCACGCGCTGGAACGCGTCCCATTCGGGATAGCGCCCGCGCAGCCTCGCCGCCGTCTGGAAGTGGCGCTTGCCCCAATGCGGGCGGCCGTCGAAGCGGTCCATCAGGGCCTCGACGGCGCGGAAGTACGGCTCCCACTCCATCCCCTCGAACATGTGCACCGCGACGAACCCGCTGTCGCGGCCCTGAGCGGTGCTGAGCATCGCGTCGTCGCCGGCGACGGTCCGCACCTCGATCGGGAACGGCACCCGAAAGCCCTCGCGCGGGATCAGGGCGAGGATCTCCGCGACCGCCTCCGCCGTGCACGCGCGCGGCACCGCGTACTCCATCTCCGTGAAGCGCACGAGGCGTGGGCTGGCGAAGATCGAAGCCGAGCGTTCCACGCGCGTGGAGCTCCCCGCGAGCTTGGTCACGAGACGGTTGAGCTCCGGGATGCGGCTCGGGAAGCGGCGCCCGAGCCGGCAGATCGCGCCGAAGGCGTGGTTGGTCAGCACGACGTCGTTGGCGTAGGCGCTGGCGCGCCCACGCGGGCGCGCCGGCTCGCCGGTGCGGTTGTTCGTCCGCGTCAGCGCCGCCTTCGCATGGGGGAAGACGAAGAACTCGAAGTGGTCGTTGGCGAGCGCGCGCTCCTCGAACGAGGCGAGCACCGCATCCAGCGGAGCCGGCGCATCGACGCCCCGCAGCGTGAACGAGGGCACGCAGCGCAGCGTCACCTCGGCGATCGCCCCGAGCGAGCCGAGGCCGACCCTGGCGGCTCGGAACACCTCCGGCTCGCGCTCCTCCGAGCAGGTGAGCGTGGAGCCGTCAGCGAGCACGAGCGTCAGCTCGGCGACCTGCGAGGAGATGTTGCGCAGGCGCGCCCCGGTGCCGTGGGTGGCGGTCGAGATCGCGCCGGCGATGCTCTGCACGTCGATGTCGCCGAGGTTCTCCATGGCGAGCCCGTGACGGTCGAGCTCGGCGCTCAGCTCGTGGATCGTGATCCCCGCCTGCACCCGCACGAGCCCCGAGGCGGGGTCGGCGTCGAGCACGCGGTTCATGCGCGCGAGCCCGATCATCGTCCCGCCGGTCAGGGCGATGTCGCTGAAGGAGTGCCCGGCCCCGACGACGCGCACGCCGAGGCCGCTCGCGGCGGATTCGCCGACGAGGGCCACCAGCTCCTCGACGCTCGCGGGCGAGCTCAGCCGGGACGGCGCACACCTCTGATCACCGGCCCAGTTGCGCCAGCCTCCGCCGCGGTACGGGGTACCCGGGGAGGCGGCGTTTCGATCAGTAGGCTCGGGCATGAATGGAGGAGCCCGAGCCTACTGCGAGCCAGGCTGCTCGGCCAGCGGGAACGCTCAGGGCGCGTCCCGGCCCTCGCCGGGCGACGGTCGTCGGGGCCGGCTCGTTCGGCACGGCCCTGGCCGTGCTGCTCGACCGCGGCGGTCTTCGCACCACCCTCCAGACCCGCACGCCGGAGCAGGCCCAGGCGCTCGACAGCGCGCGACAGAACCTCGCCTACCTGCCGGGCGTGGAGCTCCCCGCCGGGCTGCGCGTCGAGCCCGTCTCAGCCGGCGCCGCACGCGCCGACTACGTGTTTCTCGCGGTTCCGTCGCGCACGCTCGGGGAGGCGGTCGATTCGCTGGTCGCGGTCGGCCTCGGCGACCGCACCTCGCTGGTGTCGGTTGCGAAGGGGCTCGTGCCGCCGACGGGCACGCCCCCGACGCTGGTCCTGAGCGCGCGTTTCGGCGCGCAGCGGGTGGCCTGCCTGGGCGGCCCTGCGCACGCGCGCGAGATGGTGCGCGACGGCGCGGCGCTCGTTGCCGCCTCGCTGGACGAGGACCTGGCCCGGGCGCTCGCCCAGATGTTCAACCGCGCCGGCGTCGTCTGCGAGCAGTCCAACGACCCTGTCGGCGTCGAGCTGGCGGGGGCGGCCAAGAACGCCGCGGCGCTCGCGGCCGGCGCGACCGAAGCACAGGGGCTGAACGCCGCGGGAGCAGCCGCCGGGCACATCTTCGCCGAGGTGTGGCGCTACGCGGAGACGCTCGGCGCGCGACCGGAGTCGATGATCGGCCTGGCGGGCGCCGGCGACCTCGTGGCGACAGCGCTCGCGCCGGAAAGCCGCAACCGCAGGGCCGGCGAGCTGCTTGCGGGAGGGGTCCCGGCCGCCGAGATACCGCAGCGCGTCGGCCAGGCGGTCGAGGCGCTCGAGACGGTGCCGCTGCTCGCCCGCACGCTCGAGGCGGCCGGCGTCCAGGCTCCGGTCACCGGCGCGCTGGGGCGGCTGATCTCGGGCGAGCTGCCGCTCGCAGACTGGGTCGCCCTCGTGCGCACGACCGTGCCGCCGCCTGCGCTGTGGCGCCGGCGGCCGCGCCCTGGGTTCTGGCGCCGGCTGTGGCGGCGTCTGGCGGGCTCCTAACCCATCAACGTGCTGACGACCGCCTCGTAGACCCCGGCACCGTGGCCCGCCTCGGCCACCCGCACGTTCGGCAGCCCCGCGATCGCCGCGCGCATCGAGGGGTCGCGGGCGACCGCGTTGGCGACGAGCCAGAAAGTGCCGACGTGAGCCGCGCTGGCGAGATCCTCGCGTGAGTCCCCGACCGCGAAGGCCTGCTCGGGGGCGTAGCCGCGGATACGCATGTGCAGCGCGACGGCGGCGGCCTTCGAGGCTCCCCTCGGCACCAGGTGATAGCCCCGCACGTGCGGCAACGCGGCCAGGTCCGGCGAGCGCCGGCTGACGACGCCGTTGTCGACCAGGCGCAGCTGATCGTGGCCGCTCCGGGCGAGCAGCTCGTCGGCCTCCGGCGCGTCGACCAGGCCGCGGAAGAGGTGTGAGACCTCGCGGTTCACGTGCCACGGCTCGTGGTACTCCAGGCGCCCGCGATAGGTCTCCAGAAGGAGCGCCGGGGCGCCGGTCTGCTCGATCTGCTCGGCGATCGTGAGCTCCCCGGGCACCATTGCGCCGGTGAGCCAGTGCTCCTCTCCGTCGAGGACCAGGCAGGCCCCTGCCTCGTAGATGTAGGCGCTCTGCCCGAACAGGCGCGCGTCCTCCTTCACCTGCGCCTGGCGGCGGCCGGACATCAGCACGATCTCGACGTCCGCGCGCAGGCAGGCCTGGATCGCGCGCACGCCCTCGAGCGTGACCTTGCCCTCGCCGTCGTGGAGCAGCGACGCCCCGCGGCCGAGGAGCGTGCCGTCGAGGTCGAGATAGAGACACCGAACGTCGTCGGCCGCCGTCACGCGGCCTCCGCGAGCGTGGCGAGCGCCGGACGTTCGACGGGGCCGTCGGGCCCGCCCTGAAGGCGCCCCTCGGCCGCCACTCGCGCGAGCACCGTCGCGAGCACCGTGCGGGCCATCGGCTCGAGTTCGGCGAGCGTCTTGTGCGGGTTGCGGTGCTCGTCGAGATCGACCTGCGCGAGACCGCCGAGGCCGGCCGCGCGCCAGGCGTCGATCAGCATCGCGATCTCGACGCCGTAGCCGGTGGCGAAGGGCAGCCGCTCGAGCAGCTCGCGCCGCGCGGCGACCTCGCCGGCGAGCGGCTGGCGCACGCCCGAGAGCGGCGGATAGAACAGCTCGAGCGCCGGCCTGGCCGTGAGGTGGTTGACGCGGCCGCCGCCCTCGCGCGCCCGGCCCAGGGGCCGCCGGTAGAAGGCCTTGGCGAACCGCACCTCGGGCTCGCACACGAGCGCGCCCAGCAGGCCCGTGGCGAAGTGGGCCGAGAACGCTTCGGTGTCCGCATCCAGGAAACACACGAGCTCGCCCTGGCACGCGCCGAGCGCCCGCCACATCGCGTCCCCCTTGCCGAGCACGGGCCCGTAGGAGGGCATCAGCTCGGCCTCCTGGACGACGCGCGCCCCGGCCGCCCGCGCGATCTCGGCGGTGCCGTCGCGCGAGGCGGCGTCGACGACGAGGATCTCGTCGATCACGCCCTGCTCGCGCAGCGGCACGAGTGCCGCGACGACCTCGCCGACGGTGCCGGCGCACTCGCGGGCGGGCAGGCAGACGGTGGCGCGCTCGCGCTTACAGGCGGCGATCCGCTCAGCCGGATAGGAAGAATGGTGGAAGGTGCGCAGTTCGCCACGGGGCGGCGCGGGGGCGGTCGACATCGCCTCTACTATCTCAAGTCCTTGCCGGCCGACCTCAGAGAACAGCCCTGGAGCGCGATGCTGGAAACGGGCCGCGCCGACGGGCGGCTGGTGCGGGAGGCGCGCGAAGGACCGGGCCGGGCGCGCCACGGCGAGACGCCCGCCGGGCTCGATCCGAGGCTGCTCTCGGCGCTCGCGAACCTGGGCGTCGAGCGCCTCTACGAGCACCAGACAGAGGCGATCGAAGCGGCCTGGCAAGGGCCCACCATCGTCACCACCGGCACCGCCTCCGGCAAGTCGATGTGCTTCAACCTCCCCACCCTCGACGTCCTCTGCCGGGACAGCCGTGCGCGCGCGATCTACCTCTACCCCACGAAGGCGCTCGCGCAGGATCAGGCGCGGGCGCTGGCGTCCTTCGGGCTGTCGAGCCATGTGCGGCCGGCGATCTACGACGGCGACACGCCGCGCGAGGCGCGCGCGGAGATCCGCCGCCGGGCGAACATCGTGCTCACGAACCCCGACATGCTCCACGTCGGCATCCTGCCCAACCACGCGGCGTGGTCGGACCTCTTCGCGAACCTGGCCGCGATCGTGGTCGATGAGGCGCACGTGTACAGGGGTGTGTTCGGCTCGCATGTCGCGAACGTGCTCCGGCGCCTGCTCCGGATCGCCGCCGCCTACGGCACCTGCCCCCGGGTGATGATGGCCTCGGCGACGATCGCCAACCCGGTGGAGCTGGCAGAGCGGCTGACCGGGCTCGAGGACTTCACGCTCGTCGACCGCGACGCCTCGCCGGCGCCGGAACGCAAGATCGCGATCTGGAACCCGCCGCTCACCGACGAGGCGAGCGGGGCTCGGCGCTCGGCGCTCGGCGAGGCCGCCGAGCTGCTCGCGGAGCTGGTGCGCCAGGGCGCGCGGATGATCTGCTTCATGAAGTCGCGCAAGGGCGTCGAGGTGCTGAGCCGCCTCGTCCGCGACGACCTCGCCGGCGAGGACCCCGAGCTGGCGGAGCTGATCGCGCCCTACCGTGCCGGCTACACCCCGCAGCAGCGGCGCGAGCTCGAGCAGCGCCTGATGCGCGGGGAGCTGCGCGCGATCGTGACGACCGACGCGCTCGAGCTGGGCATCGACATCGGCGAGCTCGACGGCGCCCTCGTGGTGACGTTCCCCGGGACCGTCGCCTCGCTGCGGCAGATGTGGGGACGCGCCGGGCGCCGCGGCCGCGGGCTGGCCGTGTTCCTGGCGGGAGAGGACGCGCTCGACCAGTTCTTCTGCCGGCACCCCGACGAGTTCCTCGACCGGCCGGTCGAGGCCGCGATCCTCGATCACGAGTCGCCGCTGATCTACCGCCAGCACCTGCTGTGCGCGGCGCACGAGGGCCCGCTCTCGCGGGAGGACGCCGAGTTCCTCGGCCCCCGCTGGGAGGCGGCCGCCGAGCTGTTGGAGAGCGCGGGAGAGCTGCGCCGCCGCGAGGGCATCGCCGGCACCAGCTACGTCCCGCGCCGCCTCGGCTCCTACCCGGCGGCCGAGGTCTCGCTGCGCTCGGCCTCGCCCGAGAGCTTTGCCATCGTCGACGTCTCCTCAGGGGAGCTGCTCGGGACCACCGAGGCGGCGCGCGCCCACTCGACGATCCACGAGGGCGCGGTCTACATGCACCTCGGACGCTCGTATGAGGTGCGCGAGCTCGACCTCGAGCGCAGACGCGCGCTCGTATCCCCCTTCACCGGGGATTGGTACACACAGCCGAAGCGGATCACCGACACCGAGATCGTGCGCCTGCTCGACCGGCGCGAGACGCTCGGGGTGCGGCTCTCGTTCGGAGAGGTGAGCGTGACCGACACCGTGCTCGCCTACCAGCGCCGGCGCCTGGCGGACCACTCACAACTCGACCTGTTCGCGCTGGAGCTGCCGCCGATGAGCTTCCAGACACAGGCGCTGTGGTTCGAGCTGGACGCCGGCGAGCTCGCCGAGCGGGTGTCGATGGAGCAGCTGCTGGGGTCCCTTCATGCCACCGAGCATGCTCAGATCGCGGTGCTGCCACTGATCGCGATGTGCGACCGCTGGGACATCGGCGGCCTCTCGACGAACGTGCACCCGCAGACGGGCGTGCCGACGATCTTCCTCTATGACGGGCATCCGGGCGGGATCGGCATCGCCCGCACCGCCTTTGCGCGCTTCGAGGAGCTGTGCGAGGACGCGCGGCGGCTGATCGCCGGCTGCGGCTGCAAGAGCGGCTGCCCATCCTGCGTGCAGTCGCCCAAGTGCGGGAACCTCAACGAACCCCTCTCCAAGGCCGGCGCGCTGCTCGTGTTGGACGGGCTGCTCGAGCGCTCCGGCGTCGAGCAGCAGGCTCCGCACCCCACTGCGGCGGCGCCGCTCTGATCGGCCCTTGCGGCTGTTAGTGCAGGAGAAGCGGGCGGGCCGGGAGAACCCCTGGTCCGTGAGCCGCCTCCGAGACACCGTGCTCTCCCACGCCCTCAAGCCCGCCCTCGCGGCCATGATCGCCTGCGCCGTCCTCGCCACCTCTGTGGCGGCGGCCGAAGCGCCGCCGCGCCAGTCGCTGATCTTCGAAGGGCCCGGCGGGCGCACACCGCTGACCCAGTGGACGCTCCGCCGGGACCCCGCGAACACCGGCCTCGCCCACGGCTGGGCCCGCGGCGGCTTCTCGGGCGCGACGGTGAGCGTCCCGAACGTGGTCAACGCCACCCCTTACAGCGGACGGGCGGGGGGGCGCAACTACATGGGCTCGGTCGCGTGGTACCGGACCACCTTCCGGGCGCCCGCGGCAGGGCGCTACGAGCTGGACTTCTACTCGGCCAACTACCGCGCGGAAGTGTTCGTCGACGGGAAGCTGCTGGGCAGCCACCGCGGCTCCTATCTGCCCTTCGCGCTGCCGGCGGCGCTCGCCGCGGGCGCGCACACGATCGTCGTGCGGGTCGACTGGCGCTTTCCCGAGCGCCAAGCCGAAGAAGGCTTTCACCGCACGTGGTTCAACTGGGGCGGACTCGACGGCGAGGTGGACATACGCCCGCTCGGGGCCAGCGACCTGCAGGCCCCGACGATCGCAACGACCCTCGCCGGGACGAACGCGGACGTCAGCGTGAGCGTGCAGGTCCACAACAACTCCTCCACGCGCGCGATCAAACCCGAAGGCTCGCTCGTGCACGGCGCGCAGACCGTGCCGCTCACGTTCGGAGCGGTCACGGTCCCCGCCGGCGCCACCGCCGACGCGACCGCGACCGCGACCGTCGCCGCGCCGGCGCTGTGGTCCCCGGCGGCGCCGAACCTCTACACGCTGCAGCTCGCGGTGCCGGGGGAGGGCAGCTACTCCGCTCGCGTCGGCCTGCGCCAGATCACCTGGCACGGAGGCGAAGTGCTCCTGAACGGCCAGCGCCTGCGGCTCCACGGCGCGACCGTCCAGGAGGACGTTCCGGGGCATGGGGACGCCCTGACGCCTGCCGACCAGGACGGGATCGTCGCGGACCTCAAGTCGATCGGGGCGAACGCGGTCCGCGCGCAGCACCCGCTCGACCCCGCGCTGCTCGAACGGCTCGACGCCGCGGGGCTGCTCGTCTGGCAGGGCGTCGGGCCCGTCGAAGGCGCCGGCATGTGGTACTCCAACTCCGCCAAGCTGGACGCCGAAGCAGAGCAGCAGGTGCGAACCACCGCGACCGCGGCCGCGCTCCACCCCTCGATCTTCGCCTGGAACCTCGTCGACGAGGTCGCCGGCAACGGCCGCAATGCCGCCGAGGTCGGCTACGTCCGCGAATCGACGCGCTGGCTGCACGCGCACGATCCCGGCCGCATGGTCGCGGTCGACATCTGGGGCCGGCACCCGCCGGTGAGGGCGGGGGCGCTCTACTCCGAAGTCGACGCGGTCGCCGAGACGGATTACACGGGCTGGTACGAACACCCGCAGGACAGTCCCGCACAGCTCGCCGGGATCATGCGCGCGCGCCTTCAGAGCATGCACAGGACGTTCCCGTCGAAGGTGCTCGTGGTCAGCGAGTTCGGCGCGGAATCCAACACGCTCAACAGGGCCGGAGCCCCCGGCAGCTATGCGTTCCAGGCAGCGCTGCTGAGGAACCACATCCAGGTCTACGCGGCCGATCCCTCGCTGACGGCGATGTTCGTCTGGGTGCTGCGCGACTACCCGCTGACGCCGACCTTCAGCGGCGGCTCGATCCACCGCGTGATCAAGCACCTGAAGCTGATCGAAGGGCTCAACCAGAAGGGGCTGTTCACGTACTCGGGGACGGCGAAGCCGGCCGCGGCGGCGGTGGCGGCGCTGTACAAGGCGCTGCCGATCAACTAGGCGCGCGCGCCTCCCGGCGACGTCGACGGCGCCACGATCCACCGGATCACCGCAGCGCGACAGGCACCACGGGCGGCCATCACGAGCCGCCCGCGATGCCCGGCACCGAGCCCGCTAGGCCTTGTTCCCAGCCGCGATCTTCCGCAGGTCGATGGTCTCGTCGTAGAGCTTCGCGTCGACGCCCTTGGCCAGCGCGACCTCGCGCAGCGGTCGGCCCGACGCAGTCGCCTCTTTGACGATCTCGGTCGCGCGGTCGTAGCCGATCGCCCCGTTCAGCGCGGTCGCGACGGCCAGCGTCGCCCCGGCGGAGGCGTCGGTGCCGGCCCGGTTGGCCCGGATGCCGTCGACGCACTTCTCCGCGAACACCACGGAGGTCGTGCTGAGCAGCTTCAGCGACTGCAGCAGGTTGCGCGCGATCAGCGGGATGCGCACGTTGAGCTCGAACTGCCCCTGCATGCCGCCGATCGTGATCGCGGTGTCGTTGCCGATCACCTGCGCTGAGACCTGCAGCACGACCTCGGGGATCACGGGGTTGACCTTGCCGGGCATGATCGAGGAGCCCTTCTGCAGCTCGGGCAGGAAGATCTCGCCGATCCCCGCGCGCGGCCCGGAGCCCATCAGCGCGAGGTCACCGGCGATCTTGGTCAGCGAGACGGCGAGGACCTTCAGCGCACCGGAGAGCTCGACCAGCGCGTCGCGGTTGGCCTGGGCCTCGAACGGGTCGAGCGGCGCCGCGATCTGCTTCAGGCCCGACTCCTTCTTCAGCCGCGCGCGCACGCGCTCGGCGAAGCGCGAGTGGGTGTTCAGCCCGGTCCCGGTGGCCGTGCCGCCGAGCGGGATCTGCCCCACGTGCACGAGCGCCGACTGCACGCGCTCGATCCCGAGCGCGATCTGCGCGGCGTATCCGTCGAACTCCTGCCCCAAGGTCACCGGGACTGCGTCCATCAGGTGCGTGCGGCCGGACTTGACGATGTTCCGGAAGCTTTTCCCCTTGCGCGCAAAGGAGCGTTCGAGCTGCCTGAGCGCCGGCAGGAGCTCGTTCTGGGCAACGTCGAGGGCGGCCAGGTGGACGGCCGACGGGAACACGTCGTTGGAGGACTGCCCGTAGTTGACGTGGTCGTTCGCGTGCACGCCCGCGAGCGTCGCGATCACCTCGTTGGCGTTCATGTTCGAGGACGTGCCGGAGCCCGTCTGGAACACGTCGATCGGGAACTGCTCGTCGTGCTTGCCGGCGGCGATCTCGTTCGCGGCGCGCTCGATCCCCCGCGCTTTGGCCTTCGGCAGCAGCCCCAGTTCGCCGTTGACGGCGGCGGCGGCGCCCTTCAGGCGCGCCAGCCAGTGGATCACCTCGACGGGGACGGTCTCGCCGGAGATCGGGAAGTTCTCGACGGCCTTGCTCGTCTCACCGCCCCATAGCTGTTTCTCTTTCGGCATCTTCACTCCTGATCGGGGGGTTGTGGCCGGCTACAGCGCAGCGTGAGGCATGCGAGCGACCGCCAGGAACCCTATCCAGCCCGGGGAGAGCGCAGGGGTCGGGCGCTCCGTGCCCGGGGAGAGCGCAGGGGGCCGGCGCTCGGTGCCCGGGGAGAGCGCAGGGGTCGGGCCGGCGCTCCGTGCCCGGGGAGAGCGCAGGGGTCGGGCCGGCGCTCCGTGCCGGCCCTCGGGCCTCACTTGCAGAACGCCGCCAGCTCGCGCGCCAGGCCGACGGGGTCGTCATAGGCCATCAGGAAGCCCGTGCCCGGCAGCACCCGGAGCTGCGCGCGGGGCAGCAGCTCGAGCGCCTCTTCGGCCCCGGCGAGCGGGTGCATGCGGTCGCGGTCCGCCCACAGCAGCAGCACCGGCATGTCGAGCTTCGGATACAGGTCGAGCAGTTGCCGCTGGGCCCCGCGCGGCCAGTCGCGCGCGGCCTTCGACCACGACCGCGCAAGGCTCGAGTTACCCGGCACGTCGGCGAACGCCTGGCGGAAGAGGTCGGCGGCGGCGGGGTTGCCTCGGGCGCTCAGCTCGAGCCCCCGCTGGGGACGGAAGACCGCGGCGGCGGCGTAGGACACCAACACGTCCAGCCCGGGCACGGCGGCCGCGCGCGAGGCGCTCTGGATCGCCGCTCGCGTCCCGGCTCGCGCGGGCGGCACGTGCAACCGGTTGGGAAGCAGCACGAGCCGGGCCGGTGAGATCCAGCCGAGCTCGACCGCCCGCAGAATGATCTCCGCGCCCGCATCGTGCCCGGCCAGAAGCGGCCGCGGGCCCAGCACCTCGGCGGAGAACCCCGCCATCACCTCGGCGAACCAGTCGCGGGTGTAGGGGTGGCGGGGACGCTGCTCTGAGTCGCCGTGCAGTGGCAGGTCGGGCAGGACGACGCGGAAACGGTCTGCCAGGCCCTCGACAGCCGGTTCCCACTCCTTGTGCGAAAGCAGGCCGGAGTGCAGCAGCGCGAGCGGCGGGCCTGCGCCGACCTCGCGGTATGCGACGCGGGCCCCGTCGCGATGGTGGTAGAGACGCAGCCGCATCGCGTCAATCCTAGGTCCGCCGGTCGGCCCTATCGGCCCGGGGTCCCGATCGCCGGGGTCGCTAGAACCGCAGCGTCGCGGCGACCCCGCCCAGCGGGCCGAGGTCGGGGAGGTCGTGCAGGGGCAGCACCTCGGCGTCCTCCTCCACGGCGGCGCGGACGGCGTCGTCCAGGATCTGCGCGCGGCGTTCCAGGGGGGTGCCGTCCGCCGGGCAGCTCTCGTCCTCGACGCCCATCCAGCCGCAGCTCGGGCAGCGCACCCCGGCCGCTTGCAGGTCCTCGTCGTAGAGCAGGGCGGCGACACGACGTTCGTACAGCGCGCTCAGCACGCCCGGCAGCCCCGCGGCCGCGCGGCGGTCGCCGTCGCGCCCCAGGTGCTCGCGCAGCTCGCCCAGCACCCTCTGCTCGTGCTCGGCGCGCTCCTGGGCGAGCACCGGCCCGAGCGCGCGCTCGACGTCGGCGACCGCGACATCGGGCACGTCCAGGCGCAGGCGCTCCTCGCGGAGCAGCCGGCGCACCTCGGGGTGCAGCGCCCCGGTGACCTCGCCCCACATGAACTCGGGGCAGCCGAGCAGGAGCTGGTCGTAGGGCTCGACGCGCAACGTTTCTTTGAGGACGTCGGCGACGTGCGCGAGGTGCTCGGCGACCTCGTGGTCCTGGTGGCGCTGGAAGCGCGCCTGAGAGAGCCCACCCGCCTCGGTCCGCCCGCGGACCCGATCGCTGACCGTGAGCGCTTCCCGCAGGCCCTCGCGCGTGCTGCGCATGAACCGCGCGATCCGCTCGTCGACGAGCGCGATCACGAGGCTGGGTGACGACGGCGCCTCGGCGAGCGGCGCGATCAGCGCGGTGTCGCCGATCGCATGGCGGCTCGCGAGCGGGCGGTCGAGCCGCAGCAGCTCCTCGAACTGCAGCGGGGGCGAGAGGAACAGCGCTACCGAGCGCGCCCCGTGCGCCCATTCGGCGGCGTCGGGCCGCAGGATCTCACGCGCGCTCTGCAGGGCCGCGCGCAGGGCCATCAGCTGGTCGTGCGTGCGCTCCTCGCCCTCGATCTCGCGGTGGGCGGCGTCGAGCAGCGCGTCGATCTCGGTCCGCCTCGCGCGCGGCGTGGCAAAGCGGTCGGGGTCGAGATCGAGGTAGAGGCTCAGCACGGTGCGCTGCGGGTCACGCAGCTCGGCAAGCCGTCGCAGGCGTCCCGCGTCGAGGTCGTTGGCAACCGCCATCCGCGTTTCAGCTACCCGCAGTCGAGAGGATCACTCGATGAGTGTCTCACCGCCGGTCCGCCGCCGTCGCGCGCTCACGGCGCTCGCCGCCCCGGCGCACCGGACGGCTGCTCCGCGCACCTAGAATGGCGCGGCCGTGAGCGCTGAGAGCCCCCTGATCCCCGCCCGCGAGGTGGATCCCGCCGGGAGCTCCCGGCGATGGAGCTCGAGGTCCTCGAGCGCTGGCGCGAGCGCGACGTGTTCAAGGCCTCGCTGCGGGCGCGCGAGGGGGCCGAGAGCTGGGGCTTCTATGAGGGCCCCCCCACCGCAAACGGACCACCCGGGTCCCATCACGTGCTCTCGCGCGTGTTCAAGGACATCTACCCGCGCTTTCAGACGATGCGCGGCTACCGCGTCGAGCGCAAGGGCGGCTGGGACTGCCACGGCCTCCCGGTCGAGATCGCCGTCGAACGGGAGCTGGGGATCAAATCCAAGGCCGAGATCGAGGAGTACGGGATCGGCCGCTTCAACGAGCGCTGCCGCGAATCGGTCTTCTCCTACCTGACCGAGTGGGATCGCCTGACGGAACGGATCGGCTTTTGGCTCGACCTCGAGCACGCCTACCGCACGCTGGATGAGGCCTACATCGAGTCGGTCTGGTGGGCGCTGGCGCAGATCCACGAGCGGGGACTGCTCTACGAGGGCCGCAAGGTCGTCCCCTACTGCCCGCGCTGCGAGACGACGCTGTCCTCGCACGAGGTCGCGCTCGGGTACCGCGATGTCGTCGATCCGAGCGTCTACGTGCAGCTCAAGGTCGCGGGCGGCGACGAGCGCCTGCTGGTCTGGACCACGACGCCCTGGACGCTGCCGGGCAACGTCGCCGTGGCCGTCTCCCCCGGCGCCGAATACGCGACTGCCGCCGTGGGCCGGGAGCGGTACGTGCTCGCGACAGACCGTGTCCAGGCCGTGCTCGGCGAGGACGCGGAGGTGCTCGAGCGCTACTCCGGCGCCGAGCTGCGCGAGCGCTTCGCGGGCTACGAGGGCCCGATCTTCGCGATGGGCGAGGGCGCGCCCTACCCGATCCTCGCCGGGGACTTCGTCACGACCGGCGACGGGACGGGCATCGTGCATCTCGCGCCCGCCTTCGGCGAGGACGATTACCGCGTCGCCGCCGAAGCCGGGATCTTCGACCCGTCCGACCCGGCGACGCTGCTGAACCCGGTCAGGCCCGACGGAACCTTCGACCAAAGCGTTCGCAGCCGCGACGGGACCTCCTACGAGGGCCGTTACGTCAAGGACGAGGAGCTCACCCAGGAGCTGATCGACGACCTCGACCGTCACGGCCTGCTGCTGCGGGCCGAGGAGTACGAGCATGCCTATCCCCACTGCTGGCGCTCGCAGAACGCCCTCATCTACTACGCGAAACCGTCGTGGTACATCGCGACCTCGCAGCTGCGCGACGAGCTGCTGGCGGCGAACGAGACGGTCGCGTGGCACCCGCCCCACGTCAAGGAGGGCCGCTTTGGCGACTGGCTTCGCAACAACGTCGACTGGGCGCTCTCGCGCGAGCGCTACTGGGGCACGCCGCTGCCCGTATGGCGCTGCGAGGACGGCCACATCCACGTGGTGGGCTCCTTCGGCGAGCTCTCCGAGCGCTCCGGCGACGAGCTCTCCGATCACCACCGCCCGTTCGTGGACGAGGTCTCCTTCGCCTGCCCCGAGCCGGGGTGCGAGGGGACGATGAGGCGCGTGCCGGAGGTGATCGACGTCTGGTTCGACTCGGGCTCGATGCCGTTCGCCCAGCACCACTTCCCGTTCGAGCACGAGGAGCGGTTCGAGTCCTCCTTCCCGGCCGACTTCATCTGCGAGGCGCAGGACCAGACGCGCGGCTGGTTCTACTCGCTGCTGGCGGTCGCAACGCTCCTGGGCCGCCCCGCCCCGTATCGCAACGTCGTCTGTCTCGGGCTGATCCTCGACGAGCAGGGGCAGAAGATGTCGAAGTCGCGGGGCAACGCGGTCGAGCCGTGGGACGTGCTCGAGCGCTACGGCGCGGACGCGTTCCGCTGGTACTTCTTCACCTCCAAGCAGCCGTGGGACGGCTACCGCTTCTCGGTCGAGACGATCGGCGAGGGCGTGCGGCTGTTCCTCAAGCAGCTGTGGTCGACCTACTACTTCTACGCCCTGTACGCCCGCGCCGGCGCCGAGCAGCTCGCCGGCGCACCGGAGACCGCCGCCCCGGCCGACGAGCTCGACCGCTGGGCGCTCTCGCGCACGGCAGCGACCGCGCAGCTGGTCGCCGAGCGCCTTGACGCCTACGACGCGACGAGCGCGGGGCGGGCGATCGGCGAGCTCGTGGACGAGCTGTCGAACTGGTACGTGCGGCGCTCGCGGCGGCGCTTCTGGGAAGGCGAGCCGGCGGCGTTCGCGACGCTGCGCTCGTGCCTGCTGGCGGTCGCGAAGATGCTGGCCCCGCTGTGCCCCTTCATCGCGGATGAGATCTACGACAACCTCGACGGCGAGCTGGAGAGCGTGCACCTCTGCGACTTCCCCGAGCCGCAGGAGATCGGCGCCCGCGAGCCGGAGCTCGAAGCGGCGATGGCGCTCGCGCGCGAGACCGTCCGTCTCGGGCTCGGCGCACGCGGCAAGGCGAAGATCAAGGTGCGCCAGCCGCTCGCGGACGCCGTCGTCGTCGCCGCCGGCCGCGAGCGCGAGGCGATCGAAGGGCTCTCGGAGATCGTCCGTGAGGAGCTGAACGTCGGGCGCATCACCTTCGTCGCAGCGGCGGACGAGCTCGGCAGCTACGAGGTGAAGGCGAACTACCGCAGCCTCGGGCCGAAGTTCGGGAAGGAGATGCCGCTGGCCGCCGACGCGATCGCCGCGCTCGACCCCGGACGCGTCGCCGAGGCGGTGCGCGACGGCGGGCAGATCGGCATCTCGGTGTCTGGCCGCGAGCACACGCTCACCGCCGAGGATCTGATCCTGACGCTGCGTCCGCCCGATGGCTACGCCGTCGAGCGCGAGGGCTCGCACGCGGTCGCGCTGGACCTCGAGATCGACGAGGCGCTGCGCCAGGAGGGCCGCGGGCGCGAGGTCGTGCACGCGGTCCAGAACGCGCGCAAGAACGCCGGCCTCGCCGTGGAGGACCGGATCGAGCTGGACCTCGACGGCGACCCGGTGCTGCTCGAGGCCGCACGCGAGCAGCGCGACTTCCTCTCGGAAGAGACGCTGGCGCTGGCGATGCGGATCGGCGAGGGCGACGGTGCAGCGCCGGGCGAGAGGAGCTACAGCGAGACGGTCGAGCTCGAAGGCTTCGCGCTCACGATCGGCATCGCTCGGTCCTAGGCCAAGGGCGGCAGGTCCGCCGCCCCAAGCCGAGACAGAACCTAGGCCGCGGGGGTGAGCGCGGGCTCGAGCTCCTGCTCGAGCTTCTTCTTGGGGTAGGCGCCGATGATCGTCTTCGCCGGCTCGCCGTTCTTGAACAGGATCATCGTCGGGATCGAGAGCACCTGGAAGCGCGCAGCGGTCTGCGGGTTGTCGTCGATGTCCAGCTTGACGATCTTCAGGTCCTCGCGCTCGGACTGGATCTCCTCCAGGACGGGAGCGACGACGCGGCAGGGACCGCACCAGGGGGCCCAGAAGTCGACCAGCACGGGCTTGTCGGCCTCGAGCACCTCGGCATCGAAGTTGTTGTCGGTGATCTGGGGAAGGGTGCCTGCCATCGGGTCTCCTCTACGCTCGGGTACCACCCACTATACAAAATGAAGGAAGGGTCGCCGGCTCAGCTTCCGGGGTCGCGGCGCGCGAGCGCGCTCAGCCCTTCGCGGGCAGCGAGCTTGCGTATGCCACGCCGATCGCGACCCAGCGCTCGAGATCGCGCTTCGTCTTCACGCCCCCGCCGGCGACTCGCAGCCAACCGTCCATCTCCCGCCCGCGCATCTCGAATCGCGCCGCGTGCTCCCGTGTGACGAGCGCATCCGTCTCGGCCGGGTCGCAGCGCAGCAGCAGCCCTCCCTGCCCGCTCGCGCTGACGGCCAGGTTGCCGCCGATCAGGAAGGCGAGCCCGCCGAACATCTTCTTCTCGACCACGCCGCCCTCCCCGCCCAGGGCCTCGCGGATGCGGTCGGCCAGATCCTCGTCGTAGGCCATCGACCGATTATCACAGCGCCGGGTGCGGGCCGGACCGCTCAGCGGACCGTCACCAACGCGCCTTCCCAGTCGCGGTGGATCGGCGGGGTGATGTGCGTCAGCGCGACAAACAGGTGGGGGGAGATGTACACCTCGATGAACGCCGCCACGACCAGCACCGGCACCGCGATCAGCACCGTCACGAGCGTCGCCGCCAGCAGCTGGTCCCACTCCCCGCGGCGGCTGGCGATGATCCACGCCGCCAGCGGCAGGAACAGCGCCACGAGCTCGGGGATCGCGTGCGGCAGCACGCCCAGCAGCAGCAGACCCGGCGAGACGTGCAGGAAGCTGGAGATCCCCGCCAGCGTGTGGCCGATGAGATAGGCCTGCGCGCTGAGCGAGAACGTCGTGGCGCAGACGACGAAGGCGATCGCGATGCGCCCGCCGTGCTCGTGCAGCCACCGCGAGATCCCGCTGTGGTGCTCGGCCTGGAGCGGCAGCGACGCCCCGGCGATGAAGCCCGCCACGCAGGCCATCGCGTGCAGCGCCAGCACGAGGAAGTTGCTGCGCAGCACGTGGAGCACGTCGCCGTCGTCGCCGACGACGAACGGGGGGTTCAGTTCGATGATCCGCGTGTACCCGCTGTCGAGGGTCGCGATCAGCCACACCGCCCCCAGCAGCCCCGCGGCAGCGAGCGCGGAGCCGGCCGCCCAGCGGCCGACCACGGCCCCTGGGCGCCGCTGCCAGACCGCGAGCGTCGCGCGTGTGTGCTTGACGCCGTGGGCGAAGGCGTACGCCGATGAATCCATCTCTCATATCTGCATCGGCTCGCCCGGAGCCAAACTCAAGGCGACCGTGGGTCTCAGCCGAGGCGCAGCATCGGCACGAGCCACATCGCCTCGGCGGCGATGCGCCACGACATCTTGCTCGTGCCGTGCTGGCGGTCGCGGAAGGTGATCGGCACCTCCACGACCCGGAACCCGTGCTGGACGGCCCGGTAGGTCAGCTCGACCTGGAACGCGTAGCCGCGCGAACGCACGGTCTCGAAGTCGATCGCCGTCAGCACCTCGCGGCGGAAGCACTTGAAGCCGCCCGTCAGATCGCGGATCTTCAGGCCGAGCACCGTCCGTGCGTAGGCCGAGCCGCCCGCGCTGATGAAGCGCCGCACAAGCCCCCAGTCGGTGACGCCCCCTCCCGGCACGTAACGCGAGCCGAGCGCCAGATCGGCGTCGCCACGGGCGGCCTCGAGCAGGCGGGCGAGGTCGGCAGGGTCGTGCGAGAAGTCGGAGTCCATCTCCATCACGTAGCCCGCGCCCTCGCGGAGGGCGTGGGCGAAGCCGGCCAGATACGCCGGGCCGATGCCGCCCTTGGCGGTGCGGTGGATCACCCGCGCCCAGTCGTGTCGGGCCACCATCGCGTCGGCGATGTCGCCGGTGCCGTCGGGGGAGCCGTCGTCGACGACGAGGATGCGGAAGCCCTCCGGCGCCGCCGCGGACAGTACCTCTGCCGCGGCGGTCATGATCGCCTCGACGTTCTCGGCCTCGTTGTATGTCGGGAGGATCAGCCAGGGCTCGCCGGGCATGGGTGCGCGTACCCTAGAGCGTCTGGACGACCACACCCGCCGCGGACGGCCGCTCGTTCGAGAGGCGGTGCGGGGGCGCGTGGTCCTAGGCTGATCTGGTGCCGAGCGCGAAGACCGCCAAAGCTGCCCCGAGAGCCGCCCGGACGGGCCTCACCAACGCCGAGATCGCCGATGCGCTCTCGGAGCTGGGCGATCTCTACGAGCTCGACGGAGCGATCGTCCACCGCGTTGCGGCCTACCGCACCGCCGCGAAGGCCGTGCGTGAGGCGTCCGCGTCCGTCGCCTCGCTGGCGCTGGCAGGCCGCGCGACCGAGATCCCGGGTATCGGCAACACGCTGCAGGAAAAGATCGTCGCGCTCGCCGAAACCGGCTCGATCCCCGCCGCGGAGAAGCTGCGAGCGAAGTTCCCAGCCGGGCTCGTGGCCCTCACCCGCCTGCCGGGCCTCGGACCGAAGCGCGCGCGTCTCCTCTATTCCGAGCTCGGGATCGACTCGCTCGAGGCGTTGCGCAAGGCCGCCGAAGGCGAACGCCTGCGCACTGTCAAAGGCCTCGGCCCCAAGTTCGAGCAGAGCGTGCTCGGCGCCATCGACCGCGCCGAGGCCGAGCCGGCCGAGCGCTCCGGCCGCGTCCTGCTTGCCCGCGCGCAAGAGATCGGCGAGGCGATCGTCGCCGGGCTGCTCGACGGCGCCGGCGAGGAGGTCGAAGTCGTGCTCGCGGGCTCGATCCGTCGCTGGGCGGACTCCGTGAAGGACATCGACATCGTCGCCACGAGCAGCGACCCGGGCGCGCTGATCGAGCGGCTCGAAGGTCTCGAGGAGATCGAGAGCGTCAGCTCCTCGGGTCCTGCCGGCGCGCGGGCCCGCACGCACGCCGGCGTGGGCGTCGACCTGAGGATCGGGGCCCCGGCCGCCTTCGGGAGCCTGCTCCAGCATTTCACCGGCTCCGGGGGCCACAACGCCGCGCTGCGCGAGGCGGCCGTGCGGCGCGGGCTGCACGTCTCCGAGTACGGCATCGTCGACGACGCGGACGGCTCCGAGCCGCAGCCGTACGCGACCGAGGCCGAGGTCTACGAGAGGTTGGGGCTTGCCTACATCGAGCCGGAGCTGCGGGAGGACCGCGGTGAGCTGGAGGCGGCCGCGAAACCGGGCGGCCTGCCCGAGCTCGTGGAGCTCGCGGACATCCGCGGCGACCTGCACAGCCACACGATCGCCTCCGACGGCCGCTACACGATCGAGGAGATGGCGATCGCGGCCCGGGAACGCGGATACGAGTACCTCGCGATCACCGACCACTCCGCCAGCCACGGCTTCGGCGACGCCGTCTCCCCCGATCAGCTCGAACGGCAGATCGAGCTGATCGCCGAGGCCAACCGGCGATTGCACGGAATCGAGCTGCTGGCGGGCTCCGAGGTGAACATCCTGCCGGACGGCTCGCTCGACTACGAGGACGAGCTGCTGGCGCAATTGGACTGGGTGATCGCGAGCGTGCACACCTCCTTCGGGGTCGGCGAGCAGGCGATGACCGAGCGCATGATGGCCGCCATCGAGCATCCGCTCGTGCGCGCGATCGGGCATCCGACCGGCCGCAAGATCGAGGGCCGGGATCCCTATGCCGTCGACCTCGAGGCGGTCTTCGCCGCCGCGGCCCGCACCGGGACCATGCTCGAGATCAACGGCAACCCCGACCGCCGCGACCTCTCCGACGTCCACGCGCGCGCAGCCGCGCAGGCAGGCGTGACGATCCTGATCGACTCCGACGCTCACCGCACCGACACGCTCGCGAACATGCGCTGGGGCGTCGCCACGGCCCGCCGGGCCTGGCTGACGGCGGCGCAGGTCGCCAACACGCGGCCCTGGGCGGAGCTTCGCCGCGGCTGACGGACGGCTCCCGGGTCAGGCGATCGCGGTCAGCCGCGGCAGCAGCTCGGCGGACACGCGCGCGTCGATCACCGCCGCGCTGAACGGCTCGAGCTCATCTCTGGCCCGCGCCGCGTAGGCGGCGGGATCGGGGTGCGCGAGCGCCGCCGCGAGCGCCCCGGCCAGGTCCTCGCCGACGAGCCGCGCGTCGAGCCGGCGCGCGATCGCCAGCGCAGCGTAGGGCCCGGGGGCCGGGGTGGTGGCGAGCAGGCAGCCGTCGGCGAGCGCCTCCAGCTGCGCCTGCCCGTAGTCCTCGCGGCGCGGCGCGGTCACGAACACCCGCGCCCGGCGCAGAAGCGCGCGGTAGTCCTCCCGCGCCAGCACCCCGGCGTCGCGGACGCCCGGCTCGGCCGCCAGATCGGTACCGGCGGCCCGCAGCTCAGCCCGCGAGGCCCCGGCGACGATGAGCTCGCCCCCGGCCTGCGCCCGCACGGCCCGCCACGCCGCAAGGACGCGGTCCAGCCCCTTCTTGCGCGGATTGCCCGCATAGGTGATCGCGGCGATGTCACGCGCCGGCGCCGGCGGGCCGGAGGGGTCGACCGCAAGGGGCAACACCAGCGCGCGCGGGCCGGCCACCGTGCGCGGCCCGGCCTCTTCGAGCGCGCCCGTGCTGAGCGGCAGCAGCAACGGCGCCTGCTCCAGCCGGCGGCGCTCCAGCGGACGCTGCCAGATCCCGTGGCGACCGGGACGGTTGCCCGCGGCCGGCGCGTCGAAGCGGATCGCGCCCGCGCGCGGCCAGAACATCGCCGCGGTCGTCGAGGAGTAGACCACCGCCTGCCGCGGGTTCTCGCGCAGCGCGGCGCGCGCGGCCGCGCGCGCGGCCCTCGCCCAGAGCAGATCCGTCAGCGCGAGCGTGCGCACCTCCCGCGGGCGCCGCGCGACGGCGAGCTGGACGCTTGCTCCCGCTCGCCGCAGCGAGGCGGCCAGCTCCTCGTCGGCCTCGCGCAGGCCGGTCGTCGAGCCGAGCGAGACGATCAGCACGCCGCGCTCGCCGCCCGCGGCGGCCATTTCAGGTCACGGCCCCGTTGACGTGCTCGGCGCGGCTGGCTTTGAAGCCCGGCGTGCGCAGCAGCGACATCGGCCGCAGCGGCGAGGTCCGGCGAACGTAGAAGCTCGCCCCGTCGCGCTCCTCGATCGCCGCCACGGCCGCGTCCTGGCGACGCCACGCGAGCGCCCACATGATCGCGAAGCCCGCCGCGATCCCCGGGATCTGCGGGGCCAGGAAGGCCAGCCCGCCGGCCAGCAGGGTGAAGATCAGAAGCGGCCACAGCCGGTTCAGCAGGATCGCGCTCGGATGCTGCTCGGGCAGCGATGTGCTGGCCTTCGCCGTCGCGAGCAGCCGCGCGATCGGCGGGCTCGTCGCCGCGCGGCTCCCGAGGCGCAGGCCCACCACGGTGGCGATGACCCACCAGCCGGCGGAGACGAGCACGAGCGTCTGGTCGGAGGACGCCGCCCCGGCCAGCACCGTGACCACCGCGAGCGCCGTCGCCGCCCCAGCGCTCAGCAGCACCGTCGTCCTGAGGAAGTCCACGAACCGCACGGCGCTACAGCAACGCCTCGAGCAGCCCCCGCACGCCTCCCGGCCCGTCCACGGTCAGGTCCGCCTCGCTCGCGAGCTCGGGCGGAGCCTCGTCCGAGGCGACCGCCACACACAACGCCGTCTCGAGCGCTCCGGCGTCCCTGAGCGCGCGCAGCGCACGGAAGGCGTCGAGATCGGTCGTGTCGTCGCCGACATAGACCGCCGCCGTGACGTCCTCATCGGCGAGCAGGGCGTCGATGCCGAGCCCCTTGTCGAAGGGCACCGGCGGGCGCACCTCCAGCACCTTGCGTCCCCAGTGCACCGCGAAACCCTCGGCCTCGGCCTGCGCCGCGATCTCGCGCACCGCCCGCTCGGCGGCGTCCTCGTCCGGCGCCCCGCGCCAGTGGAAGGCGGCAATCACGCCCTTGTCCTCGCGGCGCACGCGCAGGCGCTGGCGCTCGGCGGTCTCCGCGCGCGCGGCGAAGTCCCGGACGCGCCCAGCCCAGGCCTCGAGCTCCGGGTCCACCTCGGGCCGCGTCGCGCCCGGCCGCAACAGCTCGCCGCCGTGGTTGCCGACGTAGGCGATCGTCCCGATGGCAACGATCTGGCGGGCCGTCGCGGCGCGCCGCCCGCTGATGCAGCCGACGACCCTGTAGCGGCGGGAGACCTCGATCAGGACCGTGCGGGTGGCCTCGGGGACATGGGCGTCGTCGGCGTGCCTGACGATCGGCGCGAGTGTTCCGTCGATGTCCAGCAGGACCCCTGCGCGGGAAGGCTCGGAGCGGATCGGCCCGAGCGCTTCGACGAGCGTTGCAGCTGGCGACACGGGTCTTAGTATGCCGCGCTCAATGATGGGTCCGCCCACTCCGTCCACTGGTGCAAGCGCCCGCCCATCGCGTCCCGGCCTGGATGCGCGCACCCTCAAGCTCGGCGTGATCGGCACGCTCGCGGGGATCTTCAGCGGCCTCTTCGGCGTCGGCGGCGGCACCGTGATCGTGCCGCTGCTGATGCTCTGGCTCGGCTACGAAGAGCGCATGGCGACGGCCACCTCGCTGGCCGCGATCGCGCTGATCGCCGCCTTCGCGGCGGCCGTCGGAGGCCTCTACGGAAACGTCCGCCTCGGCGACGCCGCGCTCGTCGGCATCCCCGCCGTCGGCGGTGTCGTGATCGGCGCCTGGCTCGCCCAGCGCGTCCCTGGGCGGGCGATCGCCCTGATGTTCGCGGGCGTGCTCGTGGCGAGCGCGGCGGAGCTCGTGCTGAGGTGATCGGCGCGATCCTGATCGGCCTGGCGGGCGGCGTGATCGCGGGCCTGCTCGGCGTGGGCGGGGGCGTGCTGTTCGTGCCCGGACTCGTGTTCTTCATCGGCCTCGACCAGCACCACGCCGAGGCGACCTCGCTGCTGGCGATCGTTCCCGTGGCGATCGTCGGGACGCTGCGCAACGAGCGCTACGGCAACGTGTGCCGCCAGGACGCGCTCGTCGTGGGCCTGCTGTCCGTGGCGGGCGCCGCGGCCGGTGTCGCGCTCGCCAACCTGCTTTCGGGACGCGCGCTGCGCGACGCGTTCGCGGCCCTGATGGTGCTCGTGGCCGTCCAGCTGGTGCGGCGCGCGCTCTCCGAGCCGGGGCGGACCGGGGAGGCCGGCGGGAAATCGTCGTCCCAGACCGCGCGCTCGCCGGGCGAATGACCTAGACTGGAGGCAGATGGGACTGGATAACCCACTTCACATCGCCTTCCTGGTTGTGATCCTGTTGCTGGTCTTCGGCGCCAAGCGCCTACCGGAGATCGGCCGCTCGCTGGGCTCGGGCATGAGGGAGTTCAAGGACTCCATCAGCGGCGAGGCCAACAAGCAGCCGACTCTGAACGAAGGCCCCCCGGCCCAGCAGCCGGCGCCGCCGCAGCAGGCTCAGCAGGCTCCCGCCGAGCCCACGCACCAGGCCTAGGCCTCCGCTCCGCGGAGCCGCGGCGCGGGGCGCCGCGCGTCCGTGCGCCTCAGTGGATGATCGGGCCGGTTTCGACCGCTTCGAAGGCCGACCCCGGCACCTGCTTGAGCGTGTTGATGCTGGCTTCGTCCCAGCCGGGCGAGGGCGCTCCTGTGACGTACCAGGGGGAGCCGTTGTCGGCGACGATCAGGCCGTAGCGCTTCAGCGCCACCAGGATCACGAGCGCCTGGCCGCTGAAGCCGGCGAGGCTGTAGCCCGCCTTCAGCCGCAGGCGCAGCCCCATCGGCGGCAGCGAGGGATCGGTGCTGCTCGAGGCGAAGTGCGTCGCCGGGTGGATGTAGCCCCTCTGGGTCCGGGGGACGGTCACCCTCAGCGCGTGGTCGATCTGGCCTTCGCCGACCTCCTGGTAGCGCGCGAGCAGCGGGAAGATCGGCAGCCCGGCCGCATCCGCCGAGGTCCAGCCTTCAGGGCGCAGCGCGTTGCTGCGCAGGTTGAACACGGCTCCCGACTGAGCGCTCCAGCCCGCGCCCTTGCGCGCGGCTTTGTAGAGCTCGTAGAGCATGCAGGTCCCTTCCTGCACGACCAGCACATGCTTGTCGCCGTGCCCGCGCTTGCCGCCGCCCTCGATCGCGGCGTCGGGGGGGATCGGGTAGGGGCCGGGATCCGATTCGCTGCGGAAGGCCGTGAACCTGATCGGCACCTTCGCCTGGGCGGCCGCGACCACCTCGAACGGGATGCCGTATGCAGGGTTGTTGCCGAAGTCCGGGTGCAGATGCGCTTCGGCGCCGATGCTTTCGACGTATGCCTGCGAGTCGGGGCTCGCGGGCAGGCTCGCGACTTCTTCGTTGATCGGGTTGTTTGAGGGGAACACCGGGCAGCCGCCGGCAGCGGCCGTGCGCAGGATCTGCCGGTGATGCGCGCCGTGCGCGGCCGCGAAGGCCGGGACGATGCCGAGCGCGAGCAACAGTCCCGTCACGAGCGTTGTCCCCAAGCGCGTCGCGGCCTGAGCCCTCACCCGCGTGACTCTAGCCCTGCGTGCGGGGGCCGGCGCTGGGCCTGGACGAAGCTACGGGCGGTCCTGCAGGGAAGCGGGCCGCGCCTCTTCGAGCAGCGAGGCGCCGCAGTGCCAGCAGTACGCGGCGCCGCGGCTGTGGACGGCGCCGCACGATCGGCACTGCCCGTGGATGCCGGTCTCGGCGCCTGCGAGCAGCCGCTGCACCTCGTCGAGCTCGGCGTCGGCCTGCTGCAGCTCGGCGGCTTTGCGCGCGATCACGTCGAGCCGGTAGTGATCGCGGATCGCCATCTCGTAGGCGAGGCCGCCCAGGTCCCAGGTCAGCTCCGCGACGCGCTCGGCGAGCTCGCGCCGGCGCCGGCGCAGCTCCTGCATGGAGCCGGACGGCGCGGAGGAGCGGCCGTCGGCGGCGAGCCCCCCGACCGGGAGCAGCACGCCCGTGGCCGCGTTGGTGGCTGCCGGTCCGGCCTCGCCGGGTGCTCGCACCGTGGCCATCAGTGGGTTTCGATCGGTTCGGCGCCGAGCGCGTTGATTTCTTCCTGGTGCTTCTTGCCGGTGCTCTGCGTCAGTTTGTTGATCTTTGCTTTCGAGACCGCTTTCGGCGCCGCCGGCGGTGCTTTTTCTTTGGCCGTTTCGTGCTTGCCGGCTTCTTCGTCCTTCTTGTTTTCCGAGGCGGAGCCCTTACTCGCCGCAGGCGTCGCGGATGCGGCGCTCGGCGTCGTTGCAGCCGCCCCCGTGCTCGCACCTCCCGCGCCGACGGCGCCGAGACCGGCAAGGCCTTCGATTTTCACCGTCTGGTTGGCGGGGCTCTTGCTCTGGCTCACCCAGTGGCCGACGAGAAGCCCGGTGAGCAGGCACAGCACGAGCACCGCCAGCAGGGCTATCAACCCGGTGTTCCGGCGCAGCCAGCCCGCCGCGCCCTGCTCCTGGATCGGGACGTAGCCCGTGGGCGTCAGCTCGTATCCGCCGGGCGGCCAGGCCGTCGGCAGCGTGCCGGCCGGCGACGGGGGCGCCGGCGCAGCCGGGGAGAGCGCGTCAAGGAACGCCAGCCGTACCGGCGAGACGGGCTTGCCGCAGGAGAGGCAGTAGCGCTGGTCGGCAACCAGCGGCGCGTTGCAGCTCGCGCACCTCGCCTCTTGCTGCTGCTCTTCGCTGGGCACTGGAACGAGGCTCATGGTGGTCGAGCTCAACCGAAGGCGCCGGTGACGTAGTCGCGCGTGCGCGTCGCGCGCGGTTCGCCGAACACCTGGTCGGCGCTGCCGAACTCGATGAGGTCGCCGAGGTACATGAAGGCGACCTTGTCGGCGATGCGCTGCGCCTGGGCCAGGTTGTGGGTGACGACCACGACCGCGAGGTCGCGGCGCAACTCACCGATCAGCTTCTCGATCGTGTTCGTCGAGATCGGGTCGAGTGCGCTGCACGGCTCGTCCATCAGCAGGACCTCGGGCCGCGGCGCGATCGCCCGGGCGATGCACAGCCGCTGCTGCTGGCCGCCGGAGAGCCGCAGCGCGGGGGCGTTCAGGTCGTCGCGGACCTCGTCGTAGAGCCCGGCGCGCTGCAGGGCCTCGATCACCAGCGGCTCGAGCGCGCGCCGTCCCGGGCGCTTGCGCGACTGTTCGCGCAGCGCGAACGCGACGTTGTCGAAGATCGACATCGGGAACGGGTTGGGCTGCTGGAAGACCATCGCGACGCGCGAGCGCAGGGTCGTGTCGGGCAGATCGTGGATGTCCTCGCCGTCGAGCAGGATCTGACCGGCGCGGGCGGCGCTCGGCGTCAGCTCGGTCAGGCGGTTCAGCGTGCGCAACAGGGTCGTCTTGCCACACCCGGAAGGCCCGATCAGCGCCAGCACCTCGCCCTGGTGGATCGAGAGGGAGACGGACTTGACGGCCGGCTTGGAGCCGTAGTTGATGCTCACGTCCTCGAGGCGCACCCGTTCGGGGCCCGCGGCCGAGAGGAGGCGGATCGAGGAGCGCTCGGCCGGCGGCTGCGCCGGCACCGGCTCGCGATCGAGCACGATCGTGCGGACAGGCGGCACCGTCCCGCCGGCGGGCGGCTCGGCGGCGCTCGGCGCGCCGTCTCGCGCGAGCGCCTCCAAGGGGTTCTGTGCGCTCTCCTCGTCTTCGCGGGGCATCTCTAGGCGCGGGCGCTGAAGCAGCATCTCCTCGGGGGTCATTCGCGCACCTTCTCCATCCTTACAATCATCTTCATCGATTAACTGACCTTGAGAGACGTTAGCGGGTGCATGGCGGGATGTAAAGCGGTCGCCGGCGAGGCGCTCAGAGACCGCGCCGGCCACTGTCAGGCCGGTGCTGTCGGCCTGCGAGCGGCCGATGCGCCCGACGAGCAGGTTCAGGAGCAGGACGAACATCAGCAGCACGAACGCCGCCGCGTAGGCCTTCTGCGGCGCGCCGCCTTCGCCGGCGGGCGAGTTGTAGAAGATGTAGCTGGTAAGCGTCGATCCCGTCCCGCGAAGCGCGCCGACGATCGGCACCGAGTTCTGCGGTTCGTTGCGCAGCGTCGCCCCCAGCAGGAAGATGATGATGGCTGTGTCGCCGATGATGCGGCTGACGCCCAGCGTCACGCCGGTGGCGACGTTCGAGCGCACGCTCGGGAGCAGCACCCGCCGGATCGTCGCGGCTTTCGTCTTGCCCAGCGCGTAGGCGGCCTCGCGCATCTGCGACGGCACGGACTGCAGGCCGTCCCGGGTCGCGGTGTAGATCGCGGGCACGGCGATCAGGGACATCATCGTCCCCGCGGCGAGGAAGGACCGGCCGTAGACGCCTCCTCCCTGCGCCGTGAACGAGAACGGCGCGAACACGCTCAGCTGGAAGATCGTCAGGCCGAACAGCGCGATCAGGATGTCGGGCGTGCCGCCGACGATCTCGATGCACGTCTCGACGACCCGCGCGAGCCACGTCGGGCGCCCGTACTCGACGATCCACAGCGCGCAGGCGACCGCCACCGGCGTCGCCAGCACGATCCCGATGAAGGTGAGTATTCCGGTCCCGACCAGGGGGTCGAGGAAGCCTCCGGTACCCGACTGCGCGGTCCCGACCTGTGGGCGGGTGAACAGCAGACTCGGACGCAGGAACTGGAGCCCGCGCACGCAGAAGTAGATCACGATCGCCGCCGCGATCAGGCACAGCAGGATGCCTGCGCCCCACGCCATCGCGAGCGCGAGCCGGTCGCTCCAGCGCCACGTCGTGGGCGACGAGCGCCGGCCGGGACCCTCGAGCATCGGGCGCCGCGCGGCGGCCTCGTAGTGCTGGAGCGTGCTCACATCCGCACCTGGTACCTGCGCAGCGGCAGCTTCACCAGATAGCCGAAGATCGAGAGCAGGAGCCCCGAGAACAGCATCAGCAATGCGAACGCGTAGAGCGCCGATTTCAAGGCCGGCGCGCCGATGCCGTCGTTGAAGTCCACGATCGTGGAGGCGAGCGAGCGGAACGGCTCGAAGAGGAAGGTCGCGCCGTCGCTGAGGCGCGGAGCCCAGTCGGTGCCGCCCGAGACCATCGAGATCATGACTGCCTCGCCGAGCGCCCTCGCAGTCGCGAGAACGGCGGCCGCGACGATCGCCGGACGGGCGGCACGCAGCGTCACGGCGAGGATCGCGCGGACCGGATTGACGCCGAGCGCGACCGCCCCCTCGCGCCAGGAGTTCGGCACCGAGACGAGTGCCTCGCAGGTGAGCGCGACCATGATGGGCGTGATCATCACGGTGAGGATCACGACCGCCACCCCCACACCGGCGCCGGTCAGCTGCACGGTGTTGGCGAGCGATGCCTTTTCCGCGGGGCTGACCAGGTGGTTGCCGACGAAGGGGACCAGCACCAGGATCCCGATCAGGCCGTAGACGACGGACGGGACCGAGGCCAGGAGCCTGATCACGGGGATCACGATCCGCCGCAGCCGCGCCGGCGCGAGCTCGACGATGAAGATCGAAGAGGAGACCGCGATCACGAGCCCGAACAGGACGGCCGGGATCGTCACGAGGAGCGTGCCCCAGATCAAAGGCCACGCGCGCAGGTAGTAGGCCGACGCCGGTGGGTTGGGCCCGGCGTTCTGCATCGCTTCGGCCTGTTCCTTGAAGCTCTTGCCGGTGCCGAGCCAGGACAGGCCGTTGTGCTCGAAGATCGGCCACGCCTGGATCGCGACGAAAACGACCATCGCGACGACGGCGAGGCAGATGCAGAGCGACACCGCGCCGAGGGTGAGCTCGGCGCGGCGGTCACTCCAGGGTTCTCTCAGGCGCTCGAGCACCGGTCCCTAACTGATCGGAACCCACTGCGTCGAGATGATCGCCTTGGCGGCGGCCGATTTCTCGATCCAGCCGATGAACGCCGAGGCGGCGCCGCTGGCCTTGCCTTTGGTCACCTCGTAGAACCGGGCCGTGCCCGAGTAGGCGCCGGATTTCACGGTGGCGGCGCTGCAGCCGGTGCCGTTGAGGCCGACGGCGTGGACCGTGCCTTTGTCCGACTGGTAGTTGGAGACGAACCCGATCGCGTTCGGGTCGCTTTCGACCTGCTGGCGCATCAGACCCTCGGAGGGCTGTTCTGAGGCCAGCGAGGAGACTTTCCTTCCTTCCAGCAGGATGGTCTGGAAGTTCGTCAGCACGCCGGCGACCGAGGTGCGGCTGATCAGGTCGATCGTGCCGGAAGCCGTCGCACCCGAAACCGCACTCCACGCGCGCGTCTTGCCGGTGAAGATCGAAATCGCCTGCGCCGTCGTCAGGTTCGCCAGGGGGTTCGACTTGTTGGTGACGATGCAGATCCCGTAACGGGCGATCGGGTAGAAGACGAGCCCGACGGGTCCGTCGAGACAGGGTCACGCGAGACGTTGCCGATCGTGACGCGCCCGGCGGCGACGTCGTTGATACCGATCTGTGCGCCGCCCTGGGTGATCTTGAACTTCACTTTGTGCGGGTGCACTTTGTTGTACTTCGCCGCGAGCAGCGTGACGAGCGGGTAAGAGGCCGTGGCCCCGCTCATGGTGATCGTGGTCAGCGCAGAAGCGGCCGCAGGCGCCACGACCCCGACCACGCCGGCCACCAGCAAGGCGGCCGAGATTCGGCGGATGCGATTCATCTGGCAGGAACTCCCTCTGGTTCGGGTCTGTTTGACAGGGGTTTGACAACAACGAGGTGAGAACATACCATAATTCCGATCAAATCGATCCGGTTACCCTGGTTTATGGGGAACCAACCGATTTCAGCTCCGATGGCCGACGCGAACGACACCCAGCTGCCACCCCCCGAGGGCGCTTCCACGCCCGCCGCCCCTCCCCCGCGCCGCCCGCTCGTGCTCTCGACGCGGTGGGCCGCGGGGCTCGCCGCGGCGATGCTCGGCATCGGGCTCGCGGTCGGGGCGGCCATCGGGCCGGCGCCGGCGCCCTCGCTCGCGGGCGGCGTGGCGGTGCGGCTGCCGCTCCTCCTCGCCGGTCTCGGATCCGAGCGTGCGCCGGCCACGACCGCGAGCCCGGCTCCGCAGCCGGCGGCGAGCGCCCCGGCGCCCGCCGCCGCGCCCGTGAGCACCACGGCCGCCACGCCCGAACCCGAAAGCTCCGCGTCGACCACGCCCGCCGCGGCCGCACCGACGCCCTCCTCGGAAACCTCGCCGGCCACCGCCAAGGCCAAGGCCAAGCTGCCCGTGACCACGAACGTCTGGCTGGTCGAGCTCGCGGGCACGGGCTTCGGCGCCGCCGCGGCGCAGCCCGCGGCAGCGCCCTACATCACCTCCCGGCTCCTGCCGGCGGCGACGCTGCTGAGCGGCTGGACCGCCTTGCAGGCGAGTGCGTTTGCGAGCGAGGCCGCGCTGGCGGAACCGCCCCCCGTGGGCTCGACGCCGCCGATCCTGCACTCGATCGTCCAGCCGCCGTGCCCCGAAGGGGCAGCCGGAACGGCCTGTGCACCGGAAACGCCGGGGCAGCTGACCGCGGCCGACGAATTCCTGAAGGCGACGCTCGCGACGATCACCGGCACGACCGCCTACACAGAACACGGGCTCGTCGTCGTCACGTTCGCGAGCGTCGGCATCCCGACGCAGTCAGAACTCCCAGCCGGGGCGTCGACCTCGCAGCTCACCTCCCAGCCGCCCGCGGGCGCCGCGCTCCTCTCCCCCTTCGCCAAGGGCGGCGTCCGCTCGAGCGTCGCCTATGACCCCACTTCACCCAGGCAGAGCCTCGAAAAGCTCCTGCGCTGAGGAAGAACAGCCAGCACCAACGAACGAACGGAGATCCCGTTGCACCTCACAGCAACAACCCACCGTAAGGCACGCCTGTCGCTGCTCGCCGGCGTGGGTTGCCTCGCCATTCTGCTCGCCGTGCCGGCGATCGGGCATGCCGAAGAATCCAACCCCAACAACTACAACTGCGTCGGCAGCCTCGCGAAGGGCGTTCCGCAGGCAGGAAGCGAAGAACAGCAGGTCGCCTACAGCTTCTACTGCAATGGGCCGGTCACCGGCTACCAGGTGCAGACGCAGGTGCCGATCACCAGCGCACCCGAACCGCCGACCGTCAACGCGATCGAAGCCGGCCTCAAAGTCGGGCCACAGCTCAAGGACGTGTTCTCGTGCGGCGGCGAACTCCCGGGCTACGCGGTCAACTGCGTCGGCGCCGCGAAGGCCGGCTACGAGAAGATCACCGGCCAATTCGGGATCGAAAAGAAGCTCTGCGTCGAGCCGCGCGTCGACGCGCTGCTGACCGTGACCTACGCGTACCTCGACAAAGGCGTCGTCACGCAGGCGATCTCGGGTCCGTTCGAGCTCGGGCGCCCGACAGGCTGCCCGGCCGACGCGCAGTCAGGGGGCACACGCCTGAACCCGAAGGCGCCCGTGGTCAGCAAGAAGAAGCTCAAGAAGAAGCACAAGGCGGGCGCCAAGAAAGCGGCCCACCGGGCGCCGGCTCACGGCTGACGGTCTGGCGCCGGCCCGGGTGCGCGGTGGGCGAGCCGCGCGCCCGGGCTGTGCGGGTGTCGTCCGCCGGTCACGGCGAGCCCAGGCGGCGCGCCGGCCACCGGGCGGGCCTACGCTTGGCAGGTGAGCTCCGGCTCCTCCCTCTCCTCCCCGAAGGCCACGCGCGCGGCGCGCGCGCTCGCGAGCGCCGGGGTGCTCGCCTACGCGTTGCTGTGCTGCGCCGCGTGCGGCGCCACCTCGGAGCCGACGGGCGGCTCGCACGCGAAGACGTCCGCACTGGCCACAGGCGCGCCTTCGTCGTCGTGCGCGCAAAGCATGGCCACTGCCTACGCCGAAGTCGCCGGGCGCATCTATCACCAGGCCGCGTCCGGCCGCAACGTCGCCCAGGCCACGCACCGAGTCACCACCTCGCGCGCGCTGATCGCCGCCGTGCGGTCGGGAGACGCCGCGGCCACGCGCACGGCGCTGCGCTCGCTTCTGCTCGGGCAGATCGTGCGCATCGAGGTGCTGCGCTCCGGCCGCGTGCTGGCCTCCGCGGGCTCCGGGGCGGCCGTCGCGCCCGTGGCCGGCGAACTGCCGGGCACCGGCGGTGCGCGCTACCAGCTCTCGGTGCAGTCGGACCACACCTACACGCAGGTCACGCACCAGGTGACCGGAGCCGAGGTCGTGCTGCTGTCGGGATCGCATCCGCTCGATGGCACGATCTCACTGCCGGGGTCCGTGCGCGTGCCTGATAGCGGGCCGCTCACGATCGGCCCGCGCTCCTACGAGGCGAGCACGCTGGCCGGCAGCGCCTACCCGTCCGGCCCGCTGCGGATCGCGGTGCTCGTCCCCGCGGCCGAGCTGAGCTGCCCTTCGGACCCGGCCCAGACGCGCTCGGCGGTGCTCGGCCGCGTCGGCGAACGGATATACCAAGCCGAGGAGAGCAGCCCGGTCGTCGCCGCCACGGTGCGCCGCATGGAGAACACGACGGCCTTCAAGTCGGCCGTCGCGAGCCGCGATGTGGCGGCCACGCGCCAGGCGATCCTCGGCTTCTTCGCGGCCCACATCCACGTCGTGCGCGTCAGGGTCCTGGTCGGCGGGAAGCTGCTGATCGACGAAGGCGGCCCCTTCGCGCTGGCTCCGGTCTCCGGCACGTTGCGCAGCGGCGGGCGCGTGATCGGCACGTTCGTGACGGCGATCCAGGACGACGCGGGCTACCTCAAGCTGGCGCGGCTGTTCACGGGCGCGCAGGTGCTGATGCGGGTGGGCTCGCGGCAGGTGATGGGCACGCTCAGCCCGGGCCCGGCGCAGGTCCCCGACCACGGGACCGTTTCCTACCGCGGGCACAGCTACCAGGCGTTCTCGTTCATGGCCACGGCGTTCCCGTCCGGGCCGCTGCGCATCTCGCTTCTTTACTAGAGGGGGGATGGATTGGGGGGGGGGGACGGCCGGCGCGCCATGCCGGCCTCCGGTGAGGTCGGCCGGCGCTAGAGCAGGCTGGTGGTCATGCGTTCGACCTCGGCGATCGAGGTCAAGCCTTCGCGCACCTTCTGGATGCCGTCGTCGCGAAGCCGCTGCATGCCTTCCTCGAGCGCGACGGCGATCATGTCGTCGACCGAGGCGTGCTCGAGGATCATGGTGCGGATCCGTTCGCTGACCGTCATCACCTCGTAGAGCCCGACGCGACCGCGGTAGCCGGAGCCGGAGCAGCGCGAGCAGCCGACGGGCTCGAACGGCTCCGCGCCGGCCAGTCCGTACTCCGTCGAGGACCGCGGCGGGAACGTTCTGGGGCTGCTTGCAGTGCTGGCAGAGCGCGCGCACGAGCCGCTGCGCGACGATGCAGTCGACCGCGGAGGACACGAGGAACGGCTCGATGCCCATGTCGATCAGGCGCCCGAGCGCGCTCGGGGCATCGCGGGTGTGCAGCGTCGAGAGCACGAGGTGCCCGGTCAGCGCGGCCTCGACCGCGATGTGGGCGGTCTCGCGGTCGCGGATCTCCCCGACCATGATCACGTCGGGATCGGCGCGCAGCATCGAGCGCAGGCCGACGTCGAACGTGACCCCGGCCTTGGGGGCGATCTGCATCTGCTTGATGCCCGGGATCCGCTGCTCGACCGGGTCCTCGATCGTGAGGATGCTGCGCTCGCCGTCGTTGACGCACGTGCAGCGCGGCGTACAGCGTCGTCGACTTGCCCGAGCCCGTCGGCCCGGTGACGAGCACCGCGCCGTTCGGTCGCTGGATGGCGGCGCGGAAGCGCTCGAGCTCGGCCGGCTGCATGCCGAGCGACTCCAGGCCGTCGACGACGACGCCCTTGTCGAGGATCCTCATCACGGCGCCCTCGCCGTACACGAGCGGCAGCGTGACGACGCGGATGTCGACGCGCCGCCCGTCGACGGTCAGCGCGAAGCGGCCGTCCTGCGGCACGCGCCGCTCGGAGATGTCGAGGTCGGCCAGGATCTTGATGCGCGAGACGACGCCGGCGGCCATCTTGCGCTTCACGGTCGCGGCCGGCGCGAGCACGCCGTCGACGCGGAACAGCACGCGCGTGTCGCCCTCCTCGGGGTTGACGTGGATGTCGGAGGCGCCCTGCTGGATCGCCTGCGCGACGATCGAGTGGACGAGCTTGATGATCGGCGCGTCGCTGTCGGCCTCGTCGACGAGCAGGCTCGACGCAGCGCCGTCCTCACCGTCCTCGGCCTCCTCGTCGGCGAGGTCTTCGATCGACTCGTCCATGCGCGCAAGGCGCTGGAGCAGAAGGTTCAGGTCCTCGACCGAGGCCGCGGCCGGACGGATCCGGCGGCCGGTCATCATGCCGATGTCGTCGATCGTCAGGACGTTGGTCGGGTTGGCCATCGCCAGCACGCAGCGCGCTGTCGTCGGTGTACCCGACCGGCACCGCCTGGTAGCGCTTGGCTGCCTGAGCGCTGATCAGGTTGACCGCGCCCATGTCGAGGTCGTAGACGGAGAGGTCGACGAAGTCGAGCCCGAACCGCTCGGCGACCACCCGCGCCAGCTGATCGTGGCGCAGAATCCCCCGCTCGACGAGCACGAGGCCGGTCGGACGGCCCTGCTCGCGGGCGGCCGCAACCGCATCCTCGACCGTCTCGGCGATCGGCGAACCCGAGGTCCACGACCACCTCGCCGATCATCCGTGTCGAGCGCCCGGGGTTCTTGGGCGGGTAGAGACCGCTATCGCCGCCGCGGCCCGGGCGGCGCGGCCCCTGGCGCCGCTCACCGGTGCCGCCGGCGTCGTATTCCACATCCGGGGCCGCGGGATCGGCCTCTTGGGTGCCCGCGGCGTCCTGCAGCGCGATCTCGGTCTGCGGGCCGCTCTCAGGGGCCTGGGAAGCGTCCTGCGGCGCGGGCTCGGGCGTCAGGCTCTCAGGGCGTTCCACCGCGCCCTGGCTCTCACGGTCGCGCTGCGATGCAACGATTGAGGAGGCGTTATCGCCCATTGCTGTCTGTATCGGCACTTGAAAAGCGCCGCTTGACAGCGGGTCAGCCGAGTGACCGCCCGAGCCCGTGCTCGACGGCGCCCTTGACGGTGGCGTCGAGCGCGTTGAGCCGGTACAGCGCGAGCGCCTCAGCCGAGGCGAAACGCCCGCCGGGCGCCTGGTCGGCGCCGTGGTGGCAGAGCACGCAGTGCTCGAGCTCCAGCCTGCGCTCGGCGCTCAGCTGACCGGGCGCGCGCGAGGCGATCAGGCGCAGGCCGAGCTCGACGTGACCCAGCAGCTCCCCCTCGCGGGTGCGCCCGATCTCGGCCCCGTAGGTGAACTCGCGCGTCTTGCCGAGGTCGTGCACGAGCGCGGCGGCGACGAGCAGGTCGCGGTCCAGCCGCGGATGCAGCGTGCACAGCTCGATCGCCATCGTCGCGACCGCGACCGTGTGCTCGAGCAGGCCCCCGAGGTAGGCGTGGTGGGAGCCGCCCGGCCGGCCGCCGGCCGGCCCCGCCGGCAGCGAGCACGGCGCGAGGCGCAGGCGGCGGCGCAGCTCGCCGTCGCCGAGCAGGCCGTCGAGCAGCGCGCGGAGCGCCGGGTCGTAGACCTCGCGCGCGAGGTGCTCGAGGAACCCTTCGAGCTCGTCGAGGTCGCGGTAGGCTGCTCGGCAGGAAGCGGGCCGGGTCGGCGTCGGGGCCGTCGGCGCGCGCGATCGTCCTCGATGTCGATCTGGAGCTGCTCGCGGAAGCGCTCCACGCGGCCGGCGACGCGCACCAGCTCGCCGCGCTCGAAGCGCCCGGCCAGCACGTCGGCGTCGCGGAACGCGCGCGCGAGGATCGAGCCGGTGCTGTCGCGCAGCTCGAGCGTCAGGTACGGCGTGCCCGCGCGGCGTGATCTGGCGCTCCTTGCGGGTGCACGCGAACACGCCCTCGACGTGCTCTCGAGGCGCGCAGGGTGGCGACCGTTTGGCGGGCCGCGGAGTCGTTGGTAGCCGGCAGCGACGATCGGCGCATCATGTACGGTGATTCGGATGCAGCCGCTGATCTGGGACCGCCGTCCTGACGGCCTGCGCGCCCCGGCGATGGTGTGCGCGTTCCAGGGCTGGAACGACGCCGGCGACGCCGCCTCCAGCGCGGTCTCGTTCCTCGCCGCCGCGCTCGGCGCCAAGCGCTTCGCGCGGATCGACTCCGAGGAGTTCTACGACTTCCAGGCCAACCGGCCGTACGATCAAGCTCGACGGGCGCGAGCGGCGCGAGATCGTATGGCCGACGCGTCGAGATCTTCGAGGCGTCGGCGCCCCGCGCGCCGCGCGACCTGGTGCTCGTGCAGGGCGTCGAGCCGTCGATGCGCTGGCGCTCGTTCAGCGCGCACCTCGTCGACCTCGCCGAGGCGCTCGGCGTGCAGGTCGTCGTCTCGCTCGGCGCGCTGCTCGGCGACGTCCCGCACACGCGCCCGGTCGCGATGACCGGGCACGCCTCCGACCCGGCGCTGCTCGAGCGGCTCGGCATCTCGCTCGTCCGTCTACGAGGGCCCGACCGGGATCGTCGGCGTCCTGCACGCGGCCTGCGCCGACGCCGGGCTGCCGGCCGCGAGCCTGTGGGCGGCCGTGCCGCACTACGTCGCGGCGGCCACCAACCCGAAGGCGGCGCTCGCGCTGCTGCGGCGGATGGAAGTGCTGATCGGCGTCTCGGTCGACGTCTCCGGAGCTCGAGTCGGCCGCCGGCGACTACGAGCGCCAGGTCGGCCTCGCGGTCCAGAGCGACCCCGACATCCAGGCGTTCGTCGAGCGCCTGGAGCAGGCCGCCGAGAGCGACGAGGAGGCCTCGCCCACGGAGGTCCCGTCGGGCGACGCGCTCGCGCGGGAATTCCAGCGCTTCCTGCGCCAGCGCGGGCCTGAGCGCTAGCGCGAGCCGCCTGGACCCCGCCGGCGACTCACGCCTCCGCCGCCGGGCAGACGATCCGGTAGTCGCAGATCGAGCACGCGGCCGGCGAGGGCGTCGGCTCGAAGTCCTGGGCGAGGATGCCCTCGCCGACCTCGAGCACGATGTCGGTGACGGCGCCGGCGTCGCGTCCTCGCAGGGCACCGGGACGATCTACGTCGTCGAGCACGTAGTAGTAGGCCCGGCGGGAGGACTCGAGCTGCCAGTCCTCGCGCGCGGCGAGCGCGTAGAGCGACAGCTGCACGTCGTCGCGCAGCTGCTCGGCGCTCTTGGGCCGCGAGGTCTTGTAGTCGATCAGCTCGTAGCTCTCGGCGCCGCCCTCCGCCGTGGGCAGCCGGTCGACGCGATCGACGCGCCCGCGCAGGTGGTGCGGGCCGAGGCAGAAGGAGAACGGGCGCTCGAACCACACCGGCTCGGAGTCCTGCTCGTGCAGGCGCGCGTGGTAGCGCAGGAGCGCCGCGCGCGCCTTCGCGTACAGCTCGCCCTCGTGCCGTCGTGGCCGAAGCCGGCCCGCCGCCAGCCCGCGTCGAGCAGGTCGAGCAGCTGCGGCGAGCGTCTGCGCCGCCCGCGGAGTGGTAGCGCTCGAGCACCTGGTGCACCACGATCCCGAAGCGCTGGTGGATGGTCTGCTCGGTCGGGATGCGCAGCACGCGCGCGAACTTGTAGCGCAGCGGGCAGCGCCGGTAGGTCTCGATGTCCGAGGCCGACAGGCCAGGCCCTCGCCGCGGCGCGGCAGGAAGGCACGCAGCGAGTGCTCCTCCCGCGAGCCGATCGGCGGCGCGCCGGCGGTGCCCAGCTCGGCGGCGATCAGCCTCTCGTCGAGCGTCGAGGTCTGGAGGATCTCGCGCTGCAACGGCGTCGCCGCGCCCAGCAGGCGCGCGTTGACGTCCGCCAGCGCGTCGGCGAGGCTCTGCCCGCCGGGCGCTGCATCAGCGCCGCGAGCTTCAGCAGCTCGAGGTAGCGCACGACCCCGTGCGAGATGTCGAGATCGGTGTCCAGCCGCAGCTCGCCGAGGCGCCCGCCGATCCGCTCGACGCCCTCGAGCAGCTCCTCGCGCAGCAGCGCCGCGATCGCTCGCAGCCGCGCCGCGGCCTGCACCTCCGCGGCCTCGGCGGCGTCCGGCTCGCCCGCGACGGGTCCGAGCTCCTCCCCCGCCGCCGCGACACCATCGTCTTCGAGGTCGGCCTGGGGGAGCGCGGTCGCCAGATGCCGCGCCAGCTCTCGCGCGCGGGCACGGCCGGGCCCGTGTCCCGCGCCGGACGCGGACAGCTCCCCCGCCATCGCGACGAGGCGCCGCATGCTCTCGCGACGCTCCTCGATCTCGTCGGGGGCGAGCAGCGAGGCCGAGCGCCCGGCCGCACCGAGCCGCTCGATCAGCCGCGCGAGGAACACCTCCGGTGGCAGGGTCTCCAGTTCGGCGCTCGCCTCGCGGTGCAGCTCGACGAAGCGCTGTATCCGCTCGCGCGCCTCGGGCGGCACCTGGGGCGACTCGGTCGCCGCGGCGAGGCCCACCACCAGGTCGAGCTTGCGCCGCCGGGCGACCTGGATCACGCGCGCCAGGTCCACCTGGCGCAGCCCGATCGGCGGGCGCGCGAGCGCCCGCACCACAGCCGCGGCGTCCTGCGGATCGACCAGAAGGCGCAACCAGGCGAGCACGTCGCGCACCTCGGCGCGCTTCATCAGCGCGATTCGAGGCCCGCCCGCCCCGCCGCCGGCCGGGTCGCGGGTCGGGGCAGCGGCGATCCTCGGGGCAGGCACGTTCCAAGGATACGCCGCGCCCGCGGCCCGGCCGGCCCCGCCGTCCCGGGCGCGAGAGCGCCGCGGCTACGCTCTGTGAATGGACGCGATCGATTGGTCGGCCGCGCAGCGGATCGGCGAGCTCGTCGCCACGCGGGCGGGCCGGGGACTTTGGACGCCGGTGTGCGAGCAGAGGCGATCGAGCCCCGCGCGCTCGAGTTCGCCGGCCGGGTGTCGGCCTACAGCGGGCTGCCGCTGAGCGGCGATCTGCCGCCCTTGGAGCTGGTCGACCGCCCGCGTGGATCGCGGCCAACCTGCAGACGATGCGCCCGATGCTCGCCCCGTGAGCGAACGGCTGGGCGATCACGGCGGGCCGCTGTCCGGGCCGCTGCGCTCGGTCTCGGGTCTCGTCCTCGGGGCCCAGGTCGGAGCGCTGACGGGGATGCTCTCCCAGCGCGTGCTCGGACAGTACGACGTGGCGCTGCTCGACCCGGGCGTGCCGCCTCGCCTGCTGCTGCTCGCCCCGAACCTGGCTCAGGCCGCGAGCAACCTCGAGCTGGACCGCGAGGAGCTGCTGCTGTGGGTGACGATCCACGAGATCACCCACGCCGTCCAGTTCACCGGCGCGCCGTGGCTGCGGGCTCACCTCGGCGGCATGCTCAGCGAGCTGCTCGAGGGGCTGCAGGTCGCGCTCGGCGGGGATGGGCAGAAGACCGCGGGAAACGGGTCGGGCCCCGGCCCCGGATGGCTGCCCCGCCTCCCGGACCCGAACGAGCTGCGGGACATGCTCGACCGCGCGCGCCGCGGCGAGCTGCTGCGGCTCACGCTCGGCGAGGACCGCTGGCGCCTGGTCGAGCGGATGCAGGCGACGATGTCTCTGATCGAGGGGCACGCCGAGCACATGATGGACGCGGTCGGCGCCGAGGTCCTGCCCACGCTGCCGCGGCTGCGTGCCGCGATGACGCGGCGGCGCACCCAGCGCGGGCTGCCGTGGCGCGTGCTCGAGCGGCTGCTGGGGCTCGAGCTGAAGATGCGCCAGTACGAGACCGGCAGGCGCTTCTGCGACGCCGTCGTCGAGAGCGGCGGCCCGGAGGCGCTCGCGCTCGTGTGGTCGGGGCCCGAGGCGTTGCCGAGCGCCGAGGAGCTCGAACATCCGGAGCGCTGGACGGCCCGGATGACGCCTGCTGCGGCCTGAAGCAGGCCTGGCGCCTGATCGAACGCACGTTCCACCTGTTACAAGCTCCGGTCCCGCGCACCCCCGTGGTTACAGGCTCTTCACGGCCTGATACGATCTCGCTGTAACGATCTTCCCGGACGGGTTACAAACAGATGTTCGCCCGTCCAGCCAAACGGGTAGAGGCGAACAACAAGCCAACAGACCCGTACCTCGCGCTGTCGAGGGAGGACATAGGAGATCGCACAAGAGATGCCCACCGCCCCCACCACTTCAAAACCCAAAGCCCGCAAACCGGCGAAAGCCGCAACGCGTAGCGCCACCAAAGCCAAAGCGACCCGCGCGAAAGCCAGCCGCACCCGTGCGGCCAACCAGACTCAGGCCGCCGTGCGCGACACCGAGAAAGCCGCTCGCGAGAACGCCGCCTTCGTCGGCGACTACGCCGAGCGCGCCGTCCTGATCCCGGTCGGCGCCGCGCTGATCGCCCGCGAACGCGTCGTGACCTCCGTCAGCGACACGATCTCGAGCTACTCCACGCCGACCAAGGCTCAGGCCCAGCTGCGCAAATTCGAGCGTCGCGGCGCGACCGCCCGCAAACGGCTCGAGCGCGAGGTTCGCAAAACCCGCGTGCGCTTCGAGCGCGAACTTCGCCAGCGCCGCAAGAACGTGGAGCGCACGGTCAACGAGGCCGTCCGCGACATCGAGAAGCGTCGCGAGACGATCGCCAAGAACGGCAGCGAGCTCACCGACCGCGTGCCGGAGCTCGCCAACCAGGTCCAGGAGCGCATCCTGAGCCTGGTCTAGCCAACCGCTTCCCCCGCCCGGTCCGGAGAGGGACCGCCGCGGGAAAGTCTGCCGGCCTCATATCCCGCCGGCAGTAGTAGCACCCTCTCCTCCCTCGACCCCCGGGCGGCCCCCACTGCCCGGGGGTCATTTTTTTGACCCGGCACGTTGCTAGCCTCCTCGCCAGGGCAGCGGGCACCGTTGCCCGCGGGTGAGGTGAGGCATCGTTCCCGCACGAGCAACGAGGCTGAGGAGGACACATGTCCCTGCTCGTGCAGCTCGTTGGCTCCGCGCTCATCCTTGTCGCCTTCATCGCGGCCCAGAGGGAACGGCTCTCGCCGGCCTCGCGCGGCTATCTGTCGCTCAATGCGGTGGGATCGCTCGCGCTCGCCGTCAGCGCGCTGGTCGAAGCGCAGTGGGGGTTCCTGGTGCTGGAGGCCGTGTGGTGCGGGGTCTCGACCGCGGGGCTGCGGCGCAGCCTCCTCGCGGGGTGACGCCGTCCCCGGGGTCGGCGCCGGCCATTTGGCAGAATGCAGAGGCCGTGGTCTCCAAGGACGAGATACTCAAGGCTCTCGAGGTCGTGATCGACCCGGAGCTGCACCGCTCGATCGTCGAGCTCGACATGGTGCGCTCGATCGAGGCGAGCCCGAACGGGGTTGTCGACGTGACCGTCTCGCTGACGACGCCGGGATGCCCGATCAAGGGTCACTTCCAGACCGCCGTCGCCGACGCCGTCGCGACGCTCGACGGCGTCGCTCACGTGAACGTGTTCTTCGACGTTCTGAGCGACGAGCAGAAGGCGGCGCTGCAGCAGAAGCTCGGCCGCGGCGGCCCCCTGCCGGCGGGCGCGCTCGCCCAGGTCGCGAACGTGATCTGCATCGGTTCGGGCAAGGGCGGCGTCGGCAAGTCGACGCTGACCGCCAACCTCGCCGCGGCGCTGACCGCCGAAGGCAAGCGCGTCGGCGTGCTCGACGCCGACGTCTGGGGGTACTCGATCCCCCGCATGTACGGGCTCGGCTCCACGCGCCCGTCGGTGTCGGCGCAGCGCAAGATCATCCCCCTCGACTCGCATGGCGTGAAGGTCATGTCGATCGGCTTCTTCGTCGAGGAGGACGCTGCCGTCGTCTGGCGCGGTCCGATGCTCCACAAGGCGCTCACCCAGTTCCTCCAGGACGTCGAATGGGGCGCGCTCGACTACCTGCTCGTGGACCTGCCGCCGGGCACCGGCGACGTCTCGATGACGCTTGCCCAGCTGCTGCCGCAGGCGCGCTTCTTGATCGTCACGACGCCGCAGCCGACCGCGCAGAAGGTCGCGCGCCGCGCCGCCCAGATGGCCGAGAAGGTCTCGCTCGAGATCGCGGGCGTGGTCGAGAACATGTCCGGCTTCACGACCCCGGGCGGAGAGCGCTTCCAGATCTTCGGCGAGGGCGGCGGCCAGGAGCTGGCCGACGAGCTGGACGTGCCCCTGCTCGGCAAGGTGCCGCTCACGATGCCGCTGCGCGAACAGGCCGACGCCGGCGTCCCGCTCGTGATCGAGGACCCCGACGACCCCGCCGCACAGGCGATCCGCCAGCTCGCGCGTGGCGTTGTCGCGATCTCGCCGCTGCCCACCCTGCCGCTCGTGGAGGCCGCGCCCGCAGCGCCGGCTCCGGCCGAGGACAGGAAACCCGTGGGCATGTCGCTGCCGATGGCCTGACCGGGCCGCGCCGCACGCGACATGCCCTCCTCCGCCGCGCCGGGCCCAGCCGCCCGCGTGCGCGTCCGCGCGTTAACAGCGTGCAGGCGTCCTTGACAACAACCCTTCCACTAAAGGATCGTCCTCCCGAGATGTCCACATCCGAGCAAGAGCAGGAGCAGGAGCAGCCTGGCGGCGACGTCGCCGAATTCGACGAACGGCGCGCCAAGATGGAGCGGCTGCGCGCCGAAGGGATCGAGCCCTACCCGCCCGTCACGCTGTGGAACACGCGTACCCGCATCGCCGAGGTGCTTGCCGCGCACGATCCGGCAACCCTCGAGCAGGGCGCCCACCCGGATATGCGCTACGTCGTCGCCGGGCGGCTGATCTCCCGGCGGGGGCACGGCAAGCGCGCCTTCCTGGACCTGCGCGACCTCTCCGGCTCGATCCAGATCGTGCTCGGAGCCGACGCGCTCGGCGAGGAGGCCTACGAGCGCATCCTGAACCTCGACATCGGCGACATCGTCAGCGTCGACGGGTGCGTGTACGTGACGAAGCGAGGAGAGCTCGCGCTCGAGCCGCAGAAGGTCACGCTGCTGACGAAGGCGCTGCGCCCGCCGCCCGACAAGCACCACGGCCTCGGCGACACCGGCACGCGCTACCGCTACCGCGAGCTGGACCTGCTCGCCAACGAGGAGACGCGCGAGCTGTTCATCACGCGCAACAAGATCATCCTCGCGATCCGCGAATGGCTCGCCGAGCGCGACTTCGTCGAGGTCGAAACCCCGGCCCTGCAGTCGCTCGCCGGCGGCGCCGGATCGCGGCCGTTCACCACCCACCACAACGCGCTCGACCGCGACCTCTACCTGCGCATCTCCGTCGAGCTGTTCCTCAACCGGCTGATCGTCGGGGGGATGGAGAACGTCTACGACATGGGCAAGGTGTTCCGCAACGAGGGCATCTCGCACAAGCACTCCCCGGAGTTCACGATCATCGAGTTCATGTGCGCTTATTCCGATTACAACGACGTGGCAACGGTGACCGAAGAAATGTTCCGCGACGTCGCGCAGAAGGCGCTCGGGCGGACCACGATCAAACGGAACGGCGAGGACATCGACCTCGCGAAGCCCTGGAGGCGCATCACCATGCGCGAGCTGATCCTGGAGCGCTTCGGACTCGACTTCATGGAGTCCACGCGCGAGCAGCTCGCGGAGGTGCTCGACGAGCCGATGGACCCGCAGGCGACCTGGGCCGAGGTTGTCGCGGACATCTACTCGGAGAAAATCGAGTCGACCATCAACCAGCCGACGCACGTCTTCGACTTCCCGCTCGAGCCTTTCCCGATCACGCGCCGGCACCCCGTCCACCCGGAGCTCGCCGAGCACTTCGACGCGGTGATCGGCGGCATCGAGCTCGTCAGCGGCGACACCGAGCTCAACGACCCGGTCGACCAGTGGCAGCGCTTCGTCGACCAGCGCAAGCGCCGCATGATCGACGACGCCGACGTGCCGCACCCGAACGACGAGGAATACGCGCGTGCGATCGAGTACGGCTACTCGCCGACGGCCGGTGGCGGCATGGGCGTCGACCGCCTCGTGATGATCCTCACCGAACGCGACACGCTGCGCGAGGTCATCCCCTTCCCGATCGTGAGGGACCTGGGATGAGCGGCTCGAAGCTGGGACTCGACCCCGGCGTCGTCGAGGCCTGCCGGCAGGCGGCGCGGCGGATCGCCGACGACGTCGCCGAGCACGTGGAGGGCCGGACGACAGTGTCGGTCGAGCGCAGCGTCACGCGGCTGCTCGGCGTCGACGGCGCCGACGAGCTGGAGGTGCCGCTGCCCAACGTGCTCGTCGACCACGTGCACGAGCGCGGCGGGCTCGACCGCGGCGTCGCCTACTGGCTCGGCAACGCGATGCTCGCGGACTCGCCGCAGCCCGCAGCAGATCGCCGAAGCGGTCAGCGCGGGCGAGCTCGACCTGATGGAGGTCGAGCGCGCCGAGGACGGGGCGATCCGCGAGCGGGTCACAGAGCAGTGCGCGCGCGAACCTGAACGAGCATCGTCGCCCGCTTCGAGGATCGCGCCGCGATGCGCGAGCGACTGGGGGACCGGCACGGACACGCTGCGCTACGTGCTGACCGCGACCGGCGACGTCTACGAGGACGTCGTCCACGCGAAGGCGGTGGCGCAGGCCGGCGGCGACATCGTCGCGGTGATCCGCTCGACCGCGCAGAGCCTGCTCGACTACGTCCCCTACGGACCGACCACCGAGGGCTACGGCGGCACCTTCGCCACCCAGGCGAACTTCCGGATCATGCGCGAGGCGATGGACGAGTGGTCCGAGGAGCACGGCCGCTACGTCCGCCTGTCGAGCTTCTGCTCGGGGCTGTGCATGTCGGAGATCGCGGCGATGGGCGCGTGGGAGGGCTTCGACAACATGGTCAACGACGCCCTCTACGGGATCCTCTACCGCGACATCAACATCGTCCGCGGGCTGATCGACCAGCGCGTCTCGCGCATGATCAACGGCTGGTTCGGCGTCACGATCAACACCGGCGAGGACAACTACCTGCGCACCGCCGACGCGGTCGAGGCGGCGCCGTCGGTGACCGCCTCGCAGTTCATCAACTACCAGCTGGCGCGCGACTCCGGCGTGCCCGACGGACAGATCGGGCTCGGCGACGCGTTCGAGATCGACGTCCCGGTCACGAACGGGCTGCTGTACGAGTGGGCACAGGCGCAGCTCACGCGCGAGCTGTTCCCGGACTGCCCCGTCAAGTACATGCCGCCGACCCGGCACATGGACGGCAACCTGTTCCGCACGCACGCCGCCGACACGCTGTTCAACCTCGTCACGATCGCCACCGGCCAGGGCATCCAGACGATCGGCGTGCCGACCGAGGGCATCTTCACCCCCCACATCCACGACCGCGTGCTGGGGCTGCAGAACGTCGACTACGTGTTCAACGCCGCGCGCGACCTCGGCGAGGAGATCGAGTTCAAGCGCGGCGGGATCATCCAGACGCGCGCGCAGGAGGTGCTCGCGGGGGCCCACGCGCTGCTCGAGCGGATCGCCGAGATCGGGCTGTTCGCGGCGATCGAGCCAGGCGACCTTCGGCGACGTCAGCCGGCGCGATCGACGAGGGCCGCGGGATCGAGGGCATCGTGCGCGACGCGACGACGGCTACTTCAACCCGGTCGTCGAGCTGATGAGCTCGCTCGCCGCGGGCGGAGGCAGGCGTTGCCTAGAGAGGTCGATCTCCGCGCGGTCCGCCCCTACGCCGACCACCTCGGCGACGGGCTCGTGCAGATGAGCTTCACGCTGCCCGTCCCCTACTCGCTCGCGGCGCGCAAGGCCGCGCTGGAGCTCGCGGCGAAGATGGGCTTCGAGGAGCCCGAGGTCGTCCACTACGAGGAGCTGACCGAGGGCTACACCTACTTCGTGATGTACGGGCGCAGCGTCGCAGACGCGTCGACTTCGCCTCGCTGCAGGGCGAGGGCTTCGACATCGAGTACATGAGCGAGGAGGAGATCGAGCGCTTCGCCGAGCGCACGTCGGCCGGCGCGATCGTCGTCGTCGGCGCGAGCACCGGCTCGGACACGCACAGCGTCGGCATCGACGCGATGCTCAACCTCAAGGGCTACCACGGCCACCACGGCCTCGAGGGCTACCACTCCTTCGAGACCCACAACCTCGGCAGCCAGGTTCCCAACAGCGTGCTGCTCGCAAGGCGATCGAGGTCGGACGCCGACGCGATCCTCGTCTCCCAGACCGTCACCCAGCAGAACCTGCACGTGCAGAACCTGACCGAGCTGGTCGAGATGGTCGAGGCCGAGGGCAGGCGCAACCAGCTGATCCTCGCCTGCGGCGGCCCGCGGGTCTCCAACGAGCTCGCCAAGGAGCTCGGCTACGACGCCGGCTTCTCCAAGGGCACCTATCCGCACCACCTGGCGACGTTCATCGTGCGCGAGCTGGCCGCCCGTGCCGCACCCGAGCGGCGTACCGGCGGGCGGCTGAGTCTGTGAAGCTCGCGCGAGCTGACCGCCACGGCGCCGCGGCTGGCGCTGGTCGGGCTCGCGAAGAACACCGGCAAGACGGTCACGCTGAACGCGCTGCTCGGCGAGCTCGCCGGCGCGCGCGAACCGGTCGGCGTGACCTCGGTCGGGCGCGACGGCGAGGCCACGACGTGATCGACTCCCGCATCGAGAAGCCGCTCGTACGCTTGACGGCAGGCGATCTCGTGGCGACCACCGACGGCCTGCTGCGCCGCGAGCGGGATCCCGCACGAGCTGCTGGAGCGCACCGGCGTGCGCACCCCGCTGGGCGAGGTGCTGCTCGCGAGGCTGAACGGCACCGGCACCGTCGAGGTCGCGGGCCCGTCGTCGGCGGCGGACACGCGCGCGGTCGCGGACTCGATGCTCGCGCACGGCGTTCGAACGCGTCGCTCATCGACGGCGCCATCGACCGGCGCGCGGCCTCCTCGCCCGAGGTCTCCGACGGGCTCGTCATGTCCACGGGCGCGATCCTCAGCGAGGACCCCGGTGTCCTCGTCGCCCGTACCGTCCAGGCCGTCGCGCTGGTGCGGCTGCAGGCCCTCGGCACAGCAGGCGAGGATGCGCGCGCCCGGGAGCTTGCCGCTGCGCTCGAGCCGAACGTCAGCGCGCTCGCCGGCGATGACGGCGGCCACCACCGGCTCCCCGAGCGCTTCGTGCTGACCGCCGAGCCCGCGGACATCGCCGAGCGCCTGCGCACGGCCGGCGCGCCGAGCCTGCTGCTCGTCGCCGGGGCCCTCCCGCAGCGGTTCCTCGACGGGCTCGTCCCCCAGGTGCGGCGCGCCGGCGCACCGCTGAAAGTCGTCGTCTCGGACCCTACGCGCCTGTTCCTCTCAGACCGCGGAGTCGACCACTACGCCCGCGCCGGGATCGAGCTGCGGGTGCTACGGCCGATCGAGCTGCTGGCGCTCACGGTCAACCCGGTCGCGCCGCAGTCGCACAGCTTCGACTCGGCGACGTTGCGCGCGCAGCTGGCCGAGGCGATCCCGGACCTGCCCGTCTTCGACGTGCTGCATCCGTCCTACACGGGCAACGCTCCGCCGATGCCCGGGCTGCGGCGCGCGACCGCCTAGCAGCCGAGGCGCTCGGCCTTGCGGGCCTGGCGAAAGCGGGCCCGCCAGGCGCCTGCGCTTCTGAGCGCGCTGAGCCGAGCCGCGCGCAGACCGCGCGCTCCCCGCGAGCCCGTGCGCACCCGCGGCGCGCCGCCACTGCGAAGATCGCGCTGGCGCTCTGTCGCGAACTGCGATGTGAGGTGATGGCTCATGTTCATGCGCTCACCATCGCCTATCCGGGGGAGCGGCCCAACGCATTTAGACTGGGCTAAATGGTTGGCGTTGCGAGCAGCCCTCCGGGAGCATCGAGGGCATGATCGAAGCCCGCTTCGACACCGAGGCATTGACCAGGGTCAGGTTCGCCATCTCGCCCATGTGGGAGGTGACGCGAAGCGCCAAGGCCCTTCGCGATCCGGCGGCCGCGGCTCTGCACCTGCCGTGGGTGGAACAGGTGTTGCCGCGCGTCGCGGACCTCGATCTCGCGCCGCTGTTCGCGCTCCAGAGCGCGCCGGAGTACAACCCCGACTTCGTCAACCCGCCGCCCAGCACTCCGCTCGTGGAGTTCGAGGACGAGCTGCAGACGATGCTCGAAACGCCGGATGAGCAGATCGCGGCCGAGGTCCGCTACGGCTACGAGGGCGCACCGATTCCGGCCGTGCTCGAGCCGTTCCTGAGCGAGCCGCGCAAGGCGATCGAGGCGCTCGCCGGCCTGATGCGCGAGTACTGGGTGAGGTGCCACGCCGAGAACTGGCCCCGCATGCGCTCCCTGCTGGAGCACGACGTTCTGTACCGCTCGCGGCAGATCGCCGACGGCGGCGACGGCGCGCCTGTTCTGCGATCTCGCCGACGGCGTGAGCTGGCACGACGGGGTGCTCAGCATCCCGGGGAGCTGCGAAGGCTCGCTCGACGTGGACGAGCGCGGACTGTTGCTGCTGCCGAGCGTGTTCGTGTGGCCGTCGGCCACGACGGTCACGCTCGAGCCCTGGCAGCCGACGGTCATCTACCCGGCACGCGGCGTCGGGATGCTCTGGAGCCCCGATGAGGCGCCAAGCCCACCGGAGGCGCTGGAGCGCCTCGTCGGGCGCACCCGCGCGACGTTGCTGAACGCGCTCGACTCTCCCCGCACGACGACCGAACTCGCGGGCGAGCTCGGGCTCACCGCAAGCGCTGTCTCGCAGCACCTGGCCGTCCTGCGCGATGCGGGGCTGGTCCACGGCCGGCGCGTCGCACGCTCGGTGCTCTACCTGCGCTCGGCGCAGGGCTCTGCGCTCGTGAAGGCCTCCGGAGCGGGCGAGGATGAGGCCGCAGCGGCCTAGCCTGCCGCCGCCGCGCCGCCCTCGTTGCGGAAGTAGTCGGCGTTGATCTGCGTGAACTTCTGCCACTCCGGCGGGAGCTGGTCCTCGGCGAAGCAGGCGTCGACCGGGCACGCCTCGACGCAGGCGTCGCAGTCGATGCACTCCTCGGGATCGATGTAGAGCATCTCGGCCGCGTCGTAGCCGGGCTCGTCTGGCGTCGGGTGGATGCAGTCGACGGGGCAGACCTCGACACAGGAGTTGTCCTTGGTGCCGATGCACGGCTCGGCGATTACGTAGGCCATTCGCTTCTTTCTACTCGTTTTCGGGGGGCTCTCGTCGCGAGGGGCATATTGTACGAATCATGCTGCTGATGACGGGCGCGACCGGTCTCGTCGGCTCGACGTTGCTGCGCCGGCTGCTGGCCGAAGGGACCCAGGTGCGCTGCCTCGTGCGCGATCCCAGGCGGCTGGGAACCCAGCGCGTGCGGGTCCAGATCGCCCTCGGCGACCTCACCGACCCCCCTTCCTTCCGCAACGCGCTGCGCGGCGTGGACACCGTCGTGCACCTCGCCGCGGCGATCCGCGACCAGCCCCGCGGCTCGATCGAGGAGCTCGACGGGATCGCCACCTGGCGCATGGTCGAGGCCGCGGAGCGCCAGGGCGTCGAGCGCTTCGTGTTCTTCTCGGCGCTCGGAGCCTCGACCCACAACCGCACCCGTGCGCTGCGCGCCAAGGCGCTCGCCGAGCAGGCCGTCGTCGAGGCCGACCTGCACTCGATCGTGTTCGCTCCTTCGATCGTCTACGCGCCGGGCGATCCGTGGCTGACGCTGCTCGAACGCCTCGCGCTGCTGCCCGTGATGCCGGTGAGCGGGGGCGGCGAGGCCCGCTTCCAGCCGATCTGGGCCGAGGACGTCGCCGACTGCGTCGTCGCCAGCCTGAGAGAAGCCGCCGCCGGCGAGAACGGGCAGCGACACCGCCGCTACGAGCTCGCCGGCCCCGAGACGCTCAGCCACAGCGAGATCGTGGCGACCGTGCTGCGCGCCCTGCGCCGCAGCCGCCCGCTGCTGCATGTGCCGACGCCGATCGTCTCGCGCGCGCTGAGACTGCTCGAGGCGGCGGCGGGCGAGCGCGCCTTCGCAACCTGGGACGAGGCCGAGCTGATGGAGGTCTCGATGGTCACCCCGCGCGGCATGGCCGACGTGGGCGCGCTCGGTGTGGTGCCCCAGCGCATGGCGGCGGTGCTGGAAGCCGGCGCGGGGTAGCGTCGACGGCGATCCGTGTCGGCTGAGAGCGGCTAGGACACCCACTCGCCGACGGGCGCACGCCGCTCGGCCCACGGCAGCGCAGCTTCGAGCTGGGTCGCGAGCGCCAGCAGCCGCTCCTCGCCGGCCGGGCGGCCGACGAGCTGCACGGCGAGCGGCAACCCGTCCTCGCCGTCGTAGAGCGGCAGGGCGATCCCCGGCTGGCCGGTCGCGTTGAAGACGGGCGTGTAGGGCGTGAACAGGCCGGAGCGCGTGAATGTCGACATCGGGTCCTCCGCCGCGGTGTCGAGGGTTCCGAGTGGCAGCGGGCGCTCGGCCAGGGCGGGGGTCAGGAGCGCGTCGTAGTCGCTCAGCCACGCCACGAGCCGGCGCGCGAACGCCTGCAGCCGCACGACGGCGGACTGCTGCTCGAGTGTCCCGAGCTTGCGGATCATCGAGAAGATCGCCCAGCTCATCGGCTCCATGTCCCCGGCTGAGACCCCCTCGACGCCCTTCCCCGAGACGTTCGCCGAGTAGCCGATCGAAAGCGCGATCTGCGAGGAGAACACCATCCCGAACAGCTCCGAGAGGCCCTCCTGGCGCCAGGGCGGCTCGGCCTCGACGACCTCGTGGCCGAGCGAGCGCAGCAGCTCAGCGGCCTGGTCGGCGCCGCGCGCGGCGATCGGATCGAGCGTCGCGTCGGGACTCGGGGTCTCCTTGCTGAAGGCGATGCGCATCCGCCCCGGGTCGGCCGTCGCGGCCTCGGCGAAGGGCCGGGAGGGCGGCGGAGCCCAGGTGGCATCGCCCGGCTCGTAGCCGGCGAGCACGTCGAGGATCGCGGCGGTGTCCGCGACCGTGCGCGTGAGCATGCCGTCGATCCCGAGCGAGGAGTCGCCGAGCTCGGGGGCAACCGAGATGCGGCCCCGGCTCGGCTTCAGGCCAACGAGGCCGCAGCACGCGGCGGGGATGCGGATGGAGCCGCCGCCGTCGTTGCCGTGGGCCACGGGGACCATCCCCGCCGCAACCGCGGCCGCGGCGCCGCCGGAGGATCCGCCGGGCGTGCGCTCGAGGTCCCACGGGTTGCGGGTGGGCCCGAAGATCCGCGCCTCGGACACGGGCAGGATGCCGTACTCGGGCAGCGTCGTGGTGCCGACGATCACGAAGCCCGCATCGCGCAGGCGGCGGGTCACGTTGTGGTCGTAGTCGGCCACGTGCGCCTCCATCAGCCGGCAGCCGTAGGTCAGGCGCATGCCCTTGACCGGACGGTTGTTCTTGATCGCGACGGGCACACCGGCGAACGGGCGCGCGTCGCCGGGGCCGACGCCGGCCGCTGCCGCGAGGGCGCCCTCCTCGTCGACCTCGACGAACGCGTTCAAGGCCGGGTTCAACTCCTCGATCCGCTGCAGGGACAGCTCGACCAGCTCGCGCGAGGTGACCTCCCCGGCGCGCACCATCTCAGCCAGCTCGACGGCCCCGCGGAACATCAGATCGTCGTCGGACATCGTCCCTCCTCGTCTCGCCGTCGTCGCCGCCGCGTCGCGCCGGCACCGGCTTCAGCCTACTGTCGCTCGAAAGGCCGGCGCTCCTTTCCCGGCCCGGGCCGCGCCCGGGGGCGCTTGATGCCGGCCCGGGACGGCCATTCCTGCGACCATATGGGGCCTGCCCACAAGGCAGCATCCCCCGTCAAGCATCAAGCTCAGAAAGCGAGTGCCATGAGCGCGGTTCAGTCACCCGAGGTCCAGTCAGGCCTCGAAGGCGTCGTCGCCTTCGCCACCCAGATCGCCGAGCCGGACAAAGAGGGCGGCGCGCTGCGCTACCGCGGCGTCGACATCGAGAACCTGGTCGGCGCCGTCCCCTACGAGCAGGTCTGGGGCCTGCTGGTGGACGGCCGCTTCAAGCCCGGACTCCCGCCCGCCGAACCGCATCCGCTCACGATCCGCTCGGGCGACCACCGCGTCGACGTGCAATCTGCGCTGGCGATGCTGGCCCCGGAGTGGGGCTTCGGGCAGCTGATCGACATCACCGACGAGGAGGCCCGCGACAACCTCGCGCGCTCCTCGGTGATGGCGCTGTCGTTCGTCGCCCAGTCCGCCCGCGAAGCCGGCCAGCCGCCGGTGCCGCAGGAGGAGATCGACCAGGGCCGCACGATCCCTGAGCGCTTCCTGATCCGCTGGCGCGGCGAGGCCGACCCGGACCACGTGAAGGCGATCGACGCCTACTGGATCTCCGCGGCCGAGCACGGCATGAACGCGTCGACGTTCACCGCTCGCGTGATCGCGTCCACCGGCGCCGACGTCGCCGCAGCCCTGTCCGGGGCCGTCGGGGCGCTGTCGGGCCCGCTTCACGGCGGCGCGCCCTCACGCGTCCTGAAGATGCTCGACGAAGTCGAACAGACGGGCGACGCCGAGAAGTGGGTCTCCGACGCGCTGGACCGCGGCGAGCGGCTGATGGGCTTCGGCCATCGCATCTACCGCGCCGAAGATCCGCGCGCGCGTGTCCTGCGGCGCACCTGCGCCGAACTCGGCTCGTCGCGCTTCGAAGCCGCCGAGGCCCTCGAGAAGGCGGCGCTCGCCGAGCTCCAGGTGCGTCGGCCCGACCGCGTGCTCGCGACGAACGTCGAGTTCTGGTCGGCCGTGATCCTCGATCTCGCGGAAGTGCCGCCCGACCTCTTCACGCCGATGTTCACCTGTGCGCGGGTCGCGGGCTGGTCGGCGCACATCCTCGAGCAGAAGCGTGAGGCCAAGCTGATCCGCCCGACGGCGAAGTACGTCGGCGAGGGTCCGCGCGAGGTGAGCGCGGTCGAATAGCCGCATCGGGGACAGGAGCCGTCTCCGACCCGTTTCGGTTCCGATTTCAGATAGTCGCCGGGTGGGACAGAAACGCCTGTTTCTTCACATGCGCACAGAGGCCCCGCCGGCTGACCGGCGGGGCCTCTGGCTACCTGGGCGTGCCAATGGTGGTCGCCGGACCAGCTACTCCTATTCGCTGCCTTTGACCGCTTCTGCCACAGCCTGGCTCAGCGTCCCGTTCAGGATCGCTGTGTTCTTGCCCGCGGCGGAGGGGAGTTCGAGCTCTGCGTTCACGGCGGGGTCGATCAGGAAGGAGAAGATCCCACCACAACCTTCAGAGGTCGGAGCCGCGAACGAGTTGTTCACGAGCGAGTTGTTCGCGATGTGAACGATCGTGAACGAGTCTTCGAATTTCACTTCGCCCACTTTCCCGCTGATCGGCGAGTTCGGTTTCGGCGGACTCGTCGTGCCGGTGGTCAGATCGATCACGATCGGGGCCGAGTTCGAGCCGACGTAGCATTTGCTGCCAAGGAACGGGTTGTCCAGTTTGATCTTTACCGGCAGCTCCAGCGCGGTGCCCGTCGCTTCGATCAGGTTGTTGAGGTGCACACCGACCGCTTTGGCCGGCCCGGCTAGTTCGGTCGTCGCCGTCACGCCCGTGATGCCTTTGTTGATGAATTCTTCGAACTGCTTCCGAAGGAATTCCGGCAGGAAGCTCGGAGCCATGATCCCGAGCAGGCCACCGGGGACGGGCTGCGGCGATTTCGACAGGGTGTTGCCGTCTTCAGCGCCGATGAATTCGAGGTCTTCTTCAGAGATTTCGTGAATGCCGCCCTGCAGCGTGATCGGGTTCACGATCGGGACCGCTTTTTTGCCGATCACGACTTCGCCGCTTTCGGTCTTCGCGAAAAGACAGAATTCGGTCGACGCGTTGCTGAGCGGGCAGTCTTTGAACTTTTCGTAGTCTCCTTTCGGGTGGTGTTCGACGGCGAGCGCCGAGGAGGCGCTCGCGAGGCACACGAGCGACGCCGCGAGGGCGCACAGCGCAGCCATTGTGGGCTTGGCGACGCGCGAGCGCCGCTTCGACTTCAGTCCCGTCATTTGAATGTGCTCCCCCTGCCGATCCGTGGTTTGTGTTGGTGACGAACTGTTCGGCGGCGAACGTAGCCCCGGGGTGATGCCGGATCAAGCCTTGTTTCCGACGTCAGAAACACCGACGGGGCTGCCGGCTCTCGGGCGTCGCGCCTCCATCGCGGTGACTCGCGCGACGGTCGCTTCGCCCTGGACAGAGGGCGGAGGGGCGCTATGCGCTGAATTCAGAAGACGACGGTCGTCGTTCTGACGACTGACCCGCCTGCGTTTTCCACACTCAGCCTCATCCGGGCCCGCCCGCGATGCTTGCGCGCGCGCAGGCCCACGCTCGAGAGTCGCGCCGAGAGCGTGTGGTGCCCGGCGGCCAGTGACTTCCGGAGCGTCTTGAACGCGCCTCCGCTGAGCACGAGCGTCCCAGAGCGGGTCGTCGCAACTGATACCACCACGCCGTGCCTTGTTGCCTTGGCGCGAGTCACCTTCAGGGTCGGTTTCGGGCATCCCGTGACGGCGATCTTGGTGTTCTGTTTGAACGCGGCCCCGTTCTGGCCAACGATCGACGTCGGCGCTGTGAGCGGTTCGGCACAGAGGTCGCCGAACGCACCGAGTGCCGAATGCGGTCCCTCGGGGAGGCTCGCTTCGAACGAGCTGATCGGAGCGTCTGGGATCGTTTCGAAGCGTGAGTAGGTGATCCCTTTTTTGATGTCGGTGTGCCCCACGAGTTCTATGTGGACGCCTTCGCCCTCGAGCAGGAACACCACGTCCGGGAAGGCCAGGCCGCCGTGCGAGACCAGGTGGGCGGGTCCTTCGAGCGGCACATTCAGGAGCGGAGTCACAGCCCTTGCAAAACCGATGTTCGAGCCTTCCGGACAGCCGGCAGCTTCGGGTTTGGAAGCGAACTGCGCTTCGGTGCAGGCTTTCTGGATTGTTGTCAGCCTCGATGGCAGCTGCTTTGGCAGCTGTAGGAGGACTTTGTGGATGTTCGCTTCGCCTTCCTGCTCGGTGACCTTCACGGCGAAGCTGGCACCGTCGACTTTGCTCGTCTGCGCCAGCGTGGTCGCCGAGAAGGTCGGTTTGAAGGGGAGCCCGGAGCAGCCGCCGACTTGGAACGGGTCGGACACGGGAGCCAAAGCGCCCAGCGAGGACGCGGCGATGCCGCTGAGGCTCATGTCTTCGCAGCTCGTCGGGTTCAGCGTGAAGTGGCTGCGGCTGATGTCGACGACGATCGAGCGCACGTCGAGCGGGATGCCGTCGAGGATGGTCGGGATCGGGTCCGATTTGACCGTCACGACCGCCGTCTGCGGGTTGATGAAGAGGGCAGAGCGGACGACCACTACACCGAGGTCGAAAGGCCCGGCGACGGCGGGGGTGATGATCGCGATCGAGAACGGAGCACCCTCGTAAGGGCCGGCCAGATAGACGTGCCCGGTCACGTGCACGGGCATGTTCCCCGCGCCGGCGGCGACGTCGACCGTGCCGATCTCAGACGAGCCCGGGCACGAGGGGCTCGCCTGCTCCTGCGCGCCGGTACGGCCCGGCGCCTGCGCGCCGGCGATCTGGCTGTCGGAGCAGCGCCCGACCCCCGCGAGGCTGCCGGTCAGACCGGGCGGCAGCGTGACTTCGAGGCCACTGATCGGCTGCTCGCCCTGTTCGCGGCTCAGCTTCAGGACGAAGGGGCTGTAGTGTCCGGCGATCGGGTATGTGGTGCCGGCTTCGAAGCCTGGAGCGTGCCGCTCCTGTGCGGCGTCGAAGACGCATGGCCCGCCCCGCGGCCCCGAGTTGATCGCGAAGGTGTCGGACGGGGTTGCGTCGGTGCCTTCGGGCGTGCTCCAGGGTGTGAGATCGGTCGTGGTCTGCTCTGTTCCGCAGGTGTCGGGTGTGATCAAGGGCGCTCGTTCCCCGCCGGTGAAGTTGAGCTTGAAGTCTTCGAACGGGAACTGCGGGTTTTCGCTGAAGCGCGTCGTGAGCCGACCCGTGACCGGGTCCGGTTCGACGTGACCAGCCAGCTTGACGACGATCCCGGTCTTGGGATCGTCCACGACGATGTAGATCGCAATGAGGCTGTGGAACGGGTTGTCGCCCTGGGCGGCGATGTAGACGGCGCCGGGCAGCGGGTGGTCGAGCAGCGGCGTGTCGACTTCGACGGTCCCGATCTGCGACGCGGACGGGCACTGCGCGGGCGCCGTGCTTCCGAGGCTGATCTGCGCGGAGCTGCAACTCGCGAGCCCGTTTGCGGACGAGGGGTTCACGACCACCCCTTGCGGGAGCGTGACGACAGCGTCCTTCAGGTCTGCCTCGGCCAGCCTGTCGACGTGTTCTTCCTGAGGCATGTGCAGGTCAACCTGCAGGCCGGTGCCTGTCGCGGCGGCGCTCGTTTCCGGCTGCACGGTGACCGTGGGCCGGAAGTCCAGCGATTCGCAGTCCAGCATCTGCGGCTGCGCCGCCGAGGCCCCGAAGAATTCTGTCGGCGCTGCGACGAACGACACTTCGATCTCGGTCGGCAACTGTGGTTCGCAGTTCGTGGGCATCGTCAGGAACGGCTTGGGGACCTCTTCGGTCGAGCAGGGTTTGACCCGCGCCCGGCCGACGATGCATTCGCGTTCGGGGTCATGGCTCGGATCGGCCGGCACCCCCCAGACCGTCTCGTTGACACTCAGCAGACCGTTTTTGGGCACGTTCCCCGTGACCGCGACTTGATACCCGCCTGCGCCGCCGGGCACAAGCGAGGCGTTCTCGACCGCCTTGTAGCCGATCGCCTGGAAGCCGAACGACGCAGCCGCCCCGGCGGGGGCAACCATGTTGTAAAGGGCCCCTTGGGGTTCGAGGAACGAGCCCGGCGGTTCGAACACCTGAGCTCGGACGGTGCCGATCTGGGTGTCCGGCGGGCACTGCGCTGATTCCCCGTCGAAGTCTTCGTATGGGCAGCGCGGGGTCGCTGTCGGATTCCCTACGAACCCCGGTGGGAGCTTCGCGAGAATGGTACGAGCGCTCCCTTCCGGTTCGTTGCTGGCGTTGTGGTTGATCGTGAAGCTGACCTTGAATTCATACGGATGGGAGCCTGCTCGGATGTCGGGTGTGCCATCGCGATTGACGGCTTCGGCTTGGAAGCTGCCCGGTTCGATGCCGCTGGACGCCCGAGCGGAGGGAGCGAGGGCGACCAGCCACAGCAATCCAAGCGCAAGCGTTGCGCACCTCATCGATGCACCGCCTGGTGTGTGGTCGCGTGGCTGGGCCTCGCCGAGGCCTTCTTGCCCGCCGCCTTTACGCACTTGCCGTGGCGCCGCACCTTGCCCTTCGGGCATTTCTTGGGGGCCGGAACGCATTTCCCGTGCCTGCGAACCTTGCCTTTCGGGCATTTCGCCGGCTGCGTGACCGTCGCGTGCTGCACAGCGTCTCCGGGTGGCGTCACCAGATTGCCGGGCCCCGAGAAAGTCGAGCTGGCCGGTGGCGGAACACCCGGTCCGTAGGACGACGGGGGCCTGCAAGCGTCGCCGACGCAGGGTGCAGGCGGCGTAGGTGGTCTTTCGAAGCCCCCGCCTTCACGCGCGTCGTAGAGATCGACGAGTTCATCCTGATCTTCGGGAAGCAACTGCTGACGGGTCGTGAAGAAGACGTTCTTCCCGGTTTCGTCCGCACTCAGGAAGCTGGCGTCGCGCTTGCCGCGACCCGACGAAAGAAGGAACGTGCAGCCGCCGGTCCGGGTGCAGCCGCCCTGCCCTTCCGGCTCGTACTCGTAGACGTTCTCGACGCCGGGCGCCTGATCGCTCGCGGTGAGTGCATCGAAGCTGTCGAAGAAGAGCCGGCCGCTCGGCGTGAGGCTGTGCGGCTGCGGGTAACGGGACACGATCGGCTGCAGCAGCGACAGCGTCGAGGGACCCGCCGGCGAGAGACCCGTGGGGTTGCACGAGACGCACCGCACGCTTTTCGCCGCGGAGTCGTACTCGAAGACCTCGCCGCATGGATGTGCTTCTTCTTCCGGGACGCAAACCGGGCCGGCGAACGTGCTGTTGTACCCGGTGAGCGGGACGACCGAGTCGAATGCGAGGAAGCGGCCATTGGAAGTGACCTGCGCCATGCGATCCTGGGGCGCGGCAACCCAGGTCCCGAGTTCGTGGTCGGGGCCATGGTGGTTGTCGTAGGTCGTCAGGGTCGCGATGAAGCGCACAGCACCAGCGCCGGATTCGTATTCGTACAGGTTCGGCTGACCGGTTTGGGCAGCGGTGTGAAGCGGTCCTTGTACCGGGTTGATCACCTGGTTGTCGACGAAGTAGATGCGCGAGAGGTCGGAGCTCGCGCCGGCGATGCCTTCGAAGCCGTGGTGGCCTTTCGTGAGATCGAAGGTTCTTGTAATCGGTTCAATCGTCGTGTCGTAAAGGGAGCCATCGCTCAGGAGCACCTTCGTGCCATCCGTGCTGGCGGTCAGGAAGCACACGCGTTCGCTCACCTGTTCGCCCGGCCTACAGCGCCCCGAGTGGCCGATTTCGCGGGTCTTTTCGCCACCTTCACGCACGTAGAGCTTCCCCGACCCCAGGCTGGTCCAGAAGACCTTCGAGCCGTCGCTCGAGACGGCGTTGCTACGGTCGGGCGCAGGTTCACCGGTGCCCGCAATCGCGAGCAGCTTCGCGGACCCGAGCACCGAGCCGGGCGCGGCTGATTTCGCATTCAGGGCGTTTACGAGCCGCAGCGTCCCCGAGCTCCATTCGTAGATGTCCTTTCCTTCGGTTGGCACGGGGGGCGCTTGCGGTGCGAGCGAAGTAGCCGCGGTCAGAGGCTCGTTCGCTTCGAACACCAGCCGGGCCAGATCGGACGACCCACCCGCGTAGCTCATTTCAAGCGTGCGGGCAGGGAACGGTTCGACCAGTTCCCTGACGAGCGGGGTCAGCCCTCCTGTGCTATCGCGCAGGTAGAGCTCTTCATATCCGCTGGAGAGACTGCCTTCCGCCAAGGGTTCTTCGCTCTCCTGGAGCACGGCGGTGCGCAGATCGCTCGTGAACGCTCTGAACCCAAAGCCCTTGGTCTCGCGTTCGAGGCTGAGGTCTTTGGTCTGCCATCCTGACGGCGTCCGCACCGCGCGATACTCGTTTTCCTTCAGCGTTCCACGTTCGCCTTCGGTTTCCGGGGCGACCGGATAACCCTCGTAGACGACCGATTCGCCGTCGGGGGCGCTCTGCTCCGGCATCTTGATCGAGTTCAGACCCGGTTCGCATGGGACTTCGCAGCTGCCGAATTCGGGCCGCGCCGGGAACACCTCGCCTCCGTGCTTGTCTGCGGGCGAGACAAGCTCGTAGGCGCGCCCGTCGGGAAGGCCCGCTTCCAGCGCGGGATACGTTCCGAACCGCTTGTCTTCGCCTTCGGCTTTCTGCACTTCGCCCTTCGCGGGTTCGTTTTCCACGACGACCCGAAAGTAGTACGGCGTTTCGGGCGCGAGGTGGCTCAGCTCGACGCTCACCCCCACTCCGAGCACTCCTTTCAGAGTCCCGCTGCCGGGGACTTCTGCGCATTTGCCGACGGAGCACGGCCCTTCGCTGCCGTATTCGAAGCGGTAGCGGGTTTCAAGGCCCTTGGGGTTGACCACGGCGCTCAGCTTCGCGGACCTCGCGCCGACTTCCTGGACCGCCTCTTCTTCGACGACCGGAGGGAGCTTCGCCGAGGGTGCGAAAATCAGACCGCGCGACTGGCTTTTTGTGTCGGGATTGAATGGTTCGTCGGTGTAAAAGATGCCCGCGGGATGCCCCGGCAGAGTGCCGGCCCCGTCAAAGGCTCCGGCGCTCGCACCGGTCTGCCCTTCGGCCCCCTTGAACGGCGTATCCACCACTTCACTGCTCCCAACGGGCTTCACCAGGTGAAACTGCTTCTGTTTGGACGAATAGAAGATCAGTTCGCCGGTCGTCGGTATCACGGTCTCCGCTTCGGTTTCTTTGGTCTGTTCGGGCGACGACTGCCATGACGGCGTTGCTGCGGTCGCACTGTCGAAGCGATAGATCCGCGCTGCGTCTGTGATGTAGAAACGGCCCTGGTCATCTACGGCCAGGTACGGCGCGTCTCCGAACCTGCCCGTGAACAGTTCCCGCTTGAATTCGTATTCGCCCGATGTTCCCCGTTCGAACTCGACAACCCGGTGCCCATGGACGGCGCCGTTGTCCACCACATAGACCCTCCCTGCGCTGTCCACAGCGAGGCCGAACTGGGTGTAATCTTCGATTTGCCCGCCGCCGCCTTCGCCGCGCGCAGCGAAGCGTGTGATGTAGGTCCCATCCGCGGTGAACTCCTGCAGAACGTCGGGCTCTTCTGGGTCGGCGTCGGCGACGAGCACGTTGCCGGTCGTGGGGTCGATCGCAACGCCTCGCGGCTCTTCGAATTGGCCGTTGCCATCTCCTGGGAAACCCTTGTTGCCGTTTTCGCGTCCCAGGCAATTCGGGTAGAGCGGTTCGTTCAGAAGGTTCTTTTCCCCTTCGGGGCCACAGCGCTCGTACTTGTCTTCGCCGTTACCGACTCCCCAGCCCCAGCCTTCGAGCAGTTTGCCTTCTTTGTCAAACCGCAGCACTCGGGCGTCCGCACCATCCGCCTCGTAGAGATCACCGGTAGCTTGATTGACGGCGAGGCCTTGAGGCGCGCTGGAGAGCTTCAGCTGGCCGCCGGGTGGGGCGAACTCGCCGGCCGGTTCGAGGCTCGCGCTCGCCGCCGGCGCCCCCGCGAGCAATGCCGCGCCAGCGACCGCGACGCCGAGGACGAGCCTGCGGCCCACCACGCGCGTGCGATGCCACGTCCTCACACTGTCTCTTGCGTTCGCCACCGGCGTCCTTGGGGGGACCGCAGAGCTAACCCGTAACGGCCCACGTGCCGCGCACGAAGGCTTTACCGCCGGCTTTGATCGGGAACTCGACGAACCCGCCCGGCTCTCCGAACCGCCCGAGTTCTTCGTTGAAGACCGGTTTCGGTGCTTTCAAGAGACTTTCGGTTTCTTCTTCCGCCGTGTATATGCAGAGCTTGCCGGCAGGCGCCGTCGGCACTTGGAACGTGCCCGTGCAGCCTCCCGTGCCCGCTTTACCTGCGGTTTCCGTTTCGTTGAGCAGGACCGCTTCGCCTCCACCCGTCATCGGGATCGCGAACGTGATCGGCGCGAAGGCGATCTCTTCTTCGCCGGATACGTTGACGGCCCAGGTTCCTGTCTCCGTCTTTCCGGCGGGAAGAGCTTCGGTGAACCCCGTCTGTCCCGGTTTGCCTTCTTTGCCTTCTTTGCCTTCTTTGCCGTCCACTCCATTTTTGCCGGGCGTGCCGGGGTTGCCCGGCGCCCCCTGGGGACCTTGTCCCCCCTGCGGTCCGGCGGGACCGGCGGCGCCCGCAGCCCCCTTGGGCCCGGTCGCGCCCTTCAGCTCTTTGAGGACCGTCGGCTTGATCTGCCCGGTCGAGCTGATCAGATACTTCTTGGCGGCCCAAGCGCCACCCGACATCGCCAGCACCAGCGCACAGACGGCGATCACCGTCGCGGCGTTCAGGTGCCTCCGCACCGCTTCCCTCATATCCGGCTCTCCCACCTTCCTACCTCGCGCCACCAACGTTGCGCAGCCGTCGGCGAAGAGCTTCGATCTCCATGACCGCCGCTTCGCTGCGTTGCGACGACGTCCCAATTACTCGTTGCAATCTGCAGAATGGAGCAAGGACGAGAAGCTCTCAACTGGTGTTTCTGACTCGGCCGCCCAGTTGTCGTTCCCAGGAGCGGTGTCAATAGGTAGCCGGGCCTCCTTGGAGGTTGGGTGCTCGGGCCAACCCGCCCCAGGAGGGCCGATGCAGCTCTACGGTGATCCGCGTACCCCCTCCTCTCTGGCCGGTGGGCGCGCCTCACGCGGCAGAAGAGCCATCGCGACCGAAGAGCGCCAACGACCAGACTGACGAGCGATCCCCCTTTCGCCCGACTGAGCCGAGAAGAGCCCGGCCGGGGCCGCGTCCCCACGCGGCCCCGGCCGGTGCGAGTGCCGTAAGCGCCGTTGGCACCCCCGCGAACCGCAAGGCGGGGAGGCGCCTGATCACCGGGCAGCTCAGACGGCGCTCCATGCTGCACCGGTTTCGAGTTCGAGGCCTTTGATCGAGCCTTCGAACGTCGCAGTCGCGCCGCCGGCTTTCAGACTGCTTCCCGCCGTGGTGCATTCGAGTTCGTGCGCAACCGCTTCGGTTTCGCCGCCGGGCAGTTTGCACTTCTGGGTACCGGTGACTTCGAACGGTTCGCCTTTCAGAGCGCACGAGGTCCCCGTGAGCGTGATGGTCGTGAACTTGGTCCCGTTTTTCGGTGAGAACAGGTCTTCGACCGGAGGCCCGCCCGTGAGTGCTGTGCTGACTTCCGTCGTGATCGGCTCGCTCACTTCGCAGTTAGCCGGTTTCGTGGCTTTACAGCTTTTGAATTCAAGGGTCGCGTTACCTGTGCCGGCGGGTTCGACCGCGCCTTTCTCGTTGACTTTGGTGCATTCGATGTGAATTGCCACAGCGAAAGGTTTCCCCGTGAGCACGAAGGTGCCGCCGAATTCATGTTCTTTCAGATTGGTTTTGCCCGCTAGTTTGGCGCCGCCTGACCTGTATTCGTGCGCCGATGCGGCCGCGGCCGTCGCCGACAGCGCGAACGCCGCAACCACAGCGGCCACGACCAGCAACTTGATCCGTGACATTGAGCATGACCTCCATCTGGCCTCCGGGCGCGCCCAGAGCCTTCTCGTGATTTCGCCAGGCTTCCGCACGGCCGTTCGCCAGGAGAAAGCCCAAGCATTTCTCTCACCCTCCGCCGGCCGGCCGGTATCTCTCTGAGTGGCCGACACGAAGAGCGGGATCAGGCTCTCAATCCATCGGGAGCCGCGTCAACGTCCACTCTCACGGACTCGGTCGGGAGCCCGTGCGATAACCGTTTGCGCGGCTCAGAACGACCCGAGAACGGGGTTATCCGATTTTGGAGGATGCCTCAGATAGTCGGAGACGCGGACGCCGTGCTTGTCCATGGAGCCCGCGAGAATCGGTGCGAGTATCGCGAGACATTCGACGAGACGGGAGCGTGACGAGCTCGACGACGCACACACCAGCTTTCGCCCCGCGAGTCCTGTACCCGAACCGCTCGCACGACGAGCGCTCTCTGAGTGGCCCCGTAGAAGGTGAGGGCCCGGCATCCAGCCGGGCCCTCACAGCAACATCGTCAGCCGACTCTCGCCGGCTTAGGTCTGCAACAGACCGTCGGGCCGGCATGGAGCGCCGGCCCGACCCGCTGTCTACATCATGCCGCTCATGTCCGGCATACCACCGCCGGCGGGAGCGCCTTCCTTCTCCGGCACCTCGGCGACGATCGCCTCGGTCGTGAGGATGTTCTTGGCGATCGAGGCGGCGTTCTGCAGAGCAGAGCGCGTCACCATCGCCGGGTCGATGATGCCTTCCGCGACGAGGTCGACGATCTCGTTCGTCGCCGCGTTCAGGCCGTGGCCTTTCTTGGCCTTGCGGACGTCGTTGACGACGACCGAGCCCTCGAGGCCCGCGTTCTCGGCGAGCTGACGGAGCGGCTCCTCGAGCGCGCGGAGCACGATGCGGGCGCCGGTGCGCTCGTCATCCGAGCCATCGCCGGAGGCGCCGTTCTCGCTGATGCTGACGGCCGAGGAGGCCTGCAGCAGAGCGACGCCGCCGCCGGGCACGATGCCCTCCTCGAGCGCCGCGCGGGTCGCCTGCAGGGCGTCCTCGACGCGGTGCTTCTTCTCCTTCATCTCGGTCTCGGTGGCCGCGCCGACCTTCACGACAGCCACGCCGCCGGAGAGCTTTGCCAGCCTCTCCTGCAGCTTTTCGCGGTCGAAGTCGGAGTCGGTGTTCTCGATCTCGTTTTTGATCTGGTTGATGCGGCCTTTGATCGCCGCGCTGTCACCGGCGCCGTCGACGATCGTCGTGGTGTCTTTGGTGACGACGACACGGCGGGCGCGACCGAGCTGGCTCAGCTGGGTGTTCTCCAGCTTCAGGCCCATCTCCTCGGTGATCACCTCGCCGCCGGTGAGGATCGCGATGTCCTCGAGCATGCGCTTGCGGCGGTCGCCGAAGCCGGGGGCCTTGACGGCCACACCGGTGAACGTCCCGCGCAGCTTGTTGACCACGAGCGTCGCGAGCGTCTCGCCCTCGACGTCCTCGGCGATGATCAGGATCGGCTTGCCCGACTGGATCACCTGCTCGAGGATCGGCAGGATGTCACGGACCGAGCCGATCTTCTGGTTGGCGATCAGGATGTAGGGGTCCTCCAGCACGGCCTCCATGCGGTCCTGGTCGGTCACCATGTACGGCGAGATGTAGCCCTTGTCGAACTGCATGCCCTCGGTGAACTCGAGGTCCATGCCGAACGTCTGGCCCTCCTCGACGTTCACGACGCCGTCCTTGCCGACCTTCTCGATCGCGTCGGCGATCACGTCGCCGATCTCCTCGTCGCCGGCGGAGATCGTCGCCACGCGGGCGATCTGGTCCTTGCCGGAGACCTCCTTGGACTGGCTCGAGATGTTGCCGACGACCTCGTCGACGGCCTTCTCGATGCCGCGCTTCAGCGCCAGCGGGTTGGCCCCGGCGGCGACGTTCTTCAGGCCCTGACGAACGATCGCCTGCGCGAGCACGGTCGCCGTCGTGGTGCCATCGCCCGCGACGTCGTTGGTCGCCGTGGCGACCTCGCGCACGAGCTGGGCGCCCTGGTTCTCGAAGACGTCCTCGACTTCGATCTCACGAGCGATCGTGACACCGTCGTTGGTGATCGTCGGGGCGCCGAACTTCTTGTCGAGGACCACGTAGCGGCCCTTGGGGCCGAGCGTGACCTTCACGGCGTTGGCGACAGCGTCGACGCCGGCCTCGAGGGCCTTGCGGGCGTCCGCGTCGTACTTGAGCTCCTTGTGTGCCATTTCTCAGTGTTCTCCTTACGCGACCTTGGCGAGAACGTCGGACTCGCGAAGCACGAGCAGCTCCTCGCCGTCGATCTTGATCTCGGTGCCGCCGTACTTGCTGTAGAGGACCTCGTCGCCCTCCTTGACGTCCAGCGGGATGCGCTTGCCGCCCTCGTCGAGCTTGCCGTCGCCTGCGGCGAGGACCTTGCCCTTCTGCGGCTTCTCCTTGGCGGTGTCGGGGAGCACGAGCCCGCTGGCCGTGGTCTCCTCCTCCTCGATCGCCCGCACGATCAGACGATCGCCCAGGGGCTTGAGCTTCATGTTCTGGAACCTCCGTTAGAAGTCTGCTTCCAAAGGCCCGTCAAATAAGGGGAGACGGGCCCATTTCCTTTGGCACTCTCGGTGGGAGAGTGCCAACTGCACACTGAATATATAGAAGATTCGGGCAAATACCGGCGTTCGCCGGCAAAAAACCGCCCGCGGCGACCGAATCTAGTTCTGCGCCCCGCCGAAGCCCTTGATCGCCTCGGTCATGGCCGAGGGGGTATCCAGGATCTGCGAGAAGCGGACCACGGTCACGACGTCTTCGGGCGACACCGAGCGACCGTAGATCTGTTCGAGGAAGCTGATCAGCTCCTCGTGGCGGCGGAACTCGGGGTTGTCGTGCTTGATGTCGCGCGGCGAGAGGTCAGCCAGCTTCATCACCTCGACCTGGTCGATCACGGCCTCGAAGATCCGCTGGCGCGGAGAGTGCTGATAGCCGATCGTGACCAGCACGAGCTGGTTCTTTCGGTACTTGCCGGACTTGTCTCCGAGGCGGATGGTCGCCGTCTTGCGGCCGCGCTTGAGCTCGTCCGCGAAGATCGTCGAGTAGAAGTTGAGGACCTGCACGGGCCGCAGGCTACCGTTCTTCGGCGAGGTAGGTCATCGCAACGGCGACGATGTCGCGCTCTGCCGCATGGCTGAGCTCGCGCTCAGCGTCCTCGATCGGCATCCAGCGCACCTCTTCGACCTCGTCGTCGTGTTCGGAGATGTCTCCGCCCGTGTGGCGGAACAGGAAGAACCGGACTTCCTTTCCAATCGTGCGGCCGCCGCGCCGGTACCAGTACCTCGTCTCGCCGAGCTCACGGACCGGCTCGGCGACGATCCCGGTCTCCTCGCGAACCTCGCGCTGCGCCGCCTGCACCGGCGTCTCGCCGGGATCGACGTGCCCCTTGGGCAGGGCGAGCACCCGCGAGCCGTCGGCGGCGCGGCGAGTCGGGACGATCACCACCATCTCCTCCCCCCTGACGACGACCCCGCCGGCCGAGAACTCGCGTGCCTGTGCGCGCGAAGGGCGGGCCTGCAGGTCCGCCGGCGGCTCCTCAGAAGACATACTGCTTCAGGGCCTCGGGATCGTGGACCACGAGGCGGCCACGTCCCTGTGAGATCACGCCCGCGCGCTCGAGGACAGCCAGGAAGCGGCTGGCCGACTCCCGGGAGGAGCCAGCCAGCTGCGCGAGATCGGCCTGTGTCGCAGTCACGAGCACGTTGTGCCCGTCGCGGCCTTCGGCGACGGCCTGTTCGACGAGCTCGCTCAGCACCACCGCGACGCGGCTCTGCACGGTCTGGAAGGACTGCCGCGAGAGCCTCTCGTTGGTCTCGCGCAGCCGTCGCCCCAAAGCCACCGCGAGCTTCATCGCGATGTCGGAGTGCTCGCTCATGAGCCGCCTCATGTCAGGCCCGAGAACGCCGATCACGCTCATCTCACCGACCGCCTCGACGGTCGCGGACCGCAGCTCGTCCTCGAACATCGCGAGCTCGCCGAAGATGTCGCCGGGGCCGAATGTCGCCAGCGTGATCGTGCGACCGTCGCCGTGGGTTCGGACGGCGCGCGCGTGGCCGTCCCGCACCACGTAACAGGTATCGCTCGCGTCGCCCTCCCGGAACACCGCCTGGCCGGACTCGAACCTGCGCGGCACCGAGACCTGAGCGATCCGCTCGAGATCGTCGCGCTCCAGCGTCGAGAACACGGGCACGCGCCCGAGCAGCTCGACGACGTCGCCTGGGCGCGTGCTCACGCCGCAGGCATACCACAAGTGGGAAAGGTCGGCCGGCGCTCCGTGCCGGCCTCCGGGAAAGGTCGGCCGGCGCTCCGTGCCGGCCTCCGGGGAAAGGTCGGCCGGCGCTCCGTGCCGGCCTCCGGGAAAGGTCGGCCGGCGCTCCGTGCCCGCCTCCGGGAAAGGTCGGCCGGCGCTCCGTGCCCGCCTCCGGGGAAAGGTCGGCCGGCGCTCCGTGCCCGCCTCCGCCACGCCGCAACCCGGGAGGGCCGACTGGGTTCGAAGGTATGTTCAGAAGATGTTGCACCGCAAGCACCTACCAACCCTCGCTGTCGTTCTCGCGACCGCCGCGGGCGCCCCTCTCGCGGCCGCCGCGACTGCGCCGGCGCCTCGACCCGGCAGCGAAACGGCGCTGATGAAATCGCTTCTGCGCTCCCGCGAATTGTGGGCGACGATCGACGTCTGCAGCCCCGCCGACCAGCCCAACACCGTCGGCATTCGCGGGTCGATGCCGGGCGACAGGCACCCCCACGACAAGATGTACATGCGCTTCCGGCTCGAGTACATGAACGCGACCACCAAACACTGGGCCGACCTATCGAGCGCCCGTGAGGCGAGCTTCGTCTTCGTCGGACCCGGCGGCGGCGTGCGCCAGGGCGGCCGCAGCTTCCAGCTCGTGCCACGGCCGGGCAAGCCGGCGGTCGAACTCCGCGGCGTCGTCGAATACCAGTGGCGCCGCGGCGCCACTGTGGTCCAATCGGTCAGCCGCCCCACAGGGACCGGACACAAGAGCGTGGCCGGCGCGGATCCGCCGGATTACAGCGCCGCCACCTGCTCGATCGGCTGAGGCGCGCGAGGAGCGGCGCCTCGCGGCGTCCTCGGTCGCTTGCGTGCAGAGCACACGGCGCTCCCTGCGTCCGTGCGCGGCTTGCTCCTCGCGTGCCTCAGACTCCTTGCCGGTGAACGTGGCTCGCCGCCGCGCGCGTCGTCCCTTGCAAGGCTCGCTCCTCGCGCGCCTCAGGCTCCTTGCCGGGTGAACGAGGACTCGCCGCCGAGCGCGTCGTCGTTGCGGGGCCTGCTCCTCGCGCGCCTCAGACTCGTCGCTTGGCGCCCACCTGGCCGCCGACGGCTCAGCGCGTGCCGAACAACCGTGGGTCGTTCGTGATGATCCCGTCGACCCCCATCGCGGTGAGCTTCTCGATCTTGCGGGCGTCGTCCACGGTCCACACGTAGAGCTCGCCGCCGCCTTTCCGTACGGCGCGCACGAGCGCTGGTGTCACCACGCGCCAGTGGGCCATGATCGCGTCGAAGCGGCCGTCGCGGAGCGCCTTGCGCGCTTTGCGCGGCAGCATCGCGCGATAGCCGGTGAGGATCGCGAGCGCGGGGATCGCTGTGAGCATGTCGGTGGTGTAGTCGCGGCGCACGCGCGGCACCGACCAGCCGAGCCGCAGCCGTGGCTCGGCTGCCCGGATCTGCGAGAGGCCGCCCGTGAACATGCCGCTGATCAGCGTCCGCTCGACCAGCCCGTGCTCGCGCAGCGCCTCGACCACGCGCATCTCATAACCCGGCAGCTTCACGTCCACGTCCAGCTCGACGCCCTCGAAGCCGGCGCCGGCGAGGTGCACGAGCGCCTCCTCGAAGGTGATCGGGCCGCGCCGGCGGGCGTCCTCGTAGTCGTGGGCCACCACGAGGCGCCCGCTCCCGTCCTCGTTCTCGCTGAGGACGTCGAGCTCGATCATGTCGACGCCGTGCTCGCGGGCGGCGTCGAAGCTCGCCAGCGTGTTGCCCGGCTCGATGTGCGCCGCGCCCTTGTGGCCTACGCGCCGCGGGCGGCGCCGCTCGGTCTCGCTGCTCACGGCTCCACCTTCGCAGAGCGCGCGGACCGGCGTGCGGACTGCGCGCTCAGGCCGCGGCGGGCCGGCGCTCGAGCCTCGCGAGCGCCTCGACCGCCGCCTTCGGCCCGACGTACGGCGCGAGCACCGTGAAGGCGAGGTGATCGACCAGCGACGGCAGGCGCGAGAGACGGTTGTTGGTGACGAATGTCGAGATCACGCCCCAGACCGCGCCGGTCACCGCCTCCTGCGCTATCCGCGGCGCGCGGATCGGATCGGGCGCCTGCTCGGTGAGCATCTCGGTGAAGTCCGCGACCGATCGCGTCATGCGCCCGATCATCCCCGGGCCAACTTCGAACAGGTTGATGAACGCGATCCTCAGGAGCGCCTGGTGCGCCACGAGGTGGGACACGAACGCCTCCATCGCGCGGCACGCGCCCTCCTCCCAGCTGTCCGCATCCTCCATCGCCGGTCGCACGCACGCGAGCGTTTCGGCGACGAATTCGTCGAGCACGGCCAGGAAGCACTCCTCCTTGTTGCGGAACTGGCGATGGAACGCCTCCGTCGAGACACCGGCGAACTGCGCGATCTGGGGATCCGTGAGCGCCGCATAGCCTTCGTCGAGCGTCAGGTGCACGACCGAGCCGAGCAGCCTCGCCCGCTTGTCCTCGCGCGTCAGGAACGCGGCCGGCGCCGGAGGCAGGTGCGGCGGGCGGGTGATGGTCAGGGTCCGCAGGCGGGTGCCAGACGGCATACGGTAGGACTCGATCCAGTCCAGCACTTCGTCGGACAGCTCGGCCAACTCGCGGTGGCGGCGTTCGAGCAGCCTGTTGAAGACGATGTTGCGCACGCCGGTGACGACGACTCGCGGCGTCAGCTGCGGGTAGCAGACCTCCTCGGGCGCGAGCGAGAACGCGGTTGCGATGATGCGCTCGAACACGAGGCCGGCAAGCTGCATCCGTTCACGGGCACGCGGCCCGATGCCGAGCGAGTCGACGAGGACGAGCCGCGGCCCCTTGGGCGCGCGGGAGAGGCCGCCGAGCAGGCTCTGACAGGAGGAGTGCATCCGGTTCTCCCAGCCGTGCTCGGACAGCCAGGCTGCCAGCAGCCGCCGACGCGCCTGGGCGACCATCACGTCGTAGGTCCCCAGGAAGCACTCTTCCTTGTTCGGGAACAGTTCGTAGAACGCCCGCCGCGAGACGCCGGCCAGCGCGATCACGTGGGCCACCGTCGTGCGTTCGTAGCCGTTGCGCGAGACCGCCTCGATCATCGCGCCGTAGAGGCGGCTGCGCTGGTTGCGTTCGACCTCGTCCCGGCCCATTCCGCTCGGGCCATGAGGCAGCCTTCGGTACATCGGCGCAAGCTGTTGCCGCGTCCCAGCCATCCTCATAGTTCCAACGTAATGGATTTTGTCGTCCCTGCCAACTCTCTCAACACCCCCTCGGCGGTGTCTCAACGTACACACTCGTTCCAATACTTCCACTGGTGTCTCCGTCGCAGCCAAGCGTCTGCCAGACAACGCGCTACGGGACGCCGAAGGGGCCCTGTAACAGGCGAAGATCCGCTCGGGGAGGGCCGTCGCGGCCGAGCTAGGCGCTGAGCGTCAGCCGGCGGGGGCCGGTCTGGAAGCCGAGCTCGGTGAGCGCTCGAACGAACGCCGAGGAGATCGCCGGCTCGCCGTCGATCCGCTCCAGCGCGAGCTTGCCGACGCGCCCGGTGCGGACCGCATCGGCGAGCGCGCCGAGCGCGACCTCCACCGGATCGGTGCGGCCCGGGACCAACGGTTGCCCGTGGGGTTCCGCCAGCGTGATCAGGCCGCGGCCGCCGCGCTCGACATAGAGCGCGGGCTCCTGGTCCACCATCACGACATACGCCCCGGCCACGCGCGAGGGACGCCGCTCGGAGCCCTCCCGCTTCGGCCAGGGCAGCGCCGCCCCGTACGGCTGAGCAGGATCGGCGGCGGCGAGCACGAGGACCGAGTCCCGCCCGCCCCCGTCCCCGGCGCGAAGCGGCGCCGCGCGAAGGCGCTCTACGGCACCGGGCAGGGCGAACTGCGCCCCGCCCATGCCCTCGATGAAGTACCCGCGCCGGCAGATGCCGAGTGTCTCCAGCCGCGCGAACGTGTCGTAGAGCATCGCGAAGCCACCCTTGATGCCCTCGGCGAGCACCTGCTCGCGCGTGACGATCCCGTAGCGCTCGAGCAGCAGCTCGGCGATCGTCCGCCGCCGCTCCGGAGCATCGGACGCGTCGAGCTCGCCGCCGAAGGCCGCCTGCGTCAGCGACCACCGTCCCTGAACCTGCGATTGGGCGCCGGTGCTGCGACGCGCCGCGAAGCGCGAGCGCCCGGCTCGGCGCCTGGCAGCGCCCTGCCTCCCGGCGCCCTCGCCGCGGGCCAGGGCCAGGCGCGGCGCGCGCAGCGGCGCCCAGGCGTCGTTCGTCACCTCGCCGGCCCAGACGAGGTCCCAGAGCGCCTCGCGCAGCGCCTCGGCAGACCCGTCGAGCTCGGCGAGCAGGTCGGTGAAGAAGGCCGGCCCGCGCGTGAGGCGGGCTCGGATCTGCTCGTGCTCGGCGCTCGAAGGCGCATCGGCCGCGCCCCGCTGGGAAGGCGGCCCGATCGCCGCCGCGTCCTCGCGGAAGTAGAGCGCGACGCGGCCGCTGCGCCCGAGGGGCCCCGCTCCGATCCACACCAGCTCGCCGCTCGCGCAGAGCGTGTCGAGCCATGTCGGCGAGTAGGCACCCGTGCGCCGCGGCAGGACGTCGCGCTCCCACGTCTCGACGGGCAGCGCGAGGCCCTGAAGGGGCACGAGCACCTCGCGCAGGCGGTCGATGCCCGCGCCGGCCCTGGTATGCCGGTCGACCCCTTGCCACGAGGGCAGGAACGCGGCCAGCCGCCGCTGGTCGGCCGGCTCGATCTCCTTGCGCAGGGCCGCCAGCGACGCGCGTCGCAGGCGGCGCAGCACCTCCGTGTCGCACCAGTCCCGCGAGGAGCCTCCGGGCCGGATCTCCCCGCGCACGATCGCGCCGTCGCGCTCGAGCTCCCGCAGGACGGCCGCCGCGTCGACTCCGTACCGCTCACGCACCTCGGCGGCGGAGAACGGCCCGTGCGTCGCCGCGTAGCGCGCGATCAGCTCACGCAGCGCGTCGGGCACGTCGGCGAGGAAGGCCTCGGGCAGGCCGCCGGGGGGCGCCGCGCCGAGCGCATCGCGGTAGAGCCCCGCCTCGTCGGCCGCGATCAATCGCCGCTCGCCGCCGACGCGCAGCTCGACGGCGCGGCGCTCGCGCAGCAGCGCCTCGATCAGCGCGCCGGCGTCCACGCCTGCGAACACCCGCTCGGCGATCTGCTCCCGGGTCAGGTCGCCGATCCTGCGCAGGACGTCGTGGAGGCTGTCGCGATCGGTCGCCCGCGTCATCTCCGAGCGGCACTGCAGGTCCTCTTCGACGCGCTCCAGCGCGCCCGGGTCGATCAACTCGCGCAGCTCCTCCTGGCCGAGCAGCTCGCGCAGCAGGTCGCGGTCCAGGGAGAGCGCAGCGGCGCGCCGCTCGGCCGTCGGCGTGTCGCCCTCGTACATGTACGTCGCCACGTAGTCGAACAGCAGAGAAGAGGCGAACGGCGAGGCGCTCTGGGTCTCGACCTCCACGAGCGCGATCTCCCGCGAATGCAGCGCCCGCAGGATCTGCTTGAGGCCCGGCAGGTCGAGCACGTCGCGCAGGCACTCCCGATAGGTCTCGAGCACGATCGGGAAGTCCTCGTAGCGACGGGCGACCTCGAGCAGGTTCTGCGCCTTCAGGCGCTGCTGCCACAGCGGCGTGCGCCTGCCCGGGTAGGCCCGCGGGATCAGCAGCGCCCGGGCGGCGTTCTCGCGGAAGCGTGCCCCGAACAGCGCCGATCCTCCCAGCTCGCCCACGACCGCCTGCTCGACCTCCTCGGGCTCGATCAGCAGCAGCTCGGCGGCCGAGGGCAGCGACTCCGCATCCTCGGCGTCGAGGTCGGGAAGGTGCATGATGATGCCGTCGTCGGTCCAGATCGGATCGGCGTCGATCCCGAAGCGCTCGTGCATGCGCGCGCTCAGCGCCAGCCCCCATGCAGCATGGACGCGGCCTCCGAACGGCGACAGCAGGCACAGCCGCCAATCGCCGATCTCGTCGCGAAAACGCTCGAGCACGAGCGTCTGCTCGCTGGGCAGCACCCGCGTCGCGCTCTGCTGCTCGCGCAGGTAGGCAAGGAGGTTCACGGCGGCGCGCCGATCCAGGTCGAAGTCCCGCTCCAGCGTCTCCTCGTCCTGCTCCACGGCCCAGCGAGAGAACTCGCCGATCGCGGCACCGAGCTCCTTCGGGCGGCCGACCGAGTCGCCCTTCCAGAACGGTACGGCTCCGGGGGCCCCCGGAGCGGGCGTGACCGTGACGCGATCGCGAGTGATCTCCTCGATCCGCCAGGTTGAGGCGCCGAGCAGGAAGACCTGGCCCGGCCGCGCCTCATAGACCATCTCCTCGTCGAGCTCGCCCACCCGCCTGCCGTCGGGCAGCGTGACCGAGTAGAGGCCGCGGTCGGGGATCGTGCCGGCGTTGGCGATCGCGAGTTGCCGAGAGCCCCTGCGGCTTCGCACAACGCCGGTCACGCGGTCCCACACCACACGCGCGCGCAGCTCGCCGAACTCGCGGGAGGGGTAGCGGCCGTCGAGCATGTCGAGCACGTTCTCGAGCAGCTCGCGCGAGAGCTCCGCATAGGAGTGCGTGCGCCTGACGAGCGCATGCAGATCGTCCACGGCGATCCCGTCCGGATCGGCGGAGACGGCGATCGCGACGATCTGCTGGGCGAGCACGTCGAGGGCGTTGCGCGGCACCACGGTCGGCTCGATGGCGCCCTCGCGCATCCGCCGCGCGACGACCGCGCACTCCAGCAGGTCGCCTCTGAACTTGGGGAAGATGCGCCCCCTGCTGACCTCGCCGACGCCGTGCCCGGCGCGTCCTATGCGCTGGAGGCCGCGCGCGACCGACTTCGGCGACTCGATCTGAAGGACCAGATCGACGGCGCCCATGTCGATCCCCAGCTCCAGCGATGAGGTCGCGACCAGGCAGGGCAGCGCCCCGGCCTTCAGCAGCTCCTCCACCTTCGTGCGCTCCTCGCGCGCGAGCGAGCCGTGATGCGCGCGAGCGATCTCCTCGGCACCATCCTCCCCCTCCTCCTCCCGCTCCTTCGCCGCCAGCTCGTTCAGCCGCAGCGCCACGCGCTCGGCCGAGCGCCGGTTGTTGACGAACACGATCGTCGAGGTGTGCTCGCGCACCAGCCGGAGCAGCTCCGGGTAGATCGCGGGCCAGATCGAGGCGCGCGTGGCCTCGCCTCCGGCCGGCGAGGCGGATCCGGCTCCGGGGTCGAGGGGGTCCGTCCCCGCCGCGGCCCGGGCCGGCGGCCCGCCGGGCTCGGTCATCGACTCGACCGGGACCTCGATGCGGAGGTCGAGCGGCTTGCGCGCGCCGGCATCGACGATCGCGACCTCGCGCCCGGGACCGACCAGGAAGCGCCCGATCTCCTCGAGCGGGTTCTGGGTCGCGCTCAGGCCGATCCGCTGGAACGCGGAGCCGCCGGCGGGGAGGCCGGCAGTCGTTCGCACGAGCTCCTCCAGGCGCTCCAGCGTGAGGGCGAGGTGGGACCCTCGCTTGGAGTGCGCGACGGCGTGGATCTCATCGACGATCACCGTGTCGACGGAGTCCAGCATCTCGCGCGCCTGCGAGGTGAGGATCAGGTACAGCGACTCGGGCGTCGTGACGAGGATGTCGGGCGGCCGGCGCGCCATCGCCGCGCGCTCCTTCTGCGGCGTGTCACCGGTGCGGATCGCGACCGTCACCTCCTCGGCGCCGATCCCGCGAAGCGGCGCCCGCAGGTTGCGCTCGATGTCATACGCGAGCGCCTTCAGCGGGCTCACGTAGAGAACGCTCGTGCGTCGCTCGCCCTCGGGCACCGGCTCGCGCGCGCTCAGCTTGTCCAGCGCGGCGAGGAACGCGGCAAGTGTCTTGCCCGACCCCGTGGGCGCAGAGACGAGCACGTGCGCGCCCGAGGCGATCGCCGGCCATGCCTGCTCCTGCGCCGGGGTCGGTGAGCCCAGCGCCTTGCTGAACCACTCGGCGGTTCGGCGGCTGAAGACCGAATCGATCATCAGTCGAGACTAGCGCCGGCCATGGCGCGGGCAGACCGGGCCTCAGGCTACGTCTTCGAGCAGCACGTCCAGCGGGACAGCAAGCCCGCGCGACAGCTTGACCAGTGTGTCGATGCGGACGAGCTTCTTTGCGCTCTCAATCGAGCTGATCAGCGTTCGATCCATCCCGGCGCGCGACGCCAGCTCTTCCTGGCTCATCGCGCCGCGAAGACGGGTGAGGTTGTCACCCAGCTGCCGAAGGACCGTCTCCACACGCGGCACCTTCGTCCAGCAGCAGACAAAGGTCTACGGACGATCGTCTGCAAATCCAACTACTTGGCGACGTCTCCCAGCGCGCGCCCGTACTGGCGCTCGTAGTAGGCGCGGTACTCCCCCGAGCGGATCGGGCTCCACCAGGCCTCGTTGGCCCGGTACCACTCGACGGTCTCCGCCAGGCCCTCCTCGAAGCGCACCTCGGGCTGCCAGCCGAGCGCGCGCACCTTCGCCGACGACAGCGAGTAGCGCCGGTCGTGGCCCGGACGGTCTGCGACGTGCTCGATCTGGGCCTCGCTGGCTCCGGTGAGCTCGATGATCCTCCTCACGACCTCGATGTTGGCCTCCTCGTCGGGACCGCCGGCGTTGTAGACCTCGCCGAGCCGTCCGTGTTCCAGCACGTGGCCGATCGCGCGCGCGAAGTCCCGCGCGTGGATCCAGTTGCGCACCTGCATGCCGTCGCCGTAGACCGGGAGCGGGTCGCCGTGAAGCGCGTTCAGCACCATCAGCGGGATCAGCTTCTCGGGGTATTGGTAGGGCCCGTAGTTGTTCGAGCCGCGGCAGATCGTCACGGGCAGCCCGTAGGTGTGGAAATAGCTCTCCACGAGCAGGTCGGCGCCGGTCTTGGTCGCCGAGTACGGCGATGAGGGCCGCAGCGGGCTCTCCTCGGTGAACGTGCCCTCCTCGATCGAGCCGTAGACCTCATCGGTCGAGACCTGCATGTAGCGCAGCTCGCGCTCGCGCGCGGCCTCCAGCAGCACGTAGGTACCGACCGCGTGTGTCTTCACGAACGCGTCGGGCTCGGCGATCGAGCGGTCGACGTGGGTCTCCGCTGCGAAGTTCACGATCGCGTCGGGGCACAGCTCGTCCAGCGTCGCGGCGAGGGCGTCGGCATCCTCGATCGCCCCCCTTACGAACTTGTAGCCGGGACTGTCGGCAACCTCGCTCAGGTTCTCCTCACGGCCGGCGTAGGTGAGCTTGTCGTAGACGGTCACCTCGTCTCCGTGCTCCAGCAGCCGCTGGCGGGCGAAGGTGGAGCCGATGAAGCCCGCGCCACCGCAGACGAGCAGCCTCATCGCGTGCTCCTCCCGGTCCTGCTCGCGCGGCTCATGCCCGCATCATCCCAGCGCGAGCCGCGAGGTACCCCGCCAGCCCGTCCTGCCAGGGAGGCAGCGGCAACACGTCGTCGCGTTCGGTCTCAAGGGCCGACCAGGCCGGACGCGGCGCCGGACGCTTGAACTGCTCGCTCGTGGTCGGCTCGACGCGGCAGTCGATCTCCGCCTGGCGGAAGATCTCCTGGGCAAAGCCGTTCCAGGAGACATGACCGCCGCCGGTGAGGTGCACGAGCCCGGCCACGCCCCGTTCGAGCAGCCCGAGCAGCGCGGGCGCGAGGTGACCCGACCACGTCGGTGAGCCGACCTGGTCGGTGACGACCTGGACCGAGTCGCGCTCCGCTGCGAGGCGCAGCATCGTCGCCGGGAAGTTCGCGCCGTCGACTCCGTACAGCCAGGCGGTGCGCGCAACGGCATGTTTCGGCGAGGCGGCCAGCACCTGGCGCTCGCCTTCGAGCTTCGTGATCCCGTAAACGGTCTCCGGGGCCGTCAGGTCGCGCTCGAGGTACGCCCGCGGGCTGCCGGCCTCGTCCAGCGGCGCGATGCCGTCGAACACGTAGTCGGTCGAGACGTGGGCCAGCGGGACGCCGGCCGCCGCCGCCCCGCGCGCGAGCACCTCCGCCCCGTCGGCGTTCACGGCGCGCGCCGCGTCGGCGTTCTGCTCCGCCCCGTCCACGTCGGTCCAGGCGGCGCAGTTGACCACCCCGTCGAGCCCACCCGGCCCGGCCTTCAGCTCTCCGAGCAGCGCTGCCACGGCCCCCTCGTCGGTGATGTCCAGCTCGGGCAGGTCGACCAGCACCAGCTCGTGCCCGGCGCGTTCGCCGGCCCGGGCGACGTCGTGCCCGAGCATCCCGAGCGCACCGGTGACCAGGATTCTCAAAGGATCGAGATGTCGGAGTTGTCGCCGACCATGAAGCGGTAGGCACGCGGCTGGCGCTCGCCGCGCCGCACCGTGACGTTGCGCCCGAGCAGCGAGGACTCCATGCGGCCATCGAGATCGCAGACCGTGCAGCCGGCGAGCAGGATCGAGTGCTCGACCTCGGCAGACGTGATCCTGCATCCCTCGCCGATCGCCGTGTAGGGGCCGATGTAGCAGTCCTCGAGCACGGCGCCGGCGCCGATCACCGCGGGGCCGCGGACACGCGTGCGCTCCAGGCGGGCGCCGGCCTCGACGACGACACGCCCATCGACCTGGGAGTCGATCAGCTCGCCCTGGACACTTGCGACGAGGTTGTCGAGGATCAGGCGGTTGGCCTCGAGCATGTCCTCCAGGCGTCCCGTGTCCTTCCACCAGCCACGGACGATGTGCGGCTCGACACGGAGTCCGTTGTCCACGAGGTGCTGGATCGCATCGGTGATCTCGAGCTCCCCGCGCGGCGAGGGCTCGATCGCGCGCGAGGCGTCGTGGATGCCCGACGTGAACATGTAGACGCCGACGAGCGCGAGATCGGTCGCGGGTTCACGCGGCTTCTCGACGAGCCGCCTGACCGGGCCCGGCGAACCGTCGGCGCCACTGTCCTCGAGCTCGGCGACGCCGTAGTTCTCGGGATCGGGAACCGGTGTGAGGAGGATCAGCGCGTCGGGTCCGTGCTCGCGGAACGCGGCCACGAGGTCGGTGATGCCGCCCTGGAGCAGGTTGTCGCCGAGGTACATGACGAACGGGCTCGCGCCGAGGAACGGCTCAGCCGTCAGCACGGCGTGGGCGAGGCCCAGGGGCTCGTCCTGGACGACGTAGGTGATGCGGACGCCGAAGCGCGAGCCGTCGCCCGCGGCCTGTTCGATCTCCGGGCCCGTCTCGGGCGCGATGATGATCCCGATCTCATCGATTCCCGCCTCGGCCATCGCCTCGATCCCGTAGAACAGGACCGGCTTGTTCGCGACCGGCACGAGCTGCTTCGCGCTCGTGTGCGTGATCGGGCGCAGGCGCGTGCCCTTGCCACCTGAGAGGATCAATCCCTTCAGCTGCTCCATCGGCTGAGAACCCTAGCGATGCCTGCCCGCGTGCCCGCCGGAACGCGCCCGCAGAGGAGCCATACGAAGTCCGGCCTGAGCCATTTCTTCGGCACTCTTAACCCGATCAGCCGATATTTCCATCTATCATCCGAGACCCTCGACAACCGCTTGAGACGTGAAGTCTGAGCGCCGAAAAACGGGAGCGTCACCCCACATGCCGAGAACAAAAAGCCCAGCGAAGCGAAGCGGAGAGCAGGAGCCGGCTTGGTCGATACCGAGCCTGCGGGAGCCCCGCTACTCGCAATCGCTCGAGCGCGGCCTGGCGATCCTCGGCTGCTTCACCCCCTCGCGACCGGTCCTCGGAATCGCGGACATCGCCGACGAGCTCGGCATGAGCCGCTCGACGACCCACCGCTACGTGATCACGCTGGTGGCACTCGGCTACCTGGAGCAGGGCGCCTCCCGGAAGTACCGGCTCGGTCTGCGCGTCACCGACCTCGGCATGTCGGCGCTCAACTCCACCGGGCTGCGCGAGCACGCTCGCCCGTACCTCGAGGAGCTTCGCCAGCGCACCTCCTACACCGCCAGCCTCGGCGTCCTTGACGGGACCGAGGTGCTGTTCGTGGACCGGGCTCGCAGCTTCCGCCGCGGGCAGAACCAGGCCGATCTCTCCCTGCAGGGCGGCTCGCGCGTCCCCGCCTACTGCACCGCGATGGGCAAGATGCTCCTCGCCCACCTCCCCGACAGCCAGCTCCGTGACACGCTCGCGGAGATCAAGCCGTCCAAACAGGGCCCGAACACGATCACCTCCAAGAAGAAGCTGAAGGAGGAGCTCGAGAAGATCCGCGACGCCGGCTTCGCCGTCGACGACGAAGAGTTCGCAGCGGGTCTCTACGGAATCGCTGCCCCGGTGCGGAACGAGGCCCGCGACGTCGTCGCCGCCGTCGATCTTGCCGCGCCGAGTTCGATGATCGCGCTGGAGGAGCTGGTGGACGCGCTCGGCCCGCACCTCGTCTCGACGGCCGACCGCATCTCGGCGCGGCTCGGGTACCGCCGCGACGACGAGCGAAACCACTAGCCTTCGCGGCCCATGCGCCGCGCCTGTGCACTCGCCTGCCTGCTGCTTTGCGCCCTCGGCGCGACGGCATGCGGCACGACGACCTCGACGGCCAGCTTCAAAGGCGCCGAACACGAAGCTGCGCAGACGATCGCCGATCTGCAGACGGACATCACCTCCAGCGAACGCAAGAAGATCTGCGAACGCGACCTCGCCGCTCCGATCGTGGCGAAGCTCGGAGGGATCAAAGCGTGTGAAGCGGCGATCAAAAACCGGCTCAGCGAGATCGACAACACCGAACTGACGGTCGAATCCGTCAAGGTCGAAGGCGACAAGGCGACCGCCCAGGTCAAGAGCGTCTACGGCGGCAAAAAACAGATCCGCAGCGTCACGCTGGCCAAGGAAGGCTCGCGCTGGCGGATCACCTCGATCGGCTGAGGGAGGGGTTGGGGGAGGGCGGCCGGCGCTCCATGCCGGCCTCAGGGGAGGGGCGGCCGGCGCTCCATGCCGGCCTCAGGGGAGGGGAGGCCGGCGCCCCATGCCGGCGTCAGGGGAGGGGAGGCCGGCGCTCCATGCCGGCCTCAGGGGAGGGGAGGCCGGCGCTCCATGCCGGCCTCAGGGACTCGGCCGGCGCTCGGCGCCGGGCTTGGGGCGTCGCGCTCCCTTCGGCGAGAGCGCCCGCAGCAACGCGCGGGCGAGCGCCCGGTCGCCGCTCAGCCGCAGCGCGGCGAGGTCCGCCGCCGGGCCCAGCGCGGCGGTCCAGGCAGCGGCGTCGCCTGCGATGGTCGCGGTCGTGGCGCCTGCGTTCGCGTCGGGCAGCGGCAGACAGATACCCCCGCGGACGTCCAGGCGCCAGCGCTGCTCGCCCCCCGTCTCTGAAAGCACGAGCTCGACCGCCGCGTCGGGCAGGGGGGGACGCAGGTCGAGCAGCAGCGGGAGCTGGCGTACGAGCGCCTCGACATCGACGCGCTCCGCTTCCCGCGGCGGGCTCCAGGCGCGCCGCAGCCCCCACCGGGCGAGCGCGGCCGCGACCGGCAGCAGCTCGCGGCCCGCGTCCGTGAGCTCGATCTCGACCCGCGGCGGCATTTCGCGGTACCGCGAGCGCGTGATCAGGCCGGCATGCGCCATCCGCTGCAGGTAGCGGTCGAGCAGCCCGGCGCTCACACCTGCCAGGCGCCACCGCAGCGTCGAGAGGCGCATCCGCCCCGGCGCCAGCTCGGCCGCGATCGCGAGCGTCCAGCTGTCACCGGCGACCGCCAACGCGCGGGCAAGCGGGGTCCACTGCCGGTGCGCAGAGGATTCCGGGGCATTCCGGGTTCCACCCTCGCGCGCCGCCGGGGCCGCCTCGGGAGGAGTGTGCATGGCTCAAGCGTAGTTCCACATTTCTGACTTTCCATCCTTACGGACGGATTGTTTCCGATCGCCGCAACCCGCCTCGCGATGTGACGGCGCTCCTGCCGGAGGGCCGCGACGCGATAATCGCGCGCATGAGGCAGCGGGAGCCGCGCCGATGAGCCGCCGTGATCAGATTCGCATGAGCGAAGCGGAGGCCGCTGCGTTCCTCGCGGAGGAGCGCACCGTCACCTGCGCGACGCAGGGCCCGCGGGGATGGCCCCATCTGATGCCGCTCTGGTATGTGCCCCGCGAAGCGGACGGCAACCCGGCGCCGCGCCTGTGGGCTTGGACCTACGCGGCCTCGCAGAAGGTCCGCAACCTCGAACGGGACGCGCGGGCGACGGTGCAGGTGGAGGCCGGCGAGTCATACGAGCAGCTGCGCGGCGTGATGATCGAGTGCGAGGTCCGCCTGCATCCCGAGCTCACCGTCGTCAGGGAGCTCGGTCGGGAGATCTTCGCCCGCTACGCCGTCCCTCGCGGGCAGCCACCGGTCGCGGAACTGCCCGCCGAGGTGGCGGCGATGATCGAGGCTCAGGCTGCCAAGCGCGTCGCGCTCGAGTTCGTCGAGCTGCGGCGCGCCACCTGGGACCACCGCAAGCTCGGCGGCGTCTACTAGCCGGCCGATCCGGGGAGATCAGACGCCGGCGAGCGCGATGCCGGCGTCGTTCAGACGCGCCACGGCCGCCCGCACCGCATCACGGGCGTCCTGCGGCTCGAGCACCGCCGCGTCGCCGGCTTCGCGCAGGATCTCCCGCACGAGCCAGTCGACGCCGGCGAAGCTCAGCTCGACGATCACCGAACCGTCGGAGCGCTCCTCGACGACGCGACGGGCCTCGCGGGCCCAGCGCGCGCGCTCGGGCGATACCCAGACGCGCGCGCTCCGTGAGGCCTCGACCTCGCCGGTGCGCAGCCAGCCGTCGACCTCGGCCGCGGGATCGACCTCGGGGCGCGGCCGGAAGCGCTCGTCGCTCACGGCCGCCTTCTTGATGCGATCGAGACGGAAATGGCGCACGCCGTCGCGCTCGGGGTCGAAGGAGGCGACGTACCAGCCCTCGCGGCCGTTGGTCAGCGCATACGGCTCGACCTTGCGCGAGGAGATCTCGTCCTCGTTCTCCTTGTAGTACTCGAGTTCGATCAGGCGATGGCCCGTGATCGCTTTCGAGATCGTGCGGGCGACATCGGAGTCGTCGCCGGCGGGGGGCGCGACCTGCAGTCCCTGCTCCATCGGGTCCTCACCCAGTGCGGCGACGATCTTCTTCCGGGCCGAGGCGAGCGAGCCCTCCGGGATGTGCTCGCCGATCAGGTCGATCGCGGCGACGAGCGCCTTCGCCTCGACGGGCAGAAGGCGCGCTGGGCGGTCGAAGTTGTCGCTGTAGGGCTCCGGGTCGACCTCGATCTCGCCGGTCTCCTCCTTGATCTCGGCGTAGAGGACGTAGGAGCCGCCGCCGAAGTTGACGACGTTCAGCACGCTCACGTCCTCGCGCAGCTCCTCGTCGCTCAACTGCAGGCGCTCGCGGATCTCGGCCATCGGCAGGCGCTCGCCGCGACGGCCCGCGGCGATCAGGATGCTCGCGAGCGTGACCAGACGGGCGAAGCGCTCCGGGCGGATGGCGGTCTCCGGGCGGGACTCGTCGCTCTCCCCGCGCCGGGACCGCTTCGCGGCCTCGCCCTCGATGCGGGCGCCCGTGCGCTTGCGGCGCGCCGGCGGCGGCTCCTCGTCGTGCAGCTCGCGCAGCCGCTCCAGCCGCTCGCGCAGCTCGGCGGCCAACTCGGGGGGACCTGCAAGACGCGCGTTGACGCCGAGGCCGAGAACCCAGGCGAGAAGGCTGCGGGGGTCGGAGTACTCGGTCACGAACAGGATGTCGCCGTCCTCGAACGGCCCCAGCCCCTCCGCGTGCTCGCCCTCCAGCTCGGCTGGGTCCAGCACCTGCCCGTAGCGCCCGAAGTGGCGTTCCGCCTGCCATGCGATCCGCTCGGAGATCAGTATCCGCGCCGCGCCGCGCTCGTCGCCGAGCTGCCAGTCCGCCCGGTTTGCGTAAGAGCGGGGATCGAAGTCGGCGGGGCGGTGGAAATCGTGCTCGGCCTTGGTCGCGTAGGAGACCTTGCCCTGGATGCGCGAGAGCCGGAAGACGCGGATCGCCTCGCGCTCGTGTGAGTAGCCGAGCAGGTAGAACTGGCCGCCCTGGAACAGCAGGTGGTACGGGTCCACCTTGCGGGCCGAGGTCTCGTCGCGGCCCATCGTGTAGTAGTCGAAGACGACCGTCTTGTTGCGGAAGATCGCCGTCTCGACCTTCGCCAGGCGCGCCGAGAGCTCATGCCCGCCTGCCGACGCCGTGATGCCGAGCGCCACCGAGCGCTGCTCCGGAGCCCGTAGCGGGCTCGGCCGTCCCCACGTGATCTGCTGCAGCGCCAGCCGCAGCGGCTCGGCGTAGGCGAATTCACCGTCCAGGAGAGTGAGCGCGGTCTGCAGCGCGGCGAGCTCTTTGTCCGTGAACGCGATCGGCGGCAGATGGAAGTTCTCGGGTCGCAGCGAGTAGTTCTCCTGCTCGGCGGCCCCGTCGGCCGGGCGCTCGACCGTGAGCTGGATGCGCAGCGACTCGAGCTCCGAGCGGTCGGCGTAGAAGCGCCGCGCGAACGCGTCCTCGTTCATGCCGCTGTAGCCCTCGACGTCGCGCCGGATCTCCAGGGCCGTGACCGGGCGCCGCTCGGCCATCAGGTAGGAGATCAGCGACAGCTGGCGGATCAGCTTCTCGGTGTCCTTTGCCATCGGCTGTGAAAGATAGAAGCCGACGGCGAGATCAGCGCCGCGCGGGGGAAGGGTCGCCCCGCTATTTGCGGCGTTTCAGGCGGCTTCGCGACTCGGCGGCGCCCGGTGGGGCTCGGTGCGGTCCCGGAAAAACGCTCCCGAGCCGATCGCGCGGTCGAACGAGGACCAGCGGCTGCCGGGCGCGAGCTCCTTCTCCAGCCGGTCGAAGCTGCCGAGCCGACCGCCGAGGTTGTCGACCATGTGGACCAGCGTCGCCTCGCGCGTGCACGGGACCACGGGACTGCCGTGCTCGAGCGAGCCGTGGTGGGAGAGGATGATGTGCCCGACGGCCTGCGCAAGCTCCTCGGGGAACCCGTCGATCTCCTCGATCATGCGCCGGACGAGGTAGTAGCCGAGCGCGATCTCGCCGTGGAGCCGCCCGGCGTCGCTGAGATCGATCGCCGCCGTCGCGTCGGTGTAGGCCTCGATCTTGCCGATGTCGTGGAGCAGGGCGCCCGTGACCGCGACGTCTCGGTCGACGCCCCCGAAGGTCGCGCTGATCGCGCTGACGGCCTGGGCGACGCCCAGGCAGTGCTCGAGCAGACCGTGGCGGTAGGCCTGGTGGTAGTGCTTGGCCGCCGGCGCCTCGCGGTAGCGCGCCCACAGCGGCGAGCCCGGCCCGAGCACGCGGCGCAGCAGCTCGCGCAGGTGCGGCTGCTGGACGGTGGCAAGGAGCTCGGCGATCTCGGCCTCCATCTGCTCGACCGGTCGCCCGGGGCCGTCGAGCAACTCGCGCGGGTCATAGCTCCCGGAAGGCGCGGCGCTCAGCCGGCGCAGGTTGATCTGCGGGCCGAAGCGCGGATGTAGGACGTAGCGGCCGGAGACCGAGACCACCTCGCCCGCACGGGCCAGCTCGGCGACCTCTGCGAGCTCCTCCCAGACCATGCATACGACCGAGCCGCTGCGGTCGCCCAGCTTGAGGCGCAGGTAGTCGCCGCCATCGCGCCGGCGGCGGATCTCGGCCTCTTTGACGAGGAGCACCTGGTCGACCTCGGCGCCGTCGATGAGCTCGCAGACGAGCATGGTTTTGAAGTTAGAGACAGGTGCGGACGGCGGGCCACCGGCCCGCGGGCGGCGCCGCGGCACTACGATCTGCTCATGCAGAGGGGACGCCGAGGCCTGCTGGTCGCGACCGTCGCCGCGCTGCTGCCCGCGCTCCCGGCCGCCGCCGGCGCATGGTGGCAGCCGCCGGCCCGCCCGAGCTTCTACTGGCAGCTCCAGGGCAAGCTGAAGACGACGGTGCCGGCCGCCGTCTACGACGTCGACGGCTTCGAAACCACGGCCGCCGAAGTCGCCTCGCTGCACGCCGCCGGAAAGCACGTCGTCTGCTACGTCGACGTCGGCACCGCCGAGAACTTCCGGCCTGACTACAGCTCGTTCCCGAAATCGGTGCTGGGACATTCGAACGGCTGGCCGGGAGAGCGCTGGATCGACTTCCGCCAGAGCGAAGTCGTGGATCCGATCATGGCCGCGCGTCTCCGCATGTGCGCCGAAAAGGGCTTCGACGCGGTCGAGCCCGACAACATCGAAGCCTTCTCGAACAACAGCGGCTTCCCCATCACGGCCGCACAGCAGCTGGCCTACAACCTGTGGGTGGCTGAAACGGTGCACGGCCTCGGGATGGCCGTGCTGCAGAAGAACGACGGCGAACAGGCGGCCGCGATGGAGCCCAGCTTCGACGGCGTGCTGACCGAGCAGTGCAATCAGTTCTCCGAATGCGCCGACTACGCCCCGTACCTGCAGGCCGGCAAGCCGGTGATCAACGCCGAGTACAAGCTCAAGACAAAGCGCTTCTGCGCCGCGGACGAAGCTGCTGGGATCGTCGGGGCGCGCTTCAACCTGGCGCTGAACGGCAAGCGCTTCGAACCCTGCTGGTAAGACGTTGAACGCTCCGGGGCCGGACGATGCCGGCCCCGGAGGTTACGACCTGGACAGCTTCAGGCGCGAAGACCCTCAGGATGCGATCCAGTCTTGGAACGGTTCCCCGAACGGTTCGCTCGTCGCCGTCGAGAACCATTTCAGCGTGTCCGTCTTTTCACAGGCGCCCTTCACTTTGCTGCTGAGTTCCTTGCTCAGTTTGCCCGCGGCTTCGCCTTTCATCAGAACGAACCCGGGTTCCGCTTCGGTTCCAACACGGAAGGTCGATTTCCACTTCGAGAAGCTGTAGACGCACGGTCCGACCGTTTTGGTGATCGTGACGGTCCCCTTCAGCGCCGACTTACCGCTCGACTTCAGTTCGCCTTCTTCGATTTTGCCCGAGATGCTTTCGCCTTCCGGGCATTCCGCTTCGCTGGTCGAGGTCTCTTTGAGATGGATCTTCGAGGCTTTGTTTTCGACAACCGTGCCGATGTTCGCAATCGTGCAATCACCGAGCTGGAGGCTCTCATCGCCAATACTTCCGTTGGCGATGGGTTTGCCTTCCTGGCCCAGCACAAGCAGTTTCGCGGCAGAGGCTCCGCTCGCGGGAATCACGACGAGCATCAGCGCGAGCGCCAGCAGAGCGACGCCTACGAACCTACTTCCTTTCATTGTTTGCTCCTTGTCCCTCATTTATTTCCGGGGTAGAGATGCAGAACGACTCGCAAGCTTTTCCGTAGCTCACGACTCTCCCAGCACAGCTCTGCCCCGAAAACGCGGCAGAGCGCCCCTCTCCGTGACAAGCGTGGCAGCCCGTCAGGGCGGCCGCATCATGTGTTTCTCACTCGCCCCGAAGCGCGTTTCTCACTACGCGGTCCGCGGCGCGGCCGCGGGTGAATCGATTCCTCACAACCCCGTGCGACCTCGGGCGAACCCTCGCAGAACTTCTCCATCTTGCCGGGCAGATCACACCGTAGTCTCGTCGCCCGAGCTGAGACGTCCTCACGCGATCGGACATGTCACGAAGCTGTCCGGCGTCGGCGAAGTCAGGTGCCGAGGAACGCCGCGAGCCGCTCAGCCGCAAGCCTGAGCATCGCGCGCCGCGTGCGCTCGGTCGCCGAGCCGATGTGCGGGAGCAGCACCGCCCGCGGCGCGGCGAGCAGCTCGGGCGCGACGCGCGGCTCGCGCGCGTAGACATCGAGCCCCGCCGCGAGCAGCCGTCCCTCGGCGAGCGCCGCCGCCAGGGCGAGTTCATCGACGACCGCACCGCGCGCCGTGTTCACCAGCACGCCCGACGGGCCGATCAGATCGATGCGCCGCGCGTCGATCAGCCCCCGCGTCGAATCGCTCAGCGGCACGTGCAGGCTGACGAGGTCGCTGTCGGCGAGCAGCGAGTCGAGCTCCTCCCGCCAGCCCGGCTCGCCGGTCGGCGTGCGCGTGTGATGGAGCACCTCCATCGAGAAGCCGCTCGCCCGGCGCGCGACGGCACGGCCGATCGCGCCGTAGCCGACCAGCCCCAGCGTCGCGCCGGAGACGTCCCGCCCGAATGTCTCCATGAAGCCCCAGCCCCGCCACCGCCCCGCGCGCAGCTCGGCTTCGGTGTGCGCCGTCATCCTCGCGGCCGCGAGGATCAGCGCGAATGCGAGATCCGCGGTCGTCTCGACGAGTGCCTCGCCCGCGCTCAGCACCTCGATCCCGCGCGCCCGCGCGGCCTCCAGGTCGATCGCGTCGGTGCCGGCACCCGCGACCGCGATCGCCCGCAACAGGGGCATCGCCGCGATCGCCTCGGCTCGCACCGGCATCACGGGCGCGCACAGCAGGCCCTCCGCCGAGGGGTCCGAGCCGGGCGCCCCCTCGACGAGCTCGTCGCCGGCCAGCGCGTCCAGGCAGCCGTCGAGCGTGGGGATCGACAGCAGGACGCGAGAGATGAGCCCCGCCCCCTAGGGCGTCAGCCGATGCGGGCCCCGGTAAAGGAACGTGACCTCGCGCACGTTGTCCTGAGCCAACATCTGCATCAGCAGGCGCGTGAGGCCGAAGCCGAAGCCGCCGTGCGGCGGGGCGCCGTAGCGGAAGAAGTCGAGGTAGTACTGAATCGAGGAGACCTCCACGCCGCGCTCCTCGGCCTGCGCGACGAGCCGGTCGTAGCGGTGCTCCCGCTGCGCTCCGGTCGTCAGCTCGATACCGCGCCAGAGCAGGTCGAAGCTCTTTGTCAGGCTCGGATCGTGCTCGTGGCGCATGTGGTAGAAGGCGCGCACGGACGCGGGATAGTCGGTTACGAACACGAACTCGTTGCCGTCGCGCTCGGCGATCAGCTCGGAGAGCCTGCGCTCCGCGGGGGGTCCAGGTCGTGCCCCACCCCGGGCGGCTCGTGCCCGGCCTCGCGCAGCAGCTCCTTCGCCTCCTCGAGCGTGACGCGCGGGAAGGGCAGTGTCGGGACCACCACCTCCGCGCCGAACGTCTCGCGGATCTGCTCGCCGTGAGTCTCGGCGACGGCCGCGAGCACCTGCGCGAGCCAGCGCTCCTCGACCGCCATCACGTCCTCGTGCGACTCGATCCAGGAGAGCTCCATGTCGACGCTCGTGAACTCGGTGTCGTGGCGCGAGGTGAACGACGGGTTCGCACGGAACACGGGCCCGATCTCGAACACCTTGCCGAACCCGGCCGCCATCGCCATCTGCTTGTAGAACTGCGGCGACTGCGCCAGGTAGGCGTCGGTCTCGAAGTAGTCGACGTGGAACAGCTCCGCACCGGACTCGCTGGCCGATCCCATCAGCTTCGGCGAGTGCAGCTCGACGAACCCCTCGGCGCGCCAGAACTCGCGCATCGCCTGCTCGACCCGGGTCTGCACCTCGAAGATCAGTTTGCGGTCCGGGCGGCGCAGATCCAGGTAGCGCCAGTCGATCCGCTTGTCGAGCGCGGAGTCCTGCGGCGATCGGCAGCTCCGGCTCGGCGAGCGAGTCCACCTCGAGCGACTCGATGCGCAGCTCGAGACCGCCCAGCTTCACGCGCTCGTCGCCGACGACCTCGCCGACGACCGTGACCGCGGACTCTGCCGTCAGGGCCGAGATCGCATCGTTCAGCTCGCTCGGCTCATCGCCCTTTCCGAGCACGAGCTGGGCCATGCCGGTTTCGTCGCGCAGGATCACGAACTGCACGCGCTTCTGGTCGCGCAGGGCGTTGCACCCACCCGCGCACCTTCACCCGCTCGCCGATCCGCTCGGGCAGCTGCTCGATCAGCGTCCTGTCCACGGCGTGGACCCTCCAGGCCGTCCTCGGCCAGCTCGACGGCGACGGCCGACCTCCTCGGCCTCGACCTTCTCGAGCACCTCGATCGAACCCGCCTGAAGCAGATCGCCGGCACCGAGATCCAGGGCCTCGAGCCGCGCCGGCGTGTCCCGGACCACGACCCGCGCCACCGGCGCGCGCATCGGGCGCTTGGCGTCGGACTTGGCCTTTCGCACCTCGCGCAGGACGTCGGCGGCGACCTCGAGCGCAAGCTCCTCGCGCTCGAGGCGTTCCGCCGCCGCGGCCTCGTCGGCCAGCTCGGCCGGCTCGGGCCACGCCGCGCGATGGATCGAACCCTCCTGCCACCACGACCAGACCTCCTCGCTGACGAACGGCAGGAAGGGCGCGAACAGCCGCTGGAAGCAGGACAGCGAGATCCTCAGGGCGCGGCTCACGCGCCGCGGCCACCTCGGCCTCGGGCGAGTAGCGACGCCCCTTGACGAGCTCCAGGTAGTAGTCGCAGTACCACCAGAACAGCTCCTCGCTGCGCTGCAGCGCGCGGGCGTAGTCGTAGCCGTCGAAGCTCTCGCCGGCCACCGCAGCGAGGCGCGCCAGCCGCGCGACCATGGCCCGATCCAGCGGCGCGGCGAGCGCCGGCGCCGGGGCGGGCAGGTCGGCGAGGGCGAACTTCGAGGCGTTCAGCAGCTTCACCGCGAGCTTGCGCCCGACCTTCATCTGCTGAGACTCGAAAGCCGTGTCGGCGCCGGGGCGCCCGCTCGCCGCCCAGTAGCGAACCGCGTCGGCGCCGTGCTCCTCGAGCAGGTGCATCGGCGTGACGACGTTGCCCTTGGACTTCGACATCTTCTTGCGGTCCGGGTCGAGCACCCAGCCGGAGATCGCCGCATCGCTCCACGGCAGCGCGCCCTCGTCCAGCTCGGAGCGCAGCACGGTCGTGAACAGCCAGGTGCGGATGATGTCGTGGGCCTGCGGACGCAGCTCCATCGGGAAGACGAGCTCGTACAGCTCCGGGTCCTCACCGGCGCGGGCGGCGATCTGCGGCGTCAGCGACGATGTCGCCCACGTGTCCATCACGTCCGGGTCGCCCGCGAAGCCTCCCGGCTGCCCGCGCTGCTCGGGCTCGTACCCGGGCGGCACATCCGTCGAGGGATCGACCGGCAGCTGCCCGGGGTCCGCAGCGATCGGGCGCTCGTGGATGACCCCGCCCTGCTCGTCGAGCGGGTACCAGAGCGGAAACGGAACGCCGAAGAACCGCTGGCGGCTGACGGCCCAGTCGCCGTTGAGGCCGTTGACCCAGTCCTCGTAGCGCGCGCGCATGTACGCGCGGGTGCCAGCTCAGCTCCCGGCCCGCGCTCGATCAGCATCTCGCTGGTGCTCGATCGTGCGGATGAACCACTGCCGGCTCGTGATGATCTCGATCGGGCGGTCGCCCTTCTCGAAGAACTTCACCGCGCGGGTCACGGGCTGGGGCTCGCCGATGAGGTCGCCCGGAGGCCTCGAGCAGCTCGACGATGCGCCGGCGCGCCTGGTTGACCGTCTGCCCGCTCAGCTCCGCGTAGGCCTCGCGCGCCCGCTCGACGTTCTCCGACTCCCAGCCCTCGCTGCCCCACGGCACCGGCTGCAGGCGCCCGTCCGGACCGAGCATCGGCCCGCACCGGAAGGCTCAGCTCCCGCCACCAGGTCACGTCGGTGAGATCGCCGAACGTGCAGACCATCACGAGCCCGGTGCCCTTCTCGCGCTCGACCAGCGGATGGGTGAGCACCGGCACGCGCGTGCCGAACAGCGGCGTCGTCGCGTCGCCGGCCGACGAGTGCGCGCGTGGCGCTCGTCGTCCGGATGCGCGAGCAGCGCGACGCATGCGGCGATCAGCTCCGGGCGCGTGGTGTCGATCAGCGCGGCTGGGTGGGAATCTCCATCCTCTGCGGTGCCGAAGCGGACCCGGTGCATCGCGCCGGGTCGCTCGCGGTCCTCGAGCTCCGCCTGGGCGACCGCCGTCTGGAAGTCCACGTCCCAGAGCGTGGGCGCCTCGAGCTGGTAGGCCTGCCCGCGCTCGAGCAGACCGACAGGAACGAGCGCTGGGAGACGCGCTGGGCGACGCGGGCCGATCGTCGTGTAGGTCATCGACCAGTCGACCGACAGCCCGAGCGTGCGCCACAGCGCTTCGAAGGCCCGCTCGTCCGTCTCGGTCAGCCGCAGGCAGAGCTCGACGAAGTTGGGGCGGGAGATCGACACCGGCTCCTTCTCGGAGGGCGTCTGCGGCGGCTCGAAGCCGGGGTCGTAAGGGACCGACGGGGTCGCAGCGCACGCCGATAGTGGTTCTGCACCCGGCGCTCGGTGGGCAGCCCGTTGTCGTCCCAGCCCATGGGATAGAAGACCTCGCGCCCGCGCATGCGCTGGTAGCGGGCCACGGCGTCCGTGTGGGTGTAGGAGAAGACGTGTCCGACGTGCAGCGAGCCGCTGACGGTTGGGGGCGGCGTGTCGATCGAGTAGATGCGCTCCCGCGGCGCCGCGCGGTCGAAGGCGTAGATGCCATCGCGCTCCCAAGCCGCGCTCCACTTGCTCTCCAGGCCCTCCAGAGTGGGCTTCTCGGGGACCCTTGCGGGCTGATCTGTGCTCGTGGAGGCCAAGCGCTGATCGTATCCGCGTTGCCCCGCGGGGGCGGCCCGGACCGCGACGGAAGACGTGCAAGACCGCACAACTCTTGTCCCAAGACTCCGCACTGCGGGATTTCTTTCAGCAAAGCATTGCTTTTCTCGGCTTCGAGGAATTAGGATCGCCTTCGTAAGGGCGTCGAGCGCGGAGGATTCGGTGTCTGGGGAGGAGAGTGGCGGGAACCACACGGCGGCCAAGCTGGCCGTTGTGATCGTCGCGGTCGCGGTCATCGGGGTACTGATCGCCCTCTACATCGGGCTCTGGGCGACCGATGTTCCGAAGACGGTCGCCGCGACCCCCTCAACCTCGCCGCTCGGCCCCACGACCCACCTGACGCTGCAGACCGACGCCGCCGTCGGGCCCCAGATGAGCCCCTCGCACCCCGACTGGGTCGGCTACCTCGTGCGCCGGGGCACGAAATGGGAACGGAGCACGATCTACCAGGTGCCCGCGCACTCGCTCGTGCACGTCACGATCTACCAGTTCGACGGCGACTCCGGGCTGCGCAACCCGTTCCTCGCGCAGGGTCCAGGGCACGAGCGGCGCCATCGAGTTGGTCGACGGCAAGCCGCTCAACCACATCGAAGCCGAAGAAGCCTCGCACACGTTCGTGATCCCGGAGCTGGGCGTGTTCGTGCCGCTGCCGGGCGTCCCCGAAGAAGCCAAGAACCAGTGCGAATACGGCCCCTGCGACCCGGCCACGATGGCGCACCGGACGGTCGAATTCACGTTCCGCACCGGCAAGAAGGGCCGCTACCGCTGGCAGTGCTTCGTGCCCTGCGCGGCCGGCACGTACTTCGGCTTCGGCGGCCCGATGCAGACGCTCGGCTACATGGACGGCTACATCAATGTCGTCTAGCGCGCCGCCGAGCAACGCGCCGGCGCCGGGCGGCGAAGAGCCGGCGGGCCCGAATCACCTCCGCCGCTTCCTGACGATCTGGATCGTCGCGTCGGTGATCGCGATGCCGCTGGTGGCGATCGTGCTCGGACCGAACCTCCCGCCCGGCAAAGGCAGCGACGCGGCAGCCGGGCAGGTGACGGACTACACGGTCCTGCTCGCGCTGGCGACGCCCATCTTTCTGCTCGTCGTGCTCTACCTGATCTACGCGATCTTCGCCTTTCGCCAGCCGTCCGGCGCGTCGCTGGAAGGCCCGGCCGCTGCGCGGCGACGCCAAACTGCAGACCGTCTGGATCGTCACGAGCTGCGTCCTCATCATCACGCTCGCCATCTACGGGACGTTCCGGCTCGAGCAGGGCTACGGAGCCGGGTCTGGCAGCGGTCCATCGCCGCTGACGAAGCCGTCCGGACCGAAGCTGCCGGTGCAGGTGATCGCGCAGCAGTGGGCGTTCACCTATCGCTACCCGACCTACGGCGGCGTCGAGACGACGCACCTGGAGCTGCCGGTGAACACGATGATCGAACTGCACGTCACCTCGCTCGACGTCATCCATTCGTTCTGGGCCTACCAGCTCGGGGTGAAGGCCGACGCGAACCCGGGCGTCGACAACATCGCGTTCGTCAAGCCGACGAAGATCCAGACGTTCGAAGTGCACTGCGCGGAGCTGTGCGGCATCTGGCACGGCGCGATGTTCGACCACGGCCACGTCGTCAGCGGCCCGGCCTTCGAACGCTGGATCGCCGAACAGCGGCGCTTCTTCGCGCCTGTCACCAAGCAGCTTCCGCCCTACGCGCGGACCTACACCCCCGAACCTCTCAGGAGAGGCGAATGAGCACCGCAACCGCCGGCACCGTCCCTGAGCGCCCCGCCCGCCCCGTCTGGCGGCGCCTGATCGGCTTCAACCTCCTGACCGCTGTGATCCTCGGCATCGGCGGCTACTACCTCGGCTGGTGGATCGGGCACCTCTTCACCGACACGAAAAGCTACGAATACACGCTGAAAATCGACGAAAACGACGTCGCGCTGCTGCTCGGCTACCTGTTCGGCGTGGTCGGCTTCCTGATCGGCCTCGGCTTCGCCAACTACCCCGTCTCGCGGCTGCTCGGCCGCCCGCCGTCGCTGCGCGAGAAGGAGGAAGAGGGCGTCGGCCGCTACTTCGGCCTGTGCACCGACCACAAGGTCGTGGGCATCCAGTACCTGTGCGGGATCGGCCTGTTCTTCTTCGTCGGCGGGCTGAACGCGATGCTGATCCGCACCGAGCTGCTGCACGCCCAGCCGACCTTCGCCGGGGCCAACCAATACCTGTCCCTGGTCGGCATGCACGGGGCGATGATGATGGGGATGATGACCTCGGGGATCCTCGGGCCGTTCGCGAACTACTTCGTGCCGATCATGATCGGCGCCCGCCGGATGGCCTTCCCGCGGATCGAGGCGCTGACCTTCTGGCTGCTGATGGCGGCCGGCTTCATCCTCGTCTCGACGATCTTCTTCGGCGGCTTCCCGACCGGCTGGACCGGCTACGAGCCGCTCAACGACCAGGCCGTGATGGGCATGGACTCCTACATCATCTTCTTCGCCCTGGTCGGGGTCTCGATGACGCTGCTCGGCCTGAACATGATGGCCACGATCATCACCATGCGCGCCCCGGGTCTGACCTGGTCGCGGCTGCCGATCTTCGTGTGGGCCGTCTTCGCGACGTCGGTGCTGATGGTGCTCGCCGCGCCGATGCTGATCGCGACGCTGGCGATGGCCGCGCTCGACCGCACGATCGGGACCAGCTTCTTCATCCCGGCCGGCGGCGGCAGCTCCTACCTGTTCGAGAACCTGTTCTGGTTCTTCGGGCACCCCGAGGTCTACATCCTCGCGCTGCCCGGGTTCGGCATCGTGCTCGAGCTGCTGCCGGTCTTCACGCGCAAGCCGCTGTGGGGCTACCGGCTCGCGATCGCCGGCATGCTCGGCGTGAGCCTGCTGAGCTTCTTCGTCTGGCAGCACCACCTGTTCGTGAGCGGCATCAACGCCGACCTGCGCCCGTTCTACATGCTCTCGACGGAGATCATCTCGATCCCCACCGGCTTCATCTTCCTCTGCGTCATGGGCACGCTCTGGAAGGCGCGGATCTCGTTCACGGTGCCGATGCTGTTCTGCCTGGCATGGGCGTTCAACTTCCTGATCGGCGGACTCTCGGGCGTCTTCCTCTCGGACGCGCCGACCGACACGACAACGCACGGCAGCTTCTTCGTGATGGCCCACTTCCACTACACGATCATGGGCGGGCTGATCTTCACCTTCTTCGCCGCGATCTACTACTGGGTGCCGAAGATGCTCGGGCTGAACTTCAACGAGAAACTCGGAAAGGCGCACTTCTGGCTGATGTTCATCGCGTTCAACTCGACCTTCCTGCCGCTGTTCGCGCTCGGGATGGAGGGGATGCCGCGTCGCGTGAACTTCTACGAACCGAAGTTCCACACGCTCAACGTCTGGGTGTCCGTCTCCGCCTTCGTGCTCGGGTTCTCGATGCTGATCTTCCTGTTCAACGTCGTCTACTCGCTGGTCTTCGTCAGGGAGAAGGCGGCACAGAACCCGTGGCGCTCGAAGTCGCTCGAGTGGCAGGTGCCGACGCCTGTGCCCGTCAACAACTTCGAGCAGATACCCGTCTTCGACCCCGACCCGTATGACTACGGCACGCCGTTGACGGTGGGTGGGCCGCAGCCCGCCGGTGCGGGAGCCTGAGATGGCCCAGCCGCACGAAGAAAAGCCTCTCGGCATGCAGATCCCTGCGGTGGCGCACGGCGTCGAGATCCCGCCCGAGCCCGCCGGACGTCGGCGCGCGGACCCTTTCGATCGCAGCGCGGCTGCTCGCAGGTGCGAGCGATGTTCTTCTTCCTGGCCTTCGTCTTCGCCTACTTCTACCTGCGCTCGCTCAACCAGCACGGGATGTGGAAGCCGGCCCACGTCAAACCCGACCAGGCACTCGGCGTGGCGTTCGCAGTCTGCATCGTGCTCAGCGCGCTCTCGATGGTGCTGGCGGGCAGACAGTTCAAACGCGGCGAGCGTTCGTGGACGACGGCGGCGGCGGCCGGGCTCGGGTTGGGCCTCGCCGCGATCGTGCTGCAGTGCATCGAGTACACGGTCCAGAACTTCGGGCCCACGGACGGTGCCTTCGCGAGCGTCTTCTGCGCCTGGACGGCGTTCTATCTGCTCGCGGCGCTCGCGCACGATGTACTGGCTCGAGACGAACCTTGCGAGCGAGCTCCGCGCCCGCCGCGAACCCGCCTCCGCAGAGGGCGACATCAAGGACCCCGACCGGCTGATCGCGCCGGGGCTGGATGCTTCGGTCTTCTACTGGAGCTTCCTGGCGGCGATCGGGCTCCTGATACCTACGTGGTGCTCTACCTCCTCTAGCGCTGACGGCGGCGCTCGCAGCCCGGACGTGGCTCGCCGACTGGTCGCTGGACCCCGCCGTCGCCACGACGGTGCTGCTCGCCCTCCTGTACGCGCTCGGCTCGAGCCGCACGGTCACGCCGGCGCGCGCGGTCCGCGCGCAGCGTGTGCGGGACGGCGCGTTCTACGCATCCGTCGTCGTGCTGGTGATCGCGCTCGACCTCGCCGATCGACGCCTACAGCGACAGGCTGTTCTGGGTCCACATGATCCAGCACGTCCTGCTGATGCTCGTCGCCGCGCCGCTGTTCGTGTTCGCGCGGCCCTGGATGCGGCTGTGGCGGGCGCTCCCCCTCGGCATGCGCCGCCCGCTTGCGCGCGGCCTCGTGCAAGGAGCAGGCGGCCGCTCCACTCCGTCGCGCGGCGCGGGCCGCCGGCAGCCCGGCGGGCGCCCTGGCGCTCTTCACCGTCATCCTGCTCGGCTGGCACGTGCCGGTGCTGTTCGACGCGACCCTCGAATCCGAAGCGATCCACGTCGCTCGAGCACGTGCTGTTCTTCGCCGTGGCGGTGCTGTTCTTCAAGCACCTGATCCCCTCTCCGCCGCTTCACGCCCCCCTCACCGACGCCGGCCGCGCTCTCTTCGCCGTCGCAGGGATGACCGTGAGCTGGGCGCTGGCCGTGGCGCTCGCCGTCGCCCCGAGCCCGTTGTACCCCCACTACGCCGACCTCGCCTCGCGGCCGGGAGGCATCAGCGCGCTGGCCGACCAGCAGCTCGCGGCGGGTGTGATGTGGGTGCCGGGCTCGGTCACCTTCCTTATCCTGGTCTCTGATCCACGTACACCGCTGGCTCGCGACGCCGAACGCCACTGAACCACGGCTCGCGAGCGGCCAATAGGAGGTCATGCCAATGACGGGCATCGTGACGGTTCTCGCTTCGGGGTTCCAGACGGGTGCAGCGCTCACACTTGCTGCTGCCCGCTGCCGTCTTGGTCGCGGTGGTGGTCTGGTACGTGGTGCTGTGGCGCCGCGGCATGGGCGAACGCTGAGCTCGACACGGACCGCCGGCCGGGCTCGCGCGTTCTCAGGACATGCTGACGTAGCCGGTGGCTTCACCGGCCGAGCGGACGTTCGCGGCCACACTGTTTTCGTAGTTGCCCTCGACGGTCGCGATCCGCCCGTCCGGTAGAACTTCGCGCACGATCCCGACGTGCTGGTCGCCGAAGACGATCAGGTCGCCGGGCCGCGGTGTCACGCCGGGTCCGTTCGCGACCGCCCGTCCGGTGCTCTGGGCCCACGACCAGACCTCGGAGACCGAACCGAGGCCCTGCCCGCCGGCCCCGATCGGCTCGCCCGCCTGGCGTGCGGCCCACGATACGAAGTACGCGCACCACGGCGCGCCCGGCTCGGCACCCGCCGTCGCTGAGCGGTATTCGGCGATCGCCGGCGATTCGTTGGAGCCGGGCGGCTGCTCGCTCTGGCCGACCTGGCTTTCGGCGGCCGCCAGAACGCGTCCCCCGGCGCCCCCCGTCCCGGTGGTCGGTAGCGAGGCGGGACCCGGCGTGGTGGCGTAGCTGGAGACCGGGGAGAGCGCCGCGGCCGTCGACCCGGCTTCGGCGGGCGTGCCCGTTCCCGTTTCCGCGGCCCCCGCCTGGGCGAGCGCCGCCGCGAACCCCGAGCCGGGGGCCGGCGGCGGCGCTTCGGTGCCGCCGGTGACGCCGGCGCCCGACCCGACCAGCTTGGCCGGGTCGGCGAGCGCCTGGCGTATCGCGTCGACGCGCGCGAGCGTCGTTTCGATGGACATCGTCCAGGTAATCGGCAGCGCGCGGCAGCCGTTTAGCCGTGGCCGTCCCGACCTTGCAGCGGGGCCACCGGCCAAAAGAAGAGCGCGCGGCCGTCGCCGCGCGCTCTGAACCACCGTTCCCTCGATGAATCGGCGGTATGTGGCTTCCGCCGGCCGTTGGGCCGCCCGAAGCGTTGTGGTCCCCCGAGACGGTCTCCCGGCCGCAGGGCCGGGTATTGCCTCAGAGGCTTCACAGCAGCGGTGGCGCCCGAGAGCGCCACCGCTGAGGAAGATTGTTGCTACTGGAGGAGCTTCAGGACGGCTTCCGGCAGCTGGTTGGCCTGAGCCAGAATCGACACGCCGGCCTGCTGCAGGACCTGGTCCTTGGTGAAGTTGGTCATTTCAGTAGGCCATGTTCACGTCGACGATCCCACTGACGGCCGAGGAGAGGTTCTGGGAGTACACTTCCAGGTTGCGACTGGTGTACTGGATGCGGTTCTGGACGGCACCGAATTCGCCGGCGGCCGTAGCCACTTCGCCGATCGCTTCGTCGATCGTCTTGAGTTCTTTCAGCGAGACTTTTTCGACGGCTTTTTCGAGTTCGGTCGCTTTGACTTCGATCGTTTCGTTTTCGTTGGCGCCGACCTGGAACTTGATCGCGGCACCGCCCTTCGAGGAGTTCGACGCCGTTGAACTTCGTCGTTTCACCGACGCGCTTGATCTCTTCTTTGAGCTGTTCGCCCTCTGTTTCGATCGCTTCCTTGTCGGCTTCGGAGGTCGTGCCGTTGGCGTACTGCACCGCGAGCTCGCGGATGCGCTGCAGCATCTGCTCGACGTCGTTGAGCGAGCCCTGAGCGGTCTGCGCGAGCGAGACGCGTCCTGGCTGTTCTGCGTCGCCTGGTTGAGGCCGTTGACCTGCGCCTGCAGGCGCTGGCTGATGGCGTAGCCGGCGACGTCGTCGGCGGCCGAGTTGATGCGCAGACCCGAGGACAGGCGCTGCATCGCCATGGCGAGCATGTTCTCGGTTCTGTTCAGGTTCCTCGAGGCGTTCATCGCCTCGAGGTTCGTGTTGACCGTCAGGGACATGCGTTCATCTCCTTGATGACGTTTGGTTGATGGGTCCCGGGCCGACTCCATGTCGGTCCACGCGAACGTATCGGCCGCCCAGGGGGAAACTTGAGGTGCGAACGCCCCTCGACTGGCCTCATTTCAACGCCGGCGGCGCGGCTCCTGCCCGCGGCCGCTCTCGCGCAGCATGCATCGGCGCTAGACGCGCACGTCGATGTGCCCCTCGCCGTCCTCCTCGCCGCCGCGTGGGGGCGGCTGCTCCTCTCCCTCGCGCCGCTCGGAAGGCTCTCGGCGAGGCCGGTCGCCCTCCCGCGAGACACGCGGCAGGCGCTCCACCGGCGGCACGCGCCGGGAGGGCATCGAAGGACCGTTGGTGATCGGGATCAGCGGGTCCATGCGATGTCCCCGCTAGCGGCGGGCCCCCGGGGCGTCGCCCGCCAGCTGCGCGGCGGCCTGCGCGCGGGCGGCCGCCTGCGCGCCCTGCGTCGCGGCCGCCTGGTTTCGTGACCGGACCTCCTCCACGGCGAGCAGGAGCTCCTGCTCGCGGGCCTTGATCTCGAGCATCACCAGCTCGTCGCCAGACGAAGACCGCCCCGCCCAGACCGCGACGTAGCAGACGAGGCCCGCGACGATCGCGCGCACGCCTGCGCTTGCGAGGGTGTTGGTCGGCAGCGACAGGTAGCCGCCGAGCAGAAAGCCGACGAGCGCTGCCCAGCCCTTGGCGCGCGCGACCGAGCGGGCCGCTCGCGGGTGGGCGGCGACGCTCGGGCCGTCTGCCTCGTGGGCCTCATCGTCCTTGGGCTTGCCCTTGCGCGGCTTGCGGGCCTCCTTGGCCTTCGCAGGCGCGGCAGCCGCCTCCGGCGCCTTCTCCCGCGCCTCGTCGGCCGCCGGGACCTCGAGCTCGGCGCCCGGCTCGTCCTCGGGGGCCTCGAGCGTGGCCTCGGCATCAGCCACGGTCGTCGCCCTCCAGCCCGCGGCGGCGTTCGCTCGCGCTGGCACTCGAAGATGAAGCGCACGAGGCGCCGGCGGTCGAGCTCGCTGATCGACACGAACTCCACCGCCCGGCGACCCTGCGCGTCGACACGCACGACGCGTCCGGAGCCCGAGACCGGCGTGACGCCCGGGGTGAGCGTGAGCCGGAACGTCAGCTCCTCCCCGACCGCGAGCGTGTCCGGCCCGGCCAGCAGCAGCCCGCCGCCGCTGACGTCGACGGTGAAGCTCTGGACCCTGATGCCCTCGCGCGCTGAGTAGACGAGCACGGGCCGGGCCGAGCGGATGCGGACGAACTCGCGTTCCTGCAGCACCTCGACCGAGCGCGGCGCGCTGAGCGTCAGCAGCTCTGGGCTGGCGGCATCCTGGCTGACCACCGTGCCGCGCAGGCGCACGCGGCCGCGCGCGCTCGAGAACTCGATCATCAGCTTCTCGAGCTGCTCGGGCGTCAGCTTGCGCATGCGCACGGTGACCGCAAGCACCAGCGCGTCGGGCCCGCGCTCCAGCACCTTCGCGGGATCCGACCCGCGCCGCGGACTGCGACGTGGACCGTCTCGCCTGCGTCCGGCAGGGCGATCGCCTCGGGAGCGGGCTGCTTGGAGCGCAGGATCTTCACGGCAGCACCATCGCGGCAAGCCCCGCCGGGTCGAGGCGGCGCAGCTGCCAGCCGCCCGCCCGGTCGTGGGAGAGCATGTACTCAGGCGCGAGACCGAAGCGGCAGGCGGCCTCGATGGCGACCCCGATCTGGTCGGTCTCGTCGGCGTGGGTGACGACCAGCGCATCGGCCTTCAGCGGCCCGAGCGCCCCCAGCAGCTGCGCGGCCGCCGCTCGCGCCGAGCGTCGCCGGGAGCGCGAGCAGCGACACGCTCGGGCTCAAGCTGCGCCGAGCAGCCGCCCCAGCCCGCGGATGGCGCGCCGGTCCGCCGGCGAGACACGCGGCGTGTCGAGCACCGCCAGGCCGCCCGCAGCGGGCGCGTCGCAGCGCTCGTACCGCACGCGCGGTCTCGACCGGCGCAGGCTTCAGGAGCTGCGGGCTCATCAGCAGCCGCCACTCGGGCCGTCCGCTGCCGTCCTCGTCCCGATCAGCGTGGCGAACGAGGCGTGCAGCGTGCTGCCCGACCGGTAGGCGGCCAGCAGCGCGGCGCAGCAGGTCGTCTTGCCCGCACCGCCCGCGCCGACCAGCACGATCGACGCGCCGTCCGCGCCGCAGAGGCGGCGCGACGGGGATGCGCTGCGCAAGCGTCGTCGCTGACCGCGGCCGCCAGGCCCGCGCGGGGCGCGAGCGGGAGAACATGCGCCATCGCCGTGTCGATCAGCTCACCGGCGAGCGCCTCGCCGATGCCGTAACGGGCGAGCCCCTTCTCCACGCCCGCGCGCGCGCGGGTGTGAGAGCCGGGCTGCACAGTGCGTCGCTCCAGCGCGGCGCGCGCGGGCCAGTCGGCCGGTGCGGGGGCGACCGGTGCGGGCGGGCGGCCGCGTTGCTCTGGTATCAACTCGCGAAGCTCGAGTTCTGGTTGCTCGCGCGGGACCGGCCGAGCCGCCGGGGCCGTCGGCTGTGGCGGTGCGGGCGTCCTTGCCGCAGACGGGCTCGGCGGAGCCGGAATCGCGAACGTCACAGGCGAGCCGCTCGCCGTGCCGCGCAGCGGCGCCGCGAGCGTCTGCGCGCGCAGCTCGGCAGGTGTGGATTGCGCCAGCGCCGCGAGGTGCGCGGTCACGTACGCGCTGCCACCCGGCTGGTCGAACAGCTCCTCGCCGGCCGGAGCTGCCGGTGGGGCGCTCGGCACGGGCGGGACGAGCTGGGCGGCGACGGGCGACGATGACGCGCCGTAGGGCCGCGGGAGCGGTGCGCTGCGGGGCAGCACAGAGCTCACCGCCGCGGCGGGTGCCGCCGCGGCGGCCGGTGCCGCCGTGGGCTCCGTCGGCGGTGCAGGGCCGCCGGGTCCGGCGGCTGGACATCCTCCGGCTCGTCATAGAGGTCGACGCTGGGGCTGCCGGGAACCGCCTCGATCTCGACCCAGGGGTGCTGGAAGAAACCGAGCACCCCGCCGGTGAGGCCTTCGCGGCGGCGCACGATGATCGCATCGGAGCCGAGGTCGCTCTCGATCTTGGGGATCAGCTCCTCGACGGTGCGGCCGCGATAGACGCGCGTCGATGAGCCGCCGCGGCCGTTGCCGAGCCGGGCTCGGCCTCGCGCCCGAGCGCCCCGAGCAACTCGCCTGGCGTGCTCACGCGTGGATCACCCCGACCGTTTCGACATCAACGCCGGGCGCGATCTCGTTGTAGGAGCAGACGGCAAGGTGAGGCTGGCGCCTGTGCGATCAGCCTGCGCAGGTGGCGGCGGATGCGCGCCGAGCAGAGCAGCACCGGACGCGCGCCGCGCGCCGTCGCGTGCTCGACCTGCGCGCGCAATGCGGTCACGATCGCCTGGGCACGGGGCGGCTCCATCGCGAGGTACTCCCCGTCGGTGGTCTGGGTGATCGAGGTCGACACCTCCTGCTCGATCGCCGGATCCAGGGTTATCGCTTGCAGACGCAACTGCTCGTCCAGGTGGGGAGCCGTGATCGCCCGGCCCAGCGCCTGGCGAGCGTACTCCGAAAGAAGGCTCGTGTCCCGTGTTGTTCGAGCCTTGTCGCCGATCGCCTCCACGATCGTGCCCAGATCGCGGATCGGCACGCCCTCGGCAAGCAGCGATTGCAGCACGCGCTGGATCTCGCCGAGCGAGAGCATCTCCGGCACGACCTCGTCGACGACGGCCGCGTTCGTCTCCTTCAGCCGGTCGAGCAGGGCGCGCACGTCCTGGCGGCTGAGCAGCTCGGCCGCATGGGAGCGGATCGTCTCGGTCAGGTGGGTCACGATCACCGACTCGGGATCGACGACGGTGTAGCCGAGCGACTCGGCCTCCGCCCGCCCCGACTCGTGCACCCACACGGCCTCCAGCCCGAATGCGGGCTCGCGCGTCGGGATGCCGCTGCAGCGTGCCGAGCGCGTCGCCCGGGTCCATCGCGAGCAGGTGCCCGGGCATGATCCGCCCCCGGGTCACCTCCGAGCCGCGGATCTTGATCACGTACTCGTGCGACTCCATGCCGAGCTCGTCGTGGATGCGCACCGGCGGGATCACGATCCCGAGTTCGGCCGCGATCTGGCGGCGGACCATGCTGACGCGGCGCAGCAGCGAGGCTGGCCCCGGCCACCCGAGCCGCCGTCGACGAGCGGCACGAGGCCGAAGCCGATCGCGAGCTCGAGCGCGTCGACGCCGACCTCGGAGATCGGCTCGCTCGCCGTCGTGAGCGCGGGCGCCTGCGTATCCTCCTTCGCCTTCTCGGCCCCCGGCATGCCGTTGCGCACCGCCCAGGCGATCGCGCCGAAGATCGCGGCGATGAACAGGAACGGCAGCTTCGGCAGGCCCGGGATCAGCGCGAAACCGCCGATCGCGGCGGCGGCGACCATGCGGCGCCTTGCGCTGGCTGAGGATCTGGTTGGCGATGTCCGAGCCGAGATCCCTGTCGGAGGCGGCGCGCGTCACGATGATGCCGGTCGCGACCGAGATCAGCAGCGCCGGGATCTGCGCCGCCAGACCGTCTCCGACGGTCAGCAGCGAGAACTGCTGGGCGGCCTCTTCGAAGCTCATGCCGTGCTGGAGCACGCCGACGATGATCCCGCCGACCAGGTTGATGGCGATGATGATCACGGCCGCCATGCGCGTCGCCTTTGACGAACTTCGAGGCGCCGTCCATCGCGCCGTAGAAGTCGGCCTCGCTGCGCGATCTCCGCGCGCCGTGCGCGGGCCTACGTCGTCGGTGATCAGGCCGGCGTTGAGGTCGGCGTCGATCGCCATCTGCTTGCCGGGCATCGCGTCGAGCGTGAAGCGCGCGCCGACCTCGGCGACGCGCCCGGCGCCGTTGGTGACGACGACGAACTGGATCACGATCAGGATCAGGAAGATGACGAGGCCGACGACCACGTTGCCGCCGACGACGAATTCGCCGAACGCCTTGACGACGCGGCCGGCGTCGCCGGTGGTGAGGATCAGGCGCGTCACCGAGACGTTGATCGCCAGGCGGAACATCGTCGTCAGCAGCAGCAGGCTCGGGAACGACGCGAAGTCGAGCGCCTCGCCGAGGTACATCGTCGCCGACGACGATCGTCAGCGCGGCGGAGATGTTGAGGGTGATCAGCAGGTCGAGCAGCATCGGCGGCAGCGGCACGACCAGCATCGTCACGACGAGCACGACCGACACCGCCGCGAGCAGGTCGGTGTGCGCGAGCATCCGCTTCACGCAGCTGTCGTTCACGACGCGCCTCCTGGCCTGCCTGGCGCCCGGCGATGCGGTAGACGAACGCGAGCACTCGCGCGACGGCCGCGTAGAGCTCCTCGGGGATCATCTGGCCGATCTCGGTCGAGCTGTGCAGGGCGCGCGCGAGCGGCGGGTCGCTGACGACCGGCACGTCGTTCTCCTCGGCGATGCGCCTGATCTGGGCGGCGATCAGGTCCTTGCCCTTGGCGACCACCTCGGGCGCGGTGCGCGTGCCGTCGTAGCTCAGCGCGACGGCGAAGTGGGTCGGGTTCGTGACGACGACGTCGGCCTCGGGGACCGCGGCCATCATGCGCGCCCGCGCCAGCTGCATCTGGCGGCGGCGCAGCGCGGCTTTGACCTCGGCCGAGACGCCGTACTGGCGCACCTCGTCGCGCACCTCCTGCTTGGTCATCCGCAGCTGGCGCTCGTGGCGCCAGCGCTTCCAGGCGTAGTCGATGAGCCCGACCGCACGTAGGCGATCGCGGCGCGCTGGGCGACGCCCGAGCGCGTGTGTGCCCGGCGATCGCCGCCGAGCGCGCCCGGCGGGATGCCCGACGATCGACAGCGAGGCTCGTTCATGCCCGGGCAGCAGCGCGAGCGCGGCGACCGCGCCGACGACGGCCGACCTTGGCGACCGCCTTGAGCGCCTCGAAGACGAGGTTGGGGCCGAGCAGGTTCTTCAGCGCCGCTGACCGGGTTGATGCGCCTGAAGTCCGGTTTCAGCGCCTGCGATGCGTCGGCCGACCGCCGACCTGCGCGACGCCGCCGAGCAGCGCCGCGGCGACGCAGGCACCGGCGATCGGGCCGCACCGCCACGCGCGATCGTCGAGCAGCGCCGAGTGCATCAGTCCGCGAGAGCCCGCCGCGCTGGTCGCGCGCGCCGGGCCGGGCGATCTGGCCGAGGATCGCGCGGAAGCTGGCGGCGCCCGCCTCGGGCGATCTGCGGGCGCCGTCAGGCTGAGCGACGAACAGCCCCGCGATCAGCACGAGCGAGCCGCTGAGGTCGGCGCTGCGCGCGACCTGCCCTTGCTCGCGCGCGCGTTTGCGGTGCTGGGCTGTCGCCTTCTCTGTGCGGTCCTCGCGCGCCATCGCGCTACGCCACGTGCAGCGCGCCGAGCGCCGCGCCGACGCTGTCAGACAGCTGGCCGGAGATCCAGCCGGCGACGAACGGCAGCGACGCCGCCGACGACGAGCATCGCGACGGCCACCTTGGTCGGGAAGCCGACCGCGAAGATGTTCATCTGCGGCACGACCCGCGAGACGACCCCGAACGCGACGTCGGTGATCAGCAGCGCCGACGAGCACCGGCGCGGCGATCTCGAGCGCCGAGGTGAAGATCGTCGTGAACGACCTGCACGGCGCCGCCGACGAGCGAGCCGAGCCGCGGCGCGCTCGGTCAGCGGCACGAGCTGGAACGTGCGCCCCAGCCCGCGAAGCGTCCAGGCGTCGCCGCCGATGACCAGGAAGATCATCGTCCCGAACGAGCGAGTAGAAGCGCGACATGACGGCGCCCGTCTGCGCCGTTCATCGGGTTGATCAGCTCGCCGTAGGAGAAGCCGGAGACGACGTCGATGAACGAGCCCGCCGATTCGACGGCCGCCATCAGCACCGCCAGCGCGAAGGCGAAGCCGAGCGCCGACCAGCAGGCCCTCGATGCACGAGGCCCGCCACGTGCAGCGGGTCGCTGGGGATGTGCTGGCCGTGCATCGCGATCGGGGTCAGCCCGATCGAGATGCCGACCGCGATGATGCCCTTGACGCGCGGCGGGATCATCGTCCGAGGAGAACGAGCGGCGCGATGCAGGAACAGCGGCGTCACGCGGGCGAGCACGAGGATGAAGCCGGCGAGCTCGTTGCCCGCCGAGCTCGGCTGCAGCAGGTGCGTTCACGAGCCCACCATCGTGGGGATCGAGGTGTACAGCGTCGGCCGTGTAGGAGACGAGCTGGCCGAGCATCCACGGGCCGAGCACCACGATCACGACCGCCACCGCCGCGATCTTCGGGATCAGGCTGAGGCTCTGCTCCTGGATCTGGGTGACCGCCTGGAAGACGCTGACGATCAGCCCGACCACGAGCGCCGCGAGCAGCAGCGGCCCGGCGACCTTCAGGGCCAGGCTCATCGCCTGCGAGGCGAGGTTGACGACGGTGTCCTGGTTCATCGCGGTCGCGGCCTGGGTGGGACCTGAGCGGCATCAGTGGAAGCTCTGGACGAGCGCCTTGATGACGAGGTCCCAGCCGTCGACGAGCACGAACAGCAGCACCTTGAAGGGCAGCGAGATGAAGGTCGGCGGCAGCATGATCATCCCCATGCTCATCAGCATCGAGGAGACGATCAGGTCGATGATCAGGAACGGCAGGAAGATCAAGAAGCCGATCTGGAAGGCCGTCTTCAGCTCGGAGACGATGAAGGCCGGGATCAGGACCTCGGTCGGCACTTCGGCGCGCGTCTTGGGCGGCTTGTCGTGCGCGAGGTTGATGAACAGCTCGATGTCCGGCGGCACGCGTCTGCCGGAACATGAACTGACGCATCGGCACCTCGGCGCGTTCCAGCGCTTCCTTGGTGTTGATCTGGTGCGCCGTGAGGGGTTCGATCGCGTCTTCTTGATCGCGCTGATCGTCGGCGACATCACGAAGATCGTCAGGAACAGGGCGATCCCCACGAGCACCTGGTTCGGCGGCGCGTTGTTCGTGCCGATCGCGGTGCGGATGAACCCGAGCACGATCAGGATGCGGCTGAAGCCGGTGACCGTGAAGAGGATCGCCGGCACGAGCGTGAGCCCGCCGATCAGCAGCAGGATCTGAACGGCGTTGCTCGAGTTGAGGTTCACCGCCGCACCGTCAGTTCACGCAGCTTGTCGAGCACGCTCGAACCGGGCCCCGGCGAAGGCACGTTCATCGGGTCGTGGCCCGGGTCGCCGCCCGAGGGCCCCGAGCCGCCGCCGGGCGGACGCATCAGAGCCGGTCGGGAGCGTGGCTGGACGTCGATGACGTCGAGCAGACCGGCTTCGCGCGCCTCCTCCTCGGAGTAGCGGTGGATCGGCATCACGCCGTGCTCGGCGCTCCCGAGCAGCAGGTAGTCGTTGCCGGCTCGTACCAGGTGGACAGACCGCCCGGAGCTCAGCTGAAGCGCCGCGATGCTCTGAAGGCCGGTGCTCGGCGCGCTCGGGTCCCGCCGTGCCTTGACCTGCTTCAAGATCCACGACAGCCCCCAGATCACCGCGATCACGATCGCCAGGCCCACGATCGTGCGCACGAGGCTCGCCCCGGAACCACTCGAGTGGGTGCTGCCGGCCGATGAGCCGAGGTTCAGCGGCGTGCCTTCGCCGCGACCTTCAGCGGTTCCGCTCGCCGAAGCGGCAGCGACACCCGGGCACGCGAGGGCGAGCAGGCAGGCGCCAGTAGCCGCGGCCGCGGTCGCGGCCGCACGGGAGAGCGGGTTCGACTTCGTCATCGAGGGCGACTCCGAGGAAGAGTCGCCCCGGTTATCGGCCCGGCTCAGCGAGTCTTGAGCTACATAAGCTGCTCGACGCTGACGCCCCAGCCGCCGTCCGCGCCGACCACGAGGCTGCCGCTCGCGAAGCAGAGCCCGTTGGCGAACAGCTCGACGGGCCGCTCGGCCGCCTGGTCGAGCTCGACGACGGTCCCGGGCGCGAGCTCGAGGGCGCCGCCGAGCGCCATGTGCGTGCGCCCGAGCTCGGCCCACACACGAACGAAGATGCTGCGCAGGATCGCCGGCGAGGAGCCATCTGCGGCTGCGCCAAGATGCGCCCGCGCGCGATCGAGCTCGGCGCGGCCGAGGCTGGCGTAGGTCGCCGCCCGCACCGGCTGGTCGTCGACAGCCTGGATCTTCAGCGCCTTGCGCGTGCCGCTGCGGCCGGGGCGCCCGCGCCCCACGGAGACCTCCTCGGCGAACAGGCGCACGCCGAGCTCCGAGCGCTCACCCAGCGCGACGACCGAGCCGGGCACGATGGCGAGCATCTGCTCGATCGGCATCTGCACCGAGCCGATCTCGGCGCGTAGCAGCACCTCCGCCGCCGAGAGTCCTTCGCGCAGCGCCGCCGCGGCGGGCGCGCCTGCGCCTGCCTGCGGTCCGCGCGGGACGGCGATCGGCTCGTACCGCGCTCCAGGGGAGCAGCAGGCACATCGCCGAGGAGCAGCCGTCGATGGTGCTCGCGAGCGCCACGGACAACGTCGGTTCCCCGGGCGCCAGGTCGATCTCGGCGTCGCCCTCGACGTCGAGGACGCCGCGCGTGAGCGGCCCACCGCCCAGCTCGCCCCAGGCCTCCGAGAGCTCGCCGACGACGGTGTCCAGCACGCCGCGCGCCAGCGCCCAGTCGATCTCCGAGAGATGGCGGTCCGCCGGCGCCTGCGCGGCCTTGCCGCCCAGGAGGCATTCGAGCGCCTGCAGCACGAGGGGCAGCTCGACGCTGAACAGCATGCCGTGCGGCGGCGTGTCGGCCTGTACGCCCACGGCGACCGCGTCGGCCGCGAGTCCCGCCTGGGCGGCCGCCCACGTGTTCTCGGTGATCTCGCCCGGCTCGATCACGACCTCGGCCTTCAGCTGCGCCGAGAGCGCGGCTGACAACGACTCGCTCAGGGGAGCCAGCGCCGCGGCGATGCGGCGGCGCAGCTCGGTCGTGAACCGGGTCGGCTGCGAGAAGTCGACCGCGCGGAGCACCGGCTCCGCCTCCGATGGCGGCGCGGCCTCCTGCGGAACGGGCTCGGTGAGCGTCTCGCCGCTCTCGGTCGCCGCCATCGGCCTGCTCAGGCCTCGGCGCCGTCCGGGCCGGGCAGCGGCTCCACCTTCGATGACGACGCGCCGGCGGCGTCATCCGCGCCCGCAGCCGCGGCCAGCGACCGCTCGTGGCGCCCGTCGAGGATCTCTGTGATGCGCAGGCCATAGCGCTCGTCCACCACGACCACCTCGCCGCGCGCGATCGGCGATCCGTTGACGAGCAGGTCCACGGGGTCGCCGGCCTGACGGCCCAGGGCGACGACGGAGCCGACTCGCAGCTCGAGCGCCTCGCCGACGGTGGTCCGCGTGCGTCCGATCTCGACGCTCAGCTCCATCGGGATCTCGCTCAGGCGCCTGATGTCGGGGGGGACTGCGTCCCGCCCGCCCCGCCCGCAGCTGCCGGCGCAGAGCCGCCGTCCTGCGCCGCCTCGAACTCCTCGTACTCGACCGTGTCGGTCACGTCCCCTCCTATTGGACAGTGAAGTCAGGAATCAGCACCGCTTCGACTTTCACATCCGTCTGCTTTCGGATGTCGGAGGCGATCTCCTTCTGGATGCCCCGGCGGCCACTGTCGCTTTCCACCGTCGATCCTTCCTGTCCGCTGATCACACCGGTGACGATTTCGCGCACGATCGGTTCCTCTGGCAGCGTCCCGACCGCGTTTTCGCCCGACCCCGACGAAGCGCCATCGGCGGTCGCGCCGTCGCTCTGGCCCGGCGCGAGGTCGAGCGCGATCGAGACCTTGGCGTAGCGGCCGTCGCGCAGGTTCAGCAGGAATTCTTTGGGCATCAGGTAGATCGTGCCCTTGACCTTCTGCTTCGGCACCGGCTTGTGCTTGGTCATCGTGTAGCCGGCGAACAGCACGATCGGCAGCGCCAGCGCCAGCATCACCTTTTTGTTCTTCAGCATCGTCGCTCGGTCGCCCTCGTTCGCACGCCTACGGTTCTTGGCCTGTATCGGTCCGTTGGAGGACTATCTCGACCCTTCGGTTCCGCGCCCGTCCCGCAGCGGTCGCGTCGCTGGCGATCGGGTGCTGGTCGGCGTACCCGGTCGCGGTCAGCCGGCCGGGGCTGACTCCGTGTTCGGAGAGGAAGCGCACGACCGTGCTCGCGCGGGCCGTCGAGAGCTCCCAGTTGCTCGGGTAGAGCGCCGAGTGGATCGGCACGTCATCGGTGTTGCCCTCGACGTTGACGCGGTGTTCGCCCGCCAGGTTGAGCAGTTGAGAGATCTCGCCGAGCAGCGAGTTCGAGCGCACGTTGAGAGTGGCCTGCCCCGAGGCGAACAGCAGGTCGTCGGTCAGCACCCTGATGACGAGCCCCCGCGGTTCGATCGTCGTTTCCACTTTCTTCCCGAAGCCGTGCTCGCGGGCGTAGGCATCGAGCTCGCGCTTGATCTGCGCGAAGAGTTCCGCCTGCCGCTGGGAGGCCGACTGCGCGGCCGCGCCGGCACTCGCCGTGCTGCTCGCCGCTCCGTGCGTGCTGCTGCTCTGCAGCGTGCTCGCCGTGGCGGCGGTGACAGGCACGATCGCCTGCACGTCGATGCTCGAGGGCGAATGGCTCGCGTTCGCGCTCGCGCCGGGTTTCGCGATCGCTTTGCCCCCGGGCAGGATGTTCCCGGAGAACGCCGCTTTCAGCGAGCGCTGGAGCGTGACCCACTTCGAGACGTTGACGGAGGAGATCGAGAACAGCACCATGAACAGCGCCATCAGCAGCGTGATCATGTCGGCGTAGGTCAGCAGCCAGCGCTCGTTGCTCTCCTCGTGCTTCGCCCCGCCGCCACGCCGGCGTCCGCCTCCATGCCCGCGCGGCATCTAGGCCGCCTGGGCTTCGGCGGCGACGCCTGCCGTACCGTGGGCCTCGTCCGCCTCGCGCTCGGCCGGCGGGACGTAGGACATCAGCTTTTCGGAGACCAGGCGCGGGTTGTCGCCGGCCTGGATCGAGAGGATCCCCTCGATCGTCATCATGCGCAGTTCCATCTCTTCCCCGGAGATCGCTTTCAGGCGGTTGGCGATCGGCAGGAAGATCACGTTGGCGGCGCCGACGCCCATCAGCGTCGCGATGAAGGCGGCCGAGATCGACGGCCCGAGCGTCGACGGCGCGGAGAGGTTCTGCAGCACGTGCACGAGCCCGAGGACCGTGCCGATGATGCCCATCGTCGGCGCGAAGCCGCCTGCCTTCTCGAACGGCGCGGCGCCGGCCTCGTGGCGGGCGCTCATGCCGTCCACCTCGGCCTCGAGGATCGCGTGCACCATCTCCGGATCGGTGCCGTCCACGACGAGCTGCAGCGCGTTGCGCGTGAAGGGGTCCTCGATGTCGCCGAGCTGGGCGTCGAGCGCGAGCAGGCCCTCGCGGCGCGCCTTGTCGGCAAGCACGACGAGGCGGTCGTGCTGCCCACGCATGTCGGGCGGTTCTGCCGAGATCACCAGCTTGTAGAGACTCGGAACGCGCTTCATCGAGCTCATGCCGACGCTCGCCAGCGTCACCCCGGCGGTGCCGCCGAGGATGATCATCAGGGCGGGGATGTTGATGAACGAGGCCGGGCTCGTCCCGTCCATCATCGAGCTCAGCAGCAGCGACCCGAAGGCCACTCCTATTCCGATCGCCGTTGCAGCCTTCATTGCAACCCACATCGGCGTCTGCGGGCATTTCTTCAGTCCTGGCGGGGCCACTGCGCCAAGCGCGACCCGCATGAGAGGAAAATTGCAGCCGGCTCAGGCGGTCGGCGGCACTGCCGGGTCCTCCACGGCGGCGAGGTGCGCCCCCTCCCGGGGGGCGCTTGGCGGCGCCACGCCCGCCCGCGGCTGGCGATCCGGCCGTCGTTTGCGCATCGCGTCACCGAGCACTTCGGCGCGATAGGTGCGCACGGCCTCGGCGACCTCCTCGGGCGTCTCGCAGACGACCACCTTGGAACCCGTTGCGAGAGCGATGACCGTGTCCGGCGTCGATTCGACGGTCACGATCATGTCGGGATTCAGTTGGAACGGCTCGTCGCTGTGGCCGAGCCGGCGCAGCGTGATCATCCTCGTTCTCCCCTTTGAAAAGAGTCTAGCTCCGGGCCGGGACGGCGAACTTCCGTGCCGCCGTCCCGCCCCGAGCTCCTCGGAGTCGCGTGTGGTCCTACCTCCTCTCGCTCAGAAGCTCAGTCGCGCGGTCATCGAGTCGGCCTCGCCTAGTGCATCGAGACGAGCGTTTCCAGCATCGTGTCCGCGGTGGTGATCGTGCGCGAGTTGGCCTGGTAGCCGCGCTCGGCGGTGATCATCTTGGTCATCTCGGTGGCGAGGTCGACGTTGGACATCTCGAGCTCGCCGCCCACGGTCGCGCCATAGCCGACGGTGTTCGGCGTGCCGACGATCGGCGTGCCGGAGTTCGAGCTGGCCGCCCAGAGCGAGCCGCCGAGCCGTTCGAGGCCGGCTTCGTTCGCGAACTTCGCAAGCGAGATGTAGCCGGCCACGACGCGCTGCCCGAAGGTTTTGTCGGCGGCGTTGTTGTCGGTGTAGCCGACCGAGCCGTCCATCCCGATCGAGATGTTGGTCGACCCGGGCGGGATCCGGATGAACGTGTCTTCGGCGCCCGCCGAGTACGTCGTTTCGGTTGCGCCTTCTTTCGGCACCGCGTTGCGGCCGATCACGTAGTCGCCCGCCTGTGTGGTCAGGAAACCCAGCGTGTTGGTGGTCAGGTCGCCGGCCCGCGTGTACATCATTTTGGCCGGGATCTGTGCGGTGTACGGTTCTTTCGCGGGCGGTTCGCCTTCGCCCACGCGCATGAAGCCCTCGCCCTCGATCGCGACGTCCAGCGGGTTGCCGGTCGTCTGAAAGGCGCCCTCCGTCATTTCGTTGCGGGTGGCATCGACCTGCACCCCCAGCCCGATCTGGACCGGGTTGGAGCCGCCGCTCGTGGCGGTCGGCCCCGACGACCCACGGATGATCTGCGTGAGCGAGTCGGCGAACGTCACGCTCGAGGCCTTGTAGCCCACGGTGTTGACGTTCGCGAGGTTGTTGGCGGTGTCGTTGAGCATCGCCTGGTTCGCATCCAAGCCGCTGATCGCGGCATACATTCCAGCCATCATCTCGGCTGCCCTGCCTTTCTGGGCTTCCTCGATGAGGTCCAGCCCTGGTTGAATGACGCCGCGAGGATCATGCGATCACCGCGCTGTCGATGTTGGTGAACACGTTGTCCTTCATGTGTTCGGTTCCCACCGCCGTGATGACGGTGTGATTGCGGACCGACACCACGAACGCGGTGCTGTCCACCAGGACGAGCGAGTCGCGCGAGCCCTTGCCTGCGGCGCGCGCCACCCCGTCGTCAAGCCTTTTCATCGTCGCCGGGTCGAGTTCGATCCCGCGGCGCTGCAAGCGTTCGAGGGCGTGCTTGGAGAAGTGCAGCGCGCTCGACGAGGACGCATCGTGGAGCTCGGCGGCGAACGACTTCCCGGGCGCCTGCGCGGGCGGCGTGCCGCCGGTCCGCGCCGGTGCGCCCGCGCCGGGCGTCCGGGACGGTCCGCCGACGTTGCCCGGCGGGATCAGCGCGGGGTTGTTCTCGACCGGGCTCATTTGACTTCGGTGATGGCAGTCAGGGCGATGCCGCCGACGCCTTCGACCGTCACGGTCGTACCGGAAGCGGTGCTCTGCGCGCTCGTGACCTGGCCGGTGCCCCGCCCGCCGCTCCCCGTCGAATAGACGACGGTCCGGCCGATCAGCGATACGGCGCTGGAGAGCTCGTTCGCCTGGGCCAGGTTCGTGAGCTGCTCGACCTGGGTGAACTGGGCGAGCTCGCCCATGAATTCGTTTGTGTTGGCCGGATTCATGGGATTCTGCGCCTGCAGTTGGGCGATCATCAGCTTCAGGAAGTCGTTCTGCCCGAGCGTCCCGTTCGGGTTCGAGACGGCCGTCGAGCCCTGACCGGAGGACGGTTCGGCTGCGGCGGCTGCGGCGATGGCTGTGGGTGTGGTCATGGGTCTTGGTCCTTTCGGCTGATGTCAGGCGAGCACGTCAACCAGCGCGCCCATCGCGCCGCGGCTCGCCGCGACTGCCGGGGTCGCGCGGTCGGTCGCGGCAATGCTGTCGTCCTCTTCGGTCGTCCCTGTGGCTCCGCGGGGCGACGAGCCTTCGCCGCCGAGCACATGCCGGCGGCCCTCGCCGCCCGCGAAGGTGCCGATGTCGAGCTGCAGCAGTGTCGCGCCGAGCGAGCTCAGCGATTGGTGCAGCTCAGCGCGCCCGGCCGCCAGCGCCTGGGCCGCCGCGGGCGTCGCGGCTGTCAGTCGCGCCACGATCCCGTCCGCGCCCTGACTGAGGTGGATGCGGATGTCGCCCAGCTCTTCCGGCTGCAGCGCGATCCGTGCCTGCGTCGCGCCGCGCCGCGTGGCCAGCTCGATCGTCGCGTGGATCGTGTCGATCATCTCCGTGAGCTGTGCCCTGGCGGTGAGCTGCGAGGCGTTGGCCGCTGCGGCGGGGGCGGGCTGCGTCGCCCCGGTGGGCGCGACCGCGGCGTTCTGCGGCGTCGCGGCGCCGCTCCCGCCGGCTGCGGGGCTCGGGGCGCCGCCCCGGACCTCGGAGCCGCTGGAGGAGGGGGCGCTCGCGGTCGTCGTCCTCACGGGTCCCGAAGACGCAGTTGTGTGCCCCACGCCCCGGACGAGACGTTCCTCGGGGCGGCGCTCCTCGCCTTCGGGATGCCGGCCGGAGAGGTCCGCGGCAGGAGCCGCGGCCCGCGGCCCCTGCGCCTGCACGCCCGTCCCGGCGAGCTCGGGCGGCGGCGCTGCCGGCGAAGGCGCCGCCTCGGTGGTGGTCGCGTGTGCCACCGGTGCCGCGCCGGAGGACGTTTCCCCGGCGGGTTGCAGCGAGTCGTCCGCGATCGGCACTCCGGCGGTGCCGCGCGCGGGCTCGCGCTGTGACCTCGCGAGCACGCTGACGGCGGCCTGCTCGGCGGGGCGTACATGTGCGGGCACGTCGCGGGAGCTCTGGCGCTCGCCCGGCGCGCGCAGGGCGGAGGCCGCCGGGTCCTCGCTCTGAGGCGCCGCGGCGGGCGCGGTTGCCGGCGGGGTCGCGCCCTGCTGGTCCTGCGCTGCTTCAGGGCTCTCTGCGAGCACCCGAGCGGCCGGGGCCGGCTCGGGCCCCGTGCTCGAACCCGGCGACGCCGCGGCAGGCGGGCGCACGACATCCGGGTCCGGCGTCGTCGAGGGCGCCGTCCCGCTGACGGCCGGCTGCTCGGACTCCGGCCGGCCGGGCGCGGCGGCCTCGCCGCCCGCCGACGCCTGCCCCTCGCCCGTGGACGGGGGCGCGCTCGTGGCACTCGCGGGTGCGGAGGCTGCGACGCTCGTCGCGCCCTCGCCCTCGCGACGGCCTCGGGGAGCGCGGGTCTCGCCGTGACCGCGGCTCTCGCCGCCGGGGCTTCTGCTCTGGCCTTCCGCTTGTGCGGTCCGGGCCATCTCGTGTTCGAGCGCGCTCCCGAAGGGCGGCGCGCCCGGTGGTGCCCCGGGCGGCGCGCCGCTTGCCGGCGGCGGCAGCGCAGTGGGAGGCGGAAGGGCGGGTGCGACGCTCACGCGATCCCTCCCACCGTGGCGGGGTGTTCGCGCCGGTAGCTTTCGGCGTAGCCGAGCACCTTCTGGACGTAGGACTGGGTTTCGGCGTACGGCGGGACGCCACCGTACTGCTGCACGGCGCCGGGGCCGGCGTTGTAGGCGGCCAGCGCATCCGCGGTGTTGCCGCCGAAGTGCGAGAGCTGCTGCGCCAGGTAGCGCGCGCCGCCTTCGATCGATTCGGCGGCGTCGAGCGGGTTCGCGACCCCGAGCGAGGAGGCCGTCCCTGGCATCAGCTGGGTCAGGCCCATCGCGCCGGCGCTGCTCTGCGCCGAAGGATCGAAGCCGGACTCCTGCTGGATCAGCCCGTGCAGGAGGGCCGGATCGACACCGTTGCGCGCCGCGGCCTGTTCGATCAGCGTGTCGTACCGGCTCCCGCCCGCTGCGGAGGCGCTCGCGGTCTGCAGCGCGGAGGCAAAGGACGTACCGGTCGTGGGTTCGGAGGGGCCCGCCGGGGCAGTTGCGGCGCCTTCGGAGGCGCCTTCGGTGCGGGCGATCAGCGTCTGCAGCGTGCGCACCCGCGCGGCGGCTTCGAGCTCGCCGGGGGCGTTCACTTCGCCGGGGGCTCCGACCGCCTGGGTGCTCACGCGACGCTCCTGCCGGTCCGCGCGGCTGCCATCTCATCCATCAGCTTGCCCTCGTGGCGGGCCGCCGCCAGCTCGTGCTCGCTGCGGCGGCGCTCGCGAAGGCGGTTGAGCATCTGGTGCTCGCCCGCGGCGACCACGAGCTTCTCGCCGCGATCGGCGACCTCGGCCTCGCCGCGGCGGACGTCCTGCGCGCGGTGCGAGCGGTCGGCTTCGACGCGCTCGAGGAAGGCTTGGCGCGCCTGCAGCTCGGCGCCACCGATCGGCTCCGATGCGGCGCCCGCGTCGCGCTGCTGTGTGCGCGCGCGTTCCACGCTCTCCTCGGCGCTCTGCAGCTCGGCGCGCGTGTCGCTGAGCCGCGACATCGAACGGGCCAGCTCCTGCTGGGCGAGCTTCTCCTTGCGTTCGCGCACAGCGCGAACACGCTCGAGGCGAAAGCGGAACGAGGGTCCGGTCACGGCCTGTTAATCGGCGCCGGGGGAGCGATCTTTAGCCCTCGCATCGATCTCTCAATCTCAGATGTTGAGCCCGAGCGGCGGAAGCGCCGGAAGCGTCGGCGCGGAGAGCTCCGGGCGGGGCGGAACCTCGGGCACCTCCTGTGCGTCGGGGATGTCCTCCTCGCGCTGGAGCGTGTGCGCGAGGGAGTCCGCGAGCGACAGCAGCCGCTCGTCGGCTTCGGCGGTGTCGCTGCGCTCGTCCACGCGCTGGCGCAGGAAGGCGTCGATCGCGGAGCGGTGCGCGAGCGCGGCGTCGAGCATGCGGTCGGTGCCGTGCTGGTAGGCACCGATCGCAACGAGGTCTTCCTTCTCGCGCAGGGCCGCGAGCGCGGAGCGCAGCCGCTGGCCCGCCTCGACGACGTTCTCCTCGACGATCTCACCCGTGAGCCGCGAGACGCTCTGCAGCACGTCGATCGCCGGGTAGTGGCCCGCGTGCGCGAGCGAGCGCGTGAGCACCACGTGCCCGTCGAGAATCGAGCGCGTGGCGTCAGCGATCGGCTCGTTCATGTCGTCGCCGTCCACGAGGACCGTGTAGAGGGCGGTGATCGAGCCGTCGGCGCTCGTGCCGGCGCGCTCCAGGAGCCGGGGCAGCAGGGCGAACACACTCGGCGTGTAGCCGCGCGTCGCGGGCGGCTCTCCGATCGCGAGCCCCACCTCGCGCTGCGCCATCGCAAAGCGTGTGACCGAGTCCATCATCAGCATCACGTCGTGGCCCTGGTCGCGGAAGTGCTCGGCGATCGTGGTTGCCGTGAAAGCCGCCTTGATGCGTACGAGCGCCGGCTGGTCGGAGGTCGCAACGACGACGACCGAGCGCGAGAGCGCGTCCCCCAGGTCGCGCTCGATGAACTCCCTGACCTCCCTGCCGCGCTCGCCCACCAGCGCGATCACGTTGACCGACGCGCTGGTCGAGCGGGCGATCATGCCGAGCAGCGAGGACTTGCCCACCCCCGACCCGGCGAAGATGCCGAGCCGCTGGCCGCGCCCGCAGGGAACGAGCGCGTCGAGCGCGCGCACGCCGAGGCCGACGCGCTCCCGGATGCGAGGGCGAGACAGGGCGGCGGGCGGAGCGGCGATCGTCGAGCGCGGCGTGCCCGCGGACGCGGGCAGTCCGTCGCCGGGCCGCCCGAGCCCATCCACGATGCGGCCCAGCAGGTCGTCGCCCACCGCGACGCGGAAGGGTGCGCCGCTGGCGAGCACGCGCGTGCCCGGGCCGATGCCGTGCAGCTCGCCGAGCGGCATCAGCAGGGTGCGGCCCTCACGGAAGCCCACGACCTCGGCGGGCACCGGGGCGCGCGCGTCCACGCCGCGGCCGCCTTCCACGAGGCAGACCTCGCCGATCTCGGCCTGCAGGCCGGTGACCTCGATGATGAGGCCGATCAGGTTGCTCACGTAGCCGTGACGGCGCGCGAGATCGGCTTCGTCGATCGCGCGGCTCGCGCGGCGAACCAGCGTCCCGGGTTCGGCCGCGCTCACTTCTTCTCGCCGCCGGCGAGCTCGGCGAAGGCGACTTCCGCGGCGCGCTGGAGCTGCGTCGCGACCTGTGCGTCGACCTCGCCGTCGGTGGTGCGGACGATCGCCCCGCCGCGCGGCACCTGCGCGTCGCCCAGCAGCTCGAACGGCTCCGCCGTACCCGGCTGCTGCTGCGCGCCGAGCGCGGCGCGCACAGTCTCGAGATCCTCTGGGCTGACGAGAACCGAGAGCGTGCGCTGCCCGCTGACCCGGCGCAACGCGCCCTGCACGGCGTAGGCGACGACCTCGGGCTGCGCCAGCAGGGCCGCCGGAAGGATCTTGCCGGCAAGCTGCAGCCCCAGCTCGACCGCGTCTCGTTCGACCGCCTCCGCGGTCGCCTCGCGCACCTCGAGCACGCCCCGGGCAGCCTCGGCGAGCGCATGCGCGGAGGCCTCGACCTCCGCCCGCCCGGCCTCCAGACCGGCGGCTCGCCCCTGCTCGAAGCCCTCGTCCCTGGCCTGCTCACGGATCTGCAGCGCGTCGAGGTTGGCCTGCGCGAGCAGCCGCTCGGCGGCGTCGCGCGGCGGCGGCTCTGACGGCTCCAGCGGCTCGAGCGGGAAGCTCACCGCCGAGTCAGACAACCGCCTCGCCCTCCTCGCCGTCCTCGTCGGAGGCGATCACGATGGTCCCGGCTTCCTCCAGGCGCCGGACGACCGCCACGATCCGGCTCTGGGCGGCGTCGATGTCGCTCTTGCGCTGGGGAGGCTGGATCTCCATCTCCTCCTTGAGCATCGCCGCGCCGCGCTCGGACATGTTGGCCAGGACGATCTCCTTGACGTCCTCGGGCGCGCCGCGCAGGGCGAGCACGAGATCCTTCTGGTCGACCTCCCGGAGGACCTGTTGCACCGCGCGCTCTTCGAGCTTCACGAGGTCCTCGAACACGAACAGCATCCCGCGCACCTTTTCCGCCAGCTCGCTGTCGGAGCTGGCCAGGTTGTCGAGCACGTTGCGCTCGAGCGCGCGGTCCGCGTGGTTGAGGATCCCGGCCAGCGTCTTGGTGCCGCCCGCGACGGCGTACTCGCGGTCGCTCGACGCGTTCAGGCGCTGGCGCAGCGCGTGCTCGAGCTGCTCGATCACGGCCGCGGTGGTCTCGCCCATGCGCGCGATACGCAGCGCGACATCGGGCTGGATCGCCTCCGGCAGCTTGCCGAGGACCGCGGCCGACTGGGTCGTGGGGAGGTTGGCGAGCACCAGCGCGATCATCTGGTGGGACTCGCTGCGCAGCAGCGTCGCGATCCGCTCGACGGGGACGCGGCGCAGGAACTCGAACGGGCGCGTCTCGGGCGGGCCCGCGATCTTCCCCAGCAGCTCAGCCGCACGCTCCGGCCCGAGCGCGCGCTCGATCACCTCGCGCACGAACTCCAGCCCGCCTTCGGCGCCGGCCGATGCGCCGGCGGCCGCCATCTCGCTGAAGACCGAATCGGTCGTCTCGGCGCCGACCGGGCGCAGCCGCGCCATCTCCCCGGAGAGGCTCTCGATCTCCTCCTCGCGCAGGCGCTGCAGGACGTTCGCGGCGCGCTCGGAGCCCAGCCCCGCCATCAGCACCGCAGCCTTGCGCGCACCGGAGACCGGCGAGACCGCGGGCAGCTCTTCGGTCAGGCCCTCCGAGAGCCTCGGGGCGATCTCTCCGCGCGGCTCTGCGGCCATCCGCCGCTAGCCCTCCTGCATCCAGTTGCGCACCTGCTGGGCCACGCGGTCGGGATCGCTGTCGGCGAGCTGCTCGACCTGGCGCCGGATCTCGTCGCCACCGCGGGCGCCGTTGCCGTTGCCGTTGCCGTTGCCGATGGACGCCGTCAGCTCGCTCGGGCTCCTCGCCATCTCGCGCTCCAGCTCGGACAGCCGCACGGGCGCCTCGAGCTCGCGCAGCCAGCGCGGCTCAGGGATCGTCTCCTGCTCGCGCTTGCGCAGCGATTTCGTCGTGAAGAACAGGAAGATCGCCGCGGCGATCGCGAGCAGCACGTACTTCGCGTATGAGAGCGGGCTGCTGGCCGCGGGCGCGCCGGTGGCGCCGCCCTTGGCGAACGCGATCTGCCCGATCGAGATCGTGTCGCCGCGCTTCGCATTGATCCCTGCCGCGTTCGTGACGGCTTCTTTGATCGCCGGCACCGACGCGGCCGCGACCGAGTGGTCGAGCAGGACCGAGACGTGCTGGCTTTCGACCGTGCCCGGCGCGACCGTCGTATGGGTGACCGTCTTCGAGACGCCGTTCTGCTGCGTGCTCGTTTCTTTCTTGTAGTTCGACTTGCCGCCGTTCTGGGCGGCGGCGGGCAGGTTCGCTGTGCCGGTCGCGGCGGCGCTGCTGCCGTTGCCGCTCAGCGTCTCGAGCGATTTCGTCTGCGCCAGCGGCGTGCTGGCCTTGGCGTATTCGAGCGATTCTTTGGTGGCCTGGTCGACGTTCATGTTCGCGTAGACGAGCACCTGGGCCTTGCCGGGCCCGAGCGTCTGGGCCAGCATCGCCTCGAGATTCGCCTGGGTCGTCTGGTCGTAGCGCTGCTCGGCTTCCTGCAGGCTGCTGCCGCCGCTGCCGCCCGAGCCGCCGGCCGCCGGCCACAGCAACTGCCCGGAGGAGCCGGTGATCGTGACTTTGCTCAGCTGCAGGCCGGGCACGCTGGAGGCGACGAGCTGCGCGATGCCGCGCACGGCGCTCGGGTCGATGATCGAGGTGCCCGAGAGCAGGACCGCGGCGGATGCGGCGCTCTGCCCTTCGCCGAAGATCTGGTTCTGGGCGCTCGGCAGCACGAGCTCCACCTGCGCACCGGAGACGCCCTGCACGCTGTTGATCGTGGCTTCGAGCTGGCCCTGCAGCGCGCGCTGGTAGGTCACCTGCTGCTGGAAGTTGCTTTCGCCGAGGCTCTGTTTGTTGAACAGTTCCCAGCCTGGCTGCGAGTTCCCCAGCAGCCCGGCGCCCGCCAACGCGACCCGCGCCTCGGCGGTCTGGTTGTTCTGGACGGCGATCGCGGTGCCGTTGTTCTGGAGCTGGTAGCTGACGCCGTGCGCGCTCAGCGCGCTCGTCATCTTGCCGGTCTGCGCCGGGTCCACGCCGCTCATCAGGAGCGTGTAGCTCGGCGCCGAGACCATGTGCAGAAAGAGGTAGACGAACAGGATGCCTCCCACGGCCGCGCCGCCGACGATGAGCCAGCCGCGGGTGGTCAGCCGGGACGCGAGCTGTCCGACGTTCGGCACCTATCAGACCTGCGTGTTGAAGATCGTCTGGGCGGCTTCCGTCGCCTTTGAACGGATCTGCGCCGCCAGCTGCATCTCGAGCGCCGCGTCCTCCACGGTCGCGACGGCCGCCTCCGGGTCGCTCACCGTGCCCGTCGCGAGGGCATGGGAGGCGGACGAAGCGTTCGCCTGGCCCGTCTCCAGCGAGGAGATCGCTTCCGTCAGGGCGCCGCCGAAGCTGGGCGTGCCGCCGCCGGTGGCCGCGGCCCCTTCGCTCCCGCCGGCCTGGGCGAGCCCGCCTTCAGCGGCTGCGGGCGCGGCCGGCGTTTCGCCCGCCTGGCCGGCTGCGAGGTTGGCGCCTGCGTGGCCGAGGGTCCCGCTGAGGCCGCCGATCGCGGGCACGATCATTTGAGCAGACCCAGCGTCGAGGTGAACATCGACTTCGAGGTCTGCATCGCGGTCACGTCGGCCTGGTAGGACTGCTGCTCGGAGATCAGGTCGGTCATTTCAGTCACCGTGTCGACGTTCGGCATGCTCACGTAGCCCTGCGCGTCGGCTTCCGGGTTGGACGGGTCGTACACGCGGCGGTTCGGCGTCGAGTCGGCGACGATCCCGGCGACGGTGACTCCGCCGGGCGGCACGGCGCCGGTCTGTTCTGCAAGCGCGCCCGACAGCGCGCCGCTGAAGCCGGGGGTGCCGGACTGGGCCAGGACGACCGACTGGCGGCGGTACGGCTGCCCGTTCGCGCCTTTCGTGGTGTCCGCGTTGGCGAGGTTCTCGGCGGTGACATCCATCCGCATGCGCTCCGCGGTGAGCCCGGTGCCGGCGATCCCGATCGCGTCGAAGAGCCCCATCACAGGATCCCGATGGCGGATTTGACGATCGAGTTGCGGGTGGCGGCGATCTGGGTCAGCGCCTCGTAGTCGAGGCCGTTTTCGGCCAGCTTCGCCGATTCCTGGTCGATGCTGACGCCGGCACCGTTGGGGCCGGCTTCGCCCGCGACTTCGTGGGCGGAGAATTCGACTTCGGCCGGGGACTGGCCCCCTTCCATCGCCGTCTGCAGCGTCGACTCGAAATCGACTTCCTGCGGGCGGTAGTTGGGCGTGTCCGCGTTCGCGATGTTGTTGGTCAGCGCGGTCTGGCGCAGCCAGGAACCACGCATCGCCGCCTCCAACAGCTGCTGAGTCGGGTCGACGAGGGACATCGCGTCCGAAGTGATCGGCCGCGGCCGGCAGATCTTTAGGCCCGCGGGGTCGATGACGGCGGGATTGCGGTTCGCCCCGTCCTCCGACGGCCGCGAGGCTAGGCGCGGCGATCGACCGCGGAGGCGGCAGGACGCCCGCCGGCGCCGGCGTAGCCGTCGGCCGTGCGCTTCGCCCGCGCCGTGCCCTCGAGCTCCTCGAGGAGCCCTTCGCGCAGTCGCAGCAGCTCGATCCGCGTGCGCTCGTGGATCAGCCGTGCGCGTGTGAGGACATGCAGTGCGGAGGCGGGGGGACGCCCGGGCAGCGCCGCGAGGAGCTCGTCCCACCGCGAGGACAGCCCCGGGAGCTCGTCCAGCCGGCCTTGGCCTGCCAGCTCGAGTTCCAGCTCGGCGTGCGCGGCGATCGCCTCGTAGGGGGCGAGGTCGACGGCCTCCTGCGCGGATGCGCTCATGCGCCCTCCGCGACGATCTGCGCCCACGCCTCGCGCAGCTCGCCGAGAAGCTCGCAGACCTCGTCGAGCTTGGTGGGGTCGAGCGTCATGCGCCCCTCGTTGAGGTGGCGCAGAGCGAAGGAGTAGAGCGAGTGCAGGTGCTGCGGCAGCTCGCCCTGCTCGTAGTCGAGCGTGCCGTCGAGGTGGGCCACGATCAGCTCGGCGCGCCGCAAGGTCGTGTGGGAGCGCTCGATCTCGCGCGCCCGCATCGCTGCGGCGGCCTGGCGCAGGAAGCGCCGCGCGCCGTCGTACAGCATCACGACCAGTTGTCCCCGCGAGGCAGCCATGACCGCCTCACGACGGTATGCCTGCGGTGATGCCGCCACGTTGCTCATCGACCCTCTCTTGATCGGCGCGCCGCTGCGAAGGGTTTAGGACCGGGCGCTAGAGGCCCGATTTTTCGATCTGCGACGCCTGGCTCGTGAGCCAGGAGCTCTGGGCGCTGTTGCGGGAAATGATCGATTCGAGCTGCGCGTACGTCTGTTCGAGAGCTTTCTGGCGCACGAGCAGCATCTGGCTCATCGTCGAGACGCGCACCTTCATTTCGCGCAGCTGGGTTTCCTCACCGCCGATCCGCGTTTCCAGCGAGCCGCCGGGCCCGGACGCGTCGTGAACGACCTTGGAGAAGCTCAGCGACCATTGCTGCATCATCTGCCCGGCTTCGCTCGGGCGTTCGGCGATCGCTTTGGCGAGCGTCGAGGTGTTCAGCGTCAACAGGCCCGACAGCGAGGACTGCGATGAGGCGCCGCCTGTGCCCGCGCCCGTGCTGATGCCGAGGTCGAGCGGGCTCGTCATCCCGGCCGTCATCCCTTCGATCGTTTCGTACATCGCATGGCGCATCTGCGTCAGGATGCCCGTCAGTTCGTTGTCGCCGAAGAGCGAGCCGACGCTGAGTTCGCTGCCGCTGACAGGATGTTCGGGTGGCTTGGTCGTCAGCTGCTTCTGGACCTCTTCGACGGTCTTGTTGTAAGCGCTCACGAAGGTTTCGATCTTGGCTTCGATCGCCTTCAGGTTCGGCGCGGGCGGCTGCACCGCGATCGTGACCGCACCGGCGGTGGTGAGCGCGGAGAACGTCAGGCTGACACCGGCGATCGCTTCGGTGACCGTGTTCGACGTGGAGGTGCCGGCGACCCCGTCGACCTTGTATTCGGCGTTCTTTCCTTCCTTCGCCGAGCCCGCCTTTTCGGTGAGCGCGCCGCCGGGATCGGTGACGGCGATGAATCCGCCTTTGCTCGCGCCCGTGGTGCGACTGGAGAGGACGATCGTTTCTTCGTTGCCCTGGACCGCGGCGTAGACCGTGCCTTTGTTGTCGGCGTTGATCTCCGAGGCCAGTTCCTTCGCGGTGGCGCCTGCTTTCAGCGCGTATTCCCTGCCGTCGATCGTCACGGTGTCTTCCGCGCCCGGGCTCGCGAAAGTGAACGTGCGCTGGGCGGAGTTCGCGAGCTGCGTGACTTCGATCTGGTAGCCGCCGACACCGGCGCCGCCGGTGATCGTCGCGCCCACGCGCGCCGCTTCGCTCGAGGTGACGCTCTGAACGCCTTCGAACAGCGAGGGCAGTGCGAATTCTTCGGCCGCGAAGCTGAGCGACAGCAGACTCGACTTGACCGCTTGGATCTGCGACTGCTGCCCGGAGAGCTTTTCCTCCTGGTTGCCGATGCGGTTGATCGGCTGCCGTTCGGCTTCGAGCAGCGCTTTGATGATCGAGGTCGTGTTCAGCCCCGACGCAAGGCCGGTGACCGAGACCGGCGAGGCGCCGCCGCCGTTGACAGATCCGGTCGACATCGGGCTACTCGGGGACCGCTCCGCCTTCGGCGAGGTCGATCGCCTCGGAGAGGGAGAGCGTGCGCATCACGCGCCCGGCCTCGTCGCGCAGCTCGATCTGCAGCGAGTCCCCATCGGAGCTGAGCGCGAAGGCGATCTCGCGGCCACTGCGGCGCAAGCGGGTGTTGATCTCGTCCGCCCGGGCCATCTGGTCCAGCAGCTCGGCCGGCGGGCCGCCATGGGTGAGGTCGAACGCCCGCGGCTCGCCGCGGTCGTCGGGGGCGCCCTCAGTGGCGCTCAGATCTGTGGGTGGTGCAGACGGCGAGCTCATGATGCGTTTTCTCCCTGAAAACGGCTCGTGCGGCCCTTTCCCTGGGTCGCCTCGCGTTTGCTCTCTGAGCCTGTGATCGACGCCGTCCACGAAAACTTTAAGCCGATCCTCGAGCAGCTCACCGCATTGCGTGCGGGCGCGCCCCCTCCAAAGGGCCTGCGTCGGGCGTCGCTTGAGCGCGGGCGTCTGGCCCTGTTGTTACCCGGCGACAGCCGCTTTACACCGGCGGACGGCGGCGCGCGCTTCCCGCGCGGACGCGCGCGGGGGGAGCGTTGCCCGGAGCGGGGAGGGGTTTCCGCGACGGAGGCGAAATCAAGTGCCGTTCGAGTTGACAACCGGGACTTCGGCGGGTGAGCGGGGTGGGTTCCCTCACCGGAGCGAGACATCGGGGCAGGCAGGAGAATGCAGACAACCAACCAGGGGGCTGGGCGGGGCGCACGGGCGAGCGCTGACGAGGTCCTCGCGACCTGGCAGGAGTACCGGCGGACCGGCGCGGGCGCCGAACGCGACCGGCTGATCTTCATGTTCCTGCCGATGGTTCGCTACATCGTCTACCGCAAGGTGCGCGAGGTGCCGGCCCGAGTGCGAGGTCGAGGACTTCCTCTCCTGCGGCCTGGAGGCGCTGATCCGCTCGATCGACCGCTACGACCCAGCCAAGGGCGCGACGCTCGAGCAGTACGCGTGGACCCGCATCCAGGGCGCCGTGCTGGACGAGCTCCGCCGCCACGACTGGGCGCCGCGCTCGCTGCGCCGCGACGAGCGCGCGATCAACGACGCCCGCCGAGGCTTCCTCGCCACCCATGAGCGCCAGCCCGATCGCGAGGAGCTCGCGGCCGCCGTCGGGCATGACGCCGCTCGAGCTCACGCGCAGGATCGACCAGGTGGCACTGGCGGAGGTCGGCTCGCTGAACCGCATCGTGCGCTCGGACGAGAGCGCGACCGTCGAGCGCATCGACACGCTCGAGAGCGAGGATCGCGACTGCGACCCGGTCGACGAGCGCCGAGCGCAACGAAGCCAAGTCAGCGCTTCCGGCAGGCATTCGCGCGACTGAGCCCGCCAGGAGCGCGAAATCGCGGTCCTGCTCTACGTCGAGGATCGCACGCTGCGCGAGATCGGCGAGCGCCTGGGCGTCTCGGAGAGCCGCGTATCGCAGATCCACACGCAGCTGCGCCGCCGCCTCTACGCGCAGCTCGAAAGCGAGCTGCGCGCTGTTCAGCGCCGTCGGCTAGGCGCACGCGCTGCGTGCACGCCCCGTTGCGCGGGCGGCCCGCGTGGCAAAAGCTAAAGAAATGACGGCGCGCGGCCGAAGACGGCGACTGAGATGGACGCTCGGTCTTTTCATCGCCGCCTCGGGCATGGTCGCCGAGCAGACCCGCCAGGACCAGCTCGCCAACGACCTGCCAACGCCACCACCCCCGGCTACAAGGCCGACGCGTCCCCCCAGCACAGCTTCGGCGAAGTGCTGCTCGCCAACACCCGCGGCGGCGCGCCCGTCGGCGCGAGTCGACCGAGGGCGTCGCGCTCGGCAAGACCTTCACCGACCTCACCCCGGCGGCGATCACAGAAACCGGCGAACCGCTCGACTTCGCGATCGAGGGCCACGGCTTCTTCGCGCGTACGCACCGCCCAGGGCGTCCGCTACACCCGCAACGGGCAGTTCACCGCCTCCGCCTCGGGCGTCCTCACCGACGCCAACGGCAACCCGGTCCTCAGCCCGTCCGGCGCACCGAAGTCAAAGTGCCGGCCCAGGGCACGCTCGGCCCCGGCGCGGTCGGGGTCTTCGAACTGAAGGGCGCCGAAAAGCAGGGGCGAAAACCTCTACACGGGCACCGCCTCGGGCAAAGCCGACGGGACCGTCCGTCAAGGCGCCCTGGAGAGCTCGGGCGTCGACGCCGCCAAGGTGATGGTCGACATGATCTCCTCGCTGCGCAGCTTCCAGTCCGGCCAGCAGGCCATCCAGGCGATCGGCCAGACCCTGCAGACAGGCCTCGACGCAGGTCGGCTCGCTGAACCCGGCCGGCGGGCTAGCCGGGCGCGCTCGCGCTCAAGTCGCCGACGCGGCGGCCGATCACCCCGGAGGAAGCACAGCGCAAGCCGGACGCCGGACTTCCATCCGCCAGCCTCGGCTTTCGGCTCACCACGACACGAGGTCGGAACGGGCTGATGCTCGAAGGTCTCTTCTCCGCGGCAGCAGGCATGGCGGCGCAGCAGCTGCAGCTCGACGCCGTCAGCAACGACATCGCGAACGTCAACACGGACGGGCTACAAGTCCGAGCGCGTCGGCTTCAAAGACCTGCTCTACAACCGGGTCGACAAGGCCGGCACGGAAACGACCGCGGGCGCAGGCGCCGCGGCGCGCGTGCTCGGGCGCAGCTTCACGCAGGGAGCGCTGAAGCGAAACCGGCAACCCTCTGGATCTGGCGATCGAAGGTGCAGGCTTCCTCCAGCTGCGGCGCGCCGGAGGCAGCACCGCGCTGACGCGCAACGGCGCTCTGCAGCTGGGTGCCAACGGCCAGCTCTCCGACGCCGCCGGCAACCTGCTCGACCCCCCGGTCAAAGTCCCCGCCGGCGTCGACGCCTCGGAATTGCGGATCGGCTCGGACGGGACCGTCACGGCCCAGGGCAAACGGCTCGGCCGGATCTCGCTGGTCACCGTCACCTCACCCGACCACCTGAGCCCCGAAGGGCGGCGGTCTGCTGGCGCCGAACGCCGCCAGCGGCGCTGTCCGCCCGGCCTCAGGCGGGCACATCCACCAGGGCGCGCTCGAGGACTCGAACGTCGATCTCGGGCGCGACATGGCGACGATGCAGACGGCTGAGCGCTCGTACCAGATGAACAGCACCGCGATCCAGACCGAGAGCCAGATGATGGCGATCGCCAACCAGCTGAGGGCATGAGCGCGCCGGGCTCGGAAGCGATCGGAGCGTCCGCGGCGACAGAGGCCACCCAGCCCGCGTGGGTGCGAAACGGCTCCGCCCAGGTCCAGCGCGAGTACGCGCTCGGGCTCGAGTTCGAACGTCTGCTGGTGCAGCAGCTCGCGACCTCGCTGACCGAAACGACAGAACCCGTGGGCGAAGGCGAATCCCAGGAAGGCTCGGGCGGGAGCAGCAGAGCGTGCTCTCCTACGATGCTTCCGCGGCGCTCGCGCGGACGGTGTCGTGAACGGCGGCGGCCTCGGCTTCGCGGCCGAGCTTGCGAAGGGGATGCAACCGGCCACCGCCACGTCTCCGAAGGGCAGCTCGACGACCCCCGCCGGGGGCGTTCAAGCCGGTCGCGAAAGCGGTGGACGAACATGACCGTGATCGCGCCGACGGCGACGCGTGACGGCGAGGCGCTCGGCGAGGAGATCCTCGCCCACCTCGACGCTCAGATCGCCTCGGCGCGCGGGCTCCTCGCCGTCGTGCTCGAGCAGGGCGCCGCGATCCGCTCGCGGGACGTTCAGACGGTCGTACGGCTGGCCGGCATCCTGCGCGGCGAGATGGGGCGCCGCCAGCTCCTCGAGGAGGAGCGCACGGCGCTGCTGGCCCGTTGCTCCGAGCGCCTCGGGGACCCGGCCGAGACGCTGACGCTCCAGCACCTTCTGACGCTGATGAGCACCGCGGGCGCCGAGCGCGCCAACGCGCTGAGCGCCGAGCTGCAGGGGCTCCTTCACGAGCTGCAGCGCGAGCACTCGACGAACCGGGCGATGATGCAGATCGAGCTCGGCTTCCTCGATCACCTGATGACGATGCTCGCGCTCGACGGGGTGAACGGATATGACACCCACGGCACGTCGACCCCGATCACGCGCGGCCGGCCCCACGGCGGCCTGCACGTCCTGGACCTGAGGGCCTAGCGATGTCGATCCCGACGCTGCAGGGACTCCAGACGGCGCTCAGCGGGCTGCTCGCCGAGCAGCAGGCGATGGACGTCACCGGCCACAACATCGCCAACGCGAACACCGAAGGCTACTCGCGGCAGGTGGCCGTGCTCGAGACCAACCAGGCGATCCCCGTGCCCGCGCTGTCCGCGGTCACCGGCCAGGGCGGGCAGCTCGGCACGGGCGTCACGGTCGAGACCTACACCCGCGTCCGCAACGCCTACATCGACGCCCAGTGCCGAGCGCAGAACAGCGCGCTCGGCGCCGCTGGCGCCCAGGCGGAAGAGCTCGAACAGGCGCAGAGCGCGTTCAACGAGCCGTCCTCGACCGGCATCGCCAGCCAGCTCTCGAACTTCTGGACCGCCTGGTCGAGCCTCGCGAACTCCCCGACGAGCGCAGCCGCGAAGGAGGGGGTCGTCGCGGCAGGCGAACGTCTGGCCACCGCCTTCAGCCAGCTCAGCGCACAGCTCTCCACGATCTCGGCCCAGGCCACCCAGCAGTACGAAACGCGGACGGGCGCCAACGGCGAAGTCGCGGACTACGCGAGCCAGATCGCCCAGCTCAACGCCCAGATCAAACAGGCCGAACAGGCGCGCCAGCCGCCCAACGACATGCTCGACCGCCGCGATCTGCTGATCGACAAACTCTCCTCGCTGGCGCAGGTGACGGTCACCAAGCAGGCGGACGGCACCGACACGATCGCGTTCGGCGACGCCGCGAAGCCCCTGGTCGAAGGGACGACTGTCAACTGGCCGCAGACGCTCACGAGCGCGGCCGGAGGCCAGCTCGGCGCGCTCCTCGGCCTCACGGGCGCCGCCGGCTCGCTGACGGCGTTCGGAACCGAACTCGACGCGGTCGCAGCATCGGTCGCCTCGACCGTCAACGCGCTCCACACCTCCACGCCGTTCTTCACGGGCGCCACCGCGGCGACGCTGAAGGTCGCGGTCAACGCGTCCGAAGTCCAGACCTCCTCCTCGGCGTCGCCCGGGGGCAACGACATCGCCCTCGCGATCGCCGGCCTTCGGGGCGGGACGGCGCAGCAGAGCTACTCCGGGCTGATCGGCCTGGTCGGCAGCCGCGTGAGCGGGGCCCAGAACGAACAGGCGAACCTGCAGACGACGCTGACGGCGATCGGCAATCAGCGCCAGAGCGTCTCGGGCGTCTCCCTCGATGAAGAAATGACCAACCTGATCAGCTACCAGCGCGGCTACCAGGCATCGGCGCGCACGCTCACGGTGATGGACGAAATGCTCGAAACCCTGATCGAGAAAACCGGAAGGGCAGGGCTGTAGCGATGAGCAACCGCATCACAGGCGAGATGCTGACCGGCGCCACCCTGAACGACCTGAACTCTTCGCTGAACAAGCTCCAGCGCAGCGCCGCGGAACTCTCCTCGGGCCACTCGATCCTCGAGGCCTCCGACAACCCCTACGGCGCCAGCCGCACGCTCGACCTGCAGAGCCAGCTCGCAGGCCTCAGCTCATATGCCTCCAGCGTCAGCGACGGCATCTCGTGGACCAACGCCGCCGGCGGAGCCATGGCGAACATGAACACCGTGCTCCAGCGTGTACGCGAAGTGATGCTTCAGGCGGGCAACGGCACGAACAACGAAGGCGACCTCAAGAACCTCGCGACGGTGGTCGGACAGCTCACCGAAACCGTCAAGCAGGACGCCAACATCCAGTACGGCGGCCAGTTCCTGTTCGGCGGCACCGCGACCGCGACCGCGCCCTACACGCTGGGCGAAAACGACGAATACAAAGGCAACACCGAAACGATCGCGCGCGCCACCGGCCCGGGCAGCGCGGTGACCGTGAGCACCGACCTCTCCTCCGTCCTCGGCAACGGCAAGGCCTCGGGCGACGGCAAGCTCCTCGACGTGCTGCGCACGATCCAGCAGCACCTCGGCGAAGCCACGCCCGAAGCGCGCGAAAAGCTCGTCGGCTCGGATCTGAAGGCGCTGGACGCAGGGATGGAAGGCATGACCCAGCTGCAGGCAGTGTCCGGCAGCGCCACGCGACCAGCTCCAGGTCGCCGCCGCGCGCATCGAATCGCTCGAAGGCTCGATCGAAAAGGCGCTCTCGAACACGTACGACACCGACTTCGCGAAGGCCACCATCGAGTACTCCAACCAGCAGGCCGCCTACACGGCGGCCCTCCACGCAGGGGCGAACATCGTGCAGGAATCGCTCCTGAACTTCCTGCACTGAGGATCGAGGTAGAGCGCGTGTCCGTCATCTTCGAGAGCGTTCGCTTCGGCGCCGTCGAGGTCGCCGATGCAGACGTGATCGAGTTCCCGCACGGCCTGATCGGCCTGGGCGGGCACAACTGGACCCTGCTGGACCGCAACCCCGGCAGCGGCTTTCTGTGGCTGCACTGCGTCGAGGATCCCGCACTTGCGCTGCCGGTTGTCGGGCCCGAGCTGTTCTTCCCGGACTTCGAGCTCGATCTGCCCGCCGACGAACTTGCCGCGATCGACCTCGACGACGTCTCGAAGGCCGACGTGTACGTGACCGTGCGGGCCGCGCCGAACCCGCTGCAGAGCACCGCCAACCTGCGCGCGCCGCTCGTGATCCACGGCGGCCGCGGCTTCCAGGTGCTCAACGCGGCCGAAGGCGCCGAGCTGCAGGCGCCGCTCTTCGAGCTCGCGGCCGCGCAGGCCGAGAACACTCCCGTCGACGCCGCCTGAGCGCCGGCGGGCGCAGGCCGGCCGGCGCGAACGGCCGTTGCCGGCGAGGCCACCGGCGCGTGCTTCATAATCGGCGGCGTGCTGATCCTCACGCGACGCCCAGGAGAACGCGTCGTCATCGCCGAGGACATCCTGATCGAGGTCATGGGCGTCAGCGGGCACACGGTCCGGCTCGGAATCAGCGCCCCCGCGGGCGTCTCGATCTACCGCGAGGAGATCTGGCTGGCGGTCAAGGAGGAGAACCGGGCGGCGGCCACGGCCGATCCTTCCTCGCTGCCGACCAGCCCGCCGCCCGGGTCCGAGAAGCGCGCGAAGGCGCATCCGCCGGGGTCCGCGAGCGAAGGCGGCGAGGACCAGCCGCTGCGCGCCCGCAAGGCCCGTCCGAAGTAGTAGGACGGGGTCGCACCGACGTGCGATCTGTTCCAGGGGCTTGTCCGGAGGGTACCGGCCTGGTTACACTCGGCGGTGCGCCGGGCGGATAGCCGGCGACTGCGGCAGTGCGCCTCGTCGGCGAGGTGGAGCTGGGGCTCGCGCGTTGGAGGACGCTGGAGGGAGCCCTGCTCGTCCCGCCGTGTGTGGCCTCCGCGGTCCACACAGGGAGGGGAGGGCAATATGCCGTCTGAACGTAGTGTCTTTTCGAGACGAGGTGTGCGCATCTCGATCGCAGCTCTGGTGAGTCTCGCCGCGATGCTGGTCTTCGCGACCGGTGCGATGGCGAAGAAAGTCGAGCACGTTTTCATCGTCAGCCAGTCGGGTGCGCCCGGCGGGCCGCTGCCGCCGAATGTCGCGTACTTCACGACCATCCAGGCCGCGGTCAACGCGACCGCAGCGAACGAGTACGACTGGATTCTGGTCGAACCCGGCGTCTACGACGAAGAAGTCAAGGTCACCGCGGCGCACGCCGGCATCCACATCCGCGGCATGAACCGCAACAGCGTGATCCTCGACGGGCAGGGCAAAGCCGCCCCCGGCGGTAGCAACGGCATCCTGGTCGAAAAGGCCAACGAAGTCTGGATCGAAAACATGACGGCCCGCAACTACGACCGCCAGACGCCCGACGGCGCAAACGGAAACGCCTTCTGGTGGAGCGGCGGCGAGGGGTCGGAAAAGGAGGGCGCGCACGGCTGGTGGGGCAAGTACCTCACCGCGTACGACACGACCCTGAACGGCGGCTACGGGATCTTCGCCCAGAACGAGAAGGAAGGCTCCTGGGAACACATCTACGCCTCCGGCTACAACGACTCCGGCATCTACATCGGCGCCTGCTGGGAATGCAAAGCGAAGGTCAACGACGCCACGATCGAAGACAACGCGGTCGGCTACTCGGGCTCGAACTCGGGCGGTCGCCTCGTGATCGAAAACTCGACCTTCCGCAACAACTCGGCCGGCATCGTCCCGAACGGGGAAAACCCCGGTGACGGACCGCCGCCGTCGAACGGCATGTGCAACGCGAAAAAACCGACGAAGCGGCATCCGTACTACCTGTTCACCTCGACGAACATCGAACGGTGCGAGATCTTCAGGAAAAACCTGATCACCGAAAACAACAACCTCGAAGCCCCCGCGAACGGATCGACCGAAGTCGCCCCCTGGGGCGTCGGCGTCGAGCTCCCGGGCGTGATGGCCACTGAAACCACCGAAAACACCATCACGAACAACATCAACAACGGCGTGCTCGGCTTCGAGTACCCGAACCCGTACCCGCCGCGTGAATGCGGTGCGAAAGAAGTCAAAGAAGACGAAGAAAAAGGCGAAACGTGCACCAAGACGATCTACTTCCAGCTGTCAGGGAACAAGGTCGCGAACAACACGCTCGAAAACAACGGAACGCACGGCGCCAACCAGTTCAACAGCCAGATCACGCTCCAGGGCGGGTTCTTCCCCTACAGGAAGTACACGTCCGACAACAACTGCGTGAGCGGCAACACCTTCGTCGGCGGTTCGACCACATGGCCGAACAACATCGAAGGGGAATGGGGCTGCCAGAACAGCACCACCCGGCCTCCGGGGAACGGTCCGGCTGCCCTGGTGTACGTCGAACAGCTGTCGGAAGAATCGGTGATCTTCCGTCACGCCAAACCCGGGGTGGAACCCCCTCCGCAGGAATCGATGCCGAATCCCTGCGAAAACGTGCCCCACAACCCGCTGTGCCCGTAGTCTCAGCGGCTTAGCCAAGTGACGCAGACCGGCGTCGCACGCCCCGCCGGGGCGTGCGGCGCCGGTTCTCTTTGAGGGCCTGCTCGCGCTAGTCGCCTCGCGCGAGCTTCGCGAAGCGCTTGCCGCGCTCCTCGAAGTCGCGGAAGCGGTCGTAGCTCGGGGCCGCAGGCGAGAGCAGCACCACGGCGCCGGGCGCCGCGACACGGCGCGCGAGGGCGACGGCGTCAGCGAGATCCTCGGCTGCGAGCGCGTCCGACGCCGGGACGCCGGCCGCGAGCGCGGCATCGAGCAGCCGCGGACCGGTGCTCGGCATGCCGATGACGAGCGCACCGAGGCCTGCCAGCTCCCGCCCGAGCTCGGCGTAGTCCTGTCCGCGGTCCTGGCCGCCGCCGAGCAGCACGAGCGCGCGGCCCGGAAAGCTGGCGAGCGCCGCCGAGGCCGACTCGGGGGTGGTCGAGATGCTGTCGTCGACCCACGTCAGGCCGCCGCTCTCGGCGACCGTCTGCAGGCGGTGGTCGAGAGCGCGGAAGCCGGCGACGGCCGCCCCGAGGTCGCCGATCTCGACGCCGGCCGCTTCGAGCCCGGCGAGCGCGGCGCAGAGGTTGAGCGCGTTGTGCTCCCCGGGCAGCGGCAGCGCGGAGAGCCCGAGCCGCGGCACCCCGGCGCGGGTGATCCCCTCGGGCCCGGCGTCCCAGCCTCCGGGCGCGCCGAACAGCCGACGCTCCGCGCCCGTCGCGGCTGCCGCGAGCTCCGGCAGGCGGGCGGGCAGCACGACCTCCCGCACGCCGGGCAGTGCAAGGACGCGCAGCTTGTCCCGACGGTAGGCCTGCTCAGAGCCGTGCCAGTCGGCGTGCTCGGCGTAGAGGTTGGTCACGACCGCGACCTCGGGCCCGACCGCGAGGTCCGCGAGGTGGTAGCTCGAGAGCTCGACCACGGCGAGCGCCTCCGGATCGGCGTCCAGCAGGTCGAGGGCGGGGCGGCCGATGTTCCCCGCGAGCTCCGCGGTCCGGCCCTCCGCGCGTGCGAGGTGACAGGCGAGCGCCGCCGTCGTGCTCTTGCCCTTCGTCCCCGTGACGCCGAGGACACGCCTTCCGTCGCGCTCGGCGAGCCAGAGCGAGGTGGGGGTGGTGACGGGCGTCCCCGACCGGGCCAGCGCGGCCAGCTCGGGGCGGTATATCGACACACCGGGCGAGCGCACCACCACGTCACAGTCGGCAAGCGCCGCGGCGGCGTCGGCCGCCGCCACCGTGCGCACGCCGGGCGCCCCCAGCAGCTCCGCCACGCGCTCGGCGGGCGGGGGCGCGTCGAAGGCCGCGACCGTGATCCTCGCCCGCGGCAGCCGCCGGGCGGCCTGCGCGGCGAAGGAGGCGATCTCGCGGCCGGCGCCCCAGACGCCGATCCGCGCGCCTTCAAGCTCCGAGAACCGCACGCAGGTCGTCCAGCAGGCCGGGCGCCAGATCGTGCTCGTCGCTCAGGGCCAGCACGACGGCCGGGTCGCCTTCGGGCAGCGGATGAGCCGGCAGCACCTCGCTCGCGAGCCTGCGCACGACCGCGTGCCCGCGCCAGCGCGGATCGTCCGCCAGCATCCGCATTGCCGCGAGGCTCTCCTGCTCCTCGCCGACACACTCGAAGGGCTTGTGCCCGCCGCTCGCCGCGAGCAGCGCGAAGCCCTCGTATTGCGACTCCTCGGCGAGCAGGTCGCCCCCGAACACCTCGCGCAGATGCTCCGGGGAGCTGAACGGCGCCAGCACCAGGAAGACGAAGCGACACTTCGGGCAGTCGCGGCACCAGGAGGAGCCCCGCAGGGCCGGGTCCAGACGGAAGACCGCGTTGCAGCTCGTGAAGGCGCCGTGGTAGCGCTCCATGCCCGCGAAGGCACGGGCGATAGCGAGCTCGGACGCCGGGCGCAGCACCGAGAACCTGGCGCACTCGCCGCACCGGTCTCGGCGACCGCGGCTGCCAGCAGACGCTCGGCCGTGAGGCTCTTGCTGAACTGGTGGTTGATCTCGGCCCCGTCCCAGCTCAGGTTGCCCGAGGAGGCCGAGCGCTCGTTGGCCATCGCGAGGGTGTCGAACCCGTTCAGCGCCGCTGTCAGCAGGCCAACGCAGGTGACGATCGCGGTGATCGGCACGTGGCCGTTGATCGCCCCGGCGGCGTTGGCCTCGAACAGCAGCGGATCGAGCCGGCGCGTCGCGGCCAGCCATGGCAGCTCCGCGGCCGCGGCCGTGCGCGCGATCGCAGCGGCGTCGCCGATCGAGAACAGGGCGGTCTCGGCGCCCGAGCGGCGCAGCACCTCGATCGCGACAGCCGAGTCCTTGCCGCCCCCGACGGCGACGAGCGCGCGGCGCGGCTCCGGCGGCTGCCCGGCGGCGTCGCCCGCGGGCGTGTGGGACGCCGCCGTGCCGAAGCGTGGCCGCGGCAGCGCCGGCAGCCGGTTCGTGTACGCCAGCTCGCCGAGGCCTTCGGAGTAGAGCGCCTCGAGCAGCCGCGCGGCGGCCGGGCCGGGCGGCGCCGCCTCGAACGCGATCGCGGGCGGAAGCGCCGCCTTGAAGTAGCTGACGCCCGCGACCCAGTGCAGCAGCGAGAGCAGGCCATCGACCCGCGCGATCGCCTCGGCGTCCAGCGGCGCTCCGACCGGGAGGTCGAGCCGCTCGGTGAACCGCAGCTGCTCGCCCAGCGCGTAGGAGAGCGACACGCCGCCGTCCGGCGTGAGCTCACGAGCGGAGAAGGTGAAGCGCTCGAACGCGGCGGGGTCGAACGCCGCCGGCCTGGACTCTGCGCCCGTTGCCATCGCCCTCAGCCTAGAAGCGCGGCCGACGGAGCGCCGGCCGCGGATGGCTCCGGCCACGACGCCGCGACGCCGTGGAACCGACGCTAGTCGTTGGCCGTGACCGTCTCCAGCAGCTCGGCGAAGCGCTCCCGCGCAAGCGCGCGGCGGGTCGGCAGGTGCTCGCTGGGGACGCCGTCGGGCGGCGGCTGGTAGCCCGCGAGGACCTTCCTCGCGACCGACTGCCGGTGCACCTCGTCGGGGCCGTCGTAGATCCGCGCGGCCCGCGCGAAGCGGTACATCTGCTCGAGTGGCAGGTCCGTCGAGTAGCCGAGCGAGCCGTGCACCTGCAACGCCCGGTCGACCACGTCGTGCAGGACCTTCGCCCCGTAGAACTTGATCAGCGCCACGTCCTGGCGCGCGGCCGAGGCGCCCTGCGTGTCCATCTTCCACGCCGCGTGCAGCGTCATCAGCCGCGCCGCCTGCATCTCAGCCGTGCTGTCGGCGACCCAGTTCTGGACCGTCTGCTTGTCGGCGAGCACCGAGCCGTGCGCGTGCCGGTAGGTGGCACGCTCGCACATCATGTCGAAGGCGCGGCGGGCGACCCCGAGCCAGCGCATGCAGTGGTGGATGCGGCCGGGCACGAGGCGGTGCTGGGCGAGGATGAAGCCCTCCCCCTCGCCGCCGAGCAGCGCGCCGGCGGGAACGCGCACGCTCTCGTAGGCGATTTCGGCATGCCCGCCGTACTCGCCGAACGACTCTGCGGGGTGCTCCATCGTCGGCACGTCGCGCAGGATCTCGACGCCGGGCGTGTCGACCGGGACGATGAACATCGAGGCGCGCTGCGAGGGGCGCGCCTCGGGGTTGGTGACCGCCATCACGATCAGGAAGTCGGCGATCGAGGCGTTCGAGGAGAACCACTTGCGCCCGTCGATCAGCCAGTCCTCGCCGTCCCTGGTCGCACGCGTGGCGAGCTGCGTCGGGTCAGAGCCGGGCGTGTGCGGCTCGGTCATGCTGAACGCGGAGTGCAGATCGCCCGCGAGCAGAGGATAACAGCCAGCGGTCCTTCTGCTCGGGCGTGCCGGCGAGGGCGATCAGCTCCGAGTTGCCCGAGTCAGGCGCCGCGTTGCCGAACGCAAGCGGGGCGATCGGCGAGGTGCCGAGGATCTCGTGCATGAGGCCGAGGCGGACCTGGCCCATGCCCTGGCCGCCCAGCTCGGGGGGAAGATGCGCCGCCCACAGCCCGCGCTCCTTGACCTGATCCTGGATCGGCGCGAGCGCGCGCGTGAGCCCGTCGATGCCGAGGTCGTGCCAGATCGATTCGAGCGGCCAGATCTCCCGGCGTACGAAGCTCGGCCATCCAATCGAGGTCCTGCTGGAAGTCCGGGTCGGTCGAGAAGTCCCAGCTCATGCTCGCGTCCTTTCCGCTTGGCGTCTGCACTCGAAGCCTACGTGCTATCAAGCAGAGGCGCTTGGACATTTTTTGATTTGGAGGATGAGGAGGAGCAATGAACGCGACTGGGGAGCTCGTCGGCGGAGTCGATTTCGTCGGCATCCCGACCAAAGACCTGGAGGCCGCCGCGGCGTTCTACGGCGAGACACTCGGGCTGAGGCGCTCGGTCTGGATCCCGGAGCGCAACTACTCCGAGTTCGAGACGGGCAACCTCACCCTCAGCGTCTACAACGCCGAGGCGATGGGGTTGGGGCACAACCGCCTCGCGAACGCGCTTGCTCTCCACGTCGATGACGTCGCGGCCGCGCGCGAGAGGCTGGAAGCGCGCGGCGTGGAGTTCAGCGCCGAGACGCTCGACACGGGCGTCTGCCACATGGCGTTCTTCGCCGACCCCGACGGCAACGCGCTGATGCTGCACCACCGCTACGCGCCCAGAGCCACGGAGGACTGAGCATGGCGCGCGTGGCTCCGCTGGAGAGCGTCCTGCTCCCCGGCGCCCGCGCCCTGCTCGAGCGGCACGCGCGCGAGCTGCCCCAGCGCGACGATCTGTGCGGCGCTTTCTGCGGAGCGCTCGCGCTGAACGCGGCCGGCCTCGAGCAGACCCCGGCGGGTGAGGAGCTCGACCAGGATTCGGTCGCGCTCGCCGCGGGCAGCATCGTCTCGCTCGCCCGCGACCCGGACACGCTGCCGGCCGGGGAGACCGGGCGGCGCGACTACCGGCTGGCGATCCCGACGATCGACGATGCCGACATCTCCGGCACGACCGCGGCCGGGGTCGCGGAGGCGATCGGGGAGCTGTCAGCGGGCGCGGTCGAGGCGATCGCGTACGCGGGACCGTGGACGGCGCAGACGCTGCGCGGGCTCTTCGACGCCGCCGCGGAGCTGGAGCGCCCGGTCACGCTCATCGCCAACCTCGCCACGCACCACCTCTGGGGCGGGCGCCCGACGGCGTCAGCAGCTGCTCGAGCTACCTCTACGACGGCGTCCTCGACGGCCCGCCGCCCGACTGGGATGTCGGCCACTTCGCCTGCGTCGTGGCCCGCACCGAGGGGCCCGGCGGGCGGCCTCTACGCCGTCGCCGACACCTACCCCGCGCTGGGCGACCACGGCGTGCACCTGCAGCCCGAGGAGCGGCTCGCCGCCGCGATCGCGCGCCGCGACAAGCCGGCCGGCGGCATGATCGCGGCGGTCGCCGGCGAGGATGCCCCGGCGTTGCGCGCGGCGGCCACGGCCCTCGGGCTCGAGGAGCGCCTGTGGGACAACGGCACGATCGAGGCGGCGTGAGCGCGGCGGAGCTCGTCTCGCTGGTGTGCTGCGATCTCGGCGCGATCGTGCGCGGTCGCGCGGTGCTCGCCGTCGGACCTCGAGGAGCCGCTCGCGAGCGGCGTCGGCTGGGTTCCGGCCAACCACGCGCTGACGCCGCTGGGACCGCTCGCCGAACCGAACCCGTTCGGCTCGACCGGTGACCTGCGCCTGCTGCCCGACCCGCAGACGCGGATCAGGGTCGGCGCCCCGGGGCCGGGGGTGAACGCGTTCGAGCTGATGCTGTGCGACATCGTGGAGCTGGACGGGCGGCCCTGGGCGTGTTGCCCGCGCGCCTTCCTCGAGCCGCATCGTCGGCGAGCTTTCCGAGCGCGGCGGCGCCGCCGCCCAGGCGAGCTTCGAGCACGAGTTCCAGCTCCTGGGCGAGGGGCGCGCCGAGCTGCCGTTCTCGCTCGCCGCCCAGCGCGTGGCCGAGCCGTTCGCGAGCGAGCTGATGGGCGCGCTCGTCGAGGCCGACGTAGAGCCCGAACTGTTCTTCCCCGAGTACGCCGCCGCACCAGTACGAGGTCCCGGTCGCCCCCGCACCGGCCGCCCAGGCCGCCGACCGCGCGGTCGTCACGCGCGAGGTCGTGCGCGAGATCGCGCGGCGCGAAGGCAGGCGCGCGACGTTCGTGCCCCTGCTCGACCCGGCCGAGGCGGGCAACGGCGTGCACCTGCACATCAGCCTCCGCGATGAGAGCGGCCGGCCGCTGCTCCACGATGCCTCGCGGCCCGGCGAGCTGAGCGAGCTCGGCGGCAGCTTTGCGGCCGGCGTCCTCGCGCACGCATCGCGCCCTGAGCGCCCTGACCGCGCCGAGCCCCATCTCGGGCGAGCGTCTGACCCCGCACCGCTGGAGCGCCGGCGCCGTCTGCCTCGGCGAGCGCAACCGCGAGACGTTGCTGCGCATCCCCCCGCTGGCGACGCTCGGCGGCGCGAGCCCGGACGCGCAGATGCGGCTCGAGTACCGGGCAGCGGACGCCGCAGCCAACCCGCATCTCGCGCTCGGCGCGATCCTCGCCGCCGGCCTCGACGGCATCGCCGCCGAGATGGCCCCGCCGCCGATCCTCGACCGCGACCCCTCCTCGCTGGACGACGAGGAGGCAGAGCGATACGGCGTCGGCGCGCTCCCCGCGTCGCTCGACGAGGCGCTCGCCGCGCTTGCCGAGGACCGCGTCCTGCGCGAGGCCCTGGGCGAGCCGCTGTACGAGGCCTTCGTTGCGCTCAAGCGCGCTGAGCTGAGACTCGTGGCGGAGCTGCCGGTCGAGCAACGCTGCCTTCGCTACGCCGAGGCCTACTAGCCGCCGTGCTCGACGAGCTGCTGCAGGCGCTGGAGGCGCAGCTCCCCGACGCGGTCGAGCTGCGCCGGCGGCTGCACGCCGACCCCGAGCTGGCGCACGCCGAGCACCGCACCTCGGCCGCAGTCGCCGCGCAGCTTCCCGTAGCGGCCGAAGCGGTGGCCGGGACAGGACTGATCGCCCGCGTCGGGCGAGGCGGCGGCGCCGGTCGCGCTGCGGGCCGAGCTCGACGGGCTGCCGATCGCGGAGCGGACCGGCGCCCCGTTCAGCGCGACGGGCGAGACGATGCACGCCTGCGGGCACGATGTCCACCTCGCCGCTCTGGTCGCGCTGACGCGCGCCGCTGCGACGATCGCAGACCGTCTCGACGCCCCGCTGCTCGCGATCTTCCAGCCCTCCGAGGAGGCCTACCCCTCGGGCGCGCAGATGATCGCCGAGCAGGGGCTGGGCGAGCTGGCTCCACGCGCGGTGCTCGCCGCCCACGTGCACCCGGAGCTGGCGTGGGGGGCGGTCGCCGTCGATACGGGCGCCGTCAACGCCTCGTGCGACGCGATCGAGATCGTGATCGAGGGCGAGCCCACCCACGGCGCGTATCCCCACCTCGGGCGCGACCCCGTGCTGGCGCTCTGCGAGGCGGTCCTCGCGCTCGCAGCCGCGGCCGGCCGCCGCATCGACCCGCTGCACCCGGCGACGCTGACGATCGGGGTTCTCCAAGCCGGCGCCGCGGAGAACGTGATCCCGGCGCAGGCCCGCGCCCGCGGGGCGCTGCGCGCGCATCGCAGTGAGGATCGCGAGGCGCTGCGCGCGCTGAGCGCCGAGGTCGTCGCGGGCGTCGCGCAGGCACACGGCTGCCGCGGCTCGGTGACCCTGACGGCAGGCGAGCCGGCGCTGATCAACGACCCCGCGATCGCCTCCCGCGCGCGGCGGCTCCTGCCCCGCGCAGGCCTCGAGGTCGCGCCCGAATGGCGCTCGTGCGGTTCCGACGACCTCTCGTTCTTCGGCGCGCACGCGCCGCTTGCGATGGCGTTCGTGGGGCTCGCCGGAGCGCCCGGCTTCGAGCCGCGCCCGCTGCACCATCCGGAGCTGCTGCCACCCGATCAGGCGGTCGCCCTCGTGGCGCGCACGCAGGCGGTGCTCTACGCTGCGGCGAGCGCGACTGGTGTGGGCGACGGCGGTGAGCTCTCCGTCGATGCCGAGGGTGAGCGCTGAGTCGACCGGGACGCCGGTCGAAACGACGGCCGGGACGCCGGCCGCGAAAACGACAGGGGATGGAACCTGATGGCAAGGCGCGAGCCGGTCCAGAAACGTAGCCGTGAGCGGGTCGAGGCGATCCTGACCGGCGCCAACGAGCTGATCGCGAGCGAAGGCGTCGAGAACCTCTCGACACGGTCGCTGGCGGCTCACACGGGCATTCCCGTGGCGACGATCTACCGCTACTTCGAGGACATGGACGCGATCATCGCCGCCTACCTCGACCACGCGCTGGGACAGATCGAAGACGCGGTCGAAGCCGCGGTCCTCGAGCTCGACTGGGTGACGTTCCGCTCGATGACGGAGGCGGTGGCGATGGCCCACCTGCACCACCACCAGCGCCACCCCGAGGGGGTGCCCGCGTGGTTCGGCACGCGCCTGAACGCCGCGGTCCAGGACCGCGTCCGCCAGCTCGACGCGCGGATGGCCGCCTCGCTCCACGCCGCGACGCGCGGCGCCGGCTTCATCGAGGAGGGGCCGCACTTCGGCGCGGGGCTGATCGTGCGCCTCTGGGACCGCACGTTCGAGCACATCTTCCGCATCGAGCGCAGCGTCGAGGAGCAGGAGGCGATCGTGCAGGAGGTCTGCGACATGATCGCCACCTTCATGGAGCGCTACACGACGCGCGCCGGCCTCGAGGGCGTCTCACCCGAGGAGTTCCTGAAAGCGTACGCGCGCAGCGTCGGTGATCGCCTGCATCCCGTGGAGACGACTGCGGCGGCTGCCGAGTCGTGGGGTCACGGGCGCGGCTCGCGGTCGGGATAGGATCGAGCCGATGCCCGACCGTCTCTACTTCACAGAGTCCGACGAGGCCAATGAGCTGATCGCCAAGGACCCGATGGCGCTCCTGATCGGCTTCGCGCTGGACCAGCAGGTGACGGTGCAGAAGGCGTTCTCCGGCCCGCTCGCAATCAAGGAGCGCGTCGGCACGCTGGACCCGAAGAAGCTCGCCGAGGCCGACCTCGACTCGGTGTTCCGCGAGAAACCGGCGATCCACCGCTTCCCGGGCAAAATGGCCGAACGCGTCCACTCCCTCGCCGCCCACATCCACGACGACTACGGGGACGAAGCCGAGCGGGTCTGGAAGGACGCGAAGAACGGCGCCGAGCTGCGGGCGAACCTCGAAGGCCTGCCCGGCTTCGGCGAGATGAAGGTGAAGGCGCTCGGCTCGGTGCTGGCCAAGCGCTACAAGCTCGCCAAGGCCAAGAGCCTCGTACCGCAGCACCCCACGCTCGGCGACGTGGACTCGCCGCAGGCGTTGATCGACTACCAGGCCGCCAAGAGGGCGCACAAGGCCGCGTGGTCGAAGATGAAGGCCTGAGGGCTACGCATCGCTCCAGAAGTCCTCGCTGCCTCCCGCCTGCTCGATCTGCTCCAGAGTCACTTCGGTCCGGCGGTCGTCCACCATCGTTTGCAGCGCCTGGGGGATCGTGCGGGCCCACGCACGTCGAACGGTCGCGACACGTTCTCCCGACTCGTCGAACTGCCGCCACTCGACCTCCACGAGTGGCGTACGCGACGGGGGGGCATCTGCCGGGACGGGTGCGCCCCACCCGTAGAGCGTCAGCTGGACCTGCCAGCCGTGGGGACAGAGCTCTCCCATCAACGCCAGCGCCCGCCAATGGTCCTCGACCGGACGGTCACGGCGTCGAGCTCTCCGCAGGTAAAGGTAGATCACCACGGCCGCTACGGCCATCGCGGCCATCAACAGCCCCAGCGCCAGGGTGTCTGTCGCCCTCGGGGGATGCGGCCCTCCGCCCTGGACGCCGCTTGCGATGACGATCGCGCCCGCGGTGCGCATCTAGCCCAAACGCCCACCTTGTTCGGCAGGCGGCTTCATGCCGTGCGCGTCATCCATCTCTCAAACGGTAGCCACTCTGGCGCTGTACGGCTACGGCCCCACGAGGGTCGGATCCTTCATATCGCGCGGGGATCTTCGGTCCACCGAGTAGAGTCGCCCGACTGCAGGCAAACCACTGCGCGGATCGCGCGAAGGGATCGGGGTCAAATGGCGCTCGGCTTCTACATCACTGCTACGGGCTTCACCCAAGACCGGTACGACACCACGACCGTCCAGCTCGAGGAAGCGGGTGTCGGAGCCCCCGACGGGCGTATCTCTCACGTCGCTCTCGAGACGAACGGCGAGATTCAGGTCTTCGACGTCTGGGAGTCGCAGGAGGCGTTCGACGCGTTCGGGGCAACGCTGATCCCGATCCTCACGGCAGCGGGCATCGAGTTGAACGAGCCGATGGTGTCTCGGGTGCACAACGAAATCAAAGGCTGATCTCCTCCAGGCAAACAACGATCGGCCGGCGCTATCGTGATCGGCTCGAACAGCGTCAGCGAGGCGTCCAAGGCCGAGTGGCCGAAGCTGAAGGCGTGACCCGCGCAGCCGGGCTTGCGGGCGAGCTAAGGGATGCTCAGCGAGAAGTCCTGGCGAACGGTGTGCCCGTCCGGGATGACGACCGACTCGACCCGGGTCGGGTGCACTTCGTTGATCGTCGCTTCCAAGAAGGTGCCCTCGATCGTGTATGAGCCCGCCGGCAGCGGGATCTTCACGAAACGCCCGCTCGTTGAGGTCGTCCTCGCAACGATGGTGCCGCTCGCGTCGGTGACCTCGACCGTGCCCGCCTCGGGCTTCGGTTCGGGGCGCTCGCAGCGGGGGGTCGAGAACGGTCTCAGCGGACCGCCGTCGAGATAGAAGCCGCTGATCAGCTCGGTAGGCCCGACGGTGACGCGCGGCTCGCTGATCGCGGGCCCGTAGCCCGCCGATCCCTCGCAGATCGGGTTGAGCCACACCGTCACCCGCGAGCCGCGCCGCGCAGCCGCGGGAGACTGTCGCTCGACGGTCTGGATCGAAGCCTGCTCGAGCGAAGCGCCCTTCAGGTGCAGTCTGCAGCCCGCGTGCTTGGCCCGTTGGCGCGCGACTTCGACAGTGAGCCCCGTCAGACGCGGTGCGTGGCACTCCATGCGCGTCTCGGCCGCGGCGACGCTCAGGCAGGCCCCCCAGAGCAGCGTCACGACCGCCACGAGCAGGCCGCCGCTCATCGCTCCCGACCTGCGGTTCAACCTTTCGAACTTTGCCATCGCCGCCAAGGTAGCAGTCAGGCGACGAGCCGGACAGGCTCGAACGCGCTCTCCCGGCACTCCTGGCTGCATGGCCAGTCGCGTGGCCGCGGGGCGCACGTTCCCATACCCTCTCCCGCCCCATGGGCGTGCCCCCACCACCCGCCTCAGAGCCGCCAGAGCCGCGCCGGCTGGGACGGGTCACGCTGCACCGGGGCATGTGGGCCACCGCCGGACTGTTCGCGAGCGCGCTGCTGTGCTTCGTGGCGATCGGGGCCACGCTTCCGGTGTTGCCGACGTACGTTCGCGGGCCGCTCGGGGCCGGCGACCTCGCTGTAGGGATCGTGGTCGGATCGTTCGCCGTCACCTCGGTCGTGTGCAGGCCGTTCGCGGGGCGCCAATCCGACCGGCGCGGCAGGCGCATCGTGCTGGTCGCGGGCGCCTCGGCGATGGCGCTCGGCGGTGTGCTCTACCTGCTCTCCGACAGCGTCCCCACGCTGGTGGCCGCGCGCTTCGTGGTCGGCGCCGGCGAGGGCTCGGTCTACACCGCCGGCGCGACCTGGGCCGTCGACCTCGCGCCGGAGGACAGGCGCGGACTCGCGCTCGGGCTGTTCGGCCTGGCAGTCTGGGGCGGGCTCTCGCTGGGCCCGGTCGCAGGCGAGCTGCTGCGGTCGGGCTCCGGCTACGACGCCGTGTTCATCCTCACGGCCGCCCTTCCGGCGGCCGCCGCGCTGATCGCATCGCGCCTGCCCGAGCCGGTGGACCGCGGCGCGCTCCCGCCGCCCGAACCCACGGCGCTGTTCCCCCGCGCGGCGCGCCGGCCGGGGATCGCGCTGGCGCTCGCGAATGTCGGCTACGCCGCGCTCGCCGGCTTCGTCGTGCTGGCGCTGAAATCGCGCGGCGTGGACGGCGGCGCCGCCGTCTTCACCGCGTTCGCGCTCGCAGTGTTCGCGAGCCGCGTCGCGCTCAGCCATGTTCCCGATCGTGCCGGCCCGCGGCCGACCGCGACGGCGGCGGCGCTGCTGGAGGCCACCGGCCTCACGGTGATCGCCGCCGCGCACTCGCTGCAGCTCGCGTTGCTGGGCGCGCTGATCGTCGGCGTGGGCTTCTCCATGCTGTTCCCGTCGCTCGCCCTGATGGTCGTGGGCGACATCGACGAGGAGCGGCGCGGGGCCGCGTTCGGCGCCTTCACCGCGTTCTTCGACATCGGCGTCGGGCTGGGCGGGCCGATCGCCGGCGCCACCGCCGCCTTCGCTGGCTACGCGGCAGTCTTCTACCTCTCAGCGGCGGCGGCGCTCGGCACGGCGGCGCTCGCCGCCACCTACGGCGGCGCTCCCGCCACGGTCGCCGAGGGCCGGACGGGCGGCTAGCTAGCTCACCGGCGGCGGATTGCTTTCGGCCGTCGCCGCCAACGCGCCGTCCCACCCGCACACGAGGCACGCGTGCCGGAACGCCGAGCGGGCGAAGGCGAGCGCCGTCCCGTGCGGGTCGGGGCTCGTGCAGACGTCGTCCCAGTCGAGCACGTACTCCCCGAGCTCTCCCTCCCATCGCGCCGCCGGAGGTTCGAGCTGAGCGCTCGCAAAGCCGGCGGGCGCCGGATGGGCGTAGGCGTAGAACGCGGCGCGTTCGTAGCGGGCGTCGCCCGGCCACCAGCCGACGGCGACCTCCTGGGCGTCCATCGCGTTGCGCATGATGAAGTCCTGGGACGGCGGTTCGGCCTGCTCGCCCGAGAACAGGTTCACCGCCAGGTCGAAGGAGCCCCACCAGGCGTTGACCGGCGTCGAGCGGCCGCGGTAGGGGGCGCGGAAGGCCGCGAGCACCAGCGCGGCGCGGCTGGCCGCGGCGAAGTAGCGCTCGATCTGCGCCGGCTCGTAGGTGTCGTGGGTCGTGTCCTCGTCGAGCGGCTCGCTCCAGTCCACCTCCTGCGGGGTCGCGTTGATCTCGAACGGCCCGGCGAGGTCCCGCGCCGCCGCCAGCAGCTCGCGGGTCACGGCGCCGACGGGGCGGCCCGGCAGCGCCACCCGAGCGGAGCGACCGTCGCTGTGCTCGAGGACGGCCTCGTGTGCGTGCAGGTCGAGGATCGCGGCGAACGCCCCCGAGCCGTCGGGCGCCGGCAGGGGGAGCGTCTCCCAGCCGCGGGCGCTGAGGCGCAGGGCGGCGTGCTGGAGCTCGGGCTCCGGCGGGGCGAGCGCGACAGCGAGCTTGCCGAGCACCTGCGTGTGCGCGTGCAGCGTGTCGCGGCTCTCTCGCCACTGCTCGAGCGGCAGCGTCGGCCAGCCGGTCGCCATGGTGCTCAGCCTAGAGCAGTTTTTTGACGCCGCCAACCGCGGCGCTGCCGAGCACGATCTCGAGGATCACGCCGGCAACGCCGATCGCCACGCCTGCGCCGACCACGAGCACGTCCTCCAGGAGGAAGCCCAGCGAGACGACGACGACGCCGAGGGAGGGCAGCGTGTCGAGGCCGGTGAAGGGCGGCGCAAGGAACGCCCCGAGCGAGCCTGCGATGACTATGAGGCCGAAGACGGAGTTCGAGAGGCGGTGGTTGAACAGGAAGCGCAGGCGCGGCTTCGAGAAGCGCTCGAGTTTGCGGATCAGCTTCATCAGCCCTTCGAGGAACTTCTTCTGTTTCGGCCCAGCGATCTCGAGCTCGCACCAGCGCCGCGGGACCCAGATTACGTGGCGGCCGACGACGAGCTGAGCGGCCAGCAGGATCGCGAGGATCTCGAAGACGTGGGTCACCCCGCCGGTCGGAAGCGGCAGGGCCGGAACGCCGAGCAGGAACACGAACAGCAGCGCGAAGCTCTTCTCCTCGAAGAGCTCGATCAGCCCGCCGACGGTCTTGCGGGTGTCGCTTTTCAGCCAGCGTTCGAGCTCGTCGCTGACCTTCGGCGGCTGCTCGCCGGCTGACGGCGGCGGCGGCGTGCCGGCCTGTGGCGCGGGTGCCCCCATCCGCGCCAACCATAGCCGCGCCGCGATGCGATCATTCGCCGATGCGCAACGGCACCTACTCGATCGTCGCCCGCGACCAGGCGACCGGCGAGCTGGGCGTCGCCGTGCAGTCGCATTGGTTCTCGGTCGGCAGCGTCGTCGCGTGGGCGTGCCCCGGGGTCGGCGCGGTCGCGACGCAGTCGGTGGCCGAGGTTGCCCACGGGCCGAACGCCCTGGACCGTCTCGCCTCCGGGCTCGAGGCGGGCGCCGCGATCGCCGCCGTTCTGGCCGGTGACGACCAGGCGCGTTACCGGCAACTGGGCGTCGTGGACGCCGAGGGCGGCTCCGCCGCGCACACAGGCGAGGACTGCATCCCGTTCGCCGGCGAGGTCGTCGGCGAAGGCTTTGCATGCCAGGCGAACATGATGGCCCACGACACCGTGCCCGCGGCGATGGCGAGCGCCTACCGCGCCGCCGACGGCGACCTCGCCGCGCGACTGCTGGCCGCGCTGCTGGCGGCTGAGCACGAGGGCGGTGACGTACGCGGGCGCCAGTCCGCGGCGCTGCTCGTCGTGCCCGCCGCCGGCGAGCCATGGCGGACGCGCTTTGACGTTCGCGTCGAGGACCACGCGGACCCGCTCGGGGAGCTGCAGCGCCTCGTGCGGCTCGCGCGCGCCTACGAGATGGCGGGCGAGGCGGACGAGCTGGCCGCCGAGGGCGACCACGGGCGCGCCACGGAGCTCTACTCAGCCGCGGCGGAGCTCGCGCCCGAAGCGGACGAGCTGACGTTCTGGGCCGGGCTGGGCGTCGCCGCGCACGACGTGGAGCGCGGCGCCGCGCTCGTGCAACAGGCCGCGGCGGTGAAGCCCTCGTGGCTGACGCTGCTCGGGAGGCTGCCCGGCGAGCTCGCCCCCACCGCAGCCGCCGTGCGGCGCGCGCTGGACGGCTGACGCGCAGGCCGGCCGGGGCGACTCAAGGGGCCCGGGTCGCACGCCGGCCGGCGTCCCGGCGAAGCGGCGCCTCGTCAGGCGACCGCCTGCAGGTGCCGGGGCAGCGCCTGCTCGAGCAGGTTCGGGAGCACGACCTTGAAGTGGAAGACGCGCTCGGCAACCTCGCGCGCGGCCGCGGACTGGCGCGGCAGGTCGCGGACGACGAGCTCCACGGCATCGACCGCGCCGTCGAGGTCGGAGAAGGTCAGCAGGCCCTTGCCTGTCGGCAGCCAGCAGTCGAGGTCCCCGTCGCCGATCACGAGCGGGCGCCCGGCCGCGAGGAAAGAGGCGTCGTGCGCGCTGAACCAGACGCCGTCGTCGGACTCGTCCCGGAAGCTCAGGCACGCCTGCGAGCCGATCAGCTGCGCGCGGTGGGCCGACAGCGAAGCATCGACGGCGGCCTCGGCCCGCACACTCCAGCCGGCTTCCAGGAGCTGCTGCGCCAGCTCCGAGCCGACGTCTGAGAGCGCCGTCCAGGGACGCGGGGTCAGCCGCGCGGGCAGCGCCAACAGCTGCTCGAGGGCCTCCTCCCGGTCCGGGGCAGAGCCGAGGCCGCCCTGCGCGGTGCCGCGAGGAACGAGCACCTTGAGCGGCAGCTCGGCCCGCGCCGGCGGTCCGTACCAGAGACGCGGCACGACCGGCGGGATCGTCGGCAGCCACTCGGCCGCTCCCACCTCGTCGGGATCGCGGCGGTTCGAGAAGTAGAGGTCGTGCTGGGCCTGGCGCGCCGTCGATCCGAGCGCGCGCAGGTCCGGGCGCGGCTCGATGTCGATCAGGACACGACGGCGCGGCAGCCCACGCTCCTCGAGGAAGCAGTGCCCGCCGATGTCGAGCAGCAGGTCGGCGTCGCGCAGGCGCCGCCGCAGCTGCTGCCAGATCATCCCCCCGACCAGGCCGGCGTCGGCGTCGACCCACACGATCGGGACGTCGACGCGACAGCGGCGCAACAGATCGCCGAGCAGCATGATCCCCTCGCGTGGCACGACGTGGCCGTCGCCGAGGTCCGCGAGGGGCAGCCCGCGGTCCTCGAGGTAGACGACCTCGTGACCCAGCTTGCGCAGTCCGATCAGGTACTGCAGGTGCGCCGCGAGGTTGCCCCCGCGCGGGCGCCTGAGGACGTCTCCCGAGACCACGATCGAGGCCATGCCCATGAAACGCCGGGGGCGCCGAAAAGTTGGCCTTGGGCCGCCACTGCGCGAAGTCCCTCGCAGGGCCGAAAGGCCGCCGTCCTGCGTGAAATCACGTATTGATCGGCTCGAGCTGCGGTCCTAGACTCTCGCCGCTCGTGACCCGCGTGGGACGGCAGGGCCGCCTGCGCGGGCTCACCGTCGCCTCCTAGCCGTGCGCCGTCCCGAAGCGCGTGAGCCGCCGGACAACGCGAGCGCCCGCCAAACGACCAGGAGGAGCTTGACGTGCGAAGGAGATCCGTAGCGGCCTTGCTCGCGCATGCTGTCACCGTGGCTCTGGCGAGCTTGGCGGTGGCCGCAGCGGCGCAGGCATCGACGCTGCCCAAGCTGACGCTGACGGTGACCAAGTCCGCGATCGTGGTCGGGGGACCGGCGCAGTCCGGCGCCGTCAACATCCTCGCGAGCGGCGGCCCAGGTGTGAAGGAAGGACAGGCGATCTTGTTCCTGATGAAGCCGGGCGTGACGGTGGCCGAAGTCGAAACCGCGCTGAAGAGCGGGGCCGTGAAGGACCCGAACCGCGCGACCAAGTACGGCGCGATCGTCTTCGACGCCGAAGTGAACGCCGGCAAGCCGGGCGAAGTCCAGACGCAGCTGGCCGCCGGTCAGTACCTCGCGATCGGCGGCGAGGGCGAAGGGAAGCCGAAGGTGATCGCGCCGTTCACGGTGACGGCATCGGCCGCTCCGGCCGCTCTGCCGGCGCCCGAAGCGACGATCCGCTCGGTGGAGTTCGGCTTCCGCGGCCCGAGCACGCTCCACGACGGCGAGCTCGTGCGCTTCGAAAACGAAGGCTTCCTCGTCCACATGGACGTGATCTTCCCCGTCAAGAGCCACGGGTCCGCGCTGCAGGCGGTCCACGATCTGCTGACCGGTCACGAAAAGGGGATCGAAAAGCTCATCGCCGGAGAACCCTTCGGTGCGGGGCCGCTGTCCCACGAAGCCTCGCAGCAGCAGACGATCACCGCTAAGCCCGGCTGGTACGTCCAGGCCTGCTTCATGGAAACCCAGGACGGGCGCGACCACACGCGTCTCGGCATGGAGCGCATCATCAAGATCACCAAGTAGCGAGGAGCTCGCGCCGGGCTCGGCTCAGCCCGGCGCGGGAGCCATCGCCCCTGGCGCCACCGCGCGGGCGTCCGCGCCGCGCGTGGCACCCCCCCAACACAAAAACTCAGACGGTCAACTCAGCCGCGAGTTCGTCGAAGACCTGGACGTAGGCGTCGATTGCCTCCTCGGTGTGCGTCACCGACAGCGTCCACTCCTCCTCGCGCCCGGGCGTCATGAAGATGCCGCGGTTCATGTTGTAGAGCCAGGCCAGTTCTGTGACCTCGACATCCTGGTTGGCCTTGAACGTTTCGTAGTCGACGATCTTCGTCGGCGAGAACGTGACGCAGCCCTTCGCGCCGATGCCGACGGCGTAGCCCGACAGGCCGTAGCGGCCGATCACGCTCTGGCAGCCCGTGACGATGCGGTCGTTCAGCGCGTCCAAGTGCGCGTACGCCTCCGGCGTCAGCACCTCCGTGAGGCTCGCGCGGGCCGCCGCCATGCAGAGCGGGTTCCCGTTGTAGGTGCCGACCTGGTAGACGGTTCCGTCCTCGACCACCCTCATCACCTCTTCGGTCCCGCCGACGGCCGCCGAAGGCAGCCCGCCGCCGAGCGTCTTGGCGAGGGTGACCAGGTCCGGTTTGACGCCGAAGCGCTCCGTCGCCCCGCCCGCGGCGATCGCAAGGCCGGTCTTGACCTCGTCGAAGATCAGCACGATCCCGTGCTTGCGTGTCAGCTCGCGCACGGCCTCGAGATAGCCGTCCTCGGGCAGCACGACCCCGAGGTTCATCATCGCCGCCTCCATGATCACGCACGCCGGCTTGCGGCCTTCGGAGGAGAGCCTCTCGATCCGCCGCTCCATCGCGCCCGCGTCGTTGAACGGGACCGGGATCGTGAGGTCGGCGACCTGCTTCGGGATGCCCGCCCCGTAGGGCAGCGAGGCGTAGTTCTCGCGGTCGCCGATCTTGTCGTATTCGACGCCGATCGAGACCATCACCGCGTCGTGGTGGCCGTGGTAGGAGCCGAAGATCTTCACGATCTCATCGCGGCCGGTGAAGCCTCGGGCGATCCGGATCGCATCCATCGTCGCCTCCGAGCCCGAGTTCAAGAAGCGCCAGCGTTCGAGGCCCCAGCGTCGCTGCAGCTCCTCGGCGACGAGCACCCCGTCCTCGGTGGTGGCGGCGAAGTGCGTGCCCTCGGCCACCCGATCTCGGACCGCGCGCACGATCGCCGGGTGCGCGTGACCCTGGACCATCGAGCCGAAGCCGTTGTGGAAGTCCCACATGCGGTTGCCGTCCACGTCGTGCACGACCGGCCCTTCGCCTGTCGTGAGGTAGATCGGCCACGGGTCGCGGGCCTGGTAGCTGGAGGCGACGCCGCCGGAGAGCGACCGCCGGGCGCGCTCGTACATCTCCGCGCTCCCGCGCGTGCGCTGATCGAGCTGTGCGGCCTCGCGCTCGATCATGCTGCGCACACGCTCGCGGTCGAGCTGCACGGTCGTCTCGGTTGCCATCGTTTCCTCCTTCGCTGTGAGCGGCGTGCGCTTGCGGGCGCGCCTCTCCCCAGCTTAGGGCGCCTACGGTGCCCATGACGGACAATCAGGCGCGGGGTGCTGCGCCGAGACGCCCCATTCGATCACGGCCGCGACCGGGGTCGCAGCGGGTTGGACCGGAGCGGCCTCACCGGCAGGACCGGCTCACGACGGAGAGGAGACACAGACATGGCCGAGACGTCAGCTGATGGCACGCCGACATACGAGCGTGCCGCCGATCCCGACGGCTCCTACGCCGACTACTACCCGCCGTGGCTCGAGCGGCTGGCGGACGACGTCACGATCGAGGGCTCGCTGCTCGACGGCGCCGCCCAGGGCCCCGACGCGGTCCGGGCGATCGTCGGGACGCTGCGGACGCTCTACGAACAGCAGGAGTTCAACCATGCGGGGCCGTATCGCGAGACGGGCTGGATCGAGGACTACAACGCGCGCGTCCACGGGCATCCGATCGCGGGCGTGATCCTGATCACGCGCGACGGCGAGGGCAACACCCGGCACGTGGCGGCGAACTACCGGCCGCGCAGCTCGCTCCTGCTGCTGTCGAAGCTGACGGGGGAGAAGCTCGCCGGAACGCCCTACGCGCGCTTCTTCCTGAAAGGGGGTGCTTGAGGAGGGGGCGCCGCACGGTCGTGTCGGCAGTGCGCCCGAACGCTTGCGGCTCAGCGCCAGCGCCAGGAGGCGAGCACGGTCGCGAGCGCTGTACTGCCGGCCCCGGCCTGCGACGGTTCGGCGTCGAGCTCGACGGTGAACACACGGCCGCCGTGCTCGGCGATCACGTCCGTCTGCCTCATGTGGCGCCCCTTGAACTCATAGGTGAAGCTCGCCTGCGCTGCCGGAGCCCCGTCAAGCCGGCTCGCTGCCGGGGCCCGGACGGTCGCCACCGAGACAGCGCCGCGCGGCCGACCGATGAGGTGGGGCAGCAGCTCGGGCGGGGTGAGCCCGGAGGCCGTGCGACCGTCAAAGCTCGCCGCGGCGAGGACGCCTGGTGCGGATTCGGCGACCGTGAGCGCCGCGGCTCCCTTGGGCGCGATCCCCAGGCGGTCGACGGGCGCCCCGGTGGAAGTGAGATGCAACCCATGAGCGCCCGCGGCCGTCACGCGTTCCTGCACGAAGGACCAGCCGGCGGGTATCGGGGTCTGCAGCGAAGGGGTGTGGATTTCGTGTTCGGTGGGCGCCGGGGCGCTCGCGCGCGAGGCGGAGTTGCGCCTCCCGCTCGTCGCGAGCAACACCCCGGCCCCCGCGAGGACGAGGACGAGCACCGACATCAGCGCGAGGCGGCCGCCTGTCATGCGCATGCAATCGGCGGGACCGTGGCACCCCTTGAGCCGCGAACACATCCCGCCAAGGGAGCTCTCGCAACCAACGTCCAGATTTGGACCTGTTCCGAGGAACGAAATCGGAATACGCTGACGGCACCGAATCTCAAAGGGGGTCGAAGATGTCCGTCGCGAGCCAGGCACAAGCGCCGCCGGCAGCGTCCATACCGGGAACACCACCGCAGGAAGGCGGCGGCTCGACACCGCCAGTGACCGTCGTGAAGCCCGAACCGCCCTGGGGCGCGATCGTCGTGATGGCGGGCCTTCTTGCGATCGTCGTCGTTTTCGTCGTCGCGGTCCTTCACTACAGCAATGCCGCCGACGTCGGCACCGCTGTCGGCGCGGTCTCCGGCGTGATCGCAGCGCTCGTGGGCGCGTACTTCGGCATCCGGGGCGCGATCCTCGCTCAGGGGAACGCCGAAGCGGGACCGGCGAACACGAAAGTGTGAGCGCGGGCGGGCGATGGCGAGACCCGGATTCGAACCGGGGACACCACGATTTTCAGTCGTGTGCTCTACCAGCTGAGCTATCTCGCCGCGGGCGTCGATGCTACCGAGTCGCCTCGGCCGCGGGCGGCGGCTCTATGAGGCTGCTCTTTCCCAGGCTTCCAGGTAGGGCAGCGGGTCGATCGGGTGCCCGCCCGCTGCCTGCCAGCCTCCCACCCACATCTCGAAGTGCAGGTGCGGGGCCGTCGCGTCGCCGGTCTGGCCGGCAAGGCAGATCTGCTGCCCGGCGGCGACCGACTGTCCTTCTTCGACCGCGAAAGAGCTCGCCTCGCAGTGGGCGAACATGAAGTCGAAGCCGGTCAGCGTGTGCTCGACGACGTAGTAGCCGGCGCCTTCGGGCTGGTAGGCGGTCGTGACGATGGTCCCGGCCAGCGGCACGGCATCGGGCGTCCCTTCTGCCGTCAGCACGTCCTGGCCCTGGTGGATGTGGCCCGCACGCGGAGCACCGAATCTGTTTTCCGGGCCGCCGAAGTTGTGCGGCCCGCGCACGGGGAACACGGCGCCGTCGGCGACCGTCTGTGCGGGTGTCGGCACGCCGGCTTCGGGGGCGGGCGCCGGGGGCGAGGAGCGGCGCCGTGACGGCGAGCGTCGCCTCGCCGGAGATGCGGGCGGTGCGCACGATGTTCCCGTTGTGGGCGTCGTGGGCGCTCACGGTGACCCTGTAGGTGCCGGCGCCGAGCTGCGCGCCGTGCGGCCACACGACGGCGAAGCGGTGCGAGGTCCGCACCCAGCCCATCTGCGCGCTCAGCACCGTACGCCGGCTGTGCAGGTCGATCACGAGCACGCGCACGTAGACGCTCGCGGTGTGGGCCTCGACAAGTTCGAGCACGATCCGAGGCGGGCGCCCGGCCGCCGCGGTCGAGGGCAGGGTCATGTAAGAGAGCTCGGGGCGCGCGACGCTCGCCGGCACGCCGTACTGGCTCCCTCCCGCCTGCGGTGAGACGGGAGCGGCGACGCCGCCCGGCTGGTCGGCGAGGGCGCCGGCAGCGGCGGCGTTCAGCAGCAACGCTGCGCCTGTCAGGGCCGCGAGGGCGGCCCCGCGCATCGGGGTCATGTGTTTGCCTCGGCGCGCCGGCACGGCGGCCGCAGGGCTGGGACGGCGCTTGCAGCTACGCGGCGAATTCGGCGCTGAGGGCGCGATACGTCATGGCGAGCCCGTCGTCGATGCTCACCTTCGGGCTCCAGCCGAGCTCCGCCTCGGCGCGCGAGATGTCCAGACAGCTGTGCTGCAGCTCGCCGGGGCGCAGCTCCGCCAGCTCGGGCTCGATGTCGACGCCGGCGGCCTCGCTGACAGGCTCGCGCCAGATCGCCGAGCACGTCGGTTTCCGACGCCCGTGGCGACGTTGTAGATGCCGGCGCGTGCCGGACGCGGCGCAGCAGGGCGCGCGACCACGTCGCCGACGTAGACGTAGTCGCGCGTCGGGCTTGCCGTGGCCGTAGAGCTTCGGCGCCCGGCCGCTGTAGAGTCGCGCGGTGAAGATCGCCACGACGCCCGCCTCGCCGTGGGGGCTCTGGCGCGGCCCGTAGACGTTGCCGAGCCGGCACACGGCGTGCGGGATGCCGGACGAGAGCGACCACGTGTTCACGTAGGCCTCGGCCGCCCACTTCGAGGCGCCGTAGGGCGACAGCGGCGCCGGGATCCGGTCCTCCGGCGTCGGCCGGGGCGCCTCGTCGCCGTAGAGCGCACCGCCGGTGGAGGTGAACACGACCGGCGCGCCATGCGCGCCGGCGGCCTCGAGCACGTTCAGCGTGCCCTCGCACGTTGACGTCGCAGTCGCGCCCCGGGTCCTCGACCGAGGCGACCACGCTCGCCTGCGCGGCCAGGTGGTAGACGGCCTGCGGCGCGACCTGCGTCGAACGACCTGGCGCAGCGCGGCCTCGTCGACGATGTCGAGCTCGACGCAGCTCGCGCCTGCGAGGGCACCCGCTCGGCGGTCGCCCGAGGAGAGGTCGTCGATCACGGTACCTCGTAGCCGTCGGCCGAGCAGCGCGTCGACGACGTGCGAGCCGATGAAGCCGGCACCGCCGGTCACGATCGCGCGCTTGCTCACCGGCGCGACTCTACTCACGGCGCCGCGGGCGCCGGTCCGAGAACCACGTCCCTGCGCTCGCTAGGCGGCGGCAGCAGCGCTGGTCAGAAGCTCTTCGACCGCCTCGACCGACTCGTCGATGCGCTCGAGCACGCGCATGCCGCCGCGTTCGCGCGGCAGGCTGCCGCCGACGGCGGGGCCGCAGAGCACGATCGGCACGTCCGGATGGGCCGAGCGCAGCTCGCGCAGCGCGGCGTCGAGGCCGTCCTCGCGCTGTGCGCGGTGGCGCCGAGCACGATGAGATCGGGGGACCGGCTCTCGACGCAGCTCGAGCAGGCGCCCGCCGTCGAGGTCCGTGTCGAACATCGTCTGGTAGCCCGCTGCAGCGAGCTGGTCGTGGACCATCTGCAGGCCGAGCGTGTGCTCGTCGCCCTTCACGCCGGCCAGCAGCACCCGCTCGCGTGTGGGCTCGGTGCCCCCCGTCATGTAGCGGTACAGCGTCGCCAGCACGCGGCGCATGATCGTCGTCGCGCGGTGCTCGCGTGTCGGCCGACAGTTCGCCGCCGGCCGAGAGCACGTCGAGCCGGCGCAGCGACGGGCCGATCACCTCGGCGTGGAGCGTGGTCGGCGTGATGCCGTCCTCGATCGCGGTCGCGATCGCGCCCTCGGCCATCTCGGCGTCGCCGCGTTCGAGCGCGGTGGCAAACGTCTCGAGCGTGGACTCGACGAGCGCTTCGGGGTCGTGGCGGAGCTCCTCGCGGGCGTCGGGCCCGGAGCGGCCGAGCACTTCCATGAACGCGTCGAGCAGCACCGGGTCGAAGTGGCGACCGCGCTGTTCGCGCATCATCTGCGATCGCCTCGTCGACCGAGAAGGCCTTGCGGTAGACGCGGTCGCTGGTGAGCGCGTCGAAGACGTCGGCGACGGCCACGATGCGGCCCTCGATCGGGATCGCCTCGCCCTTCAGCCCGCGCGGGTAGCCGCTGCCGTCCCACTTCTCCTGGTGGCTGAGCGCGATCGTGGCGGCCATGTCGAGGATCGAGGAGGACGAGCCGCGGACGAGGCGGTGTCCCTCCTCGGCGTGGGTCTCGACGATCGCGCGCTCCTCCGGCGTCAGCGGTCCGGGCTTCAGCAGGATCGCGTCGGGGATCGCCACCTTGCCGACATCGTGCAGCGGCGCGGCGTGGCGCAGCCGCTCACAGAAGTCGGCGTCCATCCCGATGTGTTCGGCGAGCAGCACGGAGAAGCGGCCGATGCGCTCGATGTGCGCGCCGGTGTCCTCGTCGCGGAACTCGACCGCCATCGACAGGCGCTGGACCGTCTCGGCCTGGGCGATCTCGAGCTCGGACAGGGCTCGTTTGAGCTCGCTGGTGCTCGTCTCGACTTCGGCTTCGAGCGAAGCCATGCCGCGCTCCCCGAACCCCCAACCGACGGCGAGGGCGCCCAGTCCGAGCACCACGGCGCAGCCGGCGGCGGCGGCGTCCGCCCCGCTCAGCGCAAGGCCGGCGATCGCGGCGAGACCGACGGCGAGGCCCACGATCATCGCGGGCAGCGCGCGGCGACCGGGCCCGCCTAGCGGCGTCCGGCCCCCGTTGGGCTCCGAATGCCGTCCCGCAGCGCCGCTAGTGGGCATCGCTCCACCCGCGCGCCGGCGCCTGCCGGGAGGCGGCAGCGGATCGCCGTGCGGCCGGCCCTGAAGCCGTCGCACCAGGCCTTCCTGCATGACGCCGTTCACCGAGTACTCCCGCATCCTTGACCGACTCCAGGTTCGCCCCGCTTGTCATCCAGGGACTCGACCCGCGCGCGAGCAGCCTTGATCCGGTCTCAGCGCTCGTAGACATACGGATGAATCGGCTGATCAGCCAGCTTTCTGTAGCGCGCCGATGTCGATTGCGTTCTTCGGCGCTTCCAGCGTGACCGGCTGGTCCCAGCGCTTGAACACCACCTTGCCGCTTTCGGAGCCCGTTTTGGAGATCTGGAGCGGGTAGGGCTTGCCCGTCGCGGCGACGAACAGCGCCCCGCCTTTGGTGGCGTCTTTCAGTTCCACGGCCTTCTGGCCTTCGACGGTCGTCGTGCCCCCCTTGGTGACGGTGCCGTGACCTGCGAGCGCGGTGTCGATCAGCTTGCCCAGATTGGTGAGCTCGGCAAGCGAGGCGAGTTCGCCGCTGCTGGCGGGCGCCTTCAGCCATTTGCCCTGCAGGAGCGCTGCCGCGGCCGAGCCGGAGACGTGCTTGTAGAACGCGGCGCTGCCGTTGATGTAGACGGCGCCGCCCGTCTGCACGATCTGGATCGTGAAGCCTTCCTGGGAGATCGTGCCCTTCCCTCCCTTGCCCCTGAGCAGTTCCATGTCGAGCGAGATCGGCTTGCCGCCCGTCACGATCGTGCCCTGGATGTGCACGGAGGTGGCCGTCGACGCGGCGGCTTTGGTCGCTTCCAGGATCTCCTGGGGGGACTTCGATTCGATGCCGTTGCCCGAGGAGGAGCCGCCGCATCCCGCGAGGGCGAGGGCGAGGGCCGCGAGTGCGCCGAGCAGCATGGCGATGCGAGTGCGGGCTCTCATCGGCGACCGACTCTAGCCCTCGGCGCAGTCGTCACCGGCGAGCTGCTGCAAGGATTCGGAGGATGGAGAGGCTGCAACTCCGAACCTCCGACGGGCGCCGACTCGACGTCGAGGTGGGCGGGCCGCCCGAGGGGCGGGCGCTGCTGTTCCAGGTCGGGACGCCGTCGGCCGGACTGCTGTTCCCGCCGCTCGTCGAGCTGGGCGCCGAACGCGGGCTGCGTCACATCGCCTACTCGCGGCCGGGCTACGGGCGCTCCGAGCGCCGGCCCGGGCGCCGGGTGGCCGACTGCGTGGAGGACATCGAGGCGCTCTGCGCGGAGCTTGGGGTCGAGCGGTTTCTGACGGTGGGCTGGTCGGGCGGCGGACCGCACGCGCTGGCGTGCGCGGCCCTGCTCCCGGAGCGCACCCTGGCAGCCGCAACGCTCGCGGGGGTCGCGCCGCGCGACGCCTCCGGCCTGGACTGGTTGGAGGGGATGGGCGAGGAGAACGTGGCCGAGTTCGGGGCGGCGGAAGCCGGTGAGGGCGAGCTGGCCGGGTTCCTGCGCGGCGAGCGCCCAGGCATCCTCGCGGCGAGCGGCGCCGAGATCGGCGCCTCGCTCGGGCAGCTCATGTCGCCCGTCGACCAGCAGGCGGCGAGCGGCGAGTTCGCCGAGTACCTGGCCGCGCTCTTTCACAGCGGGCTCGAGCAGGACATCTGGGGCTGGTTCGACGACGACATGGCGTTCGTCGGCGACTGGGGCTTCGCGCTCGAGGCCATCGAGCGTCCCGTCGCCGTCTGGCAGGGCTCCGAGGACCGCTTCGTGCCGTACTCGCACGGGCGCTGGCTGGCGGAGAACATCCCGGGCGCGCAGCCACGGCTCCGCGACGGCGAGGGCCACCTCTCGATCCTGCTCGGGGCGTACGGGCAACTGCTGGACGACCTCATCGTCCTGAGCGGCTGAGATTTTGGGGATGGGGGGAGCGCGGCGCGAGGTCCGCTCGCGGCGCCGGGGTCCCCAGCGCCGCGGGCATGGGTCGTCGGCTACTGGTTCTGGGCGTGAATGCTGCCCCAGGCGGCGCACAGAAGCGCGCAGAGCAGCTCGTCGCGCTCCTCCTCGGTGGCGGTGTCGATGTCATCGACGGCACGCACGACCGCTGAGGCGAACACGGCGGGGTCCTGCGGGGGGGTGTCGCTTCCCATCGTCGGCTCTCTTGAACTCGCGTTTAGACAGGGTGTACAACTGCGTCGTCGGTAAGAACGCGCAGGGTTCGTCAGGGTTGCGACAAGACATTGGGCTTCGGTGGCCAAGGCTTGGGACGCGCGTGGGCCGTTTTGGCCAAGAAGCCTACGGCTGCGCCTGAACCGTGCCGTCACGCCCCGGCGGGTGCCGGCATCGGGCGAGCGGCACAGGCAATAGGTTTCGCCCGTGCGGAAAGGAAGCGAGGGCAGCCGTGAAGTCGGCGCCCTGTACGAGAAGCACTTCGGGTCTGACCTGCGTCGCGAGCGCCGGCTGCTCTCGACCGGCTCCTTCTTCGCCACGTTCGCGGCGGTCCGCGCGATCACGCACGCGATTCGTGCCGAACGCGGCCCGTTCCGGAACATCACGCCCGGCGGCCACCACATCCATCACATGACGTTCGGGATCAGCGCGCTGCTGGTGGTGGGCTACCTGTGGCTGATGGAGATCGGCGTCACGGACGGGCGGCGCGCTTCGCAGCTGACGGCGGCGGGGTTCGGCGCCGGGGCGGCGCTGACGCTGGACGAGTTCGCCCTGTGGCTGAACCTCGAGGACGACTACTGGTCGCGCCAGGGTCGCGAGAGCATCGACGCCGTGGCGCTGTTCGGCTCGCTGCTTGCTCTCAGCGCGATCGGGCGGGGGTTTCTGCGCGAGCTGCTGAAAGGGTGAGGGGAGGCAGGCAAGCGAGCACCAGGAGCGCGCGGCCAGATGGCGCGGCGCGATGTGCGAAATGTGCCATTGGCGTCTCCTTACTGCCCGCTGAGGGTGGTACCGGCCGGGCTGATCCACGTCAGGCGCTGAAAGCTCTTGGGTGAGTCCAGATGGTCCATGAAGCCGTTTTCTCTGACGGGTACGGATTGCTCTGTGCCGTCCGCGAACACCAGCGTGACGAAGGCCACACCGTCCGGAGCCAGCCCGGTGATCAGGTTCGCGGTCCCGGGTGCCGGCGGCCTGATGGAGGTCGATCCGACGACGGACAGCTGCAGGAGGAGTTGGTGCTGCGCTTCGAGTTCGCTCGCGCCGGCGCAGGACCGGTTCGTGGCAGGAGGTCCGTCCGAGGGGTTGGACGATCTAACGATGACGCACAGCTGTTCCCCGTCGAGCGTGGCCCACTCGCCATCCGAGCCGCTCTGGGATACACGACGGGTCAACGTTCCTTCGGCGGTCGGCCGAGCCTGCAAGAGGCTCGCCGCAGGCAGCGCGTCAGACGCCCCGGCCGACCGGCTGAATACGGCGTAATGGCTCAGAGCGCCGGCGGAAGGGGGTATCCCGCCCGCAGCGTTCGCACCATTGCCGGTGTGCCTCGCCAGGAACGTGACTGCAGCGGCCGAAAGCAGTGCGGCCAGGCACGCAGAGATTTTGCGCCGGCTCCAGTGCATTCCCATGCTTCCTCCACTTGCTCAGTAGCTCAGACGCCACGGCTACGCGTCAAGGCCGAGTGTTGCACGGGCCCGGAGCCGAGTCCAATAACTGGCAACATCCTGGGAAGCGAATCTCTGCCGGGAATCTATCGGCCGGTCACGTTGGGGGGTTGCGCGCGCAGAGCAGGCCGAGGCAACTCAGCCGCCAACTGATACGGTCCGGCCTGATGGAGCGGCGAGCTCGCCGCGGTTCCCTGTAGGAGGGTGCGGCAGGCGACGCGTCCGACTTCGCGGCGCCCCCTCACTCCCCGCCTACAGCGCGATCGCGACGTACTTCGTCTCGAGGTACTCCTCGATCCCCTCGAAGCCGCCCTCGCGCCCGAACCCCGACTGCTTCACGCCGCCGAACGGCGCCGCCGGGTTCGACACCACGCCCTGGTTGAGCCCGACCATGCCGGTCTCCAAGCCCTCGGCCACGCGCAGCGCCCGTTCCAGGTCGCGGGTGTAGACGTAGGCCACGAGTCCGTACTCGGTCCGGTTCGCGGCGTCGAGCGCCTGCTCCTCGGTGGCGAACGTCGCGATCGGCGCCACCGGCCCGAAGATCTCCTCGGAGAGAACCTCCGCATCGTCGGGCACGCCGGCGAGCACGGTCGGCTCGTAGAAGTATCCGGCGCCCTCGCCGGGCCGCCCCCCGACAAGAGCCTTGGCACCGCGGTCGACCGCGTCGCTCACCAGCTCCTGGACCTTCTCGCGCTGTTTCGCGTCGATCAGCGGGCCGACGTCCACGGCGGGGTCGGTCCCGCGGCCGACCCTGAGCGCGCCCATCCGCTCGGCCAGCCGCCGTGAGAACTCCTCGGCGAGCGACTCGTGCACGTGGAAGCGGTTCGCGGCGGTGCAGGCCTCGCCGACGTTCCGCATCTTCGCGAGCATCGCCCCCTCGACGGCGGCGTCGAGATCGGCGTCCTCGAAGACGAGGAACGGCGCGTTCCCGCCCAGCTCCATCGACATGCGCAGGATCTGGTCGGCGGACTGTTCGATCAGCCGCTTGCCGACCTCGGTCGAGCCCGTGAAGGACAGCTTGCGCGTACGCGGGTCCTTCAGCAGGGGTTCGATCACCTCGCCGGAGCGCTTGGCCGTGATCACGTTCAGCACGCCGCCGGGCAGGCCCGATTCCTCGAGGATCTTCGCGAGCGCGAGCATCGACAGCGGCGTCTGCTGCGCCGGCTTGACGACCATCGTGCAACCCGCCGCGACGGCGGGAGCGATCTTCCGCGTACCCATCGCCGTCGGGAAGTTCCAGGGCGTCACGAACACGCAGGGACCGACCGGTTGGCGCATGGTCATGATGCGGCCTTTGCCGGTGGTGTTGACCATGTAGCGGCCGTGGATGCGGACCGCCTCCTCGGAGAACCAGCGGAAGAACTCGGCCGCGTAGGAGATCTCGGCCTTGGACTCGGTCACCGACTTGCCCATCTCGAGCGTCATCAGAAGCGCCAGCTCGTCAGCTCGCGCGACGATCTTCTCGTACGCAGCGCGGAGGATCTCGCCACGGTCGCGCGGCGCGCTCTGCGCCCACTCGGCCTGCGCGTCCGCCGCCGCCGCCAGCGCCTCCTTGGCGTCCTCGGGGGAGGCGTCCGCGACCTCGACGAGCTGCTCGCCCGTGGCCGGGTCCTCCACGCCGAGACGGGCGCCGCCCGCCGCCCCTCGCCAGCTCCCGCCGATGAACAGATCCTTGGGAACCGCGTCCAGGACCTCGCGTTCGCGTGGGTCCGTGCTCACCTCGACAGCCATCCTGCAGCCCTCAAAGGAGTGGTGGGTAGCGACGAGTGCAATCTCATGGAACCTCCGATCCCGACCGCGCCTGTCTGCCCACGATCGTGTTCTCTAGTGAGCAGATGTCCCGCATGAGGCCAACCTACCACCGGCCGCAGGGCGTCCGGGGAGGCTCACGCGCCGCCCGGCGCGCGGCCGCCGCAGCCGCCGCGCTGCTCGCCCTCGCCGGGCTCCAAGCCGGCGCGGCCGGCGCCGCGACGCCCGCGCCGCTGCCTGCGCAGACGCTCGTGATCGAAGGCACGGGCAACGGTCACGGCGTGGGGATGAGCCAGGAAGGGGCGGCGGGCTACGCGCGGCACGGCTTCACCTACGCGCAGATCCTCGCCCACTACTACACGGGCACGACCCTCGCGCTGGCCCCGGCCAAAGCGGTCGTGAAGGTGCTGGTCGGGTCGAAGGTCAAGAAGGTGCCGCTCGAGCGCTACGTGCGAGGGGTGATCGGGGCCGAGATGTCCCCCGGCTCCCCGGCCGCGGCCCTGGAGGCGCAGGCCGTCGCCAGCCGCACCTACGCCCTGACCGACCACGCGGGCGGCTCGCGCTTCGACGTCTACTCCGACACGCGCTCGCAGGTCTATCGCGGGGCGGCTGCCGAAACGGCCGCCACCAACGCCGCGGTCGCCGCCACCGCCGGGCAGATCGTCACCTACGGCGGGCACCCTGTGGTCACGTACTTCTTCGCCAGCTCGGGCGGCATGACCGAGTCCGTGCAGGACGGCTTCCCCGGCGCGGCAGCGGAGCCGTGGCTAGTCGCTGTCGCCGATTCCTATGAAGGCTCTGCCGCGCGGTGGAAAGTCGAAATCCCGTTCGCGACCGCGGCCGGGGAGCTGCGCGGGCTGTATCGGGGCAGGTTCCGCGGTGTCGAAGTCGTCAAGCGCAGCGTCTCGCCGCGCGTCCTGGTCGCCCGCGTGCTCGGGACCGCGGCCGCGTCGCGGGTGAGCGGCCCGGAACTCGCGGGCCGGCTCGGCCTGGACAGCACTTGGGAGTACTACTACGTCCGCACCGGAACAACGCTGCGTCCCGAGCCGGACCACAGCGGGCGGGCGCGGCTGTTCGGCCCGCTCACGGGCAGCTCGCCGAACCAGCCCCCGCCGGCCGGAAACTCCGGCGGCGTGGCGCCGGGCGGCGGCGGCGCGGCCGCGTCCACCGGCGCAGGCGGCGGCACCGCGGCCGGGGGCTGAGAAGGCGTGCACGGGGCTCGTCGCCTGCACACACGCCCCCTCATCGAGGGCCGCGCAGCGCGCTCGAACATCCGGCCGGCGGAAGACCGTTCGCTAAAGGCCCCTCGGCCCGCGCACGATGGCTTCTGAATGCGGACCCGCGTCCCCTGCGCTCTGCTCACCGGAGTCCTCGCCGCCCTGGCGCTCGGTCCCGCGGCCGGCGCGCAATCAACCGGCACGCCGGCCCAGATCGCATGGGTGCGCCGCGCCGCCGGCAACTTCATCGCCGCGGAGCTGCAAGGGAACGGAGCCGCCGCATGCGGCGTCCTCGACGCCAGGCTGCGCGGCCATGACTGCGCGAGCCGCTGGGACTCGCGTCTGAGCGCCCTGCTGCACGAGCGTGGAGCGCGCGAGGCGCTGAGCGCCGACCGTCGCGCGATCTCCTCCGCGAAGGTGATCGTCACGGGCGCGCACGCGACGATCGACCTCCCGCACCCGCTTTACAGCGGCGCCAGCCGGCTCGGCTGGACGGAAATGTGCTGGATGGTCGAGCGCTGAGCGCGCTGAGCGCCGGCCGCGCAGCGCGTACGCTGCACCGGTGCCCGGCCCACTGCTGCTAGCCGACACGCCCTGGCTGCTCTACCGCGCCTTCTTCGCGCTGCCGAAATCGATCGTCGACAGCGACGGCAACCCGGTCAACGCGCTGCTCGGGACCGTCAACGCGATCCTCGCGCTGATCGAGCCGCCGACCCGGGCCGCCCGGGCAGCGCTCACCGAGGCGGGCATCACCGAGCCGCCGCGCGCGGTCGTCGCCTGCACCGGCGCCGAGGAGGCCGCGTACCGCGTGAAGCTCTACGCCCCCTATCACGCACATCGCGACCCGATGCCGCCGGAGCTGCGCGCGCAGTGGCAGCGCGCGCCCGCCCTGCTGGAGGCGATGGGCTGGTACGTCTCTCACACCGACGCGCTCGAGGCCGACGACGTGATGTTCTCGCTCGCCGGCGCCGAGGCCGCCGCGGGCGGTCGGGCGCTGCTGCTGACGGGCGACCGCGACCTCTACGGCGCTGTCAGCGACCGGGCGTCGTTCGTCGAGACGGGCAAGGGCGGCGCCGTCGGCCTGCTCGGTCCGGAGCAGGTGCGCGAGCGCTACGGCGTCGCGCCCGAGCTGGTCGCCGACTTCATCGCGCTGCGCGGCGATCCCTCCGACGGCCTCCCCGGCGCGCCCTGGATCGGCGCCAAGACGGCCGCGGAGCTGCTGCGCCGCTACGGGCCGCTCGAGGAGCTCCTGGACGCCGCGCGCGAGGCCGAGGACAAGGTGCGTCGCGAGCCCGGCGAGATGAGCCCGCGCGCAGCGCAGACCCTGCGCGAGAACGACGCGCTGCTGCGCACGTTCAAGGAGATCGCCACGCTGCAGGAGATCGACGTCGAGCTGCCCGCCGACCGGCCGACGGACTTCGCGGGCGCCGCCGAGGCCGCCGCTGCCGCCGGCATGCGCCGCCTCTCCGAGCGTCTCGCGAAGCTCGGCGCGTGAGGGACGGCCGGCGCTCCGTGCCGGCGATCTGGAGGAACGCCCGGCGCTCCGTGCCGGCGATCTGGAGGAACGGCCGGCGCTCCGTGCCGGCGATCTGGAGGGACGCCCGGCGCTCCGTGCCGGCGATCTGGAGGGACGGCCGGCGCTCCGTGCCGGCGATCTGGAGGGACGGCCGGCGCTCCGTGCCGGCGATCTGGAGGGACGGCCGGCGCTCCGTGCCGGCGATCTGGAGGGACGGCCGGCGCTCCGTGCCGGCGATCTGGAGGGACGGCCGGCGCTCCGTGCCGGCCTAGGGAGTGAACTTGACGGTGATCACGTCGCCGTCGGTCATCGTGTAGTCGCGGCCCTCGATGCGCAGCGTCCCGCGATCCCGCGCCCCGGCGTAGCCGCCCGCGTCGATCAGCTCCTGCCAGGAGATCACCTCGGCGCGCACGAAGCCGTGCTGGATGTCGGTGTGGATCTCGCCCGCGGCGTGCCACACCGACAGGCCACGCCGCAGGTGCCAGGACTGCGCCGGCTTGGCCTCGCCCGCCGTGAAGAACGAGAGCAGCTCGAGCAGCTCGAATGCCTCTTGGACGACGCGCTCCAGCGGCGTCACGCCGCCCTCGCCGCCGGTGCTGAGCTCCGCGCGCATCGCCGCCGCCTCCTCCTCGTCCAGCTCGGAGAGCTCTGACTCGATGCGCGAGGACACCGCCACGGCGCGCGCGCCCTGCGCGGCGGCGTGCTCGGCGATCGCCGCCGGCACCTCCTCGGAGCCCTCGTCGACGTTGGCCACGAACAGCACCGGCTTGGCGGTCAGCGAGCCGAGATCGCGAGCTGCGTGGGGCGCCAGCTCGGGCACCTCCACACCGCGCACGGGACGGCCCGCCTGCAGCTCGGAGATGACCTCGCGCAGCCAGACCTCCTCGGCGGCGGCCGCCTTGTCGCCGCCGCGCGCCTGTTTGGCGACGCGATCCACCCGGCGCTCGGCCTGATCGAGGTCTGCCAGCACCAGCTCGGCCTCGATCGTCTCGATGTCACGCAGCGGATCGACGCTGCCCTCGGGATGGATCACGTTGTCGTCGGCGTGGGCGCGCACCACGTGCACGATCGCGTCGGTCTCGCGGATGTTCGACAGGAACTTGTTGCCGAGGCCCTCGCCTTTGTGAGCCCCGGCGACCAGCCCGGCGATGTCGTGGAAGTCGATCGTGTCCCAGACGATCTCCGACGCGCCGACGGTCGCGGCGACCCCCTCGAGGCGCCGGTCGCGGACCGGCACGACGGCGACGTTCGGCTCGATCGTCGTAAAGGGGTAGTTCGCCGCCTCGGCGCCGGCTTTCGTGAGCGCGTTGAACAGCGATGACTTGCCGGCGTTCGGCATTCCGACGATGCCGATACGGGTGCTCATCTCGTTGCCACGGCGGCGAGCGCGGTGCCGAGCAGCGCGCCCGCGACGATGTCGGAGGGGTAGTGCACGCCGAGGTACACGCGCGAGGCCCCCATGCCCGCGGCGAGCGCGTAAAGAGGTCCCGCCGGTAGTCCGAGCCGGCTGTAGGCGAGCGCGCCGGCGAAGGAGGTGGCGGCGTGCGCCGAGGGAAAGCTGAGCCCGGTCGTCGTCCCCTGCAGCGGCGGCAGGCCGGGGATCTGCGGGCGCGGACGGCGGACGGCGAACTTGATCGCGGTGTTGACTGCGTAGACGCCGACCACGGTGCGGCGCGCGCGCCGCCACTCGCGGGCGCGGCTGCGTTGGACCAGGCCACCGGCGGCTCCGATCGCGAGCCAGACAGCGCTGTGCTCGCCGAGCCGCGAGAACCGCGCGACGGCGCGCTCGGCCGCAGGCGTGTGGCCGTGCGTGCGCGCCCACAGGAGCAAGCGCTCCTCGGCGGTCTCCTCCTGGCGGAACACTCGGTCCGAGGGGCTAGCCGAAGCCGACCTTCGGCTCCTCGGACTCCGACGTCAAGTACACGACCTGGCCGAGGTCCAGGCGCACAGGGCCGTCCTCGCTCTCGACCTCGTGCCAGCCCTGGGTGCCGAGAGCCTTCACCAGCTCCTTCAGCTGTGTGTCCGACAGCCTCACGGCCAGCACCTGGCCGCCCTGGAAGCCGATGCTCAGACGAGAGCTCGATGCCATCAGTGAACCTCCGCTGGTTGAACGATCTCGGTCAGCACGCCGCCGGTCGAGCGCGGGTGCACGAAGGCCACGCGCGAGTTGCGGATGCCGGTGCGGGGCCGCTCGTCGATCAGGCGCATCCCGGCCGCAGAAAGCGCCTGCAGAGTCGCGTCGATGTCGCTCACCTGATAGGCGACGTGGTGCAGCCCGGGGCCCTGCCGCTCGAGGAACCTGCCGACAGGTGTGTCGGGGCCGAGGGGTGCGAGCAGCTCGACGTGGTTCTCGCCCACGTCCAGCAGCACGGCCTCGACGCCCTGCTCGGTCACGACCTCACGGTGGACGAGCTCCAGCGCGAGTGCTCCGCGGTAGAGCTCCAGCGCGGGGTCGATCTCCTCGACGGCGACGCCGATGTGGTCGATGCGGCTGAGCACGAGCGGCAGTCTATAGCCGCTCGGCGCCATCCTCGGGCGGTGCCTCGCCGACGGGGATCGCCCCCGGGGCCGTGGGCGCGGCGTGCGCCTCGACGGCAGCGACGACGCGCAGGCCGATGCCGGGCTGGCGCTCGAGGCGCGGTACCCCCCGCATGATCGTCTCGATCGCATCCCGCTCGAGCACCTCGTGCTCGAGCAGCTCGCCGGCCAGCAGATCCAGCTGCACGCGATGCGAGAGCACGAGCCTCTGCGCCGCGCGGCGTGCTTCCTCGATCAGGTCCTGGCGCTCCTCGTCGCGGATGCGCAGCGTCGTCTCCGAGAGCCGGACGTCGCCGTCGGGGGAACGGCCCACCCCCGCCGTGCCCATCGCGTAGTCGTGGACCATCGAGTGCGCGATGTCGGCCACGCGTTTGAGGTCGTCGGAGGCTCCCGTGGTGATCGCGCCGAAGACGACCTGCTCGGCGACGCGCCCCCCGAGCAGCACGGTCATGTAGTCGAGCAGCTCCTCGCGCGTCTTCAGATAGCGGTCCTCGGCGGGGAGGTTCAGGGTGTAGCCCAGGGCGCGGCCGCGCGGCACGATCGAGATGCGGTGCACGCGGTCCACCGACGGCAGCAGCTCGCCGCACAGGGCGTGGCCGGCCTCGTGGTAGGCGACCACGCGCTTCTCGTTGACGTTGAGGACGCGCTTGGACTGAACGCCCGCGATCACGCGCTCGATCGCGCCGTCGAAGTCGCGCGCCTCGATCACGTTGCTGCGCCGGCGCGCGGCGAAGATGGCGGCCTCGTTGCAGATGTTCGCGAGGTCGGCCCCGGCCAGCCCACTGGTCTGCTGGGCGATCAGTTCGAGGTCGACGTCGCCCATCGGCTTGTTGCGCGTGTGCACCTGCAGCACGCCCAGACGCCCTTTGACGTCGGGCGGGACCACGAACACCTGGCGGTCGAAGCGCCCGGGCCGCAGCAGCGCGGTATCGAGCTTCTCGAGCAGGTTCGAAGCGGCGATCACGACGACGCGCCCTTTGGAGTCGAACCCGTCCATCTCGACCAGCAGCTGGTTCAGCGTCTGATCCTTCTCGCCGGAGATGTCGGCGCCGCGGCGGCCGCCGACGGCGTCGAGCTCGTCGATGAAGATGATCGCCGGTTCGTGCTGGCGGGCGACCGCGAACAGGCGCCGGATGCGTGCGGCGCCGAGGCCGGCGAACATCTCGACGAACGAGGCCGCGGACTGGGCGAAGAACTCGGCGCCGGACTCGGCGGCGACGGCCTTCGCCAGCAGCGTCTTGCCGGTGCCGGGCGGGCCGTGGAGCAGGATCCCCTTCGGCACCGTCGCGCCCAGGCGATGGAACTCCCTGGGGTCGCGCAGGAAGTCGACGATCTCCTGCAGCTCCGCCTTGGCCTCGTCCACGCCGGCGATGTCCGCGAAGGACACCTGCTGCTTGGAGGCGGGCTTGATCCGCTGGGGCTTGATGCGCGGCATCACCTTCAGAGTCCGCCACATCACCGCGATCAGCGCGACGAAGAAGAGGATCGCGACGACCGGCTCCCAGTTGGTCGCGAAGTTCTGGATTTCGGTCGTCAGCGAGTTGTGCACCGGTTCCACCACCGTCGTCGTCGTGTGCGGGACCGCGTTCGCCTTCGCCAGCACCGCTTTCTCGGCGGCCGTCTTTTCGGCGGCGAGATGGCGAGCGCCGCCGCCGGTCGAGGTCCGAGCGCCGTGTGCGGTCCCTGATACGGGGGTCTGCGTCGTCGACGCGCCTTGCCCGGGGGCCTGTCCTGCGGCGGTCGCGACTTCCTTGCTCACTCCTGCCCCTCCAGCGCTCGATGCTGCATCCTTGGCATCCGAGTTCGATTATGCGGCCTTTCGGAGGCCCTGTCGAGAGCCGCTCTGGGGCGCCCCGAGGAGGGTTGCGCAGGGTTGCGCACCTTCTTCGCCCGACTCGGTCAGCGCGCTGTCGCCGCGGGAGGTCAGCCGAGGATGCGGCGTGCGAGGTCGCGGTACATCGCGGTCGCGAAGGCGAGGTCGCGCACGTCGATGCGCTCGTCGGCGCCGTGCACGAGCGGGGCGCTCTCCAGCAGCGTCTGGTGGCGATGGGGGAAGAAGCCGTAGGCGACGCAGTCGGGGAAGGCGGCGCGGAAGTGCCGCGAGTCGGTGAAGCCGGGGAGCACCACGGGCACCGTCGCAGCGCCGGGGTCGCGCTCGGCGATCCAGGCGGAGATGGTGTCCATCAGCGCGCTCGCGACCGGCGAGCGGTTGCCGACCACCTGCTCGCTGAACTCGAGCTGCCATCCGTCTTCCGGCCCGAGCACGGCGGCGAGGTCCTCGCGGACCTCCTCCGCGCCGAGCCCGGGCGGCACCCGGCAGTCCACCTTCAGCTCCGCCCGGCTGGGGATCACGTTGATCTTCTCCGAGGCGCCGATCCGCGTCGGGGTGAACGTCACCCCGAGCATCGGCTCGAAGAACACCGCGAGGCGCGGGTCGGCGGCGCGCAGGCGCGCGATCGAGCCGGCGGGGTCGGCCGGGTCCTCGCCGATTCCCGCGAGGAAGGACAGGGGCTCATCGGTGGGCCTGTACCGCGCGATCCCGCCCGCGGCCGCGAAGCGGTCCAGCAGCGGCCCCATCTTCAGCAGCGCGTTTTCGCCCATCGCGGGCATCGAAGCGTGGCCGGCCACGCCGGACGTCGAGATCGTGAAGCGGAAGACCCCCTTCTCGGCGCAGCAGACCCCGTAGCAGCGCCTGCCGGCGTATTCGAACACAGGGCCGCCACCCTCGTTGATCAGGAGGTCGCAGCGCGCCTTGTCGGGGTGCGTCTCGGTGAGCCACTGCGCCCCCAGCTCCCCGCCGGTCTCCTCGTCGACGACCGCGGCGATCAGCAGCTCGCCGCTCGCCGGGCGCCAGCCGGAGCGAGCCAGCGAGGCGGCGGCGGCGATCTCGGCGGCCACCTGCGACTTCATGTCGAGCGCACCCCGGCCCCAGACGAAGCCGTCGGCGAGATCGCCGGACCAGGGGTCGTGGGTCCACTCGCTCGCATCCGCCAGCACCGTGTCCACGTGCCCCAGGTAACAGAGCGTCGGCCCCGGCTCCGAGCCCTCGGGCGCGCGCAACCGCGCAAGCAGGTTCGGCCGCTCCGGCCGCGCCGCGAGCAGCTCGCAGTCGAAGCCGGCCGCGGTGAGGTGCGCGGCGAGGTGCTCCTGGGCGGCGCGCTCGTTGCCGGGCGGGTTGACGGTGTCGACGCGGATCAGGCCCTGCAGGAGCGCAGTGGCCTCGGCGCCCGCCTCGTTCTCAGGCCCCCCCACCCGTTCAGCCTGCGGCCGCCGGCGGGGGGGCGCCGGGGAGGCCGATCTCGGCTACTTCCTCGGGCGTCAGCGGGAAGTGGCAGGCGGTGAGTATCCCCGTGCCCTTGTCCTCCAGGGGCGGGTCCTCGACCGAGCACAGCTCCTGCGCCTTCGGACAGCGGGTGTGGAAGCGGCACGCCTTTGGCGGGTCGGCCGGGCTCGGCACATCGCCGGTGAGCAGCCTCCGTTTGACGCCGTGTCGCGAGGGGTCGGCGACGGGCACCGCCGAGAGCAGCGCCCCTGTGTACGGATGGCGCGGCTCGGTGTACAGATCGTCGGCCTCGCCGACCTCCACGAAGCGGCCGAGGTACATCACCGCGACGCGGTCGCACATGTGGCGCACGACCGACAGGTCGTGGGCGATGAAGATCAGCGTCAGCCCGAACTCGCGCTGCAGCTCACGCAGCAGGTTGAGCACCTGGGCCTGAATCGAGACGTCCAGCGCGGAGACCGGCTCGTCCGCGATCAGCAGCTTCGGTTTCAGCGCCAGCGCGCGCGCGACGCCGATGCGCTGGCGCTGCCCGCCGGAGAACTCGTGCGGGTAGCGGTTGTAGTGCTCGGGGTTCAGCCCGACGGTCTCGAGCAGCTCCTGGACGGCCTTGCGGCGCTCGCCCTTGCCGGGCAGCAGCCCGTGGATCACGAACGGCTCGGCGATGATCGAGCCGATCGTCTTGCGCGGGTTCAGCGACGAGTACGGGTCCTGGAAGATCATCTGCATCTCGCGGCGGATCGCCTTCAGGCGCTTGCCCTTGATCTTCGTGATGTCCTGGCCGTCGAAGCGGATCTCGCCCGAGGTCGGCTCGAGCAGGCGCGTCACGAGCCGCGCGGTGGTGCTCTTGCCCGAGCCTGTCTCGCCGACGATCCCGAGCGTCTCGCCGCGACGCACGTCGAAGCTGACCCCGTCCACCGCCTGCACGGCCCCGACCTGTTTCTGCAGGAAGACGCCGCTGGTGATGGGGAAGTGCTTGACGAGATCGCGCACCTGCACGAGCGCGCCATCGTCGCCCCCTTCGGCGGGGCCCGGGGACTTGCCGGCGTCGGGTGCGAGCTGTACGTCCGGGTCGGCCATCAGCCGGCGGTCTCCTCGAGCCCGGCGGAGGTTTCCTCGAGGCCGACCTCGGCGATCGCCTCCTCCGGCCGCGCGCCCCCCTGGAGCTCGGACCAGATCTTGCGCCGCACCTCTCCTTCGAGCAGGCAGGCGACGTAGTGGCCCGGGTCGCTCGGCACGGGCTCGAGCGCCGGGTCGATGCGTGAATGGTCCGGCTGGGCGTAGGCGCAGCGGGGATGGAAGTGGCAGCCTGAGGGCGGGCTGATCAGCGACGGCGGCGTGCCGGGGATCGGGACCAGCATCTCGGAGCGACTGCTCTCGAGGCGCGGGATCGACTTCAACAGCCCCCAGGTGTACGGATGCTCCGGGTTGGAGAACATGGCGTCCGCGGAGGCCGTCTCGACGATCCTGCCGGCGTACATCACGGCGATGTCGTCGGCGACCTCGGCGACGACGCCGAGGTCGTGGGTGATGATGATGATCGCCATCCCGAGCTCGCTCTGGAGCCGTTCCATCAACGCCAGGATCTGCGCCTGGACCGTGACGTCGAGCGCGGTCGTGGGCTCGTCGGCGATCAACAGCTTCGGCTCGTTGGCGAGCGCCATCGCGATCATCGCCCGCTGGCGCATGCCGCCCGAGTACTCGTGGGGGTAGGAGTCAACGCGACGCCTCGGGTCCGGGATGCCGACCAGCCCGAGCAGCTCGACCGCCCGCTCCTTGGCCTGCCTGCGGGAGATGTCGTTGTGCGCCTGCATCGTCTCGACCAGCTGCTTGCCGACGGTGTAGAGCGGGTGCAGCGCCGACAGCGGGTCCTGGAAGATCATCGCGATGTCGTTGCCGCGGATCGCACGCAGCTCGCCGTCGGAGAGGGCAACCAGGTCGCGCCCCTCGAAGAGGATGCGCCCCGAGACGTTGGCCCCCTGCAGGCGCGTCAGCCCGAGCGTCGTCAGCGAGGAGACGGTCTTGCCCGAGCCGGACTCGCCGACGATCCCGAGCGTCTTGCCTGCGAACACCTGGTAGGTGATGCCGTCGACGGCATGGACCACCCCGTCTTCGCCGGGGAACTCGACGCGCAGGTCCTCCACGCGCAGCAGCGGCTCACCGCTGGCTGCAGGCTCCGGGACAGTGGCGGGCTCCGCGGCGCTCACGCGTATCTGACCCTCGGATCGAGATACGCGTAGGCGATGTCGGCGACGATGTTCGCGATGATGATGAACATAGACGCGAGCAGCACGGTGCCCTGGATCACTTCGAAGTCCGAGTGGACGATCGCGTCGTAGGCGAGGCGCCCCACGCCGGGGATGTTGAAAACCGTTTCGACGAGGATCGCGCCACCCAGCAGCACGCCGATTTCGAGCGCCAGCAGGGTGACGATCGGGTTGATCGCCGCACGCACGCCCTGGCGCACGACGAGGCGTTCGTTCAGGCCCTTCGCCCGCGCGGTGCGGATGTAGTCCTCTTTCATCGTCTCGATCAGGCTGCCGCGCATCAGCCGCGCGAACACCGCCGCGCTGCCCGCGGCCAGGACGAACCAGGGCATGATCAGCGACGTGAACCATTTCCACGGGTCCTGGCTGATCGGCACGTAGCTGCCGGCGCCGGGGAGGATCTTGAATTTGCCGATGTCTTCGGAGAACAGCAGCAGCGCGATCAGCGCCAACCAGAATTCCGGCGCGGAGATCAGCACCAGCGCCGTGCCCATCGCGGTCCGGTCCCAGAGGCTGCGCGGTTTCAGCGCCGAGATGATGCCCACTGACAGGCCCGCGACGACCCAGATCAGGCCCGCGCCGATGGCGAGCGAGGCCGTTGCCGGCAGCCGTTCCTTGATCAGGGTGACGACCGACTCCTGCGAGTAATAGGAGTAGCCGAAGTTGAAGTGAAGGAAGACGTTCTTCAGGTAGTCCCAGAACTGGACCGGCAGGGACTTGTTGAGCCCCAGCACCCGTTCGATTTCCTTGATCAGGTGGGGCTGGGGGTCGCGTCCCGCGCGCAGCACGGCAGGGTTGCCGGTGGGCAGGATGCGGAAGAGGAGGAAGGTCAGCGCGCAGACGATCACCAGCAGGGCCACGCCCCAGAGCACGCGTCTGATCACGTAGGCGGTCATCTGCTCGCGGAGGTCTGGTTGCTCGGGTGGGGACTCATCGACAGGCTCACCGGCCGAGCGCCCGGGCCCCGCCCCCCGTCAGGGAGGCGGAGCCCGATCGGCGCTTCAGCACAGCTGCATCGCGCCTACTTCAGCGACGTCCAGCTGTAGTCCCAGGAGCCGACGTTCCAGAGCTGGCCTACGCCGTGGACCGTCTTGCCCTGGAGGTTGCCCTGCTTGTCCCAGTCGAACGGAACAGCGATGGCTTTTTCGACGAGTTTCGTGTCGATTTCGCCCCAAGCCTTCGCGCGAGCGCCCTTGCCGTTCACGCTTTCGGCTTCGGTCATCGCCTTGTTCAGTTCGGGGTCGTTCGCCTGGCTCCAGTTGACGTTCCCCGTCGGCACGATCAACTTGCCGTTGAACGTGATGTTGAGGACCGTCTGCGGGTCGGCGAAGTCGGCGATCCACCCCACGCTCGGGCAGATGTCGATTTCTTCTTTCGGAACGTTGCAGTACTTCGCGTACATCGTCGAGGTTTCGACGAGCGTGAACTTCGTGTTGAAGCCCAGGCTCTTGAGCGTCGAGTTGACGATTTCGGCGTCCTGTTCGGCCGGCGGGCCCTTGGACCCGACGATCGTCACTGTTTCGCTACCCGTGTACTTGCCGGACGGATAGCCCGCCTTCTTCATGTATTCGGTGGCGACGGCCATGTCGCCTTCGGGGTGTTCGTTGAAGTCGAATTTCGGACCCTTGATCCCACCCGCGGCGTTGAAGCCGATGACTTCGTTCCAAACGGGATCGTTCGACGGGTACAGCCAGTGGGTCATCACGTTCGTGACGAGCGTGCCACCGCGGGCCTTGTCCATCGCGGTGCGGTCGAGTGCCGCCCACAGCGCCTTGCGGAGGTTTTCGTTCTTGAACGGTCCGGACTTGTTGTTGACGCCGATGTAGTGGCTGCCGGCGCCCGGCGAGATCACCAGCTGGCTCTTGTACTTTTCTGCCGCGAGCCGGATGTTCGCCTGCGTCGGCGGTTCGCTCTGGACGATGTTGTTGCCTTCCAGCACCTGACGGCCGATGACGGCGTTGCTGCCGCCGATCTTGACCTGGATTTCGTTCAGGTAACCCGGCCGGATGTCGGTGCTCGCGTTCCAGTTCGGGTTTCGAACCAAGGTGAGCGACTTGCCCGGGAAGTAGCCGACGCCGAGCACTTTGCCCGAGCTTTCGTTCTTGATCATGTACGGGCCGGTCGCGACCTGATAGGCCGCGTAGTTCGACGGCTTGTTCTTGTCGTATTTTTCGGCGTATTCCTTCGGCACCGCCGCGGAGATCGGCATCACGAGTGCGGCCGCCACGAACTGCGCCTTCGGTTCGGTGAGTTTGAAGACGATCGTGTGCTTGTTGGGCGTGGTGATGCCCTTGATCGGTTTCTTGCCGCCTTCTTTTTCGGCTTCGGGCTCGCCTTCGATCGATTTGAAGTACGCGCCGACGTAGGGGTTGGCGATGTTCGGGTTGGTCGCGCGCTGGAACGCGTAGGCGACATCTTCGGCCGTCACTTCACGGTTCACCGGCGGGCTGAACTTCACGCCTTCGCGCAGGTGCACCGTGACCATCTTGTTGTCAGAGGAGATTTCCGGCGGTCCGGAAGCCATGTCCGGGCTGGCGGAGGAGGCCGTGTTCGGCTTGTTGGAGTACAGCGGCCGCTGTGTGGCGAAAATGACCGTGTAGTCGACTGAGTAGTAGGCGAGACCTGGGTCGAGATGTTCGAAGTCCGCTTCTTGGAGGACTTCGAGCGTGCCGCCCTTTTTACCTTCGAGCGACGTAGTCGCGGGGCTCTGGAACCCTTCAGTTCCCACAACTTCCGAGTTGCTCGAGCCTTTGGTTTCCGAGCTACTCGAGCCACAAGCTGACAGCAGCACCGCCAGCAGGGCTACGGCTGCCAGAGCAACAGCCGTTCTGATCGACCTCATCGAGTCGCCTCCTGTTGTTGTGTATCGAACGCCCTCATGAGGCGCTCCTCGGGTTCAGGGCGTCTCTCAGCCCATCGCCCAGAAGATTGAAAGCCAGCACCGTGATCAGCAGCGCGACGCCGGGGAAGACCATGTACCACCACGCCGTGTTGAAGATCGGCGTCGCGGAGGCGATCATCTGCCCCCAGCTCGCGGTCGGCGGGCGGATGCCGACGCCGAGGAACGACAGCGCCGCCTCGATCAGGATGTTGGTCGGGATCTGCAGCGTCGCGTAGACGATGATCGGCGCCGTCAGGTTGGGGAGGATCTCGCGCAGCATGATCCGCCAGTTGGACGCGCCGAGCCCGCGCGAGGCTTCTACGAACTCGCGCTCGCGCAGAGACAGGACGAGCCCGCGCACGATCCTCGCCATATAGGGCCAGGTGGCGAACGCGATCAGGAAGATGATCACGCTGAGCCCCGGTTCGATCGTGCCGCCGAGGCAGCCCTTCACCGAGCAGGCCGCGCCGATGCCGATGCCGAGCAGCAGGATCGGGATCGAGAGCACGACGTCGACCGTCCGCGAGAGCAGGGTGTCCACCCAGCCGCGGAAGAAGCCGGCGATCAGTCCCACGGTGACGCCGATAAAGGTGGAGATCGCCGTGCCGATGATGCCGACCTGGAGCGACACGCGGGTGCCGTAGATGACGCGGGAGGCGACGTCCTCCCCCAGCTGATCCACCCCAAACGGGTGAGCGGTGCTCGGACCGAGCGGCGAGCCGAAGGAGTCGGTGAGGTTGAGGTTCTCGACGTTCGGCCCGGGCAATCCGAGAATCGAGACCACGAGCGGCGCAAGGATCGCGATCACGATCAGGACGATCACGACGCCGCCGGCGACGACGGCCACGCGGTCCCGCCGGAAGCGGCGCCAGAACAGTTGAAGCGGCGAGCGGGCAGCGACATCGCCACCCGCATCCAGGAAATCCAGCGTCTCAGCAGCTGGTCTTGCCTCGGCGGTGGTGAAGCTCATCCCTCGCGGGACTCCTCATTGGCGATGTATCTGGTCCTCACCCTGCTCCTCGACTAATTCAGCGAATCTACACCTTCGACGGGGCTGCAGTGCCACCTTCCGCGGGATTCTGGACACCGGTCCTGAGCGCGGGGGACATACTGGTACGGGTGGATACCCTCTTCGATGACGAGGTCAATCCTCCGGGGAACCCCGCCGGCGCCTCATCTCAACCCCTCGCGGCCCGGATCCGCCCGCATACGCTGAGCGATTTCGTGGGCCAGTCGCACCTCTTGGGCGAGGGCTCGGCGCTGCGCACGGCGATCGAGCAGGGCCGCCCCCACTCGATGGTCCTGTACGGCCCGCCCGGGCTCCGGCAAGACCACGCTGGCACGGATCGTCGCGGAGCGCTCCGGCGCCGCCTTCGAGGAGCTGAGCGCCGTCGCAGCCGGGCGCCCGGAGGTGCGTGCGGTGATCGAGCGCGCACGCCACCGGCGCGACACCGGAGGGGCACGCAACCGTCCTGTTCCTCGACGAGATCCACCGCTTCAACAAGGCCCAGCAGGACGCCCTGCTGCCGGCGGTGGAGGAAGGGCTCGTGACGCTGATCGGCGCGACGACCGAGAACCCGGCGTTCGAGGTCAACGGCGCCCTGCTCTCGCGGCTGCGCGTGTACGCGCTCGCGCAGCTCACCCCCGAGGAGGTCGAGATGGTGCTCGCGCGCGCCGCCGGCGAGGACCCGGCCGCGCCGCCGGTCGACGAGGAGGCCCTCGCGCTTCCTGGCCCCGCGCAGCGAAGGCGACGCGCGCACGGCGCTGAACGCGCTCGAGCTGGCGCGCGCGACGGCGGGCGAGCTCGGCGAGCCGCAGGTCGCGCTCGCCCGCGTCGAGGACGCCCTGCAGCGGCGCGCGGTCCTCTACGACAAACAGGGCGATCGCCACTACGACTACGCCTCCGCCTGGATCAAGGCGACGCGCGGCTCGGACCCGGACGCCTCGCTGTACTACCTCGCGGTGATGCTGGAGGGCGGCGAGGACCCGCGCTTCATCGTGCGGCGGATGGTGATCCTCGCCTCCGAGGACATCGGCAACGCCGACCCTGCCGCGCTGTCGGTGGCGACCGCGGCCGCCGCCGCCGTCGAGCACGTCGGACTGCCGGAGGCCCGCTACGCGCTCGCGCAGGCCGCGATCTACCTCGCGCTCGCGCCGAAGTCCGACGCGGCGGGCCGCGCGCTGGGGGCGGCCCAGGCGCACGTGCGCGAGCACGGCGCGCAGCCGGCGCCGCCCTGGCTGCGATCGGGGCCGAGGCCCGGGACAGGACCGCGGGGAGCTACGAGAACCCCCACCGGCTGCCCGGGCACGTCGGTGCGCAGGAGCTGCTGCCCGCCGGCGTCGCGGGGGAGCGCTTCTACGAGCCCGACGAGGCGGAGGCCGAGCTGGCGGCGAGGCTGGAGCGCCTTCGCCGGGAGCGGGGCCGCGAGGAGCGATAATCGCTCCTCATGGCCAGCACCGGCGAGCAGACCCGCCCGCGCCAGAGGGCTGTTCGAACCCCGCCACCGGGGCGGAGCTCGGAAGCGTGGAGGTCACGCCGCCCGAGCGGATGGACGACGTCGTCGCCGCCGTGGCGAAGGTGCAGCCGCTGTGGGCGCTGCTGCGCGTCGCCGACCGCGCGCGCTACATGCGCCGCATGGCCCAGGCGGTGATCGACGACTTCGACGAGCTCGCCGGACGTGCTCGTCGCCGAGCAGGGCCGCCCGCGCGCGGAGGTCGCCGCGCTCGAGCTGCTCGCGGCGATCGACGCGCTGATCTGGATCGCCGATGAGGGCGCAGCGGCGCTGGCGACCGCGCTCGGTGCGCGTCAGCCGCTCGCTGTCCCTCGCCAAGCGCGCGCGGATCGCGTACGAGCCCTACGGCGTGGTCGGCGTGATCGGCGCCGGCAGCGCGCCGTTCGCGCAGCCGCTCGGCCAGATCGCGGGCGCGCTGCTGGCGGGCAACGGCGTCGATCTTCAAGCCGGCGCGTGCGCGCCTGCGCTCGCGGGCGAGCGGATCGCTGCGCGTGCTCGCGCGGGCGGGGCTGCCGGAGGGCCTCGTGCGGATCGTCCACGGCGGCGCCGAGGCCGGCGTCGCGCTGGCCGAGTCGCGCGCGTCGACAAGATCCTCTTCACGGGCTCGCCCGCGGTCGGCCGAGCGGTCGCGCAGCGCGTGCGTCTCGCGCGAGAAGGAGGTGACGGTCGAGCTGGGCGGCAAGGACGCGATGCTCGTGCTCGCCGACGCGCACCTGCCGCGCGCCGTCGACGGGGCGCTGTGGGCCGGCTGCGCGGGCGCCGGGCAGGCGCGCGGCTCGGTCGAGCGCGTGTACGTCGCGCGCGAGGTCTACGAGCCGTTCCTGGCGGCGCTGGTGCGCGGCGCGCGCAGCGGCTGCGCGTCGGGCGACCCGGCCGACGACCGCACCCAGGTCGGCCCGCTCGCCTCCGAGGCGCGTCGCCGGCGCACGTCGCACGCGCTCGTCGAGGAGGCCGTCGCCGCCGGAGCGCGAAGCTGCACTGCGGCGGACCCGTCGACGGCGCCGATCGCGGCCCATGGGCGCGTTCTACGCCCCGACGGTGCTCAGCGGCGTACCGGCAGGCGATGCGGATCGATGCGCGAGCCGGTCGACGGGCCGGTGCTCTGCGTGCACGCCGTCGACTCCGAGGACGAGGCGATCGCGCTGCGCGAACGACAGCGACTACAGCCTCGGCGCGTCGGTCTGGACCGCCGACCGCTACCAGGGGCACGCGCATCGCCCGCGAGCTGCACGCGGGGATGGTGTGGCTGAACGACCACCTGCCGGGACCGACGGTCTCGCGCGGGCCGTGGGGCGCCGCCGCCGGCGGCGGGCTGGGTCGCACGCTCGGCGAGGCCGGGCTGCGCGCCTGCGCGCAGGAGAAGCTGATCACCTGGGATCCGCCGCGTGCCGCGCGGGCTGTGGTGGGGCGCCATACGACGCCACGACGACTCGCGCCGCGCGCGCCGTCGCGCGGCTGCGCTCCGAGCGCGAGGCCGACCGCGAGCGCGCGTGGCGCGCGGGGCTCGTGCCGCTCGCCCGGCTGCTCGCGCGCGCGTTCGGCCGCGGGCTCCCGCACTAGCGCGGGGGTGACATCGGCTCATGGTCGAGCGTCTGCAGGAGATGCGGCAGCTGTCCTACCGGTGTCCGCCCTCGGCCGAGCTCGCGCCCCGCAGCGCGACGTCGCGCGTGAGCCTGGCGGCAAGCCGCGCTCCTACTACCCTTGAGGCCATGCCCGCCCAGGCCTACGCCGGCAAGGAGTGCGTCTGCCAGCTGCGCAGGGGGATCTGCGACCAGAGCTGCGTGCAGGGGATGCTCGACACCCCCTTCTACATCGCCTGCCTGAAGCTGAGCGGCCGCCGCTGCCTGGTCGTCGGCGGCGGGGAGATCGGCCTCGAGAAGGTCGAGGGCCTGCTCGCCTGCGACGGCGAGGTGACGCTGATCGCGCCCGAGGCCGAGCCCGCGCTCGAGGAGCTACGCGGCGCGAGGGCTCGATCCGCTGGGAGCGGCGCGGGTACGCCGGAGCAGCGGACCTCGAGGGCGTCTTCATGGTGATCGCGGCGACCGACGACACCGACGTCAACATCGCCGTCTACGACGACGCCGAGCGCCGCGCGATGCTCGTGAACGTCGTCGACGTGCCGCCGCTGTGCAACTTCATCCTGCCGGCGATCGTGCGCACCGGACCGCTCGCGATCGCGATCTCGACGGCCGGCGCCTCGCCGGCGCTCGCCAAGCGCATGAAGCGCGAGATCGAAGCCGCAGTTCGGCGAGCCCTACGCGCGCCTGGCGGTGCTGCTCAACGAGGTCCGCGGCTGGGCGAAGGGGACGCTGCCCACCTACCAGGACCGCAAGGAGTTCTTCGAGGGGATCGTCAACGGCGAGCCCGACCCGGTCGAGCTGCTGCGCGCCGGGGACGAGAGCCGCTGTCCGCGAGCTGATCGCCGCGGCTCAGCGCGCCCACGAGCCCGCTCTCAGCTAGCTGCCCCGGACAGGCACCGTCCACGCCGGGACGGGCGGCGGTTGCTCCTCTCGGTCTAGGCTTCGCAGGTGAGCTTCCCGCCCGAGATCGCCAGCCTTGGAGCTGCGCAGCGTCGTCCGTCGTTACGGCGAACGCGAGGCGCTCAGCGGCATCGACGTGTCGCTCCGCACGGGACAGACGCTGGTCGTGTTCGGCCCCAACGGCGCCGGCAAGACGACGCTGCTGCGCGTGCTGGCGACGCTGCTGCGGCCACACGCCGGCAGCGTCGCGGTGCTCGGCCGGGCGCTTCCGGACGAGGCCTGGGCGGTGCGCGGGCGGATCGGGCTGCTCGGCCACGAGCCGCTGCTCTACCGCGAGCTGACCGCGCGCGAGAACCTGCGCTTCCACGCGCGCCTGCACGGCGTCCGCGAGGAGCGCGTCGAGGAGCTGCTCGAAGCCGTGCACATGTCGCGGCGCGCCGACGAGCCGCTGCGCACGCTCTCGCGCGGCATGGTCGCAGCGGGTCGCGGTCGCCCGCGCGGTGCTGCACGACCCCGAGCTGCTGCTGCTCGACGAGCCCTACGCGAACCTCGACCCCGCCGCGGTCGAGCTCGTCGCGCCGCTGATCGGACCGGCGGGCGACCGGGCGCGCGTCGATCTGCAGCCACGACCCCGGCGGCGGGCTGGCCGAGGCCGACCTCGTGCTCGGCCTGCGCGGCGGCCGACCGGTGCTGCTGGCCGAGGCCGCCGCGCTCGGCCCCGCGGAGATCGCGGAGCTCTACCGATGAGCGCGGCGGTCGGCGAGAGCACGCGCCGGCAGACGCGACGGCGCCGGTGCCCGAGACTGCGCCAGGTCGGGATCGGCCGCACCGTCGGTGCGCTGCTGCGCAAGGAGCTGCTCGTCGAGCTGCGCACGCTCGAGTCGGTGCCGGGCATGTCGCTGTTCGCGGTCACCACCTTCGTCGTCTTCCACTTCGCGCTGAACCGCAACAGCGTCGAAGGCGACCTCGCCGCCGGCATCCTGTGGGTGACGCTGCTGTTCGCCGCGATCCTCGGCGTCAACCGCCTGTTCGTCGCCGACGCCGAGCAGGGCGGCTTCGACGGCTTCCTGCTCGCCCCGGTGGACCGCAGCGCGATGCTGCTCGCCAAGGTGCTCGACGCTGCTCGCCTACCTCGTGGTGCTCGAGCTCGTCGCGGTGCCCGCATTCGCGCTGCTGCTGCTCGGCCCCCCGCTCGGCCCGGCGCTGCCGGGCCTGCTCGCCGACGCTCGCGCTCGCCGACATCGGCGTCGCGGTGATCGGCACGCTGGTCGGCGGCGCTGGCCGTGCGCACCCGCGCGCGCGACCTGCTCGGCCCGCTGCTGGCGCTGCCGCTGCTCGTGCCGATCGTGATCGGCGCGGCGCGCGCGACCGCGCCGCTGCTCGTGAGCGTCCATCGCGGGCGAAGCCGCTGCGCGCTGGCTGGCGACGCTCGGGCTCTATGATCTGGTGTTCGGGCTGATCGCCTACGCCCTGTTCGACTTCCTCCTGGAGGACTAGCACCACCATGTACGGCAAGGGCCTGCGCGCGCTGAGCATCTCGACCGTCGTGGCGATGACCGCGGCGCTCGCGCTCGTCTTCTTCTACGCGCCGCTCGAAGCCGAACAGGGCTTCCTGCAGAAGATCTTCTACGTCCACGTGCCGCTGGCGATCGTCTCGCTGTGCGGCTTCGTGCTCGGCGGCCTGCTCGCGATCCAGCACCTGCGCACGCGCGACGCGCGCTGGGACTTCCGCTCCTACGTCGCGATCCACATGAGCCTGATCTTCGGCGCTGGCGACGCTGATCACCGGCTCGATCTGGGCGAAGGGCTCCTGGGGGCACTGGTGGGTCTGGAACGAGCCGACGCTCGTCTCGTTCCTGATCGTCTTCCTGCTCTACGCGACCTACCAGCCGCTGCGCTTCGCGATCGAGGACCCCGAGCGCCAGGCGCGCTACGCGTCGGTGTTCGCGATCACGGCCGGCGCGTTCGTGCCGCTGAACTTCATCGCCGTGCGCCTGTCGACGCCTACCTGCACCCGCGGGTGCTCGGCAGCACCTCGAACCTCCCGGGTCCGATGGCGCTCACGTTCCTGGTCTCCCTGGTGGCGATCGCGCTGCTGTTCGCGACGCTCTGCAAATACGAGCTGACCGCCAAGCACACCCGCGCGCAGGTCAAGCGCGCTCCGCCGTCGGCTGGCGGGCGAGGAGGAAGAGCGATGGGGGCCGCGCTCCGGCCCGCAGCGCCGCTCCGTCCGCGCCGCCCGTGCGCCGCGCCCCGGCGAGGTCGGCCGGATGATGGGCGCTGATCGCCGAGAGCCCGGCGCTGCCGCTGCACACGGCGGGCAAGTACGTCGCGGGCGCCTACATCGTGCTGCTCGCGCTGGTGCTCATCTACGTGGCGATCATGGCCGTCCGCCTGAGCCGCATCGAGCGCGAGCTCGGCGAGCTCCTGGCGGAGCTGGATCGCCGGGAAGCCGGGCGAGACGATGCCGCGCGAGCACGGGAGTCGACGCCGGAGCATGAGCGAGCTGCTGGCGCTCGGGATCTCGCACAAGACCGCGCCGGTCGCGCTGCGCGAGCGGCTCGCGTTCAGCGAGAGCGAGGCCGACGAGTTCGCCCGCGCGGCCGTCGCCACCGACGAGGTGCGCGAGGCGGTCGTGATCTCGACGTGCAACCGCACGGAGGTCTACCTCGTGGTCGGCGACCCGGTGCAGGCCGAGGCCGACGTGCTCGGGCTGCTCGCGCGGCGCGCCGACATCCGCCCGACCGAGCTCGCCGAGGCGATCTACTCGCCGCGCAACTGCGACGCGGCGCGCCAGCTCTACCGCGTGACCGCCGGTCTCGAGTCGATGATCGTCGGCGAGGCCGAGATCCAGGGCCAGGTCCGGCGCGCCCACGAGGCGGCGATGCGCGCGGGAGCGACCGGGCCGCTGTCCAACCGGCTGTTCACGGCGGCGCTGACCACCGGCAAGCGCGTGCGCTCGGAGACCGGCGATCGGCGCCAGCCGCGTGAGCGTGCCGTCGGTCGCGGTCGACCTCGCGCTGAGCGTGCTCGGCGCGCTGGAGAGCCGCCACGTCGGTGATCCTCGGCGCCGGCGAGACGAGCGAGCTGACCGCCCGCGCGCTCGCCGAGCAGGGCGCGGGCACGATCTTCGTCGCCAACCGCCACGCCGACCGCGCGCTCAGCCTCGCCGAGCGCTTCGGCGGCAGCGTCGTCGGCCTCGACAAGCTGCCCGAGCAGCTCGCTGGAGGCCGACATCGTCCTCTCCTCGACCGCCTCGCCGCATCCGATCGTCGGGCCGCGAGGAGCTCGAGCTCGTGATGGCCGAGCGCGACGATCGGCCGCTGCTGCTGATCGACATCGCCGTCCCGCGCGACATCGACCCGGCGTGCGCGCGAGCTCGAGGGCGTCACCCTGTACGACATCGACGACCTGCAGGCGGTCGTCGGCGCGCAACCTCAGCACGCGCGCCAGGAGGAGGTACCGCAGGCGGAGGAGATCGTCGAGGAGGAGATCCGCCGCTTCGCGCGCTGGCTCGGCCAGCTCGACGCGCTGCCCACGGTCACCGCGCTGCGCGAGCACGGCAACGACGATCGTCGAGCAGGTGCTGGCCGAGAACGCCGGCGCGCTGGGAGGCGGCGCCCGCCGCGCGACCTCGCGCGCGTCGAGGCGATCGCCCGTGCGGTCATGAGCCGGCTGCTGCACGAGCCGACGATCCGCCTGCGCAGCCTCGAGGACGAGCGCGGCGGAGCCGGCGGCCACGCGAGCCTGGAGCTCGTGCGCGAGCTGTTCGGGCTGCGCGAGGACGCGGCCGCCGAGCAGCAGGGCGCCGAGGCCCAGAGCGAGCAGGCCGGCGGGCTGGCCGAGGTCCACGACCTGAGCGGCGCCGCTCGGCGCCCGCCCGGCGCAAGTAGATGCGCGCCGCGCTGAGCTGATGCGGCTCGGAACCCGGCGCAGCGCGCTCGCGCTGGCCCAGGCGGAGCTGGTCGCGGCGATGCTGGGCGGATGCGGAGATCGTGCCGCTCTCGACCGGCGGCGACGCCGGGGCGGGCGCGGCAGGACAAGTCGCGCTGGGTGCGACGGCCTCGAGCAGGCGCTGCTCGACGGCGACATCGACCTCGCCGTGCACTCGGCCAAGGACCTGCCCGGCGAGCTCGCCGCCGGACTCGCGCTGCTCGGCGCTCCCGCCCGCGCAGGTGCCGAGGACGTGCTCTGCGGCGCCGCGGGACTGGCGGCGCTCGCGCCCGGCGCGCGGGTCGGGACGAGCAGCCTGCGCCGGGTCGCGCAGCTGCGCAGCGCCCGCGCCGACCTCGAGGTGGTGCCGGTGCGAGGCAACGTCGACACGCGCCTGCGAAGCTCGGCAGGCTGCCGAGCGCCTCGACGCGATCGTGCTCGCGCGTGCCGGCCTGCAGCGGCTCGGCCGCGAGGCGGAGGCCGGCGGGCTGCTCGACCCCGCGCGTTTCGTCCCCGCGCCCGGGCCAGGGAGCGCTCGCGCTGCGAGGGACGCGCGGACGACGAGGGCGCCCGGCAGGCGGCCGCAGCGCATCACCGACACCGCAGCGCTGGCGTGCCTGCTCGCCGAGCGGGCGCTGGCGCGGGCGCTCGGCGCCGACTGCCACACGCCGCTCGGCGCGCACGCGCAGACGGCGCGGCGAGGGCCTGCGGCTGCGCGCCTGGGTCGGGCTGCCCGACGGCTCGGCGTGGGCGCTCGACGAGCTGGTAGGCGAAGCGGGAGCGACCCGAGGCGCTCGGCGGGCTGGTGGCAGAGCGGCTGCGGGCGGTCGGGGCGGAGGAGCTGCTGGCAGGCTCGCGCGCGGTCGCGCAGGCGGGCGATGCCCGCTGAGGAGGGCGGCCCCGGCCGCGTCTACCTCGTCGGCGCGGGTCCCGGCGACCCAGGGCTGCTCAGCGCCCGCGCGCTGGAGCTGATCGCCGCCGCCGACGTGATCCTCTACGACCGCCTCGTGGCCCCGGTGCGCTCGACGGCGCCCGCGCCGACGCCGAGCTCGCTGTTCGTGGGCAAGGAGGGCGGCGGCCCGCAGGTTCCCCAGGCCGAGACCGAGGCGCTGCTGCTCGAGCACGCGCGCGCCGGAAGCACGGTCGTGCGGCTGAAGGGCGGGGACCCGTTCGTGTTCGGGCGCGGCGGCGAGGAGGCCCTGACGCTGCGCGCGGGCCGGGGTCCCCTTCGAGATCGTGCCGGGCATGACGGCGGGGCTCGCCGCGCCCGCCTATGCGGGCATCCCCGTCACGCATCGCGGGCTCTCGACGGCGGTCGCGCTCGTCACGGGGCACACTCGCGAAGGGGGGGAAGGGGACGAGGAGCGCGCTCGACTGGCAGGCGCTCGCCGCGTTCCCCGGGACGCTCGTCTTCTACATGGGCGTATCGGCGCTGCCGGCGATCGCCGCGGGGCTGATCGACGCCGGGCGCCCCGGCGAGGAGCCTGCGGCCGTGATCGAAGCCGGCACGCTCCCCGCCAGCGCACGGTCAGCGGGACGCTCGCGACGATCGCGCGAGGACGCCGGCGAGGCGGGCGTGCGGCCGCCGTCGGTGACCGTGGTCGGCGCGGTCGCGGCGCTGTCCGGGGAGCTCGCGTGGCTGCGCCGTGCGCCCGCTCGCGGGCAGAACCGTCGCCGTCACGCGCGCGCGAGCCCAGGCCAGCGGCCTCGCTCGCTCGGCTCGCACAGCTCGGCGCGAGTGTGGTGCAGGCGCCCGCGATCGCGGTGCGCCCGCTGCCGGGTCCGCCGCTCGACCCCTCGCCCTACGACCTGATCTGCGTCACGAGCGCGAACGGCGCGCACGGGCTGTTCGAGCGCCTCGCCGCGGCCGAGCCGCCGCTGGACGCGCGCGCGCTCGCCGGCGCCCGCATCGCCGCGATCGGCGACGAGCACCGCGCGAGGCGCTGCGCGGACACGGCATCCACGCGGACGTCGTTGCCGGGGCGCGCCGTCGCCGAGGGCCTGGTCGAAGCGCTCGATGACGAGCTGGCCGCGCGTCCGGCCCGGCGAGCGCTGATCGCGCGGGCCGCCCAGGGCCGCGACGTGCTACCGGCCGCGCTGCGCGAGCGGGGGGTCGAGGTGGAGGTCCTCGACGCTCTATGAGACCGTCGCCGAGCCCCGCCTGCGCGGCGTGATCGAAGCCGCGCTCGCAGCCGACTACATCACCTTCACCTCCTCCTCGACGGTGCGCTTCTTCCTCGCCGCGGCAGGCGGCGCCGCGGCGATCCGGCCGCGGCACGCGGCTCGTGTCGATCGGCCCGGTCACCAGCGCGACGCTGCGCGAGGCCGGGCTCGAGCCCCACGTGGAGGCCGCGCGACACGACGTCGACGGGCGTGCTCGACGCGCTGCTGGCCGACGCTGCTGATAACCAGTCACGAGACGTGACGACCGCCCGTCATCACCTTCCTCTCCGACTACGGCCTCGGCAACGAGTTCGTCGGCGTCTGCCATGCGGTCATCGCCCGGCGCTGCCCGCGAGGCGCGCGTGATCGACCTGACCCACTCGCATCCCGCGCCACGACGTGCACACGGGAGCGATCGTGCTCCGCGCGACGCTGCCCTATCTGCCCGACGCGATCATCCTCGCGGTCGTCGACCCCGGCGTCGGCACCAGCGGCGCCCGCGGCCGCCGCGCGATCGCGGTGCGCACGGTCGACGAGGGCCGGCTGCTCGTGGGCCCGGACAACGGCCTGCTGATGCCGGTCTGCGAACGGCTCGGCGGCGTCGCCGAGGCGGTCGACGTGGAGGCCTCCCCCGAGCGGCTCGAGCCCGTCTCGCCGACCTTCCACGGGCGCGACATCTTCGCGCCCGTCGCCGCGCGCGCTGGCCGGCGGGCGTGCCGCTCGCCGCGCTGGGCGAGCCGCTCGAGGTGGACAGCCTGCGGCGGCTGCACATCTCGGTGGCGGTGATGACCGAAGCGGGCCTCGAGCTGCACGTCCTGCACTCGGACACGTTCGGCAACCTGATCCTCGACGGGCAGACGGAGCAGCTCGCGGAGCTCGGCCTGCGCGTCGGCGACGAGGTCTGGGTGCAGACGCGGAGGCCGCCGCCACCACGCGACGTTCGCGCGGACCTTCGCCGACGTTCACCCGGGGGGCCTGCTGCTCTACAAAGACGGGCTCGGGATGCTGGCGCTGGCGGTCAACCGCGGCTCGGCGGCCGAGGTGCTCGGCGCGGGGCGCCTCGACGAGGTCCTGGTCGCGCCCGGTGAACCGCTCGCCTGAGACGGCGCTGCGCGGCGAGCTGGGCAGGCCCCGGCTGCACCTCAGCGCTGACCGACTCGACCAACGAGCGCGCCCGGGAGCTGGCCGCCGGCGGCGCGCCGCACGGGTCGCTCGTCACGGCCTCCGAGCAGACCGCCGGCCGCGGGCGCCAGGGGCGGCGCTGGTCGGCCCCGCCCGGGAGCTCGCTGCTGGCCTCCGCTGATCCTGCGGGGCGCGCCGCGCGCTGCTGCCGCTGTCCTGCGCCGTCGCCGTCTGCGACACGCTCGACGCGGCCCCCGGCGCCGAGCAGCGCCCGCGCGCACTGATCAAGTGGCCGAACGACATCGTGCTCGCGCGCGGCGACGCACCTCGCAAAGCTCGCCGGCATCCTGATCGAGGCGCGTCCGCAACAGGGCTGGGCGGTGCTCGGGATCGGCCTCAACGTAGCCGTGGCGCTGGACGCGCTGCCCGCGGAGCTGAGGGACACCGCCGCGACGCTGGGCCTCGCGCCGGCCGACGTCGAGCCACTGCTCGACAGCCTGCTGGCGGCGCTCGAGGCGCGGATCGGACAGGAGCCCGCCGAGACCCTCGCCGCCTGGGCGGAGCGAGACGCTCTGCGCGGCAGGAGCATCACCTGGGGCCCGGCGGGCGAGACCGGTGCCGCGGGCGGGTGGGCCCACGACACCGGGGTCGCGCAGGGCATCGACGGAGACGGGCGCCTCGTGGTCGCGCTCGCCGAGGGCGGGCGCACCACGCTCGGCGCGGGCGAGGTGCATCTCCGGTCCGCAGGCTGACGATCAACCCCGGCGGCCCCGCGGCCGATGAGTGAAGCGATGGCGAGCGTGCTCCCGATCCGCCACATCTACGACCTCGTCGTGGCCGACCACCACCGCCAGCACGCGTTCGTGTGCCTGGCGGCGATGCTGATCTCGTTCCTGGCGATCCGCACGAGCGCACGCATGACGCGCCGGTTCACATGGTGGCCCGGCGGCGTCGAGACCTCCGACGGGATGCACCTGCACCACTTCGTCTGGGGGATCTTCCTGATGCTGGGCGCCGGCTTCGTGGGCCTGGGTGTCCAGATGGGCGAGCCCTGGGACGGGATCGTCGCCGCGGTCTTCGGCGTCGGGGCCGGGTTCACGCTCGACGAGTTCGCGCTGTGGACGCGGATGGAAGACGTCTACTGGCGCGAGGAGGGGCGCAGCTCGCTCGATGCGGTCGCGGTGGTCGCGACCGTCGGCGCCCTCGTCGTGATCGGCGTGAGGCCCTTCGAACTCGGTGACCCCGGCTCGGCGGTCACGGTGAGCGCCGTGATCGTCGCCTCTGTGAGCGCGGCGATCGTCGCGATCCTCAAGGGACGGATCGTGCTCGGCGCCGCCGGCGTGTTCCTGCTGCCGGTGGGCCTGCTCGGAGCGCTGCGCCTCGCCCGCCCGGGTTCGCCGTGGGCGCGGCGCCGCTACGCCGACGGCGGCAAGCAGATGCGCGCCGCCCATCGGCGCTACGAGCGCGAGTCGCGGCTCACACGGCGCCTGTCCGACGCGATCGGCGGCGCCCCCAGCGAGGGCTAGGTCCGGGCGCGCGCTCAGGCGAGCAGGCGCTCGCCGGCGCTGTCCTCATCGCCCGGGCCGTCGTTGCGCTCGCGCGAGGAGCGGCGTTTGTTGCGCGGGCGGGCGCCGTTGTCCTTGCCTTTGCCGCGCTCGCCGCCCGGCGTCTGGTCTGCCTTCCCGGGCGCGCCGCCCGGAGCGCCGCGTTTCTCGCCGGTGGGCTGGGCTCCGTTGTCCTCGGTCCTAGCCACGCCCTCCTGCGCCGCCGTGCTCCCGTTGGCAGCCGCGACGGCCTGGTCGGCCGTCTTGACGCCCTTGCGCCGGCGCCGGGTGTTGCGCGCGCGGCGCTTGGGGAAGTTGCGCAGCAGTTCGCGAGCGAGCGCCGGTGGCTTGCGCGCCATCCGCGTGCGTGCGCCTCGCAGCGCCTCCTCGGCCTCGGGCGTGTGGGCGAGGGCGGCGGCGAGCAGCGCCGCGGCGAGCCGCCGGTCCTGCTTGCGCGCGGCATGGATCAGCCGGCGGGCGTTGCGGGCGTGGGCGCCGCCGGCGGAGTTGACGAGCAGGCCGAGCAGGCGCTTGGTCTCCGGCCAGCGCTGCACGGCGTACTCCTCGTGGACGTCGCGCGTGTACTCGGCGAGCCGCCAGATCCAGGCGTTGGCCTGGTCGCGACGGCCGATGCGCCGCTCGACGAGCGCGCGCAGCATGATCTTGGTGGCCTCCTTGCGCTCCTCGCGCGGCCACGTGCCGATGATGTCGATCGCCTCGTCGAAGGCGTCGGGGTCGCGTAGCGCGGCGATGTCGGCGAGCGCGCGCAGTCGCAGCTGCGCGTTCTTGTTGCGCTGGACCGCGGTTATCAGGAAGCGCCCCTTCAGCTCGCCGCTGCGGTCGAAGTGGAGCATCGCGCGGGCACGGCGCCAGCCGTTCGGCGCGACGCGGGCGCCGGCCAGCGCCGCCCAGAGGTGCTGCTCGCCGTAGTCGAGGTGCTCGACGGCGATCCGCCAGAGCTCGCGCTCGAAGACCGCGAACCGCCGCTCCTCCTCCGCGCAGACGGGCAGCACCCTGCGCTCCACCCGCATGCGCCGGCCGCGCCCGCGGCGCACGGGGCCGACGACGATCGCGCCGCCGCGGTAGACGTCGCGGTCGAGCAGCGAGTGCAGCGTGACGACTGGGTCGTCGTGCTTCGTCGCGGGGTGGACGAAGTCGACCACCAGCCCCGCCTCCTTGCCGGGGTGCCGGCGCGTGACGCGCCCGACGCGCTGCTGGTAGATCCGCTTGGAGGCCGTCGGCGCGAGGTGGACGCAAACCGTCGCGCGCGGGCGAGTTCCACCCCTCGGCGAGCAGCTGCGCGTTGATCAGAACGTCGATGTCGCCGCGCTCGTAGCGGGCGAGGATGTCGACGAGTTCTCGCTTGGGAGTCTCGCCCGAAACGGCCTGGGCCTTCATGTTCTCCGCGCGGAATGCTTCGGCGAGGTTGTAGGCGTGACGCACGCCGGCGGCGTAGACGACGCCGGGGACGCCGTTGAAGCGCGTCTTGTAGAGGTTCGCAACAGCCAGGTTGAAGGGCTGCTGGTCGAGCAGTTTCGCCAACTCGTCCTGGTCGAACTCCGTGTCGATCTCGCCGCGGCGCAGCGGGACCTTGGCGATCGTCCGCACCCCGACGCCCGGCGAGATGCGCACGCAGCGCAGCGGCGCGATCACGCCGCGGCGCGCGGCCAGCGCGAGATCGAAGCGCGAGGTCTGCGTCGGGAACAGGTCGGTGACGTGGCGCGCGATCAGCGCGCCGGTCGCCGTCATGCCGATGAAGATCGGCCCCGTCCACTCGCGGATCGCGGCCGCTCGTCTTCTCGCCCAACGCGGTGTGGGCCTCGTCGCAGATCACGATCGTGTAGGCGCTCGAGATCTTGCCCGCGTTGCGCACGAACCACTGGTAGGTCTCGACCGTCACCGGTCCCTTACCGGGGTCCTCGCCCTGCAGCAGCGGTTTGCTGATGCGCTTGGAGTAGCCGCGGTCGCGCAGCTCGCCGAGGAACTGGTCGACGAGGTTGCGGCGGTGGGTGAGGATCAGGACGCCACCGGTCTGCGACGCCTCGACGAAGCCGAGCGCCGCGACCGTCTTGCCCGCGCCCGTGGCGTGCTCGAACCAGAAGCGCTTGGCGGCGTTGGGGTCCTCGGGCTGCTCGCCGAGCGATCTCCTCGTCGTCGTCCTCGTCGACCCAGTCGCGCGGCTCCTCGTCGGATTCGGCGGCGGCCTCCTCGACCTCCGCCTCGGCGTCGTCGTCCGCCGTGATCTCCTCGTCCTCGTCCTCGTCCTCCTCGTCGTCCTCATCGGGGGCCGCACGCGGTGACCGGACCCAGGTCCTCGTCCTCCTCCTCCTCATCCTCGTCGTCCAGCTCGTCCTCGTCGTCCTCGGGCTCCTCCTCGTCCTCCTCCGCGCCGCGCGCCGGCGGCTGCTCGGCCGCGGGCGCCGGCTCGTCGGGGCCGAGGATGTCGGCCGAGGCGAGCAGCTCCGGCGAGGCCGAGGCGGCGGCGCGGCCGTTCGGCGCGCTGCGCTGGGCCTCCGCGAGCAGCGCGGTCAGCGTGCCCGAGAGCGCGTCGACCTGGTGGGCGGAGAGCACGGTGCCGTCGGCGAGCTTCGGCTCCTCGTCGGACAGCAGCCGCTCGAGCCCGAGCAGCAGCGAGAACTCGCGCCGCCAGGCGGTCGAGGGCTGTTTGGCCTTGGGCTCCTCGGCCAGCTCGGCGAGCGCCTCGTCGAGCGCGCGCCGGCGCGGGGCGCCGGGGGCGAGCACGACGGCGGGGTCCTCGCCGTCGTGAAGGAAGCGCTCGCGCACGAATTTCTCCGCTCGCGCGATGTCCGCGGAACTCGGAATGGTCGTGGCTGCGAGGGCCACTGAGGTGGACTCGGCCATAAGAGGCTCTGGACTTCGAGACAGAGCCGCTCGGAAGGTGACTTCGACGCGGCCCGAAGGGGAAACTGCGCCCGTGTGGCGCACTTCGCCGGAGACCCTCTGCGCCCCGGCTCTCTACGTGAGTCCAGGATATAGCACGCCGGGGCGCGATCGAAGGGCCGCCGCCCGCCCGGGAGGACGGATGCCCGAGAGCGCGCGCCGGCGGCGGCGCCGGACGCGCCATCTGCGAGGCTTTGCGGCGTGACGCCGACGCGCCTGGCCCTGCTCGCCGCCACAGCCGGGATCGCCGTGCTGCTGATCGTCGGGCTCCTCCAGCTCGGCGGCGCGGGCGCCGGCCGAGCCATCCCGCCTCACGCCCGCCACGATGCAGGCTCGCCTGCGCGGCTCGCCGCCGCAGCTCGCCTCGCTCCACGCTTCAGCCGCGCAGCTGCTGCCGGGCGGCCTGGGGGCGCTGCGCGGCCGCCTCGCCGCGCTGCGCGGGACGCCGGTCGTGATCAACAAGTGGGCCTCCTGGTGCGGGCCCTGCCGGGCCGAGTTCGGCGCCTTCCAGCAGCGTCTCGGTGCGTCGCGGCCGCGAAGTGGCCTTCGTCGGGATCGACTCCGGCGACACCTCGAAAGGGGCGGCCGAATCGTTCCTGCGCTCGTTCCCGGTGCCGCTACCCGAGCTACTACGACCCGAGCGGCGGCATCGGCTCCGCGATCACCGACTCGAGCTTTACGCCGGTGACCCTGTTCGTCGACCCGCGCGGAGGCATCTACATCCACCAGGGCCCCTACCCGGACGCTGCCAAGCTCGAACGCGACGTTCGGCGCTACGCGATCGGCGTCTGACGCGGTGCCCGAACTCCGCATCGACCCGCTCTCCGGGCACCGTACGATCGTCGCCGGAGAGCGCAGCCGGCGCCCGGGCGGCGAGCCGCGGTGCGAGCCCGCCGCGCCGATCGACCCCGAGCAGGACCCGTTCGCAGAGGGCCACGAGGACCGCACGCCCCCGGAGCTCTACGCGGTGCGCCCCGGCGGCGGGCCACCGGACTCCCCGGGATGGACCGTGCGCGTGGTGCCGAACCTCTACCCCGCGCTCGATCCCCGCGTGGAGGGGGGCGACACTCCCGCGCCGGAAGCGGCGGGCGGGCGTGGCGCGCCGGAACTGTTCGTGACGCTTCCGGCGACGGGGGCCCACGAGGTGGTCGATCAACGGCCCGCAACCGGTCCTCTCGCTCGCGGATCTGCCCGCAGCCCAGGTCGCCGCCGCCGTGGAGGTGTGGCGCGAGCGGATGCGCGCGCACGCCGACAGCGCCTACCTGCAGCTGATCGTCAACGAGCGCCGCGAGGCCGGCGCCTCGCTCCCGCACACCCACGCCCAGCTCTACGCGCTCGATTTCGTCCCCGCCGCCGTCGCGCGCGAGCGCGAGCGCTCGGCCGCCTACACGACGCGGACGATGGGCCAGAGCCTCCTGGGCGACCTCGTCGCGGAAGAGGTCCGGCGAGGCGACCGGGTGGTGGCGATCGACGACGAGGCCGTGCTGATGGCGCCGTTCGCCTCGCGGCTGCCCTTTCAGCTGATGCTGGCGCCGCGCGTGCCGCGACCGCGCTTCGAGGAGGACGGCCCGACCGGCGCCGCGCTTCTGCACGACGGGCTGCAGCGCCTCGCGCGCCGGCTCGGAGCGAACCCGCCGCTGAACCTGTGGGTCAGGACCGCGCCTCGCGGCGCCGATCAGTTCTGCTGGCGGATCGACGTGATGCCCCGGCTCACACACCTCGCCGGGCTCGAGCTCTCGACCGACCTCAACCTCAACATCGTCGCGCCGGAGGACGCCGCGCGACTGCTCCGGGAGGCATAGGCCGGCACGGAGCGCCGGCCGTCCCTTCCCCATCCTCCGGCACGGAGCGCCGGCCGTCCCTTCCCCATCCTCCGGCGCGGAGCGCCGGGCGGGCCTTCCCCATCCTCCGGCGCGGAGCGCCGGGCGTCCCTTCCCCATCATCCGGCACGGAGCGCCGGCCGTCCCTTCCCACGGGCCGGCACGGAGCGCCGTCCCCCACACCGTCCGGCGCGGAGCGCCGGGCGGGCCTTCCCCTCTAGGCTCCACGCCGATGCCACCCGAGGACCGTCTCGTGCCCCGCTTCGCCGCGGAGCCGCCACAGGACACGCTGCCCTACGGCCGCTGGGAGCAGCGGCTGCGCGAGGAGTTCCTCGCGGCCGCGCTCGCGCTCGACAGCGCGCCCGAGGACATCGGGCAGCCGGAAGGCCTCGCCTGGTTCCCGGACCGCAGCTGGCACGGACGCACCTACGTGCCGGCCACCGCCCCCACCAGCGGCGGCTATGAGCTGTTCGGGTACGTCCGCTACCTGCCGGGCGGCGAGGAAGGCGAGCCGCGCGACTTCATGGCCCACGTCGACTTCACGGACGACACCGCCGAGCGCAACCCCGACTGGCAGCTGGACCTCTGCGACGAGGTGATCGGGAGCTGGCGCGGGGAGAACGGCGCCGTGGCGGCGATGACGCTGGTGTGGGGCCGCCCGCTCGTGTCCGGCGGCGTGACCGTCACGGCGGAGCTGGCCGGCCTCGCGGTCGACCAGTGCGGCCTGGTCGATGAGCGCTTCACGCTGATCGCGCCCGACGACTACCGCCAGGACCTGCTCGACATCAAGCTGTACGACGCCGGTGGCCGCGAGCTGGCGGGCGAGTCGCTCTACGACGCCGAGGACGGCGAGGCGGAAGGCGAGGCGGAAGACGAGGCGGAAGACGACGGCTGAGCCGCTCCGCGGACCGTTGCAAGCCGAGGTTTGTTCGGTTACGGTCTGACGAGGTGTCCGGGCACACGCCCGGGAGGGAGAGAGAGCCTGAGGAGGGGAGCAAGGATGGGAGCGTTCGGAACGCGGGCGGGACGGCTGTTCCTGGCGGCGGCGATCTCGGTTGCGGTGTGTGCCGCAGGCGCGAGCGGCGCGGCCGCCAAGGTGCGGGTCAAGCGGGTGTGGATGCCGGCGCCGACGGCGCCGGAAACGCCAAACTCGATCACGCTGAAGGGCAACCACCTCAAGCACGGCCTGGACCTGAACCAGGTGGGCGTGGTCAAGGTGGGCTCGAAGAAGGCCACGAACGTGCTCGTGTTCGAGCCGGGCACCTCTGCGGGGGCTCCCTACATCGTGCCGTTCGCGAAGTCGCTGGTCGAAAAGCTGCCCGACTGGCAGGTGTGGTCGGTCGAACGGCGCGAGAACCTGCTCGAGGACCAGAGCCTCATCGCCAAGGCCAAGCGGGGCGCGGCGACCCCTGCAGAACTGTTTCACTACTACCTCGGTTACCTGGCCGAACCCCCCTCGAAAGCCCCGCACATCGGCTCGATCGAACCGGCGGAAGTCACGTTCGCGAAGAAGTGGGGCATGAACGTGGCTGTCGAAGACCTGCACACGGTGCTGGGCGAAGCGAAAGCGCTCGGTGGCAAGGTCGTGCTGGCGGGCCACTCGCTCGGCGGCTCTGTCGTCACCGCCTACGCGACCTGGGACTTCGCGGGCTCGCCCGGCGCCGACGGCCTCTCCGGCCTGGTCTACGACGACGGCGGCAGCGGTCCGACGCCGATCTCGAAAGCGCAGGCCGAAGAATCGCTGGCGAAACTGCAGGCCAAATCGCCGTGGCTCGCCTTCGGCGGCATCCCGGCGCCCGATCTGGGGTTGTTCTCGACGCTCGGCGCGATGGGTGTCGTGACCGCGCCCAACCAGGCCTCGCTGGCGGAGGCGTTCCCGTTCCTGCCCTCGAACCTGAAGCCCAAAAACGAAAAAGGCGAACTGCTGCCGGCCACCAACGAAGCGGAGTTCGGCTTCGGCGTCAACGTCGGCAGCTCGCCGCCGAACCTCGCGGCCGCGCAGGTCCACGCCGGCACGGGCATCAGCGAAGAACCCGACGGGGAAGGGCTCTACACCTGGAACGGCGAAGGCGCCACCTCGCCGCTGCACCGCTACGCCGAAATGCTCGCGGGCACCGGCTTCAACAACGCGGACGGAGGCGAGTGGTACTTCCCTGAAAGGCTCACGATCGACACGGGGGCCGTCGCGGACGGCAACGCGAACCCGGCGCAGGAACTGCTGGGCGAGCACGCGATCCACGGCCACGAACTGCCCACGTCACTGAAGATCCTGGCGATCAGCACCGAACTCGACAAACTGTTCGGCGGTGGCGGCAGCGTCCTGACGGCCGCGGAAGTGCTGGCGGAACAGTCCGGCATCCCGGCCGAAAACCTGACGCTGATCGACAAGGAATCCGAATACGCGCACAACGATCCGGCCGCGGCGGAGCCGGGCGGGAACATCGAAGGCAACGCGTTCTACGCGGCGCTGGTCCCGTATCTGGAAGGGATCGCCAAATAGCGGTCTAGAAGGGCCGCGAGGCGGCCACGCCCCGGCGCATGCGCCGGGGCGCGAGCCGGCGCATGCGCCGGCTCGGGGGTCGGCACATGTGCCGACCCCACGGAGGGCCGCATGCGGCCCTCCGAACTACAGGGATGGGACCGGCGCTCCATGCCGGCCCGGGGGCGCACGCGCCCGACCGAACTACAGCCCCCGGCTCACTTCCTGCACGCGGCGAGCCCCGTCTCCTTCGCCGAGGTCGGCAGCGCCGCCTTCTGGATCACTTCTTCGCAGACTTCCCGTGCCGCCTGCTTGACGGCCTGGCTGTCGCCATTGGCGGCCTTGTCGCAAGCGCCCGAGAGCTTTTCTTTCGCGGTCGCCGAGAGGGCTTTCTGGGTTTCGATCAGGTGATGGCATTCCGCCACCGCCTTCTGGAGGTTCCCCGGCACGCCGGTCGCCGACGTGCTCGCCGTGGCGGGCGTGGATTTCGTCGTGGTGCTCGAGCCGCTGCCTCCACATCCCGTCAGCGCCATGGCGCCGGCGACCGCCAGCAGCGGGAGCGTCGCAAGCCTTCGGCTCATGCTCTCCCGATCGTCGCGGCGGGCGCCCTGCGCCCCCGCCTGCTCGGCAAACCCTACTGCCGGCGGATCACCGCCCGCGGCATGTCGCCGGTCTGCGAACATCGGCGCCGATGGCGACGGAGGACCTGCACCCGCTGGTCGGCGGCTTCGCCGACGCCGCCGGCTACGACCGCGCGCGACCCCGCTACGACGCGCTCGTGGCGGACGCGCTGGTCTCCCAGCTCGAGCTCCCCGAAGGCGCGCCGGTGCTCGAGCTCGGTGCGGGCACGGGCCAGCTCTCAGAGGCGCTGCTCGCGGCAGGCCTCGCGCTCACCGCGGTCGAGCCGCTCGACGCGACCCGCGAGCTGCTCGCCGCCGCGATCGGGCCCGAGCGCGTGCGCGCCGGACGCGCCGAGGACATCCCGCTGCCCGACGACAGCGTGCGCGCCGTGTTCGCCGCCGACGCCTTCCACTGGTTCGACGAGCGCCTTGCGATGCCCGAGATCAAGCGCGTCCTGCAGCCCGGCGGCGGCGTCGCGATCCTGCGCACGGTGCCCGCGATCGATGAGCCGTGGAGCCGCGAGCTCGGCGAGGTCATCAACGAGATGCGCCCCGATCACCCGGCCTTCAACGCGCGCGCCCCCGCGGCCGCGCTCGAGGACGATCCCGCCTTCGGTGCGGTGCGCGGGACGAAGGTCACCTCCCGCCGCGAGCTGGACCGGGATGCGCTCCTCGCGCTCGTGGCCAGCTTCAGCTGGGTCGCGACGCTCGGAGACGCCGACCGTGAGCGGATGCTCGCGCGGGTCGGCGCTGTGCTCGACGCGCACGGGTTCGAGTGCGAGAGCTACGACGTCCTGCACCAGATCTGGCTCGCCCGGCTGCTCTAGCCGCGGCGCGGCTACTGCGAGTCGGCGACCGACGGGTCGCCGAGGGCGGCGAAGGTGCTGGTGGAAGGCGCGAGCACGCCGCCGATCGCGGCCGCGGGGACGGCGAACAGGCCGCCGACGCCGCTCGCGGCGACGGGTTCGCCGAGGAAGAAGCCCTGGGCCATCGTGCAGCCCATCGACTGCAGGGCGTCGACCTGGTCCTGGCTCTCGACGCCCTTGGCGATCACGGTCAGGGAGAGGTCGCGCCCGAACACGAGGATCGCCTCGAGCAGCCAGCTGCGGTAGTCCTCGTCTTCGCCCGCGTCGAGCGAGGAGCGGTCCACCTTCAGGAAGTCGATCGGCATCTTCTGGAGGTCTGCGCGATACGCGTAGCCGCTGCCGAAGTCGTCGATCGCGATGCGCACGCCGAGCGCCTTCAGCGCCTCGAGGCGGGCGCCCGCGGCCTCCTTGTCCTCCATCACGGTGCTCTCGGCGATCTCGAGCGCGAGCAGCGAGGGGTCCAGGCCGGACTGCTGCAGCGCCCGCAGGACGTCGGTCGCGAAGCCGTCGCGGTTGAGCTGCTTGGGGGAGACCTTGACCGCGACCCCGACGCGGTGGCCCGAGACGTTCCAGGCGGCGGCCTCCACGCAGGCCTGTTCGAGGGCCCAGCGGCCGATCGGGACGATCAGACCGCTCTCCTCGGCGAGCGGGATGAACTCGGCCGGCGAGACCTCGCCCTTGGTCGGGTGATCCCAGCGCAGCAGCGCCTCGAGCGCCACCACGCGGCGTGAGGACAGCTCGTAGACGGGCTGGTAGAGCAGCGAGAACTGCCCTTCCTGAAGCGCGGTGTTGAGCTCGACCTCGAGCACGCCGCGGCCCTCGATGATCGAGCGCATGTTGGCGTTGAAGAGGGTATAGCGGTCCTTGCCGGCCGCCTTGGCCGCGAACAGCGCCATGTGGGCGTCGCGCAGCAGGTCGTCGGGGGTCGCGTAGCGGCCGAAGGCGACGCCGATGCTCGCGGTCAGGAAGAAGCTCGGGCCGAAGCCCTCGATCTCGACCGGCTTGTGGAGCGCCTCGATGATGCGTCCCGCCAGGCCGTCGAGGCGCATGCCGCGGACCGGCGATTCGACGATGATCACGAACTCGTCGCCGCCGTAGCGACCGACCGTGTCGTGCGTGCGGACAGTGTTCTCGAGGCGTTCGGCGACGATCTTCAGGAGCTGGTCGCCGGCCTGTTGGCCGAGCTTCTCGTTGACGTCCTTGAACCAGTCGATGTCAACGAACAGCGCGCCGACCATGACCGACGAGTTGCGTCCGGCGCGAGCGAGCATGCGCTCGGCCCGGTCCATCGTGAGACCGCGGTTGGGCAGGCCGGTGAGGGCGTCGTAGAGGTCTTCGCGCGGTGCGGGCGGCGCCGCCTCGGGGACGACGACGGGGGCGGCCTGGGCGCCCGGACGGCGCAGGCCGAGCACGAGGGCGCCGGCGAGTACGCTGGCAAGCAGGCCGGTGATGAGCAGAGCGATCGCGTCGGCGTGGTCACCGACAGCCGTCGACGGGGTGGGGGCGAAGGTCTTCAGCGACCAGCCGCCGTGGAAGGCCGTGGTGGTCACGATCGGTTCCGCCGGCGGGGTGCCGTAGGTGTAGACGTCGTTGGCACCGCCCGCGCTGTGGCGCAGCCGGGCGGCGCCTTCGGGAAGGCCGCTCATCGACTCCGACAGCAGCACCGTCGGCGCCAGCACCTCGCGGACCCAGCCCGCGAAGGCGGCGCGCCGGCCGAGGTCGCTCTTCGGCAGGACGTTGCTGCGGTAGATCGGGGTCAGGATTTCCAGCGCCTCGCCGCCGCCGGCCGCGGACACGCCGTTGTAGAGGCTCCGGCCGGTGTCGCGCGTGGCGAGAAGGGCGTGGTTTTCCGAGCACACGTCGAAGCTGCCCGCGGGCTGCGAAGCGGCGTTGCGCCCGACGGTGCCGATCGGGAGGCATTCGAAGCTGCGCCCGTTCGGCGTCACCTTGGGCGCGACGACGGCGGTCGTCTTCACACCCGTTGCGGAAGTCGTGGTGCGCGCCGGCGGCTTGTACGGCACGCCCGCCACGTGGGCGTGAAAGGCGGCGAGTTCGGGCGCCCGCACCAGCGCGATCAGGCTGAGCGCTTCGAGCTCGGGGTGGCTGTGCATGAGGCGCGCCCAACCGGACCAGTTCTTGAATTCGGCTGCGCTGCCCTCGGGGTTCTTCGACAGGTAGGTGCCCGAGGCGGTGAGCACCCCGTCCTGGTGCGCGAGGGCGAGCTTGACCGCACCGGAGGTGCCGGCGGAGGCGTGCTGGAAGGCGGTACGCGCGCTGTCGGCGTTCGAGCGGGCGACCGCGCGGGCGCCGAGGACGCTGGCGACGGCGCCGACGGCGAGCACGACCAGGGCGATCGCCAGACGCGGCCAGGAGATGTTCGAGAGCGACCAGCGCGAGCCCTGGCCATCAGCCTCGCCGGAGACCGCTGAAGGCTCCTGTGGGACGCCGGGGACGGCGCCGTTGCCATCGGCCGCAGCCAGCGCGCGGATGTTGACCGGCTGCTCGGCGGGGGTGCCGCCCGCGGCGGGCTCGGGCGCGGCGTCTGGGGTGTCGGGCATGGTCGTCTACAGGCTCCCTGCGCGCTGCGTGAAGCGCGCTTCTGCGGCCATATCGATCCGTACGGCCTCTAACTTGAGCCGTGCACCCCCCGCATCTGGACGCTGCGCGCGGGAGAGGCATGCGCCGCCGGCCGGAGTCGAAGGCGGAAGTCTGGGGACATGGCACTGCGCCGGCCGGTGCAGGCGCGGCGCCAGAGGGTGGCACCGAGCCGCACGCTCGGCCCGGCGTCAGGGGGAAGCGAGCAGCCGCTCGCCCCAGCCCGCCGCGAACAGCGACGGACCGCCGCCGGTGTGCCAGAACACGACCGGGCCCTCGAGGCGCCCCGCCCTGGCATCGGCCACCAGCCCCGCCATGCCCTTGGCGCTGTAGACAGGGTCCAGGAGCACTCCCTCGCTCCTGGCGAGCAGTCCGATCGCTTCGATCCCGGCCGCCGTGAAGGCGCCGTAGCCGTCGCCCAGCTGCGAGAGGTCCAGACGGGCGTCCTCGTCGGTGAGAGCGAGATCGGCGCCCAACAGCCTGCCTGCCTCGTTCGCGAGCCAGATCACCAGGCCGCGGGCGTCGGGGACGATCTGCCCGACATCGAAGCCGACGGGGCGCGGGCCCCGGCGGGCGAGCGCGTGCCCGGCCACGAGGCCGGCGTGCGTCCCGCCCGAGGTGGAGGCGTGGTAGACCTCGCGCGGGTGCATGTCCATGGCCTCGAGCTGCGCCAGCAGCTCGGAGTACGCGGCGACGAACCCGAGCGCCCCCACCGGTGAGGAGCCCCCCGCAGGCAGCGCGTAGGCGTTTGCGCGCGCGTCGGCGAGCGACTGGACCCGCTCAGCGAGCTGCGCCCAGTCCTCCGTGCCGGCGAAGATGACCTCCGCTCCGAACAGGGCATCGAGCAGGAGGTTCCCGCTCGGCGCTCCGGCAGGTCGCTCCCCGCCCATCACGAGGACCGCGTGCAGACCGAGCCTCGCTGCCGCCGCTGCCGTCGCCCGGGCGTGGTTCGACTGCGGCGCGCCGAGCGTGACCACGCACTCCGCCCCCTGGGCGAGGGCCTCGCCGAGCGAGAACTCGAGCTTGCGGACCTTGTTGCCCATCAGCCCGAGCGCGCCGACGTCGTCGCGCTTCAGCCACACCTCGACCCCGAGCTCGGAGCTCAGGCGGGGCGCCGGCTCGAGCGGCGTCGGCGGCCCCGTCAGCTCGACGCGCGGGCGCCGCTGCAAGGCAGCGAACGGATCGGCCACGGCGCGATCATCGCAGGCGTCCCCTCGCGTGGATGGCCGCCGCCTGGGATCGAACCTGGAAGTCTGTGGGCATGGCACTCCGCTGGTCTCCCAGACGCCGCGCGCGAAAGGAGCCGCCGGTGGCGATCGCGGACCCGCGCCTCGAGGACTGGGAGACCGTCAGCACCTTCGAGGAGCAGACAACGGCGCTGGCGTGGCGCGACCACCTGCGCGGCGCGGGCATCGATGCGGCATGCACCGCCGACCACCCGCTCGACCGGTTCGGCCGCGGCGACATCTACCTCGTGGTGCCGCCGGGGCAGTGGTCGCGTGCCAACGAGATCGTCGAGAACCTCGACTGAATCGCCGGTCCGCAGCCGCACGTGAGAGGTGCCCCCGCCAGGAGTCGAACCTGGATCTACCGCTTAGGAGGCCGCAGGCTGACGGCCCAAATCCTCTTATTTGCTGGGGTTTCTGCTGGCGCGTCGTCGTGGTCTACCCCGCAATTAGGGGAAATTCCTGCGGCTCTGGGCAGCGGAGTCCGCCCGCTGCCCGTCGGATTCGGGGCGCTTGTGCCTGCCGGCGCGCGTTGTTCGTGCTCGTCGGGATCGTGCTGGTCGTCCTGCCGGTGATGGTGCTGCTGATCGTCCTGTTGATCCTGCTGCTGCTCGTCCTGGTCGACTACGTGGTGTTTCCAAGGAGTCACGCGTCGCGCACCTCGACCCCTTCGCGCAGCCGCCCCATGTAGCTGACGCTGAGCGTCTCGACTTGCCGTTCGGGCAATCCGACCCGGAGCGCTCGAGCAGCCATGGTCACTCCGTCTGAGCCGCGTCGTGAGAAGAGGTCGGCGAGGTAGGCCATGGCCTCCGTGGTGACTACGCCGGCGAGCGGGTCTTGCATCAGGTTGTTCAGTGTTTGCGCTGTCCGTTCGGGGGACGTCGTCTGAAACAGGCGCAGGACGTCGGCGGCGTCCTTGTCGTCAGCCCGTCCTGGTTTTTTGCTGGCGAGGCGGTCATGGAGCTTGTGAGCCTTGGCCACGAGCAGGGCGGCGGCGCCGGCGACCTCGACGTCGATGGAGCGGGTGTCGAGTGGGTCGAGGGCGGCGATCGTCATCGTGTCGTGGTCGATCAAGGCTGCCTCCAGGCCAACAGCCCGACGTGCGGCACGGTTGCCGTGGACGCCCAGGCGCGCGCCGCGGGTCCCACCGCCGGTGTGTGCCGTCTCGGGGACGATCAGGTCCACCGGGATGAGGACCTCCTCTCCGTTTACGGAGCCGTTCGTAACCCAGATGCCGGGTTCAGGATGCCCTTCGACGGTCGAGAGCGCGAAGCCGGCCGAGCGCATCGCCTCCTCAAGCACAGGCTCATCCACCAACTCTCGAGGGTCCAATGCGAGGTCGCCGTCGGTCGTGTAGGGAGCCACAGCGAGGTCGGCGTCGCCTGTTCTGAGGTAGACGGCTTGGGCGCCGGCGAGGACGACGGCGGATCCGTAGGGTGCGAGCGCGGTTAGCGCGTCGAGCAAAGCTCGGCGCGCTTCGGCGTAGATGGCGTCGAGGTCGGGAGACGTAGGAGTGGTGGGTGTCATCCCGGGGCTCCCGGCGGGCGGTGGGTTTCGGCGAGGGAGCGCAGACGCCAACGGGGTTCGTTTCGCTTCATCCATTCGAGCACAGCAGCGCCTTCGGCCGGCATGCGTCCAGTTCCGGTCAGGCAGTCGACGGCTAGCTGTGAGACGGAGACGTATTCGAGCCCACTATCGAGGGTGGTGCGTTCCCACACGACGGAGTCGAAGGGCTCGAGCAGGGCGACGTTTCCGCTGTCGTCGGATCGGAGCAGCCCGAGCGCCTCGATGAGCTCTTCGGGTCGTTCGGTGTAGAGGAGCAGCAGGGCCGGGGCGGCGACCGGTGCGATGCGCCCAGCCGCGAAGGAGCCCGTTATCGCCACTCGAGTTCTTCTGGGTTGTGCGGTCAGGAGCGCCAAAGCTTGCGCTGCTCCCGTGGGAGCGAGGAACGTCTGTGCGCGGTTGCTCTTGAGTACGTCGTAGGAGTCGGCCCACATGGTGAGAAGGCCCTCGACGTCGACGCTCTCAACGCGCCCGCGCTCGACTCGCTCGATGATTGCCTCGCGGTCGAGGACCTCGAGGAGCGTGGATACGTAGCCGGCGTTTAGCCTGGCGGCAGTCGCGAGCTGAGTGACTCCGTAGGGTGGTTTTACGTCTGCGAGTAGACGGATCAAGCGGGCTGCCTTGGGTCCACGCAAGCGGGCGCGCCCGCGTTGCGCTGGGCGCGGGTCGCGTCTTGCGCCCTGGGTCCTGATGTAGAGGGCGGGGTTCTCGAGGATGATCAGGGCGTTGCCGGTCAGGTCGATGAAGTTGATCTGCTCGGTCTCCAGGAGCTGTTGGGTGCGTGGACTGAGCCACCGTGCGACGAGCAGCACGGGGATGTTCCCGGCGATCTGTCGCAGAGTCCTGGAGAGCCCGCCGAGGAGTCTCTCGAGGTCGCGTGGGGCGAAGGACTCCTTGACCTCGACCGCAAATGTTGCGGTCGTGCCGTTCGGCGCGCGGAGCCCTACTACGGCGTCCGCGTTGGGGGCCAGTTCGGTTCGCGCGTCGCCGGAGACGAAGTTCGGGCGTTCGATCTGCCAGCTCTTGGGGATACGGGCTGCGAGCTCCGATAGGGCGGCCGTCAGTAGATCGGCTTCCCCCGTTACGTTATTTGCGGTGACCACAAAGGCGAGGATACCATAATATATTTGCAATTCCAGAAGATTTGCTGGGACGGCAAAGCGATGCTTTTGGCAAATCAATCGGGTTTTGTTGGCTTTACGGCTGTTCGTGGCCGTTCGAAGCTACCGAGGGGGCCTCTCACGCGGCGGCCCGTCATCGGATGGCTCCGAGCATGAGCTTCCGCTGTTTGAGCTTGCTCACGGTCGATCGGTCTGGTTTCTGTCGTGCAGGGCGGCGATCCGGTTGCCGGTGAGCACGCCGTAGCTGCGCTCGATGAACCTGCGGATGTCGGGCGGTATCGGCGGGGGTGGCGAACCGATAAGCACGAACAGGAGCCTTCGTCCGAGCCGTTGACAGCTCCGTCGGCGCACAACCTGGTCCCTTGCAGGCCTTTTCGTAGTGATGCCCCCGCCAGGAGTCGAACCTGGATCTACCGCTTAGGAGGCGGTCGTCTTATCCATTGGACTACGAGGGCGCGGCCGCCTCGAGGGCGGCTGCGGTGAAGAAGGCTACCGGCGCGGTGCGCCGGCGACGGGCGGCGCCTCGGCCGCCAGGCGCGCGAGGTCCTCGCCGATCAGCCGCAGCGTGATCCAGTCGCTCATCTCGCGCGCGCCGAGGCCCCGGTAGAAGCCGAGCGCAAGCTCGTTCCAGTCGAGCGCGGCCCATTCCAGGCGCTCGCCGCCGCCCTCCAGCAGCCTGGCGGCGACCGCCGCGAGCAGCGCCTTGCCCGCGCCGCCCTTGCGGTGCTCGGGGCGCACGTAGAGGTCCTCGAGCCAGATCCCCTGGATCGCGAGCCATGTCGAGAACGTCCGGAAGTAGAGCGCGTAGCCGACCGGCTCGGAGCCGCGTTCGGCGATCAGCGCCTCCGCCGACGGGCGGCTCGCCGAACAGGGCCCGATCGAGCAGCTGATCGGTCGCCTTGACCTGGTCGGCGAGGCTGCTCGTACTCGGCGAGCTCGCCGATCATCGTCAACAGCAGACCGACATCCGCCGGGGGTCGCAGCCCGGATCTCGACCCGTCGCTCATGCTGTCGCGGTCCGGGCGGTCAGGGTAGATGTCGTCGATCGTCGTCAGCGCGAGGTAGGGCGCACCCGCGGCGGCTTCGATCGACTCGGCCGCGCCGGCGAGGCGGTCGAGCACCGTCACGACGCCGCAGATGCGACGGCCCTCGTCCTGCAGCGCGGCGATCGCCGCGAGGGTCGGAGCCGCCGGTGGTCGTGACGTCCTCGACGACCACGCAGCGATCCGCGTCATCGAGGAACGGACCCTCGACGCGGCGCTGCAGCCCGTGCGTCTTGGCGTCCTTGCGCACGAAGAAGGCCTTCGCCTCGCCGGCGCCCCACGAGCCGGCGCAAGCCAGCGCGGCGCAGGCCACCGGGTCCGCGCCCATCGTCAGCCCGCCCACGGCGGTGGCGTCCCATTCGGCCAGCTGGGCGGCGAGCAGCGCCCCGAGCGCCGCGAAGCCCGCGGGGCGCAGGATCGCGCGCTTTGCGTCCACGTAGTAGTCCGCCTCCCGGCCGCTCGTCAGCGTCACCTCGGCCGATCACGAGCGCGTGCTCGCGCAGCTCGGAGACGAGCAGCCGGCGCGAGGCCCCCAGGTCGTTCGTATGTGCGTCCAGCACGCTCACCCGCGCTCCTAATCTACCGTCGGCGGAACGCCGATCCTTATCGTGTCGTGAGCCTCTTCGCTGCCAGAGCCGTACGCGTGGTCTCGATCGTCGTCTGCGTGATCGCGATCGCCGTCCTTCCTGCTGTTCGCGGTCGACCGGACGAGCACCGCCTCGGGCCAGCAGCAGGAAGCGCTCAGCAACAACCCCAAGCAGACCGAAACCAAGCCCGCTCAGACCAAGTCGTCCGAGAGCGCCTTCCACAGCACGATCGACGAAATCGCCGAAGAAGCGAGCTCGCCGGTCGCCGGCATCAGCTCGAGCCAGTGGGGCGAGCGGTCGCTGCGCCTGCTGTTCGTCCTGCTCGTGTTCGGCTTCGGGCTCGGCTACCTGGCACGCGTGATCCGGGTTCGCTCTGTAGCGGGGGGTCGGCCGGCGCTCGATGCCGGCGCGACGGCTAAGGCGCTAGGGCCCGGCGTTGCCGCGCACGTTCTTGCTGCCGCCGCCGCCTTCGTTGTAGACGTCGACGGGCGTGCCGTACTGCACCCAGGAGTAGATCGCCGGGGCGTTCGGGATCGGCACGCGCAGACAGCCGTGACTCGCGGCGTAGGTCGGGACTTCGGCGTAGCCGTGGATCGCGTAGCCGCGGATGAAGTAGTTGGAGTCGACCATGCCCTCGGAGTTCGTGCCGGGCGTCTTGAGTAGACCTGGAAGCGACCGATCACGGTCGGCGTCGACGGCTTGCCGGAGCTCATCGTGTAGATCGCGCGCACCCGGCCACCGGGTTCGATCTCGGCGAGCACCTGTTTGGTCAGGTTGCCCTCGACGTGACGGCCGTCGCGCCGGTAGCGCACGGGGAAGCCTCCGAAGCCGTGGTGAGGCGCACGAACACTTCGCTGCCGGAGTACGCGATCCGGTTCAGGCCCGTCGACCTTGCGAAACGCGATCAGCGCGCGCCCGGTCGCTTCGTCGAAGCTGCCGTTGAGGGGCACGACGTAGTGCAGCGTTCCAGAGCTCCGACTGCAGCAGCCGCACCGAGTCCCGAGGAGCCGGGGCCGACGTTCGGGTTGACCACCCGCAGACCGCGCGAGCTGCCGCTGAAGGCGGCCTGCTGGGGCGTCGCGTAGTGCGCCGCGCGGATCTGCATGAGGCCCGAGTAGTGGCTCGTGAAGCCCACGTGGAACTGACCGGCGCCGTTGCCGACCGGCTGCACCGCGACCGACTGCACGCCGAGCTTGCGCCCTTCGCGATAGATGCTGAGCTTCACGGTCTGCCCGGCGACGTACGGGATCACGATCCCGCGGACGACGAAGCGCCGGCCCGCGATCGCGAACAGTCGGTGTGCCGCCGACCTTCTGGAGCACGAGCTGGATCTTGCCCGGGACCTGGCCGGGTGCGGGGGTGCTCGGGGCGGGCACCGTCGGCGCCGGCGGGGCGGTCCCTTTCGCCGCGGCGGCAGCGGGCAGGAGCAGCAGCACGGCGAGGGCGCAGGCGGCGGCGCAGCGGCGGATCGTTCTCATGGCAACGATCCTACGCTGCCGGACCGGCAAGTCCTGCCTGCGGGCGCCTGCCGGGGACGATCAGCCCCGCGCGCTTGCAGGTCGCGATCACCGCCGTCACGCCCGCCAGCGATGCCGCGATCAGCGCGAGTCCGCCGAGCCAGCTCCAGTGCGCGAGGCTCGCGAACGCGAGCGAGTTGTTCAGTGCGTGCGCGCCCATCCCGGGGTAGAGCGAGCCGCTGTAGCGGTAGAGCAGGCACAGCCCGAAGCCGAGCGCCGCGAGCGGCAGCAGGTCGAGCACCGGCGCCGAGCTGGCGTGCACGCCGCCGAAGATCAGCCCGTCGGCGATCGCCGCGGGGAGCAACCCCCAGTTCCGAAGGCGGTGAAGATGTAGCCGCGGAACAGGAACTCCTCGCAGATCGGCGCGACCACGCACGTCAGCGCCGGCGCTGAGCAGCAGCAGCAGCGTGCTTTCTTTCGTGCCGAGCTGTTCGAGCAGCTTCTCTTTGCCGGGGTTCACCAGCTGGACCAGCCGGCGTTCAGCAGGAGGAACGCGAGTATGCAGCCCGAGCACCATCATCGCCGCCGCGCCCCAGCCGACGCCGGGGCGCCGCAGGCCGAACTGCCACGGGCGCACCGCGCGGGTGAGCCAGTGCGCGCAGATCAGCGGCCCGGCGACGAACGCGAGGTCCTGCACGAAGGTGTCGGCGATCGTCAGCCCGGGCGGCGTGTGCGAGCTCGTGATTTCGACGCCGAAAGCGAGCGCCGGCAGGTCGACGGCCAGCGCCCCGACCGCCGCCAGCACGAGCGCGCCGAGCAGCGCGACGAAGGCCGACCACCACGGCCAGCCCGGCAGCGGCGAAGCCGACCGGTCCCCCTCCAGCGGCTCGACCGGAGGCGGCGCGCTCGCGACGGCGGCGCCGCCTGCTCGAGGTCCTCGCCCGGGCTCGCCTCGCCCGGGGTGGCGGGGCGCGTCCTCACGCGACCCAGTGCCAGGTCGCGAACTGGGCGCCGAAGAGCACCATCAGCACGGCCGAGGCGCCCAGCACGGGCACGCGCGCGCGCCCGTGCTCTGCGAGCCAGGCGCCAGCGCGAGCTGCAGCGGGAACAGCACGAGCACGAAGCGCGGCAGCGACATCAGCGGCTGACCGGCGACCGGGTAGGAGAGCGGCAGCGCCAGGGCGGCGAGCACGTAGACGCCGTAGGCGACCGGCAGCCGGCGCAGGACCAGCACCACGATCGGGACCGCGACCGCCAGGAAGGCGAGCAGCATCAGGTTGTGCGAGGCAGCCACGGTCGGGCTCCCGGGCGCCGCGGGGAAGTACACGTGCGCGCGCTGGAAGGACAGCAGCTGGCGGGCGCCCTCGAAGGCTGCCCGCAGGCCGTCCCACACGCCGACGTACGGGCCGGCGAAGTGCCGCCCCCAGATCTGCTGGGACGTGGAACGGCGCCAGGGCGTCGCCGCCCGACAGCCCGAGCCACAGCGAGAACAGCGCGACAGCCGGCGGGGATCAGCGCCAGCCACAGCATGTCGCTGCGCAGCCGGTAGCGCGGTTGCAGGCCGCGCGCGCTCTCCGCGGTCGGGCGCGCGGTCCCGGCGCGGCCCGTACAGATAGAGCATCGAGCACCGGCAGGAGCAGCACGAGCCCCGTGCTGCGCGTCGCCGCCGCGAGCCCGCCGAGCACCCCGGCGAGCGCCCAGCGCCCTTCGCGGGCGCACCAGAACACACCCACCGAGAGCGCGAGGTAGAGCGACTCCGAGTAGACGGCCGAGAAGAAGAAGGCCATCGGCGCGAACGCCGTCGCGAGCACCGCCAGCCGCGCGGCGTCGAGCGAGCCGAACTCGAGCGCGGCCAGGCGGTGGATGCCGTAGAGAGCCAGCGCGAGCGCGCCGTCGAGATCAGCACGCCGGCGAGCACCGGCGGGCTGCCGAGCCACGAGACCGCGCGCACGCCGAGCGGGTAGAGCGGGAAGAACGCGGTTCGCGCGGCCGTGAAGTGACCGAGGTCGGGGCGATAGCCGTAGTGCGCGATCACCAGGTACCAGGCCGCGTCCCAGCGCGCGGCCGGCGCCGCCAGCAGGTCGCCGAGCCAGCCGAAGCCGCGGGTCACCCCCGGCGGGTTGAACGCTTTGCGCGCCGGCCCGAAGCCGAAGGCGAGGACCGTGCCGACGCCCATCGCCCAGACGAGCAGCCGCGAGCTCCACAGCGCCCGCCAGCTGTCGCGGACGGCGGCGGCCCGCCACGGGTCGGCTCGCACCGCGTGAAGGGGCACGCGCAGCCGCTCGAGCGCCGAGCGGGCCAGTCCGGCGCCGGCGGACCGGCGCGTCCGGCCGGCCTCTGCTGCCGGAACGCAACCCGCGCGCGTCTCGGCACCGGGATCGGGTCCTGCCCGCCCGGGGATCGCGATCTCGGCCGTGTCCGGGTTCATGCTGTGTCCGAGCCTAGAGACGGCGCCCTGCAACTGCGCAACCACGGGGCGGAGGCGCGGTAACCTCGAACCGGCCCGATGTCCCGACAAGCAAGACAGCGCCGGCGGCGCCATCACGGCGGCGGCGGCGCACGCTTCGCCCTGATCGCGGGCGGCACGGTCATCACGGCCGTGATCGTAGCCGTGATCGTCGCGGTCGCCTACGTCCTCAACGTCGCCGCGTCGGCCACGCCCCCGGGCCGGCTGCACCCCCTCGTGACCGGCGGCTCCTCCCAGGTGTTCGCCGCCGACGGCACCCGGCTCGGGTTCATCCAGTCCGACGAGCTGCGCACTCCCGTGGCCTGGAACGCGATCCCCACGAACCTGAAGGACGCCACGGTCGCGATCGAGGATCAGCGCTTCTACAAACACCACGGCGTGGATGTCACCGGCATCTTCCGCGCGGCGATCAAGGACGCGCTCAGCGGGGCGACCGTCCAGGGCGCCTCCACGATCACGATGCAGCTGATGCGCAACCTCTACCTCGGCACCGACAAGCACACGCTGAGGCAGAAGATCATCGAGGCCAAGATGGCGCTCGACTACGAGAAACAACACGGCAAGCGGTTCATCCTCACCCAATACCTCAACAGCGTCCCCTACGGCACCGTCGGCGGTCAGACCGCCGTCGGCGTGCAGGCGGCGGCGCGGATCTTCTTCAACAAACCGGCCTCCCAGCTCGACCTGCAGCAGGCGGCGCTGCTCGCCGGGCTGCCCCAGGCGCCTTCGCAGTACAACCCGTTCCGCAACCCGCGGGAAGCACGCAAGCGCCGCAACGAGGTGCTGGGCAAGATGGCCGAACTGCACTACATCTCCAAGGCGGCGGCCGAACAGGCCGAACGGTCGCCGCTGGAAGTCGAACACGGGACCTACTACTCCCAGCGCCGCGAGGACTTCTTCTTCGAATACGTCCACCAGCTGCTCGACAAGCGCTACGGCGCGAAACGGTCGCCCAGGGCGGGCTGAGGGTCTACACGACGATCAACCTCAACATGCAGCGTCTCGCGCGCAAGGCGATCGGCGAAGTCCTCAACCAGCCCGAAGACCCCGCGTCGGCGATCGTCACGATCAACCCGGCCAACGGCGACATCGAGGCGATGGCGGAGTCCGAGAGCTACGAGAAGTCGCAGTACAACCTCGCCGCCGACGGACACCGCCAGCCCGGGTCGACGTTCAAGGCGATCGACCTCGCCGACGCCCTCTCTCGGGGCGTCGACCCGAACACGACCTACTACCTCTCACACACGCTCGCGCCGGGGTGGCTGCCGCAGTATCCGACCTACGAAGTCAAGACCTTCGAGGGGACCTCGCTGAACAAGTCGATCAGCCTCGTGCAGGCGACGCTCGCCTCCGACAACACCGTCTACGCGCAGCTCGCGGCCGACCTCGGCGAGAACACGGTCACCGAAATGGCCCACAAGATGGGCGTCGTCAGCCCGCTGCAGAGCTACGCCGCCGAGGCGCTCGGAGGTCTCAAACTCGGCGTCACCCCGCTGGAAATGGCCAACGTGTACGCGACGCTCGCCGACGGCGGCTGGCGCAACTCGCCGATCGCGATCACCAAGGTCGTGTTCCCCAACGGCCGCGTCGACACGAGCTGGGGCAAGCCCCATCGCGTCAAGGTGCTGAGCGAAGGGGTCACCGGAGAAGAGACGAAGATCCTGCACGAGAACGTCCAGAGCGGCACCGCGGTGCGTTCGGCGATCAACTGCCCCACCGCCGCCAAGACCGGCACCACGAGCGAACTGATCGACGCCTGGCTTGACGGCTACAACAGCGAATACTCGACCGTGGTCTGGATGGGCTACCCCAGCCGGCGCGTGTCGATGACCGACGTCCACGGCGAGCCGCAGCAGGGCGGCTACCTGCCCGCCGAAATCTGGCACGCCTACATGGCCGCGGTCACCGAAGGACACGCTTGCGCGCCGCTGCACGAAGACAACAGCGGAATCGAATTCAAGCCCTTCTACGGCAAATACGCGACCACGGGGCAGGCGCGCGCGCACCAGAACGAAGAACTCGAATCCGGCAAGCCGACGAAGCCCAAGCCGAAAAAGGGGAACAAGCAGGCGCCGCAGCCCGAACCGAAAGGCCCGCCCGCGCCTCCCGCCGCGGCCGAAGAAAGGCCCGCGATCGAAAAGACCGGCGGCGCGGGCGCGAATTAGGGAGCGGCCGGCCGGCGCTCCATGCCGGCCTTTGGGAGAGGGGCCGGCCGGCGCTCCATGCCGGCCTTCGGAACTCCCGCGGGGCGCGTTCCCCGGCCGCTGCGAGAGCGTGACGCGGCGCCACCCGCCGGGCCTCCGAGCACCCCGCCCGCAGCGCGCTGGTAGTTTGGTGTGCGTGGAAAGCGAGCTGCAGGCCGGCGCGATGGCGCGCGCGGCCGGATAGGGACGGAGCGTGGCGAAGGAGGAGAAGGTCGAATTCGAGGGCGAGGTGATCGAGGCCCTGCCGAACGCGATGTTCCGCGTGAAGCTCGACAACGATCACGTCGTGCTCGGGCACGTCGCCGGCAAGATGCGGCGCTTCCGCATCCGCATCCTGCCCGGAGATCGGGTGCGCTGCGAGCTGTCTCCGTACGATCTGGACCGCGCCCGGATCGTCTACCGGCATCGCTGAGCGCTCCCTGATCGACTCGATCGCGGCTGCGCTGCGCAGCCCTGCCGCATCGTCGCGGCTGCTGATGGGCATCGGGGACGACGCGGCGGTCGTGCGCGCCGGAGGGGAGCTGTGCGCCGGCTCGATCGACACGATGGTCGAGGGGGTGCACTTCCGGCTCGGCGACGGCTGGGCGACCCCCGAGGAGGTCGGCCACCGCGCGCTGGCCGGCGCCCTCTCGGATCTCGCGGCGGTCGGCGCCGGGCCGGGTGAGGCGTTCCTGTCGCTCGGCCTGCCACCCGGCTTCGCCGAGGAGGACGCCCTCGCGCTGGCGCTGGGGGCCGACGCGCTCGCGCTGGCAAGCGGGACGACGATCGCGGGCGGGGACGTGGTCGCCGCGCCCGTCCTGTTCGTGTCGGTTGCCGTGACCGGGTGGCTCGCCGAGGGGGAGCGCCCGCTCTCCCGCGAGGGCGCAGAGCCGGGCGATCTGGTCGGCGTCACCGGCGAGCTCGGAGCCGCGGCGGCGGCCCTGGCGGTGATGGAAGGGCGGGCTCCGCTCCTCCCGGATGTCGAGCCCGGCATCGAGCGTGCGCGGCGGCCGATCCCGCGGCTGGCGGAGGGGAGGGCGCTCGCTCGCGCCGGCGCGAGCGCGACGATCGACGTCTCGGACGGGCTTGCCGCCGACGCCGGGGCACTGGGCCTGGCGAGCGGCGTCGCGCTCGCGCTGCAGGCCGAGCTGCTGCCGCTCGCGGCCGGCGTCCGGGCTGTCGCAGAACGCCTCGGGGTGAGCGCCGCGGCGCTGGCCGCGGGCGGCGGCGAAGACTACGAGCTGTGCTTCTGCGCGGCGCCCGCGCGTCGCGAGGAGGTCGAGGAGGGGCTCGCTGCCGCCGGCGGCGCCGGGGTCAGCTGGATCGGCGAGGCGCGCACGGGGCTGGCCGGGGCGCGGCTGCTAGACGGCGGGGGCGACGTAGTACGGGCCGAGGGATACGAGCACCGGTGGTAGTTGACGCCGCGTCGCGGGGTGCAGCGGGTACAGCAGCGGGCTGGCCACCTGGCCGCCGGTGAGGTAGCGGCCCGCGCCAAGCGGTTCCGCCCGCGTCAGCCGTCCGAACACGAGCAGGCGTTTTTCAGCGGAGAAGAGGGGGGTGCAGGCGGACAGCACGAGGCGGCTGTAGCCGACGTTGGCGGTGGCTGCCTTGACGTTCGTGGGCGCGACCACGCGGTGCCCGACGACGGTGTAGAGAAAGCGCCCGTAGGGCATTTCCAGGCGGATCTGCTGCCCCGGCCGGAGCGAGTCGATGTGGCGGAACGGCGCGAGGTAGGTCGTCCGGTGTCCAGCGATCAGAGTCGTCCCGGCGATACCCGGGAACGTCGTCCCGCGGTAGAGCCCGGGACCGCTCTCGAGGTCGGAGGTGCTGGTGCCGTTCACCATCACGAAGCGAGCCCCGATGCTCGGGATCGAGATCTTGCCGACCGGACCGCCCTCGCCCGTTTCACGCTGAAGCGACGCGGCCAGGTAGGCGATCCGCTCGCGCTCGTCGACGATCCCGGCGAGGGCCCGCCGCTCGGAGGGCTTGGGTGGCGCCGCTTCGACCTTGGCGAGCTGGCCTTTCAGGTCGTCCTGGTGGATTTTCGCGATCAGGGCCGAGATCGGCTCCTGCCAGAGCAGCGTCACGATGCCGTCGGCGATCGCGAGGGCACCCGCGACGATCAACAGCCCCGCGAGCACGCGAAACGCCCGCGAGGAGCGCGAGCGGCCCGCAGACAGACGCCCCGGAGACGGTGCTGAGGTGATCGGGAACTCGCTCACCGGCCCCCTTATCGTCGCAGAGCCGACTCCGTACCCCCGAGGGACCCGGGGCCGGCGTAGCTCAGCGGGCCTCTGATCGTGATCTCGACCCGCTCGTCAGGCGCGACCAGACCAGGCTCCTGTCGTGCCCGGGCAGCGACCAGCGCGACCGCCACGGCGCAGCCGAAGGCGATGCTCCACAGCAGCGCCGAGCCGAACCCGACGTGCCCGCCTGCGACGAGCTGGACCGCCTCCCAGGCCGTCCGGCCCGGCCCGTATCCGAGCTGGCGCGCGTAGAAGGCGATCAGGAGCGCCAGCGGCGCGAGCCCCAGCGCGAGGAGACCGATGGCGATGCTGCGGCGCGGGCGCAGCTCGGGAGCGGCGATCAGCAGCCAGACATGGACGGCGAGGACGAGCAGCAGCGCGGTGTACGGGTTGCCGATCCACACCAGGCAGGCAAGCACCGACAGCAGCAGCACCGGGGGCAGCCCGGCCGTCTCCCCGTCCGGCCTGAACACGGGATCGATGCCCAGCCGGCGCAGGAGCGCCGCGAGCGCCAGCCACGAGAGCGCGAACGTGAGCGCCGCCGCCACAAGGGCGCCGACCGCAGCCGCGTCGAGCGGCAGCGCGCCGTCGGGCACCGGCACCGAGGGCGCGGTCCCGATGATGCCCAGCGCGCCGAGCAGCCAGCAGAGCACGGCACAGCACAGGAACGGCAGGGCGCACCCGAGCGTCCACAGCGTCCAGGCGCCCACCCGCCTGCGGCGGCGGCGCAGCCGCGCAAGCCCGTCGGCGGCGGCGACGAGCGGCGGCAGGAGCAGCGTGCCGATCAGCAGCCGCAGGGCCCAGGAGGGCATCGTCTTGTGCTGGATCACGATCCCGGTCTGCAGGGCCGTGGGCACGTCGGGAGCGACGTCGAGCGCGTCCACGGCGTTCAGGACGCCGCGGCCGAGCCCTTCGATGCGGCCGGCTGCGATGCGCTCGGAGGCCGCCGGCCCTCGTTCGCCGCTCGCCTGCACGAGCACGGCGGGCAGTCCCTGCTCGTTCAGCACACCCTGTTCCCCCGCCGCCATCGGGAAGGCGAGATGCGCGAGCTGGCCGAACGTGCTCGGGGCGCCCGGGTCCCAGCCCGACTCGCGGTCGATCGCGTCCGAGACGGTCCGTGTGAGTTCGAGCGGCGCGGCCCCGAGGCCGTCGGAGTAGGGCACCACGATCGGCTTGCGCAGGCTCGCAGCGGCGAGATCGCCAAGCACGATCGCGGCGTCGAACGGGCCGTGAACGCCCGCCGCTTCGAGGTCCGAGAGGAGTGTCTGCGTGCCGGCGTCGCCGCCGCTGCCGCCGCTCGTCGACACGAGCACGACGGTGCGCTTGGTCTCCCGGGCGGCAAAGACACGAGCGAACTCGAGCAGCGCGGCCGTGGCGGACATCTCGGCGGGCGAGCCCCGCTTCGCGGCGTCGCGGTGGGCGACGATCAGGATCGGCGACGCCGGCGTCGACCCCGGGCGCACGGCCACCACCGTCGCGAGCCCGCGCTCGCCGTCGATCGTCTGGCCTTCGGTGTGGAGCACGTGCACCGTGAAGCCACCGCCGGCGGTGCTGCCCAGGCCCCGGAAGGTGCCCGCCACGTAGCGGGCGAGCGCGACGTCGCCCGGGCTCCCCGGCCGGCGTTCGGCGTAGCGGCGCGCAAGCGTCTGCGCTTCCGCGTACGCGCGTTCGCCCTGGAACGCATCCGGCGCCAGCGTGGTTCCGCGCGGCATCGGCTGGCTGCCAAGCGCGAAGGCGGCGACGGCCAGGGCGAGCAGGAACGGCAGGAAGGCCGCACGGTACAGGCGCCCGTTCAGCATGCGGGACAACCTTAGACCGGCCGGCGGCCCGCGTCGACAGTAGGGACCACAAGGGGGCCGGGCCGGCGCTCCATGTCCGACCCGGGAGGACCCGGCCGGCGCTCCATGTCCGACCCGCGGAACCCGGCCGGCGCGCCGTGCCTGGCCCGGAGGACCGGGCCGGCGCTCCATGCCGGAGGGCCGGGCAGTCGCTTCATGTCCGGCCCGGAGGACCGGGCCGGCGCTCGGTGCCGGCCCGGGTGCCGGTCACGGAGTTTGCCGCTACGCGTTGATATATGGTCCCGCCGCGTGCTCCAGCCCGTCGCCGTAGCCAACAAGACGCTCGCGGACTACACGCATATCTGCGGGCGCGAGCTGATCGCCGAGATCCGCGAGCTCGCCGAGCCTTTGCAGGGCAAGCGCGTCGTCCACGTGTCCGCCACCGCCTTCGGCGGCGGGGTCTCCGAGATCCTCTACACGCTCGTGCCGCTGATGCGCGACGTGGGGCTGGACTGCGAGTGGCATGTGATCTACGGTCGCGAAGAGTTCTTCAACGCGACCAAGCTCATGCACAACGCCCTGCAGGGGGCGCCCCAGGACCTCGACTCCGAGCAGTGGGCGACCTGGCGGCGCTTCAACGAGATGAACGCCCGCGAGCTGAGCGACGGCTGGGACGTCTGCCTGATCCACGACCCGCAGCCGGCGGGCCTCTACAAGCTGGTGCCCGAGAAGGCGAAGGGATGGGTGTGGCGCTGCCACATCGACCTCTCGACGCCGAACCCCGACACGATCTCCCAGCTCCTCCCCTACATCGAGGACTACCCGGAGTCGCTCTTCCACACCGAGCAGTACGTCCCCAGCGGGATGAAAGGGCACGTCAACGTGGTGCCGCCCGCGATCGACCCGCTGACGCCGAAGAACATGGCGCTCTCGCCCGAGGACGCGGCGTTCGTGTGCGGGCAGTTCGGGATCGACGTCGACCGGCCCCTGATGTGCCAGGTCTCGCGCTTCGACCCGTGGAAGGACCCGCTCGGCGTGATCGACGCCTACCGCCAGGTCAAGGAGGAGATGCCCGAGATCCAGCTCGCGCTGGTCGGCTCGATGGCCAGCGACGACCCCGAGGGCTGGGACTTCTTCAACGCGACGATCGCGCACGCCGACGGCGACCCCGACGTGCACATCCTCAACAACTTCAACAACGTCGGCGCGATCGAGGTCAACGCGTTCCAGTCCTACTCGGACGTCGTGATCCAGAAGTCCACGCGCGAGGGCTTCGGGCTCACCGTCTCGGAGGCGATCTGGAAGGGGCGCCCGTTCATCGGCGGCGACGTCGGCGGCATCCCGCTGCAGATCGAGGACGGGGTCTCCGGCTTTCTCGTCTCGAGCGTGGAGCAATGCGCCCGGCGCTCGCTCGAGATCCTGCGTGACCCCGAGCTGGGTCGCAAGCTGGGACGCACCGGCAAGGAGTACGTGCGAGCGCACTTCCTGACGCCCCGTTACCTGCGCGACTACCTGCGCATCTTCAACTCCCTCCAGGAGTCCTGACCGCGATGCCGGCACAGCGGACTCCGCTCGTGCTGGTAAGCAACCGCGGGCCGGTCACCTTCCAGGCCAAAGGCGAGGTGCAGCGTGGCTCCGGTGGCCTGGTCACCGCGCTCACCGGGCTCGCCTCCCACCGCCAGGTGATCTGGATCGCCTCGGCGATGAACGAGTACGACGCGGAGGTCTCGAACCGCAACGGCGGCCGCGCCTTCCCCGTGCGCTCGCCCGCCGGCGGCGAATACCAGGTGCGCCTGGTCGTCAGCGACGCCGACGCCTACGACCGCTTCTACAACGTGTTCGCGAACCCGATGCTGTGGTTCATCCAGCACTACCTCTGGGACCTCTCGAACGCGCCGGACATCCGCCGTGAGGAGATCGAGGCCTTCGAGTTCGGCTACAACGTCGTCAACGAGGATCTGGCCCGCGCCGTGGTGGAAGAGATCGACGGCGACGAGGAACCGGTGGTGATGGTCCACGACTACCACCTGTACACGCTCCCGGACCTCGTCCGCAGGGCCAGACCGGATGCGTTCCTGCACCACTTCATCCACATCCCCTGGACCCAGCCCGACGCCTGGCGCGTGCTCCCGGCGCGGATCCGAGAGGAGATCTTCGCCGGCCTGCTGGCGAACGACATCATCGGCTTTCACACCCGCTCCTACCGTCACAACTTCCTGCAGTGCTGCCGCGATCTGATGGACCTCGAGGTGAACTTCGACGACGGCATCGTGCGGTTCGCCGGTCGCGAGGTGTGGGTACGGGCCTACCCGCTGCCGATCGACCACGAGGCCACCAGGCAGATCGCGGCGGGCGAGCGTGTGGGCCGGTTCGAGCGCGCCCTGCTGCAACGGCGTCGCGACTTCCTGATCCTCCGCGTGGACCGGGCCGACCTCTCGAAGAACGTGCTGCGCGGGTTCTCGGCCTTCGACCTGTTCCTCGAGCAGCACCCCGAGTTCACCGAGCGGGTCACGTTCATCGCCCAGCTGATGCCCTCGCGAACCGACGTGCCGCAGTACGCGGAGTACCTCGAGCGGATCGAGGCGCTCGTCGCGGTCGTCAACCACCGCCACGGCACCCCCGACTGGATGCCGATCCAGCTGAAGCTGCGCGACGACCTCGACGAGGCGATGGCCGCCTACAAGCACTACGACGTGCTGCTCGTCAACGCGATGTTCGACGGCATGAACCTGGTCGCGAAGGAGGGCCCGATCGTCAACGAGCGCGAGGGCGTCTCCATCCTCTCGGAGAACACCGGGGCGCACGAGGAGCTCGGCGAGTACGCGCTGTCCGTGAACCCGTTCGACATCCAGGAGCTGGCCGACTCGATCCACGCCGCGCTGACGATGAGCATTGGCGAGCGCCGGCGGCGGCGCGCCGGCCTCGTGGACATCGTGACCTCGCGCGACCCGGGCGACTGGATCGACGATCAGCTCGCGGACATCCGGGCGAAGGGGCGCACCCGGGCGTCCGCCTGAGGGCAGCCGGGCGTCGAATCGTCCGCGACCCGCTACTCTTGTCCGCTGCGCATGACGCTGCCCGCGCCCACATACGACCTGATGCTCCTCCTGGACCCCCAGGCGGAGGAATCCGCGCGTACCAAGATCGTCGCTGACGCGGTGGCCGCGATCAACGCGCAGGGCGAGCTGGTTCGCCAGGACGACTGGGGCGAGCGCGCGCTGGCCTACCCGATCGACCGCAAGGCGAACGCTGACTACCACCTGCTCCAGTTCCACGTCGGGCAGACCGAACTGCTCGAGAGCCTGGACCGGACGCTGCGGATCACCGACGGCGTGCTCCGCCACCGCATCATCAAGCTGGCACCCGGCACGCCGAACCCGCCCGAGATGACCCCGCAGCGGCGCGCGGAGACTCCGGAGGGCGAGGCGCCCGCGCCGCGCCGCTGAGGCCCCGGCGCCGGCCGAGAGCGCGCCCCCAGAGGCTGCCGCCCCCGAGGCTGCGCCGGCCGAGGCCGCCGCTTCAGAGGCTCCCGCTGCCGAGGCTCCGGCCGCCGACGCCGAGGCGGCTCCCGAGGCCGCCGAGAGCGCCTAGCTCTCCCGTCGGGCGCCCCGCCCTGCCCCGCCTCAGCGCCCGTCGCCGCACAGCCGCTGCCGCACCCGGTGATCTCAGCGCGCTCGTAATAACATCTGCCCGCAGATGGACTGGCGCGAGGACATGAGCGACGGGACGGTCAGGCGCACCGACGTCCTGCGCGCCTCTCCGCCGATGTTCGAGTCGCGGGTGCTGGACGCGCTCTCGCGCGTGCACCCCGCGGTGCCGATCCTGATCTTCCTGCCCGCGATCGCGCTGCTGTTCGCGTGGGGCCTGTCGCTGACGAGCCTGCCGCTGGCGATCGGCCTGTTCGCGCTCGGCTACGCGATCTGGAGCCTGTTCGAGTACTGGCTGCACCGCATCGTCTTCCACTTCGAGCCCGAGGACGGGGTCGGCGCGCGCTTCCACTGGATCATCCATGGGGTGCACCACGACCACCCCAACGACCCGATGCGCCTCGTGATGCCGCCGGCGGTCAGCATCCCGCTCGCGGCTGCGGTGTTCGGGTTGATCTGGCTGATCGCGGGCCACGACTACGCGCCGGGGATCAGCGCCGGCTTCTTCGCGGGCTATCTGATCTACGACATGATGCATTACTACCTGCATCACTTCCGCCCGCACGGCAGGCTCGGCCGGATGCTGCGCGAGCGCCACATGCGCCACCACTTCCAGGACGACACGAAGGGCTTCGGGATCAGCGCCCCCTACTGGGACGAGGTGTTCCGCACCTCGCCGCGCTCCCGCCGTTCCTCGCAATGAGCGGGATCCGCCGGCGGCGCCGTTGAGCGCCGCCCGCGCGCCTGTCTAGACTCGCAGACCCGGAAACGAAAGGAAGAGATCCGTGGCCGCAACGAACATCAACCGGGTCGTATTGACCGGAAACCTGACGAGCGACCCCGAGCTGCGCTCGCTTCCGAGCGGCTCGTCGGTCTGCAAGCTCCGCGTCGCCTGCAACACCCGCCGCAAGAACGGCAGCACCGGCGAATGGGAGGACAAGCCGAACTATTTCGACGTGACCGTGTGGGGCGCACAGGGCGAGAACGCCGCCCGCTACCTCTCCAAGGGACGGCCCGTGGCGATCGACGGACGGCTCGAGTGGCGCGAGTGGGAGACCCAGGAGGGCGCGAAACGCCAGGCAATCGATATCATTGCCGACTCGGTGCAGTTCCTGGGCGGTCGTGATGAAGGCTCCAGCGGAGGCGGATTCACGGGCAACGGGGGCTCAAAGGGCAGCGACATCCCAGTAGACGAAGGGGATTTCCAGACCGCACCGGCCGGAGGCGCCGCCTCCGACGAGGACATTCCCTTTTAGAGCAGCTAGGAGCATCTTTGTCTGACAACACGGTGCAGTTCGATGGCTAAGGCGCGCGGACGCGGGAAGCCGGTCCGCCGGCGCGACAAGCGGGGCGGCCCCGGAAGCGGACGCCGCAAGCCCTGCCAGCACTGCCGCGACAAGGTCGAGCAGGTCGACTACAAGGACGTCGCGTCGCTGCGCAAGTTCATCTCCGAGAAGGGGAAGATCCGCTCGCGCCGGATCACCGGCTCCTGCCGCCGCCACCAGGTCCAGATCGCTCGCGCGGTCAAGCGCGCGCGTGAGCTGGCGCTGCTCCCGTACGTCAACGAGGGCGGTCGTGAGGACGGCCCGCGCGGTCGCGGACGCGACCGCGACCGCGACTAGCGGCGCAGGGGGCGAGGCGAGCGATGCCTGAGGCGATCCTGCTCAAAGACGTCGAGGACCTCGGCGACCGCGGCGCGGTCATCGACGTCTCGAAGGGATACCTGCGCAACTACCTGATCCCGCGCAAGCTGGCCCAGCCCGCCACCAAGGGCGCGATCGAAACCGTCCGCCAGCGCCAGGCCGCCGAGGAGCGGGCCGCGCGCGAGGCCGTCGAGAAAGCCCAGGAGAACGTCAACCTGCTGAACCGCACCGTGCTGACGATCCCGCAGCAGGCCGGCGCCGACGGGCGCCTGTTCGGCTCGGTCACCGCGCAGGACATCGCCAGCGCGATCCGCGAAGCGCGAGGGTTGCGCATCGACAAACGGGGCGTGCACCTCCCCGAGCCGATCAAGAACGTCGGCACCTACATGGTCGTCGTGGACGTCGTGGACGGCGTGCAGGCCACGGTCAAGACCATGGTCGTCGCCAAGAAATAGAGGCGGCCGGCCGGCGCCGCTTGCCGGGTTTGGGGTGAGGTGGGATCCGGCAACCGCCTCCTTCGCATGGCCGCGCTCCCCGCCGTGACGTCGTGCGCGGGTGCGAACATCTGTTCGTGCACATGCCGCGCGATCTTTCGTCCCGCATTTGCGGAAACCGCCTCCGGGCGCTCACAGCCGCGACCCTAGACTCGCCCGACGGATGAGCGCGGTATCGACAGCCAACGGCACGGCCGGCCCTCCAGCGGGGGTCGTCACGCCGCCGCACAACCTCGACGCCGAGCAGTCGGTGCTCGGCGCGATCCTGCTCTCGGATCGCTCGCTCTACGCCCTCGTGATCGAGGAGGGGCTGCGCGCCGAGGACTTCTACCGCGAGCGCCATGCGGTGATCTACGAGGCGATGCTCGCGCTCTACAACGAGAGCGAGCCGGTCGACGTGCTGACGGTCACCGACCGCCTGCGCAGGATGGGCAAGCTCGAGGACATCGGCGGACAGGCCTCCGTGGACGAACTCTCGGGTGTCGTGCCGGCGGCCGGGCACGCCCGCCGCTACGCGCAGATCGTGCGCGAGAACGCGCTGCTGCGGCGACTGCTGAACAGCACCTACGTGATCCAGGAGAGCGTGCTGGGCCACGCGGCAGCGCCCCGGGAGCTCGTCGAGCAGGCGGAGAAGGCGATGCTCGAGGTGGCGCGCGACGACCGCCAGCAGGACTTCCGCGCGATCGAGGACGTGCTGCACGACGAGCTCGACAAGCTGCACCGCCTCTCGCTGGAAGGCACCTCCCTGACCGGCACGCCGTCGGGCTTCAAGGACCTCGACGAGATCACCGGCGGCTTCCAGCCCGGCAACCTGATCATCATCGCCGCACGTCCGGCGATGGGCAAGAGCGCGCTCGTCTGCAACATCGCCGAGAACGCCGCGGTCGAGCACAACCGGCCGGTCGCGCTGTTCTCGCTGGAGATGGCGGAGGCGGAGCTCGCCCAGCGCTTCGTCGCCTCCCAGGCACGCATCAAGGGCGAGGAGCTGCGCAAGGGCCGCGTCGCCGAGCAGCGCTGGCCGAAGATCCTCAGCGCCTCGCAGCGCCTCGCCGACGCGCCGCTCTGGGTCGACGACTCCTCGGATGTCGGCCTGCTCGAGATCCGCGCCAAGGCGCGACGCCTGCACAGTCAGTGCGAGAACGGGCTCGGCCTGATCATCATCGACTACCTGCAGCTGATGCGGACCGACAGCCGCTATGACAGCCGCGTCACCGCGGTGGGTGAGCTGAGCCGTGGCCTGAAGATCCTCGCGCGCGAGCTCGGCGTGCCCGTGATCGCGCTCTCGCAGCTCAGCCGCGCGGTCGAGAGCCGGCCCGACAAGAAGCCGATGCTCTCGGACCTGCGCGAGTCCGGGAACCTCGAGCAGGACTCGGACCTCGTGATGTTCATCTACCGCGAGGAGTACTACTCGAAAGAGGAGAGCGAGCGGCCGGGCGAGGCCGACCTGCTGATCGCCAAGCACCGCAACGGCGCGGTCGGCGACGTCACGCTCACCTTCCAGAAGGAGTACCCGAAGTTCATGAACTACGCCGGCGAACCCTACGCGCAGTGAGCGGGCCCCCGTTCGAGCGCTTCCCCGAGGAGTCCCCGGCGATCCAGGATCTGCGCGGTGATCCTTCTGCATCCCGCCCCTCCCGAGCGAGCGAGCCGCGCTGCCCGCTCGGCGTCTGCGACGGCAGCGGCTTCCTGGTCGACGAGGCCACGAACACGGCGCGCGACTGCGAGTGCCGCGGCGCGCGGATCGCGGCGGCCCGCACGCGCAGCCTCGAGGGCCGCATCCCGCGCCGCTACCGCGGGGTCTCGTTCGACCGGCCCCCGATCAGCGACCTCGGCCGCACCGCGACCGACCAGATCCAGAAGGTCCGCCGCTACACGCACTCGATCGGCGAGCAGCTCGACGCCGGGCGCGGCCTGTGGATCGTGGGAGACGTGGGCACCGGCAAGACGTCCCTGGCGATGCTCGTCTCGAAGACCGCCCTCGACGCCGGGCGGTCGGTGGCGATCTACTCGCTCCCGCGCCTGCTGAACCTGCTGCGCGAGTCCCTGGAGTCGCCCGGCGGGCTGATCGACCTGCTCGACCGCCTGGCCGCCGTGGACCTCCTGCACATCGACGATCTCGGCGCCGAGAACCAGACCGACTGGGTGCTCGAGCAGCTCTACTCGATCGTCAACTCGCGCTATGAGTCCGAACGGACGATCGTGACGACGAGCAACCTGATGCCCGACGAACTGAGCGACCGGCTCGGCGCGCGCACGGTGTCCCGGCTCGAGGAGATCTGCGGCGAGCCGATCCCGCTCTTCGGCGAGGACCGGCGCCAGGTCCGGTTTGAGGGCCGGAGCGATCGCGCGGAGGAGCCGGCCGCAGAGGCGACGCCGCGCCTGCTCGGCTGAGGCCGGCACCGGGCGCCGGCGGACCCTTCTCCGGAGGCCGGCACGGAGCGCCGGCCGACCCCATCTCCGGAGGCCGGCACGGAGCGCCGGCCGACCCCATCTCCGGAGGCCGGCACGGAGCGCCGGCCGACCCCATCTCCGGAGGCCGGCACGGAGCGCCGGCCGACCCCATCTCCGGAGGCCGGCACGGAGCGCCGGCCGACCCCATCTCCGGAGGCCGGCACGGAGCGCCGGCCGACCCCATCTCCGGAGGCCGGCACGGAGCACCGGCCGACCCCATCTCCGGAGGCCGGCACGGAGCGCCGGCCGACCCCATCTCCGGAGGCCGGCACGGAGCGCCGGCCGACCCCATCTCCGGAGGCCGGCACGGAGCGCCGGCCGACCCCATCTCCGGAGGCCGGCACGGAGCGCCGGCCGACCCCATCTCAATTCCCCAAACCGCCGGCGCGACACCGGGAGCTGCGCGCTCCGTCCCTAAACTCCACTGCCTATGCCGGGCATAGTGATAGTCGGCGCCCAGTGGGGCGATGAGGGCAAGGGCAAGATCACCGATCTGCTGGCCGAGCACGGAGACGCGGTCGTGCGCTTCCAGGGCGGCAACAACGCCGGCCACACGATCGTGCGCGGTCAGGAGGAGTGGAAGCTCCACCTGATCCCCTCCGGCATCCTCTACCCCGGCAAGCGCTGCGTGATCGGCAACGGCGTCGTGATCGACCCGCGCGTGCTGATCGAGGAGCTCGACGGCCTGCGCGCCAAGCGCGTGGACGTCAGCGGCCTGCGGATCTCGGCCAACGCCCACCTGATCATGCCGTACCACCTGCTGCTCGACTCGGCCGGCGAGGCCAAGCTCGGGAGCCTGCAGATCGGTACCACGCGCCGCGGCATCGGCCCCTGCTACGCGGACAAGGCGGCGCGCCTCGGCATCCGCGTCCAGGACCTGCTCGACGAGAAGATCCTCAAGAAGAAGATCGTCGCCGCGATGGAGCCCAAGCGCCTTTCGCTGCGCCCGTTCGAGAAGGACCCCGCGCTGGACCTGCGTCAGATGACCGAGGACTACCTCGTCTACGGGCATCGGCTCGAGCAGCACATCGCGGACACGAGCAAGCTGATGTGGGAGATGCTCGACGAGGGCCAGACGGTGATCCTCGAGGGCGCCCAGGGGGCGATGCTCGACATCGACCACGGCACCTATCCGTTCGTCACCTCCTCGAACCCGCTCTCCGGAGCGGCCTGCGTCGGCACCGGGATCGGGCCGAAAGCGATCGACGAGGTGTGGGGGATCTCCAAGGCTTACACCACCCGCGTGGGAGCGGGTCCCTTCCCGAGCGAGCTCCACGAAGACATGGGCGAGATGATCCGGGCCCGCGGCGGCGAGTTCGGGACGACCACCGGGCGACCGCGCCGCACCGGCTGGCTCGACCTCGTCGCGCTGCGCTACGCCGTGCGCCTGAACACGATGGACGCGCTCGTGCTCACGAAGCTCGACGTGCTGTCCGGGCTCGACCGGGTCAAGGTCTGCACCAGCTACCGCGGATCGGACGGCGCCGAGTTCGAGGACTTCCCCTACCACCAGACCGTGCTGCACCACACCCGGGCGGAGCTGACCGAGCTGCCCGGCTGGAAGGAGGACCTCGGCGAGTGCCGCTCGATGTCGGACCTCCCCCAGGCCGCGCGCGAGTACCTGGACTTCGTCGCCGAGCAGATCGGCGCCGCGGTCGCGCTCGTCGGCGTCGGGCCCGGCCGCGAGCAGGTGATCTGGACAGAGGCCGGCCAGCAGACCCTGATCGGCGGGGTCGCTGCGCCGTCCGCCTCCGCTTAGCGGCGGCGCCCTAGAAGGCCGCCTCGCCGTAGATCGACTTGAGCCAGACCTCGAGCAGCACGTCGGTCACCGTCTGATCGGGAAGCGAGGGCGGTTCGGCCGCGAAGGTGGCGTACTGGACGCGCTCGTTCATCGAGACGAGCGCGATGGCGAGCTGCCTGGCATCCACCCCGGCGGGGGCGGCGCCGCGGGCGCGCTCGGCTTCTATCGCCTCGGCCGCATACCCGACCCATTTCTCCATCACGCTCGACCACAGCTGCCGCGCCTCGGGATTGACGGCTCTGAGCTCGGCGCCCGCACGGACGACGGCGCGGTGCGCGCCGAAGGTGTCGAAGAAGATCTGCAGCCCTTCGCGCCAGCGTGCGGGTGGGTCCTCGGGGATGCGGTCGATCACCTCGCGCCCGCCCTCGGCCTGCTCGACCAGGCGGTCGATCAGGGTCAGGAACACAGCCTCCTTGGACGGGAAGTAGAAGTAGAAGCTGGGGCGGGAGATGCCCGCGCCGCGCGCCAGGTCGTCGACCGAGATGTCCTGCACCGAGCGCTCCTCGAGCAGGTGCTCGGCGGTCTCGAGGATCGCAGCTTCGCGCTCCTGCGCGCTCACGCGCGACGCCCGCCGCCCGCGGGTCGGCGCGGTGGTCGATGGGGGTTCGACGGCCATGGCCAGCGCGACTATAGCTCCGCGAGAGCCGTCGATCAACTGCGTGTTGACATCTTCAACAGGGTGTTGATAACCTCGTCGCCATGGCGAGCGCCGAGGCCGACGCGCATCTGCAGCCCCCGGAGGAGCACGTCGATGTCCTGATCGTCGGCGGCGGCCTCTCGGGCATCGGCGCCGCGTGCCATCTGCAGCGCAAGCGGCCGGAGCAGAGCTTCCTGATCGTCGAGGCGCGCGAGGCCATCGGAGGGACATGGGACCTCTTCCGCTACCCGGGCATCCGCTCGGACAGCGACATGTTCACGCTCGGCTACTCGTTCAAGCCGTGGGAGCAGCCGCAGGCGATCGCCGACGGCCCCTCGATTCGCAGCTACATCGCCGAGGCTGCGAGCGAGAACGCGCTCGCGGACCGGATCCGGCTCCAGACCAAGGTGCTGCGCGCCGCATGGTCCACGGAGAGCTCGCAATGGAGCGTCGAGCTGGAAGGCGCCGGCGGCGCTCGCAGCACCGTCACCTGCTCGTTCCTGTACGGCTGCACGGGCTACTACCGCTACGACGAGCCCTATACACCGCGCTTCGCGGGCATCGATCGCTTCGGCGGCACGCTTGTCCACCCCCAGCGCTGGCCCGAGGATCTCGACTACGCGGGCAAGCGTGTCGTCGTGATCGGCAGCGGTGCGACCGCCGTCACGCTCGTGCCGGCGATGGCCGGCTCGGCCGAGCACGTGACCATGCTGCAGCGCTCGCCGAGCTACGTGCTCTCGCTGCCCGGCCGCGACCCGCTCGGCGACCTCGCACGGCGATGGCTCTCGACGCGCGCGGCGTACGCGGTTGTGCGCTGGAAGAACGCGCTGATGGCGCAGGGGGTCTACACCCTCAGCCGCAGGCGACCGGCGTTCGTCAAGCGGCTTCTGCGGCGCGCGACCGCACGCCAGCTCCCCGCCGGCTACGACGTCGACACCCACTTCAACCCGACCTACAACCCCTGGGACCAGCGCATGTGCCTGGTGCCGGAAGGAGACCTCTTCGCAGCGATCTCCTCCGGCGGGGCCTCGGTCGTGACCGGCACGATCGACAGCTTCACCGACACCGGCCTGCTGCTGGCAGACGGGCGGCGCCTGGATGCCGACATCGTGATCACGGCGACGGGGCTCAACCTGCTCGCGTTCGGCGGCATCGAGCTGCACGTCGACGGTCAGGCTGTCGAGCTGGCGGAGACCGTCGGCTACAAGGGGATGATGCTCAGCGGCGTCCCCAACTTCGCTTTTGCCGTGGGCTACACGAACGCGTCGTGGACGCTCAAGGCCGACCTCGTGAGCGAATACGTCTGCCGCCTGCTGGGCCACATGCGCAGCCGCGGCTACGACGCCGTCACCCCGCTGGCCCCGGACCCCTCCCAGCCCACCCAACCCTTCCTCGACCTCGCCTCGGGCTATGTGCAGCGCTCGGTGGACAACTTCCCGCGCCAGGGCACGGTGACGCCGTGGCGGCTGAACCAGAACTATCCCCGCGACGTGCGCCTGCTGCGGCACGGGCCGATCGAGGATGCGGGGGTGCGGTTCTCGCGCACCGCGCGCCGGTCCGCCGCGCGCTCCGCGGAGGCGCTGGCCGCCTAGCTACTGCGGGTGGAGCGTCTCGCCCGCCTCCAGCATCCGCACGTACTCGGCGAGGCGCTTCGCCCGCGTCTCGGCACGGCGCGCCTGGTCGAGCCGGTAGAGGATCGCGTACCGGTTCTGCGAGCTCAGCCCTGAGAACGCTGCCGCGGCCGCCGGGCGCGCGTCGAGCTCGCGCTGCAGATCCTGCGGCACCTCCGCGGTGCGCTGGGATGCGTAAGCCCGCTCCCAGCGGCCGTCGTTCTTGGCGCGGCGCACCTCCTCCAGGCCGGCGGGCGCCATCAGGCCCTCCTGCGCCAGCCGCTCGGCCGTCTCGCGGTTGATCTTCGACCATGGGCTGCGAGACCGGCGCGGGGTGAAGCGCTGGAGGAAGCGGACCTCGTCGAGACGCTCGCGCCGGCCGTCGATCCAGCCGAAGCAGATCGCGTGCTCGAGCACCTGCGGGTAGTGCACGCTCTCGATCCCGGTCCCCTTCTTCGCGATCGAGATCCACACGCCCGCGGCAGTTGTGTGGTTCTCCTCCAGCCAGGCCCGCCACTGCTCCTCGGAGGCGAACTGGAGGACCGGCAATCCGTCGGCGGCTCGCATGGGGCGAGCCTAGTCGCGCCGCTCGCCCGGCGGCGCTATGCCGCCCGCGCGGTGCTGAGCGCGAGCGCCAGCCCCTGCGCGTGGCCCGCCGCCATCACGGTGTCGCGCCGCCGGCGGCTCATCAGGTTCACGCCCATCGCCTCGGCGCTCGCGGCGTCCGGGTTGACCGTCTGCACACTGGCTCCTCGGTGGCGGAGTGCGAGCGCCTCGGACGCGGCCGCCGACCGCGAGAGTGGCCCGAACGCGCCGGCGAGCGACTCGCGGCCCGGGCGCAGGGAGCCTGTCGGGTTCAGGCACAGGACGCGGTCGCCGCGCTCGACGGGCAGCGCGTCCATGTTGGTCGGGCTCCATGCGCCGCCGTCGACGTAGCGCCGGCCCGCGATCTCGATCGGGGCGAAGAAGCCCGGAATGGCGCAGGAGGCCATCACGGCCTGCGCGACGGTCGCGGCCGGGGCCTCGGGAGCGCCGAAGATCACCCGCCGCCCGCTTTCGAGATCCAGCGCGGCGACGAGCAGCCGCTGATCGAACCCGGAGGAGGCGACCGCGACGATCCGGCCCAGATCGGCGAGGGAGCGGGTGCCATCGGGGACACGCCGGAGCATCGCGCGGCGCACGGCCGCGCCGCCCGCGCCTGTCGAGCTGAGGGCCAGCGACGCCAGCGGCGCGGCGGCGGAGCCGCCGAGGCGCAAGGCCCTCGCGAGGGGCCCCGCGATCCAGGCGCGCTCAGCCTCCTCCTCGGCGACCGGCCACTCCGCTCCGGCCGGCGTCTGCGCCGCGGGGCCGTCTCGATCCAGCCGGCTGGCCGGATCGATCCCTGCGGCGAGCGAGGCGGCCACGATCGAGCCCGCAGAGGTGCCGAGGAAGCGTCCGGCCCGGCGCGCGTCGAAGCCGCCGCCCGCCGCGACGCCCGCGAGCACCGCCGTCATCCAGGCCTCACCGAGCACCCCGCCGCCGCCGAGCACGAGCGCGTCGGGCGAGTCTGTCTGAGGCACCGGCACGATCCCAGCGTAGCCGCCGCGCTCGGCATCCACAGGCCATCGGGACCGCCCGGAACGGCCTGTACTGTCGCGGGGCGCGATGTCCAGCCGGTGGGACACCAGCCGCACCGAGGCCTTCAGCGACGGCGTCTTCGCGATCGCCGTGACGCTGCTCGTGCTCGACCTCGCTGTGCCGCAGGAGGAAGTCGAGAAGCACCTCGTCCACGGCATCCTGCACGAGTGGCCGGGCTATCTCGCGTACGTGACGTCCTTCGTCGTCATCGGCGGCCTCTGGCTCGCCCACCACGGGATCTTCGGCCGCCTGAGCTTCGTCAACAGCCGGATGATGAGGATCAACCTGCTGCTGTTGCTGCTGGTCTCGTTCCTGCCGTTCCCGACGCGGTTGATGGCGCAGGCGATCCGCGACGCGAACGCCGAGCGCACGGCCGTGATCTTCTACGGGCTGACGCTGACCGCGGTGTCCGTGACGATCACCGCGCTGTGGAGCTCAGCAGTGCGCGACCGGCGCCTGCTCAGGCCGGGGATCAGCGGGCAGGAGATCGGCGCGGTGACGCGCGCGACGGCGCCCAACCTGGGCCTGCTGCTGGCAGCGACAGCCGTGGCGATCCCGGTCCCGCGCGTCGCCGCGTTCATGTACCTCGTGATTGCGGTGATCGCGGTGTTCCGCGCGCAGCCGGATGCAGGGGCGGACGGGGAGGCGCCGGCCGGCGACGCGCCCCCCCAACCGCCCGGCGGCGCGGCCTGAGGACCGGCGCGAACCGCGCAAGACGCTGCGCGTGCGGTTCGCCGTCAGGAAAATGGGCCGTGTTGGAATCGAACCAACAACCTTGGGCTTAAGAGGCCCCTGCTCTGCCGATTGAGCTAACGGCCCACGAAGGGGAGAGCGGCGACTCGCGTCAGCAAGGTCCGCTCGGGTCCAAGAGTCTAGCCGTCCGCCGCGGCGGTGGTGGCCGCGGCCGTACCGAACGCCGCTGGCCGTTGCCGAGGGCGGCAGGGGCGCCAGCCCGCGCCTTCCTCCAGGCCGGCACGGAGCGCCGGCCGATCCTCTTCCCCAGGCCGGCACGGAGCGCCGGCCGACCTCCTCCCCAGGCCGGCACGGAGCGCCGGCCGACCTCCTCCCTAGAACACGACCGTCCGGCGCCCGTCCACCAGCACCCGGTCTTCGAGATGGCGCGCAACGGCGCGGGAGAGGACCATGCGCTCGACGTCGCGGCCCATGCGCGCAAGCTCCTGGGCCGAGGAGCGGTGGTCCACGCGCAGCACGTCCTGGTCGATGATCGGGCCGTCGTCGAGCTCCTCGGTGACGTAGTGCGCGGTCGCGCCGATCAGCTTGACGCCGCGATCGTGGGCGCGGCGGTAGGGATCGGCACCGGCGAACGCCGGCAGGAACGAGTGGTGGATGTTGATCGCGGGCATGCCGACGCGGGAGAGGAACTCGCCGCTGAGGATCTGCATGTAGCGCGCGAGCACCAGCAGCTCGGCGCGACCGCTGAGCAGCTCAAGCATCTGGGCCTCGGCGTCCTGCATGGCGCCGTCGGGGACCGGCACATGGTGGAACGGTATGCCCGCGGCGGCGGCCTCCGACTGGAGGTCGGTGTGGTTGGAGACGACCGCGACGATGTCCGTCTGCAGCTCGCCCCGGCGCTGGCGCCAGATCAGGTCGAGCAGGCAGTGGTCCTGGCGCGAGACGAGGATCGCCGTGCGCTGGCGCTCGCCCCAGCGGCGCAGTGTCCACTCCATCCCGAATCGCCCCGCTACCTGGTCCGAGAAGGCGGCGGACAGCGAGGCGGGGTCCTTGCCCGGCGGCAGGAAGAACTCGGTGCGCATGAAGAAGCGCCCGCCGGTCGGGTCCGAGGAGTACTGGTGCGAAGAGACGATGTTCGCTTCGCGCTCGAACAGGAACCCCGAGACGGCCGCGACGATGCCCGGGCGATCCGGGCAGGCGATCAGCAGCCGCGCGGTGTAGTCGGCCTCGCCGCCGCGCCCGGCCGCAAGCCCACCCGCCATCGCCGGCGCCCTATTTGCCGGTCGTCGTGCCGGTGGTGGCGCCCGTCGTCGTGCCCGTCGAGGTGCTGGTCGCCGGGAGCGGCGTGGGGGCGCCGACGGCGGTGTAGCCGCCGCTCGGCGATTTGCGGATTTTGTAGACCTTGCCGTTCGTGGTGGTCGTGTAGATCTGACCGCCGTGGGGGTACTTCTTGACTTCCGCCAGCTCGGTCTTCAGCCGCGTCTGTTCGCTGGCGGGCGCGAGCTTGACGGCCTTCGCCGCGGCCAGGTCGCCGAGCCCTGTGTTGCCGGCTTTGTAGGCGTACTCGGCGAGCTGCGCGTAATAGGAGGCCGATTCGCGCTTGGCGACGACGATGTTCAGTGCCTGCACGGCCTTGGCCGGTTCGTTCAGCCCTTCTTCGCCGTAGATGCGGTAGACGAGCTGCGCCAGTTCGGAGTTCGGCGTGTGCGGGTTCAGCGCGAGGTAGCTCAGCCAGGCCTGCGACGCGCGCCGGTACAGTTCCTTGCCCTTCGCGTTCGGAGCGCCGGTGCTCGTCAGGTTGCCTTCGTTGCCGGCTTCGTGGAGCAGGTTCTTGGCGAGGTTTTCCCACGCTGAGAGGTTGTTCGGTTCTTTCTTGGTGACCTTTTCGTACTTGGCGATCTTGCTCGAGAAGCTCGCCCCGCCGGAGCCTTCGCTGTTGCCGGCCGAGCTGAGGATGCCGCCCCCGCCGAAGCCGCCGCCGACGCCGAAGCCGACGAGGCCGACGCCGATCAGCACGGCGAGCCCGATGTAGATCACGCGCACCGTGTTGCGGCGGCCGCGTCCTCGCAGGTCGAACAGCATCAGCTCAAAGTGTCGTCGGTGTGGTCGATCATCTGCTGCACTGTCGGCTCCCCAGGGTCCTCCGGCGCGGGCGCGGGCTCGTCCGCGGTCTCTCTCTGGTCCCCGAAGCCGGCTGCGCGCTCTCGACGGCGCTTTCTGCGGTCCAGGCCCGCGGCTAGGAGGATACTGACCTCGTAGAGCAGATACAGCGGTGCCGTCTCGAGCAGCAGCGTGACGAAGTCGCCCGGCAGGAACGCCGCGACCGCTGCGCAGCCCACGAGCGCATACCGTCGTGCGTGGCGCAGCTGCGCGACGGTCACGATCTCCATGCGGGTGAGGCTGATGACGACGACGGGCACTTGGAAGACGACGCCCATCGCGAGGAGGATCGTCGCGGCGAATTTGTAGAACTGGTTCGCCTGCACCAGGTTGTTGAACTCGCCGGCGTTGAAGTTGACGAAGAAGCGGACCGCGGCCGGGAGCACGATGACGTAGCCGAACATCACCCCCGCCACGAACAGCCCGGGGATCGCGAGCAGCAGCGGGATCACCGCTCGGCGCTCGTTCGGGGCCATCGCCGGCAGCACGAACGCGAACAGCTCGTAGAGGATCACCGGCAGCGAGATCACGAGCGCGAAGTAGAAGGCGACGGTGATCGTCGTGGTGAAGGGTTCGCCGACTGAGAGCGTGACCGGCTTGTCCCCTTCGGCTTTCTTGGGCAGCCGCGCGATGTCGCGGCGCAGCTGGACGCTGAGCGGGCCGAGCTGCGCCCGCGTGTGAGCGGGCAGGCCGCTGGAGGGCACCGCCAGGACTTCGAGCGCGCGGCTCGTGTCGCGGGCGACCGCCTTGATCGCCTGCTGGGCGAGGACGGCCTGCCCGACGGTCCCCTCGCCTTTGGCGACCTGTTTGCGGGTCTGCGTGATCAGGGGTTTGTTGATGATCCGCAGCAGTTCGTGGTTCTGCCAGAAGCAGAACGCGAATGCCACCGCGAGAACGCCCGCGCAGATGAACAGGCGCGTGCGCAGCTCATCGAGGTGGTCCACGAGGCTCAGCCGATCCTCGTGGCCGATCGGACGAAGCGACCTGGGCATGGGACTGGCCAACCTACCACCGCGCCCGAGGTCGAACGCACGCTAAAGGCCGCCGCCTCAGGAGTCGATGGGGACAGGGAAACGCTATGGACTCCGAGAAAGATCCCGACATCCAGCACCGCGCGGCGCTCCCGGCCTCCGACCAGGTCGAAGTCGTCTCCGGCGAGCAGGGCCAGACTTCGCAGACCGCCGGCGCCCCCGGCCAGCTGCACATCTGCTTCCACTGCGCCGGCGAGCTGGTGTACCCGCTGGACTGGTCCGAGGAAGGCCCGCGGCACTGGCGGATCGTCCTGCGTTGCCCTGAGTGCGAGTCGCGCCGAGAGGGCGTCTTCGACCAGGCGGCCGTGGAACGGCTCGACGATGAGCTCGACCGCGGATCGAGTGCTCTGCTCGGCGACCTGCGCCGGATGACGCACGCGAACATGTCGGAGGAAATCGAGTTCTTCGCGCGCGCCCTCGAGGCGGACCTGATCCTCCCCAGCGACTTCTAGAGCCGCCGATCACCGGTAGCGCTCGACGACCGCGTCGGCAACCAGCTCGAGCAGCTCCGAGCGCCCGCCCGGCAGGATCGCGGGCAGCGAAGCCTTGGCTTCGGCGACGAGCGCCAGCGCGCGCTCACGCGCCTCGTCCAGCGCCCCGGTTGCGGCGATGCGATCGCAGAGCGCTTCCGCCTCGCCGGGTCCGTCCAGCTTGTCGAGCCGCACCTCAGCAAGGCTCTCATCGCGTTCGCGCGCGAGAATGAAGGGCAGCGTCACGGTGCCGTCGAGCAGATCGGTGCCTCGGGACTTTCCGGTCCGCTCCACCGGGCCCGAGACGTCGAGCACGTCATCGAGGAGCTGGAAGGCGAGACCGATCTGGCGGGCGAAGCCCCCGAGCGCGTCGGCCAGCCCGGCGGAGCCGCCCGCGGCCGTCAGCGCGCCGAGCCGGCACGCGGCCTCGAAGAGGGCGGCGGTCTTCAGCTCGCAGCGGCGCAGGTAGCGCTCGACCGCGACGTGCGCGGCGTAGGCGTCCTCCCGCTGGAGCAGCTCGCCTTCGGCGAGCGCCGAGCTGGCCTGCGAGAGCGCCCGCAGCTGCGCGGCGTCGTCGTTGCGGGCGAGCTCCGCGAACGCCCGCGAGAACAGCAGGTCGCCGGTGGCGACGGCGGCGCCGCGCCCCGCGGCCGCGGCGACGGTGGGGCGCCCGCGCCGCAGCTGCGCGCCGTCGATCACGTCGTCGTGTACGAGCGTCGCCGAGTGGACCAGCTCGACCGCGACGGCCGCCCTGACCAGACGTTCCTCGCCGTCCGGCACCGGCGCCGGCCCCCCCGCCGACTGCGCGGCGAGCACGACCAGCAACGGCCGCAGGCGCTTGCCTCCCGCCGCGACCGTCGCGTTGGCGTGCGCGGCGAGCGGCGCGCCGGCCTCGGCGGTGACACGCGCGAGGTGGCGCTCGCTGCGGGTCATCAGCTCCCGCAGCGGTGGCCCGCCACGCTCGAGGATCGCCGCCACGCCGTCGCCCTCCAGGCGCGAGCCGGCAGCCGGCTGACCGACCGCGCTCACCTGCCCCCCGTGACGGAGTCCGGGCCGCCGCCGACCGTGCCCGAGTGGATCGCGACGATGCCGCCGGCCGTCAGCAGGTAGGAGACCTCCACCAGGCCCGCCGCGGCCAGCTCGGCCGCCAGCTCGCCGGGCCCGGGGAAGCGCTTGACGGAGTTCGGCAGGTAGGTGTAGGCGTCGGCGATGCCCCCCGCGGCGCCAACCTCGCTGCCGCGGACCCGAGCCGCCAGGCGCTCGGCGCTGGCCGCGCCCTCCCCCAGCACCGGCACCACGCGGTCGAACCAGAGGCCGTAGAACTGCGCCAGCGGCGCCCGCGTCGGCGTCGTGATCTCGAGCACGACGACGCGGCCTCCCGGCCGCACGACGCGCACCATCTCGCGCAGCCCGCGGGCGAGGTCCTCGAAGTTGCGCGCGCCGAAGCCGACGGTGGCGGCGTCGAAGGCGTCGTCGTCGTAGGGCAGCGCCATCGCGTCGGCCCACTCGAAGCGCACCCGCGCGTCACCGTCGCGGGCAGCGCCCTTCGTGCGGGCGCGGTCGAGCATCGCCTCGGAGAAGTCGCAGCCGAGCACCTCGCCGCCGGGGGAGACACGGCCGGCCAGAGCGAGCGCGAGGTCGCCGGTCCCGCACGCGACGTCGAGCGCGCTGTCGCCGGGACCGACCCGCGCGAGCTCCGCGGCGCGAGCCCGCCAGCGGTGGTGGAGCCCGGCCGTCATGGCCGAGTTCATCACGTCGTAGATGCCCGCGATGCGGTCGAACATCGCACGCACCTGACCCGCCTGCAGGGTCCCGCTGCCGTCTCCCGGACGGGCGGCCATGAGCGCCCTACTTGAGCTGCGAGAGGAAGGCGACGATGTTCTGGAACTTCTTGGGCGGCAGGTTCTTGAACGAGGGCATCGGCGCGGTGGGGTTGACGAGCGTGCGGGCGATCGCCTGGCGCGGGAGCCGGTCGGCGATCTTCGTCAGGTTGGGGCCGGGGCCCGCGTTGCCGTTCTCGCCGATCTTGTGGCACGCCAGGCAGCCGGACTGCGCGACGCCTTTCTTGCCCTGTTCGTATTCGTAGAGCGTCTGCCCGCCCGCCGCGATGATCCGCTGCGGGGTCTTGAGTTCGATCGCCGTCGGGGAGCCGGCGTTTGCACCCTGGTAGGTGAGGAAGCCCATCGCGCCGATCACGAAGATGCCGGTGATCGTCGCGACCGGCCGCCGCTCGGGCCTGCGCTCCGGGCCGCGGTCGTAGAACGGCAGCAGGAACAGCAGGATCATGCAGATCGTCGGCACGCCGATCGTCGCGAGCTGGACCAGCGCGGGCGGCTTGATCACGCGCAGGAGCTCGAACAGGAAGAAGAAGTACCACTCAGGCCGCGGCACGTAGGTGGTGGTGGTCGGGTTCGCCTTCGACCCGAGCTCGGCGCCCAGGACCAGCGACAGCGTGATGATCACCGCCATGACGACCAGCGCCATGGCGCCGTCCTTCGCGACCGCGTACGGGAAGAACGGCTTGCCTTTGGCCTTCAGCAGCGCGTACTCGCGCAGGTACTCCTCCTTCTCGCGCTGGTTCACGGCTCTAGATCTCCTCCTCGCGCAGCGCGGGGGAGGTCTCGGCTTTCTGCCAGGGGGGCGCCGTGGTGCCGAGCTTTGCGACCAGGTACAGGTGGGCGCCGATCAGCGCGATCAGCGCGCCGGGGATCAGCAGCATGTGGATCGCATAGAAGCGCGACAGCGTGGTCGCCCCGAATTCAGAGCCCCCGCGCAGGAAGTCGCTCAGGTAGGGCCCGATCAGCGGGCCGGTCCCGTTGATGTTGACACCGACGATCGTGGCCCAGTACGCGCGCTGGTCGAACGGCAGCAGGTAGCCGGTGAACGACATCACCATTGTCAGGATCAGCAGCACGACCCCGATCACCCAGTTCAGCTCGCGGGGGTACTTGTATGCGCCGAAGAAGAACGTGCGCCCCATGTGCAGGAACACGAGGATCACCATCACGCTCGAGCCCCATTTGTGCATCCCGCGCACGAACTGGCCGAGGAAGACGTCGTTCGTGACGTAGCGGATCGATTCGTAGGCGCCGCCCGAGGGGTCCGGGCGGTAGTACATCGCGAGAAAGACGCCGGTGACCGCCTGCGAGAGGAAGGCGAACATCGTCGCCGAGCCGAGGGTGTAGAACCAGTTCGTGCCCTGCGGGACCTTGCGGAAGAGCGCCCAGCGGGCAGCCCCGCTGAGCGAGGTGCGCTCGTCCACCCAATCGACGACGGTGGTGCCGGCGTTCGCGGCGTGGTCGAGCGGTGTCTGCTTGCCGTTCGGGTCACCTGGCCGCGGGGGCGGCGCCTTCAACGCGCTCGGCAGCGGCGGGGCGGGCAGTTTCGGCATCGTCGGCAGTTCCTAGAGTTTCTGCGCGCCGGGGCGGGACGGGTAGAGGTACTGGCCGATGCCGTCCAGCGGCTCGCCCGGGTCGCGCGGCGAGAAGCGTCGCAGCTCGCTGTTGACCGAGAAGCGCGGGCCGAGTTCGACCTGCCCTGCGCTGTTCACGCGCGTGTAGAAGCGATCAAGCGGCCGCACCGGAGGACCGCCGACCGGGCGGCCGAGCAGGTCGTAGACCCCGCCGTGGCACGGGCAGATGAACCGCTCGGCCGCGTCCACCCAGCGCACCGGGCAGCCGAGGTGCGCGCATCGCGACGTGAGCGCGATGTAGGGCGTCCCCTTGTCGTAGGGATCGGTGTCGATCGCGGCGTTGAACTTGCGGACATACGCGGTCGACTTGCCCGCCTCGCCGATCGTCGGGTTCAGCGTCAGGACGACCGGGATGTAGTTGAACTCCGTGAACATCGACTCCGGACCGACGGCTTCCCAGCGGACCGGCGTGCTTTTGAAGATCGGGCCGATCGCGAAGCCGAGGGCGGGCAGCACGAAGGCTGCGGTGGCGACGGCGCCCGCGGCGTGGGCGCTGCCCGTCATAAAGCGGCGCCTTGTGATCGTCTCCCCCTCGAATGCGCCGGGAACGCCGCGGTCGAGGGTGTATTTGGACTTGTGCTTGAGGCGCGGGTCAGCCACTGCCCGCCGAACAATATCGAGGCGCGTTTCAGCGCGGAGCCGGGACGCTGCGAACGCATGTGCGCATCGCATCAAGCGCCTGCGGATCGGCGCCCACCAGCATCTCCTTGGCGCGCCGGTGCGCGGGCGTGGAACCCCATCCCACCGCGGTCGCTCCCGCCTCCCAGGCGGCCTCGGCGAGCGCGGGCCGGCCGGACCCGTGCGCGAGCGCGCTCAGCGTGATCGTGTCAGCCAGCTCGGCCACCGCCGCGGTGTCCCCCAGCTCCACGAGGCGGGCCAGCCCGATCGCGTAGAGGCGGTCGCCGGCAAGCAGCCCGAGGTCGGCCTCGGGCGCCTCGACCACGCGGGGGCGGCCGTAGTGCAGGAGGTAGCCCTCGTAGATCGCCTCCACGAGCAGCTCGTATTCCTCGCGACGCCCGGCGGCGCGCGGTCCGGCGGCTGCGAGCGAAGCCGGGCTCACGGCGCCATTGGCGCCGTCCGGCGACGGCTCGCCGAGCAGCTCGCTCATCAGTCCGCCTCCGTCGCGCAGCAGCTCCCGCAGCCGCGCGACCCCCCCGCTGCTCAGTCGCCCCACCCCCTCATGTGCTCTCGGCTCCAGCGACAGCCGCAAACGCCGCCTCCGCCGCGAACAGCGTCCGCTCGAGTTGCTCCTCGCCATGCGCGAGCGACGGGAACCAGGCCTCGAACTGCGAAGGCGGCGGGTAGACCCCCCGAGCCAGCAGCCCGCGGCACCAGGCAGCGTGGGACTCCAGATCGCACGCCTGCGCGTCCGCGAAGTTGGTGACCGGGCGGTCGGTGAAGAACACGGTCAGCAGGCCGGGCGCCGACTGCACGTGAACGGGCACGCCGGCGCGCGCAGCGACCTCCGCCAGGCCCGTGGCGAGCCTGCCGGTGTACCCGGCGAGGCGCAGATAGGCGGTCTCGTCGAGCTCGCCCAGCGTCGCGAGGCCCGCCGCGACGGCCAGCGGGTTTCCCGAGAGCGTCCCCGCCTGGTACACGTCACCTGCCGGGGCGAGCATCCGCATCAGCTCGGCCGCGCCGCCGAGCGCGGCGGCCGGGAGCCCGCCGCCGATCACCTTGCCCATGACCGTGATGTCGGCGAGCACGCCGGTCAGCTCCTGCGCGCCGCCGCGGGCGACGCGGAATCCGGAGATCACCTCGTCGAGGATCAGCAGGGCGCCGCTGCCCGAGGCCTGCTCGCGCAGGAGCTCGAGGAACCCGGGGCTCGCCGGGACCAGCCCCATGTTGGCCGGCATCGGCTCGGCGATGATCGCAGCGGGGGAATGCTCGGCGACGGCGGCGCGCAGCGCCTGCTCGTCGTTCCACGACACGACCACCGTGTCGCCCGCGGCCGCGGCGCTGACCCCCGGGCTCGACGGCAGCGCGTGCGTAGCGAGGCCCGAGCCGGCCTGCGCCAGCAGGCCGTCGACGTGGCCGTGGTAGGCGCCGGCGAACTTGACGATCTTCTCGCGGCCGGTGGCGGCGCGGGCGAGGCGGACGGCCGTCATCGACGCCTCGGTCCCGGACGAGGTCATGCGCAGCATCTCCACGGAGGCGAACCGCGCGCATACCTCCTCCGCCAGGTACACCTCCCCGGCCGTGGGGGCGCCGAAGCTGGTACCGCGGGCGGCCGCCGCGTCGACGGCGTCGACGACCGCCGGGTGCGCGTGGCCCAGGATCAGCGGACCCCAGGAGCAGACGTAGTCGACGAAGCGGTTGCCGTCGACGTCGATCAGCTCCGGCCCGGCGCCGCGCTCGACGAACAGCGGATCGCGGCCGATCGCGCCCATCGCACGGACCGGGGAGTTGACGCCACCCGGGAGGCGTGCCACGGCCCGCCGGTAGAGCTCGGCCGACCGGCTGTCGGTGAGCGAGGCCATCACCGGGGCCCGCTCAAGCGTGCCTGCGCTCCCAGTCCTTGAACTCGTCCGTGAAGTAGAGGAGCCGGATCTTCTTGAACTCTGTGGAGGAGTAGAGCGTGGCCCGCTCGGAGATTCCGGTCTGCTCGGCGATCGCGTCGAGGACCGCGTCGCACTCCTCCTTCGAGCGCCCGTGCGCCATCGTGAAGACCGAGTAGGGCCAGTCGGCGTAGGTCGGCCGCTGGTAGCAGTGCGAGATCCCCCGCACCGCGGCCATCCGGCAGCCGACGTCGAAGATCTGCTGCTCGGGGACCACCCACACGCCCATCCCGTTCGCGGAGAAGCCGGCGCGGCGGTGGAAGAGGATCGCGGCGACGCGGCGCAGCAGGCCGCGCTCCTGCATCCCGACGAGGTGGTCGAGCAGCTCCCCCTGGTCGAGACCGAGCTCTGCGGCGGCAGGGGCGTAGGGCTCCGCCACCACCGGCAGGTCGCCCTGCAGCGCGCGGATCACGGCGATGTCGCGCTCGTCGTATGGCTGCGGCTCGAGATCGACGGGCTCGCTCGTCGCGGCCGAGCTGGCCAGCGCGTCGGTGCCGGCCTCCATCTCCAGGTCCATGCGGATCTTGAACAGCTTCAGCGTCGGTAGCTGGCGCACCGACTCGGCTCCCGACTCGCGCGCGAGCACCTCGAGCGTCCCTTCGAGCCCCAGCTCGGAGTCCGGCTCGGTGGCGATCGTGAACCACAGGTTGAACTCGTGGTTGCGCAGGTAGTTGTGCGAGACGCCGGGGTGGGCGTTGATCACCTGCGCCGCTCGGTGGGGATGCTCGGGGTCCACCTTCGCCGCCACCAGCATCGAGGAGTAGCCGAGCGCGCGGGTGTCGAAGATCGGGGTGACCTGGCGGATGATGCGCTTCTCGAGCAGCCGCCGGACCCGCTCCATAACCTCCTGTTCCGGGATGCCGGCGAGCGAGGCGACGTGCTGGTATGGCCGCGGCGCGATCGGGAAGCTGCCCTGCATCAGGTTCAGCAGGCGCCTGTCGGTGTCGTCGAGCGGGATCGCCGCACCGTCCTTGCGCGAGCGGATCTTGGGGGTGGCTGCCTCGGCGCGCCGTGCGTCGGCGTCCTCGGTGATCAGCTCTTCTCGGCTAGCCATGCGGCGGCGTCCTTTGCGTGGTAGGTGATGACGGTATCCGCCCCGGCCCGGCGCAGCGAGGTCAGGATCTCGAGCACCGTCGCGCGCTCGTCGATGTGGCCCGCCGCCGCGGCGGCCTTGACCATCGCATACTCGCCGCTGACGTTGTAGGCACACACCGGCATCCCCGTCGCCTCCTTGACGGCCCTGATGAGGTCGCCGTAGGCGAGGGCCGGCTTGACCATCACCATGTCGGCGCCCTCCTGGACGTCGAGCAACGCCTCCCTGACCGCCTCGCGCCCGTTGGCGGGGTCCATCTGGTAGGAGCGTCGATCGCCGAACGCGGGGGCGGAGCCCGCCGCTTCACGGAACGGGCCATAGAACGCGGAGGCGAACTTCGCGGAGTACGCGAGGATCGGCACGTCCGTGAAGCCCTCACCGTCGAGCTCGGAGCGGATCGCGCCGACGCGCCCGTCCATCATGTCCGAGGGGGCGACGATGTCGGCCCCCGCCCGGGCGTGGCTGACGGCGGCGCGGGCGAGCAGCTCGAGCGTCGCGTCGTTGTCGACGGAGCCGTCGTCACACACCACTCCGCAGTGGCCGTGCGTCGTGTACTCGCACAGGCACACGTCGGTCGCCACCAGCAGCTGCGGCAGCTCACGCTTGATGGCGCCGGCTGCGACCTGTACCGCGCCCTCCTCGTCCCACGCGCCGGAGCCCTGCTCGTCCTTCTCGGCGGGGATGCCGAACAGCATCACGGCCGTGATGCCCAGCTCCGCGGCGCTGTGGGCCTCGGCGACGGCCTCGCCGACCGTCAGACGCCCGACGCCCGGCATCGCGGAGATCGGCCCGCGATCGGAATCGGACTCCACGACGAACAGCGGCAGGATCAGGGCGCCGGGGCGCAGATCCGTCTCGCGCACCAGCCCGCGCAACCCGGCGCTCGCGCGCAGCCTGCGCATACGGGTCTGTGGAAAGGCCATCTCCCCCAGGGTAGAGGCAGTGCGCCGCCGGCCGGCGCTCCACGCCGGAAGACGGGAAGGGCCGGCCGGCGCTCCATGCCGGAAGACGTGAAGGGCCGGCCGGCGCTCCACGCCGGAAGACGGGAAGGGCCGGCCGGCGCTCCATGCCGGCCGGCGGAGCCTCAGAGCGCGCGGCTGAGCCCCGCGCGAGCCAGCAGGCCGAACACCGCGCTGAGGACGAGCAGGTGCGCCACCGGGCCCCCCAGCGACGGCGACGCGCCGTTGACCGCCGCGTCGAGCGCCTGCAGCGCCGCCTTGAACGGGAACACGAACGAGATCACCGAGATCACGTCGTAGAAGCCGTGGCCGACCGCGCCCGCGGGCACGAGCGCGAGGAAGACCAGCGGCAGCAGGATCAGGAACGCGACCAGCGACGCCGCGCGCGCGTCGCGCGCCAGGGAGCCGATCGCCGTGCCGAGCGCTGCAAACGCCAGCGCGCCGCAGGCGAGCGCGAGCAGCCATTGCGGGAAGCGCCCCCAGTCGAGCGAGACGAAGATCCCGACCCCGGCCAGCATCGCGAGCGCGACCAGGAACGAGCAGGCGGCCGCGAGGCCGACCTTCTCCACGAGCAGCGCGCCGCGCGAGACCAGGCCGCGAACGAGCCGCGCCAGCACGTGCTCCTCGCGCTCGAGCGCTATCCCTCCGGCGGCCAGCAGGACGCCGAGGAACATCAGCGAGACCGCCACCGCGACCACCACGGCGAAGCTGTCCAGCGGCGTGCGACGGCCGTGGACGAGCTCCGTGTGGATCGCGATCGGCTGGCCGACGCTCGCGAGCACGCGCTTGCTGACGCCGAGGTTCGCCGCGGCGAAGTCGGCGAACTGCACGATCCGTTCGAGCGCTTCGCGGTCGCGGCCCGGTGGAGTGTGGGCGATCACACGGCGCAGTTCGCCCGGGATCTGCTCGAGCCCGATCAGGTTCGAGGGCGCACCCAGGGTGCCCAGGCTGCCACCCCGCACCAGCGCGTCGATCGCCTGGGCCGCCGCCTCCTGGATCTGCTTCGAGAAGCCGAGGTTCGCTTCGGCGAGTGCGGAGCGCAGCTGCGCGCGCACGAGCGACTGCTCGAGCGCGTCGCCGTTGTAGAGAACTTCGACCTGTCCCTGCGAGGTCCCTGAGGAGACGCGCGCCGCGATGTCGGACGGGATCACCACCGCGGCGAGCACCTTGCCGTCGGCGACCTGGCGCCGAGCCTCAGCGCGCGAGCTGACCGGGACCGGTTCGACGTTGGTGAACAGCTGGTGAGCGTATTCGCCGACTTCGACCCGGCGGTCGCCGACCTGGACCGTCTCGCCCGGGGACGTTTCGTCGACGATCGCCACCCGTGGGCGCGACGGCGCGCGGGAGATCGCAAAGCCGATCAGGAGCGCGATCACGATCGGGTAGAGCACGAGCACCGCCACGAGCAGCCGCGAGCGTCCCAGGATGCGCAGGTCCTTGCGCAACAGCGCCCTCACGCCGCCGCCCCGCTCTCGCGCTCGAGGAAAGTGACCAGCGCGTGCTCGAGATCGGTCTCCTCGGAGCCCACGCGGGCGAGGAGCTCCCGGCTCGTGCCCTCGAAGCGCAGCCGCCCGCCGTCCAGCACGAGCAGGCGGTCGGCGTGACGCTGCGCCTCGGCCGGGTTGTGCGTCGAGAAGATCACAGCGCGGCCCCGTGCGGTCAGCCCCTTCACGAACGTCCACAGCCGCTCGCGCTGCGCCGGGTCAAGCGACGCCGACGGCTCGTCGAGCGCCAGGACGGGCGGGTCGCCGAGCAGACCCACGGCGACGTTCACGCGCTGGCGGTTGCCGCCGGAGAGCCGTGCGAGCTGCTCGCCGGCGCGCGCCGTCAGCCCCGTCTGCTCGAGCATCGCCCCGACGGTCGCGCGGGTCTCGGAGACTCGCTCCAGGCGCGCGAACAGCTCCAGGTTCTCGGCCACCGTCAGCTTCCCGTAGAGCGCGGCCTGCTGCGGCGCCCAGCCGACCTCGCGGGGAGCCAGGCTCACGGAGCCGTGCGACGGCGGCTGCACGCCGGCGATCGCGGCGAGCAAGGTGGTCTTGCCCGCGCCGTTGGGCCCCAAGACCGCCAGCAGCTCGCCTGGGGCGAGCTCGAAGCTGACGTCGTCGAGCGCGACCACCTCGCCGAAGCGCTTGCCGAGCGCTTCGACGCGCAGCGCCGCGCTCACAGCAGCTCGCGCTTGCCCTCAGCCCAGGGCTCGAACGCGATGTGGCGGCGAAGGTACACAGCCGTCTCGCGCAGCACGGAGAGGATCGGCAGCGCGACGAGCGCGCCGATGATCCCGTGCACCTCAAGCCCGAACAGCAGCGCGAAGATCACGAGCAGCGGGTTGATGCGTAGCGTGTGGCCGAACACCTGCGGCGCCACCACGTGACCCTCGACCTGCTGCAGCCCGATGAAGAGGATCACCACCCACAGCGCGCTGATCGGTTCCGTGAACAGCGCCACGAGCACCGGCGGCACGGCGCCGAGGATCGGCCCGATGTAGGGGATCAGCTCCGCGAAGCCGTAGAAGACGCCGAACGCGACCGCGTACCTCTCGCCGTCGGGAAAGATCCCGAGCAGCCCGAAGATGTAGAGCGACAGCCCGGCCGAGAGGCCCATGATCGCGCTGAACAGAAGCTGGCCGCCGACATAGCGCGAGACGGCCCGTTGCACGAGCGTGGGGTAGTCGTCGGCCTTCGAGCCGTCCCCGGTGGGCATGAGTCTTCGCACCAGCGAGCCGATCTCGGGCCCGTACAGGAGCATGTAGACCGAGACGACGAAGATCAGCACGAGGTTGAAGATGGCACCCGCGATTTCGGTCGCCAGCGCGGTCCCGAAGGAGGCGAATTTCCCGGCGCTTTTGCCGAATTTGGCGAACACGCTCTGCACGGCGGTTTTGCCCGGTTTGACGATCTTCACGTGCAGCCCGTTTTCGTTGAGCTGCTTTTCGAAGCTGACGAGCTGCTTGTTCGCTTCGCGTTCGAGTTTCGGGATGTTGTTCGTGAACCTCTGCACCTGATGGGAGATAGGGTTGGCGAGCAGGAACCCGATGCCGGCGAGCGTCAGGAAGAATGCGAGATACACCGCAAGGACGGCCAGACCGCGTGGGACGACCCGATCCCGATGCAGCAGCGCCACCGCGGGATTGAGGATCAGCGCGATGAGCCCGGCGATGACGAACAGCAGCAGGACTTTGCCGGCCGCTTTCGCGAGCGCCCAGATGGCGACGAGCGCGAGCGGGAGCAGGACCAGCTGGACCCAGCGAGGGATGACCGCGCGGGGCGGCTCGCGCGGGCTCTCGTCATCCTGCCCGACGAGCCGCTCCTCCTGCGGCTCTGGCGGCTCGGCCTCGCCCGCGGCCACAGCGCCGCGCTGTCTGCGGCGGAACCACCTCACCTCCCAGCCACCATCGCCCGAGTATGGCTGAGGCCCCGGCGGCGGAGCCGAGTCCCGCCCACCGCCGCCCGGCCGCGGGCGGCGCGCCTGCGCCCGCGCGGATTCTCTTCGTCGGCGACGTGGTCGGGGGCATCGGGCGCGAAACGCTGCTCGACTGCCTGCCCGTCCTGCGCGAGCGCCACGACCTGACGTTCGTGGTCGTCAACGGCGAGAACGCCGCCGGCGGCCTCGGGATCACGCCCAAGAACGCCGACCAGCTGTTCGCGGCCGGCGTCGACGCGATCACGCTCGGGAACCACACCTACCACCGCCGCGAGATCTACCCGTATCTCGACAGCCATGATCGGATCGTGCGGCCCGCGAACTTCCTGCGCAGCCAGCCGGGACACGGCACGACGGTCGTCGAGCACGGCGGCCTGCGGCTCGGGGTGGTGAGCATCAGCGGCAACCTCTACCTGCGCGCCGGACGCTCGGCCTTCACCGAGATCGAGGTGGCGCTGGGCTCCCTGGGGGAGGTCGACCACGTGCTCGTCGACGTGCACGCGGAGGCGACCTCCGAGAAGGTCGCGATGGGATGGCACCTCGACGGCCGTGTGACCGCCGTCGTCGGCACCCACACGCACGTGCCGACGGCGGACGCCCGCGTGCTTCCCGGCGGGACCGCCTACATCACCGACGTGGGCATGACCGGCCCCCGCGGTGGCGTGATCGGCGTCAAGCGCGAGCAGGCGATCGAGTCCCTCCTCACGCAGATGCCCGTCCGCTTCGAGACCTCCCAGGAGGATCCGTGGCTGATGGGGGTGCTGATCAGCTGCTCATCACGGCTTCGGGCTGACTCGATCGAGCAGGTGCTGATGCCGCGCCCCTCTGCACCCTGAGCGGGGCCATCGCGTAGCGCCCGAGCAGGGCGACCATCACGACCGGGAAGAACCAGGGGATGTAGAGGTAGAACCAGTGTTCGACGGCGAGCTGCACGCCGATCAGGATCGCGGCGCAGCCTGCCGCCAGCCCGACGAGGTCGTTGCGCCGCGGCACCAGGGCGAGGGCGATCGCGAGGCCGAGGGCCGCGCCCTCGACGAGATGGTGCGCGGCCTTCCAGCCGTAGAGCCCCCAGACCGAGAACGGCGATTCGCGGTTTGACTGGTACTCGATCGTCCGTTCCCAGATCGTCTTCACCGAGTCGTGGGCGAGCGCCGGCCACAGCGACAGCGCCCCGACGGCGAGGAAGCCGGCGAGGAACGCCGCGAGCGTCAGCGGCCGGCGCCGGCGCGGCGCTGCCCGCAGCGCGTCGGTGGCGAGCAGCGGCGCGATCGCCAGCGGCGCGAACTTCGTCAGACCGGCGAGCGCGGCCGCCGCGCCGCGAACCCCGGTGGCGAACGTCGAGCGGTAGGTGGCGGCCAGCAGCGCCGCCAGCACCAGCGCCCCGACGAGCGTGTCGTTGCTGTTGCTCTCCAGCGCGAACAGGGTGAACGGATACGAGACCCACGCATATGCGAGGACGATCCCGAGGGTCGGCCCGCGCAATCGCCTGCCGATCAGGAACAGCAGCCCGACCGACAGCAGGTCGAAGAAGATCGCGGCTGCGTGAGCGGCGGGCAGATCGTCCCAGGTGCCGCTCCACCCGAAGGTCTGCTGGAAGGGCACGTAGGTCTCGTAGTTCACCGGCCCGTACGTGTCGCCGTGTTCGTTGTCGCTCGGCCAGCCGCCGTACATCGGCTTGCCGTCGACGACACGCTCGGCGCCGATCACGCCTGCATAGCCGACGTCGACCACGTTCGAGTCGGTGACGTTGAGCGCGACGCGGAACCCGATCAGGAACACGACCCCGATCGCGAGCCACGGCACCGGCACGAGCAGCCGCAGCCGCAGCGGGCCGGCGGCTGCCGAGCGCGGCCTTCGCATCAGCGCGAGCATCCGTGCCAGCAGGTAGAGCATCGGCGGGTACACGAGCGGCACCGACCCGTAGATGTGCGCGTGGTTGAACAGCGCCAGCGAGATCGAGAAGGACAGCAGCACCAGCAGGTCGAGGTGCAGCAGCTGCAGCGGGCGGCGGAAGTTGAAGAACGGGGCGAAGAAGAGGAGGCAGAGGGGGAGCCATATGTAGAGGGCGTTGACGTGCCTGCCGAACGCCCCCTTGTAGCCGCGGGCCATCGTCCACGCGACCTGGAACCCGGTCCACTGTTCGACGACGCGCCCGGAGAGGTCGTCGATCTGCACCTGCGCGATCTCCTTCTTGCCGTCCTTGGAGAAGTAGCTGACCTGCCAGTGGAACGCAGGCTTCAGGTAGGCGCCTCCGTAGGACCCCGGATATTCGGCGCGGGCAGCGCGCACCTTCGGCAGTCGTTCGGCGATCGCGATCACCTGGTCGGCCGACAGCCGGCGGCCCGCGGGCGGCATATTCGACGGCGGCACCGGGATCGGCGCTTCAGGGTTGGGGGTGGTGTGGCTCGTGGACGCCGCGGACCGCACCGACGCCGCCGAGCCGGCGGCGTACGCCCGGTCGGTGCTCGCCGGCGCGCCGAGGGGGCCTGAGACCGTCAGCGGCGCGCTCGTCGCAGGCGCCGCTGCCTGCGCCTGCGCGGCGGCGGGGACCAGGCAACAGGCCAGGCATGCGAGCAGCGGCGTGGCGCGGCGCATCGCCCGAATGTACGGGACGCTCTGGCGGGGCGCGCGCGCGAACGTCAAGCGGCAGCCGCCGGGAGGCCGAAGTGAGAGAGCGCCAGCGCGGCCACATCGCGAATCGCCCACTGCGCCGGCTGGGGGTCGGGCAGCTCCGCGCCATGGATCACGAGCGCGCCGAGCGAGTCGCTGGCATGCAGCGAACCGTGGCTGCCTCCCCCCACGTGGGCCTGGCGGCCCCAATCTGCGAACTCCCAGCCCGGCGTCGCCGACAGCAGCACCTCGCCCGACGTCGGGCACATCAGCGCCGACCAGATGCGAGCCAGCGCGTCTGGGTACTCGGGGCTGAGAAGCACGCCGTCACGGACCTCTGCGCCGAGCGCCGCCGTCGCGCCGCTCACATGCCAGCGCGAGCCGCGCGTGTCGCGCGTCGGCCCTTCCGGCGCGAAGCGCAGCTCGCCCCGCTCGCGGTTCGCGACGACCGCCTCGCGTGGGCGGTCGTGCGCGTCGCGCTCGAGCCACATGACGAGGTCGACGCCGTCCAGCGCCACCGCCAGGGCGACAACCGAGGCCCTCATCGCGTCGCGCTCGGCCTCGTGCAGCGCGTAGACCATCGCCGCCCGCTGCGACGGGCACACGGCGATCCGCGGCTCGAGGTCCTCGCCGCGCGCCGCAGCCCTCTCGCCGCGACCGGGGCGCGCCGGGCCGAGCACGCCCAGCTCGGCGAGCTCGTCCTGTAGCCAGATCACGTCCGTGACCGGCGCCTGGGAGTGGTCCGCCATGACGATCATCGCGTGATCCTCGAGAAACGCGTCGAGGCCGCCGGCGGCGTTGGCCACGCGCGCGAGCTGCAGGTCGGCCTGCGCGATCGAGGAGAGCTGGCCCTCCGGTCCGCGCTTGTGGGAGTGCCAGTCGTTGTCGGGCAGCGAGAGCAGGAGGAAGTCGAACAGGTCGTGCTCGACCATGTACTCGGAGACGCAGCCGGAGTGACGGTCGCGGATCCCCGGCATGCCGAGCCCCGAGCGGCAGGGCGTGCGCCGCGAGGCGAAGATGTCCGCGTAGAACAGCTCGCGGGGCCCCATCACCGCGTGCGGCATCAGCGCCGCCGCGACGCGCGAGAGCGCGCTGTCGCGGACGGGCTCGTGGCGGTGGCGCCCCCGGTACATCAGGTACGTCGTCCCCGCCGTGCGGACCCCGGCGTCGTCCAGCGACTCGAACACCGTCGGGGTCTCCGCCGACAGGTGCGCGCGGTTCATGTTGTAGACGGTGTCCGTGAGCTGCCTGGTGATGCCAAAGCGCTGGGCGGCGCGGAAGCTCGACCCGTACTCGACGTAGCGATCCTCGTCGCGGTGGTACCAGTTCATCGCCGGGATGTGGTGACGGTCCTGACCGCAGCCGGTGACGATCGAGGCGGCACAGACGGGCGTCACCGACGGGAAGGCGGCGACGCAGTCCGGGACGTACGTGCCGTCGCGCACGAGGCGCTCGAGCACCGGCGCGGTGCCTGCCGCAATCGTGCGCTCGAGCATCTCGGGCGCCATCGCGTCGATCACGCAGAGCACCAGCTTGGACGGCTTGGCGGGCACTAACGACCGAGGATGCGCAGGCCCGCGTACTTCTCGCCCGCGCGCGAACGGCGCCGGAGCATGAGCCACACCAGCACGGCGACGGCGACATAACCGAGCGGATGCAGGGCGCACACGAGCGCCGCCACGACGAGCGCCGCCGCGTCGAGGTAGAGGGTCAGCGCCTCGCGCGCGGGCTTATCGGTGAGCCGACGGCGGGCTCCCCAGATCACGGGCGCAGACACGCGCTGCGCGAGGCCGACGGCCACGAAGCCGCCGAGGATGCCCGGCCAGGCCGCGTCGCCGTGGGCGGCGAGCGTACCGCCGAACAGCACCGCCCCGGCGCCATAGGCGAGGCCGGTCAGCGCCGCGGCAAGCGGGTCCCGCTTGGGCTCGCGCGTCACCGGGTCGTACACGGGTGAGAGCCCGAACAGCAGTTGCACCGCCCAGGCGAGCGCGAAGGTGACGGCGACGAGGAGCAGCCACCAGGATGACTCGAGGAAGTGGTAGCTGCCGGCGGGGAAGTCGACTCCGAGCGCGCCGGCCGAGCCCAGCGCGCCCGCGAGCAGGGCGGGTAGGAACGGCCGCAGCCCGCAGGCGACGGCCAGCCCGAGACCGAGTCCGATGTAGAAGAAGAGGCCGTTCATCGCGTTTCGCGTTGCGCTACCGTCCCGGTGCCGGCCACCGGATCGGCAGGACGATAGAGGACTGCCGCGGTAGGACGGTTGCCATCCCAGGTGGCAGCTCGCAGGCGGCGAATGGAGACGACAGGCTGATGACGCGATCGGGCGGCGGATCCACGAGCGGGCGCGGCATGCGCGCCACCGCGCACGAGCTGGCGCGCTACGAGGCGCTGTTCGCCGCGCGCACGCGCGGCATGAAGAGCTCGGCGATGCGCGAGATGATGGCGCTGACCGAGCAGCCCGACGTGATCTCGCTCGCCGGCGGCCTGCCCGACACCACGACGTTCCCGCCGGAGCTGTACGAGCGCCTGATGACCGAGGTCTCCCGGGAAACAGCGCGAGCGCTGCAGTACGGGCCGACCGAGGGCATGGCGGCGACCGCCGAGTGCATCGCACAGGTGATGGCCGCCGAGGGCACGACGGTCGACCCGGCCGACGTGATCGTGACGACGGGCGGGCAGCAGGTGATCGACCTCGTCTGCAAGACGCTGATCGACCCGGGCGATGTGATCGTCGCGGAGGCCCCCACCTATCCCGGCGCGATCCCCAGCTTCAGCGCGTACCAGGCCGACGTGGTGCAGATCGAGATGGACGCCGACGGGATGCCGATCGACGCGCTCGAGGAGACGCTCGACCGGCTCGCAGCGCAAGCGCGCCAGCCCAAGTTCATCTACACCATCCCCAACTTCCAGAACCCGGGCGGCGTGACGATGTCGCTCGCGCGGCGGCGCCGGCTGGTCGAGGTCGCGCGGGAGCGTGAGCTGCTGATCCTCGAGGACAACCCGTACGGCCTGCTCCGCTACGAGGGCGAGCCGCTGCCGACCCTGTACTCGCTGGACGCCGCTGCCGTCGGGCGCGACAGCGCCTCCGATCTGGTGATCTACCTGGGGACCTTCTCGAAGATCCTGTCCCCGGGAGTGCGACTCGGCTGGGCGGTGGCCCCCCGTCCCGTGCTCGAGAAGCTGAACCTCTGCAAACAGGGCGCCGATCTCTGCTCCTCGCCGGTCACGCAGATGTTCGTTGCCGCCTACTTCGCCGAGGATGGGGCGTGGCTGCGACACGTCGAGCGGCTCCGCGACCTCTACAGAGAGCGTCGCGACGTGATGATCGAATCGCTCGCCGAGCACTTCGGTCCGAGCGCGCGCTGGACCCAGCCGGAGGGCGGCCTGTTCGTCTGGGCGACGCTCGACGACCGCATCGACACCACGGACCTGCTCGCGCTCGCCCGCACCGAGAAGGTGGCGTTCGTGCCGGGTCGCGCGGCCTACATGGACGGCCACAGCGGCGCCTCGTCGATGCGCCTGAACTTCGCCGGCATCCCGGAGCCCGACATCCGCGAGGGCATCGCGCGGATCGGGCGGGCGATCTCCCGCCAGCTCGGGCTGCTGGGGATGTTGGGGGGCCCACCGGCCCCGGGCCCGGCCGCCGGCGCCGCCGGACAGGCCGCGGAACCGCCGGCGAGCGAGCAGCTCGACGGGCTCGCTGACGTGGTCGAGCTGCCGCGCCGCGCCGAGGGCGAGCGGGGACGCCGCACCCAGGATCGATGACGGCCTCCCGCCGGGTCGCCGTGCTGAAGGGCGGCAGCTCGCTGGAGCGCTCCGTCTCGCTGCGCTCGGGCGCGCAGGTCGAGGACGCCCTGCAGGGACTCGGCCACGAGGTCTCCGGCATCGACGTCGGCGCCGACCTCGTCGAGCGCCTGATCGAGCTGCGCCCTGACGCCGTGTTCATCGCGCTGCACGGCGCGCAGGGGGAGGACGGAACGGTCCAGTCGCTGATGGACGCGCTCGGGCTCCCGTACACCGGAGCGCCCCCCGCAGCGTGCGCACGCGGCACCGACAAGGTGCTCGCGAAGCAGCTGATGCGCGAGGCCGGGATTCCCACACCCGAGTTCCAGTCCCTGCGCCAGAGCGCGGTGCGCGACCTCGGGGCGGGCTCCGCGGTGCCCAGCATCGAGGGCCGGCTCGGCTTCCCGCTGGTGGTGAAGCCCGCGCGCGGCGGCTCCGCCCTCGGCGTCAAGTTCGCCAGCTCGAGCTCGGAGCTTCCCGGTGCGATCGTGGGCGCGTTCTCCTATGACCGGACGGTGCTGCTCGAGCGCCACATCGAGGGCCGCGACCTGGCGGTCTCGGTGCTGGGCGCCGTCGCGCCGCACGAGCGTCCGCGGGCGCTGCCGATCGTCGAGGCGGTGCCGCGCGAGGAGGGGTTCTACGACTACGAGTCCCGCTACGGGATCGGCATGACGACGTTCGTCTGCCCGGCGGAGCTGCCGGAGGAGATCACCCGCCGCGCGCAGGAGCTGGCGATCGAGGTGTACGAGCTGATCGGATGCCACGGGTTCGCGCGCATCGACCTGATGGTCGACCACGAGAGCGCCGAGCTGTGGGTGCTCGAGGCCAACGTCGTCCCGGGCATGACCGAGACGAGCCTGCTGCCGCAGGCGGCCGATGCAGCAGGGATCTCCTTCGACGAGCTGGTCGGGCTGATGCTGGAGAGCGCCTTCACGCGGGGCGGAGCCGCGGACTGAGGCGAGCCGCCGCCGGGAAGCGCGGGCGGTCGATGACGCGCCGGCCGCAGATGGCTGGCCTTCGCGGGTTGCTGCGCCACGAGTCTGAGCGTGCCGCTCAGGAGTCGCCGGCCGCGAAGTCCTCTGGCGACACCTGGTCCAGGAACTCCTTGAACTTCTCGACGACGTCCTCCGACTCCTCGACGTCGTGCTCGAACTCGATCGCGGACTCCGAGATGACCTCCTCGGCCGCGTAGATCGGGGCGCCCGAGCGGACCGCGAGGGCGATCGCATCGCTGGGACGGGAGTCGATCTCCAGCTCGCGCCCGGCGACGCTGAGGGTGATCGAGGCGAAGAAGGTGTTCTCGCGCAACTCCGTGACGGACACCTGCGTGCACTTCACGTCCAGCTCGCCCAGGATGTCGCACAGCAGGTCATGCGTCATCGGTCGGGGGGTGCCGGCGCCCTGGAGCTTCATCAGGATCGATGCGGCCTCCGGGTGGCCGATCCAGATCGGCAGGAACTTGTTGCCGTCGACGGTCTTCAGAAGCACGATCGGCTGCTTGCCAACCATGTCGAAGCTGACGCCGTAGATCACCATCTCCTGCACGAGGGTCCTCCGGAAGGGGCCGAGGTCAGAGTATAGGTCTGGATCATCAGGCCCCCTGAGGGCGCCGGCGCGTGCGAGCCGGGGCCCGCGGCCGGCCTCAGGCGCGGGCCTTGAAGCTCCAGAGCTTGTTGCCGAGGAAGCTGAGCGGAGTCGCCGCGGCGACCGCGATCGCCTGCGCCAGGACCTTGGTCAGGCCGCCGGCCTCGACGAGCACGGTGAGCAGCGCAAGGCTGATCACCTCGGTCACGAGGCTGACGAGCAGGAAGCGCATCGCCTGGTGGTGAGCGATGCCCTCGCGCGCGTCGAACGTCCAGTGCCGGTTCCAGAAGAAGTTGTTCGCTACCGCGACGATCCACGCGAGCACCGAGGCCACGCGGTAGTCGACCCCGACCCCGTGGACGAAAAGCGTGTACACGGCGAGGTTGACGATGAAGCCGAGGCCACCGACCAATCCGAAGCGCACGAGCTGCAGCCAGTTCGCGGGTCGGCGCATGCCGTGAATCAGGCGAACGTGTGGCCTCAGCTCCACCGCGCTGGCGTCCTCAGGCATCGCAACAGGTTAGCGGCAGTTCCGCCCGGTTGCGAACGCTAGCCTGTCCGCGATGAGGCCTCTCGGCAGAGCCTGTGGCCCGCTTGCGGCGTCGATCGCATGCTTGGCGCTGGTCGCGTGCGGTGCGGGCAAGGGAGGCGAAACCAGCGGTCATGTGGTGACGGGCGGCGGCATCCAGGACGGTCAGACGGTGGGCGCCGGTGCCAAGGCGCGCGCGCCGGCGGTCCACATGGTCGCCGACCCGCAGGAAGCGAGCAGCTTCCCGGCGCCGGCCACGGTCCACCATGCAGCCGCTGCGGCGCCGGTCAAGGCCGGGGAAGCCGTGGTCGCCGCAGGCGCGCCGTCGGACTCCGAAGTGAAGGCCGAGCTCCAGCAGATGCAGGCGGTCGAAAGGTCGGCCAAGAAGGCGAGCCACTCGAGCCTGACGCCGGTGCCCGGCGGGGAGTCGATCGGCGGCGCCGGCACGATCCCGATCCCGGCCAACGTCCCCGAAGCCGTCCAGAAGGTGGTCGCGGGAGCGAACGAGATCGCGGACTTCCCCTATGTCTTCGGCGGCGGGCACGCCTCGTTCATCGACAACGCCTACGACTGCTCGGGCTCTGTCAGCTACGCGCTCGCCGCCGGGGGTCTGATCGGCCAGCCAGAGACCTCCGGGGAACTCGAGAGCTGGGGCGTACCCGGCCCGGGCCGCTACATCACGGTGTTCGCGAACGCGGGCCACACCTATATGTACGTGGACGGGATCCTGTTCGACACCGCCGGGCGCAGCGGCATCTACGCCTCGCGCTGGCAGGTCACGGGCGTCGACAACAGCGGCTTCGTCGAGCGCCACTGGCCGGGCCTCTGACGCGCTCATGCCGGACCTCGCCAGCCTGTTGATCGCGCTGCCGCCGGCGCTCGACGGCGAATCGGCGGCCGGAAACAGCTCGGCCATCGGCTTGATCTCAGTCGTCTCGATCGTCTTCGGCTGGCTGCTGCTGGCCGCGCTGTGGTACTTCGTCTTCAGCGCGAAGGCGCGGCGGCGAAGGGGCGAAAAGGACCCGCCGCCGTGAGCGCGGCTCACACTCGCTAGCCGACAAGCGTCACGGCGCTGATGACCGTCGTGCTCTGCGGCGTCGAACCGGCGTTGCGGACGATCAGCCTCAGCATCAGCTGAGCCTTGTGCGCCTTGCGCAGGCGCCTCGAGGCGCTGCGGCTGAGCATCACGTGCTCGACGCTGTGGCCGCCCTTGGTCGTCACGAGGATCGCTTTGCCGATCACGAGCTCGGGCGGCGTGCCGGCCGGAAGCCCGGTCGCGGGCGTGCCCGAGATCCTCAGTTTATGGGCCAGCGACTTGGAGATCAGGACCTCGAAGTGGCCGGTGACCTGCTCGTTGACGGAGTAGGCGACGGCGACGCCCTTCTTGACGGCCGCCGGGAGCGAACGCGAGATCACCGACGCCGATGCGATCGGTTTCACGGGCTGGGAGCCGGAGCCTTTGCCGGTGCCTTTGCCGGAGCCGGAACCGGAGCCGGGTGCGCCGGGTGCGCTGGGTGCGGCTGTGGCGGGGACGGCGGCTGATGGCTGCGGCGGCCCGTTCACCTCGACGAGTTCCGTGAAGGTTGCGGCGTGCCCGCCCACGTCGGTCGCGGTCAGGGTCACGGGGTAGGTGCCCCCGTAGGTGTACGCGTGGAACTCGCTGGCAGCGCAGAGCGGGAGCCACGGCGATTCGCACGCGGGCGCTCCCGGGGCGTAGCCGCTCGCCGTCGTGCCGTCGCCGAAGTTCCAGCTGTACGTCGCGTAGGTCGCAGCCGGAGCGCCGCCTCCCGGGAAGTTGACCGCTGCGTCGAGGCTGATATCCGACTCCATGCCGTTGAAGCCGACGGTTTCGCCCGCGTTGACGTGGTTGGGCGCCGTGAACTGCGGCACCAGGCTCACACCGTTCAGACAGGGAACGCCCGGGTAGGGCAGCCGCAGCCCCGCGAGATTGAAGACGTCGTTGATGTAGTACTCGCCGCCTTCGAGGTTCTGGTCGAAGAGGTTCCCGGCATGGCTCCCCGGCTGGGCACCCACCGACCCGCCCCTCACCGCGGCGAAGTCGAAGCGGCACTCGTCGGTGTTCTCGGCTTTCTTCGCGTCCTGCCAGCCGTTCAGCAGGGGGTCGGTGACGATGTTCGTCTGCTCGAGACCGAGCTGAGTGATGATCGGGTCGGCGAGACCGATGTCGCAGCCTCCGTCGGAGGTCGGGCAGGCAAGCTGGTTGGGCTGCTGCTCGTGAGGGCCTTCGTACTTTTCCCTTTCTTCGACCGCCGCTTTTTCTTCTTTGTTCATTTTCCCGAACGCTTCTTCTTCGGAGGTGCTGCGTTCGTGGGCTTTCTCGCGCTTGCCCGGGGGTTCACTGGTGGGGTCGAAGCCGCCGTCCTGGCATTCGTAACCGGGAAGCTGGTCGGCGAAAGTCAGATGCGGATCGCCGAACCCGCCGGCGACCCAGGGGATCACGCCGTAGAGGATCGTGTTGCCGTCGCCCGTCGACTGCCCGCCCGGGTTGATGTCCGCGTGGTAGCTGCAGAAGCTGTTTTCGTAGGTTTCGAGCGCTTCCGAGCGCGCGGAGCAGTGGCCGCTCGCGCCGCCGGCGTCGAGGCAGACCGTCACGGCGGGCGGGGTCAGCAGGTAGTAGACGGTGCCCATGCCCTTCGGCAGGCCGTGCGCGGCGACGAACGATTCGAGCTGGTTTGCGATCTGGGTGCTGTTCAGGCAGACCGTCGTTTTCCCCGCGCCGATGCGGTCCGCGGACTGCAGAGGGGCGGGGTCGACGCAGCCGTTGGTCGGGTACGGAGTCGTGTCTGTGTAGGCCGCGTGGTAGTTGTCGGCGTACTGGGCCGGGACGTTCGTCTTGTCGGTGTACTGGGTCAGCACGGCGGACACGGTGCCGAGGTCGCCGCTGGCGAGACCGACGTTCGCCAGATAACCGTCGATCACGTGCTGCCAGTCCCCGTGGTAGTGATCGGTCGGGTCCCAGTAGACGGCGTAGACGGACTCGGCGTGCAGCACCGGGTTGCCTCCCGCGTTCGAGTAGGTGCTTGCTTCCGTTTCACCTACGGCGCCGACGGGAGCCTGCAGGCCGACGGGGACCGCACCGATCGAGACGACCTGAGCCGCGGCGGGCGCTGTGAAGACGAGCGCGAGCAGGCAGCCGAGGACGGCTGCGAGGGACAGCCGAGTCGCGCCTGTGCGCGAGCGAGAGCCGGCGGCGGCCAGCGAACGGGCGAAGTTGGTCACGAGCCCCTCATCGGCAGCGGGCCTCACATCCCTTAGCCACGGTGGACGCGCGTCCGCGGACCGGCCCGGCGGCGGCTCCGACGCGTCAAAGGTCGCTCGTGCGGACCTATACTTTCGCGGCCGCGGTCAGTCGGCCCGGCTCAATCCTTGGAGGAGGTTCCGTTTCGATGATCAGCCACCTCGTCCGCATCGGCGCGCCGGTGCTGGCGGTTCTCGCGATCGCGGGGTGCGGGAGCAGCAGCTCCACCACGACGACTTCGACCACGCCCACGACGAAAGCAGCCAGCACGGGCACGGTCGCGGCGATCGCCGCGAAGGTCCCGGCCGCAATCAAATCCAAGGGCACGCTCGTCGTCGGCACCGAAGCCCAGTACGCGCCGAACGAGTTCCTCGCCTCCGACGGGCACACGATCATCGGCATGGACCCGGACCTCGTGACGGCGCTGGCCGAAACGATGGGTCTGAAAGCGAAGTTCAGCGACGCCCAGTTCGAAGCGATCATCCCCGGCATCCAGGCCGGCCGCTACGACCTCGGCGCCTCCTCGTTCACGGACACCAAAGAACGTGAGAAGAAGGTCGACTTCGTCACCTACTACAACGCCGGCATCTCCTTCTACGCCAAGACGGGCACGAACCCCGGCGTGGAAGGCCTGAAGGACCTGTGCGGCAAGACGGTCGGCGTCGAGAAGGGCACCGTCGAGCAGGAAGAAAGCGAAGCGCAGAGCAAGAAGTGCACAAAAGAAGGCAAGAAGGCCGTGACGGTGCTGAGCTTCCCGGGTCAGAACCAGGTGAACCTGGCGATCGCGAGCGGGCGCGCCGCCGTCGGTCTCGCCGACTCGCCGGTCGTCGCCTACCAGATCAAGCAGAACAAAGGCCAGTTCACGCTCGTCGGCAAGACCTACGCGTTCGCGCCCTACGGGTTGGCGGTGCCGAAGAACAGCGGCCTCGCACAGCCGATGCTCGAAGCCCTCAAACAGCTGATGAGCACCGGCAAGTACAAGGAAATCCTCGAAAAGTGGGGCATCCAGGAAGGCGCCATCAGCAACCCGAAGATCAACGGCGCGATCAGCTAGGCGCTGAGCGGTGTCCGCTGTCAGGGACACCGGTGTCGAGGGGCGGCCCGAGGACATCCGGGCCGTCCCGGTGCGACGGCCGGGCCGGTGGATCGCAGCGGCGATCGTTCTCGTCCTGGCCGTCGCGGTCGTCCGTTCGATCGCGACCAACCCGCGCTTCGAATGGAGCGTAGTCGGCGAATACCTCTTCGACGAACGCATCCTCGAGGGGCTCCGGATCACGCTCGAGCTGACCGTGATCTCAATGGCGATCGGGATCCTCCTCGGGGTGCTGCTCGCGGTGATGCGGCTCTCCCTGAATCCGCTCGTCTCAGGCGCGAGCTGGCTCTACATCTGGTTCTTCCGCGGCACACCCGTGCTGGTGCAGATCATCTTCTGGTACTTCATCTCCGCCCTCTATCCGAAAATCGACATCGGCATCCCGTTCGGACCCGCCTTCATCCATGGCAACGCGAACACGCTGATCCATGCGTTCACGGCCGCCGTCCTCGCCCTCGGGCTCAACGAGGGCGCCTACATGGCGGAGATCGTGCGCGCGGGCATCATCTCCGTCGATGAGGGCCAGGCCGACGCGGCCCAGTCGCTCGGCATGACGCGCCTGCAGACCCTGCGCCGGATCGTGCTGCCGCAGGCGATGCGCGTGATCATCCCGCCGACCGGCAACGAGACGATCTCGATGCTCAAGACGACCTCGCTGGTGAGCGTGATCGCGGTCCCCGAGCTGCTGTACGCGGCCCAGGCGATCTACGCGGTGAACTTCAAGACGATCCCGCTTCTGATCACTGTCAGCATCTGGTACCTCGTGTGTACCAGCGTGCTCTACGTCGGCCAGTACTACCTGGAACGCCGTTACGGTCGCGGCGCGACCCGCGAACAGGCGGCGACGCCGCTGCAGCGCCTTCGCAGCGCCCTCGCGTTCCACGGCACCGGCGCCCGCCCCTCCGGGGGAGAGCACCGGTGAGCGCCGCGCCGCCGATGGTCAAGGCCGAGGGCGTGCGCAAGCGCTTCGGACGCAACGAGGTCCTGCGTGGCATCGACCTCGAGGTCAAGCCCGGCGAGGTGCTGTGCCTGCTCGGTCCCTCGGGCTCGGGGAAGTCGACGTTCCTGCGCTGCATCAACCACCTCGAGAAGATCAACTCCGGACGGTTGTCCGTCGACGGAGAGCTGGTCGGCTATCGGGAAATCGGCGACAAGCTGCACGAGCTGCGCGAATCCGAGGTCGCGCGCAAGCGCGCCGAGATCGGGATGGTCTTCCAGCACTTCAACCTCTTCGGCAACATGACGGCGTTCGAAAACGTGACCTGCGCGCCGATACGTGTGAAGCGCGAATCGCGCGACAGCGCCCGTCAGCGCGCCCGGGAGCTGCTCGCCAGCGTCGGCCTCGAGGACAAGACCGACGCCTACCCGTCACAGCTCTCGGGCGGGCAGAAGCAGCGCGTGGCGATCGCGCGCGCGCTCGCGATGCAGCCGAAGCTGATGCTTTTCGACGAGCCGACCTCGGCGCTGGACCCCGAGCTCGTCGGCGAGGTGCTGGAGGTGATGCGCGCGCTCGCCGCGGACGGTATGACGATGGTCGTCGTCACCCACGAGATGGGGTTCGCGCGGGAGGTCGCCGACACGGTCACGTTCATGGACGACGGCGTGGTGGTCGAGGAAGGATCGCCCGCCGAGCTGCTCTCGAACCCGCGCCACGAACGCACGCGCGCGTTCCTCTCGAAGGTGCTCTGAGCTACTCCCCGGCGGGGACGATCAGCACCGGCACGCCGCCGTGGTGCAGCACGTGATGGCTGACGCTGCCCAGCAGCGCCGACCCGACGGCCCCGCGCCCGCGCGAGCCCATCACGACCAGGTCGTGCCCGCCGGAGGAGATCTGCTCGACGAGCGCAGGGCGCACCGGCGCGTCGCTGACGACGCTCGTGACGCCGACGGAATCGGGTATGCGCGCCAGCGCGGCGCGGACGATCGCGTCGGTCTCCTCGCGCGCGTGTTCGGCGATCTCGGCCACGGCGGAAGCGCCGGGGCTCGCGTAGGTGAACGCCGGCGGGGCGGGGACCGCGGCGAAGATCGTCAGACGCGCATTGCCGCACTCGGCCAGCTCGATGGCGTAGCCGAGCGCACGTTCGGCATCAGGGGATCCGTCGATCGCGACGAGGATGTTTGCGAACACGCTCCGAAGCCTGCCCTTCGCAGCGCAACCTAGCGTGCTTCGCGCGCGATGTGAGCCTCGAGCCGCGCGATCGCCTCGCCCAGCCCCGCGCGCCCGTACCCCAGACGAACATGGCGCGGCTCGTCGTACACGTACCCGGGCAGCAGCAGGACCCCGGACTCCTCTGCGATCCCCTCGCACCACGCGCGCACGTCGCGCTCGTCGCGCACGCGCGGGAAGCCGATCGGGCCCGCCGCCGGCGGCACCCACTCGAGCAGCTCCTCGTGGCGCGCCAGGAAGGCGGTGAGCTCTGTGAGGTTCTCGAGCACCAGCGCGCGCGCCTCGCCGATCAACCGCTCGGAGTGGCGCAGCGCGAGCGCCACGAGCAGTTCGCTCGGGGCGCTCGAGCAGATCGTCGTGTAGAGCTTCAGCTCGCGGAGCTTCGCCAGCAGCGCAGGGTCGCGGGACGCGAGCCAGCCGATGCGCAGCCCGGGCAGGCCGTATGACTTCGACACGGTGTTCAAGGACAGCGCCCGCTCGTAGAGGTCGCACGCGGCCGGCAGGCGCGCGCTCTCCGTGTGCTCCAGCCCGCGATACACCTCATCGCTGAACAGGACCGCCCCCCGCTCGGCGACGAGCTCGACCAGGCGTCGCTGCTCCTCGCCGGTCATCTGGCTGCCGGTGGGGTTGTGCGGGCTGTTGACGTACACGAGGCGGGTGTCGGGGCGCAGGGCGCTTTCGAGCGCGTCGAGGTCGTAGGCCCAGCCGTCGGAGAAGCGACGCTCCCACGGCGTCACCTCGGCGCCGGTGCTGCGCGCGAGGTTCAGCGCCGACCCGTAAGAGGGGACCTCGACGACCGCGTGGTCGCCCGGGCCGAGCAGGGCGTGGTAGGCGATGAAGATCCCCTCCTCCGCCGCAGCGACCGTGAGGACGTCGTCGGGGGCGATCGTCTCGTAGCTCCCCGCGACCGCCTCGCGAAGCTCGGGCGAGCCCGGGACCTCGGTGTAGCCGAGGCGCAGCGAGCGCAGCCGGTCTTCTGCCCCCGGCTCCAGCTCCAGCAGCGCCGAGATCTCGCGCGACTCGCAATCGCTGCTCGAGAGCATCAGCTCGGCCGTGAACTCCCAACGCTCGTAGAAGCGCTCGATCTCGAAGGGCTCGATTCGCACGCGGGCGATGCTACGTCAGCCGAGGCGCGCCTCGTAGCCGCGCGCGGCGAGCGCGGCTAGCACCTCGTCGGTGTGGCCCGGGCCGCGCGTCTCGAGCGTCAGCTCGACAGCCGTCTCGCGTGGGTGCAGCGGAACGGTTTCGCGACGGTGCTCGATGCTCAGCACGTTGGCCCGCAGGCTCGCGATCAGGCCGAGCAGCTCGGCGAGCCCGCCGGGACGGTCGGGGACGCGAGTGTGAATCCGCACCCGGCGCCCTTCCTCGGCTTCGTGCCGCAGCAGCAGGGACGCCATCAGCCCGCTGTCCACGTTGCCGCCGGACACGATCGCGACAGTCGCACCTTCCACGGACGGGAGCGAGCCCGAGAGCACAGCGGCCACTGCAACCGCGCCCGCGCCCTCGGCGACGAGCTTCGCACGCTCGCCCAGGAACACCATCGCGTCGGCGATCTCGTCCTCGCTGACCGTCGCCACAGCGGCGAGCAACGAGCGCAGCAGCGGCAGCGTCAGGCGTCCGGGCCGCTTGACGGCGACGCCGTCCGCGATCGTCGTCTCGCTGAGCACCGGAGCCCCGCCGCGAGCGCCGGCGCCCGGATCGCCGATCTGCTCGGCGAACGGCGCGCAGAGGGCAGCCTGGACGCCGACGAGCTCCGCGGCGACGCCGGACCGGCGCAGGGCGATCCCGATGCCGCTGGCGAGCCCGCCGCCGCCGACCGGCACGATCACCCGGGCCAGCCCCGGAACGTCCTCAGCCAGCTCGAGCCCGAGCGTTGCCTGGCCGGCGATCACATCGGCGTCGTCGAAGGGGTGCACGAAGGAGGCACCAGCCCCGTCGGCGGCGGCCTGGGCCTCTTCGAGCGCCTCGTCGACAGAGTCCCCCGCAAGGCGCACGCGAGCTCCGAGCGCCTCGACCGCGAGCACCTTCGACACCGGCGCGTCGCGGGGCATGAAGACCTCGCACCCGAGGCCCTTCGCGCGCGCCGCGTAGGCCACGGCGCGCGCGTGGTTCCCGGCGCTCGCCGTGACGAGGCCGGCCGCGGCGTCCGGCCCGAGGCCGGCGATCCGGTTGAGGGCGCCGCGGATCTTGAACGAGCCCGTCGTCTGCAGGCACTCCGCCTTGAGAAGCACCGGCGAGCCGGCGATCTCGGAGAGCTCCTGAGACGGCACGATGGGGGTGCGCAGGGCGAGCTCGGCGACGGCCACGCGCGCCGCGTCGAGATCCGCGCTGGCGATCAAGTCGCCCGGCTCCTCGCCCGGGGCCGGACGCTCGACCCGATCGAGGCCGGTCATGATCTCTGAAGGTATAGGTTGTGCGCCTTATCGGGCAACGGGGAGCGCCGGCGGTGGAGGAGCTGAGGGACATCGTGCACGACCTCGAGGCCGAGCTGGGGCCGGCCGAAGCCGCGCCGGCGCCTCTCGAGGGCGGCATCACGAACCGTAACTACCGCGTGCGCCTCGGCGGGCAGGATTACGTCGTGCGGCTCCACGGCAAGGACACCGACCTGCTCGGGATCAGCCGCGAGGCCGAGCAGACGGCCAACGAGACCGCCGCCGAGCTCGGCATCGCCCCGGCTCTGGCGGCGAGGTTCCCCGGCGGGATGGTGACCCGGTACATACCCTGCGAGACGCTCTCGGCCGGCGAGGTCGCCGCGCGCGCGGAGGAGATCGCGGTGGCTCTGCGCAGCTTCCACAACGCCGACGTGACGCTGCCGTCCCCCTTCTGGGTGCCGGACCTGATCGCCGCGTACGAGCGCATGCTGGCCGAGCGCGGCGGCACGCCGCCGCCCGAGCTGCGCGCGGCCGGGGAGCTCGCGCGGCGGATCGCCGCCGCGCTGCCGGCGGATGAGCGGCGGCCCTGTCACAACGATCTGCTGCCCGGAAACGTGATCGCCGACGCCCATAGCGGACGCGTGATGATCGTCGACTGGGAGTACGCAGGCATGGGCGATCCGTGGTTCGACCTCGGCAACCTGTCGGTCAACAACGACTTCGGCGAGGCCGACGACGAGCGGCTGCTGCGGGCCTACAACGACCGCGCCCCCTCGCGGCCCGAGCGCGCTCGCCTGAAGCTGATGCGGCTGATGTCCGACGTCAGGGAGGCCGCGTGGGGGGTCGTGCAGGGAAGCCTCTCCGACCTCGAGTTCGACTTTGCCGGATACGCCGAGCGTCACTTCGCGCGCCTGCGGGCGGAGTCGGGCGACGGCGAGCTCGACCGCCTCCTCGCCGAGGCAGCGGCCTGACGATGGTGCGCCCGCGCGAGGTGCCCTCGCGGGCCCGGATCGTGATCATCGGCGGCGGCGTGGGCGGCGCCTCGATCGCCTATCACCTGGCCCAGCTGGGGGAGCGCGACGTCGTGCTGCTCGACCGCAACGAGCTGACGAGCGGCTCGACGTTCCACTCGGCGGGCCTGGTCGGCCAGCTGCGCTCGAGCCTGCCGCTGACGCGGATGATGATGGACTCGGTCGAGCTCTACCGGCAGCTCGACTGCGGCTGGGTCGAGTGCGGCGGCATCCGCCTGGCCTGCACACCGGAGCGCGAGGAGGAGGTGCTGCGGCAGGTCGCCTGGGCCCGCACCTTCGGCCTCCCACTCGAGCTGATCTCTCCCGGCGAGGCGCAGGAGCTGTTCCCGCTGATGGATACCGACGGCGTGCGGTGCGGCTCATACCTGGCGACGGACGGCTACCTGGATCCATCGCTGCTGACCACGGCGCTCGCGGACGGCGCGCGCGCCGGCGGCGCCCAGATCTTCACGCACAGCCGGGTGACGGCGATCGACGTATCCCACGACGGGCGTGGCGGCCGGCGGGTGCGCGGCGTGCAGACCGAGTGGGGTCCGATCGAGGCCGACGTGGTCGTGAACGCGGGCGGCATGTTCGCCGCGGAGATCGGCCGCATGGCGGGGGTGCGGGTTCCGATCGTGCCCTTCGCGCACGAGTACCTCGTCACTCAGCCCTTCAGGGAGCGCGGGACGCCCGGGCAGATCGTGCACCTGCCCACGCTGCGCGATCCCGACCTCCTGATCTACTTCCGCGAGGAGGGCGGCGGCCTGGTGATGGGGGGATACGAGCGGGCCTCGGCCCCCTGGGCGCTGGACGAGAACGCCCTCGACGCGATCCCCCAGGACTTCAACGGGCGGCTGCTGGAAGAGGACTGGCCGCGGTTCGAGGAGATCGCAGTCAACTCCCGCAGGCGCGTGCCGGTGATGGATGAGATCACCGTCACGAGGCTGATCAACGGCCCCGAGGCGTTCACGCCGGACAACGAGTTCTGCCTCGGGGAGAGCGAGGTCGGCGGCTTCTATGTGGCGGCCGGCTTCTGCGCGCACGGCCTCGCCGGCGCGGGCGGGATCGGCAAAGCGATGGCGGAGTGGATAATCGCCGGCGAGCCGGCGAGCGATCTGTGGGAGATGGACATCAGGCGCTTCGGCCCCCAGTACCGATCCCCCTCTTACACGCTGAAGCGCACGCGCGAGGTCTACGAGACCTACTACGACATCCGCTACCCCGGGCACGAGCGCCTGGCAGGCCGGCCGCTGCGGACCTCGAGCGCCTACCCTTGGCACGCCGGGCACCGCGCCGCCTTCGGCGAGAAGTCCGGCTGGGAGCGGGTCAACTGGTACGAGTCGAACGCCGCAGACGGAGACGAGGCGCTGCGCCCGCGTGGCTGGGCGGGCATGCACTGGTCGCCGGCGATCGGAGCCGAGCACCTGGCGACGCGCGAGCGCGCCGGCCTCTTCGACGAGTCCTCCTTCGCGAAGCTCGAGGTCTCGGGCCCCGGCGCGGCCGCCTTCCTCGAACGGCTCTGCGACAACCGCGTGGCCCGGGACGTCGGCGCGATCACCTACACGCAGATGCTCAACAGCCGTGGGGGGATCGAGTGCGACTTCACGGTCACGCGCGTCGAGGAGGAGCTGTTCTCGATCGTCACCGGCACCGCGTTCGGCAACCACGACCTGAGCTGGATCCGCCGTCACGCACCGGCCGACGGGAGCGTTCGCTGCAGCGATGTGACGGCGCGGTGGGCCTGCTTCGCGCTGTGGGGGCCGAAGGCCGGCGAGATCCTCGCGCCGCTCACCCCCGACCCGCTCGAGTTCCCGTACATGACGATGCGCGAGCTCACCGTCGGCGATGTGCCGGCGCGGGCTCTGCGGGTCACGTTCGTCGGCGAGCTCGGCTGGGAGCTCTACTGCCCGACCGAGTACGGCGCCGGGCTCTGGCGGGAGCTCTGGGAGGCCGGCGCTGAGCACGGCCTCGTCGCAGGCGGCTACCGGGCGATCGACTCGATGCGCCTCGAGAAGGGCTACCGCGTCTGGGCCGCTGACATCACCCCCGACGAGACGCCGTACGAGGGAGGGCTGCGCTTCTGCGTCAAGGACGGCGGCGGCTTCATCGGGGCCGAGGCTCTCACCGAACAGGACCAGCCCGCCCGCAGGCTGCGCTGCCTGGTCCTGGACGACGCGCGCTCTGTCGCCCTCGGAAACGAGCCGGTGCGCGTCGGCGGCGAGATCGCAGGAAGGGTCACGAGCGGGGGCTACGGGTACACCGTCGAGCGCTCGATCGCCTACGCCTACCTGCCGGCCGAGATCGAGATCGGTACGCGGGTCGAGCTGGACATCTTCGGCCGCTGGATCCCCGGCGAGGTGGCGCGCGAGCCGCTCTTCGACCCGAAAGGCCAGCGCGTAAGAGACTGGCGCTGATCTTCACAAGCCGTTACAGTCGCGTCACAGGCGGGGGGTCTCAGGGAGGGAACCTCCTCTGACTGGCTGGGGAATGGGGTCCTCAGGGACCGCGCAACTAGGAGGGGAACACGGATGGAGTCAAAGCTCACGCGCCGCCAGGTGCTTCAGGCGGGGGTCGCGGCGGGCGCCGTTGCGCTCGGCACCGACCCGTTGGTCCAGCTCGCGAACGCGGCCAGGACGCCGCCGCCGCTGGGGACGCTCGAAGACATCGACCACGTAATCATCCTGATCCAGGAGAACCGGTCGTTCGACCACTACTTCGGTACCTACAGCGGCGTCGAGGGCTTTGCGAACGCCTCGAAATCCGTGATCGAACAGGAAGGCTACGAAGAAGCCGGTTTCGAAGGGAAGCTCTTGCCGTTCCATCTCAACACCGGCGGTGTGGCCCAGTGCTTCCCCGACATCACCCACAGCTGGGTCCCCCAGCACGAAGCGTGGGACGGGGGCGCGATGGACAAGATCCTGCGCACGCACCTGGCGGCCGACGGCGTCGAAGCAGGCCGCGCGACGATGGGCTACTACGAAGAGGCCGACATCCCCTTCTACAGGGCACTGGCCAACGCCTACACCATCTGCGACCACTACCACTGCTCGGTGCTCGGGCCGACGGATCCGAACCGGTTGTACTCGATGACAGGGACGATCGACCCGGACGGGAAAAACGGCGGTCCGCTGGTGCAGACGATCGAGAAGCAGGCCTCGAACCAAAAAGGCGCCTTCACGTGGACGACGATGCCCGAGCAGCTCACCGCCGCCGGCATCAGCTGGCGGATCTACAACGGCGAATCGCTCGGCCTCGAGGACAACGAGCTGCTCCTGTTCAAAAACTTCGAAACGAACGCCGAACTGAAACGCCTCGCCGTCGACGGCAAATGGCCGCACGACTTCAAAAAAGACCTCGCGCACGGCCTGCCCCAGGTGACCTGGATCAACACGAGCGCCTTCGAAACCGAGCACCCCGGCAACTCGTCGGCGAAGATCGGCGAGAAAGTCGTCGCCGACCTGCTCCACATGCTGATCAAAACCAGGAAGACCTGGGAAAAAACGGCGCTCTTCATCACGTGGGACGAGAACGGCGGCTTCTTCGACCACCTCGCCCCGCCAGTGGCGCCTCCGGGCACGCCGGGCGAGTACCTGACCGCGCCGGACATCACGAACAACGCCGGCGGCATCGAGGGGCCGATCGGGCTCGGCTTCAGGGTCCCGACGGTCGTCGTCTCGCCGTTCACGCGCGGCGGGCTCGTCTGCAAAGACACGTTCGACCACACCTCGCTGCTTCGCTTCATCGAGACGCGGTGGGGTGTCGAGGTGCCGAACCTCAGCGCATGGCGGCGCGAAACGACAGGCGATCTGACGAGCGCCTTCAACTTCGCCGCGCCGCCGAACCGCAAGAAGCCGGTGCTTCCCACCGTGACGGTCTCGCCGAGCGAAGAAAACTGCGGCAAAGCCTCCCCCGTCACGCCGGCGCCGAACTCCTACCCGGTCCAGGAACCCGGCACGCGCGGGACCCCGAGCGGGATCGTCTGATCGCCAGCGCGCGGGCGGGCCTCTCCGGCACGGGGAGGCCACGCTCGCGCGGCGGTGAACGCCCGCGCCCGGCTCAGCCGGCGTCGACCAGGCCGCGCGCCGGGTCCAGGCGGCGAGTCGCCGAGACCGTGTGGAACAGCGCGTCGGGCGCCTCGCCGAGCAGTCCCGGCAGCTCGGACATGAATGCGCCCGTGTGCGGTTCGCGGAAGTGCGCCTGCAGCGCTTCGTCGTCCCGCCACTCCTCGATGAAGACGAAGCGCCCCGGCTGCTCGGCGTCCTCGTAGCAGCGGTATCCGAGGCAGCCGTCGTCGTCGCGCGAGGCACTGCACATCGCCGTCGCGATCTCGAGGAAGCGCTCGCGATCGCGCGCTGGTATCTGCACTCGGCCTGTGACGACGATCACGTCCCGGAGGCTACCGGCTTCGCCCGGAAAACTCCTGAAAGTGGATAGGCTACTAGGGAATTTGGCGCCCGCCGCCGGCGCGGCGCTCAGGGCACGACGACAGGAGCAATTGCAGATGGCCCTCTACATCAACGACACGGCCCCCGACTTCGAAGCCCAGACGACTGAGGGCCCGATCAAATTCCACGACTGGATCGGCGACTCGTGGGCGGTTCTGTTCTCGCACCCCAAGGACTTCACCCCCGTCTGCACGACCGAGCTGGGCTACATGGCTTCGATCAAGCCGGAGTTCGACCGGCGCGGCGTCAAGATCATCGGGCTGTCGGTGGACGGCGTCGACAAGCACGGCGACTGGGCGAAGGACATCGAGGAGACGCAGGGCACCGCGCCCAACTACCCGATCATCGCCGACAGCGATTTCAACGTCTCGAAGCTCTACGGGATGCTGCCCGCGGACACCTCGGGCGACTCGGGCGCACGCACGCCGGCCGACAACCAGACGGTCCGCAACGTGTTCGTGATCGGCCCCGACAAGAAGATCAAGCTGATCCTCGTCTATCCGATGACGACGGGGCGCAACTTCGACGAGGTCCTGCGCGTGATCGACTCGCTGCAGCTCACCGCCAAGCACAAGGTTGCGACGCCGGCGCAGTGGAACAACGGCGACGACGTCATCATCGCCGGCTCGGTCTCCGACGAGGAGGCCAAAGAGACCTACCCCGACGGCTGGGAGTCTCCGCGGCCCTACATCAGGATCGTCAAGCAGCCGGCCTGAGGCGCGAGGCTCTTGGAGGTCCGCCCGCGGGACAGGACCTCCAAGAGCTCTGCGGGGGGGCGCGTCGGATGCGCCCCTGTCAGGCGACTGACGGATGGGCTTTGGGCACCGCCCCGCCCGGGTAGTCGGCGGGTGGACCCCTTTTGCAAGGGAAGGACGGTGTGGAGAGAATGAGACTGCTCGGCCGCAGGGAACGAACCGACGCACCGGCGAAAGAAGACGCTGGGCCTTCGCGGGTTGCCACGACGCAGCGCGAACCTCAGGCAGGGGCGGTCCCGGCCGCCGGCGCTGCGCCGGGACCGGCCGGCCGCCGGTCGACCACGGCGGTCGAACGGGGCCGGGAACCCGGCGCAGCGCGGCGTCGAGGCTGGGGCGGCAGGACCCGCGACGCGGGCGCGGCGACGGCCGGGGCGTTCGGCAGCGCCGTGCTCACGGTGGCGCGCCTCGTGATGCTGACGGCGACGCTGATCGCGCTGTTGATCGGCTTGGCGATCGTGCTCGTGCTGGTCGACGCCAACACATCGAACACGATCGTCAAAGGCATCCACGAAGGCGCGAACTTCTTCGCGGGCGCGTTCACCGGGCTGATCACGTTCTCGGGGCACCCGAAGCGCGAAATCGTCGTCGACTGGGGCATCGCCCTGGTGGCCTACCTCGTCGCGGGCGCCGTGATCTCGCGGCTCATCGCCCGCATCGGGTACGGCGGCCTGCGCTTCGAGCGGCGTCACCGCACCGCCTCCGTGCACTGAGCCGGATCCGCGCTGCGGCGGCCGCCGCCGAGTGCCGCCGCCGCAGCTTCTTCGCGCGCCGTCCGGCGGGTGTAGGCTGGCCGGCGTGCGGCTCTCCCCCGATCGCCCCCTCGGCCTCGCGCCGGCGACCCCGAGGGATTATCGAGAGCGGGCGCGGCGCCGGCTCCCGCGGCAGCTGTTCGACTACATCGACGGCGGCGCCTACGAGGAGGCGACGATGCGCGCGAACGTCGGCGACCTCGAGCGGCTGCTGCTGCGGCAGGTGGTGCTGAAGGACGTCTCGCGGCGAGAGCAGGCGACCGAGATCGCCGGGCAGAGCCTCTCGATGCCGGTGATCCTCGCGCCCGTCGGCCTGTGCGGGATGTTCGCGCCGCGGGCCGAGGCGCAGGCGGCGCGGGCTGCGGCGGCCGCCGGCATCCCGTTCGTCGAGTCGACTGTCTCTATCTGCGCGATCGAGGAGGTCGCGGCGGCGAGCCCCAAGCCGCCGTGGTTCCAGCTGTACGTGATGCGCGACCGCGGCTACGCGGAGGACCTGATGGCGCGCGCGACGGCGGTCGGCTCCCCGGTTCTGGTGCTCACGATCGATCTCGCCGTTGTCGGCGCGCGGCACCGCGACACGCGCAACGGGATCGAAGGCGCGGGCAGCGCCTGGACGCGGCTGCGCCGTGGGCTCGACCTGATCTCGCATCCCCGCTGGGTGCGGGACGTCGGCATCGGCGGCAAGCCGCTGACGTTCGGCAACCTCGAGAACGCCGTGCCGGGGGCGAGCACCCCGGACGCCTTCAAGGAGTGGGTCGACGCCCAGTTCGACCCGAGCGTGACGTGGGATGACATCGCCTGGGTCCGCGAGCACTGGGGCGGGCGCCTGCTCGTGAAGGGTGTGCTCGACCCCCAGGATGCTCGCCGCGCCGTCGAAGCCGGCGTCGACGGGATCGTGGTCTCCAACCACGGCGGGCGCCAGCTCGACTCGGTCCCCTCCACCGTGCGCGCCCTCCCCGAGGTCGTCGACGCCGTCGCCGGCGAGGTGGAGGTGCTGGTGGACGGCGGGGTGCGCACCGGCCTCGACGTCGTGAAGATGCTCGCGCTCGGCGCCCGCGGTGTGCTGATCGGCCGGGCGTGGGCGTGGGCGGTGGCCGCGCAGGGCGAGGCCGGCGTGCGGCGCATGCTCGAGACGTTCAGGGCCGATATCGACGTCGCGCTCGCCCTCACCGGGAACACGTCGGTGCGGGACCTGGACCGCGGGGCGCTGTACGGCGAGGGTGTCCCCAGCTCGGCCCGGTAGGACGGCGGCCCGCCGCTCGAAACGCCCGCAGAGCTGCCGGCCCGCGAAAATGGGCGATCTAGCTGGCTGTTGCCGTGGTCTTGTGCTCGCTGGGTCATCGCGGCCTACCCGTAGGCGCTCGGGCCGATCAGCCCCATGTCATGCGGAAGCGACCGGCATCTGCGGCTCCCGGGCGCGTCCATCCCTTCCGGATGGCCCCGTGACCACGGCGCGCGCTCCGCCAATGGCCATATTCGCGGGGGTTTCTATATGGGCGATCCTGGACTCGAACCAGGGACCTCTTCCTTATCAGAGAAGCGCTCTAACCGACTGAGCTAATCGCCCCGAAGGAAGGCTCATCCTAGCGCCGGCGGGTGCTCGCCGGAAAGCCGCGGCACGCAGGCGGGCGAGCCGCCGGCCGACCCGGGCACCGATTCCAGTTACCGGAATCCACAAGGGGCTAGGATACCGCCCGCGGCCTGATCCGGCGCGCCAGCTCGATCGCCTCCTCCGGAGAGCCGAACGCGAGCTCCGCGCGGTAGCCGCCGCCGAGCGCGCGAACGCGGACCTCGGCGCCGAGAGCGCCGCTCAGCGCCTGTGCGATCTCGTCGGCGGCCTGCTCCTGGTCGGGGTGGGCGGCCCGGCGGCCTGCCGGAGGCTCCTGGGCGGCCTCGTTGCTCGCGCGGGCTCGCTCTTCGGTGGCGCGGACCGACCAGCCGCGCCCGGCCGCTTCGCGCGCCAGGGCGCGCCGAGCCCCGTGATCGTCGGCCAGCAGCAGCGCCCGGCCATGGCCCTCCGTGATCGCCCCGCTCTGGAGCAGGTCGATCACCTCGTCCGGCAGGTCGAGCAGCCGCACGAGGTTGCTCACCGCAACCCGGCTGCGGCCCACGCGTCGTCCGATCTCCTTCCGCGTCAGCCCGAGCTCCTCGACCAGCGCTGCACACGCGCGGGCCTCCTCGATCGGGTTCAGGTCCTCCCGCGCCATGTTCTCGATCAGCGCCGCTTCGATCGCAGCCGCATCCTCGCGCTCGCGGACGAGCGCCGGGATTCGCTCGAGGCCCGCCAGCTGCGCCGCGCGCCAGCGGCGCTCGCCCGCGACCAGCTCGTAGGTGCCACCCGGCCGGGGGCGGACGAGCACAGGCTGCAGCACCCCCTGCTCGCCGAAGGAGCCGGCCAGAGCCTGCAGCGCCTCGGGGTCGAACTCGCGGCGCGGCTGCCGCGGGTTCGGGACGATCACCTCGAGGGGCAGCTCGCGCAGCTCCTCGACCGGCTCCCGCCCCTCGGTCACCGACAGGATCGCGCTCAGTCCCCGGCCGATGCCGGGCGCCGGCCTAGCCACGTGCAGCCACCTCCCTTGCGAGTTCGAAGTACGCCTCTGCCCCGGCGCTGTGGGGGTCGTGATGCGTGACGGGCAGCCCATGGCTGGGCGCCTCGCCCACCCTCACGTTCCTCGGGATCACGGTGTCGAAGACAAGATCGGCGAAGTGCGCGCGGACCTCGCGCTCGACGTCCTGGCCGAGCCGCGTGCGGCCGTCGTGCATCGTCAGCAGCATGCCGGCGATCGTGAGCCGCGGGTTCAGCTCCCGCTGCACCAGCGTCAGCGTCTCGAGCAGGCCCGCGAGCCCCTCGAGGGCGAAGTACTCGGTCTGGACGGGGACGATCACCTTGTCGGCAGCGACGAGCGCGCAGATCGTGAGCGGCCCGAGCGAGGGTGGGCAGTCCAGCAGCACGTACTCGAAGCGCTCGCGCAGCGGATCGAGCCCCTCGCGCAGGCGCTGCTCGAAGCCGTCGATGCGCGGCAGCTCGATGTTGGCGCCCGCCAGCCCGGGGCCGGCAGGGATCGCGCGCAGCCCCGCGACCGGCGTGGCGACTAGGGCGTCCGCTGCTGCGGCTTCCCCCGCCAGCACCTCGTAGACGCCGGGACGCCGGGCCCGGTCGATCCCCAGCCCCACGGTCGCGTTGGCCTGCGGGTCGACGTCGACCAGCAGTGTCTCGTAGCCCGCCTCCGCTATGCAGGCGGCGACGTTGACGGCGGTCGTCGTCTTGCCGACGCCGCCCTTCTGGTTCGCGATCGCGTAGACCGTGCTCATCCGCCCGAGACGCTAGCGGCGAACGGGGACGGCCGGGGGCGGCGGCGCCGCAAAGTGCGTGCGGCGTGCGGCGTGCGGGACGGCCGCGGCGGCTGTGCCGCGCCCTCGGGACGAGGTGGCGGCCAGGCGCCGCGGGTGCGACGCGGCGCGGTGCGGCGGTCACAGCCTCTCAGCCGCCGAGCGGGCGCCGGGCCGCGACGCCCTCTCTGCGCGGAAAGCGGGCCGGGGTGTCCGAAACCTTCTCGAACACGTGAAGGTGGCGCGAGCGCGCGCCCCGAAACGGGAAGACGGCGCGGACCTCGACCGGCCGGAGCCCCAGCTCCGAGGCCGCCCGCGCCGCGCGGACCTCCTCGTCGAGGTCGCGCGCGCCGCGCCATTCCACGACCGTCCCTCCGACCGCCAGGAGCGGCGCGGCGTACTCGAGGACGAGCGGCTGTGCGCCCAGGGCGCGGGCCACGACGAGATCGTGCGCGGCGAGCCCCTCCTGCCACGACTCCGCGCGCCGGCAGACGACCTCGGTGTTGCCAAGCTCCATTGCGGCGACGAGCGTGGCGATGTAGGCGCACTTGCGCTGCTGAGCCTCGACTAGGCGCATCCGCAGGCCCGGGAGCGCGGCGGCGAGCACCAACCCCGGAAGTCCCGCCCCCGAACCGAGATCGGCGGCCGTCGTGGAATCTCGTACGGCGGACAGCTCGAGGCCCACGAGCGAGTCGGCGATGTGCCTGTCGAGCGAGTCGGTGGCGCCCGAGATGCTTGTCGGGGCCCGCTCGTCCGCCGCGAGTCGTGCGAGCAGCGATCCAAGGCGGGCCGTCGCGGCCGGGCTCAGGCTGTAGCCGACGGCGAGGGACGCCAGCCCCTCCTCAGGATGGATCTGCGGCGAATCCATACGCTCAAGTCGAGCGTGAGGTTTTCACGTGAAACGGATCGCAGCGCCGCCGTTTCACGTGAAACTCCCGTGCGCGGCTATTCGCTGCCGCGCGAGAGGGGCGAGATGACCAGGTAGCGATCCGGTTCGTCGCCCTCGCTGTGCGTTTCCACATCGTCGCGGTCACGCAGGTACTCGTGGACGACACGGCGCTCGGACGCGGGCAGAGGGTCGAGCTCGACCGACCGGCCCGTGCTGATCGCCTGATCCGCCGCGTCGTCGGCCTCGCCTCGCAGCGCCTCGGCGCGGCGCTCGCGATAGCCGTTCGCGTCGATCACGACTCGCACGGGGGACGGCCCCTCGGGAAAGACGATCCGCTGCGCCAGGTGCTGCACGGCGTCGATCGTCTGGCCGTGGCGGCCGATGAACAGCCCGACGTTCTCGCCGTCGAGACGCCCGGTCAAAACGCCATCGCGCTCCTCGACCTCGACGCTCGCATCGAGTTGCAGATCCTCCACGATCTCCTCGAGCAGGTCCTCGAGCGCCTCCACGGGCTCCAGCTCGCCGTCAGTTCCGTCGTCGGTCATCGACGCCTCCCAGATCGTTTCTTCTTCTTGCGCGGGGGGCGGGGCGGCGGCGGCGAACTCGGCTGGGACGACCCGGCCGCTGCCGTGCTGGTCGCCGCCGCCGCGGCCACGGGCTCCGGCTTCGGCGGCGGGACGCTCTTCTGCCCGCCCTTGCCGTTCTCGCCGCCGGGCGGTGGCTGGCTGTCGGGTTTCGCCACGGGGCCCAGATGCCGTTTGATCAGGTACTGCTGGCCCACCGTCCACAGGTTCGTCGTGATCCAGTAGACCAGGAGGCCCGCCGGATAGCGGTACAGAATCACGACGAACACGACCGGCAGCAGCAGCATCAGCCGCCGCTGGTTGGGGTCGGCGGTGGCCGTCGCGACGAGCGTCGAGGCAAGCTGCGAGCCGACGTAGAGCGCGATCAGGACGATCAGCGTGATGCCCGTCGCCTTGTTCGTGATGTCGGGGATGAAGAGGAATTTTGCCGACCCCGGAGCGACCTTCTCGCAGGGCGTCGATTCGATGAACTTGATGGGCAGCTGCGCGATTTTTGCCGTGGGGATGTGACCGTGGTACTTCACGGCTTCCGCGGGGTGGCGGTTGAAGTATTCGACGAGCTGGTTGCCGCAGATGTGCTTCTTCAGGTCGGTCCGCAGCATGTAGAACAGCGACACGAACACCGGCAGTTGCAGCAGCAGCGGCAGGCACGATGCCAAAGGATTGATTTTGTTCTCTTGGTAGAATTTCATCAGCTCCTGCTGCTGGCGCTGTTTGTCCTCCTTGTACTTTTCTTTCAGCGCGTTGATCTGCGGAGCCAGGCGCTGCATCTCCTGCATCGACTTGAGCTGCCTGAAGGTCAGCGGCACCAGCACTGCCCGCACGAGGATCGTGAGGCCGACGATCGCCATCCCCCAGCTGCTCGTGAAGATGTGTTCATGGATGAACACCATGATTTCTTCGAACAGCGTGATCAGCGGCGAGAAGGCGCTCTCGATCACATTGGCGATGGGTGGCATGCTCTAGCGGTCTCGGCTCGTTTTTGCGGGGGACCGTGCGGCGTCCGCCGCGCGGCAGCGGGCGCGCCGGGCGCCCGGCTCAGCGCTTCCCGTGGGAATGGGTCCTGAACACTCGCTGAGCCTCGACCGGATCGTATCCGCCGTAACTCCAGGGGTTGCACCTCAGCAATCGCCACCCCGCGAGCACCAGGCCCCTAAGTATGCCGTACTCCCGAACCGCGTCGACCGCGTATCGGGAGCACGTCGGCTCGTACTTGCAGCGCCGCGGGATCGCCGGCGAGATCAGTCGCTGGTAGACGATGATCGGAGCCACGACGACAGCGCGAGCCCCGCGGCGCACCATGTCCAACACGCCGTGGGAGCCGTCCCCGGCGGGCGCGTGGGCGTTCATCCGCTCGCCTCCGCGGACGCCGGCAGCTCCTCGGGCGCGGCTCCATCTGAACGCTGCTCGCTGAGACCGGCCTTCCCCAGCAGTTCGGCGAGCGCGGCGTCCAGGCCCGCGAGGCCCTCGCGTTCGGCAAGCTCGAGCGCGTCGGGACGCGCCACGACGACGACGTCGTGCCCGGCCCGCAGGCCGGGCTCGCTGAGTGCGAACGCCTCGCGCAGGAGCCGCTTGACCTTGTTGCGCTGGACGGCGCCGCCCACCCTGCGCGAGACGGACAGGCCCACGCGCGGTCGCTCCGCGGCGGGATTCGGGAAGCTGTAGAGGACGAGTTGCCTGTTGGCTGTCGAGCGCCCGTGCCGGTACACGCGCTCGAACTCTGCGCTGCGCGAAAGGCGGCCGCTGCGGCTCTGTCTCGCCGCGCTCATCCGCCGTCCGCCGCGCCGCCGGCCGTCGTCACGCCGAAAGCCGCTTGCGTCCCTTGTCGCGCCGGCGCTTGAGCGTCATGCGGCCGGCGCGCGAGCTCATCCGCGCACGGAAACCGTGCACGCGCGCGCGCTTTCGCTTCTTCGGCTGGTAGGTGCGCTTCATCTCTGTCTCTCCATCAGGCCGCGGCTCTGCGCCCGGCACGGTTCAGGTCTGCCCGCCGGCCCCGCGCCGGGGCGGCTCTGGCGCCAGTCAGTATAGGCGCGCCGGCACCCCCCCGAATTTTCTCGGCAGTTGCGAGACCCCCCGGGGGCCGTGCCAACTCCTTTGGATATAGTCGCGCGACCGGGTCCGTGGGTGGCGGGGGGCCCCTCTTCGATAGTCGACGACACACCCTGGGAGGGGCGGGATAGACGCTGCCGTGAGCCATGAGCTAGAGCACATATGGGCGCGCGTGCAAGCGCAGCTCACCACCGTCGTGGACGAGCCGACCTATCGCCTCTGGCTGAGCGATCTCCACCCGGTCGAGCTGGTCGGCGAGCGCCTTGCGATCGCGGCGCCACCCCAGACGTGCCGGTGGATCCGCGGGCGCTTCGGGCGTGTGATCGAGGAGGCCGTAGAGCTCGTCCTCGGGCCCCACGCGACGGTGGAGCTGCGGCCGGGCGGCGCTCCTGCGCCGACCCCGCGCCGTGCAGGCGCGCGCAGTGCCGCCGAGGCCCGTCCACCGGCGCGCTCGCCACGGGACGGCCCCCTCGGCAACCCCAAGCTCACGTTCGACCAGTTCGTCATCGGCGACTCCAACCGCCTCGCCCACGCGGCCGCGCTCACCGTCGCCGAGATGCCCGCGCAGGCGTACAACCCGCTGTTCATCTGCGGACCGCCCGGCGTCGGCAAGACCCATCTGCTGTCCGCGATCGCCAACCTCCTGCTGGCCCACGACCCTGAGATCGTGGTGCGGGTCACGACCGGCGAGGCCTTCACCAACGAGTTCCTCGGCGCGCTCGGCGATCGCAGCACCGACTGCTTCAAGGCCCGCTTCCGCGACGTCGACGTCCTGCTCCTCGACGACGTCCAGTTCCTCGAGCGCAAGACGCGCACCGAGGAGGAGTTCTTCCACACCTTCAACGCCCTCCACGACGGCGGGCGTCAGGTCGTGCTCACCTCCGACCGGCCGCCGCGCGACCTGCAGGCGCTCGAGGATCGTCTCCGCGAGCGCTTCGAGTCGGGGCTCGTCGCCGACATCCGGCCGCCCGACCTCACCACCCGCCTCGCGATCCTGCGCAAGCGCGCCCAGCACGACGGCATCGAGCTGGCCGAGGACGCCGCGCTCCAGGCCATCGCCGATCACGTGCAGAGCAACGTCCGCACGCTCGAGGGCGCCCTGATCCGTGTCGTCGCCTTCAGCTCGCTGACCGGCAGGCCGTTGACCGCCGAGCTGGCAACAGAGGTCTTGGGGACCCTCTATCCGCGGACACCCGCCCCCGGCGCCTCGCGCCACACGATCGGCGAGATCCAGACCGCGACCTGCCGGCACTTCGGCATCTCGGCCGAGGAGCTCCTCTCCAGCGGGCGGGCATCGCGCATCGCCTGGCCGCGGCAGCTCGCCATGTACCTCTCGCGCGAGCTCACCGGCGCCTCCCTCCCGGCGATCGGACGCGAGTTCGGCGGGCGGGACCACACAACGGTTCTTCACGCCTGCCGGCGCGCCAGCACGCGCATCTCCTCGGACGCCCAGTCCCGCCAGGCTGTGGAGAAGCTGTTCAACGATCTCGGCGAGACGCTGCCGTGAGCACCTCTGGCCGCGCCCGACCGCATCGCCTGAGAGACTTCCACACTGCGCTCCACAGGCCTGTCCACCGCCCCTGCCCCGAAGCGCCCGCCGGCAATCGGTATCCACATGTCCACAGCCCCTACTCATCACTCTTCTAAGAAGACAGACGGATGAAGATCTCTCTGTCCTCCTCGGAGCTGTTGACCCAGCTGCAGACAGCTTCGCGCGTCGCCTCGACGCGCAGCGCCGTCCAAGCGCTCTCCGGCGTCATGATCTCCGCTCCCGCAGACGGCACGCCCGAGTTGCTCGCCACCGACATGGAGATCGGTCTGCGCACGCCTTTGAACGCCGAGGTCGCCCGTCCCGGTGCGGCGGTGCTGCCCGCCCGACTGCTCCTGGACGTCGCCCGCTCGCTGCCGGCGGAGCAGGTCACGATGGAGCTGCGTTCTGCGGAGCAGGACGTCGAGCTGATCTGCGGCCCGACCACCTTCCACCTGCGCACCCTGCGCGCGGAGGACTTCCCGTCGCTGCCCGAGCCGGGTGGGGACTCTCGCGTCAAGCTGCCGGCAGGCGCCTTCGTGGAAACGATCTCCCGCGTGGCGCGCTCCGCCTCGCGGGACGAGACGCGCCCGGTTCTCACCGGGATCCTGATCTCGGCCTCCGGCGCGGAGCTGCGCATGGTTGCCACCGACTCCTACCGCCTGTCGGTCAAGGAGACGGCCCTCGAGCCGGCGCTCGAGGGCGGACTCGAGGCGAACGTGCCCGCGCGCGCGCTCCAGGAGCTGGCGCGCATCGAGCAGCAGACCGGCGCCGAGGAGGTGGTCGTGAGCGTCGGCCAGAACCAGGCGATCTTCGAGCTGGGCGGCATCGTGCTCTCCTCGCGGTTGATCGACGGCCAGTTCCCGAACTACCGACAGCTGCTGCCGGAGTCCGTCGAGCATGAGCTGCGCCTCTCGAGCGCTGAGCTGACCGATGTCGTGCGCCGCATCAGCCTCCTCGCCCAGAAGAACGCGCCCCTGCGGCTCAGCTTCAGCGAGGGCACGCTCGCCGTCTCGGCGCAGACCCCCGATGTCGGCGAGGCGCGCGAGGAGATCCCCGTCCCGTACCACGGCGAGCTCTTCGAGATCGGCTTCAACCCGGAGTTCCTGCGCGACGGGCTCGAGAGCATCGATACCGACGAGCTCGTGCTGAAGCTGATCAGCCCGCTGCGGCCCGGCCTGATCGAATCGCCGGACACGGGCGACTTCGTCTATCTGATCATGCCGATCCGGCTCAACGTGTGAGGCGATGGCCGACGCACCTCTGCGTCCTGGCTCGCTGGCGCACCCGCTGCGCCCCGCTCTCTGCGTCCGCGACCTGACCGGCGAGCGGCCGGTACGCCGCGTCGGCAGCGGCCGGTGATCCATGCTCGTCCTCGGCGTGCAGATGCGCGACTTTCGCACCTACGCGCGCGCGCAGGCGCGCCTCGGCTCGGGACTGACGGTCGTCCACGGGCCCAACGGGGCCGGGAAGTCAAACCTGCTCGAGGCGATCTACTTCGGCTGCACGGGTCGCTCGCCCCGCACGCGCAGCGACCGTGAGCTCGTGAGCTTCGGGAGCACGGCCACGCGGGTGGAGGTCGCGCTCGAGGACGAGGGCCGCGGGCACGAGCTCGCCGTGGGCTACTCCGCACCCGCGCCGGGCCGCCCCGCCGAGAAGCGGATGACCTGCGACGGCGCGCCCGTCGAGCGCCTGCTCGATGTGCCGGCGCGGCCCCTGATCAGCGTGTTCCTACCCGAGCGGCTGGAGCTGCTGAAGGGCCCGCCGGCGGTTCGCCGCGCGCATCTCGACCAGTTCGTCGCCGCGCTGTGGCCGGCTCGCGCCGAGACGCGCCGGCGCTACTCGCGCGTGCTCGCCCAACGCAACGCCCTGCTCGCGCGCATCCGCGCGGGGCGGAGCGCGGCCACCGCGCTGGCGACCTGGGATCGCGAGCTGGCGTCGGCCGCGCTCGCACTGAGGGCCGACCGCGCCGAGGCGGCGGCGTTGCTGGCCGAGCCGTTCACGAAGCGCGGCGAGGACCTCGGCGTGAGCGGAACCCTCACGCTCGACTACAGACCCAGGTCTGGGGCCGCGGACGTAGATGCGTTCGTCGCCGAGCTCGAGTCCCGCCTCGACAGCGACCTCGAACGTGGCTTCTCCGGCCACGGGCCGCACCGCGACGAGCTGGCGCCGCTCCGCGACGGCCGCGAGCTGCGCGTCTACGGCTCGCAGGGCGAGCAGCGGCTCGCGCTCCTGGCGCTGCTGCTCGCCGAGCGCGCGGTCCTCGGCGCCGAGCGCGGCGCGATGCCGCTGATGCTCCTCGACGACGTCATGAGCGAGCTCGACGCCCGCCGTCGCGAGCTACTCGCCGGCGAGCTGTCGACCGGAGGGCAGAGCGTGATCGCAACCACGGACCTCGGCCATGTCCCCGGCGGCTCGAGCGCGGCTGTGACGCGCATCGCGATCGCCCCGGGCAGCGTCCTCCAAGAGGCCGCGGCGGCATGAGCCGCGCCGCGCCCAGACCGCTCGCGAGCGCTCTCTCGGAGCTCACGGCGTCGCTCGCTCCGAGCACGACGCTCGCGCGCGTGCAGGGGGTGTGGCCGCAGGCGGCAGGACCCGCGATCGCCGCCGCCGCCCGCCCCGTGGCCGAGCGCGACGGGGTGCTGACGGTCACCTGCGAGGCGGCCGTCTGGGCCGCGGAGCTCGAGCTGCTGGCGGGCGAGGTGATCCCGCGCCTGAACGAGCTGCTCGGCGCCGGTGTCGTCCGCGAGCTGCGTTGCCGCACGGGCTGATCGCCGCCGTCACGCCGCTGCGCCAGATCCCCCGTGTTTACGGGGTTTTTGCAGGGATTTAGACAGTTTTCGGGACCTGATCCGACCCGCTGCCCTGCTATCCTTGGAAGCCTATTCAAACCGCCCCACGCCGTGGTCGTAGCGCCCCGGAATCCGGGGCGTTTCCACGCCATCGGAGGGCCATTGGCAACAGGTAGCGACAGCCCCGACAAGGGCTCCCGCAAACGCGACACGAAAGCCGCCGCGAACGGATCAGCCGGCGGCTCCGCCGACTACGACGCGCAGGACATCACCGTCCTCGAGGGCCTCGAGGCGGTCCGGCTCCGGCCGGGCATGTACATCGGCTCGACCGGCGTGATGGGCTTGCACCACCTCGTCTACGAGCTCGTCGACAACTCGGTCGACGAGGCGCTCGCGGGCTTCTGCAGCGAGGTCTCGGTCACGATCCACCCCGACAACTCGGTCACCGAGACCGACGACGGCCGGGGCATCCCGGTCGCGACGATGGAGAAGGAGGACAAGCCGGCGGTCGAAGTCGTGCTCACCGTCCTGCACTCCGGCGGCAAGTTCGGCGAGGGCGGCGGCTACAAGGTCTCCGGCGGCCTGCACGGCGTGGGGGTCTCGGTGGTCAACGCCCTTTCCGAGCAGCTGGAGGTGGAGGTTCGCCGCGACGGCTACACGTGGACGCAGGAGTACTCGCGCGGTGCGCCGCTCGGTCCGCTGGAGAGGGGTGCGAAGCTCGGCGAGGGCGACTCGACCGGCACGACCATCACCTTCCTCCCGGACGCCGACATCTTCGAGTCGCTCGACTTCGACTTCACCACGCTCGAGGAACGGCTGCGCGAGACGGCGTTCCTGACGCGGGGACTGAAGATCTCGATCGTCGACGAGCGGGGCGAAGGGCACGAGGCCACGTTCCAGTACGAGGGCGGCATCGAGGACTTCGTCGTCTACCTCAACGAGAACAAGGACACCGTCCACCGCAAGGTGATCTTCTTCGAAGGCGACTCCGAGGAAGGCGCGGCCGAGGTCGCGATGCAGTGGAACTCCTCCTACCAGGAATCGGTCCACTCCTTCGCCAACAACATCAACACGCGCGAGGGCGGCTCGCATCTCAGCGGCTTCCGTTCCGCGCTCACCCGCACGCTCAACAAGTACGCTCGCGACCACGGCCTGCTCAAGGAGAAAGAGGACAACCTCTCGGGCGAGGACGTCCGCGAGGGGCTGACCGCGGTGGTGTCGGTGAAGCTCGCCGACCCCCAGTTCGAGGGTCAGACCAAGACCAAGCTCGGCAACCCCGGCATGGCCGGCTTCGTCGAGACGATCGTCAACAACGGCCTCGGCGAGTTCCTCGAGGAGAACCCGGCCGAGGCCCGCGCGGTCATCAGCAAGGCCGTGCAGGCGCAGCGAGCCCGCGAGGCGGCGCGCAAGGCGCGCGACCTCACCCGCCGCAAGTCCGCGCTCGAGAACTCGACGCTTCCCGGCAAGCTCGCCGACTGCTCGGTCAAGGACCCGGCGCTGGCCGAGCTGTTCGTGGTCGAGGGCGACTCCGCCGGCGGCTCGGCCAAGCAGGGGCGTGACCGCAACACCCAGGCCGTGCTCCCACTCCGCGGCAAGATCCTCAACGTCGAGAAGTCGCGCATCGACAAGGTTCTGCAGAACGTCGAGGTCCAGGCGCTGATCACAGCGATCGGCACCGGCGTCCGCGATGAGTTCAACATCGAGAACGCCCGCTACCACAAGGTGATCCTGATGACTGACGCCGACGTGGACGGCGCCCACATCCGCACGCTCGCCCTGACGCTGCTGTTCAGGGAGATGAAAGAGCTGATCGAGGAGGGCTACGTCTACATCGCCAAGCCACCGCTCTACAAGCTCAAACAGGGTTCGCGCGAGCGCTACATCGAGAAGGACTCCGAACTCGAAGAGATCCTGCTCACCGACAAGTGGGAGAAGATCACCGTCTTCGACCGCTTCGGCAAGCAGTTCAAGCTCACCGACACGCGCTGGCAGCGGTTCACCCGGCTGCTGAAGCAGTACGAAGGCTGGGCACTCACGCTGCGGGGGCACTACGGGCACGACGTCGTGCAGTTTCTCGAGGAGTCCTCGCTGCTGGGCGAGCAGGTGACGACGGTCGAGGACGCGATCAGGCTGCTGACCCGTCAGGGCGCCGAGGGGGAGACGCACGAGACGACGCTCGTGGACGAGGACCCGCTCGAGATCCGCGTGAAGGCGGTCGAGGCGAGCACCGGCTTCGCGCGTACGCATCGCATCAAGCGCACTCTGTTCGAGTCCAACGAGTACCGCCAGCTCGTCAAGGTCCACGTCCAGCTGATCGAGCTGGCGGGAACGCCGGCCTTCGAGGTCAGCCTGGGCGACGCCAAGGAGACCGCGCTCTCGTTCGAGGGCCTGCACGAAGCCGTCATGACCGTCGCGCGCAAAGGAGCGAACGTCCAGCGGTTCAAGGGCCTGGGCGAGATGAACGCGGACCAGCTCGGCGAAACCACGATGTCACCCTCGACGCGCATGCTCGCGCAGGTGACCCTCGAGGACGCCGCCGCAGCCGACCGGATCTTCTCGAAGCTGATGGGCGACCAGGTCGAGCCACGCCGCGAATTCATCGAAGAGAACGCGCGCGCGGTCGCGAACCTCGACGTATAGAGAGGAGGTGACGCATGGCATCAGCTGACGTGATCGGCGGCGGGAACATCGAACCCCGCGCGCTCGAGGAGGAGATGCGCACCGCGTACCTCGACTACGCGATGTCGGTGATCGTCGGGCGGGCGCTGCCCGACGTCCGCGACGGCCTCAAGCCCGTGCACCGCCGCGTGCTCTACGCGATGAACGAGCTCGGCCTCGGCCCGACGCGCTCCTACTCGAAGTGTGCGCTGATCGTCGGCGAGGTCATGGGCAAGTACCACCCGCACGGCGACTCCGCCATCTACGACACGCTCGTGCGGATGGCGCAGGAGTTCTCCATGCGCAACCCGCTGGTGGACGGGCAGGGGAACTTCGGCTCGATCGACGACGACCCGGCTGCCGCCATGAGGTACTGCGTGACCGGCGACACCCGGGTTCGCACACCGTCAGGCACGCATACGCTTGCGAGCCTCGCCGGCGACGCCGCCCCGGAGAGCGACGTCCCCGTGGACTTCGAGGTCCTCGACCGCCTCGGCCGGCCGGTCCACGCGTCGATGCTCTTCCACTCCGGCGAGCATCCGACCCTCAAGCTGCGCACGCGCGATGGCCACGAGGTGACCGGCACGGGCAACCACCCGGTCCTATGTCTCGTGGACATGGTCGGGGTTCCGCTTCTGATGTGGAAGTTGCTGGAGGAGATCGAGCCGGGCGACAGGGTTCTCATCAACCGCACGCCGTGGCAGAACGTCTCCCCGACGCACGCTGAGCGCGCCGCCGGCGTGCTCGCAGGAGCCTTCGTCGCCGAGGGCTGGGTGTCCGCCGCGCGCGCGGGCTTCAACAACGTCGACAAGGAGTTCTTCGACGAGGTCGTCGGCGCATACGACGAGATCGTCGGGGGACCCCGGTACGTGTCCTCCCGGGTGATTCGCTCGGGCAGCCTCTGCCACGAGCTGGATATCCAGAACCTCACCGCCTTGCGCAGCAGCCCCCTGGCCGCGATGCAGGGTGCGCGCAGTGAGGACAAGCGCGTGCCGGAGTTCATCTGGGCGGGAAGCCCGGGGCTCAAACGCGCGTTCCTCCAGGCCCTCTTCGAGGGCGACGGCTCGTCCTCGCTGTTGCCGCGAAGCACGATCCAGGTCTCCTACTCCACGCGGAGCCCGCAACTCGCCGCCGACGTCCAGCAGCTGCTGCTCGAGTTCGGCGTAGTGGCCCGCCAGAGCCGTTCGGCACGCGGCGAGATCAAGCTGGTGCTGACAAACCGCCGCGACGCGCGCCTGTTCGCGAGCAGGGTGGGCTTCGCCGGGCGCAAGCAGGCGAAGCTCGAGCGGGAGCTCGCTCAGGTGCCGGCTGAGAGCCGGGCGCTCAGCCACGACCACGTTCCGCACGTCGCCGGCTACATCCGCGCTGAGGGCGGGTCGCGTTTCAGCGAGCGCGACTGGCTGCGCCGCAACAACGTCGACCGGATCGAGCGCCGGGACCGAGGGGGCACCGCGATCCTCGAGCGCATCCCTTCCCGCGAGGTGCGTGACGTCGTCGCTCCACTCGTCACCGGCGACTACTACTACGCGACCGTCGAGTCGGTCACGCCCGCCGGCGAGCAGGCCGTCTACTCGCTGCGCGTCGACACGAGCGACCACTCGTTCCTCACCAACGGCTTCGTCAGCCACAACACCGAGGCCCGTCTCGCCCGTCTCGCCACGGAGATGCTGCGCGACCTCGACATGGACACCGTCGACTTCGCGCCGAACTACGACGGCAAAAAGCAGGAACCGCTCGTCCTGCCCTCGCGCTTCCCGAACCTGCTGGTCAACGGCTCATCCGGGATCGCCGTCGGCATGGCGACGAACATCCCCCCGCACAACCTGCGCGAGGTGATCGACGCGACGATCGCCTACATCGAGGACCCCGACATCGAGGTCGAGGGCCTGATGAAGCACATCAAGGGCCCGGACTTCCCGACCGGCGGCGTGATCCTCGGCCGCGCCGGCATCCGCGACGCCTATGAGACCGGCCGCGGGCGTGTCCGCCTCCAGGCGCGCGCCCACATCGAGCCCCTCAAGCAGGGCAAAGAGGCGATCATCGTCACCGAGCTGCCGTTCATGGTCAAGAAGGGTGGGGACGGCGGGCTGATCCAGAAGATCGCCGACCTCGTCAAAGACGGACGCATCACCGAGATCGCCAACATCGAGGACCACTCGGACAAGCGCGGGATGCGTCTGGTCATCGAGCTCAAGCGCGACGCGATCCCGAAGGTCGTGCTCAACAAGCTCTACAAGCACACCCCGATGCAGACCACGTTCGGCGTCAACATGGTCGCGCTCGTGGACAACGTGCCGCGCACGCTGGACCTGCGCGCGGTGATCCACAACTACGTCGCGCACCAGCGCGAAGTGATCGTCAGGCGCACGAAGCACGAGCTCTCCGAAAAGGAGGCGCGCGCCCACATCCTCGAGGGGCTGCTGACCGCGCTCGATCATCTGGACGCGATCATCGAGCTGATCCGCGCCTCGCGCGACCGCGAAGCCGCCCGCGAGCAGCTCGTCGAGCGCTTCGAGCTGAGCGTGATCCAGGCGAGCGCGATCCTCGACCTGCGCCTCTCGCAGCTGACCGCGCTCGAGGCCGACGGGATCAAACAGGAGCACGCCGACGTGACGGAGAGGATCGCCGAGCTGCGCGCGATCCTCGGCGACGAGTCGCGCGTGCTCTCCGTGATCAGGGAGGAGCTCTCGGAGATCGCCGAGCGCTTCGGCGACGGGCGCCGCACCGAGATCAGCCATTCCGAGGACGAGATCGACATCGAGGACCTGATCGCCGACCAGCAGATGGTGATCACGATCACCCAGAGCGGCTACATCAAGTCCCTGCCGCTCGCGACCTACCGCCAGCAGCAGCGCGGAGGTCGCGGCGTGACCGGCATGGACATGAAGGACGGCGACTTCATCGAGCACCTCTTCGTGACCTCCTCGCACGACTACCTGCTGTTCTTCTCCAACCGCGGCAAGGTGTACCGCTCGAAGGTGTACGAGCTGCCCGAGGCCCAGCGCACCGCGAAGGGCCGCGCGCTCGTCAACATCCTGCCGCTGCGCGAGGGCGAGCGCATCCAGGCCGTGGTCTCGACGCGAGAATTCGCCGAGACCCAGTACCTCGTGTTCGCGACCCGCAACGGGACGGTCAAGAAGACCGAGCTGGCGGCCTACAACACGCCGATCAAAGCCGACGGCATCATCGCGATCAACATCCGCGACGACGACGAGCTGCTCGCGGTCCGGGCGGTCGACCCCGACGAGGAGATCATCATGGTCTCCAGGGCCGGGCTGACGGTGCGCTTCGCGGAGTCCGACGCGCGCGCGATGGGGCGCGACACGACGGGCGTCCGGGGCATGGACGTCGGCAAGGACGGCCAGGTGATCGCGATGGACGTCGCGCGCGACGACATGGACCTCCTCGTCGTGACCGAGAACGGCTACGGCAAGCGCACGCGCATCGACCAGTACCGCAAGACCAACCGCGGCGCGAAAGGCGTGAAGACGATCGGTCTCACGGAGAAAAAGGGCGCGCTCGCCGGCGCGCTGGTCGTGCGTGAGCACCAGGAGCTCGTCTTCATCAGCGTGGGCGGGATGGTTCAGCGCACCGCCGTCGCCGGCATCTCCCAGCAGGGTCGCTCGGCGACCGGTGTGAGGGTGATGAACCTGAAGGACGAGGACCTCGTGAGCGCCGTCGCGCTGGTCGTCGACACCGGCGAGGACGAGGGTGCCGCCGAGCTCCCGGAGTCGCCGGAGTCGCCGGAGTCGCCGGACGGCGACGCGGCCTGACACGGCCCCACGGCATCCGCGCGACGCCCGCCGGCTCCTCGGAAGCCTGACGATCTCCAAGCGTCCAGTTTCGTCCCTCGGACTCAGATAGCCGCAACGTGCGTCCGAAAGCGGGAGGGTGCGCGATCTCCCAAAGCTGCTTGCAGCGACCCTCACCACAGTCCTCCTGGCCCTCGGACCCGCCGCTGGTCCGGCCGTCGCCCGCCACGACAGCGGGCACACCCGCGCCGAACGTCACGCCGCTCATGTGGAAGCCCGGGCCAAGCGTCACGCCGAACGGGCGCAGGCGCGCGCGAAGCGCCGCGCGGCCAACGCAGAAGCTGAGGCCAAGCGCCGCGCCGCGCGCGAACAGGCGCGCGCGAACCGCCTCGCCGCGCGTGCCCGCGAACGCGAACAGCGCCTCGCGACGCGCAGCGCGGGCAGCGCCGGGACGGCCGCAGCGTCGATCGCCGCCGTCCTCGCGACGCCCTGCCAGAACACGGGCCTCGACCCCACAGCCGAAAACCAGGCGGCGATCCGCGCCTCGGTGCTCTGCCTGATCAACCGCGTGCGCGCCGAACACTCGTTGCCGCCGCTCGCCCCCAACCCGCAGCTCGAAGCGGCCGCGGAAGGCCACTGCTCCGAACTCGTCGCGGACGACTACTTCGCCCACATCTCCCCCAGCGGGGAGACGCCGGTCGACCGCATCAAGGCCACGGGATACATCCCGAACGCGACGGTCGGCTACGTGATCGGGGAGAACCTCGCCTGGGGCACCTACACGCTCTCCACCCCGCAGGCGGTCGTCGAAGCGTGGGTCGCCTCGCCCGGCCACCTCGCGAACATCCTCGAATCGCGGTACACCGAAACCGGGATCGGGGTCACCGCGGCCGTCCCGGAGTCGCTCGGCGAAGGGAACCCGGGCGGGACCTACGCCCAGGAGTTCGGCGTCATCGTCAAATGAGAGCGGGGCGCCCGGTGCCCCCGTCGCCCGCGTCCGCTACTCTGGCCAGACCAGAGAAAGGAGGTGGTCCGAACGTCGTCTGAACGTATTTGCGGGACCCTGGAGGTGACCGGCCGTTAGGTCGGGAGGCTGGTCCGCCTAGCGGAATCCAACCCGGGACACCCCGAGACGACTGCCGGAACTGGTCCCTCCGGCCGTGAACTGGTCGTCCTCGGTATTTCCAGTCAGAGCAGTGCGCGAAGGGCGCCTTCACGGGCGCCCTTCGTCGTTAATCGAGCGCGTTCTCGCCGCCAGGCCCTCCCTCGCGGACCAGCGGTAGCACAGGGCCGGCGCACCCTCCTCGTTGTCGCTGCTTGCCGGGCCCGAGCGACGAAACCCGCGCGCCTCGTAGAAGGCCCTTGCCCGGGTGTTCGCCTCGAAGGTCCAGAGCGCAAGCGACCGTCGCCTCGCTTGTGCGAGCTCGACGAGCGCCGAGCCGAGCCCTCGGCCCTGGCATCCCGGCAGCACGTACAGCTGCTCGATCCATTCGCCCGCGAGGAGCATCATCGCCTCCGCCTCGTCCCGCCCGTTCATCGCCAGCCAAACCTCCTCCGCGCGCACGAGCTCGCCGACCCAGACTCTGACCTGCTCCGCGTCGTGAATCGGCGCCGGCACGCCGGGCGCCTGCCGTCGCGAGGCGAGCCACACCTCAGCCGCGCGCGCGGCGTCCTCGCCGCTGGCTCTCCGCAGCCGCGCGGCGCCCGCCACGGGCAGCCCGCCCTACGCCGCCTGCGGCAGGTACTGCAGCCAGGCCTGCGGGATCGTCGGGCTCGCGACGTGGATGAAGATCTCCGCGCGCGGCGTGCGCGGCGGCCGGCGCGGGTGCATGCCCGCCTGGCGGGGCAGGCGGTCCGCCTTGCGGCGGTTGCATGGCGCGCAGGACGCGACGATGTTCTCCCAGCTCGAGGAGCCGCCCTTGGATCGTGGGATCACGTGGTCGACGGTCAGGTTGGACCGCGAGCCGCAGTACTGGCAGGTCCAGCTGTCGCGCGCGAAGACCGCGCGCCTCGTGATCTTGCGCCGGTGAGCGTCGCGCGGCACCTTCACGTAGGTGACGAGGCGGATCACGACGGGGCGCGCGAGCGTCGAGCTCTCGGAGTGGAGCTCCCAGGCGCCGCGCTCGATCAGCTCAGCCTTGTCCTTGAGCAGAAGCACGACCGCCCGCCGCACCGTGCAGACGTTTATCGGCTCGAACGTCGCGTTCAGGACGAGCACCCTCCCACCCATCGCCGCGCGCGGCGATGACTCAGGCCCGTGCCGCTGGTGCCCAGTTGGCGACACGGACCCCACCGACTCTGGTGGGACTGTGCTCTCCATGATTCCGCGCCGCAGTGTAGCGGGCGCGGCCGCCCGTACGCGCCGAAACCGCGGGCGCGCCGGCGGCAGCGGAGCGCCGCCCGACCCGCCCTCTGAGGACGGCTCGGGCCGCCGTCCGGGGCCTTCACCGAAGCCGGCATGGAGCGCCGGCCGGCCCTCCCTCACTCCTGCGGTGCGGGCGAAGCCGTCTCGCGCGGCGCCAGGCGGCCCGGCGCCGTCCGGTAGGAACCGAGCACCAGAACGCGTTCGCAGAGCGCGCGCAGCCCGTCCAGGGCGCCAGCCACGTCCTCCTCGCCCTCGTCGCCGGCGAGCTCCAGGAAGAACATGTAGTCGCCGAGCTGCTCCCGGCGTGGCCGGGACTCGATCTTGTGCAGGTTGATCGCCCGGGCGGCGAACTCGTCGAGACACCGCACGAGCCAGCCGGAGTGCCTGGCGCCGGCCCCCCAGAACACGATCGCGGTGCGCGGCTCCGCTGCCGAACCGTCCCGCAGCGGCGGGGCCGCGTTGCCGTCCTCGGCGCGGGCGAGCCACACGAACCGGGTCTGGTTGTCGTGACGATCCTCGACGCCGTCGCGCAGGACGACCCCCCCGTAGATCTCGGCCGCGAGCGCCGTGCCGAGTGCGGCGCTCGCACCGTCATTCGCCGCCACCACGCCTCGCACGGCCTCCGCGGTGGAAGCGGCCGCCTGAACGCTCGCGCGGGCGAGCTCCGTGCGCAGGAACCGCGCGCACTGCCCGGGCACCTGCGGGTGGGAGATGACCGTCTCGATCTCCTCGAGCTCGAGCTTGCGGGCCGCGATCAGGCAGTGGCGCACGCCCAGCACCGACTCGGCAACAATCCGCACGGCGCCGGCCTGCTCGGCCAGCAGGTCGAGCGTGACGTTGATCGATCCCTCGAGTGAGTTCTCGATCGGGACCAGCGCCAGCTCGACGCCGCCCTCGCGCAGCGCCGACACAGCCTCCGGGATGCTCGGGACCGGCACAGCCTCGACAGCCCCCTCAGCGGCGCCGCTCAGCAACGCCTCCTCGCTGAAGGTCCCGGCCGGCCCGAGGAAGGCGACGCGCCTTCGCCGGCCGCCTTCAGCCGCGCCGCTCACCTACCTGGCCCTCGACAGGCACGCCTGCCCCGACCGATCCGGCCAGCGCGACGCGAACAGCCTCGGCCTCCTCGGGCGACAGCTCCAGTTCGCCGCGGCCGTCAAGCACGCGCTTGCCGTAGACGCGTGCCTGGTCGCGGTGGTGGATGCAGGACAGCACGATCCCCGACCGTTCGTCGTCAAGCAGAGCGATCGACATCGACTGCTGGCCCGAGAGCTCGTTGTAGGCGTCGTAGCGGACCAGCGCGCGGTGCGAGATCGTGCCGCGCAACTCGCCCTCTGCGGAGGCGAGCCGGGCGTCGAGGCGCAGCGCGGTCTCCTCCACGTAGTCACGGAGGCTTTCGAACGCCTCCTGCATGCGCGCCGCGTGGGCGATCACATCGCCTTCCCCGGCCGCGCCGATCAGCATGCGCTGGTCGTGGCGAAGCCGCCGCAGCCTGATCGCCAGCAGCCCGCAGGCGATCAGCGCGACGATCGCCGCCGCCCCCGCGGCGATCGCGATGATCCCCTGCGTGTCCGTCACCGATGCGGCCATCGCCACAAGTTAGCCGCTGGCGAGGGCGCCAGAGGCCGGCATGGAGCGCCGGCCGACCCTTCCCAAACCCGGCATGGAGCGCCGGCCGACCCTTCCCAAACCCGGCATGGAGCGCCGGCCGACCCTTCCCAAACCCGGCATGGAGCGCCGGCCGACCCTTCCCAAACCCGGCATGGAGCGCCGGCCGACCCTTCCCAAACCCGGCATGGAGCGCCGGCCGACCCTCTCGTCATTCGAACAGGGCGAGGTACGTGCTCTTGTTGTTTTCGGTGTTCGTCTCGCCCGGCACCGGTTCGACGTTGACCTGCACCTTCGAGGCGACGTTGAGCGGCACGCCGCTGATCGGGATTTCGACGTTGGCCTTGCTCCCGGGCTGCGTGGAGTTGATCACGTGGGAGCCGGACAGCGATTTGCCCGCCGCCGTCACCGTCACCCCGACCTTCACGTTGGTCTCCTGGCTTTCGCCGGTGTTTTCGACCGTCACCGTGAACGTGGGACTGCCGCCGCCCGGGACATGGTTGAGCGTCGGTTCCGGCTGGAGGGTCGTCGTGCCGACGGCGGTTCCGATCAACGCGCTGCCGTGCGTCCCCGGAGACGCGGCGGAGGTGTTTTCGCCGCTCGTCGACTTGCCGCCCAGCCTGGCTTCGACGGTGGCCGGTTCGAGCCAGCCGAGGTTCGGCAGGAAACGCGACGGCTGGGTGCTCTCGTGAATGCCGCTCGCGGTCAGCGCTTCCTGTATCAGCGGGGCGACGCGCTGGGAGTAGACGACATCCGACGCCAGGAAGATCTCCATGTCGCCGGCAATCCGCGGGTCCACCGTCTTGCCCTGCCCGCCGAGCGCGGCTGGGAGCAGCGCAGCGATCTTCGTGATCCCTTCGACGCGGAAGTTCATCGTCAGCAGCAGGTTCTGCTGCGCGCCCTTCATTTCGCCCGGGACGCTGAGGCCTTTGGCCCGCGACGCCAGCTTCTCTGCTTCGACGCGGAGCTGGTTGACCTGCACCTGGACATCGATCGCCGACTTGCCCGCGGCGCCCGACAGCGCCGTGAAGAAGGGTTTCGAGACCTGCGAGTCCGATTGGCGAGCGATTTCGCTGACGGTGTGGTTGTAGTTCTTGAGCGACTGCTGCTTTTCCGATTTCAGGCAGCTGCTGATGACGAGCACGACGATGATGATCAGCGCGATCGCGATGCCGCCGGCCCACCGCCGGCGCACCATCAGCGCGTGCTGGTCATACCCGGAGGGGCCGCCGGAGCTGCGCCTCGGGCGCGGCCTTTTCGGCGCGCCGCCGCCGCTGCCGCCGCGTGGCGACCGCGGTGCTCGTGTGGATGGCCGAGGAGCTGTGTCCTCGCCATCGTCAAAGAACGACAAAAGCCTTGGCTCCTTTGCAGGACCTGTGAAGGGCCCCAGTATGACTGCAGGCCTGGACTGCTGGACTCCTCCCGACGATCCTGCAACTTCTCCCTCATAGCGGTTGTTCCTGCCTGCGCCGCGCAGGAGCGCGCTCCGGCGCGGCGAACGCGGGAGCCGGTGGAGTCGCCCGAGACCCTTCTCCAGAGCTCCGACGCGCGAGCAGAGCCGGCCGCCGGCCCGCCGCCCCGCGCGCGCATCGTCGCGCGCGGGGAACGACGGGATGAGGAGGGCGATGGCAGGGCCGTCCGTGCCGGGGATGAGGGGCCTCGGGCGTCCGGGTCCGGCGAGGAGCTCCTGCTCGGGCGCTACCGGCTGATCGCGCGTTTGGGCGCAGGCGGGTTCGGCGTCGTGTGGCGCGCGCACGACGAGCTGCTGCAGCGCGACGTGGCGGTCAAGCGCATCTGGCTGGGTCCGGACGGCGACAGCGACCGCGCGGCCCGTGAGGCGCACGCGACCGCGCGCCTCTCGCATCCCGCGATCGTGGCGCTCTACGAGGCGTGCCCGCTCGGCGAGGCCTTCTACCTGATCTCCGAGCTGGTTCCGGGCTGCACCCTCGGTGACCTGATCCGCTCGGACGAGCTGGACGACGAGCGCGCGCTGCGCATCGGTCTCGCTCTGGCCGACGCCCTCGAGCACGCTCACGAGCGGGGGGTCATCCACCGGGACATCAAGCCTCAGAACGTGCTCGTCCCGGATGGCGAAGGGGGGCCCGGCCCGGCGGCCAAGCTGACCGATTTCGGCGGCGCGAGCATCGCCGAGGAGGACGCGCTGACGCGCACCGGAGACGTGCTGGGGACGCTCGCCTACATGGCGCCGGAGCAGAGCGAGGGACGCGCGGTCGGCGCCCCGGCCGACCTCTACGCCCTGGCGCTCGTGCTCTACGAGGCGCTGTCCGGCGTCAACCCGGTGCGCGGCGCCACGCCCGCGGCCACCGCCCGCATGATCGGCACCCGGCTCGACCCGCTCGCCAGGCGCAGGCGCGACCTGCCGCGGCGCCTGACCGCGGCGCTCGACACCGCACTCGCTCCGGACCCCCGCGACCGGGGCGAGCTGGCCGACCTGCGCGACGCGCTCGAGGACGCCCTCGAGGGGGCGCCTGCCGACACCCTGCCCCAGCATGCGCGGCTGGAGCGCGGCTTCGCGCAACGTCTTCCCCGGCGCGCCGCTCCTCTCCAGCTCGCGGTGGCCGAGTCGGCATCCGAGCCCGCCCGCGACCGCATGGACGTGCCGGCGGAGTCGCCGGGTCTCCCCCGCATGCTGTGGTGCGCCCTCGCGGTCGCCGCGATGGCCTGGCTGTGCGCCACCGGCCGCGCCGGTGTCGCGGTGATCCTGGCGGCGGCGCTCGTCCCGCTCGCCGCGATCCCCTCCGAACGGATCTCGGGGCATGTTCCCGCTGTCTTCCTCGCGGGGCTGTTCGCGCCGGTGCTCGCCCTCGCCGGCCTCGCCGCCGCGTTCCCTGCGGTGGCGGGCCAGGCGCGGCGCTGGAGCCAGCGCTTCATGCTCGGCGCGCTCGGATACTGGTGGCTGCTGCTGGCCGAGCCGGTGCTCGCGCGCCGGCTGTGGCTGGGGCCGCCGGCTGCGGTCCCGCCGCGGGCCCTCTGGGAAGGCTCGCTGACAGGAGCGGCCGCGCACGTCGTCGGGCCGCTTCTGAGCCCGGGCGCCGCCCTCGGCGCGCTGCTGTGGGGCGTGGGGGCCGTGCTGCTGCCGTGGATCGTGCGCGGCTCGCGCGCGACGCTGGACGTGGCAGCGGCCGCCGTGTGGGCGCTCGCCCTGACCATCGCCGCCCCCGCTCTCGATGCGGGGCTGTCCGCCGGCAACCACCCGCTGCCGCGCGGCGCGGCGCTCGGCGCGGCGCTCGGCGGCCTGATCGCCGTCGGGGTGCGGGCTCTGCGAGGCCCTGTTTAGCGAGCTGGATCGCCCGGCGCCCTGTGCCGGGCCTGAGGGCCGCTCGGGGGCCGGTGGGCGCTCCATCTAGGTCTCCGAGCACTCTGTCAGGCTGCGCGCTGCTGCCTTCGCCGAGCGCGGCCTCGACGACGCTGGGCGGGCGCGAGTGCCCGCCCGGCCGCGTAGCATGGGCCTCAGGGCCGGCGCCGCCGCGGCCCGCCCCCACCAGCCGATGAACCTGTTCAAGAGCGTCGAGAACACGATCGCGAGACTCGTGGAGGGCTCGTTCGGCCGCGCATTCCGCTCGGAGGTGCGCCCGATGGAACTCGCGCGAAAGCTGGCGCGCGAGATGGACGCGCACCGCACGGTCTCGGTGTCCCGGGTATACGCGCCGAACGAATACGTCGTCTGGCTGTCCCCCGAGGATCGCGAGCGCTACGACGGGGTGGAAGCCGAGGTCATCGACGAGCTGTGCGGCTACCTGCTCGAGCACGCGCGCCGCGAGAACCTGATCCTGGCCGGGGGCGTGCGGGTCTCGTTCAGCACCGACGAGGAGCTCTCGCTCGGGGAGTTCGGCATCCAGGCGAAGTTGGTCCGCCCGGAGGGTCAGAGTGAGGGCGAGCCCCGCCGGGGCGGGGCGCCGGCGGCTGCCCCGGCCGACGAGGAGCACGGCAAGACGATGATCTACAGCACCTCCGACCGCGTCCGAGGACCGCTCGAAGCGGCGCCGCTCGCCCGCCCGCAGCGAGCGCTGCTCGCGATCGGTGACCGCCGCCTGCTGCTGCCCCCGGGCGGCGGGACCGTCGGTCGCAGCCGCGACTGTGACGTCGTACTCGACGACAGCGGCATCTCGCGCCGCCACGCGGAGCTCCGGCCGACCGCCGACGGCTGGGAGGTCGAAGATCTGGGCTCGACCAACGGGGTGCTCGTGAACGGGCTGGCCGTCCACGGGCGGGAGCCGCTGCGCGGCGGCGAGCGCCTCGAGTTCGGGTCGACCGAGGCGGTCTTCGAGCTGGCATGAACAGCCTGGACCCGGTATCGGTCGCGCTCAAGTTCGGCTTCCTCGCCGTGCTCTACCTGTTCCTGCTCTGGGTCGCCCGCAGCGCCCGCCGGGACCTCGGCGGCTCGGCGAGCGGGGGGCAGGCGTTCGCGCCTCCCGCTCCGGATGCGACCGGGATGTACTCGGCCTCGACCCTGGGAGCCGTCGACTACGTCACGCGCGCGCCGCGGCTGGTGGTGGAGCGGGCCCCGGGTCACGAGCAGGGGATGATCTACGACCTCGACGGCGACCTCGTCCTCGGCCGCGGCGACGCGGCTGAGATCCGGCTCGAGGACCCCTTCGCCTCCTCGCGTCATGCCCGCATCTACGAGCAGGGGAACAGCGTCGTCGTCGAAGACCTCGGTTCGACCAACGGCACCTATCTGAACGAGGAGCTCCTGCAGACGCCGCGCCCGCTGCATCCCGGCGACCGCGTGCGCATCGGCGACAGCGAATTCGCGTTCGAGGTCGACTGAGATGGTCGCCGTCTAGATGCTGCGCGTCGCAGAGCAGTACTCCGGCAGCGACACCGGCCGCCAGCGCCGAGCGAACGAGGACGCGCTGATGGTGCGCTCGCCGCTGTTCGTCGTGGCCGACGGCATGGGCGGGGCGCAGGCGGGCGAGGTTGCCTCCAAGCTCGCGGTCGAGGCTTTCCAGGGCGGATTGCCTGACGGCGGGCAGCCGGAGCTGGACCTTGCGCATCTCGCGCAGGCGGCGAATGCCAGGATCCACGAGCTCTCGCACGCGAACGCCGAGCAGGCGGGCATGGGCACGACGCTCACCGCGGTCTACGTCGGCGAGCGGGAGGTCGCGATCGCGCACGTCGGTGACAGCCGTGCGTACTGCCTGCGCGAAGGCCGGCTGCTGAAGCTCACCGACGACCACTCGCTGGTCGACGAGCTGATGCGACAGGGGAGACTGACGCCCGAGGAAGCGGTCGAGCACCCCCAGCGCTCGGTGATCACCCGCGCGCTCGGCATCGAGGGAACCGTCGAGGTCGACACGCGCTCGTTCAAGGGCCGTGCGGGCGACGTCTACCTGATCTGCAGCGACGGCCTCACGACGATGGTCTCCGAGGAGCGGATTGCCGAGATCCTGAACGCGACGCCGCGGCTGCGCGACGCCGGCGAGGCGCTGATCGCCGAGGCCAACCACGCCGGCGGCCGGGACAACATCACCGTCGTCCTGCTCCGTCTCGAGGAGGTCGGCGGCGAGGTGCGCTCGGGTGGGCTCTCCGAGAACGACGAACCCACGTTGACCGGGGTGCCGGCGGTGTCCTCGGCGGCGGCTGCCGCCCAGGTGGCGCAGGCGCCGCCCGCCGCGCCGGTCGCTCAGCGCCGGCCGCGCGGCCCGGCTTCCCCGGGACGGCGGCGGCGCCTCTCGCCGCGCCGCGCCGGCTTTGCCGTCGCGTTGCTCGTCGTCCTCGCCCTGCTCGTCGCCGGCGGGCTGCTGGCGATGCAGTCGGTGTACTTCATCGGCACCAACAGGCGAGGGCTCGTGACGCTCTACCAGGGAGTCCCGTTCACCCTTCCAGGCAACCTCGACCTCTACAGCAGCCGCTACGTCTCCGGCGTCAGCGCGGCCACCCTGACCCCGCAGCAGCGAAGCACGCTGCTCGACCACACCCTCCGCTCGGAAGCGAAGGCGGCGTCCCTGATCCGCAGCCTCGAACTCGACCAACTCGAATGAGTGAACGGACAACTCAAACATGAACCGTCCGATCGTCCGTCTGTACGGCCTCGTCGTCGTGCTCTTCGCGCTGCTCGTCGCGTTCACTTCGCGCTGGACCATCTTCGAAGCCTCCTCCCTGCGCGACAACTCGCTGAACAAGCGCGCGGTGCTCGAGCAGCAGCACATCGATCGCGGCCCGATCGTGGCAGCCGACGGGACAGTGCTGGCGCGCAGCCTGCGCCGTGCCGAAGGCGTCTACGAACGCAGCTATCCGACCGGCAGCCTGTTCGCGAACACGATCGGCTACTACTTCACGAACCTGGGCAGCACGGGGGTCGAGCGGTTCCGCTCGAGTGTGCTGAACGGTCAGACCGACACCGGGGTTCAGGCGATCCTCGACCAGCTCCAGGGCCACAAGCCGCGCGGGCAGAAGGTCGTGACCTCGCTCGACCCGAAGGCGCAGCGCGTCGCCGTGCAGGCGCTCGGAGAACACAAGGGCGCGGTGGTCGCGCTGGAACCTCGTACGGGTGCCGTCACCGTGATGGCCTCATCGCCGAGCTACAACCCGAACCAGCTCAAAACGAACACGGGCTACGAACGGCTCCTGCGCGACAGCGGGGATCCACTCATCAACCGCGCGACGCAGTTCGGCTATGCGCCCGGCTCGACGTTCAAGGTCGTGACCGCGACCGCTGCGATCGACAGCGGCAAGTTCACGCCGCAGTCCGTCGTCTCCGGACGCAACGACGTCGTGGTCTCGGGGGTGCCGCTCCAGAACGACGAAAACGAGAGCCTCGGGGAAATCACGCTGACCGAGGCGCTCGCGAAGTCGGTCAACACGGTCTGGGCGCAGGTCGGCGTGAAGGTGGGCCGGGCGACGATGACCAAGTACATGAACCGCTTCGGGTTCGACCGCAGGCCGAAGCTCGACCTGCCGCCCGGCGAAATGTCGGTCAGCGGCTCCTACGAAGGCGAACGGCTCGTGTCGCCGCTCAGCCCCAAAGTGGATCTCGGGCGCATGTCGATCGGCCAGGACAAACTCGCGGTCGTGCCGCTGCAGATGGCCGAGGTGGCGGCGGCGGTGGGCAACGGCGGGACCCTGATGACGCCGCACATAGCGAGCCGCATCGTCAACTCGGAAGGCCAGACGGTGACGACGATCAAACCCAGCGTCCAGTCGGTCGTGATGAAACCCTCAACAGCCTCCGACGTGAGGACGATGATGGAAGCGGTGGTCAACGAAGGCACCGGCACGAGCGCGCAGATCCCCGGTGTTCATGTCGCCGGCAAGACCGGTACCGCCGAGACCCAGATCGGGACCGCGATCAACAACGTCTGGTTCATCGCGTTCGCGCCGGCCTCGAACCCGAAGGTCGCTATCGCCGTGACGCTCAAGGGCGTGCCCGGCCAGGGCGCGGCGTTCGCCGCCCCGGTCGCCCGCCAGGTGATGGAACAGCTGCTCCGTGATTGAACCCGAGACACTGATAGACGGCCGCTATCGCGTGCTCTCGCGTCTCGGCTCCGGCGGCATGGCCGACGTCTACCTCGCGCACGACCAGCTGCTCGGGCGGGAGGTGGCGGTCAAGGTGCTGCACCACCACTTCGCCGAAGACCACGAGTTCGTCGAGCGCTTCAAGCGCGAGGCGTCGAGCGCCGCCGCCCTCTCCCATCCGAACATCGTCGGCATCTTCGACCGCGGCGAGTGGAACGGCACGTACTACATCGCGATGGAGTACGTGGCGGGCCGCTCGCTGAAGGCGCTCGTCAGGGAAACCGGGCCGCTGGACCCCGCGCTCGCGATCGACACCGTGATCCAGATCCTGCGGGCGGCGCGCTTCGCACACCGCCGCGGCGTCATCCACCGCGACCTGAAGCCGCACAACGTGCTGCTCGACGAGGAGGGGCGCGCCCGCGTGACGGACTTCGGCATCGCGCGGGCGGGTGCCTCGGACATGACCCTGACGGGCTCGATCATGGGCACCGCGCAGTACCTCTCTCCCGAGCAGGCGCAGGGCTATGCGGTGAGCGCCGCGTCCGACATCTACTCGGTCGGCGTGATCCTCTACGAGCTGCTGACCGGCGTCGTGCCGTTCGAGGGCGAGACGGCGGTCGCGATCGCCTTCAAGCAGGTTTCCGCCACGCCGCGCCCGCCGAGCGAGCTCAACCCGGCGCTGCCGCATTCGCTCGACGCGGTCGTCCTGCGCGCGCTGGCCAAGGATCCGCTCGAACGCTACGCCGACGACGACGAGCTGATCGCCGCGCTGGAAGCCGAGCGCGAGCGCCTGCCCTTCAACGGCGTCGCGCCCGACGGCTACGTCCCGTCGTCCCCGTACGAGCCGCCGACCGGGGTGATGCTGGCCGCGCCCCTCGCCTATGAGGAACGCCCGCCCGACGACGGCGAGAAGGGCCCGCGCCGCTGGGTGTGGTGGGTCGCGGGGACGCTCGTCGCGCTGGCTGCCGTCGCGGCGCTCGTGTTGCTGCTCGGCGGCAAGGGCAAGGTCGGCGTCCCCGACGTCACCGGGCAGACTGAACAGACCGCCGACGGCATTCTGCGGCGGGCCGGCTTGAACCCGGTGCCCCAGCTGCAGCCGAGCTCGACGGTGCCGACGGGGCTCGTGATCTCGCAGTCGCCGGAAGCGGGCAAGCGCGTGGACAGCGGCTCCCGCGTGGGCCTGATCGTCTCGGGCGGACCCGCGAGCGCGCCGGTCACCGACGTCGAAGGCATGAGCGAATCCGAAGCGCTGAAGAAGCTGAAAAAAGCCGGCTTCAAGCCACGCGTGACCAAGCAGGCGAGCGCGACGGTAGCGGTGGGCAAGGTGATCGGCACGGATCCGCCCGCCGGCACCGTCGAGCAGCTGGGCAGCGGCGTCGAAGTCCTTGTCTCCAGCGGGCCGGCGCCGGTCACGGTGCCGGACGTCACCGGCCAGTCCCTCTCGGCCGCCGAAGCGACGCTCTCGAATGCGGAACTTGAGCTCGGGGCTGTGACGAAGCGCGAATCGACCGAACAGCAGCCAGGCACCGTGCTCTCGCAGTCGCCGTCGAACGGCACCTCGGTGAAAGCGAAGAGCAAGGTCGATCTCGTCGTCGCCCAGGCGCCGAAGGAAACCGCGGTGCCGAACGTGGTCGGGGAGAGCCAGGCCCTCGCAAAGAGCACGATCGAACAGGCGGGCTTCAAGATGAAGACCGTGACCGGTCAGACCTCGGAAGCCGCACAGGTCGGCAAGGTGCTGCGGCAGAGCCCGGGGCCCGGCACGAAGGCGTCGAAGGGGGCCACGGTGACCGTGACGATCGGCCAGCTCAGCCCCGAAACGACCCCCACCACGACCACGACCACGACGACCCCCACGACCCCGGCCCCGCCCGCCCCGGGGGCCTGAGTGGCCGCCGATCCCTCCCGAGGCCGGCATGGAGCGCCGGCCGACCCCTCCCGAGGCCGGCATGGAGCGCCGGCCGACCCTTCCCATACCCGGCACGGAGCGCCGGCCGACCCCTCCCGAGGCCGGCATGGAGCGCCGGCCGACCCCTCCGGAGGCCGGCATGGAGCGCCGGCCGACCCCTCCGGAGGCCGGCATGGAGCGCCGGCCGACCCCTCCGGAGGCCGGCATGGAGCGCCGGCCGGCCCGGGACTCGATCCAGAGAGCCGCCCCGGGCCGAGCTTTGCCGGCGGGAGGCTGCGGGTCGCGGTGCTCGCCGGCGGGCGCTCCTCCGAGCACGATGTGTCCCTTGCGTCGGCTGCGTCCGTGCGCGACGCGCTGCTCGAGGCCGGCCACGACGCGTTCTGGATCGAGATCTCGCGCGAGGGCGTGTGGCGCGGCGACGGGCGGACGCTCGCGCTCACGCCGGGCGAGGGTGTCGAGGGGGCCGACGTGGTGTTTCCGGCGCTGCACGGGCCGTTCGGCGAGGACGGCACCGTCCAGGGGATGCTCGAGACGCTCGGTGTCGCGTACGTCGGCGCGGGCGTCGCGGCGTCGGCGGTCTGCATGGACAAGGTCCTGTTCAAGGACCTGATGGCCTCGCTCGGGCTGCCGCAGGTCCGCTACGCGGGGATCACCGCCGAACGCTGGCACGGGGACCGCGCCGGCGCGCTCTTGCAGGCTCGCGAGCTCGGCCTCCCGGTGTTCGTGAAGCCCGCGCATCTCGGCTCCTCGGTGGGGATCGTCAAGGTCGCCGCGGCCGCGAACCTCGCCGCCGCGCTCGCGGTCGCATTCGACCACGACGAGCTGGCGATCGTGGAGGCGGCGGCGAGCGGCATCGAGGTGGAGTGCGGCGTGTTGGAGGGTCTCGACGCCGAGCTGCTCGTCTCCGAGCCCGGCGAGATCTCCTTCGAGCGCGAGTTCTACGACTACGAGGCCAAGTACACGCCCGGCGGGATGGATCTGCTCGTCCCGGCGCGCATCTCCGCAGCGGCGCGCGAGCAGATGCGCGCGCTCGCGGTGCGAGCGTTTCGCGCCGCCGGCTGCGCCGGTCTCGCCCGCGCCGATTTCTTCGTCGAAGGCGAGCGCGTGCTGCTCAACGAGCTGAACACGATGCCGGGGTTCACGCCGACGAGCGTCTACCCGAAGCTGCTCGCGGACTCGGGCGTGCCCTACCCCGAGCTGGTGGACCGGCTCTGCCGCGTCGCGCTCGCGCGCCACGCGGCGGCGGCGGGCAGGCGCCACTGAGCGAGACGATCTTCAGCGGAACAGCGCGATGTCGGCGATCGTCGCGGACTGGCGTCCGGGCGGCAGGGTGGTGAGCCAGATGAGGTAGTAGCGGTGCGCGCCGGGAGGCGGGTGCAGGGCGATCTTGTGGCCGTCGCGCACCGCCGGGCTCGACCCGACCGGACCGACCCAGCCGCGGGCTGAGAGCGGCTGCGAGCTCCCGTATGGGAGCGAGAGGTCGATGTGGTCGGCGACGTAGAACTGCGCCGCGAAGCCGGGGGTCGGGGTCTGGATCTCGATCGCGCGCGCGGCGACTCCGGGTGCCGCGTCGAGGTAGATCCCGAGGCCGGTGCCGCCGGGCTTGCGCAGGTTGCCTTCGTAGTAGGTCTCGGTGGTCCAGGTCGTGGAGGGGTCGCTGTCGACGACGTTGCCGATCTGATCGCGGTTTTCCGGACCGGTTCCGAACGGGTTGTAGTCGTTGGCGGCGGACTCGGAGAGGCTCACGGGCACCAATCCCTTGGACGCGCTGCCCGGCGGCGCCCCGGTCCCGCGCTGCGCGCGGTTCGCGGCGAGCAGGAGCACCACCGCGACGATCGCCCCGATCAGTGCGAGCAGGGCGAGCCAGCGCACCGGATGGCGCATCCGCCACGGCAGCCGCCGCCGCGCGCGGCCGCGGAGCGTGCGCAGAACCGTGGTGACCTCGCCGGTGGTCTGGCCGGTTCTGGACGCCTCGATCGCGAGGACGTTTTCGAGGTCGGCCACCATCGCCGCGGCGTCGGGGTAACGGCGCGAGAGGTCCTTGGCGAGCGCGCGGTCGATCACCGAGGCGGTGGCCGCCGAGACCTCCGGCCTGCGCGCCTGCACGTCCGGGACGTCCTCGCGCACGTGCTTCATCGCGACCGCGACGGGAGTCTCGCCGTGAAAGGGCACGTCGCCCGTGAGCATCTCGTACAGGACGATGCCCAGGGAATAGAGGTCCGACTGCGGCGTGACCGCCTGCCCCAGCGCCTGCTCGGGCGACACGTAGTCGGTGGTGCCCAGCACCCTGCCGGCCATCGTCAGCCCTTCCTCGGCGAGCGAGCGGGCGATGCCGAAGTCGGTGATCTTGGCGCCCCCCTCCGGGTCGATGAGGATGTTCTGCGGCTTGACGTCGCGGTGCACGATCTGGTGTTCGTGGGCCACGGCGAGCGCACGCCCGATCTCGATCGCATAAGCGAGCGCCTGCGGTATCTCGAGCGGCCCGCCGCGGCGGATCACGCTCTTCAGCGTCTCGCCGTCGACGTATTCGAGCACGATGTAGGGCGTGCCCTCGTGCTCGTCGTCCTCGAGCGGCTCCTCGCCGGCGTCGATCACGGAGACGACGTGGGGGTGGTTGAGCTGGGCGACCGCCCGCGCCTCCCTCCGGAAGCGCTCGAGCTGGTCGGAGTCGGTCGCGATCTCGCGGTGCATCAGCTTGATCGCCACGGGGCGTTCGAGCACCGTGTCGAACGCCTTGTACACGGTGGACATGCCGCCGCGCCCGATCACCTCATCGAGCCTGTAGCGGCCGCCGATCTGCGTCCCGAGCGCGCTCACCGCCCTATTTTGATCGGTACCGGGCGCGGCCGCGACCGCCGTCGAGGAGCGCGCGCTGCACGGATCTCGAGGTGCCGCTCAGCCGGCCGTGTTCCTGGCGGGCTGGCGGCGCCTGCGCATGATCCAGTAGCCGATCCCCGCGACCACCAGGGCGAGCACCGCGTAGTCGACGTACTCGAAGCCTTTGCGGACGGATTCCCAATCGCTGCCGAGGGCCTGCCCCGCGAACGCGAGGCCCACGACCCAGGGCACGGTCCCGATGAACGAGAAGACGGTGAAGCGGCCGAGCGGCATCTTCGCGATCCCGGCCGGGAGCGAGACGACCGCGCGTACGACGGGGATGACGCGACCGAACAAGACAGCCGGCTCGCCGTAGCGCTGGAACCATCGGTCGGCCTTCTCGACCTGCGCCGGTCCCATGTGGAACTTGTCGCCGTGCCGTTCGAAGAGCTCCAGGCGTCCGCCACGTCCGACCGCATAGGCGGCCCAGGATCCGACCATCGACCCGAGCAGCCCGGCGAGGATGATCCCGAACATCGTCATGTGGTGCGCCGAGGCGCTCTGCCCCGGTTCGGCGACCGCGAACCCCGCGAACAGCATCACGACCTCGGACGGAATCGGGATGCAGGCGCTGGAGGCCGCCATCAGCAGGAAGATCGCCGGCAGCCCGCCTTCGCGCACGATGTGCGCGCATTCGTTGACGACCGTTTCCGAGATGGAGGCGAGAACGAGCACGGGTCGCGCAACGATACCGGGCGCCCGTGCCGCCGCCGCACAGGCTCACGCTCAGTTGGGGGTGTCGCGGGCCGGCTCTCCTCGCGAGCGTCTCCTGCGCAGCAGCAGCAGGATGATCCCGACGGCGATCAGCACAACGATGGCGTAGTCGAGGTACTCGAAGTACGGGCGCGCGCCGGTCCAGTTGCTACCGAGCGCTTCCCCGGCGAGGGCGAGGGCGAGCACCCACGGGATGCAGCCCAATAGCGTGTAGGCCGTGAAGCGGCCGAACGGCATCTTCGCCACGCCTGCGGGGAGGCTGATGAAGGTGCGAACGATCGGGAGCATGCGGCTGAAGAAGACCGCGGCCGCGCCGTAACGCTCGAACCACCGGTCGGCTGTCTCGATGTGGCTCGGCTTGATGTGCAGCCAGTGCCCGTGCCGTTCGATCAGCTCGAGGCGCCCGGCGCGCCCGACCCAGTACGACAGCCACGAGCCGGCGAGATTGCCGAGCACGCCCGCGGTGACCACTCCCGCCAGCGTCAGGTGGTGTTCCGCGCTGCTCGCCCCAGGTTCGGCGACCGCGAACCCCGCGAACAGCATCGTCGCCTCGGACGGAATCGGAACGCAGGCGCTCTCGAGGAGCATCAGCCCGAAGATCGCCGGATAGCCGCCTTCCCGGACGAGATGGGCGACTTCGTTGAACAGCGTCTCCGAGATCGAGGCCAGGACGAGCACGCGGCGGCCCAGAATACCGGCCGCCGCCCGCGGCCCCGCCGCACCAGATGAGAATCCGTTGCTTAACCTCCCGGCGGATGCGTGTCTGGGTCGACCTGACCAACAGCCCCCATGTGCTCGTCATGCGGCCCGTGATCGCGCGCCTGCGCGACCGTGGCCACGACGTCCGCGTGACGGCGCGCGACTTCGCCCAGACGCTGGAGCTCTGCGAGCGCCTCGGCGTCGATCACACGGCGATCGGCTCCCATCGCGGAGAGCGTGCGGCGGCCAAGGCGGCGGGGCTCGTCTCGCGCTCGGCGGCGCTCGTCCGCTGGGCGCGCCGGCAGGGGCGCTTCGACATCGCACTCGGCCACGGCTCGAACGACGTGACGGTCGCGGCCGCCCTGCTGCGCATCCCCAGCTCGACGATGTTCGACTACGAGTGGGCGACCGTCCAGCACACGATCAACTGCAGGCTCGCCGCCGCAGTGGTCGTGCCGGAGGCGATCCCGCCGGAGCGGCTGCGCCGCTACGGGGCGATCGGCAAGCTGCGCCGCTACGAGGGCCTGAAGGAGGAGTACTACCTCGCGGACTTCGAGCCCGATCCGACGGTCCTCGAAGCGCTGGCGCTCGATCCGGGGCGCCCGATCGTCGTCGTGCGCACGCCGCCCGAGGTCTCCCTGTACCACCGCTTCCACAGCGATCTGTTCGCCGACGTCCTCGAGCGCCTCTCTGCCGCCGCGGTGGCCGACGGCGTGCAGCCCGTCGTGCTGCCGCGCGTCGCCTCGCAGCGCCGGGAGCTCGCCCCGGTGCCTGGCCTGCTGATCCCCGAGCACGCGATCGACGCGCAGTCCCTGATCTCGTACGCCGCGCTCACGATCTCAGCGGGCGGGACGATGAACCGCGAGGCCGTCGCGCTCGGCACGCCCGTGCTGAGCACCTTCCAGGGCAGGCTGGGCGCCGTGGACGAACGGCTGATCGAGGAAGGACGGATGCGGGTGCTCGACGACGTGGGGTCGCTCGTGCTGCCGTCCGGGCCGCCGGCTCAGAAGGCCAGCCGGGTGCGGCGCGACCCCGCCACGCTCGTGGATCTGCTGCTTTCGCCTCTGTGATCAGCGCCCGGCATCGACTGGGAGGGGGATTCCAAACCGCGACACAACGCCTTCAGCCGCTTACAATTGCCTGCAATGCGCCGACGTCTCCGCTCGGCGGCCCTCCCGCTCCATCGCCACTCGCTCCCGCAGCTCCTGGTCGATGGAGCCCTGGTCGCGCTCGCGTACTACCTGGCCTTCCAGCTGCGCTTCAACGATGGCCCCCCGCGCCACTACGCTGAGCTGCGCTCGTCGACGATCTGGTGGGTCTTCGCCGGCAGCCTGCCGATCCTGATCCTCTCCGGCGTCTACCAGCGCCGCTGGCGCTATGCCGGCCAGCGCGACTACGAGGCCGTGGTGCGGGCGGTGGTCCTGATCGTGCTGCTGACCGTGGTCGCGGTCGAGATCTTCCGACCGACCCACGCCTACCCTGCGCTCGACGGCTCCGGGCACAACGCGACCGTCGCCGTCGTGCTGCCGAACGGCGTGATCTTCCTCTTCGCGCTGCTCGCTCTGGTCTTCCTCGTCGGCATCCGTGCGGTGGCGCGCTCGGTCTACGAGCGCCGCCCCCTGGCCGCCTTCCGCTCCTCCCGCAAGGGCGAGCGCACGGTTCTGATCGCCGGCGCGGGCGAGGGGGGGCGCATGGTGCTGCGCGAGATCATGCGCAACCGCGAGCTCGGGCTCCTGCCGGTCGGGTTCCTCGACGACGACCCGGCGAAGCGCCGCATGCGCATCGACGGCGTGAGGGTGCGCGGCGACACCGAAGGCGACCTGCCGCGGATCCTCGACGAGGCCGAGCCGGACGAAGTGATCATCGCGATCCCTTCGGCCCCGGGCTCGACCCGCGCCCGCATCGTCAAAGAGTGCCGCTCGCGCGGGATCCCGGTGCGGACGCTGCCCACGGTCTTCGAGCTGCTGCAGACGCGCGGCGCCCTGACCCGTCAAGTGCGCGAGGTCCGCGTCGAGGACGTGCTCGGCCGCGAGCCGGTCCTCATGGAGCTCGAGCGCGTCGGCTCGTACCTGGCCGGGCAGGTCGTGCTGGTCACCGGCGCCGGAGGCTCCATCGGCTCGGAGCTGTGCCGCCAGATCGCCCGCGTCGAGCCGCACCGGATCGTGCTGCTCGACCACGCGGAGGACAATCTGTTCGCGATCCTTCGCGAGCTCCAGGACGAGCGTCACGTCCCCGAGTCGATGCTCTCTGCCGTGCTCGCCGACTGCAAGGAAGAGGAGCGCCTGCGCGAGGTGTTCTCCGAGCACCGCCCGAGCGTCGTGTTCCACGCCGCCGCCTACAAGCACGTGGGGCTGATGGAGGCCAACCCGGTGGAGGCGATTCGCAACAACGCGATCGCCACGCAGGTCGTAGCGCACGTCGCCGGTCAGAGCGGGGCGGGCCGCTTCGTGCTGGTCTCGACCGACAAGGCCGTGTCCCCGGCGACCGTGATGGGCGCCTCCAAGGCACTCGCCGAGTTCGCGCTGGAGGCCGCGACGGCGCGCTTTCCCCAGACCCGCTATGCGGCGGTTCGCTTCGGCAACGTGCTCGGCTCCTCGGGCAGCGTCGTGCCGATCTTCCGGCGCCAGATCGAGCGGGGTGGACCGGTCACCGTGACCGACGAGCGGATGACGCGTTACTTCATGACGATCCCCGAGGCGGTCCAGCTGATCATCCGCTCGGGCTCGCTCGCGTCCGCGCGCTCGGCCGCAGGCGACGCTCGCCGGCCCCGCATCAGCGAGAGCGCCGGTGCGGAGGTGTTCGTGCTGGACATGGGCGAGCCGGTTCGCATCGTGGAGCTGGCGCGGGCGATGATCGAGCTGTCCGGCTTGGACCCGGAGCGGGACATCGAGGTCGAGATCGTCGGCAAACGACCAGGCGAGAAGCTCCACGAGGAACTGTTCAACAGCTACGAGCACCGGGCCCAGACCGACGCCGAGAAGATCCTCCGCGCCGAGCGCAGCCCGCTCGGCGTGCAGGCGGTGGAAGCGATGTTCGCGGAGATCAGGCTCTTGGTGCTCGAGGGCGACGCGGCCGGGCTCGCCGCGAAGGTGTCCGAGCTGTCCCAGCGCGTGCGCGAGGTGGACGGCGGGGTTGCGGATGACGCGGTCGGCCGGCGCGCCGTGCCGGCGGATGAGGGGGCCGAAGCAGGGCCGGAGGAGCAGGATGCCGGCCGCGAGGACGGGCAGAACGCGCCGCAGCCGGCGGCGGCGCCCGGCGGGGGGTTGGCCGCGCCTGTGGATGGAGTTCCCGCCCACCCGCGCGAGGCGCCTGCGCCCCTCGTACACTCCCCGAATCAATGAGCATCTCGCTGCTCGCCCTCTCGATCTCCACAAAATTCACCGAGATCGGCGCGATCGTCGCATTCGCGGCGCTTCTCGGAATAGCGGTCCTGTCGCTGCTCGTCTTCTCACAGGCACGTGAGATCAGGCGGTTGCGCGACTGGGCAGGTCGCGCCCCTGAGCGCGCCGCCGAAGCCGAGCAGCGCGTCTCGCAGGCGGCCGCGGCGCGCGTGCAACAGCCGGCGCAGCCGCAGGGCGCGGTTCGCGCCGTGCCGCGCACCGCTCCGGTGCATGCACGCCCGCAGCCGCAGCCGGGCGTGCAGCCGGTCCCCCCGGGCCAGCCGGTCACCGCCGCCGGGACACCCGCCGCCCCGCTGCCGTCTCCCGCCCAGTCGCAGAAGCCGGTGGCGCCCGCGACAGGTGTTCCGCCGACCGGTGCGCCGGCGCAGCCGGCCACGCCGGCCCAGGCCCCCGCCCCGCAGGCGGTGCCCGCAGGGGCGCCGGCCACCGCGGCGGCCGCGGCAGCAGGCGCCGCCGCGGCGAAGCCCATCCCCGCCGGCGCGCAGCCGCAGGGCGGGCCCCGCCAGATTCCGTGGCAGCAGCCTCCCGCGGCGGAGCGCCCTGGCGCTGCCGGCGAGGCGCCGCTCGGCGCGCCGGCCTTGGCGGCGGCGGCCGGGCGCGCGGCGACGCCGCCGAACGGCACACCGCCCCGCTCCGATGCGCCCGCCGAGTCCGCCACCGCTGCCGCGGCGGCGGCCGGCGTGCGCGCGGGCGCGACCGCGTCCGCTTCGAAGGCCGAGGCGCCGGCGACGGCGCCGCCTCCGCGTGCCCCGAGCCCCCCCGAGGGCATCGAGCGCAAGCGCCCGCCGCTGCCACCCGCTCCCAGCGCGCCGCGTCGCGCCGCCCCGGCCCCCGCTGCCGAGAGCGCTGTCGCTGCGCCCGCCGTCGCCGGGGCTGCGCCTAGCTCACACCGGGGGGAACCTGCAGGACCGACAGATCGCCGGGGTCGCGACAGCTCATCGGGAGGGTCCGGCCGGCGCATCGTGCTGTTCGCGGTCGCCGCGGTTGTGATCGTCGCTGTGGCCGTCGTGCTGGCGACCAAAGGCGGGTCCTCTCCCAGCCATGCGAAAACCTCCTCGTCGGTGGGGACCGGCAGCACTCAGACCCAGAGCACCGCTGCGCACAAGAAACACGCGAGCACCCAGACCAAACAGGCGAAGGCGACGCCGCCCGCCGAAACCAGCGTCGTGGTGCTCAACGGGACGCTGACCACCGGGCTCGCCCACCGCATCTCCGCTGAACTGCAGCAGACGGGCTACTCGCAGGCGAACGCGCTCAGCGGGCGTCCGCCGGGCGCCAACGAAGTGACGGTCGTGCAGTACGCGCCGGGACACCAGGCCGACGCGCAGGGGGTCGCCCGGTCGTTGTCGGTGAGCCACGTGCAGCCGATCGAACAGGCCGTGTCCGCCCTTGCGGGTCCGGCGAAGGTGGTGGTCGTCGTCGGCGCCGACAGGGCCGCCCAGGGCACCACCGGGCCATAGCCGGCTTCCTCGACATTCCCGAGCGTTCGTCCAAGCCTCGCGAGGAGGGGATCACGCACGTGATCGACCGCGGGCTCTCGCTCTCAGATGTCGACGGGCTGCTCGAGGTGGCGGGCGACAGCGTGGACATCGTCAAGCTCGGGTGGGGCACCGCGGTGGTGAGCGCGAACCTGCGCCCCAAGCTGGCGCGCTACGCGGCGCACGGGATCCCGGTCGTGCTCGGCGGGACGCTGACCGAGGTCGCGATCCGCCAGGGCCGCGTGGAGGGCCTTGTGGCGTGGCTGCGGGAGCTCGGGCTGCGCCACGTCGAGATCTCGGACGGCACGATCGAGCTCGACAAGGCCGTCAAGCGCGAGCTGATCGAGAACCTCTCGAAGGAGTTCACGGTCTTCGCAGAGGTCGGCAGCAAGGACGTCGACTACATCATGCCGCCTTACATCTGGGTCGAGCAGATCGAAAGCGACCTCGACGCGGGCGCGTGGAAGGTGATCGCGGAGGCCCGCGAGTCGGGCACCGCGGGCATCTACCGCGCCGACGGTGAGCCCCGCACCGGGCTGATCACCGAGATCGCCCACTCGATCGATCCCGCGCGGATGATCTTCGACGCGCCGCTCCAGGCGCAGCAGGTGTGGCTGCTCAAGCACTTCGGGACGGAATGCAACCTCGGCAACATCGCCGCCGCCGACGTGCTCTCGCTCGAGACGTTGCGTCTCGGCCTGCGCTCGGACACCGTGGAGCGCTTCGCCACGGGCGGCGAGGCTTGAGCGCCGCGGCGGCCGAGGCCGGCGGCGCAGACCAGGCGCGCGACGGCCGCCCCGACAAGCTGGCGACGGCCGTGTTCGCCGCACTGGTGATCGCGTGCCTCGTGGCGTTCTTCCTGACGCAGCGGCTCAAGCATCGGCCCACCAGCGTGCAGCAGTTCAAGCTCACGCCGAACTTCGCCCCGACCCCGGCCGGTCGACACAAACAGGAGCAGATCTCGTTCAAGCTCGCCCATGCCGAACGCGCGACCGTCACCATCATCGACGCGAACGGGAACCTCGTCGCAACGCTGCTGACGCAGTACCCCGTCCCTCGCTACAAAACGGTCTCGCTGCTTTGGAACGGACGCCGCGGGACCGCTCGCTCGCATCGAATCGTGAGCAGCCCGACCGGCCATTCCTACATCCTGCCGGCCAACCGCGGCCGCCTGGCCGGGCCGGGCGAATATCGGGTGCGGCTCAGGTTGAGCCGCGAGCGCGAACCCGTGCTCTCACCGCGCAGCTTCACGCTGGAGAGACCGTGACGGCCGCCGTGCCGGCGACCAGCCTGCCATCTGCCGGCACGCTCGCGGTCCTGGTGGCGGTGGGGATCGTGCTCGCCGGTGCCCTCGCGCTCCTGATGCGCGGCGAGCCCGAAGCGTTCCCGCTCCTTGCGGTGCTGGCGCTCCCGTTCCGGATCCCGATCTCGGCCGACGGGCGCACCGTGAACCTGCTCGTTCCGCTGTACGTGGTGGTGGCAGCGGGGACCTTCGCGCACCTGCTGCCCAGGCTGCTCGCCGGCCGCGGCGAGCAGCCGGTCCCCGAGCAGCGCGGCAACCCGGCCGCCCGCTACGTCGGCTGGGCACTGCTGGCCGCCGTCGCTCTCTACACGCTGCAGATCTCCTACTCGGTCGATCGCGCGAAGGCCGCGGAGAACCTGCTGTTCTTCTACGTCCCCTTCGGGCTGCTGTTCGTGCTGCTGCGCGAAGTGGTCTGGACGCCACGGCTGCTGCGTCGCGCGCTGCTGATCCTGGTCGCCGTCGCGGTGGTGCTCGCGGGGGTCGGCTTCGTCGAGTACTACCGCAAGAGCCTGTTCCTGAACCCGAAGCTCGTCGCGGCGAACCAGTACGACAACTACTTCCGGGTCAACTCGGTCTTCTTCGACCCGAGCGTCTACGGGCGCTTTTTGATGCTCGTGATGCTGGCCGTTACGACCGTCGTCCTGTGGGGTACCCGCCGCCAAGTCCAGGCCGGCGCGGCGGTGCTCGCATGGCTGCTCGCCGGGCTCGTGACGAGCTTCTCGCAGTCGAGCATCGCGGGCCTGCTCCTCGGTCTCGCCGTGCTCGCGGCCTACCGCTGGGGGGCCCGCAGAACGGCGATCGTCTCCGTGTCGCTCGTCGTGCTGGCCGCAGCGGTGCTCCTGCTCGCCCCGAGGAGCGCGCACCTGAAAGGCAGCTCGGCCAACAGCGCCACCGCCGGGCGTACGAGCCTGATCGAAGGCGGCCTCGAACTGTTCGAGGACCGGCCGCTGCAGGGCTTCGGCTCCGGCTCCTTCGAAACCGAGTACAAGCGCCATACGAGCGCGAGCCAGGCGACAACGCAGAACGCGGTCTCGGCCTCGCACACTATCCCGGTGACGATCGCCGCCGAGCAGGGGCTCGTCGGCTTGGCGGTCTACGGCGTGCTGCTGGCCGTCGCGTTCCTCGCGCTGTTCACGGGCGCCGGGCGATCGCCGCCACGGATCGCGATCGCCGCTTGCTTCGCTGCCCTCGTGCTGCACACCTGGACCTACGCGGACTTCCTCGAGGACCCGTTCACCTGGGCGCTGCTCGCGATCGGTGTCGCCCTCGCACGGACCGGCGGGGCCTGGCGCACGCCCGGGCAGCGCGGTGACGGTGAGCCGTCCGCGGCGTCCGTGGAGGTGCCACCGGCTTCGCTTCCGAGCGCGGCTCCGGAGCCCTCGGGCGCGACGTGAGGCGCGGTGCGCCGGGCGCTCCACGGAACGCTCGCAAGTAGCGTCTAGCCGTGTTCGGCTACCTCAAGCGCCTGGTCACGACCGGCGCTGCGTACCAGTTCGGCGACATCGTCGCCAAGGGGCTCGCGCTCCTCACGCTGCCGCTCTACACGCACCACATCAGCCCGCAGGCCTATGGTGCGGCCGAAGCGCTGCTGACGGCGGTGATCCTGGCCAGCATCCTCGTCCGCGGCGGTGTCGGCGAGGCCTTCGTGCGCTTCTACTTCGACGACGACGATCTCGCGCGGCGCGAGCGCATCGCCCGCACGGCGACGGCGTTCGTCGCCTGGACCACCACGCTTGTCTCGCTCGCCGCCCTCGCCTTCTCCGCCCCGCTCTCGGAACTGATCCTGAACTTCAGGGATCCGCTGCTGATGGACTGCGCGATCCTCGGGCTGTGGGCGTTCACGAACCTGGAGATGGCCTACGCGCAGCTGCGCGTCGACGAGCGGGCACGGGCCTACATCTACGCGTCGGGCACGAACGTCGGCCTGACGGTCACCTTCACGATCGCCCTGGTCGTCTTCGCGGGCCAGGGGGCGCGCGGCCTCTTGCTCGGCAACTTCGGCGCCTCGGCAATCGTCGTCCTCGGCCTCTGGTGGACGCTGCGCCATCGGGTGTCGCTGCGCGTCAGGCGCGCGGACCTGCGGGCGATGCTCGCCTTCGGGCTGCCGACCGTCCCCGCCGACGCGAGCGTGTACGCGCTGCAGGTAGCGGACCGCTTCTACCTGTTCCGCTCCTACTCGCACGTCGCGGCGGGCACGTACGCCGTCGCGATCAAGCTCGCGACGGTCGTGTTCGTCGCGGTGCGAGGGTTCCAGTACGCGTGGCCGCCGTTGGCCTACTCGATCGAGGACGACGAGGAGGCCGCACAGCTGTACTCGGTCGTCACGACCTACTACGCCCTCGCGACCGGTGCCGTCGTCTGCGCCGTCGCGCTGCTCGGGCGCTGGCTCGTGCGGCTGCTCTCGGCGCCCGCGTACTTCGACGCGCATCGCGCCCTGCCCTGGCTCTCGCTCGGCTGGGCCCTGTACGGCCTCTATCTGGTCTTCGTCGCGATCTCCGGGCGGGCGCGTGTGACGTCGCGCAACCTGCCGGCGGCGGCCGTGGGGCTGGCCGTGAACATCGCGCTGCTGCTGCTGCTCGTTCCCGCGAGCGGAGCCGGTCTCGGGATCGCCGGCGCCGGGCTCGCGCTCTGCGGCGCGTACCTGGCGATGCTCGCGGTGATCTACCTCCTGACCCGGAGCCTGTTCCGCGTCGGCTTCGAATGGCGGCGTCTGGCGCAGCTGGTCGCGATCCTGGGCGGGGTCGCCGTCTCCGGCGAGCTGCTGCTGCCCGACCACGGCGCGCTCGGGCTGCTCACGCGGATCGCCTGGTACGCCCTCGTCCCGGTGCTTCTGGTGCTGACGCGGTTCTTCCACCCCCACGAGCGCGCCGAGGCACGGAGGCTGGCAGCCGACGCGCGGCGGCGCGTGGCGGTGTTCCGCGCGCAGCGCGGAGAGCTCGAGGCCTACGCCGAGGACCCGCTCCGGGACATCTGAGCGTTGTAGGCCGCCGCGGCCTCGCGCAATCCCTCGCCGCGGCCCGGGCGCAGGCTCGCGCGCGCGTTCAGCCACATGCGCCGAGCGTCGCGGCCCGGCAGCACGGACGCCGCCAGGGCCCGCTCGGCGTATGCGGCCGCCGTCAGCCAGCGCACGGCGGCAGCGGCCGGCGGCGAGTGGTGCTTTCGCATGTAGAGGTCGCGGTTGCGCGCCATCTCGACGATGCGCCGCTCCGGCGCCGAGCCCGTCGCCAGCTGCTCGTGATGGATCGCCCGCGCCGAGGGGACGTAGACGCTCGTCCAGCCGGCGTCTCGTAGCCGCCGCGCGAAGTCCACCTCGTCCGAGTAGACGAAGAAGTCGCGGTCGAGGTAGTTCACCTGCCGGGCCGCCTCGCCGCGCACGAGCAGCGCCGAGCTCTGGCACCAGTCCACCGTCCGGGTGCGCCCGCCACGGCTCTGCACCGTCAGAAGCCGGTGCAGCTGCAGCGCCCCCGCGAGTGCGGCACCCGGGCCGGGGAAGCGCCAGGCGCACGGCTGCGGCGTGCCGTCGGGGCGCAGCAGCTGGGCGCCGGCGCAGGCGGCTCGCGGCGCCGCCTCGAGCGCCTGCCACAGCGCGAGCGTCGCCCCGGCGAGCAGCTCGGAGTCCTCGTTCAGCAGCAGCCCGAAGCGTCCTCTGGCAACGCGCAGCAGCTCGCTGTCGTTGGCCGCCTTGCCGCGGCGCTCGCCGAGCGCGATCACCTCGTCCACGGCGGGGTGCGCGCGGGCGGCGTCGGCGGACCCGTCGCGTGAGCCGTTGTCGAGAACGAGCACCTCGGTGGAGAACGGCAGCGCCGCGCGCTCGCGCCCGATCGCGTCGAGCCCTCCGAGCAGCAGCTCGCGCTGCGAGGTGTTGACGACGCAGAAGGTCAGCTCGATGCTGCCGTCGCGGCTCGGGTGCGCGCTGTCGGAGACCATGCTCGGCCGTATTCTCCGTCGCCGTGCGAGTTCACGTCGTAGACCCGTCGGCCTTCACGCCGCCCTACGACCACGCGCTCGCCCGCGCGCTGGCGGGCGCGGGCGCCGAGGTCGAGCTCATCACCAGCCGCTTCGCCTACGGCCCCGTGGCCGCGCCCGACGGCTACGCGCGGCGGGAGTCCTTCTACCGCGGCGCCTCGCGGCTGCGTGCAGCCGGACCGCGGCGCCTCGCGAAGCTCGCCGAGCACGTGCCGGACATGCTCCGCTACAGGCGTCAGGCACGCGCAGCCGACGTCGTCCACTTCCAGTGGCTGACCCTCCAGCAGCTCGACTGGGCGCTGCTGCCGGCGGGACGCCCGCTCGTGATCACCGCGCACGACGTGCTCCCGCGTGAGCCGCGCCCCGGGCAGCTCCGCGGGCAGCGGCGGCTGTACGAGCGCTTCGACGCGGTCGTCGTGCACACCGAGCACGGCCGCGAGCGGTTGACCGCCGAGCTCGGCGTCGCGGCGGAGCGGGTGCACGTGATCCCGCATGGCGTGCTGGAGCACCTCGCCGACGCCGCGCCCGCGCCGGCGCCGTTCGACACCGAGGAGCCGGTGGTCCTGTGCTTCGGGCTGATGCGCCCGTACAAGGGGATCGACCTGCTGCTGGACGCCTGGCGCGGCATCGAGGGGGCGGAGCTGTGGGTTGCGGGCATGCCCAGGATGGACATCGCCCCCCTGCAGGCGATGGCGCCCCCAGGCGTGCGGTTCGTCCCGCGCTTCATCGGCGACGCCGAGCTGCCCGCCTACTTCCGCCGCGCGGACCTGGTGGTGCTGCCATACCGCGAGATCGACCAGTCGGGCGTGCTGTTCACCGCGCTCGCGTTCGGGCGGCCGCTGCTGCTCAGCGACGTCGGCGGGTTCCCGGAGATCGCCAGGGCCGGGGCCGCCAGAAGCTTCCGCGCCGGGGATGCCGGGGCGTTGCACACGGCGCTCCGAGAGCTCTTGGACGACGCGCCCGCCCGGGAAGCGCTGGCCGTGCGCGCCGTCGAGCTGGCCGCTGGCGACTACTCCTGGGCCGAGATCGGACGCCGCACGCTCACGCTGTACGAGCAGCTCCTGCCGCGCTAGCCGAGCCAGAAGTCGTGCTTCAGTTCGCCGTCGCCCTCATGGCGGGCGCCGAACACGATCACCGACATGCCCTCCTCCCCCGCCTCCCAGGCGCGTGTCACCTCCGGCGAGACGCGGATCGCGTCGAGCTCGGACACCTCGACGATCTCGTCGTCGAGGCGCACGCGGCCGCTGCCGGCGATCACGACGTAGACCTCCTCGGCCTCCTCGTGGCGGTGGCCGAACGCGTTGCGCTTGCCGGGCTTCAGCACGTGGTAGGCGAAGCCGGTCTGGGTGGCGCCCAGCTCCTCCCGCGGGAAGTGCGCCTCGCCCAGCTCGCCGAAGCCGAACTTGGGGGCGCTGTCCTCCGTCTCACGCAGGTTCCTGAGCGTGTAGCTCATCGCCGGCGAGTCTACCCGCCCGCCGTCAGCGAGAATCCCCCTGTTGCTCGCTCTCGAGATCGTCTTCTGGCTCTGCGCCCTGCTGATCGTCTGGACCCAGATCGGCTACGCCGTCGCGCTCGCCGTGGTGGCGCGTGTTCGCGGACGCGCCCGCCGGACGCCGCCTCCCCTGGACCCCGGGCAGGAGCCGGCGCTCTCGCTGGTGATCGCCGCGCACGACGAGGAGAGCGTGATCGGGGCGAAGGTGCTGAACGCGCTCGCGCTGGACTACCCGCGCGAGCGGCTGCAGGTGATCGTCGCCTGCGACGGCTGCGCCGACGCGACCGCCGAGCGCGCGCGCGCCGCGGGCGCCGACCTCGTCCTCGAGCTGCCGCGCGGCGGCAAGATCCGCGCACAGGACGCCGCGGTCGAGCGGGCCCGCGGGGAGCTCGTCGCGTTCTCGGATGCCAACGCGCTGTGGGAGCCCGACGCCGCGCGCAGGCTCGCCGCCGCGTTCGCCGATCCCCGGGTCGGGTACGCCTGCGGTCAGGTGCGCTTCGTCCAGGCCGTCGCCGGACGCGCGGGCGACAACCAGGAGGGGGTCTACTGGCGCTACGAGATGGCGGTGCGCGAGCTCGAGTCGCGCCTCTCTTCGGTGACGGCCGGCAACGGTGCGATCTACGCGACGCGCCGCGAGAGCTACATCGTCGTCGACCCCGTGATGGGCCACGATCTCTCGCTGCCGTTCAACATCGTCAAGCGCGGGGGCCGCGCCGTCTACGTGCCCGAGGCGCTGGCGAGCGAGAAGATGGTGCCGACGATCGGCGGCGAGTTCGCGCGCAAGCGCAGGATGATGAGCCACACCTGGCCGATCCTCCTGCGCGGCGGCATGCTCTCTCCGCGCGGCTATCCGCCGGGCTACGCGGTGATGGTGCTCTCTCATCGGGTGCTGCGCTACGCGCTCCCGTTCCTGCACGCGCTCGCCCTGGCGGCGAACGTCGCCCTCGTCGCCGTCAGCGGCGGCCCGGCGCGGACGCTCTACATCGTCACGCTGGCACTGCAGCTCGCGCTGCTCGTGGCCGCCGCCCTCGCCGGGGCGATGAGGGTCCGGCCGCTGCTCGTGGCGCGGTACTACGTGCTGACCGCCGCCTCCCCCGCGGCGGGCCTGTGGGATTGGCTGCGGCACGGGACCGACGCCGCGTGGGAAGCGGCGGAGGGGACGCGGTGAGCACTCAGGCTCCGCCGCCGCCGCGGACCTCGCTGGCGGCGGAGAACAGGCACCACGCGCGATGCTCCCGCGCCCGTGCGGGAGAATCCCGCCCCGTGCTCCGGCGCATCGTGGACATCGCGATCTCGGCCACCGCGCTCGCGGTGCTCTCGCCTGTGCTGGCCCTCGCCGCGCTGGCGATCAAGCTGGAGAGCCACGGGCCGGTCATCTACCGCCAGCGCCGGGTCGGCCGCGACGGGGCGCCGTTCGACGTCCTCAAACTCCGGACGATGGTGCAGGGCGCGGAGCACGTCGGCGCAGGCCTCGCGATCGACGCCGGCGATTCCCGCGTGACGCGTGTCGGCGCGCTGCTGCGGCGAACCTCGCTCGACGAGCTGCCGAACCTGGTCAACGTGCTGCACGGCGAGATGTCGCTGATCGGCCCCCGGCCGACCCTTCCCGTCCAGGTCGAGCAGTACACGCCGCGCCAGCGCGGGCGCCTTGCGATCAAGCCCGGCATCACCGGCTGGGCGCAGGTCAACGGCCGCGCCTCGCTGCCGTGGGCCGAGCGGATCGAGCTCGACCTCTACTACATCGAACACCGCTCGCCGGCCTTCGACGCGCGCATCCTGTGGCGCACGGTCGGGATGGTGCTCGGCGGCTCGGGTCTCTACAAGGGCACGAGCGGCGGCTGGGAGGGTGAGCTGTGAGCGCCGCGGACGCCCCGCGGCGAGCCGTGCTGCTGACCGGGGTCGGCAAGCGCTACGACATCGTCTCCTGCTTCGCGCAGCTGACGCGGACCGTCGCCGCCGACCCCTCGCCGCTCGCGCCGGCGCAGTACGCGGCGGATGTGCGCGTGGAGGTGCCGCGGATGGACGACCCCGCGTATGTGCCGGAGCTGGCCGAGCTGTGCGAGCGCCACGACGTCGGCGCGGTGCTGCCGCTGACCGACCTGGACATCGAGATCCTCGCACGCGCCCGCGAGCAGGGCCGGCTGCCGGCGCTCGTGCCGGCGGCGAGCGTGGCGCGGGCCACCTTCGACAAGTACGAGGCGCACCTGCTGCTCGATCGCCTGGGGCTGCCCTCGCCGCCGACGGCTCTGCCCGAGGACGATCTCGACGCCCTGGAGTACCCGGTGATGGTCAAGCCCCGCAAGGGCTCCGGGGCACGCTCGATCCACCTCGCGAGCACACCGGCCGAGGCGCGCTTCTTCGTCTCCTACGTGCAGGAGCCCGTGATGGTCCAGCGCGCGATGGCAGGTCCGGAGATCTCGATCGACTGTCTCGGCGACACCGAGGGCCGCTGTCTGAACGCGATTCCGCGGACGATGATCGAGTCGCGGGGCGGGGAGTCGATCAAGGGCACGGTCATCGACGATTCCGAGATGGTCGAGCTGGGCCGCCGCGTGGTGGAGGAGCTCAGCGTCCGGGGCCCGGCGACGATCCAGGTGTTCCGCGACCCCGAGGCCGGCCTCGGCATCACCGATGTCAACACGCGCTTCGGCGGGGCCTTCCCCGCGCCGGCCTACGCCGCTGCCGCGGGACGCAGCTATCCGGAGTTGATCGTCGCGATGGCCAACGGCGAACCCGTCGAGCCGCACGTCGGCGAGTTCCGCGCCGGTGTCACCTTCACCCGCTACTACTGGCAGCTCGAGCTGGACGGCGACCTGCGCCCCACGGGGCGCGAGATCGTGCCCGGGGGACCCCCCGCTCCGCGTTAGCGGCCCTCTCGCGCCCGGGCCGGGGCTAGAATCGTGCTCCGATGGCAACGTCGCTGGCCGACTCTCCGCCCGCATCCGATCAGCAGCCGCAGGACGCCGGCGCCAACGGCGCGGGCGCGCCGCCGGACCCCTCCGGGCAGGCCGAGGCCCCGCGCGCCGGGACGGCGTGCACGAAGTGCGGCGCGCAGCTGGCGCCGGGTCAGGACTGGTGCCTGCAGTGCGGGGCGGGCGCTCCGGGCAGCGTCGGCTCGCACGCCTGGCGCCCGTGGGCGATCGCGCTGGGAGCGACCGCGGTGCTGCTCCTCGGGGCGGCCGCGGCGGCGTACGCGGCGCTGAGCAAGGAACCGAAACACGCGGCCGTGACCACGGCCACGGTCGCCCAGGTGACCCCGCCGGCTGCCACGACTCCCGCCCCTGCGACGACCCCGGCACCCACCCCGACCACCCCGGTCACAACAGTGCCGCCGATCGCAAAAACCGCGCCACTGCCGACGAAAGCGGTGACCCCCCCGGCGACGACCCCGACCACCCCGGCCCCGACGCCGACGGGCGGCACCACCGGCGAACAGAAAACCTCCACGACCGGTGGCGGGCAGGGCGGCACGACGACACCGAAAGGGCCGGCCGCGCTGCTGCTCGACACCAACGCGGCCTCGACCTACAACCCCTACAACTATCCGCCGAGCAGCTTCGGGGACCCGAGCCTCACGATCGACGGCGACACGGGCACGGGCTGGAGCGCGCAGGTCAACCCGGCGACCGCGCCCGCGATGGCCGAGGGGGTCCTGATCGACCTGAAGTCGACCAAGAAGCTCTCGGCGGTCAAGCTCGTCACGAGCACGCCCGGGATGACGTTGCAGGTCTACGGTGCGAACACCCAGACGGCTCCGGCCTCGATCACGGACAAGGCGTGGGTGCCGATCAGCCACTCGCTGACGATCCGCAAGCGCCGCGCGCGCATCGCGCTGAAAACTCAGGGGAAGGCCTACCGGTTCGTCGTGGTCTGGATCAGCGGGGCGCCGGCATCATCGGTCGGCACGCCCGAAGCGCCGGGCAAGGTCACCCTCAACGAAATCGAACTCTTCCCGGTCGGCTGAGGCGGCCGGGCTAGCGCGAGGCCCGCGGGCCGGCGCTGCGCCCCGCGCGGGCTTTCGCCGGCGCGGCGGAGCGACTCGCCCGGGAGGGACGGCGCGAGCGCCACACCTCGTCGAGGAAGGCCGCGATCTCGTTCGTCAGCCGCTCGGGGCGCGCGCGCAGCTCGACCACCGAGTCGGCTTCGATCAGCCGCGAGTTCGGCATCTCTTCGTGGAGCATGCCCGCGTCGGAGAACGGGTGGATCGGGTCGCGCCCGTGGCCGAGGATCAACGCCGGTGTCGTGAAGGTCCGCCGCTCGTCGCGGTGGGGCGCGCTGCGGCCGAAGAACAGGCCCTGCATGAGCGCGCCGCTGGGCCCCGGCTCCTGACGCACCACGTCGAGCATCACGTTCGTGTAGTGGGGAACTAAGCGGCGCGGAATCGTGCGCGTGACGCGCGAGACGATCTTCATGAGCGGCTCGCCGAACGTGACGGCGACCAGGAACGGCGTGAACGCGAGCGCGCTGCCGAGCAGGCCGTTGTCGAGCACCGGCATCTCGAGCACGAGGCCGCGCAGGCGCTCGGGGTGGGCGGAGGCGACCTCGAGCGCGGTGTTCGCGCCGAGCGAGGTGCCCATCACGACCGCCTGCTCGATGCCGAGGTGGTCCATCAGCGCGACGACCTCCTCGCCGTACGAGGGCCATCGAGTAGCGCCACATGTCGCGCGGGCGGTCCGAGAGCCCGTGGCCCAGCAGATCCATCGTGATCACCCGGTTGCCGCGGGCCGCGAGGTCTTCGGCCAGGCGCCGGTGCATGTCCTGTGAGAGCAGCAGCCCGTGCAGAAGGATCAGCGGGCGCCCGGCGGGGGCGCTGCGTGCGGTCCGGCCGCGGCGACCGCTGCCGGCGATCTCGGCGGGGCCCCCGCCGAACTCGGTGTAGGCCAGGCGCTGTCCGTCGAGCTTGAAGCGCGGCATCGGGCCAGGGTACTCAACCGGTCACGGGAGCCCGCGGTCCGCGCCGGACCGCGTCGCGGGTCGGCCGGCGCTCGTGCCGGGGAACGAGGGGAGGAGGCCGGCGCTCCGTGCCGGCGAACGAGGGGAGGAGGCCGGCGCTCCGTGCCGGCGAACGAGGGGAGGAGGCCGGCGCTCCGTGCCGGCGAACGAGGGGAGGAGGCCGGCGCTCCGTGCCGGCGAACGAGGGGAGGAGGCCGGCGCTCCGTGCCGGCCTCCTGGCTGCCTGGCCAGGGTCACGCCGCGGTCCGCCTCCGCGCGATAGCGTGCCACGCCAGAGCCGACAGCGAAGGAGGAGACCCAATGGCAAAGCAGCCCCGCATCCTCGCCGGCCAGACGGTGGCGATCACAGGTGCCGCACGGGGAATCGGCCGTGCCACGGCGGAGGCGTGCCTGAGGACGGGTATGAAGGTCGTGATCGGCGACCTCGATGAGGAGTCGGCGCGCGAGACGGCGGCGCACCTCGGAGCCCCCGAGCGCGTGGCGGCCCTGCCGCTCGACGTCACCGACCGCGACTCCTACGTTGCGTTTCTCGACGGCGCCGAGGAGCGATTCGGCCCGCTCGACGTGCTGGTCAACAACGCGGGGATCATGCAGATCGGCCGTTTCATCGACGAGGACGACCTGACGGCGCGGAGGATGATCGACATCAACCTCCATGGCGTGATCCTCGGCTGCAAGCTTGCGCTGGCGCGGATGGTCCCCCGCGATCGCGGCCACATCGTGAACATCTCCTCGCAGGCCGGCAAGTTCGGCGCTCCGGGCGGCGCGACGTACTCGGCGACCAAGCACGCCGTCGTCGGGCTCACCGAGGCGATCCGCGGCGAGCTGCGGCTGATGGGCGCGCACATCGATGTGAGCTACGTGATGCCCTACGTCGTCAACACCGAACTCGGCTCAGGGCTCGGCGAGGCGCGCGGCATGAGCAACCTCGAGCCCTCAGACGTCGCGGACGCGATCGTCGACGCGCTCAAGACCGGCCGCGTCGACGTCTGGGTGCCGAAGGAGGCCAAACGCAACAACGTGCTCGGCGTGCTGCTGCCGCGGACGCTTGCGGAGGGCATGACGCGCGCGATGAAGGCCGACCGCGTGCTGGCGGGCGCGGACCTGAACCGCCGACGCGACCTACGAGCTGCGCGCATCGCACTCGGAGCCGGGGCTCGAGCCGCCGGCCCAGAAGGCGGAGATCGGCGCGGGCGAGGAGCAGGGTTTTTGATTGGTGGGTGCCACGCGCGCCGTTGATGGGCGCGCGGCGGTGAGGGCCCTGAGGCCGGCATGGAGCGCCGGCCGATCCTGATCGCTCAGCCGCCGAGCAGCCAGTCCGCGATCAGGCCGCCGATCAGCGGGCCCTGGTCCTCCTGGAGGAAGTGGCTGGCATCGGGGATCGCGCGCGGCGGCGGGGCTCCGATCGACTCCGCGAAGCGCTCGCCCGGTGGAGGGCGGGATGATCGGGTCCGAGTCGGCCCAGAGGCATCAGCGACGGACGGCGGTCGCCCTTGAGCGCGTCGTGAACCCGCTGGCCGGCCTCGGCGCCGGGCGAGTCGGGAGTGAGCGGGATCATCAGCGGGAACGCGCGGGCCCCGGCCTTCGACGCCGGGTTCGGGTAGGGGGCGTCGTAGGCGGCGATCACCTCGTCGCCGGGGTCGGTCTTGCAGGCGCCCTTGACGAGGAAGCCCACCGGCAGGTCCTCGGTGCGCTCCACGAAGTCGCGGAACGCCATCCACGCGTCGGTCATGCGCTGGTGACCCGTGAAGAGACCGGTGTCCATGATCACGAGCCTGTCGAAGCGCTCGCGCAGCTCGACGGCGGCGCGCAGGCCCACCGGCCCGCCCCAGTCGTGTACGACCGCGGTGGCGCCCTGAAGGTCGAGCTCCTCGATCAACTCGACGGCGAGCGCGGCGTGGGTGTCGTAGCTGTACCAGCCGATGTCGGTGGGCTTGTCCGAGCGGCCGAAGCCTGCGTAGATCCGGTGCGATGCAGCGAAAGCCCGCGTCCAGGACGGGGGGCATCACCTTGCGCCACAGATACGACCACGTCGGCTCGCCGTGGAAGAACACGACGGGCGGCCCTTCGCCCTCGTCGAGATGGGCGAGCCGCAGCCCTTCGACTTCGCGGTAGTGCGACGCCCACGGGAAGTCCGGGAGCCCCTCCAGCGCGCCTTCCGGCGTTCGCACTGCGTCGGTCATCGCGGCTGAGAGCATATCCGCAGCCTCATCGGCTAGGCTCGCGGGCCGTGCACACCGCCCTCATCCAGATGGCGCCGGTTCTGGCTGCCGAGAAGAGCCACGTCCCCTTTTACATCGCCGGCGGCCTGTTGGTGGCGTGGGCGATCTTCATCTCGATGGCGGTCGGGATGCGCAAATCTGACTTCCCCGAGACCGACGGCCAGCAGCGCGCCGTGATGGGCATCAGCGCGGTGCTCGTGCTGGCGACCCTGGTGGCCGCCGTCGCCACCTCCGGCTCGCCTGCGAAGGAAACCGCCTCGGCCGCCACCACGACCACGCCGGCTCCGGCGCCGGCGGGCACGACGACGGCCGCGACCCCCGAAACCACCGCGGCACAGACGACCGCTCAGCCGACCGCCACGACCGGCACGCCTGCGCCGGCGTCCTCGCCCGCGGGCAAGACCACCAAGCTGACGCAGGCGGCGGACCCGGGCGGCCAGCTGGCCTTCGAAAAGCAGGAACTCACCGCCAAGGCAGGCACCGTGACGATCACCTTCATGAACGCCTCGCCGGTCGAACACAACCTCACGATCGAAGAAGCGAGCAAGAAGGTCGTGGGCGCGACGCCGACGTTCGCGGGCGGCTCGCGCACGCTGACGCTGAAACTCGCCCCCGGGACCTACACGTTCTTCTGCTCGGTGCCGGGGCATCGCCAGGCCGGCATGGAAGGCAAGCTGAAGGTCGTGCCGTGAAGCTCTACGTCTGCTGGGGCACCTTCCCGACCCCGCGCCCCGGCGGGCACCCGTGCGCAAACGCCCACCACGCGCTGCACGATGCCGGCTACGAGCCGGAGCTCGTGAAGTCCTACGGTTTCGCGCCGCTGCCCGAGGTGTTGAACGGCACGCGCGGGCGCCGCGAGGTCCAGGAGCTGACTGGCAACCGCTGGGTGCCCACCCTCGTCCTCGACGACGGCACCGTCATCGACGACTCCAAGGCGATCGTCGCCTGGGCCGCCGAGAACCCGGCGTAGCTCTCGTGCAACTCCCGCGCGGCCGCTGAGCCCAGTCGCCGCGCCAGCAGTTCGTCCAGCTCCTGGTCGGCGCGAGCCGCTGCACGGCCGATCGCGAGCGTCATGACCACGCCGCACGTCACGAGCGCGGCTCCCGCGATGAGGATGATGGTCATCAAGCTGATCCGACCCCCTCGAACCCTTCTCCCGTGATCACCTTGGCAGGGCCGACGGACGCCTTTGCTCGTCCGCACGCCTGCGTCGGCGCCGATGCGTAGATTTCTGCGCAGGGGCGCCGAAGTCCTGCCGCCTGAGAGCAAAAAAACGCGATCGACGGGAGACACAGATGGATGTGATCGACAGCCTCGACAGGGTTCGCGCCGAGCGCGATGTGCTCACGCACCCCTTCTACCGCCGCTGGAGCGCCGGGGATCTGACCGCACGCGAGCTGGGCATCTACGCAGGGCAGTACCGCCATGCCGTGGTGGCGCTGGCGCAGGCCTCGGAGCTCGCGGCCGGCGCGGCGCCCCCGCCGGTCAGCGAGGGCCTCGCCCGGCACGCGGTGGAGGAGCGCGACCACGTCGCGCTGTGGGACGGATTTGCCGCCGCCTGCGGCGGAGACACGGAAGCCGCCCCGCTCGATGAGACGGCGGCCTGCGCCGAGCGCTGGACCGCCGGCTCGGACCTGCTCGAGCGGCTCGCGGTGCTCTACGCCATCGAGGCCTCCCAGCCGGAGATCTCGCGCACCAAGCTCGACGGCCTGCGTGAGCACTACGCCTTCGTTGATGAAGGACCCGCCCACCCTGCCGACGCGGCGACCGCGTACTTCGTGGTCCACGAGGAGCGCGACGTCGAGCACGCCGCCGCCGCCGCCCGTCTGATCGGCGAGCTGATTGCATCCGAGCCGGACCCGGAGGCGAAGGCGGCCGCGATGGTGGCGCGGGCCGAGGAGGCGCTGCGCGGCAACTGGGAGCTGCTCTCGGGCGTTGAAGCCGCGGCCTCCTAGCGCTCCTCAGGCCGCGGTCAGCCGCCGGGCGAACAGCACGGCGGCGACCGCGGTCGCGAGGTTCAGACTCGAGACGCCCTCGCGCATCGGGATCCGCACCAGCGCGTCGGCGCGCCTGGTCAGCTCGGCGCTCAGGCCGTCGCGCTCGGTGCCGAAGGCGAGGATCGCCCGCGGGTCGAGCGCGGCGGCCTGGAGCTCCTCGCCGTTGGGGTCGAGGCCGATCAGCGGGCGCCGCTCGGGGGCGCCCTCCAGAACATCGAGATCGCCCAGCCGAGCCACGGGAAGCGCGAAGTGCAGGCCGGCCGCTCCTCTCAGCGCGTCGGGATGCCACGGGTCGTGGGTCCCGGTCGCCAGCACGCCGCCGGCGTCAGCCGCGGCGGCAACTCGTACGCACGCCCCCGCGTTGCCGAGGTCACGCGGGTCCTCAAGCAGGACGATCGGGCGAGGGTCGGCTCCGCTCAGCAGCTCGGCCACGTCGACCGTCGGCCGGCGCGCGGTCGCGAGAACACCCGTTTTCGGCGGCTGCGGGACGAGCTGGGCGAACAGCTCCTCGTCCACCTCGAGCGCCTCGCTCGCCAGTCGTTCGCGGACATCGGGTGCAAGCCGGTCGGCCAGCGCGAGCAGCGCCGCCCGGTCGGGCGTCAGCAGCAGTTCGATCTCGGCGCCGAAGCGCAGCGCGTGCTTGACGGCATGGAAGCCTTCGAGCACGGCCTGCTGCGGATCGCGCCGCGCGCGCCCGAAGCGCGGTATGAGCGACCCGTCACGCACGCGCCGATGATGGCAGGAGGCCGGCACGGAGCGCCGGCCGACCCTCCTCTCGCTCCGGCACGGAGCGCCGGCCGACCCTCCTCTCTCTCCGGCACGGAGCGCCGGCCGACCCTCCTCTCTCTCCGGCACGGAGCGCCGGCCGACCCTCCTCTCTCTCCGGCACGGAGCGCCGGCCGACCCTCTTCTCGCTCCGGCACGGAGCGCCGGCCGACCCTCCTGGCCGGCACGGAGCGTGGCCGCCTCACCCGAACGAACCACCTGCCTTCGCTAGGGTTCTGCGAGGCCGTGCAGTTAGAGGGCATCCACCACATCAGCGCGATCACGGGGGACGCGCCGGGCAACGTCGCGTTCTACACCGGCGTGCTGGGGATGCGGATGGTCAAGCGCACGGTGAACCAGGACGAACCCTCCGTCTACCACCTCTTCTACGGCGACGACGCCGGCTCGCCGGGGATGGACCTGACGTTCTTCGAGTACCCGGGGGCGGCCCCCGGCGTCGCCGGCGCCGGGATGGTGCACCGAATCGTCTGGCGCGTGGCCTCGCGCGCGTCGCTCGAGTTCTGGCGCGAGCACCTGGCGGGGCAGGGGGTCGAGGCGGTGATGACCGGCGACAGCGTGCTGTTCGCCGATCCCGAGGGCCTCGAACACGAGCTCGTGATCGACGCGAGCGGGGATGAGCCGCTGCGCGCGGAGAGCCCGCAGATCCCTGCCGCGCACGCGCTGCTCGGCTTCGACGGCGTGCGCGCGTACAGCAGCGACCCGATGCGCAGCCAGCAGCTGCTCTCCGAGACCCTCGGCTTCACGCGCCAGGCGGGCGAGAGCTGGTCTGTCCGCGGCTCGGGCCGCGGCGGCAACTACGCCTACGACCGCGCCCCTCCGGAGCTCGGCCGCCGCCAGGGTGCCGGCTCCGTGCATCACGTCGCGTTCGCCGCGCAGATGGACGAGATCGAGAAGTGGCGCGAGCTGATCGCCAAAGCGGGCGCGCGCCCGACCCCCGTGATCGAACGTTTCTACTTCAAATCTGTCTACTTCCTGGAGCCCAGCGGCGTGCTGTTCGAGATCGCCACGATCGGCCCGGGCTTCGCGATCGACGAGGACCCGGCGCACCTCGGCGAGCGCCTCTCGCTGCCCGCTCCGTTCGAGCCGCTGCGCGAGCAGCTCGAAGGAACGCTGCGCCCGTTGCCCTACCCGCCGGCCTGGCGCCAGCAGGCCGACGCCCCCACTTCCCCGGCCGCCGGCTAGCTGTTCTGCCTCAGCTGGTTCCGAACGCGGTTGATGGGTGGCCGGTCGCCGAGTTCGCTGTGGTTCCTGGTGGTGTTGTAGTGGTTTAGCCAGTGCGGTAGCGCTTTGGCTCTGGCGTTGCTTGAGCGGTAGCGCTGCCCGTAGGCCCACTCTTTGGCGAGGGTCTGCTGGTATCGCTCGATCTTGCCGTTGCGCTTGGGAGTTCGTGGCGGGATGCGCCGGTGCTGGATGCCGTGGCGCGCCAGGAGCTCTCGGAGGCTGCGGTTGTGGATGTAGCACCACGCGTTGTCGGTCTGCAACCGCTGGGCTTTGATCCCGTGGCCGGCGAAGAACACGAGTGCTCGGTCGAGGAAGCCTGTGACGGTGGCGGCTTGCTCGTCGGTGTGCAGCTCGCTATAGACCAGCCGTGAGTGGTCGTCGATGATCGAGTGGCAGAACTCCCAGCCGGGCCCGTTGCGCTTCTCGTTGGCGCTGCGGTAGCGGTCCCCGGTGACGCGGTGTCCGGGCCTGGTGAAGCGCGCGAAGCGCTTGACGTCCATCTGCAACAGGTCACCGGGGCAGGGCCACTCAAAGCGGCGAACCTCCTCGCGTGCTGGTTTGGGTGCTTTGGAGAGCCCGCGACGGCGAAGGCACCGCCAGACAGTGGCGTGGCTCATCTGAAGCTCTGAGGCGATCAGCCTCGGCCCCCAGCCCGTCCGCTCCCGTGCCCGGCAGACATGGTCATGCACGCGCTCTGAGCAACGCGTCGGCTGGCGGTGAGGCGTGCAAGGCCGATCATCAGCCCAAGCTCCCGAATGTCGCTGCTGATCAGAAGCGTCGCGATAACGCGCCACCCAGTACTGCACCGTCGAGACCGACACCCGCCGCCACTCCGCAGCCTGGCGGCGAGTCATGCCCTCCACCAAACACTTCTCGACCAGCTCGACGCGCTGCCAGCGGGGCAGCCACCTACGCTTGTCCTGCATCCGGGTCGCCTCCTAAGCCGTGATCTTTGGAAGGAACACAGCCTCCGGAACGGCCCGGATGCCTACTCAACCGTTCGGAACCTCCCGAGGCACGTCAGCTAGCCCGCCGCCGCCGCGGCGGCCGCCGTCCAGTGCGGCGCCTGCCGGGCTCAGGTCCTGCCCGGAGCGCCCGATAAGTGCCTATGGACGAGCGGGGGATCGTCGACCAGTCCGCCCTGCGCATGCGCGCGGGCACTTTTGCCGCGGGCGTATGGCTCAGCTACGTCGTCGTCGCGGCCGCCTCCGTGTACCTCGCGCTGACGTGGGAGCGCCCCCACCGGATCGTGCTCGCCGTCCTTTACGGCGTCGGGCTGCTCGGCGCGTTCGTGATCTCCCGCCTCCCGCGCGAGCAGATCGTGCGCAGCGCATACAGGGAGCGGTTCTTCTTGACCTGGAGCGTGCTCGACCTGGGTCTGATCGTCGCCTCGCTCACCCTCGACGGGGGCACCCGCAGCCCGTTGGCGCTCGTGTTGTTCGTGCCGGTCGTGTTCGCCGCCATGTCCTACCCGCTGGCATCGGTGGTGCTGGTCGGCGCGCTCTCGATGTTCTCCTATCTCGCGATCGCGCTGCTGGTCGGCGGGGCGCCCTGGAGCTATCAGGCGCTGTTCACGGCGATGCTGTTCTGCACCGGCGCGATGAGCGCCTGGCAGGCCCGCAACCACGATCGCCAGCACCAGGCGCTGATGGACGTCTCGCGCGCGGATGCGCTGACCGGCTGTCTGAACCGGCGCGGCTTCGAGGAGCGCGCGATCGCCGAGATCGCCGGCGCCGCTCGCGCTACCCGCCAGGGCGCGGTGCTCGTGCTCGATGTGGACCGCTTCAAGGAGGTCAACGACCGGCTTGGCCACGCCGCCGGCGACGAGCTCCTGCGCTGGATCGTCACGACGGTGCAGACGCTGCTGCGTCCGCTCGACGCGGTCGGCCGGCTCGGAGGCGACGAGTTCGCGGTGCTCCTCGCCGACGTCGACGCATCCGCGGCGCTGAAGGTCGCGGACCGCCTGGGAGAGGAGCTGCGTCGCAGGCAGGCCTGCTCGATCGGCGTCGCGAGCTTCCCCATCGACGGCGGGACGCTCGAGGAGCTGATGCGGGCCGCCGACGCGCGGCTCTACGCCTCCCGCGCGGGCCGGCCCGAACGCCACGGCACCGCCGTCGAGGAGCGGCTGAGCTGGGCCGCGACGCTCGCCCAGACCGTGGACATGCGCATGAACGCCGCTCACGAGCACTCGCTCGCGGTCGCGGACTTGGCGGTCGCGATCGCCGCGTCGCTGGGGTGGGAACCGCAGATGCTCGGCGCCCTGCGGATCGCGGCCATGCTTCACGACGTCGGCAAGGTCTCCGTGCCAGAGCGGATCCTGACGAAGCCCGGGCCGCTGACGGCCGAGGAGCGGGAGATCGTCGAGCGTCACAGCGTCGCCGGCGCCGAGCTCGTCGCGCGCATCGAGGGGCTCGGCACGATCGTTCCCTGGATCCGCCACTCCCACGAGAGCTTCGACGGCACGGGCTACCCGGACGGCCTGGCGGGACACGCGATCCCCGAGGCCTCGCGCATCATCCTCGTCGCGGACGCCTTCGATGCGATCACCAGCGATCGGCCCTACCGCGCAGCGCGCACGCCCCAGGACGCGGCTCGCGAGCTGCGCTCCGGCGCGGGCAGCCAGTTCGACCCCGAGTGCGTCGAGGCGCTGCTCGAGCTGCTGGCGGCATCCGAGGCCGGGCACCGGCGCCCGGTCGCGGCCGCGCGCGTCGCCTAGGCGAGCGCCCGCTCGCCGCGCCGCGTGCGGGGCGAGCGCCCCTCCAGCACGGCGCCCCAGTCGGCGAACGCCTCCCGCGGCGCCGGCTCGGTCCCGGCGATGAACTCGAGCAGTGCGGCGGCCAGGCCGTCGGGGTCTTCGAGGTTCGGGAAGTGCGCCGCGTCGGCGAGCGTGCGGAAGCTGCTGTTCGGCATCGCGCGATGCGCGGCGAGGCCGTGCTCGAGCGGGATCGTGTGGTCGCGCTCGCCCCAGACGATCAGCATCGGGATCGCCTCCAGCAGATACAGGCGGTCCGTGGCGCTGACGCGCTGCCCCCGCACGTCGATCACCGAACGCAGCGTCTGCAGGAACGCCTCGCGGGCGCCCGCGTTCTCGAGCGGCCGCAGCGCTCGCGCGACTGCCTGCAGGTAGACGCCGCTGGGCATCCCTCGCTCGCGCATGCGCGTGCCGAGGCTGCGGATGCCGCCGAGCAGCGCGGGGGTGGATCGTCAGCGACAGCAGCGCGGCCGTGCCGGGGAGGGCAGCCGTGCGCAGCAGCGGAGAGACGTCTTTGCCGAGGCCGCCGCTGGAGACCAGGGCAAGCCGTTCGACGCGTTCGGGGAACTGGTAGAAGAACTGCAGCGCGACCCCTCCACCGAGCGAGTGCCCGACGATCGTCGCCCGCTCGATCCCGATCGCGGTCAGGAGGTCGCGGATGCTCGCCGCGTGTGCGCCGAGCGAGTAGTCGCCGCGAGGCGCCGCGGAGTCCCCGTGGCCGATCAGGTCGGGAGCGATGACGGTGTACGAGCCGGCGAGGCGCTGCGCCACGTCGTGCCAGTGGCTCGACGAGTTGAGCATGCCGTGAACCAGGACTACGGGCGGCCCGTCGCCGGCGATCCGGTACACAGCCCGGCGCCCGTGCAGCACGATCTCCCACTCCTCGAACTGCGCCACCGACGAGGACGCTAGCAAAGGGGGGATACTGGCCCCCGATGCTGCGTCTGGTGACGATCCCCATCAGCCACTACTGCGAGAAGGCGCGATGGGCGTTGCAGCGCGCCGGTCTCGCGTACCGCGAGGAGCGACACGTCCAGGGCCTGCACCGGTTCTACGCCCGCCGCGCCGGCGGCGGCCAGACGGTGCCGGTGCTCCTCACGCCGGAAGGGCCGATCGGCGAGTCGGAGCAGATCCTCGAATGGGTGGACGGCCGCACCGAGGTCTCGCAGCGGCTGTTCGGGGAGGGCGATGAGCGCGAGCGCGCCGTCGCACTCAGCCGCCGCCTCGACGAGCGCCTCGGCCCGCACGGGCGCCGGCTCATCTACGTGCGGATGTTCGCCCAGCCGCAGGTGATGCTGCGCTTCAACGACCAGGGCGTGCCGCGCTGGGAGGACCGCTTCCTGCGGCTGACGCTGCCCTTGGCGCAGCGCTTCATCGCTCGGGTTCTGGAGATCACACCGGGCGTCGAGCACGAGGACGAGGCGATCGTGTTCGCCGAGTTCGACTGGGTCGCCGAGCAGCTTGCCGACGGCCGCCCGTATCTGCTGGGCGAGCGCTTCAGCGCAGCCGACCTCACCTTCGCCGCGCTCGCGGCGCCGATCGTGCTGCCGCCCGTCTACGGGGTCGAGCTGCCGCCGCTGGAGCTTCTCGACGGTCCCACCACCCAACTGGTGGAGCGCGGCCGCGCCCATCCGGCGGGTGCCTTTGCGCTGCGCCTCTACGACGAGCGCAGGGCAACGCCGGCGCTCGCCCGGAGCTAGTCCTCCTCGCGCCACAGCCGCACGTTGCGGAGCGCCGCCAGCCGCGCCGCCTGCTCGGGCGCGGGAGCCGGAGCGTCGTCGTCGGGCTCGGGCCACTCGTGCAGGCAGTGCCACGCCGAGCCGAGCCGCCGGCAGTCGCCCGCGAGCCGGCGCCCGAGCTCGATCCACGCGCCCGCGGACGGTTCCGCCCCCGGTCCGGCCCCGAGCATCCGCCCGGCTTCGGCCAGCGACTCGGACAGGCGCGCGCGAAAGCGCGGCAGCTCCTGAGCGGCGGCCAGGCGTGCCCGGCGCCGCTCGCGCCGCCGCGGCGACTCGGGCAGGCTCCTCGCGGCCGTGGCGGGGAGCGCCCGCACCCCGGACGCGGTCGGCGACCACACCGGCAGCCCGTGCTCGGTCGCGCGGACGAGCAGCCCGCGCCGCTCGAGCTCCTCGAGCCGGCGGCGCAGCACGCGCGCGCCGCTGGAGCGGGGCCGGATCGCGAGGTGCTCGCGCAGCAGCCACAGCGGCGCGGGTCCCGGCGCCGGTACGCGATGGCGGACCGCCCTGCGCACCGCGGCCAGCACGAGCTGTGCGCTCGGGTGCCCGTGCCCTTGGCCTGCCCGCTGCTCGTCCATCGCGCCTCCAGTCGCGGAGCGGCCGCACCCCCGCTGGGCCGACGGCGCCTGCGCGGAGCCACGCCGCGCTGAGCGACAATCGGCCGGCATCGAGGGTGAGCGACTCGGTGCCGGGCCCGGGGTGTTGACGCACCGCCGGGCCGCTTTTCATGCAGTTCGGCCGCGAGGCTAGGACGCCGCGGCCGAGACCCCAACCCCTTACGCGAAGAAGTTGCAATGTCGACACGCGCGGCGGGGTGGGATGACACATCGGCGCTCCAAAACGGAGGGGCCGAAGCCCGGCGAAAAGGACCGGTCGGAGCAGCCGGGGCGGTGGGATTGTCCACTCGGGACAGTTGCTGGTGTCTGGCCGCGCGAATAGACTCGCGGACGTGGTGGCCGGTGGCGGGACGACCATGGACGCCCCCAGCGGGCGCTCTCCGTCGGCCGGCGACGCCGAGGGCGCGCCGGCCGTGCGGCTGAGCGGCATCCGCAAGTCCTACGGCGAGGTCGTGGCGATCGAGAACCTCTCGCTGGAGATCCGCCCCGGCGAGTTCTTCACGATGCTGGGGCCGTCCGGCTCGGGCAAGACCACCACGCTGCGCGTGATCGCCGGGTTCGAGAACGCCGACGCGGGCCGCGTCGAGCTGCACGGCGCGGACGTGACCGGAAGCGCCCCCTACGAGCGGCCGGTCAACACGGTCTTCCAGGACTACGCGCTGTTCCCGCACATGAGCGTGCTCGACAACGTCGCATATGGGCTGCGGGTCAAGGGCGTGGGCAAGCGGGAGCGCTCCGAGCAGGCGCGCGGGGCGCTCGCGATGGTCCGCCTGCCGAACGTCGAGGAGCGCCGCCCGGTGCAGCTCTCCGGCGGCCAGCGCCAGCGCGTCGCGCTCGCGCGCGCGCTCGTCAACCAGCCCCGCGTGCTGCTGCTCGACGAGCCCCTCGGCGCGCTCGACCTCAAGCTTCGCCAGCAGATGCAACTGGAGCTGAAGTCGATCCAGCGCGAGCTCAGCGAGAACATCACCTTCATCTATGTGACCCACGACCAGGACGAGGCGCTGACGATGAGCGACCGCATCGCGGTCTTCTCCGACGGGCGCATCGAGCAGGTCGGCACGCCCGGCGAGATCTACGAGCGTCCGGTCAACGAGTTCGTGGCCGGCTTCGTCGGCACCTCGAACCTGGTCGACCGCGACGGGCGGCGCGTGCATGATCAGGCCGGAGAAGATCCGCCTGCTCGCCGAGGGCGAGGATGCGCCGGGGGCGCTCGCGGGCGTCGTGCGCGAGGTCGCCTACCTGGGCTCGATGACGCGCTACGTCGTCGAGTCCGAGCACGGCGAGACGATCGTCGTGGTCAGACAGAACCTCGACATGTCCGCCGCAGCAGGCCCTGAAGGAGCGGGGTCGCAGCGTGCGCCTGGCGTGGCGGCCGGAGGATGCGTCGGTGCTGCAAGCCAATCCACAGGAGGAGACTGAGACGATGAAGTTCGCAAAAGTCGACTGGGCCCTGGGGGCCGCGCTGCTGGCGATGATCGTCGGCGTGAGCGCGTGCGGGAGCTCGTCGAGCAGCATCGTCGGCGAGCAATCTGCCGACGAAGATCGGGAACGGCGAGGGGCAGCTGAACCTGGTCGCGTGGGAAGGCTACGCGCAGCCCGAATGGGTGAAGCCGTTCGAAAAAGCAGACCGGCTGCGTGGTGCACGCCAAGTACGCCGGCTCCTCGGACGAAATGGTGACGCTGATGCGCCAGGCGCGGGAACCAGTACGACATGGTCTCCGCCTCCGGCGACGCCAGCCTGCGTCTGATCGCGGGCGGCAACGTGGCGCCGATGAACGTCGCCCTGGTGCCCGAATGGAAGAACTTCATCCCGCAGCTGCAGTCGCCGCCGCACAACACCGTGAACGGCGTGCACTACGGGATCTCGCTGCAGTGGGGTCCGAACATCACTGATGTACAACACGAAGTCGGTGTCGCCCGCGCCGACGAGCTGGGAAGCGATCTACAGCCCGAAGTACAAGGGCTCGATCACCGTGCCGAACAACCCGATCCAGATCGCGGACGCGGCGCTCTACCTCTCCCACCACCAGCCGAGCCTCGGCATCACCGACCCGTACGAGCTGACCGAAGCGCAGCTGGACGCGGCGGTCAAGCTGCTCAAGGAACAGCACCCGCTGATCAAGAAGTACTGGGCGCTCGCCTCCGATGAGATCGAACTGTTCAAGAACGGCGATGCCACGATCGGAGCTGCCTGGCCCTACCAGTACAACACGCTGAGTCGCGGCCCACGTGCCGGTGTCCGAACGGATCCCCGATCGAGGGCGCGACCGGCTGGGCCGACACGTGGATGCTCTCGGCGCACGCGAAACACCCCAACTGCGCCTACAAATGGGTGAACTGGGTCTCGAGCCGGAAAGTCCAGGCCGAGCAGGCGATCTCCTTCGGCGAGACGCCGGCCAACACGAAGGCCTGCCCCTACATGGAAAAAATCAAGAAAGGGCTCGTGCACCACCTACCACGCGAACGCGCCGGCGGCGTACTTCAACTCGATCAAGTTCTGGAAGACCCCCGTGCCGGCATGCGGCAACGGCCAGAACGACTGCGATGGACTACACGGTCTGGCAGCAGAAGTGGACAGAAGTAACCGGATAGGCGAGCGGCTTGGCTAGCAGCACCGATCGCTGCGCCTGGAACGGCCCGCACCCGCGTCGTCGGCGGCTTTCTTCCGCCGGCCGTGGTTGCGGGCCGTCCTGCTGCTGTCCGCGCCGGGCGCGTGGTTCGTGCTGATCTACCTGGCGGCGCTGGTCCTGCTGTTCCTCTCGTCGCTGTGGAAGGTCGAACCGCTCAGCGGCAAGATCGTCCACGAATTGGACGCTCGCCAACTTCGAACGGCTGTTCAAAGACCCGGTCTACCGGACGATCGCGCTGCGAACGATCGGGATCGCCGCGGCTGTCACCGTCACCGACGCGGTGCTGGCGCGTGCCGTTCGCGCTGCTTCGCCGTGCGCGTCGCGCCGAAAAAGCGTCTGCCGCGGCGCTGTTCGTCGCGATCCTGATCCCGCTCTGGTCCAGCTACCTGGTGCGGGTGTTCGCGTGGCGGCTGATCCTCGCCAAGGACGGCATCCTGAACTACTTCCTCGAACAGGTCGGCCTCGGCCGCATCGAACGTCGGCTACACGAACTGGGCGATGTGGATCGTGTTCAGCTACATCTGGCTGCCGTTCATGATCCTGCCGGTGTGGACGGCCGTCGAGCGTGTCCCCGACTCTCTGATCGAGGCCTCCGCCGACCTCGGCGCGCAGAGGCTGGCGCAGCTTCCGGACCGTGCTGCTGCCGCTGATCCTGCCCGGCGTCGTGGCCGGGCTCGATCTTCACCTTCTCGCTGACGCTCGGCGACTTCATCACGCCCTTGCTCGTCGGCGGCAACGAACTCGACGCTCATCGGCAACGTCGTCTACAGCGAACGTCGGCGTCGCCAACAACGTCCCCTTCGCGGCGGCGTTCGCGACGGTGCCGCTCGTGATCATGGGCATCTACCTGCTGATCGCGCGCAGGCTCGGAGCGTTCGAGGCGCTGTGATCGGGACCGGCCGATGGGGGACGGTCGCGCTCTGGCGTGTGGGCGGCGCTGCTGATGCTGTTCCTGTTCTTCCCGATCGCGATCATCATGCTCTACGCGTTCAACCCGTCGAACGTGCAGAGCTGGCCGCTGGAAGGTCTCTCGACGCGCTGGTTCTCGCCGACCTGGCACAACGAAGAAATGCGCCACGCGCTCTGGCTGTCGGTCCGCGCGGGACTGATCTCGACCGCCATCGCGATGCTGCTCGGCTCGATGGCGGCGTTCGCCGTGCATCGCTTCCGCTTCTTCGGCCGCGAAGCGATCTCGCTGCTCCTCGTCCTGCCGATCGCTCTGCCGGGAATCATCACGGGTATGGCGCTGAACTCCTTCATCACCTTCAACGGTGTCGAATTCGGGCTGCTGACGATCGTGATCGGCCATGCGACCTTCTGCATCGTCACCGTCTACAACAACGTGCTCGCACGGCTGCGCCGCACGCAGACCTCGCTGATGGAGGCCTCGATGGATCTCGGCGCTGACGGCCTGCAGACCTTCCGCTTCGTGACGCTGCCGATGATCGCGACGGCCCTCGTCGCCGGCGGCCTGCTCGCCTTCGCGCTCTCCTTCGACGAGATCGTCGTCACGACGTTCACGGCGGGCGCCCAGAGCACGCTGCCGATCTGGATCTTCGGCAACATCCGGCTCGGCCAGCAGCTGCCGCAGGTCAACGTCGTGGTCCTGTTCGTGATCCTCATCAGCGTGATCCCGGTGACGCTCGCCCAGCGGCTGACACGCGACACCGGTCTTTTGCGCCGCCCGGCTCCCACCCCGACGGCCGCCGCCGCGGGAGCGGCAGCGCCGTGAGCCCCCCGGGCGAGGGCCGCGTGAGGGGTGGGGAGCACGAGCCGCCGGAGGGGCAGCATGCCGCGCCGTATCTCGAAGCGCTGAGCGCCTACGCCGCCCGCAACCCCGCCAGGCTGCACGTGCCCGGTCACAAGGGCGGCGCCGGCGCCGACCCGGGATTGATCGGCGCGATCGGCGAGCGGGCGCTTGCGCTGGACGTCCCCGCGCTCACCTACGGCATCGACCTGGGCCCGGAGCCGACCCCCTTCGAAGAGGCGCAGCGCCTCGCGGCCGAGGCCTGGGGCGCGCAGCGCGCCTGGTTCCTGGTCAACGGCGCCTCGCAGGGCAACCTCTCGGCCGGCCTGGCGCTCGCGCATCAGGGCGATGAAGTCGTCGTACAGCGCAACGCCCACTCCTCGACGATCGACTCGCTGGTCTACTCGGGGCTGCGGCCGACGTTCGTCTCGCCGGAGATCGATCCGGAGCTGGGCATCGCACATTGCCTGACGCCCGAGGCACTCGACGCCGCGCTCGCCGCGACCCCGGGCGCGGCCGGGGCGTGGGTGATCTCGCCGACCTACTTCGGCGCGGCGGCGGACATGCGCGGCCTGGCCGAGGTCGCACACGCGCACGGCGTCGCGCTGATCGCAGACGAGGCGTGGGGGGCGCACATGGCCTTCCACGAGGCGCTGCCCGAACACGCGCTCGCGGCGGGAGCCGACCTCGTGATCTCGAGCACCCACAAGATCGTCGGCAGCCTCACCCAGTCGGCGATGCTGCACCTCGGTCACGGCGCCAGGATCGGGGCGGACACCGTTGACCGCGCGGTCACCCTCACCGAGTCGACGAGCCCCAACTCGCTCCTGTTCGCCTCGCTCGACGCCGCCCGCCGCCAGGCCGCCGTCTCGGGCCACGACCTGCTCGAGCGCACGATGGCGGCGCTGGCGCTGGCGCGCGAGGAGATCCGTGAGATCGAGGGCCTCGACGTGCTCGACGAGCGCCTCGTGGGGCGCCCCGGCGTTCATGGCTACGACCCGTTGCGCCTCGCTGTGGACGTGCGCGGCCTGGATGCGACCGGCTACGAGCTGGCGGTGCTGCTGCGCGACATCGACGACGTCAACCTCGAGCTCTACGGGCAGAACGTGCTCGTCGCCGTGTTCGGGATGGGCGAGCGCAGCATGCCCGAGGCGGCCCGCCTCGTGCAGGCGCTGCGCGAGGCGGGGCGCCGGGTCGGCACCGACCCGCGCGGCGAGCACGCATCGTTCGCCGCGCCGCCGCCCTGGGGCGAGCTGGCGATGACGCCGCGCGAGGCCTACCTCGGCGCCCAGGAGGTTGTGCCGGCCGAGCAGGCGATCGGGCGCATCGCGGCCGAGTCGCTGGCGACCTATCCGCCCGGGATCCCGAACGTGCTGCCGGGCGAGCGGCTCACCGCCGAGACGCTCGCGTACATCCAGGGGACGCTGGAGCTGGGGGGCTCGATCCGCGGGGCCAGCGACCGGCGCTTGCGGACGGTGCGCGTGGTGGTCGAGTAGGCGCGCTCAGAGCCGCGCGACGTCCACGAGCCAGCGCGTGAACAGCTCCCGCGCGAGCGGCACCGTCTCGGCTTCGGCCGCGCGCACCTCGGTGAGCATCCGGGCCGGGGCGTCCGGCCCGTCCAGCTCCTTCAGTTCCGCCACGTATTCGGGCACCTGCATCCACTCCTGCGCGAGCGCGCCGTCCACCTCGAGGTGGAACTGGACGGCGTAAGCGGTGCCGAGCACGAACGCCTGCTGCTCGTAGCGCTCGGAGCGGGCCAGCCTCGTCGCGCCCGGCGGCAGCTCGTAGGTGTCGCCGTGCCACTGCAGGGCCGGGAAGCGGCGCGGGGCCCCGGCGAAGACAGGATCGCCGGCCGCCGCTCCGGTCAGCTCGACGTCCATCACACCCAGCTCCGCCCCCTGACCGGGACGGACGTCGGCGCCGAGCGCCGCGGCGAGCAACTGCGCGCCCAGGCACACGCCCCAGTACGGGGTGCCGGAGCCGACCGCCTCGGCGATCAGCCGCTTCTCGGCGGCGAGCCACGGGTGGGCATCGTCCTCGTAGGCGCCCATCGCGCCACCCATCGCGAGGATTCCCGCGAACCCCCGCCGATCCGGAAGCGGTTCGTCGGCCACGACGACGCGCTCGAACTCGATCCCGCGCTCGCGCAGCACGTCCTCGTACACGCCGGGGGGCTCGCAGCCTGCGTGCTGCAGGACGAGCAGCGGGGTGCTCATCGGGATCGTGAGGTCGGCCGGCGCTCGGTGCCGGCGGATGGGGAGGTCGGCCGGCGCTCCGTGCCGGCGGATGGGGAGGTCGGCCGGCGCTCCGTGCCGGCCTCGGGCGCGAGCGCGTCGCGCTCGATCGCCTCGGGCACGATCAGCTCCAGCAGCAGCGCGTCGTTCCAGCCGCCCTCGCGATTGCGTTCGTAGGCGCGCATCACGCCGACACGCTCGAAGCCGAGTGCCTCGTAGGCGCGGATCGCGCGCTCGTTGGCCACGTTCGGATCGAGCGTGAAGCGGTGGTGTCCCTTCGCCACGAAGCTGTCGATCGCCAGGCGCAGCGCCCTGCGGCCGTAGCCGCGCCCGTGCAGCGGGCTCGTCAGCGCGATGTCGAAGGCGACGCTCGGGAACCAGGCGTGGTCCTCCTCGTGGTACTCCAGCCAGCCCGAGGGCCTTCCCGCCACCTCGACGAGCCAGCCGGTGTCGCGCTGGAAGTCGGGCTCGGGCCACCAGCGCGCGACCGCGGGCTCGCCGAGGATCGCGAGCACGGCCTCCTCGTGCGCCGGCTCGAAGGGGCGAAGCGCGAGGTCACCGTCGGCGAGCGCCATCGGCCCAGCCTAGCCCGGCACGGTCGCGGAGATCCGGTCCGCGAACGCGCGCCGGACCGGGCTCCATCTAGAACATCCGTCCAGTGCGCTTGCACTGACCGGCCTTAGGGGGTCGGGTGGACGACCCGCTTAGATGCGGCAAGCTCCTGCCAAATCCGCGCCCCGGACGGCGAAGCTCCAAGCCGACGGCCCGCGGGTCCGCCGGACGGATGGCAGCGAGGGCGCCCGCCCGCGCAGGCGCCGGGCCGATCGCGCGACCGGGGCGGAGCAGCCGAAGCCGATCGGCGAGGCGCTCCTCGCCGCGGGCCTGATCGACCGCACGACCCTCAGCTGGGCGCTCGCGCGCCAGGAGGAGACCGGCGAGCGGGTCGGGCAGATCCTGCTCGCCGCCGGCCGTGTCCATAGGCTCGACCTGCAGCGCGCCCTCGGAGCGCAGTGGGGGCTGCCCTTCGTCGATCTGCTCAATACGGAGCTCGACGAGGAGCTCGTGCGCAACTTCCCCGCCGAGACGCTTCTGGACGAGGGCTGGGTGCCCGTCGAGGTGAAGGGTGAGGAGGCGGTCGTCGCGACCTGCGAGCCTCCCAGTGCCGCCACGCGGCAACGCATCGCCGCCCACTTCCCGGCGGCGACGAAGCTCAGCCTCCGGACCACCACCCCGATCGACATCGAGCGCTCGGTGCTGCTCTGCTTCCGCGAGCACTTCGTGAGGCGCTCGACGGGCGAGCTGCTCGCCCTCCGCCCGGAGCTTTCGGCTGCCTCCGGGTGGTCGGTCGGGCAGAAGCGGACGGTGGCGGTCGCGGGGTTGCTGTTCGCGGCCGGGATGCTCGCGCAGTGGCAGCTCACGCTCGCCCTCGTGGTCGCCGCGTCCAACGTCGTCTTCCTCGCCGCCGTGGGCTTCAAGCTCGTCGCCTGCCTGACCGGCCTCGCCGCCGGAGCGCGCACGATGCCCGCCGGCGCCGAGCGCGATGACCGGCTGCTGCCGCGGTATACGGTGCTCGTCCCCGTCTACAAGGAGGCGAACGTGATCGGGGAGCTGATGGGCAACCTCGGCGCGCTCGACTACCCGGCCGAGAAGCTCGAGATCCTCGTCCTGCTGGAGTCGGACGACGCGGAGACGATCGAAGCGGCGCGCGCGGCGCGCCCGCCGGCGACCGTCAGGCTCGTGATCGTGCCGGACGCCTCGCCCAAGACCAAGCCGAAGGCGTGCAACGTCGGGCTGCTCCTGGCCCGAGGAGAGCGCCTCGTGATCTACGACGCCGAGGACCGGCCCGAGCCCCAGCAGCTTCGCAAGGCCGTCGCCGCCTTCGAGCAGGCCGGGCCGCAGACGATCTGCGTGCAGGCCCGTCTGAGGTACTGGAACAGCACCGCGAACCTCCTGACGCGGATGTTCAGCCTGGAGTACGGCTACTGGTTCGGGACGATGCTCCCGGGCCTCGACCGTCTCGGCCTGCCGATCCCGCTCGGGGGCACCTCCAACCACTTCCGCATCGCCGAGCTGCGCGGCCTGCTCGGGTGGGACCCGCACAACGTCACCGAGGACGCCGACCTCGGTCTGAGGGCGGCCGTCGAGGGCTACCGGGTCGGCGTGATCGACTCGGACACCGATGAGGAGGCCTGCGCCGAGATCCGCCCGTGGATCCGTCAGCGCACCAGGTGGATCAAGGGCTACATGCAGACGGCGCTGGTGCACGCGCGCTCGCCCCGCCGCCTCGTCCGCCAGGTCGGCGTCGTCGACGCCGCCGGCTTCCTCCTGCTGATCGCCGGCACGCCGCTGACGTTCCTCCTGGCCCCGGTGATGTGGGCCGGCACAGCCGCTTGGTACGGCTTCGGCGAGCCGCAGCTGCCGCTGCTGGACTCGGGCGCGTTCTGGACGATCGCGACGATCAACCTGATCGTCGGCAACGGCATCATGATCGGCCTCAACCTGATCGCCGCGGTGCGCGGACAGGGTTGGCGTGCCGCCCCGTTCGCGCTTCTGAACCCGCTGTACTGGGTGCTGCACTCGATCGCCGCCTGGCGGGCCGCCGTTCAGCTGATCCGAAACCCCTTCTACTGGGAGAAGACACCGCACGGGCTGCCCGCCGGCGTGAAAGGAGCGGTCGCGGACCCGTCCGGGGCCTGACCGGCGCGCCGGCTTCGGCGGCGTCGCTGGATAGAGTCCCGCCGTGCCCTACTCGCCGCCGCAGGAGATCCTCGAGCGCTACGCGTCGGTGCTCGTGGACTATGCGCTCGGAGGCGGCGAGGGTGTGAAAGCCGGAGAGACCGTGCGCGTGGCGGCGCCGGAGAGCGCCCGCCCCCTGTACCTGGAGCTGTGCCGCGCGGTCTGGCGCGCCGGCGCGAACGTGATCGGCGGCTACTTCCCCGACGCGGAGCAGGGGCTGGGCGGCTCCAGGGCGTTCTTCGAACTGGCCTCCGACGAGCAGATCGACCACTTCCCGTCGCGTTACATGCGCGGTCTCGTCGACGAGATGGATCACCAGGTCTCCGTGCTCGCCGAAGCCGACCCGCACGCGCTCGAGAGCGTCGACCCGGCCCGCATCATGCGCCGCGGTGTCGCGCTGCGCGAGCTGATGGACTGGCGCGGCGAGAAGGAGAACGAGGGCCGCTTCAGCTGGACGCTCGGCCTGTACGGGACCGAGGCGATGGCGGCAGAGGCGGGGATGAGCCTGGAGGAGTACTGGGAGCAGATCGTGCACGCATGCTTCCTCGACCAGGAGGACCCGATCGCCCGCTGGCGCGAGGTCGGCGCGACGCTCGAACGCAACCGCGAGCTGCTCGACGGCCTCGACATCGAGCGGTTGCACGTGGAGGGCGAGGACGCCGACCTGTGGATCACGGTCGGCGAGAGCCGCCGCTGGCTCGGCGGGCGCGGGCGCAACATCCCCAGCTTCGAGCTCTTCACGAGCCCGGACCGGCGCGGCACCGAGGGCTGGATCCGCTTCAACCAACCTCTTTACCGCTACGGGAACCTGATCAAGGGGATCAGCCTGCGCTTCGAGGACGGCCGCGTGGTCGAGTCCTCGGCGACGCAGAACGAGCCGGTGCTGAAGGAGATGATCGCGACCGAGGGCGCCGACCGCGTCGGCGAGTTCTCGCTGACCGACCGGCGCCTGTCGCGCATCACGCGCTTCATGGCGCACACGCTCTACGACGAGAACGTGGGCGGCCCGTTCGGCAACACCCACATCGCGCTGGGCCGCTCCTACCAGGACGCCTACGCCGGCGATCCCGCAGGCGTCGCCCCGGAGGAGTGGGAGCGGCTCGGCTTCAACAACTCGAGCGTTCACACCGACATCGTCTCGACCGCCGACCGGGTGGTCACCGCGCAGCTGCGCGGGGGCGAGGAGAAGGTCATCTACCGCGACGGCGAGTTCCGGCTCGACTGAGCCGTCGCTCCGCCCGGGATCGATCAGCCGGCCGTGAACGCGCTCGACGTCGCGAGCGCGTGACCGGTGGCGTCGAGCGCCTGCACCTCGAAGCTCGCGTAGCCGGACGGCACCGCGATCGCGGTCTCGAACCCGGACTTGGGCATCGCCGCGATCTGGCGCATGGCGCCGCCACCGGCGCTCGTGCCGAGCACCCGCCAGGAGGCGACCTTGGTGGCGCCGTTCCAGCTCGCGTAGACCGTCGTCGCCGGCCCGGACCGCCGCGCCGCTGCCGCGGGCTTCGTCAGCGGGCATCCCTACCCACGGCTCCAGCGGGGCGCGGTATGAGCGGTTCGGTTCGGGCAGGACGCCTTCGAACAGCAGCTTGCCCGAGCGGTCGTACTCCGAGAAGTACGGTTCCGAGCCCCAGCCGATGAACGCGTTGCCGTCGGAGAGCGGCTGGGTGTCGCCCATGTATTCCGATTCGAAGCCTTCGTCGCCGCCGTACTGGGCGACGAGCGTGGCGGTGCGCGCGCCCTGGTCGAGCTTGCAGCACGAGCCCGCGCGAGGGCCCCGTCGCGCGGTACCGAGGTGCCGCCGCCGGTGAGCTGGCAGCAGTGGTCGTCGAACAGCGTGACGGTCGAGTCTGCGGCTGCAGGCGCACGTCGTGCTGCCACTGGAAGCCCGCGCCCGGACCGAACTTGAAGCTCGAGTCGCGTCCCGCCGAGCGTCCATTCGATCCTGCCCGCTCGCGGCGTCCACCAGGTAGGCGGCCCAGGTGTTGCGCATCGAGACGAGGAACTTCCCCGTGGCCGACGAGCTCGATCGAGTTGACGTGGTAGGCGTCCCACGGGAAGCCGTTGGTCGGCACCGTCGCCATGCGACTCGCTCGAGCGGGATGTGCTCGAGCGCGTCCCAGCTGCGCAGCAGCTTGCCGGTCGCGAGGTTGTACTCCTGCACCGCCGAGTCGATCAGCGCGCCGTTGTAGGCGCCGCCGTAGTTGGAGAGGTCCTTCGGCGATGTTCTTGTTGGCGGTCACCCAGGCGTCTTCGCCGTCGATCAGCGAGCTCGTGCAGCGTCAGCACCCAGCCGTCGGTCGCTTGCAGCCGCGCGACCGTCTGGTAGTGCTGGTTGACGACGACGTCTTCGCCGCTTTCGGTCGCGCCGGTGTTCGTGACCTTGCCCTGCCACCAGGCCGAGCGCCGGCTTGCCGTCGATAGCTCTGCAGGCTCAGGTTGGAGGCGACGACCTTTTCGGGCACCGGCTGGAACCAGACCGGCTGCAGTTCGCGGTCGAGGATCAGCGGGCCGCTCTGGCCGACGATCGGCGGTTTGTTGAGGTCGTAGAAGTTGGCGGCGAAGATGTAGCCCGGCGCGAGCTCGCTGCGAGCTGCCCGGCCGCACCCGCTTGATGATCGGCGGGTGCAGCGACGGCGCGGTGACGAAGCTGTAGGCGCCGTCGGTCGTGTACTGCGCCGATCGGGGCGCCTTGCGAGCCCGCGAAGGCGACGCTCAGGCGCGACGAAGGCGACCAGCACGACGCCGACCACCGGCACGAACCGCCGCGAGGCACGCGCGAGGGCATGGTCCGCCGCGCGCCGCGGCGGGGACCGCGAGGAACGTCATCAGCGCGGCCGAGCGCGCACAGGCCGGCGCCGATCAGGTAGGCGAGCCGGAAGCCGTTCGGTCAGCGCCTGTGGCACCTGCTGACGCCGGTGCCGATCAGGTTGCTCGAGCGCTGGGTCGCGAGCGTGATCAGGACCGCCAGCCCGAGCCCGCCGCCGACCTGGCGCGAGGTGTTGACGAGGCCCGAGGCGAGCCCGGCCTGGCCCTCCTTGGCGCCCTGCGTGGCGGCGATCGTCGAGGGCACGATCGACATCGCGATCCCAGCCGCGGTCAGCACGCCCGGGATCATGACGTACACGATCGGCGCTGCCGCTGGAGTCGATTCTGCGTGAAGCAGCAGCAGCCCGACGGTCATCATCAGCAGGCCGCTGCCGAGCACGGCGCGCACGCCGAACGCGCTGACGAGCTTGCCGGCGCGCGAGGCGACCAGCATGATCGTCGAGCGTCATCGGCAGGAAGATCAGCCCGGTGTGCAAGCGGCGAGAGGCCGAGCACCTGCTGCAGGTACAGCGAGCTGACGAACCACATCGGGAACAGCGCCGCGCTGAACAGCAGCACGATGTTGTTGGCGGTCTCGCAGCGGCTTGGTCAGCTCCTTGAACGGGATCAGCGGGCGCTGCGCGACGCGCGTCTCGATCAGGCCGAAGGCGACCAGCAGCACGACGCCGATGCACGATCGGGACCGAGCGCCGCGACGTGCTCCAGCCCGCCAGGCCCGCTTCCACGACCCCGTAGACGAGCACCATCTGGCCGATCGTCAGCGTCAGCGCGCCGGCGAGGTCGAAGCTTGCGCCTCGGGCGCGCGGCGCCGCTCGGCGACGACCGCGTAGGCGACGACCGCGGCGGCGATCCCGATCGGCGGGTTGATCAGCAGCACCCAGCGCCAGCTCAGGACTTCGGTGATGATCCCGCCGAGCAGCACGCCCGGCGGCGCCGCCGAGCGCCGTTCATCGCCGCCCACGTGCCGATCGCGCGGTTGCAGCTTCGGGCCCGGGCGCGAACGAGGCGGTGATGATCGCCAGCGAGCGAGGCCGCCATCAGGGCGCCGGCGAACCCCTGCAGCGCGCGCGCGCGATCACGAGCACCGCCTGGTCGGGCGCGAGCCCGCCGGCCAGCGAGGTCGAGCGCGAACAGCACGCAGCGCCGAGCACGAAGATCCGGCGCTGGCCGAAGTGGTCGGCGGCGCGGCCGCCGAGCATCAGGAAGCCGGCGAACGTGATCGCGTACGCGTCGACGACCCACTGCAGCTCGGGCGAGGAGAATCCGAGGCTCGGACTGGATCGAGGGCAGCGCGACGTTGACGATGCTCAGGTCGAGGATGACCATGAACTGCGCCACGCAGCAGACGGCCAGCAACCAGGCGCAGGCGCCGTCCGGCGCCGTCGCTCTGAGCCGACGGCGCCCGCCGCGGCCGGTGCCGTCGCTGTCGCCTCGGCTGCTCACGCGGCTCTCGCTGCTCAGCGATCGGGGAACGGCCTGGTAGGGTGAGGCTCGGCCGAGCCCTCGATGCGACGAGCGGAGCCCGGCCGATGAAGAGAACGCCACTGACCGCCATGCTAACGCTGCTGGCCGTGCTGGCGAGCAGCTTCGCGGTGGCGGCGTGCGGCGGGAAATCGGAGCTCCTCCACGCCGACGTCGACACCGAGCGACGACGACCACCACGACGCCGAGCACGACGACGACGACCAAACACGGGCACTGCCTCGCAGCCGAGCTACTGACGTCACCGGGCTGACCTCCCGCCGCGAGCGAGCGAGGCGTAGTAGCCGATCACCTGCGCTCGTCGTCGAGGCTGCCGAGCACGTGGCCGGCGGCGTCGAGCGCCTGCACCGCGGCGTAGGCGTACTTCGTGCGGCAGCGTGGTCGAGCTTTCGAAGCCGCTCGCCGCGATCGTCGCGCTGGGCGCTTCAGCGCGCCGGCGCTTCTTCACCGGCGAGCACGCGCCAGGACGCGACGCCGGTGGCGCCGTTCCAGCTCGCGTGCACGATCGTCTCTTCGCCGGTGTTGTTGAGGCTCGCGAGCGACCGCCGGCGGGGTCGCCGGCGCCCGCTCCAGGGGAAGCGGAAGGCGCGGTAGAAGGACATGTCGTAGGGCAGGTGGGCGTCGAACAGCAGCGAGCCGTCGGCGGCGAACTCGCTGATCGCGGGCACGCCGCCGTAGCCGACCACGACGTTGCCGCTCGCGCGAGCGTCTGCATGTTGCCCTGGCTGGCGGCCAGCAGCGGCGGGTTCGTGTGCGTGTAGGCCGAGACCAGGCGCGCCGTGTGGGTCGTGATGTCGAGCGCGATCCGCAGCCCGCGCGACTGCTTGTGGATCGGCGGGTTGGAGCCGTCGTCGAAGAAGGTGAGCGTCGCCGTCCGGCGAGGATGCGGCCGTCGTGCTGCCAGGCCATCTCGGTGCCGCGGCCCCATCTTGAAGGAGCTGTGGTTGCCGCCCAGGCGCCAGAGGATCTTGCCGGTGCCGCCTTCGAGCTGGTAGCCGGCCCAGGTGCTGCGCGCCGAGATGCAGCAGGTTCCCGTTGGACTGCTCGATCGATCGAGTTGAGGTGGAAGTAGTCCCAAGGCGTCGAGTTCGTCGGTCACTTCGACTTCCGACTCGGCCGCCGCCGACGTGGTCGAGGCTGTGCCATTCCCAGCGCACGAGCCCTGTCTTCATGTCGATCTCCTGGATGGCCGTGTCGATGATCGCGCCGTCGGACTTGCCCCTCGGCCGGGCGCAGGTCGCAGCGGATCGGGTTGAAAGCGGTGATGTAGGCGACGTCGTGGGGCGCAAGGCTGGAAGTCGTGCAGGTCCGCCGTCAGCCCGTTGCCGCCGGGACGCGCGCGATCGTCTGGTAGCGCGAGTTCATGACCACGTCTTCGCCCTGGCCGAAGCCGAGCGAGAGCACGCGCCCCTTCCACCAGGTCAGCACGCGCTGGCCTTCGTAGCTCTGCACGTTCAGGTTCTCCGCGGTCGTTCCGCCCGTCAGACGCTGTCGAACCACACGAGCTGCCCCTGGGGCGTGTAGATCAGCGGCCCGTACTGCCCCGGACCGGGCCCGTTGGTGACGAATACGTCGCCCGCGGCCGGGTCGCGGTCGGCGGTCGTGACGGTCATCACGGGCGCCTGCACCCCGGGCAGCGTGTGAAGCTCTGGTAGTCGGCGGGCGCGGCCGGCGAGGTCGGGAACTCAGGGACCTGGGCCGTCGGGTACGGCGTGTCGACGCGGAACGAGTAGGAGACCGGCCGTCCGGAGATCGTCGCGCTCACGGTCACGCGCTCGTTCGCGGTGAACGGCTTGGAGGGGAGGAAGCTCGCGCCGTCGCCCTGCGAGTAGGATGAGCAGCCGGCCGGTCGTGGCGCCCGCTCGCCGAGCCGATCACGGAGACGCCCACCACCGAGCCGGCGGGCGCGCCGAGGAAGCTGATCTGCGTGCGCGGGTTGGCGGTGTCGGTTTCCGGTGCCGGCGAGACGTCGACGTGTGTGCCGGCAAGCTGAGCCGAGCGTTCGGGCGAGCTCAGATCGCAGGGCGGCGAAGCGGCTGTCGCCTTCGAGGAGCTGGACCCGATGTCGAGGCTGGGCGAGCCGAGGACGATCGCCAGCACAGCCCAGGCGGCGACGAGGACGCCCAGGGTGATGAGTACGTAGCGGCGCATGCAGGGGAGGCGACCCGCGGGTGCGTGCCGGCTCCGGCGCGAGGTCGAGGCGGGAAGCGTGCCACATTCACGTGCGGGGAACGTAAGAGTTGCCTCAACGCCGTACAGGAAGGATCGCCACGCACCGGATCGACCGTTTCTCCGACCGCAGAGACGCCGGACGGCTTCTCGGGGAGCGGCTGGGCTCGGCCGGGCGCCCGGGTGAGAGGGTCGTGCTGGGCCTGCCGCGGGGCGGCGTGCCGGTCGCCGCCGAGGTGGCGGTCGCGCTCGATGCTCCGCTCGACGTGCTCCTGGTCCGCAAGCTGGGCGTCCCGGGCCACGAGGAGCTCGCGCTCGGGGCGGTCGCCGCCGGCGGAGTGCGCGTGCTGAACGCAGGCCTGATCCGCGAGCTCGAGCTCACGCGGGGCGAGCTCCGGGAGATCGAGCGGCGGGAGCGTGCCGAGCTGGAGCGCCGCGAGCGGAGCTACCGCGCCGGGCGGCCGATGCCCGCCGTCGCGGGCATGACGGCGGTCCTCGTCGACGACGGCCTCGCCACGGGTTCGACGATGCTCGCTGCGGTGGGGGCGATCCGTGAGCAGCACCCGGCGGCGGTCCTCGTCGCCGTGCCGGTCGCGGACCCCGAGGTGTGCGCGCTGCTGGCCGAGGCCGCCGACGAGGTCGTCTGCCTGCTGACGCCACACCCCCTCGGCGCCATCGGCCTCTATTACGAGGACTTCTCGCAGACCGGCGACGAGGAGGTGCGCGCCCTGCTTGCGGCCGGGCGCCGGTGAGGTCGCGGTGCCGTCAGCTCTTCAGGTCGAGCACGACCTCGCAGCTGTCGACCGACTCGCGCGTGCCGGGCGTCTCGCCGGGATCCATCGCCGCCAGCACCTTCGCTCCGGCCTCCATGTCAGCGGCGGTCGGGAACGCCTGGACCACCACAGCCGTTCCCTGGCTCTGGTCGAACGCCACCGTGATGCCCGTCGTGTTGACACCCTCCGGCGGGCCACCTGCCGACTCGATCCGCGCCTTGAGGGCCTCGATCCGCTCATGCGTGACACCGGTGAACCTGACGACCCGGATGTTCATGGTTTCCCCCTTCTCGGTTTGCACTGACGCTAGCCGACCTCGGTGGATCTAGGAGCCGACCTCCGCCGTCTGCTCGAAGTAGTGACCCTGTTCCAGGTCGTCGATCAGGCCGGGCTGGGTGGGCCGCCATCCGAGCAGCTCCTGGGTGAGCGCGCTCGAGGCCGGGATGTCGAACGAGAGGAACGCGGCGAGGAACGCCGGCATGCCCTGCTGCGCTTCCTCGACGGTGACGCTCCTGGCGGGCACCCCGAGGCTGCGGCCGATCACCTGCGCGATCTCCCGCATCGGGATGCCCTCCTCGCCGACCGCATGCAGCACGCTCCCCGCGGGCGCGCTCTCGAGCGCCAGGCGGTAGAGCCGGGCCGCATCGAGCCGGTGGACCGCCGGCCAGCGGTTGGCTCCGTCGCCGACGTACGGCGCGACGCCAGTGCTCCGGGCGGCTTCGATGATCAGCGGCACGAAGCCGTGGTCGCCCTCGCCGTGAACGGTCGGCGCGGGCCGGACCACGGAGCTGCGCACACCGCGGGCGGCGAGCGCGAGCGCTGCGTGCTCGGAGGGCGCGCGGTACGAGGCGGCGCCGGCGAGCTCGGAGGAGTCGCGCTCCGTTGCGACACGGCCGGGCGCGAGCAGCCCCGTCCCCGTTGTCATCACGAACGGGCGGTCCGAGCCGGCGAGCGCGCCGCCGATCGTCTCGACCGCGCGGAGGTCGATCGGCCCCGACGCGCCGATGTTCGTGAAGTCGTGCACGAACGCCGTATGGATCACGCCATCAGCGGCCGCCGCCGCCGCGCGCAGGCCGTCGAGGTCCTCGAGGTCGCCGCGGTAGGGCTCGCCGCCGGCGGCAGCGACGCGCTCGGCAGCGGCGTCGGAGCGCACGAGGCCGACCACCTCGTGGCCCGCGGCCAGCACCTCATCGAGGATCGCCGAGCCGATGAAACCCGATGCTCCGGTGAGAAAGACACGCATGGCAGAGACCTCCAAGAGCGACGATGACAGTGACTGACATCAACGTAGCAGATCCATGTCAGTCCCTGACATCGCTAGCATCCAGGACATGGGGCGCTGGCAGCCGAACGCACAGGGACGCCTGGCCGAGGCCGCGATGGAGCTGTACGCGGAGCGGGGCTATGAGGGCACGACCGTGGCCGAGATCGCGGCCCGGGCAGGCCTGACGGAGCGGACGTTCTTCCGGTACTACGCCGACAAGCGCGAGGTGCTCTTCGACGGAGGCGGGCTGATGCAGGAGCTCCTGGCGTCCGCCGCCGCCGGGGCGCCGGCGGGCGCTGAGCCGATGGACGCTGCGGCGGTCGCGCTCGAAGCGATCGCCGCCGTGCTCGACGAGCGGCGCGGACGCGAGTTCGCCCGCCGCCGCCAGGCGGTGATCGCCGCCAACCCCGAGCTCGGAGAGCGCGAGCTGAGCAAGCTCGCGTCCTGGTCGGAGGCGCTCGCCGGCGCCCTGCAGGGGCGGGGCGCGCCCGCCGCTTCCGCGAAGCTCGTCGCCGAGGTCGCGCTGGCGGTGTTCCGCACGGCGTTCGAGCGCTGGGTCGGGAGCGGCGAGGAGCGCGATCTCGCCGTCCTCGTCCGGGACGCTCTCGGCGAGCTGAGGGTCGCCGTCGGCTGAGCGCCGGCGCTCAGTGGTCGAGCGCCGAGCGGCAGCCCCAGGCCGCCGTCAGGAACATTTCGAGCAGGGTCCGCGTCTCCGCTTCGCCTCGCGCGTCGATCTCGTCGATCATCTGCGCCACGATGGAGGCGACGGCGACGGGGTCCATCGGCCAGCTCTCATGGTCCATGAGGACGATCTTGAGGCATCTCTCATGTCCCGAGCTAAACGTGGGCCAACGCGCGGCTAAAAAGGCGGATGCAACGGGCCTCGGGCGCGTTGGACGTTCCGTCTCAGAGGCCATGCTGGACCGTCACCTCGCCGCCCGCGGCGGCCTCCGCGAGCCGCGCGTGGTCGCGTTCGTTCTGATCGGCGTAGGCGGAGCAGAATTCCACGATCGCGCGGTCGAAGCTCTTGCCTGAGCCGAGGTACGCGGCGATCGCGAGACGGTCGCCCGAGCGGGCGTGCATGCGGGCGAGCGACCAGCCGCATGCGCGCGTATAGGCGCCCAGGCCCAACTCGCTGAGCGCCGCGAGGTCCGCGGAGGCCTTCCAGTCCCAGAGCTGGCGCACGTAGAAGTCGTGCTCTGCGCCGTCGAGGCCTTCGCTGCGCTGCCAGCTCAGGAAGATGTCTGTCGCGGCCTGCGAGATCCGCTGTCCGTGCACGACCCGCTCCCCGTGATTGGAGAACTCGCTGCGCCCGAGGTAGGGCTCGAGGACCGACGCCTGCGCCTGCTTGGCTTGGAGCACGAGCGCATCGGCTCCGTCCGGCCCGGTGAGCAGGAACACCCAGGCCCGCGTGCCCACGCTGCCGACGCCGACCACCTTGCGGGCCATGTCGAGGAACTCGTAGCTGCCGAAGAGGTAACGGCGGTCGGGCTCGAGGCTTTCGGCGTACTCGTCGAGCAGCTCGCGGACGTACTCGCGCTCGTCGCGGAGGTCGGCGTGGTCGAACAGCTCGCGGAAGGGAACCAGCAGCGGCGGAACGTGACGGAACCGGAGCTTTCCGTCCACGCGCTCGGTCAGCTTCTTCACCGCTCTGAGGTGCGTCTTGCGTCGCGCGTTCGCGAACGGCCTTGCGAACACGATCCGTTCCTCGCTTCCGAGCGTGCCCCCGAAGCGCTCGACGAGCTCGCTCGCGGCCAGCCGCTCGTACCAGACGTCCAGCCGGCTGGCCTTTGCGAACGCCTGCATCGCCTCCCGGTACTCGCGCACGCAGCCTGAAACCAGGCGCCGCCGGCGCGGGGCCGCGAGGCCGAGCTCGCGCGCCGCGATCTCCACGCTCGCCGCCATGCGCTTGACATCCCACTCCCACGGCCCGGGGAGGGTCTCGTCGAAATCGTTGGGGCTGAAGACCACCCGCCGGTCGGGGGCGCCGAACGCTCCGAAGTTCGAGATGTGCGCGTCGCCGCACGCCTGCACGACGATCCCCGAGTCGGGCGTGGCGGCGAGGTCGGCCGCCATCACCGCCGCCGCGCCTCGGTAGAACGTGAAAGGCGAGACGAGCATCCGCCCGTAGCGGATCGGCACGAGCTCCTGGACGCGAGTCTGTGCCTGCCCGGCGAGGATCGAGACGGCATCGGCCCGGTGCGGCCGCGGCTCCCATTCGCCGTGCGCGGACCGGGGCGCTCTGGCCCGCGCCGCTCGTCCCCGCTCGGCGCACTCGCCGGCCTGCAGGCTGGCCGGCCGCGACGCGTTCGAACCGGCCCTCGAGGAAGAGCCTCCGTTCTGGTTCGAGCCCGTGTGAGGCGCCACCCCGTTTTGACCATACTGTGCCGGTGCGGCGGTCAGCGCGACCGGGCTGGTCCATCGCCGCGGTGCTCGCGGCTGTCCTGCTCGGCGGCTGCGGGGGAGCCTCCTCCCAGCCTGCGTGCAACGGCGTCCCGGGACTGTGCGCGCGCCGGTTGAACGACGTGTTCTTCGCCGGCACGCACAACTCGTTCGCGGCCTCGACCGAGCCCGGCTGGTACTTCGCCAACCAGAACTACCCGATCCCGCGGCAGCTCTCCGCAGGCATCCGTGCGTTCCTGATCGATGTCCACTACGGCGTCAGCGATCCGGCGACGGGGCGTGTGAGGACCGACTTCTCGGCGGAGGGCGCCGACGCCAACAAGGTGGCCCGGCAGGTTCCTCCGCAGGCGCTGCGCGTCGCCGATGCGGTCGCGGGTGGGATCGGGCTCGGCCGCGTCCACGGCGCTCCCGCGTTGTACCTGTGCCACACGCTCTGCGAGCTCGGCGCCGAGCCGCTGGCGCGAGAACTGGAGGCGCTCGGAAGCTTCCTCGCGCGCAACCGCCGCCAGGTCGTGATGCTGATCGTCGAGGACTACCCGCCCGCGGCTGCGGTCTCGGAGGCCTTTGTGAAGGCCGGGCTGTCGCGCTACCTCGCGACCCTCGAGCCGGGCAAGCCGCTGCCGACGCTGGGCGAGCTCGTGGCCAGCGGCCGGAGGCTGATCGTCTTCGCCGAGAACCGCGGCGGTACGCCGGCTTGGTACATGCCGGCGTTCTCGTTCATCCAGGACACGCCGCTGGGCGCGCTCCACCCCGGCCAGCTCAGCTGCCGGCGCTACCGCGGCAAACAGGGCAGTCCGCTGCTGCTCGTGAACCACTGGATCCCGCCGTTCCCCCCGAACGCGGCGCTGAACGCGCAGATCGGGCGGACCCCCTTCCTGCGCCCCCGGATCGAACAGTGCGAGCGCGCACGCGGCACCCGCGGCGCGATCGTGGCCGTCGACTTCTACCAGCGGACCGCGGTCGTGGCCGTCGCGAAGGCGCTGAACGAACGCGCCGCGTCGCGTGGTTAGCCGCGCACGTCTGCGTCGGCGATCCGGAACCGTTGCCTGTCGACGCGGGAGCGTTTCTGATTAGAAGCCGGCCGTCGGGGTAATAACGCGGCCGTCCGAGCTGGTGCCGGTCGAGGGGGGGACGGAACCGGGGAAGCCTTTCGAGACTGCGCGTGGGCGCAGATATAGGGGGATTTGTGCTGCGTGCCAAGCGAGCAGGCGTAGACGGTCGATTCGGTGACAGCGCGCGGTCGTGCGGCCGCTCACGACGGGCGTGGACGGTGGCGCTCGCGGTTCTCCTCGCGAGCCTCGCGACCGCGGCCGGCGCCTCGGCCTTCGAAGCCCGGGGAAGCGTCGAACAGGTCGACGTCGAAGGGCTGGCGCCGAACGCGCAGGCCTCCCTCGTCAAAGGCCACACGACCCTCGCCACGCAGAACGCCGACGAACAGGGCGGTCTGCTGTTCCGCAACGTGAAGCCCGGCAAGAAGTACCGCGTGGTCTCGGGCGGCGGCGAATCCGCGCTCCTCACGGTCCACAAGGGCACCTCGGCGCCGTGGGACCCGAGCATCTACGGACAGGAAATCCCAGACAACGGCTACACCTACCTGACGACCCGCGACGGCACGAAGCTCGCGATCGACGTGCACCCGCCGACCAGCCCCGCGGGCGAGCCCGGGGTGCCGTCGATGTTCCACTTCCCGACGCTGCCGATCCCGGGCGTGCCGACGCCGAGCTACACGGCGCCGTACCCGACGTTGATCGAGTACTCGGGCTACGGCTACGCGAACCCCGCCGGGCCTGAAAACGGGATCGCAGTGGTCGCGAACCTGATGGGCTTCGCGGTCGTGGACGTGAACATGCGCGGCACCGGCTGCTCCGGCGGCGCCTTCGACTTCTTCGAAAAGATGCAGAACCTCGACGGCTACGACGTGATCGAAACGATCGCGCACCAGCCGTGGGTCAAGGGTGGCAAGGTCGGGATGCTCGGCATCTCCTACGGCGGCATCAGCCAGCTCTTCACGGCCCAGACAGACCCCGCCGGCCTGGCGGCGATCGCGCCGCTGTCGGTGATCGACGCGACCGCCACGACGCTCTACCCGGGCGGCATCCTCAACACGGGCTTCGCCGTCGAATGGGCGCTGCAGCGCCAGCAGAACGCCGAACCGGCCAGCCCCGGCCACGGGCAGGCATGGGCCACGAAGCAGATCGAAGAAGGCGACGAAACCTGCAAGGCCAACCAGGCGCTGCACGGCGAGGCCGCGAACCTGCCTCAGAAGATCAAAGAAAACCAGACCTACAACGAGCCGGTGGCGGATCCGCTGGACCCGGTGACGTTCGTGAAGAACATCAAGGTGCCGACGTTCATGGCCTGCCAGTGGGAGGACGAGCAGACCGGCGGGCACTGCGCAGACCTCGCCCAGCACTTCACCGGCACGAGCAAGAAGTGGTTCACGTTCACCAACGGGGCCCACTTCGACTCGCTCGACCCGGCCACGCTCAACCGCCTGTACGACTTCCTCGAGTTGTACGTGGCGCACCGGGCGCCGCTGGAAGACGCGGCGGTGATAAACGCCGCGGCGCCTGTGATCTACGACGAAGCGCATGGGGCTCGAAAAGACCAATCTCGTGACGCTTCCGGTCGATCCGATCCAGCTTGCTCCGACCTACGAATCGGCGCTGGCGGCGTTCGAAGAACAGCCAGAGATCCGGGTGCTGTTCGACAACGGGGCGGGCGCCTCGCCGCTCGGCACGAAGACGGCGGGCGATCCCTACCCCGGCTTCGAACAGTCCTTCTCCGCTTTCCCGATCCCCGGCACGAAGGCCAAGACCTGGTACTTCGGCCCGGGTGGAGCCCTGGATGAGACGAAGGCCTCGAGCGAAGGGCAGGACACCTACACCTCCGACGCGAGCGCCGTGCCGCTCACGGACTTCGGTCCGAGCACCGGCTCCGGCGGACTCTGGGGCGACGCCGCGCAGTGGGACTGGAAATGGCAGCAGCCGCCCGCCGGCGACGCCGCGTCCTACGTGTCGGCTCCGCTGACGCAGGACACAACCGCGATCGGGGGCGGCGCGGTCGACATGTGGCTGAAGTCCTCGACGCCGGACGTCGACCTGCTGGCGACCGTCAGCGAAGTGCGTCCCGACGGCAACGAGACGTTCGTGCAGAACGGGTACCTGCGCGCGAGCGACCGCAAGCTGGCGACGACCAAGCGGAACATCCTGGCGCAGAAGCCGACCGCGCTGCAGCCGATCCCGACGATGCTCGCGTCCGACAAACAGCCGATGCCCGCGGGCCAGTACGTGCCGGTCACGATCCCTCTCTACTTCGAGGGCCACGCGTACCGGGCCGGCTCGCGCATCCGGGTGACGATCTCGGCGCCGAACGGCTCGCAGCCGATCTGGTCCTTCGCGCACACCGAACCGGAAGGCGGCACGGCGCAGGAGTCGATCGCGTTCTCGCCGAGCATGCCCTCCAGCCTGAGCCTGCCGATCGTGCCGGGCGTCAGCGTGCCGACGGAACTGCCGGCGTGCCCGAGCCTGCGCAACGAGCCGTGCCGGGCCTATCAGGCGATCGTCAACAACGGCTCCTGAGCAGGTCGGCGGAGAGGGACATCTGGCCCACGGTCTAGCTTCATCGAGAGCGACGACCGTGGGCCGCCGGGGCGGGTCGGCCCGAGAAAAGGAGCGGCGTGATGACCCTGAAGCGCTCGGCGGCAGAGGCAGTTGGGACCTTCGTGCTCGTGTTCGGCGGTGTCGGCACCGCTGTGATCGCCGGTCACCAGGTCGGGAACGTCGGCATCGCGTTCGCCTTCGGGCTCTCGCTGCTCGCGATGGCCTATGCGATCGGCCCGATCTCCGGCTGTCACATCAACCCCGCGGTCACGCTCGGGCTGCTCATGAGCGGCAAGGTGGAGCTTGCAGAGGCCGTCCGCTATTGGGTCGCGCAGATCGTGGGCGCGATCGTCGGGGCCGCCGCGGTGCTCGCGATCGCATCGGGGCGCCCCGGCGGCTACAGCGCGGGCGCCGAAGGCCTGGGGGCGAACGGGTACGGCAGCCACTCGCCGGCCGGATACGCGGTCGGCTCGGCGTTTGCGATCGAGGTGATCCTGACGGCGTTCCTCGTCTTCACGGTCCTCGCGGCGACCGACCGTCTGGCCAACGTCGCCTTCGCCGGCATCCCGATCGGCCTCGTCCTCGTGCTGATCCACCTCGCGAGCATCCCCGTGACCAACACCTCGGTGAACCCCGCGCGGAGCATCGGCCCGGCCCTCATGGTCGGTGGCTGGGCGCTCGAACAGCTGTGGCTGTTCATCCTCGCTCCGCTGCTCGGCGGCCTGCTCGCCGCGGGGGTGCACCGCTGGCTGTTCAGAGACAGTCGCGCGGTTGCACCGGCGGAGTCCGCAGTAGAGGCGGACGCCTGAGCGAGCCGGCGGGCCCGCCCGTCGCGCTGACGCGCAGCACGGGCACGGGTGTGTCGAGGCCTCGCTACCCGCGCCCGCGAAGCGGGGTCGTTACCAGGCTGTGAGACCTGGCCGAACGGAGGAATCAGGAACGACCGCGCCACGCGCGCCGCAAGCGTGTTAGGAACTGGGACGCATCGTCCGCCGACGGCGGGCGCAAACAGACTTGAGGAGAGGGATTCGATTGCGACGAGCGTTCCTGGTGTGCACCGCAGTACTCGGCCTCGCGGCGATGGGGCTCCCGGCCGCCGCTTCCGCGACGCCGACGGTTGCGATCAAAGCGAAGATCGTGCCGATCAAGGGCTTCCCGAACACGGGCGACAAACTGGGCGCCGGCGCGGCGGTGGAAAGCCAGGTCGCGATCTCCGGGACCGAATACGGAGGCTTCCCGCCGCCGCTGATCGGCGTCAACGTCTATCTCCCGAAAGGCACGGTGCTGCATCCGGGCGGCTTCCCCACATGTCCGCCCTCGACGCTCGAATCGACCGGAGCAGGCCCCAAGGGCTGCCCGAAGGGCTCGGCGGCCGGTCCGGTCGGCCACGCCACGGGGGTTGTCGCGTTCGGCAGCTCGATCGTGCCCGAGACGACCACGATCGAATCGTTCTACGCGCCCGGTGGGGGGCTCGAGTTCTTCACCTTCGGCCACGAACCGGTGCTCCTGGAAATCCTCTCGAAGGCCCATTTCGTGGGCGCGAGCGGCCTGTACAGCAAGGAGCTGATCGCGCAGGTGCCGCTGGTTGAAACGGTGCCGGGCGCGCAGGACGCGTCCGTCAAATCGATCTCGGTGGTGGTCGGCTCGGCGATCAAGGGCCCGAACGGCAAGCCGATCTACTACGGCCGCGTGCCGAAGAGCTGTCCCAAAGGCGGCTTCCCGGGCAAGGCGGAACTGATCTTCGCGCCTCTCGGCGGCCTCACCCAGCAGACCGTGACGCAGACGCTGAAGGTGCCCTGCCCCCCGAAGCACTAGGAGCAGCGCGGCGGCCCGGCTTTCCAGGCCGGGCCGCCGCGACGTCTCAGGCCGGCCGCGGCTCCGCGCCGGCTACGTTGCGCATCTCCGCAATCTCCGCGATTTCATTCTTGAATCGGCCGTAATTTGCGGCGGTTTCCGCAGTTCGCCCCCTGACAAGCTTGTCCGCTTGCGAGATGCTGCCAGCGGCCGGCTGGGGATCTTCTGGGAGACCGCCTCAGCGGGTCAAGCTGGGGCGGCTGCCGGCCCGGTGCGGATGGGCAAGCTCAGAGCATCGACTGGCGGCCGCGCGAAATCGCAAGCGCCAGGAGATGCCGATGTCTGCTCCCATCGCCCCGAGTTCGACCGCGACAGAGGAGGACGGACGCGCCGCCACCGATGCCGCCGTCCGCCCCTTCCAGATCGAGTTCCCCGACGACGCGCTCGGCGACCTGCGCCGCCGCGTCCAGTCCACCCGGTGGCCGGACAAGGAGACCGTCAAGGACGATTCCCAAGGCGTGCCGCTGGCGATCATGCAGGACCTCGCGCGTCACTGGGCGGGCGAGTACGACTGGCGGGGGTGCGAGGCGAAGCTGAACGCGCTGCCCCACTTCATGACCGAGATCGACGGCTTGGACATCCACTTCATCCACGTGCGCTCAAAGCACGACGAGGCCCTGCCGATGATCGTCACCCACGGCTGGCCCGGCTCGATCATCGAGCAGCTGAAGATCGTCGGTCCGCTCACCGATCCGACCGCGCACGGCGCAAGCGCGGAGGATGCCTTCCATCTCGTGATCCCGTCGTTGCCCGGGTACGGCTTCTCGGCCAAGCCGACAAGCCCCGGGTGGGACCCGGTGCGCACGGCCCGTGCCTGGGCGGAGCTGATGAAGCGACTCGGCTACGACCGCTATGTGGCCCAGGGCGGCGACTGGGGAGCGGCGGTCACGCAGTCGATGGGTGAGCAGGCGCCCGAGGGCCTGCTCGGCATCAACTCCAACATGGCCGGGACCGCGCCGCTCGATCTCGCAAAGGGCTTCGAAACGGGCGAACCGGCGCCGAGCGGTCTCTCCGACGAAGAGCAGCAGGCCTACGAGCAGCTGAGCGCCTTCTACGCGAAGCACGTTGCCTACGCGCAGATCATGACGACGCGCCCGCAGACGCTGTACGGGCTGGCGGACTCGCCGATCGACCTGGCCGCGTTCATGCTCGACCACGGCGACGGCACCGGCCAGCCCGGCCTCGTGGAACAGGTGCTGCGCGGGCAGCCCCCCGGCGAGCTCACGCGCGATGACATCCTCGACAACATCTCGTTGTACTGGCTGACCAACACCGGGATCTCCTCCGCGCGTCTGTATTGGGAGAACAAGGCGGGCTTCTTCGAAGCCAAGAAGGTCTCGATCCCGTTTGCCATCAGCGTCTTTCCCGACGAGCTCTACGAGGCGCCGCGGAGCTGGGCGGAACGGGCCTATCCCAACAACCTCATCCACTACAACAGGCTCGAGAAGGGTGGCCATTTCGCCGCCTGGGAACAGCCCCAGCTGTTCTCGGCGGAGATGCGCAGCTCCTTCAGATCGCTTCGCTGACCGGTCCGGCGTGGGGCTCACCCCGAGCCCCCCGTTGCACCGGCGCCGGGGGGCGGCCTTCGTAGACTCGCTCTACAGAGATGACCGAACGACGTCGGCGCGCAACTCGAGGGATCGACCTCACCCGATGACCGTGCTCGGTCTGTTCGCGGGCGCGTGCACGACGTTCAGCTTCCTCCCGCAGGTCATCCGGACCGTGCGAAGCCGGCATGCCCGCGACCTGTCGGCTGCGTGGCTGCTCATCTTCAGCCTGGGCACGGCGGCGTGGCTGGCGTACGGCATCCTTCGCTCCGACCTTGCCGTCGCGGTGGCCAACGGGGTGACGTTCGCCCTCGTGCTGATCCTGGTAGGCGTCAAGTTCGCCACCGGATCCGCCGACCCGTTGGCGTCTCGCCACGTGCCCTGACGCATCGCCTGCCAGGCAGCCGTCGGCGCGCACGGAAAGGTTTCACCCCCGCGGGAGTCCCTGGTCCCAGCGCCCCGGCGCGGTGGACAGCTCGGTCCGCCGGCGGGGCCGAGCCCACAGACCGACAGGGAGACGACGCCCGTACCCAGAACTCCGATCACGGCTCTAGCCGGCCTGATGCTCCCGCTCGTGGTTCTCGCCGGGTGCGGCGGCTCCAGCTCAACGGGCTCGACCACCGCGACGTCCGCAGCCGCGACGCCCGCGAAGCCAGTGGCGTTCCTGGCGCCGCTGAGCACGTCCTCCTCGCTCGGCTCGACGGTTCCGGCCAACGGAGATGCGAACCCCTACGGCATCGTCGTTGTTCCCACCAGCGTCGGCAAGCTCAAAGCGGGCCAGCTGCTGATCAGCAACTTCAACGCGAAGGAAGGCGCCAAGCAGAGCGGACAGGGCACGGGCACGACGCTCGTCCAGGTCTCGACCGCCGGCAAGCTGACGCCGTTCGCGACGATCAGCGCCGGCACCCTGCCGGGCCCCTGTCCGGGGGGCGTGGGGCTGACGACCGCGCTGAACATCCTCCCCGGTGGATATGTGGTCGTGGGCAGCCTGCCGACGAGCAACGGCAAGACCGCGACGGCCAAGCACGGGTGTCTGATCGTGCTCGACGGCGAAGGCAAGGTGATCAAAACGATCGCCGGCAAGAACATCCAGGGCCCGTGGGACTCGACCGCCAAGAGCGAAGGCTCGAAGACGACGCTGTTCCTCAGCAACGCTCTGAACGGCGGCGCGGCCAAGGGCGTCAAACCGATCAACAACTCCACCGTCGTGCGGATCGACCTCGAATCGGGGGAAGGGCAGGCCCCGAAGGTCACCAGCGAACAGGTGGTGGGCGAAGGGATCCCCTGGGTGAACTCCCCGGAAGCGCTCGTGCTCGGCCCGACCGGGCTCGCGCTCGCATCCAACGGCACGCTGTACGTCGCCTCGACTCAGGACAACAAGCTCCTGGCGATCTCCGACGCGGCGAGCCGCACGACGGCGGCGAAGAACGGCGGCACCGTCCTCACCCAAGGCGGTCACCTCAAGGAACCGCTCGGCATGGTGCTGGCACCGAACGGCAACCTGATCACCACCAACGGGGGCGACGGCGACATGGTCGAAACCACGCCGGCGGGCCGGCAGGTGGCTGTCCAGACCGCGGACAAGAAGACAGGAGCGGGCTCGCTGTTCGGTCTTGCCGTCAGTCCCGCCGGCAACGGCATCTACTACGTGGACGACGGCGAAAACACGCTGAACCTCCTGCTTTGACCGCGGTTAGGATCCTGCGATGGGCAAGTCCCGTCGCGCGATGCTCATCGCTGCGATGTGTGCGGCCGTGGCGTGTGGATGCCTGATCGTCAACCGAGAGGAAGGCCTTCGGAGGAGCCGCTTCGAGTCTTACATCGCCTCCGCACGTCCGGCCGGCTGGGGTAGGAGGTTTCGTCCCTCGCCGCACGATCAGGCCGTAGGGCGTTCGCGCTCGATCGCCGGCATGGACTGTAGGCGACGCGCGCACGGGTTCGCGCTCGCGCACGTCGAGCTGTTCGCCGAGGATCGCGTCGTGCTGATGCCGGCCGGCATCGGCGTGGCTGGACCGCTCAGACGGCGCGGAGCCCATGTGCTCGGCGGGAGCTGTTCGTATCCCGTTCAGACTCGGGAACCGACCGGGGTGGTGCTGCTGAGTCGCGGCCGTCACTACTCGGTCGGTTCGCTGTTTGCCGTGTGGGGTCAACGGCTGGGCCCGCGACGACTGCTCTCGTTTGCCGCGAGCGGGAAGGCCGCGGTCTCTGTGTTCGTAGATGGGCGTCGCTGGCGGGGCGCCGCAGCGGCGGCGCCGCTGCGTCCCGAGTCGCAGGTGACGATCGAGATCGGCCCGTTCGTGCCTCCCCACCCTGACTACGAGTTCCCCTGCGTGTGCGAGGTGCTGCGGTGACGGCCGTCGGCGGAAGGGCTCGGCCGGCGCACGCGCGCCTCCTCCTTTTGTCCGTGGGCTCCCTGTTGGCAGCCTTGTCCATGCCGCTGCTGGCCGCGCCCCGCGCTTTCGCCGATGCCGACCCGGCCAGCGACGTGCTGCTGACGCAGTCCGCGTTCTTCCCCTACGCGCCGACGGTCCCCGAAAGCGTCGAAGTGAGTCTCGAGACGACGCTGGAGGGAGCCGCCGAAAAGGGCCTTCCGCTGAGAGTCGCGATCATCGACTCGCCGGAAGATCTCGGGGCGGTGCCGGGGTTCTTCGGACATCCGCAGGCCTACGCGACGTTCCTGGACAAAGAGATCTCCTATCCCCCGCCGGCCCCGCCGGTCCCGCTGCTTGTTCTGATGCCGGCCGGATTCGGGAGCTCGGGCGTGCCACCGCCGAACTCGCTGGCACGGGTGCAGGTCGATCGACACCACGGCACCTACGGCTTGGTCAACACGGCGATCGACGCGGTCCACCAATTGCTTCGCGAGCGCGGTCAAAGCAGCACGACGCCGTCTGTTCCCGAGCGCAAGCGAGCCGCTTCCGAGCATCGCGCCTTCAGGCGGCCCACGGGGCCGGGTCCGCTGCCGTTCGTGCTTCCCCTGGCGCTGCTCGCAGTGGGGGGCGTCGTCGGCTATGTGCGTCGCCGTAGGGGGAGGAAGGCCTAGATAGGCCCTGCAAACAGGGAGCTGACGGAGCTAGCCGGACTCGAACCGGCGACCTCCCGGGGGGCGAGCCTGCGCTGTGCGCCCGACCCCCGGCGTCGAAAGGCAACCGTTCGCAGGGTTTCGCGAGGCAGCCTGGGCGCTCAGGTTCGCGCAGATCGGCGGGGATCGTCGGCGACCATCGACCGTGCCTCCGCGGGCCCGACGACGAGATCGTGAAGGTCGCCGCCGACCTCGAGGCGCCCCGACTGTCCGACCCCGCCGGCCTTCACCGGCTCAAAGCCGGCTGTCCGTATCAACCGCTCGACCTCCTCACCACCGTCGGTCGCGTAGAAGAGGACCGCGCGCTCCCCGGGCCGGTTGGCTGAGGACTCAAGGACATCGGCCGACAGGGTTCCGAACGCCATCGCCAAGCGCGCCTTTGCCGGCAACCACCCGGCCACCACCTCGCCGGAGGACTGCCCTTTGCGCAGGAGACTTACGACCTTGCCCTGTGCGTCGAGAGCGAGCGGGTTGCTCGGCACGACCACGAGCTTGCCGGCCAGCGGGGTGGCGATCTCGTCGATGACGCTTCTCAGCACGGAGAAGCGCAGCGCGAGCACCACGGCATCGGCGCCCTGCAGCGCGCTGCCGTTGTCGCCGGCGAGGACCGCGGCCTGGCCGATCTCCGCGGCGAGGGTTCGCGCCGATCCTGTATCGGCGCTCGCGAGCCGCAGGTCCTCCCCCCCTGAGGCCAGCAGGCGTGCGATGACCGACCCGATCTCTCCAGTGCCGATTACCGCCGTGCTCATCCCGGTTGCCCGCCGGACGCACCAGAGCCCCACTCAGGCGGAGACCAGTCACCCGCCGGGTCGGTGGTCTGTCCCACCTCGATCAGATGACCGTCGGGATCGCGCATGTAGCACCGGATCTCGTACTCGTGCTGCTTCGGCGGCGTCAAGAACTCAGCACCCCGGGCGCTCCACTGCGCGTACACGGTCGCGATGTCCTTCACCCGGATGTTGAGAAAGCTGCTGACCCGGTCGGGATCGCGCGGCGTCTGGAGCGTGACGGCCGGCTTGTCGTCGGTGGGACCCCCGCCCACATTGATGACGATCCAGGTGTTGGCCAGCGCGACGTAGGTCAGCCCTCCCGGGCCGGAGAAGGTCACCTCGCCGCCCAGTACGTCGGTGTAGAAGCGGCGGGAGCGCTCGACGTCATCTGACACGATGAAATGAGCCAAGGCGAGTCCGTCATCGATGGTGCTCATGCTGACCTCCGGTTTTTTGGATTTCGACGCTGAAGGTCGCGCCTCACGCCCTCGCATCGCGTCCGTGCGTGTTCCGCCCCGTTGCAGGTCGCCGGCCCGGTTCGCCCGCGCCCGCGTCACGGTGTCCGGTTCCGAGAGGCATTGCATGCGCTACAGGCGCGAGACGAGTTCGGCCACGATCTCCGCGGCTGGCTGTGACTTCCGAGCGAGCGCAACGCTCTGTCCCGCCCACAGCGACAGTGCCTCGACATCGCCGGTCGTGCCGGCGAGCGGGGCCGCGGGCGAGTATCGAACGATCGGGTCGCCCGAAGCGAAATGCGCAATCACCTCCCCTTCTCCCGGACGGCTGCCGGGTGACGGCCGGCCCGCGTCCTCCCATCTCGCGGCCGTGGAGTTGTGGAGGGCGCGGTGGGGGGAGTCGGGCCATCCCACCTCATAGAGATCGGCGTACCACTCGGCGTCGGTCTCCGCCGCCCCCATCAAAAGACGCCGGTATTCCTCGTGGATCGGCATCTCGCTGGCCAGCAGGAACCGAGTGCCGAGCCAAGCGGCCTGCGCACCAAGCGCGAGCACGGCCACGACCCCTCGAGCGTCGCCGATCCCACCGGCGGCAATCACCGGTACGGGCGCCACGGCGTCGACAACCGCCGGCACCAACGGGAGCGTTGCGACGCCACCCGGCACATGGCCGCCCGCCTCCCAGCCCTGCGCGACGATCACGTCCACGCCGCACCCGACTGCCCGCCGAGCCTCCTCCGCGCTGCTGATCGTGTGCATGACGAGGCCTCCGGCGTCGTGCACCATCTCGACGTAGCCCTGCGGGTCGCCCTCGAACAGCGACACGATGCGCAGGCCGGCCGAAAGAGCCTGATCGACGCGACGGTGTTGATCGGAGTTCAGAGCGAAGTTGCCGCCGAACGGGCGATCGGTGAGCGCTGCCGTTTCACGGACCACAGCTCCCGCGTCGTCCATCCACCACAGCTCCGTGGTACCAAGCGCGCCGGCATTTGAGACCGCGGCGGGCAGCTGCGGATCTGCAGCCAAAGGCGCGCAGACGATCGGGTGCTCGATCCCAAGCAGCTCGCACACCGGTGTGTGGCCATTCATCGGGCAGCCCCCTTTCTGGCGCACGCGGCGCCAGTCGACTACGCTCAACGCGGACCGGATGGGCTCCGATGGCGCGCAGGTTACTACTGGTCCGCGTTCACGCCGCGGATCGGCGGTGGGGACCGGTGGAGGACCGGGCGCGAGTGGACCGGACGCCGGTCACGCCGTTACTCCTCAACCAACCTCAGGAGCGGCTCATGCGCAGCGACATCGCCCCAGGCGGCACCTTTCCGGACTACGAGCTGCCCGATCACGAGAACCGAACTCGCAAGCTCAGCGAGATCCAGGGGGAGGACCCCCTGATCCTCACGCTCGCGCGCGGGCACTACTGCCCCAAGGAGCACCAGCAGCACCTCGAACTCGCGGCCAACTACCCGAAGATCGCAGTCTCCTACACGCAGCTCGCCACGGTCTCGACCGACACCCACCACACCAGCCAGGAGTTCCGCGCGTCGACCGGCGCCCAATGGCCCTTCCTCTCCGATCCCGGGCGGATCGTCCAGAAGGATCTCGAGATCCAGGAGTACACCGATCCCGAACACGACCCGATGATCCCCCACACGCTTGTGCTCAAGCCTGGGCTCGTCATCCACAGCGTCTACGACGGCTACTGGTTTTGGGGGCGCCCTTCGTTCGTCGACCTCTGGCACGACCTGCGCGCGGTGAGCAGCGAGATCCGCCCTGACTGGGACCTCAGCAAGCCTGGGCTACGCGAGGCGTGGGACGCGGGCGACTTCTCGCCGTTTCACGGGTGGAACAAGCGCTCCCCGACCTCGATGCCGACGTCTTACAACTCGTAGCACGAACGAGACAGCGAATCGCCGGCCGCGACGGCCGGCCCGCCTTCGGCATCAGTGACCCGCGGATTGGCCGCCATCGATATGCAGGATCTCGCCGGTGACGAACGTGGCGCGCTCGAGGTAGAGGATGCCGTCGACCACGTCGCTCACCTCCCCGAGTTGACCGAGCGGGTGCAGCGCGGCCATTCCCGCGTATGAGTCCTCGTCGTGCGCCGGCGTCCTGATCACGCCGAGCGAGACCGCGTTGACGCGCACGCCGCGCGAGGCGTACTCGACGGCCAGCGACCTCGCCACGGCGGCCAGGCCCCCCTTCGTCAGGGCCGTGAGCGCGGACGGTCGACCGCTATCGGCGTGGTCGACGAGGCTGGTGCTGATGTTGACGACATGACCGGCGCCCTGGCCGACCATCTGCCGGATCGTGCGCTGTGTGATGTGGAAGAAGCCCCCCAGGTTGACGGCGGTGATCGCGTTGAAGTCCTCGACGGTGCAGTCCGTGAACGGCTTGCCGCTGTAGATGCCGGCGTTGTTGACCAGCGTGTCGACGCGACCGAAGCGGTCGAGCGCCTCGCCCACCACCCGCTCGGCGGTGGCCGGTTCGGCGATGTCGCCCGCCACGGTCGCGTAGTCGCTCTCGTTCGAGGGGGGCATCGAGAGCGCCGTTCCGACCACGGCGTAACCGGCGGCGCGAAAGGCCTCTACGAGCCCCGCGCCGATGCCCTGCGAGGCACCCGTGACGACGGCGACCTTCTGTGGCTCAGGCGGGCTCATGCGACGAGGTGGGCCCCTGCGAACTAGAGAGTTCTCGGACGCCGGACCAGGACCGGCGACCGCCGCGGTGCGATCCGCCCAACGGAGGCTGTGATCGCCCGCCACATGCTATCCGGCAGCGGATCGCGAGACCGCCGGCGCGAGCCGCATCCGGTGGATGGCCGGCGATACTCGCCGGTCCGTGCTGGAGCCGATCCCGACGTTGACCAAGGGCCCGCGGCCCAGTCGCGGGTCGCAGCAGAGAGCTGCCGATCGAGCCAGTCGCACCGTTGCACTTCTGCTGAGCGACCGGCGCCTAGCGCTGGTAGGCGCGATCGCGCGCAGGGCTCCCAAGCCAGCCACGCCTTCGCCGACAAACGGCCTCGAGCACAGTTCCGGTCTGCGCCAGAGGCTCGGAGAACCGAGAGGCCTCATGCGGAACCCTCGGGTAGCTGCGAGCCCGGTAGCCACCGGGCATGAGCCGGGGCGATTCTGACCCGCGGCCGGTAGTTCCGGATCGCGTCGCGGCCGGCCTCGGCGCCCTCGGCGATGAGCTCATAGAGCTGGCGCTGTGGACGTCCGAGCTGGCTCGCGCTCTCGGCCTTCCATCTGGCGCGAAGCGCCTTGGATCACCCGCGATCCACGGCGATCCGCCGCCGATGCTCCGCGCTCACCTGGGACCAAGCCGCGCCAGGATCCTGCCGCGTGCAGGGACTTCTCTAAATGGAGCTAGCCGGACTCGAACCGGCGACCTCCTGGGTGCGATCCAGGCGCTCTCCCAACTGAGCTATAGCCCCGCGACGGCCGTCCCGCGGGCCGGCCAGGCGTCGTCGTGAAGTGTAGTCGCAGCCGCCCGCGTCGGGCCGGGTGTGCGCGTCGCGTCCGCCTCGGGAGGCTGGGCAGTATGGTGTTAGGGCGTCATGGGATTGCTCGACGACGCCATCCGCGATCACCTGGAGCTCAAGCGCAGGCGGGGAGCGGACCCGTCCGAGATCGCCCGCGAGGAGCGCGAGGCGCTGGAGCCCGTGTTCCCCGATGAGCCCCGGCCTGCAGCGTTCGAGGGCGAGCCGCAGGCGGCCGGAGTGCTGGACGGCGAGCCGCCCCACGGCGATCCGCTCCACGACGCAGCGGTGACGGCTGACCCGCCTGCCGACCCCGTGGCGGCGCAGACGTTCGGCGAAGAGACCGCCGAGTTCGACATGCAGTCCGTGCTCGAGGAGGAGGTCCCCGAGTTGGACGACGCCGCGGCCGCCGGCGGGGAAGGCGCGGAAACGGCAGCTCCCGTCGCCGCCGAGCCCTTCGCGACCGAGAACCGGAGCAGCTCCGAGGCGCTGGCCCCCGCGCCCGACGGCGAAGAAGACCTCCTCGAGTGGGAGGTTCCGGGTCGCGCCGACGCGGAGCCCCCGCCGCAGCCGCTGCCCGGCCAGGAATCGATGAGCTTCGAGTAGCGGTCCGCTCGGGCGGACCGGGTCACTCCGCCGCGCCGAACAGGCGGGCGGCGAGCGACTGCACGGCCGGCTCCCTCTCGACCACCTGGTCCAGGCGCCCGGTGCGGGCATACTCGTGGACGAAGGCCTCCGCCGCGAGCAGGATCGCCATGTACCCCGCCTCGTCCCGCCCTCCGTTCGCTCTCAGCCCTCGAAGCGTGGCGGCCGGCGCTCTGTGATCGCGCGGGCGCCCTCTTCGACGTCCTCGCCGAGGAAGCTCAGCATCTCGTAGGCGACGCTGGCGTCGAAGGCGGGTATGGCGGCGCGCAGCCAGTGGTTCAGCGTGCGCTTCGTCCAGCGCGCCGCCTGCTGGGGGCCGGCCGCGAGCCGCGCGGCGATGTCGAGCGCCTCCTCCAGCACCTGCTCGCGCGGGACGCACTTGGACACCAGGCCGATCCGCTCGGCCTCGCGCCCGTCGAGGAAATCGGCCGTCAGCAGGTAGTACTTCGCCTTCGCCATGCCGCACAGCAGCGGCCACACGATCGCGGCGTGGTCGCCCGCGACCACCCCGAGCCGCAGATGTCCGTCGGTGAGCCGGGCGTCCTCGGCGATCACGCTGATGTCCGCCATCAGCGCCACGGCCAGCCCGGCGCCCACGGCGGTGCCGTTGATGGCCGAGACGATCGGCTTCTCGCAATCGAGCATGTTGGTCACGAGCGCGGCCGCCTCCCCCGCCATGGCCGCGACGCGGCGGTAGTCGCCAGCCATCCTCTGCACCATCTCGAGATCCCCGCCCGCGGAGAACGCGCGTCCGGCACCGGTCACGACGGCGACGCGGACCGCCTCGTCGTCGGCCACGTCCCGCCACACGCCGGCGAGCTCGGTGTGAAGGCGCTCGTTGGTGGCGTTCATCCGCTCGGGGCGATCGATCGTGATCAGCGCCACGCCGCCCTCGCGCCGCTCGAAGCGCAGGTGCTCGTAGCGGTCCTGCTCGAGCCCGCTCATCCCGCCATCGTCAGCCCCCCGCTGACGCTCAGCACCTGCCCGGTCACGAAGCCGGCGTCTGCCGAGGCGAAGAACGCGATCGCCGCGGCGACGTCCTCGGGCGCCCCGAGGCGCCCCATCGGGATCGCCCGGAGCAGCGCCTCCTGCAGCCGCTCGGCCTGGGCCCGGAACAGGGGTGTGTCGGTGGGGCCGGGGCAGACGACGTTGGCGGTGATGCCGTGTCGTGCGGTCTCACGGGCCAGGGACTTGGTGAACGCGATCACGCCGCCCTTGGCGCCTGCATAGACGGCCTCGCCGCTGGATCCAACGCGCCCGGCGTCGCTGCTCACGTTGACGAAGCGGCCGCCGCGTCCGCGCTCGACCATCGCTCCAAGGAAGGCGTGTGTGATCGCGAGCGCCCCGAGCAGGTTGATCGCGATCACGCGCTCCCAGAAGGGCCGCTCCGTATCGAGGAAGCGGTGCGTCTCGTCCCATCCGGCGCAGTTGATCACCACGTCGGGGCAGCCGAGGTCGGCCTGCACGCTCTCCGCAAGAGCAGCGACCGAGGCCGCGTCCGCGACGTCGACCCGGTAATGGCGCTGCCGCGTGCCGGCGGGCGCCTGCGCAAGATCCGCGCCGGCGACCTCGTAGCCGAGGGCGAGCAGCCGGTCGGCGGTGGCGCGGCCGATGCCCGAGGCCGAGCCCGTCACGACCGCGAGTCTGCGGTCACCCTCCGATCCGATCGCCTGCACCGACGAGCAGGCTATAGCCTCGTCTGCCCACCGCGCCATCCATGGCATTGCGGTGAGCAGCGAGGCCTCCCTCCACCGGAGCGCCGAGCCGGCCATTCCCTCCGCGCACGACCGGTTCCCCCGAACGGTCGACGCAGCCGGCCCGGCTGCCCCAGTTCCTCGGTGCGGTCACCCCGCCGCGCCGAGAGGTCTCCATCACCAGCTCGAGTTTTCCCCTCCCGAGCAGCCGGTTTTCGTGACCGGGCTCGCGCACGTGCGCGCGATGTTGCCGTTCGAGTCGCGGCTGATGGTGAGTTCGTCGCCGTTGACGGCTTTGGCCGTCAAGGAGTAGCTGTCTTCGGTGGCGGTGACGTTGCTGACGTAGGCGGCTGCGGTACTCGCTTCGACCCTCACCGCGCGCTCCGTTTCGTGCAGGGATTCCGGGTTCACCTGCTGATAGGACCCGCTGTGGTCGGTCGCGATCGTCTCCGCCGTGACCTGGGCGCTGCGGACCATTTCCTTGGCGGCCGCATCCTGCGCCTTGGCCTGCTGCGTCAGGAACATCGGGATCGCGATCGCGGCCAGGATGCCGATCATCAGGCAGACGACGAGCAGCTCGATCAGGGAAAAGCCGTCGTCTGTGCGCAGACGGCGGTTGGGCGGGGTCCCGGTGAAAAAGCGGGACCGCCGCGGGCGCTGAAGCATCTTGCTGGACAACTCAGACCTCCGGGGCGATCACCTGGCGGCCGAGCTGTCTCTACACCGAGAGACCTCTGACTTTGCGCCCCCGTCTCGCGACGGGTTTGCCTTTTTCAGTGGTGTGAATTTCGGGTGTGGCGGGCAGTGTAGGTGGCGTTTCACCACCTGTGCGAGAACTCGACGTATGTACTAGCGTCCGGCCGTCGACGCTGTGCGGCGCCGGCCGCGAACGCCTCGGCGTGCCCTGCGCTCCCGACCGACGAGGCGGTGTACCTCGTCGGTCGTCATGATCGCCAGCGGAAGCGAGACGGCGAGGCGCACGAACTCCGCCGCAAGCGCGGCCGGCACGGCCGCCGCGAGCGGCACACCGAGCCACATGAGGCTCACGGGGAGGAGCACCTCGGCGATCCCCGCTCCCGCGAGCGGCAGGCCCCGGGGCGTCAACACGTATGCGGTGGCGCACCCAAGGAGCGCGACCGCCGGGGTGCACGAGATCCCGAACGTGCGCAGCGAGGCCCAGACGGCCCCCGCCTCCGCGGCCCAGTAGAGAGCCATCCCGGCGGCCGCCGCCGCCGCGCGGGCGGGTCGCCGCCACTCGTGCGCGAGGATCTCCACGCCGCCCACCAGGCTGCGAAGCCGACTTCCCTTGCGGGCGCGGCGGCGAAGGTGCGGCCAGGCGAGCGCCGCGAGCGCGGTCCCGGCTGGGACGCCGATGACCCACGGCCAGACCGCCGCGCCCTTCACCCCGGGATCGCCGGCCAGCACGAGCGAGCAGATCCAGGCCCCGACGGCGAGCACCGCGTACTCGAGCAGCGCGAGCGCGGCGACGTGCGAACGCGCCTGCTGCGTGCTCGCTCCGGATCCGCGCATCGCGCGCACGTCGATCGAGAAGCCACCGCGTAGCGACGTCGCGCCCGCGCCGAACGCGACGACACGGGCCGCTGTGTCGGCGCTCAGCTCCCCGCTCGCGCATGCCGCTGTCACGCGGCGGTGGGCGATCGCGTAGCCGACGTAGGCGACCAGGCGCGCGCCGACCGCGACGGCGAGCCACGCGGGCTCGAGCCCTTCAAGCCGGTCGAGCACGGCTTGCAGCCCTGCCGCGTCGGCCATTGCGGTCGCGGCGCCGACCGCGATCACCGCCGCGGCGGCGCTCAGCGCGAGCGGGTGGCGCTCCAACCGGGAGCTCAAGTTGCGCTCCATGTCCTACGGGTTACCCGCAAACGTCCGCCGGGCGGCGTTTCCGCCGACCGGGAAGGCGGGTAGTTCGATGAGGTCGTGCCGGCAAATGTACGCGGAGTAGGGTGAGGCGAAGATGCTGAAGCTGATGTTCATGCCCGTCCGCCTGATCGGCGGGATGGTGGCCGGAGTGCTCGCGACCAAGGTCTTCGAGCGGATCTGGAGCATGATCGACAAGCAAGGTGCGCCCGACCCGGAGCATCGCGAGATCCCGCTGGCGAAGCTGCTGGCGGCGCTCGTGCTCGAGGGCGCGATCTTCCGCGCCGTGCGCGGGCTCGTCGATCACGGCTCGCGGGTCGCGTTCAGCCGGGTGACCGGGCGCTGGCCCGGGGACGAGCGCCCCGAGCCCGAGGGCACATAGAAGCAGCGGCCGGTGCTCGCCGCCGGCCTGCGCGCGGGGCCGTGCGGCGCTCTGCCCCGGCTCAGCTCTCCGCGAGGCGGCGCAGCAGCTCGACGGAGCGGGCAAGCTGCTGGCGCTCCGGGGCGGTGAGCTCGGCGCCGATCGCCGAGGCCAGCCAGCCCTCGCGGTCGCGGCGGTCGGCCTCGAGCGTCACGCGGCCCTCCGGCGTGAGCTCGACCAGCGTGCGGCGACCGTCGGCGGGGTCCGGGCGGCGACTGATCAGCCCGGCGGTCTCGAGGTCGGAGACGGTCTGCGCCATCGATTGGGGCCTGACCCTCTCCGCGGTGGCCAGCGCCCCGACGCTCGAGGTGCCTTCCCGGGACAGCCTGCCCAGCACCGATCCCTGTGCGAACGGGAAGCGATGCTCCGCCCGCAGCCTCCTGATCAGCTGGCCGAGTACCACGCGCAGCTCGCTGGAGAGCCGGCCGAGGTCGTCCTCGGAGGTCATGGAGCGGACTATAGAAGACAGGAGAACTGCACAGTTAGCCTGTATAATCCCCTCGTGCCCCCGGCGATCGCCACCGCCCGAACCGCGAGAGCTGGCACCAGCGACGACCGTTACAAGTGGATCGCGCTCTCGAACGTCACGCTCGGCGTGTTGCTCGCGACGCTCGACGCGTCGATCACGCTGATCGCGATGCCCGACATCTTCCGGGGCATCCACCTCGACCCGCTGCAGCCGGCGAACAGCTTCTACCTGCTGTGGATGATCCTCGGTTTCCTGGTCGTCTCGAGCGTCCTGATCGTGAGCCTCGGCCGGCTTGGCGACATGTACGGCCGCGTGCGGATCTACAACCTCGGGTTCGTGATCTACACGGTCGCGTCGCTGCTCCTCACGATCGACTGGATGACCGGCCGCGCCGGGGCGATGTGGCTGATCGTCTTCCGCATCGTGCAGGGGATCGGCGCGGCCTGCCTGCTCGCCAACGCAGCGGCGATCATCACCGATGCGTTCCCGGCCAACCAGCGCGGCATGGCCCTGGGGATCAACAACATCGTGGGCGTCAGCGGCATGTTCGTCGGGCTGGTGCTCGGCGGCCTGCTGGCGCCGATCGACTGGCGCCTCGTGTTCCTGATCTCGGTGCCGGTGGGGCTGTTCGGAACGGTCTGGGCATACCTGAAGCTCGAGGAGCGCAGCAAGCCCAGGCGCGCTCCGATCGACTGGGCCGGGAACGTCCTGTTCGCGCTGGGGCTGATCCTGCTGATGGTCTCCGTCACGTACGGGATCCGCCCCTACGGCTCGCACAGCACAGGCTGGGAGAGCCCGCGCGTGATCGCGCTGCTCACGGCCGGCGTCGCCTGCCTGGCCGCCTTCGGGATCGTGGAGCGGCGCGTCGCCAACCCGATGTTCAGGCTGCCGCTGTTCCGGATCAGGGCGTTCAGCTTCGGCACCCTCTCGACCTTCCTGTCGGCGGTCGCGCGAGGAGGGCTGATGTTCATGCTGATCATCTGGCTCCAGGGCATCTGGCTGCCACAGCACGGCTACAGCTTCAACGACACGCCTTTGTGGGCAGGCATCTACATGCTGCCGCTGACGATCGGGATGCTGCTGGCCGGGCCGGCCTCGGGCGTGCTCTCGGACCGCTTCGGCGCGCGTCCCTTCGCGACGGGGGGCATGCTGTTCACGGCCCTCAGCTTCCTGCTGCTCTGCCTGCTCCCGATCGACTTCCCGTATCCGCTGTTCGCGCTGGTGCTGGCGCTCACGGGCGTCTCCTTCGGGATGTTCGCGTCCCCGAATCGGGCGGCGGTGATGAACAGCCTTCCGGCCTCGGACCGCGGCGCCGGCGGCGGCATGAACCAGACCTTCCAGAACTCGGCGCAGGTGATCTCGATCGGGATCTTCTTCACGCTGATGATCGCCGGCCTGGCCAGCACGCTGCCCTCGACGCTGGCGTCGGGGCTGCACGCCCATGGCGTCGGCGCGGCCGCCGCTCACCGCGCCGGCGAGCTTCCGCCCGTGTCGATCCTCTTCGCCGCGTTCCTCGGCTACAACCCGATCCAGCATCTGCTCGGCGGCCACGTCCTCGCCTCGCTCCCCGCGCACGCGCAGGCGGTGCTGACGGGGCGTTCGTTCTTCCCCCATCTGATCTCAGGGCCGTTCCAGACCGGTCTGCACGAGGCGTTCGTGTTCGCGATCATCGCCTGTCTGGTCGCCGCCGCGGCGTCGGCGTTGCGGGGCGGGCGCTATGAGCACTCAGAGCGCGCCTTCGTGAAGGAGGCTGATCCCGCCGCCGGCGCTCGCAAGCGCGGGCGACGCGGCAACCCGATCCGAGAGGAGCAGCATGCAGGTTGAGTGGTACGGGCAGTCGGCGTTCCGCCTGACGGCGGGAGAGAGGACGGTGGCGATCGATCCCTTCGGCGACATGTCGGCGCTGGCCAAGGGCAGTGGCGTGCAGTGGGACTACCCGGCGATCGAGGGTCTCGAGGCCGATCTGCTGCTTGTCACCCACGAGCACCGGGACCACAACGTCGTCGAGGTGGTGGGCGGCGAGCCGGTCGTGCTGCGCTCGACCGCGGGCACGCTGGAGTCGCCCCTGGGCCCGGTCGTGGCGGTGGCCTCCGAGCACGACGAGGCCGCGGGGACAGAACGCGGGCCGAACACGATCTTCGCTTTCGATTTCGATGGCACGCGCGTCTGCCACATGGGGGACTTCGGCCAGGCGGCCCTGCGCGACGAGCAGGCGGCGGCGCTCGAGGGGATCGAGCTGCTGATCGTGCCCGTCGGCGGCGGCCCCACGATCGGCGCCCTCCGAGCGCGCGAGGTGGTCGAGCGGCTGCGGCCACGCTGGGTCGTGCCGATGCACTACCGCACGCCACGGATCGGCTTTCTGGAGACGGCTGACGAGTTCCTCGGCTCCTACGAGAACGTGCTGCGCCTGGACTCGCCGGTCTTCGACACCGCGGAGTTGGGTGACGGCGCCGGCCCTGTCGTCGTCGTGCCGGCCGCGCCTTAGGCTCGGGGGCGCCGGGCGGCGTAACCTCCGCGGGGTCCATCAGCGGAAGGGACGACATGGCCGAGAAGCCGACGTTGTACGTTTGCCACGGTGACGAGGGAGGCCCGCGGGTACACCCGTGCCGGCGCGTTCAGGCTGCGCTCGGGGAGGCCGGCATCGACTACGAGAAGGTCGTAGCCGCGCATGGCAGCCCGATCCCGTTCCTGCGCAAAGGCTCTCGCGAGCAGCTCAGCGCCGCCACCGGCCAGGAGAAGTTGCCGGCGCTGAAGCTCGCCGACGGCACCGTGATCACGTCCTCGCGGGCGATCCTCGCCTGGGTGCGGGAACAGGGCGCGACGACGACATGAGCTGATGCTGGGGCCGCGGCGCTCTAGCGTCCGGTGGCCTTCGGCGCGGCCTGGCCCGTGGCTGACGCCGCGCGGTCGAGCAGAGCCTGCAGGCGCGGGTGCGCCGCCTCGCGCGACCACACCAGCGAGATCGCGGCGTGCGTCGCGTCGCCGATGGGGACCGCGCGCACGCTCGGCAGCACCTGCTCGATCAGCCTGGCGTCGCTGAGCGGCAGCACGGTGACGGCATCGCCGATGACCGCGAGCCGCCCGAGCATTTCCAGCGAGGTGGCGATGTGGTCGCCGGTCATCGCCGCGGGCGGGCCCCCGCGATGGTCGTCGAGACTGTGGAAGCCGGCCCACTCCGGCTGCACATCGGCTCGGTAGCTGATGAAGGTCCGCTCCAGCACGTCCTCGAGCCGGAGCTGCTCTGCGGCGGCCAGGCGGTGCGTGGAGGACACGACGAGCGCGCGCGGCTCCACGCGGACGGGAAAGGCGCCGACGCCCTCCCCGAGTGCCGGGGTCTGGCACAGGGCGACGTCCACCGTCTCCAGCCAGGAGAGCGTGTCGCCGCGCGGGAACGGCAGCTCGCGGAACGCGACCTCGCAATCGGGGTTCGCGTCGGCGAAGCCGGTGAACAGCTCGTGCGCGCTCAGCGGTGGCGGCGGCCCGATGAACCCGACCTCGAGCACCCCGCGCGCCGCCCGCGCAAGCGACTCGGCCGTGAGGCTCACGGCGCGCTCCGTGTCGACGACCGCGCGAGCCTTCTCGAGAAACGCGGCGCCGGCCGCAGTCAGCCGCACCCCGCGCGCGTGGCGCTCGAGGAGCTGCAGTCCGAGCTCGCTCTCGAGCTGGGCGATCGCCTGGGACAACGCGGGCTGTGCGATGTAGAGCTTCTTGGCCGCGCGCGTGATCTGCCCCTCCTCGGCGACGGTCACGAAGTAGCGCAGCTGGTCAGTCTTCAGGCTCATTGGAAGACCCCGCACGCCCCTCTCGCCGGGTGATCGCCGGGTGAGCCCGGCGCGTCGATCATACGTCGCGTCGCTCCGGCACAGCCGTACGGGTCCCCTGCCGGGCGCCGCGGCGCCCAGCCCGTCATCGCGACGGGCTGGGCGTCACTGCTCGCAGGCGTCGAGCGACCGCTGGGCGATCGCACCGAGTCGCGCGGCTGCGATGCCGTCGTCTTCCTGGAACGGCAGCATCTCGATCACACCCGCCTGTTCGAACGTGCGCTGCACGCTCCGCGAGCCGCGGATCAGCCTGAACCCGTAGCCGCGCTTCTCGCAAAGGCTGCAGCGGAACGCGATCACGGCGACGCCGACCGGGTCGACTTTCTGGAGATCGCGCAGATCGAGGGTGATGTCGGTCACGCCTTCTTCGCAGAGGCGCTCGATCTCGACCTCGAGCGCGTGCGCGGAGCGGTGGGTCAGCTCGCCGGTCAGGATCAGCGTGTGGTTCCAGGTGTTGACGCTGGTGAGCACGAGCCCGTGCTCACCAGGATCGGCGTGCTCGCCGCGGCTGGATCGCGGTGGATCGCCGAGCAGCCGCGGGCTCGCGTCCGGTCCTCCTATGTCTACCTCGGACACCGTGGGGTGGCGTTTCATCGTCAAGCTCCTTTCGGAGTGCTTCGAAGTGATTTCCAGTGGGGCGGCCGGCCGCAGCGGGCCGCCGGGGCGACGGTCTGGCCGGGGGGCCTAACCGGGTCGCTCTGGAATCAGCACGAAGAACGCTGTGCGCCACGGGAGGCACGCAAGCCTCAGGCGGCGCATGGCGCGCGGCGCTGCGAGCGCCAGCAGCAGTACGAAGGCGAGGAAGCCCGAGAGCCCGACGCCGGCTGCGCCGCCACCGGCAGCGACACCCGAGGCGCCGCCGGGCGCGGGGCCCGGCACGGGCGGCATCGATCTCCCGCCACCGACGGCACCAGGTTGGCCATCGTTGCCTGTGCCGCCGCTGCCGCCGACGACGGTCACGCCGCCGAGCGCGGCGGCAACCGGTGAGAGCGACACTTCCGCGGGCGACAGCGGGCTCGGCGCACGCAGCCAGGTGCCCACGCAGCCGCCGCCACCGGCGCCGCCCAGTCCCTGAAGGCCGCAACCCCCGCCATCCTTGCCGCCCGGAGCGACCTTCGCGGCCGCGACACGGTGCGTGCCCGCAGATGTTTCGAGGGCGATCTGCCCTTCGCCGAGGTCGATCACCATCGCGCCGGTCGGGACGCTCGCGGCGGTCGCGGTCGCGGCTTCGTCGGTCACCGCCGTCGCGGAGGGCGGCACAGCCCCGGGGAGCGTCGGCAGCATGACGGCGCTTTTTTCATCTTTCGTGTGCGAGGGCGCTTCGGGGCCCGGGCCTTCGGAGGTCGGCCGTTCGGGCGTCAGTGTTTCGGCCGGCGTGGGCTTTTCGGGCGGAGGTTCCGAGACGGGGGGTGGAGGCGGGCTGGAGACCGGTTCCGTCGCCGCCGGGGGGGAGGCTTCACCCGGGGTTTCGGAGTGCGGCACGGTCTGTTCGCCCGGGCCTTCCGACGTCGCCGGGGGCGGAGTTTCGGCGTGCGGCGCGGACTGTTCGCCCGTGCCTTCCGACGTCGTCGGGGGCGGAGTTTCGGCGTGCGGCACGGACTGTTCGCCCGTGCCTTCGGGCGGCGCGCCGCCTTCGCCGACGACGGTGCCTTCCGAGGTGCTCGCTCCGCCCGCGGCGGGAGCTTCCGTCTGCGCTCCCGCCGGGGATTCGCCGGCGGGAGGTTCGTCCGCCTGCGCCGTCGCGGCGCCGAGCAGGACCGCCAACACCACGACGAGCGCCGTCCTCGCTATCAGACGGCGGCTGCTGACGATCCTTGTCGAGAGGTGGTGGGCGATACCGAGCATCATTCCTCGCTCGCGCTTTCCCGGAAGCGAAGATCATAAACGGACGAGCGCCGTCGTGCGCTCGGGCCGGTCGCCGTGGAGGCCGGAGTTCCTACCGGCTTTCGCCGAACAGCCGCAGGAACAGCAGGAACACGTTCAGGATATCGAGGAAGATCGCGGCTGCGAGCGGGATCGCTTCCTCCTGGCCGGCCCTGCGCAGGCGGTTGAAGTCGATCACGGTGTACAGCGCGAAGATGGCGAGCCCCGCGATCGCGTACGCCGTGTAGGCGCCGGGAATGTGCACGAAGATCAGCACGAACCCGGCGGCGATCAGCGCCAGCAGAGCCCAGAAGGCGAATCTGTAGAGGAAGGAGAGGTCGCGGCGGATCGCGTAGCCGCCCGCGCCGAGTCCGCCGATGAACAGGGCCGTGGCTCCGAACGCCTGGCGCACGGCGGTGGGATCGGTGGCGGCGTAGTAGTTGACGGTGCTGGCGACGCTCGCGCCGATCAGCAGCCCGAACAGCAGCAGCAGCCCGAGCGCCAGCGACTGGTTGCCGCGCGCGTTGGCGACGTTGAGCCCGACGAGGCACCCCAGCGCGGCGATCCAGGCGATGAACCAGAGCGCGCCGCCGGAGTTCCGGAACAGGAACACGCCCAGCGTCGCGACCGCCACGGTCATGGCAACCAGGCCCATCACACGCCCGAACAGCGCCGGTGTGCGGGACTGCGGGAGCCGCTCTGCGTATCCGCTGGCCGCCATGCTGCGGACTGTATTACGGCTGACCGCTGCGCGGGTCACGCCGATCGAGCGAGACGCGGGGCGGCGGACCCCTCAGCGCCGCGCTCCGGTCTCGATCCCGCGCTCCCCCCGGGGCGCAGGGTCGAGACCGGAGGGCTTCAGGCGGCGCGGATCAACCCCCTTGCGCGCCGACCAGATCCACAGGGTGCTCGCGCCCGCTGCCCGGTCCTGCCGCGCTCGCGCCGGTGCTCTCGCGTCCGGGCGCAGCGCCTACGCCCCGGTAGCGGTTCACCCAGCGGACGGCCTCCGCGGCCGCATCGTCCTTGTCCATCGGAGATGTGGCCGCCCCTCGTTGACGATAGACCCAGCGCACCGCGTCGACCTGGTCGCGGCTCCCTTCCGCCTCGCGCTTCGCGCGCCACTCCTCGTAGGGGTCAGACGCGCGCTGCGTGAGCGACTGCGGTTCGAAGCGCGTCGGCGCGTCATCGACGCCTTCGCGCAGCAGGCCCATCGTTGGGTAGTAGCGGGTGCCGCGGTCCGCGTGTGTCGAGCGGCTTCGCCTGTGTCCGTGCAAGAGTCCCATTGCCCCGTTCCTGACTGCTGGCCGTGTTCGAGGTCTCGGACGCGAGAGAGTTGCCCCCTCTCGAGCTCGGCCCCGTCACCCTGCCGATGCTTGATTGACAGTGAGAGAAGCATGGGGCTCGTTCCTGTCAGGTGCCCGAAAGCTCGACGAAGGGGGGAGGTTGCGGCCTCTTCGGGATACGCCCGTGTCGGCCCAAACGGGCAGCCTCCGAGCCCCCTCCGGGCAGACCGCGCCGCCCGCGATCGCGGCCGCGATCGCCGCCATGCGAAGCGGCGAGCCGGGCGGCCGGTGCCTGGTATGTTCCGAGGCGCGATCCAGGGGCCCCGGCGAACGGTTGGGGAGGCCGACCGCAAGCCCGCAGATCGCATCGCCCCACGGCTACGAGCAAGGGAGATCTAGGGATGAGACGGATGACGATGGCGGTTGCATTGGCCGGCGCGCTGGCGCTTGGCGTGCTTGCGTCGCCGGCGCTCGCGAGAGAAAAACCGGTGTTCGGCAAATTCAAGGCGTCGGTGGCCGGCACGGTCAAGGGGATCGGCGAAGCGGGCGAAATGACGCTCGGCCCCTACCACTTCGAAGCTTGCGAAAAAGAACTGAAGTCGAACGGCAGCGTCACGATGGGCGAATCCGAAACGTTCTTCCAGGAAGTCAAGTTCTCGCACTGCGAAGCCGTTCGGCCGGGCGGCGGAGGGCTCGAAGAAGCGGTCCAGGCGAGCTTCACGCTCGGCATGGAATTCCATTCGAACGGGGCGCTGAAACTCGGCCCGAGCAGCGTCAACTTCAAAGCGACCGGCTCGACCTGCGAAGTCACGATCCCGGCGCAGTGGGTCCCGCCCGGAGCCGAAACCGAAAAGGGCCAGGAACGCACCTTCGAAGGCCTCACGTACCAAACCGAAAAAGAAAAACTCGAAGGCAACCCAGCCAAAAAATTCGGCGAATTCCGCGAACGCCTCGACATCTCGTGGGAAGTCAAAGACATCCACACGACGGTCAAACTGACGCCGGAATGCAAATACGGCGGCAACCACCTGAACGCGGCGGGCGAAGCCGAATTCGGGGGCGGCAAAATGGAAGGCGAACTCGAAGAAGTCACGTTGCAGGCAGGCAACCTGAGCTTCGTCGCGCCGGTCTGAGCATCACCACAGCCGGGAGGGGGCGACCGCCCTCTCCCGGCCGGTGGTCGGATGCGCCGTGGGCTGACCACCCGGTCGCGCCCGCACGGACCCTGGGCCGTCCGCTACGGCCTCGCCGGTCGCACTGCTTGCGCGCTCCGGCGGGAGGGATCGGCAACCTCTTGAGCGCCCGTTCACGCGGCGCACTGCTTGCGCGCTCTGGCGGAGCGGAAGGGACCGGCAACCTCTTGAGCGCCGCGTTCACGCGCGTCTGGCCCTTCGGGTAGCGTGAGATGCCGATGGCCGGTCCCGAACCTCCGCGACCTCCGGACGAACCCACCCGCCCCACCGAACCGTTGCGCCCGGTGCCGCCGCGCCAGCCCGCTCCGCCGCGCCAGCCCGCGTACGGACAGCCGGGCTATGAGAGCTACCCGCCCGAGCCGCCCCCGGCGGACCCGTGGTGGAGCAACCCGTGGGCCGCGTTCACCGTGGGCCTGCTCGGCGTGCTCCTCGGTGCCCTCGTCGGCTACCTGATCGGCCACGGCAACGCCACCACCAAGACCGTGCCGAGCGGTCCGGCCGTGACGCACACGGTGACGAGCACGAAGACGGTGCCGACCGTCACAACCGTGACCGAGAAGACCGTCACCCAGAAGCCCGCCAACGAAGAAAAGCGCGTCGAAGCCGAAGAAAAGGTGAAGACGCTCGAAAAAGAAAACGAAGAACTCCGCAAAGCCGAAGGCGGCTGAGGCCGCCATCGGGCGCCGGCCGACCCTCGCACCTTCCCCTGGGCTAGGCGGTGAGCGCGACGATGCCGTTGCGCAGCAGCGTCGCGGCGAGCAGCACGATGATCACGGCCGCGAGCGTGCGGGCGTGGCGCTCGAGCCAGTGCCGTACGCGGGTGAGCACCGCCTTCGCCCGCTCGGGTGCGACGCCGAGAGCGATCAGGGACACCAGGAGGGGCAGCAGGGCGACGAGCCCGAACGCGGCCCAGAGCACGATGAATTCGGCCGTGCTCGGGTTGGCCTGCGAGAGCGACTTGAGCGCGATCGGGATGAACCCGCCCGGGTTCGCCAGCGTCGCGCCGGCGGCGACGACCGCGACCGCCGGCGATGAGGCGACGGCCGACATCTTCTCGACCGTGTCGGCGACGCGCTTCGGGTTGGGCGGCCGGCGGACCGCTCGCGCGACCCATGCGATCAGCAGCACGCCGAAGACGACGTCGAGGATCGCGACCGCCGTGGGCGGCTGTTCGGAGGAGTGGGCCGGGGCCGCCGCATTGCCGAGCACGAAGGCTGCGAGCACGCCGATCAGCAGCGTCGCGCCGAACGCGCCGATGAAGAACCACAGCCCGGTGCGGAGCGGGCGCTCGCCGAGCACCAGCGCGAACACCGTGAACGACAGCGTCGTCGGCGAGAGCATCGCCGCGAGCGCTGTCAGCGCCAGCTCTGTGTAGGGCGAGCTCAAGCGGCGCTACTGCGGGCGACGACCATCGAGTCCGGGCCGACGAGGTGGTGCACCGAGCTCTCGGCGAAACCCACCTCCTGCATCCACGAGCGGCAGTCGGCGCCTGTGTAGTCGAACCCGCCGGGTGTCTCGATCAGCATGTTGAGGCTCATCAGAAGAGCCCGACCTCGACTGCGCTCAGGAGCGTCTTCGAGCCCCAGAAGCCCGTCCCGAGCTGCATGATCGCTCCCGGATCCGGCATGCCCACAGCTGCGCCGACCGTGGTCGGTGCCGTACTCATGTGGCGTCCCCTTGCTTCGCCTGTTGAGGGGGGAGCGTATCCCCTCGGGCGAAGCCACGGCCAACCGACCGGTAGGCTTGCGCCCGTGGAGTTCGGGATCGCCTGCTTCGCGACGCACGACGGCGTCCAGCCCGGCGCGCTCGCGCGCCTGGCCGAGGAGCGCGGGCACGAGTCGCTGTTCTTCCCCGAGCACACCCACATCCCGGCGAGCCGTGACACGCCTTACCCGGCAGGCGGCGAGCTGCCACGCAAATACAGCCACACCTACGACCTGTTCGTGGCGCTGGCGTGCGCCGCCGAGACGACCAGCCACATTCGCATCGGCAGCGGCATCTGCCTGGTGATCCAGCGCGACCCGATCACGACCGCGAAGGAGGTCGCGAGCATCGACCGCCTCTCGGGCGGGCGCTTCGAGTTCGGCGTCGGTGCCGGATGGAACCGCGAGGAGATGGAGAACCACGGCACCGACCCTCGCCGGCGGATGGCGCTGATGGCCGAGCGCATCGGTGCCATGAAGGCGATCTGGACCGAAGAAGAGGCGGGCTACCACGGCGAGTTCGTGAACTTCGACCGCATCTGGTCCTGGCCCAAGCCCGCGCAGTGGCCCCACCCGCCCGTGCTCGTCGGCGGCAACGGGCCCACGGTGCTCGATCGCGTGCTCGCCTTCGGCGACGCATGGATGCCCAACTACATCCCGGGCGAAGACCTGGCTGGGCGGATCGAGGAGCTGCGCTCCCGTGCGAACCGGCACGTCGATGTCGTCATCAACGCGGCGCCGGCCAAACCCGAGGTGCTCGAAGAGCTCGAGAAGATGGGCGTGCGACGGGTCATCCGCTACATCCCCTCCGCACCTATCGCGCCGGTCGAAAAGGCGCTCGACCGCTGGGAGACGGCGGTCGCCGAACTGCACGGGGAGTGACGTGGACAGCGCGCAGGCGCGGGAGCGCTTCGCGCGGGCCCCGGTCGCGCGACTCGCGAGCGTGGGCGCCGACGGCAGGCCCCACATCGTGCCCGTCGTCTTCGTCCTCGACGGGGAGACGATCTACAGCGTCGTCGACCGCAAGCCGAAGCGCACCGGGCGGCTCAAGCGCCTGGAGAACCTGCGCGCCCGGCCGGCGGCGGCGCTGCTCGCAGACCACTACGAGGAGGATTGGAGCAGGCTCTGGTGGGTGCGGGCCGACGGCCGCGCGCGGGTGCTGGACAGCGATAACCGGGAGGCCGCGCAGGCGATTGCGCTTCTGGCAGCACGGTATCCGGAGCAGCGCGCGGCCGGGGCCGTCCTGGCGGTGGACGTCGAGCGCTGGTCGGGCTGGTCGGCGGCCCCGGTCTGAGGCGCCCCGCCGTCAGATCATCAGCGTGTCGGCGGGCTGGTCCAGAAGCAGCCTGCCCTGGATCTCGCGTGAGACGGGACCGATCTGGAAGTGCGCCGAAGCCGTGTGGGCGTCGCGGAAGCGGCGCTGCAGCGGCGCGCCGTCGTAGATGGCGGGTCCGCCCGCGAGACCGAACAGCATGCTGACCACGGACGCCCCGGTCGACGCCGCGTTGGTCGCGGCGATGCGCAAGGCGGCGCGCAGCTCGACCGGCACCGGCTCCGGGTTCTGTGCCGCCACCCAGGCGTCCTGGACCGCGGCGTCGAACAGCGCCTCGGCGGCCCGCAACGACGCCTCGGCCTCCGCGAGCGCGGCGTGCGTCGTCGAGCGCTCAGCGAGCGTGCGCGCGGACCCCTGGCCGACCTTCACCTTCGCCAGCTCGGCGAAGTCGTCGATCGCGCCGCGGGCGTTGCCCATCGCCGCGGCGGCGACCGACAGGGCGAAGTAGCCGAACACGGGAAAGCGGTAGAGCGGCCGGTCGACGCGTGGACCCTCGAACAGCGAGAAGGCGCGCCCGGCCGGGACGAACAGCTCTGCGGCCACGGAGTCCTGGCTGCCCGTTCCGCGCAGGCCGAGCGTGTGCCATGTGTCGAGCACCTCGAGGTCCTGCCGCGGCATGCCGACGACGATCGGCGTCGGGCGGGCCGCCGTGCCGCCCGCGTCGTCCTGCGCGAGGAAGCAGCCGGCGAACAGGACGCCGGCGTGCTGGATGCCGCTGCAGTACGGCCAGCGCCCGCTGACCAGGAACCCGCCCTCCACCGGGCGCGCGGTCCCGCGCGGCGCGAAGATGCCGGCGGCGATCCCGCGCGGGTCGGCGAACAGCTCCTCCCGCGCGTCCGCCTCGAGGTAACCGGCGAGCAGGCTGCTGGTGGCTGCGATCGAGACGCACCAGCCGGCCGATGCGTCCCCCGCGGCGATCGTGGCGGCGTGCCGGAGGAGCTCGCCGGGAGGCAACTCGGGCCCGCCGGCCTCGCGCGGGGCGCCCGCGTTCATGAGGCCCGAGTCGCGGAGACGGTCGAGCAGGGGCTCCGGCAGGCGGCGGCTCGCCTCGGTCTCCTCCGCCAGCTCCCGGGCGAGCGCGGCGATCTCCGCAACGCTCTCGGTCAAGGGCGGATCTCGTAGTAGAGGTTGGCGGGGTCTTCGAAATCGTGGACGCGGAAGCGCGTGAAGCCCGCGTCGCGCGCGAGGCGCTCGGTCGCCTGCGGCGGCAGGCCGATCGTGCCGAGACCCGCTCCGCCCGGCTCTGAGAGCGCGGATGACATACAGGAGGAGACCGAGAAACCGAGGAACATCGCGAGCATCGGGTTGCGCCGGTTGCCCTGCCAGGTATCCGCGCAGCGGATCTCCTTGACCAGCCAGGTGCCGTCCTCGGCGATCGCGCCGCGGATCGCTCTGGCCGCCGCGTCCGGCCGCGTCATGTCGTGCAGGCAGTCGAACGTGATGACGAGCGCGTAGTCGCTGTCCTGCGGCAGCTCCTCGGCGCGCCGGTCCAGGATCTCGACGTTGGCGAGCCCCGCCTCTGCGACGCGCGCTCGCGCGCGCTCGGCCGCCAGCGCCGAGAGCTCGTAGCCGTGGAACGTCGAGGCCGGATAGGCGCGCGCGAGCGAGGTCAGCGCGACGCCTGCGCCGCAGCCCACATCGGCCACGAACGCGCCGCCGGCGAGCCGGTCTGCCACGTCCTCGAGCGCGGGCAGGATCGTCGGCACGAGCGAGAGCCGCGCCCACGGCCCGAGCATGCGCTCGGTGCGATGAACCCCGGCCGGTCCGTGGCGGTCGTAGGGCATGCCGGCGCCGGTGCGGAAAGCCTCGGCGAGGTCGTCGACGAAGCCGGGCTCCGGCGGCGCGCCGAACGCGCCGGCCGCGAACTGCAGGCTGTCCTCCTCGCGCGCCAGCACCATCGCCCCGGCCGCCGTCAGCTCGAAGTGCTCGCCGTCCCCGGAGGTGAGCAGCTCGGCGGCGGCGTTCCCGCGCAGCCACTCGCGCAGCCAGCGGGCGTGCAGGCCCGTGCGGTCCGCGAGCTCCTCGGCCGTGACGAGGCCGGCGCCGTCGAGGTGCCGGTAGAGACCGAGCCGGTCGCCGAGATGGATCAGCAGCGAGACCATCTCGCCCTGCTTGTAGCCCCAGACCCGGAACGCGAACGCGCCGATCTCCTCCGGGCCGGGAGCACCCGCCGGACTGTTCAGCGCCTCCTGCACGCGACCGATTCTTCCAGTTGCGCGCCGCCGGGGTGGGTGGACCGCCGCTCAGCTCGCCGGCAGTCGCTGCTCGATCTGGCCCTTGGGGGCGGCGCCGACGATGCGGTCGACCTCCTGTCCGTCGCGCATGAAGACCAGCAGCGGGATGCTCATCGCCTGGAAGCGGGAGGCGAGCGAGGGGTTCGCGTCGACGTTGACCTTCACGACCTTCAGCGCCCCGGCGCGATCGGCGGCGAGCTGCGCGAGGACCGGCTCGACCAGCCGGCAGGGTCCGCACCACGGCGCCCAGAAGTCGACCAGCACCGGGACGCTCGACTCGGTCTCGTCCGCAAAGCTCGACTCGTCCGCGGCTACGACCCATGGCAGTGGCGCCTTGCAGGAGGCGCAGCGCGGAGTCCCTTTCGCGACCGCGCCGACGCGGTTCTTGGTGGCGCAGCTGGGGCAGGCGATGACCGTCGGCACGCCTCGGAGGTTACGCCGTACGCCGAGCGCAGATGGTGGAGGTGCCGCGCGCCGCGCCGCGCCGGAGACCGGGTGGCGCGGGCGCGGCGGGCCGGCCTGGAGCGCCGGCCCTGCCATCTCAGCTTCGAGACCCTCTCAGGGAGCCGAGACCGGCCCCGAGCTCGCCAGCGCGTGGCCGTGCGCGTCGAGCGCCTGCACTTCGAACGTGCTGTCTGTGCTGGCGACGGACATCTTCGTCTCGAAGCCCGTCCACGCGTAGCTCCCCAGCGGGGCGAGCGATCCAGGGGATTCGCCGCCGAGCACCTGCCAGCTCGCCACGTTCGTGGCGCCGTTCCAGCTCGCGTAGAGCGCCACTTCGCTCAGCGATTCGCGTTCGGCGGCGAGCTTGGGCAGCGTGTTCGGCAGCCCTTCCCATTCGTCGCGGAGCACGCGGTAGTTGCCGTCGCCTTTCGGCAGTTGGGCGTCGAACACGAGTTTGCCGTTGTGTTCGGGTTCACCCGATTTGGTGAACTCGGAGAAGAACGGCGTCGAGCCGTAGCCGACGAGCGCGTAGCCGCCCTTCTCCACGCGCATGCTGCCCTCGGCCCCGGCGACCGTCGTGAAGGAGCGCAGGTACTGCTTCCCCAGGCTCACCTTCCCGTTGCCGAGGTGCAGGATGAGCCCGCGCGAGGTGCCGTAGGCCGGCGGCCCCGCCTCGTCGTCGAACACCGTGAGCGTCTGGAGGTGCCTGCCTTCGAGCTTCGCGTCGTGCTGGAAGTAGAACCGCGTGCCTTTCAGGCGCGTGTACGTCGATTTCTTGCCGGCGATCTGCCAGATGATGTGGCCGTCTTGGAGGCTCAGCAGGTAGACGCCCGACGTGTCGCGCATCGAGATCAGCACTTTGTCCCCCGCGATCGGCTCGATCGAGTTCAGGTGGTAGGGGTCGAACGCGCCGTTGGCGGGCACCGCTTCCGTCTCGGACAGGGGGACGTGGCCCAGCGGGCTCCATTCCCACATCACCATGCCGGTGTTGATGTCGATCTCCTGGGCCACGTAGTCGAGGATCGGGGGGTGGCTTTCGTCGCAGACCGGTTCGCACACCGGCTCCACGGCGTCGATCCAGGCCTGTCCCTGCGGCGTGATCCACAGCTCATGGATGTCCATGGAGAGGCCGTTGCCGGCTTTCACGTGGGCGACCGGTTCGTAGGCGGAGTTGGCGATCACGCCTTCGCCCAGCCCGTAGGCCGTTTCGGTCACGGATCCCTGCCACCAGGCGATCGCGGGACGGCCTTCGTAGGTCGTCTTCTCGAGGTTGGACCCCACCAGGCCTTTCGGCAGCTGGCGCCACCACAGCAGCTTGCCTTCGGGGTTCAGCAGCATCAGCCCGTTCGGCCCGACGATTTCGAATTCGAGCAGTTTCGAGCCGACGTGGATCGTCGGCGCCGGCAGCGGGTCCAGGAAGAAGTCGCCCTTCAGGCTCGGGTCCGCGAGGTTGATTTTCACCTTCGGCGGAAGCAGGCCGGGCTCGGTCTTGAAGTGTTCGAGCGATTCGGGTTTTTCCCCTTCGGCTTTGAGAAGGTTTTCCGGCGGGCCGAGGCGGGCGATGTCGAAACGGTCTTCGATCGTGCCGCCTTCTTTCAGCGCCACGGTCGCGTTCGCTTCCTCGCCTTCGGTGAACGGCGCGTCGAGCACGTAGCTCGCCCCCGCGGCCGAGTCGTAGGCGACGAGGTGACCGCTGTGGGCGCCGCTGAGCGATCCGGTGACCGTCACCGATTCGATGTTGGACGCCGGGGTGCCGAGGATGCTGATCTGAGTGGCCGGGTTCGCGTCCGGCGTGCCGGGCAGCGGCGAGACCGTGACCGCGCCGAACGCAGCCGGCGCGGTCACGGCCAGAGCCCCCACCGCTGAGACCCCGACCAGGACTGCCCGCAGACGGCGCCGGGAGGGCGCGGCCCCTTGGTCCGCGCCGTGATGCCGACGCCTGTCCCTCAAGAACATCCTCACCCCTCCTCGGTTCTCGATGCACCCCTCCTCCAGGGGCAGCCGGAGGCTAGCACAATTATGGACATTCTGTAAATATGTTGCTCCACACGATGACCACCGCCCACCCTAAGATCGAATCCGTGCCGGCCGCACCCGGAGCGAAGCAACGTGGCGCTCGCACGCCGGCCAGGCGGCCGTACCTGCGCTCGGAGGATCGCCGCCGCCAGCTGCTCGACGCCGCGACGCGGATCGCCGGCAGCGAAGGCGTCGACCGGCTCACGATCGTCGGCCTCGCGAAGGCCGCGGGTGTCAGCCGCCAGCTCGTCTACGACCACTTCTCCGACCTGCAGGGCCTGCTCGGCGCCGTGCTCGTCGACCGCTTCGCCGTGATCGACAACGCGATCTACGAGTCGATCAGCGCTCCGGGCGCGTTTGCGGACCCGGACCGTGCCGTCGAGGTCGCGCTCGGCGCGGCACGCGGCTTTCTCGAGCTCTCCCGGGAGGACCGCCACCTGTTGCGCAGCGTGCTCTCCACGACCGACGCGCCGGCACACGAGCTGAACTCGCTCGCCGTCACGCTTCGCGAACGCAGCATCAAGCGCTGGCGGCCGCTGTTCGGTGAGGGGGACGACGCGATCATCCGCCCCCGTGCCTGGGCGCTCGTGAACGCGCTCGACGGGCTCGGTGATCTCCTGGCGAGCGGCGAGCTGGACGTCGACGGCGCGCTGCGGGAGTTCGAGCTCCTGCTGCGCGCCACCCTCGCCGCGTCCGCAGGCACCCAGGCCCCGGCACCGCGCTCGGGCCGCGGGCGCGCCGCGGGCTGAGCCGCTATGTGGGGACACAGCCCGCCGGCGCTGTCCGGCGTCGAGCGCTCGCTCGACGCGTACTGGCCGGCGCCGTGGACGGCCGAGGACGGGGGCCCGCGCCGGCACGGCTGTGCCGACGGCGTGGACGGCCTCGCCATCGCTCCGGGTGAGCGCCTCGAGCTCGCGGCCTCGCGTGACGCCTTCGTGACGGACGCCCTCGTCAGACGCGATGCGGGCGAGCTGTTCGCCCTGCGCCACGGCGCTCCTCGCGGCGGCGCCCAGGCCGCGCCCGTCGAGACGTGGGTCGAGCGCCTGCACCCGGAGACGCTGGAGGTGCTCGCCAGCAGCGTGCGGCTTCCCGGCGGGCCGTACTGGCCGGGCGGGATCGCCGCCGATCGCGGCGGCGGGCTGCTCGTCGTGTTCGGCGCCTGGGCGCACCGGCTCTCACCGTCGCTGGAGGTGCTCGCCTCGCACCACCTCCCCGGCGCCCGCCCGCACAACTCCTTCGTCCTGCTCTCCGGCGGCGAGCTGGTCACCAAGGACTGTGACGCGCCGGTGGGGCTCGAGCCTTCGACCGTCTCGATCCTGGATCCCCACACACTCCTCCCCCTCTGCCCGCCGCTGGCGCTGCCCGAGCCGTCGGTCGCGCGGTTGTCGAGCGACGGCGAGAGCGTGATCGCGCTCGGCACGACGACCGCCTACCGCCTCCGTTACGACCGCGACGCGGGGCGGCTCGTCATCGACCCTTCGTGGCAGCCCCGCTACGGGCCCGCCCCCGGACGGGGCTTCGGCTGGGACCCGGTGCTGACCGGCGAGCACGTGCTCTGGATGGACAACGGCAGCAACGACGTCTCACACACGATGCTGGGCACCGGGCGGGACCCAGCGCCGATGCGGCTGTGGTGGGTGCGCCTCGACGATGAGCGCAGCATCCGCTCGACCGAGATCAGCGGCCTCCCGTACGGGACCGAGTCCAACCCGCCCGCCTGGGACCCGGCGGGCCGTGTCGTCGTCGCCTACGACTCCGGCAACGCGGTGCTGCGGGCGTGGCGGATGGACGGCGACGAGCTGCACGGGCTGTGGCGGCGCGACCGCTTCGCCCACGCCGGGCACATCATCGTCTTTCCCGACACGCGTGAGCTCGTCGTCGGCGACTGGCGCGGGCCGCGCAACCCCTCGGGTCCGCTGAGGCGAGCGGCGGCGCGGGCGGTCCTGCAGCGCCTCTCCCGCGTGGGCGCTCTGCGTCGCCGCGCTGCCGCGCTGCGCGGCGGCGACGAGCTCGTCGTGCTCGACCTCGACACCGGCGAGGAGAAGGCCCGGGTCGCCGTGCCCTCGCCGACGCAGGGGTTCCTCTTCCCGGCGCCCGGCTTCGGGCGCGACGTCTACTACCAGTCGATCACCACGATCGCCCGCGTCGCGGTCACCGGGACCCCGGACGGAGGGGAACGGGGACCGCGATGAGCGACGCCGAGGCTGCGCTCCTCACCGGCACGCGCCGGCCGAACATCGTGCTGCTCATCACCGACCAGCAGCGCACACCGATGCACTGGCCCACACAGCCGGGGTGGCTGGATCAGCTGATGCCGAACGAGGCGGAGCTGCGACGCACCGCGCTCTCCTTCGAGCAGGCGTGCACCGCAACCGCGATGTGCTCACCCAGCCGGGCGACCTTCCTGACGGGCACGTATCCCTCGCGGCACGGCGTGACGCTCACGCTGACAAACGCCGATCTGCAGCCCAACCCCGAGTTCCTCCCCGACGTGCTGCGCCAGGTCCGCGACATCGCGAGCAGCGGGGCGGTCCCCCGCAGACGCCTGGCCGGCTCGTTTGTGAGGGGGGCGCTGCGGATCGGCCCGAAGGCGGGCCACGAGCCCGAGCTGCGGGCGGACCAACCCACCCTCGGCACACGCCTGCGCGACGCCGGGTATACGGTCGTCTACAAGGGCAAGTGGCATCTCACGGCGCCCCTGGCCGGCGGCCACGCGTGGGGCGAGGCGGACGCCAGGCGGATGGAGCGGGAGTTCGGCTTCGGCGGTTGGGAGGCTCCCGACGCCGGCGAGAACACCGACCCCGCGCACTTCGGCGGCGGCAACGCCGGCCGTTCGGGGATGGGCTGGGACGAGGACTACATCTCGCAGGTCGAGGCGTTCCTCTCCTCGGCTCCCCTGCCGGAGCCGTTCTGCCTTGTCGTCTCGCTGGTCAACCCGCACGACGTCCTGGGCTACCCGCACTCCTACAGCGAGGGGGGCTTCCGCCGCGAGCAGTTCGCCGGCATGGGCATCCCGCTGCCGCCGACGATCGACGAGCGCCTGCACGAGAAGCCCGCGGTGCACTCGCTGATGCAGCTCGGGCAGGTCTCGTACATCGGAGCGCTGAGGAGTCGCGAGGCCCAGCGCGACTACGTGAACTTCTACGCCTACCTGCACGGGGTCGTGGACGAGAAGGTCGGGCGGCTGCTGCGCGCGCTCGGCGACGCCGGCGACCCGGGCTCTCTGCGGGCGCGGACGGTGATCGCGCGCATCTCCGATCACGGCGAGATGGGGCTCTCACACGGCGGGTTGCGGCAGAAGATGTTCAACGCCTACGAGGAGACGATCCGCGTGCCGCTCCTCTTCTCCAACCCGCTGCTGTTCCCCGGCCCGGCGAGGAGCGACGCGTCCGCCTCGCTGGTCGACCTCGTGCCGACACTGCTCTCGATCGCCGGCGCGGAGCCGTCGGGAACGCTCGACGGCGTGGACCAGAGCGGTGTGCTGGCCGCCGCGGCCCGGCCCGATCGGACCGCGCTCGCCGCTGCGGGCGTCGATCTCGGCGGTGTGCTCGGCGCGCGGGCCGCCGAGCGCGCCCGCGAGCACGTGCTGTTCACCTATGACGACCACCAGGCGGGCACCGCGCGCCAGGAGGCGCCGGGGCAGCCCAATCGCGTCCGTTGCGTGCGCACCGGGCGCTTCAAGTACGCGGCCTACCTCGACCCGCACGGCCGCGCCCGGCCCGAACATGAGCTCTACGACATGGAGGCAGACCCGCTCGAGGCGCGCAACCTCCTCGAGCGCGACAGTGCCCGGCCGCGAACATCGCTCGCGGCGCAGGAGCTGCCGCGCCTGCGCGAGATCCTCATCGAGGAGTCGCGCGCCACCGGCACGCCCACGCCCGGACTCTGACGGCAGCGCTCAGCCGAGCACCTTCGCCTTCTGCGCTTCGAACTCCGCGTCGGTGAGGATCCCCTGCTCGTGCAGCTCGCCGAGCTGGCGCAGGCGCTCGATCGGGTCGGCTTCAGGTGCTGCCGCCTGCGGCGGCGGGGCTGCGGCCTGCTGCTGGGCGTACTGCTCTTCTTCCTTGCGGGCCCACTTCTCGCCCTGGCGGCGGCTGACGTTGTTCGACACATGGGTGGCGGTGCCGGCGATCACGGCGGTCCTTGCCACACCTCTCAACAGCGGCATCTTGCGGTCTCCTCTCGGTTCAGGGGGTCAGCTTTCGATGAGCTCGAGCGCGTCCAGGAGATCCTGGGCGCCGATGCGCTCATATGCGATCAGGCGGCCGCCGTTGCGGTGCACGGCGTTGACGAACGGCGCAGCCCAGCTGTTCTCGAAGACGATCAGGATCGCCGCCGCGCCGGGCTCCATCGCCTCGACGACCGTGCGCATGTCCTCGTCTCCGATCAGCCCGGTCTGCGCGCCCTCGAGCAGCGTCATGTCGGGGATGCCGTCGACGTCGCTGACGTCGAACGCGTCGAAGGTGCCGTCGTCGTTGCGACGGAGCCCTCTGACGTCGAGGACGTTGATGATCCCTCGGTCCACGAGGTCGATGAAGAGCGGCAGCGCCTCACCCGTTTTGGGGGCCTCCGGCGGGTAGCCGATGACCACCATGTCAACGGGGCCGAGCATGTCCTCCCCGGCCGTTACGTCGCTCATCAGTCCTTGCTCCTCTCCTTCGGGGGTACGGGTGATCCGGACGCTACGCGCTTCGCGCGGGCGCGTCGTGCAACGGATCGGGTGATGCCCGGCGCCCGCGGCTGGGCGTCATGCAGCAGGACGAGGTCGTCCGGAGGCGGTGCAGACGCTCCGCGCCACCGTTATGCCGTGACTGCGCCGAGGCCCGCGAGCTCCGCCTCGATACCCGCGAGCATCACCTCGAGGTCGGGGCACGAATCCCTGTCCGCGCTGACCCCGATCGCGACCTCGTCCATATAGGAGAAGATCGCGATGCCGATGGAGTGCTCGGCGGCCAGCGGGACGAGCGGGTAGATGGCGCGCAGGGGAGCCCCGAGCGCGAACAGCGGAACGCGTGGCCCCGGCACGTTCGTGATCGTGATGTTGAAGAGCCGGGTGGCATAGAGCGAACGCGCGAGCATCGAGTGCAGGATGGGCGGGGCGAGCCCGGCCACGTCGAGCATCGTCTCTGCACCGAGGGCGGCGCGGGAGGACTTCAGCTGCCGTGTGCGCCGGGCGACGGTCGCGAAGCGCTCGTCGTGATCGGCCGCGGCGACCGGCAGGTCGACGAACAGGGAGCTGACGCGGTTGCCGAGATCGAGCTTCTCACCCGCGCTGCGGATGTTCATCGGGACCATCGCGCGCACGCCGGCCGCAGGCGGGCGCTCGCCGCGCGAGAGCATCAGCTCGCGGAGCCCCGCGGTGCAGGCGCTGAGGAGCACGTCGTTCACCGAGCCGCCCAGCTCGTGGCCGCTCGCTTTGACATCCGCGAGGCTCGTGTGCACCACCCCGAAGCGGCGCGTCGCCCCGATCGGGACGTTGAGCGTCGTGCGCGGCGCGGCCGACAGCTCGCTCGAGACGAGCACCTCGGCGAGCGCTCGCGAGCGCTCGACCGCCTCGCGCGGATGGAGCGCCGCGTGCAAGGCCGAGCTTGCGGTGTGCCCGACCGCATCGACTGCGCCGGCCAGTAGGCCGCCGGACTCCGATGGGGGCCGCGTCTCCCAAGGAGCATCGGGACCGCCGAGCACGGGCGGCGCCTCCGCGCCGGCGTCCGGGGCGGCGTCGAGGATCAGCTGCACCACGCCGACCGAGCCGACGCCGTCCACCATGGAGTGGTGCGTCTTCGACGCGATCGCCCAGCGACCGTCGGCAAGCCCTCCGAGCAGAGCCATCTCCCACAGCGGCCGGGTGCGGTCGAGCCGGTGGGAGAAGAAGTCCGCCGCCCATTCGCACAGCTCCGCCTCGCCGCCGGGCTGCGGGATCGCCGCCTCGACGATGTGGTGGCGCACGTCGAAACGCGGGTCATCGCTCCAGCAGGGCCACAACAGCCCGCCCGTCCGGGTCGCCGAAAGCCGCTGGGAGTACCGGGGCAGAGTCCCCAGCCGATCCGCGATCTTCGCCCGGATCGCCTCCAGCGACGGCGTGCCGCCGTTCGGAGCCGGGTCGAAGACCATCACGCCGCCGATGTGCATCGTGGCTCCCTCGTCGGCCTGCTCCAACTCGAGGAAGGTCGCGTCGAGCGCCGACAGCCGCTCGCCCTCGCCGCTCATGACAGTGCTCCTGGCCCGGCTGCCTCGGGCGGGACGGTGAGGACAGAGCATCCCGCCTCGTGGATCACGCGCCGGCTCACACTTCCAAGGGCCCGCGGTCCGGACCGTCTGCGGCTGCCGATCACGACCAGCGACGCACCCATCCCCTCCGCCACGTCAACGATCACCTGGTGGGCGTGGCCGTGACGAACGATCAGGTCCGGGTCGGCGACGCCGTGCTCATGCAGCTGGGAGATCTGTGCCAGGAGCGGTCCCTCGCCCGCCCCGCGGTGCCCGACGGCGTGCAGAAGGGTCACGCGGGCGCCATGCGCGGCGGCGACGCGCGCGCCGTAGGCGAGGGGCATCGCCGAGTCCGCAAGCCCATCGCTCGCGATCAGCACGTGGTCCCACAGCCCGTCCCAGTGCGCCCCACGCGCGGTCAGCACGGGCACCAGCAGCGCCCGCTGGGCCGAGTCGGCGACGCCCGCGACGAACATGCTCTCGATCCAGGGCGAAGCGGGGGCGCCGATCGCGAGAAGGTCGTAGCCCAAGGTCCACTCGAGCACCACGTCCGCCGGAGGGAACGCAGGGTCGACCTCGATCCGGGCCGTGACGCCGGCTTCGGTGGCGATCGACTCGGCGCGCTCGACGATCTTCTCAGCGTCGGTCGCGTTGATCGCGGGTGCCAGGCGGCCGGGTTGGTCGCGGAAGGACGTCACCAGCAGGAGCGTGAGCTTGCCGCCGCCACCGGTCAGCGAGGCTGCTTGGCGGACGGCGGCGTAGCCGCCGTCTTTGCCGTCCACCGCGCAGAGCACGCGCGGGAACAGAGACGCCTGCTCGGTGGAGGTGACCGCTGACTCGATCGAAGTCCTTCCCATGACTTGACGCTAGGGCCGGGCGGTCCTTCGGCGCGTCCGAAGTTTCCCGCGCCGATGCGCGGGAGAACGCGGGCAGGTGCGCCTTAGACTGGGCTCGCAATCGCCCGATCGAAAAGGGAGCCCGTCATGTCCACGTCGCCGGCCGACTTCAACGCCCAGATCATCGAGGAGTTCCGCGCCAACGAAGGCCGCGTAGGCGGCATGTTCGAGGGCAACCCGCTGCTCCTGCTGCACCACACCGGTGCCCGCTCGGGCAAGAGCTACGTCAACCCGCTCGCCTACCAGGCGGACGGCGGGCGCTACGTGATCTTCGCCTCCAAGGGCGGCGCCCCCGAGCACCCCGGCTGGTACCACAACCTCAAGGCCAATCCGGAGACGACGATCGAGGTCGGCACCGAGACGTTGCCGGTGCGCGCCGAGGAGGCCGTTGGCGACGAGCGCGACCGCCTCTATGCGGCGCAGGCCGAGCGCATCCCGCAGTTCGGCGAGTATCAGGAGAAGGCCGGCCGGACGATCCCCGTGATCGTGCTGACGCCGCGATGAGCCCACGCGAGCACGACATCGTGCTTTTCGGCGCCACGAGCTTCGTCGGCAGGCTGACCGCGCGGTATCTGCTCGCTGCGGCCCCGGAGGGAGTGCGGGTGGCGCTCGCCGGACGCTCGGCCGAGCGGCTGCAAGCTCTGCGCGAGTCGCTCGGCGCCGAGCGCTGGCCGCTGCTGGTCGCGGACACCGGTGACCCCGCCTCGGTCCGCGAGCTGGCGGCGGGCACCCACGTGCTGGCGAGCACCGTCGGCCCCTACCGCCGCTACGGCATCCCGGTCGTGAGAGCCTGCGCCGAGGCCGGCACGCACTACGCCGACCTGACGGGGGAGGTGGTGTTCATGCGAGAGTCGATCGACGCCTTCGACGCGGTGGCGCGCGGCAGCGGCGCGCGCATCGTCCACACCTGCGGCTTCGACTCGATCCCCTCGGACATCGGCGTTCTCGCTCTGCACGAACGGGTGGCCGAAGACGGCGCGGGCGCTCTCGGCGAGACGGCGCTCCTCGTGCGCTCCTTCCGCGGCGGTGTCAGCGGCGGCACGTTCGCCTCGATGCGGGGGATGATCGACGACCGGCGGCGCGACCCCGCCCTGGGCCGCCTGATGGACGACCCCTACGCACTCAGCCCCGACCGCGCGGCGGAGCCGGACCTGGGGCCGGAGAAGGACCTGATGGGCGTCGAGCGAGACAGGCTGTCCGGGAGCTGGGTCGGACCCTTCGCGATGGCGCAGGTGAACACCCGCGTCGTCCGGCGCAGCAACGCCTTGATGGGGTGGGCCTACGGGCGCGAGATGCGCTACCGCGAGGTGATGGGCTTCGGCGGCGCGCTCGCGCCGGTGCTCGCCGCCGGTGCGGCGGCGGGTTTCGGGGCGATCTACGCGGGCATGCAGTGGGGCCCGACGGAGTCGGTGATGAGCCGCGTCGCGCCTTCGCCCGGTGAGGGTCCGAGCGAGCGCGCGCGGGAGCACGGCTACTACCGCATCGAGACCCACACGCGCACCTCCGAGGGCAGCCACTACGTCTGCCGCATCGAGGCCGAGGGCGATCCCGGCTACAAGGCGACCGCGGTGATGTTCGGGGAGAGCGCCCTGTCTCTGGCGCTCGACGGCGAGCGGCTGCCTGACCGCGCCGGTGTGCTCACGCCCGCAAGCGCGATCGGCGCCGCGCTGACCGACAGGCTGCGCGCGGCCGGCCACACCTACGACGTGCAGAAGCTGCCCGGCTGACACAGCGCGGGGAGCGAGTCAGCTGCCGGCGTGGGCGAGCCTCTTCAAGGAGCGCCCGCGCTGCGCCGCTGCGCCGCCGGGCTTCGCGAGCTTGGCCTCGTACAGCCGGGCATCGGCGCGGGCGAGCACGGCCTGGAGATCCTCGCCGGCGGGCCACTCACAGACGCCGGCCGACCAGCACACCCGCTGCTCCTCTGAGCGCAGCCGCGCCAGCGCGGCGTCGGCCGCATGCTCGGAGGTGGCCGGGAGCAGCAGGACGAACTCGTCTCCGCCGTGGCGCGCGAGCACGTCGCCGGGGCGCAGCCGCTCCTGCCACTCCGCCGCGAGCTCGGCGAGCAGGCGGTCGCCGGCCGCGTGCCCGTCGCGGTCGTTGATCTGCTTGAAGTCGTCGAGGTCGATGGCGGCGACGGTCAGCGGCGCGCCGGCGCGGTCGGCGATCGCTCGCTCGCGCGCCGCCGCTGCCGCGAGGCCGGCGCGGTTCAGCGCGCCCGTGAGCTGGTCGGTCCCGACCTGGCGGCGGACCTCCTCGCTCAGTCCTCCGAGCACAATGCAGACCGACCAGACCGTGATGGTGACGACGAGCCAGTAGACGGCGGGGTGCGGCAGGCCGCCGATCGCCAGGCCGGCCGCGAAGGCGACGTTGGTGAAGAGCCCGAGCACGATCACCACCCGTCGGGAGAAGAAGTGTGCGGCGTAGATCGCGATCCACGGGTAGGCGAAGGCCGCGACCATCATCCCGCCCGGGGTCCGAGCCGCAGCGACGAGGGCGCTTGTGGTCAGAACCCCAACCGCCGCGATCAGCTGGAAGCCCCGCGGCGGGATGCGCGGTCCGAGGAGCCAGATCCCGGCTGCCGCCGCGACGGCGAAGACGCCCGCCGCGGCTACGAGCAGGGTCGGCTGCCCGGGGCTCAGGGGAAACGCGGCGACCGCGAAGCCCACGAGGCTCTTGAACGCGAACAGCAGCGCGAGCGACCAGACGACAGGGGCGCGGCCGCCGGTCAGCCGCAGCCCGAGCGGGACCGGCTCGCCGAGGCGCAGCTGCGGATCCGGGGAGCGATGGGAAGCTCGCATCTCCCCAATGCTTCGGACTTCTTCGCGCCCCGCTTGAGCCGGGACGCACTCGGCTCGCCTTCGACTCCGCGCCGCGAAGGGCGCCGGGGAATCTGCTGAGCCGCTCAGGAGCCGCCGGGCGGAGCGATTGCCCGAGCAGGCCGTGCACCGACGACGCGGTCGCGCCCTGCACGCTTGGCCTCGTAGAGGCGTTCGTCCGCGCTGCGCGTGAGCGCGGCCATGCGCCCGGGGTCGTCGGTTGCCGCGATGCCCGCGCTGGCGGTGAGCGTCAAGCCCTCGGCGAAGCGCTCCCAGTCTTCGTCGCGGATGCGCCGGCGAATGCGCTCGCAGCAGGCGGTGGCCGCGTTCATCTCCGTGGCCGGCATCAGCAGCAGGAACTCCTCGCCGCCGCTTCGCACGACCACGTCGGACTGGCGCAGGACGTCGCGGAGCAGGGCGGCGACGCGCACGAGCACGCGGTCGCCGACCTCGTGCCCGAAGTCGTCGTTGACCGACTTGAAGTGGTCGAGATCGAGGATCGCAAGGGCCAGCCAGCTCCCCCCCTGCTCGGCCGCGAGCCGCTCCAGCTCGCGCGCGAAGTAGCGGCGGTTGTACAGGCCCGTGAGCCAGTCCCGCTCGGCCTGGTCCCGAAGCTGCTCCTGCAGCGCTTCCATCTCGGCGGCGCGATGCTCGAGCTCGGCGTGTGCGTCGGCGAGCTGGCGGTTCTTGGCCGCCAGCCCGGCGCTCGCGTCGCGCGCGGCGCTCGCCTCGAGCGTCGCCCGTTCGAGCTTCAGCTGCAGCTCGGAGAGCTCCTGGAAGGCTTGCCGTTCGAGCTCGGCGGCGCGCTCGAGGGCGTCGTAGGCCTCCTCGACGCGGCCTGCCGCGCGCAGGCTCGAGCCCAGGGTCGAAAGGATCAGGCTGCGCGTCTGCGGGACCCGGTCGCCCAGCCAGCTCAGCGCCCCCTCGCCGACGTCGCGGGCATCGTCGAGCTGTCCGAGCGCCATCCGTGCCTGCACGTCGGCCCGCACGGTCGCGCCGAGCACGTAGGGGTTGGGATCTTCCGAGGCGCTCAGCAGCTCCAGGGACAGCTCCGCGTCGGCGAGCGCCTCCGCGGGCATGCCCATGAGCAGCCGCAGGTCCGCGCGCGTCGAGTGGATCACGCCGAGGGCGAAGCTGTTGGCGGCCCGGACGCGTTGCGCGGCCTCGAGCGCGCGCTCCAGCTCACGGGCGGCGCCGTCGAGGTCACCCTCCCACTGCAGGTTGCACGCGAGGTCGTTGCGGGAGATCGACTCCTCCCACGGGCTGGCGCTCTCGATCGCGAGCGCCAGCAGCTTTTCGACGCGGTGCCGCAGGTCCGGCACGCCGACGTTGCCGAAGACCGGGCAGGTGGCCCGTCGCGCGTAGACGCGCAACGCGAGATCCCGTGAGGCGTCGGCCCGCTCGACGGCGAGCTCGGCGTGCTGGAGCGCCTCGGGATACGAACCGGTGAAGAAGCTGAGCTGCGCGCGCAGCGCGGCGACCTCCGCCTGCACGGCGGCGCTTGCAGTGCCTTGCGCGTGGCGCTCGGCCTCGACGGCCCGGGCCAGCGCCCCGCGCAGGTCGCCGCGATGCAACGAGACCATTCCCTGCAACGCGCACGCGCGCGCACAGAGCTCGTCGTCCCCGGCCGCGGACGCGAGCTCCCAGCAGCGGATCGCGACCGCGAGCGCCGCGGCGGGATGCTCGTAGTAGGTGCCGCGGGAGGCGTCGAGCGCGAGCCGTGCCGATCCGGCAGAGGTGCTCCCGGCGATATCGAGGTCGGTCGCGGGGGGAGAGGGCATGTCAGGACGTGCGTGCGTTTGCCTAGATGTTTCGGCAGAACGCGGCGCCGGCTTGACGGCGCCGCGGTCGAATAGGTTGCAGGCATGGCGACGGCGGGGGTCGAGACCAAGGGCGGGCGCGCGAACCTCCGCTCGCTGCTGATCGGGGTCACGGTGATCGTCGTGATCGGCGCCGCGGCCACGTTGTTCGGCTGGGACCTCAGCGGCTGGCTCAAAGAGGTCTGGAACACGATCACCACGATCTCGCTCGGCTACCTGCTCGCGGGCATCGTGCTGATCACGATCCAGACCACCGCGGCCGGCTATGCCTGGTACTCGATCCTTCGCTACGCCTATCCGGGGCAGGTGCGCTGGATCCAGGTCTGGGCCTGCTACGCCGCCGCCGTCGCTCTCAACTTCGTGCTGCCGGCGAACATCGGGACGCTGGTGATGATGCTGATGTTCACGACGATCATCGCGGCGGCGACGTTCGCCGGCGTGGTCGCGGGCTACGTCGTGCAGAAAGTCTTCTTCACGACGGTCGGCATCGCGACGTACGTCTACCTGTTCCTGAGCGTCGGGGGCTCGTTCAAGCTCCAGTTCGGCTTCATCGAAGAACATCCGGCGGCGTTCGTGATCCTGCTGGTGGCGGTCGCGGTCCTGCTCTACCTCGTCCTGCAGGTGCTGCGCCCCCGGGTAAAGGTCTGGTGGGAGGACGCGAGGGAGGGCGTGCAGGTGGCGACCCAGCCGCGGCGCTACCTCCTGCTCGTCGCGGCCCCTGAGCTGGTGAGCTGGCTCGCCATGCTCGGCACGATCGCGGTGTTCCTGGCCGCGTACAACATCCCCGTCACGTTCCACACGCTGATGAGCGTGACGGGGGGGAACTCGATCGCGAACATGACCTCGGTGACGCCGGGCGGCGCGGGCGTGGTCCAGGGCTTCAACGCGCTCTCGCTGCGGGGCGTGACGAGCCCGAGCAACGCCACCGCCTACTCGGTCGCCCAGCAGATCGTCGAGACCGCCTGGAGCATCGTGCTCGCGATCCTCCTGCTCGTGCGCGCGTTCGGGTGGAGCGGCGGCAAAGAGCTGCTCGGACAGTCCTACACGCAGGCCAAGCAGAAGGCGGCCGAGGAGACGGCCGAACGGCGGGCCCGCCGAGAGGCGAGGCGCGAGGCGCGCCGAAGCACGCGGGCCGCGCACGACGACCCGGACGACCCGGCCTGAGCTCCTCACGGGCCGCGGCGGCCCGGGGCAGCTGCCCGGACCGCCGCTGCGCCGTAGGCCTACGGAATCGCTTCGAATTCGGCGCTTGCGGTCAGGCTTTTGCCCCCGAAGATCGAGGAGCCGAAGCCGCTCGCCGTGTTGAGCTTGCCGCCGCTGACGCTCGAGTATTCGCCGCTGGCCGCGTTTTCACGGCCGCCGCTGACGGTGGCGTTTTCCTTGCTGGCCGTGTTCTCGAAGCCGCCCGTCACGCTCGCTTCTTTGAACGTGGCGCTGTTGTGGCCGCCCCCCGTGACGGACGCGAACGCCGCGGTGATCGCGTTTTCGAACCCGGCGACGACCCCGGCGTAGCTCGTGAACGTCTGTTCTTCGCCCAGGATCAGGTCGTGCGATCCGGTCTGGGCGTGGGCCGCTTTGTTCTCGTCGTAGCCGATCACGAGATTGCCCTCGCCGTTGACGGTCGCCGTTTTGCCCGTCCCGTTGATGATCTGCACGTTGACGCCCGAGAAGCGGATCGTGGGCTTGCCGCCGATGCCGGAGGCGATCAGCGTCATGTGCGGGAGCAGGGCTTTGAGCTGTTCCACCTGTTCGGCGCTCAGGCCGCTCCCGCTTTCGCCCTGTTTGCCTTCGGCGCCGGTTTTGCCTTCGGGGCCGGTTTTGCCTTCGGCGCCGGCTTTGCCTTCGGCGCCGTTCTTGCCGGCAGCGCCGGGCGTCCCCGCTTTGCCTTCTTTGCCTTCTTTGCCTTCCACGCCCAGTCGCGTGAGCGTGTATCCCTTCCTGCACTTGCCCTTGTGCGGGGTCAGAACGGCGGCCCCTTCGGATTTCGGCATGCACAGCTCTGTGCCGGTCGCAGCCCATGTGGTCGCGACGAGCGCCAGCGTCGCCACCAAGGCGACGACGGTTGCGACGGCGCCGCGCTGGAACGCGCGACGGCTGCCACGGGCACGCAGCCCTGAGAATCCCTCCATCTCCTTCTCCTTCATCCTTGAAGTTCTCCCCGCCGCGCACCGCCGCGGGCGGCACATGACGGCCGCAGTGCAGGGTACGCCCCGCTCCGCCCCGGGTCAAATCGCGGCGCCGCGACGGTCACGCAGCTGACCGCTGGGCCCGCGGAGGCGCGCCGCGGGCGCCGATCCGCCAAGCTGCGCGGATGCGCTTCCGCCGCGACGGCTCGCGTCGCGATGTCGCCCGCCGTCACATCGCCCCCACCTTCGGCGTACGGGACATGGCGATCGACCTCGGTACCGCGAACACGCTCGTCTACGTCGAGGGGCAGGGGATCGTCGTCTCCGAGCCCTCCGTTGTCGCGACGGATGCGCGCAGCGGCGAGGTGCACGCGGTCGGCGCCGATGCCGAGCGGATGATCGGACGCACGCCCGCGACGATCTCTGCGAGCCGTCCGCTGCGCCACGGCGTGATCGCCGACTTCGAGGTCACCGAGCAGATGCTGCGCTACTTCATCCGCAAGGTCCTCGATCGCCAGCGCGCGCATCCACGGCTGATCGTCTGCGCCCCGTCGGGCATCACCGAGGTCGAGAAGCGCGCCGTCGAGGAGGCCTCGCTCGCCGCCGGCGCCCGCCACGTGCATCTGATCGAGGAGCCGATCGCCGCGGCGATCGGGGCCGGGCTCGACATCGCCGAGCCGGTCGGGCGAATGGTCGTGGACATCGGCGGCGGGACGAGCGAGGTCGCGGTGATCTCGCTGGGCGGCATCGTGCTCTCCCGCTCGCTGCGTGTCGGCGGCTACGAGCTGGACGAAGCGATCGCCCGGTACCTGCGCGTCGAGCACTCGCTCGCGATCGGCTCGAAGACCGCCGAGTCGATCAAGATCGGCATCGGCTCGGCCGTGGCCGGCGGGCACGAGCAGGTGAGCGAGGTGCGCGGCCGTCACCTGATCACCGGGCTGCCGACGGAGATCGTGCTGCAGGCCGCCGAGGTGCGTGCGGCGATCGAGTTGCCGCTGCGCGAAATCGTCCAAACGATCAAGGACACCCTGGAGGAGACGCCGCCCGAGCTGACCGGGGACATCGCCAGGGACGGGATCCTGCTCGCGGGTGGCGGAACGCTGCTCAGTGGGCTGGACGAGCTGCTGGTACGGGAGACCGGGCTGCCGGTCGCCACCGCCGAGTCGCCGCTCACCTGCGTGGTCACGGGATCGGGCGAAGCGCTCACGCATTACGACGAGCTGCGGCCCTCGACCGGGCGGGGGCGCTAGGCACGACGCTCGCCCAGGCGTGAGCTGCCGGCGCACTTCATGAGCGACCCACCTGGCTTTCAGACCCTCCGCGTCAGCGCCTCCGGCCCTGTCGGCGGGCTGCTGCTCGACCGCCCCGCCAAGCTCAACGCGCTCTCCCGCGAGCTTCTCGGCGAGCTCGTCGACGCGGCGCGCTGGTTCGACGCCCAGCCGGGGCTGAAGGCCGTCGTCGTCCGCGGCTCCGGCAGGGCGTTCAGCGCGGGCGCCGACATCAGCGCCTTCGCGGAGGGCTCCTCTGGCGGCAGCGGCGAGATGCGCCGCGGCTTCGACCTCGGCCGCCGCGCCGCCGATGCGATCGCGGGCATGCGCGCAATCACTGTCGCCGCGATCCACGGGCACTGCGTGGGCGGGGGCGTCGTGATCGTCGCCGCATGCGACATCAGGATCGCGGCCGAGGACGCACGCTTCGTGATCCCCGAGGTCGAGATCGGCATCCCCCTCGCCTGGGGCGGCATCCCGCGGCTCGTGCGCGAGCTCGGGCCGACGCTCACCAAGGATCTGGTTCTGACCTGCCGCCCGTTCGACGCCGCCGAGGCGGCGCGCGTGCGGTTCGTCAGCCGCGTGGTCGCGCCCGAGCGGCTGAACGAGGAGGCGATGGCGGTCGCCGAGAAGCTCGCCGCACAGCCCGCGTACGCGCTGCGCGTGACGAAGCAGCACGTCGACGCCGTCGCGGAGGAGTCCGGGTCGACCGCGCTGAGCTTTCGCGATGCAGACACGCTCCTGGCGGCCATCAGCGACGAGGAGTCGCTCGCGGTCATGGCGCGCTACCTGAAGGCGCACGGGCAAGGGTCCTCGCCGCCTGCGGCGTGAAGCCTGCGAGCGGGCGTCGCGCGCGCCGCCGTGCCGGGAGGGAGCGCCGAAGCCGGCGGAGCTAGTCGCGGTCCGCCGAGGCGGTGACCCGGGTGCGCGCGGCGATGCCGCCGTCGAAGGGCGGGTGCTCGGGGGCGGGGGAGGCCTCCTCGGCGAACCGCTCGGTGCGGTCCCGGCCGGACCCCTTGGCGCGGTAGAGCGCGACGTCGGCCGCCGCCAGCAGCTCCTGGGCCGTCTCCGGCGCCGTGGCCGTCGCGAGGCCGGCGCTCATCCGCACGGCGGGCATCCCTTTGGACTGCGCCGCCGCCACGGCCTCGCGTGCCCGGTCGGCGAGGGCCGCCGCGCCCGCCTCGTCGCACGAGGGCATCAGCACCGCGAACTCCTCGCCGCCGAGGCGCGCGAGGACGTCGATGTCGCGCGCCGCGCCGGCGAGGATGGTCGCCGTGCGAGCGAGGACCAGGTCGCCCGTGTCGTGGCCCCACTCGTCGTTGATGCGCTTGAAGTGGTCGATGTCGAAGATGACGACCGCGAGCGAGCTGCCGTCGCGGCGGGCGCGCGTCAACTCGACCTCGGCGCGCTCCTCGAAGCCGCGCCGGTTGAGCACCCCCGTCAGCGCGTCGGTCCTGGCCTCGCTCGCGAGCACGGCGAGCAGGTCGCGGTTGCGGCGCACCAGCATGAGCGTCACGACCACGAGCACCGAGGAGGTCGCCATCACGTCCAGCCAGCGGCCCGGATAGCTGCTCGCGGCAGGCAGCACCAGCAGCGTGCCGGCGTGCGCCAGCCCCACGAAGCAGAGGATCGCGATGCCGCCCCTGGGCCCGAAGAAGAAGGTGGTCCACAGCACGGGCCAGACGTAGAGGATCGCCCCGTCGCCCGCCCCGGGGGTGGCCGCGAGCGCAGCGGCGATCAGCAGCACGCCGACCGGGCCGAGCATCGCCAGCGCGGCTCGCGGCAGGCGCGGGCCCACGAGCAGGACGACCGACACGAGCGCGAGCGCGGCCAGCGCAGGGGCGATCGCGAAGCTCGGGTCGCCGGGGACGATCCCCTCGATCGCGGCGTCGACCGTCGCGCCGCCGAACATCGCCGCGGCGGTCTGCGCCATCAGGCGCTTGTCGTGCGCGAGATCCTCGTAAGACTTGCTCACAGCATTGATATCGGCAGTCCATGGCCGCGTCGCAACCGCCGACCAGGCCGTGTGGGCGAGAATTTAGGTCAGCCATAAGCTCCGCATATGGCGCGAGCCCGTTGACGTATGGAGCGGTTCAGCCGGCGACCGTACTCGCGCAGGCCTCGATCGCTGCGCCCTGACGGCGCTGCAGCTCGTGACGCCGCTCGGCCACCCGGATCGCGTGTCTGCGCTCCGCAGGCGTCTTGCTGAGGATCTCCTGGGGCTCGCCCAGCGTCGTCACGAGCGAAGCCAGTTCGCCGCCGTGCTTTTCCATGCAGGAGCGCAGGCGCTGGACCTCGCTGATCTGCGAGCTGACGAGCCCGAACCATTTGCTCGGGACGCCGGCGGCGACGATGGCCACGACCGCTCCGATCGCGAGGTAGTGGGGCAGGCGCAGCGCGCTCAGGAAGGACATGGCCGCGGAGGTCAACCTAGTTCGCGCGGGCCTTCGCCGTCAACGCTCCGTCCAGAACTCCCGCCGGCGCCGGGACGCAGAGCAGCAAGGTGACGCCCGGGACCTACGAGATCCCGGCGGCGGTCGGCGACACCGAGAAGCCCAAGAAGTCGATGACTTCGACGCCGACGCTCGCGATCGGCTGACGGTCGAACGGCGACCGCCGGTCCGCGTGGCGGCGCCGGGGGTGGGATTTGCGGCAACCGCTCCCGACGTCGCCGTTCAACTGAGAAGCGGCCCTGTGATCCTGTAGCCGCGCGAGCGGCCCAGGACGGCGTTCGCCGCCTGCAGCCCCGAGATCGTGGCCGCCTCGATGCAGCCCGCATTGAGCCCGTTGTCGGTCCAGTCGCCGGCCAGCACGAGGTTGTCGTATCCGCTCTCGTCGGGCCGCAGCCGGTGCGCGTCGCTGCCCGGCGCGCATTGCACGTAGCGGTCGGAGGGGTCGATGTTCGCGACGTAGAACTGAGTGTCGATCGCGTCCGCGCCGGTTCGGCCGTTGCCGCCGCACAGCAGCTCCCATCGGAACGACCCGTCGGCCGACGTGCCAGGCAGGAGATGAGCGAGCCGCTTCTCGAGCAGCTCGATCGCGTTGCTCCGCACCCGCTCGTGCTGCACCGCGGCATAAGAGCTCCAGCCGGCCCGCTGCGGGTCGGACGCGTCGAGCGCCCCGCAGAAGTAGGCGATCGCCCCGGGATGGTCCGCCTCGGGCCAGCACTCCACGTCGATCAGCTGCGGCATCGAGGCCCACGTGTGCAGCGGCTGCTCGTACGCGCTGACCGTTGTGCCGGCGTGCGCCCAGCCGAGCTCGCCCTCGTCCTCTCGCAGCCACACCTGCACCGCCTGCGTCGCGGTGGTCGTGACGTTCTCCACCATCGCCCGCCACTCGCGGCGGTCGGCGATCAGCTCCCGGCAGGTGAACGGCACCATGCCGAGCGACATCGCGAACACGATCGTGTCGTAGTCGACGCCGTCCCGCAGCACCCTCGTCTCGGCGTCGGGCCACTCGCAGAAGTGGGACTCGAGCGGCGCGTGTTCGATCTCCGCGGGCGCGTCCAGCTGGCCCGCGACCGGCCGGCACGGGAAGCACGGGAGACCGCCGAAGCGCACCAGCGGGTCGTAGCGCTCGCGGTCTCGGGTGAGGCGCGCCTGGCGGGCGACCGTGACCGCCTCGACCCGGGTGCGATCGGGCGACAGCCGCAGCTCGTCGACGCGGTGGAAGAACTCGAAGTCCACACCACGCCCACGCAGAGCTTCGTACAGGGGCGCGAACACGATGTCGCCCATCCCCGCGGCCATCTTCCAGAAGATCGCGCCCCGGTACTCGAGGAACATCTTGGTCGTCAGGAAGACCGCGACGCCGGCGCCCATGCCCCGCTTGCTGCGTCCCTCGCCGGCGTCCCCGAAGCCGAGGTCGTAGAGGCCACGGATGAAGGCGAAGTCGAATACCTCCTCGGGGGCACCATGCCGCGCGACCCAGTCGAGGAAGTCCTCCTCGTTGAGGGTCCGCAGGCCTCTCCGGTCGGTGACGACCCCGTCCGCGAGCATGCCCCTGACGGTCGCCGTGATGACAGCGACCAGGTGCCAGGTCCGTCTGAGCCCGGCATCCTCGGCCGCGAGCTCGCGAAGGGCTTCGTGCAGAGCCGCGAGCGCGCGGTCGAGCGCGGCGACCGAGGGCGCGATGCCGCTGCCGGCGATGGCTGCCCGGAGCTGGGCCGCGGCCTCCGTCACCGCCGCGAGAGCACTGACGCGAAGCGCCTCGACTGCGCGCTCGCCCCTGCCGGCGGGGTCCGAGTCGGCGAGGGAGTCGAGGAAGTCTTCGATCAGCTGCAGGGCGCGCGGCAGCACCTCAGCGGCGACGACCGGGGTGGCGTCCTGCTCCGGCTCACCCGGGAGCAGGTCGTTGGGCGCGAACTCGCCGAGCCAGTGGTGCCAGCCCGCGAGACGGCGATCCTCGAGGCCCACGGTCTCCATCGGCAGCATCGCCTCGCGCCACGTCCGGATCGGGGCGTCCGGGTCGCTCCTCGGGCGGTCCAGCTCGGCGTAGCACTCGCGCAGAAGCCGGAAGGAGTTCTCGTAGTAGCCGAGCCAGAGGTGCAGCCCGTGCTCCTCGATGCGCCCGTTCGGGCCTCTGCTGCTCGCTCCCTTGCCGCCGAGGCGCCAGCCGCGCTGGTAGACGGTGATCGACCCGAGTTCATCGCGCCAGCCCGGCTCGCTGAGCCGCCAGGCTGCTGCCAGGCCGCCCATGCCGCCGCCGAAGATCGCGACGCGTGGGCGGCGGGGCCTCACCTGGACCGGGACAGGCGGGCGCGGGCTCGCTCGAGGTCGATCGTCACCGCGCTCGGGGGAAATGCCGCGACCGCCTGCTTCAGCGGCTCGCTCGCCTCCTCGCCCAGATGCTCGTGGAGATCGAGGGCGATCCGAAGCTCGAAGGGCCGGGCGCCCTGCGCCTGCGCGATCGCCAGCGCTTCGTGAAGGGCGGCGATCGCGAGCGCGGGCTCCGCCGCGAGGTGGGCCGCCCGGCGGGCGGTCTCGGCGTCGTAGAAGCGCATGCCCGTGCGAGCGGCCAGCCCGCGCGACTCCTCGTAGCGGGCACGTGCCCCCTCGAGATCTCCGCACGCGGCCAGCAGGGCCCCGCAGGTCGTCACGTAGAAAGGCAGGAACACACGCAGCTCGAGCGCCTCCCAGAAGGAGATGAAGCCGCCCAGCGCGGCTGCCTGCTCGGAGAGCACGCCCGTGTCCGACTCCCCACTGCGCAGTGCGGCGAGGGACTCGAGCGCCGCCGCCTGCGCAGCGCCGATCAGCTGCCAGTTGGCGAACCCGTGGGCCTCGCTGGAGCTGCGCATCGCTCCGAGCGCCGCGTCGGCGTCTTCGAAGCGCCCCGACTCGATCCACATCCAGGAGCCGAGCCAGTGTGCGTAATCCGCGCTCCACGGACCCTGGGGAAAGTCGAGGTTCGCCGTGATCTCGTGTGCCCGCGCAAGGCTCGCGTCCGCGCCCTCCAGGTCGGCGGTCATGAAGCGGGCGACCGCCAGATAGACGTACATGGCCGACCTGGCGTCGATCGGCACGAACCACATCGGCGAGATGTCGCCGTATTCCCCGATCACCGCGAGCTCCCGCGTGGCCTTGTCGAGCGTGTCGATCGCGGCCGGGAAGTCGCCCGCGAACCAGTCGAGCATCCCGAAGCCCGCGAGGTTCTGCGGCCGGTAGTAGCTCCGGGAGCCGGCCAGCGCCGCGCGAAGCGTCGTGGACGTGTCCCGCGCGCGATCGAGTTCGCCGCGGGAGAGGTAATACGACCACAGCGACATCAGCGTGCTGAACATCGCATCGCCACGCGGGTCGGCCGCCGCGAGCTCGAGGCAACGTTCGTAGTCGGCCGAGGCGTCGGTGCTGCCGGCCCCCTCGAGCGACATCGCCAGGAACCCGCGTCGCAGCCGCAGGTCCACCTCCAGGTCGGCGTGCTCTCCGGGTGCGTGCTGGATCAGCTCGATCGCCCGGGCCAGGTGGGTGCGGGCCTCCTCGAGCGCGCCGCGCCGTCGCGCGGCCTCCGCAGTCTGCCGGTAGGCGTGAGCCGCCTCCTGGTAGCGCTCCGCGCGCTCGAAGTGCGCGGCGAGCACGCGCCAGTCGCCCGGTTCTTCGCGTGTCAGGTGGTCGCACAGCCGGCTGTGGACCGTGCGGCGCCACGACGGCGGCTGCAGCTCGTAGGCGACCTCACGCAGCAGCTCGTGGCGAAAGTGGTAGCGGTCGGCGCGGTCCTCGGCGGTCACGAGGATGCGGGCGTCCACGAGGCTGCGCAGGGTGGTGTCGAGAGCCTCGTCGGGTAGCGCGATCGTCGCCTTCAACAGCGAACGGTCCACCTCCTGACCGGCGGCCGCGACCGTGGCGGCGACCGGGAGCGCGGCAGGCGTGGCGTAGAGGCGGGCCACGAGCGGCTCGTACAGCACGGCCGGCACCGAGCCGGGGAGCGGGACCGCCTGCTCGCCGGGGGGAGGCGACGCTGCGTGCGAGCGTGCGAGCTCCTCGAGGTATAGCGGGATGCCGTCGCTACGCGCGGCGAGCGCCAAGCGGTCCGTCTCGTCGTCGACGTCCTCGAGCGCGTCGATCAGCGCGAGACAGCCGGCCTGGGAGAGCGGCGCGAGCTCTACCGGCTGCCAGGGCGCGTCCACGCCCTCGCGCGAGGTGGCGAGCACCATCAGACCGCCGGTCCCGCCCGCGACGAGCGCCTCGAGCACGCCGCGCGTCGCGGCGTCGAACCACTGCAGATCTTCCGCGATGACCACCGCGCGGGAGCCGGCGGTGCAGGCGGTGAGATAGAGGCGTGCAGCGTCGGCGACCTGCTCGGCCAGCTTGAGGCCTTCGGCGGGGACCGACTCGTACCCGGCGCTGGGCGCGATGCCGAGGAGCGGCGCCAGGAGAGGAAGCGCGCGCGGCGTGTCGAGCCCCAGGCCGGTCAGCTCCGCCGCGAGTCGTTCGAGTCGGATCGCCCCGTCGGTGTCGGCGTCGACTCCACACCGCTCCTCGATCAGGCTGCGCAGCGGGTGGAAGCCGTCGTCGCTGTGAAAGGGCGAGCCGCGCAGCTCGGCGGTCCGAGCGCCCGCACAGCAGGGATCGTCGATGAAGGCGGCGAGCAGGCGCGACTTGCCCACGCCCGAGTCGCCGACGATCGCTATCGCACTAGTGGCGCCCCCGGCTTCGACCTCGCTCCACGCCTCTCTGAGCTGCCCGAGCGGCGCCTCGCGCTCGACGAGCGGCGTCAGCCAGCTTCGGCGGGCCGGGACGCGCCGCTCGCCGACGACACGGAAGGGCTGCAGAGGCTCGGCAAGGCCTTTCACGTTCTGCGGCTCGCCCGCTTCGATCGTGAAGCGGTCGCCGATCAGCTCGCGGACCTCCTCCGAGACGACGACGGTCCCGGGCGCTGCAATCGACTGCAGCCGCGCGCCGACGTTGGCCGCAAGCCCGTACACGTCGTCCTCGTCGAAGTCGACGTACAGCGGCCCGTGGTGCACCCCGACCCGCACGCCGAGCTGAGCGTCCACAGCGTCTCGCGCAGACAGGTTGGCGACTGCGCGCACCAGCGCGAGCGCGGCGCGGACCGCGCGCTCGGAGTCATTCTCGTGCGCGACCGGGAAGCCGAAGATCGCGAGGATCCCGTCGCCCTTGACCTGGACGATGTGGCCCTCGAAACGGGCCTCGATCACCTCGCGGCAAGCGGAGCGGTAGTCCCGCATCAGCTCGCGGTAGGTCTCGGGGTCCCAGCGCCCCGACAGCTCCGTGGATTCGACCACGTCGGAGAAGAGGATCGTGAGCCGGCGCAGCTCTCCGACGCGCCTGCCCAGCTCGTCGCCGGGACGGGCCGTCTCTTCGTTCACGGAATGGTGATCCAGACCAGGATCGGTTCCGGGTCGTCGGGGCACTTGTTCACGAACCCGACGTAGGTGCCGCCCCGGAGATCGGTCGTGTCCGCGCGCAGCCTGAATTCGATGTCCCCGGAGTTGGACTGCTCGCTTTCGACCGCCGCGGCGCCCTTCGGGATGAAGCCGAGATCCGCGCCGAGTTCGAGGTCGCCGCGAAGCTGCAGGGTCGACCCGGCGGGAGCCCGGAAGGTCGGCGACGCGGCGGTCTTTTCGGCGGCCAGCGTGCCCGTGAGGATCGATGCAGCTTCCATCGCCTCGTCGACCAGTTCCAACCCGCTGCGCGTAGCGAGCGTCGTGCAGGAGACGAGCTCGGCAGCCATCGCCGGACCGTCCATTTCGCCGCCGTCGACCTTCGACGCGAACTGGGACGCGTGTTCTCCCCATTGTTCGAGCAGCGACGTCGCGAGCTTCGTGTAGCCCTGCACAACTTCATTCATCGGGGAGCCCATGGCTCACTGTTCCTTTCGGTCCCGCGGTTGCGTGCGCGCCGGCGGCGCCAGATCTTCCCCGCTCTGTTCGAGCGCCTTCGCGCTGCCACGCAGGAGGCTCGCCCACATGTTCGCGGAGTTCTGGAACATCGCGGCCAGGTTGCCGGCAACCGGGTCGGGTTGTCCGGTCGGCGTGGGCTTGGCCTTGGGTGTGGCGCTAGAGGTCCGCGCTTGCGCCCCGTTCGTTCGCAGCTGCGGCTCGATGCTCGGAAAATCGGCGCCGACCGTCTTGCCTTTCGCGGCCGCTGCCTGCTTGCGGGCGGCGCAGCAGAGCAGGTCGCTAGCCGTTTCGGCGTAGCCGAACGCGCACATGATCAGCGCGAGAGCCGCGGCGCTGAAGCCGTGGTCGAACTGGATGCGCTTCGTGGTCGTGATCGCGAGCGGGCTCTGGCCGCCCCCCGTCTTCGCGACGACGAGAGTTCCCTCGTCGACGAGGATCAGATCCCCCTTTTTGGGGCGGCCGTGGCTCAGCTGGTAGTTCGTGATCGCGACTTGGGGCGCGCTCTTGTTCGGCAGCGTCCAGAACACAAAGTCGAGTTCGGCTTCGGCGTTGAACCAGGTGGTGGCGCGGTGCTTGCAGTCGCTGCTGACGACCTCTTTGTATCTGTAGGCCCCGCCGCCCGACGGAGGGGCCCTCAGCTCCTTCACTTCGCACCAGAAATCCGGCCGGCATTCCTCCCAGACAGCCGGGTTGAGGAACCTCACAGCCTGGTCGAAGCCGACTTCGTCGGTCGAGAATTCTGTGACGAACGCCGCAGCGCGGCCCTCTTCGCCCGGGAGCTTCACGACGCGACCCGAGCAGGGACGCGGGCGCATCCCGGTGAGGTCGTTCAAGAAGTGGCGGGTATGCGCGGCTTCGAGGAAGCCGTCCCACCATTCTTTGAGGTCGGGTTCAATCTTGCCCGCTTCGTTGAGGCGCTCTTCGTTGCCGAGCAGCTCGAGCAGCCCTCGGGCCCCGTCACCATCGGGGGCGAGCCCTTTGACCCCCAGCGCCTCCACCGCCAGGCCGCCCAGCTCGGAGTTGTGGTCCCGCATTTCGGGGAACGCCCGCATGGCGACCGCGAGCGCGAAGAGCCTGCGGGGACGCATGCGGCATTTCGGGGGCGGAAGGGCGGCGAGCGCTTGCAAACCGTCCACAAGGCCCGGAAAAGCCTCAACCGACCCTTCCTCTTCGACCTCTGGAGGCGCCGGTGGTCGGCTCGTTGTCACCCATTCCTTGAACTCCTGATACCAGGAGAAGTCATCGTCCTCGTACTGCGAGAGAAGACGCGCGACGGCTTCGCGGCGCGTGGCGTCCTCGCGCACGGCTTCGTCGACCGCGCCGTACAGCCCGACTATGGCGGCTGTCTCCTTCATCCCCCTTGTCCCGATCGCTGGGCGCCCGTGGTGCGTACTCTACTCCGCAGCGAAGCTGGTGGATAGTGAGCCGAATGGATGTGAACAACGAGTTGAGGGGGGCGCGCCGAGGACCTCGGAGCGCGGGCTCACTCGATCCGGTCGCCGGAATGAGAGCCATGGCTGATATCCAGGCCGAGGGCCTGCGCGCCGCGAGCGATCTGCTCGATCGCGTCCTGGACCGCGGCGCGCCGGTCGCCGCGACTGCGAACGGCAGCAACGAGAGGGGGTACGTGCCTCTCCTTGACGCCTGGGCCTCCATGCTCGAGCGCCTCGCCGCCGGCCTGACGACGCCGGGCGACGGAACGGTCGCGGCGATCGACTCGGACGAGGCCGGCCCGGCGGTGAGGATCCGCTGGGCCGACGGGGTCAGCTCGGAGGTCGAGATCTCGCTCCGCAACCCGGCAGAGCAAGCGGCCGGTCCGCTGCGTTTCGCCTGCCCGAGGCTGAGCTCCCCGGACGGAGCGGCTCTCATGGCCGCCGATCTGCTCATCACGCCGGGCGAGGTCGTCGAGGTTCCCGCTCGCGGGAGCTGCACGATCACCGTTTCGCTGCGGACCGAGCGCGCGCCGCCGGCCGGGATCTATCGGGGGACACTGCAGGCGGCGGGTGCCCCGTTGCTGTGGCTGCCGATCGAGGTCACGGTCGAGCCGTGCTGACCGCGGACGCCGGTGCCGGCGAGTTCGTCGAGTCCTACGCCGCGGAGGTCAGCCGCCTGGTGCGCCGCCAGATGCTCGACACGATCCCGGACGGCGAGCCTCACCGCTGGCTCTACCGCGTCGCGCGCGTGTATCCGAGCCGTCCCGGAAAGGCCCTGCGGCCGGCCCTCTGCGTCGCCGCCGGCCGGGCGTTCGGCGGCAGCGACCGCGACACGCTGCCCGTCGCCGTCGCAATCGAGCTGCTGCACAACGCCTTTCTCGTTCACGACGACATCGTGGACGGGAGCGAGCGCCGGCGTGGGCGGCCCACCCTCTCAGGCGAGTACGGGCTCGGCCTGGCGCTCAACGCCGGAGACGCCCTCGCCGTTCTTGCGAACCAGGTGCTGCGCGGCCACGCGGCGTGTATGCAGGCGTCGCTCGCCAACCGCTTGCTGCACGAGTTCGACCAGATGGCGCTCCGCACACTCGAGGGGCAGGCGACCGAGCTCGGCTGGCGCCGCGACGGGGTGCGCGAGCTCTCCCCCGAGGACTACTTGGATCTGATCATGCACAAGACCTGCTGGTACACGACGGTCCACCCGCTGCGTGCCGGTGCCCTGATCGGGTCGGCGGGTGGAGCCGACCTCGACCTGATGGCGAGGTTCGGGTTCTTCCTCGGAGCGGCGTTCCAGATCCAGGACGATCTCCTGAACCTCCTGGGCACCGAGCGCGAGTACGGCAAGGAGATCAACGGAGACCTGTACGAGGGGAAGCGGACGCTGCCGCTGATCCATCTGGTGCGCAGCGCCGAAGGCAACGATCGAGACGCGGTCGAGCGCTATCTGAGCCTCGAGCGCACGGAGCGCACCGCCGAGCTCGTCGCGGAGATCCGCGGCCTGCTCGATCGTTACCGGAGCATCGCCTTCGCTGCCGCCTACGCGTCGGGGATCGCGGACGCCGCGCTGGACGCGTTCGACGCGGCCTTCGCAGGTGCCATTCCCGGACGCGACAAGGACTTCATCCGCGCGGTGGTGCCGTACATGATCGATCGACGCTCCTGATCGCGGCAGGCCGACCCGGCAGGGGCGCGCTCGCTCACCCCGCGCGCCTGCGCAGCGCTTCGATGTCGAGCACGAGCAGCTTCCTGCGCGCGGTGTCGATCCAGCCGAGCTCGCGCAGCTGCCTGAGCGCCTCGGCGGCGCCGGCGCGCGAGGCGCCGGTCCAGGCCGCGAGATCCTCCCGCGTGAGCGGCGTCTCGACCGCGATCGCATCACCGTCCGGCTCGCCGTAGCGCTCAGCCAGCTCGACGACCCTCGCAGCGAGCCGGCCCAGCGTGTCGATGTTCGCGGACTGCGTGCGCTTGAGCGTGGACTCGCGGAAGCGTCCGACCACGATCTCGAGCAGCACGACCGCCACCCGCGGAGTGCGCTCGAGGTGGCGTCGCAGCTCGTCCGGCGTGGTGACGAGTGCCCGCACCGGCTCGATGCTCGTGACCGTCGCGATGCGCGGCTGGCCGTCCACGAAGGACAGCTCTCCGAGCACGTCGCCCGGGTCCCTGATGCTCAGCAGGGACTCGCGTCCGTCGCCCTCGAGACGCGTCACCTTCACCCGGCCTTCGAGCAGGATCACGATGCGGTCGGAGGGCTCGTCCTGGTACATCAGCACCGATCCGCGCGGGAACGCGCGCTCGTGTCCGACCGCTCCGAGAGCCTCGCGCTCGGCGATGGTCAGCAGGTCGAGGAAGGTTCCGGGAGCGGGCGCGCCGGTAACAGCTGCGGACCCCGTCCTCACAAGGTCCGCGCTGCCATCCGTCACCGCTGCGACGCGATCCCCCGACATGCGCGCGGTGAAGTCTAGTCGGCTCGATTCGCGCTTGTGGGATTCACGTCGGGGACGCCCACGCGCTGCCGGCGCGGGCCCGGCCCTCAGCCCGCGGGCCGGGCGGCGGATGCGCTCTCGCACCGGCCCAGCTCTCCGTTCAGGCTCGCGATACTGATCAGCGTGCGCACCCCTTCGGCGTCGGTGACGGAGATCACTTTGCTCAGTGAGGAGTCGTCGACGGTCACCGACCGCGGCGCCGGCACGTAGTAGCGGATGCTCGCTCCGGCGGCGCCGTTCTGGCAGATCGCGATCTCGATCTCGTCGCGCCCGCTGTCGAAGCGGATCGCTTCGAGCAGTCCGCCCCTCGCGACGTGGGCGCCCTGCTGCCGGGCCCGCGCGGGCGAGAGGGGCACCCGCGCGAGCGTGACGGCCGCTTTCAGACGCTCGGTGCGGCCGCTCAGCGAGTCGAAGTACTCACACCAGCTGTCGTTCTCGAGTGTCATCTGTGTCCCCCGCGGCTCGAAGGTGCTGTGCCCGAGACTCTCGCTCGCGCGGGCGTGGCAAACCACCCAATTCTGGACCTTCGCCGGGGATGGTCGGCTGTGCGTGGAACGGAGCGCGTGCCGTCAGCTCGCGCTCCCGGCATTCGCCGGGGGGATGCGCCTAGGGCCGGGCCGGCGCCCGGTGGCTCACTTCTTCGGCCGGGGTTTGGCGGCGGGGGCCGGTTTCGGCTTGGCTTTGGGTCTGCGCTTGGCCCCGACTGCCCCTTTGGCCAGTTCGGCGGGCTGGCGAAGCGCGCCGACCGTGCGCTCGAGGCGCTCGGCCTGGCGGCTCATCAGGGACGCCGTTTCCTCGAGCGCGTGCCCGGCCGAAGCGAGCGCCTCGGCCTGCAGCCTGAGCGTCGCCCCCGTTTCCTCCATCAGGTCGAACAGGGCGTCGATCGGCGCGGTCACGATCCCTGCCAGCTCGCCCTGGCGGCTGCGCTCGCGTTCGATCACCTCCTGCAGCAGCTCGACCTGACGCTGCGAGACCCGCAGGAGGTCTTTCGGGATTTTCGAGTTGCTCGCGGCCGAAGCGGCCGAGGCCGCAAGCGATTCCGCCAGCCTGCGCCACTCCCCCGTCTCCTCGCGTCCGTCCTGGCCGGCCATGCCCCGGTCAGCTCACGAGCTCTCGGGAAACAGGGACGCCGGCCACGACTTGGAGTCTACGCCGGTCTGCAGCCCGCGCCGGGGGCATCGCGCGTTCGCCTCCTCGGGATATCCCGTTCGCCTCCTCGGGATATCCGTGTGACGGCCGCGTCGCGCTGCTAAGAAAACATGGTGCGAAGATCGACGGCCGCGACAGACCCCTCCCGCTGCCGAGGCGGTGGGCGCTGATGTTCCAGGGCCCGCTCGCAGGCCGCTATGCCGCGGTCGCCGGCGATGGTGCTGTGCGCGCTGATCCCCTATCTGGCGCTGTCGGCCGCGCTCGAGCCGCTGACGCCGATCATCGCCAGGGACCTCCACATGAGCCTGCAGACGATGAGCCTCAGCTCGGGCCTCGGCGAACGCGGCCTACGCCGTCGGCACGGTCCTCTCGGTCGCGCTCGCCCAGCACCTGCCCCAGCGCCGGATGATGGTCGCCTACGCGGTGCTGCTCGTGATCGGCTCGGTCCTCGGGGCTGCGGCGCAGGGACCCGCGATGTACATCACAGGCCACGTCCTCCAGGGCCTCTGCACGAGCCTGCTGCTGATCGCCGCCGTGCCGCCGCTCGCGATCGGCTACCCGGCGAGCAAGCTGCACACGACGGCCGTGATCATGAACCTCTGCATCTTCGGCGCTGTCGCGCTCGGCCCGACGATCGGCGGGCTGCAGGCGCAGTCGGACGCCTGGCGCCCGCTGTTCTGGGTCGTCGCGGCGATCTCGGTGACGGCGCTGGCGCTCGCCGCTTCTCACCTTCGATGACGCGCCGCCCGCCGACCCCGACTCGCCGACGCGACCTGCCCGCGCTCGCGCTCGCGGCGGTCGGCTGCGTGGCGGCCTTCTTCGGCGCCTCGGAGCTGCTGACCCATCCGTTCGTCGGCGCGGACACGCTCGCTGCCGCTGATCGGCGGCCTGATCGTGATCATCATCCTGATCGTCTACCAGTACCGCTCGCCAAGCGGCCGCTGCTGACGATCCGCACGCTGCTGACGAGCACGATGCCCGTCGCCGGGGTCGTGGTCGCGCTGCTCGCGGCGGCGGCCTCGGTGTCGGCGACGACGCTCACGGCCGCGGTCCTGCTCGAGCATTACGGTCCGCTTCACGTCGGCCTGCTCTACCTTCCCGAGCTCGCCGGGGCCGTGATCACGGCGGTCGTGCTCGGCATCGTGATCACGAAACGCTCGATCCACTACCTGCCGCTGGCCGGGATGCTGTTCCTCGCGGCCGGCATCGCGGTGTTCCTGATCGAAGTGCCGGCGAGCGAAGCGGCCACGCTCGTCGGCTCGGGGCTGACGGGGATCGGGCTCGGCGCGACCGTGGCGCCCGCCCTGTTCGTGGCCGGCTTCTCGCTGCGCTCCACGAACCTGCAGCGCGTGTTCGCGATCGTCGAGCTGCTGCGCGCTGTCGCGGCCTTCATGATCGCGCCGATCTTCGTCCACTTGGCCACGACCGTAGGCGGGAGCATCGAAGCCGGCACCCGCATCGCGCTGTGGATCGGCCTCGGCCTCGCGCTGCTGCGGCGCTGTCGCGGGTGTCGCGATCTACGCGCTCGGAGGAGCCCATCCGCAGGCTCCCGACCTCGACGCGTTCGTGGACGGCGAGGCACCGGCCTGGTACTCGCCGCCGCTCCTCGCGAGGGTGCGGGGGCTGGGCCGCTCCGACGAGCGCGTCCTGCAGCTGCGATGACCCCGGCGGCCGCAGACGGACCGGTGCTGTTCGCCTACGACGGCTCTGACCTTGCGGCCTTCGCGATCGAGGAGGCCTCGGCGCAGCTGGAGCGCGGGCGCGAGGCATTGGTCGTCTGCGTGTGGCAGCCGGTCGACGTCGGTTTCGTCGTCTCGAGCGGCCGGCGCCTGAACGCCACGGATGCGACCGAGGTGCGCCGGGCCGCGGAGGAGACCGCGGCGCACGGGGCCACGCTGGCCCAGGAGTCCGGGTTCCGCGCGCGCGGTGTCGCGGTCGAGGCGGCGCCCACCTGGAAGGGGGTCGTCTCGGCGGCCGAGGAGCACCGCGCCGCCCTGATCGTGTTCGGCTCGCACTGCCGCAGCGGCGTGTCCGGGCGTCTGCACGGGAGCGTCACCACCGATGTGATGAAGCACTGCGCGTTCTCGGTGCTGGCGGTTCGCGCGCGGTAGCGTTCGCGCCCGTGGCGGACGCTGCGGCCAGGGCAGACGGGATCGCCGTCGGCGAGGACGGCCTCGCCCGCTGCCGGTGGGCTGACTCGGCGCCCGAGTACCGGGCCTATCACGACACCGAGTGGGGCTTCCCGGTCGCCGACGACCGGCGCCTGTTCGAGAAGCTGAGCCTCGAGGGCTTCCAGGCCGGCCTCTCCTGGCTGACGATCCTGCGCAAGCGCGAGGCGTTCCGGGCGGCGTTCGACGGCTTCGACTACGTGCGCATGGCGCGCTTCGGCGAGAAGGACGTGGAGCGCCTGCTCGCCGACGCCGCGATCGTCCGCCACCGCGGCAAGATCGAAGCAGTCATCAACAACGCCGCTCGCGCGGTCGACCTCGTCGGAGAAGAGGGCTCGATCGCGCGCTTCGTGTGGGGCTTCGAGCCCGCCGTCCGCCCGTCGCAGGTGAGGTGGGGCGAGGTGGCCTCGACGACGGCCGAGTCGGTCGCGCTGGCACGCGAGCTGAAGCATCGTGGCTGGCGCTTCGTGGGCCCGACCACCGTCTACGCCTTCATGCAGGCGATGGGGCTGGTGGACGACCACGTGAGCGGCTGCCACGTACGCGACGCCGCCGAGGCGGCGCGCGCGTCGTTCAGGCGGCCCTAGGCCGCTCGGCTACCCGGCGGCGGGCGCCATGATCGTGAAGGCCGCCCCTTGGGGGTCGACGATCGCCGCGAAGCGGCCGATCGGCATGTCCATGGGCTCGGCGACGACGGTGCCGCCCTGCTCGCGTGCCTTGGCGACGGTCCCGTCAGCGTCGGCGACGGCAAAGCAGACGCTCCAGTGGGGCGGCGTGCCCGGCGGGAACATCCCCTCGGCCATCTGCATCATCCCGCAGACGTTGTGGCCGTCCAGCGACCACACCGTGTAGGTGTCGGGGGCGCCCTCGAACTCCGGCTTGCCCGCATCCCACCCGAACACGGAGCTGTAGAAGGCCTTGTCGGTGTCGGCGTCGGGAGTGTGGATCTCGTTCCAGGTGAGCGAGACCGGCTCGTTGACGAGGTCGGCGCCCGCGAAGGCCTTGGGCTGCCAGACGCCGAAGACCGCGCCGGTCGGGTCGACGAAGACGCCCATGCGGCCGAGGTCCGTCACATCCATCGGGGCGACGATCACCGAGCCGCCGGCGTCCGTGACCTTCTGCGCCGTCTCCTCGGCATCCGCAACCGAGACGTAGCTGGCCCAAGCGGTCGGCTGGCCCTCCTGCATGTGACCCATCAGGCCGGCGACGTTCTTGCCGTCGCTCTGGAACATGCGGTAGCCGCCGGTCTCATCGCTCCCCGGCTCGGTTGCCCCCCAACCGAGCACGTCGCGATAGAAGGCGGCGGAGGCGTCGGGGTCGGGGGTCGACAGTTCGACCCACGACGGGGTTCCAGGTGCGTACTCGGGCATGGCTCCTCCTTGTTCCGTACGGGCTTGCTCGTGATGCTGCCAGAGATCAGATCCGCGGATGTTGAGAATTCCATCGCTCTCATCTGCGACGGATCGGTCAGACTCCCCGGAGGAGCTACAGACGGAGGGGGCTTCACGTGGAGCGGTTCGATGTTGTCGTGGTGGGCGCCCGCCTCGCGGGCTGCGCGGTCGCGGCGCCGCTCGCTCGCGCGGGACGCCGCGTGCTCGTTCTGGACCGGATGCGCTTCCCCTCCGACCAGCTCTCGACGCACGTGCTGCTGCCGGCGGGGACGAGCGAGCTCGCCTCCCTCGGGGCGCTTCCCCGCATCCTCGGCCTGAACCCCTCCCGGGTTCGGAGCGTGGCGGTGAACGCGGAAGGCGTCCTCTGCCGCGAGCGCCTGCGCCCAGCGGCCGACGGCATCGACTTCGGCGTCTGCGTACCCCGCGACCTGCAGGACGTGGAGCTCGTCGAAGCCGCCCGCGAGCAGGGCGCGGAGGTGCGCGAACGCTGCTCGGTGGACGGCCTGCGCCGGCGCGCGGGCAGGGTGGCGGGGGTGCGCTACCGGACGGCCGAGGGGAGCGAGGAGGAGGTCGCGGCGACGCTCGTCATCGGTGCGGACGGCCGGCGCTCGGCGGTCGCCGCGCTGGTCGGCGCCTGGACCCCCTACCGCGTCTCGCGCAACGAGCGCGGCCTCGTGTTCCGTTATCTCGAGGACCCTCGCGCGGGCACCGCCGACGCCGAGACCTACGAGCAGTGGCGCGAGGGCCAGTCCTTCGCCTTCGCTTTCCCGACGACCCCTGCCGGCAGGCTGCTCGTGCTGCTGATGGGCCATCGCGACGAGGTCAGCGAGGCGCGGCGAGAGCCGGAGGCGTACTGGCGACGCAAGCTCAGCCATCATCCAGGCCTCGCCGAACGGGTGGCCGGCGCGGCGCCGGGCTCGAAGCTGCGCTCGACCGCAGACACGCCGGCGTTCTTCCGGGCGTCCTCCGGCCCGGGGTGGGCACTCGCCGGTGACGCCGGCCACTTCAAGGACCCCGTCACCGGACAGGGGATGCGCGATGCGATGTACGCCGGGCGGACGCTCGCGGAAGCGATCCTCCCGGTGCTCGACGATCCTCCTGCGGTGGACCGAGAGACCCGCCGCTGGGAGGCCGCCCGCGACCGGGAGTGCCTGCCCGCCTACCACTTCGCCAACGCGGACACGCGCGTCGAGCGGCCCTCGCCTGCCCTCTGCGAGCTCGTGCGGGATGCCGGACGCACCGCCGATCCCGACCTCGGCGATCTGTTCGGGCGCGCCCGCACGCCCCAGGAGATCGCGCCGCTGCCCCGTCTGGCCCGTGCCTTCGCGATGGCCCTGCTTCGTGGGGAGCGGCCTCGCCCGGAAACGCTCACGCGCGGGCTCGCCGAGCTGCGCACCGAGTTGGCGGTGAAGCGCGAGCTGCGCGCCGAACGGTTCCGCGCCGCCGGCCGCGTGCGCGGCTCAGACCATCCGGGAGCTGTGTGGCCGGCGGCGCCCCAGAGCTCTGCGGCGCCGCAGCTCGAAGACCCTGTTGCAGTCGAGCACGAGGAGGTTCTGAGGTGACGCGAATCGCAGTTGTGCAGCCGGCGCTCGCGCTGGGGGAGGTCGAGCGCAACGTGGCCCGGATCGAGGATCTGATCCGCGACGCGCACCGCGAGCACGGGGCGGACGTGGTCGTCGTCCCCGAGGGTCTCACGACGCCCAACGTCTACGCGAAGGTGTTGCGCAGCACGCCGCGTCCGGTGGACGGGCAGCCGATGCAGATGCTCACACGTCTGGCCCGCGAGCTCGACTGCGTGCTGGGCGGCGGCTTCGTCGCGATCCGCGGCGAGAACACCTACGGCACGTTCATGCTCGCCGAGCCCGATGGGTCGCTCCATCTCCACGACAAGGACATCCCGACCGCGTGGGAGCAGTACTTCTACGTCGGTGGAGACGACGAGGGCGTCGTCCAGTGTGGGGCGCTCGGCTGCACCGTCGGTCTGATGTCGGGGTGGGAGTGGGCGCGCTTCCGCACGTCCGCCCGCCTTCGCACGCGCGGCGCGCGGCTCGTGCTGGGCGGGATGTGCTGGCCGTCGCACCCGCTCAACTGGAGCGCCCCGTACCGCCGCCTCGCCCTCCGCGAGCACGAGATCTGGCGGCGTCAGGCGCGGGAGCTGCCCGCTCAGGTGGCACGGCTCACGGGCGTGCCGGTCGCGCACGCGGCGCACGTCGGGCCTGTGCGCGGCGAAACGCCGCTCGGGCCTGGCATTCCGTGGGCGACGCAGATGCTCGGGGAGTCGCAGGTCTGTGACCGCGACGGCACGGTCCTCGCGCGGCTTTCGCTCGAGGACGGCGAGGGCCATGTCGCCGCCGATGTCGAGCTGGGCGTCCCGGCTCCGGTCGAGGAGATCCAGGACCGGTTCTGGATCCCCGAGATGACGGTGACCTCGAAGCTCGCCTGGCACACGATGAACGCGCAGGGTGCCCTCAGCTACAAGCTGCGCCGTGCGCGCCGCGGCTTCGATTGGCAGCGCTGGCCGGGCGGCGATCTGCCGGACGAGGTGCCGGCGGGGCCCATGCAGGATGCGCCGGCGGCGAGGGGCCCCCAGGTGTGACGGAGCGTGGCGCGCTCTGGGGCGCTCTGACCCACGTCCTAAGACCGGAGGGGATCATCGTGGAGCTGGCCGAGCCGATCGGTTGAACGGCGCCGCCCTCGTAAGATCGGCGCCGTGGCCGGCCTCGTCGTCTACGAAAAGCCCTCCTGCTCGACGTGCAAGAAGCTGCGCGCCCTGCTCGCTGAACACGGTGTCGGGTGCGAGCCGGTCGACTACCACGCGAGCGGCATCCGGGAGGACGAGCTGCGTGAGCTCCTGCGCAAGATCGGCTCAGGACCGAGGCAGATCCTGCGCACGCGCGAGCCGCTCGTCGGAGAGCTGGGGCTCGACGCGCCCGGGGTTGCCGACGAGGAGCTGATCGCGGAGATGGTGCGTCACCCTCAGCTCGTGCAGAGGCCGATTGCCGTCCGCGGCGATCGCGCTGCTCGCCCCGCCCGTGGCGCGGGCGATCGAGCTTCTGTGAGGCCGATGCGCCGCCACGTGCGCGTTTCATCGTAGGCTTCCCGGCTCGTGGGGGACGCCGATGACACCGCTGGGATGGCGCCGGACCGGGGCGTGGCGATCGTCACCGACTCCACGACGTACCTGCCCCACGAGCTGATCGAGCGCTGGTCGATAGCCACCGTCAGCCTGTACGTCGGCTGGCAGGGCGACCTGCGTCTGGAGGGCGACTACACCGACCTCGATGCCTTCTACGCGCGCCTGCGTGACTCGCCGCAGCTACCGAAGACATCGCAGCCTTCGGCCGGCGATTTCCTGGCCGTCTACCGGCCGCTGCTCGCGCAGGGTCGCGACATCGTCTCGATCCACATCCCCGAGGGTCTGTCGGGCACCTGTCAGAGCGCGCGCGAAGCGGCGCAGATGCTGGCGGCCGAGGGCCATGAGGGCACCGTCAGGGTGCACGACGCGCAGACGGGCGCCGGGGGCCTAGGCTGTCTCGTCCTGACCGCGGCGGAGCTGGCGGCGCGTGGCCGCAACGCCGAGGAGGTCCTGCAGGGCGTCGAGCAGGCGCGCGCGTCGCTGGGGATGTGGTTCTGCCTCGACACGCTCGAGTACCTGCGGCGGGGCGGGCGCATCGGCGCTGCTCAGGCCGTGGTGGGAACTGCCCTGAAAATCAAGCCGATCCTGACGTTCGGCACCGAGATCGCACCGGCGGGGCGCGTCCGTACCCACCGCCGCGCGCTCGAGCACATGGTCGGGCGCCTGCGCGAGCTCCAGGAAGGCGGGGCGGACAGGTGGATCGTGCAGCACGCGCAGTCGCCCGAGGACGCGGCTCGGCTGGTGCAGGCGGGGCGCGAGCTCTTCGGTTGCGAGCCCCTGTTCTGCACCGAGGTGGGGCCGGTGCTCGGGGCGCACCTCGGCGCGGGCGTGCTCGTCGGCGGCTTCACGCCGCCGCTCTAGCCGTGGCCCAGAACCGGGTGCGGGAGGTAGGGCTCCTCGAGGCGGGCGATCTCCTGCTCTGAGAGCGCGAGCTGCTCGGCGGCGAGGGCATCGGCCAGGTGCTCGGGCTTCGTCGCCCCGACGATCGGCGCGGTGACCCCCGGCTTGTGAAGCAGCCAGGCGAGCGCCACCTGTGCCGAGGGTACGCCGCGCGCCGAGGCGACCTCAGCCAGGCGATCGACGACGTCGAAATCGCTCTCGCCGTACAGGTACTCGGCGAACGCGTCGGAGCCGGCCCGGGTCGTGCGCTGCTCGCCGCCTCTGCCGCGGTTGCCGGCCAGCATGCCCCGGGCGAGCGGGCTCCACGGGATCACGCCGATGCCTTCATCGAGGCACTGCGGGATCATCTCCCGCTCCTCCTCGCGGTAGAGCAGGTTGTAGTGGTTCTGCATCGAGACGAACGGGGTCTGCGCGTGGCGCTCGGCCACGCGCTGCGCCTTCACGAACTGCCAGACGAACATCGAGCTCGCGCCGATGTAGCGCGCCTTGCCCGCGCGTACCACGTCGTGCAGCGCGCTCATCGTCTCCTCGATCGGCGTAGACGGATCCCAGCGATGGATCTGGTAGAGGTCGACGTAGTCCATCCCGAGCCGCTGCAGCGAGGCGTCGATCGCGGCGAGGATGTGCTTGCGCGAGAGGCCGCGGCCGTTCTCGCCCGGGGTCATCGGCATGAACACCTTGGTCGCCACGACCATCTCCTCGCGGGTCAGGAACTTCGGGAGCAGGCGCCCTGTCGCGATCTCGCTCGCTCCCTGCGAGTAGGTGTCGGCCGTGTCGAAGAAGGTGATCCCGCCCTCGACCGCTGCGCGCACGATCGGCTCGGCCGCGGCCTCGTCCAGCACCCACTCGCGCTCCGAGTCGTTGCCGTAGCTCATCATGCCCAGGCAGACGCGCGACACGCGCAGGCCCGTCCTGCCGAGGTTCACGTACTCCATCAGCTGCTCCTCCTCGTGGGATCGCGCGCCGGAGCGCTCATGCCGGCAGGTATATCGCAGCCTCAGCGCGCCGACGACATGCGGCCGAGAGGCCGGGACGGGAGGTCGCGTGCAACCATGAGCGCGATGTCGTCGCCAGCCACGGGCAGCCCGGGCGACCCCCTCGCGCGCCACTCCCTGAGCGCGGTTGAGCTGAAGCGGATGCTGGCGGCCGAACGGGCCGGTGCGCCGTTCCTGGCGATGCGGGACGGCGACGGGGAGCTCTGCCTGATCGCCCTCGACTCGCGCGCGGGCACTGTGACCGTCGGCCGTCATACGGGCACCGACCTGCCGATCCCGTGGGACGCCGAGGTCTCGGGCGTGCACGCCGAGCTGCGCCGGCTCGGCGAGGAATGGGCAGTCGCCGACGATGGGCTCTCGCGCAACGGGACCTTCGTCAACGGCGCGAAGACCGCCGGCACGCAGAGGCTGCGTCCCGGCGACCGGCTGCTCGTCGGCCGGACGATCATCGCTTTCTGTCAGAAGGCCGTCGAGTCGTCGGAGACGACGGTCGCGAGCGGCACCTTGCCCGAGGTGCCGAGCCTCAGTGACACCCAGCGCCGGATACTCGTCGCCCTTTGCCGGCCATACGGGGGCGGCGGAGAGTTCGCGGTGCCGGCGAGCAATCAGCAGATCGCGAGCGAGGTCTTCCTCGGAGTCGACGCGGTCAAGCGGCACCTGCGGACCCTGTTTCAGCGGTTCGAGCTGGGCGAGCTGCCACAGAACCAGAAGCGTGCACGGCTCGCGGAGCTCGCCTTGCGGCTCGGGATCGTCGCTCAGCGCGACCTCGACCCCGGCTGAGAGCTGCTCCCTACAGGCGATCGGCGCGTTGGCGGCGCTGGTCGCGAGCACGGCGTCCTCGACCTTCAGCCGTCGGCCGCCCGGCCGAACCGAAGCCCAACGGACAAGTTGCTCACGAGGTCACGAGCGGGCGCCCGGACGAGCGCCGAGGGTGCGCATCCGTACACCTTGGGTGCCTGGCCGGGGGCCATCGCCGAGACGACGATGGGGTCAAGCGGGAGATCGTCCCGCCCGGGGTTGACCCAGAGGTGTTGAACCGCTCGGCGCGCCCCGATTCCACTTCAGATCAGGAGGAAGTCATGTCGCGCATCAAGACCATCGCCGGTGCTTCTCTGAGCATCCTGGCCCTCTCGGCCCTCGGGATCTCCGCCCCGGCGGCCTCGGCCAAGGGCCCCTGCAAATCGACCGCCGAATGTTTCGGCGTGCTCGTCGAAGGCGTCCACCTTCCCGTCCCCGAAGGCGACCCGCTGAGCATCGTCAGCGAGGGCGCCGTCACCTTCACGGGCAAGAACCTCGTCGTCAACTGCCCGCAGGGTGAGCTGAACGGCTCGATCATCGTCGTCAAGGGCAACCTGCAGGCGTCGATCGCCGGCGCGAGCTTCGGCGGCGCCGGTGGCTGTTCGAGCAGCGGCGGCCCGGCGACCATGAGCGGCGGCCCCGCCCCGGGCGCGGTGCTCACGCAGACGCTGAGGACGAACGGCAAGGGTCAGCTTGCGGGCGGGCTCGAACTGAACATCAGCCTCGAAGAAGGCGGGCTGTCCTGCTCGTACTCGTCGACGCCGATCAAGAGCACGTTCAACGTCGACGGCGAACCGATCGACCTCGAACTGCCGCGGCCGCCGAAATTCAAAGTCAAGAGCGACAGCCCCAAACCCTGCCCGAAGACCGGCACGCTCTCGCAGAACATCTGGAGCCTCAGCGCAGGCTCCCCCGCCAGCGGTCAGGGCCAGCTCGTGTTCGTCGGCTGAACGGACGAGGCCCCCGCTGATCGCGGCGGAGGTTGGCCGAGAGGGCCGGCGCGTGGCGCCGGCCCTCTCCCCGTCCGGGGCCGGGACGTCGGCGAGCGCTCGCCTGTTTCAATTGGCCGAGCACGAGCGGCGAGGCGTGAAGGGATGAGCGAGGTGACCGGCGCGATCCCGCTGACCGCGCAGGACGAGGCGATCCTGGGCCTCGAGCGGTCCCTGCTCGCGGGGCACACCTGCAAGGTGATCGCGCTGGCCGCCCCGGCGTCTTCGCTCGAGGAGCTGCGCGCGCGTCGCCGCCGCGCCACACCTTCCTCCCCAGTAGGTTCCCACCGGCAGCGTCTCGGATCCCATGACCCCAGTCCTCGTTCTCCACGCTCTCCCTCCGTCGCATCCGTGCATGACGGTCGAGGCGGCGCTCCGGCTCAAGGGGCTTCAATACGAGCGGGTCGACCTGCCGATGACCGGCGAGCACCCCGAGCGGATGCAGGAGATCTACGGCGAGGGCAACTCGACCGTGCCGGGGCTGCTCGTCGACGGGGAGCCGGTTCACGGCTCGCGTTCGATCCTGCAGCGGCTGGAGGAGATCGAGCCCGACGCGGTCCTGTATCCGTCCGAGGAGGTGCGCGAGGCCGAGCGCTGGGGCGACGAGGAGCTCCAGGACCTCGGCCGGCGCCTGCCCTGGGGTGCGCTGCACTTCCGGCCTGAGCTGCTGGCGGCCATCGGCGGCGGCGAGCAGCTCGACGGCCCCGGCACCGACTACGCGATCCGGTTCGTCCGGGCTGCCTGGCGCTACCACGGCATCACCGCGGCGCGCCTGGCCGACGATCTCGCGGGGCTGCCGGCGAAGCTCGACCACATCGAGTCCCTCGCGCGAGCCGGTCTGCTCGGAGGCGAGGCGCCGAATGCCGCCGACCTGCAGATCGGGGCCACGATTCGGGTGCTGCTGCCGATCGCGGACCTGAGCCCGCTATTGGCCGGCACAGCCGCCGAGGCGCTGGCGCTGCGTCACTTCCCCGAGTACCGGGGAGGGGTACCGGCCGGCGCCTACCCGGCCGGTTGGGTGCCCCAGCGGGCCTAGCAGGTCCGGCTCTCGCGCGCGGGAGCCTCTGGCCCGGGACGAAGGGCGAGCTCACCGAGCGTCGGCCTGCGCCCGCGAACCTGTTCGCGTTCTTGATCCGCGGCGGCCGGGACGTTCGCCGACCGGTGAACGCTCAGAAGGCGCCGATGCGGTCGGGGGGCCAGTAGGTCGCGATCGCCTGCCCGATGATCCAGCCGGTCGGGACGGGACCCCAGAAGCGGCTGTCGTCCGAGTCGCCGCGGTTGTCGCCCATCATGAACCAGTGACCCGCCGGGATCCTGATGGGGGTGCGGAAGTTGCACTCCGAGCTTTGACCGCAAGCTTTGATGTAGGCGTCCCTCTCGGCGACGAAGCGGGCCGTGCCGGCGGCCCTGCGAAAGACGTGCCCTTCGGAGACGTAGATTTCGTCCCCCGGGCCGGCGACGGCGCGCTTGATGAAGTTTTCGCTGGACCTGCGCGGCACGGGCTGCGCGCAGGCGGCGGCGCCCACGTCGACGGCGTGGGGAGTCGGCCCGCACTCCTGTTGCTCGGCGCCTTCAGGAGGGTGGAACACGTAGATCCCGCCGACGTGCGGCGAGCCGAAGTCCATGCCGATGCGATTCACGAGCACGCGCTGCCCTTCGGTCAGCGTCGGCTCCATCGAGCCGCTGGGAATGCGATACGGCTTGATGATGAACGCCTGGATCGCGAGGGCCGCCCCCAGCGCCACCGCGACGATCACGACCAGCTCGGCGAGCGAGCGCGCAATCGACTTCGGGCGGGCCGGGCCCGGCGTGGCGGCTGCGGCGTCAGCGGCCATCTACCGGTGACGTCCTTCTTGCCGGCTCGGAGCGGCGTGGCGCAGCGGGCCGGCGCGGCCGAAGCAGATGAGAGGGAGCGCGCCGTGACGGCGGCGTGCTCGGGCCGGGGCTGAAGGCCCACACCGTGGCTGTCGCCATCGAGGTCACCGCAAGCGCCGCGATCAGTGGCGCCACCGCGCGCCGAAGGGGCCTGCGGCCGGCGCTCCGGTTGAACTGCCGCGCCGTCTGCGCAGCGGAGCCGAAGCGAAGGATCGCCCGCTCTGTGGCGAGGCCCTCGTCGGTCGTCCAAGAAGCGTCGGCTTCGGCGGCGTCGAGCAGGTGCGCGCGGATCTCGAGCAGGATGCGGCCCCGCTTTCGCCGCGGTCCGCGGAGCGCTCGCTTCAGCTCGCTGAGATACGCGTCCAGCAGGTCGGCTCCGCCCATCAGCCCGCCTCCAGCGCGTCGCCGCCCAGGACGGCATCGACGGCGCAGCTGAACACGCGCCACTTCGCGCGCCGGTCCACGACCGCGCGCCGGCCCGAGCTGGAGAGCGCGTACACCCGCCGGCGCCGCCCGCCGACCACCAGCCAGCGACTGCTCAGCAGGCCCGACGCCTCCAAGCGATGCAGCGCGGGGTAGATCGTGCCCTCAGGCAGGTCGAACTCACCGCCGCTGCGCCGCCGAAGCTCCTCGGTCACCCCATAGCCGTGGAGCGGGCCGCCGCTCAGCACGGCCAGCACCATCCCGTCGACGTGCCCTTGAACCTCTCCGAGACCCATACCAAGTCAGTCTAGGCATAAGCGATACGTGGGGCGCCACCAGCGCCGCGGGACCCGTTTCGCCCATGCGGCGATCTCCAGCGAAGTAGCCTCTGAGCGACTGCCCAGACGCCGCGCGAGAAGGAGGCGGAGCGATGAACAAGCCGGTCCTGTTCTGCTACGACGGATCAGAGGGCTCCAAGACCGCGCTGGCCGCAGCGGTCGAGGTGATCAAGCCCGCCGACGCCGTGGTCCTGGTCGTATGGACGCCGGCGGAGATCCAGTTGGCGCGGGCCGGCTCCTTCATCGTCGCCGTGCCCAACGAGGGAGAGATCGACGAGCAGGAGGCAGCCAGGGCGCTGGAGATCGCAGAGGAAGGCGCCGCCGCCGCACGCGCACGCGGCTACAACGCCTCCGCGCGGATCGCTCAGGCCAAGGAATCGGTGGCGAAGGCGATCGACGAGGTCGCGCAGGAGATCGACGCGGGTCTGGTCGTCTGCGGTCAGCGCGGCCGCGGTGCGATCGGCAGCGCGCTGCTGGGCAGCGTCTCCCACGCGCTCGCCGCGCACGCCGAGCGGCCGGTCCTCATCGCCCCCCAGCGGCGGTCGTAGCCTCGGGCGCAGCCTCGCGGTGGTCGGCCGGCTCGAAGTGATGGCAGTTGCCGATCGCGAGACGGGCCAACGCTGCCCTCACGGTGGGCACGCGCGGCCTCGCGCGGCCCGGCAGGATCGCGAGCGCGAGCACAAAGGCAAGGGCGAAGATCCCGACCGACCACCAGAACGCGGTCGTGTAGCCGTGCACCGCCGCGGCGTCCGCGAGACCTGGGGTACGCAGGTGGGTGGACGCGTAGCTCGCGACGGCGCTGGCGAAGATCGTGCTCAGCAGGGAGGTGCCGACCGAGCCCCCCACCTGCTGGGAGGTGTTCACCATCGCGGAGGCGACGCCGGCCTCGCTGCCCTCGACGCCCAGGGTCGCCGTCGAGAACGCCGGCGCGAAGATGCATCCCATGCCGACCCCGAGCACGAGCAGGCCCGGCAGGACATCCGCCGCGTAGCTGGAGCTCGGCGTCAGGTGGGTGAACAGGAACATGCCGATCGCCCCCAGCGTGGTGCCGGCGAGCACGAGCGGCTTCACGCCGGTGTGCTGGATCACGCGCGTCTGCACCGTGGTCGAGGTGACGACCAGCACCCCGGTGAGCGGGAGGAACGCCAGCCCGGTGGTCAGCGGCGAGAGGCCCAGTTGCTGCTGTAGGAAGTAGGTGAGGAAGAGAAAGACCGCGAAGATGCCCGCGCCGGCGAGGGCGATCGTGGTGTAGGCGCCTCCGCGGGCCCGGTCCCAGATGATGTGAAGGGGCAGCAGCGGATGATCGGAGCGACGCTCGATCAGAACGAACGAGGTCAGCAGGACGGGGCTCGCGACGAGGGCCACGACCGTCGCTGTCGCTCCCCAGGAGTGGGTCTCGGCGTTGGAGAACCCGTAGACCAGCGCGAACAGGCCGAGCGCCGAGGTGACAGCTCCGGGAATGTCGATCCGCTCGCGGTCTGGCGCGCGATGATTGACGAGCAGGCGAAGCGCGACGATCGTCGTCGGCACGGCGATCACGAGGTTGACGTACAGGCACCAGCGCCAGGACAGGATCTGCGTGAGCGCGCCGCCGAGGATCAGCCCGAGCGAGGCGCCTCCGCCGGCGATCGCACCGAAGATCCCGAACGCCGTCGGACGGTCGGGGGATCCCGCGAAGGTGACGGTCAGAAGTCCCAGCGCGGAGGGCGCGAGCAGCGCGCCGAATGCGCCCTGCAGCGTTCGTGCCGTCACGAGCACGCCGAACGAGCCGGCCAGCCCCCCGATCGCTGAGGCGATCGCGAACCCGACCAGACCGACGATCAGCGTCCACTTGCGCCCGAAGAGGTCGCCGAGCTTGCCGCCGAGCAGGAGCAGGCTGCCGAACGCCAGTGCGTAGGCGGTGATGATCCACTGTCGGCTGTCGGTGGAGAAATGCAGATCCTGCTGGGCCGACGGGATCGCAATCGTCACGATCGTCGCGTCCAGCACCACCATCAGCTGCGCAACGCTCAGAAGGGCGAGGACCGCCCAGCGATTCGGCTCGCCCTGCGTCGAGGCGCCCGCGGCCGGAGTCGCACCGGCCGACGGGGTGCCGCCATTGGCGACCTCGGCCATGCCGTGACGGTAACACCGCGGCGGCGGGAGCGGGCGCTCCTGCCCTCAGCCCGCCGGTCGCTCAGGCGCCGGCGCCCGCCGCTTCTGGAACACCAGGCGATAGTGGTCCAAGAGCTCGCGTTCGAAGCACACCTTGTTCGCGCTGACGCCGGACGCGAAGGCCAGGCGGAAGTCCGGGCTCGCGATCCAGCGCGGTACCAACTGCAGCTTCAGCCAGGCCTTGCGGAGGCTGCGCCGGCCCATCCTGGCGTTCCACTGCTCGATCGTCTCGATGTAGTCAAGGCGCCCGCTGGCGCTCGAGACGAGATCGAAGCAAGGCTGGGCGCAGCTCACCACCTGCTCGCTTCCAAAGGGCAACCACGAGCCCGGGAACTGCCGTGCGAGAAGTGCCAGGTACCAGGCGTCGGTGTGCGCAGGCGGCATCTCATCGAGTGCGGCGAGCGCGTCCCGGGCGGGGATCATGTTGCGCCCGTAGACCATCGTCTGCAGGTACAAGCGCCCGCCGGCCGGCAGCACAGCGGCGATGCGTCGGAACAGCGACTGGTACACCGCAGCCTGTCTCCCCGAGCGAAAGTCATCAGGCGAGCAGAAATGCTCGAAGGCGCCGAGACTCGCGACTGCATCGAAGCCGCCGAACCACTCGGGCGTGAGCTCCTTCGCGTCGCGCAGGTGAACATCCAAGCCGTGCCGGCGACACGCCGCGAGTTGGGCCTTCGAGAGAGTCACACCGACACCGACCGCCTTGCGCCTGCGGATGAAATCGAGGAGGGGCCCCCAGCCGCAGCCGAGATCGAGGACACGCGTGCCGGTCCCGATGCCGAGCTGCCCTGCGACATACTCGTGCTTCCGGCGCTGCGCCTCGGCGAGGGTGATCGAGAAGTCACCGTCGTACTTCGCGCCGCTGAAGTCGGCCAGCTCACCCATGCTGAGCCGGAACACGCGGTCGGTCAGCGAATAGGTGAAGTCGATGTCCGCGCGTGTTGCGATATCCCACCTCGTTCCCGCGAGCGGCGCAGATGAGCGCCGCTCGTCCTCGTCACGGCCTGACAGCTCAGCTGTCCCCCCGAAGCCGGACGCCGAGTCCGAGCCGTCATGGTCGCAGGTGCTTCCGATCTCGACGCGGGCCGCTCGTCAGGCGACGGCGGCCGGGCGTGTGGGAACGCTAGGGGCCGGGTTCGGTCACCTCAACCGCCCCGAAGCCTTCGAGCGGAACGTCGACGAAGAAGATCTCGAGCGTGAGATCGGGCTCGACGTGAGCCTGGCTCAGAAACGCGAGGACCTTGCGGCCGGTGAGCTCTTCGATCGTCTCGCGGTAGCGCGTCGCCATGACACGCTGGAAGTCCTCGCGCATCGCGATCACGCGGTCCGGCTCGCCGCTGTCCATGATCGTCTGCTCGAGCGGGGTGAAGCCGCTTCCGCGCATCACGACGACGATGATGTCGTCGAGCACGTAGGTCTTCGCCTTCATCGGGCCGCGTCCGTAGTGCTCGCGGAGGATGCCGACGATGCTGGTGGAGATTGCGGAGAGAAGTTCTCCTCCCGCGAGTGGTGAGGGCCCGTCCGGGCCGGGTGATGCCTGCATTCGCTCTGCTCCGGAATCCGGCGAGGCCAACTGGACCTCGTCCGTGCTTCGCCGCGCGCCGCGGGGCCGGCTCACGGGGCGCCCGAACTCCTCGGCGCCGGTGAAAAGAGTAGTGAAGGCCGCGCCGCTCGGTCAAGTCTCGAGCGCCCCGGCCGGGGCGGCCCCGGCTCGAGGAGGAACACCTTCGTCGAGGACTCGGCCGAGCCTCCGTTGGGACTGCTACCGTCACGAGTACAGCGACTTCGCGCGCGGCCACGGGCTGTGCTTGGGGTTGCGCCCGAGAGTCGGAGCGAGTTCCCGGTCACAAGTTGGCTCACGATCTGCCGGTCCGCACAGTCACTTGTGGAAGGCAGACGCGTTGCGATTGTCCACCTGGCTCGCGGGAATGCCCCTTTCGCTCGGGGTTCCCGCGCCTCCTCCAGGGCGAGCCTTCCGGGCCGCGTCGGCGGCCGGAGGGGAGCTGTGAGATGAGCGCGAACCCGACCCCGTTGATTCGACAGCCTGCAGCTGGGCGCCGCGGCGAGGGGCGAGAATGGCGCGAGCAGCTCGCGCCCTACGCCCGGCCGGATACCCGCCGGGCGCTCGTATGCGTCGCCACCTCGGTCGTGCCCTACCTCGCCCTGTCGGTGGCGATGTGGCTCCTGCTCGGCGTGTCGCTGCCGGCGGCTCTCGCGCTGGCCGTGCCGACCGCCGCCTTCCTGGTTCGTACGTTCATCGTCTTTCACGACTGCTCGCACGGGTCGTTCCTCAACACGCGACGTGGCAACGCGTGGCTCGGGATCGCGCTCGGGCTGCTGCTCTACGCTCCGTTCCTGCGCTGGCGCCACGACCACGCGGTCCACCATGCGAGCTCCGGGGACCTCGACCGGCGCGGCACAGGCGATGTCCGGACGCTCACGGTCACGGAGTACCGCGCTCTGCCCCGGCGCGGCCGTCTCGGCTACCGAGCGTTCCGCAACCCTCTGGTGATGTTCGGGCTCGGTCCGATCTTCGCCATGGTCGTCGGCCCGCGCATCGTCGCCAAAGACGCTCGCCCGCGGATGCGCCGCAACGTCATCGCGACCAACGTCGCGCTTGCGGCCCTCGTCGGCTCGCTCTGCTGGCTGATCGGCTGGCGCGCGTACCTGCTCGTGTGCGGCGTCCCGGCGCTGATCGCCGGGTCGGTGGGGATCTGGCTGTTCTACGTCCAACACCAGTTCGAGGACGCGTACTGGGACAGCGGCGAGAACTGGACCTATGCGGACGCGGCGCTGCGGGGAAGCTCCTTTCTGAAGCTCCCCGGCCCGCTGCGGTTCTGCACCGGGAACATCGGCTACCACCACATCCACCACCTCGATGCGCGCGTTCCCAACTACAACCTCAAGCGCGCTCACGAGCAGAACGCCATCTTCCAGTGCGTGCCGACGCTCGGGCTTCGCGACGGTCTGGAAGCCGTGAGGCTCAAGCTGTGGGACGAGGAGCAGCAGCGACTCGTGCCCTTCGCGGTGCTGCGTGACTCCTCGCTCCCACCGCTTCGCACGAGCGGGGGCGCCAGCTCAGGCGCGGCCGGGGGATCCCCATCGCCCGACGCCACCGGCGCCGGCGGTCTACCGTGAGCGGACCGATCCCCGAGCAAGAGGAGGCCGTCATGGCGCGCCCAGCAGCATCCGTCGCCCCCGAGACGCACCCGGCGAGTCGCCTCTACCGGCTGTTCACCGCGCTGTTCGTGTTCGGCCCGCCGACCCTGTTGGTGGCCGCGTTCCGAAAGCGCTGGCTTCTGGCCACCCCTGCCAACCGCCGCATCTTCGGGGTCTTCTACGCCTTGAGCGGGTTCGGCATCACCGCCGGGTACCACCGGCTGTTCACCCACCGCAGCTTCAAGACCTACCCCGTGATCCGGGGCATCTTCGCCGTGCTCGGCTCGAGCGCGATCCAGGGTTCTGTCCCGGATTGGGTCGCCGACCATCGCAAGCACCACGCCTACGCGGACGAGCAGGGTGACCCGCACAGCCCGCACATCGGGCACGAGGGCGGGCCCTTCCGCGGCTTCGTCCATGCTCACTTCGGCTGGCTCTTCGCCGACGAGAAGGCATCGCGCCAGCGCTACGTTCCCGACCTCCTGGACGATCCGGTCGTGATGGCGGTCCACCGTCGGTTCCCGCTGATCGTCGTCCTCAGCTATTTCGTCGCTCCCTTCACGGCCGGGTTGCTGGCGACGAGGAAGCTGCGCGGCGGGCTCGGCGGCTTCCTGTGGGGCGGAGCGGCCCGCGTGTTCTTCGTCCACCACGCCACATGGAGCGTGAACTCGGTCTGCCACCTCTGGGGCAAGCGCCCCTTCGAGACGCGCGATGAGAGCCGCAACAACGCTCTCGTCGCGCTCGTTGGACTCGGCGAGGGCAACCACCACAACCACCACGCCTTCCCGAGGTCCGCCAAGCACGGCTTGGAGCCGTGGCAGATCGACCCGACCTGGTGGCTGATCAGGGCGATGGAGAAGACAGGTCTCGCCTGGGACGTGCAGAGGGTCGATCCGCAGGACCTCGAGCGCAAGCGCTCCCGGCAGCACTCCGCACCTTCAGCCGCCGCGCCGGCGTCGCCTCGAGCAGTCGGGGCCGACGAGGCGCTGGCTGCCTGACGAGGGCGCCCCGCAACCCGCGGCCTCCTCACACACAGCTCATCAACGCAACGCAGACATCCGACGAGAACGCTCCGGCCCCGAGCGCCTCGGAGCTGTTCGACCGGGTCGCGAACGTCCTGGCGATGACAGTGCCTCTGGGCCTGCTCATCTTCGCAGCGTGGAGGGCCTGGGGCGGAACCCTGCGCTGGAGCGATCTGATCGTGTTGGCGATCGCGTACACGCTCACGGGCCTCGGCATCACCGTCGGCTTCCACCGGCTCCTCACCCACCGGAGCTTCAAGACGCGGCCGACGCTGCGGTTCCTGCTCGCCGCACTCGGCTCAGCCGCGATCGAGGGGCCGGTGATCGAGTGGGTCTCCAACCACCGCAAGCACCACCAGTTCTCTGACGAGGCCGGCGACCCTCACAGTCCCCACCACCATGGCCCGGGCATACGCGGAGCGCTGCGCGGGCTCCTCCACGCCCATTTCGGGTGGGTCTTGGGCGGCGGCGCACTCGCGAACCCCGAGCGCTACGCGAAGGATCTGCTGGCCGATCCCGTCGTGCGCTTCGTCGATCGCACCTTTCTCGTCTGGCTGGCGGCGGGACTCGTGCTGCCGTTCGCGCTCGGCGCGGCGCTGACCGGCACATTGGCCGGGGCGCTCACCGCGTTGCTGTGGGGAGGAGCGGTGCGGATCTTCCTCCTGCATCACGCGACGTTCTCGGTCAACTCGCTGTGCCACTACTTCGGCCGCCGTCCCTACGCGACCGGGGACGAGTCCCGGAACCTCGCCTGGCTGTCGCTGCCGACACTCGGGGAGGCATGGCACAACAACCACCACGCCTTCCCCACCTCCGCGCGCCACGGGCAAGGCCGTTGGCAGTTCGATCCGTCCTGGTGGGTGATCCGAGGCCTCGCACGATGCGGCCTCGCGTGGGACGTCGTGGGGGTGTCCTCGGCCAGGCGGCTGGCCAAGGGGGCGACGCCGGGTACTTAGGCTCGCGGCGTGCTCGTCCGCGTGCCGCCTGCGGAGCACTGAAGGGCTTCGCCCGTCGGCGCAGAGCCGTTCCACGCCGCGTGGAGCCGGCCCGCGATCAATCGCGCGGGATCGCCGCCCGCCAGGCTGTGCGCCGAGCTTCGAGCTCGGGTGCCAGCACGCCCTCGATCTGTTCGATCGTGTCGAGCCACGACAGCGCCGAGCGGTGGTCTCCGTGCCTCGCATCGCGCTCGGCAAAGATCAGCGCGAGCTCCCTGAGTGCCGCGTGCTCCTCGAGGTCGGCTGCGCTCATGGAGGGGTCCTCCAGCACCTGTGCGGCAGTCGGTACCTGGGGGAGATTGGCCAGGTATGGCGCAAGGTGGCGGCCCGCGATCTTGCTCGGCGGCCACCACAGCGGGTTGAGCGCGACGATCGAGCCGGTCTGATCACTTCCCTCCGGCGCGGCCCGCAGATAGCTCGGACCGAGGCCCGTCAGGAGCATGCCGCGCAGCTCAGGGTGGAACGGGGCCGGGTCGAGGGCGGCGCCGAACTGTGCGGCCATTGCGTTGACCGCCGCGTCAGCCTGCTGGGTCCCCAGGCCACCTTGCTTGATCGGGTAGCTGACTCCGTCGCCGGCCGCGAAGACCCGGTCGGCCCCGGAGACCGCGCAATTCTCATCGACTGGGATGAAGCCATCCGTGTCGTGGGGCAAGCCGGCGATCGGTTCGCCGGTGAGCCACGGCAGTGCGACCACCTGGTCGGCCCGGATGGTCTGGCCGCCGTCGAGCTCGACGCGACCGTTCTCGAATGCAACCGCTGCCCGTCCAGTGCGCAGACGTATGCCGCGGTCGCCGCACAGGTCACGGATGTGACCCGCGGCTGCGGGTCCGAACACGGAAAGCGGCTCCGCCTCGGGTGTCACGACGGTCAGCTCGACGCCCGCGTCGCCGGTGTCGCCGATGTGCGCGGCGGTGAGCAGCGCAAGCTCGTAGAGGGGCAGCGTCCAGGCCGTGCCGCGAGGGGCCGCGAAGACGACGCTGCGGACGCGTCCCCGGTCGAGCTCCGACACGAGCTCGCGCACCGCCGATACGTGCGCCGGCGAGGAGAAGTGGATCGCCCCGCTGAGCCACTCCCGCGGCCGCGCGCCGATCGCGACGAGGAGCGCGTCGTAGCCGAGCTTCGTCCCGTCGTCGAGCGTGATCGTGCCGGACTCCGTATCCACCGCGTGCAGCGTCCCGTGGACGAGCTCGGCGGCATGATCGGCGGCGATCGCGGCGAGGGAGAAACTGCGTCGCTCGCCGAGCCCGAACGGCTCCGCGACCAGCAACGGGCGGTAGACGAACTCATCGCCGGGGGCTATCCAGGTGACCCCGACGAGGCCGTCGAGAAGGTGACGGGTCGCGATCAGACCCTCGATCGCAGCCACGCCGGCACCGGCGATCAGGACACGCCGATCGTGAGCCCCGATAGGGCCCACGATGGACGACCGTGTCTCGTCATGAACCACGGGTCGAGCCTACGCGTGCGAACAGCATGCGCCAGCGGGGGATCCCACGCCGCGCGTTCGGGAAATCACCGAGCGAAGTCGCGGGGGGAAACCTCCACATTCGGTCCACTCCCGGCGCGGGGTGGGGGTCCGGGGCTCTCCCTTCCTGTACGCCAATCGGCGCACCGCCCTTTCGCGGTTGCGGTGACGGCGAGACCGGCGGTCAGCAGAACAGGTCCGAGCGGCTGCAGAAGCTCGCCGGCACGGGACGGGGAAGACGCCGCCAGGAGACGGCGGGCACGCTCAGCACCTGCGTCCCCTCCCAGGCCGCCCCGCCCCCGTCGGGCAGCACGTCGTAGATCTGGTCTTCGCCGGAGCTCGTGATCGCGTAGCGAGCCGTTTCGGCGGTGCGGCTTCTGAGCGCGTAGCGGGTCCAGCGATCGAGGTCCCGTCCCGATGGGTCGCAGGGGTGGATGAACGCGTACACGCTGCTCGCGGAGAGCTCGGGCGAGACCAGCGCCGGATCGCAGACGTTCCCCTCGCCCGCGGTGATCTGATCGACGAGCCGCGGGCCCTGGCCGATCAGCTGCGCCCAGAGCGTCCTCATCCCGAGTTCGACGCTGCCCGTGGCGAAGCCGCTCGAGGTCGCGTACGCGATCCAGTTGCCACGGATCGTCAGGCCCGTGATCACGCCCGTGATCCCGCGCGGCCATTCGCGCGTCCCGCGGGAGCGGGGTAGTGCGAGGAGCTGCGGCGTGGCGGAGCCGCCGCGCCAGGTGAAGATGCGGTCCGGCGCGCGACCCATGCGGTGCAGCGGGTTCTCGCTGCCCCCCGACGCGCTGCGGCGCAGGAACACGAGGCGGCCGTTCCAGATCGCGGGCTCGTGCAGAGAACCGCCGCCCGGGGGACGGAGCGGCCGCTCCGTCGCTCCCGGGACGCCGACCGCGAGCTCGTAGAGGCTGCAGCCCAGATCAGAGAGCGGATTCGAGCAGCGCGAGTAGACCGCGAGCACCCCTCCGCCGGACGGGCCGAGCTGCACGTCGAAAGGGGCACTCCGAGAGGCGACCCCGGCCGGCGAGATGACCCCCGCGGGAGACCGGAGCATGAGCTGGAAGGACCCGTCCGCCGCGGCATGACTCCAAGCAAGCCAGCCCGCGTAGGAGGCGAGCTCGGGTGGCTGACAGTCGAGTGGGCTCGCGTTGTCGAGCGGCGGGCCGCAGCCCGGTGCCGGGTCGACGATCGCGGGGGACGTCGCGGCTGCCGAGGACGCCGGCGCGAGCACTGCCATCACAGCGAGCAGGTAAGCCACCGTCGCGCGGCAGACGTGCCGCCGGAGACTGCCGCCGAGAAGGACGACCGATCCCACGGGCCCCGACTCTACCCGAGCGGCGGGCCTCCGGCACGCCCTGCCACCGGGCCCGGCCGGCCTCCGCGGGCGGGGGCCGTCCACCGGGGACGGTCTATGATCGGTGTACGCGAGTTCTAGCCCGGCGTGGTTGTTCGATCAGGCTAGAGGCGCGGTCGGCCCGCACGGATCTTGTTCGTCTCTCTCCTTCTTGTGCGCCGTCCGACCTCAAGAGGGGGGCGAGAAGAAGGACTTGCGATGCCCGCCACCAGCACACTGGACCCTCGCGCCGCGCGCAACAGCTCGGCCAAGCGGAGCAACGAGTTGATCGGACGCGCCGCCAAGCACGCCGGTTGGGCAGGGGAGGCGCTCGAGAGCGCCGCCAGAGACCTCGACGGCACCTGGGGCGCGGACGGCAACGCGCTCAGCGGCCTGGTCGAGGTCGTGCAGGATCAGGCCAAGCGCGTCGCCAGCCTCGCGGAAGAGATCAAGAGCCGCAGCACCCGCCCGGCGGATGTCGAGCTGGACTGCTCCGCCCCGCGCGGCCAACAGCGGAGCCAGCCTCGACGGGGCCGGATCGTCGACGCCGTCGATCTGGTGCTGAGCGAACACGACGAGCCGTTGCAGGCGCGGGAGGTTCACGTCCGGGTCGAGTCGCTGCTCGACGAATCGGTGCGGTGGGCGTCGATCAAGGGCACGCTCGCAAGCAACGTCCGCGGCCCGGCGCCCAGGTTCCTGCGGGTGGCCCGCGGTCGTTACACGACTGCTGCGGGACTGCCCATGAGTACATGCTGCGGTTCCTGATCAAGAGGGCTCCGCTCAAGTTCGCGAAAGGCATCCCGCTCGCGCGGGTGCTGCTGGCAGCCGAAATCGCATGGATGGCGTGGGCGCATCTGGCGAGGCTCGACGCGGCCCAACGTCGCCGCACGCTCACGCTGCTCGTGAAATCGCGAGGTCGCCGGAGCTACCTCACCGACGCTGAGCGGCGCGAGCTCGCGGCGCTCGTCGCGGCCCTCGAACCGCGCCTGCTGATCGGCTCCGCCGCCAGGCGACTGAGCCCTCTGCCGGTGCCGAAGCGCGTGCTCTATGGCCCGCGCGATGCCCCCGCCCGGAAGGCGATAGCGCGACGTCGTTGAGCGCGGCGGGCGTCCGCCTCGTCCGCGAGGATCGACGACCATGCTGACCGAGGTGCTCGGCGCATCGTGGCGGGAGGTTCGCGATGTCCTCCGCGCCGCGACCACGACGCATCGCCGCCTGCGCAACATCCTGGTGACGGTCGCCGTCGCGACCGTTGGCGTCGACCTGATCTGTGCGGTCCTCGGTTACTTCCTGGAGCGTCACGTCCCCGAAACCGAGATCAAGACGTTTGGCAGTGCGGCGTTCTGGACGACGACCCAGCTGCTCACGGTGTCGTCATCAGTGAAGAACCCGATCTCGGCCGGCGGACGGGTGTTGGACGTGTTCATGGAGGTCTAGGCGATCACCGTGATCGCCACGCTGGCCGGCGGTATCGGCAGCTTTCTACAGAAGCGCGGCGTGGAGATGGACGAAAAGGCCTGACCGCGACGCTCTCAGCCGTCGACGAGGAGGCTGTCGGCAGGGCCGAGCAGAGCCATCGACCGGCGCGAGACGCCCGGGAGCTCTCGCAGCCGATGGGTCAGCGCCTCCCCGCGTTCGAGGCGCTCACGCTGCTCCGTTGCGATGGGGCGCCAGAGCTCGTCGATGACCGAGGCCGGCTCACCGGCGACGTCGTCCGCGGGGCGGTCAAGATGCTCGGCCCAGAGCCGCAGCCGCGTATCGCGGGCGATCGTGGAGTCGCAGGTGATGATGTTCGTCTCGGTGTCGTTGAAGAACGAATGCTCGTTGAGATTGGCCGAGCCGATCGTCATCCAGGCGTCGTCGACGATCCCCACCTTGGCGTGAACGTAGAGCGGGCCCGACAGAAGTCCGGTGCGCGCCGTGATCGTGGTGGCCAGAAAGCGCCCGCGGCCGTCGTCGGCGCGAACGAGCGCAGCGAGCTGCCCGCGCGTCGTGTCGGCGCCGTTGTTCGGTTTGGACGGCAACAGCACGACCACGCGGAAGCGATCGCCGGGCGGGTTGCGCAGCTTGTCGGCGAGGATCTCGACCACCTGGGCCGACCAGAGGAACTGGCTCTCGAGATACACGAACTCCCGGGCGGATCGCAAAGCCCGCGTGTAGGCCTCGATGATGCGGAAGTCGCCTTCGGGCAGGAAGTCGTAGATCTTCTCGGGGATGGTTCGGACCACCTGCAGTTCGACATCGCCGGTTCCGCCCGGGGTCGGCGCTCGATCCAGCTGCTCGCCCGTAGCCGCCTGCCAGCGGGCGTCGAAATGCCCGCCCACGTCCGCCACAGACGGTCCGGTCACGCGACTCGAGGCGTCGTGCCACCCCAGCGAGCCGCGCACCGGGTGATCACTTGCGTCAAACCGGTCGCCGCCGAGCGAGGTGAGGTCGATCCCGCCGACGAACGCGACCTCGCCGTCGACGATGACCAGCTTCTCGTGATGGCAGTGCATCGGGCGCTCATGTGAGTCGAGTGCGCACTGCACGCGCGTGCCGCGCATCAGCTCCTCGCGAACCTCGCGAACGGCCGCGCGAGACGGCTTGAACACCGGCAGCGGGGCGCCCGCCCACAGCAGAACCCTGACGTCGATGGACGCGGCTCGATCGCCGAGCAGATCGCGCAGGCTGATGGCGCCCTCGTCGCGCGTGAGCCCGAACCCGGGAGTGATGTGCCAGCCGGCGATATGCACGTGCGAGCGGGCTGCGGCTATCGCCTCGGCGATGTGGGGGAGCGCGTGGGCGCCGTCCACCAGCACCTCCAGCGTGCCACCCGGTCGCGGCGGCGGGTCGCCGGCCGCCCAGAGCGTTCCGTCATCCGGCGGGCGCAGCTGGCCGAGCCGGCCGGCGCGGCGAAGGCGCCGGCGGTGATGGGCGCCGATCGCGGCCTCGACGCCTCGGCCGATGAAGGCGTCGACGCGGTCGAGCGCAGTTTCGGGCACGAGAGGATTTTAGGTGGGGTCTGCGTACGCTTCGTCGGGCACGCGGACCAGCCGTCTCGGCGCGGGCGCCGACGGGTGGCGTCGTGTGCTGCCCCGGGAACGCGGCCTGTGTCGTCGCCCTCGCGAGGGCGTCAGGCCGTGGCGTCGCAGCCGTAGAGGTGTTCGCGGAGTTTGTCGCAGCTCTCCGCCGACCAGCGCCCGCTGGTCTCCAACGCCTCGATCATCTCCTCCGCCGAACGGAGGCGCGGCCGGCTCTCGGGCTCGCCAAACAGAAGCGCGTCGGCTGCTTCGATCAGTCGCTCGCGCTCACCGGGATGCAACTTCGTGCGACCCTGCCGTTCGATCGTCTCGAGTAGCGCTGTGTAGTGCTGGGCCCGGACGGGCATGGTCTCGCCGACGGTCATGCTCCCCACGTTAGCCGTGACGGGGCCCGGGGCCGGGTCGGCCGGGGATCGGCACGATGGCGCGACCCGAGGCGGAGCGCTGGCCGGTGGGCCAGGTCGCGCTCGTCAGGTCTCGGTGGTCGCTCGGTATCGGTTACCCTCGATCGGGACGCCATGGGGGAATCGGGGCCTACGCGGGGATGCACTCGGAGCCTGGGGTGCGGGCGGGATCGAACCACCCGGATTCCGGGATGGTCGCGCCCTCCGGGCTCCGGCTGCGCGTGAGGCGCTAGGAGGGCCGTGCAGATCAGGCGTGGGCATCTCCGGTACTTCCTCGCCGTCGCGGAGGAGGGGCAGATGACCCGTGCCGCCGCCAGGTTGCACGTAGCCCAGCCGGCCCTCTCCCAGGCCATCTCCCGGCTCGAATCCGATCTCGGCATCCAGCTCTTCGAGCGAGGTGCGCGGGGGGTCAGGCTGACCGCCGACGGGAAGACGTTTCTCGCGAAGGTGCGACCGGCGATCGAGGCGGAGCAGGATGCCATCCAGACCGCGCAGGCACTCGGCCGGGCGGAGCGCGGCGAGGTCGAGTTCGGATTCGTTGGTGCGCCCCCGGGCATGGACGCACGGGGCCCGCTGGTGAGATTCGGCGCTGAGCATCCCGAGATCGATATCCGATACCGGGAACTGCCCTTCCCGGGCACCGCGACCAGCCTGTGGCTGTCCGAGGTCGACATCGCCGTCTGCCACGTGCCGCCTGCCGACGGCAACGTCTGGACTGAGACCGTGCGTGCGGAGCCCAGGGCGGTGATCGTGCCATACGGCCACCGGCTGGCGAAACGCGACCACGTGACAGTCTCCGAAGTGATCGACGAGACCTTCATCGGCTACCACCCGAGCGTCGATCCGGACTGGGCGGGGTTCTGGAGCCTCGACGGCCATCGTGGCGGGCCTCCTTCGCGCACCACGCCCGATCGCGCATCCTCGCCGCAGGAGGTGTTCGCGGCGCTCGCCGTGCGCGAGGCGATCACCACGGTGCCCAGCTCGTCGGCGGCGCTGCTCGTGAGCCACGTCAGGGGGTTCAGCGCCCTGCCGATCCCCGACGCCGAGCCCACGACGTTCGTGCTCGCGGGACGGCGAGATCGACTGACGGCCCACGTCGAGAGCTTCGTCACGTTCGCGCGCGAGGACATCAGGCGCGCGGCGAGGGCCGGTCGCGCGGCCTGACCGTCGTGTCGCGGACCGGCGCCGCTGATGATGTCGAGCGCGGCGCTTCGCGGGCGAGGATTGACGCGGCGGGGGCGTTGCCGCGGCGCGGCGTGCGCGGGGAGCAGCTTCTGTCGACGTCGCGGGGCAGAGGCGCGATCGGGTCAGCCGAACGGTGAGCGGGCTACGCGCGCAGAGGCGCCTCGCTGAGCGGGTCCGCTCTCGCTAACGTCCACGCCATGTCCGGACTCAAGCTGTCCTTCGTCGAGTTCCCCGCTGACGATCCGGACCGCGCACGGCGCTTCTGGAGCGGCCTGATCGGCGAAGACCTCGAGCCTCGCGATCCGTCCGACGGGGAGGGCTGGCGGACCCGCGCCGAAGCCCCGGCGATCGGGGTCCATTCGCGCGGCCGAGGGCCTGGCGACTCGTTCTCTCTCCCCTATTTCGCAGTCAGCGACATCGCGGGCGCCCTGCAGGCCGTGGAGGCGCTCGGCGGGACCGTCATACATCCCGGAGAGCGGTGGGCGATCTGCAAGGACTCCGAGGGCAACCCATTCGCGCTGGCCGGCGAATCGCCGGACCGGTAGCGCTCGACGGGGACGTCGAAGATGTGGCCCGGCCCGAAGGCACGGTGAGCTTCCCCCGCAAGCGGCGGCCTAACCTCCCCAGTCGCGCTTCGCCTGCTCCTCCATCTTCTCCAGTCGCGTGTAGTAATCGGGAAACTCGTTGAGGTGAGCGAGCGCGATCTTCCCGGTGAACTGCGGGTCGTCGTTGGTCACGTTCGTTGACCCGCCGAAGGTGCCGTGCTCGAGCTCGACATCCATGCCTTTGCGAAACTGCTCGACGTCGAACGGCGCCTGGTTCCAATCGATGCCGATCTGCTCGCCGACGGTGCGGGCCTCCTCCGCGCTGAACCTCTTCGACTCGACCATCACTGCAGTCTAAGGGCCCGGATCTAGGTGCGCAGGCGCTCGACGAGGCCGTCTGTGTCGGCGACGGTCACGGTGAGCTCCGGGTGGCGCAGCAGTCCCGTCGGCTCGAGGCCCGGCACCGGCGTGTGGAACGAGATCAGCACGCCGCGCTCGCCGTTGGTGGCGAACGTCAGCCCGCGGTCGGTCACCGCCAACCGCGCCGGTCCGGCGGTCTTGAAGAACCGGTACGGCCCGGTGACCGCGACCGAGGAGATGTTGGCGAGCGGCGTGGTCACCCGCCAGCGGCCGAAGTGTGCCCGCAGCGTGTCCGCGTCGACGTCCACCCAGGCAGTCGCGGGGGTGATGCCAAACAGTCGTGCGGGTCGTTGGTAGGCGGGCGCGAAGCGGAAGGCGAAGCGCTCAGCACCGGTCATGCGGCCGAGCCTAGCGGCGCGCCGCGGCTCCGGAGCGCGGGGAGAAGTCGGCCTCCGCGTCCCCGAGTGGCGTGGCCGGTGAGGCGCCGTGCAGGTACTCCGCGGCGATGGCGCCCCAATCCGCACCGGCTCGGAGCTGGCGCAGGACGATGGCGAGCACTCCGTGCATGCGCCGGATCAGGATTGCTTCCGGGGGCAGGCTGAACTGGTTGACCTGCACCCTCATCGCCGCCCGTTCCTCGGCGTCGGGAGGCTCGCGGTCTCGGCGGCGATCGCCGTCGGGCGCGAAGCGCCGGTGCCCGGGAACCGCGTACCACTTGGTCGCCATCCGCATCATCCCGAGCGCGAAGTCGGCGTCGACCGCGTCGGCTCCGCCGGCGGGGAGATAGCCGCCGGCGAGCAGGGCTGCCTTGACAGCTTCCCCGTCCCCGTCGCGAACAGCGAGCGCGATTGCGCGCTCTGCCGCGACGCGATCGGCGCTGACGTAGCGCACGAGTCCGAAGTCCAGGAAGCAGACCCGGCCGTCCGCCGTCAGCAGGTAGTTACCGGGGTGGGGGTCCCCGAGGCCGATCCGGTCGCGATACAGCAGCCCGAAGTGGAACCGGAAGACGATCTCACCGTACCGGTCGCGCTCTGCCTCATCGGCTCGGCGCACCGCCTCGAAACCTTCTCCCTCGACGTATTCGGAGACGAGCACCCGCCGCGTCGAGAGGTCCGTGTGAACTTTCGGCACGAGGACGAACGGGTGCCCATGCATGAGGCGCCCGATGCGGCGCTGATTCTGTGCCTCGAGCTCATAGTCGAGCTCCTCCGAGATGCGCTCGCGCATCTCGGAGGCGAGCGCCTTCGCGTCCAACCCGGGGGCGAGCCGTTTCACGAGCGGCAGAAGCAGCGTCGCATTGCGCAGGTCGGTCTCGACGGCCTCCGCCACCCCTGGATACTGGATCTTCACGGCCACCTCGTCGCCGTCGAGCGTGGTCGCGCGGTGCACCTGGCCGATGGAGGCGGCCGCGAACGCCTGCTCGTCGAAGTCGCGGAACACGCGCCCGAGCGGGCCGCCGAACTCCTTGCGCATCAGCTTCTCGAGATCCGCGAACCGAACCGGCGGGACGTCGTCGCGAAGCGCGGCCAGGCGGCGCTGCAGATCATCCCGCTGGTCCTCCGGGAGGCCGTCGAACTCGACCATCGAGATGATCTGCCCGACCTTCATCGCGGCGCCGCGCATCTGCCCGAGCTGGTCGACGAGCTGCTTGACAAGCGCGGCCGTCCGCTCGCTTTCGGCCGACGCAGCACCCTCGGCCGTCCGAACCCGGTTGGCGGTACGCATCCCCGCCCACCGCAGGCCTTGACCCGTCACCAGGCCGCCCACGCGGGCCGTCCGCGCAAGCCGACCGGTCGGCAGTTTGCCCGCCTCAGGCGGATCGTCGGCGCGAGCACCCATGTAGCGAGGCTAGCGACAAGCCTTGAGCGCACCCCGGAGCGGGGGTCGCAGGCGGCTCGGTGCAGGAGCCGCTCGAGGTGGAGCCGCCCTCACAATTCGCCGGCCAACCGGGCGACGATCCAGACCAGCGCGCCGGCCCCGAGGAGCTGACGCAACCAGTTGACCCCGTCGACCGCCTCCTCCCAAGCCCACACCCCGAGGCCGATCGTGAAGACCGCACGACCCACGTCGTGTGCCGTGTGATCGGTCACGGCGGCGAGCGCCCAGCCGGCGAACGCGAGGAGCAGCGGCGGGTTCGGGAACTGTGCGACTGGAAAGCTGCGCGGCCAGCCCACCTGGCCGCGCCGCCAGAGCTCGGCGACGGTCACCGCGTGATAGTCGCAGGCCGCATCGTGGCCGGGCAGCAGCTCGGCTCGTGCGCGGCGTGGCGTCGTCCACGCACCGCCGTTTGCAGGCCGATCCATCTGGTGGGCGATTGGCGTGCTGGCACGATGCCCCCTCCGTGAGACGCCCTGGCGGTGCCCAGCCTCAGGCGCGCTGCTTCATCTTCCGCGTGTCGCGCGGCTCGACGAACGGCTCGCGCTCGGCCGGCCGCGGCCTGCGGGGCCGTCCCTGCTCCCGGAGCGTCCATTCGGTCTGGCGGCGGGGCTCGCCGGGTAACTGAAGCCTCGAGGCCCGACTCGACAAGTCAACGCAGGCGCCCGTCTGCACCTCGGCTCGTATGGAGGCTGCCGCCGATGTTCTCCGAGACCCTCTCCTATTCCGCAAAATCCGAGGCAGCGCCTGACGCGCCTGGCGCCAACAGCTCGGCCGATGAGGATCAGATCTCCGCCGATCTGGCCCGGGACGAGCCGACCCAGGAGGTCGTCGACGACATCCGCGCTCGTGCCGAGGCGCAGGCGGGCGTTACGAAGAAGACAGCGTTCGGCGAGGTCGGAGAGCCGTTCGACCGCAGTGGTCCGTTCTTCATCGGGTTCCACGGCGCGCTCGGCGTCGTATGCGCGCTGGCGCTCGCTTGGACGTTCGTCGCAGCCGGCCAGGTTCTCGTGTTGTTGGGCCTGGCCTTCTTCATCGCGGTCGGGCTCGAGCCCGTGGTGCTGTGGATGTACCGTCGCGGGATACCGCGATGGGCAGCCGTCTCGATCGTCGTACTCGTGATGATCGGAGTCCTCGGCGGGTTCCTCGCCCAAGCGGTTCCGCTCGTCACAGAAGAGGCCTCGAAACTCTCGAGCGAGATCCCTCGGTACCTGCACAGCCTCGACAGGAAGAGCGGCTCGTTCAGCCAGCTGGACGCGAAATTCCACATCGTCCACGGCCTGCAAGGGCTCCTCCGGGGGGGCGGGTCCTTCGAAAGCGTGGTCGGGCTGGGAAAGGCGATCCTCGGCTTCGTCACATCGTTCGTACTTGTGACGGTGGTCGCCATCTACGTCCTCGTCGATCTGCCCCGGGTGCGTCGTGCGCTGTATCTGCTCGCCCCACGCAGCCGCCGGCCGCGGATGGTGCTGCTGACCGACGAGATGCTCGACCGCGTGGGTGGGTACGTACTCGGCAATCTCCTGCTCTCGCTGATCTCCGCCGTGCTCACCACGGCGTGGGCGCTCGCTCTCGGAATCCCCTACGCCGTGCTGCAAGGGCTGCTGGTCGGCCTGCTCGACCTGATACCGATAATCGGCTCGACGATCGGCGGGATCATCGTGTCACTCGTGGCTCTAACCGTCTCCGTTCCGGTCGCGCTGGCCACCGCCGGTTTCTATGTCCTGTATCGCTTTCTCGAGGACTACCTGCTGATGCCGCGGATCATGCGCAGAACGGTGGCGGTGCCCGGCCTGGTGACGGTGGTGGCCACCGTGCTCGGCGCCGCGCTGCTCGGGATCGTGGGCGCGCTCGTCGCGATCCCGATCGCCGCGGCCGTGAAGTTGCTGCACGACGAGATCACGCTGCCGCGCCTCGAGGACAGCTAGCGTGCGGCGTCAGCGGCCATCGCGGTCCTGCCGCCGGATGCCTGGCCTTCGATCAGCCTTGGCGCGGCGCTGTTGAGCAAGGCGAACGGCGCTCCGGCTCGCTCGAGATCGGCCCGACGCGGGCGCGGCACTCACGCAGCGGCGTTGGCTGTGGCGAGTCTGGACCGCACCCTCATGATCGGCGCTGAGGGGTCGTGCGGCTGGGGGATCGCCGCGAGGCTGAACTCGGCGATGGCGCCACGGCGGAAGACGAGGCAGTGGGTGGAGCCGCCGAACTGGAAATGACCGAGCTCCTCGCCCTTCTCGACGTGACGGCCCGGCTCGACCGAGGGCGCAATCACGCAGGAGGAGACCTCGGACATTCCCACCGGCACGAACGCGAGGAGCCCGATGACCGGGTCATCCGCCTCGATCAGGAAGATCGCCCGGGCGGCCATGTGCGCCAGGTAGGACTGCGAGTTCGTGGGCTCGATCGCATCCTTGCCCTCGGAGTCCGCCTCGGAGTAATACGTGCCGTCCTGCACGAAAGCGCGGACGACCTTGCCGGCCACGGGACTGTGCCAGCGGTGGTAGTTGTTCGCGCTCAGGAACGCCTGATAGACGGTGCCGCCGATGAACTCGTCGACCGCGTCGTCATTGGCGAGCATGTCGGCCAGCGAATAGGGCTGGGACTTGATCCAGAAGCGGTCCTGGCGCTGCACGTCGAGGCTGATGCCGTACGGGGTGGACTCGCAGGCGCTGACGATGACCTTGTCGTCCTCGGGCGCGGCGACCGGCCGCTCGCCCTCCTTGAACCGGCGGGTGAAGAAGTCGTTCCAGGAGGAGAAGCCCCAGTACTCGTCCTCGGGGTCGTACTCGAACTGCTCGATGCCGACCGTCCGCTGTGCCTGCTCGCTCTTCCAGCCGGAGGCGGAGTCGTTGAGCACGTACAGTGAGTCGCTGCTGCTGAGGAACCCGCACCAGACTGTGAGGATCTTCTTGAGCATCGCGTTCATGCGGGGGTCGCGGAACGCGGCGAACCCGGCCGGAGTGCCCATCGGCCAGTCGAGGATCGCCCCGAGCGGCGTGGCGAGCATGGCGCCCTGGGGCCCGAACTCGGGGGCCATCGTGAGCACCTCGTTGATCAGGCGCAGCAACTGCTCGACGCTCGTGAGATGGCGTTCGGAGTAGGGCTTACCGGGGGGTACCTGCCTGATCATCTCGTTCATGTACATGCGGATCGTCGGATCGCTGTCGATCAGCTCCTGGAACTCGAGGAGCACCGGATGAAGGACGATCTGCTCCCCGCGCGAGTCGACACGCTCCCGATGAGCGCGGAGCCAGGACTCGAGGTCCTCCTGCTCGGCCGGCAGCCAGCCGGCGCGGCGACGGACGTCGATCTCGTGGGGCGCCGCCGCCATCAGCTCCCCTTCTTCATCAGCTGGCGCCAGCCGCGGACCTCGATGTCGACGCCGTATCTGCGCGCGGCAGCGCGGATGCGCCTCCACGCGGCGTCGCGTTCGCTGTCACTCACGCCCTCGACCTGGTTGAAGCGCGCGACGGCGTTGCGAACATGTCGGGCATCGCCGATCGGCTCCTTCTTCTTGGCCGGGAAAGCGAACGCCTGTGCTTTTGCTCGGGTGCTTGCCATGAGTGGGCCTCCTTCGGTTGCAAGGTTCTTGCCTGGGTATGCACTACCCACTGGGACGGCGCTCAAAGTCCCGGCCCCCTCGGCGCGGGCGTTGGCATCCCTCACCGTCGCCGGGGCGGGGCCCGCCGGGCCCCGCCGGCAGCGCACCGCATGCAGAGCGAGCTGTCCGGTCTCGCGCGAAGACGGGCCGGGTCGATCTCCTCCCCGCAGGAGTCGCACCGGCCGTAGCTGCCCTCGTCGAGCTTCGCGAGCGCTCGCTCGATTCGGGCGAGGGCCGCTTCCAGCGATTCGCCCACGCCGATCTCAGTCAGTCGGCTGACGGCCTCGACCGTGCCGTCGCCGATGCGCTTGCCAAAGCCCTGCGCGGTTCCGAGCTCGGGGCGCCGCGCGAGCTTCGCAATACGGGCCTGCGTGTCGGCCCGGCGCGAGGAGAGCAATGCGCGCACCTTCTCGAGATCAACCGGGGCCGGAGACGAGCGCATCCTTCGCTACTACCCGCTCGCGGCGTCCAGGGGCGGGGAGCCCGGTGCAGCGCTCTATGTCCGGGCAGCGCAGGCCGGGCTGGAGTTCGGCCGGAAGCGCTCGCGGCAGTCTTTCGCGGCGGGGGCGCGGCTTGCGCCGCGCCCCCGAGCCGCAGAGCCAGGTCTTCTAGAAGATGACCTGGAAGTTGTTGCTTTCGTTGATCAGAACCGAGGCGTTGCCGCTCTCGGTCGAGTTCGTGATCACGAACTTGCCGGGAATGTCACCGGCTGCTTTGTCCGATTCGACCTTGATCGCCGCTTCGGACTGGCCGCTGATGTGCAGGCCCTTGGCGGTCGATTCCGATGCCGATTTCTGCCCTTCGTACTGGAACAGGTCGATCCCCACGCGGCCCGAGCCGCCGATCGTGTCGGCGAGCAGGGCGGCGTGGCCTTCTTCGAGGTCGACGCCCTCGTAACGGTTGCTGGTGAGCCCGTCTTGGCTGATCGTGACTTCGGGAGAGGCCGAAACGGTCGACTTGCCCGACGCGTAGTAGACGCCGAGGTCGTTTTCCTGGATCGTCGAGCCGCTGAGCTTGTCCCCGGCGGCCGCTTCGTAATACAGAACGCCCGAGGCCTGTTCGCCGGTGGCGCCGCACGAGGCGACGTCGCACTCGTTCCCCGAGACGCTCGTCCCCTTGATGGTGCCCTGGCCGCCGTAGGCGACCTCGATCCCGTTCTGGGCGATGTAGGGCGACGGGCCTTCGCCGGTGATCGTCGAAGATGAGATCGACATCGTCGAGGCGGGGCCGCTCACGGTCGGGCCGTTCTTCTGGTAGCCCGAGATGGTCGCGCCCTTGATCTTGGCGTGGCCGGTCTCCGATTTGCTGGCCGAGCCGACGCGGATCGCGATGCCGTGCTGGCAGCCCTTGTAGGCGTTCAGCGTGGTGCTCGCGCCCTTGATCGTCTGGCTTGTCGACTTCAACGTGGCGCCGCCCGAGACGAAGATCGCGTTGAGCCCGTACTGGCACGTTTCGATCGGAATCAAGGCTTCGACCGTGACCCCCGTGATCGAGACGTTGGCGCTGGTACAGATCGAGATCTCGTCGATCTGTTCTTCGCTTCCCGCTTTGGTGTCGCACGATGTCGCCGATTTCGCAGGCGAGGCGGGCATCTGCAGCGTCGCCGTGCCCACGCCGCTGACGGCGTTCAGCTTCACTGCTCCGGTGATCGTCACCTGTTCGGTGTAGGTGCCTGCACACACGTTGACCGTGCCCCCGGCCGCGGCGACGATGCCTTCCTGCACGGTTTTGTAACCGGGCTGGGCGCAGGTTTTGCCCCCGGCCACGACGGGCGCGGAGTTCGATACGTAGACAGTGGCGGCGTTGGCGGCCGCGGTCGTACCCAAGCACAGCACGGGCACGAGCATCGCTAGCAGTCGAATGGCTCTCTTACTCACTTACCCACTCCTTGTCATAGTTCCTGAGCCACGACTGGCTCCCTGTGAAAAAGAGGCGCGGACGTGATCCATCACGCCCGCGCCGCCCCCTGCACGGCGCGGGGCTGGAGGGGCCGCCATCGCGCCGCCGGAAAACCGGCACGCATCGATGCGCGCAGGTCTCCAAGATCGGCCGCTGCCGGTGGGACGCAGAGCGTCCTCCGCGAGCCGGTTCAAATCACTCCCCTCCGCTTCCTCCAGAAGTCGCACGCGTTCATGCGTGGCAGCACGAGTGTCCCCTACTTCGCTCGGCGGGTCCAATATGACTCCCGGCGTGAGAGATAGGGTCGGCTTATGTCCCCTGGCCGGGTGGCCCGGCCCACTGACCGAGCGGAGCAGGGGCGTGCGTCAGGGTCTCGAGGGAGCCGCGACGTCCGGCTCCGCGCGCACCTCGAAGCCGGTCAGCGTAAGCGGACCGAACGATGTGATCAGTGCGACATCGACGGCGTCTCGGCCGCGCCCCACGACTACACGCCCGATGCGGGGGGTGTTGTTCCGGGCATCGAAGGTGTGCCAGTGCCCGTCCAGATACGCCTCGAACCACGCCGCAAAATCCATCTTCTCGTCGGGCGCTGAGCTACCGATCGCCGGCAGGTAGCCGAAGACGTACCGAGCCGGGATGTTCAGCGCACGACAGAACGTGATCGCCAGGTGGGCGAAGTCTCGACAGACGCCCTGGCCGGCCCTATAGGCGTCCGCCGCCGTCGTCCACGGATTGGACGCCCCCGGCACGAACTCGAGGTACCCGTGGACGTAGTCGACGACGGCCTGCACCCGTCCCCAACCGGGGCTGATGTCCCCGAACCGCTGCCACGCCTCGTGGCCGAGCTCGTCGGGCAGACAGAAGCGGCTCGGCATCACGAAGCTCAGGACCTGGGCGGGCAGCGCCGCGACAGGTGTCTCGGGCGTGTCGGGCGCGATCACATCAGAGGGGCTGAGAAGATCTGTCTGCGCCTCGAAGGCGACTTGCGAACTGCCTCGACCGAACGCGAATCGCTCGCATCTGTTCCCGTAGTGATCGAGGTAGCTGTAGTGCTCGACCGCGGTGTCCCACCGTTCGCAGCGAATCGACACTGCGGGCTCGGGGTACGGGGCGACCTGCAGGATCGCTGTGACCGGCTGTAAGGAGTGCACGGCAAACCGACATCCGACGGCGAGCGCCAAATCATGCTGAGCCACCGCGCCCACACCACTCGGAAGCAAGTCATCGGCCACTTGCGTGTGAGGATGCCACGTATCCCCCTGGCGTCGCGGTGGCAGGTGTCCGAGCGCCGGCGGAGCATGCTGGACGCGCGGCCATACACATGGGGCGCCTGGGTCGCCACGCTTGCAGCACCGCATGGCGAACCGATCCCAAAGGAGTCACGCATGCCACGAATCATTGTCGCGACCGAGGACCCGCACATCTCCGACGGCTTCGGCGTCACCCTCGACGAGGACGTCCGCGCCGTCCACCTGGCCACCGGCCATGGAGCGTCGCAGCTCGTGGAGCGCATCGCCTGGGCCGTCAGAGATGCCGAAGCCCACTGCCAGGCAAAGCACGGGATGACCACCCGTCGTGATGCGGTAGGGGTGCGCTGAGACCCCGCGGCGACGCGCCGGCGCGACGGCGCCGATCCGCCTGCCGGTCGTGAGCACCGGCTGACTGACCTTTTGCTTGCTCAGCAGGGATCGAGCCGCTGGCCTCCTGCTGGAAAGCGGTGCACGCGACCTCGTGCGAGCGTCCCGGGGAGACCGAGCCTTCTGGTGCCTCAGCGGAGCCAACCGGGATCGAAGCGGTCACCTGCTGGTTGCAAGGAGGCCACGCTGGCTCGCTCCTCATGTGCTCCGGCCGTGTGTCAACGTCGCAGGGGGCTCATGCGAGCCGCAGCCTTCGATCCCGACCGGCCTGCGTCCGCGGAGCGGAATCGTCCTTTGCGAGACTGGGTCGAGATGGCGCTGATACAAGCCACCTGGCCGCTTTGTCGCGAGCTTCGCCGTCTGCTTCCCTCAAGGCCGTTCCACGTGCGCTTCTGGGACGGCGGCGTCGTGGGGGCGACCAGCCCGGATGCCCCCACGTTCTTCGTGGGAGCACCCTCGGCTCTGGCGCACTTCCTGAGGGCCCCCGGATCCCTCGGCCTCGGTCGCGCCTATACGGACGGCTCACTCGCAGTCGACGATCTGGATGCGGCGTTCATCGTGGTCGACGAGTGGGAGCCGCCGGCGCTGAGCCGCGCAGACCGCGTCCGTCTGGGCCTTGCCATCGTCGCCGCCGCGGCGCCCGGCGGGTTTCCGCGCCGTCCAGCTCTCGAGCTGATTCTTAGCGGGCGCCTTCACAGCGTCGAGCGCGACGCGGCCGCGGTCCGCTACCACTACGACGTCGGCAACGCCTTCTTCGCCCTGTTCCTCGACGAGTCGATGACTTACAGCTGCGCGATCTTCTCGCGCGGAGCCCAGACGCTCGAGGATGCGCAGCGGACGAAACTGGAGTTGGTCGCGGGCAAGCTCCGGCTCGCGCCGGGGATGCGCGTGCTGGACGTCGGCTGCGGCTGGGGCAGCTTCGCGATCCACGCGGCGCGGAACTACGGTGTGAGCGTCACCGGCGTCACGCTCTCGGGGCCCCAGGCCGAGCTCGCACGCGAGAAGGTCGCCGAAGCGGGCGTGCAGGACCTGGTGGACATCCGTGTGGCTGACTACCGCCAGCTTCCGCAGACGTCATTCGACGCGATCGCGAGCATCGGCATGGCTGAGCACGTTGGTGACAGCCAGATCGATCTCTACGCGCGGTCGCTGCACGCGCTCCTGCGCCCCGGCGGCCTGCTTCTCAACCACGCGATCGCGGCGCTGGACCCCGACCACGCGCCGCACGAGGACATCTTCTCCACGCGGTACGTGTTCCCCGACGGCGAGCCGCTGCCGCTGTCTCGCATTCAGCTTGCGCTCGAACGCGCAGGCTTCGAGAGCGAGCATGTCGAGGGCTTCAGGGAGGACTATGCGGTCACCCTCCGCCACTGGAGCCAGCGGCTGGACGAGCACCTGGAGGAAGCCAAGGCGCTTGCCGGCGAGCAGCGAACCCGCGTCTGGCGGCTATACCTGCGCGCTGCACGCTACGGCTTCGAGACGGGCCACACCTCCGTCTACCAGGTGCTCACACGAAGGCCCAACCGGTCCGCGTAGACACTTGACAGGTCGGGCAGTGTGCGTCGCCGCCACGTCCAGAATTGGATTGAGCGGGGCGCGGAAAGCTGTGAATGTCTCCCGCGAGCAGTGGTACGACCGTCCGGGTCGTGTAACTCGCGCTGTGGGGGTCGCACCTCGTGTCACAAAGAATCGGTTTGCGGAGCGTGATCGGTGTGTGGACGGGCGGCGATCGCGAACCTCGCCAGGCGCTCGGTGCGAAACTGCGCTGGCTGCTCCGCTGGTTCTTGCGCCATCAGCCAGGAGCGATGCTGGCGCTCTGCGGCGCAGTGGTCGTGATCCCGCTGCTGCTCGACTTCATCCCCGGCACCAAGGCTGGGCTCGAGAGATTCGAGAAAGACCACGAACTCGGGGTGCACCTCATCGAGCACCTGGCGGTCGCGGCGTTCGTGGCTGCGGCAGCCTACTACTACGTACTCGGCGTCAAGCGGCGGCAGGCGCTTCGTAACTACCGCCGTGCGTGCGAAAAGCCCGAGAAGCTGGTCGAGTGGTCGCGCGCCACGCTGCAGGGAGTCCGCCGGGATGCCTGCGAGTCGCTCGGCGACGCTCTGATCGACAGCAGGGAGCCTCCCGTCGCCGTCGTGAGGGGGCGTGCCGGCATGAGCAGGACGAGCTTCGTGATCGAACTCGTCGAGTACCTCGCCAAGCGCGGCCAGATCCCGATTCCGCTGGTCGCGCCGCCCGACGGCACGTTCAGGCTGGAGAGCCTCGCGAAGCGGAAGTTCTGCGAACACGTGGAACTGGGGATCAGCAGCGATGAGCAGGCCGACGCGATCTGGCACCACGCTCGCCACACGCGGGGCATCGTGCTGTTGGTCGACGGCGTCGAATCCGAGTTGATCACGAAGCTGCAGGCTAACGACGGCCGGGCCTTCGCGTCAGCGGTGGAAGAGTTGAAAGCCAACCGGATCGCGGTGGTGGTGGCGACGACCGGGGAGCTGCCGGTGGATGACATCGCCCCGTTGCTGCGTGAGGACTTGGACCGCATCAGCTACGAGGGAGCCGTTTCCTACCTGAAGGGAGAATTCGCTGCCGGCCGACAGGCCGAGCTTGCGATCGCGGCGCTCGAGAGGGTCCACGATCCGACAGACGGCGCGCCGGTCGAGCCGTTCTACCTCGATCTGATTGCCCGCCTGCGACGAGCCGAGATCGACCTCGAGGACCTTCCCGCACAGGCGGATCGCTGGCGGTTCACCCTGCTCGAGCGGTACGTCGAGGCCGTCGCGAGCGGCGCGATCCAGCCAAGGCCCCGGCCGACGGCTCCCGACGAGCATGCGCCGGTGAGGCCGGGATGCGACGCGAAGCGTGCGGCGGAGACGGTCGCCCTGAGGCTGGAGATACCGAACCGGCTGGCGGTCGCGCGCAGTGCACTCATGCTGAGTCCTGGCCAGCTGGAAGACGCGGCTGATCTGAGCCTCCTCCGCTACGGGGCCTTGACGGTCGGGTTCGCCTCCGACGATCTAGGCGCGTATCTCGTGGCCCGGCGGCGCCGAGGCGCGTCGCTGCTGGCTGACGTCGAGCAACTGAGTGCGAGCGAGTGCCCTGACCCCCGGCACGACCGCTTCGCGCTCGACGCGCTGACCTTCTGGCACCTGCGTCGCGACCACGATGACGAGGCGCGAGAGGTGTTCTCGGCCTTCCTGACGCTGCTGGAGGACACACCGCAGGCCCGGCCGCGGTTCGTCGCCGCGGCGGTGCGAATAGCGAGCGCATGTCCGCACCTGCGGATGTTCGACGCGAGGGTCGTCGCACGCGCGTCGCGCTGTGTCGAGGATCTCCGAGCCGAGCGCGCAGGCCGCGAGTACGCCGGCGACCCGCGCGGGCCCGCGAGGCTCGTACGTGCCCTCGGGCGCTGGGCGCATCCGACTGCGCCGGAGCTGCTGTGGCGCGCGGCGACCAGCCGCAACGAGCAGGTCGAGACGCCGGCCGCCAAAGCCCTGATCGCAGCGGAGGGCGATCCCGCAGCGAGGCTCCGCGGCGAGATCGAGCGCGTGCTCGCGTCAGCTGCGGGCCTGCTCGAAGCAGATGCCGGGGCCGAGCTCTCCAAGCACGGGAACGACCTGGGAAACGAGGTGGCAGTGCTCGCATGGGTTCTGCCGGCGCTGCGTCCGGCTTCCGCCGAGTCTCTGCAGACGCTCGAACGGCAGTATGCGCGGCTCAAGCGCATCTGTCTCTCCGATCGGATGATCGAGCTGCGGGGCGAGATGGCTCTCGCGCAGGGTCTGAAGCTTGCGATCATCAACAGCGCGCGCCTGCCCGCGGACGCCGCCGAGCGGAACGCGGCCGAGGTGAAAACGCTGCTGGACAACCAACAGCTTCGGTTCTGGCACGCGCGGCTCGTGCTGGTGCAAGCTCTGCTCGCATACGCCTGGAGCCGTCCCGAGTGCGTCCCTGAGGCCAAAGGTGAGCTGGCAACCCTGCGCGCGGCCGAGCCTCACCGCCTGACGAAGCGTGGGATCGATCTCTCGCTGCAGGGACTCAGATCACTGGCACGTTCATCGCGCGGTGCCCGGCCGGTGAGCAGCTACCGGTACATGTGGAGGCACGAGGGTGAAGCGGTGACGGCCGTCGAGCAAGGCGCATGGAAGGTGTCTCGGCTGGCAGCTGACGTCGTGCTCGTCAGCAACATGCTCTACCGGCGCTGGGAGGCCGGCGAAGATGCGAAAGCCGGGGGATCTCATCTGAGCGCGGTCGCCGAGGGCAACGACCTGCCTCCGTGCATCCGTGACTGCTCGCGGCGCAAGAGCATCCTGCCCGAGGGTCGGCACGCAGGTGGCTGCGACTGCGGTTGGCGTCTTTGCGGCCGGGGCCAGCCCCCGGCGGTGACGGTCCGTTGGGGAGTGTTCAGCGAGAGCTTCTGCCGTGAGCAGGCGCGGCTCGCCGAGGAGCATGGGCCGCCGACATGGGCCAGGAAGGGCCCGATCCGCAAGCGCTCCGACGCACTGGCCGCCTACTGGGAACAGGCGGCGCACGTCGCCGCCGGGGGCGCGAGGCGTTCCATCAACGGCGACGACGAACAGCTCTTTGTGACAACGGACCGCATCACTGCGGATCGCCAGCGATCACAGAGCCGCTGACATGCGGGCAGCTTCTGAGCGGGGCCAACCGGAATCGAACCGATGCCTCCCGCCGGCGGCGCAGGGCTGACCACCTGCCGGCGTCGCGGGGGTCACGTGCGGGACAGCCCCCGCAGCGCCGTTATGTGCTACGCTGTCGCACATGGATGTCGGCGTCCGGGACCTGCGGAACCACACGAGCCGGGTGATAGATGCCGTACAGGCCGGCGAGCGCGTCACCTTGACGGTGCGAGGAGAGCCCGTTGCGGACATCGTCCCTCACGCGCGGCGTGCAAGATGGCTGTCCGGCAGCGAGCTGCGCTCACAGCTCGCTGACCGCGCCGCCGATCCAGGCCTGAGCCGTGAGCTGGACGAGCTGGCGGGTCAGACGCTGGATCAGCTGTGAGCACCCCCGGCATCGGGCTCCTTGACACGTCGGTGTTCATTGCCCGCGAGACGGGACGGACGATGGCCGAGCTTCCCTCGCGGGTTGCTGTGTCTGTCGTGACGATCGGCGAGCTCGAGCTCGGCGTGCTCGCCGCCGACGATGATGCGATCAGGGCGCGGCGCGCGGACACTCTGGCGCTTGCCCGGATGGCTGACCCGATTCCGGTCAGCGAGGCTGTGATGGCTGCTTGGGCACGGCTTGTCGCAGACTGCCGAGCGGCTGGCATCCAGCGCGCGGTGAAGCTGATGGACGCGCTAATCGCCGCGACGGCGGTCGAGCACGGGCTGCCGATCGTTACTCAGGACGACGATTACGAGCAGCTGGCCCGCGCTCACGAGCCGCTGCGGGTGGTCACAGTGTGATCGAGGTCGTGATCGTGTTGCCGCGAGGCTCGCACTCGAGCCGGACCTCACCGCGATGCTCCTCGGGCACCCGAGAGTCGCAGAAGACCTCGACAGCGGCGAGCGCGGTCTCTCGAGGATCGATCACTGCCGGCAAGCCACAGACCTCGGCGGGGGTCCGCTTCTTCATACGTTTGCGCGCGTGAGGTCACAGGACGTTCACGATCGAGTCGGCTCGACGCGGGTAGCGCCAAGATATCCCCGAGCCAGGAGGTCCGACCAATGGTCACGCGAGCATGGCTGGTTGCACACGTCCTAGCTGGTGTCACCGTTATCGCCCTGGTCTCTGCGCCCGCGGGCGCTGCCGCTCCCGCGGCTCCCCCCGGCTTCAGCGTGAGCCAGTTCGCGGGCGCGCCGGCAGGGGTGTCTGGGCCTGACGACGTCGCGCAGCTAGGCGGCTTCCTCGTGGTCGCCTGGCAGAACGGTCTCGGCCCGCTCGGCGAACCCTCCTCCAGCGGCGCCACCCAGAGTGATGTGGTTCTCTACTCGCCCGACGGTACCGCGCTGCGGGACTGGAAGGTGACAGGGCACGTCGACGGCGTTGCGATCGACCCGCTGCGCCGGCAGATCGTCGCGACCGTCAACGAGGACGGCAACACCAGCCTGTTCACGATCGCTCCTTGGGGCCAGCCGGTGCAATACGCGTTCTCGCCCGAGCCCGACTCCGCTCACACCGGCGGCGTGTTCACCGGCGGCGGCACCGACGGCGTGCAGGTGCTCCCCGACGGTCGCCTGTTGATCAGCGCCTCGGCTCCCAACGACGGCACCGGCGGCCCAGTGCCGGACGCCGCTGCAACCTTCCTCGCCACGCTCGACCGGCACACCCACGTCGCCAGTCTCGCGCCGACGTTCGCCGACGACGCCACCGCGACCGACGCGCTCACCGGCGAAGCCGTGACCCTCGGCGTGCCGGGCTCGAGCCCGCAGGCGCTCACCGACCCCGACTCGAACGCGCTCGTCCCGTTCTCGAGCCCGCTCTACGGCGGCGATTACATGCTCAACAGCCAGGGCGACCAGCTACTGGTGTTCGCGCACGCGCACCAGAACCGGCTCGCGCTCACCGAGCTGCGTATGAGCCGCGGAGGCGCGCCGGCCGGCGTCGACGACGTCGCCTGGACCGCGGGTCGCGGCACGCTGTACGTGGTGGACCACGGCGCGAACATCATCTACGCGGTGACGGGGCCGTTCCCCGTCGGCCAGTCGTACGCCTCGCTCGACTCGATCGGCAACGCCGCGAACAACACCGAGGTCGACCGGCTGGACCTCGCGACGGGCGTCCTATCGCCGTTCGTCACCGGCCTCGACGTGGCCAAGGGCCTCGTGTTCGTACCGGCCTGTGGGCTCGATCAGAGCGTCGCGAGCGGCGCCGGGTGCTTCGCGCGACGTTAGGGCGCCGCGCGCTTCCCGCCGTTCTGCCTGCAGTCGCGGGGGCGCTCTGGCCCCCGCGACCGTGGAAAGACCTCAGGCGACGACCGTAACCGGTTCGGCGAACGTGATCTTCTCCGTCGAGCTCAGCCCGGCGGATTCGAACGGCCCCCCGAAGGAGATTTCGGGGAAGTCGGGCGGTTCGGCTTCGAAGGCCAGCGGTTTCTGGTGGCCTTTGGACTGTTTGAACTTGAGGGTGAACGGTTTGCCGGCTTTGACCGGTTTGTTCACCGGGGTCAGCTTGCCGATCACCGAGCCCTTCACGAGCACCCTCGTTTCCCCGCACACGAAGCTGGTCAGGAGGTTGCCGTTGTTCAGATCGAGCCCGACGACGGTTTTGACCGGCGTATGAACGATGTAACCGAGCCTCGTCGGCGCGGTGATCGCGATCTCTTCGGGCGGGAGACCCGGAGTCTGACACGGGATCTTGCCCGTCGGGAGCACCCGCTCGCAGCCTGACAGGATGATCGTGGCGTTGCCGGTCATCGGCGATGTGACTTCGCCGGAGCCGCTGTCCGCCACGCACTGGATTTTTTCGCCCGACACGGATTCGAGCGTGGTCGGACCGCTCGCGATGCTCATCGGTTTCGGGTATGGCGGGGACCATTCGGGCAGCGCGAGCGCCGCCGTCGCGGTTGCCGCCACGGTGGCGGCGGTCACTGCGAGGGTGGCCGCGAGCCGCAGACCTAGTCGCAACATCTGTTCACCTCTTGTGGTCGTGGATTTGGCGCGGGACCGTCGCCCGCCCTTCCATGGTCCGCGCCGGGCGGAGCCCTGTGGGCGACCCAAGGTGTACGAAGGAGCCCCCTCCAACGGCTAACGAGGAGAGCCGCAGCCGGCTGGCACCGGCGCCAGGCGACGGCGGAACGGCGACGAGGGCGCTCACGGGACGCCCGCTCGGCCCGTGCGTCCACACCCGGTGCGCATCGCACAGGTCGGTGGTATGCTCGGCGCGGCAGGCGACCGTCGATGGGGGATGCGCGATGGGCAGACGGACGAGGATCTGCGGAATGTTGGGATGTGCGCTCAGCGCCATCGCGCTCGTGCCCGCGTCTGCAAACGCCGCCAACCAGTGGGACTGGGCCGTCAACGGATCACCGGTGCCGGCCGGCAAGAAGGTGGCTATCACCGCCCAGGCGGCGAGCCCCCTCACGATCTCGGCCCCGGCGCTGGAACTGACCGTGAAATGCGAAGAAGTAAGAGGTAAGGGGAGTCTCGTCGGGGGTATGACCGGGACGGGCGTGCTCAAATGGCCCGGCGAAAAGTGCGAAATCCGCAAAGATCACAAGGAACCGCTGTTTGACCCCGTCAAGCTGGTTCTCGGTGAGCTCTCGGTCGGCGAATCGGCCGCGGGCCCGCCGCAGGAGATCCAGATGTTCGTCGAGGAACTCCAGATCAAGGTTCACTTCCCCGGCGAAGCAAAAGAAACGCTGAAGGGCGAAGGAGACGTGTTCGCCGAGGTGCCTCCCGCTGCATCGAACCTGTTCGTGTTCGGGGCGGCGAAAGACGAACCGACCCTGACCATCGGCGGGGCGCCGGCCACCCTCGACGGTGAAGTGCACTTCACCGTCAAGAAGGATCCGGCCTCGACGATCGGCTTCGCCCAGCTGCCCTGAGCGCAGCGCCCGGTCGCGGCCTCGCCGTCACCTCGTCGCGGCTTGCGCGAGCAGGTCATCGAGCGCCATCGCCGCGCCGTGCTCACCGCAACGGGCGAAATCGCTGTCGCCCAACCGCTCGCGGAGTCGATCTCGCTCCTGCACCCGCAGCTCCTCGTCTCTCTCCGTGAGCGCGTGCGCGAGCGCGTCGAGCCTTGCGGCAACCCATCCGTGAAGGGCGGCGGCACGAGCCGGATCGCTCTCTGTGAGGGCGAGGCCGAATACCGAGAACGCCACGAACACCTCGTCGCCATGACGCCGGTTGGTGGCGAGCGACTCGAGGAACATCGCGCGCGCCTCCCGGTGGCGTCCGCGGAGATATTCGACGTGCGCGAGGTTCAGCGAGGCGGTCGCCGCGGAGGCCTCGTCGCCGGTGGCCTGTGCGACTCTTAGCGCCTGCGAGAAGTGGTCTCTGGCCGCGGGCAGGTCGCGCATCGAGCTCGCGAGGTGACCCAGATGGTTCTCGACGTAGGCCACGGCGAGCGGATCCTCGGCGTCGCTGGCGAAACGCAGAGCGGCCTGGTAGGCCGATCTCGCTCCCTCCGAATCCGCGAGCTGTTCCAACGCGAGCGCCTTCGTGTCCCACACTCGCGCGAGGAGGCTGGGGTTGGTCACTGCCGGGACCAGGTGCAGCGCCTCCTCGGCGAGCTCCATGCCGCGCTCGCCCTGGTCCCCGACGCTGCTGATCCACGAGAGACAGCAGAGCGCTTCGGCGGCGGTATCCGCATCCTCCCCTCCCCGCGCAAGGTCAAGGGCCGTGCGCGCGAGCTCCACCGCCGTGGCGTAGTCGCCGAGGAAGCCCCCCGTCAGGTAGGCGTTCACCGCCAGCGCCCTCGCCCGCAGCGCCGCCGGGGCGTCCGGACAGCGCTCGAGAGCCGTGGCGAGCAGCTCCACGGCGTCGCTTGAAAGACCGCGAGAGCGCCAGAACTTCTGCAGCGCCACGGTGATCTGCACCGCAACCAGGGGGTCGTCGTCGAGGCCGCCGAGGATCGCCGCGCGTAGGTTGGGCTGATCCTCATCGAGGCGGCGCAGGCATGCGCCGGCGTCCCTGCTCTCGAGGCTCTTCGCAGCCTGCTCGGCGATCGCAGCGTAGTGAGCGCGATGCTCCGCGCGCGCGTGTGCCGCGCCACCGCTGCGGGCGAGCTGCTTGGAGCAGTAGTCGCGAACCGGCTCGAGCAGTCGATAGCGGGTGCGAGGTTCGGTCGCCTCGAGTTGGAGCAGGCTCCGGTCGGCGAGCTCGAAGACGGTCGTGCAGACGTCGAGCTCCGGCTGATCGGGTGGCGATCCGATCCGTTCCGCGGCGGCGAGGTCGAAGCCCCCGACCAGCACCGACAGCTGCCGCAGGACGGCCTGCTGGGCATCCGAGAGCAGCCTCCAGCTCCAGTCGATCAGCTGCTCGAGCGTGCGGTGGCGCGCCGGCGCGTCCCCGCCGGCTGCGCCGAGCACACCGAACTCGCTCGCCAGCCGCTCGTCGAGATCTGCTGCACCGACGACGCGCAACCGCGCCGCGGCGAGCTCGATCGCGAGCGGGATCCCGTCCAGCCGCCGGCAGATGCTCGCCAGACGCGTCGCGTTCTCGTCGGTGGGGGACGCCGGGCGGCCGGTGGCCCGCTCGCTCAAAAGGCGAACCGCTTCGCTCGCCACGATGGCGGCCGGTCCCGCGTCCTGCTCGGGCACCCCCATCGGCGCCAGCTGGTGGACCTGCTCGCCGTCGATCGCGAGGGGCTGGCGGCTGGTGACGAGCAGGGCGAGCGTTTCCGAGCAGTCCAGCAGCTCGGACGCAAGCAGGGCGACGTCGCCGACGATCTGCTCGCAGTTGTCGAGTACCAGCAGCGTCCGCCGCCGGCCGACGGCGGCGGATATCGCGGCAGCGGAGACCGCGTCGGGGCTGATCCGAAGCCCCAGCCCGCGCGCCACCGCGAGGGCGACATCGTCCCCCGCCGCGAGCGGAGCCAGATCGACGAACCTCACCTCTTCCTGCACCCGCTGCGCGCGCAACGCGAACTGCACTGCGAGCCTCGTCTTCCCCACCCCGCCGGGACCGGCGATCGTCGCCAGGCGGGAGATCTTCGACAACTCGTCGAGCCGCTGGAGGTCCTGCTCGCGACCGACGAACGTCGACGCTGCGGCTGGGAGGTTCTGGAGCATGCCCGCCACGCCTGCCGGGCTGAGGGCCGTCACGCCGATGTCATCGGAGACGGACGGCCCGCGTTCGTGGGCGGCCTGCCTCTCGGAACCGGCGTCAGCCCCGGCGATCGCCGCCATCAGCGCGCGAGCGAACTCCCCGGCAGACGCAAAGCGCGCGGCGGGGCTCTTGGCCAGGGCGCGGGAGATGACGGCATCCACTGCCGGCGGGATGCCATCCCTGTACTCGCTGACCCGGGGCGGCGGTGAGTTGAGGTGGGCGAACAGCACTCCCGCTTCGTGCTCGCGCAGATACGGCGGCTGACCGCTCAGGGCATGGAAGCCGATCCCGGCGAGAGCGTAGACGTCGGTACGGGCATCCACCGGCTCTCCCAGAAGCTGCTCCGGCGCGACGTAGGCCGGGGTGCCAACCCACTTGCCGGTCTGCGTGAGCGCCGTGCCGTCGCGCGGGAAGGCGACGCCGAAGTCAACGAGGTAGCAGTGCTCCCCGCCCACCGGCAGCGCCTCCACCATCACGTTCCCGGGCTTGACGTCGCGGTGCACGAGTCCGCGGCCGTGAGCGGCGTCGAGTCCCGCTGCGACCTGCTCCAGCAGTCCCGCCACGCGCACCGGCTCGAGCGGCCCCTCTCGGACGATGATCCTCCCGAGGTCCGCGCCGTCGATCAGCCGCATCGCGATGAAGAGCACCCCGTCGGCCTCTCCGGCCGCGTGGACGGGGACGAGATTCGGATGCTCGAGCTCGATCGCGGCGCGGGCCTCCCGCGCGAATCGCGCGCGGGCGTTCTCGTCGGCCACGGCCCCCGGCGCGATCACCTTGAGCGCGACGCGCCGCCCAAGTGAGAGCTGCACGGCCTCGTACACGACCCCCATGCCCCCGTGGCCCAGCACCCGTTCGAGGCGAAAATCGCCTACGAGCGTTCCCGCTTGCAGCTCGCTTGCCGACAGTCCGCTCGCCACCTTGCGCCCGACCCGGTGAGTTCAGCCGCAGCCCGCCCACGCGCCCACAGCGCGCGACAACCGCAGGGTAGCGGATCGGTGCGTCGTGGCAGCGAGCAGCGACGACGGGTCAGTTGCAGACGAGGCAGCGCCCGCGAGCGCACTCGCAGACGGGCGGCAGCGCCCCCACGGCGTGCGGGCGCCAACGTCGCACCCACTCGAGGGCGACGGTCTTCGTCTGGTCGCCTGTGCCCCCGGGCCAGCAGTGGCTGTCGATCACCGACGACAGACGTGCTGTGTCCGACGCCGTGCGGTTCGATACCGACGCGATATGCGCCGCGACTCGCGAATCATCCCGATGCGCTCCCACGGCATAAGCATCTACCCGGGGGCGGCGGCAGTTGAATCATGCGATCCCGCTTGCGCCCAGCGCAGTGGCGTCGGGCGCCGCGAGATCGGTGTGCTGCCCTAGGTGGTTTGCGGTACCCGCGCGATGCTTTCCTGATACAGGGCCATCTCTCGGGCGACGCCATCGTTGGTAAAGCCTTCGACCAGACGGATGTCCTCGACGATCAGGCTGGCGTCCGCGAGTGTGCGGCGGAACTCCTCGCTCTGGCGTACGGAGTTCAGTTGCTCAGCAGATCCGTGAAGCTCGATGTAGCCGCTGAGCCCCGGGTTCGGATCGAGCAGCACCACGTCGAACTTCTCGATGCGGCCATCCTGCTGCAACCGCCCATAGAGGCCGATCGCCTCGTTGAAGACCTCGAGCCCGCGCTCCTCGCGTCCGGGCACGGACGCTCCCCATCCGACAAACAGCATTCGGTCAGCCATGCTGACCCCCTTCTCCTCACGGCCCGACCCGACGCCGGGCCTGTCCCGCGAACCTACCACCGCGGTGGTGGCTCGAGGCCCTCGTTTCCGTGCCGACTCACTCGACCGGCCAACACGTGCGCGATCGCATACGGCGTGGCTGCGGGCGGTGATCCGGGCGGGTGGCCCGCCGATCACGCCGCCCCGTAAGGGTCGTCGGGCCGCCGGCGGACCTTGGCCACGCGACGATCGGCCGGGTGCCGATCAAGCCGGCATAAGAGGAGTCGATGGGCGCAAGCTGCATTCGTATCGAAGGGGCGCCTGGGGAAGGGGCCCATTCTCTTTACGTACCTGGCTGATCCAGCCTCGACGACCCCGGGCTCGAACGGCACGCCTCTCCACCGACCTCTGCCAGCAGAGCGTCGACGACTCGCCTGTCGAGTTGGGAGCCGGCGACGCGGCGCAGCTCTCTGGCCGCCGCAGCAGGTGTCCGCGCCGCGCGGTAGGGACGGTCCGTGACGATCGCGTCATAGGTGTCGCAGGCAGCGATGATGCGCGCGGCCAGCGGGATCCCCTCGCCGGCGAGCCCGTCGGGATAGCCGCCGCCGTCCCAGCGCTCGTGGCTCGCGCGCACCGCGGCTGACAAGTGGGCGAACGCCGGAATGCTCGCGACGAGCGCCCCGCCCGCAGCCGCGTGGCCGCGCATGACCTTCCACTCGCGCTCGTCCAGCGATCCCGGCTTGAGCAGGATCTCGCTCGGCACGGAAACCTTGCCGACATCGTGAAGGAGCGCAGCGTAGTAGGCGTCCGTTGCCCGCGTCGCGTCCACGCCCAGGCGGACGGCGACCCGCCGAGTCAGCTCGGCGACCTGCTGCTCGTGCGAGGCCGTGTAGTCGTCCTTCGCCTCGACCGTGCTCATCAGCGCCGTGAGGGTTGTCGTGAACGTGCGCTCGAGGTCGGCGACCAGCCCGGCGCGATGGATGGAGGAGCCGAGGCTGGCCGCGATCGCTTCCACCAGCACGGCGTCAGCCTCGGTGAATGCGTCGGCGTCCGGCGCCTCGATGTTCAGCACGCCCCAAACGCGACCGTCGACCAGGATTGGCGTGCTGAGCTCCGAACGAGGATCGGTCTTTGCGTCGCGCTCGATGTAGTCGAGGTCCTTGCGCGTGTCCGCCACAAGCGCGCTCGTGCCGCTGCGCGCGACCCGACCGTTGACTCCATCGTGCAGCGACTGCTCGACGAGCAGGAACTCGGTCATGACGTTGGCAAGGGCGCCGCTTCCCGCGACGAGTCGAAGCGTCGCATCTGCGTCCAGCCGCTGGATCGCGACGAGATAGAAAGCGAACGTCTCATACAGCTCGTCGACGAGAAGCTGAACCATCTCATCGACGTCGTTGGTCACGGCGAGCCGTGCCATCAAGCGCGCGGCCAGGCGCAGTTGCACGCGCAGGCTGGCGAGCTCGCCGGCCGCCGCCATCTGCCGCGCGCGCTCATCCGCGCGGTGGCGGCGCAAGGCCTCGGCCCTGCGCCTGCGCTCGCGCGCACCGGCGGCACCGCGCGGCGTTGTCGCAGGCTGGGTGGCGACCGTCCGTGACATGTCCGTCCAAGGATCGGCGAGCCGCCGACGTCACTTGACACCCGCTGGACGCTTCGGTCGCGGGGGTGCTTGCACCTTCAAGGGGTTGCCGAACCGATGGACCCTGAGCTCCTCCGATCGTTAGACGGCTACCCCCGAGCCGGGCAGTCAAGTCCGACGCCGAGGGTGCCGACACCCTCCAACATGCCCAAAACCTCCCGAGCGTGGGGCGCCGTCTGCGGTGTCCTGATCGCAATCGCTGTCGTTGCGCCATCCGCATCGCCGGCCGCTCAGCGACACGCCGCGAAGCTGACTCCTGTCGCGAAGCAGGCCAGCGTGGCTGAAGGGGTCGTGACGGCGGTCGCAGCCGAAGTCGTCAAGTCCGGGATCAAGGCAGCGGTAGCGCAATGGGCGCCCGACCTGACGAAGTACGTCGATCCGACGGGACACGCGCTCGCCCAGATCCAGGTGCAGCTCGAAGAGATCAGCCGGAGACTCTCGGAGCTGCTCGACCAGCAGCAGGCCGCCGAGCAACACCTGAACTGCGTCGCGCAACGCGTTGCGCTCGACCCCGTGCTCAGTCGCACCGAAGCGTGGTTCAGCACGTTGCGCAAAGCGGCACGCATAAGCGAGCTGAGCTCACGCGCGGAAGTCTTCGCCCGGATGTACTCGCAGTACGACTCGATGGTCTCAGACCAGAACCATCTGCACCGGGCGCTGAACGGGGCAGACGGCCTGATCCGCGCCTGCGCGAAGCACATCGAGACGGGCATGAAGCCATACCTGAGCGCGGCGCTTGCACGCGACGTGAACAGCTTCTACGGCGTCTACCAGACCGCCGCCGCCGAGCTGCTGATCGTGCGCACGAACATGATGGCGCTCTACCCGGCACACTTCCCGACGACCGAGGCCAAAGACGCAGCGCTCGAACTCGAGACGCGGTGGAGGAACGAGCACGACTGGATCAAGCCGGCCTTCCCGTCCGCGATGTCGTATGACATGACCAGCGGCTGGCTCTGGCGGTACACGACGATCACGTGGTCGGACACGGCGCTCATGACCCAGCTGGCGAGAGGCGGCTGGCGCGTCACCGGGCGCTCGACGACTCCGACGTGCTCCGCCGTCGCGGCTTTCGTCAAGGCCGGCGGACGCACAGGCGCAGCGGCGCTCAGCTACGCCAAGCAACTGCGCGTGCTCGACATTCCTACCGGCGACACGATCCTCTGCTACGACGATCACGACAAACTCCGCAACTACGACCTCGTCAGGTACTACGAGACATACGCGGGCGACGTCACCTCCCACTGGCCCTCGGTTGCCGCGAGACCAAATGATGGTCTGGTCAACATCGCCGACTTCAGCTACCTGAGCGGCTGACGCTGAGGCCCCGGGCTCCTCTGCGAATAGAGGACGACGGGCCGCGTCCTGGCCGGGCGGCGCGGAGCCAACCGGGATCGAACCGGTTACCTCCTGGTTGCAAAGCGACCTTGCTGGCCGGCTGGTCATGTGCTGACCGCCTGTCAACGTCGCGGGGGTCACAGGCGGACGCCAGCGCCGGCGCCGGCTGATCGCTCAGGCGACGGCGAGCGGTTGAATCTCGTCCAGGGCCGGCCCGAGCCGATCCCGTGCGACCTCGATGTCGTACCGATCCTGGAGGTTTAGCCAGAAGCGCTCGCTGGTCCCGAAGTACCGCGCGAGCCTGAGCGCCGTGTCGGTGGTGATCCGCCGCTTGCCGTGGACGATCTCGTTGATGCGCCGGGGAGGAACGCCGATGGAGATCGCCAGGCGATGTTGAGTGATCTCGAGTGGCTCCAAGTACTCGAGCATGAGGATCTCGCCTGGATGGATCGGGGGGAACGTGGGGGCGGTCGTCACGACAAAGTCCTCATCTGCGATTCAGTGGTAGTCGACGATCTCAACATCCTCGGGTCCAGCGTCCGTCCATCTGAAGCAGATGCGCCACTGCTGATTGACCCGAACACGGTGGAAGCCAGCGCGGTCGCCCTTGAGCTTCTCCAGGCTGTTTCCCGGAGGCACCCGCAGATCGTCGAGTGTCTCGGCAGCATCGAGGATGAGTAGCTTCCTGAGCGCGGCGCGCCGGACGCTCTGGTCGAGATTGCGCACGCGTTGCCGCTGCCAAACTCGCTCCGTCTCTTTGCCTGCGAACGACCGCAACACACGCCTCCATCATAACGGCTCCCGTTATGAACGGCAAGCGTTATGCGCGAGGGCACCTCTCCGAGGGATCGCGCCGCTGCGGCAGCTGACTCCCTGTCAGCGACACAGGAGGTCTTCCGCCTCCGGATGGGGCTGAGCGGTCGCTGGTTCAAGTGCTGTCTACTCGACCAGTAACGGCTCCGTAGAGCCAGCTAGGCGCACGCCTCGAGGCGGTCGATCCGTCGGCACGCGCCGGGCTTGACAGTGCCCTCCGTGGTCAAGTAGCGTGGCAAATTGCAGTTGCTCGGCGAATGAACCTGAAGGGTGTCGTCGCCAAAGGGGGCACTGGAGTGCTGTGTAGGGGGGTTTTGAGGGGTGACTCACCCGCAGGGCCTAGGGTGGTCTCTCGTTCTGCGCTTACCCGGGGCGCGCTGCTCGCTGTCGCGGCCGTTTTCGCGACGTGGACCGTTGCGTCGTCAACTGCGAGCGGCGCGTCATTCGCCGCTCACTCGCCGCTCAGGGAACGTTCGTTCGGGACTAGGGCAGCTCCGCTCGGCGGGTTAGGCCCCGGCGCAGCGTCCGCAACAGGGGTACCCTGCCGGAAGCGGCGCGCTGAATACATCTGTTACACGCCCCGCGAGATCCGGCGTGCCTATGGCTTCTCGCCGCTGATTCGTCGCGGCGAGGACGGTCGCGGTGTCACGATCGCGATCATCGACTGGACCGAAGACCCGACCCTCCAACAAGACCTCGCGAAATTCGACTCCAGATTCAAGCTGACCGCACCGCCGAGCCTCGAAGTGGTCGCGCCCTTTGGGACTGCCCCATACGAAGCGTCTAACCCGGAAGACCTCGAAGGCTCGTTCGAGGTCTCGATTGATGTTGAGCTGGCGCACGCCATCGCGCCAGGAGCGAAGATCGTGCTGGTGCTCGCCCGCTCGGGGGCGAATGAAGACATCCTCGCCACTGAGCGCTACGCGGTCGAACACCGCCTTGGCGACGTAGTTTCGATGAGCTATGGCGAAACTGCGGAATGTGAGTCTGAATCCATAGTCGAAGAAGAACACGCCGTGTTCAAGAGCGGGGTGGAAAACGGCATGACGTTCGTCTCTGGAACGGGCGACGAAGGTGCTGCTTCTGCGAACTGTGAATACACGGCGCCACTTTCGCACCCCGAAGTGGATCTGCCAGCCAGCGATCCGAACGTAACGGCTGCCGGCGGCACCGAACTCAAAGCGCAGTTCAGCTCGGGCCGATACATCAGCGAGTCCGTCTGGAACGAAACGGGGCCGTCCACCGTCTGGCCCGAACACCTCGCCTCCAACGGGGGGTTCAGCGCGCTGTACGCGGCGCCGAAATACCAAGAAGGGGTTGCCGGGATCACCACGCATCGCGGTGTCCCGGACGTCACCGACAATGCCGCGGCCCACGGCGGCATGGTCATAGTCTGCAGCAGCAGCTGCCAGAGCAAAGAAGAAGAGGAACAGTACGGCGACTACTGGATCTCTGGGGGAACCAGCGCCGCGGGGCCTCAGTGGGCGGGCCTCATCGCGATCGTAGATCAGCTCGCCGGACACGACGTGGGAAACATCAACCCCGCGCTCTACGAAATCGCCAAGAGCGGTGGTTATCACGAAGCGTTCCACGACGTCACCGAAGGCAACAACAGCTACCCACCGATCACCGGTTACTCCGCGGAACCCGGCTGGGATCCCGCCAGCGGGTGGGGCTCACCGATCGCGGACAAGCTTGTACCGCTTCTCGCTGCAAGCCACGCCGAAAGCGGCGATCAGACGGACCTCGCCGCGGGTGCGCGCTCCCGAGTCACACGGAGAACCTCGGGCGCCAAGCACAGGTTCAGACACCTCGCGCGCGTCAACTCGCCGTGATCTAGCCTGGCGCCTTTATGCGACTGGCTACATCCGGGTGAACCGCCCAGGCAGTCTTGTAGGCAGTCAAAGTCCTCCCGTGCCGGGCTACAGCTCAGTCACGGTCTGAACCGTGACTGCCACGACCGGCTGACCGGTTGTCAGCGGGCTTGTTACTCGGGCACCCCCGGGTCGTCTCGCCTTCCCGCTCTGCGCTTCGATTGCCGCGAGAACCGCCCGTAGCCTGCTCTGGGTTCGGTGTGGAAGCGTCGAGGATCGCTAAGCGTCCTTGAAGGTGTTTCCGCGCTCAACCGATCGGTCCCCGCTAGCGCTCAGGCTCGATGGCGGTTCATGGCGCAGGCGATGGGAGCTTCCGGCGCTACTCACCTGCGTTGATCAGCGCGCGCCGACGCCGCAGCAAGCCCCATTCGCGCCGGCGCGAAATCGCTTGCCATGGCGCCAATCTGGCACTAAAATAGGGGCATGCCGAGCGTCCAGATCAAGGATGTCCCGCCCGACGTGCACGCCACTCTTCGCAGGCGAGCAGCCGATGCCGGCCAATCGCTGCAGGAGTACCTGCTCGGCCGACTTGTCGCCGAGGCGAGCCGCCCGACGGTCGACGAAGTGCTCGGCCGCGCCGGGGGACGCGCTGGTGGCTCGGTCACGCTCAAGGACGCGACACGCACCGTGCGTACCGACCGCGAAACGGCGTGATCGTCATCGACGCAAGCGTGCTCGCGACTGCGCTCGGTGACGACGGCGGCGACGGTGATCGCATGCGCGACGCCCTCGCCGGCGAGGAGCTCGCCGCCCCCGAGATCATCGATCTCGAGGTCGCCTCTGTCTGGCGCCGCACGCTCACAGACGACCGGCGAGCGGCGCTCGCGCTCTCCGACTTGGAAGACCTCCCGCTCGCGCGTACGCCGCACCTCCCACTCCTGCCTCGCTGCTGGGAGCTGCGGCACAACCTCACTCCCTACGACGCCGCGTACGTCGCCCTCGCGGAGGCGCTCGGCAGTGAGCTCGTGACGGCCGATCGGCGGCTCGCCCGCGCCCCCGGACTCGCCTGTCCGATCAAGGTCGTGGGATAGCCAGCGATCGGCTACGCGCTGCTGATCGCCTGCTGCGCAACAGGTCGCCCCAGTGCCTTGCATCGTCCGCGGGCCGGCATCCGCCGATCGGGATGAAGCCGCACGCCGTCCCCGGGTCCGCGCCTCGCGCGGCGCGCCACTGGATGCGGCCGGGGACACCGCGCGGGCTGTGCGATCAGCGTGTCTCCGGCTCGCCGAGCACCCAGATGCCGTGGATGACCCAGAGGCAGACCGCGAAGACGCCGAGCGACCACCAAGGGTGCGGCCCGCCGACATTGGCGAGCGACTCGATTGCGCCCAGCGTGGCCGCAACCAGCCCGATGGCGCGCCCGTACACGTTCCCGGCGAACAGCGAGAAGGCCGCGGTGACGAGGATGATGCCCACGATGATCGTGATCCAGCCCCACGTGTGTACCCCGCCGAACACATACCGTTCTCCGTTGACGTAGAACTTCGAGTTCGCGACGGCCGCTATGCCGTAGAAAGTGTCCAGCGTTCCTGCGATCAAAAGCAAGATTCCTACGAAAAATGCACGTCCTATACCTCTGCTGGATGGTTCTGCTGGGCTGCTCATGGGTCTCCTTCGGTGGTGGAGTCAGTTGACCGGCGTTCGTGATCGCTGCTCGCGATCGCGAACGGTTCAGGTCTTCGACGCCGTGGCTCCTGCGCCTCTTCATAGGCGCGCTCAGAGACCCTGCCGGCAGCCCCAGCCTTACCGCACACATCCGCACGCGCTCGCGCTTGCGTAGCTGCTCACGGGCGTCGACGCCTGTCCCCCCGTCTAGAGACCTCCTGCTCCCTCAGCATCGGGGCAGTCGCCGGCGATGGGTCGCGCGTTTCGGGGCGGCGTGAGGCCGTCGGGAACGCCTAAGCTACCTCGTCCGGTCTCACTCTCTTACGGCCTTTCTGGTCGAGGCGGCCAGTGCCGATGCACTCGCGGCACACGATCCATCGGCCCTCGGGTTCGCCTTCGAACCAGGTCCAGCCCGAGCCTGAGCAGGCGGGGCACTTGTCCTTCTCTGGGATGGCTCGATCGCTCTGCGGCACGACGCAAAGCGTACATGCGCAGCGAGTGCGGGTGCCGGCGGCTAGCGCGGTCGGTGACTGACCGCCCCCCGCCACCGCACCAGGATGTCGCCGGCCCTCCGAGCGGGTGGCAGCGACGCAGGGGGGGTCTGCGACGCTAGTCGTCCGAGGAAGGGCCAAATGTCTTGATGAAAGGCGGCGACGTCACCGACCGACGGCGTGGGGGGCGTTCGGTGTGCCGAGAGACCGCCGAGGAGCCGCGGCGAGTGCGATCGCCGTCGCGCTTAGTGGGATGCGCTTCCGTGGCGGACCGGATTGGTGTATGGGTGCTCGTTACTGATGCGACATTGCCGGGCGGCCAAAAGGTTTCCGTGGATGATGGAGGCTGAGGGGCCGACCAAGCAAGATGCAAAGCGTCTCTTCGAATGGTGGATGAAGGCCAACCTCAAGCCTGAAGATCTCGCTATCAGCGACATCGTCGTCGATGGTCAGTGGGCCCTCGCGCAAGTTGCTGTACGACGACCCGCGCGCCAACCTTGGCTAGACCGATTTGCCGTAATCTGCGCCAAAATTACGCAACGCGTCGCTAGACCCTCCCGGGGCCGCGCTCCTCATGCGGTTATCGCTACTGCGCGAAGGCAGCGTCCCTATCAAGCTCTTCCGAGATCGGGTCATCGACGGGCGGCCCCGAAGTGCTGGCGTCCTTGCCCTTCCTCCACGGCTGAAGCCGCTCTTTGCGCCTCTGGCGTTCCTGCTTGATCTCCTCAGCAAGCTCGGCTGGCTTTCGCATCTTGAGCCGCGAGATGTCGTGAAATCGCAAGGCGCTGGCAATTTCGCCGTCGTACACCGGGAATGCAAGCAACGGCTCGCCGTCCTTGAAGATGGTCCAGCGCTCGGGCCCGTCGGGGTACTGCACGAGCGCCGCTTCGCAGTTTGTTTGCTCGGCGTAGCGCATCGCCTGCCCCTTAGCCTGGAGTCGCTCCAGTTGGCTCAAAACATGCTGCTGCGCTGTCTGCCGAACAATCTCGCTCTGGAGCACCTGGCGCCCGACAGCAATCGTCGCCCCGGTCACGGAGACGGGCACGCCTTTGCCGCCTTTACCTGATTTGTCTACAGCAGGCACCTCGTACCTCCTAGTTTTTGGAGCCCCCAACATGAAAAGGGACATCTCAACATGGACCGCCCACCAACCGCGCGGGTCAGGGCAAGCGATCACGATTTTCTCTGCAATTGACTCGCAGAGCCAGCTGGCGTACACAAACGCGCGAGCAGCTTGCGCGGGCGTTGGTGCGCGCGGCACGTCGGGAAACGGCTCGCCAGTCCGTCCCCGGGGCTGAGGAAAAAGAACGAGCAGCTCACTATCGGCCGCGCTCGCCCATTCGCGCACCATCGCGGCGAGTGCCCAGGCGACCCGTGAGTCGTAGATCACCCATCGCCGGAGGTCGTGCATGGCGTAGACCTTCGACACCGATGCGATCCTGTCCCCACAAAGACCCCGGCTAGGGGCGCCGCCAAAGGCGGCCAGGTTATCTAACGTGGACAGCGACGAGGCTACTCTCGCGCAAAGCTCCTCGGGGAGCTCTGGTAAGCCGCCCCACTCCACAATCGCTCCCATCGCCGCCGTGCGACCCTCATCGTCTGCGGCGGCGCGCAGTTGCGCCGAAAGCCGCTCACGCGCCGCCAGGCCTTCGCGCCATCCGCCATCCCAGCTGTAGCTCTTGAAGAGGCCGCGCCAGTCCACGGACTGCGCGGCCCACGACCGCAGAGCCGAAGTCAGGTCGTCGAATTGACTGCGCGAGAGCAGCGGAAGCGCCATCGCGGGAGCTTACTTGCCGCGAACTCCCTGCAGTCGATGTCGTGAGGACAGCGCTCTCCACCATCGCGCCTGAGATGCCCGTTCACGGCTGCTTCTGTTTCGTCGCTCCCGAGGGCCTCTTCGCCGACGTCGGGCTGCCGATCATGCGGACGCTGCGGATCAATGGGTTTTCGCTCTACTACGTGCGCAAGCTGGCCAAGCAGCTCAATCAGACCGGCCCAGTCCTTCCGGAGCAGATCGCCCGCGCTCGCGCCGCGCTCGCTGAGCGGCTCCCGTCGGCGTAACCCTCCTATTTAGGCAGGATGACGCCTCGGGAACGTAGGCTGTCGCCGATGGAAGACGCTTACAGAGCCCTTAGAAGCGAGGTTCTTCGCCGCCTCGACGAGACGCGCGAGGACCCGAAGGTAACCAACACCGACGGCTCTAACTACTGGGGCCCGCGCATCACTAAAGCCGTCAAGGACCGAGAGGACGATGGCCCTGCTCTCGTCGCCTACGTCAAGAGCGTGCTTCGCAAGACGGGTGACTCTGAGGGGTGGAATGCACTCGTCGAGGCCCAGCGGCTCGACTTGTCATTCGAGGACATGGTGCTGCGCGCTCAGGAGCCAATACGAGATCTCTTCTCAGACGAGGACCGCGAGCTTGCTGCGCAGATCCTGAGCACACAAGAAGGCACGATCTCCCAGAAAGTGCAGGAGCGGGAAGCGCATGCAACTGCGCGAGAGGCCGAGGAGGTCGAGCGCGACCGGCGGATCGTCGCTGGCGTCCGGGCGAGGCGGGAAGCCCTCGGGAAGGACTGGACGACTGAGATGGAGGCAGAGATGCTCGCTCGGATGGCCGAGCGGCGACGCAGCGATGAGGCCAACTGATCTTCGGAGCCCCTGCAGCGGGATTCGACTTCCTGTCTAGCCAGCAGGGGTTCGTTCGCTGTCGACCCTCAACGACCGCACATCGTCGGCCCCGCCTCCGCCACGCTCCTCCCGTAAAGACCCGGTGGGTTCCTTACAGCCCAGTTGATCACCAAGGGCTCGGTACGCGCCTCGCACCGCCTCGCGCAACGGACCAAGACGTGTGCCGCATCCGTCACTCCCGCGCGGTACCGCCGACCCTCTGGTGCCCATATGAACAGGACCAGCTTCCCGTGTGCGGTCCGAAGCATTGCCAGTGGCCGTCGATGACCCACCAGGAGTTGGCGTTGTCAGTACCAAAGTGATAGTAGCCCCATCGCTTTGGTTCGACGAGGAGTCGGTGACCTACAGTTCGGGCGACGGCGCAGGACACTGTGCCGCGTTCGACTTCTGCGGTGGCCGTCGTGTATTCGGTACCGGCGAGCGACCCACAGAAGCGCCCTCTAGCTTGAGCTACTGATGGTCCGAGGGCGCTGACGGCGAGCAGGAGTACTATGGCGACCAACCAGTTCGAGGCTAAAGCACCCGTCTGTCGTCTTTGGCTACGAGACATGCGGCTCCCCTCCGTTTAGTCCCAGCATCTGGACCGCGAGACTACTAGAGTTCAGGCGTCGTCTATCCCGAGGCTCGCCTAGCAGAAGATGGCGAGGTGGAAGCCATCTTCCCCTTGAGTTCCGTCGCTGTTGTTCGTCCCGACATAGATCCGTGGCCCACCAATCTCCTTTGTGGTGATCTCTCCGACGGCTTCATAGATCGTGCCAATCGGGACGCAGGTGGATACGTCCTGCGTGAAGGTGACGACAAAGTTCCCCGGCGCAAATCGTTCGACCGATACGACACCCTTCCCGTGAAGCACGGTGCCGTACTTGTCGATTGTTGCAAAGAGCTTCGTAGCCGCCGGTCCTTCTTTGCCTTCCGGTCCTTCTTTTCCTTCCGGTCCTGCTTTGCCTTCCGGTCCTGCTTTGCCTTCTGGCCCTTCCCTATTGACTTCGGTCAACGTCCAGCCGGATTTGCACACGCCCCCTTTGGCAGTCTTGAGCGCCGTCCCTTCTTTTGAAGAGACGCACAGCTTGAGCGGCGCCGCCGACCCACTAGCGAACACGACCCCTGCGCCTCCAAGCAGCAGGACCAGCACAATGCCGACAGCGACAGCGGAAACGGGCCGAACAGCCCTTACGATCCTCATTCTCATCCCCCACGTCCTTGTTCTCGGCCGGACTCGGCCATTTTCGACGCCCCAACCACGTTGGGACCAGATCTGCGCCACCCAACCTACAGGTCTGTCAGCGAAAAGCTCACTGTTCCATTCTGGCGGCGCCCGAACCTAACGACCCGGAGTCTCCACTGGTCTTTGGCTGCCCGTGAGTCCCGAAGGAGAGGCGTCAACGGCGGGATGGAGGTCGTTCGCTCGCACCTCGCCGCCCGGCCCCTGGCATCTCGCACCCCGTCAACGGGGGGCGAAAAGACGAACACGTCGCTCTGGTTAGTGGTAGCCGAAACGGCTGGGACCGACGGTGAACTCGTGACCTGACGAGCGAGACCTGCACACGACGTATTCTTCTTCTCGTTCTTCTTCTTCCGGTTCTTTGGGCTGCACCCACCAGATCCCAACGCGAACGGAGCAGACGAGCGGTCCAAGGCCCCTTGTGCCGCTTGGCCCTACCGACGGGGGGCGCTGGAACGGGTAGCTCAGGGGTTCGCATGCCTCGATTAGCTTGGCCGGGCCGCGCACGTGCAGCACGAGTTCGCTTTTACCGGAGGGGCAGATGCGGTCGTGATTTTCCGGGCGCGTTTCCAGTGTTGCTTGTGAGACGCAGCGGACGCTGGAAGGGACGTATGTTTTGCCCCACGTGCGGCCCCGTTCCAGCTTGCATTCGACGCCGCCGCTTTCAGCTCGACCTCCGCGGGTGGTCCAATCCGCCGCACCTGCGACCGTGCAACTCGTCGCACAGATGACGGCGACCGTGATGAGCGCAAGCTGCGCCGCTTTGCTGATGCGCGAGTCCATTCTGTCCCCCTGGTTCGCGGTGATCTAATCGCGACTCGTCGAGCTTATACCGCCACGGTGCGGCAGGCTGAGCCTGACGCGAGGTAGACATCTAGGAGATCGGCTGCTTCTCCTCGTTGCCGGGGAAGAGATGCCCGTAGAGACGGAGGGTGGTCGTATCGAGCGGTGGCCCATGTAGGTGGCAAGGGCCTTTGCGTTGATCCCTGCCGCGATCATAAGAGAGGCGTAGGTGTGTCGGGCCTCGTGGAAACCAATGGGTTGGAGTCCGGCCTTGGCCCATTCACGTCTCGCGCGACCTCTGAGCGCTCTGTCGGAGAAGGCGTCCGTAGGGGACCGGCCGGACGCGAGTCCGGTCCGGTCGGTAGTCCTCGGCTCGTGCGCCACGAGATGCTCCCGTGCCTGCCGGACGGACGGACCAGCCCCGCCACCGAGTGCAGCCGCCTCAGGGGACCGTTGTAGGGACCGAAACCCTCTGGCGAGAGCGGATTCAGGCGGACCTATGCGGATCCGGGCCGTCAGAGCCTGCGGACCGCATTCCGCTCTAGAAAGCCGGATACCCCGCTTTTGCGGGGCATCTCAGCAGCGGGGGACCGAGGAGTCGAACCTCGCGTTGCCGTTTTGGAGACCGCAATGCAAGAAGCTCGTCGACCGGTCGGTAGCGACTACCTGCGCCACCCACAGGGAAGCGTCAAGATGGACCGCGCGGAGTGCCGAAGTGATTCCCTGCTTCACGCGCAGGCGATGAGCAGCGCGTAGCGGATCGCTGGCTATCCCACGACTTTGATCGGACAGGCGAGTCCGGGGGCGCGTGCGAGCCGCCGATCGGCCGTCACGATCTCACTGCCGAGCGCCTCGGCGAGGGCGACGTACGCGGCGTCGTAGGGAGTGAGGTTGTGCCGCAGCTCCCAGCAGCCAGGCAGGAGTGGAAGGTGCGGCGTACGCGCGAGCGGGAGGTCTTCCAAGTCGGAGAGCGCGAGCGCCGCTCGCCGGTCGTCTGTGAGCGTACGGCGCCAGACAGAGGCGACCTCGAGATCGATGATCTCGGGGGCGGCGAGCTCCTCGCCGGCGAGGGCGTCGCGCATGCGATCACCGTCGCCGCCGTCGTCACCGAGCGCAGTCGCGAGCACGCTTGCGTCGATGACGATCACGCCGTTTCGCGGTCGGTACGCACGGTACGTGTCGCGTCGTTGAGCGTGACCGAGCCACCAGCGCGTCCCCCGGCGCGGCCGAGCACTTCGTCGACCGTCGGGCGGCTCGCCTCGGCGACAAGTCGGCCGAGCAGGTACTCCTGCAGCGATTGGCCGGCGTCGGCTGCTCGCCTGCGAAGAGTGGCGTGCACGTCGGGCGGGACATCCTTGATCTGTACGCTCGGCATGCCACGATTTTAGTGCCAGATTGGCGCTGCCCCAAGTGATTTCGCGCCATGGCTCCGAAATGGGGCTTTGCTACGACGGCGAGACCCGTGCGAGCAGATCTCCTGCTTCCTCAACAGGTGGCCTTGAGCGCTGGCCGACGTATGAACCACCAGCGTCGTCCTCCTTTCCCGGAGAACGCCACGTCCCGCGGCTCCGCGACGGCTTCACCCGCGACGGCCTCGTCTTACCGCCTCGCCAGCGGCCACCTCCCCCGACAGCGTGCCGTCCGCCGCAACCGCGGACACGAGTGCCGGCAGGGCCGCTCCGGCTCCACGGCCTCCGCAACACCTTCTGCGCCACCGTCATCGGCCATCCCAGACATCCGTCGCCAACAGCGGAAGCGTCACCCCCGAGTCCAAACCACAACGCGCCGACGCCCGCGAAAGACTCGGGCCGAACCCGCCGAGCGCGCCGCAGAAGCGCTCAAGGCCCGAGTCGTTATTGCTCATGTAGCCTTCTCGCATGCACGGCTTCGCCCTTCACATCGCGGTGACATCGCCATGACGTGGCAGGACGAGACCGTCTCTGAGGCGCTGGCGGCAAGGCTGACGGAGTCTGGGTTTCGTCGCGATGAGATCGTAAAAGCGACGACTCCGCTCGAAGGTCTAAAGAGCTGGACGTGCCCGCGTATTGATTCTGACGACCACCTGCCGGTCTTCTCCGTGCTGCGATCTTTGGGCTTTGATGCCGGTCAGGCCCGACAGATTGTGCTTGATCTCAGCCTCACGCCGAAAAACCGCAAATTTCGTGCGGCGGCACAACATCGCGTTACGCCCGGTGGGCAGTTAGACCGCCCGCCGCCCACGCGCCCACCGTCAGCCCAGCGGGTAGATGCTTTCGATCTGACTGACGGTAGTCTCGAGGATGAGCTGCGCAAACTGGTAGAGCGTGCCGGCACCCCGCCCCACTCGGTCCCGGTCGTTCTGCGTCGGCTTGGATGGGACGGCCGTGGCGGAGCCACTCTGGAGGAGGCCGCGTCTCTGTCAGGAGTCACCCGCGAGCGCGCGCGCCAACTCGTTCAGAGGGTGAAGAAGTACTGCGCAGATGAACCGAGACCAGTACCAGCGCTCGGTTGGGCGATCGAGCTGCTCGAGCAACTGAGCGGAGTTACGCCGGATGAAGCCGCAGAGACCCTCGAGAGTGCCGGCGTGACGAAAACGCGGTTCGAGCTAGCCGGTCTCCGCCGAGCCGTCAAGATCACAGGCATCAACGTTGCTCCCGGGTGGGATGCTGGGATCCGCGACGGTGAACAAGATAGTTACAGAAAGGAAGCACTTGTAAAGATAGCAAGAAGACTAACTCGGAAATCATGTGCTGTGGCTATCACGGCGCTCGCAGAGGAGTGCGTGCGCTTGGGCCTGAGCGACGTCGATCTACCCACAGTCCTAAGCGGGCACCCTGAGATCATCTGGCTCGACGCCGATCATTCGTACTTCTCGTTCCCCGAGGGCCTAGAACCAAGCCACCACAATAGGACTCTCAACTATCTGCGCAAGATCCTCGTGGTCTCTCCGGAAATATCGGAAAGCGTCCTACTCACAGGCCTTCGGCGGCCCCATCGCCCAGTGGAACTTCCTGATGGCGTTGTGCACGCATTGCTCGACGCGACCCCTTGGATCACCAGGAGAGATGATCTCGTCGTCCTTGCATTGCCGCTGGCGCTGCGCGAGGTGCTCGAGCACACTGAGCGCGTGTTAGTCGAGATCTTTCGGGAGCACGGGCCCGAGCTCGAGAGAGCCGATGCCATTGACCTTGCCCAGGACCGCGATGTCCAACGTAACACTGCCTCGCAGTTCATGGCTTATAGCCCGATTATCCAAAAAGTCGGCTACAACGCCTATGCACTGATCGGATCTCGGTCGCCAGACGCAGCCGTCGCGCCACCGGTCCGCGTCGATCGAACCACGATCGAAGTCTCGGAGCAGCGCGTCGCGTGCTCCTATGTACTCTCGCGCGCAACCCTCGAAAAGGGAGCTGTGACCTTGCCACCAAGAGCGGAGGGCTTGCTTCGAGGCCACTTCCCCGTGTGGATCGAGGACCGACGCCTCGGGGCGGTCGGCACTGACGGCCAGTCGGTGTGGGGCCTCGGCCAGGTGTTGCGCCAGAGCCAAGCCGAGCCGGGAGATGTCCTGACCGTCGATATCGACGTCAGGCAGCGCACTTGCCGATGCCGCGTTAACTCGGGGGGTGCCGATACCGCCGTCACTTCGGCTGACAACGGCGGCGCAGGCATCGAGAGCGGTTCTGTCGCAGGGCCGCGACTCTGATGGACGCGCAGTCGGATACCAGCGCCGCGCCAAACGAGCCGAGCACCGACGCACCAAACGACAATCTCGCGTCGTTCTTGTCGCAGGCAACGGCGAAGCTCGAGCAAGATACACCAGTCAAGGTCTCGGTCCGCGAGCTCCTCGCACTTATCGGGGCCGAGCGACGTGGTCCACGCGCGACGGCCCAAATCCAAGAAGCGCTCACGGCGGCAGGCCTGAGATCGGAGCCATCATTTACGTCTGGTTGGATCGACAACGAGGTTGAGCTTCGTCCGAGCCCCGCGACTGCACAAGACGGTGAGGCGGAACCGAGCCGTCGTGGCGCAACGACAGACACAGCGCAGGAGTTCACACTTACCGTTGGGCGGCTTCGCTCGGCTGCGGGCGCCGTCGTAAGTGTAGAAAGGACTGGCACCCTCGCGCAGGCTCAGGCACTTATGCTCCGGCACGACTTTTCGCAGTTGGCTGTCATGTCCGGGAAGCGGCAGCTTATCGGGGCAGTGAGTTGGGAGTCTATCGCAAAGGCGAGCCTCACCCGCCATAATCTCTCGCTGGCTCATGTGACGATTGGCGCCACGCTTGTCGCGGCCGACGACGACCTCATCGCGCTTGTACCAACGATCGTCGGGCGGGGCTTCGTGTTCGTTGGGGCGGCCGATCAGACGCTTTCCGGAATCGTGACCACAGCGGATCTAGGTGAACAGTTTGGAACACTTGCAAAGCCATTCCTGCTGATCGGGGAGATCGAGCGACGGCTGCGTCAAATACTTGCGGCTCGTTTTGAGTTTGGAGAGATCGCCGACGTGGAGCACCGCGGCACAGATGCTCGTGCGATCGAGTCGGTCCACGATCTTACCCTCGGCGAGACCACACAGGTCTTCGCCCAGAAGGATCTTTGGGAGCGGCTCGGGTGGGATATAGAGCGTGCTGAGTTTGTGAAGGCGCTCGACGAGGTCCGCGAGATTCGGAACGACGTGATGCACTTCAGCCCGGACCCGCTGTCCCCAGACCAGGAGCTGGCCCTACACAACTTTGTCGCGTGGCTCCGCGTAATGGAGCCAACCACGTGAGCGACCGCATTTTGCGGCATTCCGGCGTCTCCGCGTTCTCCTGTCGCGCCCGAGGCGACCTGTAGGATCGCTACGTGCCGCCGTCAGCCAACGTCATCGCCACGGACGCCTCGGAGCCCCACGTCGTTTATCGCACGCCCACGGGAGCAGCGTGGTGTGGTGACGCGATCGAGACACTCGAGGAGCACGTCGAGGACGAGTCGATCGACCTGATCGTGACATCGCCACCGTTCGCGCTTCAACGTCCGAAGGAGTACGGCAACGAGTCGCAGGCGGGCTACAAGGAGTGGTTCTTGCCCTTCGCCGACGAGTTCTGGAGAGTCCTCAAGCCGACCGGCAGCCTCGTTGTCGACCTTGGCGGTGCCTGGGAGTCTGGCCGGCCGGTAAAGAGTATCTATGCCTTCGAGTTGCTCATAACCCTCTGCCGGCGACCCAAGAACCCTTTTATGCTGGCCCAGGACTTTTACTGGTACAATCCGGCGCGGCTTCCCAGTCCGGCGCAATGGGTCACAATCGAGCGAGTCCGGGCTAAGGACGCAGTGAACTATCTCTGGTGGCTCTCAAAGTCACCGACGCCAAAGGCGGACAACACGAAAGTGCTCCGTGAGTACACAGACGCGATGCGGCGTCTAATCGACAGTGGGACGTACAACCGCGGGAAGAGGCCATCGGGGCATGTCGTCCGGGAGGGGTTCACCGCCGATCGAGGTGGAGCTATTCCGCCGAACGTGCTTGCCGTCTCCAACACAGGGAACGACAGCGAGTATCTGGATGCATGTCGCGCTAAGGAGCTACGCCCGCACCCGGCACGTTTCCCCGCGGAGATCCCAGAGTTCTTCATCAACTTCCTGACACAGACCGGCGACGTCGTCCTTGACCCGTTTGCGGGAAGCAACGTAACCGGTGCTGTCGCCGAGTCGCTTGGACGATCCTGGTTGAGTATCGACGTCGGGGAGGAGTACGTTCGCGGATCGGCATCTCGCTTTGACTCCCTGCAGCTGAAGCTCGTACCTGACGCGGCCGGGAGTCAGCGGTGAGCTCTGTCGCGCAACGCCGTGCCGCTGGATCCGACGACCCTGTCGAGCCTCTTCCGGCGGGAAACAAGATCGACCTCCGATATGTTGCGCGGACCGGGCTGTTACCCGAGCTCACGCGGCAGACCTACGACAGCTTTCCGAAGGCGATTCGTGAGGCCGTCTTAAATGCACTTGACGCGGGCGCCGAAAGAGTCGAGATCGATTTCTCTAGGGCTCACGACGGGGAGATGGTCGTCGCGGATGATGGCGCGGGTATGACAATCCGTGAGTTCGCCGACCAATTCATGAGCCTCGGCGGCTCAGGAAAGTTCGGCGACACGACCAAGTTCGGGAAGATCGGGATTGGCTCCCTCGCCCTACTGCAGTACGGTGCCGTCGCCATCATCGAGAGCAAGAAGGCCGGCGCTCACCAATTTACGCGCGCGACCGTGGAGCATCCGTGGTCGTTTGCACGCGAGCGGCGCGTGTCGCGGCTGGAGACGCTTCCCGCGGGAGTTGCAGAAGAGTGCCCCTACGACGGACCGAAGGACGATCACTTTACTCGCATTCGGATCGTCGGGCTTCGCGACGACATTCGCGCGATCGCCGAGGATCCGAGCGAGATGTATGGCCTGATCGAGAACCTGCGCCGCATTCTTCCCTTGCCGTGGTGCGAAAGTCCCCTCGCCGCGCGTCTTGCGGCAGACGCCCCAGACTTGGTTGCGACGCTGCGAGCACACCTGGCGGAATGGTCAAAGCCAGTGGTCGTGCACGCGAGTTGGGAGCGCGACATCCACTTGCGGCGACGGTGCTACGGCGACGATCCGGCAGGGAGTGAGCAGTGGGGTGGCGTCCCGATCCCTGTCGAAAAGAATCTGAGAGTACGTGGTCCGTCGGGGACCCGCATTGTGAAGGTTGCTGGCTTCCTGCTCAGCCAACTTCGCGCCGACGCACGATGGTCCGGGATTTCGGCCCACGTGCAAAATGTAGTCGTCGAGGACCGGACCTTCTTTGACGTAACGGCCGACCCTGGGTTTCGGAAGTACATCACCGGGGAGGTGTGGCTTCTTGGCGACCTGGACCGCGAGCGGCTCATCAATATTGATCGTTCGTCGTTTAACCGTGAAGCGCAGGACTACAAGGTGGTGCAGCGATACCTCGCCGCGGCGCTTCTAGACTTCAAGGCGACGGGCGTTCAGCAGCCGCAGCGTCGGCGCGTCGCTGCACGTCGAATCATCGAGGCCCACCTCTCTGCCGCGCGTGCGATCCGCAAGGTAGTGAGCCATGCCGCTGAGACTCTGCCCCAGGACGGCCGAAGCCTCCCACGGTCGGAGCCAAGGCGTGGAAGGTTTCGAAGCCGTCGCGACCTCGTTGACGCCTTGAGGGACGAGGGGATCTCTGCGCGTATCGATGATTCTGTTGTAAACACGGGGGGGGATGACCTCGGCTATAAGCTCATAACCGCGAGTGATGGAGAGATCTGCGCACTGCTCTCGGCAGGTCTCGCCCAGCCGGTCGCCACGTATAACAGCGTCGCTTATCGGATTGTGTACGCGGCGGGAGGGACTCTCGGAGCCCCGGTGGTAATTCGGACCCGCCCACGAGAGATTGTCCTCAATCTTGATCATCCTGCGCACGCGCGTGCGCCACACCAGAGCGCTCCGATTTCCGTCGCGATCGAGCTCGCCTATCTTTCGAGCGCGTCTGACGCGGCAGACATGTAGTACTCGTCAATGGGGAGAACATGTCCGGCAAGACGAGCCTGCTAAACGCTGTTCGCTGGGGCCTCTACGGCGTTGCGAAGGACCGGGCGGGCAAGGCGATGCCGGTGTCAAAGCTAATAAACCTCGAGGCCTACCACGAGGGCACATATCGCTGCGCGGTGTCCCTTCACGTGCTCAGGCCGGGGGACGACGGCGACGACCAGATTATCCTGAAGCGGCAAGTCCAGGGCCGCCCCCGCATCACGAAGCCATCAGGTGACCGCGACTTTTCGCTGCATTTGGATGTGACGGTCAACGGCGACATCCGCCCGGAATCTGACTACGACGACGTCGTCAACGAACTTCTTCCGGTGGAGATTTCCCGCTTCTTTCTCTTCGACGGCGAGCTACTGAAAGAATATGAAGAGCTAGTGTCGGAAGCAAGCACCGGTCGCGCAAAGGAAGTTAAGGCTGCGATCGAGGCGATTCTTGGGGTGCCGGCGGCGACGAACGGGCTAAGCGACTTCGGGGAACTCGAGCGCGAAACATCGCGACGCTACAACCGCGAGGCGGCGAAGGACAAGGACCTCGAGGAGAAGGCGGCGGCTGCGGACCGCCTGCAGGCTGAACAGGACGACGACGAAAAGGAGCGCGAGCGTCTCAAGGCGACGCAGCGGGAGGCCCACGAAGCCGTGCAGCGGGCAGACGCGGAGCTCGAGAAGTACCGAGACCTAAGGGACGATGCCGTAAAGCGCGTCCAGCTTGAAAAGGAGCTCAAGACGCGCGATTCGGAGGACGAGCAACACCGGAAGGAGCGGCGGGAACATACAAAGGAACTTTGGCGCGACGTCTTAGAGCCGCGCCTTGACCACGAGGTTGACCGCCTTGAGTCCGAGCGCGCCGAAGTTGGTGTTGCGCTGGTGCGTAGAGCCGCAATCGAACGAGACAAAGCGACATACGAGAGCACCATCGAGCACTCCGAGTGCGTGACATGTGGGCAGCGGCTTCCCGAGGAGCGCCTGGCCCAGGCGCGTGCGCGTCGGGACGATCTGCGCGATGAACTTGCACGACTTGATCGCGATGCTTCTCAGGAGCGACAAGACGAGCTTGGCGCAACAATCAAGACGCTCCGCACCATCGCTCCAGCGGGGGTCATTACGGCGATAGAGGGACTTGAGCGATCGCTTGAGCAAAGCGCTGTCACAAAGCACCGCATTCGGCGCGAACTCACAAGCCTAGCCGAGCGGCTCGAGCAATACGACTCGGCTGCGGTGGATCATCTCGAGCGGGAGCGAGCTGGATACACACGACAAATCACAGAGACCGAAACCGCACTTTCGGCGGTGGAAGAGCATCTTGCGCAGGTCAGCTCGGATCTCAAGGCGCGTCAGCAAGCCATCAAGGAACGCAATGCCCCCGCTCTGCGGCGACTCGGCCACGAGCTTGAGCTCTACGAAGAAGCCCAGCGAATATTCGAGAGCACGATCGACCAGTTGGTGGAAGAGCTACGGACTGAGGTGGAGCGGAGTGCATCAGCCATATTCCGCGAGCTCACCACCGATACTGCCTACAAAGGACTGCGGATTAACGAGAACTACGGCCTAACAATCGTCGACGCGGAAGGTACCGACGTGCCTGTCCGGTCGGCCGGGGCCGAGCAGGTCGTGGCCCTCTCGCTGATCGGTGCGCTAAACCGGCTAGCGGCCCGGCGTGGGCCAGTCATTATGGACACGCCATTTGGACGGCTAGATCAGAAACACCGCGGCAAAATTCTGCGATTCCTTCCGACCCTCGCGGACCAAGTCGCACTACTTGTCCACAGCGGAGAGATCGATCCTGAGCGTGATCTCAGCGAGATCCGCTCCAAGGTGACCTCTGAATTCACCATCGATCACGACAGCAGCACGATCAGCAAATTGAGAAAGTCATCATCGTGAACGACGTAGTCAAAGACCTTTCCCAGATCGGGACGAGCGTACGCTCGAGGGAGATTCTCGACGGGCTTCGCGCCGATGGCCATGTCGCGGACGCGCTTGACGGATACCGACTGGCGATCGCGGTGGCCATCGGCTTCGGGAGAACGCCGGACGTGTCATCGGGCGAAAAGCGGTCTACAAGTTACGCCGTCGGCGGTCTCGACTCGGACGGCGCGATTCGGAAGGCGATCAGCGAGATCTATCCTGAGGTCAGGGACGTGCCGGCGCGCGCCGCGGAGGATCTTGCGGAGCAAGGGCTCGCAATCATCGATGAGAGTCGGGAAGGCGAGGGCCTGTCGCTCGGTGATCTCGTGAGCCGAGTGCGGTCCGCGAACGTGCAGGGAGCGGAGACCCCGGATCGGGCAAACAGTTAGCTCCGTGAGGCGCTTTGCGGCACCGGAACCCCCTCCAACGTAGACGGAACCTGGAACGCGCCGCCGCATATCTCCGGCTTCGCGCCGGCAAGCCTCGGGCTTGGGGCGCCATGGATACGCCCGCGGGAACCCTCCACGCGAAAGACATTGAGGTGGGCCTCGGACTCGACAGCCGGGATGGAGAACACGTGTACCTCGATATGAAAGAGGACCGCGAGAACTTTCACAACCCCATAGCAGTTCGGGTCGCTTGCTACGAACTCACCGAGGCTGGTGAGCGTTGGGCGGAGGCATTACTCGCCGACCATGAGGCTGGTCGTAGGCCGTGGCTCCGAGATTGGGAACACACTACGTTTCCGCCTCGATAACTCCAGTTGCGCGATCTACAAAGGGCACGGGGTCGTTGCCAGCTTGGTCGTGATCAGGCACATCTGGCAATGTACCTCTCGATCGACGCGACGTTGGATTGCCAAGCAGCCAGCCAATCTCGTCGCAGGAGACTGTCTGCTAGGACAGCAGGAGGTCGTCTCGGCTATCGAGAGTGTCGACTGATCCTGGCCGCGCCAAACATTGAGAGACTCTCAAGTCGCGTCACGGCGCCATCGGTGAACACGCGCCTGACACGTGCGGGGGCGATTCTAGGGCGCACCTTGTGGAACGACGGATAAGATCATTCGGCCTATGACCACAAGTGCTTTTGGCGACGGGGGGATCTTGGGTTGCAATCAAGCCGTCCTGAAGCTCGGTTCATGGGCTGACTTCGTCGGCGAGTTCGCGCTCAACAAGGCCGAGAATTGGGTTTTCCGAGGCCACGAGGGCGCCGATTGGAGCTTGGTCACCAGTCTCCAGAGAGCGTTTCAAGGCGCCGAGATCACAGACGTCGCAACTCGAGTGGCGGCTGAGAACTCCATTATCGGGTTCTTTCAGGAGCGTGCTCGCCTCCACCTAGCACAGCCGCCAGACTCGAACGATCTTCTCGGTTGGCTCGCCGTGATGCAGCACTACGGTGCCCCCACTAGGCTCCAAGACTGGACGCAGTCTCCTTTTGTGGCCGCATATTTCGCCTACCGCCAAGCCAGCGGTGAAGACGCGTGTATTTGGGCGTTGCAAGCTCTGCTTTGTCGGCGGAACCTCACGCCCGTCATGATCGGGCAGCCCTGGGATTTTCTCGGCGCAATCGAGGTTGAAGGACAAGACGCCGATGGGAACGCAATTGTGGTGCACCCCTGGACGGAAATGAGCCAGGTGGACTACGAAAACGACTTGCTCCGCGAGGCGATTCGAAGGGGGAACGGCTGGCCTCTCCCGATCTTGCCGTTGCGTTACGACGCGCGCATGGCAGCACAACAGGCAGTGTTCGTCAGCGCAACTCAGATCGATTTTGGGCTTGAGCACCTACTTAGCAAAGATGAGTGGCCCGAGCGAGAGTTGCCACGGCGGTTCGCATCAGAGGTGGAGCGCCAACGCAACGAATATCCGCTTGAGGAGCCGTACCAAATCCTCAAGAAGGTGGTTCTACCGGCGGAGTGGCGCACAGACGCTTTGCGAACCCTGCGTCAAATGGGCATCGCTGAAGAGACGATGTTTCCTGGCCTGGACGGTGTGGGCGCGGCGTCGAAGACTCAAATGCTCAGCGGCGACCTGACGCTTAGGGATGCTTTGCAGAGCGTCACCTTGGACTAACCCGTCCGGCCGGCGGGCTCCCCAGCACGTTCGATGCCACCGTCGGAGGCATGGCGCAGACCTCAGATGCCTGTGCACGCCTGACCGCGATGATCTCCTGCCCTCACCGCAGGAGGGGGGGACGATCGCCAAGCAGCCCACAGACTGTTTAGCTCACAAGAACGGCTGCCTCGCCGACATCGCGCTGTCTCTTCGCCCACAGAGCACTGCGGGAGGTCGCGGTGGCGACGCTCCCGGAACCGTCGCCTCGCCACACGCTAAAGCGGCGCAGTGCGGATTCAGAAGGATGGAAGCAGACGGGCGGGCGCGTGTCCACCAGCGGCGGTAGTTTGGTCGGCTCATGACCGACACACCCGGCACAGCCCGATCGCGGTTCAGTGCCGCCGGTCCGGCGCTCGGATACCTCGCGCAGGTCGACTACGCGCTTTGGGCGGTGCTGGAGCGCATGGACGCCGAGGAGTCGTTCTCGGTCAGCATCGAGACGCTCGACGACATCGTCTTCCACGACGCCAGCACGGGAACTGCCACGGAGCTGTGGCAGAGCAAGCACTCGATCGACGGCGCCCGCTCGCTCTCAGACGCCAGCAGTGACCTGTGGAAGACGCTGCACAACTGGATCGCCGAGCCGAGCAACGCGGTCGTGCGCCTGGTCGTGCTCGCCACCGCAAAAGCCGGACCGGCGGCCAGCAACCTGCGTGTCGGACCCGACCGAGACGTCCCCGGCGCTCTCGCTGCCCTGGAGCGCACGGCCCGCGAGTCCGGAAGCGAGACGAACAAACCCTACTACGAAATGTTCCTCAACCTGACCCCCGAGGAGCGCAAGACGCTCCTCGAGAAAGTCGACGTCATCGATGAGGTCGCAGGCGTCGCCGCGATCGGCGATGGCCTGCGGCGGGCGGTGCGAAAGAGCGTAATCCCCAGGCGCAGAGCAGCCCTCGTCGAACGTCTTCGGGGCTGGTGGCATGCCCGCGCGATCACGCACCTCGACGCTGTCGCGCGCGGGCGAGCCGACCGGATCACGGCGGCCGAGGTCGAGGAGCAGCTGCTCGCGATCGCGGACACGCTGCGCGATGAGAACCTCCCGATCGACGTCCTTGACTTCCCCCGGCCGAGCGAGCAGGAGGTCTCCGAGGACGACCGCATCTTTGTCGCGCAGCTGAGGCTCGTCGCGATGGGAAGCCAGCGGATGCGCAAGTGCATCTACGACCACAACCGCGCATTCGCCCAGCGGTCCCTGTGGCAGCGCGACCGGTTGCTCGAGGTCGGCGAGCTCGGCCGCTACGACGCCGAGCTGATCGAGGCGTGGGAGCGCTTCTTCGTGCCTCTGTCCGACGAGCCCGGCGAGGAGATCACCGAGGAGCAGCTCAAAGCAGCCGCGCTCAAGTCCTTCGGTGAGCTCGACCAGAGCGATCTCGCTCCGATCCGCCGCGATGTCCACAGCGGGTTCATCGCGCGGGGCTCCCTGCACGTGATCGCCGACCGTCTCGAGATCGGCTGGCATCCCCAGTGGCTCGATCACCTCAAGCACCGCCTCGCCGAGGCGACCGACGCGGATCGCGACGCCGCATGAGCCCGCCCGGCGACCCCCGCCCGTTTGAGGAGGAGGCGCTGTTCAACCCCGCGTTCGTGAGCCTGCTGCTGCGCGAGTCCGCGAAACAGTTCAGCGAGCGCTCGGCGGGCCGCGACCTGCCCGCAGTCCTTGCCTACCTGGTCGCCCCGCTCGCGCTGCACGGCCCGACCCGCCAGATCCTGCCGACCTACGTCACTGCTCAGATGGGTGAGTGGGTGCGCGCGAACCCTGGCGCCCTGGTCGAGCTACCGAAGCGCATCCGGAGCCTCCGGTCGATTGTCTCGGCCGCGGCGTGCTTCGGGCTACGCCACGGTGTCCTCGAGGGCTCGGAGGGCGTGCTGCGCGCAGGCACCGTCAAACGCCGCCCGCCTGGGATGGCCCGGAGCGCCGATGTCGATGACTGTCTTGCAAGGGCCGGGTTTCTCGGCCGCTGGTTCTCAGAGCAAGCCGACGCGACGACGACGCTCGCGATCTGGGGGCTCCGGGCCTGATGCAGATCGACGAGCTGATCCTCTACAACCACGAGGGCGAAACCCGCCCGATATCGCTGAACGCCGGCAGGCTGAACATCATCACCGGCGACTCGCGGACCGGCAAGTCGAGCATCATCAACACCCTTCGCTTCCTGCTCGGCAGCGGCAGTCCGCACGCCCCGCACGGCCCGATCCAGCAGTCGGTCGCCTGGTACGGGCTCCGCGGCCACGTCGAGCAGACTCCGTTCTTCATCGGCCGGCCTGCGCCTGCGCCGGACACCGAGACCAGCGAGACGATGCTGAGCATTGGTGAGGGCGAGATGCCCGCGTTCGAGGATCTGTCGGCGAACACGACCTCTGATGCGCTCCGCGGATACCTCGGCGGGCTGCTCGGCATCGCGGACAACCGCAACGTCCCGGCCTTGGGCCAGACCCGCCACGCGCTCGCGGCGACGTTCGTGCACGCGCTGCTACTACTGCTTCCAGGGGCAGGGCGAGATCGCGAACCCCGACATCCTCTTCCACCGTCAGAACCGGGAGTGGATGCCGCAGACGATCCGCGACACGCTCCCGTACTTCCTCGGCGCCCAGGGCGCAGATGACCTGCGCAAACGCGAGGAGCTGACTCAGCGCCGGCGTGACCTGCGCCGCGTACAGCAACGCGTCCGGGCAGCCGAGTCAGAACGAACTGCAGGCCTGGACCGCGCCGGCAGCCTCATCGCCGAGGCCCGCGACGTGGGGCTCGCCAGCGCGACCGAGCAGCCTGCCGACCTCGGCCAGGCACGCGCGATGCTGCGTGCGATCCTCGACACCCCGAACGCTCCGGCGGTAGAGGTCGGCGGCGAGTTCGAGCGTCTCCGCGGACGGCGCGGCGAGATTAACAACGAGCTGCGCGACATCGCCGAGCAGCTGCGCGGCCTCGAGGACTTCGCAAGCGCAGAGCACGACTACGGCGCAGAGCTCCACGAGCAGCACGCCCGGCTCGCCTCGATCGGGCTGATCCCCGGCGAGTCGCCCGGCGCGGCGTGCGTAATGTGCGGGCAGACGCTCGGCGAGGAGCACTCGCCGGCGCGCGAGGCGGTCGTGCGATCGCTGGAGCGCGCTGAGCGCCGCGTCGAGCTCGCCCAGCGCGACCGGCCGTTGATCGCACAGGCACGCGAGAGCATCCTCGAGCGCCGCCAGGCCCTTCGCGACGCTCTGCGAGAGGTCGACCAGGCGCTCGAGGCGCTCGCCGCCCAGGAAGAGGCCGTCGCGGGCGCACGCGACGCGATCAACGTCCAAAGCTACGTCCGCGGGCGGATCGCGCAGTACCTCGACTCGAGCCAGGACACAGGCGACCAGGAGCTCGCGATACTCCGCGGTGAGCTGGCCGGCATCGAGGCGCAGGTGAAAGAGCTCGCGGAGAGCCTCGACGCCGAGGCGCTGCGCTCGCGCACCACCTCGCTGCTGCGGACCGTCAGCCGGCAGATGACCGAGTGGGCGCGCCAGCTCGATCTCGAGCACTCCGCAGACGGCGCGCAGATCGACATCGACCGCCTCACGATCGTCGCCGACACCCAGCAGGGCCCGGCGTACATGGACCGCGGGGAGATCGGCAGCGGCATGAACTGGGTCGGCTACCACCTGACCGCCTATCTCGCGCTCCAGGACTTCTTCATCCGCAACACGCGCCCGGTGCCGCGTTTCGTGGTGCTCGACCAGCCCAGCCAGGCGTTCTTCCCCCGCGACCGCGAGCGCGGCGGAGACCTCGACGAACTCACCGACACTGACCGCGAGCACACCCGCCAGCTCTACGAGCTCGTCCACCAGGTGGTCAGTGGCCTCGACGGGCGCCTGCAGGTGATCGCGCTCGACCACGCCGACTTCGAGGACGACTGGTTCGCCGAGTCGGTCGTCCAGCGCTGGCGCGACGGCGAGGCGCTGATCCCCGAGGCCTGGCGCACCCCCGGCGAGGGCAGTCCGGCACCCGGCGCGTAGCGCCGCGGGCTCACCGGGCGAGGCCGGCCAGCCACGAAAGCCAGTGCGCCGCGTCAGGCCAGGCGCCCGCGAGCGCGAGGACGGACAGCGCGAGCCGGATGTCCGCTCGGACGCGGGCGTCGCGCAGGGTGCGCGTCCGCTCCCAGATCAGCGCGGCGCGGGCGCGCTCGAGCTCGCGGCCGGGGTTCATGTGTCTTTTCTCCACGGCCACTCGGGCTCGCCTTGCTCCTCGCGGCGCAGCCGGTCGCGATCTTCGTGCTCCTCCGCCCACGCGGCGAACTCCTCGGCGCGTCCGCGCCAGTAGCTATTCGGCCAGTCCGAGAGGCGGCGCGGGTTCATCGCCTCCTCCGCGAGCTCTCCGAGGGTGACCCCGCCGCCCCATTCGCAGTGGAGGATCCCGCCAGTCGTCGATCCGCGCCTGCGCCTCGTCGACTTCGCAGTCGCGGATCGCGTGCTCGCCCGCGGTCATGCTGCTGCGCCGCGCCGACGGGGGCTCCTCGCCGTCCTTCAGCGCCTGCGCCCGGGATGCCGGTTTGTAGAACGCGCCGGTCGGGCCGCCCGCCCGCGCAGGGCCGCCCTTCTTGACGCGCCACCGGGCCGGGGAGCAGCCGTTGTGGCACTTCGCGAAAGCGTTCGCGAACGCGGGCGGCGAGTCGTACCCGCACAGCCGCGCGACCGCCCAGACCTCATACGTGGTCTCGCCCAGCAGCTTCTCGGCGCGGGCCATCCGCAGGGTGCTCGTGATCTCCCGCCAGCTCGTGCCGCAGGCGCTCAGGGACTCGCGCATCACCCGCGCGGAGATACCGCGGAGGATCGCTGCGTCCTGCGCCTTCATCGCCGGGTCGGTGAAGTGGCGCTCGGCGTGCGCGAGCGCTGCGGCGTAATGGTTGCGCTGGGCGGGGGTGGCGGGCGGGCGGTAGCTGTCCATCTGCGCTCATGCTGAGTGCTCGGCACCGGGTCTTCAAGAGCCATTTGGCGCTGCCCTCGTCGGGCCCCCGTAGGGGGCCCGAGCACAAGAACGAGAAACGGAGCCAAAACGTCGTTTCGCCGGGCCGCGGCGCAGCTCACGCCAGGCGGCGCCCGGAGCCGCAGGCTCGACGCACTCGTCTCTGATCCCGCCGCGCGGCTGCCGCTGGCGTTGGGAACGTTCGTCGATCGTGTCGGCGCTCGCCGCCGGCGTCCAGCAGACGAGGCAGTACACCTTGCCGGCCCAGTCCTCGAGCAACTTGACCGGCTCGGCGGGATGGCAGGCCCACTGAAGCCACTTGACAGGCCCCGCGCAGTCGGTGGGCGTTGACGCGCGAGTAGTGCTCGGTCGAGTCCAGGACCAAGCAGCGGCACGAGCGGACGGATCGGCACCGCGCGGTCGCGGCTGCCCTTGCCGCTGCGCACCCCGATCAGATGCCGGGACGAGGTCCCCGAGGAGAGTCCGCTGGTGTGGTTGGCGTCGAGGACTGTCTGGGGCGACTCCTATCCCTACACCGATCCCCTGACTCCACGGACCCCCACGCTTCCAGGCCCAAACACCCCGAACAGCCGGTCTCCAAAACCGCAACGTTGGGGTTTGGAAGGGAGCACTGCGTTTACGCCGGTGGACCGCCCGCCGTAGCAGCAAGGGGTCGCTCGGCGCGCCCGCACGACCCTCTGCCACTTGCGCAGGAGGTCCAACGGGATGCCTCCCCGTGCGACGCCGTCCAGGTGTCCTGCCATACCGGCATGGAGGCCGTCGCCGTGAGTCAGTCGTCCGTAAACTTCTCGCGTTCGACGAAGTAGAGTCGCGCGGTTTGCTGAACCCAAGGGCTCGATACAGTATCGCCGAAGATCTGCGCAGCGATCCGCACGCAGTTAGCCCATCTCACCCTGTCTTTTCGACTCTCCACGTAGTACGGCAGCGGAATGCCATGGATGCAGTCCGTGTCTTCGACCTTTTCGATGGTGGCCAACGACTCCTCAGGGGTCCAACGGTCTTTCAGCGGATACTCCCGCAGCTGCTCGAGCGTGTAGTCGCTCATGCGGCCACCGCGAGTGGATCACTCGCGCTCAGCGAATCGTCGCTTGCTGCACTCGTGAGCAACGGCGAGCTCGTCTCGACAAGGGCCCTGAGCCGCTGGGGCTCTCCGTCTCGGCGATCCATCTGCCGCGCGTAAATTGAGAGCGTCAGATTCGCCGACGTGTGGCCCATCTGCGCCATTACATACGGCGGGGCCTCCCCCAGCGCGAACAACAGAGAGGCGAATGTGCGCCGCAGCGCGTGGGGCGTGAGACCAGTCGGCAGGCGCTCTACCCCTTTCTGGGCGAGCGCGGCGTTCGCACGTTCGATGGACCTCGCCAAGATTCGCCGGCGGACGTTGGTGGCGCCGTGGGATCGACCGGTGCTGGTAGCAAAGACGAGGTCGCCCCCGCCATGTGCGCTTTCGCCATAGCTAAGGAGCTCGTCGCCAAGGACCGGCAGGATGTTCACGACGCGCAGTCCCGCCTCGGTCTTGGCGGCCTCAACCACGAGCGTTCCGCGGTCGAGGTCGATCGATTCCCAACGTAGGGCGAGGGCCTCCCCCACGCGCAAGCCAGCGAAGACCAGAGTTGCGAGCAGCGCTCGACGTTGTCCGCGACCGGTGCGCGCTTCGCGGTCCAACTCCTGCGCGCCGTCAAGGAGGGCGACGATGTGATCCGCCCGGTCGAGCCATGGACGCCTGGGCGCCTGCACTCGCAGGCGCCGCCTCCGCCCTAGCGCCGGATTACGACCGATCAGGTCGTACTCCACCGCGACCTCGAGGACCGCCGCGAGCGTCGCGATCGTTTTGTTGATCGATGACGGTGCGAGACGACCACTTCGGACCTTCGCCGCGCGGTAGGCGTCTGCATCTTGAATGGAGATCTTGTCGAGCGGGTGGGAGCCGAAGGCGGGCAGTAGATGCTGGGCGATCCGCCACTCGAGATCTTCTCGGCTCTTCGGCGCGAGGCCCTTCCCGGAGCGACCACCTTCGATCTCTTGGCGTTCGAGCCACTGCAGGGCAAACTCGCCGAAGGTGGGGACGTCTTGTTTTGCAGTCGCCAAAGCTGCAGGCTGGCGCATAGTCTCCTCCTCGTCCGGCTCGGCGGCCGGCGGCGTTATCGTTGCCGGCGCGGCTCCCACGCTTCAATGCGATCGCGGGCCGATAGCCTCGCGAACGGTGCGAAAGCGCTTAAGCGCAGTGTAGCTCAGTTTGTCGGAAACGACAAGTCATTATGCCCGAGGCGGAAAGACGAGCTCTCAGAGCGAGAAATGGACCCGAGAGCACAGTTCTCGGAGCAGCCCTGAGGCTTCTACGGAGGCGGGCCGGCCTTAAGCAGGAGGATGTCGCGGGCGAGGCGGGAACCAACGCAGCCGCTCTTTCGCACATCGAGAGCGGCGAGCGCGACGCGCGCTGGTCAACGATCTCGCGCCTGCTCCCAGCACTCCGGGCGGACATTCACGATCTCGCCGACGCGATCGCCGAGGTCGAAAGCCAGCGGGACCCCTGATCTACGGGCCGGCGGCGCCCGGTTTAGCCAACGACGTCCTGCGGGTGGAGCGAGAGGTCGCTGTCGCAGGTTCACATGGTGCACGGGCTGCCATTCGTTCGCAATGAGCGGGCGGACCGGTCGCCTGCGCTGACGTTTGTGTCTGGCTTCTTGATGCGCTCGTTCCGCGCCGGCTGCCACTTGTGCTCTGAGTTCGGCCGTCCGCGCGCGGCTCTATACGGTAAGCACCACCCACTGGTAGCCTGCACCCAGATGGGGGGGAGCTATGCGCGCCGGCGACACAGCACTAGGTGTCTAACTACGGCAGTCGTCCTGCTCGCAGTTGCTGCTCTGCTCGGCGTTGTGCAACCGAATGTCGCCCACGGCAGCTATCCGACGCTTGTGCAGCCCGCGTCATCAGCGGCGGGACACCGCGACGGGGCGATCGGGACGGTCGTCGTCACGCGAGGCGTGCCGCGGGATCACACCGCACGCAACAGATACCCGCAGCCGCCGCCCTGCTTCAGCGCGTTTCCGGGCGCCCGCAGCAAGCGCGTTGGACGCTCGCTTCTCTACAACTACCAGGAGAGCGTTGAGCAGGTGCTTTGCAACGGGTTCGGTCGTAGGACGGCCGCGGACTTTCCCGTCTCCGCTGCACTGGCATGCTCCCTTGTCGCCACCGCCGCCGGTGTCGTCGGGAGCAAGCTCAGCAACCCTGACCTGAAGGGGACCGAGCTCTACGCCACCGGTACCTGCTCGGTCATCGAGCTCGCATCCGACGCTCCCCTGCTCGAGAAGTTCGTCAGTCAGGCCTGCAGCTGGGCGAGCACCATCCTGGGAAGGACTCCGGCGGTCGCATGGGGTTACATCGGCGGCGTGGCCTGCGCTGTGGCACCCGCGCTCGGCGGTGGGATCGCGACCTACTGGGAGAACCATCACGAGGCCGCCGTGGCGCACGACATCACCGCCCACCAGAGATGTCTCGAGTGGGTGGTCGGCCATTTCGGAAACAGCTGGAAGGCCATCACCTGCGACCCGCGCGACACCGGCTTCCGGGGGCTCGCGCTCGCGCGCAAAGCGCCGCCGCCTCCGCCACCCCCGCCACCACCGGCCCCACCACCGCTCGGAACAGGAGGCGCCAGCACCTCCCCGCCCTTCAACGAGTGCCCGCCGATCGGTGCGGACACGGGTTGCTCGGTGCTGATCATCATCGCCCCCGACGGCTCGCAGAGCCTGCTAACCGATCCCGGCCAGCCAGCTTACGACTCGATCGACGACACAACGGTAGGAGTACTCGACCGATCCTCCAGCGTCGTCCCGCAGATCGCCCTGTCCGGCCCGGACATCTTCGACTTCGACGGGGACGGGCTTTGCGCAGACTCTTTAGCGCCCGCTGGCTGCCCGTTCGGCGGCACCGGATACGAGGGGCCGGGCACTCTGCTTTCTGCGGATCCCGGCACGTACGACAGCGGCACGGTCTCCTTCCCCACCGGGCTGAGGCCGGGCGACTCCACCTACTTCTCGCTTGAGGGTCCCGCCACCAGCCTTGTCGCCCAGCCGCCGTCGATCAGCAACCTCGTCGTCGTCGGTACTAGCGCAGAACAGGCTACGCTGAACGCAACGATCGACCCCGGGGGCGCCGGCACCACCTACTACGTGGAATACGGCCTGGACGGCACGTACGGCGAAACCACATCCGCGGCATCGCTCACGCCGACGCCGAGCGAGAAACCCGGCAGCGACGGGCAGGCCGTCGAAGTCGAACTAACCGGCCTGAACCCCGGGACCACCTATCACTTCCGCTTCGTCGCCAGCAACGCCAAGGGCACGACGTACGGAACGGACGCGACCCTCACGACGCCGAGCTCCTGAGCACGTTGCGCCTGGACCCGCGTCAGCGTCATTGCAGGCGTCGCTGAGGAGCGGCCAACACTCCGCAAGCTCTGGGGGGAACCGACACGGCCATCGTCAACGCCACAGCTGGCGTCGATCTGCACCCCGCGCTCTGACTTGCCAAGTCGCCAGCCGCGCCCGGTCGCGTGCGCCACAGCGGCGGCGAAGTGCCGGTCGACGTCGGGATGTTCGGGGTGGCGTAGGCGCTGCTCCTCGATGGCGACCGCAGTGATGGTGATGGCCGCTCACGAGGTGGTCCTTCGGCAGCAGCCCAAGAGACAGGAGGCGTACAGCAATCGGAGGTTTGGTGTACGCGCTCCGAGGAGTCGCATGGGCCGTGGGCGTTCCGACGGCCATTGGAGACGAGTCACGAGCAGGACCGATATGGTCCGTGCGGGGAGGGTTGTTTGGCTGCCGCTAGCCGGTTGGCCCGAGGGCAAAGGAGCTGCTGGTGGTGAGAAAGCGCGTTGCTATCGCGGTGGTTGTCGCGGTTCTGATTCCGCTCGCAGCAGGTGCGGGCTACCTGCTCGGCAGCTCGGGGGGCGCAGATCGCGCCGCGGCGGTGCGGCTAGGGCATGTGCAAGGTATCCGTGCGGGGACCATCGCTGGGGAGAAGCGCGGGCTGGCGCGGGGAACCAAGCAAGGGGAAAAGGCTGCATACGGGCCCGCCTATCAGGGTGCCTTTCACGTGGCCCTCCGCAAGGCGGAGAAAGAATGACCGAGCCGAGGAGCGCCCCGGTCGTGGTGACGGTGTCGGTGGTCACCACCATCGCCTTCGTCGTCGCGGAACTCGGAGGGTTCGCGCTCGGCAGGTCTCACAGGGTGTCCGTCCCCGAAGCGGCAAAGAGCAGAGAGGTCTCGCAGAAGAGCGCATTTTCGGTCGCGTGGCATAGCGCCTACAGGACAGCCCTGAGGCGTGGCCGCATGATCGGCGACCGCCGAGGGCGGGCAAGGGGAGTCTCCGCGGGCCGAAAGGCGGGTTCATCAAGGGGCAGGGCCCATCGTCAGGCGCTACTGGCGTCTATTCAGAAAAGCCAAGCTGAAAAGTCTGCGGCAGCGAGCGCCGGGTGTCCTTCGAACACGGTGCCAAACGCTTACGGAGCACCGGGATGTAGGTCGCCGGAAGCATTTCGTGAACAGAACGGAGGCTCGCCCTCTGTCCAGAGCGAAGAAGGAAAAAAGGTCATCGAATCCAACCCTGAATGCGCTGCGCATCCGCCCCCATCCGAATACACCGGTCCAGTCCAATGCTGATCCTGCGTTTCGTCTCCCCGGGAGACAGAGCTTGACGGTGGAAACGCGACGCTTGGTCATCTATAGCGCCACTGTGACGCTGGTCGTACTGGGTGTCGCGGTTGGGGCGTTTGCGCTCGCGCGCGCGTCGCGCGTCAGTCAAGCCGAAGCGCAGGCGGCTCAACACTGGCAGAACTGGGCGCCTACTCGTCAGCGGAGCATGCCGCCGAAGTGCGAATGCGCAAGCAGGGCTATTCCTCGGGGTGGGGTGCTGGGCGGGCGAACGGTCGTCGGCGCGGTTCAGCGGATGGGCGGCGTGCCGGTAGTCGGGAGCGTGCGAAGCGGCTCGCTGCTGCGAACCGGGCCGCTGCTGCGAAGCGTGCAGCGTCCAGTGCAGGGTGCCCAGCCGGACTGGTGCCAGAAGGAACGGCTGCTTGCGTTCTCCCTGGCACCTCAGGCGTCGGAGGGGAATCGGCCGGGTGTGGAGGAAGCCCCTACGCGACACCGGACAGGTATGGAGGCTGTATCGGACCTGCGCACCCACCTAGCGCCGGGCCGGCGAAAGAATGCCCGCCCGGCTCGATACCCGCGGGCGAAACAGGAGCATGCGCGCCCGCAGAACCCGAAGAACAAGCTCAAGGAGGGTCAGAAGCGGCGCAAGAAATCGAAGAATTCAACAGGGGCTAGCCTTCCGCCGCACGGCCGCCACGCGCCACGCTCGGCATGATGATCCCCCAGGTCCCGCTCGTGGCTCGGGAGAAGATGCGCGGACGCGTGCAGGGGGTGATCGGACTCTTCCGGCTGCTGTAGGATTGGGAGGGAAGCGTCCCCGCGCGGCTGCAATCGCCGGGGCCATGTACCAAACGCCTCGTCTACCCGTAGCCGATCTTGCGTAGGAAGCGCTTCAGTCTGCCGACGTACGCACCGCCGACGTTCTTTACGCCGCCGGTTATTCGTCCTTCGAGCAAATGGCCGCCACGCCTCTCCATTTCAAGAGTATGCAGAGCCCTCTGGTGCTTGCCCAAGAGAAACTCATCGGCAACCCAAGCCGCGAGAAAGCCGAGACCTTCTCCACGGCGACGCAAGTGTTCATACCGCCGATACTGCGACCTAGCGTCGGCCCCGAGCTCAGACGGATAGGAACGGGTCACTTCGACGAATGTTCCACTGCGAGGTACAAGAATCTGGAGCGGAAAACCTGAACGGGCGAAGGACGCGAACTGGTATTCGAAGCGATGATCGCCTGTGACGAACTCCATTTCCCCGTTGTGGGATAGGTCAGCTATTCTCGGAGGCAGGCTTCCCCACGAGCGTTCTGCCATTTCATAGCCGGAGATTGCTGGGCTCCAGCTAAAGACCTGATCGATAAAGCAGCAGTGTGCGCCGCCGCCGTAGAGGTGGAGAATGACATCGGGCTCGCCGTCAGGCCTGAGTTCCACTACGTTGAGCGACGGATACTGGGAGGCGCTTTCGGGTGATTCGGCGCGGGCGCCCTGAGGCCAGCACTGCCCTGGGTAGTCGGCTGCGCAGTAATTGAGCGACGACACGACTGGACGGCTGTATGCCTGCTGACCAGCCCGTGTGATACTCAATTTGGCGCCCGATAGCTCCTTTTCCGAAGCGTATTTTGGATTGGGGTATTCTGGATTGGGGACGAGTTCGTAACTCACGGTCGCCGTGACCTGCCCCGCGCTCGCCGTTTCGAGGTTCGCGACTGCTGCGCCCGGAAGCACTGACAGCCAGCCACAGGCCATGAGCAGGAATCCTGCAAGCCTGTGGGCTCGCGTGATCACGGCGTCACCCTTTCGCCTGGAGCTGGCCCGGTGGAGGCACAACGGGGGCGGTGGCGCCGGCCCGATCGCTCCCATACCTCGTAGACGGCCCATAGCCTTGGCCTGTCTCCTCTTGCCATCTGAGTCGTCGTCGTCAATCACGAAGTAATCGAGGTCGATCCACAGTTGCGGAAGAGCGTGTCCCGGCCACTCGGAATCAGCTCGGCCAGGTGGTCCTCGGTCAAATGGAATCTCTTGACAAGGTCCGCGCTGATCGATTTCGTCGTGTGGTCGGTCCCGTCGTGCAAGACCTCAAGTAGGGGCCGCATGAGGGTCTGATAGTCGCGGAGCGCCACGCGGCCGCTTTACGCGGTCGAAGCGGAAAGATGCGATTCCGACCTGCCGCCGAACGGGCGTCTCTGGGGCGGCCCCGGCCTCGCCAAGTCGTGATAGTGGAAGTCCCGGCCGATCGTAGAAGAGCAGCAAGACGAGACCACCGGGCCACGGCTTTGGGCGCGATGGAGGACTCAGCAGAACAGAATTCCCACACCGTTCTTCTCGCTGTCGAGTCGACAACGCGAATACTCGGCCACCGACCAGGCGCTCAGTCGTGTTTGCGCCGGGCCGGAGCCTGCCCCCGTACATCCCGATGTGAATTGGGACAGCTCTGCTCGTCCCAGGCCGCCCCTTTCAAGCCCGACGTTCGCGGCCGTAGGTACCAGCGGCGCTCAGCACGAGTGGCGTTCGAGGCCGTCGTGCGTGATCTTCCAAGTGCCGCCGTAGTCGGTCAGGCGGTAGCTGCCCGTCCAGGTGTAGCAACCCGTCTTGCTCGCTTCTGTTCGCAGCGAACCGACGTCGACGGTCGCTTCGTTGCCTTCGAGCCCCCCGGGTTCGAAGTTGTAGGAGACCTTTTCCACGCCTTCCGCTTCCTCGGTGTGCACCCATTCGGGCTCGCCGGACCCTGCGCTGGGCGCCTCGATCTGGTACGCGGCGGGGAAGTCGTGGTTTTCGATGTCGCCCCAGTACGTGTCGACTGCCTCGACTGCGTGGCCCTCGCGTTCGGTGTCGGAGGGTCCGGTGGGCGCGGGCGTCGGCGCCGGTGCGGGCGTTGACTGATGCGTTGGCGCCTGGGTTGTTCGCGTTACGGTCGGCGATGACTGCGGGGCCTTTTCAACGGTGCGTTCCTTCACGGTGATCGTCGACTGGCTCGCTTTCTTCGACGACGAGCTGATCGCGACGGCGGCGCCGGCGCCGAGAAGTGCGATGAGGATGGCGCCGGCGACCACCGCCGCCGTTGGGAAGCGTCGCTGCGGCGGTGGCGGTGGCTTCGACGAGCCAGGTGGGGGCGGGGTGGGGGGAGCGGCGAACGCCGCGGGTGGCGCGGCCCCGGTTGGCATCGCGGCCGCGGCGATGGCTCCGGCGCCCACAGCCGCCGGTGGCACGACGTGGGTCGCCGTCGTGTTCGAGGGGCCGTTCACACATCCCGTCACGCTGCAGCCCGCGTTGTCTTGCCAGCACTCTGCGTGGTGGATCGCTCCGCACGCGCCGCACGTCTCGATGCTGGCGCCCTCCTTGAGAGGGAAGCGGCAGTACGGGCACACCTTTCCCGTGAGCTCGGGCCCAGCGACTTGGCCCATATCATGTCCCCCGCCCCCCGCGAGGGTGGGCGGAGTCGGTGACCTTGGCGCCGCAGCGAGCGGCGCGGTGAATTGCTGGGTTGGCTGGGACGTGCACGCGGGACAGTAGCCCCGCTCGTCAATAGGGCGCCCGCAGGTGCCGCAGCTTGTGTTTGATGCCGACGCCATACCCCCCAAACTCCTCAATAAGCCCGCCGATCATACCGGAGCAACGCCGTTTCGCACAGTCCTCCGTCGAGGCACGAACAGGTTGGACATCCGCTGCTAGGCATGCGGGCTGCCACCAAGCAATCTCGGACTAACGCCTGGGCGGCCGGGGTTGTCAGCTGCACGCGATCCGATGAGCGGCCGGGTGGAGCACGCCGCGCAGCCACGTAGCGGTCTTCGTCAACATCTCTGTGCCGACCCCGAACGACGCTGCGCCCGCTGGCGGGTGGGCGATGATCGCAACGGCCGTCGCCTCCGGTGTCTCCGGGTCAACGATGCCGGACTGTCGGACGAGGTACGTGTCGCCTTCGGGGCCCCAGCCGCCCTTGAACGCGACGTGGGCGAAGCCGCCCGAGCCTAGACCCCAGCTCTCAGACGACTCGATTTCCTGCATTAGCCCGAGAACGAGGTGGGTGCGGTCCGCGGGCAGGAGGCAGCCGGGGTCGAGCGCGGAGAAGAAGAGGACCGCGGAGGAGGGTGCCCACTCTGTCTGCCCGAACGTCGTCACAGCGCCTGGCGGCGGGGGAGTAGTCGGGACCAGCGTCAGGCGGTCGCCGCTAGCGTGCAGCTCCGCTTCAACGGCTTCGCTCGCCGGTACCAGGCCACCCTTCAGCCTTTCCAGGTCGTGGAAGAGCGTAAGGATCGCTTCGTTGCTCGATTCCGTGATCGCGCTCCTCACCTCCGACGACTGCTCAGCGCTTAGTCCCCGCGAACCGAGCGCGGTCATCAATGCCGCGATCACGGGAATCTTCGTGGTGCTCCACCCATGAGCGGGTTCGTCGTGTCCGAAGACGGTGGGCGACGTCGAGCCCACCGGCATCACGGCGACCTCGATTGGGCCTGGGAGTTCGTGCTCGAGGGCGGCGAACGTCGCGGACGCGTTCGGGGCGAGCTCGGACACAGCAGACACCGAACCGGTTGAAGTCGATGAGCCGAGCTTCGCATGGCCGCCGGGAGTGCTCCCCGTTGTCGTCGAATGCGTCGCCGTCACCGTAACGCCGTCAGTTGTCGTGGTCGTCGCTCCGCTACCGGAGTCTGCGAGCTTGTCGACGATGAGGCCCAGCGCAGCGCCGCCGATGAAGAGCGAGGCTATGAGGACGGCTAGCTCACCCCTCCGGCTCAGGCGGAGGCGCCTCACGTGTACCGTCCGACAAGGTCGAAGATGTACGTGCCGCTCGCGCCCGCGTGCACCGCGACGGACGTCACAGCCACTTCGGGGTCGTCGAAGACCGAGACGCGTACAGCATCGAGGACGGGGAGGTCCGGTGCGACCTCGAGGGCGCCACGCTGTGCGACGAGCCTGGCCGGCAACGAAAGCGTGTGGCCGAGGACCGAGGTCGACAGGGCGAGGCGCAGGCCTCCGCTGTTCGCGTCGCCCGCTGTAAGTCGGACGCCGCTCGGGAGGATTTGTTCGATCGCGCGTCTCGTCACTTCCGCCTGTGCCGCAACTGCCCCGCCTCGCTTGGTAAAGGACACGCGCTTGAGTTCGAGCGGGCCGAGGTACATCGTCGTGACGCTCGCAGAGAGACGGCCGACGTGACTAGCGCGTGTCAACAGTTTTTCCAAGCCGCCGCTCCCGCCGGGGCGAGCTTCCGCGATATGGACCGTGGCGGAGTCGGCGTGGCCGAAGAGGAGCGTCACGGCGGGGAAGCTTGACAGGGAGACGGTGACGCCACGGTCGGGCGGTTGCAGCGAGTCGCGCACGATTTTCGCCGCGATCGGCGGCAACACGAACTGTGCCAACACCACAAGGACGAGAACGACGCCGAGACCAATGAGGACGCCTCTTGCGACTCGAAGCCGCCGTCTACGTGCGAGTGGCACCGGAGTGAGCGTGAACGAGCGCGCTCTGCTCATTGCGCGGGCTTGGACAGGAGGCGCACGATCCCGGCCGAGAGCACGGCCGCGAAGATCGCGCAGATCAAGACGAACTCGATCAACGTGACCGAGAAAAAAGAGTGGCCGTAGTGATTGATACGTGAGAACACGGGGTCTTCGTCGATGCGGCGTTGCATGTGTACAACGTGTCCGGCGGCGGCGAACCCCCACCGCGATGGCACGAGCACCGACAGCACCTTCACGACCAGCTGCATTTCCTTGAACTGCACGATCGCCCCGCCGAACAGCAACTGCGGGACTAGCAGCAAAGGGATGATCGCGGTCGCTTGATCCTCCGACGTTGAGAAGGCCGACACAAGCAGCCCGAGCAGCACCGCGATCGAGCCCACCAAAACCAGCGCGAAGAGGAACTCCAAGACGATCGACGCGGGCTCGTGGAGCGGCCGGAGCACGAGCACGATCAGCGCGAACAACACGATCTGGATCGCAGCGAACACGAGCAGCACGACTAGCTTCGAAGCGAGGTACGCCGGCAGTCGCACACCGATTGCGAGCTCACGGTCGAGCACGTTCCGCTCCTTCACGATCTCGCGCGCAGCGTTGATCGACCCCAGCCAGATCGCGATGGTGACCATCAGGAAGACGAGCTGCGCAGATTTGCCCGCGTAGTTCGCGGGCGGCGGCGTCACGAAGATCGTTGACGAGAACAGGATCGCCGTGAAAATCCCCAACACCGGCACCTGGATGAACGCGCTCCGCAAGAACTTGCGGTCCCGGAGCACCAGCAACGCGTACCGGGACGCAAGCACCCGCGTCTGATACCCCAACGACTGTCGCACCCGCACCGTCGTCGCGGGAGCATCGCGGCGCACCGGCGGGAGCGCCGGCGTCGTCGCGTGACTCCCGGTCACAGGCTCGGTTGAGGCAACGTGCTCGAGCGCGGCGTACACGTCGTCGTAATGCTCAACGCCAAACGCATCGAGCAGCTCCTCCGGTTTCCCATCGAAGCGCAGGTAACCGCCGCGACCCATCACGATCACGCGGTCGTACAGGTTCATGCTGCCCGTCGCGTGCGTCACCAACGCCACCGTCTGCCCCGCGTTCGCGAGCTGACGGAAGAGCTCCGTCATGTGATGCTCAAGCCCCGGGTCAAGGCCTGTCGTCGGCTCGTCGAGGAAGAGCGCGCCCGGGCGGTGCAGCAGCTCCACGCCCACGGCCACGCGCTTCCGCTGACCGCCGGAGAGCCGGCTGACGCGGATCTCGGCGCGGTCCGACAGGCCGAGCTCGGCGATGACCTCGCGCACCCTCTCGACGCGCTCGTGTTCCGCCGTGTCCGACGGCAGACGCAGCTGAGCCGCGAAGTCAAGCGCCTCCGTGACCGTGAGCTCGTCGTGGACGATGTCGAACTGCGGCACGTAGCCGATCTCCGACTGGCGGATCAGCACCGGTTCGCCGCCGACCAAGACCTGGCCGCCCGTCGGGACGGAAACGCCAGCCAGCGCCTTGAGGAGCGTGCTCTTCCCGGCTCCCGACTCGCCGATGATCGCGACCAGCTCGCCGGCGCGCAGCTGCAGGTCAATCGGCTGGAGGATGGTGCCGCTCTCAACGTCGACGCGTACGCCGCTCGCAGCGATCGCAAGACCGCGAGCCACGGCGCGCTCGAACAGCTCGAGGCCGTCAAAGACGATGCGGTACGGCCCGATCGCGATCTGGTCGCCGACCTGGAGCCGCATCCTGCGCACCGGCTCGCCGTTCACGCGCACTCCCACCGCACTGCCCAAGTCAGTGATCGTGGTCGCGGTGCCGTCCGAGCTCAGCACGGCGTGGTGGAGCGAGATCGTCGGGTGGTCGAGCACGAGGTCGGACGCGGGGTCACGGCCGATTGTGAAGCCGCGCTTCGTCGCCCTCAGACGCCCGGCGTCGACCGGCTTGACCCGCGCGAGGCGGGGAAGGCCTTGGCCCGTCGGCAGGTAGTAGAGGTTCGTGCCGCCCACTGCAACGGCGTCCCCGCGGCGCAACGAGCGGCGCTCACCGGTGACGAGCAGCTCTCCGTTGACGTAGGTCGCCGACCGGTGACCGCGCTCAACAATGACATGTCCCTCGCCCGTTGGCTCGACGACGGTTTGGAGCCTGTCGACGCTTAAGACCTTGATCGTCGCGTCGTCCCCGGACCCGATCGTCAGCCCGTCCGGGGGGATAGGGATGCGGTGCTCACCGCTGAGAAACGCCGCCGACTGCAGCGTGACCTCGACCTCGCCCGCGGACCCCGAGCGAGGGGCCGCCCGCGGCGCTTCCGGACCACCGAGCTCAGCCGCACTACCAACGTTTATGCGACTGCCGCCACCGGGGGAGCGAAATTTGACGAGATCGTCGTCCGGGTCCTCAGCCACGCCACTACCCCCCTCACAGCGGTTCTTGCCCACGCGTTCGCCGCATCGTATAATCCGGCGGCGCTAATAGCCACGGTCGGCCGGCACGGGCCTTCCCGTACCTTGCGGCCCACGAGGGGGGGTAGGAATGGACCCGCGTCTGCGGAGACTACAGTCAGACTACGAACTGGTGCGTGAGGTTTTCTCCGGCCACCCGCACGTCGCGCTGACGCCGCTCGGAACACGCCTACCGCCCGAGAACTACCGCGTCGAGTTCCGCCTGCGCGGCCTCGTCCTCGACGGCGACCAGCCCGCGTACCGCGACGTGCACCATGCCGAGATCATGCTCCCCCGCCGGTACCCGGCCGACAAGCCCTACGTCGTCCCCCTGGAGCCGATCTTCCACCCGAACATCCGCGACTACTTCTGCATCGCCGACTACTGGGCCGCGGGAACCACGCTCGCCGACGTAATCGTCAAGCTCGGCGACATGATCCAGTGGCGCGTGTATAACACCGCCAGCCCGCTGGACGCAATCGCCGCTCGATGGGCCGCCGAACAGGAGTACTCCGGGATCTTCCCGATCGGAAACGTCGACCTCGGCGTCGCCGACTTCGAAATCGCGATCCGCTCGGCCGCGCGCGAGCAGCCAATCCCGGCACAGGAGACGGAGCCCGAGCTCGCCCCCGTCGCGGTCATGCCTCACCCCGCGGGCGAGTCAGTGACGCTGCCCCCGCCGGCCGACGATGACGACGACGGACTCGTCGTGATGCTCCGGTCCCGCGGATAAGAGGAAGGCGAGGGGGCGTGGCTGAAAAACAGAGGATCGTGCTCGGCGAGGAGGACTTCGCCGACGACGCACCACCCGCAGCCCCACCGCAAGCACCCGCCGCCACACTCGGCACCCCACCTGGTGCTCCGCCTTCACCGGCGACGCAGCCGCTGCGGGCGTCAACACCGCCCGGGCCACCCGCGGCCGGAATGCCCGCACAGGGAATGCCTGCGCAGGGCCTCCCGACCGTGACGCGGGGCGTGCCGCGACGCATAGACCCCGGCGACGTCGGCGGCCTCGGCACCCCAACCTCGGTGCGCCCCGTCCCCAACTGGCTGATAGAGCCGAGAACGGCGCCGCTGATCGCCGCAGCGATCGGGGTCCTGGGCGGATGGGCCATCACCGAAATCACGGGCATCGGAAGCATCACCGCGACATCTCGGCTCGGCAACGACGCTTCCGCCGGGCTCTGGGTCGCCGTGGTCGGACTCGTCTTCGGGGGAACGATCGTCGCCTACGACAGCGCCGTCGCAGGCGCGTGGGCCGCCGCGAGACGGCAGTTCGCCAAGGCGGCCCTCCCGATGCTCGGCGCATCGTTCGCCGCCGGCTTCCTCGCACAGGTCGTCTACGGCGAAATCATCAAATCCATCCTCGAAGAAGCAGTGCGAGAAGCATTGCGAGGACAAAGCACCCTGACACCGAACGACGTGCGGCTGTACCTAGCCCGCGCGCTGGGCTGGGCGCTGTTCGGTCTCGGCATCGGCGTCACCGTTGGGCTGATCCGCAAAGCACCACGCCTCGCGGTCAACGGGGCGATCGGCGGCGCGATCGGCGGAGCGATCGGCGGGGTGATCTTCCAGTACCTCGCCGTGAACGCCGAACTAAGCCAGGCCCTGACCCGACTGATCGGCCTCGCTGCCGTCGGCGGTCTTATCGCCGTGGGAACGCGCGTCGTCGAGACGGCGCGACGCCAAGCGTGGCTGCAAATCATCGCCGGCGGCATGGCGGGCAAGGAGTTCATCCTCTACCACGCCGTCACCCGCATCGGGGCATCACCCGACTGCGAGATCTTCCTCCTCAAGGACCCCGCCGTCGCAAAGCTGCACGCACAGATCGACGACCGCGACGGACGCCGCGTTCTCACCGCGATGCCTGACGCTCTGGTCTACGTGAACCAGCAGCCCGTGCAGTCACACCTGCTGCACAACGGCGACCAGCTGCAAATCGGTAGCACAGTCATCACATACTCGGAGCGTGCCGAAGCCATGGCGACGGCATGACCCCCCGGACTGCCGCGGCGCTAAACCAACAGCACCTCTAACGAACCGGAGGACCAATGGACCTGACGATAGTCGACGCGACTGGCAACAAGACGGAGGAGGTGAGTGTTCCGGACACGGTTGCTAGCGGTCGGATCGTCGGCAGACTCGTCCAGCTGCTGCAGCTCCCAGCGATGGGTCCGGACGGCCAACCGCTCTCTTACAAGTTCCACCACAAGCAGTCCGGGCGTCAGATCAACGACAACGAGACGCTCGCCGACGCCGGTGTGAAAGAGAACGACGTGCTGCGCCTCGTCGCCGAAATCACCGCCGGCGGGCTTCCCCGGCGCGGCGAAGCCTGCGACGGCAGCACAGCCCCTCCTCGAGGCGAGGCCTAACCAGGGCCCCGGCCTCCCAAGCGATGTCGTCGAGCGCCGACAACGGACGGATCGAGATCGAGGCGGAGGAGGACCGTTACCACCGCCAGAACCTCATCACCTGGTGGGATCAGGACCTGCTGCAACGCGCGCGGGTCCTCGTCGTCGGCGCAGGCGCGCTCGGCAACGAGATCGTCAAGAACCTCGCGCTCGTCGGCGTCGGCACCGTGATCGTCGTCGACATGGACACCGTCGAGAACTCCAACCTCTCCCGCTGCGTGTTCTTCCGCCCCGAGGACGAGGGTCGCCCCAAGGCCAGGGCCCTGGCGGAGCGCGCGGCCGAGCTCAACGCCGACGTCGAGATCATCCCCGTCGTCGGCGACGTCCGACTCGCCATCGGCCTCGCCGCGTTCGCCGAAATGGACCTCGTCATCGGCGGCCTTGACAACCGCGAAGCCCGCCTCTTCGTCAACCAAGCCTGCTGGAAGACAACAACACCATGGATCGACGGCGCGATCGAGGGCCTCATGGGTGTCGCCAGAGTCTTCATCCCACCCGACACCGCGTGCTACGAGTGCACGCTCAGCGAGCGGGACCACGAGCTGCTCGCCGCCCGACGCACCTGCGCGATGCTGACCCGCGACGACATGCTCGCCGGGAAGACACCCACCACCGCGACCAGCTCCAGCATCATCGCCGGCTTGCAGACGCAGGAGGCGATCAAGCTGCTGCACACCGACCGCCTCGGCGAGCCCGCACTCGCCGGCGGCGGCTACCAGTTCGTAGGCCTAACCCACGACTCGTACGTGGTCCGTTACGGCCGCCGCGACGAGTGCCTCAGCCACGACACCTACGACGCCGACGCCGTCACCGTCGTCGAGCACGACATCTCGTTCGGTGAGATGCTCACGCTCGCCCAAAAGCGAATGGGGCCCGGGACGGTGCTCGAGCTGGAGCACGAGATCGTCCTCAGCGCCTCCTGCCATAGATGCGACGCCAGCGAAGAGGTGATGGCGCCGCTCGACTCGCTGGACGCCGGCGCGGGTCTCTGCCCGCACTGTGGTGAGCCGTGGAAGCTCCAGTTCGCACACACGATCGACGAGTCCTCCCGGTTGTGCTCGCACACCGCCGATGATCTCGGCCTCCCGGCGGGCGACTACGTCGTCGCGCGCCAAGGCTTCGATCGCCACTTCTACTCGCTGTCAGCGCCCGGATCGGCGCTCGACCTTCTACGCCGGCAGGCCGTCGCATGACCGGACGCCCCCGGTGCCTCCTCGCGGCGATGTTGACGGCGGCTTTCCTCGCCCCGAGCACGGCAGCGGCAGCCAACCCGCCGCTGCAACGCGTCGCCGAACGCAGCGTCGCCGCGGCGCAGCACCCGACAGGCACCACAACCGCGTTCGCCTACGGGGGAGAAGGCGGTTTGTTCGCCGCTTCCAGCAGCGGCGCGATTCACGTGGTCACGAGCGACGGCGTTGCCATCACCGGCGAGCCGACCAACTCACGCGACGGTGTCAGCGTCACTCACGTCTCCGCGCTCCCGCTGACGACCCTCGTTGCCACCACTGTATCCCGCGTGTCGGCGCGCGCAGCCAAGTACGTCCTCGGGCCGCCGCTTGGCTATGAAGGCGGCCGCATCCGCTCCCTGCGCATGCCGATGGTGCAACTGACTCGCGGGACCACGGAGAGGATCCAGGGGGCGCTGCCCGCGAAGTTCCTTGGCGCGCCGGTGGTCACGACTCACGGAAGGCTGATCGGATCCGTCGCCAGCGTCGGCCCGAGAAGCTGGGAGTTCGCGCCCCTGGCACTGCTCCGCGAACTCGCCGTTGCCCACAGCTCTTCCGAGGTTCCGATCTTGGCGATCGTCCTCGGCGCGCTCATCGTGTTCGCTGCGGGCGCGGCGTTCGGAATCCTGCGCGTGAAGCGCCGTCGCGAACGCGAGCTCGACCTACGCCAGCGCCAGGACCGCGCACGCGGAGCGGCCGAGCGCCGAGCCGAGGGCCCACTCGTTCGTCTCCGCACCCCCGACGACGGGGCGGAACATGACACCGAGGAGCACTTCGACGTGATCATCAAGCCGAGGACGCCCGACTCGTGAGTCCACGCGACCGCCGACTCATGAGTGACCTCCGGCAGATGGAAGAGCTCGCCGCGTCCGGCGGTATTAGCTTCCGCACCGAAGGCAGCCCTCCTGACATCTACCACCTGATGCTGAACGAGCGCGGCATTGCCGTTGGCGCGGACGGACGACTCGGGGTGCGTGGCCTCCACCGCTTCGACGCGTACCTCCATCGAGAGTACCCACGGAGGCCGCCGGTCATCACCTGGCTGACGCCGATCTTCCACCCCAACATCCTCGGCCCGGACCGCAACGGCGGGGTTTGCATCGGCAGCTGGAGCGCGGCGGAGAGCCTGTCTGATCTCTGCGTTCGGCTTCGCGATCTCGTCGCGTACCGGTCTGTAAATCCCGCTGACGCCCTGAACCGTGAAGCGGGCGAATGGGCGATGCGCCACGGCGTGCACGCAGGCGCCAACCCTGAGTGGCTCGTCTCGCTCGAGCTAGAGCGGGACTTCAACGTCGCCCTCGCGGGAGCGCCACGATGAGCACGCGACGAGCCCAGTCAGCCGACGTAGCCGACGAGGCAAACGGAGCGAAAGCATCCGTAAAGGCCTCGCGGAGACGACCCCGCCGACGAGACACCGGTCCCGAGATCGCCGGACTCAAGGCCATCAACGAGGCTACGATTTACCCCCACATCTTCGGTAGCGCCGACCGCGAGGTCGGCGGCGTCCTCGTCGGCCGCACACCAGCCGACGGCGGCCTGCCTCTCATCACGGGCGCGATCCCGGCCATCAGCGCGGACGAGCAGAAGGCCACCCTCACTTTCACCCAGGAGGCGTGGGCACACGTCCACCAGGTGCTCGAATCGGAGTTCCCGCCCGACGAACAGATCGTCGGCTGGTACCACAGCCACCCCAGCTTCGGAATCTTCCTGTCCGGCCACGACCTCTTCATCCACGAAAACTTCTTCAACGCGACGTCACAGATCGCCGTCGTCGTCGACCCCATCGGCTGCCGCGAGGGCGCGTTCGGATGGGAGGGCGGCAAGCTCGTCGCCCTCTACGAGCGCCCAACGCCGAAGCGGTGGCGCGTCCCAGACGAGGTGCTCGCGAGCTTGCAGCCGCGCCGCGTCGAGGAGCAACGCGTCGTCGTCGTCCCGGAACCCGCGCTCAAGCTCTCCACGCGCATTGCCGCGGCCGCCGCCATCGTCGCCTGCGTGCTCGTCATCGTCGCGCTGTTGCTCGTCACCGGCGTCATCGGCTCGTCAGGCAGCACGAAGCCACATCACGCGGCCAAACCGGCGCGGGTGACGAAACACGTCCCGACACCAACCAACTGATGCCCGAGCGCCTGGCAACACCCGAGGACGTCGGCAGGCCCTGCCCGTACTGCCGCTTTCCACTCAAGGAGGGCGCGCCCGCCCATGCCTGCGATTCCTGCGGCTCGGTGCACCACGCAGAGTGCTGGGCGGACGGTGGCGGCTGCGCCGTCTTCGGCTGCGCAGCCGCAGGCACAGCCGCCGCGCCCGTCGGCGCCGCGCCGCCGACCCAGGCATACGCTCCAGCTGGCTACCAGGCCGTGCCTCAACCGCCACCGGCCTACACAGCACCCCCGTACCAACAGCCTCACCAGCAGTCGCCGCAGAACGGCGGCACACGGCCGATCACGATCGCGCTGGCTGCGCTGGTCGTGGTCCTGGGCATCGCCGCCGGGGTCGCCGTGGCGAGCGGCTCGTTCAGCTCCGGCAACCACCACACCACCGTCGTCACAGTCAAAGAACCAGGCCATCCCAGCCAAACAACGCCCGGGTCCATGACTCCGGCGGAAGAACAGCAGAAGCGCCAAGCCATCGCGGGAGTGCTCAGCAACTACCAAACCGACTACTCGAGCCACAACCTGTCCGGCCTCGGGGGCCTCTTCGCTGACAACATCAAACGGCACGGATTGTCCGCCGCAGGCTGCAGTGAAGTACAGGGAAAGCAGCGCGTGCTTGAAGACTACGAACAGCAGTTCAGCGAGGGCTCAGGCACCTACGCACTCGTTGGATTCAGTCCAAACCAGGTGCAGCTGCACGGGCCGAACAGCGCCGAAGTTCACTCGCACTACGAAATCTCGCCGGGCGGGACCGGCTTCGTCAACTTCAAGTTCGCGACGGCGGGCCCGGACTGGAAGATCAGCGAAGTCTACGCAACCTGCGCATGACCTAAGAAAGGCCGAATCGAGATGAGCGAAGAACTGCCTGGAGTCAGCCGGCGTAACCGAATAGTGATTGACGAGTCTGACCTTGCCCCGGAGGCACCCGGGCCGCCACAACAAGCCGCGCCGCTTACGCCACCGCCAGCACAAGCCGCATCCCCCGCGACACCGTCTCCACGAGCCGCCCCGCCCGCGGCGACGCCGCGTCCACCTGCGCCCGCGGCGCCTGCCGCGCTGGCGGTCCCGAAGCTCCCCTACCCGGCGACTAAGTCTCCGGTGCTTGGCAGCTACTGCTCAGGCTGCGGCACCCCGGTGCACGATGAAGCTGTGCTTTGTCCGCGGTGCGGGGTCCCGACGCGTGGGGCGGCCCAGGCGACTAACGCGGCGATGACGGTCGCGCTGAACTCGAAGTCGACTGCAGCAGCAATCCTGCTCTCGCTCTTCTTCACTGGCGCCGGGCATTGGTACGTCGGCCGGGTTGGTCGAGGTTTCGCGTTCCTCGGCGCCGCAATTGTGTCCGGGATACTCATCGTCGCGCTCGTCGGGCTGTTTCTTCTCCCAGTTGTGTGGGCATGGGCTGCGATCGACGCGAACAACTGCGCGCGCAAACACAATGCTGAGCTGATGCGCCAGGCCGGTATGCCGACGATGCCGCCGACGCTCAATGCGTAGCGAATCTGAAGCGCAGCAGAGAACCAGCGCCTCCTCCCGCCGCTCACGACTAGGCGCGGCGTCAGCGCGCTGCGCGCGGTGGCTCCCCGCAGCTCTCGTCCCAGCCGTCTGCATCGCTGGATGCGGTAGCTCGGGTCACACCGGCAGCGTAATCACAGTCACGAAGACTGTGGTGCGTCCCACGAAAAAACTCGCCGACACGACGCCCGCGCCGAACAAAGCGGCCGTGAAGTCAGTGACCTCGGCGACACCGGTGAATCAGATGCTCGGACAGATGATCGTGTCGCCGTACAGCGGCCCCACACCGCCACGAGCGCTACTCGGCCGGATCCGAGCCGGTGAGGTCGGTGGGGTGATCCTGTTTTCCAACAACACCGCCGGAGGCGAGGCGTCGACGCGGGCCCAGATCGCCGAGCTCCAAGCCGCGGCGAGTGCTGGCGGCGAGCCCCCGCTGCTGATCATGACCGACCAGGAGGGTGGCGAGGTCAGGCGTCTGACGTGGGCCCCACCCGTTCTCGCTGCCGCCGAGATGCGGTCCCCGGCAGTAGGGCAAGCCGAAGGCGCCGCGACCGGCGCGGCGCTGCGTGCAGTCGGCGTGAACCTCGATCTTGCCCCGGTCTCCGACGTCGTGCGCGTCACCAACTCGTTCCTCGGTACGCGCTCCTTCGGCGAGGAACCCCTCGCCGTGTCCGAACGCGCCTGCGCGTTCGCGAGTGGCCTTGCTTCCGCCGGCGTCGGGTACACGCTCAAGCACTTCCCCGGCCTCGGCCGAGCGCTCGGCGACACGGATACCGAACCCGTGACGATCAACGCGTCGGCGCGCGAACTTCGAAACGACTACGAGACGTACGTCCGCTGCGCCTCGAACCCGAATGGCATCGTCATGGTCAGCAACGCGACCTACCCAACCTTGACCGGCGACTCGACGCCGGCGGTGATGTCGCCCGAGATCTACCAAACCGAGCTCGGCCAGATCGTCGGCTTCAGCGGCGTCACGATCAGCGACGCCCTCGGCGCCGTCGCAGTCGCCCACGAGGCCAGCCCCGCCGAGCACGCGATCGACGCCGGGCTCGACTTGGCGCTCTACGCTGGCACCGAAGAAGAATCCGTGAGCGCCTACGCCGGCCTCCTCGAAGACCTGCGCAGGGGAGGAATTCCACGCAGCCGCGTAGAAGACGCGTACAACGCCATCATGGCGCTCAAGACGCACATCGCCGGTGCGACACCCACCGCCTCCGCAAGCAACAGCTCGCAGGCGACGTCGTACCCCGAATACCCCGGCGCCCCCGAAACGATCCAGCCCGAAAAGGGGAAGTAAGCGATGACCATGCGCCGGACCTGGGCGGCCGCCGTGAGCGCGGCAACAATTGCAGTGCTGGGCGCGACCACCGCTCTCGCAGTCGCGACCACTGGGTCTGGCGGCGCGGCCGCGCCTGAAGGTATGACCGAAAGCGCGGCGACGAAAACCGCGACGAGTTCGTCGCCCACGCCTACCGCGAAGACGCCGACGACAACCGCCCTGGCCGGAGCCCCGAGTGACCCGAAACTCACGGTCGCTCAGGCCGTCGGCCAGATGCTGATCAGCCACGTCAGCGGCATCGCCGCCTCAGCCGCGCTGTTGAGGAGGGTCCGCGCCGGACAGGTCGGCAGCGTGATCCTGTACTCCGAAAACATCGCCAGCACCACCCAGCTCGCAGCGCTGACGGGCTCGCTGCAGCGCGCGGCACGCGAAGGCCACAACCCGCCCCTCTTCATTGGTACCGACCAGGAGGGCGGCACAGTTAAGCGCCTCAAGGATGCTGCTCCCTGGCTCTCCGCCGCCGAGATGGGCGCGACCCACCACGTCAAGTCGGTCGCACAGGCCGAAGGCCGCGCGGCCGGCCGCGCGCTCCACCAGGACGGCGTCAACCTCGACTTCGCACCGGTCGCCGACGTCCCCACGACCTCCAACAACTTCCTCGGCGAACGAGCCTTTGGAAACAACGCCCGGGTCGTCGAAGAGGGCGTTACCGGCTTTGCAGCCGGACTCGCCGAAGCCCACGTCGCCGGATCCGTCAAGCACTTCCCCGGCCTCGGCGGTGCTGGGCCGCGTGACACCGACACGGAAATCGTCACGATCACCTTGTCGAAAGGGCAGCTGAACGCCGCCTGGACGCCCTACCGCGCCGTGGCGCGACTCAGCGCGAACATCGATCCGCTCGTGATGATCTCGAACGCGATCTACCCCGCGCTCGGCGGGTCCGGCCTACCAGCCGACCTCACGCCCAGCATCGTCCGCAACGCACTCGCGGCGTGCGGCCTCGGTAACAGGGTCACAGTCACCGACGACCTCCAAGTGCCAGCGGTAGAGCGCTACCCAAACGCGGCTGTCAAAGCCGTGCGAGCTGGCATTGACCTCCTGATGTACGCACAGGAAGAAGCCGCGTCGGAACGCGCCTACCGCGAACTGGAGGCCGCGGTGCACATCGGCACTATCAAGGCAGCCGAAGTCATGACCGCCGCGGACCGCGTCGTCGCGCTGAAGAACCAGCTTCTGAAATAGGACCACAGCGCGCAACGCGGAGCGGACCGGCCGGCCGCATGACCAGTTTGCGTCGCTCCCCCGCCAAACGCCGGGCGAGCGCAAACCGGCCGACGTTTGAGGCTCAGAGGTTCTGTGAAGCCCCAGACTGCCTTGTCGTATTCCGAGACGCGCTGGCGACATCGGCGCTGCGACGTCTTCTGAGCGCCGCTCTCATTCGCATTCTGATCTGAATGAGTTTGCGATTTCGCGGTACATGCCACGCAACTCGTTGAAGCGGGACGGCGCGGCCGACCCGATGTCGCCGATCGTGCTGCTGCACGTTTCGAAGAAGTAGTCGATGCGCTTCGCACCTTCGATTTCGAAGATCCACATCCAAGACCCCGGGTGCTGCGGGAGATCCCCGGGCCCGTAGTAGATCTGGGTGTAACCGGGCTGCCTGACGAGCTGGTCGCGTACCGGTTCGGCCCCTTCGTGCATCGACTCGTGAATAGGCGCGTGGACGTCGAGCAGAACGTATTCGCCAGAGTCGCCTGGGTTGGACCACTTCGATTCAGCTTCGTTTTCCAGCTGCTTTTCGTGCACATCCTGGACCCAGCCGGACGGGATCATCATCGAGAAGTTGGAGCCGGCGTACGAAGTCAGGCTTGGCGCGTCCGATCCCGTGGCGGAGGATGAAGCGGTGGTCGGGGATTCCGTAGAAGTGGTCGGCGCGGTGGTGTGGCTGTTATTGCCCGCTTCGGTCTTCACGACCTCTGTCGTCGTTCCCTGTCCGCTGCTTTTGCCGATCACGAACGCGAGCGCGGCCCCGAGGATGAGGACCGCGATGACCGACGCGACGATCATCGCGTTGCGCGCGTGGCCGCGGGGCGGTGGACCGGGTGGGTAGCCGGGCGGGCCGTACACGATTGGAGCCGGGCCTGGGCGGGGCGTCCGCGGCACGACCGGGGTCGCCGGGATACTCTGCGGCTCCGCCGATCTCGTCCGCGTTTGTGGCTCCGCGGGCGTTGCACTCGACGGTGTGGGCCCGCTCGCGCACGCGACGATCGCGCATCCCTGGTTGTCGTTCCAACACTCCGTGTGGTGGGCGGATCTGCACGTGGGGCAGACGGTGACCTCGGTGCCTTCCTTGATCGGGAAGCGGCAGTACGGACAGCTCTTACCTGCTGTCGAAGCGTCCGCTATCACGGCCGCCCGGTGATGGCGGGGGTCGTGGACGCTCTGCGTGCTCGGCCATGGACCGCTGACGAGACATGTGCTCCAGCCGGACGCGTAACGAGCACGACCGCGGCCTCCAGTAGTGCGAGGAACGCGAGCCAGGCTCGTCCCGTTAGGAGGGCGAACGAGGACCGGATCATCCGCAGACTCTATAGATAGCGGCAGAGCAACGGACACCGTGCGCTGGACGTACGTAGCCTGGTTCAACAACGAGCGACTCCGCGAAGCTCTCTCGGCGACGGCCGCCACGCGAGATCGAGGGCCTCTACGCTGGCCAAAGAGCAGCCACGACATCCACCAATCGCCACAGGTTCCGTACAACTAGTCTCCGTGGAACCCAGCACGGCTCAGTCTGCCGATTCACGCCACAGTGACAGGGTCGACCCCATCCACCAGTTGAAGGGTGGAATCTGGAGACACTTGATAGGCTCGCCAGCGTGATCTCGCTTCCCCTTGAAAGGGGTACGCTCCCGCTACACGTGGCGCGGTGGCGGGGATGACGTCGCGATCTGGGCGCACGTCGGACCGGCTGAATCGCGAGCGCACCGCGCTTTTCGTTAGCGTCGCCTGTTTAGTCGCAGCGCTCGTCGTGCTGGCGGTTACCGCCACCGGTGGATCGCGCCGCAGTGCCGCCACCGCCAGCACGACGGGCGGAGCATCTGCGGCGACGAAAACCACCACAACGCAACGGGGGTCACGACCGGCGGAGCCGCCCTCTTCGTTTGCCGTCGGGCTTCGGGTGATCCGCTTCGTCGATCGCTCCCGCATGATCCGGATGCCCGACGGTGCGATGGTCCCGCGCACCCTCTTGACGTATATTCGCTATCCCGCAATCGGGCCGATTGGGCGCGGCGACGTTCGCAATGCTCCGGCGGCGAGCGCCTTTGGGCCGTACCCACTTATCGTCTTTGCACACGGGTTCAACATCACGCCGGCGCCTTACGACAGGCTGCTTCAGCGCTGGGCACAGGCCGGGTACGTTGTAGCGGCCCCAGTCTTCCCACTCGAGAATGCGAATGCGCCTGGGGGGCCGAACGAGACGGACCTGATCAACCAGCCGCGAGATATGAGCTACGTCATCACCCGTGCGATCTCTGTGGGCGGCCCGAGCTCGCCCGGCCCGTTGCACGGGATGGTAGACCCACGCCGGATTGCGGTCACGGGGCAGTCTGACGGGGGCGATACGGCCTTGACGGTGACTTACAACGAACATTTTGTTGACCATCGCATCGGAGCCGCCATGATTCTCTCCGGAGCCGAGATTCCGGGTGCACAAGGATATGACTTTCCGGTGGGGAGTCCGCCGCTCCTGGCTATTCAAGGGACGGCTGACACGGTCAACTTACCGAGCGAAACAGACGCATACTTCGAACGTGCCCGGCCGCCAAGATATCTGCTCAGGCTGCTCGGCTCAGAACACCTGCCGCCGTACACCGAGGAGCAACCTCAGCTCGAAATCGTTGAGCGTGCCACGCTGGCGTTTCTCGACGCCTATCTGAACCATCGAATGGGCGGAGTGCGTCGCTTTCTCGCCGTCGCGAAGGTTCCGGGTGTTACCTCCATTGTGAGTCGGCCGTAGTCTCCGAGAGGCCCGCCGTTACGAATGCCATCGAAGGTACAGCTCACTCGAGCCGGCTTTTCCGATGCAGATCGTGTATCCCGTAGTTCCTGGACCAGCCGTCTCGCAGTTGAACTGAAAACTGCGCGCTCGCTCGGGGCTAAACGCGGTCACGAGCCCATCGCCGTTGTAGTTCGCTTCGACATTTTCGGCGAGCGCGCAGCTGGTCGTTAGGCGATCGACGGTTGCCCCGCTGGGGCAGCCCCCGCGCGGGTCCCCTCTGGGTACGTCAGGTGAGTCAGCGCACCCGGGCTGCGCGCTCGACGGATCGTCCGAGCACCCCGGCCCGTAGTTGAACCCCCGGGCGTCGCGCCCAGTGATCCCATAGGTCGGGAACGGACCCGTACTGGGCGCGGGTTCCGTGGTCGCTGGGTGCGTCTGTGTCGTGGTCGCCGTGGTCGGCTGAATCTGCGTCGTAGTCGGGGCACTCCTAATGACGGTTGTGACCGACGTGACCGTTGATGCGCGGGTGGCCGCGGTCGTGGGGGCAGGTGTATTTCGGCTCAGTGCCACAGCCACTGCGGCGCCGGCAATCACCAGAGCCAGCGCGATGACGGCGAGCGCTCGGGAACGATGCTTAGACGATGGCGCAAGGCCCGCTCCGTCCCCCGTAGGAGCTGTGAAGATTGGTGCTGTCGCCGGGTCCGGTGCATCTGATGCGTCGAGGGTTTCGGGTCGGGCCCCTCCCGCACTCGGCCCCCCAGCACATGCGACAACGGCACACCCGCCGTTGTCCGACCAACAGTCGAGGTGGTGGAGTGAACCGCAGACGTCACACTCGACTATTGGCACCCCTTCCTTCAGGGGGAAACGGCAGTACGGACAGGGCCTGCCAGTGTCGGGCGGACCAGCGGCACGGTGTGTGGCCGGCATCAACGGAGAATACAGCGATCGACGAGGGGTCTCGATCCTGCCAGCACTCGAGCGGAAATTCCGGGGCGGGTGCAGATAGCGGATCGTGATGGATGTAAGCGTGACCCAACCACTTCCGGACGCCGCGGATGTTGGTGCGCGCTATCGCTTGGCGCAGGACGCGGCGGCCGACGTTCGCAGCGGTCCAGCGCCCGCCGCGTACGCCCGCGAAGACGAGGCCGTAAGCGCGGAGCATCCAGAGCTCCTCGATGAGTGCCGGCAACAAGATGATCTCTCGCGCGGGCGCCTTGCGGCGGCGGCCAGTGAGTGGGTCGGCGTTGATGTCGACGTGGGCCCACCGCAGCTCGGGAAGGTCCCCGCAGTCCGGCGAACAGCGCGTTGAAGCAGCGCGCTGCGAGAACGGTGCCCATGCGGAGCCGATCGCCGTACCCTCCTGCTGGCGGAGCAGGCGATCGTGCGTAGGACGGGCTCTCGATCTGGCCGCTCCACGCAAGGCCCTCAACCTCGTGCAGGCGGCCAGATGCTTCCGGGGTGTCCAGCTCGGTCGGCGGTGGCGTAGGCCGCGGCACGGGCGCCCGTGCCGGTCCTCGGATCGGCCGCGGGAGCTTTGCTGTCCGGCGGCGGCGTCCCGGCGGGCGCGCCGCACCCGGCACAGAAGCGATCGGCTCGCTCGAGCTCGGCCCCGCACCGCGTGCAGGGGTAGGTGTCGTCTGCGCTCCCATCCGCCCCCTAGCGGCGAACTGTACTGTCGACGTTCGTTGGAGCGCCGGCCCAAAGGTGTCGCTGTCAGACACCTAGGATCCCCATATAGTTCGGTCTGGTTGATGTAGGGTGGCGCCCCAAGTCGGATGATCGAGCGGAATCGGGGGAGTGAATGCGAAACACAGTGAAGCCAAGAGGTACTCGCCGCCTGCCACGCGCGATTGGCATCGCGCTCGCGACCATGGTCGTATGGCTGGTGGCGTGCGCGGCGAGCGCATTTGGAGCGGGGATCGAACTGACGCGTGGCAGCACCGAACCGGTCGAGTCGATCACGACGCAGGTGGGGGCCAACGTGTCCGGAGCCAACGGAGACCAGTTCTGGCTGTACGTCAAGCCGACCGGCGGCGAAGGCTGCGCGGCGAACCCGGCCGCCGACTCTGGTCGCGAGGTAACCGTCGAAGACATCTCGGAACCTGGTACGGTGGCAATCTCCCGGAACTGGACCTTTGAAAACGCTGGCGAATACCGCTTGTGCGCCTGGCTCACACACGAAGGCTCGAGCATTACCGTTGAACATGGCGAAACGACGCTTCGGGTTAGGGTCCCGCACTTGACGCTCTCGATCGCGGTGCCGCCCGTCGTCAGCGTTAATCAAACGTTTCAGGTTCTGACGACGGCGCAAGCCGAGACCGAGCGCCCTGTCTGGGAGTACACCCTGCCGAACACCGGGGACGGCTGCCCGGCCAACGCGAGCGCAGCTGGGAGCGGCTCTGGGTCACGCAGCGTCATTTACAACTGGAACGTCACCGGAGGACCGTTCACGGAATCCAAGAACGATTCATTCGAAAGCGCCGGCGTGTACCTCGTCTGCGCGTACTTTGTCTACGAATCAACAGGTAAGCCACCCGAGCTCACGGCGAGTGGGCAGTTCACGGTCACGACACCGTGCGTGGTGCCGAACTTTACGTTCGGTGCGCCACTCGGATCGGTGGAGGCCGAGCTGCGTGCCGCCTCATGCGCGGTCGGGCCGCTGCACTACACGATCAGCACGCGCGTCCATCGAGGCAACGTCGTGGGGCTGAACCCTCGGTCGGGGACGAGCCTCCCGACCGGGACGCCGGTCGCGCTCGACGTGTCCGCCGGCCCGCCTTGCGTCGTTCCCCCCGTTCACCCCGGGGCTAACGTGCATCACGTCGAGCATCTCCTCGCCGCGGCCCACTGCGGATACGCGCTCGCGCACGCCCACAGCAGACGGGTCCAGCGCGGCACCGTGGTCGGGCTCGGATCGCGGGGACACTCACACCTGTTCCCGGACACCAAGGTACGGATCATCGTCTCGACAGGACGCTGAGACCTCCCGTGAGCGTCCGACGCGAGGCCGGGCCGCGACGCGGCGCCTCCGTGGGAGCGTGCGCGCTCGCGATCCTCTGCGCGGCGCTCTGGGGTGCGCGCTCAGCACCGGCCCAGGCGACGCCGGCCGGAGATCACGCAGCGCACACTGTCGCGGAGGAGATCGAGCGTGCGAGCGCTCTCGACGAGCACAGGAAGGGCGTCGCGGTCGCGAGAACACGGCGAGACAGCGGCCGCACGCTCACTGCGTGGTACACGGCGAGGCCGGGCGCCTACGCCGACAGCGGGGGGTACATTCTGCGAGTCGTCATCCGGGGGCACTTAGTGATCACCGTATCCGTCGCGAGCTACGGCCAGTTGCGACCCTACCGCGCGGGGAGCAAGCCCGAAGAGCCCGCCAAGCTGTCGATCAGCTTCGAGCGGAGGACCTTGCGGGGACGAACCGAATGGTTCCTGAGCGAGCACGACCGGAGCTTTTCATGCGGTGAGCACGCAGTGCCGAGCGAATCGGCGCAGGTCTGCACAGGCGTGGGAGGGGCGAGACAACTCCCGTTGGACACCGCCGAAGCTACGAGGTACCAACGGATCGCGACGGCGATGATCCACGCGGCGCGCCGGCACGCGCCCGTCTGACGAGCCGGGGGTCGCCGCACTGTTCGTCATCGGCGTGGGCGCGGCCTTTTGCACCTGACCTTCGTGACAAAGCACGCGTCGGTGGTATCACCTGACGCCTTTTCGTCGCCGCCGGTGCCTCGAAGCGACCGATCCCGAGCACTGGCGCCTACCCGACGTGCAGCTCGATCCCTTCGACCTAGACGCCTTCGGCGAGGCGTAAACCCGGCACCGTCCCGTGCTCAGTTTAGGGTCGTCGCCCTGGTCGCGTGGGCGGAGGGCAGCCTGGGATCGCGGGTCGCGCTTATCGTGCTCGTCTCTGGCTTCCTGACGAACTGGGCATCGGCTCACGGCTGGCGCGCAGGCTGGAACCACCCGGGCCGAGATGGTCGCTTCGACTTCCTGTTTCTGATTCCCATAGCGATGATCTGGGGCTTCGCTTGCGCGATCTTTCTCGTCAAGAAATGGCCGCGCACGCTCCTCTCCAAGACGAGCTTGCAGCCAAGCCGGGTTCGGAACCGGGCGCCGATTCACTCCTGTACTGGTTCGGGTGGGCGGCGTTTGGTTTGTTCCTAATCTTTCCGATCCTCGGCGTCGCCTACCTGCTCAACCTCGTGGGTCAGCCGAGCTGCTAGGTCTGTATAGCGATCGGCTCGCCGCCGATCCGGCTCTGGGATGCCATCCCACTGCGAGAACTTCCCGCTCCGCCTCGTGGCATAAGCCACCGGCTCCGTACGATGTACGAACGCCGGGCGAGCGCCAGACCATGAACGGGCGGTGGCCGCGTGCGATCGGCGGCACAGATCTCGGCCGACTCTCTGCGTGTAGAGCCGTGGATCACCCTGGCCGCCACCTCGGTCCGAGCGGCGCGGACGCCACGCGCGCTGTGCTCAATCCTCCGGGATCGCCTCGAGTGCGTGGAGGTGCGGGCCGATTTTTCTGGTTCGCCCTCCGACCAGGGCAGCCACGCGGTCGATTACCTGCTGCGGGACATCCTCCTCGAGAAACACGACGAGGATGTCCTTTACCAGTGCTTCGTTGTCAGCGAGCCGCGCGATCTGGGACAGGTCCGTGGGAATTTGCCCCCTCCGTTGCCTCATCACGAGTAGCGCCTCTCGGCACGAACGGAGCTCGCGGAGCGCGCCGAGCGCGAGGCCGTCGTTGCCCGTCTCTTTTGCGCGTTTTAGCACCTCTGCAGCGATCTCGACATCGTGCTCCATTTGCAGGAGAAGCTCGTCGATCAGCTGAACCGCTACGGCACCTTTCATGCGATTTGGCGCCATATCATCGACTGCGTCGTCCGCGCGGGCCTTAACGATTTCCCGGATCTCTCGGGAGCTCATCCCGTGCTCGATTGCGAGTGAACTCGGTGAGATGCCGCTTCGCCATGCGGCGAAGATCTCCTTATCTCGCTTCACACGCCTTTCCGTGGCCATCATTGACGCCCGGGTTGACGAGGTTCGGGCTTCCGCTTGGATCGGGGTGGCGGGGTGGTGTCTGCCGCGAGGCTGGCCGGCGCGGTCCCTGCGTACTCCCGCAGGTGGTCGAGGAACATTTCGTAAAGGGACTGACGGGCGGCGTGGGCCTCAAGTCTCACCTCCCGTCGATAGAACCTTTCAAGATTCGTCCGAGGTACGCGCTCCTCGACTGCGAGTTGCTGCCAAGGGGTCGGTCGCCCCTTACCGCGGACGGCCATGAGACGCTCGAGCAGCGCCGTCTGCTCACTGAGAGGCATCTGACTCGGAGTCCGGCCGCGGTGGGAGTACTTCGGAATGTCTTTGGTCATGAGTCGAGAGTAAGGCCCGCGCTCTATCGTCATGCATTCGGAGCATCGGCAACCGCGGAGTCGGCTGTAGAACCGCGGTAAGAACGGCGCCCTGGTGAGCCTTGGCCGGCTCGGGCTTGCACGAGGTCGACGAAGATCTGCCCCGCAGGGCGGAGGTCTGCATTCCGCTGTTTTGTCATCGCCCATCGGAACCAGTCTTCAAGCGTCCTCTGTGAGAAACGCTCCTCTAGTGCGATCTGCTCCCAGCTGATCGGTCGGCGGCTCCGGCGGTTCGCCTGTAGACGCTCGAACAGGGTCGCCTGCTCACGGAGCGGCAGTTCACTCGGAGTGACATCGCGGCGTGACGACGCGGGCGAGCCGGCGGTGGCCATCCTCGCGATGGTAAGGCCCACCGTCTATCGTCACGAGATGGTCATCATCAGCGCGCGAAGAGTGATACTGGCCGCGGACTGACCCATAGGGGGGTCCCCCCCTATAACCGCAACATGCTTGCGGTTAGTGCGACCGCAACAGCCTTTGCGGTCGGGACCGGCAAGCGGTCGTTGGCGCGTGTGGGCACCAAAGCGAGGCGGCCTCACGGACGGGCAATCCGACCTCCCGCGACGTCAAGCAGGCGGTCAAACGGCAGAATCAGGGGGCGCGTCGCGCCCGAGAATACGGCTCCGCAACGCCAAATAACGATGGAGCCAACCGGGATCGAACCGGTGACCTCCTGCTTGCAAAGCAGGCGCTCTCCCAGCTGAGCTATGGCCCCAGACGCCCATCAGGGTACCGCCGCCGCCACGGTCACGCGGGCGAACACCCTCGGCGCCCGGCCGAACGCCCCCGGACGCCCCGGGTCGCCCGGTCGAACGCACCCGGCGCCGAAACGAACGCGCCGGGTCGCCCAAACGAACGCGCCGGGTCGCCCAAACGACCACGCCGGGTCGCCCAAACGAACGCGCCCGGCCACCCCGACGCCGCCGCGACCGAACCCTCAAACACCGCCCCGACGCACCGCGCTCCCGCGCCGACCCGGCACCACCGCAAGCCAACTCCGCGCAAGCGCGTCGACTTCCGCCCCTACCCCGCCCCGCGACCGACCGCCCCGGCCCGCTCCAGCAGCGCGAACAACTCCTCGTAGTGCCGCTCATCCGCCTCGCGGTCATAGACGGGTGTGTCCGCCATCGTGTACCCGTGCCCGGCCCCCTCGTAGACCTCGGCCCGGTATCGCACCCCAGCCTCGTCCAGAGCCCGCTCCAGCTCGGCGATCGCGTCCGCCGGCATGCTCTGGTCGTTCTCGGCGAACGCCAGGTAGAGCTCGGACTCCAGCTGCGAGGCGCTCAGGTGCGGGCTGTCGGGCGCCTCGGTGACGAGCCCCCCGCCGTGAAATCCGCCGAGCGCGACGACGCGCTCGGGGAATGCGGTCGCTATCCGCCAGCCGACCCGCACGCCCATGCAGTAGCCCGCGATCGCGATCGGGCCTGCGGTCTCGGCTTCGAGCAGCGCGAGGTAGGCCTCGCCGTCGGCGGCGACCCGCTCGGGTGTCAGCTCGTCCATCAGCGGCCCCAGCGTCCCGAAGAACGCGCCGCGGGCGTCGGGGTCGGAGAGGTCCGGCATCTCGAAGAGCGGTGCGCGGCCGGCGCGGTAGAAGAGGTTCGGCGCGAGCACGACATAGCCGCGCGCCGCGATCCTGTCGGCCATCTGCTCGATCGTCGCCCGCAGGCCGAAGGCGTCCATCAACAGGAGCACACCGGCCCGGGGCGGTTCGCCACCATCAGGCCGGGAGAGGAACGCGTCGGCAATCCCGTCAGGGGTCTTGACGTCGACTGTCTCTGAGCTCATCGCGTTCTCCAGGTCTCGTTGACGATCCGCGCGGGCAGGCGCCCTCCTCTGCCTCCAGGCACATCCTCCCGGAAGCGCTTGCTGTTGAATACCCGCGATGGCATGGACGCTCCCTCGCGCCGAGCCCGGGCGACGCACCGAGCACGGGTTCCAGTGCGAGCACGGAGCGCGCACCGTCCCGAGCCGATCGTGTGTCCAGCCGGCGCTTGCCGCCGCCGCCGGACGGATACAGATGAGCCGTCCCATGTCTGCAAGAAGCGCGCTCATCCTTATCGCCCTCGCCTCCCTGGCGCTGCTCGGCACAGCAGCGGCCCCGGCAGCCCAGGCGACCCCTGCCTGGACCACCTACCACCACGACGCCTCGCGCACCGGCGCGGACCCCGACGGCACCAGCCCGCTCCCCCCGACGCTCGCCTGGCAGTCCCCGAACCTGGGCGCCCCCATGTGGAATCAGCCGCTCGTGGTCGGCGGTGTCGTCTACGCGGCGACGGTCGGCGACGACGTCTACGCGCTGGACGCTTCCAGCGGCGCCGTGATCTGGCACGCGAGTGCCGGCACGCCTGTCCCGAAGCAAGCGCTTCCGTGCGGCGACATCGAACCGACGGTCGGCATCGTCTCGACGCCCGTGATCGACCCGGCGACCGGCGTGCTCTACGTGGTCGCGGACACCTGGAACGGCTCACAGGCCCAGCACCTGCTCGAGGGGTTCAGCCTCAGCACCGGCGCGCGCGTCCTCGCGACGCCCGTTGACCCGCCCGGCGCCGACCCGAAGGCGATCCTCCAGCGCGGCGCGTTGACGCTCGACGGCGCCAGCGTCGTGTTCGGGTTCGGTGGCAACGACGGCGACTGCTCGGTGTACCGCGGCGCCGTCGTGTCCGCGCCCGAGAACGGCGGCGCGCCCGCCTACTGGCAGGTGCCGATCGGCGCCGAATCCACGGGTGGCGGCGCGATCTGGGCCACGGCGGGGCCGTCCGTGGACGCTGCCGGGAACGTCTACGTCTCGACGGGAAACCCCAATCCCAAGAGCGGCCGGGAAGCAAGCACCTTCGACGAGTCGGACGCGGTCGTTGCCCTGAGCCCGTCGCTCGGCCTCATCGGTTACTACGAGCCGCCCACCTGGAAGGTCGACTCGAACACCGACAAAGACCTCTCCTCTGCCGCGCCGGAGCTGCTCCCCGGCGGGCTTCTGTTCCAGGCGGGCAAGAGCGGCACGGGCTACCTGATCGACCAGGCCACCATGTCTTCTGGCGCCGCTGCGGTCTACAGCGGGCAGGTCTGCAAAGGCTCGGGCAGCTTCGGTGGAGACTCCTACTCGGGCGGGGTCCTCTACATGCCGTGCACCAACGGCACGATGGCGCTCTCCTACAACGCCGCCGCGCGAACGTTCACGCCGCTGTGGCAGGGCCCCCCGGACGCGTGCGGATCGCCGATCGTGTCGGCTGGGGTGATCTGGACGCCCGCCACCGGCATCTGCGGCGCCGGCGGCACGAAGCTCTACGGCTTGGACCCCACGACCGGCAAACCGCGCTACACGCTCACCCTGCCGAGCCCGATCACCGACCACTTCGGCTCGCCGAGCGCGGCCGGCGGGCGCGTCTACGTGGCCACCGGAGCGACCGTCACCGCGTATCAGACCGCCGTGCTGACGTCGCTGGAAACCCCGCCGCTCCCCGCGCCGGCGGTCACCCCGAAACCGCCGGCGAAGCCGGCCCTGCTGGCTCTCCTCGCAACGAGCCTGCGCGTGGGCCGGCACGGCCTCGTCAAGCTCCGTCTGCGCTGCCCGGCCGGCCGCACGTGCCGCGGCTCGGTCACGCTCCGCGCGCTGTTCACCCGCCGCGTACACGGCCACCCGAGGACCGTGCGGGTCACGATCGGACGCGCCGCGTTCGCCGGGCGCCGAGGGACCTTCACGATCGCCATCAGGCTGAACCGCATCGGCCTTCCGCTGCTGCGCAGGCACCACCACCGCCTGCGCCTCAGCGTCACGCTCGCGCTCTCCGGCGCAGGGATGCGCACCGCCACCGCCGTGCTGCGCGGCTGAGCGGCCAGCGCGGCATAAGTTCCGCATATCGCAAATTCCGTACGCCTATTGGACGCGGGCGCGCCGGTTGTAGGAGACTGACCTGTAGCCGCGCGCATGCGCGGCGAAAGCGGAGGGAGGGGACGTACGTGAGACGTCGATCCCGCCGGGGCCGGACGCCCTCGGCAGTGCATGTCTTTCCGACCTGGAGGGCGTGCGAGCGGGCGGGGATCCGCTCGCCACCCTCCTGCCGGTGCGCGGCGCTCACCCTCCCGCACCGCGAGCCGGCCACCGGGAGCGCGGGCGCGAAGGAACGCGCCCGCGCGCCCGGCCGTCCGCGCACCGTCCCCGTGCCACGTCGGGGTGGCGCCGACTACCACTTCCGGGAGGGAACATCGTGTCAAGGAGAGTTGTTCGAGCGCTCGCGCTGACCGCGTCCACGCTCTGTCTGATGGCTGTCGCCGCGAGCGCGGCCGACGCCGCGTCCAAGGCGTGGGTCTCCGGCAGCGCCCCGGCCGTCGCCGGAGGGAGAAGCTGCGCCCAGCCGGGCTTCAACGCCGTCCAGGCCGCCGTCGCGAGCGGCGCGACGACGATCGAGGTGTGCTCGGGCACCTACACGGAACAGGTCGAAATCGCCGCGGCCACGAAGCTCAATGCCGTGGAAGGCGCCGGCACCGCGACGCTTGCGATGCCCGAAGCGCCGGCGCGCTCGGAATCGGCGTGCGACACCAAAGCGAATGAATCAGAAGGCCCGCTCGACCAGTCCGACGAGATCTCGATCTGCACCAGCGCCGCCGTCACGCTCACCGGCATCAACGTCGACGCCGTGGTCCCGCTCGAAACCTGCGCGAACGGGCTGAACGGGATCTTCGTCGGCGGCGGTGGAACGCTGAACGCGACGCACGTCTCGATCGACGGCGCGGGCACGAGCGTGGCGGCGTTCAAGGGCTGCCAGCACGGCATCGCCGTGCGGGTCGGCTCGGCGAGCCGCGAAGAGGTCGCTCACGCGACTTTGAGATCAGACACGATCAGCGGCTACGAGAAGAACGGGCCGACGGTCAGCGGCGCCGGCTCGACGATGGCGATCAAGAGCTCGACGATCACGGGCGAAGGCCCCTCGCCGTACATCGCGCAGAACGGGGTGCAGATCTCGTTCGGAGGCACGGGCACGGTGCAGGGCACGACGATCAGCGGCAACGAGTGCAACGTGGAAGCGTGCGGCCCGCAGGCGAGCCAGGCCGCCGGCGTGCTCTTCTACGAAGCGGCGGCGGGGTCCAAGATCACGAGCTCGACCGTCAGCTCCAACGACATGGGCGCCTACTACGCCTCGGGTTCCTCGACGGTCCCGGCGTCGCCCGACGTCACGATCAGCAAGGTCAAATTCAACGGCAACCGCTACGAGGGCGTGGCCCTGGAAGAAGGCAAGGCCCTGCTCAGCGTTGACACGATCAGCGGCCCAGGCCGTGTGGGGATCGGCCTCTACCAGTTCGAAGGCGCCCTCTCGGCGTCCGAATCGAGTGCCAGCAAAGTCGCCGTCAGCAATCAGTCCGAAGCGGCGATCAAGGTCGAATCCGACAAACAGCCCGGCGACATCGCGGGCACGTTCGCCTTCTCGCACTCCACGCACAGCGGCGGCGGGGCGACGCTCATCAACGAAAGCAACAACTTCGAAGTGATCTTCTAGGCCTTCGAAGCCGCGGCTGGCCGGCGCGCTCCGTCACGACGGCGCGCGCCGGCAGCTCGCAACGCGAACCCCTCCCCCCAAAAAAAAACTGTCCTCGGGCAACCCGCCGGTCCCGGCTAGGGCGTCACGAGATCCTCCAGCTCGATCATCATCACCTGCTCGGGTGGGCTCACGCCGGTCGCCTCCAGCGCCGGCGTGAGGATCTCCTGCACGTAGCGCTCGGCGTACTCGGCCCCGTCCCACACCTGGGCCACCTGCACCTCGCCGTCCACCTCGCCGACCCCATGCAACATCAGCCCAAGCGGATGCTGGGTGTGCAGGCGCATCGACGCCATCACCGCGCCATACGCGTCCCGGGTCACCCGGTATCTAGCCAATCTGAGGACGGCCACGCGCGCCTCTCGACGTTCGGTCTCACCGGACCCCCCGATCCAGCCTTCCCAACGAGCCTAACGGGTATTCGCCGAACGGGAGGACTGCCTCGCGCTGCCCGGGCGGAAGCTCTCCAGGCCAGATGTCGGGCGTCACAGCGCGATGGACAAGCGCCGCCTCGCGGACCGCGCCATAAGCACCGGCTATGGATCGCGCGCAACGCGTATGGGAGGGCAAAGGGGAGAGAGCCGTACAGGGGTATCCAGGTAGATCAACCCTCCGGCCGCCCGGCGGGGCCTCTCCACTCGATGCTCGATCTGCGCCAACTCCACTACTTCGTCGTCGTCGTCGAGGAGGGGCAGATGACACGCGCGGCCGCGCGCCTGCACATCGCCCAGCCGGCGCTCTCACAGGCGATCGCCAAGCTCGAGGCCGATCTCGGCGTGAGGCTGTTCGAGCGCCACCCGCGCGGCGTCACGCCGACCGAGGCGGGTGCGGCCTTCTACGAACGCGCTTCGCGCGCGCTGAGCGCGGTCGACGAAGCCCAGGAGGCCGTCGAGCCGTGGCTGCGCGCCGGGCCGCGGGTGGTGATCGGATTCCACGAGGCCGCCGGCGACCTCGCGCGCGCACTGATCCGCCGCTTCATGCTCGCCCACCCCGAGGTGGAGGTCGAAACGCGCCACCTGCAGCCGGCCGACCGCCTCGTCGAACTCAAGCGCGGGCGCATCGACGCGGAGGTGATCTACCCGCCCACGGGCGACGAGCAGCTCATCGAGCAGCTGGTCGCGGTCTCGCCCCGCTACGTGCTCGTCGGCGAGCAGCACCACCTCGCCGGCGAGAGCTCGCTCACCTTCGATCAGATCGAGCACGAGACGCTGCCGGGCCGTCACCCGACCGTCGACCAGCGCCTGGCCGAAGAAACCTGGCTGATGAAGCACCGCTCCGCGCCGCCGCGTCTGGCCCCCGAGGCGCCGACCTCGCTCGATGAGCTGTGGGCGCTCGTGTCCCGCGGCAAGGCGATCGCGATCCTGCCGGTGTTCATGATCCCCCGCCTGCAGGGGGATGGCGTGCGGGCGATCCCGCTGCTGGGCGTCGACGGCATCCCGGTCGCGGTGGCATGCCTGCGCGGCGACACGAGGCCGGTCCTCCGCGAGCTGCGCAGCGCGCTCGACGGGCTGGCGGACGAGACGGGCGCGGCCGACCCCGCCGACCGTCCCGCCGCAACGGAGCGCGATCGCTCCTCGGCCGGCCGAGCAACCCGTACCGGGCGGCTGCGATAACGGTCGCGTATACGAAGGGCTGAACTTGTATTGGACAGGACCCGCGCGCGGCGCGAGAGTTCTGATCTTGAACGTTCGAGCTGTCGGAAGACACTCGTGGGCGCTCAGGGGCGTCCTCGCAAACGGCGGCGCGCCGCGGGCGCGTCGCGACGACGCGGTGGCGTGGCCCGAAGACGCGGGGGGGGACCTCGTCTCAAGGGACACGCTGCCGCCGTCGCCGACGAACCCGGCGGACCGCGCGTTCTACGTCGAAACGGGCGTCGGCGAGCACTGCGGGGTGATCACGCCCGTCGGCGAGTTCGACTCCTCCGCGCTCGGCCCGTTCGAGGAGGCGCTCACGGGGCTGATGGAGGACGAGCGCCCGATCCTGATCGACCTCTCGCGACTCACGTTCATCGACTCCTCGGGCCTGTGGGCGATCACGCTGACGCAGCGCATCTGCCGCAGGCGCGGGCTCGGCCTGCTGATCAGGCCCGGGCCCGAGCGCGTGCAGAGCGTGTTCGAAGTCACCGGCCTCGCCGATCTGCTGCCCTTCACCTCCGCGGCCCTGCGGACTTCCGAGGCCCTCTAGCGGGCTGCTCCTCACCCTCGCGATGGCCGGGGCGCGACCGCGTCCCGGCCATCGCCGGGTGAGGGCGCCCCTGCGTCCCTGAGCGCGCTCTCCTCGGCCGCGGCGAAGAGGGCGATCACGGTCGCGCGCGTGTCGGCGGCACGGCGCACGAGCGCCACCTCGACCTCCTCGACGTCGGCCAGCGGCACCGCGCGCACGCCCTGGCCGGTGGCGCCGGCGACGATGAACCCCGGGAGCACCGAGATCGCCTTGCCCGCCGCGACCAGCGCCCACACCTCGTCTGCGCTCGTCGGGCGCTCCTTGGTCACCTCGGGTTCTGAGCCGCGGTAGTTCATCAGCCAGGCCTCCTGCGCCCAGTCGGCCGGCACGCTCGGATGCCGCGCGGGCACGCGCTCGTGCGCGATCTGCGCATACTCCACAGAGGACGCCCCCGCGAGCGGATGCCCCTCGTGCATTAGCACGAAGCGGGGAGAGCGCAGCACCACGAGATACTCGAGGTCGGGGTCGTGTGGCGGCGGGAACATCAGCTCCGCGTCGATGCGCCCGCGCCTCAGCTCCACGATCCGCTCCTGCGGGGTGAGGTGGCGCGCCTGCAGCTCGACGCCGGGTTGCGCGGCGATGAAGCGCCGGAGCCACGGCCGGGAGATCGGCCCCAGCACCGGCAGGAAGCCCAGGGCGAGGCGGAGCTCCGAGCGCGCCCACGGATGCACGACGTCCTCCGCCTCCTCGACCGCGCTCAGCGCCTCCCTCGCCTTCTCGAAGAACGCCACGCCCGCCGCGGTCGGCTCGATGCCCCGCGGCAGCCGCTCGAGCAGTCGCACGCCGAGCTGGCTCTCGAGCCTCGAGATCGCCTGCGAGAGCGCGGGCTGCGCGACCCGCAGACGTTGTGCCGCCCGCGTGATCTGCCCCTCTTCGACAGTGACGACCAAGTACTGCAACTGGCGCAGGTCGATCGCTGGGTGGCTGCTCTGTGTCACGGGCGCGTGGGGAGCGGAGCGTATCGGCTCCTCGGAACGCTCCCGATAGGTGTTGGCGCGCGGAGCATCGCTCCTGCTTATGGAGCGGGCGGGCGCCCGCTCGCGGGCGGCGCGCTCAGATCCTGCGGCCGGCGGCGAAGCCGGCACCGAGCCCGACCGCGATGCCCGCGCCGAGCAGGGTGGCGCTGCGCAGCGGCTTTCGCTGCGCCTTCGCCGACACGCCGTGAACGGTGTGCCTCGCCGTCGCCTTCGTCGCCTTGATGCCGATCATGCGCTTCAGTCGTGACATGGAGCCTCCCGGGTCGTGGTGTCCAACGTGTTCCTACCCGGGCGGCGGGCGCGCGACGCGCGGACCGGACGCAGCTACAGGCCCGCCGCCGCGAGTGCCGCCTCCTTGGACCCGTGGTCCTCGAAGCGCGCGATCCGCCCCTCGCGCACCGTGACGAGCCCGCCGAACGGGATCTCGGACTCGATCCCGCTCAGGCGGGCGCGGAAGTGGATGGTGCCCCAGCCGAGCACCTGCTCGCCGAGATCCAGCAGCTCGTAGCGCAGCTCGAACACGTCGAACATCTCGCGCGTGTCCGCGGCGAAGCGCTCGATGCCCGCGATGCCGTGGTAGGCGCCCTCGGTGAGGCTCCGGTGGGGGAGCCATTCGAGCTCCGGGTCGTACGCGCCCGGGACCACCCATTCGCCGCTGTTCCAGCGCTCCAGGACCGCAGCCACGAGCTTCACGTTCTCCTCGGACATCGCGCGGCTCAGTATCCCGCTCCGCGCGCCGCGCGCGGAGGACGCGCGCATGCGTGTGCTCGGGCGCGGAGCGATGTCCACGGCGCCAGCGCGCGCGGGGCGCGCGGAATGCACGCAGGCACGTCCTCGCAGGCGGCAGCGACGTCCGTGCCCGGCCGCCCCTACTGCACGGTCAGCGTCGCGTGCATCCCTTTGGCCTCGTGTTCGGGCACCGAGCAGAACAGCGTGAAGCTGCCTTTGCGCAGGTTCACGGTCGTTTCGCGCACGGCGTGGGAGACGATCTTGGGGAAGGAGGTTTCGAGTTCGCCTTCGCCCGAGAGCACGTTCAGGTTGTGTTCGTCCTGGCCGTTGTTGACGAACTGCAGCGCCACCTTCCCGGCGGGCACGGTCGTGCGCGACAGCGTGTAGTGGTACTCGACCGCGACGACCTGGACGTGCGGGATCGAGGGTGGCGCGGGTTCTTCGGATGCGCCGGCCGGAGCGCCCGGGCTGCCGCCCGATGCGCCGGGCCCGGGCACCCCGGGGAGCGTGGGGGAGAGCCCTTCGACCGGCGCAGCGCCGCCGCCCGCTCCGGCGCCGGCCTGCGGTGCCGGCCCTGCGGTCGGCTTCGTCGAGCTGGCTCCGTGGTGTGGCTTGTGCGCGCAGCGCCGGTGCCCGTGGCTCGCATGAGCGCGCGGAGCGCAGCGCGGGTGCTTTCGTGCAGCGGCCTGCGCGCGAAGCTGCGCCCGCAGCGCGGCCCAGTCGGGTGCGCCCCCTGCGCTGCCCCAGCCGGTCGGCGCGGCCTCGCCGATCGCAGCGACGCAGAGCAGGGCCGCCGCACATCCGCCCAGCATCAGCGCGACGCGGCGGGGCCAGGCGTGCATCAGAGGAAGAGGTCGGGGACCGTGCCGTACGTGCTGGGGCCCGGGAGGCCGGTGCCGGCGCCGGGGATCACCAGGCCGGCCTCGGTCCCGAACCACTGCGCGAGCAGCCCGGCGTACACCGCCCGGTAGTCGGAGGTGTTGAGCAGGTTCTCGTTCGAGTCGAGTTTCGCCAGGCCGGGGAATTCGCCGACCATCTGCCCTTTGACGCGGCTGCCGATCAGGAACGAGACTCCCCCCGCGCCGTGGTCGGTGCCGCTGCCGTTTTCCTGCGGGCGGCGGCCGAACTCCGACCACAGCTGGATCACCACACGGTCGTCGATGCCGCGCGCCTGGAGGTCGTGCTGGAACGCGACCAGCGATTCCACCGTCTGGCCCAGGTTCGTGGCCAGCGTTTCCACCTCGTCGGAGTGGGTGTCGTAGCCGCCGACGGCGTTCATCGAGACGCATTTGATCGGCAGCGATTCGTCGTCGATCATCGCTGCGAGGACGGCAAGGCGCTGAGGGAAGTCGCCGCCGGAGGTCGGGTAGGTGACCGGGGAGGTGAAACCCGGTTTGCCTTCGTGTTCGCCGAACGGCGCGATCTGCGTGCGGATGATGTCGGTGTTCTGAGCCGCGCCGCGGGCCTGGGCCAGCGCAGGCGAGGGGGCCGACAGCGCGCCGAGCGCGCCGTACTCTTCCATCGTCGGCCCCGTCAGCGGTTCGTCCAGGCCGTAGGCCCAGAAGTTGTAGTCCGAGGGCGAGGAGACGGCCGCGACGGGAACGCGCGTGGTCGCGAGCGCAGGCGCCAGCGAGTAGTCGAGCGAGAGCCCCTGGAGCGGGTTGCCGGCGCTGCCGGCGATGTCGAGGTAGCGTCCCATCCAGCCGGAGCGGGTCTGCGTGTTCAGTTCGCCGACCTCCCAGTAGTGGCGGCTCGTGAAGTGGCTCTCGTCCTGCGGCTGGTAGCCGATCGCCGGGAACACGGCGACCTTGCCTTCGGCGTTCAGCTGGGCCAGGCCGCCCGCCTCGGGGTGCCACATCAGCGTTTCGTCCTCGCTGTACTGGACCCCTTCGCCTTCTTTGCGGCCGAGCGTCGGGCGCAGTTCGTGGTACTTCGCTTCGCGCACCGGCGCGAGCACCGACAGCGCGTCCCAGCCGCCTTCCATGAAGATCGAGACGAGCACCGGCCCTTTCGGTTCGGCCGCGGCCGCGGCCGCGATCCCGTCTTCGAAGGCCCGCGGCGAGAGCGCCGACGCGCCGTAGACGGCCAGCACTGCACCGGCGCCCCGGAACAGGAACTGGCGGCGGTCCATGCCGGTCCCCGCGGGCAGCGGCATCCCCGGCTCGATCGACGGCAGCCCGCGCCCTGCGCGGGCGATGCCCGCTCGCAGCAGCTGCGAACGGTTGAAGTCGTTGCACGAGCAGGCCATCGTTCCTCCCTCTCAGCTCACCTGCAGGTCGGGCGAAGTCGCGATCAACATCCGCAGCGCGTTCTGGCGCATCGCCTTGTACGGGCTCTTCTGCCATTTCGCGAGTTTCATGCCGGCCAGCGAGGACTGCGCGAAGGCTTCGAGGTTGCCCTGCGATTCGCCGCTCAACAGCGGCGAGCCCCAGTAGGCGAGCGCGCTCGCCCACGCTTCGGCCGGTTCCTCGTTCGCGCTGTAGGCGGGTTCGTGTTCGCCCGGCCACGGGTTCGCGTACGTCTTCGCGGTCACGTAGCTGGCCATTTCCCATCTCGCCTTCGCCGTCGAGGTGTCGAGCCAGTGCGTGAAGTCCCAGCCCGAGACGTTGGGCGGGTAGAAGAGCTGCTGGCCGGCGCTCGAGGAGAGCCAGGCCCAGGCGGTGGTGTCGACCGGGCGGCCGATCGCGCGCAGCAGTCCCGCGTTGTAGACGACGGGCGGGGTCACGAGCTCAGGGCCGCCGAGGAAGTCGGGGTGCTGGAGGATCGCCTCCACGACGGGCCTGATGCCGTAGCCCGAGCCGAGATAGAGCCCCTCGAGCGACGCCAGCGTCGCTTCGCTGGGCGGCGTCGGGACGAAGTAGCTCCAGAGCTTCGCGCAGAAGAAGGAGGGGTGCAACGGGTTCGACAGGCACAGCCGCACCGCGTCTTCCCAGCTCCACTTGCCGGTCTGGCCGAAGACGGTCTTGTTGCCGGCGTCGTGGCGAGAGGCCTGGAAGCGGAAGTTCTGCAACCCCGCGCTTTCGGTCCATTCGGCGGTCCACCCGGTCAGCGAGCGGGCCATTTCTTTGACGTCCTTCTCGGTGTAGGCGCCGCGGTCGGCGCCGAGCGAGAACAGCTCCATCATCTCGCGCCCGTAGTTCTCGTTCGGTTCCCACTTCGAGTTGTAGATGCCGTCGAGGAACACGAGCATCGCCGGGTTCGCCGTCACGGCCATGAAGAGGTCCTGGAAGCTGCCCAGCGCGTGTTCGCGGAACAGTTCGTTCTGGTCGAGCATGCGCTGCTGGTCGTTGACCTTTTCGTTGGAGTTCGCGAACCAGTCGTGCCAGATGAACGTCATCCGCTCCACGAGCGGCTGGTCGCTGCGAACCATCCGGTCCAGCCACCAGCAGTGGTCCTGACCCCAGACGTCGGCGGGTTCGAGGGCGTGGCCTTCGTCGTCCGTGGGCGCGGGCCCGTGCAGGACCGCCGGGCCGGAGGGCCGGGTGAGCGACCGGACGACCGCTTCGAGCGGCTGGCCGGCCATCGCCTCGGCCTGCCCCGGAGCGGGGCCGAAGCCTGCACGCCACAGCAGCCGGTGTGCCTGCGCGAGCGTGATCGTCGGCGGCGGCGCGGGCAGCGGTGCGCTCGAGGGCGGTGGCGCGGTCACCGGGATCGGCGGCGGCGCGGGAGCGCCCGCGAGCCCGGAGACGTGTGGCGGCGGCGCTTTCTTCTTGTGATGCTTGCGGTGCTTGCGTCGATGGTGGCGGGTCGCGTGCTTGGATGGCTTGCCGTGCGGCTCGGGCTTGGCGTGCGCGTGCGGCTTCGGATGCGCCGCGCCCGCCGCGGCTCTGCCGTGCCCGCTTGTCACCTGTGTCACCCCGCTCATCGCGACCCGTCCCCCATCTCGAAGTGCGTTTCGGCGCACGCTAGGAGCGCGATGAGCCCTTCGGGGCGGGGGTAGACATCTGTTGCAGCGGCGGTTGCAGGACTCAAGGGGCGCCGCGGCGCTCGGCGGACGCTCCGGCCTCGTCACCGACCGGCCCGCTGCCGCCGCGGCGGGAGCCTAAGAGCGCTCGAAGCCGCTGGCCATCCGGCTTCCGGAGCCGCTGCCGCCGCAGCGCGGGCACGTTTCCTCCCGTGGCCTGTAGATCCTCCACGGCGCCAACAGCCACTTCGCCCACGACATCGGCACCTTGCCCGTTCCCCTGCAGCGCGGGCACGGGTCCACTTCGTCGAAGCTCACACCGCCGCGGAATCAACCATCTAGCTGCTCGACCAGCTCCGCCACGGACTCGACGATCAGCGAGGCCCGGAACGGGAAGCGCTCGGCCATCTCGCGCGTGGTCACCCCGCTCAGCACGAGGATCGTCTCCATGCCGGCCTCGAGCCCCGAGACGATGTCGGTGTCCATGCGGTCGCCGATCATCGCCGATGTCTCGGAATGGGCTTCGATGGCGTTGAGGGCAGAGCGCATCATCAGCGGGTTGGGCTTGCCGACGAAGTAGGGCTCCACGCCCGTCGCCCGGCTGACCAGGGCCGCGACCGAGCCGGTCGCAGGTAGTGGGCCCGCGGTGCTCGGCCCCGTCGGATCGGGGTTCGTGGCGATGAAGCGGGACCCCTCGCCGATCAGCCTGATCGCGCGCGTGATGCGCTCGAAGGAGTACGTGCGTGTCTCGCCCAGCACGACGTAGTCCGGCGCGCGGTCGTCCAGCGTGTAGCCCGCCTCGTGCAGAGCCGTCGTCAGCCCGGACTCGCCGATCACGTAGGCGGTGCCGCCGGGGCGCTGGTCGTGCAGGAAGCGCGCGGTCGCCAGCGCGGAGGTCCAGATCGCGCGCTCGGGGACCGCGAGGCCGCTGGCAGCCAGCCGCGCGACGAGGTCACGGGGCGTGTAGATCGAGTTGTTCGTCAGCAGCAGGAACGGGATCTGGAGCTCGCGCAGACGGTCGAGGAAGCGGTTGGCGCCCGGGATCGCTTCTTCCTCGCGCACGAGCACGCCGTCCATGTCCATGAGCCACGAGCGGATCTCTCTTTTGTGCGCCGGCGCCAAGGACAACAAGCATGACGCACGCGCTCGCCGGCGCCATCCCTGCCGGACCGCTTGCGAGCCAGCCGCGCGGCGAGGTCACAGATCTTCAACGCCTTCATCACACGGGCGAAACGAGGTGAAGGGCCGCTCAGGGAAGCCTTGAGAGCGAGTGCGTGGCGCTGCGGGGCGGGCGTGCGCGGGAGCAATCACCAGCGAAGGAGAACAGGGATGCGGTACAGAGGCAGGGTGGGAGCGATAGCCGCGGCGCTCGCGGTCTCGGGGGGCGCCATCGCGGCCTCGACGGCTGCGGCCGGTGGCGCGCATGGACACAGCGGCGCCGGACGGCACGCCAAGACGGCGGAAGCGGCGAGCACCACGCCGATCAAGCACGTCGTCGTGATCTTCCAGGAGAACGTCTCCTTCGACCACTACTTCGGGACCTACCCGCAGGCGGCGAACAGCGACGGCCAGCCGTTCAAGGCGGCCAAGAACACCCCGGCCGTGGACGGGCTGCCCCCGGCCACCGCGGAATCGCTGTCGCCGGCGCTGCGCCACAAGGAAGACCTCCGCTTCAGCAACCTCAACTCCGCCTCGCCGCAGCGGCTGGACAGCAGCGCGACCGGCCTGCAGAACTCGGCGGGCGGGCAGCTCACCTGCGACCAGGACCACAACTACTCCGACGAGCAGCAGGCGTTCGACGGCGGCAAGATGGACCGCTTCGTGCAGAGCGTCGGACAGGCCAAAGGCACGAGCCCGTTCGGCACCGCCTGCAACCCGGCGCAGGTCATGGACTACTACGACGGCAACACGGTCACCGGGCTGTGGAACTACGCCCAGCACTTCTCGATGAGCGACAACTCCTACGGGACGAGCTTCGGCCCGTCGGCGCCGGGCGCGGTCAACCTCGTGGCCGGCGACACGGGCGAAGTCGACACCGAACACCTCGCGAACAGCCCGTCGATCGCGACGTCCACGAAACCGAACGCCGACCTCACCGAAAACGGCCTCGGCGGTTACGCCCTCACAAGCGACGCCCAGCCCTACTGGGACGACTGCTCGACCCGCGACGCGGTCGCGATGAAGGGCACGAACATCGGTGACGAGCTGAACGAAAAGGGGCTCTCCTGGGGCTGGTTCCAGGGTGGCTTCCGGCCGAACCAGAGCTACCCGGAAGCCCTCGCGGCGACCGGCCACGCGGGTCAGCCGACGAGCGAATTCAAACCTGACGAGTTCTCCTCCTACTACGAAGGCGCCGAACACCGTCCGGCGCACTCGAGCAACCAGAGCAACTGCTCGACGGTCCACCCGGTCGGCATCGCGCTCGGCGGCACCGGCCAGTGGGGCTACAAGGACGACTACATCCCCCACCACGAGCCGTTCCAGTACTACGCCTCGACGGCCAACCCTCACCACCTGACGATCCCGACCAACGGGAGCGGCCAGGACACGCTGGCGGGCCTGCAGTCGATCGGTCACGACACGCAGTCCTACGTGGAAGGCAAGCCGCAGTTCAACACGCCGAACCACAACTACGACACGAGCGACTTCAACCAGCTGCTCGAAGCGATCAACAAGGGCGAAATGCCGGCCTCGGCCCTGCCGAACGTCTCGTTCCTGAAGGCGCCGGGCTGGCAGGACGGTCACGCGGCGTACTCGGACCCGGCCGACGAGCAGGCGTTCATCACGAGCGTGATCAACGAGCTCGAGCGCTCGCCGGATTGGAAGAGCACCGCGGTGTTCGTCAGCTACGACGACTCCGACGGCTGGTATGACCACGCCTACTCGGGGGTCACGAACCCGTCGCTGTCGCCGGCCGACAACCTCACGAACACCTCGTTCACGGTGTCGAGCACGGGCACATCCGGCCAGTGTGGCCCGAGCCCGCAGACGACGGCGCCGCTGGCCGGCGAACAGGGTCGTTGCGGTCTCGGCCCCAGGCTGCCGCTGCTGCTGATCTCGCCGTTCGCCAAGAAGAACGCGGTCGATCACAACCTCTCCAACCAGGCCTCGATGATCAACTTCGTCGAGTACAACTGGGGCCTGCCGGGTATTCCCGGGTCGGTGGACCAGGCAGAGGCCACGACCGATGCCTCCGAGGGTGTGCCGTTCGACCTCGCAGGCATGTTCCAGCTGTCCGGCAGGAAGGCCGGCAAGCTGTTCCTGAACCCGGCGACGGGCCAGAAGCAGCCTTAGGGCAGGAGGCCCACGCGAGGAGGGCCCGCGGCCTGGCACCGGCCGCGGGCCCCTCCCGCGTGTTGTGACGAAGGTGCGCGCCCGGACGTAGGTTGTTTTGATGGGGATGATCCAACGAGCGCAGCGTCCCTCCGAGCGCGATCGTCAACTGGGTGCGGCGTCCTTCGAGGCGCTCTACCGGGAATCGGTGGCTGACGTGTTTCGTTACGCGCTGTCGCTGCTCGGCGACCGCGCGAGCGCCGAGGACGTGACGGCGCTCACGTTCGAGCGCCTGCTGCGGGCTCACAGCAGGCTCGATCCCCGGCGCGGCAGCCCGCGCGGGCTGCTGTTCACGATCGCGCGCAACGCCGCGCTGGACGAGCTGCGCCGCCGCAAGCGCCGCGAGCCCGCGGCGCCCGGCGCCGAGGAGAGCCTTGCGGCTGGAGCGGCGCCCGGCGCGCACCCGGAGGACGTCGAGCGCCGCGACAGCGTCCGCCGCGCGCTCGCCGAGCTGTCCCCGCGCGACCGCGAGGTGGTGCTGCTGAAGTTCCACGGCCAGCTCACCAACGCCGAGCTGGCGCGTGCGCTCGGGATCAGCGAGTCCAACGCGGGCACGAGGCTGCACCGTGCGCTCGAGCGTCTGCGGGAGACCCCGCTCGGATCGCGGGAGATCGCATGAGGGTGATCCCCTTCCCGGGCCGCGACGGCGTGCGCCTGGGCGCCGAGATCGACGCCGCCCTGAACGGCGAGCTGCCCGGAGCGCAGGCGAGCGCGCTGCGCGAGCTCGGTGAGGACGTGCGGGCGCTGTCCCCCGGGCCGGACGCCGAGTTCGAGCGCGAGCTGCAGGCGCGCCTGGCGGAGTGGGCGCGCGCGCGGCGCGAGCCCCGGGGCTCGCGACTGCGCCGCCGGATCGCCTCCTCCCCTGGGCGCTCGCTCGCGCTGGGAGGGGTGGGGGCAGCGCTCGCCTCGTTGGTGCTCGCGCTGGTGCTCGTGGGTGGCGCGCAGAACAGAGACACCGCGGGAACCACCTTCCCCCCGAAGAGCAGCATCGCGGCGCCGCAGGCGGCCGTCGGGTCCGAACCCGCGGCCGGCGGCCCGCCGGGCAAGCGCGCGATCGAACACGCGGCCAAACTTCCCGGCGTCAGCGGCGCAGCCGAAGCGGCGAGCTCGGCGGCCGCCGAACCAGCCCCCGGGAGAGAGCAGCAGCTCGGCGCCTCGGTCACGCTCGCGACCAGCTCGGAAGGGGTCCAGGAAGCCGCGGACGCGGTCTCCCGCCTCGGCACGAGCTACGGCGGTTACGTCGCCAGCTCCCAGGTGCAGGTCCGCAAGGGCGGCTCCAGCGAAGCGCAGCTCGTGCTGAGCCTGCCCAGCGCGAAGCTGAGCCAGGCGATCGCGGCACTGGGGCGGATCGCGCCCGAGCGCGCCGTGAACCAGGAATCGCAGGACATCACGAGCTCCTACGAAGCGGCGCGGCGCCGTCTCGGCGACGACGAAGCCGTCCGCCGCGCACTGCTTCGAGCGCTCGCCGCGGCCTCCACGCAGGGCGAGATCGAAAGCCTGCGCGCGCGGCTCGCGGGCAACCGCGCCGCGCTCGCGGGCGACCGCGAAGCGGTGAAAGCGGTCTCGCGTCGCGCTTCCACCTCCCAGCTCGAAGTGACGATCGCGGGCGCCTCCTCGGGGCACGCGCTCACGCTCGGACGCGGGCTGCACGACGCGGGCGATGTGCTCGCCGCGGCGGGCGCCGTCGTGCTGATCGCGCTCGCGGTGCTGCTGCCGCTCGGGCTGCTCGCATTCGCGGGCGCCGCCGTCTCGCGGGCGTGGCGTCGCCGGCGCCGCGAGGCCGCGCTCGAGCCGTGAGCCGCGTCGACGACGAGTTGTAAAGAAGGTGAGCCTGTCGACGGCTCCCGTTTACGACGGCATGACCGGGATCGGCACGCCGGCTGGCGGCCCGATCGCGGCGCTCGCGAAAGGCTGAAATCGAGGGCGGTCGGCGGCGCTCACCCGCGCGGGTGGCGCTGCCGGTCCGTTTCTTCGCTCTGACCCACGATCAGGAAGATCAGCGAGACGAACGCGATCCCCGCGATCCCCAGCAGCATCGCCGCGGCGATCGTGGCGCCGGTGCCGCTCGCCACGGCCAGCACGACGATGCCGGCGATCAACGTGAGCGCGCCGACGGCGATCGCGACGCGGTTCTCGGCCGGCGCGGTCGCCGCGCGCCGCGACGGCTGCGGGGCTCCGCTGGAAGGCATCTGTCTCACGCCTCCAACGTTACCCCGCGGCCGCCGCTGCTCACGGGCGCCTCAGGCGCCCTGGCTCGGCGGCTGGCCGCCCTGCGGCGGGCCGCCCATCGGGCCCGGTCCGTGGCCTTCGCCGGGCTTGAAGGAGGAGTCGGTCGCGAACACGTTCGTCCCTTCCGAAGAGGAGGAGATCGAGACGTGGTCTCCTTCCTTCAGCTTTTCGAGCGAGCTGGAGGACCCGTCGAGCGTCACAGTCGCCCCCGAGGGGATCGTGATCGTCGGCGTGGCATAGGTGACCGAGGAGGTGCCCTCCTTGAGGGTGATCGTGCCGGCGCTCGAATCGACGGCGGTGAGGATGCCGCTGTCCTCGGTGACGCTGATGTAGGCGGTGCCGGCTTTGTCCAGCACGACCTCCACCGCGTGCACCTCGCCGCCGGGCCCGCCGGGTCCGAAGTGCCCGCCTCCGGGAGGACCGGAGGTCGAGGCGGCTTTCCCGGCTTTGGAGCTCGCTTTGCCGGACGACGAGCTCGCCGCGCTCTGGCTGATGCCCGCGGCTGCGCCGGCCAGGGCACATGTCCCTGCGACGGCTACGGCCGCGAGCCTTCTGGGAGCCTGCATGGTTGGTCTCCTTCTGTCGGGGCGCAGGGCGCCTTCAGCGCCCCACGGGATGCAGTCAGGCTCGCGCGGGCCTGTTGGGGACCGCTCGGTGCGCCCTGGGAGTTCGCTGGGCGCACGAGGCCCCGAGGCCGGCACGGAGCGCCGGCCGACCCCTCCCAAACCCGGCACGAGCGCCGGCCGACCCCTCCCAACCCCGGCACGGAGCGCCGGCCGACCCCTCCCAAACCCGGCACGAGCGCCGGCCGACTCCCCGAGGCCGCCGGCGCTCCTAGATCTCGGCGAGAAAGGCGAGCAGCTCTGCGTTGACAGCCTCGGGCGCCTGCTGCTGCACCCAGTGGCCCGCCCCCGGCACGTTGACGCTGCCGCGCAGGTCGGTGGCCCACCCGTCCATCGCCTCGACCGGCATGAAGCTCTTGACCACGTCCAGCTCGCCGGTCAGGAACAGCGCGGGCTGTTCGATGCGGCGCTCCTGGAAGGGCTCGGTCAGCTCCCAGTTGCGGTCGATGTTGCGGTACCAGTTGAGGCCGCCCGTGAAGCCCGTGCGCTCGAACGCGTCCGTGTACACCTGCAACTCCTCCTCGCTCAGCCACTCGGGACGTTTCTTCTCGGCGCCCTCCTCCTCGGCCCACTGCGCGGTCCACTGCCGTGAGGTCGTCAAGCGTGCGGCGCACGTCGCCGGCGAGCGCCGCGTCGGCGACGCCGGGGGTCTGGAACCACACGATGTAGAACTCCTCGCCGAGGTTCGCACGCATGATCGGGATGGGGGCGGCCGGCGCCCGCGGCACGAACGGCACGCTCAGCCCGGCGACCGCGCGCACGCGCTCCGGGTGGATCCAAGCCAGCTGCCAGACCAGGAACGCACCCCAGTCGTGGCCGATGAAGATCGCGCTCTCCTCGCCGAGCGCCTCGAGCAGCCCCGTCATGTCGCCGCAGAGGGAGAGGACGTCGTACTCCTCGGTCGCCTGCGGCGCCGAGCTGGCGCCGTAGCCGCGCATGTCGGGCACGATCACCCGGTAGCCGGCGTCGGCGAGCGGCGCGATCTGGTGGCGCCAGGAGAACCCCAGCTCGGGGAACCCGTGGCAGAGCACGACCGCCGGGCCGGTGCCCGCCTCGGCCACGCTCAACTCGACGCCGTCGCCGACGGCCACCGGGCGCGCGGGCGGCATCGCGGGGCTCATATCGCCCGCTCCATCCCGACCCAGTAGGGCTCGCGCAGGCGGCGCTTGAAGATCTTGCCCGAGTCCTCCCGCGGTAGGTCGTCCGCGAAGACGACGACCTTCGGCGTCTTGTAGCCGGCGAGGCCGGCGCGGACGTGCGCACGCACCTCGTCCTCGCCGAGCGAGGCGCCCTCGTCGAGTTCGACGTGCGCGGCGAGCGCCTCGCCGAACTCCTCGTCCGGGATGCCGAAGACCGCGCAGTCGCGCACCCCCTCCAGCCCGAGCAGGCAGGCCTCGATCTCCGCCGGGTAGATGTTGACGCCGCCGCTGATCACCATGTCCGAGCGGCGGTCGTTCAGGTAGAGGAACCCCTCGCCGTCGAGGTAGCCGATGTCCCCGACGCTGACGAGGCCGTCGCGTTCGATCGAGCGCCGCTTCTCCTCGTCGCCTTCGTACGTGAAGTTCGGGAAGAGGTCGAGCCACGCGTAGATCTCGCCCGACTCGCCCGGCCCGAGCTCGGTGCCGTCCTCGCCGATCACCTTCACCCGCGCCGCGCCGAGGGGCCTGCCGACGGTGCCGGGATGTGCCAGCCACTCCTCGCTCGTGCAGTAGGTGACGGGGCCGGTCTCGGTGCCGCCGTAGTACTCGGCGACGATCGGGCCGAGCCACTCGATCATCTGGCGCTTGACCTCCGGCGGGCATGGCGCGGCCGCGTGCACGACCCACCGCAGCGAGGAGAGGTCGTAGGAGCGGCGCACCTGCTCGGGCAGCGCCAGCAGCCGTACGAACATCGTCGGCACCATCTGCACGACCGTCACGCGCCGGTCCTGGACGATGCGCAGGAACTCCTCCGCGTCGAAGCGCTCCATGATCGTCATGTCCATGCCGGCGAGCGCGCTCGCGAGCGCGTACACGTTCGGCGCCGTGTGGTACATCGGCGCGGGGATCACGGTCCGCTCTCCCTCGCCGAGCTGGAACAGCTCGGCCAACAGCGCGCGCGTTTCCTCGCGCTTCCCCTCAGTCGACTGCTCCCGCACGACGCCCTTCGGCTTGCCGGTCGTGCCCGAGGTGTAGATGATCGACATCGGGGCGGCTTCGGGGGCCTGGAGCCACGGCTCCATCGACCCCATCCAGTCCTCCCAGCGCTGCGCGCCGGGGACTTCTCCGTCGCCCACGCTCACGAGCGCCACTCCCTCCGGGAGTCCTCCCTCCAGCGCCGGCCAGAGGTCGGCGTGCATCACGAGCGCCTTCGCGCCGCTGTCGGCGAGCACGTGGACGATCTCCTCGCCGCGCCAGTGCCAGTTGATCGGCACCGCGCTCGCCCCCAGCGGCACGGTCGCGATCGAAGCCTGCAGGAACTCGAGCGAGTTGCGGAGCAGCAAGGCGACGCGGTCACCCGCTCCGACGCCCAGCGCCGCGAGGCCGCTGCTCGCGCGCAGCGCCGCGCCGAACAGCTCGGGGTAGCTCGCTTGGCTGCCGCCGGCCGCGCAGCGCACCCCGATCTCTGCGCTCCCCTCCATCACGCGGGATGCTAACCGCCGTTAGGGTGTCGGCGCGTGAACGTCTCCCCGCGAGCGATCCACCACCTCAACTGCGGCACGATGTGCCCGCGGGGCGCGCGCTTCTTCGCCGGCGAAGGCGGCCTGCTGGAGCGCTCGCGCTCGATCTGCCACGTGTTGCTGATCGAGGGTGCCGACGGGCTCGTGCTGATCGACACCGGCTTCGGCCGCGGCGACGTCGCCAACCGGCCGCCAGCTCGGCCGCCTCTTCAACGCGGCCGTCAGCCCGCAGCTGATCGCATCGGAGACCGCCCACGCGCAGCTCATCGATCGCGGCTTCCAGCCCGAGGACGTGCGGCACATCGTGACGACCCACCTCGACCTCGACCATTCGGGCGGGCTGCCCGACTTCCCGCAGGCGGAGGTCCACCTCCTCGGCCCCGAGCTGGCCGCCGCGCTGTCGCCCGACTGGCGTTCCCGCGCCCGCTACATCCCGGCTCATTGGCTCCACGGCCCGCGCTGGGTCGAGCACGAGCCGGGTGGAGACGAATGGTTCGGCTTCCGCTCGGTGCGCATCCTGCCGGACGCAGACGAGGAGATCCTCCTGATCCCGCTTCCCGGCCACACCCGCGGCCACACCGGCGTCGCGATCCGCCGCGGCGAGGGCTGGCTGCTGCACTGCGGCGACGCCTTCTTCCACCACGGCGAGGTGCAGACCCCGCCGAGCTGTCCTCCCGGGCTGCGCCTCTTTCAGAGTCTCAACCAGACCGACGGCAGGGCCCGCCAGGAGAACCGCGAACGGCTGCGCGAGCTGGCCGCACGCCACGGCGGCGAGGTCGAGCTGATCTGCTCGCACGACTCGCATCAGCTCGAGCGCCCCGGCGCCGTGCAGGCCCCCGCGCCCGCCTGATCGCGTAGCCGGCGGCGCTAGCCGGGAGCCCCGGCCGGGCGCACGCCGGCGTCGCATGTTCGCCGTCCGGGGAGTTTGTGCGTATCCTCTCTATCGGGATGGCGGTAGCGGGAGGAGCAGTGGAGGCGCCGGTAGCGCCCTTGTGGGGGGAGCTGCGCTACGGAGGCGAGCTGGCGCGGCTGCTCGCCGAGGGCGCGCTCTGCGAGCCGGCTGTCGCTGCGCCGCCGCAGCCGGCACCGCCGCGCCCGGTGCTGCTGATCCCCGGCTTCATGGCGGGCGACAGCTCGCTGGCCGTGATGCGCGCATGGCTGCGCCGCCGCGGCCACCCGGTCTCGATGAGCGGGATGCGGCTGAACGCGGGCTGCGCCGAGGAGATCGTCAGCCGGCTGCAGGAGCAGCTGTGCGGGCTTCGCCGGTCGATCGCGAAGAGCCGGTGGTGCTGATCGGGCAGAGCCGCGGGGGCGCGCTCGCGCGCTCGCTCGCCGTGCGCGAGCCCGAGAGCGTGTCGGCGCTCGTGATGCTGGGCTCGCCGGTCTCGGACCCGCTGGCCGTGCTCCCGCGGTCCTTCGCACCGTACGCCTGATGGCCACGCTCGGCGACCTCGGCATCCCGCGCCTGTTCTCCAGCGGCTGCGCACGACGGTGCGTGCTGCGAGGCCTTCTGGGCGGACCTCGAGGCTCCGCTGCGCGGAGCACATCGAGGCCGTGTCGGTGTACTCGCGCAGCGACGGGATCGTCGACTGGCACGCATGCCTGGACCCGCACGCGCGCAACGTCGAGGTCGACTCGAGCCACTGCGGGATGTCGGTGCACCCGGCGGTCTACCGCGTGCTCGAGCGAACTGCTCGACGACTGGTAGGGAGCCGGCATGGAATGGATGAGCTCGATCGACTCCTCCTTCCTGCACGTCGAGAACGACGTCACGCCGATGCACATCGGCGGCGTGAGCCTGTTCGAGGGCCCGCCGCCGCCGTTCGCCGATCTGCAGCGCGATGGTCGCGGGCAAGCTCGACCTGGTGCCCCGCTACCGCCAGAAGGTGCGCTTCGTCCCGCTCGCGGCCGGCACGCCGGCGTGGGTCGACGACCCGCACTTCAGCCTCGACTACCACCTGCGCCACACCGCGATCCCGCGCCCGGGCAGCGAAGCAGCAGCTGCGCAACATGGCCGCGCGCGTCTTCTCCCAGCACCTCGACCGCAACAAGCCGCTGTGGGAGCTGTGGTCGGTCGAGGGGCTCGCCGACGGGCGCTGGGCGCTGCTCTCGAAGGTCCACCACTGCATGGTCGACGGGGTCGCCGCGACCGACCTGATGTCGGTGATGTTCTCCGACACGACCGGCGGCCGCGCCAGCGTGAGTTCTCGCCCGCGCCGGAGCCGTCCGACGTCGAGGTCCTGGCGCGCACGCTCGGCCCACTGAGTCAGCCCTTCGGGCGGGCAGCTGCAGACGCTGCGCGGCACGCCCTGCTCGCGCCGCGCGAAACCCTTGCGACGCGCGGTCGAGACCGCGACGCGCGGCTGCGCGCCGCCAGCTCGCGCATGCGCCCGGTCGCCGTCCTCCTCGCTGACCGGCCCGATCGGCCCGCACCGGCGCTGGAGCTGGGCGGAGGTGCGCCTGAGCGACGTCAAGACCGTCCGCGCCGCGCTCGGCGGCACCGTCAACGACGTCGTGCTGACGATGATCACGGGCGGCTTCCGCGCGCTGCTGGACGTCGCGCGGCGAGCAGCCCGCGCCCGAGGACGTGCGTGCGCACGATGGTGCCGGTCTCGGTGCGCCGCCGCGGCGAGCGCGGCGTCTACAACAACCGCGTCTCGGCGGTCTTCGCCGGCCTGCCGGTGGGGCTCGATGACCCGCGCGCGCGCCTGTCGCGGATCCGCGCCGAGATGGATGGCATCAAGGAGTCGCAAGCAGGCCGTCGCCGGCGACGTGCTGTCCTCGCTGTCGGGCTTCGCGCCGCCGATGCTGCTCGCGCTCGGCAGCCGGCTCGTCACGGCCTCCCCGCGCCTGAACATGCACACCGCCACCACCAACGTTCCGGGCCCGCAGCAGCCGGTGCAGACGCTCGGCCGGCGGATGCTCGAGTCCTACCCGTTCGTCCCGGTCGTCGGCTCGATCCGGATCGTCGTGGCGATCTTCTCCTACGACGGCGGGCTCTACTTCGGCGTCACCGGCGACTACGACGGCGCGCCGGACATCGACCGTGCTCACCGACGGCATCGGCGACGCGCATGGACGAGCTGCTCGCGCTGGCCGAACCGCCGGCGAAGCCGCCCAAGGCTTCCAGGAAGCCGCGGCAGAAGGGCAAGAGGGCACAGACCGTCGACGCGCGCGGCTGACCGAGCGCTCAGGCGATCGGAACGTCGCGGCGCCGGCGCGGGGGGCCCGGCCACACGAGCGCGCCCGCGGTCGGGCGCCGCTCGAGCGGCGCCTGTAGCGGCGCTCCGCCGAGGTCGGCGAGCCGGCCCGCCGCCAGCACCTCTTCGGCGATGTGCTCGAGCGCGTCCTCGCGCAGCCAGCGCCCGACGTTCTGCGCGGGCATCGGGCGGGAGAACAGATAGCCCTGCGCGAACGGGCACTCGAAGCCGCGCAGCATCTCGAGCTGCCCGGCGGTCTCGATCCCCTCCGCCACCACGTCGATCCCGAGCCGCCGGGCGAGCCCGATCACGGCGGCGACGATCGTCGCCGTGTCGCGGTCGCTCATCATCGCGGTGACGAACGAGCGGTCGATCTTGATCTCGGTCACAGGCAGCTCGCGCAGGTAGGAGAGCGGCGAGTAGCCGGTCCCGAAGTCATCCAGCGAGAGCAGCACGCCGAGGTCGCCGAGGGAGTCGATCACGCGCCGCACGCGCGAGCCCTCGGCGATCAGGACCGACTCTGTGATCTCGAGCCGCAGCGTGCCGGGCGGCGTGCGCCAGTGCTCCAGGCGCCGCTGCAGGTCGCCGAGGAACGCGGCGTCGAGCAGGTTGGTCGCCGAGACGTTGACGGCAAGGTTGAGCTCACGGCCTTCGTCGAGCCAGGCCCGGTGTTGACTCAGCGCCTGCTCGAGGACCGACGCTGTCAGCTCGCGCATGACGCCGATCTGCTCGGCGATGCCCACGAACGCGTCTGCGCCCAGCAGCCCTCGCACCGGGTGCTGCCACCGCACGAGCGCCTCGACGCCGCTGACCGTGTTCGTGCGCAGGTCCACCTGCGGCTGGTAGTGCACGACGCAGCCCGCCCTGCTCGACCGCCCGCTTGAGCTCGGTGACGAGGCCGAGCCGCTCACGGCTGCCGTGATCGGCCGCCGGGGTGTAGAAGAAGTACCGGCTGCGCTCGTCCTTGGCCTGGTACATCGCCATGTCCGCGCGCTGCAGCAGCCCGTCGGTGCTCTGCGCGTCCTTCGGGAACACGGCGATGCCGATCGACGCCTGCACAGCGACCGTCAGCTCGTCCAGCTCGAACGGGCGCGCGAGCGCCCTCTGGATGCGCTCCGCGGTGGCCGCCGCGGCCGACTCGTCGCGGAGGATCACCCCGAACTCGTCGCCGCCGAGCCGCGCGATGGCAGCGTCCCGCACGACCGCCTGCATGCGTGGGCCGACCTGCTGGAGGAGCTGGTCGCCGGCGTAGTGGCCGAGCGTGTCGTTGAGTTCCTTGAAGCGGTCCAGGTCGATCGATCAGCAGCGCGAAGCTCGTTCCGCGCCGCCGGCAGACGTCGATCGTGTCGTTCAGCTGCCCGTAGAAGTGGCGCCGGTTGCGAGCCCGGTCAGGTAGTCGGTGCGCGCCTGCTGCTCACGCAGCGAGGACATGTTGCGCACGTCGTTGAAGAGTCACGGCGAAGCGCAGGCCCGCGACGAGCAGGGCCGCGCCGGCGAGCGCCTCGGGGATCACGTCGAGGTGCTTGTAGTTGCTGCGGATCAGCAGCATCAGCGCGACGGCGCCGAAGAAGCACGGCACGCACCATCGCTGCGATGCTCGCGAGCGGGTTGCCCTCCCGCGGGCGGGGCGCCGACCAGGCCGCGAAGGCCAGCAGCGCGAGCCCGATCGGCCACAGCGCGTCCAGGAACGTACCCGCGTGGTAGGTGCCTTCCGCGACCCGGAACAGGTAGATGCTGTCCGCCACCGCGGTGATGCCGAGCCCGAACAGGATCAGCAGCCACGCGCGGCCCGGGCGCCATCCGGTCAGGGCGAACACGCCGAATACGAAGACGATCAGCAGCAGGTCGCCGATCGGGTAAGCGAGGTTGGTGGCGACGAGGGCGCTGTCGCCGTGGGTGGCGTGGATCACCGGCTCGAGCACCAGGGCCGAGCCGACCGCGGCTAGCGTCAGCCCGCCGATCGCGCCGTCGAGCCAGACGTTGGCGTGGACGTCACGCACGTGGGCGCCGACGAGGCGCGCGAGCGCGACGTAGGCGAAGGGGTAGAAGAGGAGGTAGCCCGCGTCGGCCGGCGAAGGGGTGGGGATCGATGCGGCGTTTTCGAGCACCAGCGCGTAGTAGATGTCGCCGGCCGTGTAGAAGGCGATCCCGATCCCGAGAGCGAGCCAGGCGCCGCGGTCCTGGGCGATCGTGAGCGCGCGCGTCAACACGAGGGCGCAGACGAGCACCTCGATCCCCGTGTACACCCCGACGTTGAAGAGGTGGTCGAGCTGCGGGCCGCCGAGCACGTCCCCGTCATGCAGGCCGAGCGCGACCGCAAGCACGCCGGTCAGGATCGCGGCCCCGCGCAGCGCACGGCGGGTCGCGGGCGAGAGCCCGGCAGCGAGCGGCATCAGGGTGCGGGATCCCCCTCAAAACTCATATCGGAACCGCTATCGACTTATGAGACGCCGCAACGGCGGGGTGTTTCAGGGGTCTAGACGAATATGCGACACAATCCGCTCGTGTCCCCGGCTCCCCCGCGCCCGCGTCTTGGAAGGCGCGCATCCCGCGCTTTCGGCCTGCTTGCGGCGTTTCTGACGCTCGTCTCCCTCATCGGGGTGATGGCGCCGGGGGCGCAGGCGGCGGGCCGCCTTCCGACCACATTGGGGGAAGTCACGCCCGCTCTGGAAGCGGCTCCGTCGATCGAAGCGATCGTTCCTCAGACGGCGACGGTTGGTCAGCCGTTCTCGATGAGGGTCAAAGGCACGGGGCTGCACGTGTTGCGTGGCAAGTCGGGGTTGCCGGCGGAACTGGCGTTGAAAGAAGTTCCCGCCAGCGAAGAAAAGGAATGGGAAATCTCGGGCACGCTGACGGCGGCGAAACCGTCGACGGCGGTGACGCTGGAAGCTGAAGACGTCGAAAAAGCGACGGTCGAAGCGTCCTTCAACCTGACGGTGCACGAAGCGGCTCCGTCGATCGAAGCGATCGTTCCTCAGACGGCGACGGTTGGTCAGCCGTTCTCGATGAGGGTCAAAGGCACGGGGCTGCACGTGTTGCGTGGCAAGTCGGGGTTGCCGGCGGAACTGGCGTTGAAAGAAGTTCCCGCCAGCGAAGAAAAGGAATGGGAAATCTCGGGCACGCTGACGGCGGCGAAACCGTCGACGGCGGTGACGCTGGAAGCTGAAGACGTCGAAAAAGCGACGGTCGAAGCGTCCTTCAACCTGACGGTGCACGAAGCGGCTCCGTCGATCGAAGCGATCGTTCCTCAGACGGCGACGGTTGGTCAGCCGTTCTCGATGAGGGTCAAAGGCACGGGGCTGCACGTGTTGCGTGGCAAGTCGGGGTTGCCGGCGGAACTGGCGTTGAAAGAAGTTCCCGCCAGCGAAGAAAAGGAATGGGAAATCTCGGGCACGCTGACGGCGGCGAAACCGTCGACGGCGGTGACGCTGGAAGCTGAAGACGTCGAAAAAGCGACGGTCGAAGCATCCTTCAACCTGACCGTCCAACCCGAAGGCGCCGCCACGATCACGAAACCCCTCGACCAGGCGAGCGTCGAAGGCACGCCGATCGCACCCCTTCGCGTCACGGGCGCGAACATGGCGCAGCTCACCGCCGAAGGGCTGCCCGCCGGCCTCGCGCTCGAACGCATCTCGGCGACCGAAGCGGTGATCGCGGGAACGCCCTCGCACGCCGAAACGACGACCGTGAAGCTGAAGGCGGAGAACCCCGAAGAAGCCGTCTTCGAACTCAGCTTCGAATGGCGTGTGACCCCGCACGGCCCGACGGCACCCGGCCCGCCGAGCGTCTCGCCCGGCGTTCTGTTCTCCGCCGCGCGCGCAACCTGCACCGGCGCCGGCTGGAGCGGGGGAGCCGTCGTCACGCAGTGGCTGCTCGACGGCGCGCCGATCGCCGGGGCGAGCGCGGGCACCTTCGTGCCTCCGCGCAGCGACGACGGCCATTCGCTCTCCTGCCGGCAGATCGCGACGGCCAGCGGCGTCTCGACCACGCTGACCAGCGCCACGCGCACGATCCACGAGCAGCCGCCGCAGCCCTCGTGGCCGATCTCGGCTGCGGCGCTGCACTGCGCGAGCTCCGTCTGCATGGAGCAGGGCGCCGCGCCCGGCGCCGTCGGCCAGGCCTACCAGCAGGAAGGCTCGTGGTGGGGCTCCCAGCAGGTGCGGTGCGTCTCGGCACCGTGGACGAGCTCCGTCGGGTCCTCCGCCCAGCCGGCCGTGCGCGCGCTCGCCGAAGCGCACACGGTCCGGATCTCGCTGCAACGCGTGAGCGCGTCCGGCGTCGTGACCGTCGCCTCCGAGGAAGCGGGCGAACTCGGCTCCGCGCGCGATCAGCTCGACGGCAGCCCGAGCCCGTTCGGCGGCGCGATCGTCGTGCCGTTCGGAGCCCAGCCCTTCGCAGCCGGGGAACTCTGGAGCGGTCTGTACCCCGGCGCCGCCGGACACCCGAACTGGTTCGCGCCGGGGGGCGGCGTCCTCACCTACGGCGTCGCTGGCGCCCCGGGCGCGGCGCGGTCCTTCCAGCTCACCTACACGTTGACGAGCGCAGACCTCGGCTCGCGGCTGCGGTGCGTGGCCGGCGCCGATGACGGGCCCGCCGCGGCGCCGACGAGCGCCAGCTCGATCAGTCCCGAATACGCGGTCGCGAGCGCGGCCGTGTGCGGTCCCCGCCCGCTCGGCGCCGGCTCGCTCCCACAGCCCGCGGTCGTCCTCGCCGGCGAAGCGCGCTGCCTGCCCGCGCCGTCTTCGCTCGCGGCGCTCGGCCCGGCTTCACGGCAGGTGGCGGTCAGGGGCTCGAAGGCGGCGGTCGCGCTCGTCTGCGGCCTCCACGGAGGCTGCCGCGGCAAGCTGGCCCTGACGGCGGTGGTTGCGGGCCATCACACGACGCTCGCGCATGCGGCCCTCCACGTCCGGAACGCCGCCCAGAAGGTCGTGACCCTGAAGCTCAGCGCCCGCGCCCGCCGGGCGCTGCGCGCCGCCGGACCGGGTGGTCTCGCCGCGAGCGTCGAACTCGAATCGAAACGCCGGCCTCAGCGCGTCGCCAGCGTGCTGCTCGTCGCGAGCGGCTGAGTCTCAGCCGCTCTGAGCGTCGCGCGCTTCGCGCACGATCCGGCGCATGCCGCGCAGCCAGCGCTCGGGCTCGGCCGCCTTGAGCGCCATGAAGCCCGCGACGTTCTCGTGCGTCAGGATCAGCGTCTGCTCGGCGCGGATGCCCTCCACGACCGCGTCGGCTGCGTCCTCCGGTTCGATCAGCCCGCCGGAGGTCAGCGCGGCCGCGCCCGCCGCGTCGGTCATCGCGAGGTCGAGCATCGGCGTGCGCACGCCCTGGGGGCAGATGCACGAGACGCGCACGCCGCGTTCGGCGTATTCGATCGACATCCACTCGGCGAGCGAGACCGCGGCGTGCTTGGTCACGCTGTAGACGAGCGAGGAGACCTGCGTCAGCAGACCGGCGGCCGACGCGGTGTTGATCAGATAGCCCTCGCCGCGCTCGAGCATGTCCGGGAGCAGCGCTCGCGAGGCCCAGACGTGCGCCATCACGTTCACGCGCCAGGCCTCGTCCCAGGCGTCGTCGGGCGACTCGGGGCCGCCGAGCGCGCCGGGTACGCCGGCGTTGGAGATGAAGATGTCGATCGGCCCGTTGGCCTCAGTCGCGGTCCCGATCAGCGCCAGGACGCTGGGCTCGCTGCCGGCGTCGAGCTCGACCGCGAGCCCGTCCACCTGCTCGGCGATCGCCTTCGCTCCCTCGAAGTCGCGATCCGCCAGCGTCAGCGCCGCCGGCCCCTCCTCGCGGAAGCGCCGCGCCAGCGCGCGGCCGATCCCGCCAGCCGCGCCCGTGACCACCACATGCCTGCCCGCCAGCTCCACGAGCGGGGACTCTATTAGCCTTCGCCCGCGATGAGCGAGAGCAACGCAGAGCGGATGCTCGCGGTGGCCTCCGGGCGCACCGAGGAGCTGGCGGCGCCGGGACTGAGCCCCCGTCCTCGTCGCAAGGTGGCGGTGCTCTCCTGCATGGACACGCGCATCGACCTGTTCCCGATGCTGGGCATCGAGCGCGGCGACGCCCACATCATCCGCAACGCCGGCGGGCTCGCGACCGACGACGCGATCCGCTCGCTGTCGATCTCCCAGCGCCTGCTCGGCACCGAGGAGATCGTCGTCGTGATGCACGACGGCTGCGGTCTGCACGGCGCCTCCGAGGACGAATACGCGCGGGCGCTCGCGGCCGACGGCGCGCGACCGAGCTGGCGGCTCGGCGCCTTCGAGGACGTCGAGGACGCCCTGCGAGACAGCCTGCAGCGCCTGCGCTCGGCCCCGGAGCTGACCGCGCGAGAGCGAATTCGAGGCCTCGTCTACGACCCCGAGAGCGGCCGGCTGCGCGAGCCTGCGGGGGAGTAGAGCCGCCTCTCGATCTCGCCGCCTGCGCGGGGTCTATGTTCTGTGCCGGTGGCCGTCGAGGGCGCGAAGCGAGGACTGCGGTGACCCGCGTGGCCGTGCTCGGCACGGGCCCGACCGCGGCCCAGGTCGGCTGCGAGTACGCCCTCGGAGGCTGCTCTGTGCTGTGGAGCAGCGATGACGCCGGCGCCGACGTGCGTGTCGAGGAGGCGCTGCGCTTCGCGGCCACCTACGGGCTCGCCGACCCGCCGGATCTGGAGCGCGCGCGGTCGCTGATGACGCGCGGCGACCCCACGATCTCCTCGGTCGAACGGCTGACCCTGATCGTCGACGCCCAGTCGGCGCCGCTCGACGCGCGCGCGGCCGCGATCGCCGAGATCGCCGACCGCCACCCGGAGGCGCTCGTGGCCACGACGGCGCTCGTGCCCGCCCCCACCGAGCTCGGCGAGGCGGCGCAGGTCGGCGAGCGGATGCTCTCGACGCGGTACGGGGATCCGCCGCTGCTGTGTCCCGTCGTCGAGCTGCTGGCCGCACGCGACACGCCGCGCCGCCTGCTCGACCGCGTCTCGCAACTGCTGCGCGCGCTCGGCAAGCGCCCGATCGCGCTTCGGCGTGAGGTGCCGGGTCTCCTCTCGGCACGGCTGGAGCTTGCGCTGCTGCGGGAGACGTCGTGGCTGCTCGAGCGCGGGGCCGTCGACGCCGAGGACCTCGACGAGCTCGTCCGCGACTCGCTCGCGCGCCGCTGGGGGCTGGTCGGGCCCGTGGAGTCGGGTGCGCTCGCCGCTCGCGAGGAGCTGATCGAACTGGCCGCCGGCAGCGCCGACGCGCGGGCGCTCGACTCCCTTGCCGCCGTGGCGGAAGAGATCGACCCCGAGCGTGCCGCGGCGCTGCGAGAGCGCCGCGATCAAGGCCTCGCGGCCGCGTTGCGAGCCGGCCGGGCCGCACCCGAGCGGCCGCCGGCCGAGCAGGGCTGAGACCCCCGTCGCGCCGTTCGTGGCGCGCGTCCCGGCTCCTCGCGCGACGGCGCTATTGAAATGCGCCCGCCGACTTTGCGACCATCACTGGTGCAGAGGGACCGGAGGACGAGAGACGGCCCTTGGGGGTCAGGAAGGGGAGGGCGGTGCCAAAGCTCGGTATGGGGCCCATACGGCGTCATCAGATCTGCCGTGCAGCGGCTGCCGTCGTCGCGCGCGAGGGGTTCACGGGGACGACGATGCGGATGGTGGCTGACGAGGCGGAGGTCAGCACCGGGATGCTCAACCACTACTTCGCCAACCGCGCGGATCTGCTGACGCAGGCTCTGTTGCACGTCTCCGAGCGCAGCCAGGAGCGCTATGCGCGGGCGATCGAGGGTGTGCCGCCGGGCGTGGAGCGCCTGGAAGCCCTGCTCGACAGCGTGCTCGGCGCCGACGAGGAGGCGTTTGAGACCTGGCGCGTGTGGATCAACGCGACCGGCGAGGCGGTGCGCCTGCCGGAGCTGCGGCGCACGATCGACGAACGCCTCGGACACTGGTTCGAGCTCGTCGATCTCGCGCTGGAGGGCCTGGTCGAACCCGATCCGGCGCCGCCTGCGCTCCCCTGGGCCTGGCGCGTGGACGCGCTGCTCACCGGTCTGGCCACGCAGGCCCTGACCTCCGAAGCCGAGCTCCAGCGCGAGCGCATCCGCGACGAGGTCGTGCGCATGGTTCTGGCGGGTGGCGGCCGCGAGCAGATCGCCGTGAGCCGCAAGCTGGCGCGTTAGACCGCCGGTTCCAGGGCGGCGCGCGGTCCGCGGGCCGGCCCGCCCGCCCGATAGGCTCCCGCCCCGATGCGCGCCGTCACATTCCAGGCTCCCGGCGAGGTCGCCGTGGAGGAGCGCCCCGAGCCCGAGCTGCTCGATCGACGCGACGCGATCGTGCGCGTCGAGGCGACCGGCGTGTGCGGGTCCGACCTGCACATCTACCACGGCCGCGTCCAGATCGAGCCGGGCTTCACGATCGGCCACGAGTACGTCGGCACGGTCCTCGCCACGGGCGAGGGGGTCTCGCGCGTAGCCGTCGGCGACCGCGTCCTGGGGTGCTTTCACACCGCGTGCGGCGAGTGCTGGTTCTGCCGGCGCGCCCTCTTCCACCGGTGCGTCCACTCCCGCACGTTCGGCCACGGCGCCACGCTCGGCTCGCTGCAGGGCACGCAGGCCGAGATGGCGCTGGTCCCGAACGCCGACCTCGTCCTGCGCAAGGTGCCCGAGGGCATGAGCAGCGAGGTCGCGCTCTTCGCGGGAGACGTGATGGGCACCGGCTTCCACGCTGTCGCCGCGAGCGAGATGCGCCCCGGCGATGTCGTCGCCGTGCTCGGCCTCGGCCCCGTCGGGCTGTGTGCCGTCCAGGCCGCGCGCGCGAGCGGGGCCGCGCGTGTGCTCGCGATCGACACGGTGCCAGAACGGCTGGAGCTGGCCGCCACCTTCGGCGCCGAGGCGGTCCATCTCACCGAGCAGGACCCGAAAGCCGCTGTCGCCGCGGCCACGGAAGGACGCGGCGTCGACGTCGCGATCGACGCCGTGGGCGACCCGCGCGCGCTGGAGACCGCGATCAGGCTCACCCGGCCCTGCGGCAGCGTGCAGTGCATCGGCGTCTACGCCGAGCGCGCCGAGGTGCACATGGGCCTGCTGTGGCTGAAGGCGATCACGCTCCGCGGTGGCCAGGCGAACGTGATCGCGCACGTCGACCCGGTGCTGGCGATGCTGTCGCAGGGCGTGCTGGACCCCTCGCCGCTGGTCACGCGCCACATGCCGCTCGACGAGGCCGCCGAGGCCTACGCGGTCTACGACCGGCGCGAGGCGCTGAAGATCATCCTTACGCCCTGAGCAGCCGGCCGGCGCGTCGCGCCGCCGCGGAGCCGATCCTCTAGACCCAGCCGAGCGAGCGCTCCACCGCCCGGCGCCACTGGGCGAGACCGCGCTCGACCGCGTGGGTGTCCGCCGCCGGCTCCCAGCGGCGCTCCTCCTGCCAGCGCTCGCACAGCTCCTGTTGATCGCTCCAGAAGCCCGTCGCGAGTCCGGCGGCGAAGGCCGCGCCCAGCGCCGTGGTCTCCGCGACGGCAGGGCGCACGACCGGGACGCCGAGGACGTCCGCCTGGAACTGCATCAGCAGCTCGTTGGCCGTCATGCCGCCGTCCACGCGCAGCTCTCTCAACCTCACCCCCGACTCCTCGCGCACGGCGTCGACGACCTCACGGGTCTGCCAGGCTGTCGCCTCCAGGACGGCGCGGGCGATGTGGCCCGCGCTCGCGAACGCCGTCAGCCCCACGATCACGCCGCGCGCGTCTTCGCGCCAGCGCGGCGCGAACAGCCCCGAGAAGGCGGGCACGAAGTACACGCCGCCGTTGTCGGTCACCCCCGCGGCCAGCGTCTCGACCTCGGCGGCGGTGGAGATCAGGCCGAGCCCGTCTCGCAGCCACTGCACGGCTGCCCCGGTGACCGCGATCGAGCCCTCAAGCACGTAGCTCGTCGGCCCGTCGCCGACCATGCCCGCGACGCTCGTGAGCAGCTCGCGGCAGCGCACGATCTCCGGGCCTGTGTTCACCAGCAGGAACGAGCCGGTGCCGTATGTGTTCTTGGCCTCGCCGGCCTCGAAGCAGGTCTGCCCGAACAGCGCCGCCTGCTGGTCTCCCATCATCCCCGCCACCGGGCGCCCGGCGAGCGCTCCGTGGATGGCCTCGCCGTAGAGCTCGCTCGAGGAGCGGATCTCCGGCAGCAGCCCCCGGGGGATGCCCATCAGCTCGAGGCTCGGCTCGTGCCAGTCGAGCGTCTGCAGGTTCATCAGCATCGTGCGGCTCGCGTTCGTCACGTCGGTCGCGTGCACTCCGCCGGTCAGGTTCCAGAGCAGCCAGCTGTCGATCGTCCCGAAGGCGAGCTCTCCCGCCTCGGCGCGCTGCCGGGCGCCGGGGACCGCGTCGAGCAGCCACGCGACCTTCGGGCCCGAGAAGTAGGTCGACAGCGGCAGGCCGACCGCGTCGCGCAGGCGGTCCGGGCCCTCTGTCCCGGCCAGCTCGCGGACGAGCGGGGCGGTGCGCGTGTCCTGCCAGACGATCGCGTTGTGCAGCGGCTCTCCGCTCTCGCGGTCCCAGAGCACGGCGGTCTCGCGCTGGTTGGCGATGCCGATCGCAGCCACGTCGCTTGCCGCCGCGCCGGCGCCGGCAAGCGCACCGGCGATCACCTCCTGCGTACGCCGCCAGATCTCGAGCGCATCGTGCTCGACCCACCCTGCCCGGGGATGGATCTGCTCGTGCTCGCGCTGGTCGAGCGCCGCGATCCGGCCGTCGCGGTCGAACAGGATCACGCGCGTGCTGGTGGTGCCCTGGTCGATCGCGGCGACGAAGCGGGACATGCGGGAACCCTATGCGTACGAGTTCCCGGACATTCGATGGTTCGGGACGGTCCGGGGCGAGCCGCGGAGGTATGTTGACTCGCCGTGCGCCTCCGCCTGCCGAGCCGTTCCGTTCGCTCCACCCGGGTCAGTGCGCTCTCCGGTGGGGCCCTGCTGGCGGCGGCGGCGGCGCTCGTGGTGCTCAGCGTGCTCGTGGCCCTCCCGGGACACGAGCACGTGCTCGATGTCGAGCCGGCGGTCGCCAAGCAGCCCGCGCAGCCCACGCAGCCGGTGCTGTATCGAGTCGTGGGCTGTCGCAGCTCCGGTACGGCCGCGCACCGCGAAGGCCCGTCGCGGCGGGAGGTGGCGATCGGCTTCGACGACGGCCCCTGGATCGAAACGCCCGCGTTCGTCTCGATGCTCGAGCGCGTCAAGGCCCGCGCCACGTTCTTCATGATCGGCCGCCAGATCACCGCCCAGGACCAGTCGCTGCTGCTGCGCGAGCTGCGTGACGGGGACGTGCTCGGCGACCACACCTACAGCCATCCGGATCTGCTCACGAGCCCCGAAGTGCGCTCGCAGCTGCTGCGGACGATCGGCCGGATCAGGGCGCTCAGCGGCTACACGCCGTGTGTGTTCAGGCCCCCCTACGGCGACACCGACGCCGCGGTCCAGGGGACCGCGCGCTCGCTCGGCCTCTCCACGGTGCTCTGGAACGTCGATCCCTCCGACTACACCCAGCCGGGGGCACGGGCGATCGAACAGCGGGTGCTCGCACAGGTCCGTCCCGGCTCGATCATCATCAGTCACGACGGCGGCGGTCCGCGCCCGCAGACGCTCGCGGCCTACCCGGGCATCATCGCCAAGCTGCGGGCCCGGGGATACCGGATCGTGACCGTGCTCGAAATGCTGGGGTACCGCCCGGTCTACGTGCCGTGCATCAAGCTCTGCGCCGGCATCGGGGTGCCGCGGGGGAAGCTGCCGCATGACGCGATCATCACCCGCGCGCCGTGAGCCCCGGCGATCGTTTCTGGCAGTCTTGACGGCGTGATCGTCGACGCCTGGATGCAGCATCCGACGCGGCGCTTCCTGGAACAGGAGATGTTCGCCTCGCTGCGCCGCTGGACGGGCGGCGCGATCCCCGAGGGGGAGCTGCCGATCGAGGCCACGATCGCGGCGATGGACGCGGCCGGCGTCGAGGTGGGGGTGCTGTGCGCGTGGCACGGGCCGCAGGGCGTGCTGATCTCAAACGATGAGGTGGCGTCCTTCCTGGCTGCCCACCCGGCGCGCTTCGCCGCGCTGGCGTCCGTCCCGCTGGACCGCCCGATGCAGGCGGTGCGCGAGCTGCGCCGCTGTGTCACCGAGCTCGGCTTCGCCGGGCTGCGGATGCTGCCGTGGCTGTGGGAGGTGCCGCCCACGGACCGCCGCTTCTACCCGCTGTATGCGACCTGTGTGGAACTGGGCGTGCCGTTCTGCACGCAGGTCGGACATACGGGTCCGCTGCGCCCCTCAGAGCCCGGACGGCCGATCCCCTACATCGACCAGATCGCGATCGACTTCCCCGAGCTGGTGATCGTCGGCGGCCATGTGGGCTATCCGTGGACCGAGGAGATGATCGCGGTCGCGCGCAAGCACGAGAACGTCTACATCGACACCTCCGCCTACACGAGCCGCCGCCTGCCGCCCGAGCTGACCGCGTACATGCGCACGAAGGGCGGCGCCCGCAAGGTGCTGTTCGGCAGCAACTACCCGATGATCGCCCCCGGCGCCGCGCTCGAGGACCTGGACGGGATCGGTCTGGACGAGACGGCTGCCGGTCTCTACCTGCACGAGAACGCGCGCCGCGTCTTCGCGCTCGCGCAGCCGGCCGCAGGAGCCGAGCCGCTCAGCGCGGCGCAACCGTCTAGGTGACGTGCCTCGGGAGGTTCCGAACGGCTGAGTAGGCATCCGGGCCGTTCCGGAGGCTGTGTTCCTTCCAAAGATCACGGCGAGGAGGCGACCCGGATGCAGGACAAGCGTAGGTGGCTGCCCCGCTGGCAGCGTGTCGAGCTGGTCGAGAAGTGTTTGGTCGAGGGCATGACTCGCCGCCAGGCTGCGGAGTGGCGGCGGGTGTCGGTCTCGACGGTGCAGTACTGGGTCGCGCGTTATCGCGACGCTTCTGATCAGCAGCGACATTCGGGGGCTTGGGCTGATGACCGGCCTTGCACGCCTCACCGCCAGCCGACCCGTTGCTCAGAGCGCGTGCATGACCATGTCTGCCGGGCCGCCGAGCGGACGGGCTGGGGGCCGCGGCTGATCGCCTCAGAGCTCCAGATGAGCCACGCCACTGTCTCGCGGTGTCTTGCGCCGCGCGGGCTCTCCAGACACCGAAACCCGCACGCGAGGCGGTTAGCCGCTTTGAGTGGCCCTGCCCCGGCGACCTGCTGCAGATGGACGTCAAGCGCTTCGCGCGCTTCACCCGGCCCGGACACCGCGTCACCGGCGACCGCTACCGCAGCGCCAACGAAAAGCGCACACGGGCCCGGCTGGGAGTTCTGCCACTCGATCATCGACGACCACAGTCACGGCTGGTCTATAGCGAGCTGCACACCGACGAGCAAGCCCCGACCGTCACGGCTTCCTCGCACCGAGCGCTCGTGTTCTATGAAAGCCACGGGATCAAACCGAGCGATTGCAGACCGACAACACTTCTCCTACATGCACAACAGCAGCCTGCGCCAGCTGCTGGCGCGCCGCGGGATCCAGCACCGGCGCATCCCGCCAGGACACCCAAGCGCAACGGCAAGATCGAGCGATACCAGCAGACGCTCGCCAGAGAGTGGGCCTACGGGCAGCGCTACCGCTCAAGCAACGCCAGAGCCAAAGCGCTACCGATCTGGCTAAACCACTACAACACCACCAGGAACCACAGCGAACTCGCCAACCGGCCACCCATCAGCCGCGTTCGGAACCAGCTGAGGCAGAACATCTAGGGCGTGAACGAGACCGCCGAGGAGACCGTCCCCGCCGGCGATTCGTTCGTGACGGTGACCGGACCGGTGCCCACGCCGGCGGGCACCAGCACCCGCAGCTTCTTGGCTGACAAGTAGGTGACGCCCGCGGCGGGGACCCCGTCGAACTCCACGGAGGAGGAGGGCGTGAAGCCCTCGCCTTTGATCGTGACCCTCGCGCCTGCCGCCGCCGAGAGCGGCGAGAACGAGGCGATGCCGAACGTCGGCACGAACTTCGTCTTCGGCGTGACGGTGCCGTGAGCGGTCGTGACCGTGAGCTTGGCCTTCTTGGCGCCGTTGGGCACCGTGACTTCGATCTCCACAGGCGAGATGACCGTGAAAGCGGCCGCGAGCGAGCCGAGCGCCACCTGCGTGGTCGAGTCGAGCGCGGTCCCGTGCACGAGGAGCGTCGAGCCGGTGAACCCGCTCGTCGGGCTGAAGCTCGAGATCGTCGGCGCGTTCGAGGCCACCGGCCCGACCGGCGCCGAGTCTTCGTAGCCGCTGCCCGTGCCGTTGCTGGCTCCCTCGCGCACACGGATCTGGTGGCCGATGTCTTCCGCCACCGGCGTGTAGGAGCTTTCCGTGGCGCCGGGGAGCGGCTGGCAGAGCTTGCCGTCGAAGCCGCAGCGTTCCCACTGGTGGGTGAAGCTCGCCGGGCTCCCCGTCCAGCCGCCCTGCTGCACCGTCAGCGGCTCGCCCTGCTCGGCGTTGCCCGAGATCGTCGGCGCCCCGGTGCTCTTGGGGATGCCCGAGACTGCGAACGCACCCAGCCCGACGGGACTCCCGATCCCCGACGGTCCGTCGAAGCCGGCGACGGCTTTGCAGATCGTGGCCGTGCCGCATTCGCCGTTTTCGCCGCTCACGACGTCGTACAGCGCCGACGCTTCCCCCGCGTGGCCGTAGAGAGTTGCGGCCGGGTAGGAGACGCCGTGCGAGCCGCCGGCGAGCGCGAACTCGGCGGCGACGATGGGGGAGGCGACGGAGGTCCCGCCCCAGACCCCCCAGCCCGTCCGCGCGCCGGCGAATTCCGGCGTCGAATCGTAGGTGTCGACACCCGTGTTCGGGTCGCCCACCGCGGACACGTCCGCGACCGCGCGCCCGGTGCCGCAGCCCGTCGCCGCGAAGCCGGCCACGCCGCTCTCCCAGAGCGGTGCGCTGAACAGCGCGCTGCATCCGCTCCCGCCTTCTTTCCAGACGCCGCTGGTCCAGACCCCGCCGCTTTCGTGCACGGAGGTGCCGCCGACGGCGATGACGTGGGGGGAGTCCGCCGGGAATTCGGTGCCTTCTGCGAGTTCTCCGGGGCAGGCGCGGTTCAGGTACGCGCAGTCACCGGAGCTGACGGTGAGGACCACGCCCGGGTGGTTATAGGAACTCGACTCGAGTTCTTTGAGCCCAGTTTCCTCGGTCGAGCCGTAGGAGTTGCTGACCTCGGTGGCGCCGAGGTTGACGGCGGCGTTGACGCCCGCGGCGAGGTCGCTGAATTCTTCGCTTTTGGCCTCCACGAGCAAGATGTGGCAGGTCTGGCAGATCCCGTGGGCCATCTGGACGTCGATTGAGATCTCGCTCGCCCAGCCGCCGTTGACCGCCGGCAGCGGCGAGGCCTGCCCGTTCTGGTTGACCTTCTTGAAGCAGCCGTTTTCGGCGGTGCAGGCCGGCAGGCCGAATTGCTGGCTGTAGACCGCGAGGTCGGATTCGGCGGTCGGGTCGTCGAAGGCGTCGACCAGGGCGATCGTCTGCGTTGAGCCGGCCGCCGTTTCTTCGGGCAGCGCATACAGTTCTCGCAGCCGCTGGGGCGTCTGGAACCCAGGTACCGGTTTCGCGCTCTGGAGCGCTGAGCGCCCGGCGCGGCCAGTGGCGGTCAGCGGCTGCGCGGAACCCGTCCCTTCCACGAGCAGCCGCATCGCCAGGCAGCGCGCGTGCCCGGGCTCCCGCGGGGCGCTGCACGCGTCCCTGGTGGGAAGCGCGCTTGCCGACGAGGCGAGGACCGAGACGAGGATCAGCGCCAGCGCGAACGCCGCGACGCTCCGCCCCGCCCGGCGATCCTCCCTGCGGGCGCGGCGTGCCGTCCCGCTCTCTCCCTGTGTGCGCATCCCTCTCTGGTTCCCTCGAGGGCCGGCACGGAGCGCCGGCCCGACCCTTCCCTGTTGCCGGCACGGAGCGCCGGCCCGACTCTCTCTGTTCCCGTGCGCTCTGCCGAGCGCCTCGATCCACGGTACGGGCGTGTGCCTGGGGTGTCAAGCTGCTTACAACTCGCTGCGTCGTTGCAATCAGCGCGCCGAGCCTGCTTAGATTACGTCCGCGGCCGATAAGGTCGTCGCAGCGCGCGCCCGTAGCTCAGTGGTCAACGGTTCTCTTCGGGGAGCCAAAGAGCAGCGGTCTTTCAAGCCGCAGGCCGCGGGTTCGATTCCCGCCGGGCGCACTGAAGAAAAGTCCCGTGAATCGATTGATTTGAGGGCATGGGCCAGGGGAGGGCGGTAACCCGGTCCTGTCAAGGGACACCGTCGCGCATGATGCATCGACGGAGCCCGTATCAGCGACGTCGTGCCGCTCACCTCGCGTCAACGGCGATGCTGAGCGTCATTTCCTCGTTGACTTCGCTGGGGATGCAGGCTTCGGTGCAGCTCGCGGAGATGCCCTGGTAGCTGAACGTCCTGGTTTCGGAGTGTGTCTTGCCGGGTGCGACCTCAAGCGTTTGGAGTAGCTTCGATTCGCGTTCTTCGAGCTTTGCCTTAGGCAGATACTGCATCTCGGAGTACACAGGGATCGATTTGCCCGGCAGGACGTGTTCGCCGCCGCATCGGAGCGTTTCGGTGTATGGCACGACGCCCGGTGAGATCGGGAACGCGTACAGGCCCCCCGCGTGCGGGAACTTCGAGTTGGTGCCCAGCGCCCAGGTAAGCGGGTTGGCTGGCGCGTCGAGCGACCATACGGGCTTGAAGGAGCTCTGCCGCAACGCCGCGCGAGGATCTGGGCAACCCGGCAACGCGCCCAGAGACGCTCACCAACGCGCTCTCATGCGCGACCACCTCGCGCGCGCCTGCATCCGTGGCGAGGAGCGTCCCTGCGAGCGCGACAGGCAGGACAGCCCCACTGCCCGTGACCCGCATCTCCGACCCCTTCGCGGCTGCACCGATGAAGCCCTTCGCACCCTACGCCGACTACCCGTCCAAAACCGTACCCGAGCTCTGCACATCTGACCACGGCGCCTTGATGAGACGGGCGCCGAGGTCGGCCCCGCCATCGTGCGCGCCCTAGGGAATCGAGCCGACCGCACATTACGCGGTTCCGCGCTGGCAGGACCAGGCGGCACCTGCTGGGCGTCCGCGGCCGTTGTCGGGTAGCGAAACGCGGGCGAAACATGTCGCGGGGCATGGTCGTCGAGTTTGCAAGCATGTAGAAATGAGTGACGACGGGGCGTCGCAACTCGACGAGCTGCCGCTCGCATGCACGCTACTGGCAGCTGATGGCGCGGCACGGCTGGCACGCTGGCGCGCGCTCTCGGTCGCTCGACTGGGTGTGCAACGCACGACCGACGAGCTGGTCGTCCGATATCGGCCTCAGCCCGAGGTCGCGCAGGAGCTCGAGGCCCTGGTTGCAGCCGAGCGTGAGTGCTGCTCCTTCGCCGACTGGCAGCTCACGCAAGACTCGGAGCATCTGCTGCTCCGCATTCGATCCGACGCTCAAGGGCTGGACGCGATTGTCGGCGCCTTTGGCGGCGGTCAGCCGCCGCACGCCTGACCTGCCTCTAGGCCGGCGACGGCCAGTTGCGGCCGTTGGCCAGCCACAACTCGAGCAACGGGTCGACGACGCGCCAGCCGGTCTTGGTGGTCTCATCAGCAACGAGGTGGCCGTCCCGCTCGAGGCGGGCGATCGTCTCCTGGTTGCTGCCCGTCTTGCTGACGCCGTAGCGTTCGCGTGCGACGCGGCCCTGTAGCGGTGTCGTTCGCAGTGAGATAACCGACATCAGCCGCCGCTCGCTGTTGTTCCAGGAGTCCCAGGCAGACTGGACCTCGGGGTTGGCGTCGCGCGCGGCGCCGTCCAGGGCCGTCACCCACTCCTCGCTGGTAGCGGTCTTTTTGGGCTGCGTGGCCTCGTAGAGATGGTGTGCCAGCAGCATTGCACGCTGTGGATGTCCGTCCGCTGTCGCGAGCAGCGGCTCGAGGGCCTCGCCGGCATCGCGGCCGCCGTTCTCGAATCGCGCGCCGATGTACTCGGCCAGTTCGTCAGCGCCTATCCGTGGAAGTCCTATCGGCATTGCCTGTGCGAAGAATGCGTGGCGGCGGTCGGAGAACAGGTCGCGCATAAGCCCCGGGTGGGAGCCGGAGAACACGTAGGCGGCCACGTTGCCGTGCTGCTCGAGCTCAGAGCGGATCGTTCCGGCCAGGGCGTCCGCGACGCGCACGACATCTTGGAACTCGTCGAATGCGATCGCGCATTGACGCCCGTGGCGTTCCTGCAGCCGGCGCGGTAGCGCGAGCCGGTCCAGCAGCTCGCGTGTCTGCGCCACGGGCTCCACTTCGATCCCGACCCCGACGGGCGCAGCGCTCACACGCGGGCGAAGCGTCGCGACGACGCCCGCAAACCAGCGCCTCAGCTGGCCGTCGAGCTGCTGACGGTAGGCCCGCTCGATGCGCTCGGCGACGTCCGCCGCCGTAAGCACGCCAAGGAAGTTCACGTAGACGGGCACGAACCCGCCCTTCTCGGCCCGCGCGAGAGCAGCCTTCAGCAGCGATGTCTTGCCAAAGCGGCGTGGCCCCTCGAGGCGGCTGTTGCGGGTCTCGCCGATGCGGTCTCGCAACACAGCCAGCTCAGCGGTCCTGCCGGCGAGCATCTCGGGCGGTTCGATCGGATCCTCGTAGATGAATGGACTACTCATCGGTGCATGAATATAGCACTATAGAGTGCCATGTTACGGCACCCACCGGTGGCCCCGTTGGGGCCGCCTTCGCTTCAGGCGGCATTGCTCAGCGAGCGTCGGATGCGGTGGGGGCTAGCGGAAGGCGTGAGTGAAGATGCGCGCCTGCGCTGAGGCCGGCCGTGCTTGGAGGTAGATCGACGTCGTCGCTGGCGCGCCGCCGGTCTTTCAAGCCGCAGGCCGCGGGGTTCGATTCCCGCGGGGCGCATCCTCCCGCCGCCGCTCGAGGCGCCGGCCGGGGCGGTGGCAGGGCCGCCGCTCCGTACCCCTCGCTGCTCGCAGCGGACCGCACGGCGCGCCTTGCGATCGCTTCGCCCGGAGGCGCTGTTTTCGGCTCTGGAAACGGGTTTGTCTACTTAAGTCAGCCAGTCTGTTTAAGTTGACAATCTGCGTAAATCGTGATTTATATGTCGGCCTTGATCGGCGGATTCAGCGCGAGGAGGGGCTGGTTCGATGGGCTTGGGATCGTGGAGGATCCCAGTGCGCCTTGGAGGGGCGCTGGGGACATGGAGGTGAGGGCTTCGGCCTGCCACCAGCCGCGCATGATGCGCACCCTGCACGGACGCTGGCCCTACCGCCGCTCGCATTGCCGGCACGATCATCACTGGCTCGTGCGCGTCCAGAGCGAGCAGTCCTGGTGCGCGAGCTCGCGCACCCACACGCTGAGCGGGCTGCGCTCCTGCAGCCGTCGACCCTAGGGGGACGAGCGGGGGCGCGAGGGGAACCTGTCCCTGCGGGCCCTATCGGGGGATGGGGGCGGCCCGCAGGGATGGGTCGCGCTGCCCGTCCGCAGAGCCGCTGTCCTCGCAGTGCTCGGCTGCCCGGGCATCCGCGTCGCCCGCGTGGGCGGCGATCGCGTCGATGAGCTGCGGCCACAGCGCCTGCGGGAGGTCATGGCCCATGCCGTCGACCATCATCAGACGGGCGCCGCGAATCGCCTCTGCGGTCGCGCGTCCGCCCGAAGGGCCGACGAGGCGATCGGCCGTGCCGTGGATCACGAGCGTCGGCGCGACGATGCGGCGGAGTTCGGAGGTCCGGTTGCCGGCGGCGATGATCGCGGCCAGCTGACGGCCCGGACCCGCGGGGTCGTGGTCGCGGTCGTAGCTCGCAGCGATCAGCTCGCGCACCCGGTCGAGGTCGCGCAGCGGGGGCGGTGAGCCGATCAGCTTGAAGACGCCGGCCATGTGCTCGATGAAGGCGTCACGCTCTCCGGGTGCGGCGCGCAGGAACGTCGAGTACACGCGCAGCGACGGCTGCCCGCTGCGCAGGCTTCCGGTGTTCGACATGATCGAGACCAGCGAGCGCACCGACAGCGGGTGCCGTGCGGCCAGCGTCTGGGCGATCATGCCGCCCATCGAGGCGCCGATCACATGCGCCGGAGACAGCTCCAGCTCGCGCAGGAGCAGCGCCGCGTCTTCAGCCATGTCCGCGAGCGAGTAGCGCGCGGCCCGGCGCGAGCGCGTCAGCAGCTGGGGGATCGTCGGCGGAGCGCCGGTCAGGTGTGTCGAGTGCCCGACGTCGCGGTTGTCGAAGCGCACCACGAACAACCCGCGCGAGGCGAGCTCGCGGCAGAAGTCCTCGTGCCAGGCGATCATCTGCGTGCCGAGGCCCATGACGAGCAGCGCCGGCGGGTCGCCGGCGTCGCCGAAGGTCTCGTAGCAGAGGTCGATCCCCCTGCCCACGTTGCAGATCTGCTCGGGCACGATCAGAGCAGGTTACAGACCTTCACAAGCTTTTCTCCCTGCTGCGCGGATGCACGTGGCGCGAATGGGTAGGATCGGATCGATGGCCGCCACGAGCCAGACGGGCAGTGCCACCGGCCCCGCAGCGGGTGGGGACATCGAGCTGCGCCGTCTGTCGATCGACACGATCCGCGGGCTCGCGATGGACGCTGTGCAGAAGGCGAACGCCGGGCATCCGGGGACGGCGATGGCGCTCGCGCCCCTCGCCTACACGATCTTCGAGCGCTTCCTGCGCGCCAACCCGAACGACCCGGAGTGGCCCGACCGTGACCGCTTCGTCCTCAGCGCGGGCCACGCCTGCATGCTGCAGTACGCGCTGCTTCATCTCACCGGCTACGACCTCGGCATCGCGGACCTCGAACAGTTCCGCCAGTGGGGCTCGCGCACGCCTGGCCACCCCGAGCGCGGCCACACGCCCGGCGTCGAGGTGGCGACGGGGCCGCTCGGGCAGGGCATCTCCAACGCCGTCGGAATGGCGATCGCCGAGCGTTTCCTCGCGGACCGCTTCAACCGACCCGCCAACGAGATCGTCGACCACCACGTCTACGTGATCTGCTCCGACGGCGACATGATGGAGGGCGTCAGCCAGGAAGCGTCGTCGATAGCGGGCAACTTCGCGCTCGGCAAGCTGATCGTCTGCTACGACGACAACCGGATCACGATCGACGGCACGACCGCGCTTTCGTTCGACGGGGAGAACCACGGCGCGCGCTACGAGGCCGACGGCTGGCACGTCCAGCACGTCGAGGACTCGGAGAACGTCGAGGAGATCCATGCGGCGCTGGCGGCTGCGCGGGAGGAAACCGAGCGGCCGTCGTTCATCCGATCCGTTCGCACATCGCCTACCCCGCGCCGAAAGCGGTCGACACCGCGAAGTCGCACGGCTCGGCGCTCGGCGAGGACGAAGTCCGCCGCACGAAGGAAGCGATGGGCTTCGATCCGGACAAGCACTTCTGGGTCGACGAGCGCGTGTACGAGCACATGTCGCTGGCGGCCCGCGGCGGTGAGGAGCAGGAGCGCTGGACGGAGCGCTTCCGGTCCTGGCGCGAGGCCGACCCCGAGCTCGCCGCCGACTGGGACCTCGCCTGGTCCGGGCGGCTGCGCGACGGCTGGCGCGAGGCTCTGCCGAGCTTCGAGGCGGGCGAGAAGATCGCCACGCGCTCGGCCGGGCAGAAGGTGATGCAGGGCTTCGCGGAGTACGCGCCGACGATGATCGGGGGCGCCGCCGATCTGGTCGAGTCGACCAAGACGGTGTTCGAAGGCGCAGGGCAGTTCTCCGCCGTGCACGCCGGGCGCAACATCCCGTTCGGGATCCGCGAGCACGGCATGGGCGCGATCGTCAACGGCGCCGCGGCGCATGGCGGTATCGTCAAGCCCTACGGCTCGACGTTCCTTGTCTTCTCCGACTACATGCGCGGGTCGATAAGGCTCTCCGCGTTGATGCGGCTGCCGGTGCTGTGGGTGTACACGCACGACTCGGTCGGCCTCGGCGAGGACGGCCCCACCCACCAGCCGATCGAGCACTACGCGGCTCTGCGCGCGATCCCCCATCTGTGGTTCATGCGCCCGGCCGACGCGAACGAGACGGCGCTCGCCTGGCGGATCGCGCTGGAACGTGAGGACGGTCCGGTCGCGTTCGCGCTCTCGCGTCAGAACATCGAGACGCTGGACCGCGACGAGGTCGCGTCTGCCGACGGCGTGCTGCGCGGCGGCTACGTGCTCTGGGACGCGCCCGGCGGCGAGCCCGAGCTGATCCTGATCTCGACCGGAGCGGAGGTCGGCGAAACGCTCAAGGCGGCGAAAGCGCTGGCGGAGCAGGGGCACCGTACGCGCGTCGTCTCGATGCCGTGCATGGAGCTCTTCGAAGAGCAGGGCGCCGACTACCGCGAGGAGGTCCTGCCCCCGTCGATCACTGCCCGGCTTGCAGTCGAGCCCGGCGCGACGGATGAGCTGGTGGCGCTGGGTCGGCGACCGCGGCGACGTGCTCGGCCTCGACCGCTTCGGTGCTTCTGCGCCCGGCACCACAGTCCTCGAGAAGCTCGGCTTCACCGCCGAGAACATCGCGGAGCGAGCACGGGCTCTGCTCTGAACGCGTACGACAAAGGAGACGTGATGCCCTCCGACTCACCCAAGCCTCTGCAGAGCCTCTCCGCGCTCGGCCAGAGCGTCTGGATCGACTTCCTCTCGCGCGAGTCGATCCGCGGCGGGCACCTGCAGGAGCTGATCGACGACTACGCGGTCGTCGGCGCGACCTCCAATCCGACGATCTTCCAGAAGGCGATGGCCGACGGCGACGCCTACGACGAGCAGCTCGCCGAGCTGATCAAGGAAGGGGCGGACGCCGAGTCGTGCTTCTGGGCGCTGGCCGAGCAGGACATCCGCGACGCGTGCGACGTGTTCGCGCCGGTGTTCGAGTCGACCGTTCACCGCGACGGCTACGTCTCGCTCGAGGTCGACCCGCGCCTGGCCTATGACACGCTGGCCACCTTCCGCGAGGCGATGCGCCTGCACGAGGCCGTCGACAAGCCGAACCTGATGGTGAAGATCCCCGCGACCAGGCCCGGGCTCGGTGCGATCGAGGACGTGATCGCCAAGGGGCGCTCGATCAACATCACCCTGATCTTCTCGCTGCAGCGCTACGCCGAGGTCGCCGAGTCCTACGTGCGGGGCCTGGAGCGCCTGGTCGCGGAGGGCGGCGACCCGTCAAAGGTCGCGTCGGTCGCGAGCTTCTTCGTCTCGCGGATCGATACAGAGACCGATCGGCGCCTCGAGGAGGCCGGTGCTCCGAAGGACCTGCAGGGCAAGCTTGCGATCGCCAATGCAAAGCTCGCCTACCAGCACTACAAGGAGGTGTTCGCCGGCGAGCGCTGGGAGTACCTGGTCGGCAAGGGCGCGACCGCGCAGCGGGTGCTGTGGGCGTCGACCTCGACCAAGAACCCCGACTACCCCGACGTCCTCTACGTCGAAGAGCTGCTCGGGCCGGACACGGTCAACACGATGCCCGAGGAGACGATCAAGGACTACGACGACCACGGCAGGCCGGAACTGCGGCTGGAGCGCGACATCGAGGACGCGCGGCGCGTGTTCAACCAGCTCGAGGAGGCGGGCGTCGACTACACCGACATAACCGACACGCTCGAGCACGAGGGCGTCGACAAATTCTCCGACTCCTTCGACGAACTCGTGAAGGCGCTCGCCGCCAAGCGCGATTCGCTGGTCGCGGCCTGAGTCCGGCACGGAGCGCCGGTCGACCCCCTCAGTCCGGCACGGAGCGCCGGCCGACCCCCTGAGTCCGGCACGGAGCGTCGGCCGACCACCTCAGTCCGGCACGGGGCGCCGGCCGACCCCCTGAGTCCGGCATGGAGCGCCGGACGCCTCCCTACACAAAGAAGCTCAGGAGTACGGCATCGGCACGAGCACGCGGATCGTCAGCGGCCCGCTCGGGAACGCCTCGGCGTTGACCGTGAAGACGCGGAAGTGGCGGCCTCTGTAGGTGTACGCGCCTTCCGACGGCACCGATTCCAGCCCGCCGACACCGGGGCCGAGGCTGTTCTTGACCAGCTGCATGTGGCCGTTCGCGCCGCGCATGTACATCAGCACGCTCAGCCCGGCCAGCCTGCGGGTGAGCCGCAGGTAGCCCTCGTCGTCCTGGATCGAGACCACGATCTGGCCGATCGTCCTTCCGTGGAGGCGCAGGTCAGCGTGCACGGGAGCGAGCACGTACGGCCCGCCGAGGTCGTAGAGCAGCCTGCCGCCGCTGCTCACCCGCAGACGCACGAGGTGCTGGTGCAGCAGCGCTTCCGAGGCCGCCTTGACGCCGGCGGTGTCGCGCGCGGCGACGGCCCGCAGCAGCGGCCCGTTTCGCTGGACGCGATGCACCTGAGCCAGCGTTCGCTGGCCGCGCTCGCCCTGGTAGATGAGGTTCGCGATCCGCTCGAGTGTCCTGACCTGCGTGTCTTCTGGGCTCGAGCCGCACAGCGCTTCGGTCGCCGCCACGGTCTTGAGCAGGTAGATCTGCACGGGCGCGCCCGTCGGGTAGGCAGTGGCGGGTAGCGAGTCGTACCGATACACGACGCCGCCGCGGGTCATCGTGCCCTGGGCCGGCAGCGCCCCGGCCGGCAGCACGAGCGAGCCGGCGATGCTGCGGCTGCCGCGGCGCAGCGCGAGCAGCCCTTCAGCGACGCCGGTGCCCTCTGCGACGAACCCGTGCGCCGACCAGACGCTCGCCACGTACGTCGCGATCGGGCGTCCCGAAGCGCCGTGGATCGTGCCCTTGATCGGCGCCAGGGCCGCGCCGCCGACGTCGGCGAGGCGGTGCCCGCCGGCGCTCGTCAGGAGCACGTCCGTCATGTGGCCCGTGGCGATCAGGGCCCGCGCCGCCGCGGCCGCCGCCTTCGGGTCTTCCGCTTCAATCGCCCGGCGCAGCGGCGCCGAGCCCTCGATCATGTGCCTGGCGCTGGCGGTCCGTTCGCTGGAGATGCCCTCGCGGTACACACGGCCGAGCACGCTGACGAGCGTCGACATCACCGTTCCGGGGCAGCTCGCGGACTGCGCCGCGCGGGCGCGGGTGTCGGTGGCGACCTCGGAGCCGCAACCGGCCAGAGCCACCAGCAGTGCCAGGAGCAGCGCGGTCCGCCCGCGCATCGGCCCCTTCTTGAGGGCCCGCCCGCCCGGGGAGAGGGGATTCACAGCTGTCCCGGGGAGAGGGAATTCACAGCTGTCAATCCTAGGTCGAAGGGGGAACGCGCGCGCCATGCCGGGCCCTCCGCGCGCTTCGTCACGGCCCGTGCCGGCGCACTGAGGTAGGTTGGCCCTCGTGCCCAGTGCGCTGATCACCGGAGCTTCGACGGGGATCGGCCAGGCGACCTCGCTGCGGCTGGCGCGTGCGGGCTGGACGGTGCTCGCCGGCGTCCGCAAGAGCGAGGACGGCGAGCGCCTGGCCGGGGAAGAACCCGGCGGGCGCATCCAGCCGGTGCAGCTAGATGTGACGGACGCCGGCCAGATCGCGGCCGTGGCCGCCCGCGTCGGCGAGGGCGGCCTCGACGCGCTGGTCAACAACGCCGGGATGGGGATCGGCGGGCCCCTCGAGGTGCTCACCGATGAGGAATGGCGCCGCCAGTTCGACGTGAACTTCTTCGGGCAGATCGCGGTCACGCGGGCGCTGCTGGGAGCGCTGCGCCGCGCTCGTGGCCGGATCGTCTTCATCTCCTCCATCGGCGGTCGCGTGGCGATGGGCTTCAACGGTCCCTACGCGGCCTCCAAGCACGCGATCGAGGCGGTCGGCGACGCGCTGCGCGTCGAGCTCCACAACTCGGGCATCCAGGTCGCGCTGATCGAGCCGGGCTCGGTCGCGACGCCGATCTGGGACAAGAGCCGCGGCGAGGCGGAGCGGTTGACGATCCCGCCCCAGCTCGAGCAGCAGTACGGCGCTGTCGCCCAGAAGCTCGACAAGGTGCTCGAGGAGACCGGCCGGCGCGGCATCCCCCCGGAGGACGTTGCCGAGACGATCGAGAAGGCGCTGACGGCCTCGCGGATGCCTTCGCGGGTGCTAGTCGGCAGAGACGCGAAGATGATGTTCGCCGTCAGGCGCGTGCTGCCCGACCGCGTCTTCGATCGCATCGTGCGCTCGCGGCTCGGGCTCTGAGCGGCTCCTCGCTCAGCTCGGCGGCTGGTAGACCGCGAGCCACGCGAACAGGCTGGTGGTCGCGGCCTGGGTCTGGATCATGCCTGGCTTCGGGGCGTTGGCCGCAGACAGCGCTTCGCCGTTCCAGCCTTTGAGGTAGAGCCCGTTCGGTTCGAGCGCCCGCGCCTGCGCGTCGCGGGCGTTGTCAGCGGCCATCCGGTAGAGCGTCGGGTCGCCTTCGAGCGCGTACACGGCGAGCATCCACTGCAGATAGATCGCGTCGTACTGGGGCGAGAAGTCGAGCAGGTAGCCGAACCGGGAGAGTGACCTCGCCTCGAGCTGCCGGGCGAGGGCGCATTCCGCAGCGTTTGACGTCAGCCGGCAGAGCGTCGCCTGCGCGTAGATCAGCGGCCCCTCGATGTAGTCCACCGGCATCGGGTTGACCGAGCTGTCGTCGTGCAGCCCGCTGCTCGCGTTCATACCGGCGCCGTTCGCCCACGCGAGGAACCGCTGCGCCTGGGCGAGGGCGAAGCCCGAGTGCGTCTGCTGGTAGAGCAGGACGGCGAGCAGCGCGTCGGCGGCGATCGCGGGGCCGGACTTGAAAGGGTGTCCGGTGTTCCACCAGATCCCGCCCGAGGACGGGTCCCAGCCCGCTGCGGCGATGTAGCGCAAGGCTCGTTCGGCGTCGCCCAGCAGCCGCCGGCTGCCGGTCGCGCGGTAGGCCTCGACGAACGCGAGCCCCCACCACCCGTTGTCGTCGAACCAGGTCTCGGTGTTCGCTGTGCGGTCGCCGGGGTAGGGGGAGTAGCCGGGCACGGGTCGCAGGCCGCGGTTCAGGTAGCGCTCGGCTCCCTTTGCGAAACGGAGCACCGCGGCGCGGTGGGCCGGCGTGGGAGAGGCGATCGCGATCGCGTCCAGCGACTGAAACAGCGGCACGATGTCCCAGACCGTCGCCAGGGGGTAGCGGTCGCGGTCGCCGAGACGCGAGTCATACCAGCCCAGGCGCCGGTCGCGCCAGCGGGACTGCGCCAGGGCGACGCCGTGTTCGGCCAGGCCGAGGTAGCGCTGCTGCACCGCGCCCAGGGGCGGCTCCGCGGCGCCGGCTCCGGAAGCACAGGCGCAGAGCAGGACGGCTCCGCCGAGCAGAGCGATGAACTTCCTTCTCATCCCCATCCACAACCCAACCGGCGGTCATACGTCGCGGTGATGGCTACCGTGAGCCGAGCTATGTCCAACGTCGATGGCCGGGCCCAGGCGCTCGAGCGGGCGGGCGTGCCCGATGCGCCCTCGGAATGGCGCGCGTGGGCGCTCGCGGCGTGCGTGGCGGCGACCGGCCTCGCCGTGCTCGTCGCTGTGCTCGCCGGCGCCGTCGGGCGCAGCCCCAGCTCGGCGCCCCCGCCGCTGCCGGCGGTGGCCGTCACACCCCAGCCGGGCCTCGGCGGGGCGGGCGTCTCGCCCGGCGCAGGAGCGATCGTGGCGCGGCCCACGAGCGCGCAGCAGCAGGCCGCCGCGCGCCGGCTGGCAGCGCGTCCGCTCCGCGCCCCGCAGGTGCACATCGAACGGCGCTGGATGGAAGGCTTCTATCCGATCTATGAGACGGCGCAGGCGACCTTCGGGGTCAACTGGCTGCTGCTCGCCTCGATCCACATGCAGGAGTCGGCGTTCTCGACGGCGCCCGGGACCTATGCCGGGCTCAACTTCGCCGGCTGCTGCGGCGGCCCGATGCAGTTCAACGTCACCAACGGGCCGGTCAGCACCTGGGAGCTGGTCAAGGACTGCTACATCTACGGCCCGCGACCGGCGCATTACGACCACATGACCGCCAGCCACCCGTCGATCTACGACGACTTCGACGCGGTCATGGCGGCCGGACACCTGCTCTCCGCGGACGGCGCGGGCATGGCGCTCGACGGCTCGGCCTGGTCAGCCGCCTACGACTACTACGGCCACGACACGACGGGCGTCGCCTACGCCGATCGCGTGCTCGCGCGCGCGATCGGCTGGTCCCAGCACGGCTTCTGCATCAACTGCGGCGTGAGCGCCTCGCTCGTGGCGGCCGTGCACGCCGCCTACGGCGCGCCGGTGCTGGCCGCGCTCGAAGCGCGGGCCACGCGGGCCACGCCACGCCACGCCCCGCGCTCGCGCGGCAAGGCGAGGAGCCATCGCGGCTAGCCGCCGCGATGGCCCTCCTCCGTCCTCGCCGAGCTAGGCCTGCGCCAGCAGCTCGCCGGCGACGCGGTCGGTCGCGCCGGCGGTGCCGCCGAGCAGCCGCCGCGAGAGCTGCGCGCGGCGGAAATACAGCGGCGCGTCGTGCTCCCAGGTGGCGCCGATGCCGCCGTGCACGGAGATCATCGTGCGGGCGGCGTCGTCGAGCGCGCGGCCCGCGACCGAGCGGGCCGCGCTGGCGGCCAGCGGGAACTCGCCCGGCGCGCCATGGCGGGCCCAGCCGGCGTAGTAGAGCAGCGAGCGGCCGTTCTCGAGCTCGCGCAGCACCTCGGTCAGCGAGTGCTTGACGGCCTGGTAGGAGCCGATCGCGCGCCCGAACGTGAAGCGCTCCTTGGCGTAGGCGACAGACGTGTCGAGCGCCGTCTCGACGCTGCCGAGCGACTCGGCGGCGATCAGCGCCTGCGCGAGGTGCCAGGCCGCCGCGAGCGTCTCCTCGGGCGTGTCCAGCACCGTCGGCGGGCGCGTTCTCGAGCGTCACGTGGCCGAGCGAGCGGGTCGCGTCGTAGCGCTCGACCGCCTCGACCGTGACGCCCTGCGCCCCGGCGTCGATCGCCACGCCGACGGCCTTGTCGCCGTCGAGCGCCACGCCGACCAGCAGGTCGGCGCCGGGCGCGTCGGGGACGAAGTGCAGCGAGCCGCTGACGGTCCCGCCGCTCGAGCACCGGCGCTGCGCGCCGCGCTCGATCCCGCTCGCCGGGTCGACGGTCCAGCCCGCGCGACGTCGCCGGGAGGGGACACCGGCAGGTAGGCGGCGCGCTTCTCGCCCGTGGCCAGCTCGTCGATCATCGGCTTCTCGCCCGCCGACGCGTCGAGGATCGCCGTCGCCGGCAGATGGCCGAGCAGCGGCACGCCCGCGATCACGCGGCCGCACTCGCCGAGCACCAGCATCGCGTCGAAGGCGTCGAGACCCGCGCCGCCGTGCTCCTCGGCGATCAGCAGGCCGGGCCAGCCGGCCTCGCAGGCGGTCGGCCAGAGGTCCGGCAGCGCCTGCTCGTCGCCGTCGAGCGCCTCGCGGGCCGCCTCCAGCGTCTTGAAGCGGGAGAGCGCGCCGCGGGCGGCCTCGCGCAGGAACACCTGCTCGTCAGAGAGTGCGAGGTTCATGCCGCGGCCCCTTCCTTGGAGCGCAGCTCCGAGAACGGGATGCCCTTGTCCAGGCGCGGCTCGGGCGGCAGCCCGAGGACGCGCTCGCCGATCGTGTTGCGCAGGATCTCTTCGGTCCCGCCGGCGGACTTCAGGCCGGGCAGGAACGAGATCATGTAGGCCCACTCGCTGTCCTCGTCCAGCGCGTCGGGACCGAGCACGTCGGCGATCAGGTCGCCGGCCTTGATCGCGCCGTTGACGATCGTGACCTTCGCGAGGCCCGCCTCCGGTCCGGGAATCTGGCCTTTCTGCAGCGCCGTCAGCGTGCGGTAGCCGGTGAAGCGGATCGCCAGCAGTTCGCTCGCGATCTCGCCGAGGCGGTGGCGCACCTCGGGGTCGCGGCGCGCGCGCTCGTCGGCGGCGAGCGCCGAGGCGAAGCGCGTCGAGTTGTAGCCCATGCCCTCGCTGCCGAGCCCGATCGTGACGCGCTCGAACATCAGCGTCGTGAGCGCCGTGCCCCAGCCGTTGCCGACGCCGCCGACGACCGCGCCCTCGTCCAGCGAGACGTCGTCGAAGAAGACCTCGTTGAACTCGGCCTCGCCGGAGATCTGGCGCAGGCCGCGCACGGTGACGCCCTCGGCGTCCATCGGCACGATGAACATCGTCAGGCCCTTGTGCTTGGGCACGTCGGCGTCGGTGCGGGCGAGCAGCAGCCCGTAGGAGGCGAACTGGGCGTTGGTCGTCCAGACCTTCTGCCCGGAGAGGCGCCAGCTGCCGTCGTCCTGCCGGCGGGCGCGCGTCTGCACGGCCGCCAGGTCCGAGCCGGCGGCCGGCTCGGAGAAGAGCTGGCACCAGACCTCGTCGCCGTGCAGCAGCGGCGCGAGATAGCGCGACTTCTGCTCCTCGGTGCCGTGGGCGATGATCGTCGGCCCGAGCATGCCGACGCCGATCGCGTCGAGGATGCCCGGGACTTTCGCCCGTCCGATCTCCTGGTTGCAGATCACCTGCTCGATCGGGCCGAGGCCCTGGCCGCCGTACTCCTTCGGCCAGGTCACGCCGGCGAGCCCGCCCTCGGCGAGCTTGCCCTGCCACTTGCGGCGGGCGGCGATGATCTCGTCCTCGTCCTGGATCGCATCCGGGCCGGTGACGATGGGGGCTTCAGGCTTGTGCTCCTCGAGCCAGCTGCGTACCTGAGCGCGGTACGCAGCCTGCTCGGGTGTGTCGTCGAGATCCACGGCGCTCCTCCTTTGGCTGACTAGCCAGTCAAACTCGTAACAGGGAAAGGTAGCCGACCGCGCGCGGGGGCGGCGCCAGCCACCGAACGCGTGCCCGGCGGGCGCTCAGGCGCCCGGCGGCATCGGCGGCTCGGCGGGGATGCGCTCGTGGTAGACGTGCTCGAAGCCGCGGTCGAGCAGCTGTTTGGACTGCGTTCCCGGGGCGTTGGAGTTGAGCACCACCACGCCGAGCTGCACGCCGCCGCGCTCGGCGGTCGCCACGAGGCAGCGGCCGGCGGCGTCGGTGAAGCCGGTCTTCAGCCCGGTCGTGCCCGGGTAGTGGTAGATCAGCAGCGGGTTGTTGTTGTAGAGGTAGAGCTTGCCGCCCTTGATCGGGAACGGCAGCACGGCCGACAGCGTGTGGGTGATGCGCGCGATCCGCGGCTGGGCGAGGTCGACGTGGGCCAGCATCGCCAGGTCGGCCGCGCAGGAGAAGTTCCCTTGGTCGACGTAGCCCGACGGCGAGGAGTAGCGCGTGCAGCCCATCCCGAGGCGCGCGGCTTCCTCGTTCATGCGCCGCACGAACGCGCTCTCGCTGCCCGCGACGTGCTGTGAGATGGCGATCGCGGCGTCGTTGCCCGAGGGAAGCAGCAGGCCGTAGAGCATGGACTCCATGCGCACGCGCTTGTGAAGAGGCAGCACGCCGACCTTCGAGCCCGCCGCTTCGACCGCTGCCTTGGTCACGAGCACCTTCGCGCTCGGTGGCGCGGACTCGACCGCGATCAGCGCGGTCATCATCTTCGTGAGGCTCGCCATGCGCAGGCGCTTGTAGACGTTGCGCTGCCACAGCACCTGGCCGGTTTCGAGGTTGAAGAGGATGCCGGCGCGCGGCGGGTTGCGGAAGCTGAGCTGGATCGGGTCCGAGGCGGGGTGCGAGATCCCGCGCAGCGCGAGCGCGGGCGGCCCGAGGGCGAGCCCGTCGGGCGAGAGGGCGGGGGTCTTCGTCCTCGTGTGCCCGGTGCCGGTGCCGGCCGAGGCGGACGCACGGCGATGGGGTGAGCTGCCGCGCAGCGCGATCACGATCGCGGCGCCGGCGCAGATCGCGAGCAGAAGCACGAGCGCGCCGATCCGACGGCGCCGGCGCCGGCGCGCGGCCTCCAGGCGGCGCAGCCGGCTCTGGTCTGGCGTCATGAAGGGGGTGATGCTCATCGCTTCGGAGGATTGCGCAGTGCGCCGACGATTCCCACCGCCAACAGGAGCAGGATGAACGCGGAGAGGACCGTGGCGAGGGTTACGCCCTGTTCTGTGGCGGCGACCACGGTCAGGAACGCGAAGCCGGCGATGAACACCAGCGCCACGGCGAGAACGGCCGTCCTCATCGACTCGCCCCGGCGGGCGCGCCGGCCCTCATTGCAGGCCCGCCGCGGGCCGCCCGCTGCGCGGGGGCGTGTGCTTCGCGAACGCCCGAATCGCGGCGAGCCCGAACAAGAAGCCCCCGATGTGGGCGAAGTAGGCGACGCCTTCGCTGCCCGCCGAGTTGATCGCGCCGGCGATCCCGTCGAGGACGAACCAGACGCCGAGCAGCGCAAACGCCGGGATCTCGACGATCGTGACGAAGAAGATGATGAAGATCAGCGTGATCACGCGGGCGCGGGGATAGAGCAGGATGTAGCCGCCCAGCACGGCCGCGATCGCGCCGGAGGCCCCGAGCGTCGGATCGGTCGAGCTCGGGTCGGCGGCAACCTGCGCGGCGAGCGCGACGATCCCGCCGAGAACGTAGAACACGGCGAAGCGCGGCCGGCTCATCGCGTCCTCGACGGTGGGTCCGAAGACGGCAAGGAACAGCATGTTGCCGAAGATGTGCAGGAAGCCGCCGTGCAGGAACATCGAGGTGAACACGGTGAGCGGAGTCGCGGGCTGCGACGCCGGCGTCCCGGTGACGTCGTGCTGCCCCTGGCAGACGATCGCGCCGGCGGTGCCGCCGGGCAGCGTGTGCGTGATCAGTTCGCAGTGGTCGCCGGGGTGCGTGAGCTCGTAGGGGATCGCCCCCCAGCGCACCGCGGTCTGCTCGGTCGGGCCCCCGAAGAAGCTCCCGCCGTGGCGGATCTCCAGCAGATAGACGACGACGTTGATGAGGACGATCGCGATCGTGACGACGGGCACCCGCGAGAGCGGGATGTTGTCTCTCAGCGGGAAGATCGCGCGAGCTTATCCCGCGGGCTCCCGCACTTCGGGCGCTCGGCGGCGCGGGTAGCTTGGGGCGATGAGGGTCGCGACCGCGATCGCGCTGGGCCTCGCGCTGGTCTCCGCCGTCCTCGTCAACCTCGCCTACTCGCGCGAGCACGACGCGGCTGCGGGGCTGCCGCGGCTGACGCTGCGTGATCCCCTCGGCTCGCTTCGCCTCCTGCTCGCGGACCGCGCCTGGGTGAAGGGCTTCGCGCTCGAGGTGAGCGGGTTCGCCGTCTACGCGGCGGCGCTCGGGCTCGGCTCCCTGGCGCTGGTGCAGAGCGCGGCCGCCGGCGGGATCGGGGTGCTCGCGTGGGCCTCCGCCCGCGCCGCGCGGCGTCGCCTCTCCCGGCGTGAGAGGGCGGGCGTGGCGCTCTCGTTCCTCGGCCTGCTGCTGCTCGGCATCTCGCTCGTGAGCGCCAGCGGAGAAGGCTCGGGCGGGCGCGCGCCCGAGATCGCGCTGTGGTTCGCGATCACCGCGGCGCTCGCACTGGGGCTGCTGCTGCTCGCCCCGCGCCTCGGGCTCTCCTCGGCGGTCGCGCGCGGGCTCGCGGCCGGTCTGATGTTCTCGATCGGGGACATCTCGACGAAGGTCGCGACGGGCGGTGGCGTGCGCCTGTTCTTCCTGGCGAGTGTGGCCGGCGGATATCTGGCCGGGACCGCGCTGCTGCAGTCCGGCTACCAGCAGCCGGGGGGCGCGGCGATCCGCGTCGCGGGCCTCGCGACCCTTCTCACGAACGCGATCCCGATCGCTGCCGGGGCGCTGCTGCTCGGCGAGCCGTTCCCGGGAGGGCTGCTGGGCGCGGCGCGCGCGGCGGCGTTCGCAGCGGTCGTCGCGGGCGCCTTCCTGCTCGCGCGCGAGGAGGCGCCGCCGCTGGGCGAGCCGCACATCAGCGACGCGCGCTCCTGCCCGGGCGAGAGCGCGGAGAGCGTCTCGGGCGGGCGCTAGCCCGTCGCGGCCAGCGGCCCCGTGCCCTCAGCGCGCTGGGGCACGTGCTGGTCGGCGTGGTAGCTCGACCGCACGAGCGGTCCCGCTGCCACGTGATCGAAGCCGAGCTCGTAGGCGGCCGCCTCGAGCGCGGCGAACTCGTCGGGGTGCCAGTAGCGCACGACCGGCAGGTGGCGCTCGGAGGGGCGCAGGTACTGGCCGACCGTGAGGACGCGCACGCCCGCCTCGCGCAGCGCGCCGAAGGTCTCGACCATCTCCTCGTGGGTCTCGCCGAGACCCACCATCAGGCCGGACTTCGTGACCACGTCCTCGCCGCCCATCTGACCCGCCATCCGCAGGACGCGGCACGAGCGCGCGAACTCCGAGCCGCGGCGGGCGAGCGGGTACAGGCGCGGCACGACCTCGACGTTGTGGTTGAACACGTCCGGGCGCTCGGCGATCACCTTCGCGAGCGGCATCTCCTGGCCCTGGAAGTCCGGCGTGAGCACCTCGATCTGGCAGCCGGGGGCCTGGCGGCGGACCTGGCGGATCACGCCGACGAACGCGGAGGCGCCCTTGTCGGGGAGGTCGTCGCGGTCGACCGAGGTGATGACCGCGTGGCGCAGCCCCATCCGCGCGATCGAGCGCGCGACGCGGGCGGGCTCGAGCGGGTCGTTCCAGGTCGGCCTGCCGGTCTTGACGTTGCAGAAGCCGCAGCGGCGCGTGCAGGTGTCGCCGAGGATCATGAAGGTGGCGGTGCCACGCTCCCAGCACTCGCCGACGTTGGGGCAGGCGGCCTCCTGGCAGACGGTGTGAAGGTTCTCGGAGCGGATCAGCTCGGTCAGCTCGCGGTAGCGCTCGCCGCCGGGGGGCGGCACCTTGAACCAGGGCGGCTTGCGCTCGCGGATCGGCCGCACGTCGGGCCCGAGGACCGTCAGCAGGTCGATGCCGCCGGGATTGGCCCGCGAACGCGTCGCGCTCATGCGTGCACCGTCGCGAGGGTTGGGTTGGGGGGCTCCGGCCCTGTCGGGCCTGCGCCGTGGGGGGGTGGTGCGGCGATACCGAGGCGGGCCGGCGTCACGATCCGCTGGCGCGCGGCGTGCTCACGCGCGAAGGCGAACGCCATCCGCTTGCGGAAGCAGGCGATGCCCTCGCCGGCGCCGCTCCTCTCGGCGGCGAGCGAGGTCATCTGCACGTCGGGCAGTCCGCAGGCGACGACCCAGCCGAAGGGCTCGAGATCGTTGTCGACGTTGACGGCGAAGCCGTGGGTCGAGATGCCGCGCGAGATGTGCACGCCGAGCGAGGCGATCTTGCGGTCCTTGGTCCAGACACCGGTGTAGTCGGGCCCGTCCTGCACGCGCCCGCGCGATCTCACGCCGGCCGCGGCCAGGGCGGCAGCGATCGCGCGCTCCATCGCGCGCAGGTGCTCGATCACGTCGGGCGCCGCCATGATCGGGTAGCCGACCAGCTGGCCGGGACCGTGGTAGGTGATGCGCCCGCCGCGGTCGGTGCCGTGCACCTCGATCCCTTTCGCCGCATAGAACTCGCGCGGGAACGGCAGCTCCTCGGCGGCGGCGCGGCGGCCGACGGTGTAGGTGGGGGGGTGCTCCAGCAGGAGCAGCAGGTCTGGAAGCTCGCCGGCCTGGCGGCGCGCGCGCAGCGCCCCCTGGATCGCGACGCCCTCGTCGTAGGGCACCGTGCCCATGTGGCAGACCCAGATCTCTCTCGCGGCGCTCATTCGGATCTCGCTCCCAGCCTAGCGTCAGGGCTCTACGGCGCTCCCCGTCCGCTCACAGCGTGAGCGCGGCGGGGGCCTGCAGCAGCTCGCGCACGCGCGCCAGGAACAGCGCCGCTTCCGCGCCGTAGAGGATGCGGTGGTCGCAGACCAGCGTGAGCGTGAGCATCGAGCGCGCGACTATCCCCTCCCCGTCGTCGTCGACGACCGCGCGCTTTGCGAGCGCCCCCACGGACATGATCGCGGCCTGCGGAGGGTTGATGATCGCCGCGAACGCGCTGACCCCGAACATGCCGAGGTTCGAGACGGTGAAGGTGCCGCCGCCGAGCTCCGGCGGCGTGATCGCTTTCGAGCGCACGCGCTCGGCGAGCGAGCGGGTTTCGCGTGCGATCTCGCCGAGGGCCTTGATGTCGGCGTCGAACACCGTCGGCACCACGAGCGCGGCGTCGGCTGAGACCGCCACGCCGACGTTCACGCGCGAGTGCAGCAGCGCGCGTCCGTCGCGGTAGCTGCCGTTGGCGGTCGGGTGCTCGCGCAGGGCCAGCGCGCATGCCTTCACGACCATGTCGTTGTAGGTCGGCGCCACCTCCGCGCCCTCGCGTGCGATCTGCTTGAGCTGCTCGCGCAGGCGCACGCACTCCTCCATGTCGACCTCGATCTGGACGTGAAATCGGGGATCGTGGCCTTCGACTCGGCCATCCGCCGCGCGACCGTCTGCTGCAGCTTGCTCAGCTCGACCTCGGTGGTCGCGCCCTTCGCGGTGGCCACCGCTTCGGGCGCGGCGGCGGCCGGCGCCGGCGCACTCGTGCTCTCCACGTCGGCCTTCACGATCCGCCCGCCGGGGCCCGTGCCCGCGATCGCCGCGAGGTCGACGCCGCGCTCGCTGGCGACACGGCGCGCCAGGGGCGAGGCCTTGACGCGCTCGCCCGCTGCCTGCACCGGCGCCGGCGGGACGCTCTGCTCCGCGGCCAGGACGCCACCATCACCCGCAACGCTGTCCCGTGGCACGGGCGCCGCGGTAGCCGGCGACGCCAACCCCCCCTCCCCTCCATCCCCGTCGCCCACGCGCGCGATCGTCGCTCCCACCGGCAGTGTGTCGCCCTCCGCCGCCAGCAGCTTCAGCGTGCCTGCCTGGTCGGACTCGTAGACCATCGTCGCCTTGTCGGTCTCGATCTCGACCAGCTCCTCGCCGCGCGCCACGTCCTCGCCGTCCGCCTTCAGCCAGCGCAGGATCGTGCCCTCCTCCATCGTGTCCGACAGGCGCGGCATCACGATCTCGCTCATCGGCTCGCTCCGCCCCCGCGGCCCACCGTCGCCAGCACGGCGGCGACGACCTGTGGCTCGTGCGGGTAGGCGATGTCCTCCAGGGGCTTGCTGTAGGGCATCGGGACATCCGCACCTGTGACGCGCTGCACCGGCGCGTCGAGGTCGTCGAAGGCCTGTTCGCCGATCAGCGCCGCCAGGTTCGCGCCGACGCCGCCGTGCGGCCAGCCCTCCTCGACGATCACGCAGCGATTGGTGCGCCGGACCGAGCTCAGGATCGTGTCGAGGTCCAGCGGCCGCAGCGTGCGCGGGTCGATCACCTCCGCCTCGATCCCGTGCTCCGAGGACAGCGTCGCCGCCGCGCGCTCGGCGGTGATCGCCATGCGCGAGATGCCGACGATCGTCACATCCGAGCCCTCGCGCGCGACGCGCGCCACCCCGAACCGCACGAGGTGCTCCTCCCCGTCCGGGACCTCCCCGCGCGCGCCGTAGAGCGACTCGTGCTCGATGAAGATCACCGGGTTCTCGTCGCGGATCGCGGTCTTGAGCAGGCCCTTCGCGTCGGCTGCGGTGGCGGGCGCCGCGACGAGCAGGCCGGGGACCTGGAGGTACAACGCCTCGAAGCAGTGGGAGTGCGTCGGCCCGAGCTGGTGGCCGGCGCCCTGCGGCATCCGCACGACCAGCGGCACGCGCGCCTGGCCGCCGAACATGTAGTGGATCTTCGACGCGTGGTTGACGATCTGGTCGAAGGCGAGCAGCGAGAAGTTGATCGTCATCAGCTCCACGACCGGGCGCAGACCCGTCATCGCCGCCCCGACGCCCATGCCGACGATCGTGTTCTCGGAGATCGGCGTGTCGCGCACGCGCTTCTCCCCGAACTCCTCGAGCAGCCCCTCGGTGACCTTGAACGCGCCGCCGAACACACCGATGTCCTCGCCCATCAGCATCACCCGCTCGTCGCGCTGCAGCTCCTCGCGAAGCGCGGCGCCGAGCGCCTCGCGGTAACGCATCTCGGCCATCAGCCGCCCTCCCGGCGCTGCACCGTCTCTCCGCCCGGCTCCCCGCCCTCTTCGCCCGCGGCCAGCGCGCTCGTGAGCTGCTGCGGGATCTCGTCGTTGCGCGCGCCGTCCGGCGAGGGCGCGCCCGCGCCGCGCTCCTCGGTGGTCTCGACGGAGTACCAGCCGGTTGCCGCGTCGCCCAGCACGTAGACGTCGTCGAACAGCTCGCCGGGCGCGGGGAACGGCGAGGCGTCGGCGAACTCGACGGCACCGTCCACGCGCGCGATCGCCGCGGCGTCGATCGCCTCGAGCTCGTCCTCGCCGACCACGCCCTCCGCCACGAGCCGCTCGCCGAACGTCGGGATCGGGTCGCGCTTGCGCCACGCTTCGACCTCGTCCTTGGTCCGGTACTGCTCGGGGTCGGCCATCGAGTGGCCGCGAAAGCGGTAGGTCACGGCCTCGATCAGCAGCGGCCGGCGCTCCTCGCGCACCCGCTCGACGGCCTCGGCCACGACCGCATGCGTGTCCAGCACGTCCATGCCGTCGCAGCGCATGCCGGGAACGCCGAGGCTCTCGCCCTTGCGCTGCAGGTCGGTCACCGCGGAGTGGCGGCCGAGCGCGGTGCCCATGCCGAACTGGTTGTTGGTCACCATGAAAACGACCGGAAGCCGCCAGAGCGCGGCGAGGTTGAGCGATTCGCCGAACGTGCCCTGGTTGGACGCGCCGTCGCCGAACTGGCACAGCGTCACCTCGTCGCGGCCCGCGTAGTCGCTCGCCATGGCGATGCCGGCCGCGATCGGCAGGTTGCCGCCGACGATCCCGTAGCCGCCCATGAACCGCCGCGCGAGGTCGAACATGTGCATCGAGCCGCCGCGGCCGTGGCAGATGCCGTCCCGGCGCCCGAACAGCTCGGCCATCACCTTCTCCGGCGGTGTGCCGCGCACCAGCGCGTGGCCGTGCGAGCGGTACGTCGAGATCAGGTAGTCGCTGTCGCGCAGCGCCCGCGCGCTGCCGACGATCGTCGCCTCCTCGCCGATCGAGAGGTGCAGGAAGCCGCCGATCTTGGCCCGCGCGTACTGCTCGCCCGCCCGCTCCTCGAAGCGGCGGATCAGCGTCATCGTCTCCAGCCACTCACGCGCCGCTGCGGGAGCGGGCAGAAGGCGAGCGGAGGAGACGTCGGTCACGACTCCACCGTACCCCAGCGGGCCCGGAACTCCTCTGCGTCGAGGCGGTTCAGGTCCGCGCGCATCGCGCGAGCCAGCTTCGAAGCCGCGTGCGGGGGGCGATCGACGAGCAACACCGCTTCGCCGCTGGCGACCTCGACCAACTCGATGTGATCGACCCGGTTCGGGTCGGCGAGCATGGCGGGCGCCCGGCCGCCGCGCGTGACGATCAGCCTGTAGGCGTCCTTGGCCCTCATCCGCTGTGGTGGATCGTGAGCGGCGATGCGGCGGCGCGAGGGCCGGCAGCTCCAAGGGCGGCGGCGGCCTCGTGCAGAGCGCGCTCGCCGTGGAAGACCCGTCCGCCGGCAAGCACGGCGGGGACGTCGCGCACGCCCGCGTCCGCCGCCTGCGCGGTCGCCGCCCGGAGCTGCTCGGCGACCGTCCGCATCGAGGCGGCACGCACCACCGCCGCCGGGTGCATCTCGCAGGCCGCGGCGGCGATCAGCACCGAGTCCTCATCCGCGAGCGAGCGGCCCCCCGCGAAGGCCTGGCGGAACGCGGCCTGGGCGAACGGGACGGTGCGCCCGATCGACTTCGCGTAGGTCGCGACGCGCATCGCCAGCGCGCTGTCGAAGGGGAAGGGCTCAGGCCAGCGAACCGGCTGCAAGGCGAGCTCCTCGGCGCGGCGCTCGACGTCGCCGCGGAAGACGGCCTGCTCGGCCTCGCACCGATCCGCCTCGATCCTCTCGCCGCCGGGCAGCGCGGCGGCGCTGACGGGGACCCACTCGACCGGCTCGGGTGCGCTCGCGAAGGCCGCGAGCGCCTGCTCCGCGGCCAGGTAGGCGAGCGGGCTCGCAAGGTCGAAGTAGAAGGCGGAGCGCGCCGGCATCGACCGGTCCGTCATCTAGCCGTGGATGAGCCAGCCGTCCGCGGCGCGGCCGGCTTCCATCACCGCCTCGGACAGCGTGGGATGCCCGTGGATGATCCTTCCCAGCTCCGGGAAGCCGCCCTCGAGCGCGCGGATGTTGACGAGCTCCTGGATCAGCTCGGTCGCGCGCGAGCCGACGATGTGGCCCCCGAGCAGCTCGCCGTAGCGCTTCTCGCCGACGACCTTGACCAGCCCGGTGCGGTCGCCGTAGACGGTGCCGCCGCCGACCGCCCCGTAGGGGACCTTGCCCACCACGACATCGTGGCCCTGCTCGCGGGCCTGCTCCTCGGTGAGCCCGAACGAGCCGACGTTGGGGGTGCAGAACGTCGCGCGCGGGATGTCCACATAGGGGATCGGGTGCGTCTGAAGCCCGGCGATGTCCTCGGCGGCGATGATGCCCTCGTCGGAGGCCTTGTGCGCGAGCGCCGGCCCGTGGACGAGGTCGCCGATCGCGTAGACGCCGGCGCGCGAGGTGCGCTGAGCACCGTCCACCTTGATCAGCCGGCCGTCCAGCTCGATCCCGGCCTCGGCGAGGCCGAGCCCCTCGACGTCCGCCGCGCGGCCCGCGGCGATCACGACGTAGTCGACCTCGGCGCGCTCCTCGCCGTAGGCGAACGAGACGCCGCGGTCGCTCGCCCGCACGTCGCCGATCGGCGTTTTGGTGTGGATGTCGATGCCCTGGCGCTTCAGCCCGCGCTCGACCAGGCGCGAGATGTCCTTGTCCTCGGCGGGCAGCGCGGTGTCGGCCGCCTCGAGCAGGATCACCTCGCTGCCGAGACGCACGAAGCCGGAGGCGATCTCGGCGCCGGAGGCGCCGCAACCGACCACCGCGAGCCGCGCGGGCAGCTCCTGCAGCGCCCATGCCTCCTCGGTTCCGAGCACCCGCCCGCCGAGCTCGACGCCCGGGATGCCCAGCGGGACCGAGCCCGTCGCGAGGATCACGCTGCCGGCGCCGATCACTTGCTCGTCGCCGTCGGCCGCCAGCACGCGCACGTCGCCGTCGGCCGTCAGTGCCGCGTCGCCTTCGATCAGGTCGATGCCGCCTTTCTTGAACAGCCCCGATACGCCCGAGGTGAGCGTTTCGACGACCTTCGCCCGGCGCGCCTGGATCGCGGCGTAGTCGACGCCGACCGATGGCACCTGGATGCCGAAGTCCCCGGCCTCGCGCACCTCGCTCAGCAGATCCGCCGAGCGCAGGACCGCCTTCGCCGGGATGCACGCGTAGTTCAGGCAGCGCCCGCCGACCTTGTCGCGCTCGACGACAGCGGTCTTCTTGCCGAGCTGCGCTGCCCGGATCGCGGCCACGTAGCCACCGGGGCCCGAGCCGATCACGATCACCTCGTAAGCGCTCTCTGCCATGCGGGGCTCACCCTATCGCGCGGCGGCGTCTGCTCCCGAGCGACCCGATTGCCGCCGTAACGGAGCGCGCGTGGTCTCCACGGGAGGCCGGCACGGAGCGCCGGCCGACCCCTTCCCTTCTTCCGGCACGGAGCGCCGGCCGACCCCTTCCTTTCTTCCGGCACGGAGCGCCGGCCGACCTACCTCAATTCTCCCGCCTGGATCCGCCCCATCACCCGCACGAGCTTCCAGAACAGCCAGCCGCCGAGCCCGATCGCCACCGTGCAGACGAGCGCGGCCACGATCGTCGCGGCGACGACCAGCGCGAGCGAGGTGACCACCACCTGGAAGGCGAGCAGAGCCTCGAAGCCGAGCACGGCCCAGTAGCGCCCTTTCCACATCCCCTGGGCGAGAGCGCCGAGCACGAGTGCGATCAGGATCGCGCCGGGCACAGAGCCGCCGTGGCGGCTGAGGTCGTGGATCGTGAGCGCGCCCGCCAGGACCGCGACGGCCAAGAGCCCGCAGACCGCGATCGCCACGAGCAGCGCAGGCGGCCGCTCGCCGGGGGCAAGGGGCTCCAGCGCGGCGCGGGCGGCCTCCTCGCGCGCGCCGCGCGGCGGGCGTCCGGCGCCGGGACGGGGCGGCTCCTGAGGGGGCGCCTTCTCTGCGGGGGGGCCGTCCACGGGGCTCATGCGCGCGGGCCGGTGCCGCCGAGCTTCTCGCGCAGCTCGCGCGCGGCGGCCTGCGGGTCGGCCGCGTCGGCGATCGCGCGGAGCACCACGACGCGCCCGGCGCCCGCCTCGGTCACCTCGGCGATGTTGCCGGCGTTCAGGCCCCCGATGGCGAAGAACGGCACGCGCGCGTGCGCTGCCGCATAGCGGACCAGCTCGACCCCGACCGCCGGGCGGCCCTCCTTGGTGGGCGTCTCGTGCACCGGGCCCACCCCGATGTAGTCCACGAGCGCGGGATCGACCGCGTCGATCTCGGGCTCGGCGTGGGTGGAGAGGCCGATCAGCACGTCGGGGCCGACGATCTCACGCACCTGCTCCACGGGCAGGTCGTCCTGGCCCACGTGCACGCCGTCGGCCTGGACCTCGGCGGCGACCCACGGGCGGTCGTTGACGACGAACAGGGCACCGATGCGCTCGCAGAGCGCGCGCGCGGCATGCGCGACGGCGGTCAGCTCTTCATCGGGCAGACGCTTGTCCCGAAGCTGCACGATGTCCGTGCCGCCTGCGACCGCGGCGCGCAGCAGGTCGGGCAGCCGCCCGGCGTCGGGCGGGTCTCCCGGCACGGCGCACACCAGGTACAGGCGGCTCGCCTGCAGGCGCTCGCGTCGATCGGCTCCAGCTTGCTCTCCGGGCATCGCCGAAGAGTCTCGCACGGCCGCGGCGGGCCTTCTGCCGCCGATCTGTCGCCGCCGCGCGCGCCGGCGGCTCGGGGGGTGGATGGGCTCGAGTACGGGCGCGGACTAGCATCATCGGCATGAGCAGCGAAGGCGCAGGAGACCTGCTCGTCGTGGGCGGCGGCGTGATCGGCCTGGCCACCGCCTGGCGGGCCGCAGCTCGCGGCATGACCGTCACGCTGGTCGAGCGCGACGGCCTGGGCGAGGGGACGTCGCGGATCGCAGCGGGCATGCTCGCGCCGGTTGCCGAGGTCGAGTTCGGCGGCGCCGGCCTGCGCATGCTCGAGCTGGCGATGCGCTCCGCCCGGCTGTGGCCGGGGTTCGCCGAGGAGCTGTCGGCCGCCTCCGGAACGGAGGTCGCGCTGCGGGCGACGGGCACGCTCCTGCTCGCGCGCGACGCCGACGAGGAGGCCGAGCTCGAGCGCCAGCTCGAGTTCCGCCGCTCGCTCGGCCTTGACGTGAAACGGCTGCGACCGAGCGCCGCCCGCGAGCTCGAGCCGGCGCTCGCGCCGACGCTGCGCGCCGCCCTGGAGGCGCCGGGCGACCACTCGCTCGACCCGCGAGGAGTGCTGCGGGCGCTGCGCCAGGCGTGCGCGGCCACCGGCGTGCGCATCCGCGAGCGCTCGCCCCTCGCCGGCCTCGAGCACGACGGGAGCCGGCTCCGAGCCGTCGTCCTCGCGGGCGGGGAGCGGCTGTCGGCCGGGGCCGTGGTGCTTGCAGCCGGCCCGTGGAGCGGTCGGCTGCCCGGACTCCCGGACGGCGCCGGTGTGCCGGTGCGCCCTGTCAAGGGCCAGATCCTGCGGTTGCGCGACCCGGCGGGCCCGGGGCTGCTCGAACGGGTGATCAGATACGCGGGCGGCTACGTCGTCCCCCGCGGCGACGGGCGCTACGTCCTCGGCGGGACGGTCGAGGAGCGGGGGTTCGACACGAGCGCGACTGCGGGGGCGGTCTACGAGCTCCTGCGCGAGGGCCGCGAGCTGCTGCCGGGCATCACCGAGATGGAGATCGAGGAGCTCTCCGTGGGGATGCGGCCGGGCACGCCCGACAACCTGCCGGCGATCGGCCCGGCGCGTCTCGCCGGTCTGTGGTGGGCGACCGGGCACTACCGCAACGGCATCCTGCTCGCGCCGCTGACCGCAGAGCTCGTGAGCGGGGCGCTCTGTGGCGAGCAGGCTACGGAGATGCTCGGGTGGTGCGACCCGGCGCGCTTCGCGCTCGCGGGCGACGCCGAGCGTGGCGTGGACGCCGCTCGTGCGGAGGCGCTGGGGTGATCGTCCTGAACGGCCACGCGCACGAGCTGCCCGCGCCGCGCACGCTGGCGTCCGCGCTCGCCGAGCTGGACGTCGCGCCGGACGCCCGCGGGGTCGCGGTTGCGGTCGACGGCGAGGTGATCCCGCGTGCGCGCTGGCGCGATCTGGAGCTGGATGAGGGGGCGCGCGTGGAGGTCCTGACCGCGATGCAGGGAGGCTGAATGGGTACGCGCGAGACGAGCGTCGCCGTCGAGGACCCGCTGGTGATCGCGGGCCGCGAGCTGCGCTCGCGCCTGTTGCTGGGGACCGGCGGCTTCGCGTCGCTGGAGCTGCTGGCGGAGTCGATCGCGTTGAGCGGCAGCGAGCTGGTCACCGTGGCGTTGCGCCGGGTGCAGGGCTCCGAGCGCGGCTCGCTGCTGGCCGTGCTCGAAGGCGCTGGGGTGCAGGTGCTGCCCAACACGGCCGGCTGTCACACCGCGCGCGACGCCGTGCTCACGGCCCAGATGGCGCGAGAGGCGTTCGGGACCGACTGGGTGAAGCTCGAGGTGATCGGCGACGAGGACACGCTGCTGCCCGACGCGCCGGAGCTGCTGCGGGCGGCCGAGGAGCTCGTCGGCCAGGGCTTCGTGGTGCTTCCGTACACGACCGACGACCCGGTGCTCGCGCGCCGGCTCGCGGACCTCGGGTGCGCGGCCGTGATGCCGCTCGGCTCCCCGATCGGGAGCGGCATGGGCATCCGCAACCCCTACAACATCGCGCTGATCCGGGAGGCGGTCGAAGTGCCGGTCGTGCTGGACGCGGGCGTCGGCACGGCCTCGGACGCGGCGCTTGCGATGGAGCTCGGTTGCGATGCGGTGATGGCCGCCTCGGCGATCGCGCGCGCGCAGGACCCGGCCGCGATGGCGCTCGCGATCCGCCGGGCCGTCGAGGCCGGGCGCCTGGCGCGCGGGGCCGGGCGCATCCCCCGGCGGCGCTACGCGAGCGCCTCGACGAGCGACGAGGGCCTGGCGGAGTTCTAGAGGACTTCGATCGTCCCGTTGATCGTGGCGGGGTGGATCGTGCACTCGAAATGCACGATGCCCGGGTGGGTGAGCTTCACTTCGAAGCTCCCGCCTTCGCCGAAGTTCTTGGAGCGGAACTGCTGCGGCCCGCCGACGCTGGTCGCGTTGTGCTCGATCGGGTCGTAGTTGACGAAACGCACCGTCGTGCCCGCCTTGACGCGCAACGTGGTCGGCCTGGCGGTGACGTTGCGGTAGGAGATCTGGACGGTTCCGCTCTGGACCGGTTCGGAGGCCGAAGGGGTGGCGAACTGCGGCCGCGTGATCGCCTTCAGGCTGCTTGCCGAGGTGCTCGTCCGCGGGGCCGGGGAGCTGCCCTGCCGCGTGGTCGGCGGCGCGCTCGTCGTCGCTCCGGAGGAGCCGCACCCCGCCAGCAGCGAGCCGGTCAGGAGCGCCGATGCTGCGAGCAGCGCGGCGGGGGCGAGCGGGCGGCGGGAACTCATGCGGGCACGATCCCACATCGCCCCGGCGTCTCGTGCAGGTCCGCCCTCTGCGAGCGCCTACACTGGCCGCTTCGATGAGCCGCCACCTTCTGACAGGAGCCGAGCTGAGCCGCGAGGAGCTGGACGCGCTGCTCGACCGCGGCCAGCAGCTCGCCGACGCGCCGCTGTCAAGCCGCGCGCTGGAGGGGCGCAGCGTCGCCCTGATCTTCCAGAAGCCCTCCACGCGCACCCGCGTCTCCTTCGAGGTGGGGATCGACGAGCTCGGCGGCCACGCGGTCGTCCTGCGCTCCGACGAGCTCCAGCTCTCGCGCGGGGAGGCGCTGCGAGACACCGCGCTGGTGCTCTCGCGCCACGTGGCGGCGATCGGGCTGCGCACAGGGCCCGACGAGGCGCTCGAGGAGCTCGCCCGCTACAGCGCCGTCCCCGTGATCAACATGCTGAGCGCGCGCCACCATCCCTGCCAGGCGCTCGCCGACCTGCTGACGCTGAGCCAGTCCTACGGCCGGCTCGACGGGCTGCGCCTGGCCTATGTCGGCGACGGCAACAACGTCGCACGCTCGCTGGCGATCCTCGGCTCGCTGGCCGGCCTGCACGTGGCGGTGGCGTCGCCTCCCGGCTACGCGCTCGAGGAGGACCTGGCGCCGCCGCCGGGTGCGACGCGGCCAGATCAGCCTGCACACCGACCCGCGCGAGGCCGCCGACGGCGCGGCGGCCGTCTACACCGACGTCTGGGTCAGCATGGGCGACGAGGAGACCGCCGCGGAGCGCCGGCGCGCCCTCGCCGCCTACCGCGTCGACGACGCGCTGCTCGACGCGGCCGCCCCTGGCGCGTTCGCGATGCACGACCTGCCGGCGCACCCCGGCGAGGAGATCACCGCCGAGGTCCTCTACGGCACGCGCGAGCGCATCTGGGACCAGGCGGAGAACCGCCGCCACGCGCAGAAGGCCCTGCTCGAGCTGCTGGTCGGACTCGGGATGAGCACGCGAGCGCCGCGCGCACCGGCCGGCCCGGCCACAGCGCGGCGACGAGCTCGAGCTGTCGCATCGACTCGCTGGCGTTCGGCGGCGAGGGCGTGGCGCGCCTCGGCGACGGCGGGCTACGTCGTGTTCGTCGCCGGCGCGATCCCCGGCGACCGCGTCCGCGCGGTCGTGCACAAGCGCAAGCGCACCTACGCCCACGCCCGCACGCTCGAGGTGCTGAGCCGAGCCCCGAGCGCATCGCACCCCGCGCGGATCACCCGGGCGTGCCGTGGCAGGTGCTCCCCTACGAGCGCCAGCTCGAGATCAAGCGCGCGCAGGTGCGACGAAGCGCTGCGGCGGATCGGGCGGCTGGACGGCTTCGCGCTCGAGGAGATCGTGCCGGCGCTCGAACAGTGGCGCTACCGCAACAAGCTCGAGTACTCGTTCGGCAACGCCGCCGACGGCGGCTGTAGTGCGGCTTCCACGCGCCCGCGGGCGGCAACGCGGTGGTGCCGATCGAGGACTGCCTGCTCGCCTCCGAGCTGGGCAACCGCGCGCGCGAGCTCGCCGCGGCCTGGTGCCGCGAGCAGGGGCTCGGCGCGTGGGAGCGCGGCGCGCGGGCCGGGCCGCGAGCGCGGCGCGCCGGTGCGGTCCGGCGCCCGACGGGCGCGCGCGGCTGCGCAACCTCGTCGTCCGCGAGGGCCGGCGCACCGGCCGCGTGCAGGTGCGACTCGTCAGCAGCGGCGGCGAGCTGGAGGCCGGTGCGGCTCGCGGCCGCGCTCGCCGAGGGCCTCGGCGAGCAGCTCAGCGGCGTGCTGTGGACGCGCATCGACCGGCCGGCGGAGACGACGCGGGCGGCGAAACCGAGCTCGTGTGGGGCGAGGAAGCGCTGCCCGAGCGCCTCGGCGAGCTCGACCTGCGCATCTCCCCTGAGGCGTTCTTCCAGACCAACACCGAGATGGCCGAGGTGCTCTACGGGGTCGCCGCCGAGTACGCGGGACTCGAGGGCTGGGAGCGCGTCTACGACCTCTACTGCGGGATCGGCACGATCGCGCTGACGCTCGCGCCGCGAGCCGGCGAGGTGTGGGGGATCGAGCTCATCGAGCAGGCGGTCGCCGACGCGATCGCGGGCGCGCGGCGCAACGCGATCACGAACGTGAGCTTCTTCGCGGGCGACACGCGCCTGGCGTTGCCGGAGCTGCTCGAGCGCGCCGGGCGTCCCGACTGATCGTCGTCGACCCCCCGCGCGCAGGCCTCTCGAAGAAGGTCGTGCACCGGATCATCGACGCCGCGCCGAAGCGCATCGTCTACGTCTCGTGCAACCCGACGACGCTGGCCCGAACGCCGCGGAACTGGTCGAGGCGGGCTGGATGCTCAAGCGCGTGCGCCCGGTGGACATGTTCCCGCAGACGCACCACATCGAGTGCGTCGCGCTGTTCGAGCGGGCCTAGCTCGGCCGCCGCCGTCGGCCCCGCATTCCGGCGCGGGCGGGTGATCGTCGGTTACGCTTGCGCCATGCGGAGGGGGCTTCGGACGGTGGGGATCGCCGTGGTCGCATTGGTGGCGTGCCTGGGGGCCGTGGCACGCGCGCAAGGGGAGTCGCTGACGCTCTCCCTGCCGACCTCGGCGGCCGTGAACAAGTTCTACGCGATCACCGCCGAAGGGACGGCTGACGGCTCGCACCGGCTCTTCGTCTACGTGGAGCCCGGGGGTGCTGCCTGCGCTGCGAGCCCGGACGAGGAGGCGACCAAGTTCTCCGATTCGATCGCGGTGTTCGGCCACGAAGGCGTCGCCCTCGCCGCTGGCCCCTTCGCGAGCACGACGAGCGTGTTCGCACCGGCCGAAGAATCGCTCTACAGCGTCTGCGGCTATCTCGACGCCATGCCCGCCGGGGTCGCCGACGCCGCCGTCGAACGCCGCTTTGCGGTCCCCTCGGGTCCCGTGGAAGCCCCGGAACTGAGCCAGGTGGCGAAGGAAGAGCTCAAACGCCTCGCTGAAGAAAGAGAACGGGAACTGGAAGAGGAACGCACTGCGACCAGAGAACGCGCCGAACGCGAAGAACGCGAAGCCGCCGCTCTCAGGCACAACGGCACCTTGGATCCACCCCCGGCCGAACCGGCTCCGGTACACGCCTCAGTGGCCGCGCCCGCAACGGCTCGCTGCGTCGTCCCTGGCCTGCGCGGGCATTCACTGGTGTGGGCGCGCCGCGCCCTCGGGCGTGCGGGCTGCTCGCTGGGAAAGGTGAGGCGCCCACACGCCGGCCAACGCGCGCTGGTCGTCATTCGGCAGGACATCCGGCGTGGCACGAGTCTTCGCGACGGCGCGTCGGTGGGCGTGGTCCTGGGCTTGCCACCACGCTGATCGCGGCAGGCGGGACCAGGGTGGGGGCCGCTACGGCGTGACGAGGTGCTCGAGGTGGTAGGTCTCGACCTCGGCGTCACCCGCGAGGCCTAAATCGGCGAGCGCGGGCACCAATGTGTCCTCGTCGAAGCGTTTCGCGTACCAGTCGGACTCCCAGATCTGCGCGACGCGCATCTTGCCGTCGACTTCGGTCGCGCCGTGCAGGATCAGGCCGAGAGGATGGCGGTGATCGATGTCCAGGCGGGCGCGCAGCCGGTCATAGGTACCCCGGTCCATCCCTCGATCGATGATCCTCAGAACCACGCTGCACCCTTCTCGTTGGCGGTCAAGTGTAAGCGGCTAGGCTTGCGCGGTGCGCGCCGCGACGATCCGCGACCAGGAGATCGTGATCGAGGAGCACCCCGACCCGGAGCCGGTCGGGGAAGAGGTGCTCGTGCGGGTGCGCGCCGCGGGGCTGAACGGCGGCGACATGATGCAGAAGCGGGGTCTCTACCCGGCGCCTCCGGGCTACCCCCCGGACATCCCCGGGATGGAGCTGGCGGGGGAGGTCCTCGCGACGGGGCCGAAGGCGACTCGCTTCGAGGCGGGTGCGCGCGTGATGGCGATCGTCGGCAGCGGCGCCCAGGCCGAGCTCGCGGTCGGTGCACGAGCGGCTGCTGATGCCCGTGCCGGCGGGGCTGAGCTGGCCCGCGGCAGGGGGCCTGCCCGAGGTCTTCACCACCGCGCACGACGCCGTCTTCGTCCAGGCGGGCCTGCGGCCCGGCGAGCACCTGCTGGTGCACGGCGGCGCGGGCGGCGTCGGCACAGCCGCGATCCAGCTGGCGCGCGCGGCGGGCGCGCGGACGACCGCGACCGTGCGCAGCGATGCGCTTCGCGACGAGGTGGCGGCGCTCGGCGCCATGGCGGTGCCGTGCGAGGAGTTCGCCGAGCGCGGGCCCTTCGACGTGATCCTCGAGCTCGTGGGCGGGCCGAACATGCCTGAGAACCTGATGGCCCTGGCGACCGGCGGGCGGATCAGCGTGATCGGTGTCTCGGCGGGCGCCAAGAGCGAGCTCAACCTGCTGGCGCTGATGGGCAAGCGCGCACGTATCCACGGCTCGACGCTGCGCGCCCGTCCGCTGGAGGAGAAAGCGATCAACGCGCGCCTGGTCGAACACGATGTGCTGCCGCTCTTCGAGCGCGGCGAGGTGTCGGTGCCGCTCGCCGACACCTTCCCGCTCCAGGAGGCGGCCGCGGCGTACGCGCGGTTTGCCGCCGGGGGGAAGCTGGGGAAGGTCGTGCTGGTCTCCGACTAGTCTGCCGGCCGAAACTTCCGGTATCTGGAATATGTTTCAGAGGGCATGCGGGGGCGAACGGGAGTGCGGGCGGCGTTGGCGGCGGTTGTGCTGGTGGTCGCGATCGGCGTGCTCGAAGCGAAAGCTCAGGCCGCGGGACCGCCGATCGCCGAGGTGACGGCGGGCACGCCGCTGTCAGGCGGCGAGGGGTGGCTGCTCTGGAGCGCGCCTGCGCCGGGTGGCTACGCCATGGCGGGCTACCACGACGGAACCGTGCAGGGCCCCCGGCCGCCGCGCGCCAGCTAGTACGGCGGCTGCGCGTCGTACCAGTCGCCGAGCACCCGGAACGCCGCCCAGAACTCGCTCTTGGCAGCCTGCTCGTCGAGCGAGTCGTCGATGTCCGGGACATACAGCGCGTCGATCGTCGGCGTCAGCTGCTGGACCTGGCCCGGGAGCGGGTCAAGGGGACGCGCGAGCGGGATCTCCATCTCGTTGAGCGCCGTGAGCGCCTCGGGCCCCATCACGACGACGATCTTCGGCTGGACGATCGCGATCTCTTCGACCACGCGTGAGATGCACGCGAAGTCCGCGAGCGAGGAGTCGCCGAGGGGGCACTTGACGCAGAGCGTCCCGTACACGGCGAGCGGGTCGATCTGCAGCCGCTTCAGCGACTTCATGATCGCGCCGCCGGCGCGACCGTAGAACGCGACCCCCTCCTCGATCTCCGAGGGGACGGGCGCGTGCTTGAGCAGCATGATGTCGGCCTGCGGGTGGCCGGAGCCGAGGACGGGCATCAGGTTGCCGCGCGGGCAGTGCGGGCAGGACTGCAGCTCGCGCGTCAGGGCGTTGAGCTCGCGGATGGCGCGCTCGAGGTACTTCTCGCGGATCTCGTCGTCGGTCACGGGCATCGGTCCGGACGGATTTGACGGGACGCCCGCTTGTCCTTGACCGTGCATCATCGGTTGCGTCCCGGCGAGCTACCGCCGGGTGCCGTGTCGCACCCGCTTCAGCCTCCTCGCCCTGCTGGCGCGGCGCGCCGCGCGCGGCGTCGCGCGCGTCTGCAGGAACTTCAGCGCCTGCACGTAGAGCAGCGAGGAGGGGCGCGTGAGGATGTCGGCGTCGCGCAGCGACTGCAGGAACTCGGCGGGCCCGTCGAAGTCGCGCATCCGGATCCGCACCGAGCCGAGTCCCTGGGCGACGTGAGAGTCCGAGCCGGCACCGGCGACGATGCGGTACTTGGCGGCGAACCGCGCCGCCTCGTCGTTGAAAGCGCTGATCGCCACGCGCGGGTTGAAGACCTCGATCGCGTCGACCTCGCCGAGGTGCGAGAGCAGGTGCTCGTAGTCCGGGACCGCGTGCATGCGGTCGAAGGGGTGGGGCACATAGACGACGCCACCCTGCTCGCGGATCGCCGTGATCGTCTCGTGCAGGGTCAGCCCGCGCGGGATCTTCTCTTCCAGGAACAGGCCGATCACCTCGCCCTGGCTGGCCGTCTTGATCTCCTCGCCGACGATCACCTTGACGCCGGCCGCCGCGGCACGATCGCGGGCCTCCAGCGCGCCCGAGATCTCGTTGTGATCGGTCACCGCGATCGCGCCGAGGCCGCGCTCGCGCGCAGTCGCGAGCAGCACCTCCACCGGCGTCGCGCAGTCCGGCGAGTGGTCGGTGTGCATGTGCAGGTCGACGTCGATCAGCGGGCGCTGCGAGAGGGCGCCGCGGAGCTGCTCGTCGCCTTCGGCGGAGTGGCGCCGGGCGGCGAGCTCGCGGTAGGTGCGCTCCAGCTGCTCGGCGGCGTCCTCGTCCTGGTCCCCGACGAGGCGGTAATCGGCGGGGAAGTGGCCGGCGCATCACCTCCGCCGTGTCCTCGTTGCTGGCGATGCGCGCGTCGAGGCGGCCGAAGAAGCTCTCGACGAAGCGGCGCGCGAGCAGCGTGGTCAGCAGGCGCTCTGCCGAGGAGTGGAACGAGCCGACGTTCAGCGCCCGCGAGTGGCGCAGCGCCGCGTTCGAGGTGCTCGGCGCAAACGGCTCGTGGACGTGGACGAAGTCGAGCTCGACCGAGCCGAGCAGCTCCTCGACCGTGCGCGCCACGTCGATGGGCAGTGCGACGGGCCGGCGGCGCGGGCGGGTGGGCGCAGAAAAAACGTCGAGGACCTCACCGACGGCGAAGACTCGCGGCTCGCCCTCGTCAGTCCCCACCAGCAGGGCGGCCGCGATCGCCGCGCGCAGCGCGCAGCGCGCGGCGCGAGTCACGCACGCGCTCCTGCGAGCGCGACGGCGCGACGATCAGCACGCGGTGCCCGCGCCGCGAGAGCTCGCGGGCGACGCGTCGCGACATGCGCGTTGACCTCGTTGTCCTCGGCCTCCCACGGGTAGGGCGTGACGTGGGCGATCGAGAACGTCTCGGGCATCGACCGAACCAGGTTGGCTCCGGGCCGACTCCGACCGCCTCCGCGTCGCTTCGATCCGCGGGCACGCAGCGCTCGCGGGCCGGCTCCAGCGCCGGCCGCGGCGCCTGCCTATTTCGCCGCCGGCGGCTTTGGCGCGCGCCGGTGCTTTGCGGCCTTTCGGGCGCGTGCCCGGCTTCTCGCGTACTTGGCGATGAACGTCTCCGTGTCCCCGCGCGCCTGGTCGTCGGGGCGCTGGTTGTGGGGCGACTTCATCAGGTAGGAGGAGGGGCCGTCGAGCTGGCCGCCGATGCCGTGGTTGAGCGCGAGCTTGCAGCAGCGCACCGCGTCGATCACGATGCCGGCCGAGTTCGGCGAGTCCCACACCTCGAGCTTCAGCTCGACGTTCAGCGGCACGTCGCCGAACGCCTGGCCCTCGACGCGGATGTGCGCCCACTTGCGGTCGGTCAGCCACGGCACGTAGTCCGAGGGCCCGATGTAGACGTCGCTCGGCGGGCAGCTCGTGGTCCATGATCGAGGTGACCGCGTTGGTCTTCGAGATCTTCTTGGACTCCAGCCGCTCGCGCTCGAGCATGTTGTAGAAGTCCATGTTGCCGCCGACGTTCAGCTGCGAGGTGCGCAGCATCTTCACGCCGCGGTCGGCGAACAGCCGGGCGAGCGTGCGGTGCACGATCGTCGCGCCGACCTGGGACTTGATGTCGTCGCCGACGATCGGCAGACGGCGCTCTTTGAAGCGCCGGTCCCAGTAGTCCTCGCGAGCGATGAACACGGGGATGCAGTTGACGAAGCCGCAGCCGGCCTCGAGCACCTGCTCGACGTACCACTTCGTCGCCTGCTCGGAGCCGACGGGCAGGTAGGAGACGACGACGTCGGTGTGCGTGTCCTTGAGGATCTTGACGATGTCGGCGGTCTCGCCGGGCGCCTTTTTGATCTTCTCTTTGAGGTACTTGCCGAGCCCGTCGTGGGTCATCCCGCGGTAGACCGGCACGCCGAGCTTCTTCGGCACCTTGGCGAACTTGATCGTGTTGTTCTGCCCCGCCCAGATCGCTTCGCCGAGGTCCTTGCCGACCTTCGTCGAGTCGATGTCGAAGGCGGCCGTGAACTCGATGTCGCGCGACGTGGTAGCCGCCGAGGTCGACGTGCATCAGGCCCGGGAACCTGCTCGGAGGGGTCGGCGTCGCGGTAGTACTGGACGCCCTGCACGAAGGCCGAGGCGCAGTTGCCGACGCCGACGATCGCGACGCGGACCTTGTCGCGACTGGTAGCGCGCGGCGCCGTTGGTGGAGGCGGCGCCGTTGCCGTTGGCGCGGCCGTTGCTGTGCTGCTTGCTCACGAGTGCGATGTCCTTTGCGGGGCGCGAAGGCCCGGTCGAGGGGCCGCGTCCTGCGGGCTCCCTGCTTCCCTTTGGGCCGCGTCGGGTGACGGCCGCTCGGAGGAGACTACCCCCGCCCGCGCGCGAAGGTCACACCGTCAGCTGCGCGGCGCACGTGCCAGATCCGCTGCGCGACCGTGATCACGCTGAGCGCGGCGAGCACGTAGACGGCCGGCTCGAGCAGTTCGAAGCTGCCCAGCGAGGCGCCCCTTCGCGAACAGCAGCCCGATCGAGAGGATCACGACGCGCACCGGCCGCGTCGCGATGCCGACCTTGCACTCGACGCCGAGCGCCTCGGCGCGGGCGCGCGTGTAGCTGACCATCAGCGAGGCGAGCACGGCGACGACCACGCCGCCGCCGCCAAGCGGTTGCTGCTGCAGCGCGAAGTAGCCGGCGACCGCCGTCAGCACGATCCCCTCCTCGATGCGGTCCAGCGTCGAGTCGAGGAACGCGCCGAACGGCGTGCCCTTGCCCGACATCCGCGAGTAGCGGCCGTCGAGCGTGTCCATGATCGAGCCGACGATGAACGCGACCCCGCCGAGGAAGAACAGCTGTTCCCAGACGAGCACGGCGGCGACGAGGTTCAGAACGAGGCCGGTCAGCGAGATCGCGTTCGGGCGTCAGCCGCGACTCGATCAGCCGGTTGCGGACCAGTTCGCGCCGCTGCGCCCGGCCGATCGGCGCGCGCGTCGCGCGCCGGTCCGGCGCGCGCGGCGTGCCGCGCCGTGCCCGGCGCGGTCGGGGCGTGCTGCGCTGCGGCGGCATCCGGCTCGCTACCCGCTCGCCGGTCAGCCGCGGCGGCGACGGCGGAGAAGCGCCAGGCCGTCGGGTCGCGCCCGCGCGAGCCAGCGTCGCGCCATACGCGGAGGCGCCCGCCGTCAGGGCGCCGAGCATCGCGTCGACGATGAAGTGGTTGGCGGTCACGACGATCACGAAGGCCATCAGGAACGGGTACAGCGACCACAGCACGCGCGCGACGCTGTGGCGCGACCAGGCGCGCGAGCGACCAGCCGATCATCAGCGCGAAGGCGACGTGCATCGACGGCACGGCCGCGTAGAGGTTGGTGCATGCGCGCTGACCGAGCGCGCTGCCGCTGTCGACCTTCATGCCCGTGACGTCCGACGACGCTGTCGATGAAGCCCCACTCCGGGCATGAAGCGCGGCGGCGCGGTCGGGAAGACGATGTAGCCGATCAGCGCGATCGCCATCGCGATCATGAACATGTTGCGCACGAAGTAGAAGTTGCTGTTGTGGCGCAGGTAGAGGTAGACGCAGCGCGCCGATCGTGACGGTCGTCTGCGCGTTGACGTACATCCAGCTCGAGACGACCATCACGACATGGCTGCCCGAGGCCCACGCCTGGATCGAGGGCTCGACGAACACGTGCATGCCGCGCTCCAGCGAGATCAGGTCGCGCGCGTGCGCGAAGGCCGCGTTGGCATCGCCCTCGACGAGCCCGCGCACGAGCCGGTAGGCGAGGTATGCCGGCAGCGAACAGGGACACCTGCCGCAGCACGTCGATCCAGCCGTGCGGCAGGACGCGCGCCTGCAGCGCGCGTAGCGCGGGCGACCATCGCGACCAAGCCTAGACGATGCTCAGCGGCACGGGCGCCGTGGTCGAACACGCGCGCGAGCGAGAAGGAGATTCCGACGTGCACGCTGCCGCGGACGCGCGACGCTGCAGCGCGGTCCAGCCGCCCGGCGCTTCGCGCGACGCAGCCCGCGGCCGCTCGCGAGCGCCCAGTATGGCGTGAAGCGGAGTCGCACCACGAAGGTGCCGGCGCGACGGCGCGTCGAGCATGAAGGAGTCCGTCCCGAGCGCTCGTCAGCCGCGCCGGCGGCGTTGCGCCAGCGGCCGCGGCGGCGAGGACGGCGAACAGGCGCCAGTGGCGCGAGCGCCACACTTCGCGCAGGTCAGGGCCGTGCGCGCGCGGGCGCAGCGACGAGCCGTCGCCTCCGCGCCGTGCCCGAGTAGTCCAGCGGCGCGTCCGGCAGGGCGACGTAGGAGACCGCCTGTTCTGCGAGCCAGGCGCGGTAGGTGCTCGCCGCGAGTCGGTCCTTCTTCGTAGAAGAGCGCGTTGCGGTAGCTGTCGAGCTGGCGCTCCCAGCCGCGCGCGATCATCGACGTGCCGGCGCGACGCAGCGCGCCTCCCAGTGGTCGACGCGTCGGCACGACCTCGATCCGCGCGGGCCGCGCGCCGTAGCCGACGCCGAGCGTGTGCAGCTCGGCGAGCAGCGGCGCGTAGTAGGAGGCCTTCACGGCCGGGTTCGTGCGCGTCGCGACGTAGTCGGCGAGCGGAGCGTTGAGCTGCCAGTAGATCAGACGGCGCGACGAGCGCGAGCGCCGCGACGTGGCGCCAGCGGGGCGTCGCGTCGAGCAGCGCGCACACTGCGATCGGCCCGGCGGCCAGCGCGCCGAGCCGGTCGACGTTGCCGCCCACCGCGCTCGGCACGACGTACGCGCCGAGCAGCGCGAGCGCGTAGAGCAGCGCGCCGATGCGCAGCGTTCGCTCTCCTCGCGGCAGCATGAGTCCGATGAGGGCGACCGCCGACGAACCCGGGCCAGAAGGCGGATGCGACGAACGGCTGCGTGCCGCCTTCGGGGAAGGCGACGGTGAGCACCAGGATCGGCCCGAGGCTGCAGGCCGCGAGCGCCGCGCAGCGCAGGCGCTCCGCGCGCACGGCAAGTCCCCAGGCACACGGCGCACAAAGCGAGGAACGCCCCCGCCACGGGGCTCGCCAGCGCTGCGAGGACCGCCGCCAGGAGAGCGAGGCCCCAGCGCCCGCGCTGCGCGAGCACGATCGAGCCGAGCCCGATCGCCAGGCCGAGGTTGAAGGGCACGCGGCTGGAGAGCAGGGCCATGCCTGCGCCGAAGGCGAAGAAGAAGCGCGCCGGCGCGGGCAGCGCGAGCCGGGAAGCGACCCGCGATCGCCAGCTCGAAGAGCGCCGTCGCTGCGACCATCGAGAGGGCGGCGAGCAGCGCCGGGCCGAGCAGGGCGCCGAGCGCGGGGGCGAGCACGCGAGTAGGCGGGCAGGTGGTGGCCGCCGTACCAGCTGTTGTCCCAGAGCGTGAAGCCGAAGCTCGAGAACAGGTGGCTGCGGTAGCTGGCGGCAGCGAGGTCGGGGCTCTGCGGGGCGAGGATCAGGTAGGCGACAGCGAGCAGCGCCGTCAGCGTCCACGCCGGGGGCCTGCGCACCAACGCCGCGGCCCGGCCCGGCGCCGCCGCGCGCTCAGCTTGCGCCTGCGCGCTCACGCTTCGCTCAGGAAGGCGGCGACGCGGTCGACCATGTCCGGCCGGTCCAGCCACCCCCAGTGCCCGGCGTCCGGGTACTCCGCGAGCTCGCGCCTGCGGCAGCGCCGCCGCGTAGTCGCGCCCGAAGTGCGCCGGGATGTAGGGGTCGCCCGTGCCCCAGATGACCAGTGCGGGCACGTCGAGATCGCCGAAGGTGCGCGCCGGCCGCCTCGAGCTTCTCAGGCGGCGAGCTGCGGTAGAGGCGCAGGATCGCGCGCTGGGTGCCCTGGTCGAAGTGCTCCCACGTGCGCTCGATCCAGTCCTCCGGCAGCGGGCCCGGCGTGACGTTGGACTCGCGCGTGAGCTGGCGCAGCGTGTACTTGAAGGTGATCCCCATCGAGAACTCGCCGAGCACCCAGGTCCGCCAGATGCGCGCCGTGCGATGCCAGCGATAGCCGGGCAGGAAGGGCACCGCGTTGATGATCACGATGCGCTCGATGCGCTCGGGCATCCGTTGCGCGGTCAGCAGGCCGACGGCGCCCCAGTCGTGGACGACGAGGCTCACCTTCTCGAGCCCGCGCTCGTCGAGGAAGCGCTCGAGGAAGGCGTCGTACTCCTCCATCGTGTAGCCGAGATAGCCGGGCTTGCCGGAGCGGCCGAAGCCCGGCAGGTCGGGCGCGATGCCGCCGGTGCGCTCCAGGAATCCGAGCCAGTCATCGGAGCTCGTGGGCACGCCGTGCAGGTAGAGCGGCGTGGCGCCGGCGCCCGGAACCGGCGCGCTGCGCCAGAACACCGGGATCGGCCCGCCGATCGTCGACGGGATCGTGATCTCGTCGTGGTGCTCGCTGACTTCGGCCACGCGGCAAAAATACAGCCAGTACGGTGCTCGGCGTGACAGCCTCCGCCGAGAGCCGCCGCCGCGCCTCCGCCTGGCGCGCCCCGTCGCCCGCGCGCGTGCGCCGGGTGCGCGACCGCTTGCGCGAGGTCTACGGCGTCCCGCTGATGGCCCCGCACGGACATCCGATCGCCGAGCTGATCCTGACCGTCCTCTCCCAGTCGACGAACGACCGCAACCGCGACGTCGCCTATCTGCGGCTGCGCAACCGCATGCCTGCCTGGGGGCACGTGCGCGATGCGCCGGTGTCCGAGGTCGAGGAGGCGATCCGCCCCGGCGGCATCTCGAAAGTGAAGTCCGTGCGCATCCGGGCGATCCTGCAGGCGATCACCGACGATCCCCGCGACCCCGAGCACGATCTGTCGCTCGACTGGCTGCCGCGCGTGCCGTTGCTCGTGGCGCGCGACTACCTCGTCGCCCTGCCGGGCGTGGGGCGCAAGACGGCCGCGTGCGTGCTGCTGTTCGCGTACGGGCTGCACGACGTTCCGGTGGACACCCACGTCTCGCGGGTCGGCGGGCGCCTCGCGCTGCTGCGCGAGGGCGCCCCGTTCGAGGAGCTCCACGACCAGATGCTCGCGCTCACCCCGCCGGGCGAAGAGCTCGAGCTGCACGTGAACCTGCTGCGACACGGCCGTCGCACCTGCCACGCGCGCCGCCCGGCGTGCGCCGAATGCGCGCTCGCACGGATGTGCCCGAGCAGGCACCTGTTCGTCTAGGTCGGGGGGTCGCGCCGGCGCTCCGTGCCGGCTCTTGTGGGGGGGCGGGCCGGCGCTCCGTGCCGGCCCTTGTGGGGGGCGGGCCGGCGCTCCGTGCCGGCCCTCGGGGCCGGCTCTCGGGGCCGGCGCTCGGGCGCGGCGGCTCAGCCGCGGGGCAGAACCGCGAAGGCGATCACGGCGTAGTGCAGCGCCGCCGCCACGATGACGAGCGCGTGGAAGATCTCGTGGTACCCGAACGTCTTGGGCCAGGGGTTGGGCCGCCCGGACGCGTAGATGACGGCGCCCACCGCGTAGAGCAGACCGCCGCCGGCGAGGCCCGCTACGCCCAGCCAGCCGACAGCGGCGGGCAGCTCGCCCAAGACCGCAGCGACGACCGAGCCCAGCGTCACGTAGACGAGCGCGAGCAGCCACTTCGGCGCGTCGATCCAGAGCAGCTTGAAGACGACCCCGCCGAGCGCGCCGGCCCAGACCACGATCAGCACGATGCGAGCCAGGGGGCCGTGCAGCGCAAGCAGGCATACCGGCGTGTAGGTGCCGGCGATCAGCACGAAGATCATCGAGTGGTCCAAGCGCCGCATCCAGCGCCGCGCGCCGGGGCGCCAGGTGACGCGGTGATAGAGCGCGCTCGTCCCCAGCAGCCCGGTGACCGCGACGGCGTAGACCGAGGCCGCCACCCGGGCGCGGCCGTCGGACGCCGCCGCTATCAGCGCCACGCCCATGGCGATGGAGACGAAGAACGCGTACTCGTGCGAGACGCCCCGCAGGCGCGGCTTGACCTTCGCCAGGGCGCCGCCGTCTTGCAGCTCGACCGTGGGCATCACGTCTAACGGTACCCGGCTGCGCACCCGCGGGTGCCGTCAGCGTCCCCAGCCGGCCACGTCCCCGGCTCCATATCCAAGATCAAACAGAAACGGCGCGCTCTGCCAGCTTCGAGCGTGCCTTCTCCGGAGAGACCTTGACGACGTCCCACGCAAGGCCGACCCGCTCCATCCCGAGGATCAGCCAGCCCGACGGGTCCAGCTCATACCAGCGCAGCCCGTGGAACGCCGAGCGCGGGAACGCATGGTGGTTGTGGTGCCACGCCTCGCCGAGCGAAGGCAGCGCCAGCCAGAACACGTTCGTCGAGTGGTCGTCCGTGTCGAAGCGCCGTCGCCCGAAGAAGTGGCAGATCGAGTTGATGCTCCACGTCACGTGGTGCACGAGGAAGATCCGCACGAGTCCCGCCCACAGCAGCGCCGACAGGCCCCCTGCCACGAGCGAGCCTCCGCTCAGCGCCAGGCCCGCCAGGAACGGGACCAGCAGGCTTCCGAGCGCGATCAGCGGGAAGCCGCGGTTGATCCGCCGCATCGTCGGGTCCTTCACGAGATCGGGTGCGAACCGTTTCGAGGATGCCTGGCCGTGGGTCTCGAACAGCCAGCCCATGTGGGCATGCCACAGCCCGCTCGCCATCCCCCGCAGCCCCGCTCCGGCGCCTGCGTGGGGGCTGTGCGGATCGCCCTCTTCGTCGGTGAACGTGTGGTGCTTGCGGTGATCGGCGACCCAGTCGATCACGCCGCCCTGCAGCGAGAGCGAGCCCATGACCGCGAGCGCATAGCGCATCCATCTGTGCGTCTCGAACGCGCGATGGGTCAGCAGGCGGTGGTAGCCGACGGTCACGCCCGTCGCGCTGAGCACGTACATCACCGCGAAGACCGCGAGGTCGCGCCAGCCGAGGAACTGGTGCCACAGCAGCACCGCCGCGGCGATCACGCCCACGAAGGGGATCACCACGGCCGCGATGTTGGCGTTGCGCTCGAGGCGGGTCATCGCCGCCTGCGGCCTTTGACGAGGCTCGCCGGGAGACCCGCGAGCGCGGCCAGCACGAGCGCGGAGCGCGCTTCGTAGGCCGCTGTCCACAGGCCGCCGTGCGCCGCTCCGTCGCTGAACAGCTGCTCCGGCTCCTGCCCGGTCGCGGGCTCGGCGTTCAGGTCATGAACCAGGAGGGCTGCCATCAAGACCCGCGTCGTGGCGGCCTCGAAGATCTCGATCCCAAAAAGCCCGGCGCCCGCGTAGGCCGCCGCGAGCACGCGGTTCTTCGTGACCGAGCGCGTCCATGTCGCCGGTGCGACGTTGAACGACATGCGCCGGCCGTCATGCGCAGCGCAGACGCCGCGCCAGCGCTGCAGTCGCTTTGCGATCGCGTAGTTCGGTCCCTGTTGCTCGATCAGCGCATCCGCGACCGGCACCGGCTCGGCGTACGCCGGGCGGTACAGGCGCCCGCCCGAGAGCACCTTCAGCGGTGCCTGCGCGAGCTTCCTGCCGCGTCGCGCGTCGTAGGCGGCACGGGCCCGTTCGGCCGTGGCCGTGGGGACGACATAGGCGTCGGTCGGCGTCGCCAGATATGCGAGCGCGGTGGAGGGATGCTCGTCGGCAAGCCGCGTGGCGAGCGCGTCGAAGGCGCCGCTCAGGAGCACGTGGGCGCCGCCGTCCGCGTAGGCATACATGCCGAGCACGGGGCTGCCCTCGCTCCCGGCCAGGCTCCGCGCGAGCCAGTCGTGGACCGCGGGAAGGCCGGCAACGATGTCGACGCCCGGACTGCCGTCCTCTGCGACGGGCATGCGGACGCGCCCGCTGCCGTTGCGCGCGCTTTCGAGCACCCGCGACCAGACCGCGCTGTCGGGCACGTCGATAGCGAGGAGGTCGGCTCCCCACGCGCAGAGCGGGCCGAAGGGACCGATCTCCGAGCCGGCGCCGATCACCGCGACGGTCCGGCCGGGGAGTGCCAACCACTCGGGGTGCTCGGCGACCAGGCCCACGGCCGTTGCAAAGGACTCCTCGACGATGCCCGTGTCGACCCACAGCTCGAGCTGCTCGCGCAGCGCCGCGCCGTGCAGGGTGCGGCCGCGATAGGGGACCTCGAGCCTCTCCGGCAAAGCTCCGGTGCCGTGGACCTCGCCGCTCCCGAATCGTGGCGCTGTGGTCGCCGCCCGGAGCGCGTCGCTCAGCGGCACCTCGCCGTCGCCGGTCTCGAGAACGAGCCGCCGGCGCATCGAGTCGAGGCCGGCCCGCGCGATCGCGAGGGCATCGCCCGGCGCGGCGGCGAGCGTCGTCAGCGTGCGCAGGAACGGTGCGTATCCGCCGCGCCAGGACTCGCAGGCGGCGATCCGCGTGGCCAGCAGCGGATCGGCCGCGCGGGCCGCGTCGGCCACGATCGCGCGCGTGGTCGCGGCCGTCGACCGGCGACCGTCGGACTCCGGAAAGCGCAGGACGCCGTCCGGGGCATCCGGCGGCGCGGCCGCTCTGGAGGGCAGGACGACGTTCGCGGAGGCCGGCACGGAGCGCCGGCCGACCCCCTCAGAATCCGGCACGGAGCGCCGGCCGTCCCCTTCGGAATCCGGCACGGGGCGCCGGCCGTCCCCCCCTTCGTCGGAGGCGGTTGGCGCGGAGCGGGCCGGGCTGTCCACATCAGCGACGATATGTGTGTCTCGAATATGTTTCTTGGAGCATGAGCGTCAACGAGACATGGAAAAACTATGTCGAGAGCACAGATGAGTGGCTCGACAACGATGCTCTGGCTCGCATCCGCGCCTCGCTCGGCCCGATCGCGGACGCCGTGGTCGAGGCGATCCAGCGCGAGGTGCCCTCCTACGCGCGGCCGCTGGAGGGAGATTTTGGAAGGGGGATCAGGATGGGGACGGAGGTCGCGCTGCGCCGCTTCGTCGGCGACGAGCAGGATGCGGGCACCGACGACGTGTACCGCCGGCTCGGCGCCGGCGAGTACCGGGCGGGCCGCGGGCTCGACGCGCTGCAATCTGCCTACAGGGTCGGCGCGCGGGTCGCCTGGCGCGAGATCAGCGACACGGCGGCCGCGGCGGGCGCGTCCTCGCGCGCGCAGCGCAACCTCGCCGAGGCCATGTTCGCCTACATCGACCGGATCGCCGGCGAGTCGATCGAGGGATACGCGGAGGCGCAGTTGCGCGATGCCGGCGACCTCGACCGGCGCCGCTCCGAGCTGGCCGAGATGCTCCTGGCCGGAGTCGCCGAGGACGACGCTGAGCTGGCGCGCCTCGCCGAGAGCGCCCGCTGGCCGTTGCCGCGGACGGTCGCGTGCTTGGCTGTCGCGGGCGAGCGGGCCGAGGGCGCCCGGCGGCTGCTGAGCGGCGAGACCCTGGGCGTGCGCGTCGGCGAGACCGTCGGCATCGTCGTGCCGCACCCCGTGGTCCTCGAGCGCGAGACGGGGCGCTTGGCAGAGCGGCTCGGGCTGAGCGTCGCGGTCGGCCCGACGGTCGAGCTTGCGGAGACCCAGGCCTCGATGCGGCTCGCGCGCCGGGCGCTCACGCTGGCCGTCCCGGGCGGCCGCCCGGTTCTCGCCGAGCACCGCCTGGCCGAGATCGCCCTGCGCGGCGCCCCCGAGGTGGCGGCTCTCAGGCGCCTGCTGCTCGCCCCGCTCGAGGAGGAGACACCTGCGAGCCGCGCACGCCTGGAAGCGACGTTGCTGCAATGGCTGCGCCATCGCGGCGCGCAGGGCGCGATCGCGGCCGAGCTCGGCGTGCACCCGCAGACGGTGCGCTACCGGATGGCGCGGCTGCGCGAGTTGATGGGCGAGGTGCTCGAGGATCCCGAGCAGCGCTTCGCGCTGGAGATGGCGCTGCGGGGCTAGGGCATCGGTGCCGTGCGCTGCCCGCCCGCGTCTGTCCAGCTCAGCGTCGCCCCCGACAGTGCGAGCGAGCCGGCGTCGATCGCCGGGCCGCTGTCGAGCAGAGCCGCCGGGCCTTCCCGCGGGGCGGCCCAGACCGACTCGAGCGGGGGTTGGCGGTGATCTTCGCGCGCCACGGTCCATGCGACCGACCCTCGCGACGTGACCAGATAGCGGATCACCGCTTCGCGGAGGATCAGGCCGGCGTCGACGTAGGAGCCCGCTTCGATCGAACGCAGCACGCGGCGCGCGCCGACGTCCACGACCACGAGTTTCGTCGTGCCGGAGTCGATGCCGAACTGCGTCGCGAGGTAGGCGACCACGCGACCGGCGAGCTCGAAGCGCCCGAGCGAGATGTGCAGGTTCAGGCGCGTGGGGGCGAGCAGGGTCATGTGGCCGCTGTGCCCGGCGATGCAGGCCAGGACGGATCTGGGCTGCGCCGCAGATCGCGAGCGGGTTTCGTAGATGCGGAGCGCGGCGCCGCGCGCGAGCACGCGCGCCCCGTCGGGGACGCAGCCGCGAGCGCCCGGGCCCGGCGTCCCGGCGCGCGCCCCCGGCGGCGCGCCCAGGCACGCCGCGAGGGTCATCAGCGCCGCTACGGTCCCCCGCCTCATCGGGCTCACACTAACGGCTGATCCGGGTCGCCCAACCACAGAAACCATCAATTTCCAGGCGTTTTCCTCCCTTGATCACGCTGAGCAAATCTGCCATAATCTCACTCAGATTTGTAAAGCCCCATCGAAGGAGACAACAACCCCATGGCCAAGACCATAGGCATCGACCTCGGCACGACGAACTCGTGCATGGCGGTGCTCGAGGGCGGCGAGCCAACCGTCATCGAGAACGCCGAGGGCGGCCGCACGACCCCGTCGGTCGTGGCCTTCACGAGCTCAGGCGAGCGCCTCGTCGGCACCGTCGCCAAGCGCCAGGCCGTCACCAACCCCCAGAACACGATCTTCTCGATCAAGCGCTTCATGGGCCGCAAGGAGGCCGAAGTCCGCGAGGAGGAGTCGATCGTCCCCTACAAGGTCGTCGCCGGCCCGAACGGCGACGCGCGCGTAGAAGCCAACGGCGAGCAGTTCTCACCGCCGGAGATCTCGGCGATGATCCTGCAGAAGCTGAAGTCCGACGCGGAAGCCTATTTGGGCGAAGCGGTCGACTCGGCCGTCATCACCGTCCCGGCCTACTTCAACGACGACCAGCGCCAGGCCACCAAGGACGCCGGCACGGTCGCCGGGCTGGACGTCAAGCGCATCATCAACGAGCCGACGGCGGCCTCGCTCGCCTACGGGCTCGACAAGGAATCCGACCAGACGATCCTCGTCTTCGACCTCGGCGGCGGCACCTTCGACGTGTCCGTGCTCGAGATCGGCGACGGCGTCTTCGAGGTCAAGTCGACCGCGGGTGACAACCACCTGGGCGGCGACAACTTCGACAAGGCGATCGTCGACTGGCTCGTCGCGGAGTTCCGCAAGGACCAGGCGATCGACCTCTCGCAGGACCCGATGGCTCTGCAGCGGCTCTACGAGGCCGCCGAGAAGGCGAAGATCGAGCTCTCCACCACCCAGGAGACGCAGATCAACCTGCCGTTCATCACGGCTGACGCCTCCGGGCCCAAGCACCTCGACACCCGCCTCACGCGGGCGAAGCTCTCCGAACTCACAAGCGACCTCCTCGACCGCGTCATCAAGCCGGTTCGCCAGGCGCTCGACGACGCCAAAGGCAAGGGCGTCAAGGAGATCGAGCACGTGGTGCTGGTCGGCGGCATGACCCGCATGCCGGCCGTGCAGGAGAAGGTCAAGGAGCTCACCGGGAAGGAGCCCCACCGCGGGGTCAACCCGGACGAGGTCGTGGCGGTCGGCGCCGCGATCCAGGCGGGCGTGCTCGCCGGCGACGTCAAGGACGTGCTGCTGCTCGACGTGACCCCGCTGACGCTGGGCATCGAGACCAAGGGTGGCGTGATGACGAAGCTGATCGAGCGCAACACCACGATCCCGACCCGCAAGGGCGAGGTCTTCTCGACGGCTGAGGACAACCAGCCGTCGGTCGAGATCCACGTCCTGCAGGGCGAGCGCGAGATGGCCCAGTACAACAAGTCGCTCGGCAAGTTCCAGCTCACCGGCATCCCGCCGGCCCCGCGCGGGATCCCGCAGATCGAGGTGGCGTTCGACATCGACGCGAACGGCATCCTCAACGTGTCGGCGAAGGACCTCGGCACGGGCAAGGAGCAGAAGATCGAGATCAAGGCCGGCTCCGGTCTCTCGGATGACGAAATCAAGAACATGGTCTCTGACGCCGAGTCCCACGCCGAGGAGGACCGCCGTGCGCGCGAGCTCGCGGAGGCCCGCAACAACGCGGAGAACGCCGCCTACCAGGCCGAGCGCCAGCTGACCGATCTCGGCGACCAGGTGGACGCCGAGTCCAAGACGCGGATCGAAGAGGCCATCAAGGAGGTCCGCGAGGTGCTCGAGTCCGATGACCCGGCGACGATCAACGGCAAGGCGGAGGCGCTGCAGAGCGCGTTCCACGCGGTGTCCGAGGCGATGTACCAGCGCGCGCAGGAGCAGGCCGCGGCGTCCGGCAACGGCGCAGCCGCGGACGGCGGCGCGGACGGGACCGCATCCGAGGACGAGGAAGACGTCGTGGATGCCGAGGTTGTCGACGAGCCGAAGGCGTAGGCGCAGATGGACGACACCGACCGCACGATCACCGATCACGAGTCCGCAGCTCGCGACGCGGCTGAGCGGACCCCCGGCGCTCCGGCGCCGGGGGTCCCGTCCCCGGCCGTGCCCGCGCCGCCGACCGCAGGCGACGGCGCGGCCGAGCTCGCAGGCGACCTCGACGAGCTGGTGCGGGTCGCCGCGCAGCGCGACGAGTACCTCGCGCTCGCCCAGCGCACCCAGGCCGACTTCGAGAACTACCGCAAGCGCGTCGCGCGCGACGCCGCGGGCGCGCAGGAGCGCGGCGCGGCGATGCTGGCCAAGGACCTGCTGCCCGCGCTCGACAACCTCGACCGTGCGCTGGAGGCCGCTCCGGAGGACGATCCGCTGCTGGAAGGCGTGAAGCTGGTCCGATCCGAGATCGCGGCGGCGCTCGGGCGGGCGGGGATCGAGGCGTTCAGCCCCCTCGGCGAAGCGTTCGATCCGAACCTGCACGAGGCCGTGGCGACCGTGGCCGCCCCGAACGGCGGCGCGGGCAGCGTCGTCGAGGTCTACCAGGACGGCTACAGGCTGGGCGAGAGCATCATCCGCCCCGCGCGCGTGGTGGTGGGGGCCTAGGAGCCGATGGCTGCGCGACCCGACTACTACAAGACGCTCGGCGTCGACAAGCGCGCGAGCGCGGACGAGATCAAGAAGGCGTATCGAAAACTCGCGCGGCAGTACCACCCTGATCGCAACCCGGACAACAAGGACGCCGAGGCGCGCTTCAAGGAGATCTCGCAGGCGCACGACGTGCTCGGCGATCCCGAGAAGCGCAAGCAGTACGACAGCGGCACGGGCCCCTTCACGACGGGCGCCGGACCAGGCGGCGGCTTCGGCGGCTTCGGCAACTTCGACTTCGACGGTGCGTCGATGGGCGACATCCTGTCCAACCTCTTCGGAGGCTCGACGAGCGGCCGGCGCGTGCGCGCGAGGCCCCGATCGGAAAGGGGCGCCGACCTCGAGGCGCAGGTGTCGATCACCTTCGATCAGGCGGTCTCGGGCGCGCAGGTTCCGCTCCAGGTGCCGATGCACGCGACCTGCCCGACCTGCCACGGCACCGGCGCGAAGCCCGGCACGACCCCGAAGGTCTGTCCCCGCTGCGAGGGCCGCGGCATCGAGACGCAGGGGCAGGGGATGTTCTCCATCTCCCAGCCGTGCTCGCAGTGCGGCGGCGCCGGAACCGTGATCGAGGACCCATGCCCGACCTGCCATGGCGCGGGCGCGGTCCGCACCGTCAAGAAACTTCGCGTCAACATCCCGGCCGGCGTCAAGGACGGCAGCCGCATCCGCCTGGCCGGCAAGGGCGAGCCCGGACGCAGCGGCGGCCCCAACGGCGACCTGTACCTGATCACCCGCGTCAGCGAGTCGCCGACGTTCAAGCGCAAGGGGGAGAACCTCGAAGTCGAGGTGCCGCTGACGATCCCCGAGGCGCTGCGCGGCGCCGACGTCAAAGTCCCGACCCTGCACGGCACCAAGACGCTGCGCGTGCCGCCGGGGACGCCGAGCGGCACGGTGCAGCGGCTGCGCGGCGAGGGGCCGCCGAAGCTGAGCGGCTCCGGCAACGGCGACATCCACTACCGATTCGTGATCGACGTGCCCGACCACCTGAGCGACGAGCAGCAGAAAGCCGTCGACGAGCTCTCGCGGACGTTCGGCGAAGACCCGCGCGCGAGCCTGTTCGAGAACGGCTCCGCCGAGCCCGCCGGTGATGCGAAAGCGGGGAGCGAGCGATGAGCGCGCCGAACGACGGCGGCGCGGGCAGGCCCACGCGGCGGCGGCCCACGGTGACGCGCATCGAGGTCGAGACCGACCGCGGCGTGTTCATGATCTCGGTGGCGGCGCAGCTCGCCAACATGCACCCGCAGACGCTGCGCATGTACGAGGCGCGCGGCCTGATCGAGCCGAAGCGCTCGCCGAAGGGCACGCGGCTCTACTCACAGGACGACGTCGAGAGGCTGCGCCGCATCCAGGGCATGACGGCCGAGCTCGGCCTGAACCTCGCCGGAGTGGAGCGCGTCCTCGACCTCGAGCGCGAGATCGATCAGATGCACACGCGCATGGAGAGGCTGGAAGTCGAGGCGCTGCAGGCCCAGGTGAAGATGGCCGAGGAGCTCGAGCGTGTACGGCGCTCGTTCCGCGCCGAGCTCGTGCCGAGCAGCGGGGCGAAACTCGAGCTGGTGCGAGCGGCCGATGTCCGCTCCCCCTTCCCGCCCCTGCGCCCGCCCGTGAAAAACAACGGCCCCGGAGGCACAGATGCAGCCTGACCGCTTCACGGTCAAGTCCCAGGAAGCGCTGGCGTCGGCGGCGCGCCTGGCGCAAGAGGCCCGCAACCCGCAGGTCGTCCCGTCGCACCTGATGCGTGTCCTGCTCGGCGACGGCTCGACCGTCGCCGTCGACTCGCCCGGCGGCGTCGTTCCCGGCGTGCTCGTCAGGCTCGACGTCAACCTCAAAGCTTTCACCGACCAGCTCGACGGCGAGCTCGGCCGGCTGCCCAAATTCAGCGACGGCGTCCCGAGCGAGGGCACGCAGCCCTCCGAGGACCTGACGAAGACGCTGCGCGGCGCCGACGACGAGGCGCGCAAACTCGGCGACGACTACGTGTCGACCGAGCACCTGCTGCTCGCCCTGGCGAGCACCAGCGGCCAGCCGGGCGAGCTGCTGCGCTCCTACGGCGCCGAGCGCGAGCAAGTGCTGAAGGCGATCGGCGACGTGAGGGGCTCCAACCGCGTCACCGACCCGAGTCCCGAGGAGAAATACGAGGCGCTCGAGCGGTTCGGGCGGGACCTCACAGAGGTCGCCGAACAGGGCGCTCTCGACCCCGTGATCGGCCGCGACGAGGAGATCCGCCGCGTGATCCAGGTGCTCTCCCGCCGCACCAAGAACAACCCTGTGCTGATCGGCGAGCCCGGAGTCGGCAAGACGGCGATCGTCGAGGGTCTTGCCCAGCGGATCGTCTCCGGCGACGTCCCCGAGTCGCTGCGCGACCGCCGCGTGATCGCGCTGGACATCGGCGCGCTCGTCGCCGGCGCGAAGTACCGCGGCGAGTTCGAGGACCGTCTGAAGGCCGTCCTGAAAGAGGTCTCCGAGGCCCAGGGGACGATCATCCTGTTCCTCGACGAGCTCCACACGATCGTCGGCGCCGGCGCTGCCGAAGGCGCCGTCGACGCGGCCAATCTGCTCAAGCCGATGCTCGCCCGCGGCGAACTGCGGGCGGTCGGGGCGACCACCCTCGACGAGTACCGCAAGCACATCGAGAAGGACGCCGCGCTCGAGCGCCGCTTCCAGCCGGTGATGGTCGGCGAGCCCTCGGTGGAGGACTCGATCGCGATCCTGCGCGGCTTGAAGGGGCGCTACGAAGAGCACCACAAAGTCCGTATCCAGGACAGCGCCCTGATCGCGGCCGCGACGCTGTCGGCCCGCTACATAGCCGATCGCTTCCTGCCCGACAAGGCGATCGACCTGGTCGACGAGGCCGCCTCCGGGATCAGGATCGAGATCGACTCGGTGCCTGTCGAGATCGACGAGGTGGACCGGCGTGTGATGCAGCTCGAGATCGAGCTGACCTCGCTCGAGAAGGAGACCGACCAGGCCTCGGCCGACCGCCGCGAGGCGCTCGAGCGCGAGCTGGCCGAGCTGAAGGAGCGCTCCTCGGAGATGAAGGCGCGCTGGCAGAACGAGAAGCACGCGATCGACGAGGTCTCCGACCTGAAAGAGCGGCTCGAGTCCTCGCGCATCGAGGTCGAGCGCGCCCAGCGCGAGTCCGACTACGAGCGCGCCTCCCAGCTCCTCTACCAGGAGATCCCCGAGCTCGAACGTCAGCTGGCCGAGCACGAGGGCGGCGAGGCCGAGCAGCGCGACCGAGCGGCGCCGGTGTTCCTGAAGGAGGAGGTCGACGCCGACGACGTCGCCGAGGTCGTGGCGCGCTGGACCGGCGTGCCGGTCAGCCGGCTGCTCGAGGGCGAGACAGAGAAGCTGATCCACATGGAGGACCGCCTGCACGAACGGGTCGTCGGTCAGGACGAGGCCGTCGAGGCGGTTGCGACCGCGCTGCGCCGTTCACGCGCGGGCCTGCAGGACCCGGATCGTCCGATCGGCACGTTCCTGTTCCTCGGCCCGACCGGCGTCGGCAAGACCGAGCTGGCGCGCGCGCTGGCCGAGTTCATGTTCGACTCGCAGGAGGCGATGATCCGCATCGACATGTCTGAGTACATGGAGAAACACTCCGTGTCCCGGCTCGTCGGCGCGCCCCCCGGCTACGTCGGCTACGAGGAGGGCGGCCAGCTCACCGAGGCCGTCCGCCGCCGCCCCTACTCGGTCGTGCTGCTCGACGAGATCGAGAAGGCCAGCGGCGACGTCTTCAACATCCTGCTGCAGGTGTTCGACGACGGGCGCCTGACCGACGGCCAGGGCCGCACCGTGGACTTCAAGAACACGGTGCTGATCATGACCTCGAACATCCCGGTGCCCGAGGGCGCATCGGACTCGGAGGCCCGCGAGACGCTGCTCCAGCACTTCAAACCGGAGTTCATCAACAGGCTCGACGACATCGTGCGCTTCATGCCGCTGCGCCGCGAGCAGATCTCCGAGATCGTGGACCTGCAGGTGCGTCTGGTGGTGGCGCGGGTCGCCGAGCGCGGCGTCGCGGTCACCCTCACCGACGACGCCAGGACGCTGCTCGGCAACCTCGGCTACGACCCGGCGTACGGTGCGCGGCCGCTGCGGCGCGTGATCCAGAAGCAGCTCACCGACAAGCTCGCGCTGGCGCTGCTGAAAGGGGACATCCGCGAAGGGGACTCGGTGACCGTGGACGCGGCCGACGGGGAACTGGTGCTGGAGAAGGCCGGGGAGCGGCTCGCGGTCGTGGCTTAGCCGCAAGCGGGGTTCGATTGAACGCCGCTTGCGGTTACGCACGAACCTAGACCCGTGAGCGGCTGGTGCTGCCCCGGCGCTCCGTCATCGACCCGAGCGTCAGTGCGCTGGAGAAGGTGGGCCGGCGCGCGGACGCGGCGCCGGCCCACCCGATGCTCAGACGATCGCGAAGGTGAACGGCTCTGCGTGGAATTCGTCGACGACTGCCGTGCCGGAGACCTTGTTGAGGAACGTGTCGACCTCGAACGTACCGGCCGGGCAGCTCGACCCGGCCTCGCGGACGGTGGTGTATCCGCCGTTCGAGCCCGATGCATCGGCGCTCGCGACGACGAGCGAATTGGACGGAGTCACGCCGGGGGTGGAAACCGTGATGCAGTACACGCCTTCGCTCGGTTTTGTGACCCCGGCGACGCCTGAGGACGGGGCTCCGGGGACAAGCGTTCCGGTCCCCAGCACGGCGCCGAACGCCTTCGCGCTTCCGGCGGGGCCCGTTTCGCCGGTTTTTCCGGCTCCCCCTTCTTTCCCGGGCAGGCCTGGGAGGCCCTGGGCGCCGGTTTTGCCGGTCGCCCCGGTCGCCCCGGTCGCGCCTTTCAGTTTCTTGAGCACCTTCGGGCTGATCTGCTTGGTGGAGTTGATCAGGTAGTGGTTGGCGGCGATTGCGCCGCCGGTCATCGAGAACACCAGCGCGATTGTTGCTGCCACGTTGGCGTAGGTGATGCGCTTGCGCATGCTTCCCCCTTCGGTCCCTGCTCGGACGGTTGGTGCGACCCACCCCTCCCATCGGGCCACGTTTCCCGAAACGCTACGCAGGGCTCCGGTCAGAGTGTCAGCGGTCGGACGTATGGACAGTGCCCGGGCCCGCGTGGAGCGACGCCGTAGCGGCCGGGCTCGGTTTCGAGCTGCCCGGCGCTCTTCTCGCGATCTGTCTGAGAGCGCGTTGCCGCAGCCGGGCAGATCGGGTAGAAACGCACCGCAGCCGTCAGCGCGTCCAGCGACCCGAGCCAGGAGACCCGATGCCCACCTACATCATGCTCACGACCCTCACCCCCGAGGGCGTCCAGACGGTCAAGAACAACCCGCAGAGGATCCGGGAGGTCAACAAGGAGGTCGAGCAGATGGGGGCGAGCGTCAAGGCGCAATGGGCCACGCTCGGGCACGTCGACTTCATCTCGATCATCGAGGCGCCCGACGAGGGCACGATGGCGCGCGTGTCGCTCGAGCTGGGCTCGCGTGGGACGGGGCGCTACGAGACGCTCGCGGCCATCCCCGTGGAGGACTTCATCGCTTCGCTGTAGGGCCCGGGGCCGGGCGGCGCTCAGCCCGCGACTGCGAAGCCCGAGAAGTAGCAGGCCGGTTTGGCTTTGCCTTCTAGGGAGATGCCGTCGTTGACGCCGCCGTCGATCGAGTGTTCGCCGGCGGGCACGGTCGCGGAGAACAGCCCTTCCTTCGGCCCTTCGTAGAGCGCTTCGCCGGGGGTTTCGGCAGTGCCTTCCGCGAGGGCGGCTTCTTCAGGCGCTTTGATCGCTTTGCCTTCGGATTCGCTGGATTCGCTGACGAACCCGGTCCCGCCGGTGAGCATCAGGAAGGTCTGGGCTTCGACTTCGGTGCCCTTTTTCACGCAGTGGCCGACGATCTTGAAGGGCGGCGCTTCGAGCAGCGTGGTCTTGACCGGCGAGCCTTCGGGCCCGGCTTCCGACGTTGCGTGCCAGCGCGGCGTGTTACCGGCCAGTTTGCCTTCGGGCCCCTGAGCGCCCTGTTTGCCTTCGGTCCCGGGCGCGCCGTTCGTCCCGTTGGCGCCGGCGGGTCCGGCAGGCCCGGCCGGTCCGCCCGCCCCTGCGGCTCCGGCCGTGCCGCGCGGCCCGGCCGTCTTCAGTTCTTTGAGGACCTTCGGGCTGATCTGCTTCGACGAGGTGATCAGGTAGTGGCTCGCGGCTGCCGCGCCGCCCGCCATCGCGAACACGAGCGCCAGCGTGGCGACAACGTTCGCGTAGCTCATCCTTGCCCTGATTCGACGCCTCATGTCTCCAGGAGGCTAGCGGCGGCGGGCTGCCCCGGCGCTGGACCAAGGTGTAGGTCGTACATCGGTGGGAGCGGCCCACGCCCGGCAGTCGCGCCGCCCGTGCGAGCGCATATGCTCCCGCCGCATGAGCCCCGAGAACAGCAGCGAGGACCCGCGCAGCGAGCAGCCGACCGGCGAGGGACGCCCGACCGGCACACCCGGCATCTCGCTCGTGCCGGAGCCGGCGACGGGCGAGGAGGCGCAGGCGCAGCTCGAGGAGTTCGACGTCGACGGCGTCCTCGTCGGCATCGTGATGGGCTCCGAGAGCGACATGGAGCAGATGCGGAAGGCGGCGGACGAGCTTGAGAAACGCGGCATCTCCCACGAGGTCCACGTGATGTCGGCGCACCGCCAGCCCGACCTGGTGGCCGCCTACGCGAAGGGCGCACGCGCCCGCGGCCTGCGCGTGATCATCGCCGGCGCCGGGATCTCTGCGGCGCTGCCGGGCGCGGTCGCGGCCCACACCGAGCTGCCGGTCGTCGGCGTGCCGCTGTCCGGGCGCCTGACCGCGGCGGGTGGCCTCGACGCGATCCTCTCCATCGTCCAGATGCCCCCGGGTGTCCCTGTCGCCTGCGTGGGGCTCGACAACGCGCGCAACGCGGCCGTGCTCGCGGCCAAGATCCTCGGCGCCTGAGCGCCGCCGCGCCGGATTGCTCGCGGCACCGTGCTCGGCTCCGCGCTTGATGTCCCGGGCCACGCACCGGCGGGCACGGGCCCCGGCTCTGCCCCGGCCGATGAGATAATCCGCTGAAGTGATCCCTCGCTACACCCGCCCGGCCCTCGGCGCCCTCTGGACCGACGAGGCGCGCATGGAGACCTGGCGGCGGGTCGAGGTCGCCGCCTGCGAGGAGCTGCCCGCGCTGCTCGGGGACGCCGGGCCGACAGCGGAGGAACTCGACGCGATCCGCGCGGCGACGTTCACGGTCGAGGCGGTCAACGAGCGCGAGAAGGTCACCGACCACGACATGGCGGCGTTCGTCGACGTCCTCGGCGCCTCGGCCGGGCCCGCGGGCCGCTGGATCCACTTCGGGCTCACCTCCTCCGACGTGCTCGACACCGCGCTGGCGCTGCAACTGAAAGCCGTCGGCGAGGTCGTCCTCGAAGGCTCGGATGAGCTCGTCGCCGCCTTCGCGCGACGCGCGCGCGAGCACGCGGGCACGCTCTGCGTCGGGCGCACCCACGGCGTGCACGCCGAGCCGACGACGTTCGGGGTCAAGCTGGCGGGCTTCGCCTTCGAGGCCGATCGCAACCGCCGCCGCCTGCGCGCCGCCTTCGAGCAGGTGGCGGTCGGCGCGCTCTCCGGAGCGGTCGGCACCTACGCGGCCACCGGCCCGGATTTCGAGGGGCGCGTGCTGGCCCGGCTCGGGCTCGCGCGCGAGGACGTCTCGACGCAGGTCGTCGCCCGCGACCGCCACGCCGAGCTGCTGAGCGCGATCGCCCTTGCGGGCACCGGGCTCGAGCGCTTCGCGCTGGAGATCCGCAACCTGCAGCGCACCGAGGTCCGCGAGGTCCAGGAGCCGTTCCGCGCCGGCCAGAAGGGCTCCTCGGCGATGCCCCACAAGCGCAACCCGATCAAGGCGGAGCAGATCACCGGGCTCGCCCGTGTCCTGCGCGGCAACGCGGTCGCCGGCTTCGAGGATGTGGCGCTCTGGCACGAGCGCGACATCTCCCACTCCTCCGTCGAGCGGGTCGTGCTGCCGGACTCGACGATCCTGATCGACTACCTGCAGCACCGCGCGATCGGCCTCGTCGACGGCATGACCGTCAACCGCAACCGGATGCTCGAGAACCTCGAGCTGACCCACGGCGCGCTGTTCTCCCAGCGCGTCCTGCTGGCGCTGATCGAGGCGGGGTCCGAGCGCGACGACGCCTACCGCGTGGTCCAGGAGCTGGCCCAGCACGCCTGGGATCAGGGCATCCCGATGCGCGAGCTGCTGGCCGCAGACGAGCGCGCGGCCGGCCTCGACCTGGACGAGATCTTCAACTTCGGGCACTACATCCGCTACTCGGAGGAGATCGTCTCCCGGCTCGACGAGATCGCCTGAGCCCAGGCCCCGCTCCGCCCGCCGCCGCTGTTAGCATCGCCTCACGTGACGAGCCTCGCCGACCTCCCCTTGATCGCCAGCGGGAAGGTACGCGAGATGTACTCGCTGGACGGCGGCGAGAACGGCTCCGGCGGCCGGCTGCTGATGGTCGCGAGCGACCGCATCTCGACCTACGACGCCGTCCATCCGACGCCGATCCCCGACAAGGGCAGGGTGCTGAGCGGCCTCTCGGTGTTCTGGTTCGAGAAGACCGGCCACATCGTCGGAAACCACCTGATCTCCGCGACCGACGGCGTCCCCGAGGAGGCACGCGGGCGCGCGCTCGTCGTCAAGCGCCTGCAGATGCTGCCGGTCGAGTGCATCGTGCGCGGCTACATCACCGGCTCGGGCTGGAAGGACTACCAGGCGAGCGGCTCGGTGGCGGGCATCCCGCTGCCGGCGGGGCTGCAGGAGTCCGAGCAGCTTCCCGAACCCGATCTTCACCCCCTCCACCAAGGCCGAGGAGGGGCACGACGAGACGATCGACTTCGACGCCGCCGCGGGCCTCGTGGGCGACCCCGAGCTGATGGAGCGCGTCAAGCGCGCCTCGATCGAGCTGTACACGTTCGCCGCGCAGCACGCACGCGAGCACGGCGTGATCCTCGCCGACACCAAGTTCGAGTTCGGACTCGACGAGGACGGCGCGCTGGTGGTGGGCGACGAGGTGCTGACGCCCGACTCCTCGAGATACTGGCCCGCCGACGGATACGAGGTCGGGCGCGGCCAGCCGAGCTTCGACAAGCAGTACGTGCGCGACTGGGCCTCCGGCAGCGGCTGGGACAAGTTGCCGCCCGCCCCGGCGATTCCCGAGGACGTCGTCGAGGGCACCCGGCAGCGGTACATCGAGGCGTACGAGCGCATCACCGGCCGCTCGTTCTCGGAGTGGCTGGCCGAGACCGCCGCCTGATGCGAGCCCGCGTCCTGATCCGGCCGAAGGCCGGCATCCTCGACCCCCAGGGTGTCGCGGTCGAGCGCGCGCTCCCCGCCCTCGGCTTCGCGGGCGTCGAGAACGTCCACGTCGGCAGGCTCGTGGAACTCGACGTCACCGAGGAGGGGCAGCTGGGGCCGCTGTGCGAGAAGCTGCTGGCCAACCCGCTGGTCGAGGACTACGAGATCGAGATAGTCGGTTGAGGCGCTCCTGATGAAGTTCGGGGTCCTGCAGTTCCCCGGCTCCTGCGACGAGGTCGACGCGCTGGAGGCGGCGCGCTTGATCGGCGATGCGGAGCTGATCTGGCACCGCGACCGGGACCTCCAGGGCGCGGACGCGATCATCGTCCCCGGCGGCTTCTCCTACGGCGACTACCTGCGCGCCGGCGCGATCGCGCGCTTCTCGCCGGCGATGGAGTCGGTGATCGAGTTCGCGCGCGAGGGCGGGCCGGTGCTCGGCATCTGCAACGGCTTCCAGGTCCTCTGCGAGGCGCACCTGCTCCCGGGCGCGCTGCTGCCGAACGTCAACCTGCGCTTCACCTCGCGCCAGGTGCGCCTGGAGGTGGTCCAGGGCGAGACGACGTTCACGGGCGCGTGCACGCCCGGGCGCGAGCTGAGCATCCCGGCCAAGCACTCGTGGGGGCGGTACCACGCCGACGCCGGGACCTCGGAGGATCTGGAGGGGGAGGGCGGGTGGTCCTGCGATACGCGCAGGGCGAGAACTTCAACGGCTCGGTCAACGACATCGCCGGCGTACGCAACGAGGCCGGCAACGTGATGGGGCTGATGCCGCATCCCGAGCACGCCGTCGAGCGAGCTGACCGGCGGCTCCACCGACGGCCTGTGCATCTTCCGCTCGATCCGCCTCGCGGTCGAGGGGGTCGCGGCGTGAGCGCACCGGCGGAGGCCGAAACGGAGACCTTGCCGACGCTCGCGGACGCGCTTGCGCTCGGCCTGACCGAGAGCGAGTACGAGCTGATCTGCGCGCAAGCAGGCCGGCCCGCCGAACCAGGTCGAGCTGGCGATGTACTCGCTGCTGTGGAGCGAGCACTGCGCCTACAAGCACTCGAAGAAGCTGCTGCGCACGCTCCCCACCGAGGGCGAGCACGTCGTCATGGGTCCCGGCGAGAACGCCGGCGCGGTCGACGCGGGCTCCGGGCTCGATCTGCGCGTTCAAGGTCGAGTCCCACAACCACCCGAGCGCGGTCGAGCCCTTCCAGGGCGCCGCGACGGGCGTCGGGGGCATCCTGCGCGACATCTTCGCGATCGGCGCGCGCCCGGTCGCGGTGCTCGACTCGCTGCGCTTCGGCGAGCCGGCGCAGAGCTGCGCGCGCCCGCTACCTCCTCGACGGCGCCGTTGCGGGCATCGGCCACTACGGCAACTCGATCGGCGTGCCCACGATCGGCGGCGAGGTCTACTTCGAGGGCCCGTACGAGCACAACTGCCTGGTCAACGCGATGGCGCTCGGGCTCGCGCCCCGCGAGCAGCTGATGCGGAGCGCGGCCGCGGGACCCGGCAACGTGGTGGTGCTGTTCGGCGCCTCGACCGGGCGCGATGGCATCGGCGGCGCCTCGGCGCTGGCCTCCGCGGAGCTCGGCGAGGACGAGGACAAGCGGCCGACCGTCCAGGTCGGCGACCCCTTCGAGGAGAGCAAGCTGCTCGAGTGCTCGCTGGAGCTGCTCGAGCTGGGCCTGATCGTCGCGCTCCAGGATCTCGGCGCTGCCGGCCTCACCTCCTCGGCCTCGGAGATGGCCGCCAAAGGCGAGGTCGGAATCGACATCGACATCGCCGCGGTGCCGCTGCGCGAGGCCGACATGGAGCCGTTCGAGGTGATGGTCTCCGAGTCTCAGGAGCGGATGCTCTGCGTTGTCGAGCCGCGCAAGGTGCAGGCGGTGCTGGCGGTCTGCGAGAAGTGGGAGGTGAACGGCGCCGCGATCGGCGCGGTCACCGACTCGGGCCGCATGCGGGTGCTGCGAGACGGCGAGCTGCTCGGCGACATGCCGGTGCGGGCGCTGGTCGACGACTGCCCGCTGTATGACCTCGCGCCGGCCAAGCCCGAGCAGGCGCTGTACGAGCCCCCGGCCGCGGTGCTCTCGCTCGAGGCCTCGCCGCAGGAGATCCTCCTCGCGCTGCTGGCGAGCCCCAACATCGCCTCTCGCCGGGCGCTCTTCGAGCAGTACGACTCGATCGTCGGCTCGCGCACGATCCGCCGCCCCGAGCAGGCCGACGCCGCTGTGCTGGCGCTGCCGGACGGCAGCGCGCTCGCGGTCAGCATCGACGGCAACGGCCGCCGCGTGGCGGCCGACCCGCGGCGGGGGACGGTCGCCGCCGTGCTCGAGTGCGCCGCCAACCTCGCCTGCGTGGGCGCCGAGCCCCTGGGCACCACCAACAACCTCAACTTCGGCAACCCCGAGAAGCCGCACATCGCCTGGCAGCTGACCGAGTCGGTCGCGGGTCTCGGCGAAGCCTGCCGCGCGCTGCGGGCGCCGATCGTGGGCGGCAACGTCTCGCTCTACAACGAGGGCGCGACCGGCCCGATCTACCCGACGCCGGTGATCGGCATGGTCGGGCGCCTGCCCGACGGCGGGCGCGCCGGGCGGCTCGGTTTCGTGAGCCCCGGCGACGCGATCGCGCTCGTCGGTCCCTTCGCGCCGTCGCAGGCCGCCTCCGAGCTGGCGAAGCTGCGCGGCCAGCAGCTGCCCGACGGCCTCCCTGAGATCGACCTCGACGGCGCGGTGCAGGCGCTCGCGGCGGTGCGCGACGCCGTGCGCTCTGGCGCGCTCTCGAGCGCCCACGACATCGCCGAGGGCGGCGTCGCGGTCGCGCTGGCCGAGTCCGCCATCGCCGGCCGGCTCGGCGCACAGGTCACGCTCGGCGAGGGCCACTGGGAGGCGCTCGGGCCGGCCGGCAGCGTGCCGGACCCGGGCTGGCCCGAGGGCTCCGCGGCGGCCGGGCTGTTCGGAGAGGGCTCGGGAGGCATCCTGGTCAGCGGCCCCGAGGCGGGCCTGCGGGCGCTTGCGGGGCGCACGCACGTGCGGCTGATCGGACGCGTCGGCGCGGGCACCGCCGCCGAAGGCGGTGGCCGGCTGCAGATCGCCCTCGACGGCCACGAGCTGATCGACGCCGACGTCGAGGAGCTCGCCGCCGCCCACGCCGAGGGGCTCGCGGGGTTCTTCGCGTGAGCCGCCGTCCGGACGCGGGGCGGGTGTCCGAGCAGGGCTTGCTAGCGTTGGACGCGATGCGTGATGGACCGCGCGACGAGTGCGGCGTGTTCGGCTTGTACGCGCCGGGACACGAGGTTGCCCGCCTGTCGTACTTCGCCCTGTACGCGCTCCAACACCGGGGCCAGGAGTCTGCGGGCATAGCCGCCGCCGACCGGGGCAGCCACATCATCACCCGCCGCGAGCTCGGCCTCGTCAGCCAGGTGTTCAGCGAGAACGACCTGCGCACCCTCGCCGGCGACCTCGCGATCGGCCACGTCCGCTACTCGACGACCGGCTCGAACGCGTGGGAGAACTCGCAGCCCGTACAGCGCTCCGAGGGCACCAACGGCTCGCGCCGCGAGATCGCGCTCGGCCACAACGGCAACCTCATCAACGCACAGGAGCTGCAGGCCGAGCTGCTCGAGCGCGGCGTCACGTTCAGCTCCACCTCGGACTCGGAGATCATCGCCGCGATGATCGCGACGCACCCGGCGAACGCGATCGAGGACGCGATCGCCGACGTGCTGCCGCGCCTGCGCGGCGCCTTCTCGATCGTCGCGATGACCAAAGACCGCGTCGTCGCGTTCCGCGATCCCCATGGGCTGCGACCGCTCTCGATCGGCGTGCTGCCGCCGGCCCAGCCCGGCGGCAAAGAGCAGTACTGCGTGGCCAGCGAGTCGTGCGCCTTCGACATCATCGGCGCGCGCCTGCTGCGCGACGTCGAGCCCGGCGAGGTCGTGACGCTGGGCGAGGACGGCCTGCAGAGCCGGATCGTCGCCGGCCAGGGGCGTCGCGCCTTCTGCGTCTTCGAGTACATCTACTTCGCGCGGCCGGACTCGCGCATGAACGAGCAGGTGCTCCAGGTCGCGCGCGGGAAGATGGGCGAGATCCTCTGGCGCGAGGCGCCGGTCGACGCCGACCTCGTGATCGCGGTGCCCGACTCGGGCAACGCGGCTGCCCGCGGCCTGGCACGCGCCGCCGGCCTGCCCCAGGACGACGGCTTCGTCAAGAACCGCTACGTCGCGCGCACCTTCATCCAGCCCGGCCAGGAGCTGCGCAAGCACGGCCTGCGGCTGAAGTTCAACCCGCTCCCCGAGGTGATCGAGGGCAAACGGCTCGTTGTCGTCGACGACTCGATCGTGCGCGGCAACACGACGCGGCAGATCGTGCAGATGCTGCGCGACTCCGGGGCGGCCGAGGTCCACATGAGGATCTCGGCGCCGCCGATCAAGCACCCGTGCCACTACGGCATTGACATGTCCACGCGCGAGGAGATGATCGCGCACGGCCGCAGCACCGAGGAGGTCGCGGCCGAGCTCGGCTGCGACTCGCTGCACTACCTCTCCCTGGAGGGCGTCTACGAGGCGGTCGGCGGCTCGCGCGAGACCCACTGCGACGCCTGCTTCACCGGCTCCTACCCCCTCGCCGGCACCGCCGAGGCGGGCGGCAAGTACTCGCTCGAGCCGGGCGAGGAGAGCCTCGACATCGTCGAGGCCTCCCTCAGCGGCGCCTAGCCGGCACGGTCGGCGCCGCGCCGGCCAGGCTCGCGCTCAGTCGACGCGGTCGTGCCGCGCAGCAGATGCGTCGTTGTAACGGTTGTTGTAGGCGTGCTCGGAGATCACGCCATATCCACGGGCGCCACGCGCCGCGGCGCCGATGCCGACTGCGATGAGGAGGGCGATGAGGAGTGACATGGTCCTGTCCTTCGGTCCGCTGTTCAGGACCTCTCCGCCCCTCCCTACATATCGCCAGGTGCAGCATCGCATCTGTGTGATGTGCGTCACGCACGTGCACAATGTCGGCATGTCCAAACGGGCCCAGGTTCTCGCGGTCGTCACCCTCGCAACAGCGCTCATCGTTCTCGCGCTCCTGGGCGTCGCCACCGTCTGGCTCGGGCCAGCCGGCGTCTACATGCTCCTCGGGCTCGGCGCCGCCCTGATCGCGCGGAGGATGCGGCGCAATGTCTGAGCGCGCCCCCGAGAGCGAGTTCGCGATCTTGCTGGTCGCGTGACGGCTGCGGCCGCCCCTACTCGGAGCGGCCGAACGGGTCCTTCTCGCTGACCGGCCCCGGCTCGACGGTGCCTTCAAGAGGTTCCCATTTGACGTTGTGCTTGCGGGCGCGATCGCTGGAGCTGTCGTAGAACCAGCCCTGCGTGCGCGGCCAGCGCGGCACGGTCAGCGCTTCCAGCCACCTGGCGAAGCGAGGGTAGGTGAAGGCGGCCATCGCGACCACGAACGCGAGGCAGACGAGCGCGAGCGGGATGCCGACGACGACTTCGACGAGGACCGTCAGGACCGATGCCAGCTCCACGGGACCCGCTCAGCGAAAGCGCTGGTCTTTGTTGCCGAGGTAGCCGAGCCGGTATGCCGCGAACAGAAGCAGCACGACCAGCACAACCCCTCCGATCACGGTGATCATGTCCGGGAGCCTCGCCGATAACGCGGCTCCTGTCAAAGCACCCGTTCCCGCCGACAGTAGGCTGAGCGCGTGCAGACCGCCCGGCAAGCTCGCAGCTCCGCGTGAGCGAGCCTCTGCCCATCGCCGTCCTCGTCTCGGGCGGCGGCACCAACCTTCAGGCGCTGCTCGACACCGTCCACGGCAACGAGGCGCGAATCGTCGCCGTCGCGTCGAGCACCCCGGACGCCCAAGCGCTCCAAAGGGCTCGGCAGCGCGAGGTACCGACCGCCGTGTTCGCTCGCGGCGACTACCGCGACCGCGCCGCCCGCGACGACGCGCTGGCCGAGTGGGTCGAGGGGTCGGGTGCCCGCTTGGTCACCCTCGCCGGCTACATGGAGCTGCTCGGCGAGCGCTTCCTGGACCGCTTCCCGGGCGCGGTGATCAACGTCCACCCCTCCCTGCTGCCGGCGTTCCCCGGGCTCCACGCCGTCGAGCAGGCGCTGGCGTACGGAGTCAAGGTGTTCGGGGTCACTGTTCATTTCGTGGACGCCGGCGTGGACACCGGCCCGGTGATCCTGCAGCGCGCGATCGAGTTGCCCGAGCCGGGGACCGCCGAGGCCGTGCTGGCGGCGCTGCGTCCCCTCGAGCACTCGCTGCTGCCGCAGGCCGTGCGCCTGTTCGCGGCGGGCGCCCTCTCCGCCGACCCGTCGAACCCCCGGCGGATCGCGAGCGCTGGGTAGGCTCTGGGCATGAGCACCGACAGCGAGCTGGCGAGCCAGATGAACGGCGTCGAGCCTGCGCAGCCGGGCGAGGTGCGGATCCGCCGCGCGCTGCTGTCCGTATCGGACAAGCGCGGGTTGGTCGAGCTCGCCCGCGGCCTGCGCGAGCTGGATATCGAGATCGTCTCGACGGGAGGCAGCGCCCGCGAGCTCTCCGAGGCGGGTGTCGAGGTCCGCGCGATCGAGGACTACACGGGCTTCCCCGAGATCATGGACGGGCGCGTCAAGACGCTGAACCCCCGCCTCTACGCGGGCCTGCTCGCGCGGCGCGACGACGAGAGCCACCTGCAGCAGGCGGCGGCCCAGCAGATCGAGCAGGTCGACCTGGTGTGCGTGAACCTGTACCCGTTCGAGCAGACCGTCGCGAGGCCCGACGCCACCGATCAGGAGGCGATCGAGAACATCGACATCGGCGGCCCGACGATGATCCGCGCGGCCGCCAAGAACAGCGACTTCGCCGCGGTGCTCACCGACCCCGCCGACTACGCCCTGGTGCTCGCCGAGCTGCGCGACAGCGGCGGCCGGCTCAGCCTCGAGACCAGGCGCCGCCTCGCCGCGAGCGCCTTCGCGACCACCGCGCGCTACGACGCCGCGATCTCGACCTGGTTCGCGGCGCGCGAGTCCGGCGAGCGGGAGCTGCCCGGCACGTTCGCCGAGTCCTTCGAGAAGGTGATGGATCTCCGCTACGGCGAGAACCCGCACCAGCGCGCTGCCTTCTACGCGCGCGCGGGCGCGCCGACGCACCTGCTCGACGGCGTCAACCAGCTCCACGGCAAGGAGCTGTCGTTCAACAACCTGCTCGACCTCGCCGCGGCCCGCGAGCTGGTCGAGGAGTTCGACCGCCCGGCATGCGCGATCGTCAAGCACAACAACCCGTGCGGCTGCGCGGTCGGCGACGACGTCCGCGTTGCCTACGAACGCGCCCTCGCCTGCGATCCGCAGAGCGCATACGGCGGCGTGATCGCCGTCAACCGGCGCGTCGACGCGGCTGCCGCGGAGCACCTCGGCACGCAGTTCATCGAGGTGCTGCTCGCGCCCGGGTACGAGCCCGAGGCGCTGGCGTTCCTGCAGCAGAAGAAGAACGTGCGCCTGCTCGAGCTCCCGCACTGGCCCGCGCCCACGAACGAGCTGGAAGGCAAGCCGGTGCTCGGCGGCAGGCTCGTGCAGAGCCGCGACGCGGTGGACGAGACGCGCGAGCAGATGCAGGTCCTCAGCAGCAGGCAGCCGACCGAGCAGGAGTGGGAGGACATGCTGTTCGGCTGGGTCGTGTGCCGCCACGTGCGCTCGAACGCGATCGTGATCGCTCGCGGCGGCGCGACGATCGGCATCGGCGCCGGCCAGATGAGCCGCGTCGATGCGGTGCGGATCGCGATCGAGAAGGCGCAGGATGCGCAACCCGAGCTGCTGGCCGGCTCCTCCCTTGCCTCAGACGCCTTCTTCCCCTTCGCCGACGGGCCGGAGCTGGCGATGGGAGCCGGAGTGACAGCGCTCATCCAGCCCGGAGGCTCGGTGCGCGACGAGGATGTCGTCGCCGCCGTGGACGCGGCGGGGGCGGCGATGGTCGCCACCGGGCGCAGGCACTTCCGGCACTAGGGACCGCCGACTCGTTCCCGGCCAGAGGCCGGCACGGAGCGCCGGCCGACCCCTTCCCCTGAACCCGGGCACGGAGCGCCGGCCGACCCCTTCCCCGAGGCCGCACCGAGCGCCGGCCGGCCCCTCGCAACCACACCCGCGGCGATACGATCGCCGCATGTGCCGAAACATCCGCAACCTCTACAACTTCGAGCCGCCCGCCACGGATGAGGAGGTCCAAGCCTCCTCGCTGCAGTACGTGCGGAAGATCAGCGGCTTCACCAAGCCCTCGCAGGCCAATGAGGCTGCGTTCGAGCGGGCCGTCGAGGCCGTCGCTGAAGTGTCGCGGCGGCTGCTGGACGAACTCGTGACGAACGCGCCGCCGAAGGACCGCGAGGTCGAGGCCGCGAAGGCCCGCGCCCGCTCCGCCCAGCGCTACGCGGCGTAGGGCTCGGAGCGCCACGTCCCGGCCCGAAGGTCGCGCCCGCGCCGGCGGGGGGTTGAAGATCGTTGAGTATTGCGATATATCGTGATAGCGCAATGTTATTTCACGATAGGAGTTTCGAAATGCACGGATTTACTTCCGACCCGGCCGGTTGCCGGCCAGACGCCAAGCGTCACCGTCATCGCCGCCACGGCTTCGGCCCGGGCGGCCCATGGGGCGAGGGCCCGGGCTTCGGCCCGCGCGGACCGCGCGGTCGTGGCCGCAGGGCACGCCGCGGAGACATCCGCACAGCGGCGCTGCTGCTGCTGGCCGAGGAGCCGCGCAACGGCTACCAGATCATGCAGGAGGTCGAGGAGCGCAGCGATGGGTCCTGGAGCCCGAGCCCCGGCTCGGTCTACCCGGCGCTCTCGCAGCTCGAGGACGAAGGCCTGATCGCCACCGGCGAGCAGGAGGGGCGCAAGCTGTACACCCTGACCGACGCCGGCCGCAAGGCACTCGAGGAGCGCGGCGAGCGGCCCGCGCCGTGGGAGCAGATGAGCGACGAGCTCAGCCCGCTCGCACACCAGCTCGGCAGACTCGTCCGCGAGGTTGCCTCCGCGTTCGCGCAGGTCATGCGCAGCGGGGACGAGTCGCAGATGCGCAAGGCGAAGGATGTCCTCACGCAGGCGCGGCGCGACCTGTACACGATCCTCGCCGAGGGCGAGGACGCTGACGCTACGGTGGGCGAGGACTGATCTCGCCCACCAAGTCCGACGCCTCCGGGCCCGTAGTAACCGTCAACGGCCTCGTCAAGCGCTATGACGAGGCCGAGGCGGTGCGCGGAATCGCCTTCGAGGTGGAGCGCGGCGAGACGTTCGGCTCCCTCGCGGGGGCCGAGGTCGCGGTGATCGCGATGCTCGGCACGGTCATGCTCAGCATCGCGATCTGGCAGTTCAGCCGCGCCGAGTAGCGCGCGGGCCGTTCAGCCGAGCGGCGCGACGCGCTCGGACTCGTGCAGGGCGTTGGCCGAGACCCCGAGCAGCGGGTCCATCGTCTCCGCCTCGTCCGAGGTCTCCGCGATCCGGACGTTCGCGCGCAGCGACTCCATGTCGCGCAACGCCTGCCGTTCCAGCAGCGGCTGCAGCACGCCGCGCAGGTAGATCAGCGGCCCCACCCAGCGCGGCGACCACACCCGCGCCGAGCGGCGGCTGATGCCGCGCTCGATCGCGTCGATCGCCTTCGCGAGCGGCGCCGGGTTGCGCATCAAGTCGGGCATCTGCTGCTGCATCGCTTCGGTGGAGGGGTGGCGAAGCTGGCTCGGACGAGGTCGGTGTCGAGGAACCCGAAGTAGGCGCAGCCGACGCGCCACGCCATGCGGCGCGAGCTCCAGGCGCAGCGCGTCGCTGAGCGCCTCGACGCCGGCCTTCGCGGACGTGTAGGGCCCCATCATCGGCGAGTGCGTGACCGCCGCCAGCGACGCGATGTTGAGCAGGTAGCCGCGGCTGCGGCGCAGCTCATCGATCACCGCGCGGTCGGTCCGCCACACCCCGAGCAGGTTCACGGCGAGCGTGCGCTCGACCTGCTCGACCGGGGCCGTGGAGAGCGTGCCGGTGAACGCGATGCCGGCGTTCGCGATCGCGACGTCGATGCCGCCGAAGCGCTCGACGGTGGCGGCGACGGCATCCTGCAGAGCCGCCATGTCGGTGACGTCGGCCTCGAACCAGGCCGCGCGCTCGCCGAGGCGCTCGGCGTTCTCGCGCAGCCGTCCGGGCTCGAGCCCCACGAGCGCGACGTTCGCGCCGCGGGCATGCGCGCGCTCGGCGCAGGCGGCGCCGATGCCGCGAGCCGCGCCGGTTACGAAGACAGTCTTGCCGCGACATCGTGGCCGCGAAGTCTAGACCCGGCGCATCCGTGTAGGCTCGCGCCCATGGCCGACGTGAGCACGTTCACGCCCGCGCTCGAGCTCGCCGAGGCGCTCCGCAGCCGCGAGGTCTCCGCCGTCGAGCTGCTCGACGCGTGCCTCGCCGAGGTCGATCGCCTCAACCCGGAGCTGAACGAGGTCACCTGGCGCAACGACCAGGAAGCGCGCGCCGCCGCCGGGGAGGCCGACCGCCGGCTGGCCGACGGCGACTGGGCTCCATTCCTCGGCGTGCCGATCCCGATCAAGGACCTCACGCCGGTCGCCGGCTGGCCGGTCACGTTCGGCTCGCACGGTGCGCCGGAGGGGCCGAGCGAGGAGACCGAGCTCGTCGTCGATGCGCTGGCGGCGGCCGGCTTCGTCCTGTGCGGGCGCACCAACACCCCCGAGTTCGGCGTCATCACCGCGGCCGAGAACCTGCGCTTCGGCCCCAGCCGCAACCCCTGGGACCTGTCGCGCTCGCCGGGCGGCTCCAGCGGCGGCGCCGCGGCGCGCGGTGGCGGCCGGGATGTTCCCGATCGCGCACGCCAACGATGGCGGCGGCTCGATCCGCATCCCCGCCTCCTACTGCGGGCTCGTGGGCTTGAAGCCGAGCCGCGGGCGCGTGCCGCGGCTGGCACAGAGCTGGCTCGGCGCCGTCGTCGAGGGCGTGGTCTCGCGGACCGTCGCGGACTCCGCCGCCGTGCTCGATGCGATCGCGGGCCCCGATCACGACGCCTGGTACAACGCGCCCGCGCCGGAGCACCCGTTCGCGCAGGACGCGGGCGCCGGCGTCGGCCCGCTGCGCGTCGGGCTGATGGCCCAGGCGCCGCTCGGCATCCCGACCGACGAGAACTGCGTGGCCGCCGCGCGCGCCGCTGCCGCCCTGCTCGAAGAGCTCGGCCACGCGGTCGAGGAGGTCGAGGTGCCGACGATCTCCGAAGAGATGGTGCCGCCGTTCATCGCGCTGACTCAGGGCGGCCTGGCCGACTACGACGGCGTCGACTGGGACGCCGACCGAGCCGCACATCCGCCACCAGCGCAACGCTCGCCGGCGAGACGGGCGCCTACGACTACGTATTGGCGGTCAGGCAGCTGGAGCTGCTCAGCCGCCGCGAGGTGGCGCGCTGGGGCCGTGACTTCGACGTGCTGCTGACGCCGACCTCGGCGATCCTGCCGCCCAAGGCGGGCGCGATCATGGAAGCGCAGCACGCGGCCCCTGATCAGCCGAACTTCGACGTCGTCGCGAGCGTGTCGTTCACCGCTTTCGGCAACGTCACCGGGCTGCCGGCGGTGAGCCTGCCGCTGCACTGGACCGAGGAGAGTCTTCCCGTCGGCGTCCAGATCACCGGCGGGCCGTGGAACGAGGCCCAGCTGATCGCGCTCGCCGCCCAGCTCGAGGCCGCGCGCCCGTGGGTCGATCGCCGTCCGGCCGCGCTCGCCGCAAGCTGAGCTCGCCCCGGACCGCACCGGCGGGCACCCGCCCGCGCGCGGCCTCTAGCATGCGGGCATGACTTCAGCGCCTCCGAACGTATGCATCATCGGCGCCGGCGTCAGCGGGCTCACCGCCTGCAAGGCGCTCGACGACTTCGGCGTCCCGCACAGCTGCTTCGAGGCCTCCGACGAGGTCGGTGGCAACTGGTACTTCCAGAACCCGAACGGCGTGTCCTCCGCGTACCGCTCGCTGCACATCGACATCTCCAAGCCGTCGATCTCGTTCCGCGACTTCCCGATGCCGGACCGCTACCCGGACTACCCGCACCACAGCCACATCTTCGAGTGGCTGCGCGACTACGCCGACGCGTTCGACCTGCGCCGCAGCATCCGCTTCAACACCCGCGTCACGCGCGCCGAGCGCGGGCCGCGCGGCGGCTGGGCGATCACGCTCGACGATGGCACCACGCACGCTTTCGACGCGCTGCTCGTCTGCAACGGGCACCACTGGGACCCGCGCCTGCCGTCCTTCCCGGGCTCCTTCGACGGGCCCCAGATCCACTCGCACGACTACGTCGACCCGGCCGACCCGCTCGATCTCAAAGGCAAGCGCGTGCTCGTCGTCGGAATCGGCAACAGCGCCGTGGACATCGTCTCCGAGCTGGGTCGCAAGACGATGTGCGAGACGGTCTTCCTGTCCACCCGCTCGGGCGCCTACGTCGTGCCCAAGTACCTGTTCGGCAAACCCGCCGACCAGGTCGTCAAGACCAACCCGATGCTGCCTGCCAAGCTGCAGCGGCGGATGGCGCGCCTGCTGCCGCTGATCTTCTCGGGGCGGATGGAGGACTTCGGGCTGCCGACGCCCAACCACAACTTCCTGGACGCGCACCCGACGGTCTCCAGCGAGCTGCTCGGTCGCCTCGGCGCCGGCGACGCGGTCGCCAAGGGCGACGTCTCCGAGCTGCTGGGGGATTCGGTGCGCTTCGCCGACGGCTCGGTCGAGCGCGTCGACGCGATCATCTACGCGACCGGCTACAAGGTCAGCTTCCCGTTCTTCGACGCGGACTTCCTGAGCGCCCCCGACAACGTGCTGCCGCTGTACAAGCGGATGCTCAAACCGGGCATCGACGACCTCGCGTTCATCGGCCTCGGGCAGCCGATCCCGACGATCTTCCCGTTCGCGGAGCTGCAGTCGAAGCTCGCCGCGCGCTGGCTGAGCGGCGACTGGGCTCCGCCGGCCGACGCCGAGATGGACGCGCGAGATCGTGGCCGACGAGGCCTTCCACAAGGGCCACTTCGTCGACAAGCCGCGCCACACCATGCAGCTCGAGTGGTACTCCTACAAGCGCGAGCTGGAACACCGCACGATCCCGGACGGCCAGGCGCGCGCGCGGGCGGGCGCGCCGACGGGCCGCGATGCGGCGGGGCGCGCCGCGACGCTCGAGGAGCGGCGCGCTGGTATGAGCGCCGTCGAGTTCGACGAGCGGCGGCGAGCGAATCGCGGGCGTGCACCTGCGCGGCGAGGGCGAGGCCTTCGCCGACGCCGCCGGCCGGCGCCCCTGCGTGGTGCTCGCGCACGGCTTCGGCGGCACCGTCGACTCGGGCCTGCAGCCCTACGCGGAGCGCTTCGCGGCCGCGGGCCTCGACGCGCATCGCGTTCGACTACCGCCACTTCGGCGCGAGCGGCGGCGAGCCCCGGCAGCTCGTGTCGGTGGCGCACCAGCTCGAGGACTACGCGGCCGCGGTCGCGTTCGCGCGCGGCGCTGGACGGCGTCGACCCCGAGCGGATCGTGGTGTGGGGAACCTCCTACTCGGGCGGCCACGTGGTCGAGGTCGCGGTCGCCGACGGGCGGGTCGCGGCGGCGATCGCGCAGACGCCGGCGATGGACGGGCGCGCGGCGCTGCTCAACGTCGCCCGCTACGCGGGGATCGGCGCGCTGAACCGCATCACGCTTACGGCCTTGCGGGATCTGGATCGGCTCGCTGCGCGGGCGCGAGCCGGTGACGCTCCCGGTCGTCGGCACCGCCTGGCACGCTCGCCGCCATGAGCACCCCCGACGCCGAGCCGGGCTACCGCGCGATCACAGGGCCCACCTGGCAGCAACGAGGTCGCTCGCGCGCTTCGCTCTCAGCCGCGGCGCTCTACCGTCCGGGGCTGCAGGCCGACCGGCTGCCGTGCCCGATCCTCGTTCAGATCGCCGACCGCGACGCGGTCGCCCCGCCGAAGGCCGCGCAGGACGCCGCCTGGCTGGCGACCGGCCGCGCGGAGGTGCGCACCTACCCGATCGGGCACTTCGAGATCTATGTCGGCGAGCCGTTCGAGCGCTCGGTCGCCGACCAGCTGCTGTTTCTCTCTCGCCATCTCGCGCCTGCGGTCGTGCGAGAGCCGATGAGGGCCGCCGAGCACACCTTCTGAGGCTGTCGCACGGGGACAGGCGCACCGACGGAGATTGTCACCTCGGAACAAGTTTCACCCCCGTTTCCCGTTCTTGGAGGCAAGTCGTGAAAATGGGGTTGACTCCTGTGAATTACCCTGATTAGGCTAGGCCGATCGGGGCCCCGGGGAGAAGCCGGCCACCCGGCATCGAGGAGGGACACGGACGGCTTCGGGGCCAATTCACGGAAGGGGAGAGAGAAACAGATGGGGAGAACCACCCGCATCGTAGGTCTCGCTGCGCTGATGGTCGTGTTCCTGATCCCGGTCGCGCAGGCGGCCGCCAAGCAGTACGTAGCGCTCGGTGACTCTTATGCCGCCGGCGTCGGCAGCCGCGTGTTCTACTCGGAATCCGGCAGCTGCAAGCGCAGCCCGGAAGCGTACGCGCCGAAAATCGCTTCGGCCAAGGGCTACACGCTGAACTTCGAAGCGTGCAGCGGTGCCAAGACGCCCGAAGTGATCGAAAAACAGCTCGGCAAACTGAGCAGTTCGACGTCGCTGGTGACGCTGTCGATCGGCGGCAACGACGCGGGCTTCAGCAACGTGATCGTCAACTGCGCGCTCTACTACTTCACCTGTGGCAGCGCCATCAGCGAAGCGAACGAATACATCGCGAAAAAACTGCCCGGCGTGCTCAACACGACTTACAACGACGTCAAAGCGAAGGCGACCACCGCCAAGGTGGTCATCATGGGTTACCCGCACCTGTTCACCGACTCGGGAACGACGTGCAACGTCAACTTCCTGACCTCTGGCAACGAGAAGAAACTGAACGAAACGGGTGACAAACTCGACGCGGCGATCAAAGCCCAGGCGGAAGCGCACGGCTTCTCGTTCGTGGACCCGCGCTCAGCGTTCAAAGCGCACGAGGTGTGTGCCTCTGAAGAATGGCTGAACGGGCAGTCCAACCCGCTCGAAGAAAGCTACCACCCGAACATCAAAGGCTACGCGCAGTTCCGCAAGGAAATCGAAGCGCTGCCGCTGCCGTAGAGGGGAGCTCCCAGGAGAGAGGCGCAAGGGCGTTCCGCGGTCCCTGACCCGCGGGACGCTCGCGCGCCTTTCAGGTGAACCAGTAGCGGCGCTTCGGCGGACCGTCGGCGGCGCGCACGCCGTGGCCGATGTGGCCGCCGAGCTCCGTGAGGAACGTTCAGCTCGTGGCTCGGAGGGGGCGAAGACGCAACGAGCCGCCTAGCTCGGGCGCCGGTACACGCCCACCACCGCGGCCCCGCCCAACCCGATGTTGTGCTGCAGCGCGACCGCCGCGCCGGGAACCTGGCGCGCGTCGGCGGTGCCGCGCAGCTGCCAGGTGAGCTCCGAGCACTGCGCGAGCCCCGTCGCCCCCAGCGGATGACCCTTGGAGATCAGGCCGCCCGAGGGGTTCACCACGGGGCCGGAGCCGCCGTAGGTCGTCGCTTCGCTCGCGACGAGCTCGTGCCCCCGGCCCTCGGCGGCGAAGCCGAGCGCCTCGTAGGTGATCAGCTCGTTGGCGCTGAAGCAGTCGTGCAGCTCGCAGACGTCGACCTCGCTCGCGTCGATGCCCGCCTGCTCGTAGGCCTGGTCGGCCGCGCTCTTCGACATGTCATAGCCCACCACCCTGATCGAGGAGCCGGCGTCGAAGGTGCTCGTCAGGTCGGTCACCATCGACTGACCGGCGAGCTCGATCGCGCGCTCGGAGAGGTCGTGCTGCTCGACGAAGCGCTCGGAGGCCACGATCGCCGCGGCGCTGCCGTCGGACGTCGGCGAGCACTGAAGCTTCGTCAGCGGTGCATAGATCTCGGGCGCGTCCTTGATCTCATCGAGCGTGTAGTCGGTCTGGAACTGCGCGTAGGGGTTGTTGACCGAGTGGTGGTGGTTCTTCCAGCCGATCCACGCGAAGTGCTCGGGCTCTGAGCCGTGCTTCTCCATGTGCTCGCGTCCCGCCGCCCCGAACATCTGCGGCGCCGGCGGCGCCTCCTCCCACGGCCGCAGCTCGATCAGCGCCTGGAAGTGCCGGTCCATCGGGTTGGTGCGGTCGGTGTACTTGGCGGCGAGCGAGCCGCGCTCCATCTTCTCGAAGCCGAGCGCGAGCGCGCAGTCGGCGAGCCCGCCCCTGACCGCCTGGCGCGCGAGGTACAGCGCGCTCGAGCCGGTGGAGCAGTTGTTGTTGACGTTGACGACGGGGATGCCTGTGAGGCCGAGCCCGTAGACGGCGCGCTGGCCGCAGGTCGAGTCGCCGTAGCAGTAGCCGACGAAGGCCTGCTCGACCTCCTCGTAGGAGATCCCCGCGTCCGCCAGCGCCGCGGCGCCCGCCTCCCGCGCCCAGTCCGGGTAGTCGCCCTCCTTCGTTCCCGGCTTGGCGAACTTGGTCATGCCGACACCGACGATGAACGTGCGGTTGCTCATTTCTCCTCCTCGGGGATGCTCTCGAAGGCCGCGACCAGACAGTCGCGGCAGTACGGCCACTGACGGCGGTTGCGCCCGGCACCGGGCTGAAGCGTGTCGAGCAGCGCCAGGCCGCGCATGGTCGCGTGCGCCATCTCGATCAGGTGGCCGAAGCCGGGCCGGTCGGCCAGCTCGCCGAAGACCGTCCGGCTGACGCGCAGGGTCTGGCGGTCGAGCTCGCGCTCGACTGGAATCAGGCGCTCGCGCAGCTCCGCATCGGTGCGCGCGTGGGTCCACAGGTCGAGCGCCGCTTGATACAGCGGGCTGGCGTAGCTTTTCCACAACAGGTCGAGCCCCTCCGCCAGCCGCTCCTTGCCGGCCGGAAGCTTCTCGGCGGCTTCGAGAAGGATCTCGCCGCGGCGCTCGGCGAGATGCTCCATCGCCGCGGCCAGCAGCGCCTGGCGCGTCTGGAAGTGGTGCAGGTGGGCGCCGCGCGAGAGGCCGGCGCGCTCGGACACGCGGGCGGTGGTGGTGTTGGCGTAGCCGTCTTCGACCAGGCACGCGATCGTCGCGTCCAGGAGCGCTTCGCGCGTCGAGGCGCTGCGCTCGGCCTGGCTGCGGCGTGTGGGGGCTCCGGTGCTCATCGCTCGATCCTAATCATATTTGCGTTCACGCATGAACGTTTTCTGGTAGCGTCCGGCCGCAACAGGCTTTGAGAGCTACGACCGGGAGGTCATTGGAGATGGCAGCCGCAGAGGCGCTGGTGTTCGACGCGATCAGAACGCCGCGGGGCAAGGGCAAGGTGAACGGGTCGCTGCACGCCACCAAGCCGGTGGACCTCGTCGTCGGACTGATGCACGAGACGCTCGTACGCAACGACAAACTCGACCCCAAGCGCGTCGACGACGTTGTCTTGGGCTGTGTGTCGCCGGTCGGAGACCAGGGAGCGGACATCGCCAAGACCGCCGCGATCAAGGCCGGGCTCCCCGACACCGTCGCGGGCGTGCAGGTCAACCGCTTCTGCGCCTCGGGCCTCGAGGCCGTCAACATCGCCGCCCAGAAGGTCGCCTCCGGCTGGGAGGACCTCGTCTTCGCCGGCGGCGTGGAGTCGATGTCGCGCATCCCGATGGGCTCCGACGGTGGCGCCTGGGCGATGGACCCGGAGACGAACTACGACACCTCGTTCGTGCCCCAGGGCGTGAGCGCGGACCTGATCGCCACGATCGAGGAGTTCAGCCGCGAGGACGTCGACGCCTACGCCGCGCGCTCGCAGGAGCGCGCCTGGAACGCCCAGCAGGAGGGCCGCTTCGCGAACACCGTGATCCCGGTCAGGGACCTCAACGACAACGTCGTGCTCGACCACGACGAGTTCATCCGCCCCGGCACGACGGTCGAGACGCTCGGCGGCCTGAAGCCGTCGTTCGCCGCGATCGGCGACATGGGCGGCTTCGATGCGGTGGCGCTGCAGAAGTACCACTGGGTCGAGAAGATCGACCACGTCCACACGCCCGGCAACTCCTCGGGCATCGTCGACGGCGCCTCGCTCGTCACGATCGGCAACGAGAAGACCGGCGAAGAGCTGGGCATGAAGCCGAAGGCGCGGATCCTCGCGACGGCCCTCTCGGGCGCCGATCCGACGATCATGCTGACCGGCCCCGCCCCGGCCTCCAAGAAGGCACTCGCGAAGGCCGGCCTGACCGTCGAGGACCTCGACCTGGTCGAGATCAACGAGGCCTTCGCGGCGGTCGTGCTGCGCTTCGTGCGGGACATGGGACTGGATATGGAGAAGGTGAATGTGAACGGCGGCGCGATCGCGATGGGTCACCCGCTGGGCGCGACCGGAGGCATGATCCTCGGCACGCTGATCGAAGAGCTGCACCGCACCGGCGGCCGCTACGGGCTGGCCACGCTGTGCGTCGGCGGCGGCATGGGAATCGCGACCGTCGTGGAGGCGATCTAGCAATGGCGGACACCATCAAATGGGAGCAGGACGCGGACGGCATCGTCGTCCTCACGCTGGATGACCCCAACCAGTCGGCGAACACGATGAACCGTGATTACGGGGAGTCGATCGTGGCGACGGTCGAGCGCCTGGAGTCCGAGAAGGACTCGATCACCGGCGTTGTGATCACCTCGGCGAAGAAGACCTTCTTCGCGGGCGGCGACCTCAACGAACTGCGCGCGGCCGGCAAGGACGACGCCCCGCAGTGGGCCGAGATGGTCCGCGCGGGCAAGGCGCAACTGCGCCGCCTGGAGACACTGGGCAAGCCGGTCGTCGCGGCGATCAACGGCGCGGCGCTCGGCGGCGGCCTCGAGATCTGCCTCGCCTGCCACCACCGCATCGCGCTCGACGACCCGAAGGTCAAGCTGGGCTTCCCCGAGGTCAAGCTCGGGCTGCTCCCGGGCGCCGGCGGCGTCGTGCGCTCGGTGCGCATGTTCGGGATCGTCGACGCGCTGATGAACCTGCTGATGCAGGGTCAGGAAGTGCGGCCGGCCAAGGCGCTGGAGATGGGCCTCGTCGACGAGGTGGTCGCCACGCGCGATGAGCTCGTGCCCGCTGCCAAGGCGTGGATCAAGGCGCAGCCGGCCGACGAGCCGACGGTGCAGCCGTGGGATGTGAAGGGCTACAAGATGCCCGGCGGCACGCCGTCGAACCCGAAGCTGGCGATGAACCTGCCCGCCTTCCCGGCCAACCTGCGCAAGCAGCTGAAGGGCGCCAACTACCCGGCCCCGCACCACATCATGGCCGCGGCGGTCGAGGGCGCGCAGGTCGACTTCGACAACGCCAGCGAGATCGAGGGCCGCTACTTCGTGGACCTCGTCACCAGCCAGGTCGCGAAGAACATGATCCAGGCGTTCTTCTTCGACCTGCAGCGTGTCAACGGCGACCGCGACCGCCCGGAGGGCATCGAGCGCTTCCAGGCCAACAAGGCCGTCGTGCTCGGCGCCGGCATGATGGGCGCCGCGATCTCCTACGTGTGCGCGAAAGCGGGCATCGAGGTCGTCCTCAAGGATGTCTCGCTCGAGGCGGCCGAGCGCGGCAAGGCCTACTCGGCCGGGCTGCTCGAGAAGGCCGTCGCGCGCGGGCGCTCCACGCAGGAGCAGGCGGACGAGCTGCTCGCGAGGATCACGCCGACCGACGACCCCTCGGCCGCCGACGGCGCGGACCTCGTGATCGAGGCCGTGTTCGAGGACCCGGCCGTGAAGGCGCAGGTCTTCGCCGAGATCGAGCCGTATCTCGCGGAGGGCGCGCTGCTCGGCTCGAACACCTCGACGCTGCCGATCACCGGCCTCGCCGAGGGCGTCAGCCGGCCCGACGAATTCATCGGCCTGCACTTCTTCAGCCCGGTGGACAAGATGCCGCTGCTGGAGATCATCAAGGGCGAGAAGACCAGCGATGAGACGCTCTACCGGGCCCTGGATCTCGCCAAGCAGATCTCCAAGACGCCGATCGTCGTCAACGACAGCCGCGGCTTCTTCACGAGCCGCGTGATCGGGACCTTCATCAACGAGGGCGTGGGCATGCTGCTGGAGGGCGTTCCCGCCGCGTCGATCGAGCAGGCCTCCAACCAGGCCGGCTACCCGGCGCCGGTGCTGCAGCTCTCCGACGAGCTCAACCTGCGGCTCGCGAAGAAGATCCGCGACGCCACCAAGGCGGCGATCGAGGCCGACGGCGGGGTCTTCGAGGACCGCGCCTCCTTCCAGGTGGTCGACAAGATGCTCGAGGCGGGCCGGGCCGGGAAGCTCGAGGGCGCCGGCTACTACGACTACGAGGACGGCAGGCGCACGGGTCTGTGGAAGGGGCTCAAAGAGATGTTCCCCGAGACGGACGACCCGGCCGCGATCTCGCTGAAGGACCTCGAGGAGCGAATGCTCTTCGCCGAGGCGATCGAGACCGTGAAGTGCCTCGACGAGGGCGTGATCGAGTCGGTCGCCGACGCCAACATCGGCTCCATCTTCGGGATCGGCTTCCCGGGCTGGACCGGCGGCGTGCTCCAGTACATCAACGGGTACGACGGCGGCGTGCCCGGCTTCGTCGCCCGCGCCCGCGAGCTCGCCGAGAGTTACGGCGAGCGCTTCGAGCCGCCCGCCTCGCTGGTCGAGAAGGCCGAGCGCGGCGAGATCTACAGCGACGAAGAGGTCCTCGCCACCGCGTGATCTGCGGGCGACCGGGGCGCCCCCCCGCTGGAGGGGGCGCCCCGGTCGCACCCGCGCCGCCGAGAGCCGTTGCTCAGGCGGGCCGTGCGCGGGCCGATGCTCATCGCTGCGACGGCGCCGAGCGCGACAGTCGCGAGCGACCGCGCCGGGGTGCGATATAATGCTTGCCGATAAGCAATTAATTGGAGGCAAGCGTGACAACGGCGGCGCCGGCGCGTACGGCGGGGAGCGAGCAGCACGGCGATGAGGACCGTGTCGACCGCCTGCGGGCGGCGATCGGCAAACTGAGCCGCGGCCTGCGCCTCAGCCACAGCGCCACCGGGCTGACGCCCTCGCAGGTGTCGGTGCTCTTCACGATCTGCCGCCGCGGGCCGTTGAAGCTCTCCGAGGTCGTCGAGCTCGAGGGTCTGAACCCCACGATGCTCTCGCGGATCACCGCGCAGCTGACAGAGCAGGGCCTGATCCGGCGCCGCGCCGACAGCGAGGACCGTCGCGCGGCAGTGGTCGAGCCGACGGCCGCGGGCCGGCGGATGCGCGAACGGATCCACACCGCGCGCAGCCGTGCGCTGGGGCAGCGCATCGAGCAGCTCGACGAGCACGATCAGAGACTGATCTGGGAGGCGCTGCCCGCGCTGGAACAGCTCGTCGAGACGCTTGCGGAGCCCCGTCGATGACGAGGATCCGCGCCGCCGGGCGCACCACCTTCGCGGCCCTGGAGATCCCGAACTACCGCACCTACATCGGCGGCCAGGCGATCTCCCTGGTCGGCACCTGGATGCAGATGGCCGCGCAGGCGTGGCTCGTGCTCACGATCAGCCACTCGGCCGGTGCGCTCGGCGTGATCGTCGCCCTGCAGACGCTGCCGGTGCTGCTGCTCGGACCCTACGGCGGCGTCGTCGCCGACCGCGTCGACAAGCGGCGCCTGATGATCGCGCTGCAGGCGGCGATGGGCGTGCAGGCGGCGATCCTGGCGGCGCTGACGCTGAGCGGCTCGGTGCAGCTGTGGCAGATCGGGTTGCTGGCGCTCCTGCTGGGACTCAACAACGCGTTCGAGAACCCCGCCCGGCAGGCCTTCATGCTCGAGATGGTGGGCACCGACAGGCTGCGCAACGCCGTCAGCCTCAACTCGGTTCTGGTCAACGTCGCGCGCACGATCGGCCCCGCCGTCGCGGGGCTGTTGATCGCGTCGGCCGGCGAGGGCTGGTGCTTTCTGCTGAACGCCGTCAGCTTCGTCGCCGTGATCGTCTCCCTGCTGCGTCTCGACACCGCCCGCATCCACCCGAGTCCTCCCAACAGGCGCGAGCCGGGACAGCTCCGCGAGGGCCTGCGCTATGTGCGCTCGACGCCGGAGCTGGCGGTGCCGCTGGTGATGATGGCGCTGGTCGGCGCGCTCGCATACGAGTTCCAGGTGACCCTGCCCGTGATGGCCGAGCGCGCTCTGCACGCGGGCGCCGCGGGTTACGGCTTCATGACCGCCGCGATGGGTGTCGGCGCCGTCATGGGGGGCCTGCTGGTGGCCGCGCGCGGCCGCACCGGTGTGCCGATGCTGGTGGCGGCCTCGACGGCGTTCGGGCTCCTGCTCGCGCTGGCCGCGGGCGCGCCGGGCCTGGACACCGAGCTCCTCGCCCTGGCGCTCGTCGGCGGAGCCAGCATCGCCTTCATGTCCAGCGGCAACTCGACGCTGCAGCTGCGCGCCGCGCCGGAGATGCGCGGCCGCGTGATGTCGCTGTGGTTCGTGGCCTTCCAGGGCTCGACGCCGATCGGTGGCCCGATCGTCGGCTGGGTGATCGGGTGGGCGGGGGCCCGCGCGGGCCTCGGCCTGGGCGCGGTCACCTGTCTTCTCGCCGCGCTGCTCGGCCTGTTCGTGATGCGCCGCAACGGCTGGAGCCTGCAGCCGCTGAGGCCGCGGCTGCGCCACGCGAGCTAAGGGGCGATCGCCAGCGACTCCGATCGGCTCGCTCCGCCCCGCACGATGCCGCGGCGCCTCAGGCCGCGGGTACGACGATGCCGGGCGCGGCCGGCACCGTGCGCGGGCGGGGCCCGAGCGGCGCGACGTTCCCGCTCATCAGCCGCGCGAGCTTCTCGGCGGTTTCGTTCTCCGGCAGCGGCGAGTACAGCACCAGGCGCTGCTCGGACTCCTCGGCGGGATGGAAGACGGCGTGCGAGAAGGACAGCAGGCCGGCGACGGGGTGGCGCAGATCCTTGCGCCCCTCGGCGACGCGTGCGACCTCGTGGAGCTTCCACGCGCGGCAGAACTCGGGGCTCGACTTGCGCAGCGCCGCGATCAGCTCCTCGAACTCGGGGTCGCCGAGATGCCGCGCGCTGTCCGCGCGGAACTTCGCGACCAGCAGACGGGAGCTGCGCTCCCAGTCGGTGAACATCTCGCGGCGCGCCGGGTCGGTGAAGGTCAGCCAGGCGTGGTTGCGGGCGGCGCGCGGGATCTTGCCGAGGTCGCCGAGGAGGGCCACGGCTGCGTCGTTCCACGCCAGGTAGTCCCAGCGGCGGCCGAGGATGAAGGCGGGGTTGCCGCCGAGGTTCTCGATCAGCTTGCGCATGCTCGGCGAGATCCGCTCGGCCGGCGCCTTGCAGGGCGGCGCCTGCTCGCCGCGGCCGAGGAGGATCAGGTGCAGGCGCTCGGCCTGGTTCAGCCGCAGCGCGCGGGCGATCGCCTCCAGCACATCCAGCGAGGCGCGCACGTCGCGTCCCTGCTCCAGCCACGTGTACCAGGTGGTGCCGACCCCGGCGAGCTGGGCGACCTCCTCGCGGCGCAGACCCGGTGTGCGCCTGCGCCCGCCGGGCGGGAGCCCGACGTCCTCGGGCTGGAGGCTCGCGCGGCGCATGCGCAGGAAGTCCGCCAGCTCGGCGCGGCGGCGGGCGCCCGACGCGGGGGTCTCACGAACTCGCGGTGCCGCGACGTTCGCTGTCGAGAAAGCGCTTCCGTCTTCGTCCATATCCGTGAAAGCTCCTGAAGGTGGAATATCTACTACCAGGATAAACCCTTCTCTACTACCTGGATAAGGCTACCCCCACAATATACCCATGAGCACTCTGCGAACCCTCACCCTCAAGCGTCCCTCGAGCACGAACGCGCTGCTGCTGATCGTCTGCCTGGCGCAGTTCATGGTCATCCTCGACGTCTCGATCGTCAACGTCGCCCTGCCCTCGATCCACGACGGCCTGCACTTCTCCCCGAGTGGCCTGCAGTGGGTGGTGAACGCCTACACCCTCACTTTCGCCGGCTTTTTGATGCTGGGTGGGCGCTGCGCCGACCTGCTCGGCCGCAAGCGGGTGTTCATCTTCGGCACCGCGCTGTTCTCGGTCGCCTCGCTGGCGTGCGCGCTCGCGGACACAAAGGGGCTGCTCCTGGGCGCGCGGGCGCTGCAGGGCCTCGGCGGCGCGGTGCTCTCGCCGGCCACCCTGGCGATCGTCACGAGCTCGTTCGAGCCCGGGCCCGAACGCAACCGCGCGGTCGGCATGTGGGGCGCGATGGGCGCGCTCGGCGCCTCCTCCGGCGCCCTGCTCGGAGGTGTGCTCACCCAGGCCTTCGGATGGCCCGCGATCTTCGCCGTGAACGTGCCGCTCGGGATGCTCGTGATCGTGCTCGGAATGCGCCTGATCCCCGCCGCCCGCGAGCTGCGCGGCACGCGCAACTTCGACGTCGCCGGTGCGGTGCTGATCACCGCCAGCCTCGTCAGCCTCACGTTCGGCATCGTCCGCACCGACACGCTCGGGTGGGGCTCGGCCGGCGTGCTGGTGCCGCTAGCATCGGGGATCGCGCTGCTCGGCGCCTTCGTGCTCGCCGAGCGTTCGGCGAGCCAGCCGCTGGTGCCTCTCTCGATCCTGCGCCACACTCAACTGCGGGTGGCCAACCTCGTGGTCGCGCTCCTCTACGCCTCGTTCTTCCCGGTGTGGTTCTTCCTGACCCTCTACGTGCAGGAAGTCCTGGGCTTCAGCGCGATCGAAGCCGGGCTGTCGTTCCTGCCGATGACGCTCTCGATCTTCGTCGCGTCGACGCTCGCCCCCCGGCTCGTCGGCCGCCTCGGACCGCGCCGGGTGATCACCGGCGGCATGCTGCTCGCGAGCGCCGGGATCGGCATGCTCGTCGGCATCGCCCCCGGCGGCTCCTACTTCGGGGCCGTCTTCCCGGGCGCGCTGCTGTCGGCGATCGGCATGGGCCTCTCGCTGGTGCCGGCGACGATCGTCGCCATGCAGTCGCTGCCGGCCGAGCAGAGCGGGGTCGGCTCGGGGCTGCTCAACACCTCGCGCCTGATGGGCGGGGCGCTCGGGCTCGCCGTGCTCTCGACGATCGCCGACTCGCAGACGCGGGCCGACGCCGCCGCGGGCACCGCGCACGCGCTGACCAACGGCTTCGACCTCGCCTTCGCCGTCGGCGCCGGTATCTCGCTGACGGGTGCGGCGCTGGCAGGGTTCCGGCTCACCAACCCGAAGCCTGAGCAGCTCGCGGCGCTCGATCCGGCCGAGAGCGAGGCCGCGATCGAGGAGGGCGAGGCGCTGGCCGCGTAGCGCTCAGCGGCCGGTCGAGCCGAGACCGCCGGCGCCGCGCGCGGTCGCCTCGAGCTCGGCCTCGGCTGCGACGAGGGTCGCGTCCTCGCCGCGCGCGATCAGGAGCTGGGCGATGCGCTCACCGCGATCGATCGCAAACGGCTCGCGCGGATCGGTGTTCAGCAGGATCACCATCACCTCGCCCCGGTACCCGGGATCGATGAGGCCGGGGGCGTTGAGCACGGTGATCCCGTGGCGCGCGGCCAGACCCGACCGCGGCAGCACGAGGCCGGCCGTTCCGGGCGGCAGCGCGAGGGCGATCCCGGTCGCGACCGCCGCGCGCTCTCCAGGCGCAAGGGTGAGCGCCTCGTCGGCGTAGAGGTCGAAGGCGGCATCGTCCGCGTGGGCGCGCGCGGGCATGCTCGCCGTTTCGCTGAGAAGGCGGACCGGGACGCGCATCGGCGCCATCCTACGGCGCTCCGTGCCCGCCCTGGCGCCGCTCGCCCCGGAGCTCCGCCTCGATGCGCTCGAGCCGCGGCGCCGAGCTGGCGTCCATGTGGCTCATCGCGGCCGCCACGGCGGGGTGGACGCCGGCTATCAGCTCGTGCATGCGATGTGCGATCGCCCGATAGGACTCGTGGCCCTCGCGCGCCGAGCGCAGCTCGATCAGATGCATCGCCTCGCGTGCGTTCATGTCGAGCACGTAGCGGACGCGGAACGCCAGGCAGAGCGCGTACGGAGCCTGGGCGTGCAGGCCGGCGCCGGCGAGGCGCTGCCAGGCCGCGGCCGAGCGCTCGAAGGCGCGCTCGTAGAGATCCCCGAGCCCGGCCTCCAGCGCCTGCTCGGGCAGCGCGGGGCCGAGGTGCGGGCCGAGCGGCTGCCACTGCGCGGTGAGCATGCGGTGGCGCTGCAGGTCGCGGAAGGCGCCGTAGTCGGAGACGACCTCGAAGCGGTAGCGCAGGGCCTCCAGCCCGCGCCCGGGCAGGTGGCGGCGGTTCTCCCGCCCGCCGAGCAGCTCGCGCAGGAGCTCGGAGCGTTCCTGCCCGTCGAGCGCGGCGACCGCCGCCTCGATCCGCTCCTCGCTGACGGCGGCGCGCTCGAAGACGAGCGCGCTCAGCAGGCTGCGCTCGTCGCCCTCGCAGGCGAGCAGCCGGACGCCTTCGCCTCCCTCGCCGGAAGGCCGGCGAACGCCGAGCGCTGCGGCGGCGAGCGTCTCGGCCGCGGCGCGCCGGCGCAGGAACTCGGTCCACGCGCCGCCGCGCTCGGGGCGGTCCACGCGTGTCATGAAGGCGGGGGCGACCGCCCGCAGCGCGGCCAGCATCTCCTCCGCGCCGCGCCGCGCCTCGGGCAGCTCCTCGGCGCGCAGGTGCATGACGAGCCGCTCGAAGGTCTGGCCGCTCGCGAAGATCCCGACGTGGGAGAGCGTTGCCGCGGGAAGCAGGCCGCGGGCGAGATCGAGCGCCTTCGCGCGGACTGCGCGCTCGTGTGCCCGCTCGGAGGAGCCGGGCGCGCGGGCGAAGCGCTCGGCGAGCCACGGTCGCAGTGCAGCGAGCGCTTCGCCGTAGTGCTCGAACAGGGCGTCCATGTCGCGTTCGTAGTCTTCTCCCAGCTCTGCTTCGCGGTGGTAGCGGTAGCCGAGGCCGGGCACCGGCTCATCGAAGGCGATGTAGCGCGTGGACTGCTCCAGATAGGCGCCCAGGCGCGGGCGCTCCAGCACCTTCGTCATCAGATTCGAGACCCACTCGCACGCGACGTGCAGGCCGCCGAGCTGTGCGACGGAGTCGTCCCCGTACTCGCCGAGCACGCGCTCGTAGAGCTCCTGGGCGCGCCTCTCGTCTCGCGCGGCGGCGCTCGTCTGCAGCTCGCCCGCGAACTCGTCGAGCATCAGCCGGCGCAGCGTCCCTCCGTATCTCGAGTAGCGCGCGAACAGCGCCCCGCATGTCGTCTCCGGCAGCCCGCGCAGCGCGAACACCGGCGCCTGCAGGTCCGTCACGAACGGCGCCAGCCGGGTGCGCTCCTGCTCGCTGAAGGGCTCCGCCACGCGCACCACCACATCCTCTCAGGAGCGGCACCTGGCGCCAGACGACCCCTCTGCCCGTCACAATCCCCGGCTGTGAGGGGTCTTCTTCGATGTACGGCGCTGCTCGCCGTGCTCGCGGCCGTGGCTGTACCGGGCGGGTTCGCGACCGCCGCGGGCGCGGCCACCGGAACGCCAACCCACCAATCCAAGAAGAAGAAGCGCAAGCGGGCGCCGACGCCGACGCTCACGCTCGCGGCGAGTCTGACCTCGGGGCCGGGCGAGCAGATCGCGCGTTCTCCGATCGGGATCTCGATGGAGTACCCGCTCATCGCCGCCGATCTCGGCGCCGGCAGCTGCCCGCCCCCGGCGCTCGCCGCCGAGCTGCAGCGTCTCGGCTCGCCGCGGCTCTCGCTCGGCGGGCAGAGCCAGGACTTCACCTCGCCGGTGGCCGCCTCCGGCGCCCCGGCCAACTGGGAAACGCTCACGACCTACTCGCTGCCCGCCCCGTTCTGGTCGCAGCTGCACTGCCTTCTCAGCGGGACGAACGAGCCGCTCAGCGTCGGCCTGAACGCGCGCATCGGCCAGCTCGGCTGGGCGCAAGCGATGGTCGCCGGCGCCGAGCAGGCGGCGACGGCCGGCGTCCAGTTCTCGATCGGCAACGAGCCCGACCTCTACTACCTGCCGAACTACCTCTCGCTCGCCAAGTCCCAGCCCGGCGAAGAAGCGAAGGAGGTCGCCCTCTACCTGCAGGCGGCGGGCTATCTGCGCCCCGCGCTCGGCTCGCAGCCCCTGGTCGGCCCCGAACTCGCCAACCCCGCCCACTGGCAGGCCGCGCTCCCGGGCGTGCTCGCGACGCTCCACCCGCAGACCGTCGGCGTGCACAGCTACCCGCTGTCGGTCTGCCGCTCCGAACGCGAAGCCACCATCCACGGCCTGCTCGCGAGCAGCATCGGCAACGCGCCGCGGCGGCTTGCCTGGGTCGTCGCCGACGCACGCGCGGCCGGTGCGCCGGCCGTCATCTCCGAGGCCAACTCCGTCTCCTGCGGGGGGAAGGCCGGCGTCTCCGACAGCAGCGCGTCAGCCGTCTGGGCGCTGCGCTTCGTGCTCGCCGCGCTCGAGACAGGCTTCGCCGAAGTCAGCTTCCACCTCAGCGGCAACCCCTACGACCCCTTCTACCTGCGCGGCGGGGAAGTGGTCCGCCGCCCGCTCGAGGGCGCGCTCGTGGCGCTGGCGCAGTGGCTCCCCGCGGGGGCGACGGTGCGGAGCGGCCGTTCGGTCGGCAACGTCTCGGTCGCCGCGATCACGGCGAACGGCTCGTCGCCGCTGCTGATCCTCGACAACGAGAGCGCGAAGCCGGCAACGCTCGCGCTGCGCGGGGCCGCGAGCGCCGTGCCCGTCCAGATGTTCAGCCCGGCCGGCAGCTCGCCCGGCGTGCTCGTGCCGGCCGCCGCGGGGCGGTTCCTGGCGAAGATGCCGGCGAATGCCGTGCTGGCGCTGCGCTACACGCCGTAGGCGCTAGCCCGCCTCGGCTTCGATCGCCTCGCGGGTCAGCTCCATGTAGTCGCGGTCCGAGCCGGCCGGGAAGGCCCAACCGCCGCCGGGCTCGCTCAGGGCGAGGATCGTGCCGGTGTCGAGCTGCTCGGCGACCTCGGGGAAACGCATCGTCGAGACGAGCACGTAACGCGCCTTCTCCTGCGAGACGTTTCGAATCCGGTGTGCGCCCGCTGCCCCCTTCGGGAAGCCGGCGAAGGCGCCACGGCCGAGGCTGCGGGTGCCCTCCGGCGTGCGGAGCTCCACGGTGCCGTCGAGCACGATCAGCAGCTCATCGTTGCCGTGATGCATGTGGTACGGCGCAGCTTGGCCACCCGGGTCCAGCTCGTACAGCGCGCAGCCGAGCTCCGTCAGGCCCTCGGCCGGGGCGAGGCGGCTGCCGCGCGCCGCGCCCAGCTCGCGCTCCCAGTCGTGCTCGCCGAAGAGGTCCACGCCACCGGCCATCGCCGCAATGTTTGCAGACTCAGGAGGAGGGCTGGGGCTGTGCGCCGAGCGCGTCCTCGACGCTCGCGTGGATCGCCATCGACCGGGACATGCCGACGATCTCCGCGAGCCGCGCCAGCGGCGACTCGGGCTCGATCACGAGCAGCAGCTTCGCGCGGCGCTGGCGCAGGAGCTCGGAGAGGCGGAACAGCATGTCGATCCCGGCGCTGTCGATGTAACGGGTGCCGCTGAGGTCCACGATCAGCCTGTCGGTGGAGTGGCCGACGCAGTCGGCGAGCTGCTCGCGCAGGGCTGCGGCGTTGGCCGCGTCGATGTCCTCCCGGGGGCGCACCACGGGGACTCCTTCGTGGCGCTCTACGTCCGCGATGCTCACTGCGCGGAGCCTCTCAGGCGCTTGACGAGCGTGACCCGTGTGCCGCTGCTGAGGCGCTCGATCTGCGCGTCGTCGACGAGCGCGCGCATGATCGCCAGCCCGCGCCCGCGACCGTAGGGCCGGGCCGCGCGCCAGCGCCCGTCGTCGCTCACGGTGATCCTCACCTGCCCGTCCTCGTGGAGGCAGCTGATGCGGAACGTCGCCTCGCGCGCGCCGTAGGCGTGCTCGATCGCATTCGCCGCGGCCTCCGAGGCGGCGAGGGTGATGTTGAAGACCTCGTTCTCGCCGGCGCCCTCACTCATCAGCCAACGCCCGAGCGTGCGGCGCAGCCCGGCGAGCACGCCCGGCGACGCCTCGAGCGCGATCTCCATGCGTGGGCCCATCGGCAGCGACTCGATCGCGAGCAGCGCGATGTCGTCCTCGAGCCCCGCCGCGTCCACCAGGATGTCGCGGTAGACGCGATCGGCGAACGAGGATTCGTCGCTGCCCGCCGCGCGGCGGGCAGCCGCACGGAGCCGGTCCAGGCCCTCGTCGATCGACTCACCGCGGCGCTCGACCAGGCCGTCGGTGTAGAGCAGGAGCGTGCTGCCGACCTCGAAGGTGCAGCGCCGGCTCGGGTAGTCACCGCCGCGCCGGATGCCGAGCGGCAGTCCCTGGGGGAGCTCGAGGAACGACATCGCGCCGCCGGGGCCGACCAGAAGAGGCGGCAGATGGCCGGCGCTGACGGCCTCCAGGCTGCCGCTCTCGAAGTCGAGCTCCAGCAGGGCGGCTGTCGCACTGCGGTGGCGGCCCATCCCGACGAGCAGCTCGTTGAGCAGGCGCATGACTTCGGGGAGCGAATGGCCCTCCGTGAGGTAGGCGCGCAGGGCCGCGCGGATCTCGGCCATCACCGACGCGGCCAGCACGCCGCGCCCGACGACGTCGCCGATCACGAAGGCCAGGCGGCCGCTCGGGAGCTGGAAGACGTCGTACCAGTCGCCGCCCATCTTCACCCCGGTCCCTCCGGGCAGGTACTTGGCGCTGAAGCGCAGCCCGGGGATCGAGGGCAGCTCGTCGGGCAGCAGTGCTCGCTGCATGATCTCCGTGACGGAGCGCTGCTCGGTGAGGCGGGCGCTGTCGATCGCCAGCGCGGCGCGGTCGGCCGCGAGCTGCAGCAGTGCGATGTCGTCGTCGTCGAACAGGCGGCGGTGCAGCGCGCCGACGTGCATGACGCCGATCACGCGCCCTTCCGCGTGAACCGGGACGCCGAGCAGCGAGGTGATGCCCTTCTGGCGCAGGATCGGGTTGACGACGTCGGCCTTGCTCAGGTCCTCGATCACGATCGGGCGCCGGGTCGCTGCCACGCGCCCGGCGAACCCGCGCGCCAAGGGCACCTGCACGGCCTGGCGCACCTCCTCCTCCAGGCCGCGCGCGGCCCGGGCGACGAGCACGCCGCGGTCCTCGTCGAGCAGCAGGATCGCGGCGGTGTCCGCATGCAGGCCGCTGCGGACGCGCTCCAGCAGCTCGGAGAGCATCTCCTCGAGCGAGAGGTAGCCCAGCGCCGCGTCGGTGACGCTCAGCATCTGCTCCAGCCGGCGCGCGATGTCCTCGTTCTGACCCTCGTGCGCGCTCGCCGGCGGAAGCTCCCTGTCGCGGGGACCGCTCACCTCGTTGCTCCCCTCTCACAGATCAACACTTCGTGAACCCTTATACCCGTGCTGGGGGCTCCGGATGCGTCCCGGCGCCGTCCGCCGCGGCGCGGGCAGGGGTAAGCTGGCGCCGAGATGGCGAGCACCTCCGATCCTCAGGTGGACCTCGGCGCGCTCGATTTCTGGGGCCGCCCGGCGCAGGAGCGGGACCGTTACTTCGCCTGGCTGCGCGAGGAGCGGCCCCTCTCCCAGCACGAGCCGCCTGAGGACATCCTCGGCCTGCCGGACCAGGGCCGCCAGCCCTACTGGGCGGTGGTGCGCTACGAGGACGTGCGGGCGATCTCGCGCGACGCCAAGACCTTCTGCTCGGGCGAGGGAACGCAGTTCGGGGATGCCCCGCCGGAGTTCCTCGAGGCCTCGATGTCGTTCCTGGCGATGGACGCGCCTCGTCACACCAAGCTGCGTGGACTTGTCTCTTCCGCCTTCACGCCCCGCCAGGTCGCGCGCATCGAGGACGGCATCCGCGCGAACGCCAAGCGCATCGTGGAGGAGGCGGCGCCGAGCGGCGGCGGCGACTTCGTCGAGCTGATCGCCAAGCGGCTGCCGCTGGTGACGATCTCGGACATGATCGGCGTGCCGGAGGCCGACCGCGAGCGCGTGGTGGCGGCGGCCGACCTGCTGGTCACGACCTCGGATCCCGAGGTGTTCGGGGACCGCGCGCCGATCGAAGTGCTCGGCGAGGCGCTGTGGACGCTGACCGCGTTCGCCAAGGAGCTGGCCGCACACCGGGAACAGAACCCCGGCGAGGACCTGATGACCGGGCTCGTGCAGGCCGAGGTCGACGGCGAGCGCCTGACCCACGACGAGATCGCAGCCTTCTTCGTGCTGCTCTCCGTGGCGGGGAACGACACGACGCGGCACACGACCTCACACGCGATGCGCGCGCTGACACTGAACCCGCAGGAGCGCGCGCTGCTCATCGCCGACCCGGAGGCGACGCTGCCGACAGCGGTCGAGGAGTTCGTGCGCTGGGCCTCGCCGGTCCTGACCTTCCGCCGCACCACGACGCGGCCGGTGGAGCTGCACGGCGTCGAGCTGCCGGCCGGGGAGAAGCTCGTGCTCTTCTACCACTCGGGGAACCGCGACGAGCGGGCGTTCGCCGATCCTTGGCGCTTCGATGTCTCACGCGATCCCAACCACCACCTCGGCTTCGGTGGCGGGGGCCCGCACTACTGCCTGGGGGCCTCGCTCGCGCGCACGCAGCTGCGCTCGATCTTCGGCGAGATGATGCGCGTGATGCCCGACATCGAGGCGGATGAGCCCGAGCTGCTGCGCAGCGCTTTCGTGCATGGGGTCAAGCGGATGGAGTGCGCTTTTCGGGCGAGCGCTTGAGGGGACCCGGCCGGCCGTCGGCTGGCGCTGTGGGCCCAGCGCGGCAAAACCGCTACGGCGTGTCCCCGGGAGGTTTCGCCGGGAGCTCAACAGCTGACAGCGGCCGGCGGGCCGGCAGGTGGCGGCGTGGACCTCTTCCGTGAGGGTGCTCAGCTTTTCGCTGAGCGCGTGATGTGTTCGGTGAGCTCGGTGTTCCCCGTCAGCAGGTCGGCCTGGGACTCGGAGAGCTCGTCCCTGTGCTCGGAGGCCGCTTCCTCATTGGCCTTGTCGGTCCTGGTCTGCGCCTTCTGCGCGATGATGACCGGGGCGCCGGTGTAGAACGCGACACCCGAGAAGATCAGGTTGAGCAGAATCCACGGCTCGGGATCGAATTCGCCGCCTTTGCCGAGTGCTTTGCCCGTGTGTTCGAGGTACTTGATCGCTCCGTCGACGAAGACCCAGGCGAGGATGACGACGCCGCGTCTGTGGAGCCTAAGAGCACCCTCACCGCAAACGCTCACATGCGCGGCGAGACGAGTCGATACCTGAACGGCAACCAGACCAGGAAGGTGAACCGTGCACATCAACTCTGTCACTCAGGCGGCCCCGGCGGCGCCTGCTGTCGAAAAGACGAGCCCCGCCGCGACCGGAGCGAAGACCCCGGCGGCCGGCGTCGTCACTGCATCGCAGGTCTCCGCGGCAGTGGTGCAGCGGGCGAATAGCGATGGCGACGGCAGGACCGGCTCCGCAGCCTTGAACGACGGCGACGCCGCCGCGCACGCGGCCGCGTCATCCCGTCGAGTCAACGTCCACGCTTGAGTTCGTCCCACGGGTCGGGACCGATCAGTCCCGACCCGTAGGACCAACGCCTCAAGCGCTCGCCCGAAACGAGCACTCCATCTGCCACGGCCTTCAGTGCCGGCACCGAGATCCCGGCAGCGCGCTCGGCGTCGGTCAGGGTCTGGGCGAAGCCGGCACGGGGCGCGATCAGCCGCATGACAAAAGTGGCCACAGGGGCACTCCAAGGCCGGCCCGCTGCGCCGGCGCCCACGTCCACGGATGCCCCGTGCGGGACTCGAACCCGCCCCACCGGATTGAAAGTCCGGCGCTCTACCAGATGAGCTAACGGGGCCTGCGGCCGCACAGTGTCGCAGATGCCCGGAGGGGCGGGGGCGTGTGGTTCCTCGGGGCGGTTGGGCGCGATTCGCAGCGCCCGCGGGCAGCGCCGGTGCGCGCCGCGCGTGGTTCGGAGCCGCTCCCACCGCCTCGATCGGCAGGGCCGGCAGCGCCGCTCCGCCAGACGTCCAGGCGCCGCGCGCCGCTCGGGATCAGCCGTCTACGGCGTTTCCGAGGCGGCGATGCGCAGCATCTCCTCGATGCTCGTCACCTTCACCCGCGGCCGGCCGGCCGGCTCGCCGAGCGCGCGCTCGTGGCGGTCGATCGCTTCCCAGCCCGCGTAGCTGACGAGGTCGGGCTGCCGTTCGCGCAGCAGCGCCTCGATGGCCTCGGCGCGGGGCGTCTCGGGCGTGTGGACCGCGCCGTTGGCGGAGGCGAGGTCGGCGATCATCGCGTCGACCGTCTCCTGGGCGTCCTTCTTGTTGGTCCCGATCACGCCGGAGGGACCGCGCTTGATCCAGCCGACCACGTACTCGCCGGCCAGCGCCTGTCCGGACTCGGGGTCGCGCACGCGCCCGCTCTCGTTCGGGATCACACCGCCCCGCTCGTCGAAGGGCACCCGCGGGAGCGGGATGCCGCGGTAACCGATCGCCCGGAACACGAGCCCCGCCTGGAGCGTCTCGCGCTCCTCGCCTGCCTTCGCGCGCAAGCCCCCGTCGGGGCCGGCCACCAGGTCGTTGTGCACCAGCTCGACGGCGCCGACGTGGCCCTGCTCATCGGCGATCAGCCGGGCCGGGGAGGCGAGGAACCTCAGCACCACGCGCTTGCTCTTCCCCGCCGGCTTGCGCCGCGCGTACTCGCGCAGGATCTCGACGTTGCGCCGCGCGGTGGCGTCCTGCTCGGCTCCCTCGTCGTGGACGGCGAGCCCGCGCTCGAGCTCGGCCTCGTCGACGATCACGTCGGCGTCGGTGAGCTCCCCGAGCTCCAGCAGCTCGGGGTTGGTGAACGCGGCCTGCGCGGGCCCGCGGCGGCCGACGACGAGCACCTCTTTGACGTGGCTCGCCGCGAGCACTTCGAGCGCGTGGTCGGCGGTGTCGGTCGGAGCCAGCTCCTGCGGCGTAAGGACGAGCATGCGGGCGACGTCGATCGCGACGTTGCCGTTGCCGATCACGACGGCCCGCTCGGCCGAGAGCAGGTCGACCTCCAGGTCGGTGTGGTCGGGGTGGCCGTTGTACCAGCCGACGAACTCGGTGGCCGCGTGCGATCCGGGGAGGCCTTCGCCCGCGACGCCGAGGGGGCGGTCCGAGGGCGCGCCCGTCGCGTAGACGATCGCGTGGTAGTGGCGCAGCAGGTCCTCGCGCGAGACGTGCAGCCCGAACGTGACGTTGCCGAAGTAGCGGAAGCGCGGGTGCGCCGCGGTCTTCTCGTACACACGCGTCACCGACTTGATCTTGGGGTGGTCCGGGGCCACGCCCGAGCGCACGAGACCCCAGGGCGTCGGCAGCCGCTCGAACATGTCGACCTCGAAGCCGGCGTCGCCGTCCTTGAGCAGGTGCCCGGCGGCGTAGAAGCCGGCGGGGCCCGAGCCGATCACGGCGATGCGGATGGGGTTTGCTCCTGTCAAATCTGCTCCTTGCGGTGCCGCGGAAAGATGGGCGCGGCCCGACTCGAACGGGCGACCCCCTCGGTGTAAGCGAGGTGCTCTAGCCAGCTGAGCTACGCGCCCGGGACGATCCGCCTTCAAGGCTAGCGGGAGCAGCTGGGAGCCTCCTGGGAGACGACGCGGCGAGCGGGGTAGGCTACGGCCAGGCCACCCCGGCCCAGGAGCATCCTTGAGCCGCCTAGACAACGCCCACGTGGAGGGGCCGTCTGCGTACCCGCAGGCGGCGGAGCTGGAGCTGCGCCACGTCAGCAAGCGCTATCCGGACGAGCGCGAGCCCGCGATCGGCGACCTCTCCTTCACAGTTCCGGCCGGGGACTTCTGCGTGCTGGTCGGGCCTTCTGGCTGCGGGAAGACGACGACCATGCGGCTGATCAACCGCATGACGGCTCTGAGCGGCGGCGAGATCCTGCTCGGCGGGCAGAGCGTGATGGAGCGCGACGTGCGCAAGCTGCGTCGGGAGATCGGCTACGTGATCCAGCAGATCGGCCTGTTCCCGCACCTCACCGTCGCCGAGAACATCGCCACCGTGCCGCGGCTGCTCGGCTGGCAGAAGGACCGTACCGACGCGCGCGTGGAGGAGCTGCTGGCGCTCGTCGGCCTCGACGCCGAGGGGCTGGGGGGCCGCTATCCGGCGCAGCTCTCCGGCGGTCAGCGACAGCGTGTCGGCGTCGCTCGCGCGCTCGCGGCCGACCCGCCGCTGATGCTGATGGACGAGCCGTTCGGCGCCATCGACCCGATCAACCGCGCCAAGCTGCAGGACGAGTTCCTCGCCCTGCAGGCGAAAGTCAGAAAGACGATCGTGTTCGTCACGCACGACATCGACGAGGCGATCAAGATGGGCGACCGCATCGCGATCATGCGCAAAGGCGGCATCCTCGAGCAGTACGGAGCGCCGGAGGAGATCCTCGCGCGGCCGGCCAGCGAGTTCGTCGCCCAGTTCGTCGGCGCCGACCGCGGCATCAAGCGCCTGTCGCTGACGAGCCTCGCGGACGTCACGCTGCTCGACGACGCACGTCGCAGCGCCGAGGCGCAGCGGGTTCCATCCAGCTACTCGCTCAAGGACGCGCTCTCGATCCTGCTCACCGATGCCGGCAAGCCCCTCGCCGTCGTCGAGGCCGCGCAGGGCGAGGGGGGCGGCGGCGAGCGCGTGCGCGGCTTCCTCACGCTCGCGCACCTCGAGCGCCTGATCGCCGAGGAGTCCGAACGCGAGGGCGACGGCGCCGTCCTCGCGGCCGCGCCGGACACCGCCACCGGCGAGGGCGCCGCGTGAGCGCTTCGGCGCAGCTCGCGGCCTCCGGGCCCGTGATCCCCGAGTTCGGCAAGGGCAGCTCGAGCTGCGTGGTGCACAACCACCTCTTCTGCTGGGAATGGGTCGAAAGCAACTGGAGCCCCGTGCTGTGGCCCGCGTTGCGCCAACACATCGTGCTGTCCCTGATCGCGGTCGGTATCGGCTTCGTGATCGCGGTCGCGCTCGCGCTGACCGCCCACCGCTTCGCCTGGGTCGAAAAGCCGACGATCCTGCTCACGACGTTCCTGTACACGATCCCCTCGCTGGCTCTGTTCGAGCTGCTCGTGGCGCCGGTCGGGGCCAACATCTTCGCCGCCGAGATAGCGCTCGTCTCCTACACGCTGCTGATCCTCTTCCGCAACATCCTCACGGGGCTGCGCGACGTGCCGCGCGAGGTGCTCGACGCGGCAGAGGGGATGGGCATGACGCGCACGCAGCAGCTGCTGCGGATCGAACTGCCGCTGGCGCTGCCGGCGATCATCGCCGGCCTGCGCATCGCGGTGGTGACGACGATCGCGCTCGCCACGATCGTCTACACGATCTATGACTCGGGGCTCGGCGTGCCGATCCACACCGCGTTGGGTGAGGGGCCGTTCAAGACCGAGCTGATCGCGGCGGGGGTGCTGACGATCGGGCTCGCGATCTTGGCCGACGCCCTGCTCGTGGGCATCCAGCGTGCGCTGACGCCGTGGGCGCGGGCGCGTCAGGGAGTCGGCGCATGAGCGAATTCGTCGAAGCCTTCAAGTTCATCGTCCACAACGGAGCGGTGGCGGGGAACCCGAACCTGCCGAGCCTTGCCCACCTCGCGCTCGAGACGCTCAAGGTCGGCGCGATCGGGGTCGTGATCTCGATCGTGATCGCAGTGCCGATCGGCGTGGTCCTCGGCCACCTGCACCGCGGCAGCTTCCTTGCGATCAACGTCGGCAACATCGGGCGTGCCCTGCCGAGCCTCGTGATCCTGGCGGTCGGCGACGCCTTCCTCGGCCTCGGGCTCCCCGTCGTCGAGCTGGCGCTCGTGATCCTGGCGGTGCCGCCGATCATCACCAACGCCTACTACGCGGTGGACGGCGTCGATCCGGACCTCACGGACGCCGCCCGCGGGATGGGCATGAGCGAGTCCGAAGTGCTGTTCCGCGTCGAGCTGCCGCTGTCGGTGCCGGGCCTGTTCGCGGGCATCCGCACGGCCGCCGTGTTCGTGATCAGCACGACGACGATCGCATCGCTCGCCGGCTTCAGCGGCAGCCTCGGCGACATCATCGCGAACGAGACCAGCTACCACTTCTCAGGCGTGCTGGGCGCGGCGATCTGCGTCGCGCTGCTGGCGCTCGCCGTGGAGGCCGCGCTCACGCTGCTACAGCATGCGCTCACTCCGCGCGGCGTCAGGCTCCGCGGCGACCGCCGCGACAGCGGCTCGATCGGAGAAGCGACGTCGGTGGCGGCGAGTGCTTGATCTCGTCCATTCTCTCAACAACAAATGAAAAGACCAGGAGGCGGCGGATGACACATCGCAGATCGGTGAAGCTCAGGGGGGTACTGGCGTTGGTGGCGATTCTGCTGGCGGGCGCGCCGCTGGCGGCGTGCGGCAGCTCGAAATCGAGCAGTGGCACGACCGCGACCACGAGCGCCAGCTCTACGGCAGGCGCCGGCAAGCCGGCCGTGACGCTCGGCAGCAAGAACTTCGCCGAGTCGAACATCATCGGCCAGCTCTACGCGCAGGCGCTGCGCGCGAAGGGCTTCACGATCAACCTGAAATCCGAAATCGGCTCCACCGAGCTGATCTACAAGGCGCTGAAGGCCGGGCAGATCGACGGCTACCCCGAGTACACCGGCGTGCTGCTCTCGGCCGTCGCGGAACAGAAGAAGGAACCGACGAGCGAACAGCAGGCCTATGAACAAGCGAAGGCGTTCGTCGAAAAAGAAGGCTTCACCATGCTCGACAAAACGCCCTTCTACGACACCAACGTGCTGATTGTGAAACCGCAGTACGCGAGCGAACACAGCCTCGCGAGCATCGGCGATCTGAAGCCGCTGAACAACAAGTTCACGATCGGCGGCGCCCCAGAACTCGCCACCCGCGAAGAGGGCCTGCCGGGCATCAAGAAGCTCTACGGCGTCGAAGGCAAATTCAAGCCGGTCTCGATCGAACTCTCCTACCAGGCGATCGAAGGCGGCCAGGTCGACGTGCAGAGCGTGTTCAGCACCGACGGGCAACTGCTCGGCGGCAAGTTCAAGACGCTGAGCGACCCGAAGCACGTGTTCGGCTTCCAGAACGTCGCGCCGATCATCAAGAAGAGCGTGGTCGAAGCCCAAGGCCCCGTGTTCTCCGAAACGATCAACAAGGTGAGCGCTCTGCTCACGATTCCCGCGATGCAGCAGATGAACAAGGCCGTGAGCATCGACAAGCAGTCGGCCGAAAGCGTCGCCAAACAGTTCCTGACGGCCAACGGGCTGGCCTAAAGCGCAACCCACGAACCGGCCGCCGGCGCCGCATCCCCTGCCAAGCTCTCGGGGATGCGGCGCGGCGGCGGCTCCAGGGCGATCCGGATCGCCGCGATCGCCGCGGCGGTCCTGCTCGTGCTGCTCGTCGTCGCGCAGATCGTGCTGCCGGGGATCGCGTCTTCGCGGATCGCCTCTCGCGTCGGGCGCTACGGCCACGTCGAACACGTCTCCGTCTCTGCGTTTCCGGCGATCGAGCTGCTGTGGGGTGACGCCGACTCGGTCGAAGTGAAGGCGGGCTCGCTCGCGCTCGCCCCCGGCCAGGCCGTCTCGGTGCTCCGCGAAGGGAGCGGCGTCTCGCGCATCGACGTCAGCGCGCGGTCGGTGCGGGTGGGCAAATTCGCGCTCACCGACGCCGTGCTGAGAAAGGACGGCATACGGGTGAGCGCCCACGCCCACGCGACGCGGGCTGCGCTCGGCGCCGCGCTCGGCCCGGGTATCGGGGTACGCCTTCTCGGCAGCGAAGGCGGACGCGTGCGGGTCGCCGCGACCGGCAGCCTGTTCGGGGTCGGCACGACGGTCACCGCAGTTGCCGAATCCGAAAACGGCGAGCTCATCGTCCACCCCGAAGGCTTCCTGCTCGAAGGGCTCAGGCTGACGCTGTTCAAGGATCCGCATCTGCGGGTCGTGGGCGTCGCCGCGACGCAGGACTCCTCCGGCTACGCGCTCGGGATGACGGCGCTGCTGCGCTGAGTCAGGCCGCGGCGCGCAACGACTCGCCGGCGGTGCGGGGAGCCTCGGCGACGAGCACCGGCAGGCCCTCCTTCGGGCTGATCGTCGGCATCTGGCGGATCGAGAGCTCGAAGCCCGGCCGCAGAGAGAGCGAGCGCTCCATGATCAGGCGCGAGGCGATCGCTCGCACCTCCAGCTGGCCGAAGCGCATCCCGATGCACGTGCGCGAGCCGCCGCCGAAGGGCACGTATGCGCCCTTCGCCAGAGCGGCCTGTCCCTCCGGCGTGAAGCGCTCCGGGCGGAACGCTTCCGGCTCGGGCCACACGTCGGGCAGGTGGTGCGAGGCCCACGAGGAGTAGTTGACGAACGCCCGCGCCGGGATCGGCATACCTTCGAAGTCGACGTCGCGCACCGCGCGGCGGGGGCCGACCCATGCGGGCGGGTACTTGCGCAGCGTCTCGTCGATCGTCATCTCGAGCTCGGGCAGCTCGCCGCCGAGCAGCTGGGCCGCGCTCGGTCCCCCTGTGCCCCCTTGTAGGGTATCCGGGGCCAGCTCGCGCTGCTCCGCGCGCAGCCGCTCGGCGATCTGCGGCTGGAGGGCGAGCTCGTAGAACATAAACGAGATCGTCGAGGTCGTCGTGTCGTGTCCGGCGAACAGGAGCGTCATCACCTCGTCGCGGATCTGGGTGTCGCTCAGGCGGTTGCCGTCCTCGTCCTCCGCGTCGAGCAGCAGGCTGAGGATGTCGCTGCCGCGACGTCCTGAGGATCGCCGCTCGGCGATCTCCGCGTAGATCAGGACGTCGAGCTTGCGGGCCGCGGCCTGCATCCGCCCCCACGGGGAGCGCTTGCCGCGGAACACCCGCAGCAGGTAGTCGCTGGCGTAGAAGGCGAGCGCCTCCTCGAACAGCGACGCGGCGTCGATCTCCCGGGCGCGGCCGCTGTCCGGGTCCAGGCCGAACAGCGCGCGCAGCGCGACGCGCATCGCGAGGTGCCGCGTCCAGTCGTAGAGATCGGTCGTCGTGCCGGGGACGAGCTGCTCGATCGCCCGCTCGGTCTCCTGGTGGATCGTCTCGACGGAGTCGGCGAGGCGCTCGCGGTGGAAGGCCGGGAGCATGATCCGTCGCGAGCGGCGGTGGAAGTCCCCGTCGATCGTCAGCAGGCCGTCTCCCATCAACCCGATCAGGTCGCGGAAGCTCCCTTCGCGCCATTCGAAGTCGGCGGCGTGCGAGACGAGGATGTAGTGGTTCGCCGCCGGCCCGAGCATGAAGACGATGTTGCTGTGCAGCAGGCGCAGCGTGAACACGGGGCCGAAGCGCTCATAGCTCTCGAGCAGCATCTCGAGCGGTTCCGCGGCGAAGCGGCGCGTGCGCGGAAGCGAGAAGCTCCTCTCGCCCGGCGGGTAGGGCACGCGCGCCCGCCGCTCGTCTCGGATGTCGTCGAGGAGAACACGCACGGGGCTCTTGTTGAGCATCGGTGGAGGTCCGACGAGCGCCACGCCAGAAGCGTAGCCGAGGGGCTGGCCGTCCGGCCAGTTTCGTCTCTGTCAGGGCCCGGCGCGCGGGCTTGGCATACTGTTCGTCCCACGCGCGGGCCTTCGCGGTTCGCTGCAATCGCGGGGGTGTAGCTCAGCAGGTTAGAGCGCTGCCCTGTCACGGCAGAGGTCGCGGGTTCGAGTCCCGTCACTCCCGCTTCGCGCGTCGCTGGGGCCCGGCGCCGTATGTTCCGCATATCGTCGCGCCGAGCTCTCAGCCCGCCATCCTCACCCGAGGCCTCTCGAAGGACTTCGGCTCAGGGCACGGCCTGTTCGGGCTCGATCTGCAGGTCGACCGCGGGGAGGTGTTCGGCTTCCTCGGGCCCAATGGAGCGGGCAAGTCGACGACGATGCGGCTGCTGCTGGACCTGATCGAGCCGACCTCCGGCGCCGCGGAGGTGCTCGGCCTGGACACGCGTCGCGAGAGCCTCGAGATCCGCCGTCGGATCGGCTTCCTGCCCGGCGATCTCGCGATGTATCCGAAGCTGACCGGGTGCGCGATGCTCGACTACCTCGGGGCGCTGCGCGGCGGCGTCGATCGCCGCCTGCGCGACGCGCTCGTCGAACGGTTCGGCGCGGAGCTCGACCGGCCGGTCCACCAGCTCTCGACGGGAAACCGCCAGAAGCTCGGCCTCGTTCAGGCCTTCATGCACGAGCCCGAGCTGCTGATCCTGGACGAGCCGATCGCGGGGCTGGACCCGCTCGTCCAGCAGAGCTTTCATGCACTGCTGGCGGAGGTCAGCGCCGAGGGCTGCACGGTGTTCCTCTCCTCGCACACGCTGTCGGAGGTCGAGCGCGTGACGCACCGCCTGGCGATCCTGCGGGAGGGCCGCCTGGTCGTCGTGGACTCCATCGAGAACCTCCGCAAGGTCGCGGTCCAGCGGCTGGAGATCGAATTCGCCGCGCCGGTCGATCCGGCCGAGTTCCGCGCTCTGCCGGGCGTCCGCGAAGCCGATGCCGAAGGGGCGAACGTGACGGTCGGGATCGAGGGCTCCGCGGACGCGGTGGTCAAGGCCGCCGCCCGGCACGAGGTGCGCGCGATCCGTCCCCGCGAAGACGACCTCGAGGACATCTTCCTGCGCTATTACCGCGAGCGGCCGGGATGAGCTGGGACACGACGAAGCTGGCGCTGCGCCTGCGCTGGCCTTCCGCCCTGTCGGCGGCGGTCGGCCTGATCGCGGTGATGCTCGCCGTCGGCGCGCTGTTCCCGGCCGTGGGTCACACGATCGGCAAGCTCAACGTCCCAAGCAGCGTCTCGAACCTCCTCGGCGGCGGCGACTACGGGACGATCACCGGCTGGTTCCGCAGCGAGATCGCAGCCATCTACGGTCCGCTCGTGATCGGCGCGCTCGCGATCACGGGAGCGTCGGCCGCCACCGCCGGCGAGGAGGAGGACCGCATCCTCGGGCTCGTCCTCTCCTACCCGGTCCGGCGCTCCAGGCTGATCGCTGCCAAGGCCGTCGCGATCGCCGGGATCGTGCTCGTGATCGCGCTGGCGACCTGGGTCGGGCTGATCGCCGGGGTGGCGGTGGGCGGGGGCGGCATCACGCTCGGGCACATCACGGCGCTCGCTCTGCAGCTCGCGTTCTTCGGGTTCGCGACAGGCGCGCTCGCGCTTGCGATCGGCGCCGGCACCGGGCGGCGCACGCTCGCCACCGGCGTCGCGGCCGCCGTCGGCGTGCTCGGCTGGTTGGTCAACAGCTTCGCCCCGCTCGTGAGCGGGCTCGGCTGGTTGAAGTACCTCTCGCCCTTCTACTACTACGCCGGCCAGGACCCGCTGTCGCAGGGCGTGGACGTCCGGGGGCTGGTCGTGCTCGGGGCGCTCGCGCTGGCGCTGACCGCGGTGGCGATGGCGGGCATCGAAAGGCGCGACCTGCGGACGTAGGCTGTGGCTCGACATGAACGCCGCCGACCTGCGTGACTGTTGCCTGTCGTTCACCGGCGCCGAGGAGACATTCCCGTTCGGGACGCAGACGTCCGTCTTCAAGGTCGAGGGCAAGATGTTCGCGCTCTCGGCCCTCGGCTCCGCGTCGCTGCGAGTGAGCGTCAAGTGCGAGCCCGCGCTGGCCGAAGCGCTGCGCGAGGCGCACAGCGCGATCACGGCCGGCTACCACCTGAACAAGCGGCACTGGAACACGGTCGAGCTGGACGGCTCGCTCGCGGAGGAGACGGTGCGCGACATGATCGAGGACTCCTACGATCTGGTTGTGAGCAAGCTGCCGCGAGCCAAGCGCCTGGCGCTGGGGTGGGAGGGGGAGGGGTGATGCGCCCGCTCTCCGAGCAGACGATCCTCATCACGGGCGCCACCGACGGCCTCGGCCGCGCGCTCGCGACGGAGCTCGCGCGCGAGGGCGCTGAGCTCCTGCTCCACGGCCGCGACGAGGAGAAGGGCGAGGCCACGCTCGCCGCGATCCGCGGGCAGACCGGCAACGAGCACGTGCGCTTCCTGCGCGCCGATCTCGCCTCACTCGATCAGGTGCGAGGGCTCGGCGAGCTCGTCCTCGGCGAGACGGACCGCCTCGACGTGCTCGTCAACAACGCGGGCATCGGCACGAGCACCCCCGGGTTCGTCGGGCGCGAGGAGAGCCGCGACGGCTTCGAGCTGCGCTTCGCCGTCAACTACCTCGCGGGCTATCTGCTCACGCGCCTGCTGCTCGACGAGCTGCGAGGCTCGGCGCCCGCGCGGATCGTCAACGTCAGCTCCGCCGGGCAGGCGCCGATCGACTTCGACGATGTGATGCTGACGCGGGGCTACAGCGGCGTGCAGGCCTACTGCCAGAGCAAGCTCGCGCAGGTGATGTTCACCTTCGACCTCGCCGGCGAGCTGCTGGACTCGGGCGTGACCGCGACCTGCCTGCATCCCGCGACCTACATGCCGACGAACATGGTCCGGGCCGCCGGCGTCTCGCCGGTCAGCACGCTCGAGCAGGGCACCGTGGCGACGCTGCGGCTCGTGGCCGATCCCGCACTCGACGGCGTCAGCGGTCTCTACTTCAACGGCCTGCACGAGGCCGAGCCCGATCCGCAGGCCGAGGACCCGGCTGCGCGGGCGCGGCTGCGCGAGCTGAGCGACGGCCTGTGCGGGCTGGAGGCCATCTAGCGGAGGCGTAGTATCGGTCGCTCCCACCGGCGAGCGCAAAGGGGGTTTGGGGGATGAGCCCAGCGGGCGAGCAGAGCGGCAGGCCGTACACGGTCGCCGAGCGCGAGCAGGCGCTCGACTTCATGGAGAAGTACCCGGAGTACGGCGAGATGCGCTGGTACAGCGATGCGCTCGGCACCGAGCAGGTGTCGTTCAGCTGGCGGCTGATGTCGCCTGGCACCGGCGGGCGCGGCAGCTACGGGCACGCGCATCCCGGTCAGGAGGAGGTCTACTTCGTGATCTCCGGCGTCGTCACGTTCAAGGTCGGCGACGACGTGTTCGAGGCGGGGCCGCAGATGGCGGTCCGGGTCCCGGGCGAGCAACTGCGCTCCGTCCACAACGACACCGCCGAGGAGGCGCAGCTGATCGTCTTCTCCCGGCGCATGGCCGACCCGCCGCTCGAGAAACAGGACGGGTTCTGGCCATGAGCGCGATCGGTCTTCCAGACTCCGCCGCGGCGCTCGAGACGGTGATCGACGGCTACAACGCGGCGTGGAACGCGCACGACGTCGACGCGATCGTCGCCATGCACGCCCCGGACATGGTCTTCGCCAACCACACCGCGGGAGAGTCGGCGGAGGGTGAGGCTGTCCGCGCGCACATCGCGGCGATCTTCGAGGCGTGGCCCGACATCCGCTTCGAGACCCAGCGTCTCTACGTGCGCGATGGGCTCGTCGCCCAGGAGTGGATCGCAGCCGCCACCCACAGCCGGACGATGCGGCGAGGCGACATCGTCGCGGAGCCGACCGGTGGGCGCATCGAGTGGGCGGGCGCGGATGTGATCCCGTTCGAGAACGGACTCGTCAAGCGCAAGGACGTGTACTCCGACTCCGTCTCGATCCTGCGCCAGGTGGGGCTGCTCGCGTAGGAGCGCGCTCAGCCGCTCACGGACGCCCCGAGCGGGAACCGCACGCCGGTCAGCTCCTCGGAGAGGACCCACAGCCGGCGCGCGGCGTCCATGTCCCTGGCCTGGCTGGTCCGCCCCACGAGCTTGGCTGGGCCACGCGACTCCATGAAGCCGCTCGGGCCGGCGAAGCTGTTTCCGGGCGCGTCGGCGGTCGCCGCGTAGAGCGTCGGCAGCGCACCGCCCTCCTGGCCCTGTGCAAGGACGGCGTTGCCGAGGTGGCTGACCCAGTCCTGGAGTTTTTTGCCGCTGTGAAACTGGAGGTTGGTCGCCGTGTAGCCGGGGTGCGCGGCCATCGCGAGCACCGGCGAGCCGGCCTCGGTCAGCCGGCGCTGCAGCTCGGCGGTGAACAGGAGGTTCGCGAGCTTGGACTGGCCGTAGGCAGACCACGCGCGGTAGGACCGCTTCTCCCAGTTGAGGTCGTCGAAGTCGATCCGCCCCATGCGGTGCGCGGTCGAGGAGACCGTGACGACACGGCCCGTGATCTGCTCGAGAAGCAGGTTTGTGAGGGCGAAGTGGCCGAGGTGGTTGGTGCCGAACTGCAGCTCGAAGCCCTCGGCGGTGCGGCTCAGCGGCGGCACCATCACGCCGGCGTTGTTGATCAGCACGTCGATCTCGCCGCCGTCCCAGCTCTCGGCGAACTCGCGGACCGAGGAGAGGCTGGCGAGATCGAGCGCGCGGACCTCGGTCTGCCCGCTCATCTGTGCCGCCGCCTGCTCGCCCTTCTCGGTCGATCGCACCGCGAGCACGACGCGGGCCCCGGAGCCGGCGAGCGCAGCGGCGGCGGCGCGCCCGATGCCGCTGTTGGCGCCGGTCACGATCACGGTCCGGCCGGTCATGTCAGGGAGGGAGGTGGAGCTCGAAGTTGTCATGGGCAACAATGTAGTCGATGACTACAAAGCTGTCAACGTCTACTTTTCCCGGTAGCCTTCCCGGCATGGCCGCACGCCCCTATCACCACGGCAACCTGCGCACGGCGCTGCTCGACGCCGCCGAGCGCACGCTGCGCGAGCGCGGCGTGCAAGCGCTCTCGCTGCGCGAGCTGGCGCGCGAGGTGGGCGTGAGCCACGGCGCGCCGCGGCGGCACTTCCCGGATCGTCAGGCTCTGCTCGACGCGCTGGCGCGCGCGGGCTTCGAGCGGCTGGGCGCCGAGCTGCGCGCCGCAAGCGACGGCGCCGGTGAGGGCTTCGAGCCGCGGCTGCGCGCCGTCGGCGCCGCGTATGTCCGCTTCGCGACCGAGGACGCGGCGCTGCTCGAGTTGATGTTCGCCGGCAAGCACCGGGAGGGAGCGGACGAGCTCGCGGACCTGGCCGAGCGCACCTTTGCGGTCATGCTCGCGCTGATCGAGCAGGGTCAGCGCGAGGGAGTGCTGGAGAGCGGGGAGCCCAAGCGGGTGGGCCTCGTTCTGTTCGCGACGATCCAGGGCATCGCCGCCCTCGTCACCGCAGGGCTGGTGGCCCCCGATGAAGTCGCCGCGCTCCTCGCCGATGCCGCTGACCGCTTCCTGCGCGGGGCGCAGGGCACCCGCAGCCGGGCCCGTAAGCCGCGGCCCAGCCGGCAGCCGCGCAGCCGCGCTGCGGCGTGAGCGAGGATCCATTCGCGCTCACGCGCTTCGTCCGCGCCCAGGACGAGGGCGGCACCTACGAGCGCGCCCTCGCCGAGCTGCGCGCCGGCCGCAAGCGCAGCCATTGGATGTGGTTCGTGTTCCCGCAGCTCGCCGGGCTGGGGTCGAGCGCGATGGCGCAGAGGTACGCGATCGGCTCCCTTGCCGAGGCCCGCGCGTACCTGGCTCATCCGGTGCTCGGCGAGCGGCTGCGCGAATGCGCTCGCGCCCTGCTCGCGCTCCACGGAGTCTCCGCCGAGGAGGTCCTGGGCGGCGTCGACGCGCTGAAGCTGCGCTCCTCGATGACGCTGTTCGCGATCGCTGAGCCCGACGAGACGCTTTTCAGCGAGGTGCTCCGGCGCTACTGCGACGCCGCGACTGACGAGCGCACCGAGCGGGCGCTCGGAACTCCGCCTTGACGGGGACCGGTCGAATTTCCCGCAAATAGCGGCCCCGCGCGGAGGGTTTCCCCGTTTCTTCCAGAAGACTCTAGTTCGCGTCTACAGGGAGGGGATGGATGACGGGCAAGAGGCGTCCGGTGTGGTGGTTGGCTGCTGTTGTGGCTGCGCTCATGCTGCTCGCGGCGCTGAGCGCGAGCGCCTACGCCGCCGGGCCCGCCACGGCGCCCGGGTGGGGACTTCCCTCCTCCCTCGCCAGCTTGCCCTCGGTCGCGCAGCCCCTGATCACCGCCCGCCTGCGTCGGGAGGAGCGGCTCGGCATCGGCCGCCACGGACGCCCCGCGGCTGCGCCCAAGAGCGCGGCCCGACCCGATCTGACGGCAAGCGGCTTCGAAGGCAACGTCACCGACGCGAGCACCAAGGAAGGCGTCACGGGCGTCGAAGTCTGCGCCCTCAACATCAAGGCGCTCGAAGAGGGCCTCTACCAGAGAGAAGAACTCGAGCCCGTCTGTGAAACGGTGATCGAACCCACTGGGCACTACGAAATCCGCGTGGCTCCCGGCGAATACTTCGTCGAATTTCTCGACCCCTCGGGCAACTACGTCACCCAGCTGTACAACGACCGGAACCTGATCGAAGAGCCGGACCACGTCGTCGTAAAAGCCAAACCGCTGACGAAAGAAATCAACGCCGCGCTGGTGAAAGGCGGTCGCATCGACGGCCAGGTCACCGCTGCCGCGAGCGGACGGCCGCTGAGCGGCATCCGTGTCTGCGCCTTCTCTGTGCAGGCGGACGGTTTCGGCTGCGATGTGGAAACCGGCAGCGAAGGGAATTACCAGATCCGAGGTCTGCCGAGCGGTAGCTACGAAGTCTTCTTCATTGTGCCGCCGTTCCCGGGCTACAACTACCTCGAAGGACAGCTCGAAGATGTCGGGGTGACTGCCGGCGACACCACGACCGGGGCGAACGTGTCGTTGGAGAGCGGCGGTGAAATCGCGGGCAAGGTGACAGCCGCGGCCAGCGGAGCCGCCCTCGAAAAGGTCTGGGTCTGCGCGTTCCCGACGGTGCCCGTCGCCGAAGAAGAACTGGAAGAACTCGAACGGTGCACCCGCACCGCGGGGAACGGCACGTACACGATCGAAAGGCTGGAGCCGGGCTCCTACTTCGTCGAATTCTTCGCCGAATCCGTCTACTCGACCCAGTTCTACGACGGCACCGCCTATGGAGCACCCAAGCTCTCGGGTGCCCTGGCGCTGAACGTGGTCCCGCCGACGCCGATCACGGGGATCAACGGCGCGATGCTCCGTATCGGGGAAGAACCGCCCAAACCGGCCCCGGTGGTGACGCCGCCCGCGCCTCAGAACACGACGCAGGCGCCGGCCGCGCCGGTTCCCACGGTGGCCGTCCTGTCGACGAAAGCCGTCGTCCCGGCGCTCACGGCCGAAGGCCGCGTGCACGTCTCCGGACGCCGGGCGACCGTCAAGCTGCGGTGTCGTGTCGGCCCGTGCAAGGGCACGATCCAGCTCACGATCACAGTCGCCAAACGCGTCCGCTCCCACGGCCGCACGGTGACGCGGCGGGTGACGCTTGTCGTCGGCAGCGGCAGCTTCTCCCTGGCCCAGGGCGCATCGGTGACGGCGACGATCCGCCTCACCTCACAGGGGGTCCGGCTGCTCGCCTCCGCGGCCCGGCATCCCCAGGCGGGGAAGCTGAAGCTGGTCCTTCACGGCGCAAAGACCGCGCAGCGCGGCGTTGTCATCCGCTAGGGGTTCGAGCGTCAGCTAGGTGTAGAACCTGAGGACGTTGTTCATCCGGTCCTCCTTGGAGGCTGGTGGTGTCAAAGCCCCAGCACCAAGGAGAAACCGGATGAAGCTGCACCGTAATGCTGCGCTGTCATTTAGGCAGCGTGAGCGGATGGCCTGTCGTGTTGTCGATGAGGGGTGGTCTGTGAGAGAGGCAGCCCTGGCGGCCGAGGTCAGTGCCCGGACGGCCGGGAAGTGGGTCGCGCGGTATCGCGCTGAAGGAGCTGCTGGGTTGTTGGATCGCTCCTCGGCGCCTTTGCTGGTGGCGAACCGCAGCGATGAGAGCACGATCCAGGCGATCGCAGCGTTGCGGCGCCTTCGGTTCACCGGGCCTGAGATCTCAGAGGTGCTCGAGATGCCTTTCTCGACTGTCTCGGGGATCCTCAAGCGGATCGGGATGGGCCGACTGGGCAGGCTCGGCCTGGAGCCCGCTGAGCGCTACGAACGGACGGTCGCTGGTGAGCTGATCCATATCGACGTCAAGAAGCTGGGACGGATCCAAGGCGGCGCCGGGAAGCGCGTGACGGGCGTCAAGCGTAACCCGAAGAACAGCAGGCTCGATCGGGACGGGATCGAGCGACGACGCACTGGCTGGGAGTACGTGCACATTGCGATCGATGACGCCACACGCCTCGCCTACGCGGAGGTCTTGACCGACGAGAAAGCCACGACAGCGATCGGGTTCCTGCGCAGAGCGATCGCTTTCTATGAGCGTCACGGGATGAACGTCAAGGAGCTCTTGACCGACAACGGAGCTCCTTACCGCTCCGCTGTGCACACGATCGCCTGCAAAGCCCTGGGCATCCGCCACCTGCGCACCAGGCCCTACCGTCCCCAGACCAACGGGAAGGCAGAGCGGTTCATCCGGACCATGCTCGCCGGCTGGGCCTACGGAGCGATCTACCGCAACAGCACCGAGCGCACAGCAGCCCTTGACGGCTGGCTATGGACCTACAACCATCGAAGACCACACCAATCAATCGGGCGACAGGCACCCATCACCCGCATGAACAACCTGCTCGGGTCTTACAGCTAGGAGTCCGCGCGCGCCTGCAGCTCGGCCGCGAGCTTCGGCGGGGCGCGCGCGAACCACGCTTCGGTCACGACCTCCTCGAGCTCGGGCAGGCCGATCCGCTCGAGCCGCACCAGCACCGAGGGGTGCCCGTCGAAGTGCGAGGTGGTGAAGAACACCTCCGGCTCAGAGGCGCAGAGCGCCTCCTTCGCGTGCAGGTTCTCGACGCGCGCCCCCAGGATCACTCCATCGGGTGCGGCTGCGCCGAGCTGCTCGAGTTCTTTCGCCCGCAGCGGGCGCTCCCACACGAACAGCTTGCCGCCGACGCGCCACTGCAGGCGCTCGCGCGAGGTGCGCTCCTCGCTGCCCGGCAGCGACATCGCGAGCCGGCGCACGTCCTCGAGCGAAGCCAGCGCTCACTCCCCGCCGAGCGCGAAATCCGCCATCTGCTGGAACGCCTCCAACGGGTTCGGCGGCCCCTCTCCCGTCAGCTCGCCGTAGATGGTCGCGATGTTGACGACAAGGCGCTCTCGCTCGCCCCAGTCGGCCCAGCGGTCGAGCTCGATGCGCCGGGCGGCCTGCAGCGGGGTCAGGCCCTCGCCGTGCGCGGCGCGGGCCTGGTCGTAGAGGTATTCCAGGTAGGCGCGCAGCTCACGGACGTCCGCGATCGTCGCGAGCGGGCCGTGGCCGGGCACGATCGCCACGGGCGTGAGCGCCTCGATGCGCTCGCAGGCGGACAGCCAGTTCGAGACCGGGCCGGCCCAGGCGATCGGGTGCGCGCCGTTGAAGAGGATGTCGCCGGTGTAGAGCACGCGCTCGGCGGGCAGCCAGGCCATCGTGTCGCCGCGCGTGTGCGCCGGCCCCACCTCGAGCAGCCGGACCTCGCGGTCGCCGACGCGCACCGCGAGCTCGCCGCTGAAGGTCTCCTGCGGCGGGACCGGCTCAATCCCCTGGAAGCTGAAGCTCCCGAAGCAGCGCAGGAAGAACTCACCGAGGCGGCCCATGTTCGGCGCCTGCTCGACCAGCGCGGCCATCGCCGCCGGCGGCAGCTCGGTCATCTCCGCGGCCGTTTGCTCGGAGGCCACGATCCTTGCCCCCACGACGAGCTCGTTGCCGTAGCAGTGGTCCCCGTTGGCGTGCGTGTTGACGAGCGTGCCGATTCGCTCCGCGGCGGGCACCGCGCGGCGCATCTCGGCGAGCATCGCCTCGGTCAGCGCCAGGTCGAACAGCGTGTCGACGAGGAGCGTCGCCTCGCCGTCGCAGACGAGCCCGGCGTTCGACCAGCCCCATCCGCCGTCCGGTTGCAGGTAGGCATAGACGCCGTCCGCCACCTCCGCCAGCCCGCGCTCGTAGCTTGCGCCCATCGGCGCAGACGCTAACGGCTGGCGGCCGGCGGGGCGCGCCGCGACGCTCGCCCCGCCGGCCTGTCGGGCCGGCCCCGCTACGCGCTCAGCTCGGCGAGATCGCGCACCTGGGTCAGCCGGATCGAGTTGCCCGAAGGGTCGCGGAACCCGGAGTCGATGCCGTAGGGGCGCTCTTCGGGCGCTTCGTTGAACTCGACGCCGCGGGCACGCAGCTCCTCGTAGGAGGCGCGGCAGTCGTCGGTTTCGAGGAACACGGTGCCGGCGAAGCCCTTGGACATCAGCTCGCGCACCTGCTCGACCGTCTCGGAGTCCATCAGCGGCGGGCCCGGGATCGCCATCAGCACGATCGCGAAGTCGTCCTGGCCGGGGACGCCGACCGTCAGCCAGCGAAAGCCCCCGAGCTCGGGCAGCGTGACGTCGGCGCGCACCTCCATCCCGACCTTCTCCGTCCAGAACGCGAGCGCCTCGTCCTGGTCGTCCACCCACAGCTGTGCGGTCCCAACTCTGAACATCTCGGTCTCCTTTTCGTCGTTGCCGTGAGAGCAAACTACGCGCGCGGATGCGGGCTGTCTTCTCGAAAAGTGCGGTGTTGCGGGCGCCCGTACGCGCGCACCACGCAGCCGGGGACGAGCGCCATGTCGGCGGCCGGCGGGTAGCGCTCGCGGTAGGCGGTCGGCGAGACGCCGTAGGTGCGCTTGAAGCTCGTCGTGAACGAGCCGAGGCTGGTGAGGCCCACCGAGTAGCAGATGTCCGCGACCTGGCGGTCGGTCGAGCGCAGCAGCGCCGCGGCTCGCTCCAGCCGTCTGGTCAGCAGATACGCGTGCGGGGAGTCGCCGAACGCGCGGCGGAACTCGCGAATGAAATGGGCGCGCGAGAGGCCGGCCTCGCGGGCCATGTCGTGCACCCCGAGCGGCTCGGCGTAGCGGGCGTCGGCCAGATCCTTGGCGCGCAGCAGGTGGCGGGCGGGCGGAGCGTAGGCCACGGCGCCAGTATTGCGCTCACGGCTACAGTCATCGCGATGTTCGACCTCGACGCCTATCTGGCCCGGATCGGGGCGGACCGTGGGGCGAGCCTTGCCGAGCTGCACCGCGCGCACGCCACCTCGATCACCTTCGAGGGCCTGAGCGCCCATGTCGGCGAGGACGTTCCGCTGGACCCGGCGCGGCTCGCGGCCAAGCTCGTCGACCGCGGGCGCGGCGGCTACTGCTTCGAGCAGAACCTGCTGTTCCGGGCCGCGCTCGAAGCGCTCGGCTACGAGGTCGAGCCGCACCTGGCGCGCGTCCGCGTCGGGCTCGCACCAGGCGAGATCCGCGGGCGCACTCATCTGCTGCTGCGGGTGGACGACGGCGAGCGCCGCTGGCACGCCGACGTCGGCTTCGGCAGCGGGACGCTGATCGAGCCGATCCCGTGGGGGCCGGGCACCGAGCACGAGCAGGCGGGCTGGCGCTTCCGGGTCGTCGAGGACGCCGGGGAATGGGCTCTGCAGACGGTGCAGGACGGGGCCTGGGGCGACCTTTACGCCTTCCTCACGGCGCCCTCTCCGATGATCGACATCGAGATCAACAACTGGTGGACCGCCACCGCCCCGGAGTCGCCCTTCGTCACCGGGTTCCTGGTGGGGCGCCAGTGGGCCGACGGACGCCGCCTGGTCCTCTCCGACTGGGGCGGGGCGAAGCTGTTGGAAAGCACGCCGGCGGAGACCGTCGAGACGCCGCTGGAGCCCGAGCGGATACCCACGCTCCTGGCCGAGCGCTTCGACCTGCCGGGCTTCGAGCTGGGTCCCGACGGGCGGCTGCGGGCCGGCACCGCGCGCTAGGCTGGCCGGGATGCGCCGCACGCCAACAGCAGCGATCGCAGCCGCCGCGCTGATCGGCGGCTATGCCGTGGCGGCCGGCACCGGCTCCCGCCCGCTCGGCGGGGTCGTGCTGGTGGCCGGCGGGCTCTACTGCGCGCGCGTCTGGACGCGGCGGGACGGCCCTCGCACCGCCGCTGCGCTGACCGGCGTCGGCTTGGTCGCGTTCGCCGCCTCGCACGTGCTCGCGCCGCAGATCGGCGCCTGGCCCGCGGTGCTCACCGTCTCCGCGGTCACGGCAGCCGCCGCCTGGGCGTGCTCGGACGCGCCCGCCTCGCGGCGCGCAGCGGCCGGCGCCTAACCGCGCCCCAGGAAGCGCTCGAACGCCGTCAGCAGGGCGTGCGCCACGCGCTCGCGATAGGCGGGTCGCTCCAGCGGCGCCTCGTCGGCGTGGTTCTGCATGTTCGCGACCTCGACGAAGACCTTCGGCACCCGCGAGAGGTTCAGGCCGCCGAGGTCGGTGCGCGGGGCGAGGCCGTCGGTGCCGTCGTAGGTGGAGGTGTGCAGGCCGGTCGCCAGCAGCGTCGAGCGCAGGTCCACGGCCAGGCGCCGGGAGGGCGCGATGATCGCGCGGTCGCCGCCGCCCGGGATCGGGGCGGGGATCAGGATCGCGAAGCCGGAACCACCCGGCGGGTCCGCCGTCGGCGTGGATCGAGATCGCGGCGTCGCTGTGCGCGCGGTTGGCGATCGCCGCGCGTTCGTTCACGCACGGGCCGACGCCGGTGTTCGAGGAGCGCGTCATCACGACCTTCGCGCCGGCCGCCCGCAGCAGCGCCCGCAGCCGCTCGCCCACGCTCCAGTTGAAATCGGCCTCGCGGTAGCCGTCGGGCGCGGCGGTGCCGGTCGTGTCGCATTCCTTCTCGCCGTTGCCGTCGGGCACGAGCCGCGAGATCTGGAGTGGGTGGGTGAAGTTGCCGCCGTTGTGGCCCGGGTCGATCGTGATCGTGCGTCCTTCCAGAGGCAGGGGCGCGGTCGCGTTGCCCGCCGTGGTCGTGTCAGCGGTGGACGCCTGCGCGACGGCCTGGGAGCCCGGCACGAAGGAGACGGCCGTCGTGGTGTGCGGCGGCGGCGGAGGGGACCCGGAACCGCAAGCGGAAGCCAGCATCGAGGCGGACGCGAGCAGCGTCGCGGCGCCGATTGCACGAACGCCCACGCGCCCGATCCCCTCAGCCCCTCTTGAACTGCGCGGCTTCGCCGGATCCGCCCGTCGCGTCGCCCTCGCTGTAGGAGTGCGCGCCCGTGCCCGCGAGCCGGCCGCCGTCCACGATCAGGTACTCCTCGCGGATCGGCGCGCCTGCGAAGTAGCACTCGAGGATCTCGCGTGTGCCCGCGGCGTAGCGCGCCTGGGCCGAGAGGCTCGTGCCGGAGGTGTGCGGGGTCATGCCGTGGTGGGGCATCGTGCGCCACGGATGGTCGCGCGGCGCCGGCTGGGGGAACCAGACGTCGCCGGCGTAGCCCGCCAGCTGGCCGCTCTCGCACGCGCGCGCGACCGCGTCGCGGTCGCAGATCTTCCCGCGGGCGGTGTTGATCAGGTAGGCGCCCCGCTTCATCCTCGCGAGCATGGCCTCGTCGAACAGGCCCTCGGTCTCGGGGGTGCAGCGGTGCGTTGATCGTCACGACGTCGCAGACGCCGACCATCGACGGCGGCGTCCTCGTGGAAGGTGACGCCGAGCTCGCTGCTCCACCGCCTCGGGAAGCCGGTGGCGGTCGGTGTAGTGCAGGCCGACCTCGAAGGGCTTCAGCCGGCGCAGCACCGCCGAGCCGATGCGCCCCGCGGCGACCGTCCCGACCTGCATCCCCTCGAGGTCGTAGGAGCGCGAGACGCAGTCGGCGATGTTCCACCCGCCGGCGATCACCCACTGGTAGGACGGGATGTAGTTGCGCACGAGCGCGAGGATCATCATCACCACGTGCTCGGCCACGCTGATGCTGTTCGAGTAGGTGACCTCGGCGACCGTCACCCCGTGCGTCGATCGCGGCCTGCAGGTCGACGTGGTCGGAGCCGATGCCGGCGGTCAGCGCCAGCTTCAGCTTCGGCGCCTTGGCGATGCGCTCGGCCGTGAGGTACGCGGGCCAGAACGGCTGTGAGATCACCACCTCCGCGTCCGGGAGCTCGCGCTCGAAGACCGAGTCCGGGCCGTCCTTGTCGGAGGTGACGACCAGCTCGTGGCCGAGGCGCCTCCAGGAACGCACGCAGCCCCAGCTCTCCCGAGACGCAGCCGACGAGCTCGCCCGGCTTGAAGCCGAGCCCTTCGGGCGTGGGCGCGGTCTGCCCGTCGTAGTAGCGCTCGATGTGCGGAACGCCGTCGCGCGCGTAGGCAGGCGGATAGCCGTCGACGGGATCGTCGTAGAGAACGCAGAGCACCTTCGCCATCATCGGCCCCTTCCCTCGGAGACCCCGCTGCGCGTCGCGGGCTGGCTTGGACAATAATCCCCCGCCATGAGAGCGATCCAGATCGTCAACGAGGAAGGCCCGGACAAGGCGCTGTCGCTGGTGGAGCTGCCCGAGCCCGAGCCCTCGCACATGATGACGCCCGGCGAAGGGGTTCTGATCGAGGTCCACGCCGCCGGCGTCTCCTTCCCGGAGCTGCTGCAGACCCGCGGCGAATACCAGATGAAACCGCCGCTGCCCTACGTGCCCGGCAGCGAGGTCGGCGGCGTCGTCATCAGCGCGCCCGAGTCGGCGGCGGTGAAGGCCGGCGACCGCGTGGCGGGCTTCTGCGCGCTCGGCGGCTGGGCCGAGACCACGGTCGCGCCGGAGTACTTCGTCTTCGGACTGCAGGGGCTCGACTTCGCCCAGGGAGCCTCGCTCGTCCTCAACTACCACACCGCCTACTTCTCCCTGAAGCTCCGCGGCCGGCTCGCCGAGGGTGAGACCGTGCTCGTGCACGGGGCGGCGGGCGGCGTCGGCACGGCATCGATCCAGGTCGCCAACGCACTGGGCGCCACGACGATCGCGACCGTCTCGACCGAGGAGAAGAGGAAGGTCGCCGAAGAGGCCGGCGCCGACCACGTGGTGATGGTCGCCGACGGCTGGAAGGACGAGGTCGTCGAGGTCTCCGGGGGCGGCGTGCACATGGTGCTGGACCCCGTCGGCGGCGACCGCTTCCTGGACAGCCTGCGCTCGCTGCGCGAGGACGGGCGGCTGGTCGTGGTCGGCTTCACGGGCGGCTCGATCCCCGAGGTGCGGGTCAACCGGCTGCTGCTCAAGAACACCGAGGTGATCGGCGCGGGCTGGGGCGCCTACGTGATGGGCAAGCCCGACCTGAATCGGGAGATCGGGGCCGCGATCTCGAAGATGATCGAGACCGGCGTGGTCAAACCGATAGTCGGCCAGCGCTTCCCGTTCGCCGACGCCGCCCAGGCTCTGCACACGCTTGACGAGCGCCGCGCGCTCGGCAAGGTCGTGCTCGACGTGCGTTCCTGAAGCCTTAAACGGCGCGCGCCCTCGCCGGTGGCGCCACGCCGCGAACTGGCTCGCCGCGCGTGGTGCCCCCCAATCTCAAATCTCGAGGTCAGGCGCGCGCGACCTCGGCCGCCGCCTGCGCGCCCAGGAACGGCGCCAGCGCGAAGTACGTCAGCTGCGGCGCCGCCTCCGGCAGCTCCGCGATCGCGCCCCGCTCGATGTAGCGGTGCAGCACCTGCCAGATGCCGCCCACGACCGCCTCGGCCGCGACGGCGGCGTCCTCCTCGCCGCCCTGCTCGCTCGCCCGCTCGATCCCCGGCGCGAGGTGGCCGCGGAAACCCTCCATCGCGCGCTCGCGCACAGCCAGCGCCTCCGGGCTCGCGGCGAAGGTGTCGACCAGCGTCAGATGCGCGTGCTCGGGCTCTGAGACGACGTACTCCACAAGCGCTCCGATGCCCGCGCGGACCGCCTCCGGCCACTCCCGGTGCTCGCTCTCGAAGGCCGCGACCGTCACCCGCAGCGCCTGGTGCATGCCGACCTTCTGCGCGCCCAGGCACGCCGCGTCCTTGGACTCGTAGATCGCGTAGAAGGTCTGGTTCGAGACGCTTGCGCGCCTCGCGATCTCGGGGATCGTCAACGCCGCCAGCCCCTTCTCGGTGACGATCGCGGCCGTCGCGTCGACGATCCGTTCGCGCTGGCTTTTGACGATCACCTCGCGCGCCAGCTCGCTGCGCCCGCTCGGAAGCGGCCGCGCGGCGCGCGCCGCCGGGCCGACGAGCGCGATGGCCGGCTCCTCGATCGGCTCGGGCGCCTGCGCTCCCGGCGCGACCGCCAGGCCCTCCGGCAGCGCGCCGGGGTAGCTCGCCGCCCACCCCGTCAGCGCGGCTGCGAGCCGCGGCAGCTCGGCGTGACGGCCCTGGCGCAGGTGGCTCGCGGTCACCTCGCGGATGCCGCCCACGAGCGCGGCGACCATCAGGTCCCCACCCGCGAACGGCGTCTGCGGAGTGCGGTTCGCGTGGATGTACGCTTCCAGCGCATCGAGGGCCAGGCGCCGTTTGCGGCGCAGCTGCGAGCCTGCCCCGAACGCTCCGAGCACCAGCAACGACACCGCCTGCGGCTCCTCGGCCGCCAGCTCGGCGAAGGCGCCCAGGGCCGCCAGCAGGCGCCGCCGCGGCGGGTCCTCGGCACGGTGAGCGGCCGCGATCGCCAACCCTGCGCGCCTGGCGATGTCCTCGTAAGCCCCGGCCAGCAGCTGTTCCTTGTCGGCGTAGAGGCTGTACAGGGTCGGCGGTGAGACGTGCGCGAGCCGCGCCAGGTCGGCGATCCTCACCGCGGGGTAGCCCTTGGCCGCGATCAGCTCCACCATCGCTGCGCGCAGCCGCCGCGCCTGGTCCTCGCGCACGAGCTCGGGGTCCATGCCGTGGGTGCCCGCCGGCAAGCGGCTGTAGCGTCCACCGCCGGCGTTGCCGCGAGCACGGCGTTCTCGGCGGATCGGCTTGTCGGTCACCTTCTCGCTTCGCGCGGCGCCCTCAGCCCGCGATCGTCTTGGAGGTGCCGATCACGGCTCCGCTCGCATCGAGCGCCTGCACCACGACATAGGCCGCCGGAGCGGGCGCGTGCAGGGCGGTCTCGAAGCCCGCGCGCGAGGCGCTCGCGACCGGGGCGAGGCTCGCCGGCGTCGCGCCTGTCAGCAGCCGCCAGGTCGCGGTCCGGTTGTCGCCGTTCCAGCTCACGTACACCGTCAGCTTCCCACCCGCGCTGCTCGCAACCGCGGCCGGGTGTCCGCCCGGGGCGCCTGTCCATCCGAAGCGGTAGCCGCGGTAGGCCTGGTAGCAGCCGTGGAAATGGGCGTCGTAGAGCAGCGTGCCGGCGGTGCTGAACTCCGAGAAGTAGGGCTCGGCGCCCCAGCCGACGAAGACGTCGCCGTTGGCGAGGCTCTGGACGTTGCCCTGGCTGCCCGAGCGGAGCGCGGTCGGGTGCTCGTACTGCGCGACGAGGGCCATGCCGGCCGTGGGCGAGAAGCTCTCGATCAGCGCGCGCGACTGCGGGTGGACCATCGGCACCCCGCCGTTGTCGAACACGCTGATGTTGCCGTCGGGGAGCAGTTCGGCGTCGTGCTGGTAGGCGGTGCGCGTGCCGTTCGCGAGCTTGACCGTCGAGGACTTGCCGCCGATCGTCTGCAGGATCTGGCCGGTCTCGGTGTTCAGTTCGTAGAGCGACCAGGTGTTGCGCGCCGAGATCAGGGTGTGACCGTTCGCGAGGGGGTCGATCGAGTTCAGGTGGAAGTAGTCGAAGGGCCATCTCGTGCTCGTCGTGACTGCCGTGCTGTAGGAGCTCGCGAGCGGGACGTGGTCGAGGCTGTGCCACTCCCGGCGCACGAGCCCGGTGTGCAGGTCGATTTCCTGGATCAGGCTGTCGGTCACCGCTCCGCCGCGCGGGCCGCCGACGCTCGAGAGGTCGCAGCGCATCGGGCTCGAACGAGGTCAAGTAGGCCGTGCCCTGCGGGGTGATGTGGAAGTCGTGCAGGTCGAGCTTGTAGCCGTTGCCCGCGTGCACACGGCCGATCTGGTGGTAGGAGGAGTTGTCGATCACCTCTTCGCCCTTGCCGAAGCCCGGCCGGCGGGATGTAGCCCTGCCACCACGTCAGCACGGGCTTGCCGCCGAGCTGCTGCACCTGCAGGTTGGCCGCCGCGTCGTTCGGAGGGGAGCGGGTGGAACCAGACGAGTTCCCCGGATTCGTCGAAGATCATCGGGCCGGCCTGTCCCGGGCCGTTGTAGGGCGCGGTGAAGATGTCGCCGCCGGCCGTCGCGGGGTTGGTGCCCGTGACGACCACGCCCGGCGGTTCGAGCCCTGGCTGGGAGTGGAAGTGCATCTTCTCGTTCGGGTCCCGCGAGGGATGCACCGACGGCGGTTCGGGGATTTCGTCTTCGTGGGCGACGACGAAATGGAACGCGAAGCCATGGCGTCCGGAGGCCGAGTCGATCGCGCCCGTGACGGTGACGGTCTCGCCCGAGACGAAGGGCGAGCTGGGCACGAAGCTCGCGCCGTCTCCCTGCGAGTAGGCGCGCAGCCGCCCCGCGTGCTCGCCGCTCTCGGAGCCGCGGACCCCGACGGCGGAGAGGTCGGCCGGTGCCACGCCCAGGAGGCTGATCTGCGTCCGCGGCAGGGCGTCGTAGGAGTCGGGCAGCGGCGTCACCGCAAGGGTCGTGCCGGGCAGGACGGCCGAGCGGTTGAGCGTGGTCGGCACGCAGCGCCCAGCGGCCGGCAGCGTGAACGCGGCCTGCTCGGCTTCGATGCGCTTCGACGCGAACGCGAGCGCCGTGACGCTCGAGAGGACGACGATCAGCGAGCCGAGGAGCAGCAGGCGGCGGTGCCGCTTGAGATGCGGTCGGTGCGGGTGCGTCACAGGGATTGATCTATTGACACCACGACGAATCAGAAGGTTGCGAGCCGCAACTGCGCTCTCACCGGGTTCTAAAAGACGGGGGTCTCGGCGTAGTCGCCGAAGACCTGCTGCAGGGACTCGACGATCTCGCCCTCGCTGGCATGCGCGCGGGCGCAAGTCAGGAGCGGGCTCCATCAGGTTGCGGTCAGCGCGGGCCGCGTGCGTCGCGCAGCTCTGACAGGGCACGCTCGACGGCGGCGCCGTCGCGTTTGGCGCGTGCGCCCTGCAGCCGGTCGAGCTGCTTGCGCTCGAGCGCCGGGTCCACGCGCAGCGTGGGGATCGGCTCTTCGTCGGCCGCGACGAAGCTGTTGACGCCCACCACCTTGCGTTCGCCCGCGTCGATCTCCTGCTGCAGCGCGAACGACGCGTCGGCGATCTCGCGCTGGGGATAGTTGCGCTTGACCGCCTCGACCATCCCGCCGAGCTCGTCGATCTTGCGGAAGTAGTCATAGGCCGCACGCTCCATCTCGTCGGTGAGCGCCTCGACGAAGTAGGAGCCGCCGAGCGGGTCGACTGTGTTGGTGACGCCCGTCTCGTGCGCGATCACCTGCTGCGTGCGCAGCGCGACTTTGACCGCCTCCTCGGTGGGCAGCGCGAGCGCCTCGTCGTAGGAGTTCGTGTGCAGTGACTGCGTGCCGCCGAGGACCGCCGCGAGCGCCTCGATCGCCGTGCGCACGATGTTGTTGAGCGGCTGCTGGGCGGTGAGGCTGACGCCGGCGGTCTGGGTGTGGAAGCGCATCTGCCACGAGCGTTCGGGTTCTTGGCGCCGAACGTGTCCCGCAGCTCGCGCGCCCAGATGCGGCGAGCCGCGCGGTACTTGGCGATCTCCTCGAAGAAGTCGATCTGGGCGTTGAAGAAGAACGACAGGCGCGGGGCGAAATCATCGACGTCGAGCCCTCGTTCGACAGCCTGCTCGACGTAGGTGAGCCCGTCCTTGAGCGTGAAAGCGAGCTCCTGTTGCGCGGTCGAGCCGGCCTCCCGGATGTGGTAGCCGGAGATCGAGATCGGATGCCAGCGCGGCATCCGGTGCGTGCACCACTCGATCATGTCCCCGCACAGGCGCATCGCGGGGTCGATCGGGAAGCACCACTCCTTCTGGGCGATGTACTCCTTCAGGATGTCCGCCTGGATCGTCCCCGACAGGTGCTCGGGCGGCGTCGGGTGCACCGGATCCTGTTCGGCCGCGACGACGTAGAAGGCGAGCATGATCGCGGCGGGGGCGTTGATCGTCATCGAGACCGAGACCTCGCCGAGGTCGATGCCGTCGAAGAGGGTCTGCATGTCGTCGAGCGTGTCGACGGCGACGCCCTCCCGGCCGACCTCGCCGAGCGAGCGGGCGTGGTCGGAGTCGTGGCCCATCAGCGAGGGCATGTCGAAGGCGGTCGAGAGCCCGGTCTGGCCGTGCTCGAGCAGGTAGTGGAAGCGCTCGTTGGTCTCCTCGCTGGTGCCGAAGCCCGCGAACTGGCGCATCGTCCACAGGCGCCCGCGGTACATCGAGGCGTGGATGCCGCGCGTGTACGGGTAGGAGCCGGGCAGGCCGATCGGGTCAGCCTCGCTCCCGCTGCCCGCCCCCGGCGGCAGGTCCGCGGCCGTGTAGAGCTCGTTGACCGGCTCGCCCGAGAGCGTCTTGAACGACGCCTCGCCGGGCGCATCGTGGTGGTGCTGGGTGAGAGGGGCCTCCCTCTCTGGCTTCGCGCCCACTGCCATCGCTGGGGTCAATGGTACTTGGCGGAGGGTGCGCCGATCGGGCTTGGGCGCCCGGCGTGCCGCCGTCAGGCGCACGGCGGATCGGTCGGGGATGGCCGACCGAAGTCGCGGGGGGGCGCCTGGATTCGTGAGAATGGGGAAATGGCCGCGGCGATATCTGCGGAGCTCGGCCGGCTCGTCGGCGCCGAGCACGTGCTCGACGCTCCGGCGGGCTCGCACTACAACCGCGACGCGAGCGGCAGGCGGGGCCTCGACGGCCGCGCCGAGGCCGTGGTGCTCCCGGGCAGCGCGGAGGAGGTCGCGGCGGTGCTGGGCTGGAGCTACGAGCACGACGTGCCGCTGGTGACCCGCGGGGGCGGCAGCGGCCTCGTCGGCGGCGCCGTGCCCACGTCCGGCAGCGTCGTCTGCTCGCTGGAGCGCTTGCGCGCGGTGCGCGAGCTCGAGCCGGGGCTCTGGCGGATGTGCGCGGAGGCCGGCGTGAGCACGCGCGACGTCCAGCGGCTGGCGCGTGAGAACGGGCTCATGTTCGGCCCGGACCCCGGCGCCGCCGAGCAGTCGCAGATCGGCGGCAACGTCGCCACGAACGCCGGCGGGCCGCACGCCCTGAAGTACGGCGTGACCGGCGCCTGGGTGAGCGGCCTGGAGGTCGCGCTCGCGCCGGGCGAGCTGGCCGGGCTCGGCGGCTGGATCCGCAAGGACGTAGCGGGCTACGACATCAAGGACCTGCTGATCGGCTCGGAGGGGACGCTGGGGATCGTCACCGCGGTGCGGCTGCGGCTCGTTCCCGCGCCGGAGAGCACGGCGGTGCTCGTCGCCTTCGCCCGCACGCGAGCCGAGGGCTGCCGGACGATCCTCGACCTCTTCGCCGCGGGCATGCGCCCCTCTGTGCTCGACTTCCTCGACGAGCGGGCGCTCGCGCTCGGCGGCGGCGCCTATCCCGCCTCGCTGGGCGTCTCCGGAGGCGAGTCCGAGGCCGCGGCCCGGGCGCCGGCCTGGGCGGGCTTCGCGCTGATCGTCGAGCTCGACGGCAGCGCCGAGGAGGTGGTGGCGCAGCGGCGCGAGGCGCTGGAGCTCCTCGGCGAGACGGCGCCCGAGATCCACGAGCCCGGCGAGCAGGCCGCGCTGTGGCGCTGGCGCGACGGGCTGAACCCGGCGATCACGAGCGCGCGCGGCGCGAAGGTGAGCGGTGATGTCGTCGTGCCGGTGGAGCGGTTGGGCCAGACGCTCGACAGCTTCGACGCGATCGCCGCGCGCCACGGCCTGGAGTCGTGCTCGTGGGGTCACGCCGGCGAGGGCAACCTGCACGCGACCGTGCTGGTGGATCCGTCCTCGGAGGCCGAGCTGGATGCCGCCGAGGAGGTGATGGATGAGCTCTATGAGCTGATCGCATCGAACGGCGGCTCGATCGCCGGCGAGCACGGCGTCGGCCTGCTCAAGCGCGGGCGCCTCGCGCGCCAGTGGTCGCCGCAGGCGGTCTCCCTGCACGAGCAGATCAAGCGCGCCTTCGACCCCAAGGATCTGTTGAACCCGGGCAAGAAGCTCGCCAGGTAGCCTGGCTCGCGATGGCCCTCGTCAGCGAGCTCGAGCTCCCGGTCTTCGACTACACCGATACCTCGCTGCGCGGCGAGCGCTTCCACGAGGCGATGGCCGAGGTCCGCGAGCAGGGCTGGCTGGCGCAGGCGCCGTTCGGCTACATGGTGCTCGACCGGGAGGCCGGCGAGCACTTCCTGCGCACGCGCTCGGCGATCTTCCCGGGCATGAAGATTGCGGAGATCTTCGGGGTCACCGCGGGGCCGCTCCACGAGCAGATGGTGCGCAACATCCTGCACGTCAACGGCCCCGACCACTCGCGTCTGCGCAGTCTCGTGAACCCGTCTCTGTCGCCCCGGGCGGTGGAGCGCTACCGGCCGCGGATGCGCGTGTTCCTCGAGGGGCTGATGGAGGACGCCGTCGCGTCGTCCGGCGCCGCGGCCGCCGGGGAGGTCCGCTGCGACTTCGTCGAGGCGTTCGCGAAGCCCTATCCCTCCCAGGTGATCGCCTCGGTGATGGGCGCGCCGATCGAGGACGCGCCGCGGCTGCACCACTGGTCGAACTGGATCCAGAAGCAGTTCGACGCGGGGAGCATGGCGACCGAGAAGGACAAGATCGAGGAGGCCGTCGAGGAGTTCTACGAGTACGCCGAAGGGCTGCTGCGCGCGCGCCGCGCCGAACCCGGCGAGGACCTGATGTCGATGCTGATCGCCACCGAAGAGGAGGGCGAGAAGCTCTCCGACGTCGAGTGCATCAACCTCGTCTTCAACATCCTCGCGGGCGGCGTCGACACCACCCAGAGCCAGATGGCGCACGCGATCCGCCTGCTCGCCGAGAACCCGCAGCAGTGGCAGCTGCTCGCCGAGCGTCCCGAGCTGGCGGGTGCGGCGGTCGAGGAGGCGCTTCGCTACGAGCCGATCACGCCGTTCACGGCGCGCATCCTCACGGAGGAGGTCGTCTACCGCGACGTGACGTTCCCGCAGGACACGGTGGTGATGGTCTGCGCCTTCACCGCGAACCGCGACCTCGACGACGGCTCGGCGGAGGGCGAGGTCGCGGCCGCTCGCGCCGGCGGCGCTGCGACGGCGGTGGCCGCTGACGTCTTCGACATCGCCGCCGAGAGGGGCCGGGCGCGGCCGCTCACGTTCGGCGCGGGTGTGCACTACTGCCTCGGCGCGAACCTCGCGCGGCTCGAGATGCAGGAGGGACTCGTGTTCTTCGCCGAGCGGCTGCGCGACCTGGCGCTGGACGGCGAGCCCGTCTACGGGACGGTCGCGGGGATCTACGGCCTCGAAGAGCTGCCCGTGCGGTTCGCGCTGCGGGACTAGGTCGGGCTGGGAGCAGGGGCGCGCGGCGCCTCGCCGGCAGGTGGCTTGCGGTGCGCTACGCAGGTCCTTATGGCTGATCCTGTTAGTCGGAAACATTCCGATATCGGACGGATGGCCAGAACGCGGGATCGAGGGGGTGGCAAAGGGCCGCTCGGCTCGACTTACCCTGCGAGATGACACATATACGACAGACCTTCCTCGCATTCGCACTGCTGCTTCTCGTCGGACCGGCTGCCGCACAGGCCGGGAAGTACCACGTCTATTCGTGCAGGACGCCTTCGGGTGCTGCGGCTCCGGTTGATGGGTGGAGCGGGTCGCACACAGGGACCTTCACCTACGTCCGCGACACATGCGGAGAACCGGGCGGGGCGTTGCTTGCCGCGCTCGGTGATCAAGGGGTGCGCACGGCTAACACTGACGTCGCTACCTGGCAGTTCGCGACTCCTCCGGAAACGACGCTCGCTGCGGCGGATATCTGGCGCGCCGGCGATGCGGACGGCGGCAGCGCGATCAACGCCTCGTACCAGTTTTGGGCCGCAGCGCCCAGCGAACACGAAGTATTCGATCAATGCATCAACGGCCTCGGCTGCTCCCACGAGGGCGTCGTCGGCGCACCTCTCGAAAGCACGAACCGTCTCGCCGTGCCGCAAGCGCGACTAGGTAGCCATCTCTACCTCCGAGCGTCTTGTGGAGGTGCGGCCGAATACGAATGCCCAGCCGGCCAAGGCGACGCCAACAACTACGCCGCCGCCGTCTACCTCTACGCCGCCGACCTGACCCTCGAACAAACAGCAGCCCCGAGCGCCGGCTCCGTCGGCGGCGAACTCGCGACCTCCCCGACCGTCGCAGGCACGACAGACCTCACGTTCACCGCCACAGACCCGGGCGCAGGCGTCTACGCCGCAGAGTTCACGGTCGACGGCGCCCCGGTCCAGACGACCGTCCTCGATGAAGAGGGAGGCCGCTGCCGCAACGTGGGCGAGACGGCCGACGGCCTGCCGGCCTTCCTCAACCTGCAGCCGTGCCCGTCCTCGGTGAGCGCCGACGTCGGCCTGGACACAGACTCGCTCTCCAACGGCGCACACCACCTGGTCGTCCGTGTCCTCGACGCCGCGGGCAACTCGGCCCCGGTGCTCGACCGCACGATCACGGTTCAGAACTCCTCGACGGCGGGCTCCCCGCTCGGTGCGGGCGGCGGTGCTCCGGGCGGCGGCAGCTCGTCGCCGGGCGCGGGCGCGACCGGCACCCAGAACGCGAACCCTTCCTCCAACGGCCAGGGCGCCTCCCCCCAGGCGAAGCTCACGGCACGCTGGCGCCGCACCGCCCACGCCCTCCTCACGAGCACGTTCGCCCGCCGCGAGACGATCACCGGACGCCTCACCAACCCGTCCGGCGCGCCGATCGCGGGCGCCCAGATCGAACTGAGCGCCACCCCGGCGTTCGCCGGCGCCGCCGCGCTCGCGATGCGGGGCGCAAGAACGCGCGGCGACGGCACCTTCGCCCTGACCCTTCCGGCGCATCTCTCCTCGCGGACGATCCGCCTCACCTACAGGGCGAGCGCGAACGAACTCCACCCCGCGGCCACGAGCAACCTGCGCCTCGCGGTCCCCGCCCCCCTGACGCTGGCGATCTCCCCCCGCACGACGCGCCGGGGCGGCACGATCCACTTCGGCGGCCGTCTGCTCGCCGGCCCGATCCCACGGGGCGGCAAGCCGCTGATCCTCGAGGCGCGCTCCGGCCGCGGCGCGTGGATCCAGTTCCACGTGGCCAGGACCGATCGCCACGGGCGCTACCGCTCGAGCTACCGCTTCAGGTTCGCGGGACCGGCGCGCTACAGCTTCCGCGTCGTCTGTGAATCCGAAGCCGACTACCCGTTCTCGACCGGCACCTCGCCGACCGTCACTGTGACCGAGCGCTGACAGTCGAAGACGACCGTCGCGACAGGGCTCCGGCTAGGCTCGGCGAAAACATAACCCGCCGCCGCTGCAGCAGGCGCGGGCCGCCGCTACCTGCGTCGGGGCCGCGTGTTGGGTTCAGTGTCGGCGACTGGGTTCGACGGCCGGCAAGGCCGACGGCGGAGCGAGAGCGGAAGGCGGACGATGCGAGCAAGCGCAGGGAGACGGGGCCGTGACATCTCGGCCCTGGCGGTCGCGATCGCCATCCTCCTGGGCGCCTCCGGGAGCGCCGCCTCGGCGGCCCCGCAGGTCGCGATCTCGCCGCTGAACGGGACGCCGGACGCCTCCCCCGACACACAGATCAGCTTCCTCGGCGTCCCGGCGAGCGAAATCTCCTCGGTGAGCGTGCGCGGCTCCAGCACGGGCTCGCACACGGGCAAGCTGCGCCCCTACGTCTCGGCGCCCGGTGCGAGCTTCGTGATCGACCACCCGTTCTCCCAGGGCGAGAACGTCACGGCAACCGCGCTGATCGGCCCCAAGGGCCACCAGGCGAGGATGCACACCGCGTTCACCGTCGCGCGCCTTGCTCCGTACCGTCCTGCGCTCGGGCCCTCCGTCGAACTGAGCGGTCACGGGCTCGAACAGGGCTTCGTCTCCCAGCCGACTCTGAAACCGCCTGTCGTGCGCGTGACCGCGGACGCCGGCGCGAACGCGGGCGACATCTTCCTCACGCCCACGCACGGGTACGGGCAGTCCGGCGCCATGATCCTCGACAACCAGGGCCGGCTCGTCTGGTTCCACCCGGTGGCGAAGGGGGTCGCGGCCGCGAACCTCCAGGTCCAGAGCTACCAGGGGGCGCCGGTGCTCACGTGGTGGCGTGGCGCCGTGCCGGCGATCCTGGGGGTCGGCTTCGGGCGCGACGTGATCATGAACTCCTCCTACCAGCAGATCGCCTCGGTCGGCGCGGGCAACGGCTACCAGGCAGACCTGCACGAATTCCAGATCACCCCGCAGGGCTCGGCCTTCCTGACCGCCTACTCGCTCGTCTCCGCCGACCTCTCCTCCGACGGGGGGCCGTCCAACGGCATCCTGCAGGACGCGATCATGCAGGAGGTCGACATCCCGACGGGCCTCGTGATGTTCGAGTGGCACGCCGACGGGCACGTGGCCCTGGCGGACTCCTACGCGACCGCCCCGCGGCGCTCGAACGAACCCTTCGACTACTTTCACATCAACTCGGTCTCGCTCGGCCCCTCGGGGAACGGCGACTTCATCATCTCCTCGCGCAACACGTGGGCGGCATATGAGATCAACCACGTCACGGGCGGCATCCTGTGGCGGCTCGGTGGGCGGCATTCGAGCTTCAAGATGGGCCCCGGCACGGGCACCGCCTATCAGCACGACGTGCGCTGGCAGCCCGACGGCACGCTGACGATCTTCGACAACGGCGCGGTGCCGGCCGTGCACTCGGAATCGCGCATCCTCCGCGAGCGCTTCGACTACGTCCATCGCAAGGTCACGCTGGTCGGACGCATCGGCGCGAAGATCCTCGCGGGCAGCCAGGGCAACGCCGAGGCCCTGGAAGACGGTGGCTTCTTCGTCGGCTGGGGCGAAGCGCCCTACCTCACCGAATACGGATCGGCCGGCCAGATCCTGTTCAGCGCGCGCCTCCCGCAGCCCGGTCAGTCCTACCGCGCGTTCCGCTTCCCGTGGCAGGGGACGCCCGCCTCCCACCCGGCGCTCGCGGTGAGGCCGGGCGCAAACGGCGCGGCGACCGCCTATGCGAGCTGGAACGGCGCCACCGGCGTGGCGGCGTGGCAGCTCCTCGGCGGCCCCAGCGAATCGAGCCTCACGCCGCTCGTGACCGTGCCCTCGAGCGGCTTCGAGACGGCGATCGGCGTGCCGGGCGGCACCGCCGTGGTCGCCGTGCAGGCGCTGGCGGCCGACGGCGGCGTGCTCTCGACCTCCGTGCCGGCCCCCGGATGAGCGCTCCAGTCCGTTCAATAACCTGAGCGCGGTGAAGGCGGTGATCCTCGCCGGCGGTTTCGGCTCGCGCCTGAGCGAGGAGACCGCCGTGCGCCCGAAGCCGATGGTCGAGATCGGCGGCAAGCCGATCCTCTGGCACATCATGAAGATCTACGCCGCGCACGGCATCGAGGAGTTCGTGATCTGCCTCGGCTACAAGGGCTACATGATCAAGGAGTACTTCGCCAACTACTACCTGCACACGTGCGACGTCACGCTTCGACCTGGCCAAGGGCGACATGGAGGTCCACCGCTCGGAGACCGAGCCCTGGCGGGTCACGCTCGTGGACACCGGGCGAGGCGACGATGACCGGCGGCCGCCTGCAGGCGCGTGCTGCCCTACGTCGGCGAGGAGGACTTCTGCTTCACCTACGGCGACGGCCTCTCCGACGTGGACATCACGGCGCTCGATCGCCTTCCATCGCGAGCAGGGCGCGCTGGCGACCGTGACCGCCGTGCAGCCGCCCGGCCGCTTCGGCGCGCTCGACGTCGAGGGCGAGCGCGTGCGCGAGTTCGAGGAGAAGCCGCGCGGCGACGGCGGCTGGACGAACGGCGGCTTCTTCGTGCTCTCGCCCGCAGGTCGAGCGCTACCTGGAGGGCGACGGAGACGGTCTGGGAGCAGGAGCCGATGCGCGCCCTCGCGCGCGAGGGACAGCTGGCGCGCTTACCGCCACGACGGCTTCTGGCAGGCGATGGACACGCTGCGCGACCGCAACCAGCTCGAGGCGCTGTGGGACGACAGGCCAGGCGCCGTGGCGGACGTGGGCTAGAGCCGGCCGGAGCTGGCCCCGGCGGCAGCCGGTGGACCCGTCGTTCTGGCGGGGCCGGCGCGTGCTGCTCACCGGCCACACCGGCTTCAAGGGCGCCTGGCTGTCGCTGTGGCTGCAGGCGCTCGGCGCGCGAGTCGACGGGCTTCTGCCGACGCGATGCCCGACAGCAGCCGTCGCTGTTCGAGCTGGCACGCGTCGGGGAGGGGATGGATTGGAGGCGTCGGCGACGTGCGCGACCGCGCGCAGGTCGCGAGCGGCGGTCGCGGCAGTCCGGGCCGGAGGTCGTGATCCACATGGCCGCCCAGTCGCTCGTGCGACGCTCGTTCGCGAGCCCCAGGAGACCTACGAGACGAACGTGATGGGCACGGTCAACGTGCTGGATGCCGTGCGCGACGGCGCCGGCAGCGGTGCGCGGTGCGTCGTGAACGTGACCTCGGACAAGTGCTACGAGAACCGCGAGTGGGAGTGGGGCTACCGCGAGCACGAGCCGATGGGCGGCCACGACCCCTACTCGAGCTCCAAGGGCTGCGCCGAGCTCGTGACGAGCGCCTTCGCGACGCTCCTTCTTCGCCGACCCGGACGGGCACGCGGCTCGCCTCCGCGCGCGCGGGCAACGTGATCGGCGGCGGCGACTGGGCCGAGGACCGGCTCGTCGCCGGATCTGATGCGCGCCGCGCTCGCGGGCGAGCGGGCGCGCGATCCGCAACCCCAACTCGATCCGCCCCTGGCAGCACGTGCTCAACCCGCTCAGCGGCTACCTGGTGCTCGCGCAGGCGCTGTGGGACTCGCCCGAGCTGGCGCCGCGGCGTGGAACTTCGGTCCCGCCGGAGGAGGACGCGCGCCCGGTCGGCTGGATCGTCGAGCGCGCTCGCGGAGCTGTGGCCGGGCGGCGTGCGCTGGACGCTCGACGACGGCCCGCATCCGCACGAGGCGCGCTACCTGAAGCTCGACTCCTCGCGGGCCCGCTCGCGCCTGGGCTGGCGCCCGCTGGTGGGCCTGCAGGACACCCTGCAGAGCATCGTCGACTGGTACCGCGCGCTGCGCCGGCGGGGCCGACATGCGCGCGGTCACCCTCGGGCAGATCGACGTCCCTTCACTACGCCTGCTGCGCGCGACATGAGCCAGACCCCCTGCCGATTCTGTGGCGCCCCGCTGGAAGCGGTGTTCGCCGACCTCGGCATGTCGCCGCTGGCCAACTCCTACCTGCCGCCGGAGCGCGTCAACGCGATGGAGCCGTTCTACCCGCTGCGCGCGCTGGTCTGCGGCAACTGCTTCCTCGTGCAGCTGGAGGAGTTCGAGACGCCGAGCGAGATCTTCTCCGACTACGCCTACTTCTCGTCCTACTCCTCGAGCTGGCTCGAGCACAGCCGCCGCTACGCAGAGCAGATGATCGAGCGCCTGGGCCTCGGCGCCTCCAGCCACGTGGTCGAGATCGCCTCCAACGACGGCTACCTGCTGCAGTTCTTCCACGAGCGCCAGATCCCGGTGCTCGGGATCGAGCCGGCGGCCAACGTCGCCAAGGTCGCCCTGCAGAAGGGCATCCCCACGCTGGTCGAGTTCTTCGGCGTCGAGACCGCCGGCTCGCTGGCCGGCGAGTCCGCTGCCGACCTGCTGCTCGGCAACAACGTGCTCGCCCACGTCCCCGACCTCAACGACTTCGTCGCCGGCATGAAGGTCCTGCTGAAGCCCGGCGGCGTGATCACGATGGAGTTCCCCCACCTGATGCGGCTGATCGAGGACAACCAGTGGGACACGATCTACCACGAGCACTTCTCCTACTTCTCGTTCCTGACCGTCAGCCGCGTGTTCGAGGCCCACGGGCTGCGTCTGTTCGACGTCGAGGAGCTGCCCACGCACGGCGGCTCGCTGCGCGTCTACGGCTGCCCACGCGGAGGACACCGACAAGCCCGAGACCGAGGCGGCGCGCGAGCTGCGCGAGCGCGAGCGCGCCGCCGGCTACGAGCAGCTCGACACCTACCTCGGCTACGGGCGTCGGGTCGAGGCAGGACAAGCGCCAGATCCTCGAGCTTCCTGATCGACCTGAAGCAGCGAAGGCCTGCGCGTCGCCGGCTACGGCGCGCCGGCGAAGGGCAACACGCTGCTGAACTACTGCGGCATCGGGCCGCGACTTCATCGACTACACCTGCGACCTGAACCCGCACAAGCAGGGCCACTTCCTGCCGGGCAGCCACATCCCGATCCGCTCGCCCGAGGCAGATCCGCGAGGAGCGCCCCGACGTCGTCGCTGATCCTGCCCTGGAACCTCAAGGACGAGATCGTCGCAGCAGCTCGACTTCATCCGCGAGTGGGGCGGGCGCTTCGCGGCGCGCACGCCGGAGCTGACGCTGCTGTCGTAGCGACGATGCGCTTCGTCGAGACCCCGCTCCCCGGCGTGATCGTGATCGAGCCCGAGCGGCTGGAAGACGAGCGCGGCTGGTTCGCGCGCACCTTCGACCGCGACGCGTTCCGCTCCCGCGGCATGAACCCCGATGTCGTCCAGTCAACGCCTCCTTCAACACGCAGGCGGGCACGCTGCGCGGGATGCACTACCAGGCCGACCCGCACGGCGAGACCAAGCTCGTGCGCTGCGTGCGCGGGGCCATCTTCGACGTCGCCGTCGACGTCCGCGGTGGACTCGCCGACGCGCGCGCGCTGGCACGGCCTCGAGCTGAGCGAGGAGAACGGCCTCGCCCTGTACATCCCCTCCGGCTATGCCCACGGCTTCCAGACGCTGAGCGCCGACAGCGAGGTCCACTACCTGATGGGCACCCCCTACGTGCCCGAGGCGGCGCGCGGCGTGCGCTGGGACGACCCCGCGTTCGGGATCGAGTGGCCGCTCGCGCCCGAAGGGCAGCGTGTGATGTCCGAGCGCGACGCGTCCTACCCCGATTCACGGGCGTGAGCGTGACCGGGGCGATGTGCCCGCTGTGCGGCGGCGGCTCCGAGTTCTCCCTGCGCGCCCGCGACCGCAACCGCGGCCTCGGCGACGGGGTGTTCGCATACAGGCGCTGTCTGCCGTGCGGGACGCTGTTCATCGAGCAGGTCCCCGGGGACCTCGGCGACTACTACGTCTCGGCCGGCTACGGCTCGCTGCAGGACGCGCCCGACCCGCGCCTGCAGGCCGGGGAGCGCCTGAAGCTCGGGCTGCTGCGGGGCTACCTCCCGGGGCCGGAGCTGATCGAGATCGGCCCGGGGGCCGGGAACTTCGCCCGCGTCGCCGTGGAGGCCGGTCTGCATGTGACCGCGATCGAGATGGACGATCAGTACTGCAGGGAGCTCGAAGGGCAGCTGGGCGTGCGAGCGGCCTGCAGCGACGCCCCGGCGAGCGCGCTGGACGCTCTGGCGCCGGTTGACGGGATCGCGATGTGGCACTCGATCGAGCACCTGCCGGGAGTGTCAGAGGTCTTGGACAGCGCAGCGCGGCGGCTCCGGCCGGGCGGCGTGCTCGCCTTCTCGACGCCGAACCCCGACGCCTTGCAGTTCCGCGTCCTGCGGGGCACCTGGGCCCACCTGGATGCGCCGCGTCACCTGCAGCTGCTCCCGGCGCCGGCGGTGCGCCGCCGCCTGGAAGCACTCGGTATGGAGCACCTGCTGACGATCACCGACGATCCGATCGGCCTCGCCTGCAATCGCCTCGGCTGGGACTACGCGGCCCGCATCCATCCCGCGCGCTACCGCGCGCACGCGCTCACCAACGCCGTCACGGCCTCGACCGGCGTGGTCCTCACGAGGCTGCTGCGACCGCTCGAACAGCGCGGGCTGGCGGGCTCGACGTACACGTCCTTCTACCGGCGGGCGCCGGCGGAGAGGTGAGCTTGCCGGGTGGGCTGTGTGTCGTGCATCTCGTGCGGGCCGGCGAGCCTGCGGGCTCGTTGCGCCGTTTTCTCGACTCCTACGCCAGGAACCCCGCCGGGGCCGATCACCGCCTGGTGCTGCTCTACAAGGGGTTTGAGGACGACGCGGCGCTCGCGCCGTACCGTGGCGCCGCCGGGGAGGTGCCCCACGAGGAGGTGCACGTCAGCGACGCCGGCTTTGATCTGACCGCCTACCGTGCCGCCGCCGACGAGCTCTGCGCGGAGCGCTACTGCTTTCTCAACTCGCACAGCGAGATCCTCGCCGGGCGCTGGCTCGAGCTGCTCGCGGGGGCGCTCGATCGCCCCGCCGTCGGCGTCGCCGGGGCGACCGGGTCATGGACGAGTCACGCCTCGCTCGCACGGCTGCTCCTGCGCCTGCCGAGCCCCTACGGCGGTCTGATCGGCTCGCCCGCAGACGTGACGCGGGTCCTCGCCGAGATGGAAGGCCCCGCCCCGGCCGGGGAACCCGCCGAGGGGCCTGCGGGCCGTCGCTCGCCCCCCCGGCGCGCGCTCGACGTGCTCGGCGGCCTGCCGCACGCGATCCAGTCGATGGCGAGCTTCCCCGCGTTCCCGAATCGGCACCTGCGTACCAACGCGTTCGTGATCGCTCACACGGTGCTGGCGGGACTGACGAGCTTTGCTCTGCGCACCAAGTTCGACGCCCACAAGCTCGAGAGCGGCCGCGAGGGCATCACGCGCCAGCTCGAAGCGGCGGGGCTGCGTGCCGTGGTTGTCGACCGGTTCGGCGGCGTCTGGGAGGACGAGCGGTGGCCGGCCTCGGAGACGCTCTACCAGGGTGAGCAGGGCGGCCTCATCGTCGCCGACAACCAGACGCGCGCGTACGCCGAGGGCGACGACGAACGACGCCTGTTGCTGTCGCGCTGCGCCTGGGGCCGGCTCGCGGCGCCGACGTTGCGCGCCGCGGGATGATGCCCGCGCCCAGCTGCCGACTCGTCACCGCCGAGGACGCCGGGTGAGCTCTCCCGCCGAGCTGTGCGTGGTGCACCTGGTGCGGCTGGGCGAGCCCCCGCCGTCGTTGCGTCGCTTCCTCGATTCCTACACGGCGCACCCCGCCGGAGCAGACCATCGGCTCGTGCTCCTCTACAAGGGCTTCAACGAGGATGCGGCGGCCCTCGCGCCCTATCGCGCAGCGGCGGAGGGAGTCGACCACGAGGAGCTGCACGTGAGCGACGACGGCTTCGACCTGACGGCCTACCGTTCGAGCGCGGAGTCCCTGGGCGCCGGGCGCTACTGCTTCCTGAACTCTCACAGCCGGGTCTTGGTGGACGGCTGGCTGGGGCTCTTGCAGCAGGCGCTCGAAAGGGACGGCGTCGGTGTCGCGGGCGCCACCGGATCGTGGGCGAGCCAGGCGTCGCTGGCGCGCTTGCTGCTGCGCCTGCCCGGCCCGTACAGCGGGCTGCTGGATGCCGCAGCGGTGACGCGCGTGCTCGCGAGCCTGCAGGGCGCGAGCCCCCGGGGGGGTGAGGGAACCAACGCCGAGACGACCGCCGGCTCCGGACATGTCGCCGCTGCCGCGGCGATGCTTCGGAGCGTGCCGCACGCGCTGCGCCTGACTGCTGCGATCGCGCCGTTTCCGGCGCCCCACCTGCGCACCAACGCCTTCCTCGTCCGCCATCGGGACTTCATCCGGCTCGAGGGGTTCGCCGTCGCGACCAAGCTGCAAGCCCACGCGGTCGAGAGCGGCCGCACGAGCATGACGCGCCAGCTGGCCGCCCGGGGGCTGAAGGCGGTCGTCGTCGATCGCGTCGGGAACGTCCACGATTCTGAGAGCTGGCCCGGAAGCGAGACCTTCTGGCAGGGGCGGCAACAGGGCCTGATCGTGGCTGACAACCAGACCGAGCTCTACCAGCGCGCGGATGCCGATTCCCGGCTGGCGCTGTCACGCCTCGCGTGGGGTGCGCTCGCTCGCGCCGGCGAAGGCGAGGCCCTCGCATGAGCGCCGGAGGTGACGCCGTGAGCGTTCCGGCCCAGAGCGATCACGACGTGCTGGGGACTCCCGCCGCCGGCCCGGCCGCGGTGCGGGGCGGGGCGTTCCGCGTCGTGGGCTACCTGCTCGGTGCGCTCGCGGGCGCGGCTTCGGCGGCGCTCATGTTCCGCCACCTGGGAGTGAACGAAACCGGTCGCTACGGCATCGCGGTCGCGCTGGTCGCGATCGTCGCGGCGCTCTCCGATCTCGGCCTGAACGCGGTCGGGGTGCGCGAGATCTCGGTCAGCCCGCTCGATCAGCGCTGGCGGCTGGCCCAGGAGCTGCTTGGGCTGCGCATCCTGATGACCACCTGCGGGGTCCTGCTGATGACCGCGGTCGCCGCCGTCGCCTACGACGCCACGATCGCCGGCGGCGTCGCGCTGGCCGGCGTCGGCCTGCTGGTGCAGGCCACCCAGGACAACTTCGCGATGCCGCTCGTCGTCGAACTCCGGCTCGGCTGGATCTCGGCCTTCGAACTGCTGCGCCAGGTGCTCAACACGGTGGTGATCCTGATCCTGGTGGTCCTCGGCGCGCATCTGCTGCCGTTCCTCGGCGCGTCGATCCCCGTCGGCGTCGTCGTGCTCGTAGCGACCGTGCGGGTGGTCAGGGGACGGCGGGCGCTGAGGCCGGTGTTCGACGGGCAACGCTGGCGCCACTGGATGAAGATGGTGCTCCCGTACGCCGCCGCCGTGGCTGCGGCGACGCTCTACGCCCGCGTGTCGATCCTGCTCGTCTCGGCGCTCTCGACCTCGACCCAGCTCGGGTACTTCACCGCCTCCTTCCGGATCGTCGAAGTCCTGATGGCGGTGCCCGGCCTGCTCGCGGGCGCCGCCTTCCCGATCTTCGCCCGCGCGGCGCGAGAGGACCACGCGCGTCTCGGCTACGCCATCGGCCGCGTGTTCGAGGTCGCCCTCGTGGTGGGTGCGTGGCTGGGGGTCTCGGTCGCCGTCGCCGCGCCGCTGGCGATCTCGTTGATCGGCGGACCGTCCTTCAAGCCGGCGGATCAGATCCTCGCGCTGCAGGGGCTGACGCTCGGGGCGATGTTCGTGAGCGCCGTGTGGGCGAACGGCCTGGTGGGGCTGGGCCTGTTCCGCCAGATCCTGGTCGTGAACGTGCTCGGGCTGGCCGTCAACGCGGCGCTCGTCTCGGTGCTCGTGGTGGCCGACGGCGCGCGGGGCGCGGCGATCGGGACCGGCGTTGCGGAGGTGTTCGCCGCCTCAGCCGCCGGCTTCTGCGTGATCCGCGGGCGCCCCGCGCTGAGGCCATCACTGCGCGTCGTGCCCCCGGTGATCCTCGCCACCGTGCTCGGGCTCGCTCCTCTCGCGCTCGAAGACGTACCGGTGATCCTGCGCCTCGCGATCTCCGTGGCGTTGTTCGCCGTGACGATCCTGCTCACCCGCGCGCTGCCACCAGAGGTGCTGGCACTGCTGCCCGAGCGGCTGCGCGGGCGATTCGGCCTCCCGTGAGCCGGGGATGCCACTGAGGGGAACTCGGCACCCGCTTGAATATCCTCCCGGCGGTGACGGCGACTGAGGTGGTTCCCGCGCGGGGCCGCGTCCTGCTGACGGGGGCCACCGGCTTCCTCGGCTCCCACGTGATCGGGCAGCTCCTCGCGGTCGGCTACGAGGTGCACGCACTCGCGCGCACCCCCGGCGTGGACGCCGGGGTGAGCTGGCACGCGGCGGACCTGCTCGACGACCGGCAGGCGCGCGCGGTGGTGGAGAAGCTCCGGCCGGACCACCTGGTCCACCTCGCCTGGTACGCCGAGCACGGGCGCTTCTGGACGGCGCCCGAGAACGCCGACTGGGTCGCCGCGACGCTCCGGCTGCTCGCGTTCTTCGCGGCCTCCGGGGGGCTGCGCGCGGTCCTCGCGGGCAGCTGCGCCGAGTACGACTGGGGGCAGGACTACGAGCGCTGCCGCGAGCTGGACGGCCCGGGTGGGCCCGCGACGCCCACGCGGCCGTCGACGATGTACGGGGTCGCCAAGCACGCGGCGCACGGCGTCAGCGAGGCCTATGCCCTCGCGTCGGGTGTCAGCCTCGCGTGGGCGCGGGTGTTCCTGCTGTACGGCCCCGGCGAGGACCCGCGCCGGCTGGTGCCCTCGGTCGCGAGGGCGCTGCTCGCCGGTCAGCCGGCGGAAACCACGGACGGCACGCAGGTACGCGACCTCATGCATGTCGAGGACGTGGCCGCCGGCATCGTGGCGCTGCTTTCCAGCGGCGTCGAGGGTCCCGTCAACGTCGCCTCCGGGGAGGGCGTCGCGATCCGCACCGTGCTGGAGCTCCTCGCCGAGGCCTGCGAGCGCCCGGAGCTGCTGCGGCTCGGCGCGCTGCCACGGCGCGAAGGAGAGCCGCATAGGCTCGTCGCCGCCACCGAGCGGCTTCGTGAGGAGGTCGGCTTCAGCGCGCGGATCTCGCTGCCCGACGGGCTGCGCCGAAGCGTCGAGTGGTGGCGCGCAGAGGCCGCGCAGGAGGTTCCCGAGGGTGCCGGAGGAACGCCGTGACCACGCTCACCCGGCGCGTCGCCGCCGTGTTGCCGCAGCCCGTCGTCGACTCGATGGCCGAGCCGGTCTCGCGAGCCATGACCGCCTGGCGGCTGCTGCGCAAACGCCGCTCGGCGTTCGTGTCCGGATATCTCGACGGCCTGCACGGCGTGGAGATCGGCGCCTCCAGCCACAACCCGTACTACCTCGATGCGATCAACGTGGACCGCTACCCGTCCGACGACACGATCTACAAGCGACACGAGCTGCGCATGGCCGGCCGCATCGCGCCCGTCGACGTCGTCGCACCGGGGGATGCGCTGCCGTTCGACGATGACAGCTACGACTTCGTGTTCTCCGCCCACGTGATCGAGCACTTCCCGGATCCGCTGAAGGCGCTGTACGAGTGGGTGCGCGTCGCACGTCTCTATGTCGTGGCGGTGGTGCCGCATCGCGACCGGACCTTCGACTCCGAGCGCCCGCTCACGCAGCTCGACGAGCTGCTCGACCGGCACCGTCGGGGCTTCACAGCGCACGAGGACCGCCACTGGAGCGTGTGGAGCCGCGAGACGTTCGTGGCTATGTGCGACGCAGCCGGCCTGCGCGTGATCGACTCGCAGGACCCCGACGACAAAGTCGGCAACGGCTTCGCCGTCGTGATCGACGCGAGCGCCTCGGCCCCCGCCCGGCCGGCGTCATGAGTCGCCGGCGATCGCGGGCACCTCGCCTTTGATCAGAAGCCTCCAGCCGGCGTGGCGCACGTCGCGCCACGCTCGCGCCTCCTCGGGTTGGCTGCTGCGAAGCAGCAGCGCCCAGGTCGTGCTGACCGCGACCGTCAGCCCGCCGACGAGCAGGCGCCCCGGCCATCCGAAGTGGGCGTCGGCGTAGTGCAGCATGCCGTGGTAGAGCGAGCGGATCTCCCTGACGCGATCCCACTTGCTGAAGCTCGCGCCGCCGAGGTGCTCGAACGGAGCCGTCGGCACCCACAGCACCCTCCCCAGCCTGCTCAGCCGCTGCAGCAGGTCTGAGTCCTCGAACCAGAACCAGAAGCGCTCGTCGAAGCCGCCGACGCGCTCGAGGGCCTCGCGCCGCACCATCAGCGCCGCCGCGGCCGGCTGCGCGACCGCCTGGGTGACGTCCTCGCGCAGATCGAGGCCGTGGTAGCGCTGCGAGACGGGGTTCCCGGGCCAGCGAGCCTCGATGCCGCTGATCACGGCGGCAAGGCTGATCGGGGTCGGGAAGCGCCGCGGCCGGTAGCGGGCCTGCGTGTCGGAGGTCCCCGGGTCGACCAGGCGCCCGCCCGCGGCCACGGCGCCCGCATCCTCTTCCAGGGCGGCGCGCAGCCGCTCGACCGACCCTGGGGGGCTGACGATGTCGGAGTTCAGGAACAGCACGTAGGGCGCCGTACCCTCGCGCGCGCCGATGTTGCAGGCGCGCGCGAAGCCGGTGCTCTGCTCCAGGCACGTGACGGCCACCGCCGCGCCGTAGCGGGCCTGTACCGCCTCCTCGGTCCCGTCGTGCGAGTCGTTGTCGACGAGCTCGACGTGCAGGCCCTCGACCTGGCTCAACGAGGCCAGGCATTCGAGGACCATCTCCCGCGTGTTGGCGGTCACGATCACGACGTCGACCTCGCGGTTCTCCCCCTCGGCGGGCACCGATCGGCTCTCGCTCTGCGCTTCCGGCATCGGATAGCTCAGTCGCTAGGCTCTCGCGCGTGAGCGAGCAGGAGCACGCCCCGGGCGCCGATTCGCCGCGCGTGACGGTCGCCGTGCTCTCCTACAACGGCATGCATCTGCTCGAGAAAGCGCTTCCATCGATCGCCGCGCAACGCTATCGCGATTCGGACGCCCTGGTGGTCGACAACGGCTCCGCCGACGGCACCGCCGGGTGGCTGGCCGAGGCCTGGCCGCAGGTGCGGGTCGTGGCACTCCCTGCCAACATCGGCGTCACGGCGGCCTTGAACGTGTGCGTGGCGGAGGCCACCGGCGAGCTGGTGATGCTGCTCAACAACGACGTCGAACTGGAGCCGGACTGCGTCGAGCGCCTCGTCGGTGCCCTGGAGGAGCATCCGCGGGCCGGCTCGGCCTCGCCGAAGCTGCTCGACTTCTACGACCGCACGGTCCTGGACGGCGCCGGTGACGTGTTCACCTGGACCGGCAGCCCTCGCCGCCGCGGCCACGGCGAGCCCGACCGGGGCCAGTTCGACGCCGAGCAGCCGATCTTCGGCGTGTGCGGCGGCGCCGCGATGTACCGGACGGATGTGCTGCGGCGCGTCGGCCCCTTCGACGAGGACTTCTTCGCCTACTACGAGGACTCCGACTGGTCGCTGCGGGCCCAGGTCGCCGGTTTCGGATGCCGTTACGTGCCGGGCGCCGTCGTCTACCACATGGGCAGCGCGACGCTCGGACGCGAGATGACGGATTTCACCCGCTACCACCTGTGGCGAAACTCGGTGTGGATGCTCGCCAAGAGCCTGCCCGCGGGCGTTGCGCTGCACCACGCGCCCCAGCTCCTCTACGGCCAGCTGTGGAACCTCGCGATGGCTGTTCGGCAACGGCGCGTCGGCCTGCTCGCGCGCGCCTGGCGCGACGCGCTGAAGGGGCTGCCGCGGATGCTCGGTAAGCGCAGGGGCGTTCAGGCTCTGCTCGCCGGCGACCGGCGCACGCTCGAAGAGCGCATCGCCACGGGCTGAGCGGCGCCGGTCGCGCGCGCCGGCACGCGGATGCTCGAACGTCGCGTCGCTGCGGGCCGAGCGGCCGCCTAGGTGCGGCCGGCTGGGGCGCCGGCGCGCTCGTACGCGTGGTGCTGGCGCAGCGAGCGCCGCCAACCCTGCAGCGGCGAGGACAGCGGGAGCTCGCGCCGGGCGACCGCGTTCGACGCGCGCGAGGCGCGCCAGCCGCGCAGCCCCGCGAGCCGGCCCCGCAGCGGCGCGAGCGTGCGGTCGGTCAGCGCGACGTACAGGACATAGGCGCTGTCGTAGAAGAGGATCCCGGCCGCGTTCCTCGCGAGCTGGCGCGTCGTGGCGTTGCGGGCAAGCAGCCGCACGCGGTTGCGGCCGACGAGGCGGTACTTCCTCGCCGAGCCCTCGCCGGTGCTCGCCGAGCCCCGGTGGTGGGCGACGGCGGCGGGCTCGTAGAAGGCTTCCCAGCCCCCCGCGCGCGCGCGCCAGGCGACGTCGACGTCCTCGAGGTAGGCGAAGAACTCGCTGTCGAAGCCGCCGATCTGCGCGAGCATCTCGGCGCGGTAGAGCGCCACGCACCCGCTCGCCCCGAACACCTCGCCCGCCTCGGCCGCCTTCTCGACAGGCGCGCCCGCGAGGCGCTCGGTGGCGACGCCCAGCGAGTCGACCGCGATCCCGGCCGAGTTGATCGTGCCGGGGTCCAGCGCGAAGCGGATCTGGGGCGCGACAGCGCCGATCCGTGGACCCGAACGGCCGCGCTCGAGAAGCCGCACGAGCGCATCAGGCTGGAGCGTCGCATCGTCGTTGACCAGTGCGATCCAGGTACCAGTCGCCGCCTCGATGCCCAGCTGGACGCCCCCGGCGAAACCGAGGTTGGCGTGCGGCTCGAGGACATTGGCCTGCGGGCTGTGCGCGCGCACGAGCTCGGCCAGCTCGCCGTTGTCCACGACGATCAGCTCGGTCACCGGCGCCGGGTGCTCAGGTGCAACACGCTGGAGCTCCTGCGCGGCGGCGGCGATCGAGTCCAGGCACGCGAGCAGCTCCTCGCGCACGCGGTAGGCCACCACCACGATCGAGATCAGCGGCCTCACAGCGACGGCCGCCGCGAGATCCCGAGCGTGCTGAGCACCCCGAGGGCGGCGTCGAAGCCGAGCGTGCGGATGCGATGCGCGAGGCCTCGTTGTGTGCGACGGGCGGGCGGCTCGGCGGCGGGCTGGGTCACCCACGCGATCAGCGGGGCCGCGACGCGGGGCCAGGTCTGCCGGGCCGCGGCTGCTGCGAGCCGAGCGCGGTAGTGCTCGGCGCCGTTGCCCAGGACCTCGACCAGCGCGTCGGCGAGCGCCCCATCATCCTCCGGCGGGACGACTGCGCCGAGCTGCTCGCGCTCGACGCGCGCCGCGAAGTCGTCCCCGGCCGTGCACACGATCGGCAGCCCGGCCCAGAGCGCATCGAGCATCCGCGTGCGGAACGCGAACCGCGTCTCGAGATGGTCGGCGTGGGTCGAGATCACGCAGCTCGCGCGCAGCAGCCAGCCGGCCCGCTGCTCGTAACCGACCCACTCGTCGTTGAAGAACACCTGGCGGTCGAGCAGCCCGAGCCGCTCGGCGAGCTCCCGGGCCTCGCGCTCCGCCGCGCGCGCGGCGGGCAGTGTCGCCGCGCCCATGAACACGAGCTTCGCCTGCGGCCGGCGCGAGGCCAGCTGCGCGAAGGCGCGGATCGCGCAGCCGGCGTCGAGCCACGCCCAGATGCCGCCGTTCCACAGCACGACCTCGTCCTCGGCCGCGATCTGCGGGAAGCGCCGCCTGATCGGATCGCTGCCGTCGTCCACGGGAGGCACGTCCGGCAGCCCGAAGGGCACGCAGTCGATCAGCCGCCGCAGCGTCGGGTCCCCGTCGTAGAGCGCCGGCGTGATTCGCCGGTCTGCGAGCAGCGCGCCGATCCACAGGTCCCGCTGCTTCTCGGAGGCGCACATGATGTGGTCTGCGTCGGCGAGCGCGTCCAGCACGCGGTCGACTGTGAGCGTGTAGACGAGTCTGCGCAGGAGCGGGCGCCGGTCCCGCAGCAGCTCGACGATCTCGAAGGGCTCCGGGTCGTACAGGTCGTAGACCAGCCGCGCGGAGGACCGGCGCAGCCATCGGGCGACGATCGGCCACGGCGGCTGGGCGACGATGAGGTCCGCCTCGGCGACCAGCTCCCCGAGCGCCGAGCGGCGCGGGCTCTCGAGCAGCTTGTACTCGACGACCGGCACGTCCGCGCGCGGCGGCGAGGGCGCGGTCCCGGCGACCGTGACATCGGCGTGCGCCGAGAGCACGCGCGCGAGCTCGACGGCCCGGATCGCCACCCCGGTCAGCGTCTCGGAGACAGGGCCGGCGCAGATGACGAGGACGCGGGGGCGGGCGCTCACGTGTAGTACCGCTGAAGGGTCAGGAGCTGGGCGAACAGGTCGTGCGCGATCGCGGCGACGATCAGCGTGCCGGCGAGCGGAGCCGCCCAGCGCCGTCCGGCTCCCCTGAGCGCGAGCGCGATGAGCAGGCCGTAGAGCCCGAGCAGCGGGAACAGGTAGCGCGCCTGCTCGAAGACGAAGTGGGTCTGCAGGTGGTAGGGGAAGCCGGCGCGGGCGATCGCCAGCAGGAGACCGGCGAGCAGCGCCGCGTAGGTGACGATCTCCCGCCATCGCGCCCGCACGCGGTCGCGGCCGCCGACCATGGCCCGCGTCGCGAGAGCGATGATCCCCAGGAACAGCGCCAGCGCGAGGAAGTAGACCCACACCGGGAAGCCGTAGTCGAGCAGGCCGAAGCGGCCGATGAAGCCTTGGAACCAGACATGCCACAGGGGGTAGGAGCTGAACTGCGGGTGCATCCCCGGCAGCCGCGGCAGGTAGAACTGCCAGATGTAGGACAGCAGCTCGCGGAAGTTGCCGCCGGCGGGGGCGCCGGCCGGGACCCCGCTCACCACCCCGCTGCCAAGCGCTCCCTGGAAGACCGAGCGTTCCCATACGGCCTTGTTCAGGACCAGGTAGGCGATGACGGGCAGCGCGGCGACCAGCACCGCCAGACCGGCGCCTGTGAGCGCGGCGCGTCGGTCCCGATCTGCGGGCAGGCGGAAGGTGAGCGCCACGAGCCCGACCACCACGCCCGGGAGCAGCCCGATGAACGTCAGCTTGGTGAGCAACCCGACGGCGACCGCCACGCCGATCCCGGCGCCCAAGCCGGGCGAGAGCCCCCGCCTGAATGCCCGCGCCAGCAGCCAGAGCAGCGCGGCCGATGCCGTGAACATCAGGTTGTCGTTGTTGACGCCGCCGGCGATGAACGCGACCTGCGGTTGCAGCGCGACGAGCAACGCACCAACGGTCGCCCCCCAGCGCGGGCGCGGCAGCGCCTCGCGGACGAAGAAGAAGACGAACATGACCGTGAGCGCGTCGAGCAGCGCCGAGAACAGCCGCATCGCCGTGAGGCGGTCGATGAGCGAGCCGCCCGCCACCTCGTAGGGGACGACCTCGAGCGCGTAGTAGAGCGGCGGGTTGTCGCTCTCGCCGGTCACCCCTCCCTGTCCGCGCCGGGACGGCGAGGCGGCGAGCAGCGCCTTGGCATGCGCCGCTTCGGCCCGGCTCCAAACCGGCCGCCCGAAGCCGGCGCCGCCCAGCAGCGTCGGTGTGTAGAGGCCGTCGAGCGCCGCCTGCTCTTCGGGCGAGTACTCGGTTGCCGGTGGCGGCGCGTGCGGCAGGCGGCCGGTCTCGGCGATGTACTCGGTGTAGGCGTAGTGCTCCGGCTCGTCGGGCACCTGGAACGGCGGCACGATCAGCGAGAACGTGGCGGCGTTGGCCAGGGCGACGAGCGCGCAGACCCAGGCGGCGAGCGGCACGCGTGCGACGGCCCGCCGAAGCGCCTGCGCGCGGGCGGCGGCGGCTCCGCGCGCCTGGGCCGGCCGCGAGCTCGCCTGCGCGCTCGTCGCAGCGGTGGTGCTCATTCGCGGATCTCTCGCAGCGCCAGCGCGACCGTGGCGACGACGGTGGCGGCCATCAGCGCGACGAGCGCCCAGAGCAACCCGTCGCCGAAGCGCAGCAGCCCGACGCGCCGCGCCACCGTCGAGCCCAGGCCGAAGGCGCTCGCGGTTCCGTGCAGGTACTCGATCTGGAGCGCCGCCTGCGAGGGTTTCCCGTCGAGCGCCGAGACGGGCCCGGCCGCCGTGGTCCCGGCGAGGGCCACACGGCTCGCGCCGGCGTTGCGCACGCAGAGCAGCCCCGTCGCTTCTCGCGTGGCGGCGGGAACCGGAATCGAGAGCGCTCCGCTCGCGTACCCGCCTTCGGCGCGGCCGCGGAACGAGCCGCCCGAGCCGGTGAAGGTGAGGGCGAGCGGCGGCCCGGGCGCCCCGTAGGTGCCCACGGTCAGGCCGACGGAGCTCGTTCCGGCCGCGACCGTGCCCGGCTGGCAGATCGTCTGGCCGGGGCGGAGCGCGGCCACGTACGCGGCGGGCGGGATGCCGTTGACGCCCGTGCGCTCCGGCCGGCTCCCGGTGAGGACGATGGCCAGGCCGGCGACCAGGGCGAGGAGCGCCGCTCCTATCGCGATCCGGGTCCGCACACAGGCGACCTAGTCGCCTCGCGGGATGTTGGCCGTAGCCAGCTCCTCGGGGATCGCGGCCTCGACCGGGCGCCGGCGCAGCCCGAGAATCGAGAGCAGGAAGGAGGAGAAGAAGATCTGGATGCCGATGATGATCAGCGTGGCGCCGACCACGGCGAGCTTTTCCTCGCCGAGGGCGCCGAACCCGGAGTTGATCCAGTCGATCGCGATCACGCCGAGGCAGATGAAGCCGACGAGCGCCGCGACGCCGCCGAGGATCAGGCCGTGCTCCAGCCTGAAGGTCGCCCGCATGCGGTCGAACCACGGGTCCTTCTCACCCATGAAGTAGGTGCCGTATGCGTGCGCGCAGAGACCCAGGGCCACGACCTGCGTGCCGACGATCGCCAGCAGCGCGCCGGCGATCAGCGTGTGCACGCCCCAGCCGCGGCTGAAGAAGCTGACGCCGCTGATCACGAGGATGTCGGCCAGTGCCCCGAGGCTGACCATCACGAAGCCGGGGATGATGAACAGGTGCGTCGGGCTGTGGACGAGCAGGAACCGCAGGTGGCGCCAGCCATCGCGGAACGATGAGAGCTTGCTCTCGCCGCCGCGCGGGTGGTACTCGATCGGGATCTGGTCGATCCGCAGGTTCTCCTTCGCGGCGCGGATCACCATCTCCGAGGCGAACTCCATGCCGGTCGTGCGCAGGTCGAGCCGCTCGAGCACGTCGGCGCGGACGGCGCGCATGCCGCAGTGGGCGTCGGTCACGCCGGTCCTGAAGAACAGGTTCAGCAGCCCCGTCAGCAGCGGGTTGCCGACGTACTGGTGCAGCCACGGCATCGCGCCCGGCTTGATGTTGTCCATGCGGTCGCCGATCACCATCTCGGCGCCGTCTTCCATCTTGGCCAGGAAGCGCGGGATCTCCTCGAAGTCGTACGTGAGGTCGGCGTCGAGCATCACAATGTAGGTGCCCTGGGCCGCATCGAGGCCCGCCAGGTAGGCCGAGCCGTAGCCGGCGCGGCGCTCGCGGATCACCTTCGCGCCGGCGCGCGCCGCGATGTCACCGCTGCCATCCGTTGAGTTGTTGTCGACGACGATCACCTCGCCGTCGATCCCGGCCTTCGCCAGCACCGCGCGCGAGCGGTCGACGCAGAGTTCGATGTTCTCCGCCTCGTTCAGGCAGGGGATCACGACCGACAGCGTCAGCCCCTTCTCGGGAGGCTGCCTGGGGTCTTCAAGCGCGGTCGGGCGCTCGCCGGTGATTGACGGGCTTCTCATCGATGGCCTTTGCGCTGTCTCAGCTCCCCTTTGGAGCCATCAGCGACTTCAACGATTCTGCGCAGACGAAGTTGCGGGCGCGGCTGCACTCGGACCCCAGCCTACCGGACGCCACGGCGCCGGCCCGGGAGGCTCGCTGCATGTTGCGCGTCCCAATAAGCAGGCAGTGCGCTCATCCGCCGCTTCATCCACAGCGGCAGGCGCCGGTGCTGAGAGCCCAGCAGCAGCCCCGTCCCCTTGGCGAGCTCGTACAGCACCGTGTAGGGGATCCACCGCGCCTGCCCGGTGCGGACGAGCCAGCCGAGCTCGCCCCGCGCGTAGCGCGCGGCCTCTCGGCGCAGAACCCGGCCCGACTCGGCTTCGCCGGCCAGGTAAGCGCGGTCGGCCGAGGCGCCCGAGTCGAAGAAGCGCCGGAAGGCGGAGCGCAGCGTGTAGGCGTGCGAGTGGCGTACGGCCGCCTCGGGCTCGTAGAGGATCGTGCCGCCGTCGAGCAGCGCGCGCCGGCTCCAGTCCTGGTCCTCGCTCATGATGATGTCCTCGACGAACGGGAACCGTTCCCACAGCGAGCGCCGGATCGCCCCGTTCGCGTTCGAGAACAGCGTCGTCTCCATCGACAGCTCCGATACCCCGGCCGCCCGTTGCACACGTGCCGTGGGCCCGTAGAGGAAGTCCAGGAAGTAGCGCTCGGGGGGCGTCGCGTCCTCGCCCGCGATCTGGCGCCCGTAGACCCCCGCGACCTCCGGTCGCTCGCGCAGCGGCGCGGTGAGCCGCTCCAGCCAGCGCTCGCCGATCGGCGTCGCGTCCTGGCTGATGAACACCAGCAGCTCGCCGCTGGAGGCGCCGGCGCCGAGGTTGCGGGCGTAGCCGTGGTTGAACTCGTGCGGCGCTATCTCGCGCACGATCGCGCCGTGGCGGCGCGCCACCTCGACGCTGCCGTCGCGCGATCCCGAGTCGACGACGAGGAGCTCGGCGCGCTCGCCGGTGTCGAGGCGCTGGGCGGCGATCGCGTCCAGGCATCGTTCGAGGTCGGTGCCCCCATCCTTGACGGGGATCACGATCGAGACGGTCACCGGCGGCTCCGCTGCGGCGCGAGCCCGGCCTGCTCCTCTCGCTCGCGCAGGGCGCGGCGCAGCCCCGCTTCGACTTCGTCGGTCGCCTGGTCCCAGGTGTGCGAGGCGACGAACTCGATTCCCGCCTGCGAGCGCCGCTCGCGCTCCTGCTCGTTCTCGAGCAGCCGTTGCATCGAATCTGCGAGGCGGTTGGAGTCCAGCGGCGCGAGCTCGAGCGGCCCGCCGTCCGCGCCGAAGATCGACTCCGCGCTGATCCCGGCGAGCTCCACGCACGGCAGGCCGCAGGCGAGCATCTCCTTGGGCATCAGCGAGAAGTTGGTCAGGGAGAGGCAGAGACCGACGGTCGCTTCGGAGTAGAGGACCGACAGCTGCTCGGGGCTCAGCACGCCGAGGTGCTCGTAGTCGAAGGAGGCATCGGGAATGGTGTCGGTCCCGAACAGGACGATCCGCACGTCCGGTCGCCGCCGCTTCAGCTCGGCCAACGCCATCAGCCCGATCGGCACGCCGCGGCGCGGGGTCACGTAGCGGGCGTAGTAGATCACCGTGTCGCGGCGGCGCTCGACGGGGCGCGGCTTGTAGACGTCGTGATCGACGCCGAGCTGGAAGGCCTCGGCGCTCGCCGCGTAGCGGTCGGCGAGCTGATCGCGCAGCCAGGGGCTGGCCGCGATGCAGTGCATCCCGTAGGTGTAGGTCTCCGCGCTCAGCGAGTGCTCGGCCGAGGACGCGAAGAACTCGGGCTCGTGGTCGTTGACGACGTAGGCGCGCGCATGGCACTGATCGAGCTGCAGGGTCGCGTGGACGGTGTCCCAGCCGGTCGCGATCACGACGTCGGCGCCCTGCCAGCGCTCGAAGCCCTTGTAGACCGGCCCGTCGAAGGGCGCGAAGTACTCGCGGATTTCACGGCGCAGCACCGCGGGCCAGACGGCGTTGCGGTAGCCGTAGTAGTCGGCGAGCCAGATGCTGCAAACGTGGCCGCGGCGCTCCAGGCGGGTGAAGATCTGAAGCAGCGTGTTGTGGCCCCCGCTGCCGCGGTTGAAGGGGGGGATCACCATCGCCAGGCGCAGGCGTTCGCGCTCGGCGGCGCCGGGCGCGGGATCGAGCAGCGGCGCCGGGCCGTTGGCCCAGACGCGCGCGGCCACCTCGTAGACCTCGCGCGAGAGCTTGCCCCGCACGTGCGTCGTGGGGGGCAGCGCGGGCGCACCGCCGGCCGGCGTGCCGTTGCTCGCGGCCGGGGGCGACGCGGCGCCGCTGTCAGCGCGGCGCTCGAGCGAGAGGCCCCTGCGGACCGGCGCGGGCAGGCTGTCGGCACGCGAGCCCAGCGCCGAGAAGACCTCACGGCCGGCATGGTGGACGGTCGAGCGTGCCGTCCAGCGCGCCGCCTCGGAGCCCGTGATGCCCTGCCCGGCCATCCAGCGGCGGTCGGCGCCGACCGCTCGCCTGACCTGCCCGGCGGAGCGGCCCAGCGCGAACGGCTCGACGTGGCCCTTGGCCTCGCGCAGTCCGCGGTACTCGTCGAAGTAGCGGCGCATGAACTCGGCCGGGGGGTAGTCGTGGGCGTGCAGGACGGCGGCGCCCGGGTGGTAGACCTTGCTCCAGCCGGCGGCGAGTGCGTCTTCGCCGAAGGCCTGATCCTCGGAGTAGGGCATGTCGCGGAAGCGGATCTCCTCCCAGCACTCGCGCGCATAACACGCGTTGACGTTCGACAGGAAGGCCGGATCGCCGGCGCGCTGAACGACGGGCGTCCCGCCGGGGGAGAAGCTCGCGAAGAACTCGCTCAGCTCGCGGGCGATCATCGGACTCGTGTCGGGCCGCGGGAGGTGCGGCCCGTAGGCGACGCCGACGTGCTTCTCCAGGGTGAACGCCTCACGGTAGGCGGCGAGCCAGCCCGGGCACGGCGTCGCGTCCTGGGTCAGGAAGCAGATCAGCTCGCCCGAGGTCCTTTCCGCGCCGAGGTTGCGGGTGCGCCCGTGCGAGAACTCGCCCGGCTCGATCTGCAGGAGCGCGACGCCGCCGCGCGCGTGCGATCTCGAGCGAGCCGGTCCTGCGAGCCCGAGTCGATCACGAGCATCTCGTTCGACTCCCTCGCGGGCCAGCGCGTCCGAGCAGCTCCTCCAGATAGCGCTCCCCGTCCTTGACGGGGATCACGGCCGAGACGCTGCTCACGCGCGCGAGAGCGATCGGCGCAGGCGCCTGAAGAAGCGCGCGACCGAGCGCACCGCGCGCAGGCCGGCGCGGAACTCGGACGCACCCGGCTTGCGCATCAGCGCGTTCAGGTCGAGGTGCCAGCGGTCCAGCCAGTAGGCGCGCTCCTGCCACTCGGCGACGGCGGCGTTGGCGCGCGCCTGGACCTCGAGGAGCTCGGCCTCGAGCTCGCGCACGCGGCCCTGCAGGCGCTCGTTCTCGGCCAGGAGGTCCTGGGCTGAGCGCTCCGTTGTCTCGACGTTCTCCATGTGCCTACAGATTCTCCGCGATTCGGCTCGCGGAACGGTCGAAGACGGCGAAGCCGACCACGAAGATCGCGATCACGATCGCGACCGGCTCGAGCAGGGCCGCCCAGCTCCCCAGCGCCTGCCCGGCGCTCGGCGTCGCGTGCGTGACCATGGCGTGTCGGAACTGCTGGAAGATCACGGCGAGCGGGTTGAGCATGTAGAGGTGCAGGCCCGTCGCGCCGAAGTGTTCTTTGACGGTCTGGATCGAGATGATCACCGGGGAGGCGTAGAAGAGGATCTGCAGGACGACTTCCCAGATCGGCTGGATGTCGCGGAACCAGACGAAGAGGGCGGACAGCAGCATCGCCATCCCCGCCGAAACGAGCACGAGGCCGCCGATGATCAGCGGCAGCTCCAGCCAGCTGAGCATCGGAACGACCCCGAAGGAGACGGAGAAGATGAGCCACACGATCAGGTTGAGCGCCAGGTTGAAGCTGGCGAGCAGCACCACCGAGGCGGGGATCACGAGCCGCGGGAAGTGGATCTTGCGCAGCATGTTCTCGCGGTCGACCATGGAGCGCACCGCGCCGCCGGTCGCTTCGACGAAGAACTGCATCAGCACGATCGAGCCGAGCAGTTGCGAGCCGTACTGTTCCATGCCCGGCTGGGTGCTGTTGTTGACGTGCCCGACCTGCGTGAAGAACACCCAGATCACCCCGAACAGCAGCAGCGGGCGCATGAGCGTCCACACGTAGCCCAGCACCGAGCCGTAGAAGCGCACCTTGAATTCGGTGCGCGCGAGGGTGAAGCTGAGCGACCAGAACCGGCGTAGGTCGCCGCTGAGCGCCGAGGGGCCGTGCACGCGATGGCTGGCGGGGGCGCGTCCGGGGATGGGGATGCGGGCCGTGCTCACGAGCGCTCGATCTTCATCTCGATCGGCATCTCGAGGATGCCGCCGCTGGAGGTGCCGTGGACGATGATCGAAGTCATGTCCTCCACCAGGGCGACGGCGTCCGCGCCGGTCCCCTCGCGTGCGACCGAGGGCGTGAGCAGGTAGCGGCTCGGCGTCAGCCAGTTGGGCAGCTCGAAGCGCACGGTGATGCTTTCGCCCGCGCGGAACGAGCCGCTGGCCGCGCCGCGGTCGTCGCTGCGGGCGACGACGATCGTGTGGCCCAGCTCGGTGCGCAGCGTGGCGGCGAAGACGGGATCGTCGAGATCCTCGGCAAAGCGCACCTCGAAGCACATCCGCAGCGCGTCCTCCTGCGCGGCCTCGGCCACGCGGGCGCCCTTCCCATCCTCGAACCACGCGTCGGCGATGGCGGTGCCGCCCTCGAGCGGGCCCGTCACCGGAGCCTCGTGGGGCAGGGTGCCGAAGTTGAGCTTGTGGTAGGCGCGGGCGATCTCGTGCGGGTCGCCGATCTGGCGCAGCACGCCGCGCTCCATCAGCAGCGCGCGGTCGCAGAAGCGTTCGAGCGAGTGCATGTCGTGGGAGACGAAGACGATCGTCTTGCCTTCGCGCTTGAGGCGGAAGAACTCCTCGAAGCACTTCTGCTGGAACGCGGCGTCGCCCACGGCGAGGACCTCGTCGATCAGCAGGATCTCCGCGTCGACCTGGATCGCGGTCGCGAACGCGAGCCTCACGAGCATGCCCGAGGAGTAGTTCTTGAGCTTGAGGTCGACGAACTCCTCCAGCTCGGCGAACGCGATCACTTTGTCGAAGCGAGCCCGCGCTTCGCGCCGGCTGAGGCCGAGCATGATCGCGTTGATGATCACGTTGTCGCGCGCGGTCAGGTCCACGTTGAAGCCGACGCCGAGCTCGATGAACGGAGAGAGGCGCCCCGCGATCGAGATCTGCCCGGTATCCACTCCGTAGATCCCGGCGATGCACTTCAGGAGCGTGCTCTTGCCGCTGCCGTTGCGTCCGACGATTCCGAAGAATTCGCCCTGGGCGATGTCGACGCTGATGTTCTGGACCGCGCGCAGCTCGTCGTACTCGGTGCTGCGGAACGGGTGCAGCACGCGCTCCTTCAGCGTCGAGTACTGCTGGTGGGGCAGACGGAACGTCTTGCTGACGTCCTGTACCGAGACCGCCGGCGCGGTCGTCGGCTCGGTGGCCTGCGGGCTCGCCGCGGGTCGGGGGATGGTCGTCGTCAAGAGCCAGTGAACGCTAGCAATCGCCTTGATGGGGAGGGTCGGGCCGGCGCTCCATGCGGCCCTCATGCCCGGCGTGGGCGGGGTGTCCGACCTCCTCAGATTCGCTGCAGAACGTAGACGTCCTGGTTGTCCTGGTTGCGCCCGGGGGCGTATTCAAGGACACGCCAGCGGGGGCATAGTTGCGTGAGGACCCATTCCGGGGAGAGGAACGCGGTGCCCCAGGCCGGGTCCACCACGCCCCAGTCGCCCTGCTCGCCGAACTCGGCGCGGTACCACCACCCGCGCGTGTAGAGGGCGGCGGCGATCTCGCGCGACTGCTCGGCCGAGCGGGCGCCGCTGTCGAGGTAGTGCTCGACCGACGTCAATCCGTGGGTCGTCATCACAAGATGCGCCCCGGGCCGGAGCACCCTGCGCATCTCCTCGAACCACTGCAGGCCGCGGGCGGGCTCGAAGTGCGACCAGATCGAGATCGCGTAGGCGAGGTCGAGCGAGCCGTCCGCCAGCGGCAGCGGTGGGACGTTCCCGTTTACGAAGAAGCTCGCGCCCGGGAGGTTCTGCCTGCGCCCAGCTCGATCGCGGGGCCGTTCGGGTCGCAGCCGTGCCACTCGACCTGCGGGGTAGGCGGCAGTCAGCGAGCGCAGGACGCGGCCCGAGGAGCAGCCGAAGTCCAGGGCGGCGTGGACGGCGCCGATGTCGCCGCCGCCCGAGAGCAGAGCGTCGATCACCATGTCCGCCTCGTAGATGCCGCCGGCCGCCGTCAGGACGCCGCGGGACATCGCGTGCACGTCCTCCGGGGGCTCGCCGGGCACCAGGCCGGTGCGTTCGCGCACTAGATCGGAGCCGAGCCACATGCCGACGCTGAGGAGAAGGGCGTGGTTGTCGGCTGTCGGAGCGTCGCCGAAGAAGTGCTCCCACGCGCCGGGGGTGTCGCGGATGAGCTGTTCGACGGCCGCGACGTCGGCAGGGGCGAGGCGGTCGAAGAGGAGGCTCGTGACCGTGCCCTCCTCGCGGGCGAGGGGCTGGGGAGCAAGCTCGCGGCGCAGAATGTCCGCCGCCCCGCCGGCATCGGGACGCTCGGTCCTGCGGCGCACCCGGTGGCGCGCCATCGCCAGCGCGCGTCGGGTCTCGGCGAGCGTCCGCGCGAGAGAGCGCTCGGCCGTCGGGTCTGTCACAGCGTCGGAAACTATCAACCGCCGCTCCTGCGGCGGCGCGGCTGTCGATGTGCGCCGGTATCGCCGGACCCCGGCGCATCGGGGTAGGGTTCTGAGCCGGTGATCGATCGGCCGCAATCGTCCGGCGCGCGCGTCTGCCTGGTCTCGGCGAGCGGCCAGAACGTGTTCTTCGCGGAGCTCCTGGAGGCGCTCGGGTCGGCGCTGGAGAACTCGGGTTGTGCCGTCGAGCACTCCGTCGATCGCTTCCCGCCGCTACGTGAGGGCATGGCCTACCTGTTTGTCCCCCACGAGTACTTCGCGCTCGTCGATTCGAGCTGCCATCCCCGTCCCGCCCACCTCGATCGCACGATCGCGCTGAGCACTGAGCAGCCGGGCACGCGCTGGTTCGAGGAGGCGGTCGAGGTCATCAAGCGGACAGCGGGTGCGGTCGACATCAACCCGCTCGGAGTCAGGGCCCTGCGCGACCGCGACATCGATGCACGGCTGATGCTCCTTGGCTACGTTCCGCAGTGGGACAGATGGGGCGGCAAGGACGAAACTGAGCGGCCGGTGGATGCCTTGTTCATGGGTGCGTACACCGAGCGGAGGGCGCGGGCGCTCGCCTCGTGCGCGTCCCGGCTCGTCCACCGTCGCGTCGAGCTGACGATCACCGACGAGGCGCGCCCACACCTGGCGGACTCGAACGTCTTCGTATCGGGCGAGCGGCGCTGGCGGGCGCTTACGCGGGCGAAGACGATGATCAACATCCATCGCGGCGAGCTCGGCTACCTCGAGTGGCTGAGGATCGTCGGCGCGATGCTCAACGGCTGCGTGGTGCTGAGCGAGCACTCGCTCGGATTCGAGCCGCTGGTCCCGGGCGGGCATTTCGCGAGCGTGGGGTACGACCGGATCCCGGTCGCCCTCGACGCGCTCCTCAGCGATCCCGAGCAGTTGGCCTCGATGCGCTCCGCCGCGTACCGCCTCCTCAGGGACGAGCTGCCTCTCTCGACCACGATCCGGCCGCTGGTGGAACTGCTCGACGAGGTCGCCTCGCGCCCGATCACCGCGAGGATCCATCCGCCGCCGGTGCAGCCGGCGCCCGTGTCGCTCCCGGTCGCGAAGACCGAGTACGAGTTGATGCTGGCCAACCGAACCGACCTCGACAGGGTCAAGGCAGGAGTCAAGGAACTCGTGCTGGACCAGATCCAGCTTCGCCGTCGTCTCGCGGACGCCGAGGCGGGACGGGCGGACTCCCGGGACAACGTCGAGCATTTCGGGGAGCTGCGCGACTGCCGGGTCTCGATCGTTCTCACTGTCTACAACTACGCGGCCCTCGTGCCCGAGGCGATCGCCAGCGTCGCTCAGAGCAGGGGCTCGGAGTTCGAGCTGGTCGTCATCGACGACTGCTCAGACGACGACTCCGTGGCTGCGGTTCGGGGCGCGCTCGCTCGCCATCCTTCGCTGTCGGGCACGCTCGTCCTCCGCGGGCGCAACCGGGGACTGCCCGCCGCTCGCAACGTCGGGATCGAGCTGGCTCGCGGCGAGTACGTGTTCGTGCTCGACGCTGACAACGCGGTCTACCCACACGCCCTGAGGCGCTTGACTGACGCGCTCGACGCCGACTCGGAGGCCGCCTTCGCCTACGGGATCGTCGAGAAGTTCGACGCGCGCGGGCCGCGCGATCTGATGAGCTGGCAGGCGTGGGATCCTGTTCGCCTGCGCTACGGCAACTACATCGACGCGATGACCATGATCCGTCGGGAGCGTCTGGAGGAGGTCGGCGGTTTCACCGACGACCGTCGCCTGTTCGGATGGGAGGACTTCGACCTGTGGTGCTCGTTCGCGGACCGCGGCTGGCATGGTGCCTTCCTGCCTGAAATCCTGGCTCGCTACCGGACGCGCATCCACTCGATGATCGCCGTGACCGACATCGACGCTCAGGCCGCCTGGAGCGCCCTGATGGAGCGCCACCCGTCGCTCAGCGCTGACGCCGCCTCTGTGTGAACCGGCGCAGTGGCGCCGTGAGCCGCCAGCTGAGCGAGTGCGTGACGTCGTCGATCGTCGCCTCGGCGCGGCGCAGCCGCGCCTCGAAGTCCTCCGAGCACGTCTGAAGCCGCTCGATCTCGCGCGAGGACCATGCGTCGAGCTCCTCCCTGGAGAGCTCCAGCTGCGCGATCTGATCCAGCGACTTGGCGAGCTCCCCCTCGGCCGCGATCAGGGCGCGCCCGCGCTCACCCCAGTCCGCGGTCAGCTCCTCGAGCCGGCGTTGCGCAGCGACCAGCTGATCCGACCACCATTTCAGCTCGAACGGCTCACCGAGCACGACGATCGAGCTTGGATCGGGGAGCGGAGACTCCGACGCGAGCGCGATGGTGAACACCTCTTCGTCCGGGGCTATCGCGGCGACCTTGTTGACGCGCAGGGCGAGCCGCTCGGAGCCGCCGGTCGCTTCGCTCTCGGCGTCGGTGAGCAGAGCCGACGAGACCCAAGGGGACTGTCGGTAGAGCCGCACGTTGGCGAACCGCGAGCGCAAAAGCTCGTGCAGCTCGTCCGGCGCGAACTCGTGGGTGTGAAACGGGTTGCCCGGCGGGTAGACGAGACGGTTGGGTGAGGAGATCGCGAGCACCCCGCCGGGGCGCAGGACACGCACGAGCTCGTCGAGCACCTCTGCCTGCCGCTCGACGTGCTCGATCACCTCGAAGCACGTCACGAGGTCGAACGATGAGGAGTCGAATGGCAGCGCATGCACGTCGCCGACCACGAAGCGGCACCGCTCTCCGTAGGCGCCGGTGGCTTCCGCGACCGCTTCGTCGGAGAGGTCCACCCCGACCGCGCTATTGGGCCCGGCATCGGCGAGCGTTGCCGTTCCGTACCCCGATCCCGAGCCGGCATCGAGGACATCGCGACCCGCGGCCAGTTGCGCGGCCCACCAGTATCGGCCGCGGTGCTCGCACTCCATCAGGCGTCCGCTCATGTCGCCCGGCCGCGCCCGCTCGGGGCTGGCGCTGGCTGGGGTCTCGGCCGCCGACACAGCCGGGAGTCTATCCTCGTCGAAACTCGCCTTTGCGGCGTCCGACCGCTGACGGCGTGCTTTTGCCGGACGGCGGATGGCGCCGGTAGCATCGCCCCGATGAGCTCGTCCTCCGCTTCGTTGCGGACGCCCGCCGCTGGCCGTTCGCGGCTCTCGCTCGTTGTACGCGAAGTGCTCGGTCACGAGCGGCTGCTCGCGTTCTCGATCGCGGTCCTGGCAGCGGTCATCTGCTTCGAGCCTCGCATCAAAGGAGGCGGCCTGACCGCCGACGACTGGCCCGACTTCGTGGCCGTCAAGTTCCCGCATGCGGCGGGATTCGACTCCACGCTCGCCGCACTTCAGAGCGCTGCGGGCTCGCGCGTCGGCCACATGTTCTACTGGCTGGTCAGCTACACGGTGTTTGGCGAGCACACGCGCCTCTACTCGGCGCTGATCGCCGGGCTGGCTGTGCTGATGGCGTTCGCTTTGTACCTGCTTCTGCGCGAGCTGCGTTTCACGGTCGTCCAGTCGCTCGCGATCATGTTGCTGTCGATCGTCGCCCCGGCCGCCGAGACGGTCCGGATGTGGTTCACGATCGGCGGGGTTCAGATCGCGCTCACCCTGTACTTCGTCGGCCTGATGATCGCGATGAAGGCGTTCGCCACGGACGGCAAGGCGTCGAAACGGCTGCAGCTCATCTCCTACAGCCTCTACGTCGCGAGTGCGATCTACGTGGAGACAGCGCTGCCGCTGATCGCAATCTCGGTGCTCGTGTACCTGACGCGCGCACCCGTGAAGGCGGCGCTGTGGCGATGGGCGGCCGACCTGGTGATCGTGGTAGCCGGCTATGCCGCGACGCTGGCGTTCGTCAGCTCGCACAACGGGTTCGGGAAACTTCCGGCGTCGCAGTGGGGCGAACACATTCACTTGCTCGCCGACCAGACGTACACGGTCGTGGCTAGGGCGCTGGGTCCGCTCTCGACATCGGATCGAGCCTTCGCTGCGCTGGGCGTCGTAGCGCTGGCAGGGGCGTGCGTGGCCCTCTGGAGGCGTGGCTCGCTCTCCGATCCCGCGCGCCGGGAGCTCTACCGCTGGAGCGCGACGTTCGGGATCTCGACCGCGGCGATCGTTGTCTCATACGGCGTCTATGTGCCGGCCATGCTCTACTACGAGCCGCTCGGCCCTGGGCTGGCGACGCACATCAATAGCGTCATCGCGGCGCCGCTTGCGGCGGGGGTTGTCGCGATCGTGATGCTCGCCAAGCTCGTGGCGACCGAGTTGCTGCGGGGTATGCCGCGCCGGGTACTGCTTTGCGTGCCGATCGTGGCGGTCGCCTGGTACGCGACGATTGCGGTCGAAGGGATCGCGGGCGTTCGTAGCGACGCGCACATCTGGGCCTACGCCTCGGAGCGGGGAGGACACGTGCTGAACGTGCTGCGACGCCGTCTTCCCGACCCGCTCCCCAGCTCAACCATCTACACCTTCGGCGAAGCGGGAACGGTGGCACCCGGCATGCCGATCTTCTACACCTCCTGGGAACAGACGAATGCGGTCAAGATCGCCTACAACCGCGCTGACGTCTCCAGCTTCCCGGTCGTCGCCGAAGGGATCCAGATCGACTGCGCCCCCAACGGCGTGATCCCGACCGTCGCGGGAGCGCCGGTCGAATCAGCCAGCCCGTATCGCCGCTCTTACTTCTTTGATGTGCCGAGCGGTCGCACTGTGCTCATCACGAGTCAGCGCGCGTGCGCGCGTGCACTGGGCGCCTTCCACGCGGGGCCCTACGTGACGTCCCCGCCGCACGAATGGTGGCAGTGAGCTACCGGGCGTAGGCGCCGGCCGTCCGGGGGATCGTCGCGCAGACGCCCTCGATGACCCTTTCGAGGCGCTCCTCGCCGAGCCCGGCCCAGAGCGGCAGGCGCAGGAGCCTGCCGCTGAGCTGGACGCTGTTGGCGAGGTCTCCGTCCCCCCTGCCGTAGCGCCGGCCCGCCGGCGAGGCGTGGAGCGGCAGGTAGTGGAACACCGCACCGATCCCCTGTGCGTTCAGCTGCTCGAGCGTCGCGTCGCGCGACTCCTGCGTGGGCAGCAGCAGATAGAAGAGATGCCCGCTGTGCCGGCATCCCTCGGGCACGACCGGCCGCCTCAGCAGCCCCTCTCGCTCGAGCGGCTCGAACGCCTCGTAGTAGCGGTCCCAGATCCCGAGCCGCTCTGCCGTGATCTCGCCCGCGTGCTCGAGTTGTGCCCATAGAAAGGCGGCAGCCAGCTCGCTCAGCAGGTAAGAGGACCCGATGTCCTGCCAGGTGTACTTGTCGACGTCTCCCCTGAAAAAGCGGCTCCTGTCGGTGCCCTTCTCCTGGACGATCTCGGCGCGCTCGCGCATCCCCGGGTCGTTCACCACCAGCGCGCCGCCCTCGCCGCACTGCACGTTCTTGGTCTCGTGGAAGCTGAAAGTGGAAAGGCCTCCGATAGACCCGAGCGGCCGGCCGTGGTAGGAGGCGTCTATCGAGTGCGCCGCGTCCTCGATGACGTGCAGGCCGTGGCGAGAGGCGATCTGCGTGATCGCATCCATGTCGCAGGCCACCCCGCCGTAGTGGATCACGACGATCGCCCGCGTCCTGTCGGTGATCGCGGCCTCGATCGCAGCCGGCTCGATGTTCAGCGTGGAGCGCTCGACATCAACGCAGACCGGCACCGCGCGACGAAGGGCGAAGGCGTTCGCCGTCGATACGTACGCGAAGTCGGGGACGATCACCTCGTCACCCGGTTCGAGCCCGGTCAGGATCGCGCTCATCTCGAGCGCGGCGGTGCAAGAGGGGGTGGGAAGGGCCAACACGCCGCCGACGTGCCGTTCGAGCCACGAGGCGCACCGCCCGCAGAACTCGCCGTTGCCCGAGAGCTTGCCGCTCGCGAGGGCCTCGTCGATGTACCGGTGCTCGTTGCCGACCAGCGAGGGCCGGTTGAACGGAATCGTGCTGCCCTCGCGCACGCCCCCATACTACCCCGGCTATCCGGAGAGCCCCATGCAAGGATTAGGACATGCCACCTTCGGAGGCCGCGGCTGAGCGCGAGCAACCCGGCCCCGTCGGGCTCAGCATCGTGATCCCGCTCTATCGCGACGAGGCCTCCCTGGGTGAGATCTTCAGGCGCTGTCGTCCGATCCTCGACGAGCAGCCCGACGGGGGAGAGCTGGTGCTCGTCGATGACGGCGGGGGCTTCGATCGCACGACACCCGTGGCGTTGGAGATGGCCGATGACTATCCCCATCCGACCACTGTCGTGACCCTGACGAGGAACTTCGGCCAGCATCCGGCGGTGTTCGCGGGCCTCGCGCATGCCCGCGGCCAGCGGGTTGTGACGCTCGACAGCGACCTGCAGTACCCGCCGGAGGAGATCCCCACGTTGCTGCGCGAGCTCGGTCCCGAGTACCCGGTCGTGTCTGGTTACCGTGCCGACCGCAGGGACCCGCTCACCAGACGCCTGATCACGCGCGCTCTGACGCGGTGGCTCAACGCTCAAACCAAGACGCAACTGCGCGACTTCGGCTCGATGTTCCGGGCGTACGACCGCAACACCGTCGATCTGATGAACCGGTTCACCGAGCGCCATCGCTACGTGCCGGCGGTCGTCGCTTGGCTGGGCGTGCCGATCAAGGAGGTTCCAATCGCGCACGAAGGGCGCGGAGAGCAGGGCTCGCGCTACCGGCTCTCGGCGCTCGTCGACATGTTCCTCGACCTCATCACCGGTTACTCCGTGTTCCCGCTGCGCCTGCTGACGGGGATCGGCCTGCTGGCCTCGCTGTGCGGCGTCGCCGCGACGGTTGGCTTCCTCGTCTACCGGGTCGCCGTTGGCGCCGGCGTGTCGGGGACCGTCTCCGCGTTCGCGCTCGTGTTCGCTCTGCTGACGGTACTGCTGCTCCTCGCGGCGATGATCGGCGAGTACGTCGGGCGCATATACAGCGAGGCAAAGGCCCGTCCCTATTACCTGGTTAGATCGCAGGTCACCGTCAACGGTCGCGCGCCGGCGCCCTCCCTGCCCGGCGACGGGTCAGCGTGAGCCTGGTCGAAAGGCTCGGCTGGGACAGTGACCTGTTCGGCTTCGAGATCGGTCGGGTCGCCCACGGCACCGGCGCTACGGCGTTGGCGGACGCGGTGCGCGAGGGAGACAAGCGCGGCCTGCGCTGCCTGTACCTGCTGGTGCCGGCCGCCGACGCGGACCTGCTGGAGCTTGCCCAGCGGCTGGGCTTCCTGGTGCGCGACGTGCGCTTGGAGTTTCGGCGCCCCGTTGAGGGTCACCCGGCGAACATGAACGGACTGCGGCGTGCCACGCAGGGCGACCTCGCGGTCCTCGAGCCGATCGCTCGAGAGCGGTTTGTGACCACCAGGTTCTTCCTCGATCCGGAGTTCCCGAGGGACCGCAGCGCCGAGCTGTACGTGCGCTGGCTGAGGGGCGGCATCGAGGCTCGGGCCGGCAAGGTGACGCTCATCGCCGGCGACGGGCGCGGCTTCATCACGTGCAGGCTGGACCGCGTCGCTGGCGCGGGCCACATCGAGCTGATCGCCGTGGCGGCGGATGCAGAGAGGACCGGCATGGCGGGGTCGTTGATGGAGGGTGCCGGCGAGCTGTTCGCAGAGGCCGGCATGCGTACCGCGCTGGTCGTCACGCAAGCTGCCAACATCGCGGCGCAGCGGCTCTACCAGCGCTACGGCTATCGCACCGCCGACGCCGCGGTCTGGCTGCACCGCTGGCGCGAGGGGCACGAAGACCAGTCCTCCGTCTGACGCCGCGGCGCGGCCGCACACTTCTCGCCCGATTTCGCCTCTGGGTCAGTCTCGACGACGAGCTACGACCACGAGCGACCCGCCCACCGGGAACGAGACACCGCGGCGGATCAGCCAGCGCTCGCAACGCAGGACGGCTTCCAGGATCGCGTTCGCGGGTTGCGGGGGTACGAGGTCGGCGTCGATGTCGTAGTCGCGGCGAGACACCCGCTGCCACAACCTCGAAGCTGCCATCAACGGCAAGAGCGTCGCCACGAACGAAGTAACACGGACAGGTTCGAAGCCCGCATCTTTCAGGCGTGCGACAAGCTCGGCGCGGGCATAGCGTCGAACGTGGTGGGCGTGTGTGTCGGCATCGCTCCACAGCCATCTGTGCTGGGGAACGGTCAGGAACAGGTAGCCGCCGGGTCGCAGGGCGCGGTGGAGACCCTGCAGCACAGCCATGTCGTCCTCGATGTGCTCGATGACGTCAAACGCCCCGACGGAGTCGAACGCATCGCGGAACGGCATCGACCGCGCATCGAGCTCGACGAACGTAGCCTGCGGCAGGCGCCTCCGTGCATACTCGAGCCCGTCTGAGAACAGCTCCGCGCCTGTCACGCTGAGCCCGCAGTCGTCTGCCAATGCCTGCAGGACGTAGCCCGTCCCGCACCCGACCTCGAGGAAGCTGCTTCCCGGCGTCGTCAGTTCTGAGACCAATTCGACGATCAAGCGGTTCCTGGCGCGGAACCAGAAACTCTTGTCCTCCAGCTCCGCAAGCCTCATGAACAGGAGCGGGTCATACCCGCCTTTCGGCTTCGTCGTCGCCGTGCCCTGTGAGGAGCCTGTCAACGCCAGTGACCGTTCGCAAACTCTGCCCGCACGATGGCGGCCAGACTACCGCGGCGCCTCGAGAACACCAGCGGGCGTGCCGGCCTCATCGCACGGAGTTGGAGAAGGTCCATCGCCGCTGCGCGAGATAACTGATGGGTGCCCCCACCGCGATGACGATCGCCTGGGCCAGGACCTTCGGGATGTGGGCTACATCTACGAGCAGCGCCAGCACGGGAAGGGCGGCCAGGAGGACGATCAGCCAGATCGCGACGTAGCGGACCGCCCGGGCCCGCGTCCGATCGTTGGTGCCTTGGAAGGTCCAGCGGCGGTTCAGCAGAAAGCTGACCGCGAGCGCACAACAAGCCGAGGCCGCCGAGGCGAGCAGGTACGGCACCCCGGCCGCTACCTGGGCGGCGAAGATGCCAATGTTCAGACCATTCTGGATCAGCCCCACGAAGCAGAACCGAACGAACTGGCGCACCTGGGGGCTCCGCCAGAACAACCCGCCCCGTCGAGCCTGTCGCTGTCCGTTCCAGGATCTGACTCGCGGCACTCAACAGCAATATAAGGTCGCCCTCCTCGCGCCGCATGCTGGCCGTCGACGGTCGTCCGGTCGAGCGCGAGCGCTCTCGCTCCGATCCAAGTTGCGTCGGTCCGAATCACCCGCCCGCGCCGCCCCGCGCGGCAAGGCGGGCGGAACACGCCCGCTCGTCGATCCGTCTAACCCGCGCCCGTGTCCTCACCGCCACGGGTAAGCCCGCCGATGTGAACGAGATGCAGCACCCGCCGAGAACCCGCCCGGCAGCCCGCCGACGGCGGGCCCTTCGCGCTGCGCTGCTCTGCGCGTTCACGCTCTGCGCTCTCGCCGCCCCCACCGCCCACGCCGCCGAACCCGGCTTCAACATCCCCGGCCCGGAAGCCGGCCACGCCATCCAGGCGCAGCAGCTCGGCACCCACTGGGTGCGCATGTTCCTGCCCTGGAACGTGATCGAGCCGTCCCGCAACACCTACGCGCCGAACTGGCTCGCCGCCTATGAACAGGCCTTCCACGCCTACCCCGCCGGGACGAAGTTCCTGCTCGACGTGGTCGGCAGCCCCCAGTGGGAGACGGGCTCGCCCGACGAACACATGCCGCCCGCCAACCCCCAGGACTATGCCTCGATGCTCGCGACGATCGCCCAGCGCTTCGGCAGCCGCGTGGCGGCGTATGAAATCTGGAACGAGGAGGACGAACCGCGCTGGTGGACCGGCGCCCCCGACCCGGCGGGCTACGTGAACCTCCTGAAGGCGGCCTACCCGGCGCTCAAGGCGGCCGAACCGAAAGCGACGGTCGTGCTCGGCGGGCTGACCGGCAACGACTATCCGTTCCTGGAACAGGTCTACGCCGCGGGCGGCAAGGGCTACTTCGACGCCGTCGGTGTCCACCTCGATACCTCCTGCGACGTCCTCTCGCCCTACGAATACCTGCGCGGCAGCGACAACCGCATGATCCCGGACTCGTTCCTCGCCTACCGAGAAGTGCACGCGGTGATGCTCGCCAACGGGGACGACAAGCCGATCTGGATGACCGAGCTGAGCTGGCGCACGACCAGCGCGGTCTGCTCGGAGGGTATGTGGGCCGGGCAGAAGCCCGAAGGAGTGAGCGAAGAAACGCAGGCAACGTTCCTGCGCCAGGCCTACCACTGCCTCGCGCAGGACCCCTACGTTCAGGTTGCGCTCTGGTTCCCGCTCGAGGACCAGAGCGGCTCCACCGCCGGCTTGATCCGTGCCAACGGCTCGCACAAGCCCTCCTTCGAGGCGATGCGCGAATACGCCCACAAAGGCGACAGCCTGAGCGAACCGTGCGGCACCTTCACGGGCCCGTCGATCGACGTCAGATCGCCCTCCAACCACTTCGTCTACAGCGGCCCGCTGCCGATCGTGGTCTCGGCGAGCAGCAAGGTCGGCGTGTTCCGCATCCGCCTGGAGATCGACGGCAAGCTGATCCGCAACTACGACGGCGGCAGCTACCCGCACCTGCTGTCCGGGCGCCTGGACTGGCAGCACGCCAAGCACATCTCCTTCGGCCGCCACACGCTGACGTTCCTGGCCTACGACCGGCTGCGCAACGTCACGCGGCGCTCGATCACGATCATCCACCTGAAGCCCAAGCCGAAGCACCGGCGGGCGCACAAGCACCACTAGCTCCCGCTAACCTGCGCGCTCGTGCAGGCACGGCCCACGCGTCTCGATGGCCTCCTCGCGCTCGAGCCGGCGGTCCACGGCGACGAGCGTGGCTTCTTCGTGGAGACCTACAGGAACGAGTGGCACGAGGCCCTCGGCATTCCCCCGCAGGAGCGCTTCGTGCAGGACAACCACTCGCGCTCCTCGCGCGGGGTCGTGCGGGGCATGCACTTCCAGATCGGCGAGGGGGTCGCCAAGCTCGTGCGCTGCGCGCGCGGGGTGATCGTCGATGTTGCGGTTGACCTGCGGGCCGGCTCACCCACCTACGGACAGTGGGAGGGGGTGGAGCTCGACGGCGAGAGCATGCGCGAGCTGTTCGTGCCGGTCGGCTTCGCGCACGGCTTCTGCGTGCTCAGCGAGACGGCGGACGTGCTCTACAAGCAGACCGCCTATTACGACCAGGCCGTCGAACGGGGCATCGCCTGGGACGACCCCGACGTCGGCATCGAATGGCCGCTGCCCGCCGAGGAGCTGATCGTCTCGGCGCGGGACGCTGGGGCGCCCCGCCTGTCGGCGATCGCGGACGAACTGCCGTTCCGGTGGCATCCTTAAGCCGGATGGCGGCAACGCTGCGCGAACGGACCAACGGCTACACCCTCACGGCGGGCCAGTACCTGGTGCTCGCGCGCGTCGCGCTGGGCGCGCTGACGCTGATCGTGCTGACCGGGGCGGCCGTGCGGCTGACCGGCTCCGGCCTCGGCTGCCCGACGTGGCCGAAGTGCTACGGCAACTACTACCCGGCGGCGAACGGCCACTCGATCATCGAGTTCTCCAACCGGGTCCTGAGCGTGCCGGTCGTGATCGCGGCCGGCCTGGCATGGCTGGGCGCGCTGCGCCGGCGCCCGTACCGCCGGGACCTGATGTGGAACGCCGCGCTGCTGCCGCTGGGCGTGATCTGCCAGGCGGTACTGGGGGGCTTGACAGTCAAGGGCAACCTCGACTACGGCTGGGTGATGGCGCACTTCGCGCTGTCGATGCTGATCCTGTTGGCCGGCGTGGTGCTGGTGTGGCGCAGCGGCATCGAGACCCCCGGGGAGGGGGATGGGGATGGGGAGGGCAGCGTGGTGGAGCGACGCGCGGGTGGCGGTCTTCGCGCGCTGCCGCTCGACCGCGGCCTCGTGCGGGCGCTGATCGGCCTGGCGGCGCTGGGCGCGCTGACGATCTTCGCCGGCACCGCCGCGACCGCGGCCGGCCCGCATGCCGGAGGCTCGCCGGGGCAGAAGATCAACCGGCTGTCCTTCGACGGCACCGGCACGATGGACTTCGTGATCCACCGCCACGGCGAGATCGCCTTGGTCTTCGGCCTCGCGGCCGTGGGCGCCTGGTTCTTCGCGCGCCGCCGGGGGGCCGAGGAGCGGGTGCAGCGCCCGCTCACCGTGCTCTGCTGGCTGCTGTTGCTGCAGGGCGCGGTGGGGCTGGATCAGTACGAGACGCACCTCCCGGCGGGCCTCGTCTGGGTCCACGTCACCCTCGCCAGCCTCTCCTGGATCGCGACGCTGTGGGCCGCCTGCGCCGCGGGCGCGGCCGACGGCAGGCTGTGGGCGCGCGCCCGGCCTGGCGCCCCGAAGGCGCCGGTGCGGGACCTCGCGCCGGTGGAGTTCCCCGGAAATTAGGGGCTTCGCGGGGCGTAAGTCCCGTGTTTTCGGGCCTGTCGTCCGCGGGAAGGGTTAGCCTGCGCGCAGCAAAGACACTCGAGAAGGGAGTGGCATGACCAAGAACGACCTAGCTGAGAGGGTCGCTTCGAAAACCGGCATGAGCGCCAGCCAGGCACGAGGCGCGGTCGAGGCGGCGATCGAAACGATCTCCGACGAGCTGGCCTCCGGCGGCGAGGTCGCGCTTGCAGGCTTCGGCAAGTTCAGCGTCAGCCAGCGGGCCGCGCGCACGGGGCGCAACCCCTCGACCGGTGCGACGATCCAGATCGCGGCCTCCAAAGCGGCAAAATTCTCCGCTGCCAGTGCGCTGAAGAAGCGGCTGAACCCCTGATAGACGAGCCGGCCGGCGCTCGCAGCCGGCCTCTCGGACGCACTCGAGTGTCACCGGTTCGGCAGAACCGGTGACACACGTTTCCTCTCCCGAACGGCGCAGGACAGGCCGTTCTCGACCAATCCTTACGACTCGGTAACCGCTCGTTTAGCCGGGAGCGGGAAGGTGCTTGTCACGAACCTTCCTCCTCGACGATGGGTGGTATCGATGGATTCCGATGACGATCGGCCGGCGGGGCAGCGCTATCCCTCGCTGGTCGCGTTCTACAGCGCCGACGCCGCGCGGCTGACCTCGCGCGAGCGCGATGTCGGTCTCTGGTGGCGCAGCGACGAGGAGGGCCCGATCCACCGCGCCGCCTGGGTGCAGGACACGGGCGAGCTCTACCTGGTCAGGCTGGGCCCCGCCGCCGAGGGCGGCGGCGGCGTCGAGGTGATCGCGCGCGTAGCCGACGCGGACACGCTGGAGCGCGCGCTGCGTGGCTGGCGCGAGCGCTGCGGGATGCCCGGCTCGCTGCAGTGGCTGCGCGTGCGCGCGGCGCGGCTGCCGCGCCGAAGCGGTGCAGCGAACAAGCCCCGGCTGGCCTTCGGCAGCGTCTCGATGCTGCTCGTATAGACGTCCAGGAGGGTGTGAGCGCTTCCCCCGAGTGGGTGTCTCTCTGGTGTCCTGACCAAACACGGCCGCCCGCATCCACGGCGGCAAGGAGGTTTGCCAGATGAAACGGATCCTGACCGGAGTGCTCGCATCCGCGTTCCTGGCGCCCGCCCTTCCCGCGGCGGCGTCGGCCCACCATCGCGCTCGCCACGACGCGCGCGGCGCCCGCGCCCATCATCGCCGTCACCACCACACGGTCGTGTTCGCGCCGGCGGCGAAGCCGTCGGACACGACCGGCACCCCGACACCCACGCCGGCGAGCGAAGAACCGGTCGCCACCGTCGCCTCCTTCGAAGGTGGTGTGCTGAAGATCACCCTGCCCGACGGCTCGACCGCCTCCGGCAAGGTGACCGAAGAAACCCAGATCAGCTGCGGCTGTGAGGACAGCTCCCAGCACGAAGGCTGGCAGGGAGATCAGGGAGACGCCGCCAACGGCGGGCCCGGTCTCGAACAGCACGAAGGCTGGCAGGAACACCAGGGAGACGCCGCCAACGGCGGGCCCGGTCTCGAGCACCACGACGACGCGCAGATGCCCGAAAACGAATCCTGCGGCGTCTCGGCGCTCGTCCCCGGCGCCAAGATCAAGGACGCGGAGCTGAACGTCAGCGGCGCCGGCGCCGTCTGGGAGAAGGTCGAGCTGCTCCCGAAGTCCTGAGCGGCGCTCCGAGCAGGACTGAGGCGAGGGGCTCGGCGCGGCTGCGCCGGGCCCCTCCGCCGCTCGGAGATCCGTCCAGAGCCGGCAACGAGGAGCGGTGAGCGGGGTTCTCGTCGGTGAGGGCGGCGGACGCGCACCCGCCGCCCTTCGTTTTCTCTAAGCCGAGCGCGGCCCGGGGTGGCGCGTCAGCCCGTCTTCGGGCGGCGGGTCCCAGGGTGCTGCGAAGTCCACGAACATCCGGTACTGCGGGCGGATGCCGGGATCGCCGTCGAGCGTGCCCAGCCGTACGGCGACCTGCTCGTCGGCGAGCGGGTCGCCGCTGAAGACCGCCGAGCCGCACTCGCTGCAGAACAGCTTTCGCGCCCCGCCTTCCGGCGGGCTGTAGACCTTCAGCCGCTCCGCGCCCGCGAGCAGCCGGAAGCCGCTCTGGGGCACGCGGCCGTTGACCGAGGACCCGGTGCCCGTGCGCCGCTGGCAGCGCGTGCAGTGGCAGTAGCCCGCGGACAGGAAGGGCGCTGTGATCTCGTAGCGGACCGAGCCGCAGAGGCAGCCGCCCTGCAGCGGGCGCTCGGGCGAGGGGGGGTCTGCGATCGCGTCCACGCGCCCCGATGGTAGGCGCTCCGAGTAGCGGCTAGGGTGTGGCGAGGAATGTCCAGGGGCTGCGTCACGTCGGGGTGTCGCGAGCGGAGGGCAGGTCGGGCGGCCGACCGTGCTGGTCTTCGCCTGTCCGGAGCGGGGCGATGATCCCGAGGCCCCGCTTCCCCGGCGCGGTCGCGCACTCCGACGCGCGACTGGTCGAGCTCGCCCGCCGGGGCGACGAGCGCGCGTTCGAGCTGATCGTCCGCCGCCACCGCGCCTCGCTCGTCGCCTACGCCCGGCGGCTCGGTCTCGGCGACGGGCGTGCCGAGGACGCGGTGCAGCAGGCTGTGCTGAGCGCATGGTTGGCGCTGTGCCGCGGCGACGACGTCCGCGATGTCGGCCCATGGCTCGGGCGCATCACTCACAACAGCGCCGTGAACCTGCTGCGCTCCGGGGCTCGCGCCCAGCACCTCGACCCTGAGATCGAGCGCGCAGCCAGCGCGCCGTTCGCCCTGGAGGACGGTCTCGCGCTGCGCCAGACGCTCGACGCCGTCGCGGCGCTCCCGCCCCGTCAGCGCGACGCGTTGGTGCTGAGCGCGGTCGAGGGCCGCTCCTACGAGGAGGTCGCGAGCGCTCTCGGCGTGAGCCCGGGCGCGGTCCGGGGCCTGCTGCACCGGGCCCGCGAGAGTCTGCGGGCGGCGAGCGCTGCGCTGGCGCCGGTGCCCCTCGCCCGCGCTGTCGGCGGCGCGCTCCGGCGCCCTGGCGCCGGGCGTCTGGCCGAAGCCGCCGCACCGGGATCCGCCGGCGCCACGTCGCTCGCCGGAGTGCGAGCGGCCGCGGCCGCCGTGGCGACGGCCGCGCTGGCCGCCGGGGTGGCCGTCGGGCCCGGGTTGATCTCCGGCCACCATCGCCGGCCCGCGAGGCCGCACACCGCCGCCGCGAGCAGCGGCTCCGTGGCGGCCGTGCAGCCGGGCGCACGCTCGCACCGGTCGGCCTCCCCGCCGCGTCGCGTCGCCGCCTACTCGCCCGTCGCCACCGGGCAGCTCGCCGCCGCCGGCGCAGGCGGTCAGCCGGCGGCGGGCGCCGGCGCCCCCGTGCGCCAGACCCCCCGCAGCACGCCACGCCACTCCGGCGGCGGCGGGACGAGCGCCGAAGAACCGGCATCGACATCCCCCTCCCAAGCTGTCGCAGCGGCCACCCCGCCCGCCGGCGAACCCGCCGCCGAAGTGCCGGTCACATCCGCGCCCGCGCCCGAACCGCCGCCCGTCACCGTCCAGCCCGAAGCGCCGCGCACGCGCGAAGCGCCCGAGAAAGAGGAAGAGCTGCCGGAGAAAGAGGAAGAAGCTCCAAGCGAAACGCCGTCCCCGACCGAACGGGAACGGCCCGCGGGCAAAGACAACTAGCGTCCGCTCCGCTGCGCGGATCCCACGGCCGGCGGCCGGACGCGACGGGAAGAGGGACCGGCTGCTCGCCGGCCCCTCGTCGTGCCGGGGTCAGGCGCCGGAGGCTGCTTCGCCGGGAGCTCCCGGAGGCGGGCCCTGCTGCCCGGAGGGAGCACCTGCGCCTCTCCCCGGGAAGGCGCCTTTCAGCGCGCTGGCGCACTTGCTCTGGGCGCTCTTGAAGGCGGCGCTGGAAGTGTCGATCCCTTTGGTGTCGAACACCGGGCCTTTGCCGCTGGTGTTCGGGGTCGGGAGGTTCACGCCGTTTTCGCGCATGCAGGCCGCGAATTTCGTCAGCGACGCTTTGAACGCGGCGCTGTTGCGCTGGCCCCCGCGGCCGAAGCCCCGGAAGCTGCCGCCGCCGCACTTTTTGAACGCTTCCTGCGTCTTCGAGCTCGTCGCGCCGGGCGGGGGCGTGAAGCCTCCGCCGCCGGCCGGGGGCCCTCCTGCGCCCGGCTGCGCGCCGCCGGTCGGCGCCGAGGGCAGTTTGATGCCCTGCTTCGCCAGGCATTCGCGGAGCGCCGCCCTGCGGTCTTTGCCGGAGCTCGAGCCGGTCGTTGTGGTGGTGGCCGCGGCGTTCTTCGTGCCGGAGCTGCTGGACCCGCCGCACGCCGCGAGGGCGAGGGCGGCGCCCATGAGCATGACCGCGCCGATCAGCGCGAGCATCCGTGGACGTCTGTGGGGGTGGGTTCTCATGCGTTGTTTCCTTGTCATTGGGGGGTGGTTCGTGCTCACCCGGATCCGAAGAGCTGCTGGGGTCCGCCGGCTGAGCTCGAACCCGCCGAGCTGCCTGCGCTGCTGCTCGATCCGCCCGAGCCGACGGTGATGGAGCTCGCTTTGACGCTCCCGCCGGACTGGCTCCCCTGCACGGTGACCGTGTCGCCGGGGTGGATGCTGTGCACGTTGGCCCCGACGGTCTTCGAGACCTTGGTCCCGGCGGGGGCGCTGACCTTGACGGTGTTGCCTTCGCCGGTCACCACATAGAGCGTGCTCCCGCTGACGTAGCTGACTTCGCCGCGGGTGAGGCCCGCGAACGCGCCCGAGGCGCCCGGGAAGCCGCCGCCGGCCGCGCCCGCGCTCGTGCCGGAGCCGCTCGCGCCCGGGAGGCCGCTGCTCGAGCCGCCTGCGCCCGCGCCGAGGCGCGCTCTCAGCGCGGCGAAGCCCGACGGCACCCCGCCCGCCGTCGCTGAGGAGGAGGACTGGCCCTTCTCGACCTGTACGCCGGCGAAGAAGGCGAGGGCCACGAGCAGTACCGCCATCAGCGTCACGGGGACGGGCGAGAGCAGCTTGCGGCGCGGCCGAGGCGGCAGCTCATCCTCCTCGGCGAGCCAGTCCTCCTGCTCGTAGTCGAGATCGGCGGGCTCATCGACGTGGGTGCCTGGGGTCGTCATCTGCTGCTCCTGGTCGGGGGGAGTTGCCTCACTCAAAGCGGAGGGCCTCGATGGGGCGTAGGGCTGCGGCGCGCGCCGCGGGGTAGGTGCCGAAGAAGAGGCCCGAGGCGACGGCCGCGCCGAAGGCGAGGAAGATCGAGTACGTCGCGATCACCGGGTGGACGCCGGCGATTTCGAACTGGCTGCCGATCACGCCCAGCGCGATGCCGAGCAGGCCGCCGATCAGCGAGACCAGGACGGCCTCGGTCAGGAACTGGGTGAGGATGTCGCTGCGCCGCGCGCCGATCGCCTTGCGAATGCCGATCTCGCGCGTGCGCTCGGTGACGCTGACCAGCATGATGTTCATCACGCCGATCCCGCCGACGAGCAGCGAGATCGCCGCCACCTCGCCCAAGAGGGTCGTGAAGACGCTGCTCGTCGAGTTCGAGGTTTCGAGCAGCGAGCCCTGGTTGAGGACGTTGAAGCCCGGTTCTTCGGTGTTCTTGATCTTGTGCCGTTCCTCGATGATCTGCTTGACCTCGGCTTCGGCCGCGTTCAGTGAGGATTCGGACTTCGCCTGCACTGTGATCGAGTCGATCGGCCCGACGCCGCTGAGCGACTCCTGCACGGTCGTGATCGGTGCCATCACGACGTCGTCCTGGTTGGTCGTCCCGTTGGTGCCCTTTTTCGCGAGCACGCCGACGACTTCTTGGTTGCCGCCGTTGACCTTGATCGTCTGACCGACCGCGCCGCTGCCGCCGAACAGCTCCTGGGCGACTTCCTCGCCGAGCACGACCACCCTGCGGTGCCTGCTGACGTCTTCGGAGGTCAGGCCGCGGCCTTCGGCGATCCCGTAGCTGTGGGCCGTCAGATACGAGGGCGTCGTGCCGATGTAGGACGAGGGTTCGACGCTCGTGCTGCCCTGCACCAGCGTCACGCTGTTCGCGTTCACGACCGGCGAGGCGCTCTTGACATCAGGCGCGAGCCCTGGTTCCTGCAGGGCGCCGGCGTCGGCCTTGGTCAGCGAGATGCTGCTCGCGCTGCTCGCGCCCGCGCGCCTGAAGCCGCCGCTGCTCTGGACCAGGAGCACGTTCGTGCCGAGGCTCTGGATGCGCGACTGGACGGCCTTCGAGGAACCGTTGCCGACGGCGATCAGGACGATCACCGAGGCGACGCCGATCGTCATGCCGAGGATCGTCAGGCCCGAGCGCAGCTTGTTGGCGCTGATGCCGCCCCAGGCGATCCGCAGCGTCTCGCGCCCGATCATCGGAGCGCCCCTCCGGGGACCGCGTCCGGCTCGACTCGCGTGTCGCTCATGACGCGGCCGTCCGCCAGCGTCACGACGCGCCGGGCCTGTGCGGCGACCTCGCGCTCGTGGGTGATCAGGACCACCGTGCGTCCTTCGGCGTTGAGCCCGGCGAAGATCTCGAGCACCTCGGCGGTGGAGTGGGAGTCGAGGTTCCCGGTCGGCTCGTCCGCAAGGATCAGCGTCGGGTTCGTGACGATCGCCCGTGCGACGGCGACGCGCTGCTGCTGGCCGCCCGAGAGCTCGGAGGGCTGGTGGTGCAGCCGCTCGGCCATGCCGACGGAGGCGAGCGCTGCTTCGGCGCGCTCGCGCCGCGCGCGCCGGTCGATCCCCGCGTAGGCGAGCGGCAGCTCCACGTTGGCGAGCGCGCTGGTGCGCGGGACGAGGTTGAAGCTCTGGAAGACGAAGCCGATCTTGCGGTTGCGCAGATCGGACAGGTCGTCCTCGTCCATGCGCTGGGCGTCGGCTCCGTCGATCAGGTAGCGGCCGCTCGTCGGCAGGTCCAGGCAGCCGAGGATGTTCATCAGCGTGCTCTTGCCGCTGCCCGAGCTGCCCATGATCGCGACCAGCTCCCCGCGCTCGATGCGCAGGGAGACCTCGCGCAGGGCGCGCACCTTGATCGCACCGAGGACGTAGGTCTTCGAGACGTCCTCGACGAGGATCGCCGGCGGTCGCTTCCCGCGCGAGACGCCGCCGCGCCGCTGCACGAGCGGGCGCTCGCGCACCCCTCGCCCGAGTGGGGGCTGCCTGCGTGCGGACATCAACCCGGCGGCCCCCCGGAGGGGAGCCCGCCGCCCGCGGCGAAGCCGCCGCCTGCGAAGCCGCCGCCTGCGAACCCGCCGCGCGAGCTGCGGCCCCCCGACCGTGAGGATGAAGAGGACGACGAGGACCCGGCCGAGCTCACGCTCGGCAGCAGCACCTTTTCACCCGCCTTCAGCCCGCTCAGCACGATCGTCGTGCTGTCCCCGGCGAGCCCGGTCGTGACGGGTTGCGCGATCTGCTTGCCGCCGCGGATCACCGTCACGCTGCCGCCTTTGATGGCGCTCGTGCTGACGTTGACGCCTTCTGCCTGCTTCACCACGACTTCTGCCGTCGCGCTCATCCCGACTTTGAGCCCCGGCGTCTGCTGGTCGAGCTGGAAGGTGACGTCGTAGCTCGCGGCGCCGCTGGTGCTCGTCGCGAGCTGTGCGACCTTGGCGACGTGGGCCGCCAGCTTGCGTCCGCTCAGCGCTTCGATCGTCACGGTCGCGATCTGACCCGTGTGGACCTGGCCGATTTCCGATTCGCTGAGCCCGACGACGAGCTGCATCGATTCGAGGTCGCTGAGCACGGCGAACGAGGAGGACGAGCCGCCCGAGCCCGACGCCGAGGCCTGCGAGGAGCTGGAGGCGCCCGCTGTCGACGCCCCGGCCGCGCCCGAACCGGTGCTCGAGCTGCTGCCGGCGCTCGAGGTGGCTTTGCTCGTGCCGGTCGCGGAGACCGTTTCGCCGACTTCGCCGGAGAGCGAGACGATCGTTCCGTCCTGCGGCGCGTAGAGCTTGGTGTTCTGCACTGCCTTCTCGGCGCTTTCGACGCTGACCTGGTCGCTTTTCACCGTCGCGCGCGCCGACGCGAGGTTGGCTTCGCGGGTCGCGGCGCTCTGCTGGGTGGTGGAGTTGCCGGTGCTCTGCGAGCCGCTGCTCTGCGAGCCGGTGCCCGACGCCGAAGATGACCCGGAGCCGCCCGTGGAGCCCGCGGCGGGTTTGCTGCTCTTCTGGGTCGACGGCGCGGGCGTCGTCGCCTTCCCCGTCGAGGTCGTCGGGGCCTGCGTTTCTGAGGGCGCGGTCGTGGTCGAGTAGGTCGTGTAGCTGACCGCGCTGGTGGAGCCGGTCCCGCCGCTCGTCGAGCCGCCGCTGCTTTCGCCTTCGTTTTCCGCGAGCGCAGCGAGGCTGGCTTCGGCGGATTTGAGCGTCGCCTCGGCCTGCTGGAGCGACGCTTCTGTGCTCTTGGCGTCGAGCGTCGCCAGCAGCTGGCCCTGCACCACGTGCTGTCCTTCTTTGACGTCGATGTGCGTGACGGTGCCGCTCGTCTTGAAGCCGAGGTCGAGCTGCGAGGAGGACTGGATGGTGCCGCTGCCGGACACGGTCGACTGGACCACGCCCTGTTTGGCGGTGGTGGTGCGGGTGCTGGCGCCGCTGGACTGCGAGGAGGGCCCGATCGCGCTCACGGCCAGGGCGATCGCGACGACGCAGAGCGCCAGGAGCATCGTGTTCAGGACCGGCTGGCGGCGGAACCTGGCTGCCAGGCCGGTTGCTCGCGACCCGCGTGGCACGTGTCCGTTTCCGCTCGAAGCTGCGGCGCCGCGGCGGGTCGCCGGAGGGCGGAGGTCTATGGGCATCTGTGTGGTGTCGCTGTTCTTTTGTGGCGGCGACGGTCGTGCGCCGCAGTCGTGCCAGGCTGGCGGCGATCGGTAAGCGTCTGGTTAGAAGCGCTCTAGAAGCGTTTGTGAGCTGATCCCGCTCAAGCCGGCTGGCTCACGCGCTGCTCGGGTCCGGGCGAGGGGGTCGCGGCCAGGAGCGTCATCGACACGCTTGCTCCGCCGCCGGGCGCGTTCTCGGCGTGGGCTTCGCCGCCGTGTTCTTCGGCGACCTTCTTGACGATCGCCAGGCCGAGCCCGGAGCCGGGCACGGTGCGGGCGCTGGGCGCCCGGTAGAAGCGGTCGAAGACGAACGGGAGATCCTCGGTCTGGAACCCGGGGCCGTGATCGCGGACCGTCAGCCTGCCGCCGGCGAGCGTCACCTCGACGGCGGCGCCCTCCGGGCTCCACTTGATCGCGTTGTCCAGGAGGTTGGCGAGCGCGCGCTGCAGCCGGCGCTCCCGCCCGTGGATCGCGACCGGCGCCAGCCGCGCGAGGATGCCCGCTTCGGGATGGCGCCGGCCCCAGCGCTCCAGCTCGGAGGAGACCAGCTCGTCGAGTGAGAGGTCCTCGAACGCCTCCCGGCTGTCCTCGTCGCGCGCGGATTCCAGCAGGTCCTCGACGAGCGCTCCGAGCTCGGCGCTCTCGCCGATCAGGTCCTGGAGGAGCGGTTCCCGGTCCTCGGGCGCCAGGTCGGGGTTGCGCGCGAACACCTCCAGGTTGGTTCTGATCGTCGTCACCGGCGTGCGCAGCTCGTGGGAGGCGTCGGCGACGAGCTGGCGCTGCGCGCGCTGCGAGTCCTCGAGCGCCTCCAGCATGTCGTTGAAGGAGTGCCCGAGACGCGCCAGGTCGTCCGTTCCGCTCACCTCGATGCGCCGGCTCAGGTCGCCGGTGGAGCCGACGTGCTCGGCGGCGCGGCGAAGGGCGTTCACGGGCGCCGCCGCGGCGCGTGCCACGAGCAGACCGAGCGCCAGCGCGATGGCGATGCCCGTGGCCGCGATCGCGATCAGGATCACGGCGAGGTCGTGCAGGGTGCTGTTCAGGCTCCTCACAGCCTGCTCGACGATCACGGCGCGCCCGGCCCCGGCTGGAGCGACGTACACCCGGACCGGCGTGCCGGCGACCTCGGCGTCGTAGAAGCTCGCCTTCGCCCTGCCGCCGGCGACCGCCAGGGCGGTCGGCGTCACGGCGAACCGCGTCGGGTCATCCGGCCGCTTCGAGATCGTGCCCGAGGCGGAGAGCAGGGCGATGTCCCCCTGGTTCTGAAGGCTTGGCCGGGGGAGTTTCGCGCGCGGCGCGAAGCGGAAGTTGCCGCGCGGGCGATCGAACCGCGCGGCCGGCGAGCGCGAGACGAGGGCGGCCTGGTTGCGGAGCTGCGCGTCGAGCCTGTCGCGCATGTTGCTGCGCACCGCGAGGTAGCAGGCGATCGCGCTGAGCACCACCACGAAGCCGGCGGCGGCAGCCGTGAAGAGGACCATGCGGCGGCGCAGGCTCACTGGTCCTCGCGCAGGATGTAGCCGACCGAGCGCACCGTGCGGATCAGGCGCGGCTCGCCCTCCGCCTCGAGCTTGCGCCGCAGGTAGGAGATGTAGACGTCGAGCGTCTTTGAGCTGGAGGTGAGGTCATAGCCCCAGACCCGCTCGAAGATCATCGAACGCGACAGCGCACGGCGGGGGTTGAGCATGAGGTATTCGAGGAGGAGGTACTCCGTGCGCGTCAGCTCCACTTTTCGCTCTCCCCGATACACGGCGCACGCGGCCAGATCCATCCGCAGGTCCTCGAAGGCCAGCTCGTCGAGCCCTGTCTCTTCGCGACCGTCGATCAGCGAGCGGCGCACCCCGGCCCGCACACGGGCCAGCAGCTCATCCAGAGCGAACGGCTTCATCAGGTAGTCGTCGGCCCCCGCGTCCAGGCCGGCGACGCGGTCGCCGACGCCGTCCTTCGCGGTCAGCATCAGCACGGCGGTCCGCGCGCCGATGGCGCGCATGCGGCGGCACACCTCGATGCCGCTCATCGAGGGCATGGCGACGTCCAGCACCACGATGTCGGGCGGCTTGCGGATCGCGAGGTCCAGGGCCTCGGGGCCGTCGGAGGCGAGCGTCACGTCGAAGCCCTCGAAGCGCAGCGCGCGAGCGATCGCCTCGCGCAGCGCGCGATCGTCGTCGACGAGCAGAACCTGTCCCGCGGCCATGCCGCGAGTATCAGAACGAAACGTTAGAGGTTGGTAAGTGACCGCTGCGCGGCCGCTGAGCGACGCTCTCACCAACCTGCAACGCAAACGGCGTGCGAGCGGCCGGCGGGTGCCGGCGATCGGCAGGCTCTCATCGCGCTCTTACCCTGCTTTCACATTGACCGCGCAGGCTTGTTGGTGTGAGACGCCCCCGCCTCGCGCGCCTCCTCGGCGCTCCCGCCCTGGCCGCGCTGGGACTGGCCGCGCTGCCCGGCTCAGCCCTCGCCGCGAAGCTCAGCACCAACTGGGCCGGCTACGTCGTCTCCCCGCGAAACGCGCGCGCCTTCACCAGCGTCTCGGGGACCTGGACCGTCCCCGCCACGACCTGCACGAGCGGCCAGTCCGGCTACTCGGCGGTGTGGGTCGGGCTCGGCGGCTACCACCAGAGCTCCAAACGGCTCGAGCAGGTCGGGAGCGAGTCCGATTGCGACAGCAGAGGCCGGTCGGTGTATGCCGCGTGGTGGGAGATCGTCCCCGCGGCGCCCGTCGGCATCCGGCTCGCGGTGCACCCCGGCGACACGGTGAGCGCGTCCGCGACCGTCGCGGGCCACGCTGTCACGCTGCGGCTCAGGGACCTGACGAGCGGGAAGCGCTTCTCGATCACCCGCCGCGTGTCCGCGACCGATGCCTCGACGGCGGAGTGGATCGTCGAGGCGCCCTCGGTCTGCGGGGGCGGCGGTTCCTGCACGACGCTGCCGCTCGCCGACTTCGGCGCCGCCGCCTTCACGAGCGCCACCGCGACCGCCGCGGGCAGGACGGCGCCCGCGGGCGACCCCGGTTGGCACCTCACCGCCGTCGAACTGGTGCAGGAAGCCGGGGCGCTCGCCGGGGCCGGCCGCGGCACGCGGAGCGACCCCTCTCGTGCGCTCATCAGCGCCGTGCCCTCGGCGCCGGTCGCCGCGACCGGCGCGTTCGCCGTCGCGCGCAGCGCCCAGAGCGCCGAAGCCGCCGCCCCGCCGGCTCCGACACTCCCCGGCTTCGGAGGCGAAGGCTCCTAGCCCGGTCACGAACGTCCGCGGCGAGATGCGAGAGAGGTCCACGCCGCGGCAAGCACGGCCCCGGGACCACGAAGGGAGGTCCCGGGGCCGTGAAAACGAGAGGGGCCGGCGACCCTCTCTCAGGTCAAATCACGGTGCTGAGGCTCGAGAGCCAAGTCTGACAAGGACGCAGGGAGCGCCGCGTGCTCTGCACGCAAGCGACCGAGGACGCCGTCAGACGCCGGCTATCGAGCCTCAGCCGCAGCCGGTGTTGTTGCCGCAGCTGGAGCACGTGTAGCAACTGCCCGTCCGCTGCATCATGCCGCCGCACTGGCTGCACGCCGGGCCGAGGTCGAGGCCCTGCATGCGCGCCGGGACGACCGGCGGCGTGTCGGTCAGCGCGTTCGTCGGGGCGGATGCGCCGCGGCCGTCGGCGCTCGCGCGCTGCGGAGTCGCGACCGTGGCTGCGTCTCGATCTCGTCGGCCGGGCCCGCCGTGTCGCCGCCGTACGGCTGAGCGCGTCCTGGGCGGCTTTGCGCGCGCGCACCTCCGGCGTGAGGATGCCGAGCTCCTCCTGGGCGTCGGTGTCGAGGAAGCGCGAGGCCAGCCAGCGCATGATGTAGTCGGGCATCGACTTGGCGAACGGGATCTCCGGGTTGCCGGTGATCCCCTCGGGCTCGAAGCGCATGTAGCTGAACTTCTGCACGAGCGTTTCGAGCGGCACGCCGTACTGCAGGGCGATCGAGATCGCGGTCGCGAAGGAGTTCATCATCCCGCGCAGCGTCGAGCCCTCCTTGCCGATGTCGGTCAGGAAGATCTCGCCGACCGTGCCGTCCTCGTACATGCCGGCGGTGATGTAGCCCTCGTGGCCGCCGATCGAGAACTTGTGCGTGATCGACTGGCGCTCGCGCGGCATGCGCTTGCGCCGCGGGCCGGCCTCGGCGAGCGCCTTGGCGACGGCCTGCTCGACGATCTCGTCGACGTCCTGCACGGCAGGCTCGCCTCCGTCTGGGCGTCGGTGCGCAGCGCCTGCGCGGTCTTGGAGCCGTCGCGGTAGATCGCGAGCGCCTTGATGCCCAGGCGCCACGCCTGGGTGTAGGCGTCGGCGATGTCCTCGACGGTGGCCTCCTGGGGCAGGTTGACCGTCTTGGAGATCGCGCCCGAGATGAACGGCTGCACGGCGCCCATCATCTTGATGTGGCCCATGTGCGAGATCGCGCGCTCGCCGACCGCGACGTCGAACACGGGCAGGTGCTCCTCGTCGAGGCCGGGCGCGCCGACGATCGTGCCGTGCTCGGCCAGGTGCGCCTCGATCTGCTCGATCTGCGGCTCGGAGTAGCCGAGCGTCTGCAGCGCGAGCGGCACGGTGCGGTTGACGATCGTCATCTGCCCGCCGCCGACGAGCTCCTTGAACTTGACCAGCGAGAAGTCCGGCTCGACGCCGGTCGTGTCGCAGTCCATCAGGAACGAGATCGTCCCGGTCGGCGCGAGCACGGTGGCCTGCGCGTTGCGGTAGCCGTAGCGCTCGCCCAGCTCGACCGCCTCGTCCCACGAGCGGCGCGCGGCCGCGAGCAGCTCGCCGTCGGCGCATGACTCTCTCGGCGATCGCGTAGGCGGCGTCGCGGTGCATCCGCATCACGTGGTTGTGCGGCTCGCGGTTCTCCTCGTAGCGCTCGTAGGGGCCGAGCGCGCCGGCGACCTCGGCCGAGCGGCGGTAGGCGCGGCCGGTCATCAGCGCCGTGATCGCGGCGGCGGCGGTACGGCCCGTCGTCGGAGTCGTAGGGCATGCCGTTGCTCATCAGGTAGGCGCCGAGGTTGGCGTAGCCGAGGCCGAGCTGGCGGAACGCGCGCGCGTTGACGCCGATCTCCTCGGTCGGGTAGCTGGAGGGCCCGACGATGATCTCCTGCGCCAGCAGCACGATGTCGACGGCGTGCTCGAAGGACTCGACGTCGAGCGTGCCGTCGGCGCGGCGGAACTTCATCAGGTTCAGCGACGCGAGGTTGCAAGCCGAGTCGTCGACGTGCATGTACTCGCTGCACGGGTTCGAGGCGTTGATCCGGCCGCTGTCCGGGGCAGGTGTGCCAGTGGTTGATCGTCGTGTCGTACTGCACGCCCGGGTCGGCGCAGCGCCAGGCGGCCTCGGCGATCTCGCGCATCAGCTCGCGCGCGGGGATCGGCTCTCCGATCGGTCTCGCCGGTGGTGCGGGCCGTCAGCGCGCCAGTCGCTCGTCCTTCTCGACGGCGCGCATGAACTCGTCGGTGACGCGCACCGAGTTGTTGGCGTTCTGGTACTGGATCGACTTGAAGCCGTCGCCGTCGATCGACATGTCGAAGCCGGCGTCGCGCAGGGCCGCGGCCTTGTCCTCCTCCTTGGCCTTGCACCAGATGAACTCGCGGATGTCCGGGTGGTCGACGTCGAGCACGACCATCTTGGCCGCGCGGCGGGTCTTGCCGCCGGACTTGATCGTGCCGGCCCACGAGTCGGCGCCGCGCATGAAGGAGACCGGGCCCGAGGCGGTGCCGCCCTTGGCCAGGGGCTCCATCGAGCCGCGGATGTTCGACAGGTTGATGCCCGAGCCGGAGCCGCCGCGGAAGATCATCCCCTCCTTGGTGTTCCAGTCGAGGATCGACTCCATCGTGTCCTCGACGGAGAGGATGAAGCACGCGCTGCACTGCGGGCTCTCCTCGAAGCCGACGTTGAACCAGACGGGCGAGTTGAACGCCGCCATCTGGTGCAGCAGGATGTGGGTCAGCTCGTGCGTCGAAGGCGTTCGCGTCGTCCTCGCTCGCGAAGTAGCCGCCCGCGCGGCCCCAGCCGGTGATCGTGCCGGCGACGCGGCTGATCATCTGCTTGACCGAGCGCTCGCGCTCGGGCGAGCCGAGCTGGCCGCGGAAGTACTTCTGGGCGACGATGTTGGTCGCGTTCTGCGACCAGCTCTTCGGGAACTCGACGTCGGCCTGCTCGAAGGCGACGTGGTCGCCGTGGCCGATGTGCGCGTCGCGCAGCTCCCACTCGACGGACGTCGAACGGATGGGTCCCCGGGGTCGTGAACATGCGTCTGATCGACAGCGCTCGGGCGGCCGTTACGTCCTGGGCTGTCTGCGGGGTGCCTGCCATCTCTTCTCTCCTCTTATCCGGCCGCGAATCCCCCAACATGCGGCAAAAACAGGGTCCTGAGGGGGTAACACCGGATCATCCGACTCGGCCCGGACGGACCGGTTTTCCGGGCCGAATGCAGGGAAAACGGTCACCTCCCATTGTATCCGCGGAGGCCCTCAGAGCCGGATCGGCGAACCCGCTCGCAGCGGTGTTTTTGCCCGACGATCTAGTGCCCGAGCCGGACCCAGTCGGTAAATTCGGCCCAGGTGGCCGACGCGCGGTAGCCGGCCTCGGCGATCGCGTGGCGAGCAGAGGCCAGCCAGTGCGGTTCGTAGGCGCCGAGCGGAAGAGGGCCCAGACGAGGCACGCGAGCACGAGCAGCGCGCCGAGCGCGGCGGCGAGGATCGCCCATCCGGAGACGCCGCCGCCCTTCGACGGGGCCTTCGCGGTCGTTTTCGGGGCGGGTGCCGTCGCGCCCGGCTGGGCGGTGCCGCCGGCCGCCGGTGTCAGCGTCGTCGTTCCCGGGGACGCAGGGGCGGCGGTGGTCGTGGCCGGCGGAACGCCGGTGGACGGCGCTGCGGCGCCCCCGGCGGGCGCGCCCGTGGCCGTGGCGGGGGGCGTCGTCGGAATGGTCGGCGTGCTCGTGGCCGTGCCGGCGGCCAGAGCGCCCGCCGGCGAGATCGCAAGCGCGCCGGCGGCGAGCGCCGCAGCGAGGGAGCGCAGACCCGTCACGCCTCGCATGGTAGTCGCGCCCTCAGAGCAGATCGCCGAGTGCGGCGAGCGCGGCGGCGAGCACGGCGTCCCGGGGCGCGCTCGCGTCGAGCACCACGAACCGGCCGGGCTCGGCTTCGGCCAGCTGCTCGTAGGCGGCGGCGATCTCCGCGAAGAAGGCGCCGGGCTCGCGCTCCAGGCGGTCGGGCAGCTGCCCGACCGCATCCAGGCGGGCGCGCGCCAGCTCCGGATCGAGGGCCAGCAGCAGCGTGCGGTCGGGCGCACGCCGGCGGTGGCGAAGTCGTTGAGTCCGCGCACCTGCTCGATCCCCAGCCCGCGTCCCGCGCCCTGGTAGGCCAGCGAGGAGTCGACGAAGCGGTCCAGCAGCACGACGCTCCCTTCGCCGAGCAGCGGCACCAGCAGCTCCTGCACGAGCTGGGCGCGCGCGGCGGCGTAGAGGAGCGCCTCGGTCTGCGCGGCGATGTGGAGCTCCGGGTCGGCGAGCAGGGTGCGCATGTGCTCGGAGAGCGCGACTCCGCCGGGCTCGCGCACCAGCTCGCACCCCGAGGCCGCGCGCGCCCAGCGCCTCCCGCAGCGCGACGGCGAGCGTGGTCTTGCCGGCGCCGTCGATGCCCTCGATCGTGATCAGCAGGCCGTCGGCCACCGGGGCACGGTAGTCCAAACGCGCCCGGGCGAGCCATCTAGCATGGCGCCCATGGATCGGGAGACCTGGCCGCCCGCGGAGGGGCACGCCCACGCCGCGGCGATCCTCGGACCCGCGGCGCGGAGCGCAAGCCCCCCCTCCCATGCCTATCTCTTCCACGGGCCGGCCGGCGCAGGCAAGCGTGCGCTCGCGCGGGAGTTCGCGGCCGCCCTGCTCGCCGAGGGGGCCCCCAACTCCGCCACCGTCGCCGAACGCGTGCGCCGCGAGACCCACCCCGACCTGACCTGGGTGCGCGCCTCGGGCGCCGCCGAGATGCTCGTCGGCGACATCGAGGAGCCGGTCGTGGCGGCCGCCACCATGACCCCCTTCGAGTCCGCCCGGCGCGTGTTCGTGATCGAGGGCGCCGAGCGCATGAACGACCAGGCGGCCAACCGGCTGCTGAAGACGCTCGAGGAGCCGCCGCCGTTCGCCCACCTGGTGCTGATCACCGACCGTCTGCAGGACGTGCTGCCGACGATCGTCTCGCGCTGCCAGCGCGTGCGCTTCGACCCCCCGCCGCCCGCGGCGATCGAGGCCGGACTTCTGGAGGGTCAGGGAGTGGACCCCGAGCGCGCCCGCGCCTGCGCGCGCCTGGCGCTCGGCGATGCGGGGCTCGCTGGTTTGCTGGCCGGGGAGGGCGGCACCACGCTGCGGGCGGCCGCCGAGACGTTCGTGCGCGCCTCGCTCGCCGATGAGACGGCGGGCGCCCCTGGAAGGGGCTGCTCGAGGCCGCGCGCGGCGCGGGGGCGCTCGCCGGCGCGCAGGCCGAGCAACGCGTCGAGGACGAGCTGGAGCTGATGCCGGGCAAGGAGCGCAAACGCCACCAGCGCGAAGGCGCCGAAGCGCAGCGGCGCGTCGAGCGCCGGGCGCGCACCGAGACGCTGGAGCTGGGGCTGCGCCTCGCCGAGCTGTGGCTGCGCGACGTGCTGTGCCTGGAGCTGGACGCCGCCGAGCTGATCCATGCGACCGACCGGCACGAGCAGCTCCGGGCCGACGCGGGGCGGGTACCGGTCGACGCGCTCGCCCGTGCGATCGAGCTCGTCGGCTCGACCCGGCTCAGCCTGGCCGTGAACGTCGCGGAGGAGCTGGCGCTGGAGGCGCTGGCCTACGAGCTCGCGGATCTCGGGCGCGGCGCGGGCGCCTGAGCGCGCTGAGGCCGGCACGGAGCGCCGGCCGACCCCTGTCCTGAGGCCGCCACGGAGCGCCGGCCGGCTCCGATCGCCTGAGGCGGGCACGGAGCGCCCGCCGACCCGATCCCTGAGCCCGGCACGGAGCGCCGGCCGACCGATTCTCTTCAGCCCGCGATCGGCCCGAGGTTCGGCTCGATGCCGTACGTCTCGAAGGCCATGAAGCTGTGGAACTGGCGGTTCTCGGGGCCGTGGAAGTCGGCGGACCCGGTCGTGAGCATGTCCAGCTCGGCGGCGCGGCCGGTCAGCAGGCGCGTCTGCGGCTCGTCGTGGGTGATGTAGAAGGCCTCGACGCCGTCGATGCCGAGCTCGTGGAAGCGCTGCAGGCTCTCGAGCACTTCGTCCGGGTCTGCGATGTCCCAGAAGGGATGCGCCCAGATCGCCACGCCGCCGGCCGCGTGGATCGCGTCGATCGCCTCGCCGACCGTCGGCGTCTCGCGCAGGCGGAACGCCGGCTTGCCCTCGATCAGGTAGCCGCGGATCAGCGAGCCGATGTCGTCGATGTCCTCCTCCTTCAGCCGCGGCGCGTTGGCCTCGGCGCGGAGCACGGCGCCGGCGAGGTGCGGGCGGCCGATCGGTTTGCCCGCGGCGATGCGCTCCTGGATCTCGGCTTCGTCGAGGTCGAAGCCGACCTCGCGCAGGCCGTCGCGCATGCGCAGCGTGCGCTTCTCGCGGTCGGCCAGGAACTCCTCCAGGCTGGCCGTCATCGGCGGCCCGGTGTAGTCGATGCGGTAGCCGAGGATGTGCAGTTCGCGCGCGCTGGCGGCGCCGTCGTCGACCGCGGAGATCTCCACGGCGGGGACCACCTCGACGCCGACCCGTTCGCCGGTCGCGACCGCCTCGGCGACGCCCGAGATCGTGTCGTGGTCGGAGAGCGCGAGCAGCTCGACGCCGGCCTCGGCGGCGCTCTTCACCACGTCCTCGGCGGAGAGCACGCCGTCGGAGTGCGTGGAGTGCGATTGGAGGTCGAAGCGGGGAGCCACGGCGCGCAAGGGTACGCGATCGGGCGCGGGCCGCGTCCTACGCGTCGGTGTGGTCCCGGGCGGTCCCGGACCGCGGGATGGGCCGGCGGCGCTCGCGTGGGAGGCGGCGGGGCCGCCGGTGCGATCCTCTGGCGGTCTCGCCCTCGGCGGCGATGACCGCGCGGACGCGCCGGTCGACGACCTCGCGCAGGCGGCGCACCGCGGCGTGATACCGGTTGGCCTTCTCCGCCAGGAACGCCTCCTGGGAGGCGGACGAGCGCAGGGCGCCGGCCGCGGCGTCCGTCTCACTCGCGCGCAGGCCGGCTTCCAGCCACAGCACCTCCAGGTAGGCGAGCGCCGCGTCGAGCTCCTCGGGCGCGATCGCGCCGGGCTCCTCGAGGTGGCGCAGGGCCGGGATCACCTTCGACACGAGCCAGCGCTGCTCGCCGTGTACGCGCAGGAGCAGGCAGATGTCGGGTGGATGCTCTGTGGTGAGCGTCTGGGTCATCGTTCCAGCTGTCGGGATCTCGGGGGGAGGGGGAGAGGGGGTGATGCTGTGTCGTTGGCTTCGACCGCCCCCTGTGGCTGCTTTAGGAGAACTCCCGGGGCTCCACGCATCGGCGTGCAGGAGGCCGTGCTCGGGGTCCGGACGGGCCGCGCGCGGGGGCTCCGAGAAATCGCGATTCAAGCGGCGCGCGTGCGCGGGCCGATGAAGAGATGAGGAGGTGAAGGCAGAGAAGACGATGACGCTGCTCGAACGCGACCCGATCGGCCGGACGCCCGGGCAGTACGCCCGCGCGACCTGGCGGCGCCTGCGCATGCGCAGCATCGTCGCGCTGGGCGTCGCCGCGACCGCGACGGCCCTGCTCGGCCGCTCCTTCGGCCTGAGGGACCCGCGCTTCCTGGCCGCCGAGGTCGCGCTGCTGGTGACGATGTTCGTGATCAGCCGCTACGTGCTGCCGCTGGTGGAGCGCCGCGACCGGGGCGCCATGGCCGAGGAGCACGTCGGCGGCGTTCTCGACCAGCTGGATCGCTCGCGCTGGCGCGTGATCCACGACGCGACGCTCGGTCGCGGCAACGTCGACCACATCGTGATCGGGCCGCCAGGCGTGTTCACGATCGAGACCAAGAGCCACCCCGGGCCGATCCGCGCGGGGCGCGTCCACGGCGCGATGCTCGCCCAGGCGCAGGCCCAGGGCAAGGCGATCGGATGGGTCACGGGCACCGAGGTCGAGCCGCTGATCGTGTTCAGCCGCGCGTGGGTGGACCGCCCGGGCGCGCGTCGCAAGGGCGTGCGCGTGCTGCCCGCACGGATGCTGCTCAGCCACCTCGAACACGGGCAGATGCGGCTGAGCTCGAGCGACGTGGACCAGGCGCACAGGTTGCTGGCCGAGGCGCTGCTCGAGCACCACGGCAGGACGCGTCTGCTCGGGGACCGCTGGAGCATCCGGCTTTAGATCTTTTTGGATTGGGGGATGCGGATCAGGTGCGCGGCCGGGTCGGCGTGGCTGGTGCGCTTGGAGGCGTGGGCGGCGAACGCGCGGCGGGCTCCGTGCGTCCCGGCCGCAGCCGGCGCTAGCGTGGGCGCCGATGGCGAACTTCCCCGCACAGACCCCCGAGACGCTGCTCGCGCGCTTCGGCCTGGAGAGCTTCCGCCCGGGGCAGCGCGAGGCGGTCCAGGCCGCGCTCGACGGCCGCGACAGCCTCGTCGTGATGCCGACCGGCGGTGGGAAGTCGCTCTGCTACCAGCTGCCCGCGCTCGCCGACGGCGTCGGCCTCGTCGTCGTCGTGAGCCCGCTGATCGCGCTGATGTCCGACCAGCTGCGCCGCCTTCAGGACGCGGGCGTGGCGGCGGCGATGCTCGCTTCCGGGATGGGCGAGGGGCACAACGAGGCGCGCGCTGCGCGAGATCGAAGACGGCTCGGCCCAGCTCGTGCTGGCGGCGCCCGAGCGCTTCGCCTCCGGCGCCTTCAGGCGCGCGCTCGCGAGGCAGGCCGGTCGGCCTGTTCGTGGTCGACGAGGCCCACTGCGTGGCCGAGTGGGGCCACGACTTCCGCCCCGACTACCTGCGCCTGGCGAGGCGATCTCCTCGCTCGGACGGCCGCCGGTGATGGCCGCCACGGCGACGGCGACGCCGGCGGTCGCCGAGGAGATCGTCGCGCGACTGGGCCTGCGCGAGCCGCTGTCGGTGCGCTCCGGCTTCGACCGTCCCAACCTCTCCTTCGACGTCGTGAGCGTCGAGGGCAAGGGGGCGCAGGCGCGCAAGCTCGCCGCGCTGATGCACGTGCTCTCCGAGCCCGCGTCCCGGCCCGGCGATCGTCTACTGCGGGACGCGCAGGGACACCGAGCGGCTGGCGGGCGAGCTCTCCGCGGCCGGCTTCGCGACCGTGGCCTACCACGCGGGGATGAGCCCGGACGCGCGGCGTTCCAGCACAGGAGGCGTTCATGGACGGCCGCGCCGAGGTGGTCGTGGCGACGAACGCCTTCGGCATGGGAGTGGACAAGGCCGACGTGCGGACGGTCGCACACTGGGCGCTGCCGACGAGCCTCGAGGCCTACTACCAGGAGGCGGGCCGGGGCGGGCGCGACGGGCTGCCGGCGCGGGCGCTGCTGCTGGCATCGCGCATGCGACCTCGGGCGGCTGATCCGGTTCATCAAAGAACGCGAGACGAGCGTCGAGGACGTGCAAGCCGTTACGTGGGTCGCCTCCGCGGGGGCGGAGAGGGCGAAGGCCAGGTCGCGATCGGCCACGGCGAGCTGGGCGAGCGCGAGCGGGTGCTGCTGTCGATCGCCGAGCGCGCGGGCGCCGTGGAGCTCGAGCCGGGCGGGTCCGCCGGGCTGCTGGTGACCTTGACGGGACGCGGCAGCCCACGACTGGCCGCGCAGGCGATCCGTCTCGCGCGCAATCGCGCTGGGAGTCCTACCGCTCGATCGAGCGCTACGCCTCCGAGGCCGAGCGCTGCCGCCGCGCGCAGATCCTCGAGCACTTCGGCGACCCCGAGGCCCCGGCCGCCGAGCGGGCGCTGCTGCGACGTGTGCGATCCCGACCCGGCGCTCGCGCAGGCGCTGGCGGCGGCGGGGAGCGGGTCGCGGCGACGGCGGGGCGCGTCAGCGGGCTCATCCCGCGCGGGCGGGTCTGCGGGCGAGGAGCCGGATCTGCTCGACGTTCCCGACGACCAGTTCGAGGCGCTGCGCTCCTGGCGTTTCGGGCGAGCCGAAGGCAAGCCCGCGTTCATCGTGGCGAGCGACGCGACGCTCCGGGAGCTGCTGCACAGGCGCCCGTCGAACCTGCGCGAGCTGATCGACGTACGCGGGATCGGGCCCGTCGTTCTGCGAGCGCCACGGCGAGTCGCTGCTGGAGGAGCTGGCGCGGATCGAGGCGGGGGCGGGGGGAGTTGTGGCGGGCTCGCCCGGCTGACCGTCCCGGCCCGTCACCGGACGCCGAACGCTCGCTAGCATCAGGGGCCGCGCCGACGTAGCTCAGCTGGTAGAGCACTTCACTCGTAATGAAGGGGTCCGGGGTTCGAGTCCCCGCGTCGGCTTGGCTGCGGAGCCGTTTTCGCCTCGTCGGTCGCAATAAGCTCGCTCTCCTGCGGGACCCGATCGGAACAGAATGACGCTCAGCGGCCCGTCCCCACCCGGAGTCAGGGCAGGGAGGCGAGGAGTTGGCACCCACGCTCGGCGGCGTCCTCCGCGGCGGCCGATCTGGTAGCTTCGCCGGGCACGGCGCGCCGGTAGGGGGAGTCGAGGATCGGCGGCGAAGAGGACGAGCTCAAGGAGGACTCAGATGCGAGGTGTCGCGTTGCGCCCGAAGGCCGTTGTCATGCTCTCGGCCTTCATGGTCTGCCTGTTGGTAGCGGCGCCGGCGGCCTCGGCTTGGAGCTCTCATCATCATCGTCGCGGTCACGCACACCCCGACTCTTCGCCTCAGCCGACGCTTTACGTGAGCGGGATGCTCTCGGGATACGGCCCGCAGTGCCAGAGCGCGCACTACTCGACGATCCAGTCGGCAGTCGACGCCGCGGCGCCCGGCAGCAGGATCTTCGTCTGTCCCGGCACCTACGACGAAGGCGTCGTGATCGGCAAGCAGCTCTCGCTGGAAGGCCACTGGGCCACGATCGACGCGGCGTCATCGTCGACCGGCAACGGGATCCAGATCGTCGGCCCCGGCGGGTCGGGCACCACGGTGAGCGGATTCCGGATCAAGAACGCCAAGTTCGAGGGGATCCTCGTCGGCAGTCCGCCCGTGGCACCCACCGAAACCGAAGGCAAGCCGAACACGGCAGGCGGACAGCCGGTCACCCACGTGACGATCGCCGCAAACACGATCGTCGAAAACGACAAAGGCTTCGGGAGCAAGCTCGGCCAGTGCTTCTCGACACCGGAAGCGCCGGGCGATTGCGGCGAGGCGGTGCACCTGGTGTCGGTGACCAACTCCACGGTGGTCGGCAACAACATCGCCCACAACGCGGGCGGCATCCTGCTGACCGACGAGTTCGGGCCCACCTCGGGCAACACGATTCGCTTCAACAACTCGAACCACAACGAAACCGACTGCGGCATCACGCTCGCGGGCCACTCCCCGGCCGCCGTCGATCCGGAAACGGGTCTGCCCACGGGCAAAGCCGGCGTCTTCGACAACCTGGTCGAACACAACTCCTCAACCGACAACGGCGTCCTTGGCCAGGGAGCCGGGATCCTGATGGGCGGCGGGGGCCCCTACACGGGCGTCTACGCCAACCGGATCATCGGCAACTACGCAGCCGGTAACGGGCTCGCCGGTATCACGATCCACCAGCATCTGGTCGGGGACCTGAACGGCAACGTGCTCGAACACAACGCGCTCGGTGAGAACAACCTCGACGGCGACCACGACTTCAAAGCCGCGGCGGCCACGGAAACCACTGGGATCCTGGTTGCCTCCGGCGAACCGCCGACCGGCCTGCCGCCGTTCCTTGTTCCACCGCCGATCAAGAACACGGTCATCCGCAGCAACTGGATCGGCTTCAACAAGGTCGGGATCTGGACGCTGAACGTCGACCCTGCGACTACGACCATCTCCGGCAACACCTTCGGCCCCGGAGTGCTCACGCCGGTGAGCACCAACTGAGGGCCGGCGGGTCGGGGCTTCCCCCGCCGGCTCCGGGGACGCCTCGAAGGGTAGGCTGCGAGCTTCGACGTAACTCCTCACGATGTCTCCCGGCGCCACCCCAACCCGCGGCCGCAGCCTGCGGTCCACCATCTCCTCCGACGGCGAGCTGCGCCTGCGGCTCGCCGAGGGCGAGGTCCCGGAGCCGTCCGGCAGCGAGGTGCTGGTGGCCGTCGAAGCCTCTCCGATCAATCCCTCGGATCTCGGCGTGCTCCTCGGTGCGGTCGATCCCCGAGCGCTCAGCTCCGACGGCCCGGACCTCGTCGCCGCCGTACCGGACGGGGCGCTCGCGTTCTATCGCGACCGCCTGGACAAGCCCTTGCCGGTCGGCAACGAGGGCGCGGGCACCGTCGTCGCCGCCGGACCGGACGCGGCCACCATGCTCGGTGCTCGCGTCGCGACCTTCGGCGGGTCGATGTGGGCCGACTACCGGCTCGCCGACGCGGCCGCGGTCGTGGAGCTTCCAGATGACGTGAGCACCGTCGAGGGGGCGGCTCTGTTCATCAACCCGCTGACCGCGCTGTCGATGGTCGAGACGATGCGGGCCGAGGGTCACAGCGCTCTCGTCCACACCGCCGCGGCGTCAAACCTGGGGCGGATGCTCGTACGGATCTGCGCCGCCGACGGCATCGGCCTCGTGAACATCGTGCGGAGCCAGGAGCAGGCCGAGGCTCTGTACGAGCTCGGCGCGGTCCACGTCGTGGACTCCTCTCAGCCGGCCTTCGCAGATCAGCTCACCGAGGCTGTGCGTGCGACCGGCGCGACGCTGGCCTTCGATGCGATCGGCGGGGGGACGATGGCCGGTGACATCCTCACCGCGATGGAGCGTGCCCAGCCGCCGCTCGCCTCGTACACGCCGTACGGAACGACGGTTCTCAAGCAGGTCTACATCTACGGCTCTCTGGATTTCTCCCCGACCGTCATCGAGCGCCGGTTCGGGTTGACCTGGGCTGTCGGCGGATACCTGCTGACGACCGCGCTCGGTCGCCTGGGCGGCGAGGTGCTCGGCCGGATGCGCGCGCGTGTTCTCGCCGAGGCCAACACGACGTTCGCCTGTGGCTACGCGCAGACGATCGGGCTGAGCGAGGTCCTCGAGCCCGCGAACCTCGCCGCCTTCGCACGCCGCAGCACCGGCATGAAGTACCTCGTCGACCCCTCGAGCGACCGTCCCGTCTGAGCTGAGCGGCCGTCGGGCGGTTGCCTCGGCGCGCGCCCGCCGCTTCGCGCCGGTGCCGAGATGAGGGTTGCTCCCTTTCGCAGCGGCTAGCCTGGGTCGATGGCGACGGCGGAGATGGGAATGGCCGACTACTTCTTGCAAGGGTTCGGCTCGATGCTGCCCGACGAACATCCGGCTCGGGCGGAGCTGCTGCAAGTGCCGCGATTCGGCAAGGAGAAGCACACGGGCTTGGTCGCATATGAGCTCACCGACCTCGTCGTGGACTGGCTTCAGGAGCTCGTCGGCAAGGACGGCGGCGACACGACGGTGCTCGACAACCTTCCGGCTCCCAACGTCGACCTCGACGGCAGGCGCAAGCGGATACTCAACGTCCGGGGAACGGGCCCGCACTCGCGCGAGGCCGCAGACCACGTCCTCAAAGTGCAGGAACTGTTCTCTGAAGGCCGCCTCTTCCCGGAGGCCGAACGTGCCGGCGCGAGCTTCTACGTTCTGCTCGTCGGCCGCGGGGCGCTGGGGGACTCACTCGCCGCCGAAGCGACGCGCCAGGCGGCAACCCTCAACGAACTCGGCAACCGGCACGACCCCGAAGACCTGTCCGAGCCCGATCAGCGGACCTAGCGCCGACCCCCCGCCGCGGGCGGCGCTCCGCCATCCTCGCAACCGGTCAGCAGGTGGGCAGTGGCGCCGCGTCGCATCCGCGGACGCTGGCGCGCCAAAGGTCAGACTCCCGTCTCGGCCTTGATGCGTCCCGACTTGACCGCCTCGGCGAGCGCTTTGTAGTCGCGTTCGTTCTGCTCTGCGTAGGCGTGTGAGAACTCGACGATCGCGCGGGCGAAGGTGCTGCCTTTGCCGAGGTAGCCGGCGATCGCGACCCGGTCGCCGCTGCGGGCGTGCGCACGGGCGAGCGTCCAGCCGCACAGGCGGCCGTAGGCGGCCATACCGCTCGGGACCATCTGCTCGATTTCGGCAGAGCCCTTCCAGTCCTTCAACTGCCGTCCATAGAAGTCGCGCTGCTTGCCGTCGGTCCCGGAGGCGACGTGCACCCAGCCGAGGAAGATGTCGCTAGAGGCCTGCATCAGTCGCTGTCCCGCGACGACCCGCTGACCGTGGTTGTCGAACTCGCTCGGCGCCAGAAACTCCTCGAGCACGGAGGGCTCGGCCTCCTTCATCTGCAGAAAAAGCGGATCTTCGCCGTCTCGGCCCAGCATCAGCGCGATCCAGGCGCGGGTGCCGACGCTTCCCACGCCGACCACCTTGCGCGCGAAATCGGTGAGCCGAAACTCCTCGAGCAGCACGCGCCGGTCGAACTCGAGCGTCGCGCGGTAGGAGCGCAGCAACTCGTGCAGCCAGTCGAGCGCTTGATCGCGCTCGGCGCCCTCCAGGAGATCGTCGAGCGGCACGATCAGCGGCGGTTCGGCGACGATGCGCGCTTCTCCATCCACCACGCGGGTCAGTTTGGAGAACGCCGCCATGCTGTCCTTCGTACGCGCCTTGGCGAGCGCCTTCTTCGTCCTCTCGACTGCCTTGGGCTTCACCTGCGAGCCGAGTTCCGCCAGCGCGCCTTCGATCTCGAGGTGGGCGTACCAGAGCTCGAGGTTCTTCATCGCGGCAAAACCCTCCATCGCGCTGCGGTAGGCCTCGACGGTCTCCAGCACGATCTGGTCCTGGGCCTTGAGCGTGAAGTCGTTGTTGCGCGCGGCGATCATCATGCTCACCGCCAGTCGCTTGACGTCCCACTCCCACGGTCCGGGGAGCGTCTCGTCGAAGTCGTTGAGGTCGAACACCAACCGCCGCTCGGGGGATGCGAAGACCCCGAAGTTCGACAGGTGGGCATCCCCGCAGCACTGGACCTGCAGCCCTGAACGCGGTGTCGTGGCCAAGTCGCTCGCCATGATCAGCGCTGCCCCCCGATAGAACGTGAACGGCGAAACCAGCATCCGTCCGTAACGGATCGGCACGAGCTCCGGCACGCGCGTCTGCGCCTGCCGTTCCAGCAGCGAGATCGGATCGGGGCGGTGCGGGGGCGGCTCGAATACGGCGTGGCTCGAGCGCGGTACCTCGGCGCGAGCGGCCTTGCCGTGGGCGATGCGCTCAGCCACGGTCAGGTGCACGACCGGGACGGTGCCGTTTCTTCCGGCTTGCTTCACACCGGACTCGCCGTCGCTCGTGACTGACCGGGCCGGTCGCTGCGCTCTCGATGAGGCACGTGGGGTCGAAGGCATGGACCCTCCTACGAGGTTGGTTCGCGAGCGGCGCCTCCCGCTTGGCTCGCCTGCGTCGAATGGTCCCCGAAGGCGGTACCGGAGCAGTCATTCGATTGAGATGAAGCGCGCGTCCGCGCGGCCGCAGCGTCTCGTGTGCCGAACCCGACCGGTGAGACCCGCCCGCTCGCCGCCGGGGGCCGGCGAGCGGGTCCCCGTGCCTCGATCCGCATCAGCCCTTGCTCGCGCTCCAGCTGCCGCCGCCGCCGGGGGTGTGGTAGGTGCCGGACATCGAGCTGCCCGACACGGTGCCGGTGTAGGTGATGGCCAGCGAGCCCACGGTCCCGAACGTGATCGAGCTGCCGTGCAACGTGCCGTTGACGTCGAGCGTGGATTCCGGCGAGGAGATGGTGATTTTCCCGCTGAGGCTCGACCCCGACTGCTGCCAGTTGAGGACGAACGTGCCGTTGTAGGCGCCGCCGTACTGACCGTTCCACCGTCCCGACAGGCCGCTTTCCGAGGCCGGGGCAGCGGCGGTTGTGGTCGTGGTAGTGCTCGTGGCTGGGGCCGGCGCGCTGGCGGCGGCCGTGCTCGTCGTCGTGGTGGTGGTCGAGCTGCCGCCGCAGCCGGCGGCTGCCAGCCCGAGCGCTGCGATCGCGGCGAGCGCCGCGGCCCTGGCGCCGGCGCGCGTTCGGATTCCCCGACCCGAACGGCTGCCCTCGCCCGAAGTGGCCTGCTCGAGGTCGCCTTCGGCAACGGTGGCCGTGGCTCGCTGACCTTCTCGCAACATGTGATCACCCCTGTAGTCGTTGATTGACGCGAGTCCGTGGCCCGCGTTCAGATCCTCCCTCCCGGCGCTTGCGACGGGGGCGACCCAAGGTGTACGAATGAGCACCCTCGCGATCAGCGCGCAACCCCGCCCCACCGCGCGGGTTGAGACCATCAACCTGGGATGCCGTTCTTCCGCTCGACCCTACGCCGCGTCCTACCGGTCCTCGCGCTGCTCTGCTGCGTCCCCGCTCAGGCCGGCGCCGCTCCCCAGCTCAACTGGTCCGCCCCGGCGATCTTCGACGCGGGCAACGCCCCAACCGCCCTCTCCTGCGCGAGCGAATCGCTCTGCGTCGCCGTCGACTCCGCCGGAAACGCTCTGACCACCACCACCCCCGGCGCTGAGGCACCCCACTGGACCAGCGAACCGATCGACCCCGGAAGGGCCCCGCTCCAGGCGCTCTCCTGCGCCGCCGCCGGCCCGTGCATCGCCGTCGACGCCCATGGCCACGCGGTCACCGAGGCCGCTCCCGGCGCCTCCTCGTGGCACACGAGTGAAATCGACGGCGGCGCCTCGCTGACCGGCGTCTCCTGTCCCGCCTCCTCCATGTGCGTCGCCGTCGATGCCGCCGGCTCGATCCTGTGGAGCGCCGCTCCGCGCACGAGCGCCTGGTCGAGCGCTGCGGTCGACGCCGGCCACAGCCTCCGCGGCGTCTCCTGCGCCTCGACCGCCCTGTGCGTAGCCGTGGACGATGCCGGCCGCGTTCTTGCGAGCACCGACCCGCTCGGTGGCGCAGGCACCTGGCGCGCTCAGACCATCGACTTCACCCCCCTTCAGTCGATCTCCTGCGCTGCGACGGGGTGCGTCGCCGTAGACGCGTCCGGCGATGAGCTCGCGAGCGCGAACGCCGCCGCGGCGAACGCCACCTGGAGCATCACCCCGATCGACTCCGGAGCGCTCGCCGCCGTCTCCTGCGCCGAAACGGGCCTGTGTGCCGCGGTCGGCGCCTCCGGCCAAGCGCTCGCGACCGACACTCCCACGGCATCTGCGCCGGATTGGACCGCCGTGCCCACCGGCGCGAGCGGCCTCACCGCCGTCTCCTGCCTGCCCGGCGGCCTTTGCCTCGCCGTGGACGGCGCAGGTCGCTCGCTCGGCGGGCGCCCTCCTGCCCCGGCTGTGGCCACCCTCGCCCCGCCGCTCGTCGCGGCGACGAGCGCGACGCTTGCAGGCACGGTCGATCCGCGCGGCGCCGCTCTGACCTCCTGCCGTGTCGAATATGGGACGACCCAGGCCTACTCCGCCAGCCTCCCCTGCTCCCCCACGCCCTCGGCAGGCGGAGGGGCGCAGGAGGTGAGCGCGGGAGCGACCGGCCTCGAACCGAACACGACCTACCACTACCGCGCCGTCGCCGCGAGCGGCTCCGGCGAAGCCGGCGGCGGCGACGTCACGTTCACGACCGGCACCTCCTCGGCCGTTGCGATCGTCCACCCGCACCCCTCGATCTCCGGCACGCCCGCCCCCGGGCAGACGCTCACGTGCCATGCGAACCTCGAGTCGGGCGCGAGCGCGACGCTCACCTACGCGTGGCTGCGCGAGACCGTCGCCGTCGCCGGCAGCACTTCCACGGCATACACGGTCAAAGGACGCGACAGCGGCCACCACCTGCAGTGCTCCGTCACCGCCACCGACGGCGGTGGCAGCGCGACGGCGAGCAGCGGCTTCGTCACCGTGCCCGCGGGCGGCGTGCCGGAAGCCGCCGGAGAGACCCTCGTGGGGACCGCCGCCTACGCCGGCGGGCGCGTCACGCTCCCTGTCGCATGCTCGAAGCAGGCCACGAGCGGCTGCACGATCGCGGCCCGCCTCACCTCCAAGGTCCACGGCCGGCGCGTGACGCTCGCGGCCACACGCGCGAATCTGCCCGCCGGCGCCCGTCGCACCATCGCCTTCGCGCTCATGAAGAGCGCGCGGAGTCTGCTCGCGCGCAGCAAGCGCCTCTCCGCCCAGCTTGCGGTCGCGGGCACGGTGATCGGTGTCATCCAGGCCCAGCTCGCGCAGGAGTCCTTCACGATCGTCAGCGGCCGCTCCGCGCGAGCGACGAAGGCGTCACCGGCCCGCGCCGCCTCGCAAACCGGGTTCGTGCCGGCGGCGCCCGTGACGAGGGGCCGGCACCGCTTCGCCCGCGCTCGCGCCGCCCAGCTCCTCGCCGCCACCCCCTACATGGGCTGGGACACCTACTTCGCGCTCGGCGGGCGCTACAGCGAGTCGAGCGTGCTCGAACAGGCCAGCCGGATGCTCACGCTCGGCCTCCAGAAGCGCGGCTACCGGTACGTCTGGCTCGACGTCGGCTGGTGGCACGGGGCGCGCGAAGCGAACGGGCAGATCGAAGTCAGCCGAGCTCAGTGGCCGCACGGTCTGCGCTGGCTGACCACCACGCTTCACGCGGCGGGCTTTCTCACCGGCCTCTACACCGACGCAGGACCGAACGGGTGCGGCGGCGCCGGCCAGGGCAGCTACGGTCACTACCAGCAGGACGCCGACACCTTCGCCGCGTGGGGGTTCGACGCCGTCAAGGTCGACTACTGCGGTGGCTCGGAATACGGGCTCGAACCGGCCACCGCGTACTCCGCCTTCCACGCCGCGCTCGCGAACAACGCGAGCCGCCGCCCGATCCTGCTCTCGATCTGCAACTTCCTGGTCCCCGGCCAGCAGGAAGCTGAAGGCCCGACCGTCGCCAACTCGGCGTTCGGCTCCTACTCCTTCGGCCCGAGCGTTGGCAACAGCTGGCGCACGGACACCGACGTCGGGTCGCCCGGCAGCATCACCTTCGCGAGCGTGCTGCGCAACATGGACGCTGACGCCGCCGCGCCGCAGGCGGCCGGGCCAGGCCACTGGAACGACCCGGACTACCTCGCCCCTGACCAAGGCATGAACGCCGCGCAGTTCCGCAGCCAGCTGGGCATGTGGTCGATGCTCGCCGCGCCGCTGATGGTCAGCGTCGACCTGCGCCGGATCTCGCCCACGAGCCTGCAGACGCTCGAGGACAGCGAAGTCCTCGCCGTCGATCAGGATGCCGCCGGCGTCCAGGGGCGCCTCATCTCCGCCTCCGGCACCGGGGAGGTGTGGGCCAGGCCGCTCGTCGGCGGCTCTCGCGCGGTCGCGCTGCTCAACCGCGGCGCGAGCCCGATCACGATCGGCACCAGCGCCGGCGCCGTCGGTCTTCCACGCGCGTCCCGCTACACCGTGCGCAACCTGTGGACCCATGCCGCGAGCGCCTCCGGCGGCACCCTCCGTGCCCGGGTGCCCGCATTCGCAACGGTGCTGTTGCGCGTCACGGGCTGATCCCGAGTACGCGCGGCGCCTACCCTCCGTCGGTCTCGTGCCGGATCGTCACGTACTCCGGCGTCGCCCCGAGCGGCAACCGGCCTCTCACGGCCACATCGACCTCGGCCTGGATGTCCGGCTTCGCGACCGCCAGGTAGGAGACGAGCAGGAACACCGAGACCGCGAACGCGACCGCCGTGGGCCCATCGCCGAAGCCGAGCCCCGTGCCGGCGACCGGCTTGCTGATCCAGTCGGCGTAGGAGGCGCCGAGCGGGCGCGTCACGACGTAGGAGGCCCAGAAGGCCGCGATGCTGCCCAGGCCGAAGCGCGCGTGGACGAGCCACGGGATCAGGATGATGACCGAGAAGATGATCCCGGACGCGAGGTAGCCCCAGCCGAACGCGATCGCGGTCAGGTCGCCGAGCGCGGTGCCGAGCGCGAACGTCGCGAACACCGTGGCCCAGTAGAAGCCCTCGCGGCGCTGGGTGGTGATGCTGTGGATCGAGAGCGTGCCCTCGCTGCGCTGCCAGCCCCAGAAGACGACCGCGAGGACGATCGCCCACAGGATCGACGTGCCCGCGTACGGGATGTGCAGGTCGAGATGGAGAAAATCGGCGACGCCCGTCCCGGTGGTCGCGACCGCGTAGGCGAGGTACCAGTACGCGAAGGCCTGGTAGCGGCGGGTCGAGAACTGCCACGCGAGTCCGACGACGATCAGCGCGATCTCGATGCCGCCGGCGCCGAAGTTGCCGAAGTGCTTGAAGTAGTCCGACGTCGCCTCCCCGCCGGCGGTGGTCAGGATCTTCACCACCCAGAACAGCGCGATGACTTCGGGGACCTTCGAGGCGCGGGGGGAGGGGAAGTACTTCCCGAGCACGGGCACCTGGTCCTCCGCACGTACTGCGGCGGGACGGGCTCCGGATGGGTGGCGAGAACTGGCTGGGCTCATGAAGCGGGGGGTCTTCACGACTGCGGCGCGCGACAACCTAGCCCACGACAGGCCACGACGTCGCGCTTGCCGGTGGCGCCGAGCGCCTGCCCGTGGGTCAGAAAAGCCCTGCAAACGGGCCCTTCTAAAGGGGTTGTGGAGCCCGGTCAGGCGCCGGAACCACCCGCGTTTGTGAGGGAACTCTCAGACATCGCAGTGAACGCGGGGACCCGCCGGGCGCCGGCGCTGCTCCATCGGCACAGCTCCGCTCGGATCGGCGGCGCGGGCAACCCGGCCCGCATCAGCGAGCCGTGGCCCTCCCGTCGCCAACCGGGCTCCCGACCGCCTGCAGCGCGATCGAAACAGCCTGCGTCCGGTTCGCGGCGCCGAGCCGTCCGTAGATCCCCTCGAAGTGCTTTTCGACCGTCCGCACGCTGAGGCAGAGAGCAAACGCGATCTGCCCGCTGGTCTGCCCCTCCAGCGCGAGCGCCAGCACCTCAGCCTGTCGCGGCGTGAGCCCCAGCGAGCGCAGCGCATCCGGACCGGGCAGCTCCTCGACGGTCGTCAGGTGCAGCGCGTCCAGCCCCGGGTAGGCCTCGCAGACGAGCCGCGGCCGGACACGCAGCCGCAGGCTCGCGTCGACCAGGGGCCGCGCACGCTCGCCATGGCTCGCCGCTGCCCGCCCCCCCAACCCCTCCTGGCGTCCGCGCTCGCCCTCCACCCACCGTCGGAGCACCGCCGGCAGCCGCTCGCCGACCACCAACGCGAGGCCCGCGCGCGCAGCGGTCGAGCTCCAGGCGACCACGCCGTCGCGCCCGACGAGCACCAACCACCGCGAGCCGGCGTCCCCCTGCGTGACCGCGCGCAGCAGCGCCAGCTCGTGCAGCCGCGCGAGCGTCGCCGCGAACGGATCCCGCAGCCCCTCCAGCAGCACCCGCTCGCCCTCGCTGAAATCGCGCCGCCCCCGGCTGACGGTGAGCCCGATCACCTCACCGGGCCGGTCCATGCCGTTGCGCGGCGCGGGCAGCGTGATGGCGAGCTGATGATCGAGGTCGAGCTGGCGGTAGACGTAGTCGTAGAGCTCGGTCCGGCGCAGCTCTCCGACCGTGATGAAGTCCGAGATGCGCAGCGCCCGACCGTCTCCCGTGGCGGCGTAATGGCTGACGAGCGGGTTCTGGTGGATGTAGGCAGCGAGCACGTCGATGCCCCCCTCGAACATGCTGTCGCCGGGGTCCGCGGCGACGGTCGCCTGCTGTGTGGTCGGGTCGACCGCGTTGTAGGAGGCGACGTCGCACGGGATCAGCCCGCGCAGCGCCGTCGCGCTCCAGGCAGGGAACTCCGCGAGCTCTCGGAGCTCGGCCAAGCCCCGGGCGACATCCAGTGCCCGGCGCAGCGCTGCGTTGTCCAGGTGCTCCATCACCCCCTGCCGCTGTCCCCGGAGCGGCGGTTCGTAAATGTCATCGCGCGAGGACGAGCTCGTGCGACTACGTGATTTTACCCTGGTCCGCGCTCGCGGCGCCGGGTAGCGTGCCTCCGGGCTGACTTGCAACGTCGGGCGATGGAACGGGCCCGGGCCCGTCGCCCGGGGTGGGCGGGCCATGGAGGGCGCGCCTCGCGCCTTCCCCATTCGAACGAGAAGAAGGGGGTAGGAATGCGACGGACCTTCGCGAAGCTCGGCCTGATCGCTGCAGCAGTCGTACTCGGCACAGCGTCTCTCGCCGGCACGGCGTCCGCCAAAGCGCCGAAGCCGCCGGAAATCAAAACGGTCAAATTCAAGGGGACGCCGGCGGAACCCCTGGTCGTGGTGAAAGGCCGCGGGCTCGGCTCGCTGCCCGTGGAAGCCGCCGAAGAAGTTCCGAACTGCTTCGGGGAAGAACCGGGCGGGCTCGGCAACAACTTCGGCAGCGAAGGGGCTATCTTCGCCGACAACACCCCCGGCTGGCAGGCGGGCTCAGGGCCCGGCGACTGTATCGGCCTGATCTTCAAAAGCTGGACCGAAACCGAAGTGAGCTTCACATTCGGGTCGAGCTACCACCAGGAACAGTACGCGCCGCTCCACAAGGGCGACGAATACGCGCTGGTCCTGCGCGGGCTCACGAAGTCCGGCACCGTCAAGATCAAGGAACCGAAGAAGCAATAGCGCGGCTGCGGAGGCGCCCCGCGGAGCGTCGCGGGGCCGCCTCCGTCGCCCCCGGGCCCGCCGCCGTCTCGCCTATTTCGCGTCCGTGACAAGCGCGTTCAGAGAGGACGACAGCGCCTCGATGTAGTGATCCGGAAGGGCGCGTGCGCGTGCCGCCTCGATCAGGCCCCGCGCATATGCGGCCGACGGCGGGATCTCCGCGGGCGAGCGCACGAGCACGACGTAGGCCGCAGCATCGTGCGCGGCGCCGCCGTCGGCGTATACGCGCACGCTCGTCCGCTCGTATGCCCATCCCGCCCCCTCCTTGCGGTCGAGCGTCTCGAGATCCGCGCCATCGAGCGTGTAGAGGGCGCCCCAGACCTCGCGCTGCGAGTCGGCGACGACGTCGGCGACCCCCGTGCCGGTGCGGACGGACCGGCGCGTGAACGCGAGCCGGTGGCCCGGCAGCCGCGCGCGGCCGAGGTAGCGATGTTGCGGGCAAGCCTCCTGCATCACCGCTCTCGCCATGTTGCTCCCGTACGCGAAGTACTGAGTCATCGCCGGGCGCGACTCTAACCGGGCCGCGCAACGGCGAGGGGCCCGTGCGGGCCCCTCGGCACTCGCCTGTTGGCTGGACTGTAGCCGCTGATCCGAGCGGGGTACCGAGCGCTGGCGCGACGCCGTCCTACGACGGTGTGATCGAGCGGTGATGAGACTTGACTCATGCCGACTGCCTCGTTTACGGTCCCTCCAGAGGGGCGGCGGTCTTCGGACCTCCGAAACCAAACCAGAGGGATAGGGGCACTGGATGAGACGCTCGATGCACGGACGCGGCCGCCGCTCGAGGGCGGCCCGCGGCAAGACGCTGATGTCGATCGTGGCGGTGCTGGCGCTGGCGCTCGTCGCGCTCGCGAGCGGCGTCGTCGCGAACGCGAGCGGCAGCGCGCCGACCGCCGTCACCGAACCTACGAACCCGGTGGGCTTCACGACCGCGACCTTAAAAGGCACCGTCGACCCGCACGGCGGCGAAGTCACCGAATGCACCTTCCGCTACGGGACCACGCCCGCGCTCGGGCACACCGTCGCCTGCTCCTATCTGCCGGGTCACGGCGTGACGCCGGTCACGGTCGAAGCGGCCGTGGCGGGACTCACCGAATCCCAGACCTACCACGTCAAGGTGTTCGCCAAGAACGCGAACGGCGAAAGCCTCGGCGAAGAACGCGAATTCACGACGCTGCCGACAACGCCCCATTCCAACACCAACGCGGCGCACAACATCACGCACACGAGCGCGACGCTGAACGGCGCAGTCAACCCCGACGGCTCCGAAGTCACCGAATGCTTCTTCGAATACGGCAATGAACCGTTGTCGCTGCCGAACCACGCGCCGTGCGCGCAGTCGCCGGGCTCGGGCACCGAACCGGTGGCCGTGAGCGCGCAGCTCGAAGGTCTGCCGGAATCGGATTCGGTCTACTTCAGGCTCGTGTCGAAAAACTCGTTCGGCTCCGACTCAGGGGTGCGCGAACACTTCTTCACGCCGCCCAACCAGCCGAACGCCAACGGCGAAGTGGCGAACCCGGTGGGGCGCACCACGGCGACCCTGCGCGGGTTCGTCGACCCGCGGGACTCGCTGGTCGAATCGTGCTACTTCGAGTGGGGCTCGGCGAGCATCAGCGAACACACCACCCCGTGCGAAACGCTGCCCGGTGGAGGCGAAGGTCTCGTCCCCGTGTCGGCGTCCCTGACGGGCCTCGCCGAAAGCACGACGTACTACTTCCGGGTGGTCGCCACGAACGCGTTCGGCGAAAACACCAGCGGCCAGCGCAACTTCACGACCGAGCCGACGCTGCCGCGCGACCGGCTGCAGGCGACCAACGAGGTCGCCGCGCGCTCGGCGCTCCTGAAGGGCGTCATCGACCCGGAAAGCACAACGATCACCGAATGCACCTTCGAATACGGCACGACGCCGGCGCTGCTCCAATCCGCGCCGTGCAACCTGCTGCCTTCCGGCGAAGGCTTCCAGAAAGTGCAGGCACGGATCACCGGCCTGACGCCGTCGACGAAGTACTACTACCGTCTCGCGGCGACCAACTCGTTCGGGACCGAATACAGCGGCGAACAGAGCATCACGACGTTCGAACCGGGCCTGCTGCCGGTGATCACGAAGCTGTCGCCGAAGAAGGGCTCGGCGACCGGCGGCAACGCGGTCGTGATCAAGGGCACGAACCTCGGCGAAGTCACCTCCGTGAGCTTCGGCGGGGTTGAATCCGAAAAAGTCACGGTGGACGGGGTCGGCGAGGTGACCGCGACCGCCCCGCCCGGCGCGGGCGTGGTGGACGTGACCGTGACCTCGGTCGACGGCACGAGCGAACTCACGCCCAACGACCACTACACCTACGGCAAGGCCTCGATCACCTCGGTCAGCCCGGTCAGCGGTCCGATCGCGGGCGGCACGGAAGTGACCGTCACCGGCACCGGCTTCATCGAAGGCGGGGGCGGGACGACGTTCCTCTTCGGCAACGCCGCGGCCACGAACGTGCAGTGCTCCTCGATCAACACCTGCACGATGACCACGCCGGCCGAACCGAAAGGCAAAGCCAAGACGGTCAAGGTCAACGCCGTCACGCTCGGGAAGAAAAGCCCGAACGCGCCGGGGGCCGTGTTCACCTACACGCCGTAAAGAGGGGCGCGCGTTTGCCCCGGTCCGCTGAGCGCGGGCCGGGGCGCCGCCGCCGCCGTCGCTTTAGGGCGTGACGATCGGAAAGCTCGGATCGGGCGGGTCGATCAGCCCGGCGAGCCTCGCCAGGATGCCCTGATCGCCCTCGATCGTCACGCTGCCGGCGGCGGCCAGCGCATCCGGCGTGGCGGCCCCGGTGAGCAGTTCGTCAAGCGCCGCGCGGGTGATCCTCACCGTCAGCTCGACGGGCCCCGCCGGCGGCCCGGGCCGGTGCGTCAGCACGCCGTTCGAGAGCGTGAGCCTCAGCTCCTCCCCGGTGTCGGGCAGGCTCAGGTGCATCGCGACGTCCGCCTCCGCCGCGCGGAGACCGTCGAGCCGGACCGCGAGCGCATCGAGGATCTGCCTGGTGGCCAGCCCTTTCAGCATGTCCGGCGGCACCGAGACGGCGGTTCCCGCGACCCCGTCGCGCAGCTCCTTGGCCCCCATCAGGAAGAAGTTGCGCCACGTCGCGTTCTCCGCGCCGAAGGCGAGCTGCTCGAACGCGCGCGCCTGCAGCTCCTTGGCCTCTTCGTTGCCGGGTTCGGCGAAGACGAGGTGGTTGACCACCTCCACGACCCAGCGCAGATCGCCCGCCTCGAAGGCCCGGCGAGCGTGCGCGAGCAGCGGCTCGGCCCCGCCCGCGAGCGCGACGTAGCGCTTGGCCGCGGCCTGCGGCGGGTGGGGCCAGAGGTGGGCCGGGTTGCCGTCGAACCAGCCGAGGTAGCGCTGGTAGACAGCCTTGGCGTTGTGGTTCAGCGATCCGTAGTAGCCACGGCAGTGCCACTCGCGCGCGAGGCTGTCGGGGAGCTCGAGCGTCTCGGCGATCTCGCTTGCGAGGTGCCCCTTGTTGAGCAGGCGCAGCGTCTGGTCGTGGACGTAGCCGTAGAGGTCGCGCTGCTTTGAGAGGAAGTCCACGATCCGCTCCCGGCGCCAGCGCGGCCAATGGTGTTGGGCGAAGACGACGTCGGCGCGGTCGGCGAACAGCTCGATCGCCTCGTCGAGATAGGCGGCCCACACGCGGGCGTCCCGCACGAGCGCGCCGCGCAGGGTCAGCACGTTGTGGAGGTTGTGGGTCGCGTTCTCGGCCATGCAGAGCGCGCCGCGGTCTGGAAAGAGGAAGTTCATCTCGGCAGGCGCCTCGGTTCCGGGCGTCATCTGGAACTCCATGCGGATGCCGTCGACGGTCAGCTCCTGCCCGGTTCGGGTGATCTCGATCGTGGGCGGCACGAGGCTGACGGTGCCGAGCGAAGTGGTCTGCCCGAGCCCGGCGCCGACGCTGCCCGCGGGCCCCTTTCCCAGCAGCGCGCCGTACATGTAGGTCGCGCGCCGGGTCATCGCCGTACCCGCGTAGACGTTCTCGGCGACGGCGTGATCGAGGAACCCTTCGGGGGCGATTATTGGGATTGGGGGGGTGGCGTCGTCTGGGAGAACTCCCTTCGCACCCCCGAAATGGTCGACGTGAGAGTGGGTGTAAAGGAGCCCGCTCACCGGGCGCTCGCCGCGGTGCGCGCGGTAGAGGGCGAGGGCGGCCGCCGCCGTCTCGCACGAGATCAGCGGATCGATCACGAGCACGCCCGCCTCGCCCTCGACGATCGTCATGTTCGAGAGGTCCAGGCCGCGCACCTGGTAGATGCCCTGCGCGACCTCGAACAGGCCGTGGATCGCGTTCAGGCGGCTCTGGCGCCACAGGCTCGGGTTGACCGTCGGCGGGCACTCGCCGTCGAGGAACTCGTAGGCGCCCGCGTCCCAGGCGATGCGGCCGCTCGTGGAGCGGATCACCGGATCGGAGAGCGAGCCGACGCGGCCGCGGCGCGCGTCCTGGAAATCCTGGTCGTCGTCGAAGGGCAGCTCCATGCGGACTGCCTCGTTGCGCGCGGCGATCTGCGGCGATGCCTCGGACATTGCTCCCCCTGGGTCCCGGGTCAGCGGCCAACCCTACTTCTCTCGTACGATTGGCCGCCCATGGCCGCCGCGTCTGCAGAGGCTGTCCTTCCCTCCCAGGAGGAGCTCCTCCTGCGCGAGGCGGTGGCGGGCATCTGCGCCGGCTTCGGCCAGGAGTACATGAAGCGCAAGCGCGACGCGGAGGAACCACCGCGCGAGCTCTGGGATGCGCTCGCGTCGCGCGGCTACATGGGCGTCAACATCCCCGAATCCTACGGCGGTGGCGGCCTCGGCATGCAGGCGCTGTCATGGGTCGGCGAGGAGATCGCCGCGGCCGGCTGCTCGCTGCTGCTGATCGTCGTCTCGCCGGCGATCGTGGGCAGCATCCTCACCAAGCACGGCACCCCGGCGCAGAAAGAGCGCTGGCTGAGCGGCATCGGCGCCGGCACGACGAAGGTCGCGTTCGCGATCACCGAGGCCGATGCCGGCAGCAACTCGCACAAGCTCTCCACCTCGCTGCGCCGCGACGGCGAGCGCTACCTGTTGAACGGGCAGAAGACGTTCATCTCGGGCGTCGAGGACGCAGACCACCTGCTCGTCGTGGCGCGAACGCGGCTGGCGAGCGGCGAGCTCGGCCTGCCCTCGCTGGCGATCGTCGACGTCGACGCGCCGGGGATGACGCGCCAGCCGATCCCCATGGCGATCCGCGGCGCCGACCGGCAGTGGACGCTGTTCTTCGACGACGTCGAGCTCGAGGAGGAGCGGCTGATCGGCGGCGAGAACGGCGGCCTCGGCGTGGTCTTCGACGGGCTCAATCCCGAGCGGATCATGGGCGCCTCGATCTCGACCGGCGTCGCGCGCCTGGCGCTGGAGCGCGGCGCCGCCTACGCCCGCGAGCGGGAAGTGTGGGGACAGCCGATCGGGGCACATCAGGCGGTCGCCCACCCACTGGCCGAGGCCAAGATCCAGCTCGAGCTGGCGCGGCTGATGACGCGCAGGGCTGCGTCGCTGTACGACGCGGGCGCGCCGGGCGCGGGCGAGTCGGCGAACATGGCCAAGTACGCGGCCGCCGAGGCTGCCATCCACTGCGTGGACAGCGCAATCCAGGCGCACGGCGGCAACGGCTTCGCGCTGGAGTACGGGCTCAGCGACCTCTGGTGGGCGGCGCGGGTCGCGCGCACCGCACCGGTCTCGCGCGAGATGATCCTCAACTACGTCGCCGAGCACTCGCTCGGCCTGCCGAAGTCCTACTAGGAGGCGGGGCGCGGCCCTCGCGCCGGGGCGTGAGCAGCCTTGGCGGCCTGAACCTCGGCGTGACAGGCGGCGATGTGCTCGTCGGTGATCTTGCCGTCGGACGGCACGCCGGGATGGTGGACGTGACACAGCCGGTAGTGCCCGCAGCGGAAACGCCCGCGGCGGAAGCAGCCCTTGCGATGGCAGATCAGCGTCGAGACGATCCCGCCGATGCCGATCAGGCTGATCGCCGCGACGATCAACCCGATCCATTCGGCATGTGAGGTCGTGAACGGAATCGTGGCCGACACGGCGAGCACCGTAGAGCGCGCCGCGGACGCACATCGCGCCGAGCACCGACCGAGACCGGCGTTGCTCGCAACCGGCCGCCGCCGGCGCCGATGCGCGCAATACTGATCGTGTGCTCGCCTCGTTCGTCCGCGCGCTGCTGGAGATGCGCCGCTCGCCGGCCGGCCGCGAGCATGCGATCAGAGAGCTGAAGGCGCGCTACGCCGAAGGCCGCATCACCACACGGCAGCTCGAGACGCGCGTCGAGCGCGTCCTTAGCTCCGGCCCGACGATCGACTACCCGCCCGTCCACAGCCTCGGCGGACTGCTCGCCCGGCGGACGCGGCGCCTGCAGCGCGCGTTGCTGCGCATGCACGCGCTCGGATACCTCGCCATCAACGCGTCGGCCGTCGGCATCTGGGCGCTGATGGGCGAGGGGGTCTTCTGGCCCGCGCTGTTCCTGGTCCCGAGCACAGTCGTGCTGGGTGGGCACGCGCTCGCCTCGCGCAAGCTGACGCGGGCGATGTCGCGGCGGCGCCTGCTCAGCAGCTGACCGGCATCCCTCACAGGAGCGGCTCGACGCGGTCCTGCCACAGCCCCGTGTAGAGCCCGCCGCTCGCGAGCAGCCGCTCATGGCTCCCGCGTTCGAGCACGCGCCCGGCCTCGAGCACAACGATCTCGTCGAAGGAGCCGAGGCCGCCCAGCTCGTGGGTGATCAACAGTAAGGTGCGCCCCGCCGCCGCCTCCAGCAGGTCGGCCAGGATCGCCTCGGCGGCCTCCGCCTCGACGTGCTCGCCCGGCTCGTCGAGGATCAGGATCGGGAAGTCGGCCAGCAGCGCACGCGCGAGCCCGAGCCGCTGGCGCTGGCCGCCGGAGATCCGCTCCCCCTGCGCGCCCAGGTGCGTCTCCAGGCCGTCCGGAAGCGAGCCCAGCCAGCCGTCGAGACGCACCCGCGCGAGCGCTGAGAGCAGCTCCGGCTCAGTGGCCTGCGGGCGCGCGAGGCGCAGGTTCGCCGCCAACGTGCCGGCGAACACGTGCGGGTCCTGCTCGACCATTCCGACCGTGCGCCGCACCTCCGCCTCGTCCAGCTCGGCCAGCTCGACGCCGTCGATCGTGACCGAGCCGGCGCCGTAGGCGAGGAAGCGCAGCAGCACCCAGCCGAGCGTCGTCTTGCCCGCCCCGCTCGGGCCGACCAGTGCGACCCTGGCGCCTGCGGGCAGGTCCAGGTCGATGTCCTGGAGCGTCCAGCCGTCCTGCCCGGGGTAGCGGCACCCCAGCGAGCGGACCGCGAGCGAGCGGGGCGCGCCGGCGGCAAGGACGGCCGCCTGCGCCGGCTCGGCGACCGGCAGCGGCGCCCGGATCACCTCGCTCAGGCGAGCGCCCGAACGCCGCACGGCCTGACCGGACTGGGCCGCCGCGGGCAGCGGGCTGAGCACCTCGAACAGCGCGAGCGGCACGAGCGCGAGGCCAGCCAGCAGGACCGGGTCCAGCCGCCCGCCGGCGACTGCCGCGACGCCCACGGCCAGAGAGCCCCACATCGCGAGCCCGCTGAGGCCGCGGACGAGGCCCTGGCCCACACCGGCGGTGCGGGCTTCGGAGCGCGCCAGCGCGTCCAGGCGCCCATCCAGAGCGCGGGTGCGGCTCAGCGCCGCGTCGATCGCCCCGGCGACGAGCAGCTCCTGGGCTCCCGCGAACAGGTCCACGATCTCCGCCGAGAGCTCGCCGCGGGCGTCGGCGCGCCGCGCCGCCGCGCGCGCGGCGAGCCGCCCGGCCAGCCACGGCACGGCGGTGGCGGCAAGGACGAGGAGGGCGAGCACGATCGCGCCCGCCGCGGGGAGCGCCACGAAGGCGGCCAGCGCGGTCGCCCCGCCGACGAGCACGGCGACCGCGAACGGAGGACCGACGCGCAGGAGCAGGTCCTGGATCGAGTCGACGTCGTCCACGACGCGTGCCAGCAGGTCCCCGCTGCGGAAGGCGGGCAGCCCCGCCGGGGCGAGCCGCTCCAGCCGCTCGTAGACGCGGACGCGCAGCGAGGCGAGCACGCGCAGGGCCGCGTCGTGCCCCGCGAGGCGTTCGCAGTAGCGGAGCAGCCCCCGCCCGAGCGCGAAGAACTGGACCCCGACGATCGCAAGCGCGAGGGCGGACTCCTCCGGGCGCTGTGCCGAACGGGAGATCAGCCATCCCGACGTTGCGATCAGGGCCACCGCGCACGCGGCCGCGCCGACTCCCAGCAGCGTGGCGAGCGCGAGCCGCGGCGCGAACGGCCGCGCCGCCGCCCTGAACGGGCTCTCCTTCATGCCGCGACCGCCTCGCGTCCGAGGGTCACGACCCGGTCGCAGAGCGCGAGCGGCGCGGGGCGGTGGGTCACGATCAGGGCGGTGCGGCCCCGAACGGCCTGGCGCAGCCCGTCGAGCACGCTGCGCTCGGTCGCAAGATCGAGCCCGGCCGTCGGCTCGTCGAGCACCCACACGGGAGCGTCGCGCAGGATCGCGCGGGCAAGCGAGAGACGGCGCCGCTCGCCGGCTGAGAGGCCTCGGCCGCCCTCGCCGAGCGGGGTGTCCAAACCTTCGGGCAGGCGCGCCACCAGCTCGCCGAGCCCTGCGCGCTCGATCGCCGCGCGAACAGCGCTCTCATCGGCCTGCGCGAGGCCGAGGCGAACGTTCTCGAGCACGGTGCCGCGGAACACCTGCGGCCGCTGGGGGACCCACGCGATGCTGTGGTGCCACGCGGCGGCGTCCAGGTCGGCGATCTCCACCTCACCCACCCGCGCAACGCCCGACTCTGGCGCGAGCAGTCCGAGGACGGCCGCGACCACGGTCGACTTGCCGCAGCCGCTCGGCCCGAGGAGCCCGAGCGCCTCGCCCGCGAGCAGCTCGAACGAGGCGCCGCTCACCGCCGGCTCGGTCCGCCCCGGGTAGCGAATCGTCACGTCTTCGAGCGCGATCGGGCAGACGGCGAGGTCCGGGACCGGGGCGCGCCCCGGCGAGCGTCCGGCGGGCGCGTCGATGACCGCGAACGCGCTGCGCGCCGCGGCGAGGCCTTCCGCGCTCGCGTGCCAGCTCGCGGCGAGGCGGCGCAGGGGGAGGTAGGCCTCCGGGGCTAGCACCAGGGCGAACAGCCCGGCGCGCAGGCCGAGCTCGCCGCCCGTCAGCCGGATGCCGATCGCGACAGCGACCATCGCCACAGAGACCGTCGCGAGGAGCTCCAGTATCAGCGAGGAGAGGAACGTGACCCTCAGCGTCTCCAGGGTGCTCGCCCGATAGGACTCGCTGACGCCGGCGATCGAGGCGATCTGGGCCCGTCCGCGCCCGAAGATCTTCAGCGTCGGCAGGCCCGTGACGACGTCGAGGAAGTGGCCCGCGAGCCGCTCGAGCCCCGCCAGCTGACGCTCGACGCGCTCCCCGGTGACGGCACCCACAAGCGCCATGAAGACCGGGATCAGCGGCAGCGTGAACAGCACGATCAGGCCCGAGATCCAGTCGTCGGCGAGGATCGCGATCACGATCGCCGCGGGGGCGATGAACGCGAGCACCAGGTGGGGGAGGTAAAGCGAGAACCAGCCGTCGAGCGCCTCGATGCCGCGTGAGGCGAGGATCGCGAGCTCCCCAGCGCGGGCCCGTTCGTCGCGCCGGGCGGCCAGCTCGCTCCCGCGTGCGAGGAGCGCGCCGCGCAGCTCGGACTTGGCGCGCGAGCCCGCTCGGACCGCACTCAGCTCTGCCGTCCACGCCAGCACCGCCCGGACGAGCACCACGGCCAGGAGCCCCGCCAGTGCGCCCTGCAGCTGCGAGACGCCTTGCCGGCCGCCGAACGCTTCGGCGACCAGGTAGGCGATCAGCCAGGCCTGCGCCACGATCAGCAGCGTGTCAGCGAATCCGAGCGCGGCCGAGACGCCGACAAACCTGCGGGCTGCGCCGGCGTGCCGGAGCAGCCTGCGGTCGATGCCCGCCGTGCCGTCGGCGCGTCTCATCCGACCAAGATACGGGGGACCCCGCTCGCTCGTTCACCCGCTTCGAATGATGCTCGGCAGCGCTGTCCGGGATACCTCTAGGCACAGCCCACCCCCGGGGCAGAGGGCCGTTGGCGCTCTCGACACGACAGAAAGGACCGGCCCATGAGCAGTGCGCCATCGCCTCGCTCCGGAATGCCCGCCACGGCCGACGTGCTGGTCATCTTCGGGATCACCGGCGACCTCGCGAAGGTGATGACCTTCCGCTCGCTCTACCGGCTCGAGCGCCGGGGTCTCCTGGACTGCCCGATCGTGGGAGTGGCGGCCGACGACTGGACCGTCGAGCAGCTGCGGGGGCACGCCGCCGAATGCATCGAGGGGACCGGAGAGACGCTCGACCGCGACGTCTTCGACCGCTTTGCCGCCCGTCTGTCCTACGTGAACGGGGACTTCAAGGACGCGGCCACATACGAGCGGGTGCGTGACGCGATGGGGGACGCCCGCACCCCGGTCTTCTACCTGGAGATTCCGCCGTTCCTGTTCGGGCCCGTGATCGGTGAGCTGGCCAAGGCCGGCCTCACGAAGACCGGCCGCGTCGTGGTCGAGAAGCCGTTCGGGCACGACCTCGCCTCGGCGCGGGCGCTGGCGGCCGAAATCCACCAGTACATCGAGGAGCGCCAGCTCTACCGCATCGACCACTTCCTGGGGAAGATGGGCACCGACGAGTTCCTCTACCTGCGCTTCGCCAACACGATGGTCGAGCCGGTCTGGAACCGCAACCACATCGCCTGCATCCAGATCACGATGGCCGAGAGCTTCGGCGTCGAGGACCGCGGCCACTTCTACGACCCCGTGGGAGCGGTGCGCGACGTGGTCGTCAACCACCTCATGCAGGTCGTCGCGGTCGCGGCGATGGAGCCGCCCGCGACCGCGGACCCCGAAAGCCTCAAGGACGCGAAGTTCGCCCTGTTCCACGCGATCCACGCGGGCGATCCCGCGCACTACGTCCGTGGCCAGTACGACGGCTACCGCGACATCGACGGCGTCGCGAAGGACTCGACCACCGAGACGTACGCGGCGCTGCGACTGGAGATCGACAACTGGCGCTGGAGCGGGGTGCCGTGGTTCATCCGCACCGGCAAGCGTCTGCCGGTCACGCAGACCGAGCTGCGGGCGGTGTTCCGCCATCCTCCCCAGCTCGGGTTCATAGAGCACGGCCGCCGCCGCCCGGAACCGAACCAGTTCGTCATCAAGCTCGATCCGACAACGGGCACGCGGTTGATCCTCGACGCGCACCGCGCCGATCTCGCAGGCCCGGAGGAGATCCACTTCGACGTCGAGTTCGCCGACCAGGGCGGCGAGGCGCCCACCCCCTACGAGGTCCTGTTGCTGGATGCGATGCGCGGCGACAGCAGCCGCTTCACGCGTCAGGACGGGGTCGAAGAAACGTGGCGGATCTTCGAACCGCTTCTGAAAGCGCCACCCGAGGTGCACGGTTACGCGCCCGGGACGTGGGGCCCGGCCGAGGCGGACCGCCTCGTCGAGCGCTTCGGCGGCTGGCACGGACCGTGGGTGGAGTCGTGAGCCCCGCCGAGCGCTCCAAACGAGACGAGATGCCGCAGAGCGCCGCGATGCCCTCGCCGTTCCCGCCGATCGCCGACTACGGCTTCCTCTCGAACTGCCACACCGGCGCTTTGGTCGCCCTGGACGGCGCCGTGGACTGGCTGTGCGTGCCCCGCTTCGACTCGCCGAGCGTGTTCGGCATGCTGCTCGACCGCCAGGCGGGCAACTTCCGCTTCGGGCCGTTCGGCATCAACGTCCCCTCGGCGCGCGTGTACGAGCCCGGGACGAACACGCTCCTGACGACGTGGAAGACCGGGAGCGGCTGGCTGATCGTGCGCGACGCGCTGACGTTCGGGCCGCGTACGCATGTGGACGAGGTGACGCCGCACACCCGCCCGCCCACCGACGAGGACGCCCGCCACGTGCTCGTGCGAACGGCCGTGTGCCTGGAGGGCGAGGTCGAGGTCGAGCTGACCTGCGAACCGGTCTTCGACTACGGCCGCGTCCCGGCGAGCTGGACGACAGCCGACGGCGACCACGTCGCCGACGCGACGGGCGGCGATGTCACGATCCGGCTGCGCTCGGACCTCGCGCTCGGCATCGAGGGCGATCGGGTGCGCGCGCGCCACGTGCTGCGCCAGGGCGAGACGGCGTTCTGCTCGTTGTCCTGGGCGGAGGAGCTGGCCGGCCCTGAGAGCACGGACGAGGCCAACGCCCAGCTCGCCGAGACCGCGCGCTTCTGGCGCGACTGGCTCGGGAAAGCGCGCATCCCCGACCACCGCTGGCGAGACCCGATCCAGCGCTCGGCGCTCGCCATCAAGGGGCTCACCTACATGCCGACAGGGGCGACGGTCGCCGCCCTGACGACCTCGCTGCCCGAGACGCCGGGCGGCGAACGCAACTGGGACTACCGCTTCACCTGGCTGCGGGACTCCACCTTCACCCTGCAGGCGCTCTTCTACCTGAACCTCGATTGGGAGGCCCAGGAGTTCATGCAGTTCGTCGCCGACCTCGAACCGAACAGCGACGGAGGGCTGCAGATCATGTACGGGATCGACGGGCGGCGCGACCTGAGCGAGGAGGTGATCGAGGAGCTCAGCGGCTACGCCGGCGCGCACCCGGTCAGGATCGGCAACGGCGCATACAACCAGCGCCAGAACGACGTCTACGGCGCGGCGCTCGACTCGATCCTGCTGCACACCCGGCGCAGCCAGCGAATGCCGCGCCGGCTGTGGCCGATCGTGCAGGCGCAGGCCGAGTGCGCGACGGCCGTGTGGCGCGAACCCGACCAGGGGATCTGGGAGGCGCGCGGCGAGCCCAAGCACTACGTCTCATCGAAGCTGATGTGCTGGGTTGCGATGGACCGCGCCGCGAAGCTCGCGGATATCGCGGGCGAGGGCGAGAAGCAGAAGACGTGGGCGGCGGTCGCGGATGAGATCCGCGAGGACATCCTCTCCCACGGCTTGACCGAGCACGGGGTGCTGCGCCAGCACTACGACACCGACGCGCTCGACGCGTCCAACCTGCTGGCGGCGATCTTCGGCTTCCTGCCCGGCTCCGACGAGCGGCTGCGCGCGAGCGTGCTCGCGATCGCCGACGACCTCACAGAGGACGGCTTCGTACTGCGCTACCGCACCGAAGAGACCGACGACGGCCTGAGCGGCAAGGAGGGGAGCTTCCTGATCTGCTCGTTCTGGCTGGTCTCGGGCCTCGCGGTCATCGGCGAGGAGCAAAGCGCACGCGATCTGATGGAACGGCTGCTGCGGGTCGCCTCCCCGCTCGGGCTCTATGCCGAGGAGTTCGACACGAGCACGGCGCGGCACCTGGGCAACTTCCCTCAGGCCTTCTCCCACCTGGCGCTGATCGAGGCCGCCGGGCGCATCATCGTCTCCGAGCGGCTGGCGGAGCTCGGATGAGCGAGCGCTACGGCCCGGCCACGTCGGTGCCCGACAGGGTGGACAACCTCTGCGTGTTGGACACCAGCTTCTGCCCGATTATCGCTGCGGTGAACCCCGCGTCGACGGCGGTGGCCAACGCGATCCGGGTCGGCGATCACCTCCTCGAACGCATGGGCGCATGACCAACGATCTCGCCCGCTGGCAGTTCGCGACGACGAGCATCTACCACTTCTTCTTCGTGCCCGTGACGATCGGGCTCGCGTTCCTGATCGCGCTGCTCCAGACAGCGTGGTACCGGAGCGGGAACGACGAGTACAAGCGCCTCGCGAAATTCTTCGGCGTGCTGCTGCTGATCAACGTCGCGGTGGGCGTGGTGACCGGGCTCGTTCAGGAGTTCGAGTTCGGGATGAACTGGTCGCAGTACTCGCGCTTCGTCGGCGACGTGTTCGGCGCGCCGCTGGCGATGGAGGGGCTCGCGGCCTTCTTCCTGGAGTCCACGTTCCTCGGCCTGTGGCTGTTCGGATGGGACCGCCTGCCCAAGCGGATCCACCTCGCGTGCATCTGGCTCGTCTCGCTCGGCAGCGCGCTGTCGGCCATGTTCATCCTCGCCGCCAACTCGTGGATGCAGCACCCCGTCGGCTACGCGATGAACAGCCACGGGCAGCCGGAACTGAACAACATCGGCGCCCTCTTCACCAACCCCACGTTCCTGTGGGGCTACGTGCACGTGCTGCTCGCCTCGCTGGTGACCGGATCGCTGGTGATGCTGGCGATCTCGGCCTGGCACCTGAGCAAGGGGCGCGAGGTAGACGTCTTCTCAAAGAGCGCGCGGCTGTCGCTTGTCGTGCTGCTGCCCGTGGTCGTGCTGCAGCTGTTCGTGGGCAACAAGCTCGGTGAAATCGAGACGAAATACCAGCCGATGAAGATCGCTGCCTCCGAGGCGCAGTGGGAAACGTGCAAGCCGTGCTCCTTCTCCGCATTCCAGATCGGCGGCGGGAAAAACGACAAGACGCCGTCGCAGATCATCGAAATCCCGCACCTGCTCTCGTTGCTCGCGACCGGCAAATGGAACGGTGAAGTCAAGGGGCTGAACCAGCTGCAGAAGGAATACGAACAGAAATACGGGCCCGGCAACTATGTGCCCGACGTGTTCATCCAGTACTGGTCGATGCGCGTGATGGCCTACGTCGCCACGCTCGTCTTCCTGCTGGCGGCGTGGGGCGCGTGGCTGCTCCGCAAGGGAGCCCTGGACCGCTCCAAGTGGTTCCTGCGGCTGTCGATGGGGGCGGTGCTCGCCCCGTTCGTGATGAACACCGCAGGCTGGCTGCTGACCGAGAACGGCCGCCAGCCCTGGATCGTCCAGGGGCTTATGAAGACGGCGGTCGCGAACTCGCCGTCGGTGGGCGCGACCGAAATCTGGATCAGCCTGATCGCGTTCGTGCTCGTCTACATCGTGCTCGGCGCCGCTGACCTGTTCCTGATGTTGCGCTACTCGCGCCGAGGGCTCGGCGGCGATAAGGAGATCGGCGCCGACGCGGCGCCGGCGATGGGGTACTAGCCGATGCTCCACCTGCACACGCTCTGGTTTGTGATCCTCACGATCCTGTGGGTCGGCTTCTTCGTGCTCGAGGGATTCGACTTCGGGGTCGGGATGCTGCACAGGTTCATCGGGCGCGACGAGGCCGAGCGCGAGCTCGCGATCAGCACGATCGGCCCGTGGTGGGACGGCAACGAGGTGTGGCTGGTCGTCGCGGGCGCGGGGACCTTCGCTGCCTTCCCCCAGTGGTACGCGACGATGTTCTCCGCCTTCTATCTGCCCCTGCTGATCGTGCTGGTCGCGTTGATGGCGAGAGGGGTCGGCCTGGAGTTCACGACCAAGCGCGAGGACGCCGCGTGGAGGGCGCGCTGGCGCTGGGCGGTCACGGTCGGGAGCCTGCTGGTGCCCCTGCTGCTCGGGGTTGCGCTCGGCGACCTTCTGCACGGGCTGCCGATCGACTCCAGCCACGAGTACACCGGCGACTTCTTCGACCTGCTGACGGGCTACGGGATCTGGACCGGCCTGACCCTGGTCGGGCTGTGCCTGCTGCACGGCGCGACCTTCATCAAGCTGCGCACGACGGGCATCGTGCGCGAGCGTGCCCGCGCGGTCGGGCGCCCGCTCGGCTGGGCGGCGATCGCGCTCGTCGTCGGCTTCATCGTCTGGACGCGGACCGTCGGCGGCCCGGATGTCCCCGATCCCGTCCAGATCCTCGCCCTGCTCGCGGTCATCGCCGCGGTGATGCTGACCGCCACAGACCACGACGGGTTCGCGTTCGCCGCCTCGGGGGTTGCGATCGCGGCGTGTGTCGGCACGATCTTCATCGACCTCTATCCGAACGTGATGGTCTCGAGCACCGACACCGCCTACAACCTGACCGTCTCGAACGCCGCCTCGGGCGGCTACGCGCTCAAGGTGATGACGATCGTCGCCGTCGTGACCTTGCCGGCCGTGCTGCTCTACCAGGGCTGGTCCTTCTACGTGTTCCGTGCACGCGTGCGGGGGGCCGAGCAGCCGGACGCGGCGGACGGCGGCGCGGCCGCCGGCGCCGCGCAGGGGCAGCCGGGCTGATGGCCGGCGGGCGGCACCGTGTCGTGATCGTCGGCGGTGGTTTCGGCGGCCTGCCCGCCGCGAGGCTGCTCGGCCGCAAGCCGGTCGAGGTCACCCTCATCGACCGGCGGAACCACCACCTCTTCCAGCCGCTTCTCTACCAGGTCGCGACCGGGCTGCTGCCGGCGGGGCAGATCGCGGCGCCGATCCGCCACGTGGTGCGCAGACAGAAGAACGTCAGGGTGGAGCTGGCGGAGGTGACGGGGTTCGACCTCGACCGGCGCGTGGTGCACACGTCGCTGCTCGGCGCCGAGCACCGGGAGGTCCCGTACGACAGCCTCATCGTTGCCGCGGGCGTGGGCCAGTCCTACTTCGGCCACTCGGAGTTCGCGCTCTATGCGCCGGGAATGAAGACGATCGACGACGCGCTGGAGCTTCGCCGCCGCATCTTCGGTGCTTTCGAGATGGCCGAGATGGCTGCGGACCCGGCGGAGCGGGCCCGCTGGCTCACCGTCGCGATCGTTGGTGCCGGACCGACCGGCGTCGAGCTTGCCGGGCAGGTGCGGGATCTCGCGACGCGCAGCCTGAGCGGTGAGTTCCGCTCGTTCGATCCCTCGTCGGTGAGGGTCGTTCTTCTCGACGGCGGCGATGCGCCGCTCGCTGCGTTCGGGGATCGGCTGTCGGGGCGGGCGGCCAAGGAGCTCGAGCACCTCGGCGTCGAGCTGCGGATGGGCGCGCGCGTGGTCGGCGTGGATGCCGCCGGCGTCGATCACACGGATGCCTCGGGCGCGAAGAGCCGGCTCGATGCCTACACGACCGTCTGGGCGGCGGGGGTCGAAGCGTCACCGCTCGCAAAGGAGCTGGCGCTGGCATCCGGCGCAGAACAAGACCGTGCCGGTCGCATCGCCGTACAGCCCGATCTGACCCTTCCGGAGCATCCGGAGGTCTTCGTCGTCGGCGACATGATGGCTCTCGACAAGCTTCCCGGCGTGGCCGAGGTCGCGATACAGGGAGGGCTCCATGCCGCGAACACGATCATGCGACGGCTGCACGGCAAGCCGGGTGTCCCGTTCAAGTACCGTGACCTCGGCATGGCCGCCACGGTCGGCCGCTTCAGGTCGGTCGTCGACTTCAAGGGCGTGCGTCTCAGCGGGTTCCCGGGCTGGGTCGTTTGGGCGTTCATCCATCTCGCCTTCATCAACGGCTTCGGCAACCGGTTCGGCACGATCGTCAAATGGACGCGTTCGTTCGTGGGACGTGCGCGCCCGGAGCGAGAGTTCAGCGTCATGCACACGGGCGGCGACCTCAGCCTTCCGGCCGACGTGCGGGCCGTGGTGCAACCCACACCCTTGCCGCTGCTCAGTGACCGTGAGGCTTCGGAGGGGAAGGGGTAGCCAATGAACGCGCCGCTCGCCATATCCGTCGGAGGGATCGGCGGTTTCGCGCTCCTGTACATCGTTCTGTTCCTGTGGCTCGGCCTGAGGTCGATCAAACACGGTCACTGGATCATGTTCCTGATCGGAATACCCCTCCCGATCTTCTGGATCATCGGCGGCCTGATGCCGCCGATCCGCCGCTGATCCTCGCGCCCGCGAACTGCGGGACCCGGCCCCACGCTCGCCCACCCCCTCGGGCTGCGCGCGCACTCACGGGGCGCCCGTCACCGGACCGGGAGGTCCGTCGCCGGGACCGTCCCCGCGCCGGTTGCGGCCGCGGTGCGCGACGATCGCCCAAGCGATCAGAGCGGCGGTCGCGGCTCCGATCAGCCCCCAGGCCCACCCGGGCAGGCCGCCTTCTTCTTCTTCCTTGGGTTCCTTGGCGGCGGCGGCGCCGAGGGCGGCGGCCGCCCCCGGGCCGGCGCTCGCGCCGGTGGTCGTCGTGGCGGTCGCCGTGGCGGTCTCGGTCTTGATCACGGTGTTGGTCTGCACCGGCGCGGTCACCGTCTTTGTGGTCGTCACGGTTTTCCCGGGCGTCGTCACGGTTTTCGCGGGCTGCTGTTTTTCAGTCGATTCCGTGTCCGTGCTCGCAGCTTTGGCGGTCTGGGTCGTGGTGGCAGCCGTCTTCGCCTCGGCAGGAGCCGCGTCTTCGGTGCTCGGCGCCTTCGTCTCCCCGGTGGCGGTCGCCGCTTTGGCCTTCACGCTCCCGGCGGCCTGGCTCGCACTGCTCGCGACGCTGCTGGCGCTCGACCCGCACGCGGCGAGCGAGAGCAGTGCGATCGCCGCCAGGAAGCAGACGCTCAGCAGCCGCCTCGCGAGACGTTGTGCACGTGGTCGTCGGTGTCGCAGAGGCGCCCGCCGTCCTCGGCGACGGTCACGCTGTCCCAGATCGGCTGAACTGATCATCTCATCCTCCCGCATAGCGTTCGAGGAACAGCGCCTCGGCGAGCGCGATGTGCTCGATCTCGGCAGGGTCGACGCTCTCGTTCGGCGCGTGGATCATGCACCTCGGCTCCTCCACCCCGAGCAGGAAGATCTCGGCTTTCGGGTAGGTCTCGGCCAGCGCGCTGCACAGTGGGATCGAGCCGCCCTCTCCCTGCGTCTTCATCTCCCGCCCGTAAGCCTCTTCCATCGCGGCCTTCAGCGCGTCGAACCCGGCCCCCCGCAGCGAGCCGGCGAACGGCTCGCCGGCCGCGATGCGCTCGATCTCGCAGCGAATCCCCCACGGCACCCGCTTGCGCAGGTGCGCGACGAGCGCGTCCTCGGCGGCCCGCGCGCTCTGTCCGGGAGGCACCCGCAGGCTCACGCGCGCGGCGGCCCCGGCCTGGATCGCGTTGACCGAGCCTGCCACGGGCGGTACGTCGATGCCCAGCACGGTCACGGCCGGACGCGCCCAGAGCATGTCCGCGACCGAGCCGCTGCCCATCAGCTCCACCCCGTCGAGTACGTGGGCATCGCCACGGAACTGCTCGGGCGGGTAGTCCAAGCCCTCCCACCTCCCCGAGGCGTCGATGCCGTCGATCGTCGTGTTGCCGCGCTCGTCGTACATCGAGGCCAGCATCGCCAGCAGACCCGCGACCGGGTCGGGCGCCGCTCCGCCGAACACGCCCGAGTGCACCGCGCTTGCAAGTGCGCTCAGCTTCACGTCGACGTTCGTGACGCCGCGAAGCGTGGTGGTCAAGGTCGGCACGCCCGCGGCGAAGTTGCCCGCGTCGCCGACCAGGATCACGTCGGCGGCGAGAAGCTCGGGTTTATGGGTGACGAGGGCTTCGAGACCCCCGGTGCCCTGCTCCTCGGAACCCTCGCAGATCACCTTCACGCCGACCGGGAAGCCACCGCGCAGCTCTTGCAGGGCTCGCAGCGCCGCGAGGTGCATGACCACGTTGCCCTTGCAGTCGGCCGCGCCGCGCCCGTACCAGCGACCGTCGCGCTCGGTCAGCGTGAACGCGGGGGACTTCCACTCGTCCTCGCCGAAGGGCGGCTGAACGTCGTAGTGCGAGTAGAGGAGCACCGTCGGCGCGCCGTCGGGCCCCGGCACATGCCCGTGCACCGCCATGCTGCCGTCGGGGGTGCGGGACAGGGCCATGTCGTCCAGCCCGGCCCCGGCGAACGCGTCGCGCACCCACTCCGCCGCCTTCTCGCACTCCTCGGGCGCGTACTGCGTGGGGTCGGCGATCGACTTGAACGAGACCAGTTCGGCAAGGTCCGAGCGGGCGCGCTCCATCTGGCCCTTGACGGCTTCGCGCAGATCCTTGCTCATGGCCTGAGCGTCGCTTCCGTCCGAGGTGTTGGATCGTCTCGCGTCAACGGGGACCCTGTCGTGTCACCGACAGCCCTGCCGCCCGTCTGGGGTGCCGCCATCGTCCGGAGTGGATCAAAGCCGAACGTGCGGCGTCGGCAGCCCCTGCGCGTCCCGGGTGCCGGCCCTCTCGCGCCCGCTACCGTCTCCGTCCGCGGGGTCGACTGGCCGCAGCCCGAGGCGTTCGAGCGCGCCCGCGGAGCACAGGATCAGCTCGAGCGTGGCGCAGTCCTCGAGCTCCAGCAGCGGTTCCTCGAGGTCCAGCCCATCCGCCTCCGTGATCGCGTGCTGGACGCGGAACAGGGAGCGGCCGTCGGTGAGGTAGGTGCCGGTGACAGAGGGTTGCTCGGACCGCGTGGCGCTGTCCTGGGGGCATACGTCCTGCTCGGTGCGCTCGTTCCCGTCCGGGGCCTCGTCCTTGTGGCGCCGGAGTCTCATCACGGCTGGACCGCGCCGGCCCTGGTCTGGTGCGGGTGCGCGCCCGCGGATGCGAACGGAGCTCTCACAGTGCCAGCCTCGCGCCCCGACCGGGCGGAAGCATCACCTCGAAGGGATGACCGGTCGATGGCCGATCATCCCCTGTGGGGGATGCCGCAGGCGGCGGCGGACGGTGGAGTGGCGGGGCCGGAGGCACCGGCGGCGAGCTGATGCAGAGCGACGACGACACAGACAGCGGCGCACAACCTTTTCCGGCCGAGTCCGGGGACGTGGCCTCAGCGGCCAAGTTCGTGCGCGGCGAGGCGCGGCGCGCCTTCAGGGAGGGGCGCCCGCAACCGGAACTGGTTCCGTACGCCTGGGTCCTCGCACTGGTCGCGATCGTGTTCCTCGTCGAGGGGATCGTCGCCAAGCCCTCCGACGCGGTCCTCGTCGTGCTCACCGCGCTGATCGCGGCCACGACTATGCTCGCGCTCCACATCGCGCACGTGCGCCACTGGGTGCTCCTGGGCGGCGCGGCGATCGGCGCTGCGCTCGTGCTGACCACGTTGATCCAGGCCGTGACCGGGGGCGTCGACGGGGGGACGGTGGCGGTCGCGAACGCGTTCCTCGTCGCGCTCGCGCCGGCCGCGATCCTGATCGGGGTGATCAGGCGGATGGCCGCGACCCGCGCGGTCACCGTCGAGGCCGTCATCGGCGTGCTCTCCGTCTACCTGTTGCTCGGGATGCTGTTCGCGTTCGTCTACGCCGCGATCGACCGCATCGGCAGCAGCCCGTTCTTCGTCCAGAACGTCGAAGCGACGGTTTCTCAGTGCCAGTACTTCAGCTTCACGACGCTGGCCACCGTCGGCTACGGCGACCTCACGGCAAGGTCGAACCTCGGGCACACGCTGGCCAACTTCGAGGCGATCCTCGGCCAGGTCTATCTGGTCACCGTCGTCGCGCTGATCGTCGGCAACCTCGGTCGTCGCAAACGCGACTGATCGCGCCCTACATGCCTTTGACGGCCTTCAGCCGCTTCGTGCGGACCGCCCGCAGCAGCGCGCGGTGGTCGCTTTCGTTCTGGTCGGCGTAGGCGACCGCGAACTCGCTGAGCGCCCGGTCGAGCTGATCGCCCCCGCCGACGTAGGCGGCCATCGCGATCGGGTCGCCCGAGCGCGCGTGCGCATGGGCCAGCGACCCGCCGCAGATGCGGGCGAACGCCGCCATCCCCTTCGGCTCCATGTGCTCGATGTCGGGCGAGAGCTTCCAGTCCCAGAGCTGACGGACGTAGAAGTGGCGGTAGACGCCATCAGGGTTCGCGTCCGTTCCGAGCCAGCCGAGGAAGGCGTCGCTGCTGGCCTGCATCAGGCGCTGGCCTTCGACGACGCGCTGGCCCTGGTTGGAATCGGCGGATTCGTCGCAGAACTGCGAGAGCACGGATGGCTGCGCTTCCTTGCACTGCAGGAACAGCGGGTCGGACTCGTCGCGGCCGATCAGCAGGATGATCCAGCAGCGGGTGCCGACGCTGCCGACGCCGACGACCTTCCGGGCCAGATCCGCGAAGTTGTAGCTTTCGAGCAGCCGCCGCCTGTCGCCCTGTAGGCCTGCCGTGTACTCCTCGAGCAGGCCGCGGATGCGGCTTTCGAGCTCGCCGGCTTCAGCCTCGGGGACAAGCTCGTGGACCGGGACGATCAGCGGGGGGTCGCTGACGATGCGGGGCACGTCGCCGGTCGTCCGGGCGAGCTTCGCGAACGCACGCGTCGAGTCCTTCTGGCGCGCCTTCAACCCGGCCTGCCGGACCGCGCGAGCCTGGCGCGCGTGGGCCTGGGCGCGCAGCGCGGCCGTAAGTGTGGCCTCGTCCAGCCGGCTGTACCAGAGCTCGAGGTGGCCCATTCCCGCGAAGCGCCCTATCGCTTCGCGAAACTCGCGCACCGTGTCCTTGACCATCTTCGCCCGGGCGGCGTCTGCGATCCCGCGCTCGCGGGCGTAGATCTCGACGCTCGCGACGAGGCGCTTCAGATCCAGCTCGAACGAGCCCGGCAGCGTCTCGTCGAAGTCGTTGAGGTCGAACACGAGCGCTCGGTCCGGCGAGGCGAAGCCGCCGAAGTTGGACATGTGCGCATCGCCGCAGAGCTGCGTCCGCAAGCCGGTCAACGGTCCGGCGGCCAGGTCGGAGGCCATCACGATCGCGGCGCCGCGGTAGAACGTCGCCGGCGAGACCATCATGCGCCCGTAGCGGATCGGCACCAGCTCCGGGACGCGCGTCTGGGCCTGCTGTTCGAGCAGCTCGATCGGGTCCGGGCGGTCTGTCGCCGGCGCCCATTCGCCGTGCGCGGAGCGGGGCACGTCGGCTCTCGCCTGGCGGCCCCGCTGCGCACGGTCCTCGACGGACCCGAGGGAGGGAGCAGCTTTGTCTGCCGTCGCCGGCACTTCCCGACGATGGCTCGCGCCGCCGGCGCCGTCATCATGCACATCGGGTGATGGTCGATGCCGACGGCGCGCCTAGCGTTGCGCCCGAGGCCCCGGCACGCCCGGGGATGAGAAAATGGGCCTGCTGGAGTCGACCTACAAGACCGGAGTCGGGCTGGCGCTGCTCCCCGCCCGGACCGCCATCGCGGGACTCGAGAGCGCCGCCGAGCTCGAGCGGCGGGCGCGCAAGGACGTGCTGACGGCCGCGGACCGCGCGTTCATGGGCTCGGTGGATCTCGTGCTCGAGCGCGTGCTCTCCGACGACGTGCTGGATCTCGTGTTCGACCGCGTGCTCTCCGACGACGTGCTCGGCATCGTGCTCGAGCGCGTGCTCTCCGACAAGGTCGTCGATCGTGTGCTCGAACCCCTGCTCGCGGACGAGCTGGTGGACCGCGTGCTCGTGCAACTCGAGCGCAGCGGCCTCGCGCAGCGCGTGGTCGAGCGCCTGCTCGACGACGGCACCGTCGAGCAGATCGTGCAGCGGGTGCTCGCGGGTCCCGAGGCGGAGCGGATGCTCGCAGCCACGCTCGAAGGGCCGCTCGTCGAAGAGACGGTCTCGAAGCTGCTCGAGAACCAGGCGGTCTGGGTGTTGGTGGACGAGATCGCCCGCAGCCCCTCGGTGACCGAAGCGATCGCGCACCAGGGCACGGGCTTCGTCGACCAGGTCGCCGAGCGGGCCCGCGACCGCTCACGCAACGCGGACGCACTGCTCGAGCGAGTCGCGCGCCGGCTGTCGCGCCGGCGCGACCGGTCGGATCCGGGGCCGCCTCCCGCGCTGCCCGAAGGCTCTGCGACGTGACGGTCGAAAGCGCTGAGGACGCCACGCGTGAGGCCCAGCGGGCGGCCGCAGCCAGGTTGCGCCCGCCGGCGCCGTCCGCGTTCCACACCGAAACGCCCTACGCCGGTCTCGCCACACGCGCTGTCGCGCTCGCGCTCGACGCGGCGGTGGTCGAGGGCGTCGCGTTGGTCGTGGCGGTGACCGTCGGGCTCGGCCTGTCGCTGCTGCACATGCCGAAGGAGGTGAACATCGTGCTCGCGGCCGTCGGCGCCTTCATCTGGGCGGTCTGGTCGCTCGGTTACTTCGTGTTCTTCTGGTCGACGACTGGGCAGACCCCCGGCTCGCGGGTGATGTCGATCGTGGTTCTCGACGTCCAGGGCAGGGGACGGCTCAAGCCCCGGCGGGCGCTGCTTCGATTCGTGACCCTGTGCATCGGAGCCGCCGCGCTGCTCACCGGCATCCTGATCATGCTCTGGGACGGCCGCCGGCGCTGTTTCCACGACCGCGCCGCACGCACGGTCGTCGTCTACGCGCCGTCGCAGCCCATCTTCTGAGCGGCGCCCGCGCCGGACGGAGCCGATCCCCGGCCCGGCGGGTGTGCGGTCCGGCGACTGCTGAGCTCAGGTCCCTTCCATCCGTCCGCCGTAACAGATCAGCCCGTAGATCACGAGGATGTCCATCGCGAACAGCGCGAGCGACAGCCACGGGTTTGCGGCCACGAACAGCAGTTGGGCGATCGCGTTCAGCGAGGCGATGAACACGCCCAGCCAGCGAGCCGCCTGCGAGCGGGCCCAGATGCCGGCACCGACGAGGATCTGGATCGCGCCGATGATGGTGAGAATCCAGCCCCAGGTCTTCAGATCGGTGATCACGAATTTCGTGTTGCCGATGTAGAATTTCGATTCGTCGATCGCGGCGATCCCGTAGATGAAGTTGAGGATCCCGACGATCATGATCATCACGCCCGCGAAGACGATCCAGCCGAACCCGCGTTCGTCGTCGTATCCCGCGCCCTCGCGCGTCGGCCTCCCGGCCGAGGGATCGGTGATGCTGCTCATCAGTGCCTACCTCCTGTTTGGTGGACCGCTCGCCGCGCAGGGCGGCGTTACACATCGCGAGCGTACGTCGCAAGGAAACCGGGACATCACCCGTGTCGGGTGACGCGAACGTCCGCGCCGCCAGTGATGCTGCGCGCAATGGCTGCCGAGACGCAGACGCCACCGGTGCGCTCACACCGGTGGCTGATCAGATCGCTGCTCGTCCTCGCGACGATCATCGCCTTCTTCGCCTGCTTCGCGGTCTGGGCGAATCGCCAGGCGCTGAACACCGACCGCTGGACTGAAACCAGCAGCAAACTCCTCGCCAACCCGGCCGTGCAGAACGCGCTCAGCGTCTATCTGGTCAACGAGCTCTACACGTCCACGAACGTGCAGGGGCGACTCGAACAGGAGCTTCCCAGTGCGATCAAGGGAGTTTCAGGACCCCTGGCGGCAGGTCTGCGCGGGCTCGCGAGCGAGGCCGTCCCGAAACTGCTCGCGACCGCGCAGGTGCAGGAACTGTGGCGTCAGGCGAACAGAAACGCTCACAAACAGCTGCTCACGATCCTCAACGGCGGCGGAAAACTCGTCTCGACGAGCAACGGCGAGGTGGTGCTCAACCTGCACGAGCTCGTCACCCAGCTCGCGGCCCAGCTCGGACTCTCCAGCCAGGTCGAAGCGGCCCGTGAAAAGGCCGGAACGACCGGAGGTGAAGTCGCGCGGGCCACCGCGGAACAGAAACTCGGGATCACCCTGCCTCCCACGACCGGCCGCATCACCATCCTGCGCGCGAGCCAGCTCAAGACCGCGCAGGACATCACCAAAGCCGTCAAAGGTCTTGCGATCCTCTTGCCGCTGCTGGGGATCGCGCTGTACGCGCTTGCGATCTGGCTCGCCGAGGGTCGGCGCCGGCGCATGCTGCGCACCGTCGGATGGTGCTTCTTCGGCGTCGGCCTGGTGCTGCTGCTCGCACGACGGATCGGGGGCGACGAAGTCGTCGGCAGCCTCGTCAAAGTGCAGGCCAACAGGCCGGCGGGTGAAGCCGTATGGGCGATCGGGACCGGGCTGCTCCGCGATATCGCCATCGCGATGGTCCTCTACGGGCTCGCTCTCGTGATCGCCGCCTGGATGGCCGGGCGCACGCGCGTCGCCACCAGCCTGCGCCACGCCGGCGCGCCCTGGATGCGCGAACATCCCGAGGGGTCCTACGCCGTCGCCGGCGTGCTGTTGCTGCTGATCGTGTGGTGGGGCCCGACCGCCGCGACGCGCCAGATCCTGCCGGTCCTCGGCTTCGCCTTGTTGTTCGCCCTCGGCGTGACGCTGCTGCGCCGCCAGACGGAGGCCGAGTTCCCCGACGCGCGGCCCGGCGAAGCCATGACGGTGCTGCGCTCCACGTTCGACCACAAGGCGCCGGCGCCGCCCCAGCCAGACGCGGCCGAGACCGTCCCACCCGCCCCGGCTGCGGCCGCCGCCGATGCTCCGGCAGACGGCGGCTAGGCGGCTGCCCCCCGGGCGGGCGCGTCCTCGTCGGCGAGAAAGAGCAGTGCGGCCTTCACCCGCCGGCTGACGTCCTCCGCCTCGGTCAGCCCGAGCTTGGCGAAGATCGAGTTGACGTGCTTCTCGACCGCGCGCTTGGTCAAGACGAGCGACTCGGCGATCGACGGGTTGCTCGCGCCTTCGGCGATCAGCGACAGGACCTGGCGCTCGCGGTCGGTGAGCGCGGTGAGCGGCGAGCTCTGCTTGCGCTGCTGGGCCTCGATCAGCGCCTCGACGACGGCCGGGTCGACGACCGAGCCGCCGTCGTTGACGGCATGGATCGCCCGCACCAGCTCGGGCGCGTCCGCGACGCGGTCCTTGAGCAGGTACGCGCGCCTTGAGCTGCCGTCGCTCATCAGCTCGATTGCGAACTCCGGCTCGACGTACTGGCTGAGCACGACGACGCCGATGTGCGGGTGCGAGCGGCGCAGCCGCGTCGCGATCCGGATGCCCTCGCGCCCTCCCGAGGGCGGCATCCGCAGATCGGTCACGACCACGTCCGGGCGCGCCGTTGCGACGAGCTCGTCGAGCTCCTCCCCGTCGCTGCCGGCGCCCGCGAACTCGAGGTCGGCCCGGCCACTGAGCATCGCCTCCAGGCCGCGGCGTATCAGCGCCGAGTCATCAGCGATGACGACGCGGACGGGCGCGGGCTGATGGCTGCCGTCGTCAGACATCTCCCAGCACGTGCCGCGCGTCGTGGCGCCGCTCCTCCTCGCCCGCCTGGGCGAACACCGGCACGGCACCGGTCACCGCGGTCCCGACACCGGTCGTGGAGCGCACCTGCAGCTGGCCGCCGAGCGCCGTGATGCGGTCACGCATGTTGACGAGGCCCTTGCTGTCGCCGAGCTCGCCGGGGCGGAAGCCGCATCCGGTGTCGCTGACCTCGAAGCGCAGATTGCCTTCCTCGCGCCACAGCCGCACTCTCGTCCCGGCGCTGTCGCCCGCGTGCTTGGCGACGTTCTGCAGCGCCTCCAGGCACGTGAAGTAAACGGCGCCCTCGACCGGCGTCGGGAAGCGCCCGACGCCCTCGTCGCTGATCGCGAAGTCGCCCGTGATTCCCCTGCTCGCGGCGCGCAGCGCGCGGGCCAGGCCGTACTCGACGAGCAGCGGCGGGTACACGCCCTCTGCCAGCGAGCGGACCTCCGCGAGCGTCTCGGCCAGCTCTTGGCGGATCTCGAACAGCGCATCCCGGCGCGCGGGGGTCTCGCCGGGGTCCTCGAGCAGCCGCGTGACGGCGGCGCGGATGGCGAGCAGCCGCTGCTGGGCGCCGTCGTGGAGGTCACGCTGAATGCGCCGGCGCTCCTCGACCGCGGCTTCCTGGACGCGGCGGCGTGAGACGGCGAGCTCGACGCGCGAGATCGCGCGGTCGGACTCCAGGCGGCTCTTCTGCAGCGACAGCAGCGCCGCCTCGCCCGCTGCCTGCACGTAGCGCTCCTGCTCGGCCAGGTCGGAGTCGAACAGCACTGCGGCGGCCTCTTCGCCGTTGCGTCGGAGCACCACCGCGGAGCGCCGCTCGTCGGGGGGAGGGATCGTGACCGGCGCTCCGTCGGCGTCGACGAAGCGCCCCGGCGCTCCGGCGCCGTAGGCCACCGTGAGCGTGGGGTCGTGAAGGGTGTCGGCGAGCACGTCCTCGACGTCGGCGCCGTCGGGGGCGGCGAGACGGTCGAGCAGGTCGGCGAGCGCCCTGCCCATGAACAGCCGCTCGAGGAGCAGCCCGAGCAGGATCGCCGCGGGTGTCAGGACCGCGGTCGCCAGGTAGGCGCCGGCGAATGCGCTCTCGCTGCCCCATTCAGCCAGTTGGGAGACGAGGAACGCGACGAGGAAGACGGCATAGCCCGCGGCCACGACGAAGGCCGGGCCGATCACCCGTCGCACCGGCGCGTTGGCGCGCACGAGGCGCTGGACCAGCAGCACGAGCGTCCCGGTGCACAGGACGATCCAGCCCACCTTGACCACGGCCGCGAGCGGCCACACCGAGACCGCGGCGACCGACGCGAGGTTGGTCGGGCAGTGGGGTGCGCAGTGGATCAACGGGGTGTCGAACGGCGGCTGGCCGTGGATCAGGACGAGCAGCGCCCACAGTGCCGCACCCGGAAGCCCGCACCACCCGATCAGCCGCCGTTCAGCCTTGGAGCGCAGCCTCCCCGAAGGGTGTGCGAGCAGCAGGTAGCTGAACACGACCGGGGCGACGCCGGCGAACAGCAACCCGATCGTGAACGGCAGCGGTCGTGCGGAGCCGTTGAGCAGCCACAGCGTCGCCAGCGGCACGGCGGCGAGGAGGGTGATGCCCATGCGGGCGTGCAGGCGCGCGGTGCGCGCGAAGATCCCCGCCAGCAGCAGCGCCACGATGACAGCGACGCGGAACGCGGCGGCGAGGTGGGCCGGCTGCGCATGCGGGTTGGCGGCCGCCAACCCGCCGTCGATCGCCGCCCCGAATACGCCGAGGACGGCGAGGAGCTGCAGCGGCAGCCGCTCCCAGACCGACCGGCCGCCGGGATCGCCCGACAGCGAGCGAAGGACCGCGAACCGGCGGCTGGGAGAAGCGGCATCGACGGGGAGGCGGTCCGCCGCAGGCGGTCCGAGCTCCTCTTCGCCGCCTATCTGTCCCCCTACGCTGCTCACCGAGCCGCCTTCCGCTCTCGTGGGCCGGCTCCGGCGGAACGGGCGCCGGATCAGCAGCGGACCATATCCCTCGCGTTTGGGGCTTGCAAACACGTACTACACATCGGGTGAAACGGGCGCATGGCGACCGCCTCCAACGGCTCCCTGGGCGGCGCTCGCAGATGTGGAGGGCGGGCCGCCGTCGATGCGTCGGCGGCGCCCTCGCGGGTGCCGGGACACCACGGCCGGCACGATCATCCCCATGGGATGAGGATCGGCCTTCGCGCAGCGCCTACGGTTCAGCCCGGAAGCGAGAAGTGCGAACGCTAACCAAGGAGGCGCCACGGCAACTCTGGTCGCCATCGGCTACGAGCAGGAGGGCACCGCCGCCGAAGCGGCGGAAGAGGTGCGGCGCCTCAGCCAGGACCTGGTGATCGAACCCGACGCCGTCGCGGTGATCGCGCGCGACTCCAAGGGCGAGTATCACGTCACGACAAGCCATCACGCCGTCGGCGTCGGCGCGAGCTGGGGAATGTTCTGGGGCCTGCTGTTCGGTCTGCTGTTCTTCGTCCCCGTGTTCGGCATGGCGCTCGGGGCCGGGCTCGGCGCGCTGATGGGGAAGGTGGAGAAGACCGGCATCAACAAGGAGTTCCAGGCGCAGGTCCGCGACCTCGTCCAGCCCGGCACCTCCGCACTGTTCATGATCGTCGAGCGCGCCACCCCCGACAAGGCCATCGCCGCGCTCAGCGTCTACGGCGGCACGGTGCTGAAGTCCTCGCTCTCCGAGGAGGACGAAAAGCAGCTCCAAGAGGCGCTGCACGGCGGCGTCGCCGCGACCGCCTGAAGCCCGGCCGAACGACCGCCGCGCCCCGGCCGCCAGGCGCCGCCGTCAGACGATCGTGACGTCGATCAGGCCGATCGACGCCGCCTTCGCGACCGCTTCGCTGCGCGACCCGGCGCCGAGCTTCGTGTAGACGGCGTGGGCCTGTGTCTTGACCGTGTTGCCCGACACGTGCAGCCGTTCGCCGATTTCGCGGAAGGAGAGGTGGGTGGGCAGGAAGCGGAGGATCCGCAGCTCGGCGATCGTCAGCAGCCCCGGTCCGTCCGCTGCCGCGGCGCACACGTCGTCGACCTCGCCCCATGCCGTGTCGAGGGCGGCGACCAGGCTCTCGACACGGTTCGTGCGCCGAGCCCAGCGCGAGGCCTCCGCCAGCAGCGCGCGGGCCCTCGACACGTCCGCGAGGCGTACGCACGCGCGCGCCTTCACGGTCCGGACCTGGACTTCGTACCAGCCCATGTAGTGGCCGAGCTCGCCGAGCAGCCTGGCCGCCGTCGCAAGGTCGCGCTTGGCGTCGTCGCCGCGGCCCTGCTCGCTCGCGACGAGCGCACCCGCCGCGTAGACGATCGCGAACGTCGGGTCGGACTCGAGGTCGTGCTCGGCGAGCACCTCGCGGGCGCGCACGAGCCTGTCGGCCGCAAGCTCCCATTCGCCGTCGGCGGTGTCGGCGAGCGCGAGCTCGGCAAGGCCGAGCGCTTCGACGCGGGTCGTCGGCTCGGCGCTGCCGTGCACCGCCTCTTCGAGCGCGGCGCGGCCGTCGGCGCTGTCTCCGAGGAGCTGCAGGGCGACGCCGCGCAGGAGCGACGCGAGCGGTCGCATCTGGTTGCCCTCCTCGAGCAGCTCGTAGGCCGCAGCCGCCTCCGCCGCCATCTCCGGAATGCCGCGAGGGGCGCCCGCGGCGCGCGTCAACGACAGCCCCGCCCTCAGCGCCTTCTCGCCGGAATCGGCCTCGTCGCTCACGTGGCCTTCCGCGGCGCCGTCGTGTCGCACCGCGGCGGCCGTCCGCAGACCCCACCGCTCGCAGGCTGCCGCGTCGCCTCTCGCCAGCGCCTCGAACGCCGCCGCCAGCGAAACGCAGGGCGACTGCGCGATCTGCTCGTCGCCGAGCGCCGCCAGCCAGGCGCCGAGGCGCCCGTCCATACACGAGAGGTAGCGAGGGCCCTGGCTCCAGATGAGCTCGCCGGCGCGGAAGGCATCGCGCGCCGCGACCGCGTGATCGATGGCGCCGTCGAAGTCCTCGTTCTCGGCGAGCCACAGGCTCGCGCGGGCGTGCAGCGCCGAGACCTCCTCGGGTTCGCGACGTTCCAGGCCGCGGCGCAGCACGTCGCGGACCAGCGCATGACAGCGGTAGGAGCCGGGTGCGCCGTGCAGCGGCGTGAGCATCAGGCTCCTGTTCGCGACCGCCAGCATCAGCTCGCCCGAGCCCTTGGCGTCGAGTACCGCGTCGCAGAGCCCTGGCGAGAGCCACGGCAGCACGGAGGTGCGCGTCAGGAAGCTGCGCTGCCCGGCAGGCAGCGGCGCGAGGATCTCTTCCCTCACGTAATCGTGGACCTCGGCAGCGTCGCGGATGGCCTCGACCGCGCCGGCGCCGGCGTCCGGGCGCGACCGCAGGAGAACCGCGGCGAGGAAGAGCCCGGCCGCCCACCCCTCTGTGTAGTCGACGAGGTCGAGCAGGTCGGGCTCGTCCATCTGCAGGCCGGCCGCGGCGAGCAGGCGCCGCGCCTCGTCGGCGGTCATCTCGAGGTCTTCCGGGCCGAGCTGGATCAGCTGTCCCGAGGCGCGCAGCCGACCGAGGCCCAGGGCAGGCTCGGCGCGCGAGGCGACCGCGACCTGCAGTTGGGCGCAGCCGGCGCCGATCAGGTCCGCGAGGATCCGCATCGCGTCGGGCGAGCGCAGGTTGTGGACGTCGTCGAGCACCAGCAGCCGCTCGCAGCCCAGGGCGTTCAGCGTCGCGGCCGGCGAGCGCAACGGCCCGGGCAGGCGCGCCAGATCGATCCGCGACCCCTCCGCGTCGTCCTCCTCGGCCTGGGCGGGCCAGGGCGCAGCGAGCTGCCTCAGCGCCTGGGAGAGGCGCTCCAGCAGCACCTCCGGGTCGTTGTCGAGCGCGGTCAGGGTCAGCCACGCGACGGGGCGGCTCTCGCGCTCCGCCCAGTCGGAGAGGAGGGTCGACTTGCCGTAGCCCGCCGGCGCGGCGAGCAGGATCACCGACGCCTCGTCGGCGCCCTGCAGACGTCGCAGCAGCCGCGGGCGCGGGACGTGCCGGGCGGGCGTGGGAGGCGGCAGCAGGTCTGCGCCGGGGCCGGACTCCTCGGCGAGCAGCGCGCGGAAGGCGGCGACGGCCGCCGAGCCATCGGCGTGACCGCGCCGGCGGCGCGGACGCTCTTGGGACTCGGTGCGTGACCCGGCGCGCGGGCGGTGCTCGGCGGTCTGATGCTGCGTCTGATCGAGCGTCGGCATCGAGGCCCCCTCGCTCGCGGTGGACGGTGGTCACCCGAAGCTTGGCTCGGCGTTGATCCTTGCGCAAGCAGGCGGGCCGGTGTGTCGCACTCGTGTACGCACCACCCGATTCGGGTTAACCCGTTGAGATCGACTCCAGCTCCGGGTCGCCCCGGGCGCCTGGGGCGTCGGCGTCCTGGGCACCGATCGAGGGCGCCCGCACGCGCAACGCGGCCGCGAGCGACCGGAAGCGCAGGGGCGGCGCGAGCCGGCGGGGCTCGCCGTCGACATCCACGACGAGCTCGGTGCGCAGCGCGAGCTGGAAGCGCGCGCAGGTCCGCTCCCGGAACCCGCCGGCGCGCACAGCGGCGAACGACCGATCCGTCCCGGGCGCCTCGAAGGTGACGACCTGGAGCTGCCCCGCGCCGGGCCAGTCGCGCGGCCCGAGCTCATCCTTGGCGAGCTCGAAGCGGTTGTTGCAGATCAGCAGGGCGGGCGCCGCGCTCTCGGCTGTGCGCGCCGCCGCCGCGGGCTCGCCCGCGGATCGGCGGCCGCGGCCGTGGGAGGTTGGTGAAGGCAGGCCGACGCCGACGGCGACGCGGTTGACGAACGTGAGCCCGTTCAACTCGCCCAGGTCGATCGTCCGCTCGCCGCTGGAGAACGGCAGCTTCAGCGCCTCGAAAGGGTCGTCAAGGGGCATCCCCAGATCCCGCGCGAGCAGGTCGTCGGGTCCGGCGGGCATGCACACATAGGGCAGGTCCCGCGCCGCGGCGACGCCGGCGGCGGCGGCCTGCACGGGCGCGTCTCCGCAGACGACCACGGCGTCCGCCTGCGTCGCCTCGACGGTCAGGTCGATCGCGCGGACGCGGTCGGCGGGTTTCAGCACCGCGACCATCACCTCGCGACGCTCCGCCTCGGCGATCAGCCGCGCGCGAACGCGGCTGCCGCGCGGCCGGCCGGCGGCGAGGATGAGCAGTGGCCGCCGTGCCGGCCGCGCGCCCCTCTCCGTCCGTGTGCCCACGCGATCCTCCGCTCCTCGGGCCGCGCCCGGCGCCGCCTCCTGCAGATGCCGGCGCTGCTGATCCGTGCGTGGGAGGCTACGTTCGCGACCGCCGCCGCGCATCACCCCAAGGGGGTGAGTCGCTCACCTCAGCTGCACTTGATCGGTGCGAGCGTCGTTTCGTAGGACTTCTGGAGGCCCGTCAGCGCGGACCGAAGCGCGGTTTCGACCGAGCTGATCGACCCCGTGTTCTTGAGAGAGCCGATGGCTTCGCTCGCCTCCTTGGCGAACGATTCGGTCGCTTTCGTCACTTCTTCCTTGCGCGGCGCGGAGAGATCGGGGATCGCGGCGCGGATGTTCTTCAGGTCTTCCACGATCCCGTTGACGTCGGTCTTGAGGGTCGAGATGGACGCGGTGGTCGGGGTCAGCGACTGCAGCGAGGTGACCTTTGCCTTGATGTCGGCCCGCGCCGCGCAGACGCTCTTTTCCGCCTTCTGCTCCTTCGATTCGCCGCAGCCGAACAGGCCGAGCGCCGCCGGTGCGAGCGCGAGCAGCACCCACGCCCTCGCGCGGCGCACGTCCCGAGGCGGTCGTGCAAGCGGCGTCATCGGGCGAGAGCCTGGCTTGTGGGCCGGACGACTGCATCACCCGATTCGGGCGAGCCTCCCTCAGCTCGCGGATCCGTTGCTCGAGCGCCGGGCCGCGGGCGAAAGAGCGGCGTTGAGCTTGATCGCGCGCACAGCGCCCGTCGCCCCCGCCTGCAGCGTGGCACCGACGACCAGGAGCAGGATGCCCGGGATCACCAGGATGGGCGAGCCGAGCATCAGGATCCCCAGCCGCGCGACGATGTAGGGGGGCGTGCACACCGTGGTCCCGATCACGGTGCTCAGAACCGATGCGGTGAGCCTGTCGCGCCTCGGTGCGTCGCTGCGCGCGCCTATCAGCCGCGCGGGAACGGCCACGTAGCTGACCATCAAGATCCCCACGACTGCGCCCAGGCAGAGCGCGAACCACGGTTTCCCCCAGCGCGGGGCGATCACCGTGGCGATCGCCAGCGGGACGCCGACCAGCGCCCCCGCGGTCAGTACGGGCCTGACGTTGCCGCGCGCCCGGCGGAAGGCTCGACCGACCTCGGGCGGCCGCGGCCCGTCGACCGCGAACGCGAACACGGCGTTGAGGAAGAAGCAGGCCATCGTGAGTGCGACCACGGCGAGGCAGATCGGGATCACGACTGGCCCTTTGATGACGCTCAGCGAGCGGCCGCGCAGGACGTGCGCCTTCAGGTCGTAGGTCGCGAGCCAGATCAGGGACGCCGCGGGGATCGAGACGAACAGCAGGCGGCGGTTGGAGATCAGCAGACGCAGCCCATCCACCAGCATCGACATCGCGGTCACGGTGAACGCGAGCGGCGCGAGCGTGCGATGCGTGCGGGTGAACCGCTCGTAGGTGCGGGTGACCGTTTCGTCGTCGGAGTCGACGACCCTCACCAGGGTGGCGAGCGCCTCCACTCCCTGCCGGGCCGCGGCTCTCAGGCGGGATACGCGCCAGCCGGCGCGGCGTCCTTCCTCCACGCCGCGCCCATCCTCGGGGGCATCGCCCCCGGAGGGCTGTCGCCCCGCATTCAGGCTGCGAGCGCCTTCTGCTTGATGCTCTCGAACTCCGCCTGGTCGATTGTGCCTTCGTCCAGCAGTTTCTTCGCCGCGGCGATCTGCTCTGCCGGCGAGGAGCCGGCCACGCCTTTGACGTAGTCCGCGAATTCGCCTTCGGCCGCTGTCTGCTGTTTGATGCTGCGTTCGGTGAGCCCCTTGTGCTCGGCGATCAGGTAGACGAAGACGCCGAAGTAGGGCAGGATCACCAGCAGCAGGATCCAGGCCGTCTTCGCCCACCCGCCGATGTCGTGGCGACGGAACAGGTCGCCGATCACGACGAACAGCATCCACAGCCAGATGACGAAGGCGAAGAAGATCAGCATCGTCCAGAAGACTTCGAGCAGCGGATAGCTGACGACTGCAAGCATGTGGCTCCTTTCTCTCGCCGCCGACGCTGCCCGGCTCCTCGCCGGCACGCGCGTGCGGCCCATTGGGGGTTTGGGGCCGATGCTCGCCCCGGGGGCGGACCCCAGCATCACCCGATCGGGGTGAGCGGGGCGTTCGTCGGAATCGGATGATGCGCCCGCCGCCGGCGTGCGCCTAGATCTTCACCGTGGGCATCGTGCGCAGGCTCTGGGCGATCGCAGCACTTGCGGCGCTCGCAGCGGCCGTGGGGCTGGCGGTCGCGCTCACTGTGGAAGGCTTCCCTCGCGGGCTCTCGGTGCTCGCGTGCCTGCTGCTCGCCGTGTTCGCCGGCTGGCGCGCCCTGCTCGCGCTCGGGGCGGCGCGGCGGCTGTGGGCCACGCTCGCGGCGGTCGCCGCGGCCGGGGCGGTCGCGATCGTGTTCCTCGAGGGCCGGCCGCTCGGAAATGCGCTCGTGATCGTGCTCTTCGCGCTCTCGATCCCGGCGGCGAGGGAGGCGTTCACGGTCCACGTGCACCTGCCTGCAGCTGCGCCGCCGAGCCGGCCCGTGCTCTTCTACAACCCGAAGTCCGGCGGCGGCAAGGCGGAGCGGTTCCGGCTCGCCGATGAGGCAGCCGCAAGGGGGATCGAGGCGATCGAGCTGACGCCGGGGGTCGACCTGCGCGATCTCGTCGCGGGCGCGGTCGCGCGGGGTGCGGACGCGCTCGCGATGGCCGGAGGCGACGGCTCACAGGCGATCGTCGCGGCCATCGCGGCCGAGCACGATCTGCCGTATGCGTGCATCCCCGCGGGGACGCGCAACCACTTCGCGCTGGACCTCGGCGTCGATCGCGACGACGTGGTCGGGGCGCTCGACGCGTTCGCCGCCGGCGGCGAGCGGCGCGTGGACCTGGCGACGATCAACGGCCGCGTGTTCGTCAACAACGTCTCGCTGGGGATCTACGCCGAGGCCGTGCAGCGCGAGGAGTATCGCGGCGCCAAGATGCGCACGCTCGCGGCCACCGCGGCCGAGTCGCTGGCGGGTGAGCGCCCGCCGGAGCTGCACTGGCAGGGCCAGCGCGGCCCGGAATCGGGGACCGTGATCCTCGTCTCGAACAACGTCTATCGCCTCGGCCGCGGGCTCGGCTCCGGGATGCGCCCCAGGATGGACGCGGGACGGCTCGGGATCGCGGTGATGGGTAGCTCCGAGCTGCTCGAGGCGGGCGCCGGCGACGAGCCTGCGCGGCGCAAGGGTCGCGTACGGCTGACCGCCACGCGGAGTTGGAGCGCGCAGCGCCTGGAGGTGAAGGCCGCGACGCCGGTCCCGGCGGGGATCGATGGTGAGGCCGCCGTGCTCGAGCCGCCGCTGAGCTTCCGGATCATGCCGGGAGCGCTGCGCGTGCGCATCGCCTCCGAACACCCCGGCGCCTCGCCTGCGGCGGCGCTCCCCGAGGGGCCGCTGGGGCTGATCGCGGCGCTGGCACGGATCGCGTTCTGGCGCTGGCATCCCGGGGGCCCGGCGCCGGGACGCGCCGCAGGCGAGAAGCGCGAGCTCGCCGAGCCGTCGTGAGGGCGTGGCTCAAAGAGGCCGACCGCCTGGACCGGGCGCTCTACCGCCTGCCCGCCCGCGCGCACACTCCGCGGCTCGACCTCGTGATGCGCCGGCTCTCCCACGCGGCCAACTACTCGCGGCTGTCGATCGTGTCCGCCGCGCTGCTCGCGCTGAGCGGCCCGCGTGGCAGGCGGGCAGCGGCGTCCGGCCTGCTCGCGGCGTTCAGCACGGCCGCGCTCGTCAACGCGCTGGTGAAACCCTTCGGCCGTCGCCGGCGTCCCGACAGGCTCCGCGCGCGCATCCCGCGCGCCCGCCACGTCCGCATGCCCGACTCGCACTCCTTCCCTTCCGGCCACACCGCCGCGGCGGCCGCGTTCGCGGCGGGCGCCGGGAGCGAGCTTCCGGCGGTGCGGCTGCCGCTCGGGGCGCTGGCCGCCGCGGTCGGGTACTCACGGGTGCACACGGGCGTGCACTACCCGGGCGACGTGCTCGCGGGCGCCGCCCTCGGCGTCCTGGTCGCCTCGGGTACCTCGCGCTTGCAGCGGGTGCTGTGGCCGGGTCCCGGAGCCGACGAGGACGTTTAGTCGGGATCGGGTGATGTGCCGCTCGCGGCGCGGCGGCGAGACTTGCCCGCATGTGTCGCTGGATGGGATGGCACGGGCAACCGGTGCTGATCGAGGAGCTGCTGTTCAACACCGAACACAGCCTTGTCGACCAGAGCCTTCACTCGCGCATGGGCGCCGAGACGACCAACGGGGACGGCTTCGGCCTGGGGTGGTACGGCCTCGGCGACGGCCCGGGCCTGTACCGAAGCGTGGCTCCCGCGTGGGGCGACCGCAACCTGCGCCACCTCGCCGGGCACGTCGAGTCGCCGCTGTTCCTCGCGCACGTGCGGGCGACGACCGGCACGGCGATCCAGCAGACCAACTGCCATCCGTTCTCGCATGGCGACTGGCTGATGGTGCACAACGGCCTCGTCAACGAGTTCCACCTGATCCGGCGCGAACTGATGCTCGGTCTGGACCCGAGCTCGTTCGCCGAGATCGAAGGCTCGGCCGACTCGGAGGTGCTGTTCCACCTCGCGCTGGCGCGGGGCCTGAAGGACGACCCGCTCGTGGCGCTTGAGCACACGATCGGCCACGTCGAAGACGTGCAGCGCGCCCGCGGGATCGAACCGGCGCTCCAGATGAGCATCGGCGTCAGCGACGGTGAGACGCTGTGGGCGGTGCGCTACTCGAGCGCGCACGAATCGCGCACCCTCTTCCGCTCCGAAGACGCTGACGCGATCCGGCGCCTGCAGCCCGACAACGAGAGGATCCAGCGGCTCCTCGACACCGATCGCATCGTCGTCTCAGAGCCGCTGGGCGGCCTGGAGGGCGCCTGGCACGAGCTCGACGAGTCGACGACGCTGACCGTCCATCCGGGCGGCGAGGTCGAGACGGGGGACTTCGTCCCGCAGGTGCCCTAGGAAGCTGTCGATCGGGGCGGCGCTCGTTCGTCCAGACCGTGACGACCGACGAAAGGGAGCAGCTTTGCGCTACATGATGTTGATCTACCAGGGCAGCACCCCGCTGCCCGGCACGCCGGAGTGGGATGCGCTCGGGCCCGAGGGGCAGGGGGCGATCTACGCCGGCTATCAGGAGCTGGACGCGACGCCGGGGATGGAGCCCGGACGGCGTATGGACGGGCCGGAAACGGCCACGACGGTCAGGGTGCGGGACGGCTCGACGCTCACGACGGACGGCCCGTTCGCGGCGACGAAGGAGGCGCTCGGCGGCTACTTCTTCTTCGAGGCCGACGACCTGCGGGCTGCGATCGAGGTGGCGGCGAAGGTGCCGGCGGCGGCGATGGGCGGCGCCGTCGAGGTGCGCGAGGTGGTCGAACGCTAGTCGCTTGACAAACCTACGATCATTAGTTATCTTCCTACTGTCATTAGGAAACGATCGCAGGAAAGGACGGCGCCGATGCGCACCACCCAGATCACCCCCAACCTCATCCAGATCACCAGGCTCAGCTTTGTCAACGCGTACCTCGTGCGCGAGGACGACGGCTTCACGCTGATCGACACCACGCTCGGCGGCAAGGCCGCCCGGGACCTGATCGGGGCCGCGCAGAAGGCGGGGGGCGAGATCCGCCGCATCGCGCTGACCCACGGCCACGGAGACCACGCCGGGGGGCTCGACGCGATCGTGGCCCGGCTGGGCGACGGCGTCGAAGTGCTGCTCGGCGAGCCCGACGCGCGAGTGTGGGCCGGTGCGAAGGAGATCGACGGCACCAAGGTGAGGGGGTTCTGGAAAGACATCGAGACCAAGCCCGACGTGCTCCTGCGGGGCGGCGAGCGGATCGGCAGCTTGGAGGTCGTGCCCTCGCCGGGCCACACGGCCGGCCACGTCGCCTTCCTGGACACGCGCGATCGCTCGCTGATCGCCGGCGACGTCTTCACCGCCTACGGACGCCCGGAAGTGAGCAACCACTTCTACTGGCGCTTCCCGCTCGCCTACGGAGCGACCGCGGACCGCACGCGGGACCTGGCTTCCGCGCGGGCTCTGCGCGTCCTCGACCCATCCCGCCTCGCCGTCGGCCACGGGCCGGTCGCGGAGGCGCCGGCGGCGGTGATGGACGCCGCGATCGCGCGCTCGGCGAAGTCGCTCGGCGAGCCGGCCTGATGCCGCGCGCCGGGCTGACGGCGCAGACGGTCACCGACGCCGCCGCCGAGCTCGCCGACGCCGACGGGCTCGAGGCGGTGACGCTCGCGGCCCTCGCATCGCGGCTCGGCGTGCGCCCCCCCTCGCTTTACGCCCATGTCGACGGCCTCGATGATCTGCGCGGGCGCATCGCCGCGCGCGGCGCCGAGCAGCTCGCCGAACGGCTGCAGGCGGCGGTCGCGGGTCGCTCGGGGGCGACCGCGCTGCGGGCGCTGGCGGCGGCATACCGGGACTACGCCCACGAGCACCCCGGCGCCTACGCGGCGCTGCAGCGGGTCACTCCGCGCAACGCAGGGGCGGCCGAGGCGGCGGAGCGGACCGTCGGCGTGGTGCTCGCCGTCCTGGAGGGGTTCGGGATCGAGGGCGACGCGGCGCTGCACGCGACGAGGGCGATCCGCTCGGCGCTCCACGGGTTCGTGCTGCTGGAGGCGCAGGAGGGGTTCGGCCTCGCGCTGGACGTGGATGAGAGCTTCGGCGTGCTCGTCGGGGTGCTCGACCGCGGGCTCTCCGGCTAGGCGAGCTCGACCAGCACGAGCGGCGCGCCCCCGCCGGTGATCGAACGGGCGCGGAGCATCTCGCCCGCGAGCTCGAAGCGCCCGGGCCCTCCACCGGGATCGAGCTCGCAGACGAGATCTCCGAGCCAGTCCTCATCGTCGCCGCGTGGCGCGCGCACCAGCAACCCCTCCAAGCCCTCACCCCTCGCCGCCCTGGCGAACATCGCGAGGGGCTCGCGTGCACGCTCCGCGTACTGCGAGGCGGTCTCTTCGGGCTCAGGATCAGGCGCCCCCCACAGCCGCGACGGCGATCCGGCGGGGGCGAGATCCAGCACCGGCGCGGTGCTCGGGTCGAAGCCCGCGGGGCCGAAGCGCTCGATGTCCCCGCGCGCGTGGATGTGGGCGATCTTCGCTGCGACGGCGCCCGCCAGGTCGACGCGCCGCGCCGCCGCGAAAGCCTGCAGTGCCATGTGGAAGCCGGCGATCGAGCCCTGCAGCGTCGGCATCGGCTCACCCTCCCGCGGTACCTTCGGCCCGTCGTAGTGGTTAACGACGCGCGCGATCGGGCCCGCCGCCGCCACCAGCACAGCGAAATCGGCCTCCGCCTCCGAGCCGCTCCCAGGCTCGTCCACCTCGGCCAGGAACTGGTCGGCGAGAGCGGTGGTGATGATCCAGAGGTCCGCGAGCTCGCCCGCGATCCCGCCGGCCGGCTCCTCGCCGACGAACAGCAGCTCGCTGAGCTCGCCGAGCTCCTCCAGCAGCCGCGCGACGGCCGCCAGCGGCCGCCAGTAGCCGCCCGCCGCGATCATCGTCTCGCGCACCAGCAGCTGCGAGGTGCCGGCGTCCATCTTCAGGCGACGTGGAGCAGCTCGACGCCCGCGCCGCGCAGGACGTCCTCGCCGTCGAGCACGGCGTAGCCGGCATGGAAGTACACGCGCGCGAGGCCCGCCGCTGCGATCAGCTTCGCGCAGGGCGGGCACGGGAAGTCGGTGACGTACATGACCGCGCCGTCGGTGCTGCGCCCTTCGCGCGCGGCGCCGGCGATCAGACGCGCCTCGGCGTGGCGGGCCGTGGAGAGCTCCAGCGCCACGCCTTTGTGGAAGTTCGAGCGCGGATCGCCGGCGGCGTACGCCGAGAGCCGGTGGGGGAGATGCTCGTTGCACGCGACCTCGACGGTGCCGTCGGCGAAGCGGATCGCGGCGCCGACGCGCCGCCACCAGTCGACGCTCTGCCCGGCGGCCGCCGCGGCCGCCGCCGCCAGCTCGGCGAGCGACGCATCTCCATCGACGGCGCAGGGAGCCTCGGGCCTGAGCAGCGCCGCCGTGCGCGTCTTGTCCCAGCGCAGGAAGACCGTGTCGTAGCGGACCTCGCAGCGCGCGAAGAAGCGCTCGATGACCGCGTAGCTGACGTCCTCGGCCGGCGCGATCAGAGCCGGGGCCGCGGCGGCGAGCTCCTCGGCGCCCGCGGCGTCGAGGACGCTCACCGCCGTGCAGATGCCCCACGCGTCGATGGCGGAGGCCGCCTGCTCGGCCGGAAGCGCGCGTATGTCCTTGGCGAGCGGACCCTCCTCGGCGTAGAGCTCGGGGCCGATCAGATACAGCGCGCGCCCCGGGCCGTGGGACTCCAGAAAGCGCCGGTAGCCCTCGTGGAGCACCGGCACGTAGGCAAGCAGCGCCTCGCTCATGGGCGGTGCAGGATGCCGTCGATCAGCCCCGGCAGCACCTCGGCCAGCCTCGGGCCGAGCCGCTCGCCGAGGTTCATGTACATCTGGCGGATGCGCTCGCTGGTGGTCACCGAGGACTGGCGTGGGAGCACCTCGATACGCCCCACGATCTCCCCGAGCGCCGCCAGGTCCTCGGCGCTGTAGGAGTGGTCCGCGGTCAGCACCAGCACGTCGGGCGCGACAGCCTTGATCAGCGCCCAGCGCGTTTCGCCGTCCTCCTTCTTGTAGATCAGGTCGACGGGGCGTTGGAAGGCGAGCAGCTCCAGGCGCTCCACCGCGGGGACCATCGGGCGGTCCTCGCCCTTGCGGCGGCGGATCTTCTCGTCGCTGTCGACGCCGACCACGAGCACGTCGCCCTGCTGCTTGGCGGCTTCGAGGTACTTGACGTGGCCGAGGTGGATCAGATCGAAGGAGCCCGAGGTGAGCACGACCGCGTAGCCGAGCCCCTTCAGGTGGGTGACGGTGCGGGTCATCTCCTCCAGCGAGGGGATGAGCCGCTCGGCGAAGTTGACGTTGGGGCTGAGGATGCCGGTGCTGGCTGCCATGAAAAAGTCGCTCAGAGGACGAACCCGCACGATATCGGCGGCGACATCTGGATAGACGTTCACACTCGATCGCCCCATGCCCGACTACCTCCCCTACGACGAGCGACGCCCGAGCATCGCCTATCGCGACATGCTCGCGGCGATCCGCGACGGCGGCTGGCGCGTGCAGACCAAGCAGGGGGGGAGGCGCTCGCGGTCGCCGGGCACTGCATGCGCTTTCCGATGGCTCAAGGCGCGGCGGTGATCACCGAGCGCTCGATCAAGGGCTTCGTGTCAAAGGCGATCGGCGAGCTGTGCGCGTTCATCAACGGCGCGCGGACGCTCGACGAGCTCCGGGAGTTCGGCTGCGACTGGTGGGACGCCTGGGCGACGGAGGAGAAGTGCCGCGCCCGCGGGCTCGAGGCCGGCGACCTCGGCCCCGGCTCCTACGGGCACGCGTTCCGCAACTTCACGACTGACCTCGACGGCGAGGATCCCGGCTTCGACCAGCTCCCGCATCTCGTCCGCAAGCTGCGTGACCTGCCGCTCGACCGCACCGCGGTCATGAGCCCCTGGATCCCCAATGCCAACCATCGCGAGGCCGGCGTCCGCTCGCGCAACACGATCGCGCCCTGCCACGGCTGGATCCACGCGCTCGTGTTCGGCGAGGAGCTGCACCTGATCCACAACCAGCGCTCGGGCGACACGCCGATCGGTGTGCCGTCCAACATGGCCCAGTACACGGCGCTCGGGCTGATGCTCGAGCAGCTCACCGGCTACCGCTTCGCCGAGTACGTGCACTGGATCCAGTACGCCCACATCTACGTCAACCAGCTCCCGGCGGTGGACGAGATGCTCGCCCGCGAGCCACGGCGGCTGCCGACGCTGCGCCTGACCGAGGCCGGACGGCGGATCGAGGACATCCACGACTTCCGCGCCGAGCACTTCGAGCTCAGCGACTACGACCCGCACCCGGCGATCGCCGGCATCCCGGTCGCGACATGATCGCGATCGTCGTCGCGCATTCGAGCAACCGCGTGATCGGCCGCGACGGCGAGCTGCCGTGGCGCCTGCCCTCGGACCTGCGCCGCTTCCGCGAGCTGACGCGCGGTCACACGGTGCTGATGGGGCGCCGTACCTTCGAATCGCTTCCCGACGCCTTCCGGCCCCTGCCGGAGCGCCGCAACCTCGTGCTCTCCGCCGACCCCGGCTACCGCGCGCAGGGCGCGGAGGTGTTCGGCTCGCTGCAGCAAGCCCTGGCCGCCTGCGAGGGCGACTGCTTTGTGATCGGGGGCGAGCTCACCTACCGTGACGCGCTGCCGCTGTGCGAGCGTCTCTATGCGACCGAGATCGAGGCGGAGATCGACGGCGACGCCTTCTTCCCGGAGCTCGACCCGGCCGACTGGTCCCTCGTCGAGGACGCCGGCGCGCAGGTCGAGAACGAGCTCGGCTTCGCATTCCGCACCTATGAGCGCCGCTCTATAACCTCGACGCAGCGCGCGGCGCCGAGCAGCTCGAGCGGATGCGCGCGCTCGAAGCACGGGGGGTCTGCATCTTCTGCCCCGAGCACGCCGGCGAGTGGCAGCGCGAGCCGGTCGAGCACGAAGGCGAGCACTGGTACGTGACGCGCAACGACTTCCCCTACGAGGGCACAGCCGCGCACTACCTGATCGTCGCGCGCCGCCACGTGCAGGCCTTCGAGCAGCTCCCCGACGAGGCCGGAGCGGAGCTGTGGCAGATCCGCCGCGAGCTGGCCGGGCGTCTCGGCGCAGCGTCGTATGCGACCGTCGAACGCAGCGGCGACATGCGCCTGAACGGCGGCTCGGTCGAGCACCTGCACGTGCATTTCGTGGCGCTCGCACCGGAGCCGTCACGCACCGTTCGATTCCGGGTCAGCGCGCGCGCCCCGGACGAGCCGGCCTAGGCGGCACGCGCCGGTCCGGCAGGGCGTATTCTCGCCCGCAGCCGTTGCGCTGCCAAAGATCGGGAGGGAGTCCGCCATGATCCGCACGTCACGAGGAGCCCTGGCCTCGAGCCTGGTTCTCGCCGCGATCGCGGCGCTGCCCGCAGCCGCGAGCGCGCAGCCGAGCGTCGAAACGGGCGTCGTCCCGCGGGTCGAAGCCGGCGCGCCCGCCGCCGTCCCGCTGGCCTCACTCGGTCTCGCCGCGCGTCCCCGCGGCGCGCGCCACCGGCACGGCCGCGCCGGCAGCGGCACGAGCGCTCCCGCCGCCGCGGCGCCGGCCGCCGCGCCCGCCGCGGCGCCGCTTGTCGACTTCAACGGCGTCAGCTCGCGCGACAGCGCCGAAACCAACTTCGGCCAGCAGTTCGAGCCGCCGGATCAGGGGCTGTGCGTGGGCAACGGCTTCGTGATGGAGCCGGTCAACTCGGCCTACACGGTCTACGACGAATCGGGGCACCCGCTGGCGGGGCCCTTCAACGTCAACGGTCCGTTCAACGAAGGCCTGCGCGAATTCACCAGCGACCCCCGGTGCTACTACGACGCGGCCGACCACACCTGGCTCGCGATCATCCTCGCGATCGGGCCGACCGAAGAAAGCTCGAGCCTGGACATCGCTGTCAACAGCTCCGGCGATCCGCGCACGCCGTGGACCGCCTACAGGCTCGACACCACGGATCCCCACGGCCACGAATGTCCCTGCTTCGGAGACCAACCCAAGCTCGGGATCGACTCGTCGAACCTGTACGTCGCGACCGATGAGTTCTCGATCCTCGGCCCTGCGTTCAACGGCGATCAGATCTTCGCGTTCGCCTTGAAGGACCTCGTCGCGGGCAGGTCCGCGGTGCACTTCGCGCACTTCTCGAAGCTGAAGATCGGCGGCGAACCGGCGAACACGATCCAGCCGGCGATCACGACCGGCGAAGCGCCCGCCGAGTACTTCATGAACTCGATCGACCCGACCGAAACCGAAGGCGACACGATCGGGGTGTGGGCGATGACCGGCGTCAGGACGGTCGCCAAGGGCGGCACCCCGACGCTGTCTGAGACCGTGCTCTCCTCGGAGCGTTTCGTGATCCCGCAGGGTGCGGCGCAGAAGGGTTCGCGCTCGAAGATCGAAGCCGGCGACGATCGCATGCAGCAGACGCAGTTCATCGGCGGGCGGCTGTGGGGAGCGCTGACGACCAGTGTCGTGCCGCCGGGGGAAAAGAAGCTCCACGACGGCGCCGGCTGGTTCGAGGTCGAACCGTCGCTGCGCAAGAACGAAATCGGCCCCGCGACGCGGATCGTCGGGCAGGGGTATGTGACGGCGCCCGGGGAAGACTTCATCTACCCCGCGCTGCAGGTGACGCCGTCCGGCAGCGGCGCGATGGTCGGCACGCTCACGGGCGGCAAGCGCTATCCGAGCGCCGCCTACTCGCTGTTCTCGCCCGGTCCGGGCTGGGGTCCGGTCCTCCTCGCCGCCGAAGGGACGACGAACTACGACCGGAAGGGCGAACGCTGGGGCGACTACTCGTGGGCGATCCTGGCCCCGAACGCGAAAGCCGTCTGGATGGCGACGGAGTACGTGCCGCCGGCGCCGAGCCAGACCGCGGACGGCAGGCGCGACTGGGGCACCCGCGTGTTCGAGGTGCCGACGGGCTGAGGCCCATCCTCGGCGGCGATGACGGCGAACATCGCCTTTGCGCTGAGCGCGGCGGTCCTCTCGCTGTTCGTCGTCGTGGGCGCGGCGCTGAAAGGCCACTGGTGGGTCGCGGCGCTCTACGCGCTGCTCGTCGCGGGGTTCCTCGCCCGCGCGGCCTACGGGCGCCGCCGCGAGGAGCCGCCGGAGGCGCCGCCGCCCGGTCCGGAGCACGAGTCCGAGCGGACGCTCGGGCGCGCCCGCTTCAAACGCCGCTGAAACGCCCTTGACCGACGGTCAATACGATGATACGGTCCCGTTGACCGATGGTTGACAAGGACGGCGGTGTGGTCGATGAGCGGAATCTTGATGTTCTCCCCTCCGGTGATGGCGATCACCGGGCTTGCGATCGCAGCGGGTCGCTTCGCCCGCGGGCGACTCGCGACCCGGGGGCGGCTGATCGCGCTCGCAGCGCTGCTCCTGCTCTGTGCCGGCCTCGGTGTCGCAGGCTGCCTGGAAACGAGCGCCGAAGTCCCGTCGTCTCAGGCGGTGTCGGCGGGGCTGATCGCAGGCATCGGCTTGGGGCTGTTGCCGCTCGGCTTCTTCTACGCGATCGGCTATCTGCTGCGCTCGGCATGGGTCACCGCGGTCGCCTGGGTCGTCTGCTCGCTGCCCGTCGCCACCTATGGCCTGCTCGTGCTGCTCGGCCTCGCTGCGCAGAGCTGTCCACCGGGCGCCTCCGACTGCCCGATCTAGCCGGCTCGCCCTGGCGGAGCACGCGTCCGGCGGGTGAGCTGAGGTGAGAGACTCCTCGCATGCCCCGCTACGAGCTCAACGGCAAGGTCGCGCTCGTCACCGGCGCCGCCCGCGGCATCGGCTTCGAGACCGCGCGTGCGCTGATCGCGCGTGGCGCCTCGGTGACCGTCGTGGACCTCGACGAGGAGGCGGCGAGCCGGGCCGCCGCCCAGCTGCACGACAGCCGCGCGCTCGGCATCGCCGCCGACGTCACCGACCGTGGCGCGCTCCAGCGGGCGGTCGCCGCGACCGTCGAGCGCTTCGCCGGGCTCGATGTCGTGGTGGCGAACGCGGGCATCGTCAGCCGGGTCGCCTCTTTCCGGGCGATGTCCAGCGAGAACTTCGAGCGCGTGCTCGACGTCAACCTGATGGGCGTCTGCCGCACCGTCGAGGCCGCGCTTCCCGAGATCGTGCCGCGGCGCGGGCACGTCGTCGTGATCTCCTCGATCTACGCCTTCTTCAACGGCATCGGCGTCGCCCCCTACGCGATGAGCAAGGCGGCTGTCGAGCAGTTCGGCCGCGCGCTCCGCGTCGAGCTCGCGCCGCACGGCGCGAGCGCCAGCGTGGCCTACTTCGGCTTCATCGACACCGAGATGGTCCACCGCGCGCTCGACGACGACCCGCTGGTCAGCAGGATGCTCGCGACCCTGCCCAAGCCGCTGCACAAGCGGCTGGCGCCGGCCGTCGCGGGCGAGGCGATCGTGTCCGGCATCGAGCGGCGGGCCCCGCGCATCATCAGGCCGCGGCGATGGGCGGTGTGGTCGGTGCTGCGAGGCGTCCTGGGCCCGCTCACCGACGCGCGCGCCGAGCGCGAAGAGGAGACGCTCGCGATCGTGCGGGAGTTCGACGCGCGGGCAGGCGAAGACCAACCGACGACGGCGTAGGGACGCGCCGCTAGATTCACTGGACCGCTCTGCCGGGGCTCCTGGCAGGTTGTAGCTGTACGTGACCAAGGCAACGACACCGTCCCGCCGTCTGGCAGTGCTCGCGCTGTGCGCGTGCGCGGCCCTGCTCGCGCTCGGGCGCGCGGCACCCGCGGGCGCGACCGGCACGCCCCAGATCATCAAGCTGCTGAACACCGAGCGCGCGGCGAACGGGATCCCGGCGGGAATCGCGGAAAACCCCGTCTGGAACGTCGCCTGTCAGCTGCACAACGCGTACGAGCATCGCTACAACGAACTCAGCCACTCCGAGACCGAAGGCAAACCGGGCTACTCCAGCGCCGGCAACCTGATCGCCGAGACCTCGGTGCTCGCGCAGGGGATCTTCTGGGGCCCCGCAGACCCCTACGACAACGCGCCCTTCCACCTCTTCGACCTGCTGAACCCGCGCATCTCGAGCACGGGCGCCGCCGACTCCGAAGGGTTCGGCTGCGTGGAGATCGAGCTCGGCACCTTGCGCCCCGCGCCGGCCGCGGCGACCGCCTACAGCTATCCCGGGGACCACCGCCGCAACGTGCCGGTCTCCCAGCACGCCGAAGAGATGCCCGAAACGCCGGCTCAGGCGGTCGGGCTCGGCAAGAAGACGACCGGCCCCAACCTGTTCGTGTACTTCGACGGGCCATGGAACAACGGCTCGCGGGCGAGTGTCTCCTCGGCGACGATGCGCTCCTCGCGCGGCTCGGTCGCGCTGCGCTGGGTCGACAACTCCAGCTCCAACCTGCTGCCGCCGACGGGGGCGATCCTCGTCCCCGTGACGAAGCTGCAGCCCGGCACCACCTACAAGGTCTCGGTGGCCGGGACCGTCACGGGCGTGATGCCCGGGACGAGCATCGAACAGGCGATCTCCTCCTGCCAGGAGGAAGCGGGCGGCGCCGTCGCCTGTGGCCAGCCGCCGAGCACGGCGTGCTTCGCCGACTTCGCGACGCAGCTCGCCGTCTGCGGTCTCAGCCGCAGCTGGGACGTATCCGACAGCTTCTCGTTCAAGACCGCCGGGCACGCGCGCAAACGCTGAGCGCCGTGGCGGGCCCGTCGATCAGGTGGGCGCAGGGCCCGGGGGACCTGCAGGGCGCGATCGCGCTGCGCGAGGAGGTCTTCGTGCGCGAGCAGAACGTGCCCCTCGAGGAAGAGCTCGACGGCCGCGACGAGGAGGCCCTGCATCTGCTCGCGCTCGACGGCGCGCGCGTGGTCGGCACGCTGCGGCTGCTGTTCGACGGCACGACCGTGAAAGTGGGGCGGGTGGCCGTTGCGCGCGACGCGCGGCGGCTGGGGCTCGCGGCAGCGATGCTCGCGGAGGCACTTGCCGAGGCCCGCAGGCGCGGCTGCACGCGGGCCCGGCTCGCCTCGCAGGTGGAGGTCGTGCCGCTCTACGAGCGCGCCGGCTTCGTGGTGGAGTCGGGGGTGTTCGAGGAGGCGGGCATCCCGCACGTCTGGATGGGCAGGCCGCTCCAGGACGAGGCATGAGCCCTCGCCGTCCTTCTTTGCTGATCTTCGACTGCGACGGCGTGCTCGTCGACTCCGAGCCGATCTCGAACGGCGTGCTCGCCGAGATGCTGGGCGAGCAGGGCCTCCAGATGAGCCTGACCGAGGCCCGCGCGCGGTTCCAGGGGCTGCTGCTCTCCGAGGTGCTGGCGAGCGCCGAGCTGGTGCTGGGGCGGCCGCTGCCGCCGGGGTGGCTTGACGAGTACGTCGAGCGGCGCGCCGCCGTCTTCGCCACCGAGCTGCGCCCGGTCGACGGCGCCGGTGCGCTGGTGCGCGACGTCGCGGCGGCCGGCATCCCCGTCTGTGTCGCCTCGCAGGGGAGCCTGGCCAAGACCGGCCGCTCGCTGGCGCTGACCGGCCTGGACCCGCTGTTCGCGCCCGGCGCCCGCTTCTCCGCCGAGCAGGTGCCGCGCGGCAAGCCGCACCCCGACCTGTTCATGCTCGCCGCGAGCCGCATGGGCGCGGCCGCCGGCGAGACAGCGGTCGTCGAGGACACGCCCTCGGGGGTGACGGCCGCTGCCAGCGCCGGGATGACCGCTTATGGCCTGGCCGCCGACAGCGATGCCGACGCGCTGCGAGCGGCCGGGGCGGTCGTGGTCGGCTCGCTCGATGAGCTGCGGGGGCCGCTGCTCGGTGTCTGACGTGCGGGCCGGTTCCTGTCCGCCGGGTTGACAGTTAGCCACCGCTCTGGCAGGATCAGCCGCCAGCACGGGTGGAGGGGCCGTGCCACTACACGGAGGATATCTGTGGCACATAGGGCTCCCCGTACCCGTAGCCTCGTCGCGCTGCTCGTTTGCGCGATCCCGCTTCTCGCTGCCGCCTCGGCGCACGCCGCACCCGTGGCGAGCGCACCGCCGAGCATCGCCGGCAAGGCCATCGACGGCAAGCTCCTGAAGGCGAACACCGGCAGCTGGAGCGGCGCCAAGCCGTTCTCCTACTCCTACCTCTGGAAGCGCTGCGACGCCAGCGGCGCCGGCTGCCTGGAGATCGAAGGCGCCGCGGCTGCTCGCTACAAGCCCAGCTCGGCCGACGTCGGGCACAGGCTCGTCGTCGTCGTCAAGGCGACGGACGGCGAAGGCAGCGGCGAAGCAAGCAGCGCGCCCTCGGCCGTCGTCGCGCCTGCGTCGCCGCGGCACAAGGGTGCGGCGCCGGGGATCGCCGGCAACGCGCAGGACGGCCAGGTTCTGAGCGCCACCAACGGCGGCTGGACGGGCACCGGGCCGCTCGCGTTCGCATACCAGTGGCAGTCGTGCACGGGCAGCTCCTGCGTCCCGATCGGCGGCGCCACCGCCGCGACGTACCGTCCCGCCGGCGAACAGCTGGGCCACAAGCTTCGCGTTCTCGTGACGGCCTCCAACGGCGGCGGCTCCGCATCGAGGGTCTCGAAGAAGACCGCTGCGGTCGTGCCCGGGCCGCCGGTCGACACAGCGCCGCCGAAGGTGTCCGGCCTGCCGGTCGTCGAGCAGAAGCTCAGCGCCGAAACAGGGACCTGGGCCGGCACCGGGCCGTTCACCTACACCTACCAGTGGCGCGGGTGCAACCTCGTGGGGGAATGCGAAGACATCTCCGGCGCGCACGAACCGACCTACACCGTCGGGCCACTGCAGATCGCCAACTCGATCGAGGTGGTGGTGACCGCGCACAACGCGCTCGGCGAATCGTCGGCCACCTCCGAACCCACCAGCTTGATCACGGCGCTGCTGCCGAAGAACCTGGGACTGCCGTCGATCGCGGGCCTGCTGCAGGACGGCGGACTGCTCTCGGCGCTGACCGGCTCGTGGGAAGGCAGCGAACCGCTGGGCTTCAGCTACGCCTGGGAGCTCTGCAACCCGGCGGGGGTCGAATGCGAACAACTGAAAGGCGCCCTCGGCTCGACGCTCGGGTTGCTCTCGAGCGCGGTCGGGAGCACCGTCCGCGTGATCGTGACCGCGACCAACTCGGCCGGCTCGACCTCCGCGACCTCCGAACCGACCAGCCTGGTCAAAGCGCTGCTGCCGTCGAACTCGGGCCTGCCGTCGATCACCGGCCCGCTCCAGGACGGATCGCTGCTGTCGGCGCTGACCGGGAGCTGGACGGGCACCGGGCCGCTGGGCTACGCCTTCCAGTGGGAACAGTGCAACTCCGCCGGCGCGGAATGCGAAGCGATCTCCGGCGAAACCGGCTCGACGCTGAAACTGATCACCGGCCTGATCGGCTCGACCGTCCGCGTGGCGGTGACGGCCACGAACGCGGGCGGGTCGAGCACGGTCACCTCGCCCGTGACGGATCTCGTCAAAGCGCTGCTGCCGTCGAACTCGGGCCTGCCGTCGATCGCCGGCCTGCTGCAGGACGGCTCGCTGCTGAGCGCGGCCAAGGGCTCGTGGGGCGGCAGCGAACCGGTCAGCTACGGCTACCAGTGGCTGCTCTGCGACGCCGCCGGCGAAGTCTGCAAAGAAGCGTCTGGGGCGACCGGCTCCACGCTCGGCCTGCTGACGAGCATGATCGGCTCGACGGCGCGCGTCGTCGTGACGGCCACGAACGCGGCCGGTTCGGTCTCTGCGACCTCGCCGCCGACGGGTCTCGTGAAAGCGCTGCTACCGTCGTTCACGGCCCTGCCCTCGATCGCCGGCTCGCTGATCGACGGCTCGACGCTGACGGGGGCGAAAGGCTCCTGGACGGGGTCCGAACCGAGCTTCTCCTACCAGTGGCTGCAGTGCAACGCCGCCGGGGCAGGCTGCAAAGAACTGGCGGGGGCCACGTCCTCGACGCTGGGGCTGCTGACGGGCATGATCGGCGGCACCGTGCGTCTCGCTGTCACCGCGACGAACGCGGCCGGCTCGACGACGGCGACCTCCGAACCGACCGGGCTGATCAAAGCGCTGCTGCCGTCGAACAGCGGCCTGCCCTCGATCGCGGGGCTGCTCGAAGACGGCCAGACGCTGACCGGCGCGAAGGGCTCGTGGAGCGGCTCGGAACCGAGCTTCTCCTACCAGTGGCTGCTGTGCAACGGCGGCGGCGCCGAATGCAAGGAAATCTCGGACGCGACCTCGACGACCCTCGGTCTGCTGACGAGTGAGATCGGCAAGACGGTGCGGCTCGCGGTGACCGCGAGCAACTCGGCCGGCGCGAGCACCGCCACCTCCGAACCCAGCTCGGCGATCCTCGCGATCCTGCCGAAAGCGCTGTCCCTGCCCTCGATCGCGGGGCTCGCCGAAGACGGGCAGACCCTGACCGGGGCGAAAGGGTCGTGGGAAGGCTCGGAACCTGGCTTCGCCTACCAGTGGAAGTCGTGCAACAGCTCCGGCGGGGCGTGCGAAAACATCTCCAAAGCGACAGCGACGACGTTCGGCCTGACCGAAGCGCTGATCGGGAGGACGCTGCGGCTCGCCGTCACGGCGACCAACTCGCGGGGCTCGGCGACCGCCGAATCCGCTCCCACCGGCGGCGTGCTCGCGATCCTGCCCTTCAAGGCGGCGGCGCCCAGCATCGCGGGCATCCTGCAGGTCGGGAAAGTGCTCGAAGTCGTCCCGAACGGTGAATGGGGCGGGAGCGAAAAACCGAAAGTGAGCTGGCAGTGGCAGACATGCGGCCTGCTGGGCAAAGAAAGCGAATGCGCGAACATCGCCGAAGCGATCAAAAAAACGCTCAAACTCGAACTGCTCTGGGCCGGTCTGACGCTGCGCGTGCTCGAATCGGCCACCAACTCGCGCGGCACCGTCACCAAGGCGACGCCGATCACCAGCACGATCCTCGGGCTGATCCTGACGCCGAACAAAGGCACGACCGAAGGCGGCACCGCCGTCAAGCTCGCGGCGCCCGGGGTCGGCAAGGCCAGCGCCGTCCGCTTCGGAGCGGCGAAGACGAGCGAAATCGAAGTCGACTCGCCCAACGAAATCACGGTGTCCTCGCCGCCGGCGGCGGGTGAAGGCACCGTGCCGGTGACGGTCTCGACGCCCGAAGGCACGACCCACGAAACGCCCGAAACGCAGTTCACCTACACGGGGCCGTGAACGTCAGAGCGGCAAGGGCTCCAGGGATCGATGTGAACGCCGGCTAAGCCGCGACCCTGCTCTAGCTTCCTCCACCAGCGCAAGGCGCATGGGGAGCCGGGCGGCTCTTGGACGGGCCGCCCGGCGCGCCTACCCGAGCAGCGCGGCGGCGACGCGCTGCGGCGCTTCCAGCGGCGGCCAGTGCGCCACGTCGTCCATCGCCATGAACGGGGCGCCTGGCAGCCGCGCCCGGATGCGCTCGGCCATGTGCGCGCCGGACACCGGGTCGAGCATGCCCCAGACGAAACCGAGGGGCACCGCGGTCCGCTCGAGCGCTCCCGTCCAGCGCTCGCCGTGGCGTTCGCGGTCGGAGATGTAGCGGATCAGGAGATGGCCGATGCGCTCGCCACCGGCGTTGCTGGTCGCGGCCCAGATGTCGGCGCCGTCCGCCGCCGCGTCGTAGCCGGGGGCGAACGTCGGTCCCAGGCCGGCGATGAACAGCTCCTCGGTCACGAGCTGCGAGATCTGCGGCCCCTGCTCGGCGTCCAGCAGCGCCGTCTGGAGCGGTTGCGGGCGGTGCAGCTCGGGGTACAGGCCGCCGTTCATGAAGTGTGCCTCGCGCAGCTCGACGCGCAGGGAGCCCTCGCCCGCGCGCGCGAGCAGCTCCTGGGCCACGGAGACGCCGTAGTCGTGGGCGACGAGCACCGTCTCCTCCACGCCTTCGGCCGCCCACAGCGCCTCGATCAGATCGGCCTGCTCGTGCAGCGAGTAGTCGTGGTCCGCCGGCTTCTCCGAGGCGCCGAAGCCGAGGAAGTCCGGCGCCAGCAGCGTGTGACGCGCGGCGAGCTGCGGCGCCGCCTTGGCCCAGTCGTGCGAGGAGCTCGGGAAGCCGTGCAGCAGCGTCATCGCGGGCCCTTTGCCGAGGCGGGCGCGGAAGACCGTCCATTCGGCGCCGCCGAACGACAGTCGCACCCGCTCCCCCTCCCCCCACCAAAATCGGAGATCGTCACCCACCGCGCCATTATCCCCCCGGCGCCCGCGCGAGCCGCGCCTGCGCCGCCACCACGCGGCCAATAGGCTGTCCGCGTGCGCGCCCATCACGTGATCGTCGACCACGACTTCGCCAAGCCGCCCGAGCGCGTCTTCGAGTACATGGTCGAGCACGAGAACCTCGCCGAGCTGTTCGGAGCCAAGGTGACCCGCCTGCAGGACGGGCGCGACGGCGAGCGCAACGGCGTCGGCTCCGTGCGTCAGCTGAAAATCGGCCCTGCGCCCGCGTTCGAGGAGACCGTCACCGAGTTCGAGCGTCCGAGCCGGATCGTCTACCGGATCACGAAGGGCAGCCCGCTGCGTGGCCACGTCGGCGTGATGACCTTCGAGCCCGACGGCCGCGGCGGCACCCACCTGCACTACGACATCCGCCTCGCCTCGCCGATACCGGGCCTGGCCGCGCTCGTGCGCGCCTCGCTGACCCGGTCGGTGAAGAAGGGCCTGGCGACCGTCGAGCAGCAGGCCTAGCGGCTCCGCGCCGCCCTGATCGCCGGTTAGGTCACCCCCGGTCCCTATCGTGCATGGGCCGTGCCCGCCGCGACCTTCACAGCCACGCTCCAGAGCGACGAGGCGGTGCTCCGCTTCCCCTACGACGACAGCCTGCGCCGGCTGCTCCGCGCGATTCCGGGGCGGCGGTGGGACCCGGAGGAGCGGGTGTGGCGGCTGCCGCTCGAAGCCGAGCAGGCCGAGGCGCTCGCGCGGCTGCTCGACGGCCTGCCCTCCCCGCCCGACGTCGACGAGCGTCTGGCGCGCACGATCGAGCGCCGGCGCCGCCGTCGCGGACGGCGCGAGTGCCTGGTGGACCTCGCGCGCCCCGACGAGCGCTGGTGGCTGAGCTTCTCGACCGACGGGCCGCCCGAGCTGCTCGAGCGGCTGCTCGACCACCCCGAGGCGGACCGCCTCGACGCGATCGGGCGCGCCCAGGTGCCGCTCGACGACGACTCGGCGGCAACCGTCCGCTCGCTGCGTGACGCCGGGCTGCGCCTCAGCGAGGCGGCGGCCCAGGCGCTGCGCCAGCGCGAGCGCAAGGAGAGCGAGTCCTCGCGCGCGCCCGCCGTCGTGCGCCACGACGTCGAGTTCCGCCGCGATCGCCGTGGCGAGCACTGGATACTGATCGGCGGCCGGCTGGCGGCGCTCGCGCGGGTGCTGGCGGCGCGCGCGGGGCTGCGGGGCGCGGAGGGGCCGGCGGGGAGCGTCGGGCTCGCGGCGAGCGAGCGCGATGCCGAGGCGCTGCAGGAGCTGCTCGGACATCTGGAGGACGCATCGGTGGACGAGCGCGTGAGGGCCTGGCTCACGCGGGCGACGAGCTGGCAGGGGAACATCGACGTCGGGCGCCCGTCCGGCCCGGGCGAGCCGGCCGAGCTGCTGCTGCTGGGCGCGTTCGACCGGCTTCCGCGCGCGGTGCGCGAGCACGCGCGCGAGACCCCTGGCGGCGCCTCGCTGCCGCTCACGCTCGCGAGCTGGCGGCTGGCCCGCGAGGAGCTGGACGGATGGATCAGCCCGGCCGCGCGGCGCTGCGGGCAGGCGCTCGAGGAGGGCCGGCCCGCGCCGCCGGCGGTGCTGGAGCTCTCGACCGCGCACGAGCAGCCGACGTTCGTGCTCGCACCCGGTCACGACTCCTCCCTGCCGCACCTGTTCGCGGGAATCGACGGAGTCGCGACGGCCCGCGCGGGCTCCTCACGCCGCCCGCCGGGCACGCGGGCCGACCATGCGGCGCTGCCGGCGATCACGGCCGACCCCTTCTGCGTCCCGGAGCTCGACCGCTTCCTCGACGAGCACGGCGTCTGGGTGGCCCCCGGCGCCCTCGCACAGCTGCAGGAGGCACGCGAGGAGCACGCCCGCTCCGCGGGCCTCGTGGCGCTGTCGGCCGCGCACGACGCCGAGCTCGAGGTCGCCGGTCTCGGCGGCGAGCTGAAGCCCTTCCAGCGGGCCGGGGTCGCCTACCTGCTCGAGCGCCGCCGCGCGTTCCTCGCCGACGAGCAGGGGCTCGGCAAGACGATCGAGGCGCTCGCGGCGCTGCAGGCAGACGAGGCGTTCCCCGCGGTGGTCGTCTGCCCGGCGAACCTGAAGCTCAACTGGGTGCGCGAGGCGCGCGCGTGGCTGCCCGGGCGCAGCGTCGAGCGGTGGTCGGGACTCGGGACGAGCGGCCGCGGCGCGGAGGGGCCGCCGGGAGCCGCCGGGCCGCAGGCGCTCGCCGACCTCACGATCGTCAACTTCGACATCCTCGCGGCCCGCCTGCCGGAGCTGCTGGCGGGTGCGCCGCGTGCGCTCGTGATCGACGAGGCGCACCTGTGCAAGAACGCCGGGGCGAAGCGCACGCAGGCCGCGCAGCAGCTCGCGGCGGCGATCCCGCTGGACGGGCTCGTGCTCGCGCTCAGCGGCACGCCGGTCGTGAACCGCCCCGCCGAGCTGGTCGCCCAGCTGCGCATCCTCGGCCGGCTCGACGAGTTCGGCTCGGGTGCCCGCTTCAGCGCCCGCTTCAAGGGCCCGGACGCCCACCAGCGCCTGCACTGGCACCTGCGCGCACGGTGCTTCGCGCGGCGGCTCAAGCGCGACGTGCTGCCGCAGCTGCCCCCGAAGACGCGCTCGGTGGTGCCGATCGAGCTGGACAACGAAGCGGAGTACCGGCTCGCCGAGCGCGACCTCGTCGCGTGGCTGCGCAGCCAGCCGCTCGACCTGCGCGAGCTCGACGCGAAGGTGGCGGCGGCGCTGAGGGCCGAACGGCTCGTACGGCTCAACGCGCTGAAGCTGCTGGCGGCTCGCGGCAAGCTGGCGGCCGCGCTTGCATGGCTGCACGACTTCCGCTGCTCGGGCGAGCCGCTGGTCGTGTTCGCGCGCCACCGCGAGATCCAGCGCGCCGTGATCGAGCGCTTCCCCGAGGCGCTGCACATCCTGGGGGAAGACAGCCAGCCGGCACGCGAGAGCGCGCTGAGGGCCTTTCAGGAGGGGGAGGGGGAGGGGATGATCGTGTGCTCTCTGGAGGTGGCGGGCCAGGGCCTGACGCTCACCCGGGCCTCGAGCGTCGCGTTCCTGGAGCTCGACTGGACGCCTGCGCGCCACGACCAGGCCGAGGACCGCTGTCACCGCATCGGCCAGCGCGACGCGGTGAACGCCTACTACCTGCTGGCGGCGGAGACCGTGGACGAGACGATCGCACGCCTGCTGGAGCGCAAGCGGTCGGTCATCGGGGCCGTGACGGACGGGCGCGCCGAGGACGAGGAGGGCGTGGTCGACGCGCTGGTGCGGGAGCTGCGCGGCGCGGCCTACCGGCACCTGCGGGCCGTGGCCTGACCTACGGCCAGAGTTCCAGGGCGTCCATGACGTCGCCCCATGTTCCGACCGCTTCGGCTTCCACGTTCGTGAGCTGGTATTCGAACCGGCCCGCGCCGGTGGCGAGGCTCCGGTCCTGGGAGCTCTCAAAGCGCGCGATCCCCGGCGGGATCAGCCCCAGCGCGACCCAGTTCGGGTAGAAGGTCTTGTCGAAGGACAGCGTGCTCGCGGGCAGCGTCTTGTAGCCGGTGGACGCCCACGCCTGCACATCGCCGCAGAGATCGGGGACCTGCAGCCCGTAGAGCCTGGCGAGCATCGCCGCGTAGCTCGCGACGGCGTGCGTGACCGCCCCGCTGCTCCAGTGCAGGCCTTTGACCGCGCGCAGGTAGGTCGCGATGGCGGGGCGATCGGGCTTGCCCGCGCTCAGCACCATCGCCCCGATCACCTCGTTGCTCAGTTCGGTCGACATCGGGTTCTGCGGCGAGCCCTGCCCCGCGCGCGGGCACTGGCTGCGGACCCTCGAGAGCACGCCTTTGTAGCCGGCGATCGAGGCACCGAGGTGCGCATGCCCCGCCGCGACCAGCTGATAGTTCGCGCGCAGGTAGGCGGCCGTCGCGGAGGCGTCGCTCGCCCACGCCTGGCCGGCGGCGGTGAGCGCCAGCACGCACATCGCGGCAGTCGCGAGCACCCACCTCCTCATCATGGGAGAGAGCCTACGTGATCGGTCTGCCGCACACGCTGGGTGCGTGCCACGCCCGGCACGGCGGGTATCCTGCGCCTGCCCCGCGCTCTCGCCATACCGTGCGGGCAACGCTCTTTCGTGTCTCGGACCGTGTTCTCAAACCCGATGCTGCGCACCCTGACCCCTGCTCTCGCTGCGCTCGCCTGCGCCGTCGCGCTGATCGCGTGCGGCAGCGCGTCCTCGGCCGAAGTGCCCGGGCCGCCCCCCGCCGCCAGGACCGCGAGCGCCAACCCTGTCGCGGTCTCGCCGCAGCCCGGGACGCCGGACGCCTCGCCCACGACCCAGATCAGCTTCCTCGGCGGGGCCGGGACGACCGTCTCGGGCGTGACCGTCAAGGGCTCGAGCAGCGGCTCGCACAGCGGCGTGCTCCGTGCCTACTCCACGGGCACGGGGGAGAGCTTCATCCCGAGCAAGCCGTTCCGGGAAGGCGAGAAGGTCACCGTCAGGGCCCTGCTCACCGGCGGTCCGAGCACCGGTACGGTCACCACGAGCTTCACGGTCGCGCACCAGTACGCACCCAGTCAGAAAGCGTTCCCGCTCAACCCGGGCAACGCGGCCGCGGTCCAGCACTACCGGTCTGCGCCCTCGCTGACGCCCTCCTCGGTGCGCATCTACACCCATGCGAAGCCCGGCGCCGCGCCGGGAGACCTGTTCCTCGCCCCCTACCAGGGCAAGGGCACGCCGGGGCCGATGATCACCGACCAGGAAGGCAACCTGGTCTGGTTCCAACCGGTGCCCAGCGGCGAGTCGGCGACGAACTTCCAGGTCGTCCAGCTAGGCGGCCAGCCTGCTCTGACCTGGTGGCAGGGGCGCATCCTCGAAGTCGGCTTCGGCCAGGGCGAAGACGTCATCGCCAACCTCGACTACCAGCAGATCGGCCACGTCCGCGCGGGCAACGGCTACCACGCCGACCTGCACGAGATCCGCCTGACGCCGGACGGGACCGCCTGGATCGACGAGTTCGACCCGATCCACATGAACCTCTCCTCGCGGGACGGGCTCGGCGACGGCGTCATCACCGACTCGGTGATCCAGCAGATCGACCTGAAGACCGGACTCGTCATGTGGGAGTGGCACGCGCTCGGGCAACATCCCGATCTCGGAATCGCTCAACCCGATTCCCAAGCCGCCGAAGCCCTGGGACTACATCCACATCAACTCGATCAGCCCTGGCTCCTCCGGCGACGTGCTGCTGTCCGCTCGCAACACCTGGACGCTGTACGACGTCGACATGCACAGCGGCGCGATCAAGCTGGCGCCTGGGCGGCTCGCACTCGAACTTCAAGCAGGGGTCGGGGACGCACTTCTACTGGCAGCACGACGCCGAGTGGCAGCCGGGCGGTCTGATCTCGGTGTTCGACAACGGCTCGACGCCGCCGAAGGAGAAGCAGTCCCGCGGCCTGCTGCTCGAACCCAACCTCTCGGCCCACACGGTGACGCTGAGGCGCGCGTTCACGAACCCCTCGCGCACCCTGCTCGCCCCAGCCAGGGCAACACGCTCTCGCTGCCCGGCGGAGACTGGCTGATGGGCTACGGCGGCCTCCCGGACTTCACCGAGTACGACTCCTCCGGCCACGTCCTGCTCGACGGCACGCTCGGCAAGAACGTGCAGGACTTCCGCACCTACCTGTCGCCGTGGAGCGGCCACCCGCACAGCTCTCCAGCCGTTGCCGTATCGAAGGGCTCCGGGTCGCTGACCGCCTACGCGAGCTGGAACGGCGCCACCGAAGTCGCGAGCTGGCGCGTGCTGGCCGGTGCTTCGGCTGCGGCGCTTGCGCCGGTCGCGACGGCGCCCCACGCACGGCTTTGAGACCGACGATCAAGATCGCGAGCGCCGGCCCGTACGTGCAGGTGCAGGCGCTCGACGGCAGCGGCAACGTGATCGGCACCTCGGCGGCGGTCAAAGCCTGAGACCCGCTCGCTCTCTGATCCTCGCCGGCGCGGTTCCCCTTCTCGTGCTGGGCCCCGCGGGACGGGTCAGCTCGACACGCGGCCTTGCGCTGAGCGCCGACGCGGTGAGCGCGGTTGCCGCGCCGATCGCGGTGACGGGTCGGGCGGAAACGGGGCAGGCGTCCTGCGCTCCCTCGCACCTGGACCGCTCGGCGCTGCTCGCCGGCACCGTGACGGTGTCGCCGCTGCCCGGCAGCCGTGATGCCTCGCCGCTGACCCAGATCAGCTTCCTGGGCGCTCCCGCCTCCGAGCTCTCGGCGGTGCAGGTCCGCGGCTCGCGCAGCGGCTCGCACGCCGGCCGGCTCGAGCCCTACTCGCAGGGCGACGGCGCGAGCTTCGTGCCGTCGCACCCCTTCCGGCCGGGGGAGACGGTCTCGGTCCGCGCGACGCTCACGGGCTCCGCGGGCGCGGTCCCGGTCGCCTTCTCCTTCCTCATCGCCGTGCCCGACACCTTCGGGGAAGCCGGCGGCAGCACGCCGCCCGCGCCGAAGCCGAGCGAATACCAGGCGTTCCGATCGCGTCGCGATCTGCGGCCGCCGACGGTGACCGTCACGGCCAGGTCGCCCGGCACCAGCCCGGGCGACCTGTTGCTCGCGCCCTACTCGGGGCCCGGGCAGTACGGCCCGATGATCCTCGACGAACAGGGCGCGCCTGCTCTGGTTCAAGCCCTGCTGCCCGCCGGCAGCCGCGCCGCCGACCTGCGGGTGCAGACCTACCGCGGCAAACCGGTGCTGACCTGGTGGCAGGACCCGCTGGTGACGCCGGGCAGCCGTCGCGCCGGGGATCGTCATCGCCGACTCCTCCTACGACCAGATCGCCGTCGTCAGGGCGGGCAACGGCTACCAGGCGGACCTGCACGAATTCCAGATCACGCCGCAGGGCACGGCGCTGATCACCGTCTACGACGGCATCGAGTGCAACCTGTCCGGCGTCGGGGGCCCGGCGTCCGGCGCCGTCGCCGACACGCTGGTGCAGGAACTCGACCTCGCCACCGGGCTCGTCCGGTACGAGTGGCACAGCCTCGACCACGTGCCGCTGTCGGACACGTACGTCTCGCCGCGACCGGGGAGCCTCAAGGAACCCTTCGACTACTTCCACATCAACGCCGTCGATCCGATGCACGACGGCTCGCTCCTGATCGACGCCCGCAACACCTGGGCCGCCTACGACGTGCAGGAGCGCACCGGCCGCGTGCTGTGGCGGCTGGGCGGGCGCCGCAGCAGCTTCAAGATGGGCGCCGGGACGGCGACCGCCTATCAGCACGACGCGCGTGAGCAGCCGAACGGCGACATCACGTTCTTCGACAACGGCGGCACCCCGAAGGCGCACTCGCAGTCGCGGGCGATCGAACTGGCGCTGAACATGCAGACGATGACCGCCACGCTCGTGCGCCGCATCGAGCACGCGCCGGCGCTGCTCGCCGGCAGCCAGGGCAACACGCAGGCGCTTCCAGGCGGCTCGTGGATGGTCGGGTGGGGCGAGGAACCGTGGATGAGCGAATACGGCTCGAACGGGCAGCTCCTGTTCGACGCCCACCTCCCGCGCCCATTGGGAGTCCTATCGCGTCTACCGCCAGTCCTGGAGCGGGCGCCCCGACGACGCCGCCCGCTCTCGCGCTCGCGCGCGCGGGCGCGAAGGCGACCGTCTACGCGAGCTGGAACGGCGCCACCGAAGTGGCGAGCTGGCGCGTGCTCGCGGGCGCCTCGGCGGCGGCGTTGACCCCCGTCGCGGCGGCCGCCCGCAGCGGTTTCGAGACGGCGATTCCCCTGGCCTCCGCGCCGCCCGCCGGCAGCTTCTTCGCGGTCCAGGCGCTGGACGCTAGCGGCGCAGTTCTCGGCTGCTTCCGCCGCCCGGAAGGGCTGAGGCCCGGGCGCTCGCGCGGCGGCGGGCCGCCCTGCCCGAGGGTCGAGGTCGCCGACCGAGCTTTCGACGCGCGCGCGGCGGCGCACTGCGGCCTTTGCGGCCGCGACGCGGGCGGTCGAGAAGTAGTCGGCGAAGCCGCGCCCGTGCGCGGGCTCGAGCCGGTTCGGGAGCGGCTGGCGGAGCTCGTCGTAGAACTCGCGGTGGAGCTTTTCGCGCATCGTCTGCTCGAGCTGGGTGTGTTCGCCGGCGCAGTTGTGGAGCTCCATGCGACCGCTCGGCGTCCCGTAGTCGTAGAGCTCCGATTCCTCGCCTTCGGTGAGCGGCGCGATCCCTTCTTCGGCCCAGTGGGAGTAGGTCGCGTACTTGGCCTCCGGCGTGCGCAGGGCGACGACGTGCAGCGGCGCGTCGGCCGCATAGGGCTTCGATCGCGAACTCGGTCACGGTCTCGTCGGTCGCGTGCAGCACGAATTCGCGTCCCGGGCGCTTCGGGATCGGCGAGCATCGTCGCGAGGTCGGCACGGCCGGCGATGTGCGAGTAGTGGGAGTCGCTGCGCCAGTGGTTCGACGCCGCTGGCGATGGTGAGCAGCAGCGGGGCGAGATCCACGCTGGAGGTGAGCTGGTTGCGGACCGTTTCCGGGGCGCTCGTCAGCTTGCCGCGCGGGTCCTTGACGATCAGCGGTACGCGGATGGCCTCCTCGTAGGCGCCGCCGCCCTTGCCCCGCAGCCCGTGCGAGGCGCCGTACTCGCCGTGGTCGGAGGTGAACACGATCACCGTGTTCTCCGCCACGCCGGGCCGGCTCTGGAGCGTCGCCAGCACCGAGCCGATGTGCCGGTCGACCTCGCGCTGGAGCTTCATGTAGAGGTCGAGGAAGCTCAGCCAGATCAGCTCCGCTTCGGGGCCGGAGAAGGGCACCGGCCCGAACGAGGCCGCGGCCGTGTCCTGAAGCGAGCGCTGCAGGCGCGGCTTGCCGCGCGTCGATCAGCAGTCTTCGGGCGTCTCGAAGTTGGGTGGCAGGCGCGCGACGGTGCGCCGCGCCGCGGCCTCGGCCGGAACCCGGTCGCTCCATACGTACCACCAGGCGATGTCGTGCGGGTTGACGAAGGAGACGGTCGTGCACCAGGGCTCGGCGCCTGCTTCTTCGCCGAACCATTCGGCGAAGTGGCGTGCGACCTGGGGTCCTCGTGCCAGCCCTGGCCGGGCCCGCCGTCCGGAGAGGGGTAGATGCCGCCCGCGAACCCGTAGCGCTCCAGGGCTTCTTCGCCGGCCGCCGGTGTCCAGTGGTTGTCGTCGTGGGTGAGGTGCCACTTGCCGAGCCAGCGCGTGTGGTAGCCGTGCTCGCGCAGCATCGTGCCCCAGGTGGGGAAGCCGGGGTCGAGCGTGCTGCCGCCGGTGATCATGCAGCCGGTCTGGTGGGTGTAGAGGCCGGTGAGCATCGCCGCGCGCGACGGGCGTGCAATCGTTCGAGGCGGTGTAGTGGTGCCCGAAGCGACACGGCGCCCTCGACGCAGGCGCTGGAGGTTGGGCGGCAGCCGAAGCCCGATCGCGCTCGCGCCGAACCACTGCGGGAAGCGCAGCTGGTCGACCATGATCACGAGGATGTTGGGCCGCGCCGGAGCGGGCCGCGCCGCCGTCCGGTCGAGCGCCGGTTGCGGGTTCTTCTGCTGGTCGCCGTCGGCCTCGGCGAGCGCCTTGATGCCGAGGCCCGCTCCGGCCAGCACGCCGCCGGCGATCGCGCCGCGCTTCAGGAACGTGCGGCGGTCAAGTCTCATATCCTGCTTCGGGTCCATGCCGTCGATGCGTGCTCTCGTCCTGGGGCCGTTGCTGGCCCTTGGTCTGGGGTTGGCCGGCCTGACCACCTCCGCCGCAGCGCAATCTGCGCCGACGTGCGTCCCCACGAGCATCGACAACTCCGCTCTGCAGGCCGGTGCCGTAACAGTATCGCCACTGCCGGGCAGTCGCGACGCATCGCCCGAGACGCAGATCAGCTTCCTCGGAGTTTCCGTCACGGACCTGACAGTCCAGAGCGTCGCCGGATCGCGCAGCGGCGCCCACACCGGGCATCTGGCCGCCTACTCGCAGGGGACGGCGCCAGCTTGCTGCCCACTCGTCCTTTCGTCGAAGGCGAGCGCGTGACGGTGCACGCGCAGCGGACGCATATCCGGGCGCTGGCAGCCGATCACCGACGTGTTCGCGATCGCCAAGCCCGACCAGCTCAGCTCCACGCCCGAGACGATCCATGCGGGCAGCGCGGCCGAAGAACAACATTTCGTCTCGCGGCCCGACCTGCGCCCGCCGACCGTGACGGTGACCGCCGACTCGCCGGGCCAGGCCCCGGGCGACATCTTCGTCGCGCCCTACACCGGGCCCGGACAGGCCGGGCCGATGATCCTCGACCCCACCGGCGCGATGCTCTGGTTCAAGCCGCTGCCGCGCGACATCTTCGCGACCAACCTGCGCGTGCAGGAATACGCGGGCAAGCCGGTGCTCACCTGGTGGCAGGGCGACATCTCGATCCACGGCTTCGGGGTGGGCGAAGACGTGATCTACTCGACAGCTCCTACACCGAAGCCGGGCGTGTGCGGGGCGGCAACGGCCACCAGTCCGGACCTGCACGACTTCCTCCTGACTGCCGAACGGCACCGCCCTCGTCACCTCCTACTTCCCGGTCCTCTGCAACCTCTCCGCCGTACGGCGGCTCCTCGGACGCCGGGCTGACCGACGGAGTGATGCAGGAGATCGACGTCCGGACCGGGCTCGTGATGTACGAATGGACGAGCCTCGACCACGTCGCGTTCTCGGAATCGTATTCCTCGGCCCACAGCGCCAACACGAGCTTCCCCTTCGACTTCTTCCACATCAACTCGCTGGGCCTCGAGCGCGACGGCAGCTTCCTGATCTCGGCGCGCAACACCTGGACCGTCTATGACCTCGACCCGGCGACGGGGCGGATCCGCTGGCAGCTGGGCGGCAAGCACTCGAGCTTCGGGGGCGCCGCCGCGACCCGCACGGCCTGGCAGCACGACCCGCGCGAACTGCCGGACGGCGCGATCAGCATCTTCGACAACGGCTCCTCGCCGACGGTGCACCCCCAGTCGCGCGTGGTCGTGATCTCGCTGGATTCCCAGACCGGCACCGCCACGCTCGAAACGCAGCTGACCCACACGCCGGCGCCTGGTCGTGGAAAGCCAGGGCAACGCCGAGGCGCTCCCGAACGGCGACTGGTTCGTCGGCTGGGGCCAGGAACCGTTCTTCTCGGAGCTGAGCCCGAGCGGCCAGCGAGCTCTTCGACGCGCACTTCCCCCCACACACGCAGTCCTACCGGAGCTTCCGCATGCCCTGGACCGGCGTCCCGATCCATGCTCCTGCCCTCGCCTTCGCTGCCGGCGGCAGCGGCGCCGGCACGGTTTACGCGAGTTGGAACGGGGACACGCAGATCGCCTCCTGGCGCCTGCTCGCGGGCGGCTCCGCGAGCGCGCTGCACGCGATCCTGACGGTTCCCGCGCAGCGGCTTCGAGACCGCCATCACGGTCCCGGCAGGGACGATCGGCCCGGACGTCGCTGTGCAGGCGCTCGACGCGGCCGGTCAGCCCCTGGCGAGCTCGATCCCGGTCGAAGAGGCGGCGCTGCGCTGATGGCGCAGCCGGACGGGGAGGGTCGGCCGGCGCTCCGTGCCGGCCTTGGGGAGGGTCGGCCGGCGCGCCGTGCCGGCCTTGGCGAGGGTCGGCCGGCGCTCCGTGCCGGCCTTGGCGAGGGTCGGCCGGCGCTCCGTGCCGGCCTTGGCGAGGGTCGGCCGGCCCTGCGTGTCGTCGGCGCCGGTCTGGGGCGGACCGGTACCAGCTCGCTGAAGGCCGCGCTCGAGCTGCTGCTCGGTGGGCGCTGCTACCACATGCTGGTGCTGCACGAACGGCCCGAGGACCTGCCGCGCTGGGAGCGCGCCGTCGCGGGCGAGGCGCTCGATTGGGAATCGGTGTTCGCCGGGTTCGCGGCGACCGTGGACTGGCCCGCGGCCGCCTTCTGGCCCGAGCTGTGCGCCGCCTACCCCGGCGCGCCGGTGCTGCTCTCCCGGCGGGACTCGGCGGATGCGTGGTGGGCCTCGATGCAGAGGACGATCGTCCCCGTCCTGACCGGCCCGCCCCCGCAGGACGACCCGCAGCTGGCTCGCCAGCGGCGGCTGACGAACGCGATTCTCGCCCGGCGCCTCGACGAGCGCTGGTGGGAGCCCGAGCGCGCCCTCGCCGCCTACGAGCGCCACAACGAACGCGTGCGCAGCGAGGTTCCCGCCGAGAGGCTGATCGAGTGGACGGCCGGCGACGGGTGGGGGCCGCTCTGCGAGGGGCTCGGCCTGCCCGAACCCGCGGAGCCGTTCCCGCACCTGAACACGACGCCTGAGTTCCGGCAGGCCGTGGGGCTCGACGAGCAGGCCGGCTGACCGGCGGGGCCCCGCCGGCTGAGGAGCAAGGGCGGCGGCCCGGCTGCACGGGGAGTCACCGCAAGCGGTGGGCCCCCCGTCTGTCCGCGCGGCGGAGGTCGGCCTGAAGTGCCGGGCGGAGCGGAGGGCCGGCACGGAGCGCCGGCCCGACCCGCCCCGGTCTTGCCGGCACGGAGCGCCGGCCCGACCCGCCCCGGTCTTGCCGGGATGGAGCGCCGGCCCGACCCGCCCCGGTCTTGCCGGGATGGAGCGCCGGCCCGACCCTTTCCTACCACGACCGTGGGATTGCAGGACCGCGCCTCTGGCGCGATCCTGCTGAACGCAACCGACGCAAAGCTTCCGCGGCTCGACGAGAGGGAGCCGTCCGGTGTCGTGTCCCGGGCGGTGTCGAGCAGAGAGGGATGCGCCGGCCGCGGTCAGGCGAAGCCGGCAACGAGCAGCCCGCCGAAGCCTTGCCGCGGCCGCGCGCGTCTGGCCGGCATGGGGCGCCGGCCCGACCTCCCCGGTCTTCCCGCCATGGGGCCCCGGCCCGACCTCCGCGGTCTTGCCGGCCCCGAACCCGGCTCAGGCGAAATCGGCGATGAGGGCCGGCACGCTCTCGTCGCGCCCGCGCGCATCGAGCTCCTGGCGCCGCGCCTGCGGCAGCTCGGATGCGAGATCCTCGAGCAGGTCGGCGCTGACGACGAGTTGGCCCGCGCCTGCGCTGCCCTGCAGACGCGCGGCGATGTTCACCGCGTCGCCGAGCGCCGTGAAGTCGACGACGGCGGTGCCGACGTTGCCGACGTACGCCTGCCCGGCGTTGAGCCCGACGCCGACCGGCAGCCATGGCCCGGCGGGGCTCCCGTATCCGACCGCCTCGAGCAGATCCCGCGCGGCTGCCAGCGCGCGGCGGCGGTAGTCCGGGCCGGCGACTCCGGGGATGAACAGCGCCATCGCCTCGTCGCCGATCAGCTTGTCGATCAGCCCGTCGTGACGGAGGATCACCTCGGTCGCGACTGCGTAGAAGCGGTTCAGCAGCCCGGCGAACTCACTGGCCCCTGAGCGCTCACCGAGCGTCGTGGAGCCGCGCACGTCGGCGAACAGCACCGCCACGTCCACCTCCGCGCCGCCCGGTGGCATCTGGTCGCAGCAGCGCGCGCACAGGTTCGGGTTCTTGCGCGAGGGCGCCCAGCCGATCTTGGTCACGACGGCTCCGCCGACGCCGCCGAACGGGCTCGAACAGACCTTGCAGCGCGGCGAGGAAGGCACGAAGCGCCAGAAATGGCGCGCGGCGACCATCGAACGATGACCCTCGAGGAGGATCTTGCGCCACTCGCTGTTGTCGCTCTCGGGCACGACCCGATTCTCCCACGGGCGCGGCTCGCGCCCACGAGACGCCGGTCGCGTTATGCCGCACTCGCGATCGCCGCCACGAGCAGCGCGATCCACGCGGCGCCGAAGAGCACGGGGATCCCATGCGCGAGCCACCACGAGGGCGACCGCCCGGGCAGGACCGACAGCGGAAACGGCAGCTTGCGCAGTGCGCGACGCTCGTGGTGGGCAGCGCGGATCGCCGCGATCTCCCTGTAGCCCTCGACGTGGACATCCTCGCTGCCTTCCGCGACGATCTCCTTCAGCCCGTCCAGGCGCCGCAGGTTCTCGGTCAACGCGTACCAGAACACCGTCGTGAGAAGCAGGCCGACCACGTCGATCGTCACCGCGACAGGAAGCCATCTCGAGGCCGTGTCACTCGAGAGCATCGCGCTCGCCGCCGCCACCACGAGGAACGATTGCGCGAGGATGTAGAAGGACAGCCGGTTGGCGAAGATCTCCTCCTCGTGCCAGCGGTCCTCCCAGACGACCCGGGTGCCGCCCTCCGTCTGGCCATGGCCGGACGGCGAGCTCAGGTCGCAACGCACGGGGCCCTCGGCCTCCATCGTGGCGCTGATGCTAGTCGGATCTGAGCAGCGCGGTACGTGCTGGACGGAAGGGGGGGGATTCGAACCCCCGAGACGGGTTTCCCCGCCTAACGGTTTTCAAGACCGCCGCATTCAACCGCTCTGCCACCCTTCCGCGGCTCATGCTACGCGTTGCCGCTGCGGCGTCCCACAGCGCATCCCGACCGTCCCGCGGGGTCTGACTAGCGTCCGGTCGCGGCGCGCGCCGCTCGGCGCAGGGCGCGGGCTTCGGCCCGCGCCGCGTCCCGCTGCGCATGCCGTGCGCTCGACTTGCCTGGTTCTGCGTAGAAGACGTCTTTGGCGATCGTGCCCGGGTACGCCTTCGCATCCAGCGTGAGCAGCTCGGAGAGGGAGTGTCGGTAGCTGATGCCGTAGGCGGCTTCGATTTCGGCCAGCACGGGGTCGTTCAGGTAGAAGAACCGGTCGCCGTCTCGCAGCGCTTCGAACTGCTTGCGCCAGAGCGCCTCCTGCACTTCGCCGAGTTCGCTTCCGGGGAGATGCGCCTCGGAGAGCATCCCGACGAAGGCGTCGAGGTGCTCGACCGAGCCGTAGATCGCCTTCAGCCGCGACGCGAGCGTGGAGCGCCGGGTCCCTGAGACCGCGCGTTCGGCTGACCCAGGCTGGATCAGTTCGCCGCCCAGATTGCGCAGCGATGTGTATTCGAGGATGCGCGGGTCGTCGATGCTCTCGCCGGCCGGCAGTTCTTCGGTCGTCTCATCCGTCACTTCGCCGAACGTGTGCTGCGGCGCGAGGCCGAGTGCTTCGCGCATCTGGTTGTACCCGGGCATCCCGGTGTCGCGGCTGCGCTGGAGGTCGATCGCGCCAAGGTCGATGACGCCGCTGAAGCAGCCCGGAGTCGTCGGTTCTGCGTCGCATCTGGCCGGGTCGGCGCCCGGGCCGGGCACCCCGAACAGCACGCTGCGCAGCGAGTTGTCGATCTGCTCGTCGTTCTTGTAGCTCGGTTCTTCGCCGAGCCCTTCGAGGATCGGCTTGAGACCGATCTCGGGAACGAGCTGAGGATCGAAGAACGCGGCGTCCTGCGGGATCGTGAGCTCGTCGGTGTTTCGGGCCGCGCCCGGTTCGATCGTCACGCCCACGGCTTCCAGGGCCTGGACCCGGGCGGGCGTGAATTCGCGGCTCTTGGCGTGCACCCGCAGCGCGCCGTTCACCATCGAGTGTGCGCGGTAGCCGACGGTCGCGAATTCGTCGCTCAGCTCCGGATCGACCGAGGGTTCATAGCCTTTGTAGGGGCTGAGCGCGACACCCGCGGCCGGGAGGAATTCGTTGTAGGTGATGTACTGCTCCTCCGCGCCGACGACGCGGCGCGCGATCTGGAAGCGCTGTTCGTCCGTCAGCGTTCTGGGAAGGTGGGCCACGATGCGGTTGTGCTCACGCGCGAACAGCGTTGTGACGGCGGTCAACGCGACGTTCTCGTTCGCGCGCACGTCGCCCGCCACGACCGCGTCCTGGGGAGCTGCCGCCAGCGCGCCTTCGGTTTCCATCGGCGGCGCGGTCGCGGCGTCGCCGCGCGCGCCCGCGGTCGGCAGGTAGTGCTTTGGCAACAGCAGCGTCGCCCGCTGCTTCGCCGGCTTGCCGTTGTCGGGGCCGGCCCGGAGCCATTCGAGGCGGGCCGCGCTGTTCCCGTACAGCGCCGAGCCGTCGATGAACGAGCTGACGCCGTTGACCTGTTCCCGGGGGTTCGACGGGCTGGTGCCGGTGCCGGGAGCGACAGCGTCGCGCGTGAACGGGATCTCGCCCAACGTGTCGCTGAAGGACTCGAGCGGATCTTCGGCGTCAAAGGCGATCGGCGCTTCTTCGGTCCCCGCCTGGGCGTGGCCGAAGGTGTGGTCGACGAACTGTCCCCACACCCACAGCCACTGGCTGGCGTTGCGTTCGGAGTAGAGGGCTTGGCCGCCCGAGTTGAAGATCCGGTTGCTGACGTAGCGCGCGTTCGGGCCCTGGACCATCGCCCCGGTGCCGTCGGCGTAGAGCGCGGGCGCGAGTCGCACGTAGTCGCTGCCTGCCGAGCCCCATTCGGGGTGCGCGAGGTTGTTGCCCCAGCCGTTCAGGGCGCGCGCTTCGAACTGCGGCACCGTCGCGCCGGCGCTCGGCGCCGCGAGCGCCATCGCCAGCGCCGCGAGCGCTGCGCCCGCGACTGCCCGGACCGCGCGTCGCCCATCCTCCTTGACCACCATCCAACCCCTCCGTGAGCGCCAGGCGCTCCGTCTCTCTGAAACACCCGCCTGGGCCCGACACCCCGGACGCGAGCGGCGAGTCTTGCATCTGCGCCCGGCGCAGTCAACGGTACGAATGGGCGATCGCTCACTCTCCGGCGGCCGCGACGAGCCCGGAGGCCGCCGGCGCCGGGGCGCTGTCGGGCTGCTCGGCCGCCGCGGAGGGGAAGGCGGGGAGCAGCATCGCGGCCATCAGCGCGCCGAGCGCGGCGACGCCGCCTGCGACCACGCAGCCAAGCGAGAGGCCGTCGATGAACGCGCCGGAGGCGGCGCGGGCGACGCCGCCTCCGAGCGCGAGATGGCCTGTCGCCGCGAGGCCACGGGCCACACCGAGCGCCGCCCCGACCGACTCGTGCGCGAGCTGCGCCAGGCCGGCGGGAAGGCGCGCCGGTAGATGCTCGGTCAGCCGGCTCGAGTAGAGCGAGGCATAGACGCTGCCGATGATCGCGACCCCGAGCGTGCCGCCGAGCAGCCTCGTGGTGTCGTTGACCGCCGAGCCGACGCCGGCCTTCGCGCGTGGCACGACGCCCATGATCGCCTCGGTCGCCGGTGCGCTCGTCAGCCCCATGCCGATCCCGTACAGGACCATCTGAGCCGCGATCGTGCCGTATGGCGTCCCCGGCGCCACGACCGCAGCGACCCAGGCGTAGAACCCGGCCACCATCGCCAGTCCGGCGGCCACGACGAGCTTGGTCCCGAAGCGCACCGCCAGACGCGTCCCGAGCACCGACGCGATGCCGACCGAGATGGCGACCGGAAGCAGGTGCACGCCTGTCGACAGCGGCCCGTAGCGCTTGATGAACTGGAAGTACTGCGTCATCAGGAAGATGAACCCGAACAGCGAGAAGAAGGCGACCGTGACCGAGCCGCTGGCCGCGGTGAAGCGCGGGTTGGCGAACAGGCGCACGTCGAGCATCGGCTCATCGGTGCTGCGCTCGCGCCCGACGAACGCCACCAGCAGTGCAACCGCGATCCCGAAGCCGCCGAGCGTCCGGGCGCTCGACCACCCGTGCAGGGGCGCCTCGATGATCGTGTAGATCAGAGCCGCCATCGCTGTGCTCGAGAGCAGGAAGCCCGGCCGGTCCAGCCGCGGCGCGCTCGGGTCGCGGGAGGTCGGGACGGCGCGCGCGACTAGCAGCGCGGCGACCGCGGCGACCGGTGTCATCGCGAAGAAGATGCTCGACCACGAGAAGCGTTCGAGCAGCCATCCGCCGACGATCGGGCCGAGCGCGATCGCGATCCCTGCCGTCGCGCCCCATAGCCCGATCGCGCGGGCGCGCTCGACGCGCTCGACGAAGATGTTCGAGATCAGCGACAGCGTCGCCGGGAACACCATCGCGGCGCCGAGCCCCATCACCGCCCGCGCGGCGATCAGTCCGCCCGAGCTCGTCATCAGCGCGCCCGCGGCGCTGGCCGTGCCGAACAGCGCGAGGCCGGCGAGCAGCATGCCCTTGCGACCGAAGCGGTCGGACAGCGAACCCGCGACGAGCAGGAACGCGGCGAAGACGAGGTTGTACGCGTCGACGATCCACTGCAGCTGGCTGTTGGAGGAGTGCAGCTCGCGCACCAGCGTGGGCAGCGCGACGTTGACGATCGTCGTGTCGAGGTTGATGGCGAACGCCGCCAGCAGCAGCGCCGGGAGGATGAGAGCTCGGTTCCGCATCGCTACACCTCTTTCTCAAGCAGCACGACAAGAAAATCAAGTCTTAGCACAACTTGATCAAGCTTGAGGTAGACTCGGTGTGTGCGCTCCTACCGCCAGTACTGCGCCGTGGCCAAGACGCTCGACGTGCTCGGCGACCGCTGGACGCTGCTGATCGTGCGCGAGCTGATGCTCGGAGGGCCCAGCCGCTACACGGACCTGCGCAACGGTCTGCCCGGGATCGCCACCAACCTTCTCTCCGAGCGGCTGCGCGAGCTCGAGGCCGCGGGCGTCGTCGCACGCGAGGAGGCGCCGCCGCCCGTCGCGACCACGCTGTTCTCCCTGACCGAGCGCGGGCAGGCGCTGCGGCCCCTGCTCGACGAGCTGGGATCGTGGGGGGTGCCCTACATGGCCGAGGGCCCGGCGCCCGAGGACGCGTTCAGGGGACGGTGGCTGGCGTGGCCCGCAGAGCAGTTTCTCCACGACGCCGAACCCGGCGAGGCGCCCGTCTCGATCGAGCTGCAGGCCGGCGAGGACACGGTCGTGGTCGAGACCGCCGACGGCGGTGTGCGCGCCCGTCCCGCCGTTCCGGGCGAGGACGCCGACCTCGTCCTCCGCGGCGCGCCGCATGCCATCCTCGGCCTCCTGAGCGGTCAGATCGACGTCGCCGAGGCCCGGCGCAGGGGGCTCGATGTCGACGGGGAGGAGCGCGTGCTGGTCCGCCTGCGCCCGGCCGTCGCCTCCGCGAGCTCCTGAGCGCGCCCGCGACGGGCGCTGCGCCAGCCTCTAAACTTGCAGCTCACCCTCGGGAGAGGTGGCCGAGTGGCTGAAGGCACTCGCCTGCTAAGCGAGTATGGGGATCAAACTCCATCGCGGGTTCGAATCCCGCCCTCTCCGTACAGAGCAGAGTCGCCCCGGGCTCACCTCAGGAGCGCGGTGGCGTGCCCTCCAGCAGGACCTGCGAGTCCTCGCCGCCGAAGACCTGGCGCCAGCCGCCTCGGGTGTCCATGTACTCGCGGATGGCGGTGATGAGCCCGTCGGACACCTCGTAGGCGAAGCAGTAGTCGTTCACGTACCGGCGACCATTCGGAAGCGTCGCTGACATCCGGTGCTCGGTCAGCACCACGCCGCCCTCGGCGACCATCGACCGGCGCTCGAATGCCACGTCGGCGAAGAACCGCGGATAGTCGTACGCCATGAAGGCGACAATCGCATCGCGGTCCAGGTCGTTGAGGCCCCGCGGCGGCCCGGCGTCGCCGGGCTCTCCGAGCCCGAGGGCGACCTGCGTCGCGTTCCCCGCGGGCGCAACCCAGATCACATCTGGGTGCAGCAACGCCCTGATGCGGTCTGGACTCCCCGCGGCGTAGGCCGCATAGAGCGCTTGCACGGTCGCCTTCGCGTCCATCGCTCCGAGGGTAGTCCGCGGCGGCGCGAAAAGCTCGCGGGATTCGGACATCGACGCCGCTGACATCAAGATCGCGGAGCCGAGGGATGAGCGCTGCCGCGGCACGCTGCGCCCGCAGGCTCAGGATCGCGACGGCGCCTTCAGGTCGCGAGGCTCTCGCTCGCGGGCTGTCATTGCTCCTCACTCGATGCGGCCCAGAGGTTGATGTCCCCCTCGGTCGCGTACCGGTCGATCGCCTCCAGTTCACCGGCGCTGAAGTCAAGGCGCGCCAGCGCGGCGACGTTCTGCTCGAGCTGCTCCACGCTGCTCGCGCCGAGAAGCGCGGAGGTCACGCGCTCGTCGCGCAGCGCCCATGCCACCGCCATCTGCGCCAGCGACTGGCCGCGCCCGGCGGCGATCTCATTGAGCCCGCGCACCCGTTCCAGGTTCTCGTCGCTGATCATCCCCTCAGACATGTAGTTGCCGGCCCGCAGGCGCGAGTCCTCGGGGACGCCGTGCAGGTAGCGGTCGGTCAGTAGTCCCTGCGCCAGCGGCGAGAACACGATCGCGCCGACCCCCTCGCGCCCGAGCACGTCGAGCAGCCCGTCCTCGATCCAGCGGTTGATCATCGAGTAGGAGGGCTGATGGATCAGTAGGGGCGAACCCAGTCGCCGAAGGATCTCGGCGGCCTCGGCCGTACGCTCCGGCCCGTAGGAGGAGATGCCGACGTAGCGCGTCAGGCCGCGGCGCCGTGCCTCGTCGAGCGCCCCCATCGTCTCCTCCAACGGCGTCTCAGGGTCGAAGCGGTGCGAGTAGAAGATGTCGACGTGATCGAGGCCCATCCGGCTCAGGCTCTGCTCGAGGCTGGCCAGGAGGTACTTGCGCGAACCCCACTCCCCGTAGGGGCCGGGCCACATGTCGTAGCCCGCCTTGGTCGAGATCACCAGCTCGTCGCGCAGGCCGCCGAAGTCCTCGGCCATGACGCGGCCGAAGTTCTTCTCGGCGCTGCCGTACGGCGGCCCGTAGTTGTTGGCCAGGTCGAAGTGGGTGATGCCGACGTCGAACGCACGCCGCAGGATGGCGCGGCTGCGCTCGAGCGGCCGGTCGTCGCCGAAGTTCTGCCAGAGGCCCAGCGAGATCGCCGGTAGCTTCAGGCCGCTGCGCCCGCAGCGGCGATAGGGCATCGACTCGTAACGGTCCTCGGCCGGGACGTACCTCGTCGGTGCGAGCCGCGCGTTGAAGGGCATCGGCGCCACCAATCCTAGCCGCGCGTGCGCTGTTTGTCAGCGCCGCGAGACGCGTTCGGGGAGCGTGCTCCCCCGCCGAGTGCTCCGTAACCTTCCTGTCATGTCCGGGCAGAACGAGCTGGCGCGGCGGGCGCGAGACTTCTGGCGCGCGCACCAGGAGTCGATCTGCGAGCAGAAGCAGCCGTGGGCGCACGGGACGGTGCTGCGTGCGAGCCGTCACCCCACCTACTACTCGTTCAACCTCGTGCGCGTCGAGGAGGAGCCGGAGCTGGACGCGGCGGAGCTCGTGGCCTTCGCGGACGGCGCGCTCGCCGGCCTGCAGCACCGCCGCATCGACTTCGAGCAGGTCGAGCCGGCGCGGGCGAGGCGCGCCGACTTCGAGCGGATGGGCTGGAAAGCGACCGCGCTTGTGTGGATGCACCACAGCGACCCGGGCGGGGTCGACCCTGCCGAGGAGATCGAGGTCGAGCAGGCGCCCTACGAGGCGGCCGACGGGCTGCGGCTCGCCTGGCACATGGAGGACCACGCGGACTACGCCTTCGACGAGTCATTCCGCGACGGCGCCCGAGAAGTGGCGGAGGCGCGCGACGTGCGCCTGCTCGTCGTCCGCGACGGCTCCGAGCCGGTCGCGTTCGCGCAGGTCGAGCGCTCGGGCGAGGATGCGGAGATCACCCAGGTCTACGTGCATCCCGACCACCGTGGCGGCGGGCGAGGAACGGCAATGACGCGGGCGGCGATCCGCGCCGCCGCCGATGTCCGGCACCTGTGGATCGTCGCCGACGACGAGGATCGTCCCAAGCGGCTCTACGAGCGCCTCGGCTTCGAGCCCGTATGCCGCAGCATGGAGCTCACGTGGCTGCCATGAGCAGGCCGCCGGCCCAGACCCGCTTTCTGCTCGCCAAGCGCACCGCGATGGTGGCCGCCACCGCCTTCCTGGCGATCAACCTGTGGACCGGGGCGCCGCTGGTCGCGCTGTGGGTCGGCTCGCAGCTCGTCCGGCGCTCGACGCTGAGCATGACGGCGGTGATCGTGGTTGTGGTCGTCCTCGCCGTGCTCGTGTTCTCGATGTCGATCGCGCTCACGTGGCTGAGCCACGAATACGACCGGCTGTCCGGCCGCGAGGAGGGCGAACGCCGCCTGCCCTGGCTGCGCGGGGTCAGCGGCGACGAAGGCATCGAGCAGCCCGGCTATGGCGCCGGCATCACGCCGCTCGAGCGTGTCGTGATGGTCAGCGTCTACCTCGCCGTGCTCGCCTTCTTGCTGTGGTTCTTCCTGCTGGCGGGCGCGCCGACGCCGTCTTTGTAGGTCGGGCCGCCGGCCCTCAGACCTTCACCATCACCTTGCCGGTGTTGCCGCCGGTGAACAGCAGGTTCAGCGCCTCGGGGCAGCGCTCGAGGCCCTCCACGATGTGCTCCGAGGACTTCAGCTTCCCTTCGCCGAGCCAGCCTGCGAGCGCTGCCTGGGCCTCGGGCAGGCGCCCGAAGAAGTCGAGCACGATGAAGCCTTCCATGCGCCCGCGCCTGATCAGCAGGTTGATGTAGTTCGCCGGGCCCGACGGCGGGCCGTCCTCGTTGTAGCCCGAGATCGCCCCGCAGAGCACGACGCGCCCGCGCATCGCGAGGTTGCCGAGGCAGTCGTTGAGGATCGACCCGCCGACGTTGTCGAAGTAGAGGTCGATGCCGTCGGGGCAAGCTTCGTGCAGGCGCGCGGCGACCTTCTCGTTCTTGTAGTCGATGGCCTCGTCGAAGCCCAGCTCGTCGACGATGTAGGCGCACTTCTCGGGTCCGCCGGCGATCCCGACGACCTTCGCCGCGCCCTTGATCTTCGCGATCTGGCCCGCCGTGGAACCGGTCGCACCGGCCGCGCCCGAAACGACCACGACGTCGCCCTCCTTCAGCTTGCCGACGTCGTTCATCCCGAAGTAGGCGGTGACGCCGGTCAGCCCGAGGATGCCGAGAGCGATCGTCGGCGGGACGCCCTCCGGGATCGCCTGCATCGCGCGCTCGGCGCTGTCGGCGATCACGTAGTCCTGCCAGCCGGTCATGCCGAACAGCATCTGCCCGACCGGGTAGGCGTCCGAGCGGCTCTCGACGACCTCGCCGATCCCGCCTGCACGGATCACGTCGTCGATCTGGATCGGTGGCAGGTAGCCGGGTGCGTCGTTCATCCAGGTCCTGATGGTGGGGTCGATCGAGACGTAGCGGACCTTCACGAGCGCCTCGCCGTCCTGCAGCGGCTCGAGCTCGACGTGCTCCAAACGTGTCGTGCTGTCGCCGACCATCCCGGAGGGACGCTCGGCCAGGACCACGCGCCGGTTCTGCTCACTCATCTGCACTCCCTCCTCACCGCCCGCGGGCGTTGGTGCTTTCCAGGCCGATCCTATTGCGCGCGGCCGGCTCCCGGCCGCGTCAGCTCCTCGAGCAGGAGCACGAACGAGCCGTGCTCGTGGCCGGTCGCGGCGGTCAGGCCGATCTCGCAGGTGCGGTTGCTGCACAGGTGCGCGGCTGCGGGCTCATCGCCGCGTTCGATCCTCTCTGAGCGCGCCGAGGCCGCGGGCAGCTCGGGGTGCAGCAGGCCGCGGTCGCCGGCGGTGCCGCAGCAGCTCGGCCCGGCGGGCGCCAGGACGCGGTCGGCCAGCGCCCCGGCGACGGCGGTCAGCTGATCGGCGAGCCCGAGGTGGCTGGCTGCGCACGGCGGGTGTACCGCGACCGTGTCGAGCTTCGCCGCCGGCGGCAGCGCGCCGAGCAGCTCGTCGTGGACCCACGAGATCGAGTCGACGATCCCGACCTGGGCGTAGCGCTCTCGCAGCGCGTCGTCGAGCCGCTCGGGGATCTCCGAGAGCAGCCCGAGCGTGCAAGAGCTCGCGTCGACGACGAGCGGCAGCCGTCCGCCCTCGGTCCAGTCGAGCACCGCTGCGGCGGTGGCGCGCGCCATCTCGGCGTGGCCGTCCTCGAAGCCCTTCGAGCTCCATGGCGTGCCGCAGCACCGGCCCGACACATCCGCGGGGATCCACAGTGGCGCGCCCGGCCCTCGCCGAGACCGTGAGCAGCGCCTCCGGCAGCGACGGGCGCGCGGCCGAGCCGCGCGGGTTGCCGAAGATGCGGTTCACGCAGGCCGGGAAATACACGGCCGCAGCGCCCTCGCGCGCCGTCCAGGGCGGCGGCGCCGCCGCGTCGGGCATCGACTCGCCCCACGCCGGGACGAGCTCGTGTGAGACCGCGGTGCGCGCGATGCCGGTGAGCGCGGCGGCCGGGCCGTCCCCGAGCGTCCGTCCGGCGCGCAGCGCGGCCCTCGCCGAGCGTTCCACCGTGCTCCAGTGGCGCGCGGCCTCCCGGGCGGCCCGTTCCGCGGCGGTGCTGTGTCGCCGGGCGCGCAGCGACTTGACGAGCTTGCCCGTGTCGATGCCGACGGGGCACTGCAGGCTGCAGAGTCCGTCGGCGGCGCAGGTCTCGATGCCGTCGTAGCCGTACTCCTCCAGCAGCGCGGCGAGCACCGGCGAGCCCTCCCGCTGGCGCGCCATCTCGCGCCGCAGCACGATCCGCTGGCGCGGCGTCGTCGTGAGGTCCCGGCTCGGGCAGACGGGCTCGCAGAACCCGCACTCGATGCACTGATTGGCAACGTCCTCGATCCGCGGCGCGGACTTGAGGTTGCGCAGGTGCGCGCCGGGGTCGTCGGTCAGCACGATCCCCGGCCCGAGCACCCCGTCGGGGTCGGCGAGCCGCTTCACGCGCCACATCAGCTCGGTCGCCTTCGGACCCCACTCGCGCTCGACGTAGTGAGCCATGTTCACGCCGGTCCCGTGCTCGGCCTTCAGCGAGCCGTCGTAGCGGTCGACGATCAGCTCGACGAGCTCGCCCATGAACGCCTCGTAGCGGTCGAGGTCCTCCTGCTCGCCGAAGTTCGGCGTCAGCAGGAAGTGCAGGTTCCCCGCCGAGGCGTGGCCGGCGACGCCCTGCAGGAAGCCGTGGCGGCCCAGCAGCTCCTGCAGGTCCTTCGCCGCCTCGCCGACCCGGGCGGGCGGTACGCACACGTCCTCGATGATCATCGTCACGCCCGGCCCGCGCACGGCGGCGAGCAGGCCCTGCATGCCCTCGCGTACGTGCCACAGCATCGCGACCTCCTCGCGATCGCGGCTGAAGCGCGGCGGATCGATCGGGCCGCGGGCGGCGAGGGTCGCGAGCGCCGCCTGCTCCCCCTCACTCAGCTCGCCCTCCTCCTCGGCGCGGAACTCGACCAGCAGGGCCGCCGACGTCGGCGGCAGCTCCTTCCAGCGCTCCGGCGTCCCCGGCATGTTCCAGGCGGCCGCGATCAGCGTCGGGGCGACCATCAGCTCAGTCGCGCTCGCGCCGCTCGCCACCAGCTCGGGCACCGCATCCACGGCCGTGTCGATGTCCTCGAAGAACGAGAGCGAGAGCGTCGTGTGGCGCCCCAGCGGGACCGTGTTCGATCACCGCCTCGCCGATGAACGCGAGCGTGCCCTCCGAGCCGATCAGCAGGTGCGGCGAAGATCTCCAGCGGCTCCTCGTGCGTCGAGGAACGCGCACAGGCGGTAGCCGGTGGTGTTCTTGATCTCGAACTTGCGGGCGACGCGCTCGGCCAGCTCGCGGTCCGCGCGCAGCTCGTCGCGGATCTGGGCGATCCCGGCGGCGAGCTCGGGCGCCGCCGCGGCGAACCGCTCGGCGGCTCCGGGTGCCGCGGTGTCGATCACCGTGCCGTCGGCGAGCGCGAAGGTCAGCGAGCTCAGCGTGCTGTAGGAGTCGGCGTGGACGCCGCACCTCATGCCGCCCGAGTTGTTGGCGAGCACGCCGCCCAGGCAGGCGATCTCGGTGCTCGCGGGGTCGGGACCCGACGCGGCGGCCGTACTGCACGAGTCGCCGGTTGACGCGGCCGAGCACCGCGCCGGGCTGCACCCGTACGCGCGCGCCCTCGTCCTCGACCGTGACGCCTTTGAAGTGGCGGCGGCAGTCCACCAGGATGCCGTCGGTCTGCGACTGGCCGTTGAGGCTCGTCCCGCCCGCACGGAAGACGAGCGGCGTGCCGGTGCTCCTTGCCACCGCCATCACAGCGGCGACCTGCTCGATGTTGCGCGGGATCGCCACCGCGCGGGGGATCGAGCGGTAGCAGCTCGCATCGGAGGCGTAGCGGATCAGGTCCGAGGCGCGGGCGCCGAGGCCCTCGTCGCCGACGACGGCTGTCAGCGCGGCCGCCAGCTCGAGCGGCGTGCCCTGGGCGACCCAGTCCGGAGCGGCGTCCGGCGCGGGTCGCGGCACCGGCCAGTCGCCGGGCGGCTCGGGCGCGATCCGCGCGACGGGAGCCTGCACCGTCGCCAACCCTACTCCAGCCACATGCCGCTGGCGCAGCGGCACCTGGACGAGCCGGGGGCCGTCCTGTGCGGCGATCGCTCCCGTGAGCGCGTCGATCAGCTCTTCGGTGCCCTCGACTTCACGCGAGGGCACGCCGTAGCCGCTCGCGACGGCGGCCACGTCGAGGCCGGGCAGGTCGAGTCCCGGCAGCCCCTGCTCCTGCTCGAATTCGGCGAACCACTTGAGGATCATGTACTCCTCGTTGCGCAGCACCAGGAAGGTGACGGGGAGCTTGTACGCGACTGCCGTCCACAGCGCGGTGATGCCGTACTGGGCGGAGCCCTCGCCGAGCACGCACACGACCGGCCGCGAGGGCTCGGCCAGCTGGACCCCCACGGCCGCTGAGATGCCGAACCCCAGGCCGCCGCTCGATGAGAAGTAGTAGCTGCCGGGCTCGGACAGGCGCAGGCGGTTGCGCAGCGCGGCCGTGCTGGAAGGCGTCTCGACGACGGCGATGCCGTCCTGCGGCCAGGCGACCGCGAGCGCCTGCATCGCCTGCGAGCCGCTGAGCGGCTCGGCCTCGGCGGGGGGCCCGGGGTCGGGGCGCGCGGGCGGCTGCTCGCGCTCGGAGTCCGTGAGCGCATCGTTCAGCGCCCGCAGCGCCAGCCCGACGTCGGCGACGAGCGCCTCGCCCATCGGCGCGCGCGCAGCCTCGGCGGGGTCGGAGGTGATCTGCACGAGCTGGGTGCCGTCAGCCAGCAGCTCACCGGGGATGTAGGGGTAGTAGGGGAAGACACTCGAGCCCACGACGAGCACGAGGTCGTACTCGGCGAGCTGCATGCCGGCCGGACCGATCGCGGGCGCCAGCAGTCCCTGGAAGTTCGGGTGGTTCTCGGGGAAGCCGAGTTTGCCGCCGCCGGTCGCCGGCGTCGCGAGCACCGCCATCCGCTGGCGCTCGGCGAGCGCGACCGCGTCGTCCCAGGCGCCGGCCGCTTCGATGTCCGGGCCCGCGACCATCACGGGCCTGCGCGCCCCGGCGATCCGACCCGCCAGCTCGGCGATCCGGTCCGGGTTGGGCACCGCGCGGCCGTCGACGCGGCGGGCGAGCGTGTGCGGCAGCGTCGCCGCGTCCGCTTCCTGGCTCCAGTCGTCCATCGGGATCGATACGAAGGCGGGGCCGCGGGGCGGCAAGGAGGCATGGTGGATGCCGCGCGCCAGCGCCGCCGGCACATCCTGCGCCCGCGGCGGCTCATGGCTCCACTTCACGTAGGGCTGCGGGCCGTACGTCGGTTCGCGATTGGTGAGGCTGGCCTCCATCGTGATCTGGGCGCGCACCTGCTGCCCCGCCGTGATCAGCAGCGGCGACTTGTTCGACTGCGCGTTGAAGATCCCGCCGACGGCGTTGCCGACGCCGGGCGCGGTGTGCAGGTTCACGTGCGTGACGCGACCCGTCGCCTGCGCGTAGCCGTCGGCCATCCCTACGACCACCAGCTCCTGTAGCCCCAGGACATAGCGGAAGTCCGACGGCAGCTCGGCCAGCATCGGCAGCTCGGTCGACCCCGGGTTGCCGAACATCGTCGTCATCTCATGTGCCCTGAACAGATCGAGGGCGGCCTCGCGCACGGTGCCCATCAGGCGCGTAATCCTTGCAGAAGGCCGAAACCCAGGCCGGCGCTAGGCCGGATCGGGGGCCGCGACCGCGAACACGATGTGGCGGCGCGCGAGCGACATGTAGGGATGGAGCTCGACCGGCCCGCCCTCCAGCGGCGCCACCGTCACCTCGGTGAGCGTGATGAAGTCGCGCTCAGAGGCGTTCAGCACGTCCGAGACGCGGCTGCGGTACCCGTCGCGCGCGAGCGTGAGGACCCCCTCGATGCGGTGGCGCGGGGTCTCGATCCGCACGCGTTCCTGACGCTGGTCGACGTTGCCGGTCTGCTCGGCCATTCCCGCCATTATCGGGCCTGGAGCATCAGCGGGTCACGAGATAGGTCCGATGCACCGTCGTGCGCCGCCCCGTGGGGCCGACCGCGACGATCGTCACGCGGGCGCGCATCCCACGCCGCGAGCCGAGCGCGGAACGCAGCCGCGCCAGCCCGGCGCGGCCGAGGCGCAGGCTCAGGTGACCGGTCCGCGCCGCGGGGAGCCCACGGGCGACTGCCACCAGGCGCACGGTCCGATTCGAACGGGCCGCAGGCGCGATCGTGGCGGTCACGAGGATCTTGCAGCCGCGCTGGCAGGCCACCGTCATCGAGAGCCCCCGGCGGGCGAGCACTCCCGTCGCGCGCACGAGCTGCACGGTCAGCACCGGCGCCACATCGAGTGGTGGCGGCCAGGCGCTCGCGGGGACGCACCCCACGCCGCTTCGGATCCCTGGTTCGAAGCGCTCGACGCGGTTGTTGTTCGTGTCCGCGACGTACACGTTGCCTTCGCACCCGACCGCGAGCGCGGAGGGTTGCGACAGCTGCCCGAGGCCGACGCCGCGGTTGCCCCACCGGTACATGTAACGCCCGTCTTCGCTGAAGGCCTGCACGCGGTTGTTTTCGCCGTCGAGAACGAAGACGGTGCCCGCGGCGTCGACACCGATCCCGTTCGGCGCGTTGAAATGGCCGGCAGCCGTCCCCGGCGCGCCCCATCCACCGATCACTTCGCCGCCCGGGTTGAGCCGCACGACGCGGTTGTTGCCGGTGTCGGCGACGTCGATGTCGCCCACGCGATCAACGGCGAGCGCCTCCGGATGGGAGAACGCCCCGGCGCCGCCGCCGGCGGCGCCGCTCCCTTCGCCTGCGCCCCAGCGCGCCAGCAGCTTCCCTTCGGGGCCGAAGACAAGGATGCGGTTGTGCCCCGAGTCCGCCACGTAGAGGTAGTGGCTCGCCGGCGAGACCGCGAAGCCACTGTTGCCCGACAGGGTGGCGCCGCCCAGCGCTGCGGGTCCGCCGAGTTCGCTCAGCGGCGTGCCGTCGCCCCAGAAGCGCACGGCGCGTTCGTTGCCCACGCCGTCGCCGATGTAAACCGAGCCCGCCGGGTCGGCCGCGATTCCGGAGGGGCGGTTGAGAGCGGCCTCGCGGCCGGGGGTGGTAGCCCACTGACCCGCGAAGGCGTAGGTCGCGGGCGCGAACAGCTCGACCCGCGAGGCGTCGGTGTCGGAGACGAGCAGCCGTCCGGTGGCATCGATGGCGAGCCCTCTCGGCGCTGTGAGCCGACCCGGCCCGCGCGCGTCGATCCCGATGATCCGCAGCAGGTTGCCGTTCGCGTCGAACACCTCGATCCGGCCGTTGGCCGTGTCCGCGACGTAGGTTTCGCCGGCCGCGTTGCTCGCGATCGCTCGCGGGAAGGCGAGCTGCCCCGGTTTGGAGCCGAATCCGCCCCAGGCTCCGAGGAAGGCGAGCTGCGGGCTCAGCTTGACGACGCGGTGGTTCAGGTCGTCGGCGACGTAGACGTCCCCGGCCGCGTCGAGCGCGAGCCCGTAGGGAAAGCCGAACTGCCCGGGGCCCGTCCCCTGCGAGCCGAAGCTGGTGACGTAGGCGCCTTCGGGGCTGAAGACCTCGATGCGGTGGTTGTCGTCGTCCGCGACAAGCACCTCCGCCCCGTTCGACGCGATCCCGCGCGGGTACTGGAACTGGCCGGGTTCGCCGCCCTTCGTCCCCCACGCCATGGCTTCGCCGCCTTCGAGGTTGAAGCGCTCGATGCGGTTGTTGCCGCTGTCGGCGACGTACACGTAGCTCGCTGTGACGGCGATGCCGCCGCCGGGCGGCTTCGTGGGGTCCTGGGAGGAGCCGAAGCTGAACTGGCCGATTTCGCTCCCATGCCGGCCCCAGGCCTTGATGAATGCCCCGGCGGCCGTGAACTTCTCGATCCGGTTGTGGCTGGAGTCGACCACGTAGACGTTGCCTGCCGGGTCCACGGCGAGACCGCCGATCGGCCCGAACTGGCTGTGGCCGCCCCCGAACGAGCCCCACTGGTTCTCGAAGGCGCCGGCCTGGGTGAACTCCTGCACGGTGTAGCTGAGCTGGTCCGCGACGTAGATGTCGCCGGCGGGCCCGATCGCGACGGCCTCGGGGAACCGGAGCACGCCTTCTCCGCGCTGGCCGATCTGCTTGACGGACGAGTAGGGGCAGAAGCCGGCGCCGGGACACGCTTCGGCGCGCGCATCCGTCGGCACCAGCCAGCTCGTCGTGAGCAGCGAGAGCAGCGCGAGCAGGACCAGCCCCGCCGTCTCGCGCAGCGCGGAGCGCGTCGTCGCGAGAGCTTCGCTCGAGGTGTCGGGGCGCAGGCGCATTGCTGCATCACAACACGCCTCCGCCCGCGGTGTCGCGGTCCGTACGCGCGAACGGTCACGCCGGCGAGCAGGATGCGCTTGGCGGCGCGCCGGTAGCCGCGCAACGCCAAGCGTCGCGCGACGCCGGCGAACGGGTTGGGTTTCGCGGCGGCGCGCGCTCGCGCGCCGCCTGGTGCGGCGGTGCTCATGGTGGGCTCCTTCCGGGGAGGGTCGGGAGTGGAGACGAGGTGCTGCTCAGGCCTCGAGCCGAGGCCCGCCCGCTCCCCCGCGACGTCGCGCGGAGGGGCGGGCGGGCACGCGGCCAGGAGGTGCGGCGGTGAGGGGGTGCCGCCGCGAGGAGGGGATGAGGACCCCTTGCATGATGATCATATTTTCAATCATAATTATGAACAATGTGCCACACCAACCGTGACGATCCGGTGAAACACGACGGTCGCGCCGCGTGGCCTAGGGGACGCGCTCGGGGGTGCGTGCCCCGAGCCCCGCGCGGGCGACGGGAACGACCGCTGCGCGGCCCGAGGCCGCGGGGTGGTTCAGCTCCTCCCGCACGATGTACAGCGGGCGGTGCTTGACCTCGTCGTAGATGCGGCCGACGTACTCGCCGATCACGCCGATCGCGATCAGCTGGATGCCGCCGAGGAGCAGGATCGCGATCGTGATCGAGCCGAAGCCCGGTAGATAGGAGTCGGCGATCCGCAGCGCGATCACGACCGGGATCGCGATGAAGGCGAGCCCCGCCGAGAGGATGCCGGCGTACGTCGCCAGCTGCAGTGGCAGATGGGAGAAGGAGGCGATTGCGTCGAGCGAGAAGCGCAGCATCTTGCGCAGGGTGTACTTCGTCTCGCCCGCGTGCCGCGCGTCGCGCTCGTAGGAGATCGCGGTCTGGTTGAAGCCGATCCAGACGGTCATCCCGCGCAGGAAGCGCGAGCGCTCGGTCATCGCGAGCAGCGCGTTCAGCGCGCGGCGGTCGAGCAGGCGGAAGTCGCCGGAGTTCGGCTCGAGGTCGACCTGGGCGAGCTTGTCGAACAGCTTGTAGAACCACGAGGCCGTGGCGAGCTTGAACGCCGTCTCGCCGTCGCGCTGCTTGCGCACCGCGTAGACGACGTCGGCGCCCTGGCTCCACTGGGCGATCATGTCCGGGATCAGCTCCGGGGGATCCTGCAGGTCGGCGTCGATCATCGCGACGACGTCGCCGATCGCGTGCTCCAGCCCGGCGGTCAGCGCCGCCTGGTGGCCGAAGTTCCGCGAGAGGTGGATCACGCGGACGCGCGGGTCGGCGGCGGCGATCCCGTCGAGCAGCTCGGGCGTGCGGTCCGTACTGCCGTCGTCGACCAGCACCAGCTCGAAGTCGTAGTCCGCCAACGCCGCGGTCGCGCGGGTGACGAACTCCTCGATCAGGAGCTCCTCGTCGTAGACCGGCGCGACGAGGCTCAGCAGCTTGGGGGTGCGGGGAGGTATGTCCTGCATCGAGGTGATTGTGCCCGGTAATCCGCTCGGTGATGCGGTACAGGGTCCATGATCGACGAAATCCCTAAGCCGGCGCTCAATTTATCGTGCATCCTTCCTGGGGATGAACTCGACAGAGAATGGGCCGTCGGCTACCGGGGAGCGTCCTGAGAGGGTACCGCCAGCCGCGCCGAAAGACCGCCCCGCGGGCGCACGCTTGCGCGTGCCCGCCGTGGTCGTGCAGTTCGTGAAGTTCGGGATCGTCGGGATCTCGAACACGCTGATCACGTTCGCCGTCTACACCGTGCTGCTGAAGGTGTTCGGGGTCTGGTACATCGCGGCCTCGGCGATCGGCTTCATCGTCGGCGCGACGAACGGCTTCCTGCTCAACCGGAGGTGGACGTTCGCCGACCACGTCGGCGACGCCTACACCCCCGTGCGCTGGGCCGTCGTGCAGTCGGGCGGCCTGGGGCTCAACCTCGGGCTGCTCTACCTGCTCGTCCACGATGCCGGCTTGGACGAACTCGTCGCACAGGCGCTCGCGACCGTCGCGGTGACGATCACCACGTTCCTCGTCAATCGCGCCTGGACCTTCCGCCATGTGCCGCTCGCGGAGGAGCCCTCCCAGCTCACCAACCTCTAGCGGAACACGCTGAGCAGCGAGAGCCCCGCGGGGATGCGCCCTCCGCGTGCGATCAGCTGCGACTCGAGTGTCAGCGGCACCTCGAGCGTCCGGTTGACGAGTTCCGGGGGCACCCACAGGTCGAGGCTCGACTCGGTCGTCTTGCGGTTGAAGCGGTCGAGCACGCGCAGCACGATCGCGACCGGGAGCAACAGCGAGTTGAAGTAGCTCGTGCGCTCCTCGCGCCAGCCGGCCTGTTCGGCGACGGTCCGCAGCGATCGCATCGTGTAGCGGCGCTGGTGATGGTTGATCTCGTCGTGGCCGCTCCACAGCCAGCCGTACGCGGGGACCGTCACCAGCAACCTCCCGCCGGGCGCGACGACGCGGCGCAGCTCCCGCAGCGCGCCGAGGTCGTCCTCGAGATGCTCGATCACGTCCAGCGAAACGGCGAGGTCGAAGCTCGCGTCGGGGAAGGGCATCTCCAGCACCGAGCCTTCGACCACCTCGCCGCATCCGCGCTCGCGGGCCTTCTCCACGCTGGGCTGCGAGAGCTCCACGCCGGTGACCGTGCCCCGCCGCGCGAGCTCGACCATGTTGCGGCCGCTGCCGCAGCCGGCGTCCAGGATGCGGATCGGCTCGCCCAGTGCGAGCCCGTCCAGCACGCGCTCCAGCACGGTTCTCCGGCCTCGATACCACCAGTGGCGGTCCTCGGCCTGGAACGTCTGCTGCTCGTAGTCGCGATCCATCAGCGGCCCATCTTTTCCTAAATACCTCGCTTCGCGTCTGCCGACCGGAATCCGGGTCAGCCCTGGGCGCCGTCCTGCACGGCGTAGTCGATCGCTCCGGCGGCGCCGCGCCACACTGCGAGCGCACGGTCCGTACCCGGCTCGATTGCCAGCGTTGCGCCCGAAACCGGCCCCGGCGCGGCCACGAGCTGAGGCGGGGCGAACAGAGTACGCCCGGGCGCGGCGTCGACGCCGCGCGAGGCCAGCAGCTCGACCTGTCCCGGCGCCCCTGAGGAGCTCGGTACGGGCTCGCTCAGCAGCGCCACCGCTTCGCCGCTCGGACCGGGCGCCAGCGCGCTCAGGTACAGATCGCCGCCCGCGGGCAGGGCGATCGTGTTGACCGCCCGCAGCCCGTGCTGGTCGACCGGCGCCGTGCGCACGAGGAACCGGCCTTCGCTCGCCCCGGTCCAGGCGCACATCACGCTCTCGGAGCTGAGGCGCACGAGTTGCGGCGAGCCTTCGCGCGCGAGCAGGCCCGGCGCGTGCTCGATCCGGCTCGCGGCACCGAAGCGGGGGCCCGTGGAGGATTGGTCGAAGTACACGTCGGTCCCGCCCGAGCGCTCCGTCGACCACATCACGATCGCGCGGTTGTCGTCGCTGAGGAGCGTCGCGATCCGGGTGCTCGCACCGGCGGGGCCGAGCCGCTGTGCGGGCAGCACGCGGCCGCTCGCCGGCATCGCCCGGGCCCACACCCCGCCGCTCGCCGTCCAAACCGCGAGGGCGTCGCTGCGGAAGTCCATCGCGATCGCGAGAGCGCCCGCAGGAACCGGACGGGGGGTCACCTGCTTCGGCGCGGCCGCAGGGCCCCCGAACCACCGTTGCACCTGCAGCACGAGCCCATCGCGGCCCGCGGCGAGCAGCGCGAGGTCGCCGAGATAGGCGGTGCTGAGCGCCGGCGCGGGCACTGTGGCGCCGGCGCCGGCGCCGGCGAGCGCTCCGAACGTCCCTTCCGCGCTGCCCTCCAGCGCGAGCGCGCGGCCGGTGTGCCGCGGATCCGCGCCCACGATCGCGACGCGCCCGTTCGGCGCGGCGGCGACGGCCAGGGGCGCAAGCGGGTCCGGGCCCGAGGCGCGCAGAGCGAGCGCAGGCCCGGGCGCGGCGTCCGGCCGGACTGCGTCGAGCCGCGCGCCGGCGCCGCCTGGGCACGAAGGACCGGCGGGCCAGACGATCGCGCCGGTGCCGGTGGCGGCCGACGGCGAGCTCGCTGGGAACACGACGCTGGGGGCACCCGTCGCCGGGCACGAGGACAGCGGCGCCGGGATGCTCCAGGCGCCCGCGCCGGCCGGCGCAGCCCAGAGCGCAAGCGCGCAGGCGCACAGCAAGGCCCGCGTCGAGCGTGCCCCGAGCCTGTTGCGGGCATATATGGTGACGGCGCCCGGTACGGCTGGGCGCGGAATGGAAATCGACCGAATGGCGGTGACGATGGAGATTCGCTTCCTTGGCCACGCGGCCTTCGAGCTGAACGACGGATCGACCCGTGTTCTGATCGACCCCTTTCTCACCGGCAACCCGAAGGCGGCGGTGGCGGCCGATGAGCTTAGCCCGGACGCGCTGTTGCTGACGCACGGTCACGCCGATCACTACGGCGATACGGTGTCGATCGCGCAGCGCGCGACGCCCGACGTCGTCGCGATCGTGGAGATCGCGAACGAGTTGGCGGAGGAGGGCGTCGAGAACGTGCACGACCCCAACCTGGGCGGCACGGTGCGCTTCGATTGGGGCTGGGTCAAGCTCGTGCCGGCGTGGCACACCTCGACGACCCCGAAGGGGGCGGTCAACACCCCTGCCGGGCTGATCGTCAATCTCGGCGGCCGCACGATCTACCACCTCGGCGACACTTCGCTGTTCTCCGACCTCTCGCTGATGCGCGCGATCGCCGCCCGCGCCGCGAGCTCCTCGGCGCAGGGCGACGGCGACATCGACGTCGCCTTGATGTGCATCGGCGGCCACTACACGATGGATCGCTTCGACGCCGTCGAGGCGGCGAGGCTCGTGGGGGCACGCCAGGTGATCCCCTGTCACTACGACACGTTCCCCCCGATCGAGACCGACGCGCAGGCGTTCAAGTCCGACGTGGAGGGAGCAGGGCACGGCGAGGTCGTCGTGCTCGAGCCGGGCGCCTCCCACACGCTCTGAGCGGAATGCGGACCGTCCGCGTGGCGGCTGCCGGCCGCCACGCGGGGAAGGCCCGCCCGGGGCTGCTCGCAGACGGACAGCAACCTTCGCGACTCCGGGTTGTTCTAGCCGGTGCTCGATCTACGTTGGTGGAATTCCGCCGATGGCCGGGCATCCAGAAACCTGAACGAAGGGGGAGGCGCAATGCGACGGGTTGCGAGGATCGTGCTTGCCGCGATCGCGGTGTGGCTGTTGGCGGGGACGGCCGTGGCGGGCGCCGCGCCGGTGTCGGTCGGGATGTCCGGGTGGACGTGGGGGGATCCGGTCCCGCAGGGCGAAACGCTCGACAGCGTCGCTTTCCAGGGCGCTCGCGGGTACGCCGCCGGCGAAGGCGGCACGGTGCTGCGAAGCGACGACGGCGGGGCGAGCTGGACCGGTCTGTCCAGCGGCTCGTCGTCCAACCTCACGCTCCTTCAGGAGGTCGACCCCAACACCGTGGTCGTGGGGGGCGGCTGCACGGTGCGCGAGTCCACCGACGGCGGCGCCACGTTCCACCGGCTGCCCGTGAACGAATCCGAACAGGGCTGTGCGACCAAGGTCGCCGCGGTCTCGTTCCTCGACGCCAACACGGGCTACGTCGAGCAGGCCGACGGCTCGATCTTCCTCACCAAAGACGCCGGGCAGACCCTTGAGCCGAAGACCAGCGTGCCGCTGGCGGGAGCCACCGCCGGACAGATCGCGTTCGTCTCGCCGACCGTCGGCTTCGCGCTCGTCAACCAGGGCGGCGGCAAGATCTACCGCACGACCGACGGCGCGGGATCGTGGACGCAGGTGGCGGGCAGCGGCCAGCCGCTGTACGGCGTCACGTTCGTCAGCCCGACGGTCGCCTACGCGGTCGGCGCCGCGGGCACCCTGCTCCACAGCGGCGATGCGGGAGCGACCTGGACGCCGCTGCCGCTGGCCCTGCCGGCGGGGGCGCCGCGCCCGACGCTCACGCAGATCTCCTGCAGCGACGCCGAACACTGCCTGATCGCCACGGCGCCGCAGCCGGCGCCGGCGACGAACATGCTGGTGCGCACGACCGACGGCGGGGCGACCGGGACGCTCGTGTCGCCGGCCGACCAGAACCTGTTGTCGGTCGCCTTCTCCACCGCCGGCAGCGCGGTGGCCGTCGGCGCCGCCGGCGAGACGGTGCTCTCGACGGACGGCGGCGCCACGTTCCCGACCTCGATCGCGCACCGCTTCGGCGTGCAGTTCGGCGATGTCGTGAGGCTCGGTGCAGGGCCGGAAGACGCCTACGTCCCCTCTCACTCCGGCGTGATCGCGGCGACGACGAACGGCGGTGTCAGCTGGGGGACCCTGCGCGTGCCGACGTCCTCGACGATCGAGGACGCGGCCTTCCCTACGACCTCGGTCGGGTACGCGGTCAACGAAGGCGGAACCGTCTACAAGACCGCGAACGGCGGGCTCAGCTGGTCGATTCTGAACGCCGGCGGTGGCGCGCCCTCCGCGCTCCTGGCACCCAGCGTAGGCACGGTCGTGCTCGTGGGTCCGACCGGCCTGCGCCGCAGCACGAACGCGGGCGCGAGCTTCGGCTCGGTGGCGGGCACCGTCGTGCTCGGCAAGAAGCGCGGCAAGGTGCTGCGTCGCCGCCTCTCGGCGTTCCCGCTGTTCGCGGGCGCGGAGACCGTCGGCTCGACGATGTTCGCGTGGGGCGATGAAGCGATCTCCTCGCGCGACGGCGGCGCGCATTGGACGCTGATTCCGCGCCCGCTGAAGCACGGAAACATCGAATCCCTGTCGTTCGTGTCTGGGACCACCGGCTATGCCGTGTCGCTCCAGCGCCTGTTCTTCACGCGCAACGGCGGCAGCAGCTGGAAGGAGATCGACTCCATGGGCAGCATGGCGCTCGGTGGCCAGGGCGCGATCTCGTTCAGCTCCGCCGCCGACGGCTACGCGATGTTCGCGGGCGGCGGCAAGGAGATGCTGCGCACCTCCGACGGCGGCCGCACCTGGGTGCGCGAGCTGCTGCCGCGAAAGGTCGAAGACGTCGCGGCCGGTGGTCTCGTGGACTACCTGCTCGGCGAAGGCGGGCTGTTCCAGACCGAGAGCGGCGGGTTGAACACGACGAGCTCGACACTCACCCTCTCGATCGTCGGCCGGCACGAGCTCTCGCGCAAGAAGCTGGGGCATGCGCACGGGCGGGTGAAGCTCAAGGGCATGCTCAGCCCGGCGCAGGGCGGGGAGAACGTGTCCATCGGCTACCGCACCGTGGGCCGGGCGATCTGGCGCCAGGCGACCGCGACCGTGGCATCCAACGGCGCCTTCACGCTGAACGTCTCGGGCATCTTCGCGAGCACGGACTTCGTCGCCCAGTGGGCCGGCGAGGGACCGGTGGCGGGTGCGGGTACCCCCGCGGTCGAACTGCGCGTCACGCGCCACTAGTGCACGACCGGGCTGAGCCGCCGCGCGGGACAAGTGCCTCGCGCGGCGGCGCCCGCGGCCGTCAGCCAGTCGGCAGGGTGACGGTCACGTCGCTCGCTTCCACGGAGAACACGCCGTTGCTCGCCCGGTAGTAGGGGGCGTCGCGTCCCAGCAGCTGCAGCTTCACCGTGTCGCCCGCAGCGAAGCGGTAGCCGTTGCCGTGCAGCTGGAAGGTGACGGTGCCGTTCTCGCCTTCGTCGAGGCGGTAGACGCCACGGCTGATCAGCCGCTGTTCGCCGGACGGCAGCACGTCCCACAGTCGCGCGGCGATCTCGCCGTAGGAGCCGGTCTCGACGACGTGCGCGCTCACCGTCGGCAGCCCGAGCAGCGTGAAGCCCGTGCTGCGCGTGGTGTAGTTGGCGGTGTCCGGCTCTTCTTCGGCCGTCACCGTCTTGCACGCTTCGCTCGTGCCCGCAATCGGGTCGAAGGCCGCGGCAGTCGCCGGGTTCCCGCCCGCCGAGGTGAAGGTCTGCGGGCCGGCGGAGCCGAACGTGACCGCGCCGGTCCGGAGCTTCGCCCAGCTCTTCGCCGTGAACGGGCCTTCGGCCGGGGCTTCGGTCGGGCAGGTCTGCGTGTAGGCGCTCACCGACCCGTTTGCCGGCGCCGTGCCGGAGTGCTCCAGTCGCGCGGCGAGGAAGCCGGCGCCCTCTTCGTTGAACGCGTGGTCGGTGTTCTGCTTGTTGTCGCCGCGGCCGTGCCCGAGATCGCCGAACATCAGGGCCGCATAGCCCTTGGCCGCGCGCACCTGGTTGTAAACGCGGAGCGACTGCTCCGGCGGGAACAGGTCGTCGGTCCAGCCGCTCTCCAGCAGCATCGGTGCGGGCTTGCCGTCCAACGGGATCGAGTAGCCGTCGTGGTAGTCGTAGATCTGATTCTCGATGCCGGCTGCTTCCAACGGGTACGGCTCGCCCGCGTTGATCAGCGCGAACCACTTGGTCAGGTCCGCTTCTTCGTCGGCTCCCGGCGGCGCTATGTACCCGCCCGCGGCGCCGTCTGCGAACAGCCCGGTCACGTAGCTCTGGATCTCGACGCCGATCGGTTCCCGGCTCTGCTCGGGCGAGGCGATCTGCGTGTCCAGGAAGCGGCCGTTCGGCTCGAGCGCGTCGACGAGGTCCGACCACGGCCAGCGCGGGAAAGCAGCCTTGATCTCCATCGCCTTCCCGCCGGGGCTCTTCCACGGCTCGAATTCACCGCTCGGTAGCCGTATGCGGCTCTTCAGGTAGGCGAGCTCGATCGACTGGCCCCCGCCGTAGGAGATGCCAGTGACCCCTATCGCCTTCGGCTTGGCGATCTTCTCGTCGGCGAGCAGGCCGAGCAGGTACTGGGTGTCGCGCGCCTCGTAGCGCTGGTCGGCCAGCCTGATCCACCCTTCTTTGCAGCCCGGTTCCGTGCGGGATTCCGAGGTTCCGCACGAGCGGCCCCAGCCGCGGGCGGAGTAGTTGACGACCGCGAACCCGTGTTGGGCGAAGTAGATGTTGTTGTAGTCGAAGGTCTCGTTGCCGTCCCCCGCCGCCGTGGCCGACTCGAACGAGGTCTTGCTGCCGCCCCAGCCGTGCATCATCACGATCGTGGGGAACGGGCCGCTGCCGCTCGCCGGCAGTGTCACGTCGACGTCGAGCGGCACGCCGTCGAAGCTCGGGACGCGTTCTTCGAGGCCTGAGGTGGGGCAGAAGCGCACCCCGTCCTCGCCGGTGCAGGCGTGGCCGAACGGCGCCAGTTCGGCCTTCGGCTTGGCGGCGGCTGCCGCAGGAGCGAGCGCGAGCGCGCAGGCGCACGCGGCCGAGAGGATGGTGGTGCGGCGGCGGCCGCGGAAGGGCGTCGGCATCTGCTGTCTCCTGGCTCGCCCCCTCCCCAGTCTGTTGACAGGTGGGTGTACCCGGCGGTTGCCGGATCTCAAACCGGGGCCGAGGTCAGCAGCCCGACCTCGTTCGCGTGCCCGGAACTAGCGCGGGAGCGAGAGCACGTGTGCCCGCGACGGGTCGATGCGCCCGTCGAGCAGATCCAGGTAGGTCCCGCGCAGGGAGTCCGGACCCTCCTCGCGGATCACCTCGAGCCAGCCGTCGGTCCACTTCATGTACGGCTCCCAGGCCTCCGCAAGCCGCTTTTCGAGCTGCTCGCGCCCCCAGTCGCCGGAGCGCTTCGCGACGCGATCGGGCGCGAAGAAGAAGGTCGGCCGCGGCCCGGGGAGACCATCCGGAACCGCGCCCATCTGGTCGTGATGGGTTGCGCCCACGACGGCCGAGTGCGCGAGCTCGGCGCCGTAGCGCCGGTGCACGCCCTCTCGGACCGCGGCGTCGCCGGACATGTCGACGTAGACCGCGCGCCCCGCCGGCAGGTCATCGAGCTCGTCATAGGTGAGGACCGCGTCATAGACGCCGATCGAGCGCGCGTACTCAGCGCCGCGGGCCGAGGTGAGGCCGATCACCTCGGCGCCGCCGTCCCGCGAGAGCAGGAACGCGAGCCCGCTCGCCGTCTTGCTCGACGCGCTCGAGAGCACCACCGTGTCCGCGCCGAAGATGCCGCTGTCGCGCAGGAAGTCGTCGATCAGCCAGGAGGTGAAGAACAGCGGCCGCAGCAGCATCTGCTGGTCCTCGCGGCCGGGATCGTAGGAGGGGTCGGAGGCGGCCAGCTGGTAGCTGTTGTAGGCGGCGGGGAGCGCGGCGCGATGGGCGGCCGCGTCGACGAATCCGTGAGGACCCAAGCGCTCCGGGGTCACCAGAAGCTCGCTCGAAGGCGGCAGGTACCCGTAGATGCGCGCCCCCTCCTCGAGCCCCTCGGTCCTGCTCTCGGCCACGGTTGCGAACCCCCACACGGGCATCCGTCCCCAGCCGTCGGGCGCCGGGAAGAAGTTCCAGTAGGACATCGCCTCGCCGAACGCCGCGTACGTGATGTTGTTCGCGGTGAGCCCGAACCGGTCCACGCTCAGCACGGCCTGGCCGGGATCCGGCGCGGGTGCCGGCGAGTCCTCGAAGCGGGTGTCGTGCAGGTCGGCGCGTGCGATCAGGAAATCCACGGCGGCAAGCTTATGGCCCTGCGCACGCCGTCGCTGCGCGGTTGCTGGTATTCAAGCGTCATGACGATCGCCGCCGCGCCCCGTGCGACTGCCCGTCTCGTATCGCGTCCGAGGGTCGCCGGATGAGCCCGGAACGTCTCTGGAGGATCTCCGCGTTCCTGCGGCGCCGGGGCCTGCGACGGCTGGCTCTGTTCGTCAAGAAAGTCAACTCCGCGATCTACCGCAACTCGCTCGCGCCGGGTGTGCGGTTCAGCCCCGATGTGCGGTTCCTGCATTCAGGCTTCGGGACCGTGATCCACAGCAACGTGGCGATCGGGCGCGGGGTGCGGATCGGCCACAACGTCACGATCGCGGTGCGCGCCGCCACGGGCTCCGAGCACGGCATCGTGATCGGTGACGACGTCGGCATCGGCGCCGGGGCGATCATCCTCGCGCCGCGCGGGCGCAGCGTCCGCGTCGGAAACGGGGCCCGCATCGGCGCGGGCGCGCTGGTCGTCAGCGACGTCCCGGACGGCGCCACGGTGGTCGCCGAGCCCTCGCGGATCGTCGAGCGCGGAGCGCAGGAACCGCGGTCGCTGGAAGCGCTCGAAGCGAAGCTGGACGGCGGCGCAGAGTGAGTAGGGTGGGGGGCGTGGCCGAGCCGCTGATTATGAACATCGCGGACTGGCCGGCGCAGGTGCATCCGCGCCGTGCGATGCAGCTCGATCCCGAGGACGACGCGGCGCCCTGGCCCGACACGGGGGTCAACGTGCAGATACTCGAGCCGGGCTTGCCGAACTGCCGCTACCACTCCGAGCCCGTCCAGGAGGACTTCCTGGTCCTGCACGGCGAGTGCATCGCGATCGTCGAAGGCGAGGAGCGCATGCTGCGCCGCTGGGACTTCTTCCATTGCCCGGCGGGCGTGGAGCACGTCTTCGTCGGGGCGGGGGACGGACCGTGCGCGATCCTGATGATCGGCTCGCGCCGCGTCGATCAGGCCCACTACCCCGTCAACGAGGTGGCGGCGAAGTACGACGCCTCCGTCTCGAAGGAGACCGACGATCCCGCCGAGGCATACGCCGACTGGCGCCAGGAGCCATGGCAGCCGGCCGAGAACCCCTGGCCGCTGGAAGCTTGATCAGCCGCAGCCGGTGATGCCGCCGTCGAGCGGGATCACGGTGCCGGTCATGTACGAGCCGGCCCGCGAGCACAGGAAGGTGATCAGCCCGGCGATGTCGTCGGGGTGCCCGATGCGCTTCAGCGGCACGGTCCCTTCGACGGCTGCCCGCGACTCCGGGTCGTCGAGCAGGAACGCCATCATCTTGCTCTGGAACGGCCCGGGCGCGATCGCGTTGACCGTGATTGCCTCGGCGGCCAGCCGCTTGGCGAGGTGACGCGTGAGCATGTGCACCGCCGCCTTGCTCGCGCTGTAGCTGTAGTTCTCGACCGACGGCGTGCGGATGCCGTCGATCGAGCCGATGTTGATCACGCGCGCCGGGTCCTCGCGGCTCGCCGATGCGCGCAGCGACGGCAGGAGCGCGACCGTGAGGTTGAAGGCGCCCTCCACGTTGGTGTGCACGACGCGGTCCCAGCCGGTCGCCGGGAACTCCTCCAGCGGCGCCCCCCAGGTCGTGCCCGCGTTGTTGACGAGGATGTCGAGCTTCTCGAAGCGGTCGGTCGTCGCCCCTGCGAGCGCAGCCGCGCCCTCCGGCGTCGAGACGTCGCCCGGGATGCCCGCGCAGTCGCCGATCGCCGCCAGCTCCGCGGCCGCCTCCCGGACGGGGCCCTCCTTGCGCGAGGAGACGATCACACGCGCGCCGCCCTGCACGAGGCCGTGGGCGATCATCAGCCCGATCCCGCGCGAGCCGCCGGTCACGAGCGCCGTCTTGCCCGAGACATCGAACAGATCGGCCATCAGTCCGGGAACTCCGCCGGGCGCTTCTCCAGGAACGCGGAGATCGCCTCGGGCGGAGCGAGGCCGAACGTGCTCATGATCTGCTGGCGATCCTCGTACTCGACGGCCGCCTGCTCGGACGGGATCTCGAGGGCCGTCCACATTCCCTGCTTGGTCAGCTGGACGCCCCACGGCGCGAGCTCGGCGATCTGGCCCGCGGCCTCCAGGGAGCGGTCCGCGAGCGCGTCCTGCGCGACGACGTCGGCGACCAGGCCGATGCGCAGCGCCTCCTGGGCGTCGACGCGGCGGCCGGTCAACATCAACTCGTGCGCGCGCGAGGCGCCGATCAGCCGCGGCAGCAGCCAGCTGGTGCCCATGTCGCAATTGGAGACCCCGATGTTGACGAACGCGACGCGGAAGACGGCCTCCTCGGCGGCGAGGCGGATGTCGCTGCCGAGCGCGAGCGCGAGCCCGAAGCCGGCCGAGGGCCCGTTCACCGCGGCGATCACCGGCTGAGGCAGCGCGCGCAGCGCGAGCACCAGGCGTGACATGTGCTGCTGGTTGGCGAGCCGGTCGCGCGACTCGTCCTCGCCGGTGTTGCCCGGCGCGCGTCCGTAGCCGCCGAGGTCCAGGCCGGCGCAGAAGCCGCGGCCGGCACCCGTCAGCACGACGGCCCGGCAGGAGCGGTCGCGGCCGATCGCCTCGAGCGCCGCGTGCAGCGCGCCGCACAGCTCTGCCGTCATCGTGTTCAGGCGCTCGGGCCGGTTCATCGTCAGCCGCCGCACGTGGGGGACGGGCTGCTCGTCGATCAGGATCTGCTCGGGCACCGGCGGCATCCTATTCGCCGAGGGCCGGCATGGAGCGCCGGCCCGACCCCCTCCACAGGGTCGGCATGGAGCTCCGGCCCGCCTCCCTCCTCGACGGCGGGCATGGAGCCCCGGCCGGCCCCCGTTCTACTCCCTCGGGTAGTGGAAGGCCTGCGTCTGCGTCACCTTCGCCACCAGCGCGCCGTCGCTCTCGCGCGCGAGCTCCGTCTCGATCACCACCGTCGTGCGCCCCTTGTGGAGCACGCGGCTGGTCGCGGTCACCGCGCCGTCGCGGACGCCGCGCAGGAAGTTCGTCTTGGACTCGATCGTCGCGGTGCCGACCGCTCCCTCCGGCAGGTTCAGGAACGCGAGCGCGCCGCCGCCGCCGTCTGCCATCGCCATCAGGGCGCCGCCATGGAGCAGCCCGCCGGCGGTGCAGCGCTCGGGCGCCCACTCCATACGACCCCGCACGACCTCGGGCGTCGCCTCGATCAGCTCGGCGCCGATCAGGGCGGCGAAGGGCATCAGATCGCGCATCTGCTCGGGGCTCGCCATGCGCGGCATCTTGCCGGAACGGCCGCTGTCGGGGGAGCGGGGTCGCCATGTCGTGACTCGCCCGGCTGGGTCGCGGCCCATCGAAGGATTCTGTGAGACTCCGGCGGTGTCCGCTCATTCCCCCTCCGTCGCCGTCGTCGGTCATGTGGAGTGGGTCCTGTTCGGCCGTGTCCAGCGGCTCCCTTCGGCCGGCGAGGTCGCGCATGCCACAGGCGCCTTCGAGGAGCCCGCGGGGGGCGGCGCCGTGGCGGCCGTGCAGCTCGCGCGGCTTGCCGGCTCCTCCCGTCTGTTCACGGTGCTCGGTGAGGACGAGCCGGGTCGCGCCTCGCGCCGGCGCCTCGGGGAGCTCGGCGTTCGGGTGCTCGACGAGCCCGTCGCCAAGGCCACGCTCGAGCCCGCACACGCAGTCGATCGGCGGGAGCGCTCGCGCGAGGCGGCCGTCGCAGGCGCCGCGACGCGGCGCGCCGTGACCGTTGTGGACGATCAGCGGGAGCGCACGATCACGACCTTCGGCGAGCGGCTCGACCCGGCCGGGGACTCCGGCTCCTCCCACTGGGACGAGCTGCGCGAGCTCGATTCCGTGTACTTCACCGCAGGGGACGTTCCCGCGCTGAAGCGCGCCCGGGAGGCCGCGCGCGTGCTCGTCGCGAGCCCGCGGGCGCGTCACGCGCTCGGGCACGGCGTCGCGATCGACGCGCTCGTGCTCAGTGCCGACGACGAGATCGAGCTCGCCGCGGCCGGGCCGGTCGAGCACGAAGCCGAGCTGGTGGTCCACACAGAAGGCGCGCGAGGGGGCCGCTGGCGGCGGCGCACCGGGCAGGAGGGGCGCTGGGCGGCGGCGCCGGCGCCGGGCCCGGCCGTCGACTCCTACGGGTGCGGCGACTCGTTCGCGGCGGGCCTGACCTTCGGCCTCGGCGCCGGCCTCGCGCTCCAGGCGGCGCTTGCCGTGGCCGCGCGCTGCGGCGCGACGTGCCTGACGGGCGCCGGGCCCTACGAGCGCCAGCTCACCGCACGCGAGCTGGGCGAATCGTGAAAGGATGCCCCGCGCGATGAGCTACGAGCAGATCCTCACCGAGAAGGACGACGGCGTCCTCACCATCACGTTGAACCGGCCGGAGCGGCTCAACGCATGGACCGGGCAGATGGGCCAGGAGCTGCGCCAAGCCTTCGACGCAGCCGACGCAGACGACGAGGTGCGGGCGATCATCGTCACGGGGGCCGGCCGGGGCTTCTGCGCCGGCGCCGACCTCGAGGGCGGCGGCGACACGTTCGACTACCGCAAGCGCGACACGGCTGGCGCGGCCGGGCGCGACAACGGCGGCGAATTCACGCTGCGTGTCTTCGAATCGACCAAGCCTGTGATCGCCGCGATCAACGGCCCCGCGGTCGGGATCGGCGCGACGATGACGCTGCCGATGGACATTCGGCTCGCGGCCGACGACGCCCGCATCGGCTTCGTGTTCGCGCGGCGCGGGATCATCCCCGAGGCCGCTTCGAGCTGGTTCCTGCCGCGCGTGGTCGGCATCAGCCGGGCGATGGAATGGGTGGCGACGGGGCGCGTCTTCGACGCCCAGGAGGGCCTTGAAGCCGGGCTGCTGCGCAGCCTGCACCCCAAAGCCGAGCTGCTGGGCGCGGCGCGCGCTCTGGCGCGCGAGATCGCGGACAACACCGCGCCGGTGTCGGTGGCGCTCGCGCGGCGGCTGATGTGGCGGATGCTCGGCGCCGAGCATCCGATGTATGCGCCCACCGCGCCGACTCGCGTGGCATGGTCGCGCGCGGGCAGTCAGCGGATGCCGTCGAGGGCGTCACCTCGTTCCTCGAGAAGCGCCCGGCCGCGTTCACCGACAAGGTGAGCGACGGCCTGCCGGACGTGATGCCCGGCTGGCGCGCGCCCGAGTTCGAGTAGGCGGCCGGCGCCGGCCGAGCCTCCCGATCGGCCTCAGTTCGGCGCGAACGCCGGCAGCCGCTGCTTGAGCGACAGCACCGGCGCGAACAGGTCGCCGTGCTCGGCCACGCGTTCGAGCACCCGGGGGGCCTCGAAGACGAGCGCGGCGGGGTCGCCGCCGTCGCAGCGCCGCGGACACCTCATGCCACTCGAGCGGGGTCGAGACGGTCGGGTGGGCCCGGGCTCGCAGCGAGTAGACGCACACGGTCGTCTTGTTGCGATCGTTCTGGCTCCAGTCGATCAGCACCTTGCCCTCCCGGCGCGTCTTGGTCATGCGCGAGACGACGCTGTCCGGCTCGGTCTGCTCGAACAGCTCTGCGACCGCTTTCGCGAACGCCTTCGTCTGCGCGAAGTCGACGTCCTCGACGTTCAGCGGCACGTACACCTGCAGCCCCTTGGAGCCCGAGGTCTTCACGAAGCTCGCGAGGCCGAGGTTCTCGAACAGGCCCTTGCAGCTCGAGCGCCAGGCGCGCGCAGTCGAGCACGTCGGTGCCGGCTCGCCGGGGTCGAGGTCGAAGACCATCGAGGTCGGGCGGTCGGGGGAGGAGGCGAGGGCGAGCGGCGTGTGCAGCTCGATCGCGGCGAGGTTGGCCAGCCACACGAGTGTCGGCAGGTCGTCGGCGAGCGTGTAGTCGATCTTCTTGCCGCCGGCCGGCAGCGTCGCCGTGCGGACCCACTCGGGACGGTGCGCCGGGGACTGCTTCTGGAAGAACGACTTGCCCTCGACGCCGTCGGGCCAGCGAGTGACCGTGAGCGCCCGGCCATGGAGATGCGCGAGCAGGACCGGTGCGACCGTGGCGTAGTACTCGATCAGCTGTCCCTTCGTGAAACCGGTCTCCGGGTAGAGGACCTTGCTCGAGGTTCGAGAGTCTTGAGCTCGCGGCCGCCGACGAGGGCCGTCTCCGACTTGGGCGACTTCGAGACGATCGTCAGGGTCGTGGCCTCCGAGTCGCGCAGCTCGGCCGGGCCTTCGGCCGCTGCCCGGGCAGAAGCGGCGGCGCCGGTCGTGTCCTCGCGGACGACGAGCTCTGGCGGCTTGTCCTCGCGCAGGCCCTTGTATGACGGGTGGCGGATGTTGCCGGCGCTCGTCCATTCCGCGAACTCGACCTCGGCGACGAGCTGCGGCTCGACGAACACCGCCTCGCGTGGCGGGCGTTCCCCGGCGCCGAAGGGAGATCCCTCGCGCCGCAGCGGCGCGAGCAGGCCCTGCAGGCGTTTCAGCTCCTTCTCGCTGAAGCCCGTGCCGACGCGGCCGACGTAGCGCAGCGATCCGTTCGCCTCGTACACGCCCAGCAGCAGCGCGCCGATCGTCGCGCTGCGCCGGCCCTTGCCCGGCAGCCAGCCGCCGATGACGAACTCCTGGCGGCCGAACGTCTTGATCTTGATCCACGCGCCGCCGCGCCGGCCCGGCTCGTAGCGCGAGGCGAGGCGCTTGGCGACGACGCCCTCGAGGTGCTGCTCCTGGCTCGCCTTCAGGAGCTGCCTGCCGTGCCCGACGACGTGCTCGGGCGTCTGCCAGGCTCTCGCCGTCCAGCGCCAGCTCGGCCAGGCGGGCGCGACGCTCGGAGTAGGGCAGCTCCATCAGCGAGTGCCCGTCCAGCCACAGCAGGTCGAAGATCATGTAGTTCACGGGCGTCTGCTTGGAGAGCCGGCGCGCGTGCTCGCGCGAGGCGACGTGCATGCGCTGCTGCAGCAGTCCGAAGTTCGGGCGCCCGTCCTCGTCGAACGCGACGATCTCGCCGTCGAGCACGGCTTGGTGCGAGCCGAGCGCCCGGTCGAGGCGCCCGAGCTCCGGGTAGCTGTCGCTGATCTCGTTCAGGTTGCGGCTTTCCAGGCGCACCTCGCCGGGCGCGCAGTAGGCGATCGCGCGCACGCCGTCCCACTTGATCTCGAAGCCCCACTCCTCGTCCTGAGCCGGCAGCTCGCCCGGTACGGGCGAGCATCGGCACGATCCGCTCGGGCATCGGCTCGCGTTCCGGATCCGAAGGCGGGTCCATGCGATGGATCATCCAGTCCTTGGGCGGGTCCTCCTTGTCGATCGCGAACAGCGCGTAGCGCGCTCGCAGGCGCTCGCCGTGGAGCCGCACCTCGACCTTGCGCGGCTCCCACTTGAGCAGCTCGTAGGTGCCGTGGTCCCAGATCGTCATCTGCCCGGCGCCGTAGTTGCCCTTCGGGATCTCGCCGTGGAAGTCGAGGTACTCGATCGGGTGGTCCTCGGTGTGGGCCGCGAAGCGGTTCTCGCCCGGCTCCTCGGGCATCCCCTTCGGCACCGCCCAGGAGGCGAGCACGCCGTCGTGCTCCAGGCGCAGATCCCAGTGCAGGCGGCGGGCGCTGTGCTGATGGATCACGAAGCGGGGGAGCCCGTCGGGCTCGCCGCCGGCCGCGGCGGCATCGGGCTCAGGCGTCGCCGCGAAGTCGCGTTTGCCCTCGTAGCGCGCGAGCTTCGAGGCGCCGGCCTTCGTCCCGGTTGCCCTGGGCTTGGGCGTGGCTTCGGGTTGCGCAGCGGCTTTGGCTTTCGCCGCAGCTTTCGCCCGCGGTTTGCCCACGGCCTTGGGCTTGGCAGCCGCCCTGGGCTCCGCTGCTTTTCGCTTCCGGGGCGCGCCGGGCTCGGCGGCGCTGTCGCCGCGTTCGGTCTTGCCGGACGCTCCCCGGCGGGCGGGCACCTAGCTTTTGGCGGTCGCGCGCGAGCCGCGTTTGCCGCCCGCGCCGGAGTCTTTCTTGCCCGCCGATTTCGGCGCTTTCTTGGCGGCGGCTTTTTTCGCCGCCGGTTTGCGCTTGGCGGCTTTCGGCTTCGCGCCATCCTCGCCCTCGCGGGCACGGACGGCTTCGAGGCTGGCCTTCAGCGCGCCCATCAGGTCGGGCGCCGGCGTCCCCTCCTCTTCGGGCTCGGGCTGCACGGCGATCTGCTCGCCCTGAGCCTTGCGCTCGATCATGTCGAGCACCTGCTCGCGGTAGGTGTCGCTGTACCTGTCCGGTTCGAAGTCGCCCGCGAGCGACTCGACCAGCTGCTTGGCGATGTCGAGCTCGCGCTTGGTCGTCTTGACCTCCCGGACCTCGGCGATCTCCTCGATGCTGTCGGCCGGCAGGACTTCGTCGGCGAAGATCATCGTCGCCATCCCCAGCGCGTCGCCCATCGGGCGCAGCGCGACGAGCTGCTCCTTGGAGCGGATCACGACGCGGGCGATCGCCACCCTGCCGGTCTCGCCATCGCCTCGAGCAGCAGGCGGTACGGTTTCGCACCGCCCGGGCCGGGCGCGAGGTAGTAGGGGTGGTCGTAGAAGATCGGGTCGATCTGGGCCAGCTCGACGAAGTCCTCGATCTCGATCGTCTTCGTCTTCTTCGGCGCGAGCGCCTCGAGCTCGCCGGGCTCGATCACCACGTAGCGGTCCGAGGCGATCTCGTAGCCCTTGACGATGTCCTCGTAGGGCACCTCCTCGCCGCTGGCGGGATCGACGCGCTTCTGGGCGATGCGCACGCCGCTCTTGCCGTTGAGCTGGTGGAAGCGGACGTTCTTGCGGTTGATCGCGCTGTACAGCTTGACCGGCACGGTGACGAGGCCGAAGCTGATCGCGCCGGTCCAGATCGAACGGGGCATCGTCCGTAGTGTTACCAGTTCTTTGCACGCGCAAACAGCGCTGCAAGGAGGGTCCCGATCGGCGAGACTGACGGCATGAGCACGACCCCGGCGACCGCGGAGGCGGCGATCCAGGATCGCCCGGCGGAGCTTCTCGCGGGGCTGCTGCGCTTCGACACCACCAATCCGCCCGGCAACGAGCGTGAGTGCATCGACTGGGTGCGCGGGCTGCTGGAGGGACTGGGCTGCGAGGTGAGGGTGCTGGCGGCCGAGCCGGAGCGGCCGAGCCTGATCGCGCGCATCGAGGGCGAGGGCACCTCACCGCCGCTGCTCCTGCAGGGCCACGTCGACGTCGTCGCCGCACCGGGGGACTGGCGCCACCCTCCCTTCGGCGGCGAGCAGCACGACGGCTTCATCTGGGGCCGCGGCGCGCTCGACATGAAGGGCGGCGTGGCGATGATGCTGGCCGCGTTCATGCGCACCAAGGCGGCAGGCCGCCGGCCACCCGGCGACGTGATCCTCTGCCTGATGGCCGACGAGGAGGCCGGCAGCGCGCTCGGTGCCGAGTTCCTCGTGCGCGAGCACCCCGAGCTGTTCGAGGGCGTGCGCTACTCGATCGGCGAGTTCGGCGGCTTTCGCATGGAGATGGCGGGGCGTTCGTTCTACCCCGTGATGGTCGCCGAGAAGCAGCGCTGCTGGACGCTCGCGACGATGCGCGGGCGGGCCGGCCACGGATCGATGCCCGTCCGCGGGGGTGCGATGGGCTCGCTCGGGCGGCTGCTCGCGGCTCTCGACGCCAGGCGGCTGCCGGTGCATGTGCCCGTCGTGACGCGGATGATGATCGACGCGGTCGCGAGCGAGCTGCCGGCACCGCTGGCGATGCCGCTACGGGGCCTTATGCGACCGCGCATCACCGACAGGGTGCTCGACGCGCTCGGTGATCGCGGCCGCCTGTTCGACCCGCTGCTGCACAACACGGTCTCGCCGACGATCGTGCGCGGCGGCGAGAAGATCAACGTGATCCCGGGCGAGGTGAGTGTCGAGCTCGACATCCGTCTCCTGCCGGGGTCGAGCCCGGATGAGGCGTTCGCCGAGATCCGGGCGCTCACGGGCGTCGAGGTCGAGTTGGAGCTGATCACGCACGACTCCGCGCCCGCCGTGCCCGACATGGCGATGTTCGCGGCGCTCGCAGGCGTCCTGCGCGAGCTGGACGGCGACGCGAAAGCGGTCCCGCTGCTCCTGCCGGGCGTGACCGACGGGCGCTTCTTCTCGAAGCTCGGCATCCAGACCTACGGCTTCCTGCCGATGCAGCTGCCGGCCGAGATGCGCTTCATGGAGCTGATCCACGCGGAGGACGAGCGGCTGCCGATCGAGGCGGTCGAGTTCGGCACGAGCGCGATCGAGCGCGTGCTCGAACGGTTCTGACTCAGGCCGGCATCCCTTCGCGTTCTGCCGCGATCGCCGCTGCCTCCTCCTCGCGCCCGACCGTCAGCCGCGCCGAGTAGATCGAGTGCGCGCCCATGCGGCGCGAGACCAGCGTCGCGCCGACCACCGCCAGCAGGATCGGCACGAGCAGCCCCTCGGCCTTGTGCGTGAGCTCGAGCATCAGCACGATCGCCGCCAGTGGGGCCTGCATCGAGGCGGCCAGCACGGCGGCGCCGCCGATCACCGCGTAGGTGCCGAGCGGCGCGCCGGGCCACAGCAGCTCCCACGCCCGGCCGCCCAGGCTGCCGAGAAGGACCCCCAGGGCGAGTGTGGGGGTGAAGAGGCCGCCGGGGGCGCCAGAGCCCAGGCAGCCCGCCGTCGCCAGCGGCTTCAGCACGAGCAGCACCGCAGTCAGGCCGGCGGCGAGCTCGCCGACGAGCGTCAGCTGCACCACGCTGCGCCCGTTGCCGAGGACCTCTGGGTAGGCGATCGCGAGCACGCCGAGCGCCGCGAACACCGCGATCGGCACGAGCAGCCGCGGGACGGTCGTGCGCGGCCTCAGCCGGTTGGCGCCGACGATCAGGCGCACGTAGATCACGGAGACGAGGCCCGCGACCGGGCCTGCGATCAACGCCCACACGATCTGGGTGGGGTGCGTGATGTGTTCGGCGATCAGGTACGTCGGCGCTTTGGGGATGTAGACCCACGCGACGGCCGTCGCGATCAGCGCGGTCGCGAGCGCCGGCAGCACGAAGGGCAGGGCGAGCGTGCCGAGAAGAACCTCCAGTGCGAACAGCGCCCCTCCGAGCGGGATGTTGTAGACCGCCGCCATGCCTGCGCCGGCGCCGCAGGCTACGAGCAGCCGGCGCTGCCATTCGGGGAGGCCCGCGCGGTCGCCGAGCGTGCTGGCAATCGCCGCCCCCGCCTGCTGCGGTGCCGCCTCGCGGCCGAGCGAGGCGCCCAGCGCGACGATCACGATCGAGTGGACGGCCCGCGCGAAGCTGCCGAGCAGGGGCAGTCGCGCCCGCCGCAGCCACAGCGCCTCGGAGACGTCGGAGGTCTTGAAGGGCGCCAGCGCGAGGACGCCGAGCCCCGCCACGACGCCGCCGATCGTCAGAACGACCACGCGGTGCGCGGAGGAGCTCTGTTCGACCGCGTGCACGAAAGATCCCGAGCTGTAATCCCAGGCGAGGTGCTGGACGGCGCGCAGCAGGACGATCAGCGCCGCTGCACCCAGCCCTGCGCCGACCCCGACCACCACCACCGCGCCCCAGAAGCGGCGGCTGTAGGACGCCGTGATGCCGCGCCCCGGCACGTTGGGCTGGGCTGAGGGGTGCGCGGAGCTCACCGCCGGGCAGTCTGACGGGCGTCACCGACGAGCAGGGTGAAGCGCCCGTGTCGCCGGGCGGTGACGGCGCTCGCACAAAACTGGCCAGCCAGCCAGTATGATCCCCGCGCACCAGCCAGTGCCGGACGAGCGGAGGTCGGAATGGCAACAGTCGGGCGTGACATCGAGAGCGTCGAACTGACCGAGGCCGAGCTGTGGGCCGACGGCCCGCCGTACGAGATGTTCAAGGAGATGCGGGCGAAGTGCCCGATCCACTGGACCGAGAAGTTCGAAGAATTCCCGGAGGAGGATGGCTTCTGGTCGGTCACCACCGCCGATGACATCCACACCGTCAGCCGCGACTGGGAGACCTACTCCTCGGAACTCGGCGGCGTGCTCGCGGCCCGCGGCGATTTTCCGCTCGAGCTCTCGCGGGCGATGTTCATCGGCATGGACCCGCCGAAGCACGACCGCGTCAAGGCGCTGTTCCAGCGTGGGTTCACGCCCAAGCGGATCGCCGACCACGAGCAGGCGATTCGAGCCATTACGAACCGAGTGCTCGATCGGCTGGAGGGCCGGGGGACCGCAGACCTGGTCGAGGACGTGGCTCAGCCCGTCGTCTCACGGGTGATCCACAGCTTCATGGGGGTCCCCGAGGAGGACGATGCGACCTGGGCGCGCCTGATGAACTCGGTCCTCGCGGCGGGCGATCCCGACATCAACCCCGCCGGCGTCGAAGGCGCGATTCACAAAGACATCCCCGAGATCTTCGAGCGCTGCCGCGAGCTGATCGCCGCGCGGCGCGAGTCGCCCACCGATGACCTGACCAGCGTGCTGATCAACGCCGAGGTCGACGGCGAGAAGCTCGAGGAGCACGAGATCGTGATGGGCTTCTTCCTGCTCGTCGCGGCCGGGAACGACTCGACGAAGGCCACGTTCTGCAGCGCGATGCGCGCGCTGATGGAAGACCCGGCCCAGAAGCAGCTGCTGCTCGACGACCCGGCGCTCGTCCCCGACGCGGTCGAGGAGGCGCTGCGGATGTTCCCGGCGTTCGCGCATTTCCGTCGCACCGCCACGCGCGACACCGAGCTGGCCGGCCAGAAGATCAAGGCCGGCGAGAAGGTCGTGATGTGGTACGTGTCCTCGAACCGCGACGAGAGCCGCTACGAGGACGCCGACGCCTTCGATCTCCGCAGGAAACCCGAGCACCAGGCCTTCGGCGCGGGCGGCCGGCACTTCTGCCTGGGCACCGCGCTGGCGCGTCTGGAGCTGCGGGTCCTGATCGAGGAGACGCTGAAGCGTTACCCGCGGATCGAGCTGGACGGGGAGCCGCGCGCCGCGGAATCCCTCTTCGTCAACCAGCTCAAGTCGCTGCCTGTCCGGCTCAACCCCTGACGGCGAAGCGCGCCCTGACCGGCGCGCTGCGAGCGCCGCCCGGATACGTGGCGCGCGCTTCCAGGAGGTAGCTCCCCGCGCGGAGCCTGCGGCCGTGGACGCGCCCGGTGAACCAGAACGAGTTGGCCCCGGCGCGGTCGGCGTGCTTGAAGCTCCCGAGCGAGCGGTAGCGCGTGCAGGCGCGGCCGTGCTTGCGGCGGCGCCTGCTGCGGGCGACGCACGTCTTGCCGTGGCGTTCCCCGCGGGCGGGCACGAGCACCGTGAACGTCACGGTGCCTGCGGCGGAGTCCGAGTAGGAGATCTTGGCGCCCTGCGGGGGCTTGGGGTGGCGGCCGCGCTTGGCCCGCGGCGCCTTGGCGAGGGTGCTCGCCCCGCTGGCGGCGGCGGTGAAGCGCGACGGCGCGACCCTCAGGCTCTTGAGCGCCGGAGCGCCGCCTGCGCCCGCCGAGCCGGCGCAGCCGCTGACGCTCACGTGCGTCGTCTGCGCGAGCCTCGCGCCGTTCTGCCCCACCAGCGTGGTCGACATCGTCAGCTGTTCGGAGCACGGTTCGCCGACCGTGCCGAGCACGGAGGTCTGGCCCATCGGCAGCGACAGCACGAAGCGCGCGAGCGGCACGTCCGGCAGGCCCGCGAACGTCGTCGTGATGACCGACGAGCGGATGTCGGTTTCGCCGTGCAGCGCGAGCTTCACCCCGTCTCCCTGGAGGATCAGGTCGAGGTCGGGGAACGCCGCTCCGGCGTGCGAGACGAGGTAGGCCGGGCCTTCCAGCGGCACGGGCAGCAGCGGCGTCGCCGCGCTCGCGCTGCCGACACGCGAGGCGGCGGGGCAGGAGCCCGGCGAGGCGTTGAACGTCGCTTCGGGGCAGGCCATTTTCAGGGTGCTCTGGCGCACCGGCAGCTGGGAGGGCAGCGTCGCCGAGACAGAGGAGAGGTTGGCCTCCCCTTCGCCCGGATAGGCCAGTTCCACCCGCAGAGGCGCGCCTTCGGCGCGGCTGGCCGCGGAGCTTGTCACCGCGGAGAAGGAGGGGGCGAAAGCGAGCCCGGCGCAGCCGCTCGGCTGGAAGGTGCTCGCAGCTTCGCTGACCGCGCCGCCGGAGGAGACGAGCCGGCTCTGCGTGGCGCTCGGCGCGCAGCTCGTCGGGTTGACGGTGAAGGCGGGGCTGGTCGTGATCGTGAGCGATTGCAGCCGCAGGGGGGCGCCGCCCACGATGCTGGGGAGTGGATCGCTCGTGACCGTCACCCGCGCGGTGTGTTCGTCCACGTCGATCCGGGCCCGGGCCACGACGGTGCCATAGTCGAACGGGCCGACGCTGCCGGCCGGGACGGCCACGACGAGGCCGAACGGCGAGCCCTCGTACGGGCCTGTGAGGTAGACGGAGCCGGGGAGCTGCAGCGGCTGCGGGCCTGCCCCGAGTGCGACCGCGGCGCTGCCGATGCGGCTCGAGGCCGGGCAGGCGCCGCTCGCGGCGGCCCCTTCCGGGCACTCCGAGACCGCGGCGATGCGCCCGACCAGGCCGGGCGGCAGCTGCGTCGTGACGCCCGCCAGGAACTGCTCGCCGTCGGGCCGGTCGAGGCTGATCGTGAAGGCGGCTGGCGCGCCGCCGGTGGACGGGGCGGAGCCCGCGCTCTGCGCCGGCGCGAACGGCAGCGGCGAGGGGCAGGCCCCACCGGCGCCGTCGGCGTCGACGCCGTAGCCGGCACCGGGCGTGGCGACCGATCCGCTCACCGGGGTCAAGGTGCTCGCGAAGCTCGCCGCCCCGCATGCCGTCGGGTTGGCGAGCGCCGCTCGTGGCCCCGCCGCGAGGTTCAGCTTCAGATCGGTGAACGGGATCGGCGGCGTTTCCGGGAAGGTGACCGTCAGCCGTCCGGTCGCCGGGTCGGCCGCGACGTGGCCGACGAGACGCACCGAGAGCCCGTAGGCGGCGTTCTCGGCGTCGATGAACAGCCGGTACTCCTGCCCGGATGCCGGTTCGGCCGAGAGCGGCTCGCCCACGTACAGCGAGCCCGTCAGCGGGGAGGGCAGCAGGGGGGTCGCGATTTCAACCGTCCCGACGGCCGAGGCCGCGGGGCAGGCGACGGGGTTCTCGCTGCCCGCCGCGAGCTGCAGGTCGGTGCAGGCTTCGAGGCCCGTCGCGACTGCCGGGTTCAGGGTCAGGCCCGCCGGGAGCTGAGCGGCTGCCGAGGCGAGATCCGAGCTGCCCGAAGGAAGGTGGAGGTCCACCGTGAGCCCGGTCGGCGTGTCGCGCTCGGTCGTGGAGGGCGTGACCGAGAACGACGGCGAGAACGCCAGCGAGCCGCAGCCGCTCATCTGTACGGGACTGGAGAACGCGTGCACGGCGTCGGCTGTCGAGGTGAGCGAGCCGCTGAATTCGCTCGCGCTGCAATCGGTCGGGTTGACGATGAAGCCGGCGCGGTCGATCGCCACGGCGATCGACCGCAATCGCAGCGGCACGCCGCCGACGATGCTCGGCAGCGACGGCGCCGTGATCGAGACGCGCCCGTGCACGGTGTCGATCGCCACCCCGGCGCGTGCCACGATCGTCCCGTAGTCGTAGGGGCCGACGCCTTCGGCGTCGACCGCGATCGACAGCCCGAACGGGTCCCCTTCGTACGGCCCGGTGAGCGCGACGGTGCCTTTGAGCGTGAGTGGCGCAGTGCCGGCTCCAGCGGCCACCGTGACGGCGCCGATCTGGCTTTCAGCACCGCATTTTCCTTGGGCAGCGGCAGGTTCGCCGCACAATGCGACGCCGTTGAGGTTCGCGAGCATCCCGGCAGGGAGCGCCGTGTCGAGTGCGCCCAGAAGCTGTTCGCCGTCGGCGCGTGAGACTTCGAGCGCGAGATCGGTGGTGCCGCCGGCGATCGTCCCCGACGGCGTGACGCCCGCCGCCGGCGCGAAGGGCGCGGCTCCGGGGCAGGCGCCGCCCGCGCCGTTCTGATTGACCGTGAACGAGCTGCCCGGGCTCGCGCCGGACTGCCCCGACCACGGCGCGAGCGCGGTCGTCGTGGCGGCGCTGCCGCACGCGAGCGGGTTCGCGAACAGGGCTGCAGCGCCCGTTTTGAACGTCAGCTTCATGTCCGTGAACGGCACCTGCGGGGTTTCCGCGAAGCTCGCGGTGAGACGGCCCGTCACCGGGTCCGCTTCGACCGTCCCGAGAAGCCGCACCTTCACGCCCGCGGTCGCGTTCTCGGCGTCGAGGAACAGCCGGTACTCCTGCCCCGAACCAGGTTCGCTCGACAGCGGCTGGCCGACGTAGAGGTTGCCGGTCAGGGGAGAGCCGAGCACCGGCGTCGTGATTTCCGCGGTGCCCGCCTGCGACGCCGCTGGGCACGAGAGCGCTTCGTTGGTACCCGCCTTGAACTGCGCGTTCGTGCAGGCCTGCAGCCCGTTCGCCGCCGCGGGGTTCAGCGTCAGCCCTTCGGGCAGCGCGACCGTCGCGCTCTCGACGTGGGAGGTGGCGATGTGGGAGGGGGTCTGATCCTGCGGGACGTGCAGGTCCACCGTGAGCCCGTCCGGCTTGTCCCGCTGGGTCGTGCTCGGCGTGACCGCGGTCGTCGGCGCGAAGGGCTCTTTGTCGCAGCCCGTTGCGCCGACCGGGGTCGTGTAGGAGGTGCCTTCGCTCGCGACCGGCGAGTAGGTCGAGGCGAACATGTAGGTCGTTTCGGGGCCGTTGCACGTCGAGGGGTTGGAGATGAACGCGTTGTCGGTCCCGCCGCCGCCGTTGTGCTCGGCCGGGGCGCCCCAGAAGATCAGTTCCGATTTTTCGAGCTGCGTCCCGAGCAGGTTGCTGATGCCGCTGATCGTGAAGTAGCTGCCGAAGTCGCCGGGACGGCCGCCGGACGGGTAGTAGCGCACGCCGCCGACGAGGTCGGTCCGGATCGTGAACAGCAGGCCCACCGTCACTTCGAAGGCGAAGTCGGACGGGTGCCCGGCTTCGGGGGTCATGCTGAAGACCTTGCCCGTGACCGTTTCTTTGCCGATCAGCGGGATGTTCGCGATCGTGACTTTCGTGGTGCCGACCTGCGTGTTGGCGGGGCAGCTCGTGACGGTCGCCGACGAGCAGCGCGGCGTCGCCTGCGGGTTCACCGTCAGCCCGGCCGGCAGGTCGACGCGCACGAATTCGGCCGCGCTGTCGGACGTGTTCAGCGTGAACTTCGTGTACGCGACGTCGGGGTGGCCGCCGGCTTGGGTGAAGTAGTCGGAGGACTGCGGGTTGGCGACGTTTTCGTCGTTCAGGACGCCGGCGCTGAAGCTCGTGATCAGGGCCGCCGAGGCCTGCCCCGCCCCTGCGCCGAGACCTGCCAGGGCCAGGGCGACGGCGACCGCGAGGCGGGCTGCCGCGCGGGCCCTCAGCCGCGCACTCGTGTTGGACTGGACGAACATTCGATGGGGGTCGGACTTCTGGGGGGTGTCTGTCCGCGGACCTGATTTCGGCCCGATCGATGCATGTGATTAGCGTTGGGCGCCCCGGTCGTCCTTCCGTCGGCGGGCCTCCTCCCACAGATGTGTTAGACGCGTGCCTGCACCCCGCCCAAAGGTCCGCGAACGGACCTAAACGAAACCGAACGGATGGTCGATTACTCGCCCATGGCCGGCGAGCCCCAGCACCTCGACGAGTTGATCCGTCACACCATCGATCCGCTGCAGCTGATGCAGCGCGTCGGCGACCAGCTCGTGGCGATGGTCGATGGCGCCGACGGCGCGATCGTGGGTCTTCAGATCGATGAGAGCCGCCTGCGGTTCGTCAGCGGCTCGGGCCATCTCGCACCGCAGGTCGGCAACACGCTGCCGATGCAGGGGAGCCTGTGCGGAGAGACGATCCGCACCGCCAGGACGCAGGTGACCGACGACACCGAGTCCGATGGACGGGTACACAGGCGTACCACGCGCGCATGGGGCGTCGGCTCGGCGGTCTGCGTGCCGCTCGGGCGCGGCGAGAGGTCGATCGGCATGCTCGCGGTCTGCTCCCAGCGTTCGCACGCTTTCGGCTCCGCCGACCTCGGGCTGCTGTCCGGGCTGGCCGAGTTCATCAGCACCGCCATCGGCGCCGCCACGGACCTGATGGAGATCACGGCGAGGCTCTGCTCGCGCCAGCCGCGGGAGCTCGCGCCGGGCGAGGAGGCGGAGCGGACCAACAAGTTCGTCGCGAGCGTGCTCGACCCCCGAGGGCTCGAGCTGCTGGCTGCGCGCCAGCGCATCGAGAGCGTGCTCGCCGAGCAGCGGTTCGAGATCGCGCTGCAGCCGATCTTTGATCTGCGCGACGGCTCGATCTTCGCCGTCGAGGCGCTCGCCCGCTTCGCTGATCAGCCCTACCGCGCACCCGACGTGTGGCTCGCCGAGGCGCATGCCGCCGGACTGGGTGTCCAGCTGGAGGCGGCCCTTCTGCGTGCGGCGCTCGCGCACCTCGCGCGGCTGCCCGCGAGCGTTGTGCTGACCGTGAACGCCGGCCCGGACGCACTCGCCGGGGCGGACATCGGCGCCCTGCTCGATGGCGTCGATGCGTCGCGCATCGTGGTGGAGCTGACCGAGCACGCGGCGGTCGAGGACTACCCGCTGCTCGCCGCCTCGCTCGACCGCCTGCGCACCGCCGGCGTGCGCCTGGCGATCGACGACGCCGGCGCGGGGTTCGCGAGCCTCATGCACATCCTGCGTCTGGCGCCCGACTTCATCAAGCTCGATCGCCAGTTGATCCAGGGGCTCGACACGGATCCGGCCAAGCGCTCGCTGGCCGCCTCGCTGATGCGCTTCGCGGAGGAATCGGGCGCCACGATCGTCGCCGAGGGCGTCGAGACCGCCGCCGAACTGCGAGCCCTCGAGCAGCTCGGCGTGCGCCACGCCCAGGGCTTCTACCTTGGCCGCCCGGCTCCCCTCTCTCAGATCGCGAGGATGGGCCGCTCCGGAAGCGCGCGGGTGCGCCGCCAGACCCGGGGCAGGTCGCTGGCCAAGCCGCGCGCGTCGCGCCCGCCGGCAGCGACGCGCGCCTAGACGCGGACGTCGACCACGACCGGCGCGTGATCCGACGGCTTCGTGCCCTTGCGCGCGTCGCGGTCGATGTATGCGTCCTGGAGAAGCGGAGCCAGGCGAGCGTCGAGCAGCACCAGGTCGATCCGCATGCCTTCGCCTTTGTGGAACATGCCCGCGCGGTAGTCCCAGTAGGTGTAGGGGGCCCCCTTGAGCGCGCGCGGCATCACGTCGGTCAGGCCGAGCGCCAGCAGCGCCGAGATCGCTTCGCGCTCCGGTGCCGTGACGTGCGTGGAGCCCGTGAATGCCGACGGATCCCACACGTCGGCGTCGCTGGGGGCGACGTTGAAGTCGCCGCAGAGGGCGAGCGGCGAGCCGGCGGCCAGCTCGGCCCCGACCGCCGCCGCGAGGGCGCGCAGCCACTCGAGCTTGTAGGCGTAGTGGGGGTCCGCGACGGTCCGGCCATTGGGGACGTAGACCGACCACACCCGAACGCCGCCGCAGACCGCCGAGATCGACCGGCGCTCGGGCTCCGGGAACCCTGGCTCGCCCGCGAACCCGCGCCGCACGTCCTCGATGCCGACGCGTGAGAGGATGGCGACGCCGTTGTAGGCGCCGTCGCCGTCGGCGGCGGACTGGAAGCCGGCGCTCTGGAGCTCCGCGGCCGGGAAGGCGGCAGCGGTGGTCTTCGTCTCCTGCAGGCACACGACGTCGGGCTGAACGGCGGCCAGCCACTCGACGACGCGCGGCAGCCGCGCCGGCAGCGAGTTGACGTTCCAGGTTGCGATCCGCATCGGCTCGCGGCCAACCCTAGAGGGCGCGCCACGGGTCCGTGCGCTGACGCTCGCGAGGACCCATTTTCCGTGATCGCAGAGCCAGATCCGGGTAACACTCCTCAACGATGGCCATTCCTGCGCAAGACACCGCCGCAGGCCGCCGTGGCCGCGCACTCCGGGGCTGTGGGGCGTTGCTCGTTTCCCTCTTGACGCCGCCTGCCTCGGCGCATGCAGTTGCCCTCCCGCTCCCGCCCGTGTCTGTGACCTCATCCTCGGGCGGGAGCAGCGGCGGCGCCGTCCGGCGCCTCCGGGGGCCGGCGTGGCGATAGCCCGGACGGCCGCCCATCTCCTCGCCGCGGCGCTCGTCTGCCTCCTCTTCGCCGCGGCCGCGCGCGCCGACGCGCCGCCGCCGAGCCTTCTGCGCACAGCGACCGCCGTGGTGCAGCGAACCGTCGCTCGGGCCGGCGCGGTGCCCGCGCAGGCCGCTGCAGTCCTTCCTGCGCCGCTGACCGTTCCGCCGGCCGTGCCCGCAGCGGTCCGGGAGGCGAGCGGCACTGCAGAGGCCGCTGTCGAACAAGCGGGCGCCGGTGTCGGGGCGGCCGTCCAGACGCCGGCGCAGCCGGTCCCGGTCGCGCACACGCTGCAAGCCGTCGCGCGCGCGCTGCATCCCACGGCCGGCTCGCCGGGAAGCTCCGCGCCGGTGCCCTCGCGGCCCGCGCCGGCGTCGCCACGGCCCGCGCCGGCGTCCGCGCCCGCCGCCGGTCAGGCTTCGGCGCCGCGCCCGGGCCCCGCGCCGGCCACGACCCCGGGGCCGGCGAATGCTGCGAGCGGGCCGGCCGTGCCGCCTGCAGCCACCACGGGTTCGGTCTCCATGAGCGCCCGGGGGCGGAGCGGCCCGGCGGCTGCCGCGTCCGAGCCGCGCCCGCTCGCTTCGATGTCCGCCCGGCCCGTGGCCGCGCCGGAGCTGCCGTCCGCATCGACCGGGGGCCAGAGCGGCGCGCGGCCGGGCCACGGCGGCGCACAGCCGTCCACGCCGCTGACCGGGCAGGGTGGCGGCGTGGCGCAGGCGGTTGCGGGCGCCGGCGCCGGCGCCGGTCTTGCGATGATGCTCGTGCTGGTCCTGCTCGCGTGGCTCGCGAGCTTCGCACGGCGCCTGCAACCCCCCCGAGGCGTCGCGCGTGACGTGCGTCTCCTGCTGATTCTCGACAGACCCGGCTAGCTCCGAGCTCGTCGCACGCCGAGCCGACCCGGCCCAGCCGGGCGGCTCTTGATCGCACGAACTCGAGAGGAGCAGCCTGATGGACCAGCGAGAGTGGTCTCACCGTGGCCGCAGCCACGCGGCCCGCCGCACGCTGACGCACCCACAACCGATTCGCATCCACCGGCTCACGCTGAGCGGCGAGCTGGCGCACGACAGCGCGGCCGCGCTCGAAGCCGCGATCGACGAGCTCTGCGCGGCCGGCGTCAACCGGCTCGTCCTCGACCTCGCGGGGCTCGAGGCGATCGACGGCACCGGCGTCGCAGTGATCGCGATGCGCTGCCGCCTGTGTGGCCGCCGCGGTGTCGCGGTCGAGCTCGTCGGTGCGCGTCCGAACGTCGCCGCGGCCTTCCGCGGGGCCGGTCTCTGGGACCTCCCCTTCCGTGGGGGTTCGCTTGTCCGCGCGTGAGCTGAGCCCCGGCGCGTGGGTGTTGGATCGGTCGGGCCGGCGCTCGGTGCCGGCCCTGGGGTGGGGCGGGCCGGCGCTCGGTGCCGCGCCTGTGATGGGTCGGGCCGGCGCTCGGTGCCGGGCCTCCGGTGAGCCCGGGCCGGCGGCGGACTCAGACCGCCGCCGGGGCCTCGGTGCGCTCGAAGGCGCGCTGGTAGGCGGGACGCTCGCGGAGCCGTCCGACGTAGGCCTGCAGGCTCGCGGGCAGCAGGTCCGGCCGCCCGGCCCGGATCGTGAACGCCAGCGCCGAGCCGACCATCACGTCCGCGACGGTGAAGGCGCCCCCGACGAGGTATTCGTTGCCGGCGAGCGCCTCGTCGACGGCCGTGACCGCTTTGTCGAAGCGCTGTAGAGCCTTCCCCGCGCGCTCCGGATCGCTCTCGGCGTACATCGCGCTCTCGATCAGCGGCGGCTCGATCTCGGCAGGCCCGAAAAGAACCCATTGGTAGACGAGCCCGCGCTCGTGCGTGCCCGGCGCCGGGATCAGGGCGGCGTCCGGATAGGTGTCGGCGACCTGAAGGCAGACCGCGCCGGACTCGAACAGCAGCCGCCCCTGGTCGTCTTCGAGCACGGGGACACGGCCCAGCGGATGGCGCGCGCGATGTTCCTCGCCCTTGCCCTCCTCACGTGTCATCTTGACGATCTCGTAAGGCTGGCCGGCCTCCTCGAGCGCCCACGCCGCGCGGAGCGGGCGCCCTGCATGGTCGCGGTGGTAGATGCGCATGCGCGGACCTTATAGGCGGGGCGTTCGCCGCGGTCAGGCAAGCCGCGCCGGCGAGGCCGCTGGAAGCTTCAGCGCCAGTGCGTGCCGGAGCTCGCGTGCCCGCGCCGGGGTCACCGGGCCGGCCCGGCAGAGGCGCGTCACGAGTCGGCGGGTGGAGTAGAGCGGGACGTCGTTGACCTGCAGCGAGCGGAACATCGGCAGCTCGGCCTCGGTGAGCCAGCCGCGGGGTGCGAGGAAGCAGAGGCACCCGTGCACGGGGACATCCGCCTCGATCGCGTTCGCGACCAGTTCGACCTGGCGTTCGAGGCCCGTGATCAGCTCGGTCCGGTTGCGCCCGGCGATCACCAGCCGGGTCTCCGCGCCGAACCGCAGGACGCGGATCTTGCCGCGGTAGCGCTTCGCGTCGATCACGTGCACGCCGCTCGGCGCGAACGCCACATGGTCGATGTTCGCGCGCCCGCCGGGCCTCCCGAGGTCGTGCAGGAACACCGCGTCCGGGCATCGCCGTTCGAGTGTCGCCGCCAGGAGCCGCTCGCCGTCGGCCCCGTTGCGCCAGTTGCGCTCCCGTTCGAGCAGCCGCTGCTCGCTCGCCGACGGCCCGTAGATCGCTCTGATCGCTCGCGCCATCGGGCTGCGTCCAGCTCGCAGGGCATCGAGCTCGGCGCCGATCTGCTCGGCCTTGGCCGCGGCGCTGGCGCCGGGACGGCCCGCGGGGAACTGGACGATCCCCGGCAAACCACCCGCTCCGACGGGGGACCGGCGACCGTGACCGCCTAGTGGATGACCCTGCGCGCCCACGCGAAGCTGCTCGCGAGCCAGCCCGAACCGAGCGGCAGGACGTAGACGCCCTGGCTCGACGAGTGGATCGCCCATTCGCTGCTCAACGCGATGCCCTCGTGCGTCACGCTGGTCTCCGTTGCCTTTGAGCCGAAGTGCGCCGAGCCGAAGAACAGGAGGTCCGCCGGCTGGACGCCCGTCAGCGGGATACGCGCTGAATTGGGGATTTCGCCCGCCTGTTCGGCGGCGGTCCGGCCGAGGATCGACGAGCCCCAGGGAAGGCCGGAGACCTTGTAGACGCGCCAGGCGAATCCCGAGCAGTCGTAGCCACCGTGTTCGAGGCCGTCTTCTGTGCCGTCGGTCGTGCCGCCCCACACGTAGGGCATGCCGATCTTCGAGACGGCGATCTGGAGCACCTGGAGCTGCGCGGAGGAGTAGTGGGGGAGAGCAAAGGCTTCGAATGTCCGGAGCGCGGACTGAATCTGCCATTCGCCCGCTTCGACCGCCGCGGCCAGGGAGTACGCCGCTTCGGCGCGGGTGATCTGATCGGAGGGGTAGAGCTCGAGCGAGTCTTCACCGGCGGGGTGGTTGTCGCGGAGCCCCAGATAGCGCGCGATCTCCTCCGTCCCGAAGTAGCCCGGTGGCTTCAGGCCCGCCGCCTTCGCGGCGCGCTCTACGTGGGCGGCGACAGCGCCGAGCCCGAGCTGCGAGACCATCAGCGCGTCGAAGCGCGTGACGGTGACGGGCGCGCTCGCCTTGACGGCGACGGGGGACGTCTGGCTGCGCGCGGAAAGCCCGGCCATCGCCTGCGCGGCCGCCTGTGCGGTCAGGGGGGAGGCGCCCGCGAATCCGCCGCTCGCCGATTCGGACATCAGCCCGGCGTCGACGACGAGCCGCTGTGCCGCGATGTCCCAGTTCGCGGCCGTGTGCCTGCCGGCCGCCTGGGCCGGCGCGGGAGCCAGCGCCGCGGCGCCCAGGAGCGCGCAGGCGAGCGCTCGCGCGGGCCGTGCCCGGCGCTGCGAGGTCGACCGGGCACGCGAGGGCGAGCTGATCACGCCTTTGCATCGGCGCGATCGCGAGATGGGTTAGCCGTGGGCAGCGTCCCTGGACGCCCCCGCGGTCTCGGGTACCGTCGCGGGCGTGGCAGCCGTGGGCTTGGAGATCAAGGTCGTGCCGCGCGCGGGGCGTGAGGAGATCGCCGGCGAGCGCGACGGGTGCGTGCTCGTGCGGGTCCGCGAGGCGGCCGAGGGCGGGAGGGCCAACGACGCCGTGCGGCGGCTGATCGCGGCGAAGCTGGGAGTGCGGGCGGCCGAAGTCGAGCTGGTGCGCGGCCAGCGCTCGCGGCGCAAGACCGTCAGGGTCGCGGGCCTGGCCGCCGCCGAGGCGCGGCGGCGACTGCTCGCGGAGAGCTGACGCGGCGGCTGCCGGGCCTCAGGCGTTCAGCTCGACGGGGAGCGTCTTCAGCTGGTTGGCGAACGGCGACTCGACGAACTTCGGCTCGCCGGCGATCTCGATCCGCGGATAGCGAGCCAGCGTCTCCTCCGTCAGCACCCGCAGCTCCAGGCGCGCGAGCGCGGTACCGAGGCAGAAGTGTCGCCCGCCGGCCCCGAACGCCTGATGCTCGGTGTCCCGGCGCAGGTCGAAGCGGTCAGGGTCCTCGTACCTTGTCTCGTCGCGGTTCGAGGACGGGTACCACATGACGACCTTCTCGCCCTCGCGGATCGGCTGTCCGTGCAGCTCGGTGTCGCGCGTCGCGGTCCTTGCGAAGTGCGCGAACGCGGGGTACATCCGCAGCGCCTCCTCGACCACCGCAGGCACCAGCGACGGGTCCTGGAGCACCATCTCCCGCTGCTCCGGGTCTTCCATCAGCGCCCGCATGCCGCTGCAGTAGGTCGCCTTGGTCGAGTCGTTGCCCGCCGCCATCAGCAGGAAGAAGCCCATCACGATCTCGTGGTCCTCGAGCCTCTCGCCGTCGACCTCGGCGTGGACGAGGACCGACGTGAGGTCGTCGGTGGGCGACTCGCGCCGTTCGGCGATCAGCTTCGCGCAGCGTTCGAAGACCTGGGGAACCTCGTTCTCCATCACGGTCTGCGCGCCGTCCGGAGTCCGGTCCGGGTCGCCCGCCCCGAGGATCGTGTTCATGATCGCGGCCCAGATCGCGTCGTCCTCGGGCGGGACGCCCATGAAGCGCCCGATCACACGTGCCACGAAGGGCTGTGCGACGTCGTCGACCAGATCGCACCGCTCGCGTCCGTCGAGCTCGTCGAGCACCTCGATCGCGATCTGCCGGATCGCCGGCTCGTGCTCTGCGATCCGCTTGGGCGTGAACCCGCGCTGGAAGAGCGCCTTGAGCCGGTCGTGCTTGGGCGGGTCCATGCCGATGAACATCGCCTGCTGGAGCTCCAGCGGCAGGATCGCGTTCTTCAGCGCCGTGAAGCCGCCGACCTCCGACGAGTAGGTCTGCCAGTCGCGGCTGACCTCGTGGACATCGTCGGCGGTCGTCACCGACCAGAAGCCCTCCTCGTCGGGGTACTCGCTGATGCCGTCTGTCCAGTGCACCGGGCAGCGGGCCCGCATGTCCTTGAAAAGCTCGTGCGGCGGACCGTCCGCGAAGTTCTCCCGGTCCCCGACCCGCACGCTCTCGAGCGAGCGCGCGTCGTTGCTCGTGGATGCCATTTTGTTCCTCTCCTCCCCCGCTTGGGCTTGCGCTGAGCGTAACCGAACGCGGCGAGTCAGGGGCCCGCGGGAGACCTCAGACGGCGGGCGGCGCGCGGCGGCTCTGGAACTGGTTGGCAAGGGTGTTCAGCCGCGCGGCCAGTGCGGCCGGCACGACGGCCCCGGCGCGGCCCGCACCTTCCTTGTCGATCACCTGCTGGATCGTGGCCTCGGGGACGCCGGCGGCCCGTGCGTGGGCGATCGCCCTGTTGACCATCGCCTGGTCGGCGGGGCCCATCATCCTCATCTCGTCACCGCCGATCCGGCCGGCACGGAGGGTCGGGCGATGGGTCACGCATGTGGCACCTCCCCTTCTCGGAGCGGCTCATGGGCGCGGCGGGTTTCGAACCTGCGACCTCTCGCGTGTGAAGCGAGCGCTCTCCCACTGAGCTACGCGCCCTGAGCGGCGGATTCTAATGCGCACGCGGCTCGGGCCCTACGGAAGTGCGGCCGGAACCGCGGCCTGCCATGCGAACGCGAGCATCGAGCTGGCGGTGAGGTCGATCGCGGGCTCGGTCGTCGTGAACGATTCGACGTCGTCGGCGAACACCGCGCCGCCCCCGTCGAAGCGCGCGTAGGGGTCGCCGCCTCCCGGCGGGCACGCCCGCATCCCTTCCACGTCCCCGGTGCTCGCTTCGTTGCTCGGCCCCTCGACGACGCCCCCGGCGAGCACCGGGGGCGATCCGTCGAGCGAGCCGGCGAGGTTGGCGACCTGGTGGGAGGGGCAGCGCGGGAAGACGGTGCCGTCGCCGATCACCATCGAGACGCCCCAGGCGTTGGCGCCGAGCACGTTGCCGAGCCAGCGTGCGGCGTCGCCCGCGTAGACTTCTTCACCGGTCAGCTCGTCGTACTCGGCCGCCATCACGGCCAGGCCGTCGCCGTGGGAGGCGGTGTCTGCTTCTGCCCAGGGGAAGCCGAAGCCGAACGGGTCCTTGCCGGCCTGCGCAGTGGCCGATGTCAGCTCCGCGCGCAGGCTCGCGAGCAGCCCCGCTTCGCCGATCGGGAGCCCGGACGGGTTGCCGGCCGCGCGAAGGGCGCGAGCGAGGTCGTAGTGGGCGAGGCCGCTCACGTCGTAGAGGTTGAGCGTGTCCGAGTTGCGCTTGGCGTGCTTGACGTATCCCTCGGCCCACCTGGCCGCTTCGGCGAGGTAGAAGCCGGGGTCGGTGTGGGCGAGCCCCGCGGGAAGGGCGCCCCCGGAGGACAGCGCGAGCGACAGCTCGGTCGCCCCCAGCTCCAGGTCGTCCCGCCATTCGCGCTCGGGATAGAAGCCGAAGGGAATCGCGGTCTCCAGGTGGCCCCTGGGCTTCGTCTCGGCCAGCGCGAAGATGCGCTCGCCGGCCTGCAGGCAGCGGTCGGCGAAGGCCGGATCGCCGGTGTGGAACACCTGGAAGCAGAGGCCGAAGGCCGCCGCGTCGCGCCCGGCCAGGTTCGGGCTGATCGGCGTCCCCGGTGCGCCGGCGCGGAAGACGGGCCGGTGGCGGATGTAGCGGTAGAGGGGGTTTTCGCCGCCGAACGCGTCGTCGGCCTGAGGCAGCCGCCAGATGTCGTGGTCCCCGGCGGTCTGGCGGTTGCCCTCGCCGATCCCGACCTGGTAGTAGAGCGTCCCGCTTTCGGAGTCGAACATCCGCAGCAGCCATTCCAGGCCGAACCGGGCCTCGCCCGTGAAGTCCTGCGAGGCGGGCGCGCCCGAGCCCATCAGCGCCGGGAAGTCGCGGGCGCCGGCGAGCATCAGATCGACCGTGTAGCTGGTCGTCTCCACGAACTTGAGGTAGTCGCCCGCGTCCCACCATCCGCCCGAGGCATCCAACGTCGTGCCGAGGCTGTGGAGGTCGCCCTTGAACACACCCTGTCCGTTCACCTTCGGCGTGCTGTATGCGCTCGCGGCCCCGTCGTTCAGATGCGCCGCCGCCGTCCTCAATGCCGAGGGTACGTACTGCGGCCCGTCGCGCTCGTTCTCGTAGAAGGACAGGGCATTGGCGAGCGCCGGGCCGTAGATGCCGCCGGGCGCGGCGACGGCGAACGGCGGAGAGCCGGCGCCGCCGGCAGCGAGCGTGTAGCGGCCCGGCGCCTGCAGGCCGTCGAAGTCGAGCGGATAGACGAACGGGAAGCTCTTGCTCCACGACCCGGCGGACGGGCCGACCGTGCCGCTGAAGACGGCCGGGCCCCCTTCGCTCGACACCGTGAACGGCGTCCCCGCCGCGTCGAAGTTGGTCATCAGATAGGCGCGCTTCGGCGCGAGCGCGCCGTAGCCGAGCTGGTCGACCCTGACGAACGCTTCCTGCGCGGCGAGCGCCGGCGCCGCGAACGCGAAGGCGCAGACGCACGCGAGCAGCGACATCCTGAGCAGCCTGCACGTCATCGCTCGGAGTCTGACGGAGCCGCGGCTCAGCCTGCGACGAGCTGCAGGGTCAGCAGCGACGCGATCGCCGCGAACTCGAAGGAGTGCTGGGCGAGGATCGCGCGCGCGAGCGCGCTCTGGACCTGGAGCCCGTCGGTGCGGGTACCCAGCCGGACCGCTCCCGGCACCGTCCGCGCTCCCGCCAGCCCGATCGCGGCGAGCGCAAGACCCAGCGAGACCCAGCCCAGCCAGGCCGGCTCGCTGCTGTTGGCGATCTCGACCACGATCGCCGCGAGCGTCGCCGCCATGACGGCGGCGATCAGCCTGTTCATCGGGCGCGCCGCCGTCGTCACGCGCGCGTAGTAGGCGGCGATCGAGCAGAGCGCGGGCTCGGGCACCTTCGCCCGGCCGGCGGCCTGCACGTCGAACATCAGGTCGAACCACAGCACGGCCAGGAGGAACCCGGCCCCCGCTTCCACGAACGCGTTCACGACCCGAGCTTGACGCCCGGGTGCGGATGCAGCCGCGCCGCGGGCTCGGAGTAGGCCGCCGCGAGGCGTTCCACTTCGGCCTGCGTCAGCGCCGCACCGAAGGCCGCCGGGCCGCCGAGCTTCTGATAGCCGGCGCGGAGGTTCTTGCCGATCTGCGCGAGGCCGAAATGCCCGTCGTACACGGACTCGATGTAGAGCGGCGAGTTGGCGCGGGCGAAGCTCTGAGCTGCGCCGGTTGCCGCGAGCGCGTGTTCGATCATCGTCCAGCCGGTGCCCGCCAGGCCGACGTAGGCGCGGTATGTGCCGGCGAGCGAGGAGCCCGGGCCGGTGAGGCCCGCCGCCCGCTTTTCGGTGAACAGGCTCGGGAGGCGCAGCCCCCGCGCGCTGCGGGTCGCGGCCGCGATCTGCGCGCGGCCCTGGCCGCCGGAGGGCAGGCCGTTGGCGACCAGCGGCCAGGCCGCTTTCGTCGCAGCCACCTCCGAGGCGGCTTCGGGGCGGGCCTGAGAGAGCGCCCGCGCCGTTGCGATCAGGTCTTCGCGCTGCAGGCGCAGTTCCGCGGTGCTCGCGGCTCTGCTCGACCCGCACCCGGCGGCCGCGAGCGCCGCCCCGAGCGCCAGCAGCGCCGCCGCCCCGCGCGAGCTGCGGGCGCGCACGTCAGGTTCTTATTCCGTCACCCCGGACGCCGCCGCCTGTTCCTTGACCGACGTGACCCTCAGCAGGTCGACCACGAAGATCAGCGTTTCGTTCTTGGGGATCTTCGGCGGGGAGCCCTGCGCGCCGTAGGCGAGCGAAGGCGGGATGATGAGTTCGCGCCGGCCACCTTCTTTCATGCCGAGCACGCCTTTTTCCCAGCCGGCGATCACTTCGCCGACGCCGGGCGTGAAGAGGAACGGTTCGTTGCGCGACCAGGACGAGTCGAATTCCTTGCCGGTGGACCAGAGCGCCCCCACGTAGTTCACGTAGATGCCGTTGTTGGTGGTCGCTTCCTTGCCCGTGCCTTTGACGATTTCCTTTGTCACCAGTTTCGTCGGCGGCGTGCCTTTGCCCGCTTCGATCGTGGGCTTCGTGGCGAGCGGACCGGAGGTCGGTGTCTTCGGCACGGCCGGGTCCTGCGCGTGGATCAGCGAGTTGTCGGTCGCGCTCTCGTTGCCGATCGTGATCGTGCTGGAGCTGCTCGAGCTGCCGCAGCCGGTGGCGAGCGCCGCCACGGCCAGGAGCGCAAGGACGCTGAGCAGGGACACGAGCAGGCGCCGGCCGGCGCCGGGGCGGGGGGTTTGGGCTTGGGTTGTCTGGTTCACGGTCGCGCAGCCTACCGGAACCCCGCCCCATCGGCGGCGATAGGATCGACGGCGGACCGTGCTAGGCGGGGAGGTAGCGGTGCCCTGCACCCGCAATCCGCTCTAGCGGGGCTGAATTCCTCTCCGAGGGATTTCGCTCTGGTCGCTCCGCAGTCCAGGGGCGTCGATGGTCCGGGTCCCGCGCGGTGACGGCTCGCGAATCAGGTCAGGTCCGGAAGGAAGCAGCCTTAAGCGATGTCCGGCAGGCGCAGCGGGAGCTCCCGGACCGGAGCCCAGGATCGCGATCAGGCGGCCGGTGGCGGGCTCTCGACGAGGGGTGCACGGTCCATTTTTTTTTGGGATGGGGAGGGGCTCGGCGGACGTGAGATGCCGGCCGCGATGAGGGCGAGCGGCACCGCTCGGGGCCGGCCCTCAGAGACACCGGTGGAAGATCAGCCACGAGCGGTTGTTCGCGGCCGGCGTGAAGCCGGGCGGCACCGACACCGCCTCGTGGGGGTCGTTCTTGTCGAGCACGTAGTCCTGTTCGACCTCGGCGCTCGCGGGGTCGACGTAGACGCCCGTGGCGATGTGCCCGACCTGTGCGCTGCGGATCCGCGCCGGGCTCGTCCGCAGGTACAGCGCCAGCAGCGGGATCGGCGCATGGTTCGGAACGCCGACCGGGCCGCAGCGAAGGTTGACCGCGCCCGTTGCGACCAGCGCCTCAAGGTCGCCTTCGATCCGTTCCTCGGTTGCAAGTTTGCGCAGTTCGCGATGGGCGCTGCGGTACTGGGAGGGAGCTGTGGCGAGGAGCGCCAGCACGACCAGAGCCCCCGCGATCATCCACGGGCGCCGGCGCCGGTCCCCGTGCGCGAGCGCGGTCCAGCCGAACACGGCGGCGCCGCAGAACAGGCAGCCGAACGCGGCGGCCAGGAACGCGTAGCGCGTGTTGATCGGCAGGCCGATGGTCGCGAACGCCGCGAAGATCGCCACCGCCAGCGCGGCCGCGAGGGCCGGCACGAGCGCCCGCGCGCGCAGCCACCACAGCGACAGCACAGCGCCCACCGCCGCCCCGGCGAGGGCGGCCGCCTGCAGCACCTCGCCGATCCGGCGCGGCACGTACTCGGGAACGTTGGCGATCCCGGTCTTGCGGTCCAGGGCCGAGGCGGTGTGGCGGGTGTTGGTGAGCGACCACAGAGGGTTGCCGGTGACGAGCAGATCGCTCCCGAGCCACACGATCGGCGCAGCCGCTGCGAGCAGGGTCAGCTTCACGAGCGCGGCGCGCTCGCGTACAGGCTCGCCCGCCGGCAGGTGCCGGCGCATGCGGCGCGGCACGAGGCCGACGAGGCACAGCCAGTACAGGCCCGAGAACACCCACGCCTCGGGTCGCAGCAGCCCCGCCACCGCGAGCAGAGCCAGCACGGGCGTGCCGGCGCGGGGCCGGCGGGCGGCGGCGAGCACCGCGCAGAGCACCAAGAACACGTAGGGGACGTCGAGGTAGGCCCTGACCCCGTAGGAGATCACGGGCACCCGGCTCACGAACAGCAGCGCCGCCAGCACCCCGGCCGCCGCGCCGAACCACAGCTGGCCGAGCCGGAACAGCACCCACCCGCAGCCCGCGAGGGCCAGGAAGCCGAGCCAGACGACAACCTCGATCTCCGCGTGCGGCGAGAGCGGGTGCAGCACGACCCCCAGCAGCTCGAGGAGGGGGTGCGGAGTGGGAGCGATCGGCACCCCGTAGGCGGGCGTTTCGCCCTGCGCGGCCTGGCCGCCCCAGGCGAGCGCGTACAGGGTGTCGTAGTTGGCGAAGCCGACTCCGGCGATCGCCCGCAGCACGGCGGCGCCGCCGACGACGGCCACGAGACCCGGAAGCCAGCCGCCCGCGCGCTTGGCGATGCCCGTCACCGCGCGGACGCTATCCGCTGGGGAGGGGGAGGCTAGACTCACCGAAGGTGGCCGCATCCGAGGAGCATTTCGAGCACGAGGGACGGGTGGGGTCGCTGTACCGCCGCCACCGCCCCCGCAGCTTCGTCGACGTCGTCGGCCAGGAGCCGGTGGTGCGCACGCTGCGGAACGCCGTCGAGCGGGGCAAGGTCCATCACGCCTACCTGTTCGTCGGCTCACGGGGCACGGGCAAGACCTCGATGGCGAAGATCCTCGCCGCCTGCCTGAACTGCGAGCACGGGCCGACGGTCGAGCCATGCGGGCGCTGCGAATCCTGCCGGGCGATCGCAGCCGCGACCTCGCTCGACGTGATCGAGATGGACGCGGCATCGAACAACTCGGTCGACGACATCCGGGATCTCCGGGAGAGCGTCGCCTACGCGCCGGTCAGCGGGCGCCGCAAGGTCTACATCCTGGACGAGGCGCACATGCTCTCGACCGCGGCCTGGAACGCGTTCCTGAAGACGCTCGAGGAGCCGCCGCCCAACACCGTGTTCGTGCTCGCCACGACCGAGGCTGCGAAGGTGCCGGCCACGGTCATCGACCGCTGCCATCGCTTCGACTTCCACCGCCCGACGGTGGAGCAGATCGCCGGTGTCGTACGCCGTGCCGCGGACGCCGACTCGATCTCGATCCCGCCCCCCGCGGTGGCCGCGATCGCCCGCTCGGCGACCGGAAGCTTCCGTGACGCGCTCGGCACCCTGGAGCAGCTCGTCACCTACAGCGGCAGCGAGATCTCACTCGAGGACGTGCTGGCGGTGCTGGGTGTCGCCGACGCCCGCCTGATCGCGGAGGCGATCGACGCGGTCGCCGCTCACGACGCCCGCGGCGCGCTCGCTGCGCTCGAGCGCTGCGCCGCGCAGGGCAGGGACCCGGCAGCCTTCGCCGGCGACCTGGAGGCGCGGCTGCGCGAGACGATGATCGTCCAGACGGTCGGCGCCGTCCCGCCCGAGCTGTCGCTGACACCCGAGGCCGACGCCGCGCTCGCCGAGCAGGCCGAGCGTGTGCCGCATGCCACCGTGGTGCGGATGCTCGAGCTGCTGGGAGAGGCGCTCGAGGCCATTCGCGCCGGCGCCGATGGGCGGACGCGCCTGGAGCTCGCGCTCGTGAAGGCAGCGCGGCCCGAGGTGGACAGCTCGCTGCGCGCGCTGCTGGCCCGCATCGAGGCCCTCGAACAGAGCGCCCGCCCGGTCACCTCGGCGGTGGCGGCGCAGCGCGAGGTCCCCGCGCCCGCTGCGCCACGCGGGGGCGGCGAGGCGCCCGCAGCCGAGCCGGACGCCGCCGGCCCGCCGCCGGGCGAGTCGGCACCGAGCGCCCCTGCGGCCAACGCGCAGCAGCCGAGCGTCCCTGCATCCGCGCCCGGAGTGACCCCTGCGAGCACCGCGGCACTCGCGCCGCCGCCCAGCACCGCTACGGCGGCGACCCCCGCGAGCGCCGCCGCTCCGGTCGCAGGCGAGCCCGCGACCGCCGCAGCCGCCGCTCTGGCCAGGGCCTCGGCCGAGGAGTCCTCCGCGGCCGAACCGCAGTCGCTGGCGGCCGTCGAGGAGCTCTGGCCCGCGGTGGTTGACCTGGTCCGCGGCGAGAACGCCAGGCTCGGCGCCGCGATCGAGCGCGCCCGCCCGGTCGAGGTCAAGGGTGAGGAGCTGACGATCGCTTTCGGCTCCTCGTTTCTCAAGAAGCAGGCCGAGGGCCCCGCTGACCGTATGACCGTCGGGGAGTCGCTGACCGCGCTGACGCGCGTCCGCTGGCGCCTTTCGTACGAGCTGCGCGCGGATCTGGATGCCGGCGCGGCGCCGGACGTCGAGGACGCGGGCGCCGGCTCGGACGAGCGCTGGCTCGCGCGCTTCATGGAGGAGTTCGACGCCGAGGAGATTCCCTACGACGGCCCGGCTGCCCCCGGCGAGCCGAAGCTCACCAGCAACGAGAAAGGCGCCTGATGCCCAAGCAGCCCCGCATGCCCCGCCAGCCCGGGATGGGAAACGTGCAGCAGATGATGCAGCAGGTCCAGAAGATGCAGCAGGACATGGCGGCTGCCCAGGAGGAGCTGAAGAACGAAGTCGTGGAGGCCTCCGCCGGCGGCGGGATGGTGACCGTCAAGGTCAGCGGCGACCTGCAGGTCAAGGAGGTCCACGTCGACCCGGCCGCCGTCGATCCCGAGGACGTCGAGATCCTCTCGGACATGATCCTTGCCGCCGTCAACGAGGGGCTGCGCTCGGCCCAGGAGCTTGCCGAGCGCAAGATGGGCGGTGCCACCGCCGGACTGGACCTGGGCGCGCTCGGCGGCCAGCTGGGCGGCCTCGGGCTCCCGGGGCTGTGAGCACCTCCTACGCGCCGCCCGTCCAGCGGCTGGTGACAGAGCTCTCGAAGCTCCCCGGGGTCGGCAACCGCACCGCGCAGCGGCTGGCCTTCCACCTGCTGCGCACCTCGGCCGAGGACGCCAACGCGCTCGCCGAGGCGATCGTCGAAGTCAAGGAGAAGATCGGCCTCTGCGAGGTCTGCTTCAACCTCACCGACGAGCCGCGCTGCCGGATCTGCCAGGACCCGCGCCGTGACCACGCGCTCGTGTGCGTCGTCGAGGAGCCCAGCGACGTGATCCCGATGGAGCGCACGCACGAGTACCACGGCGTCTACCACGTGCTCGGCGGCGCCCTCTCGCCGATCGACGGCGTCGATCCCGAGGACCTGAAGATCGCCGAGCTGCTCGCCCGGGTCCGGCCCGCGGGCGACCGTGAGCCGATGCGCGAGGTGGTGCTCGCCACGAACCCCACGACCACCGGCGAGGCGACCGCGCTTCACATCGCCGACGAGCTGCGGCGGATCGCCCCCGAGGTGACCGTCACGCGCTTGGCGAGCGGCCTGCCGGTCGGCTCCGATCTGGAGTACGCCGACGAGGTCACGCTGGGCAAGGCGCTCGCCGGGCGCCGCGCTGTGTAATTCTCGGTCGATGGCCGAGTTGATCTGCATGAAGTTCGGCGGCACCTCCGTGGCCGACGCCGAGCGCATCAAGCGGGCCGCGCGGCGCATCGTCGAGAAGCGCGAAGCGGGCTACGGCGTCGTCGCGGTGCTCTCGGCGCGGGGCAAGACCACCGACGAGCTGATCGGGATGGCCCAGGAGGTCTCCCCGCGCCCGGACCCGCGCGAGATGGACATGCTGCTCAGCTCCGGCGAGCGGATCTCCTGCGCGCTGTGTGCGATGGCGATCAACGACCTCGGGCACCGCGCGATCTCGCTGACGGGCTCGCAGGCAGGCATCGTCACCGACGAGTCCCACACCAAGGCGCTGATCCTCGACGTGCGTGCAGATCGCATCAAAGCGGCGCTTGCGGAGGACCAGATCGTGCTGGTGGCCGGCTTCCAGGGCGTCTCGCAGACGGCCAAGAACGTGACCACGCTCGGCCGCGGCGGATCGGACACGAGCGCGGTGGCGGTGGCGGCCGCCCTGGGCGCCGAGGTCTGCGAGATCTACACCGACGTTCCGGGCGTCTTCACCGCCGACCCGCGGATCGTGCCGAACGCGCGCAAGCTGAACACCGTCTCCTTCGAGGAGATGCTGGAGATGGCGGCCTCGGGCGCCGGCGTCCTGCAGCTGCGCTCCGTCGAGTACGCGCGCAACCACGGCGTGCGCATCCACTGCCGCTCCTCGTTCGACGCCGAGCCCGGTACCTTTGTCGTCGCCGAGGAGGAAACCGTGGAGCAGCCACTCATCACAGCCGTCACGCACTCGATCGCGGAGGCCCGCATCAGCCTCACCGGGGTGCCCGACACGCCCGGCGCGGCGGCCCGCATCTTCGAGGCGCTCGCAGGAGCCAACGTCAACGTGGACATGATCGTGCAGAACGAGCCGGTGTCCGCCGGCGGCAGAGCCGAGATCTCCTTCACGGTCCCCCGCGACGACCTGCCCACCGCCGGCTTGGCGCTCGCGCCGCTCGCGGGCGAGGCCTTCGTGGAGATGACCGCGCACGAGGACACCGGCAAGGTCTCGATCGTCGGCGCGGGGATGCGCTCGCACCCCGGCGTGGCGGCGAAGGTCTTCGACGTGCTCGCCCGCGACGGGATCAACATCGAGATGATCTCCACCTCGCCGATCAAGATCTCATGCGTGATCGACCGTGACCGCGTCGAGGAGGCGGTGCGCGCGCTGCACAGCGCGTTCGAGCTCGAGGGCGAGGACACGATCGCCGTCGAGGAGCCGTTCCGCCCGGCGTCCTGACGCCCCCGGCGCCGCAAGGTGCGCTTCTGCGAGGGAGGCGCTCGTCTGCGGCCGTCTGTCACAATCCCTGCGCATAGCTTCACGCATCTCGCGACTTTCAAGGACGAAAGGGATATGCGCACCGTCAAGAGGCCACGCCGTTACGTCGCACCGCGCTTGATCGCCATCGGAAGGCCGGTCCTGCGCTACAGCGAACCCCGCGATGCCTACGTGCTCCGTCTCGTCGGTCGCAAATGGGGGCCAGTGCTCCGCTCGGACCGCCGGCGCCCGCGCCGGCTCGGCGAGGCCACGGAGCTGCGCAGCAGCACCGAGCGCCGCGGCTCCCACGCCCGCGTCGCCTGAGGCAGGGGAGGCTCAGGCCTCCTCGAGCGAGCGCTGGAGCGACTCCAGCACCCGCACGACCCGGAGCCCGCTGGCGCCGTCCGAGCGCGGCGTCGCGCCCGTGCGCACGCACTCGATGAAGTGCTCGCACTCGAGTCGCAGCGGCTCGCGGTTGGAGATCTGGGGGGAGTAGATGTCCCCGGAGCGGGCGATGTACTCGCCCCACGAGCTGGTGTCCTGGTCGAAGCCCTTGTCGTAGAGGGTCAGCTTGCCCTCGATCAGCATGTCGTCGAACGTCGCCATCCGCTTGGCGCCGACGACGGTGATGCGGCGCTCCTTGTGAGGGTCGAGCCAGGAGAGGTGCAGGTGGGCGACCACCCCGGAGGGGAAGCGCAAGAAGCAGAAAGCGACGTCCTGCACCTGCTCGCGCACGTACGCCGCCCCCTGGGCGACGCATTCGACCGGCTCCTCTCCGATCAGGTGCAGCGCCACCGAGACGTCGTGCGCGCCGAGGCTCCACAGCGCGTTCTCGTCGGCGCGCAGCTGTCCCAGGTTCAGACGGTTGCCGTAGATGTAGAAGAGGGCGCCGAGCTCCTGTGCGTCGATCAGCTCCTTCAGCCGCGTCACGGCGGGGTGGTACTCGAGCAGGTGACCGACCATCAGCAGGCGTCCCGCGCGCTCGGCCGCCTGCACGGCGCGTTCGGCGTCGACGGCGCTGGTCGCCAGCGGCTTCTCGACGAAGCAGTGCTTGCCCGCTCCCAGCACGGCGACGGCCAGGTCCGCGTGCGTCGGCACGGGCGTCGCCAGCACGACCGCATCGAGCGTCTCGTCCTCCAGGAGCTCCGACAGCTCGCCGGTGGCGCGCGCGCCCGGGTACGCCCGGGCCAGCTTGTCCCGCTTGGCCGGGTCGGAGTCGCACAGCCAGCGGAGCTCGCAGCCCGGGATCGCGGCGAGGTTGCGAGCGAGGTTCGGCCCCCAGTAGCCGAGGCCGGCGACGCCGACCCGCACCGTCGCGCTCACGCCGGGGCTCCGGTGAGCCGGGAGGCGAGCGCGTCGATCGCTGCCACGCAGCGCTCGGCCGCGCGCCCGTCGCCGTAGAGCGCGGGTCGCTCGGGCGGGGGCGCGCGATCGAGCGCCGCCAGGGCGGCGGCCGCGTCGAGGTCGACGAGGGTGTTCCAGCCGCTCTGCACGGTCTCGACCCACTCCGTCGTCGCTCTCAGCGTCACGCAGGGCACGCCGGCAAGGTACGCCTCCTTCTGGACGCCCCCCGAGTCGGTGACCACGGCGCGCGACTGGCAGAGCAGCGCGCTGAACTCGAGATAGCCGAGCGGTTCGCTCAGCACGAGCCCCGGGATCTCGCGCAGCTCACCGCGCAGGCCGAACTCGTCGAGGCGGGCTGCGGTGCGCGGATGCAGCGCCAGCAGCACCGGGGCCGGCAGCGCGGCGAGCAGCTCGACGAGCGCCGCCAGCCGGCCGGGGTCGTCGACGTTGCCGGCCCGGTGCGCGGTCGCCAGCAGGTAGCTCCCGGGCTCGAGCCCGTGCTCGCGCGGGACCGCGGCTTCGGCCCGGGCGGCGGGCTGAAGGCGCATCGCGACGTCGACCATCACATCGCCGACGACCACCGCCTCGCCGCGCGCGGACTCCTCGCGCAGGTTCGCCGCCGCGGTGTCCGAGGAGCAGAGCAGCAGCTCGGCGATGTGGTCGGTGAGGACGCGGTTGAGCTCCTCGGGCATCGCCCGGTCGAACGAGCGCATGCCGGCCTCGACGTGGATCACGGGGAAGCGTGCCTGCGCGGCCGCGAGCGCGCCGGCCAGCGTGGAATTCGTGTCGCCATATACGAGCACCGCGTCCGGTTCGCTGTCGGCGAGCAGCGGCTCGAGCGCCGCCAGCATGCGTGCGGTCTGGGAGCCGTTCGTGCCCCCGGAGATGCCCAGTTCCCGGTCCGGGCGCGCGAGTCCCAGCTCGGCGAAGAACACCCGGGAGAGCGTGTCGTCGTGGTGCTGGCCGGTGTGCACCAGCACCTCCTCGTGATGCTCGCGCAGGGAACCGGACACCGCCGCGGCCTTGATGAACTGAGGCCGGTTGCCCACGACGGTCAGTATCCGCACGGGGCTAAGCCTAGAAGGCGGCCACGCGGCGGGACTAGTCTCTGCCTTTCGTGAGCGTCGTACACGAGATCCCGAACCTCGTCGTGACCGAGCGCGAGCACTCGGTTCCGCTCGACCACGCCGATCCGAGCGGGCCGCGCATCACGGTCTTCTCGCGCGAGCTGGCCGACCCCGGCGGGCGCGAGCGGCCGCTGCTCGTGTACTTCGAGGGCGGCCCCGGCTTTGAGGCGCCGCGCCCGGTCCGCACGGCCGAGTCGCCGCCGTGGCTCGAGCGCGCGCTCGCCGACTTCCGGGTGCTGATGCTCGACCAGCGCGGGACCGGCCGCTCGACCCCGGTGGGGACCTCGCTTCCGGGCGGGGCCGAGGAGCAGGCCGCCTACCTGCGCTGTTTCCGCGCGGACTCGATCGTCGCCGACGCCGAGGCGATCCGCGCCGAGCTGGGCGTCGAGCGCTGGAGCGTGCTCGGCCAGAGCTTCGGCGGCTTCTGCGCGATGCGCTACCTCTCGGCTGCGCCCGGGTCGCTGCGCGAGGTGCTGTTCACCGGCGGCGTGCCGCCGATCGGCGCCTCGGCGGATGAGGTCTACCGCGCCACCTTCGCACGCCAGCGGGACCGCAACGCGCGGTACTACGAGCGCTACCCGGAGGACCGCGACCGGGTGCTCGCCCTGCTCGACCGCGCCGCGCGCGAGCCGATCGCGCTGCCCGCCGGCGATCCGCTCACGCCCGCGCGGCTGCGCCAACTGGGCCACGGGCTCGGCATGAGCGACGGCTTCGAGCGCCTGCACTACCTGCTGGAGCTGCCGCACGACTCGCCGGCGTTCCTGCACGACGCCGAGGAGCTGACGAGCTTTGCGCGCAACCCGATCTACGCGGTGCTGCACGAGGCGTGCTGGGCAGACGGCGGCGCGACGGCCTGGTCCGCCGAGCGGGTTCTCGGTGAGCTCCACGACTGGCCGCAGGAGTACCTGACGGGCGAGCACATCTTCCCGTGGATGTTCGATGCGCCGTCGCTGGCGCCGCTGCGGGAGGCGGCAGAGCTGCTCGCCGCGCACGACTGGCCGCGTCTGTACGACCCGGCGGCGCTCGCTCGCAACGAGGTTGCGGCCGCCGCCGCGGTCTATGCCGAGGACCCGTACGTCGAGCGCGTCTTCTCAGAGCGGACGGCTGCAGCCGTCCCGGGGCTGCGGGTGTGGCTGACGAGCGAGTACGACCACGACGGCCTGCGCAGGGACGGCGAGCGGGTGCTGGGGCGGCTGCTCGACCTCGCCAGAGGGAAGCTCTAGGCGAGAGAGGTAGCCCGTGCCTCTCGCTCGCCGCGAGGCGCGGGTGCGGGATGCCCTCGCCGGGGAGCTCAGGCCGCGGCGGACCCGACCACGCTGGTCGACCAGTCGATCACCGAGGTCGGCCGCACGACGTGGCGGTTCAGGCCGAGCTCCTTCGGGTCCAGGCCGAGCGCCAGCCCGACCAGCTGCGGCAGGTGCAGGACCGGCATGTTCAGCTCGCGCCCGACGACTGCGCTCGGCCAGCGGCTGCTGCAGGTCGAGGTTCAGGTGGCACAGCGGGCACGGCGTCACCAGGCAGTCGGCGTCGGCGTCGACCGCGTCGCCGAGGTGGCGCCCGGCCTGCTTCAGCGAGGCCTCCTTGTTCATCGTGATGATCGGGAAGCCGCAGCACTTGCGCATGCCGGCGTAGTCGATCACCGTGCCGCCCAGCGCCTCGATCACCTCGTCCAGGTAGTGGTCGCGCGGGTGCTCGGCGTCGATTCCGAGGCGGTCGCGCGGGCGCACGATGTAGCAGCCGTAGAAGGGGCCGACGCGCAGGTTGGTCAGCGGGCGCTTGACTTTCGCGCGCAGGTCCTCGAGGCCGATCTCCTCGACGAGCAGCCACAGGAAGTTCTTGTTGGTGAGGCCCTTCTCGTAGCTGAGTCCCTCGCCGGCGAGCGTCGAGTTGACGTGCTCGCGGTACTCGGCGTTCGCGTCCAGGCGCTCCTGGCACTCGCTCTGGGCGCCCTGGCAGGTGGAGCAGATGTTCATCATCAGCTCGGCTCCCTGGACCTGCTGGGCGAGCGCGAACGTGCGCGCGTTGAGCGTGTCGGCGAGCTCCTGGTTGTGCTCGGCGATCACGCCGGCGCCGCAGCAGCTCGCGCGGTCGAGCTCGACCAGCTCGATGTCGAGCAGCGGCGCGACCTTCGCCATCGAGCCGTGCAGCTCCGGGGTGAAGCCGCGGCTGACGCAGCCGGGCCAGTAGGCGACCTTCATCAGCCCTCGCTTCCTTTCTCGGTGTCCTCGCCGTCGGCAACGTCGTCCCCGCTGTCACTTTCGTCGGGTCCGACGGCCGCGGCCTCCTCGCCCGTGGTCTCGATCTCAGGCGCCTGGCCCGTGCCCTCGGGCGCCGGCGAGCTCTCCGACGCCGCCTCGCCTGCCGGGGCCGAGTCCGCGGCGCCGGTCACGACGCCGGCGGTCACGAGCTCATCGGCCTCGGCTTCGTCCTCGCCGGTGATGTACAGGTTCAGCTCGTAGCGCTCCTCGCGGCTCTCGACCTGTCGTAGATCGCCTGCACGCGCTCGAGGTCCTGCGCGCGGGATCTTGTGCGGTTTCAGCGCGCCCGCCGGCGTCACCTTGCCGCGCAGCAGCGCCTTCAGGATCGCGGGCAGCGAGCTCACCAGCTCTTTGCCCGCGGCGGGGTGGAATTTGCCGAACCACGAGTTGCCGCCGTAGGAGCGCGGCAGCAGCTCGGCCTCCCACAGCAGGCCGTTGTCCTTGATCAGCGTCGTGAACGCCGCCTCGTGGCGCTCGCCGTTGTTGCTGGTCGACGATGTGCTGGTCGGAGCTGGCGATCCGGCGCAGCCGCATGATCTGGCCCATCGGGTTGACGTCCTTCGGGCAGGCCTCGACGCACTTGAAGCAGTGCGTGCAGTCGAAGATCCCCTGCGGGTCCTGGGCGAGGTCGTCCAGGCGCTCGTGCTGCTCGTCGTCGCGCGGGTCGCCGACGAAGCGGTAGGCCTTGGCCAGCGCGGCCGGGCCGATGAAGCCGGGGTCGACCTCCATCGCCAGGCAGTCCGAGACGCAGGCGCCGCACTGGATGCAGGCCATCGTCTGCGTGACGTCGACCATCGCCTCTTTCGGGACGATGTACTCGCGCTCGGGCACCGGCTGCTTGGCGAGCAGCCACGGCGTGACGCGCTGGATCTTCTTCCAGTGGACCGCGTCCATGTCGACGATCAGGTCCTTGATCACCGGCATGTTGCCCATCGGTTCGATCTCGATCACGCCCGTCGCGGAGCGCTCGCTGAGCGCGGCGTCCAGGTGGGTGTGGCAGGCCAGCGCCGGTTCGCCGTTGACGCGCACGCCGCAGGAGCCGCAGATCGCCTGGCGGCAGGAGCAGCGGATGCCGATCGAGCCGTCGAAGCGGTCGCGCGCCTGCAGGATCGCCTCGAGCACCGAGCGGTGCGGCTCGAGCTCGACCGTGTGCTCGTCCCAGTAGGGCGCCTCGCCCGACTCCGGGTCGTAGCGGCGCAGCCGGAGCTTGAACTGCTCCGGCGGGCGGTCGTGGGCTTCGGGCATCAGTATTTCCTCTCCTCGGGCTGCCACTGGGTGATCGTCACCGGCGAGTAGCTGACCTTCGGCTCGCCGTCGTCCAGCGTGATGTCGATGTGCTTCAGCCACTCCTCGTCGTTGCGCTCGGGGTAGTCGGTGCGGAACTGGGCGCCGCGGGACTCCTTGCGCTCGATCGCGCCGACGCACGGTCGCCTCGGCGCAGTCGATCATGTAGCCGAGCTCGATCGCCCCGAGCACGTCCTGGTTGAAGACCGTGCCGCGGTCGTCGATCCAGGCGCTCTGCGGCCTCCTCTTTGCAGGCGGCGCACGGTCTCGAGCGCTCTCTGCAGGCCCTGCCTCGTCGCGGAACACGGCGGCGTGTTTGTTCATCGTCTCGCCGAGCTCGTTCTTGATCTCCGAGACGCGCCGGCCCTCGCGCGGGCGCGCGATGATCGCCTCGAGCTCGGCTCGTCGTCGCTCCGCAGGTGGGCGCTCGCGTCGAGCTTGGGCATGGCCCATCGCGGCGGCGCGCGCGGCCGCGTGTTCGCCCGCGCGGCGGCCGAAGATCAGCGTGTCGAGCAGCGAGTTGGCGCCCAGGCGGTTGCCGCCGTGCACCGACACGCAGGCGACCTCGCCGGCCGCGTAGAGGCCCTCGATCGGCGTGCGGCCGTCGACGTCGGTCTTGACGCCGCCCATGATGTAGTGCTGGCCCGGGCGGATCATGATCGGTTCGCGCGTGATGTCCACGCCGGCGAAGTCGCGCCCGAGGTTGACGATCTCGCGCAGCGCCTCGAGCGTGCGCTTGCGCGGGACCACGGTCACGTCGAGGAAGATGCCCGCGCCGCCGGGCCCGACGCCGCGGCCCTCGTTGATCTCGATCTGCTCGGCGCGCGAGACGACGTCGCGCGAGGCGAGCTCCATCTTGTTGGGAGCCGATTTCTCCATGAAGCGTTCGCCGTTGGAGTTGAGCAGGTGGGCGCCCTCGCCGCGGGCGCCCTCGGTGATCAGGATGCCGGTCTCGACGAGGCAGGTCGGGTGGTACTGGACCATCTCCATGTCCATCAGCGGCGCGCCCGCCCGGTAGGCCAGCGCGATCCCGTCGCCGGTGACGATCAGGCCGTTGGTGGTCGGCTTGTAGGCCTGCCCGGCGCCGCCGCAGGCGAGGATCACGTTCTTGGCGTGGAACGCCTCCATGCGCCCGGTGCGCACGTCGCGCGCGATCACGCCGCAGCAGACGCCCGGCCTCGTCCTGCAGCAGCGAGGTCGTGAACCACTCCTCGTAGCGCTCGACCGTCTCGTGGTGCTTCATCAGCTGCTCGTAGAGCACGTGCAGCATCGCCTGGCCGGTGATGTCGGCGACGTAGGCGGTGCGCTTCATCGAGGCGCCGCCGAACGCGCGCAGGTCCATCTCGCCCTTCTCGTTGCGGTGGAAGGTGACGCCGATGTGCTCGAGGTGCATGACCTCGGCGGGCGCCTCCGAGCACATCACTTCGATCGCGTCCTGGTCGCCGAGGAAGTCCGAGCCCTTGACGGTGTCGTAGGCGTGCGAGCGCCAGTCGTCGTCGACGCTGATCGCCGCGTTGATCCCGCCGGCGGCCGCCACCGAGTGCGAGCGCACGGGGTGGACCTTGCTCATGATCGCCACGCTCGCGCCCTCCTGCGCGGCGGCGAGGGCGGCGCGCTGGCCGGCGAGGCCGGCGCCGATGATCAGGACGTCGTGTGCTGGCATGGCTCCTGCGGTCGATAGGGTGGGGCGGCTGCGGCGAGGACTCTATAACGGCGCCGGGAACGGCGTCGCGCCGCTCGGGCGCGGTCTCAGCCGGCCGGCGCAGCGCCCGGCGCACCTGGGCCAGCGTGACGACGCCCTGCAGCACGCCGTCGCGCGTCGACCGCGACCATCGCGCCCAGCCGGCCGAGCCCTTCGGAGCCCAGCAGCGATCTCCAGCGGCGCCTCTTCGCCGATCCGCACCGGCAGATCCGCCTCGAGCACGTCCGCCGACCGGCAGCGCCGGGCCGCCCGGCCGCGATCTCGGCTGTCCACGCGCTGCTGGCGCACGACGCCGAGGAAGTGCCGCGCCGGGTCGACGACCGCGAACCAGGGCCAGCGGTAGCGCAGGAAGAACTGCTCCTGGGCGTCGAGCAGGGTCACCTCGGCCGGGATCGTCACGGGCTCGCGGTCCATGATGTCGGCGACCGTGATGTTCTGGATGCGCTCGTCCGACCGCGCCCTGCAGCGACCGCCGCGCCGGCCGCCTGGTAGAGGAAGAAGGCGAGCACGCATCGTGAAGACGTCGAAGAACGAGCCGGTCCGCGCGTAGCCGACGATGCCCGAGCACGCCCAGCGCCAGCGCGAGCGCCTGCCCGGCGCGCCCGGTGCCGCGCGTGGCGCGGTTGCGGTCCCCGGTGACGCCGCCAGATCACCGCGCTGCGCGATCCGCCCGCCGTCCAGCGGGAAGGCCGGGATGATGTTGAACACGAGCAGGACCGCGTTGACGAAGGCGAGCCAGCCGAGCCAGAGCGAGCCCGGGAGTGGTGCGTGAAGCCTTCCTTGGTGATCGACGTCGACGAAGGGGTGCCCGCGAGGCGAGCGGCCACGCCCGCCACCGACGCAGATGACGAGCAGCGCGAACGTCACCGCGGGCCCGGCCGCGGCGACCTTGAACTCCTCACCCGGGGTCGCAGGCTCGCGGCGCATCTGCGAGAGGCCGCCGAAGAACCACAGGTCGATGCCGGCGATGCCGATGCCGATCCGCCGCGCCACGAGCGCGTGGCCCAGCTCGTGCAGGATCAGCGACAGGAAGTAGCCGACAGGCCGCGGCGACGGCGACCAGGTAGTCGGTCGTCTCCGAGCCCGCGATGACTCCGTGGAAGTATTCGGCGCGAGCCAGTAGATCAGGACAGGAACAGGACGACGAACCAGCTGACGCTGACGCCGATCCTGATCCCGAAGACCCGCGCGAGCTGAAAGTTCGTACGCCGACGCGGACGGCATGGCTAGATGGTAGGCGCCCCGGGCGTCTGCACCCGTCCTGCGCGGCCCCGCGCGGCTTGCTGCTGAGCCCCTCAGAGCTCGGGTCGCGAGCGCGCGATGATCGCCTCGAAGTCGCTGCCCGCGGGCAGCGTGCCGTACTCGAGCCCGCCGTCGCCGCCCAGGCGCGAGGCGCAGAAGGCGTCCGCGACCGCGGCGGTCGCCGTGGCGCACGAGCAGCGAGCCCTGCAGGCACAGCGCCATCGCTTCGACCACGCGGCGGGCGCGCGTCTCGAGCGTGGCCGGGTCGGCGAACTGGCCCTTCAGCTCGGCCACCCGCGCGTCCAGGCGCGCGTCGGCGCCGGCGGCCTGCTCGACCTCGGCGAGGAACACCTCGAGCGAGCGCGGCGAGCGCGTCAGCGCGCGCAGCACGTCGAGGCTCATCACGTTGCCCGAGCCCTCCCAGATCGAGGCCAGCGGCGCCTCGCGGTACAGCCGCGGCATCCCGACTCCTCGACGTAGCCGGCGCCGCCGAGGCACTCCAGCGCACTCGAAGGCGTGGTTCGGCGCGCGCTTGCAGGTCCAGTACTTGCCGACCGCCGTCGCCAGGCGCTTGAACAGCTGCGCGTCGGTCTCGTCCTCGCCGGCATCGGCGTCGGCGCGGGCTTCGTCGTAGGCGCGCGCGAGGCGCATCGCGAGCGCCGTCGTCGCCTCGGACTCGACGCACAGGTCGGCGAGCACGTTGCGCATCAGCGGCTGGTCGATCAGCACCTTGCCGAACGCGCTGCGGTGGGCGGTGTGGTGGGTGGCGCTGACCACCGCCGCGCGCATCCCCGCGGCCGAGCCGATCACGCAGTCCAGGCGCGTGTGGCCGACCATCTCGATGATCGTCGGCACGCCGCGCCCGGGCTCGCCGACCATCCGCGCCCAGGCGCCGTGCAGCTCGATCTCCGAGGAGGCGTTCGAGTGGTTGCCGAGCTTGTCCTTCAGGCGCTGGATGTGGAACGCGTTGCGCGCGCCGTCGGGCAGGATGCGCGGCAGCAGGAAGCACGACAGCGCCCTCGTCGGTCTGCGGCGAGCACGAGGAACAGGTCGGACATCGGCGCCGAGCAGAACCACTTGTGGCCGACGAGCTCGTACTCGGCGCCCGCGCCGCCGCCGTTCAGCGGGCGCGCGACGGTCGTGTTCGCGCGCACGTCCGAGCCGCCCTGCTTCTCGGTCATCGCCATGCCCGCGATCGCCGCTGCCCTTCTCGCGCGCCGGCGATCGAGCGCGGGTCATAGCGTCGTGGCCGTCACGCAGCGGCTCCCACTCGGCGGCCAGCTCGGGCTGGGCGCGCAGCGCGGGCACGACGGCGAAGGTCATCGTGATCGGGCAGGCGAAGCCGGCCTCGGCCTGCATCGCGGTCATGTAGAGCGCCGCGCGGGCGGCGTGCGGCGACGGGCTCGCTGCTCGTCCAGGGCAGCGAGTGCAGCTCGTGCTCGACGCCCATCCGCATCAGCTGGTGCCAGGCGGGGTGGAACTCGACCTCGTCGATGCGGTTGCCGTAGCGGTCGAAGGTACGCAGCACCGGCGTGTTCTCGTTGGCCAGGCGCCCCCATTCCTGCTGGGGCGCGCCGCCGACGAAGCGGCCCAGCTCGGCGCGCGCGCTCGAGCACCCAGCCGGCGCCCTCGCGCTCGGTGGCCTCGACCAGCGGCCGGTTGCTCGAGAACACGTCGAGCCCTTCGAGCGGCGGCGCCTGGTTGAAGACCTCGTGGGTCTTCCACGGCGCGTTGCTCTCCCCGCTGGCCTGCGAGACGGTGGCCATGGGCCGAAGTGTCGCAGATGCCGGCCCCGCGGCTGCGCCGGGCTATGCTCGAGTCGATGCCGGCGCCGGGGGGCAGACGTGTCGTTCAAGCAGCCGCGATGCTGCTCGCGTTGGCGGCGCTCGCCGCCGTGGCGCCGGGCGCGGCGCTGGCCCGGCCCGCCCGGGGCCGCAGCGCCGCCGCCGGACTCCAGCCGCCGCCCGGCCCAGGTCGCCTCGCCTACGTCACCTCGAGCGAAGCGCAGCCGGAACCGCGCGTGTGGGCGGCGCTCGCGAGCGGCGCGGAACCGCGCCTGCTCGGCCCCGGGGACGAGCCCCTGCTGGCGCCGAACGGCGCGACGGTCGCCGCAGGCCTGTTCGGGTCAGGGCCGGGGAAAGGACCTTCGCTGGCTCTCTACCCGGTCGCCGGCGGAGCGCCGACGAGGTTCGGCGACCTCGCGGCGCAGGACGCGCTCCCGCTCGCGTGGTCGCCCGACTCGCGCTATCTGGCGGTGATGCTGACCTCGGCGGCGGTGAACGGTTTCGTGAGGAAGTCCGGGCTCGGCATCCTCGACACGACCTCCGGCTCGCTGCGAACGATCGCGAGCGGCCTCGTCTACGGCGCGAGCTTCGCCCCGGACGGCAGCGACCGGGTCGTGTTCGGCAGGGCCGTGGGCCAGAGCCTTGAAGCGAAGGTCAACCTCTACACGGCCGCGGCGAGCGGAGCCTCGCTGACGCGCATCACCTCTGACGGGCGCAGCCTCAACCCGGTCTGGGGCCCGCGCTTCATCGCTTACGACCGCGAGACCCTCCGTCCGGGCGACGCGCCGGTCTATCAGATCTGGCTGCGCGGCTCCGACCGCGGCGCGGCACGCCGTCTGACCTCCACGCACGTGCGCTCGCTGGTCTCCGGGCTGACGCCGCTCGGCTTCTCCGCGAACGGTCGCCGCCTGCTCACGGAGTTCGTGGGGCAGGACACGAGCGAAGCCTGGACCGTGCAGGTGCCCTCCGGCCGCGCGCGGCCGGTGAGGGTGAAACGCCTGCCGGTGGTCGGCGCCGCGATCTCAGCCGACGGCACCCGCCTGCTCGTCTTCGAAGGCGGGCTTCGAGGGCCCGGCCCAGGGAGACAACGTCATCAGCGTTCCGTTCTCGGGCGGCGCGCCGACGCCGCTGGTCGCGCACGCCGCCCAGCCGAGCTGGAACGAATAGGGCAGGCCGCGCATCGGCGGGCGCCCGGCGCTGCGGCGTCCGGTTCTCGCTGCAGCGCACGGGGCGCTCAGGACGTCGTCACTTGCGACGCGCGTTGCGTGGCGCGCGCCGGACGGCCGTGGCACGTCTGCGCAGGGCTTCGCGACGCTGCTCGCGCTCCTGTTCGACGATCCAGAGCCTGATCCGGCGCTCGATCTTGCGCTCGATCTCACGTTGCATGGTGAGGGCATGCTCGCCACAGGCGCGCGCCGGTGCATTGGACGGCCGTCCCAAATCCGCGGTTCGCGCCGGGACAGGGGTCCGCTCGTGCGCGGTCGATAGCATCGGCGCCGGCTGCACGGCCGCGCGCCCTTCCGCTGAACGCGACCCCCAACCCCCCCAAAAAAACGAATGAGGATCCACCGAACATGGCGAAGATCAAGGTGAAGAACCCGGTCGTCGAGCTCGACGGCGACGAGATGACGAGGATCATCTGGTCGTTCATCAAGCAGCAGCTGATCCTGCCCTACCTCGACATCGACCTGAAGTACTACGACCTCGGCATCGAGAGCCGCGACGCGACCGACGATCAGATCACCGTCGAAGCGGCCGAAGCGATCAAGCAGTACGGCGTCGGCGTGAAGTGCGCGACGATCACCCCCGACGAGGCGCGCGTCGAGGAGTTCGGCCTGAAGGCGATGTACCGCTCGCCCAACGGCACGATCCGCAACATCCTCGGCGGGGTCATCTTCCGCGAGCCGATCGTGATCTCCAACATCCCGCGGCTGGTCCCGGCCTGGACCAAGCCGATCGTGATCGGCCGCCACGCGTTCGGCGACCAGTACCGGGCGACCGACCTCGTCGTCCCCGGCGAGGGCAAGCTGACCCTCACCTTCACGCCCGCCAACGGCGACGAGCCGATCGAGCTGGACGTGTACGACTTCCCGGGCGGCGGCGTGGCGATGGCGATGTACAACCTCGACGCCTCGATCCGCGACTTCGCGCGCGCCTCGCTGCGCTACGGCCTGGACCGCGGCTACCCGGTCTACCTGTCGACCAAGAACACGATCCTCAAACGCTACGACGGCCGCTTCAAGGACATCTTCGCCGAGATCTACGAGGCCGAGTTCAAGGCCGAGTTCGAGGCCGCCGGCATCACCTACGAACACCGCCTGATCGACGACATGGTCGCCGCCGCGCTGAAGTGGGAGGGCGGCTACGTGTGGGCGTGCAAGAACTACGACGGCGACGTGCAGTCGGACACGGTCGCGCAGGGCTTCGGCTCGCTCGGGCTGATGACGAGCGTGCTGATGACCGCCGACGGCAAGACGGTCGAGGCCGAGGCCGCCCACGGCACGGTCACCCGTCACTACCGCCTGCACCAGCAGGGCAAGCCGACCTCGACCAACCCGATCGCCTCGATCTTCGCGTGGACGCGCGGCCTGGCGGCGCGCGGGCGGATGGACGAGACGCCGGAGGTCACGCGAGTTCGCGCGAGACGCTCGAGCGCGTCTGCGTCGAGACGGTCGAAGCGGGAAGATGACCAAGGACCTCGCGCTGCTCGTCGGCCCGGATCAGCCGTGGCAGACGACCGAGGAGTTCCTCGCCTCGATCGACGAGCACCTGCGCGAGGTCGTCCGCCGCTTGACCACAAACCACAAACCGCCACATCCCCAGGAGATGAACCTGTGAGCAACCCCGTACGAGTGACCGTCACCGGCGCCGCCGGTCAGATCGGCTACAGCCTCGTGTTCCGCATCGCCAGCGGACAGCTGCTCGGCCCCGACCAGCCGGTCGACCTGCGCCTGCTCGAGATCCCGCCAGGCGATGGGCGCGCTCGAGGGTGTCGCGATGGAGCTCGTCGACTGCGCCTTCCCGCTGCTCGCCGGCCTCGACCTGCACGACAACCCCGAGGAAGCGTTCGACGGCGCCAACATCGCGCTGCTGGTCGGCTCGCGCCCGCGCACGAAGGGCATGGAGCGCGCCGAGCTGCTGGCCGAGAACGGCAAGATCTTCACCGTGCAGGGCAAGGCGCTGAACGACAAGGCGGCCGACGACGTGAAGGTGCTCGTCGTCGGCAACCCGGCCAACACGAACTGCCTGATCGCGATGAACAACGCGCCTGACATCCCGCGCGAGCGCTTCACCTCGATGATGCGCCTCGACCACAACCGCGCGATCGCCCAGCTCGCGAACAAGCTCGCGGAGCCCGTCACCGACGTCACCCAGATGGGCGTCTGGGGCAACCACTCGCCGACGATGTATCCCGACCTGTTCCACGCCAAGGTGGGCGGCCACATCGCGGCCGTCGCGGTCGACGATCAGGCATGGATCGAAGACGACTTCCTGCCCGAACGTCGGCAAACGCGGCGCGGCGATCATCGAGGCGCGCGGCGCCTCCTCGGCCGCCTCCGCGGCCAGCGCCGCGATCGACCACGTCAACGACTGGGTCAAAGGCACCGGCGGAGACTGGGTCTCGATGGGCGTCGCCTCCGACGGCTCCTACGGCGTCCCCGAGGGCCTGATCAGCGGCTTCCCCTGCACCTGTGAGGGCGGCGAGTGGGAGATCGTCGAGGGGCTTGAGCTCGACGAGTTCTCCCGCGGCAAGATCGACGCCTCGGTGGCTGAGCTCGTCGGCGAGCGCGACACGGTCGCCGAGCAGGGCCTGATCTGAGCCGCCTTTGAGGCTGCAACGACCGAGGGGCGCGGTGTCAGGAACCGCGCCCCTCGTCGTTAACGATCGAATATCGGAACTTGGAGGGCCGGCGCGGCCCTCCAAGTGTTACTCGGAGCTACGCTTTGGGGTGCCAGCCGCGGCCTTTCTTGTCGACCTTTTTTTCCTGCTCGAGACCGGGCAGGACGCGGTAGAGGTAGTTCTGCTTGATTCCCATCTTGGCCGCGAGCTCGGGGATCGTGATGCCGGGCTGGCCCTGCACGAACGACAGCGCCTCAGCGGCGCGCGTGCCGCTGCCTTTGCGCCTGCCGGCACGCCGTTTCGTCGTAGCCCTGGCTTTGCGGGCCGGTTTCGTCGCAGCTTTGGAAGCCGCGCCGCGGGGGCGCCCGGGACCGCGTTTGCCGAGCGCGGAGCGCGCAGTGCTGACGGCCGAGCCGCCGACGCCTGCGAGCGCGCCGGCCGCCGCCTCGAGGCGGTGGTACTCGTCCACCAGCGGCTTCAGCTCTTTGAGCCGGTCGGTGATCTCTTTGCGCTTCTCATCAAGGAAGTCAGTCACAGTCAGTTTCCTGTTCACCGGTTCGGATGTGTGGGTTTCACATCCCGTGTGCCTCCACACTACACCAGCCTCAGCCGCCCCGCTCGATCTTCTCCTTCAGCGCATCCAGCGTACGGTTTGCCTCTCGCACGGGATTCCGCCGACGAGGGCCCGGCTGACCAACGCGCCGACGGCACCGAGCGGAGGCTTGAACTCGTTCCGGTAGTCGAAGCGGGTGCCGCCTCCCTCTGGCGTCAGCAGGTATTCGGTGTGAGCGCGCGAGCGCGCCGGGCCCCGGCCCTCCCACACCGCCCTGCATGGCGGCTCGCACTCGACCAGCTTCCAGTGCACGTCGATGGTCACACCGCGGAGGTGGATCTGCTGCTCCATCTCGAAGCCGACCTTGGGCGGCCCCGTGTCGGCGTGCAGCAGTCGGCGGTGAATTGTCACCCAATGCTCCAGGCACAGGGGGTCCATGACCGTCTCCCACACCCGCTCGGGGGGAGCGGCGATCTCGATCGACGCGGTGACGCGGCTCATCAGCGGGCGGCGAGGGGCTCGGCGCGCTCCCATTCTGCCAGCGCGTGTTCGACGGCGGCGTCGAAGCTGTGCAGGCTCACGCCGAGCCGCTCGGCAGCATGGTCCTCGCGCGCCAGCAGGTCGCCCTGCAGACCCTCCATCAGCGGCAGTACGAGCTCGGGTCGCTCGGCGGCGATCGCGGCCGCGAGCCGGCCTGCCAGACCGGTCATCGTGACGCGCAGGCGCAGCGCCGGGCGGCCCACCAGCATCGCCTCGGCGATCCGTTCGAGCATCTCCCCGTAGCTCAGCACGTCCGGGCCGCCGACCTCGAGGACCTCGCCGCCGAGCGGGCTGCTCGCCGCGCTCACCAGCATCGCGACGATGTCCCGCTCGTCGATCGGCTGGGTGCGATAGCGCTGCCAGGCAGGCAGCGTCAGGACGGGCATCCGCTCGACCAGCCGCACGAGCAGGCGGAACGAGCGCGACCGCGCCCCGATCACGATCGAGGCGCGCAGGGCGAGCGAGTCGGGCACCGCCGCGAGCAGCTCGCCCTCGACCGCCTCCCGGCTCGCGAGGTGCTTCGAGCGCGGCTCGCCGGCGCGACGCCTGCGGGGCGGCTCCCAGCGGGGCACGAGACCGCCGAGGTAGACGATCCGCCGTACCCCGGACTCGCGCGCCGCGGCGGCGAAGTTGCGTGCCGCCAGGCGCTCGCGCTCGACGAAGCCCGAGATGGAGGAGCCTCCCGGCCCGGGCTCCATCGAGTGGATCAGGTAGTACGCGACCTCGGCGCCGCGGAGCGCCCGCTCCAGGCCCTCGCCCGTCACCGCGTCTCCGCGCACGAGGCGCAGCGCCCCCCCGGGCGCGGGGGCGGAGGCGAGGCGCGCGGGGTCCCGCGTCAGCGCCCGCACCGCGTGCCCCTCCTCCAGCAGCTCGGGCAACAGCGCCGAGCCGACGAATCCGCTGGCGCCGGTGAGCAGTATCTCCACTGCCCAGATGATGATCGGAGCGAGCGGAAACTGCGGCTTCACGACGGCGATCGTCACAGGAAAGTGACGCGGCGGCTCCTCGTTGCGGGCCCGGAAGCGTTTTCTCTGGGATTTGCGCAATGCCCACCGCGGGTGTCGACAGGCCTGTGATTTGATCGTCTCGTCCCATTGACAGCGAGCGAACCGGGGGCAGGAATTGGGAGCGAACCGCAGCAGCCGCAGGATCACGCCTGCCGCCACCGGGCGGCGCTCGGCGCCGAAGCCGAGCTGTGAGGACTGCTTCTTCCGCGTCAACCTGCTCTGCGCGCTGCAGCTGGAGGAGCCGTGCGCCACCTTCCGTCCCAACGAGGCGCAGCTGCGTCCGCCCCAGCAGATGCGGTTCGTGTTCCGCCAGGAGCGGCGCACGCGGGCGGCGTGGGCGTTCCCCTCAGCGCAGGAGCAGGCGGCGCTCCACGCTTGATGGTTCAGCTCGGAAGGCCGTCCGGGGCGTATGTCCACGGCACCCCAGCCCGGGTATATTGATCGCTGGACCTGAAAGCTTTCGGCAAGGGCGGTGGCGAGATGGCAGCGAAAGACAGAATCGGAAAGGCGTCCGAAGCGGCCAAGGCCGCGCAGGACAACCGGTACGTGCAGCGGCTGATCGAAGACGAGGAGCTGCGCGCGAACCTGCTCGCGGCCTATGGCGCCGCGCGCAGCGCGTACGGGCGCATGAGCAACGGCAAGCCGGCCGAGCAAGGCGCTGTTCGAGGACCGCAAGCTGCAGGCGGAGCTGCGCGAGCGCGGTCGAGTCGCTGCGCGAAGCGGCGAGTCGCTGCGCGAAGAGCCCGCGCAAGGCCGGCGCCGCCGCGGGGGCCTCGGGCGCACGCTGCTGCTCGTCGCCTTCGGCGCCGTGCTCGCGCGTCGCGCTGAACGAGGGTCTGCGCTCGAAGGTGCTCGACCTGCTGTTCGGCGCCGAGGAGGAGTTCGACTACAGCTCGACCACCGCCCCGGCCGAGCCGGAGCCCGCCGGCGTGGCGAGCGCCTGAGAGCGACTCCGGAAGGCGGACCATCGTGCGAGCTGCAGACGCGACGCGCAGCGACCGCTGCGCGCCAAGACGGACGGACGGCCCTGAGCAGCAGAGCGGGGCCACCGACACGCCGCCCGCTCTCGGGTGAGAAGGCGCAGCGCATCATCGAGGCGATGCGCCACAGCGTCGCCAAGCGCGGGACGACGGGCTCGACCTTCGACCACGTCTCGCGCGAGGCCGGCGTCTCGCGCGGGCTGCTGCACTACTACTTCGGCACCAAGGAGCAGCTGCTGGTCGAGGCCGTCCGCCGCGACGGCGAGCTGCGCATCGAGCGGCTCGAGCGCCAGCTCGCGACGGCGCGCGACGGCCGACGACTTCATCGACTCTGATGGCGCAGAACCTGCAGGAGACGGTGCGCGAGGACCCCGACTTCGTGACGCTCGTGTTCGAGCTGTTCACGCTCTCGCGGCGCAACGAGGACATCGCGGTCGAGTACGCCGCGCTGATGCGCCGCACGCGCGAGCAGGTCGCCGGACATGCTCGCGCTCGCGCAGCAGGAGGGAGTGCTGCACCTGCACGCCGAGCCGGAGGCGGTCGCGGAGATCCTGTTCTCGCTCGCCGACGGCTTCGCGCTGCGGATGCTGACCGAGCCCGAGCGCGACTTCACGGCCACGATCGAAGCCGGCATCACCTCCGTGCGGGCGCTGCTGACCGACTGAGCTGGCCGGGGGGGGCCCGCGGGGCGCCAGGACCCGCACCTATAATCGGCCCCGATGCCGATCTACGAGTACAGGCGCCCCGACGGGACCACTTCGAGATCCAGCAGTCCTTCAGCGACGACCCGCTCGAGGCGCGACCCCGAGACGGGCGTGCCGGTCGAGCGCGTGCTGCACGCCCCCGCGGTCCACTTCAAGGGCAAAGGCTTCTACAACACCGACTACGGCACGCGCAACCGCCAGCGCGAGACCGCCGCGGCGGCCGAGAAGTCCTCAGCTGCCGAGAAGTCCTCGACTCATCAAGCTCCGGCGATTCGAAGCTCGAGCTCCTCGGAGAGCACGAAGAAGACCGAGCCGGCCGAGAAGAGACGAAACCGGTCAGCTCCAAGAGCTGAGACGTTGGAGGGTCGGCCGGCGCTCCGTGCCGGCCTCAGGAGGGTCGGCCGGCGCTCCGTGCCGGCCTTGGAGGGTCGGCCAGCGCTCGTGCCGGCCTCAGCCGTTCATGAACCGCGCGACGTCGCGCGGCTTCTCGGCTTCCGAGACGGTCAGCCCTTCCTCGCCGCCGGGCAGCGTGCTCGGCGCCCGTCGGCTTCAGCACGTGCGTCGGCGGCGTGCCCGAGACGGCCAGCCCCGCGAACAGCGCGAGCAGCGTCGCGCCGCTCATGTCGGAGATGATCGCCGGCGGCGCGTTCCAGGCGATCCACGGCAGCCGGAAGAAGCTCGAGGGCGACAGCAGCCGCGACTTCATGCGCGTTGAACAGCGCCTGCTGGTGTTCCTCGCGCTGGATGTCGGTCTCGTTCGGCTGCGCAGAGGTTCTCGCGCGTGCGCGCGAGCGCGAGCGCCTGCTTGCCGTCGATGTGGTGGCGTGCCGGCGCGGCAGGCGCAGCGTGTAGCCGCCGTTGGCGAAGCCGCCGTCGAGCTTGGAGATGATGCAGCCGCCGGTGTAGTCGACGCCGCCCATCGCGTCGATCAGCTGCGGGAAGTTTTCGAAGTTGACTTCGACGACGTGGTTGATCGGGATGCCGAGCCAGTTCTTGATCACTCGCACCGACTCCGCGCGGCCGCCGAACGCGTGCGCGGCGTTGATCTTCTGCAGTCCGTGCCCGTCGGGATTTCGACGACCGTGTCGCGCGGGATCGACAGGCGCGCCGAGTGCCCGCCGCCGGTGCGGATCAGCATGATCGTGTCCGAGCGCCCGGAGCCGGTCTTTTCGGCGCCCGGTTCCTTGCTGTTCTTCTGGCGCCGGTCGGAGCCGAGCACGAGGATGTTGTTGGCCGAGGTCAGCGGGTTGCCGGCCGGGTCGAGCGCGCCGGCGACGTTCGCTCGGCAGCGGCGTGCGCTCGAAGTGCGAGCTGATCAGGAACAGCACGAGCGAGAGCAGCAGCCAGCCGGCGATCAGGGCGAGCACCGCCGAGCACGATCCGTTTCGGCGTCGCCCAGCGCCGCCAGCCTCCCCGCCGCCGCGAACGCGCCGCCGCGAGCGCCCGCGCCCGTCGCCGCCCGAGCGGATTTCGCCCACGTCTGGTGCCGCGGTGCTCCGTGGCCCGCCCGGGGGCCGGCCGGCGACGCCGTTTCCGGGCATGCTTTCGCGCGGCGCCGTGTCGGCGTCGCGGGAGGCGCCGCCGAGCAGCCGGCGCCGAGCGCGATAGCGGGTGTACTGAGGCGGCTCCTCGCTGCCCATCGGTCGGACCCTATATTTGCCGCATGACCGCTCCGGGCGCGCCGGTCGGACGCCTGATCGTCTGCCCGACGCCGATCGGCAACCTCGAGGACGTCACGCTGCGCGTGCTCGAGGAGCTCGCCGAGGCCGACGTGATCGCCTGCGAGGACACGCGCCGCACGCGGGTCCTGCTCGACCGCCACGGCATCGGCGCGCGCAAGCTCGTGAGCCTCCACGAGCACAACGAAGCGCGCCGGGCGCGGCGAGCTGGCCGCGCGGATCGCGCGCCGGGGAGACGCGTCGCGCTCGTCTCCGACGCCGGCACGCCGCTCGTCTCCGACCCCGGCTACGCGCTGGTGCGCGAGTGCCTGCGCGAGGAGCTGCCGGTCGAGGTGCTGCCCGGAGCCGAGCGCCGCCGTCACCGCGCTGGTGGCCTCCGGGCTGCCCGGCGCGCGCTGGTGCTTCGTCGGCTTCCTGCCGCGCAAGCGCGGCGAGCTGCGCGAGCTGCTCGCCGGACGCGGCGGAGACGCTCGTCGCCTTCGAGTCCCCGCGGCGGCTCGCAGCGACGCTTGCGCTGCTCGCCGAGCTCGACCCCCAGCGCCCGGTGGCGGTCTGCCGCGAGCTGACCAAGCTGCACGAGGAGGTCGCGCGCGGCAGCGCCGCCGAGCTGGCTGAGCACTTCGGCCGCGGCGAGCGTCCGCGGTGAGGTGACGCTGGTCGTCGGCGCCGCCGGCGCGGCGGCGGGGATCCCCGCGCAGAGGCGCTGGCGGCCCTTCGTGAGCTGGTCGCGGCCGGCGCCAAGCCCCGGGTCGCGGCAGCGGCGCTCGCGAAGCTCACCGGCGTCGCGGCGAACGAGCTCTACCGGGGCCTCACAGGTCCCTCCGAGTAGCCTGGGCGCAGCCGATGGCCTTCTACGTCACCACCCCGATCTACTACGTCAACGCGGCGCCCCATCTCGGGCACGCCTACACGACGATCGCCGCCGACGTGATGGCGCGCCACCACCGCCAGCGCGGCGAGGACGTCTTCTTCCTGACGGGCACCGACGAGCACGGCGAGCCGGTCGCCGACGCCGCGCACGCGCTCGGGATCGAGCCGCAGGAGCTGGCCGACCGCAACGCCGAGCGCTTCCGGGCGCTGGCGCCGCAGCTCGGCGCGAGCAACGACTTCTTCATCCGCACGACCGACCCCCAGCACGAAGCCGTCGTGCAGGAGGTGCTCTCGCGGGTGCGCGACAACGGCTACGTCTACGAGGGCACCTACGAGGGCTGGTACTGCCCGCGCTGCGCCGACTTCAAGGCCGAGAACGAGATCGACGAGGGCAACCGCTGCCCGATCCACCACATCGAGCTGACGCGCGAGCGGGAGGACAACTACTTCTTCAAGCTGTCCGCTTTCCAGGAGCGCCTGGAGCGGCTGTACGCCGAGCGCCCGGCTTCGTCGCGCCGCGCACCCGCTACAACGAGGCGCTGTCGTTCATCCGCTCGGGCCTGCGCGACGTGCCGCTCACGCGGCACAAGCTGACCTGGGGGGTGCAGGTGCCGTGGGACCCCGAGCACGTCTTCTACGTGTGGTTCGACGCGCTGCTGAACTACTACACCGCGCTGTCCTACGCCCGCCCCGGCGAGGACCTGCTCAGCGAGTTCTGGCCCGCCAGCTACCACCTGATCGGCAAGGACATCCTGCGCTTCCACGCGGTCTACTGGCCGGCGCTGCTGATGGCCGCCGGGATCGAGCTGCCCGAGCACGTCTTCGTCCACGGCTACCTGCTGATGGAAGGCGAGAAGATGAGCAAGTCGCTGGGCAACGTGCTCGACCCGTTCGCGGTGATCGAGCGCTTCGGCGCCGACGCGCTGCGCTTCTACCTGCTGCGCGACGTCCCGTTCGGCCAGGACGGCTCGGTCTCGACGGCCTCCTTCGAGCTGCGCTACGAGACCGAGCTGGCCAACGAGCTCGGCAACCTCGCGAGCCGCACGCTCGCGATGCTCCACCGCTACCGCGACGGCGCCGTCGCCCTCGTGGCGCCCGACCCGGTGCTCGCCGCGGACTTCGAGGGCCTCGCCGAGCGCGTCTCGCAGCTGATCGACCGCGCCGAGCTGACCCTCGCGCTCGATGAGATCTGGCAGCGCGTGCGCCGGCTCAACCGCTACGTCGAGGAGCGGGCGCCGTGGCAGCTGGCCAAGGACGACGCCGCCGCGGGGGAGCTCGACCTCGTGCTCGCGACGCTCGCCGAGGGCCTGCGCGTGCTCGCCGTGCTGCTCTGGCCCTACCTGCCGGCCAGCAGCGAGCGGCTGCTGGCCGCGCTCGGCGCCGAGGACACCTCGCTGGACGGCGCGGAGCTCGGGCGCGGCGGGATCTCCGCCGTCGAGACGCTCGAGGCGCTGTTCCCGAAGGAGCCGCGCGGGGCGGGCGCGGCTTGATCGACTCCCACACCCATCTCGACCTCTGCGAGCCGCCCGACGCCGAGCTCGTCGCGGCCGCGGAGGCGGCGGGGGTCAGCCGCATGCTCACGGTCGGCATCGACGGCGCCTCCTGCCGCGCCGCGCTGGCCGCGGCCGAGGCCTTCCCGCAGGTCTACGCCGCGGTCGGGCGCCATCCCAACGCGGCGCGGGGCTTCGACGACGCCGACCTCGCCGAGCTGCGCGCGCTCGCCGCGCACGAGCGCTGCGTGGCGATCGGCGAGACCGGACTCGACTTCTACCGCGACAGCGCCCCGCCGGCTGCCGACCAGGAGCGCGCGTTCGCGGCGCAGATCGAGCTCGCGCGCGAGACGCGGCAAGCCGCTCGTGATCCACACGCGCGCCGCCGAAGAGGACACGCTCGCCCAGCTCGGCGCCGAAGCCGGCGGCGTGTCGGTGGTGATGCACTGCTTCTCGATGCCCGACCGGCTCGCCGAGTGCCTGGAGCGCGGCTACGCGATCTCGTTCGCCGGCAACGTCACCTACCCGAGCGCCGAAGGATCTCGCCGCGGCCGCACGGGCGGTGCCGGAGGAGCGCCTGCTGGTCGAGACCGACGCTCCGTACCTGACGCCGCAGGCGGTGCGGCGCGAGCGCAACCAGCCGGCCTTCGTCGCTCACACGCTGGCGTTCGTCGCGGAGCTGCGCGGCGCTGAGGCGGCCGAGCTCGGCGCGGCCGTCGAGGCGAACGCGGCGCGCGTGTTCGGCTGGGGGTGAGGGCGGTCCAAGACGCCGGGCAGCCGAGCCTGCGGCGGATGCGGCGCTTCGGCGTGCGCCCCGACCGCGAGCTCGGCCAGAACTTCCTGATCGACTCGAACATCCTCGGCGTGATCGAGCGCGCCGCGGAGCTGGCCGCGGAGACGTCGTGCTCGAGATCGGCGGCGGCCTGGGCGTGCTCTCCGAGCACCTCGCCGAGCGGGTCGCACACGTGCACGTGGTCGAGGTCGACGAGCGCCTGCGCGAGCCGCTGCTCGACGCGACCGCACCGCACCCGAACGTGACCGTCCACTGGGGCGACGCGATGACGCTCGACCTCGCGGCGCTCGAGCCCGGCCCCGGACAAGGTCGTCGCGAACCTCCCCTACGGGATCGCGGCCGGCGTGCTGCTGCGCACGATCGAGCAGCTTCCCGCGGTCGCGCTCTGGGTGGCGATGGTGCAGCGCGAGGTCGGCGAGCGCCTGGCCGCATCGGCCGGCGACGCGCGCCTACGGCGCGCCGTCGGTGCTCGCCCAGCTCGCCTGCGAGGTCCGCGTCCTGCGCGCGATCCCGCGCACCGTCTTCCATCCGGTGCCGAACGTCGACTCGGTGCTGGTCGGGATGCGCCGCCGTCCAGGCGACGGCGGCCCGCCGTCCGCGGCGCTGCGCGCGCTGGTCGCAGGCGCGTTCGCGCACCGGCGCAAGACGCTCGCCGGCTCGCTCGCGCTCGCCGGCGCGCGGGGCGTGCCGGCTCGCGCGAGCAGGTGCGGGCCGCGCTCGAGCAGCTCGGCCATCCGCCGGACGCGCGCGCCGAGCGCCTGGCGCCGCAGGACTTCCGCGCGCTGGCCGGAATCCTTGGGCTGTGACGGCCGCGCCGCCAACGCTCCGCGCGCTCGCCCCGGCGAAGATCAACCTCGGCCTGTTCCTCGGCCCCGTGCGCGAGAGCGACGGCGCGCCACGAGCTGGTCACGGTGATGCAGTCGATCTCGCTCGCCGACGAGCTGACGCTCGGCCCGGCGCCGCCCGGGGCGGGTCGGCGACGAGCTCGTCTGCCCCGGGGTGCCGGGGCGCGCCCGAGGAGAACCTCGCGGCGCGCGCCCTGCGCGGCGTTCCGCGCAGCGACCGGCTGGGAGGCGCCGCCGCTGCGCCTGACCGATCGACAAGCGGATCCCCGTGGCCGCCGGCCTGGCCGGCGGCTCGGCCGACGCGGCGGCGGCGCTGCGGCTGGCCAGTGCGGCCTCCGGGCTCGGCGACGAGGAGCTGCTGCTGCAGATCGCCGCCGGGCTGGGCGCCGACGTGCCCGCCCAGGTCGCGCCCGGGCGCTGGCTCGCCACGGGCGCCGGCGAGCGCCTCGAGCGCCTGCCGCCGCCCCGCGCGGGGTCTTGGGATCATCGTGCTGGCAGCGACCTTCGAGCTGTCCACCGCCGCGGTGTACGCCGAGGCCGACCGGCTCGGGCTGGCGCGCGAGCGCTCGCGAGCTCGGCCGGCTCTATGAGGAGCTGGCCGCCGCGCTCGGCCAGGGGGCCGCCGCTGCCCGCGGCGAGCGAGCTGCTCCACAACGACCTGCAGCGCGCGGCGGTCTCGCTGTGCCCCGAGATCGCCGAGGCCCTGCGCAGCGCTCGGCGCCGCCGGCGCCGACCTGGCGCTCGTGAGCGGCTCCGGACCGACGGTCGCTCGGCCTGTTCGCGCGCGCCCGCGGGGAGGGCGTCACGCTTGCGCGAGCGGCTGCCGCGGCGCTCGCCGAGCACCGGCCGGCCCCGGTCACGGCGGTCCCCGTCGAGGCCGCCTTCGGCGAGCCGGAGCCCGTCGCAGGCGTTCAGGACCCTCGGGGCTAGCCGCGTCGCGGGACCTCGCAGCCCGCCAGCGCCCGGCTGCGACTGCTGCTTGCGTAACAATCGTGCGCTACACGGATGAGCAGATCACAGATCAACGAGCTGGTAGCGGGCGCCGGCCGTCTTCGGCCTGGCCCTGTACGCCGGCCTGATCCTGCGTCCCGCCTGGACCGCCTACTCGCGCCTGTGGGAGCGGCTGGCCGCGACCGTCCTGTCGCTGTACGTGCTCGCCGTGCTCGTCGGCGCGGGCGTGGCGGGCGCCCTCGCCGTCGTCTACTTCTGGGGCTGACCAGGTGTCAGACCTCGCGGCGCTCGACGCGATCACCGAGGCGGTCGAGTCGGGCGCCGGCCTGCCCGAGGTCGTGCGCGCGGCGGCGCGGGCCCTCGACGCGAGCCTCGCGGTGACCGACGCCTGGGGCGCGACGCTCGCGGTCGCGGCCCGCTCGCCGGCGGAGGAGCGCGCGCTGCTGGCCGCGGCGACGGCGTCACCAGCATCGCCCCTGCGCGTCGCCGACACGGTCGTCGGCACGCTGCACATGCGCGCCAAGGCCGAGCCGAGCGCCCCGATGCAGCGGCTGCTGGTGACGATGATCGCCTCGGAGGTCGAGCGCGTGCGCGCGCCCGAGCGCGTCTCGGAAACGGCCGCCGCCGACTTCCTGCGCGCGATCCTCGCGCGCGAGCTGACCGAGCGCGAGGAGCTGCTCGCGCGCGCCGCGCGAGCTGTCGCTCGACGATCGAGGACGGCGCGTGCATGATCGTCGCGCGCGCGCATCCCGCAGGCGCCCACCGACGAGGGCTGGCGCGGCCGCGTGCGGGCGGTCGCCGAGCGCGGCGCGCGCGCCGTCGCGAGCCGCTCGATCGCCGCGCTCTCCGAGCGCGAGGGCCATCCGCGCGGCCGAGGTGCTGCTGCTCGTGCCCGGGCGGCGAGGAGGCGACCGCCGCGCGTGCCGCCGAGGCGGTCCTGCGCGAGATGGAAGCCGGGCTCTCCGGCTACACGTTCGCGCTCGGGCGCAGCCGCATCACCGAGGATCCCGAGCGAGCTGCCGCGCGCCGCCAGCGAGGCGCTGCTGGCGGCCAACGTCGCGCAGGGCTCGCCCGACGGCGGCGTGGGCCTCGCCTTCGAGCAGACCGGCGCCTACCGGCTGCTGCTCTCGGCGATGAGCGAGAACCCGGCCGAGCTGCAGCGCTTCTACGCCGAGACGGTCGAGCCGCTGGTCGCCTACGACGAGCAGTACGAGACCGACCTCGTGCGCACGCTCGAGACCTTCCTGGAGGCCGACGGCAACGTCGCCGGCACCGCCCAGCGGCTGTTCACCCACCGCCACACGATCTACTACCGCCTGGAGCGCGTGCGCGAGCTGTCCGGGCTGGACGTCAGCTCCAGCGACGGGCGCGAGAAGCTCAGCCTCGGGCTGAAGTCGATGCGCGTGCTCGGCATCGCCTCGCCGGGCGGCCCGGCCTCCGAGGCGGGAGCGGAGGGCGGGCGCGTGCCGCGGCGCGGCGGGCGCCGCGCCTAGGGGCTTGCCTCGCCCGTCACGCGGTGCCATCTTGCACCTGAGCCCGAGCCGCGCGAGACGATCTGGCCGGCATCCCGCATGGTGCCAATTGCTCGATAACGATGCTAATAAAGCCGTTGGTCAGCATCATTATCCGACTACTCAGCACCACCAGCACCGCCTTGGCGCCGCGTTGACACGCTCCAGCCGGCTAGAAGTGCCGGACGCCGAACTCCATCGCGTAGGTCGCCCCGCCCCGACCGGCGCGCAGCACGCCCTGGCAGCGCCGGGGTCGCGGCGACGCCGGCGTCGCGGTAGTCGGCGCGTGAGGATGATCGCCCGGTGCGGGGGCGAGGCCATCCATTCGGCGACGATGTGCGCGGGGCGTGGCGTACGACGCGGTGCCCCAAGCGATGTTCTGGCCGACCGCGAAGCCGGCGGTGTGGGCCGGGTAGCGCGTGACCCCGACGAGCGAGAGCGGCGTCTGCCCGGTGGGGCGCACGTCGGCGAAGTAGTCCCAGCGGACCATCGTCGCGACCTGGCTCGTCGCGACTTCGCGCGAGCTGGCCGTTCGCGCGCAGGGCGCGCAGGTCGTGGGCGGCGCGAACCGCGTTCACCAGGCACAGCGTCGCGGCAGTCGACCGCCGCGCCGTCCGCGGCCGTCGGTTGCAGCGTCGCGCCCGGGCAGCCGCTCGCCGCCGCGCTTGCGCGTGGCGCCGCCGTTGCGGCAGAGCAGGCCAGGGCGCACAGCACGAGAACCGCCGCGAGCGAGGCGTGCGGCCATGCGACCGTTCTCGCACGTCCCTTTCGAACTGAGTAGGACCGCCTACCCGTCTTTCTGCAGGTACACGCATCGACGCAAAGCGATCGCAAAACGAAGACCTCTCTCGTGAGCCTGCGGGGTTAGCTGACGGACTAGCGCTGAAAGAGCCTGCGCTTCTGCGGTCTCGGCCGCGGATTCGCCCCAACAACTTGGGTCCCCCGCTCCCTGACGCCCGGCCAGGGATTCGGCGTTTCGTGGGGCGGCAGGCTAGCAAAGTGACATGACGGTTGCAGCGCTTGACGGGGCGCCGCAAGCGTGCTCGCCGCAGCGTCGCCGGCCTCCGGCCAGCTCCGCTGCGGCGCCGCTCGCGCCGACTATCCTTGCGGCGTCTGCCCTTGGGGGGTCGTCCAATGGCAGGACATCAGGTTTTGGTCCTGAGAATCGGGGTTCGAGTCCCTGCCCCCCAGCTCCGGGTCGCGCGCCCTGGGCTCGCCGGCGTGGCTGCCGCGAGCGTTTAGCATCAACCGCCGTGAGCGCCCCGACCGTCCTGATCCTCGCCGCCGGCCAGGGCACGCGCATGCGCTCGCAGCGGCCGAAGGTGCTGCACGAGCTCTGCGGCCTGCCGATGGTGCTGTGGCCGGTGCGCGCCGCGCTCGGCGGCCGGCGCCGGGCGATCGTGGTCGTGGACTCGCCGGCCCGCGCGCTCGCGAGGTGCTGCCCGAGGGCGTCGAGCTCGCCGTCCAGGCAGCGCCCGACGGCACGGGCGGCGCCGTCGCCGCCGCGCTCGTCGGCCCTGGGCTCGGAGCTGGACGACGCCGCGGCCGTGCTCGTCCTCAGCGGCGACGTGCCGCTCGTGAGCGCCGAGGCGATCGCGCGAGCTGCTCGACGCGCACCGCGACACCGGGCGCCGCAGCGACGATGGCGACGACGGTGCTCGAGGACCCGAGCGGCTACGGGCGGGTGGTGCGCGACGCCGACGGCGCGGTCGAGCGCGTGGTCGAGACCAAGGAGCCAGGCGACGCGACCCAGGCCGAGCGCGAGATCCGCGAGGTCAACACCGGCATCTTCGTGTTCGCGGCGCGGCCGCTGCGCGCCGCGCTGCCGCGCCTGACTGCCGAGAACGCGCAGGGCGAGCTGTACCTGCCGCAGGTGCTCGAGATCGCTCCGCGCCGACGGCGCCAGGGTCGCCGCGCACGCAGTCGACGACCAGCGCCTGGTGCTCGGCGTCAACGACCGCGCTGCGCTGGCGCGGTCCGGGCGCTGGCCCAGGAGGCGATCCACGCGCGGCACATGCGCGCGGGCGTCACGATCGTCGACCCGGCGGCAACCGTGATCGACGTCGACGTCGAGATCGGCGAGGACACCGTGATCGAGCCGTTCACGACGATCCGCGGCGCGACCCGCATCGGGCGCGAGCTGCCGGATCAGGCAGCTCGTACCTCGTCGACTGCGTCCTCGAGGACGAGCGTCAGCGTCGGCCCGTTCGCCTACCTGCGGCCCGGGACCGTGCTGCGCGCGGGCGCCAAGGTCGGCACGTTCGTGGAGGTCAAGAACTCCGACATCGGCCCCGGCGTCGAAAATCCCGCATCTCTCCTACATCGGCGACGCCGACGTGGGCGAGCGCACGAACCTCGGCGCGGCGACGATCACGGCCAACTACGACGGCCGCGCCAAGCACCGCACGACGATCGGCGAGCGGCGTGCGCGACGAGCGTCGACACGACGCTTCGTCGCGCCCGTGACGCGTCGGCGACGGCGCCTACACCGGCGCGGGCTCGGTGATCACCGAGGACGTGCCCCCGGGCGCGCTGGGATCGCCCGCGCGCGCCAGATCAACATCGAGGGCTATCGCGAGGCGGGATGGTCCCAGAAGCCGGCGCCGTCGGCGAGGCACGCCGCCGAGGACGAGCGCAGGCGGCGAGGGCGCGAGCGAGCCGTGAGCGATCGAGCCGTGAGCACGACGCTCTACACTGCCAGGGGAGATGAGCGCGATGGACACGCGCACGCAGTCCTCGCGGCGCGAGCCTGCCGATCGACTACAACAAGCGGCTGATGCTGTTCAGCGGGCGCGCGAACCCGCAGCTCGCCGTCGACATCGCCGACAAGCTCGGCGTCGACCTCGGCCCGGTGACGCTGAAGACGTTCTCCAACGGCGAGGTCTACTGCCGCTACGAGGAGTCGATCCGCGGCGCCGACGTGTTCATCGTGCAGTCCGACCTGCGGCAACCCGCACGACCGGCGTGACGCGCCAACGACTCGCTGATGGAGCTGCTGTTCATGATCGACGCCGCCGTCGGCGCCTCCGCGCACCGCGTGATCGCGGTCACGCCGTGGTTCGGGTACTCGCGCCAGGACAAGAAGTCCGCGCCGCGCGAGCCGATCTCGGCGCGGCTGGTCGCGCGCATGCTCGAGGCGGCGGGCGCCGACCGGGTGCTGACGATGGACCTGCACGCCGGCCAGATCCAGGGCTTCTTCCAGAAGCCGGTCGACCACATGACGGCGCTGTTCATGCTCACGCAGTACTTCGCCGACCTCGGGCTCTCCGACCTCGTCGTCGTCGCGCCGGACGCCGGGCGGGTCAAGCTGAACAAGAAGTTCGCCTCGAAGATCGGCGCCGAGCTGGCGATCCTCGACAAGGAGCGCCCCGCCCAGCAGGTCGCGGAGATCGGCTACGTGATCGGCGACGTGCAAGGGCAAGACGGCGGTGATCGTCGACGACATGATCGACACCGCCGGCACGCTCAAGGCCGCCGCGCAGACGGTCTCGGAAGCGGGCGCGCGAGCGTCTACGCGGCCGCCACGCACGCGGTCTTCTCCGGCGACGCGTTCGAGAACCTGCGCGACGCCGGGCTTCGAGGAGATCGTCGTCACCGACACGATCCCGGTCGCGGCCGGCCGCCCCGGCGAACATCCGCGTGCTGCCGTGCGCGGAGCTGCTCACCGACTCGATCCGCCGCATCTTCGTCGACGACTCGGTCAGCGAGGTCTTCGGCGGCGAGAACCAGCTGTTCTGAGCGCGCGCGGCGCGGTCGCACCGCTTCACCTGTCGGCGACCGGCGACGTCCGCCGGCTCCGGCTCGACGACCGAGGCCGTCTCGCGCTCGGCGCAGGGCGTCGCGCCCGCCCGCCGGCGCGGTGCCCGGCCGCGCGCCTGGTGGCGCGGGCTCGCCTGCGCACGTGCAGCCGGCTGCGCACTGCGGCGATCGCTCGGGCTCGTCCGTCGCTCCTCGCGATCAGCGGTCTGCTGGCGCGCTTCCTGCACGCCGAGAACGTCGAACGCGACGACGACCTCGCGGTGTTGCAGGCCGAGGCGCGCGGCGACGTGCGGGCATGCTCGCCAGCCTCAGCGGCTGCGCCGCGCGAGCGCCGAGTGCGTCGCGCGGGTGCGGGCCGACGCTGCCGACCCACGCTGCGCCGCGCGGGCGCGGTCAAGATCCTGCTGACTCAACTCGAAGACGGCCTACTCGCTCGTTCGGCGCCACCGGCACCACGCGCGTCGCGTGGACGGTGATCGGCACGCTGCCGGTCGTGCAGTGCGTCGACGTGCAGGCGCACCGGCAACTTCCTGACGGGCATCGACGTCAGCTGCTGTCGATCAGCGCGCCGATCGCAACGAAGGCGACTGCCCGAGCGGAAGCGAAGCGAGCACCCGCGGATTGCTAGAGTCCTCGGCTCGCCTCATGGCCATCGACGACCACAAAGCTCGACGTCACACAGCCGCGCCGCCGACGGCTCGCGCGCGGCGCGGCGCCTGCGCCGCAGCGGGCGCGTGCCCGGGGTCCTCTACGGCGGCGGCGAGCGACGCCTGTCGGCTTCGACGCCGACGCGCGCGAGCTGCGCCTCGCGCTGGCCGGCTCCGGGCGCGGTGCTCGACCTGAGCATCGACGGCGCGCAAAGCGACGCCGGTCGTGCTCAAGGAGGCCCAGCGCGACCCGGTGCGCGGCGAGACCGTCCACGTCGACCTGCTGCGCGTGCGCCTCGACGAGGCGATCCACGCGGTCGTGCCGCTGGAGCTGACCGGCGTCGACGACGCGCCCGGCGTCAAGGAAGGCGGCGTGCTCGAGCAGATCACGCGCGAGCTCAACGTCGAGGCGCTGCCGACCGCGATCCCCGAGTCGATCGTGCACGACGTCGGCGAGATGCAGATCGGCGACACGATCGTGCTCTCGACGCGATCGCGGTGCCCGAGGGCGTCACGCTGCTCGACGACCTCGAGGAGACCGTCGTCGCGACGCTCTCGCCGCCGCGGCTGCAGGCCGAGGCCGAGGAGGAAATCGAGGCCGAGACCGAGCTCGTCGGCGAGGGCGCGGCGCGGGCGAGGCTGCCGGCGAGGCCGAGCGGCTCCGACGGCGAGCTCCTCCGGCGAGGAGTAGCCGGCCCTGCGACGGCCGTTCGGCGGTGGCGGCGGCGGCGGCGGCGCGTCGACTGGCTGATCGTCGGGCTCGGGCAACCCCGGCCGCGAGCACGCGCGACACGCGCCACAACGTCGGCTTCATGGTCGCCGAGGCGCTCGGCCGAGCGCTGGGAGCTGGGCCGGGCGAAGGACCGCTTCCGCGGGCGCATCGCCGAGGGGCGCGTCGGCGGCGCCGGCGGAGCGACCGGCGGCAGCTGCGGCGCGGGCGCCCGCGCGCGTCGCGGTGCTGTGGCCGCAGACCTACATGAACGACGCCGGCCGCTCGGTCGGGCCGGCGCGCGGCTCGCTTCAAGCTGCCGCTCGAGCGCGTGCTGGTCGTGCACGACGAGATCGACCTGCCGTTCGGCGAGGTGCGCACGCGCCTGGGCGGCGGCCTGGCCGGGCACAACGGGCTGAAGTCGCTCAAGCGCGAGCTGGGCAGCGCCGACTTCATGCGCGTGCGCGTGGGCGTCGGGCGCCCCGACTCGACCGACCCGGAGATCGTCTCGGCCTACGTGCTCGGGCGCTTCCGCGAGGACCGACGCGGCAGGTGCGCGACGCTCGATCGAGCGCGCCTGCGACGCGGTCGAGCGGGATCGTGCTCGACGCGCGACTCCGTGCAGTGAGCGCGACGACGGCAGTGACGCAGCCGATCGCCGGCTCGCTGCGCTCGCTGCTCGGCGCTGATCGAGCAGGACGACCGCCGCGCATGCGCGCTCGCGCGCGAGGGCGGCCACGCGTTCGTGTCCGCGCTCGCTGCGCCCGTACGCTGATCGCCGCGCTCGCCGACGCTCGACGCACGCGCGTCGCCGCGCGCGCCCGACGCTGGTCGTCGTCGGCGACGACCGCGCGGCGCGCGACCTGGCGGCCGACCTGCGCGCGTGGCTCGCGCCGCGGCGCGTGCGCTACTACCCCTCGCGGGGCGTCGCCTACGAGTCCCACCTCGCGCCGCCGCCGCACCTCGTGGGCCTGCGCGTGGCGGCGCTCGACGCGCTGCTCGGCGCCGAGCGGCGCCGGGAGCGAGCGCGCCGAGCGCACGGACGCCAGCCGGTGTCGTCGTCAGCGCGGTGGCGCTGTCGGAGAAGGTGCCCGACCCGGCGCTGCGCCCGCACTCGTTCACGCTGCGCGTGGGCGAGCTGCTCGACCTCGACGAGTGCGCCGCCGAGCTCGTCGGCGCCGGCTACGAGCGCGTCGACCAGGTCGAGGAGCGCGGCCAGTTCGCGATGCGGGGCGGCCTGCTCGACGTGTTCCCGGCGACCGAGGAGCGCGCGGTGCGGGTGGACATGTTCGACGTCGAGATCGAATCGCTGCGCTGGTTCTCGACGTTCACGCAGCGCTCGCTCGGCGACGTCGACGAGGTCGAGATCGCGCCCGCGGCCGAGCTCGCGCCCGAGCACCGCGAGCTCGCCGAGATCGCCGCCGCGACGGCGCTGCTCGCGCCGCCGAGGCGACGGCGGCGCGAGCCGAGCGCCCCGACATCGCCGAGCTGCTGCCGGTCGAGCGCTTCGGCGCGCTGCTCGACCTGATCGGCGACGCGACACGGAGCTGATCGTGGCCGCCGAGGAGGAGCTGGCGCCGGCGCTGAGCGACCACTGGACCGACGTCTGCGCGGCCTTCGGCGACGAGGACGCGCACCACCTCTACGTGAGCCCGGAGGAGATCGCAGGCGGCGCTCGGCGCAGCGCGCCCGGATCTGGCTGTCGGCGCATGTCCGGCGACCAGGAGATCGAGCTGCGCGCGCAGTCCGCCGACACCGCGGCGCGCTCGCTGGCCGAAGCCGAGCCGGAGCTCGAGAAGCTCGTGCGCTCGGGCTACCGCACGGTCGTCGCGTTCCCGCGCCGCGGCGAGGGCGAGCGCGCCGCCTACAACCTCGGGCGCCTGAAAGCGAGCTGGCTGGGGGAGGGCGTCGACGTCGGCGTCGCCAGGCGCTCGAGCCGTCGCTGCGCTTCGCCGCGGCCTCGCTGCGCGAGGGCTTCGTCGCGCCCTCGCTGAAGCTCGCGGTCTACCCCGAGCACCGCCTGCTGCGCCGCCGCCGCGCCGAGCGCGGGCGGGCGCCGGCGACGGCGCCGGGTGGCGGGCCGGCGGCGCGCGCCGCGGGCGCGCTGCGCTCGTTCACCGAGCTGCGCACCGGCGACATCGTCGTGCACGAGGACCACGGCGTCGCGCGCTTCGCGGGCTTTGAGACGCGCACCGTCGCGGACGTCACGCGCGACTACCTGTACCTCGAATACCAGGGCGACGACCGCGTCTTCGTGCCCACCGACCAGCTCGCGAAGATCTCGCGCTACGTCGGCGGCGGCGGCGACGAGCACCCGCCGCTGTCGAAGCTCGGCGGCACGCGCTGGGAGACGATGAAGGCGCGCGCGCGCCGCGCCGCGCAGGAGCTGGCGGGCGAGCTGCTCGAGCCTGTACGCCGAGCGCCGGCGGCGCAGCCGGCTACGCGTTCGAGCCCGACTCCGACTGGCAGCGGGAGTTCGAGGAGCGCTTCCCGTTCACCGAGACGCCCGACCAGCGCGAGGCGATCGAGCTGGTCAAGGCCGACATGGAAGCGCCGCGGCCGATGGACCGGCTGATCTGCGGCGACGTCGGCTACGGCAAGACCGAGGTCGCGCTGCGCGCCGCCTTCAAGGCGGCCGGCGAGGGCAAGCAGGTGCTGATGCTGGTGCCGACGACGATCCTCGCCCAGCAGCACTACGGGACGTTCGCCGAGCGCCTCGCCGACTACCCGTTCACGATCGAGCACGTCTCGCGCTTTCGCACGGCGGCCGAGCAGAAAGCGGCGATCGAGGGCTTCGCCGAGGGCCGCGTGGACATCCTGATCGGCACCCACCGCGTGCTCTCGCGCGACGTGCGCGCGAAGGACCTGGGCCTGCTGATCGTCGATGAGGAGCAGCGCTTCGGCGTCAAGCAGAAGGAGCTGCTGCGCCAGCTGAAGCTGAAGGTGGACGTGATCTCGATGTCGGCCACGCCGATCCCGCGCACGCTGCAGATGTCGCTCGCGGGGCTGCGCGACATCTCGGTGATCGAGACGCCGCCCGAGGGCCGCCGCCCGGTCAAGACGTACGTCGGCGAGTACGAGGAGGAGCTCGTCAAGCGCGCGATCGTGCGCGAGCACGAGCGCGGCGGGCAGGCGTTCTTCCTGCACAACCGCGTGGAGTCGATCGACGAGACGGCCGAGCGGCTGCGCGCGCTGTGCCCGGGCGTGCGCTTCGCGGTCGCCCACGGCCAGATGGGCGAGGGCGAGCTCGAGGCGGTGATGATGGACTACCTGCGCGGCGGCGCCGACGTGCTCGTGTGCACCTCGATCATCGAGTCGGGCATCGACATCCCGCAGGCGAACACGCTGATCGTCGAGCACGCCGACGCGTTCGGCCTGGCCCAGCTCTACCAGATCCGCGGACGCGTGGGGCGCAGCCGCGAGCGCGCCTACGCCTACCTGCTGTACGACTCGGCGGCCGCGCTCACGCCGGAGGCCGCGCAGCGGCTCGTCGGCGCTCTCGGACTACACCGAGCTCGGCGCCGGCTTCAAGATCGCGATGCGCGACCTGGAGATCCGCGGCGCCGGCAACCTGCTCGGCGACGAGCAGTCCGGGCACGTCGCGGCGCTCGGGTTCGAGCTCTACATGCAGATGCTCGACGAGGCCGTGCGCGCGGCCGGGCGAGGCGGCGCGATGGCGAGGGGCGAGGAGCTGCCCGAGCCCGTGCGGCTGGACGTCAACGTCGACGCCTACGTGCCGGCCGACTACGTCCCCTACGAGCAGGCCAAGATCGAGGTGCACCGCCGCGTCGCCGCGCGCGCTCGAGGTGGCCGACGTGGAACGGCTGCGCGAGGAGCTCGAGGACCGCTTCGGCCCGGTGCCCGAGCCGCTGGAGAACCTGCTCGCGCTGCAGCGCGCGCGGATCAAGTTCGGCCAGGCGGGCGCGCGGACGGTCAGCTTCCGCGGCGATCGCCTCGCGGTCGTGCCGATCGAGCTGGACTCGCGCGCGTGCGCGGCGGCTGCGCGAGGAGCTGCCCGAGGCGCTGTACGAGTCGGGCCGCTCGCAGGTCTCGGTGCGGGTCCCGAAGGAGGGCCCGGAGCGCTTCCCGAGCGTCGTCCGCGCCGCCGACGCGCTGCTCGCGGTCATCCGCGAGGCGGCCTAGCGCGACGCGATCTTCAGCGAGCTTCAGTTACCGCTTACGCAACGGCTGAGCTGTTTCCGCTAGAGTGCCCGCGTCGTGTCCAAGCACTTCCGGTTCATCGCGGCGCTCGGCGCCGTTTTGTTTGCCGTCGTCGGCCTCGCCGCGTGCGGCGGCGGATCCCCGGCAACGCCGTCGTGCAGGTCGACGGCACCCCGATCACCAAGGCCACGTTCAACCACTGGATGGCGGTGGCCGCCGCCTCGAGCGCGTCGACGACCGGCGGCGACCAAGCCGGTCGTCCCGGAACCGCCCAACTACACGGCCTGCATCGCCCACCTCGAAGCGACCGCGGCGAAGCCGGCCAAAGGGCAGACCGCGCCGACCGAAGCCGCAGCTGAAGAGCCAGTGCGAACAGCAGTACAAGTCGCTGCAGCAGGAGGTCCTCGGCTTCCTGATCTCCTCGGCCTGGGTCCTCGGCGAAGCCGAAGTCGCTGGGCGTGAAAGCTGAGCGACAAGGAAGTCAAGAAGCAGTTCGAAAAGATCAAGAACCAGCAGTTCCCCAAGGCCGGCCGAATTCGAAAAATTCCTCGCGACCTCCGGCCAGACCGTCTCCGACCTGCTGCTGCGCGTGAAGCTGAACCTGCTCTCCCAGAAAATCCAGCAGAAGATCGTCAAGGAAAAGCCGAAGGTCAGCCAGGCCGAAATCCAGAAGTACTACAACGAAAACAAGTCCCGGTACGGCACGCCCGAAAAGCGCAACGTCCAGATCATCCTCACCAAGACCGAAGCGCAGGCGAAGGAGGCCAAGAAAGAAATCGAATCGGGCAAGAGCTTCGCCGAGGTCGCCAAGAGCACGTCGATCGACCCGACCAGCAAGGCCAACGGCGGCGCTGCTCGGGAAGTCGTCAAGGGCCAGGAGGAGAAGGCGCTCGACGAAGCGATCTTCTCGGCCAAGGCCAACGTGCTCGGCGGTCCCGTCAAGACGCCGTTCGGCTACTACATCTACGAAGTCACAGGGCGATCACGCCCGGCAGCCAGCAGCCGCTGTCGCAAGGTCGAAGTCGTCGATCAAGCAGCAGCTGACCGCCCAGGCAGCAGCAGAAGGCGCTGAGCAATTCGTCAAGAATTCAGAAAGAAGTGGGAGGTCGCAAAACCGAATGCCGCTGCGGCTACGTGGTCGCCGACTGCAAGGAGCTACAAAGCGCCGAAGACGACCAGCACCGGACGCCGCCGGCGCCGACGACGAGCACGGGCAGAGGCCCGCACCGCCCGGGCAGCGAATCCCCATGAGGCGCGGCACAAGTGAGCGCAGATCGAGCAAGTCCACGCCCGCCAGATCCTCGACAGCCGAGGCAACCCGACGGTCGAGGTCGAGGTCGCGCTCGCTCCGGCGCGCACGGGCGCGCGGCGGTCCCCTCGGGCGCCTCGACCGGCGAGTTCGAGGCCACCGAGCTGCGCGACGGCGGCGAGCGCTGGGCCGGCAAGGGCGTCACGCGCGCGGTGGCGAACGTCAACGGCGAGATCGCCGCGGCCGTCGCGCGGCCTCGACGCCGCCGACCAGGCGGGCCTCGACCGCGCGCTGATCGAGCTCGACGGCACGCCCAACAAGTCGCGCCTCGGCGCCAACGCGATCCTCGGCGTCTCGCTCGGCGGCCGCCCACGCGCAGGCCGCCGAGGAGGGGATGCCGCTGTGGCGCTACCTCGGCGGCGAGGCCGCGCGGCGTGCTGCCGGTGCCGATGATGAACGTGCTCAACGGCGGCGCGCACGCCGACAACAAGGTCGACTTCCAGGAGTTCATGGTCGTCCCGTGCGGCGCCGACAGCTTCTCGCGAGTGCCTGCGCATGGGCGCCGAGGTCTTCCACGCGCTCAAGCGCACGCTGCACGAGCGCGGGCTGTCGACCGCCGTCGGGGACGAGGGCGGGTTCGCGCCCGGACCTCGGCTCCAACGAGGAGGCGCTGCAGATGCTCGTCGCGGGCATCGAGGCCGCCGGCTACGACCCGGGAGAGGACGTCGCGATCGCGCTGGACCCGGCGACCAGCGAGCTCTATCGAGGACGGCGCGCTACGTGCTCGAGCACGAGGGTCGCACGCTGAGCGCGGCGGAGCTGACCGACTACTGGGCCGACCTCGCCGGCGCGCTACCCGATCGTCTCGATCGAGGACGGCATGGACGAGGAGGACTGGGACGGCTGGAAGACGCTGACCGAGCGCCTCGGCGACGCGCGTGCAGCTCGTCGGCGACGACCTGTTCGTGACCAACACCGAGCGCCTGCGCCGGGGCATCGAGCACGGGCGTGGCGAACTCGATCCTGATCAAGGTCAACCAGATCGGCACGCTGACCGAGACGCTTCGAGGCGATCGAGATGGCGCGCGAGGCCGGCTACACGGCGGTCATGAGCCACCGCTCGGGCGAGACCGAGGACGTCACGATCGCCGACCTCGCGGTGGCGACGGGCTGCGGGCAGATCAAGACCGGCGCGCCCGTCGCGCTCGGACCGGGTCGCGAAGTACAACCAGCTGCTGCGCATCGAGGAGCAGCTGGGCGACCGACGCCGAGCTTCCCGGGCCGCTCAGCCTTCGACGCGCCTGATTCCCCCGCACCAGGGAGGAGGGTCCGTGGCAGCCACGAATGTCGCACGGAGATGCCCGCCGCCTCATACGCCCCGTCCCGGCGCGACGCGACGCGCCGTCGCGGCCGCCGCGCCCCAGCGCCCCTGCAGGTCGCCGCGCGCGTGCGCTGGGATCGGCTCGGGCGGATCGCGATGCTGTTCGTGCTCGCTCGCGCTCGTGTATCCTGTACCTGAGCGCCGGGCTGCACATGCTCTCCACCTGGCGCCAGTCGCGCCACGACCGATGCGCGCGTGGCCCAGATGGAGGCAGAACACACGCGGCTCGTCACCGAGCACAACCGCTCAGCAGCCAGGCCAACCTCGAACAGGCCGCGCGCGCCCTGGGCATGATGCGGCCCGGCGAGCAGCCTTACGTCATCGGCGGGCTGCCGAAGAACTAGGCAGTGATCGAAGGGTCGGCCCGGCGCTCCATGCCGGGCATGCCGGGCATGCCGGGCCTTCGGAAGGTCGGCCCGGCGCTCCGTGCAGGGTCTCCGGGCGCCGCGCTGCCGCTGCTAGCCTCGGCCGCGTGTCCTTCGAGAACGGCGCTCTACCAGTGGCAGCAGGGCGAGCGACGCCTGCAGGCTGCGCCCGCCGAGCGCCGGCGGCTGCTCGAGCGCGTCACCGATGCGCTGGTCGCAGAGCTGCGCCGCCGCTTGGGCGGGCGCTTCTCCGCGGACGAGCTCGCCGACCTCTATGACGCCGGCACCGGCTGGTGCCTGCAGGTGGCGATGAAGGTCGCGCCGGAGGACCCATGGGCGTGGGACGCCGGGCTGGTGGCCGACGCCGCCTTCGCGCGCTACCTGCGCGAGGCCTCCGACTACGCCGGCGGCCGGCTCGAGATCGCCGAGAGCTGAGGCCCGGCATGGAGCGCCGGGCCGACTCTTCCTGAGGCCGGGCATGGAGCGCCGGGCCGACTCTTCCTGAGGCCCGGCATCGAGCGCCGGGCCGACCCCGACCTACTCGTCCCTACTCGTCGTCGCCGTCGATGCGGCGGATGACGATCCGGTCCTCCTCCACGGCGACCTCGACCGGTCGGTGGCCGGCCCAGTGCTCGGCGTAGACCGGGTTGTCCTGGATCGCGGGGTCGAGCCACAGCCCGTAGCCCTCCTCGCCGTGGTCGAACGTGCCCTCGAGCGGCGCTGTGCGCGCGCGTCGAGCGGCGGCGCCCGCCACGCCGGCTGCGGCGGCGGGCGGGCGGAGCCCTCCTCGGACTCCTCCTCGTCGTCGCCGTCGTCCTTCTCCGCGGCCTCGGCGTGCGCGCGCTCGGCCTCTGCTTCGGCGGCCTCGAGCTCGGCGGCGATCAGCGCGTCGTCCTCGGCGCGCAGGTCGATCTCCTCGGATACTCGGCCGGCGGCGCCGTCGGCCGGTCGTCGTCACCGGCGAGGTCGTTCTGGCGCTTGAACTGCTCGATGTCGCGCACGGTGACCTCGAGCTGGTGGGCGACCCAGGCGTCGGTACGGCCCTGGCGCACCCAGGCGCGGATCTGGTTGAGGTGCGGGCGCAGTGATTTCCGAGGCATGGACGGTCCGGGAGACTAGCGCATAGGAGCGGTGCAGCGCGGCGCTCGCCGGTGACGGTCCGCGCACGGACCAGCTGGGGCCCGTGGGCCAGCGCCGCCTCGACCGGCGCGATCGGACTGCTCGAATCTCTCGGCTGTCGTGGGTCTGCCGCAGCAAGCGGGATCGTTGTCTGCGTGGTATCGCTTTCCCCCGGTGCTCGGACTATGCTTGCCTGACTTGGTGGGTGGGGCGTCCCGCCGGGTGGCCAGTCGGCAAACAGGAAGGTGCACCAGAATGCTGGTTCTGACGCGCAAGTCCAACCAGAGCATCATGATCGGGGACGACATCGAGGTCTCGGTGCTTTCGGTCATGGGCGAGAAGGTGCGGATCGGCATTCAGGCGCCGCAGAAGGTCCCGGTCTTCCGCAAGGAGATCTACCTCGAGATCCACCGCGAAGCCACGGGCGTGACGATGCCGCAGGACGGCCACCAGCCGGAGAAGATCGCCGAGGTGGACGACGCGCTTCGCGAACTCGGCGAGGGCGGCCGCGGCGGCGCTAGGCGCGCCCGCGAGGCGCCCACGGGGTGAGTCCGCGGAACCCGGGCGCGACGCGCGCCCTTCGCTGCTAGCCGAGCAGCAGGTAGAGCGTGCGGAACATGACCGACCGTCACGACGACGGCCGTCAGGATCAGCGTCGCGACGAGCAGCAGCGAAGCGCACCGAGCCGCGCTTGTGACGCTTCTGGACTTCGCGCTTGGCCGTCCGCTGCTCGGCGGTGCGGCGCAGCGAGTCGCGGCGGTCGACGGTCGAGCGTGATCTCTCTGGACGAAGGCCTGCTCCCAGTCCGCCAGGCTCTGGCGCATCTTCACGACGGCGCCTCCTCGTCCCTGGCCGCGTCCTCGGTCGCTTGCGCAGTGCCGCGAATGGGGTATGCGCGGAGAACGCGCCGCGGGGCGGGCGGGCCGTCCGGTCCCTGCCAGGAACGAGGATGCGCCGCCGTGACGGAGGACAAACGAGACGCCACCGTCGTCAGCACCGGCGCCGCCTACGACGCGGCCGCGGCCTTCGTCGCCGCTCGTAGACGGCGACGAAGCGCAGGTAGTTCTCGGCGATCTTGCGCGCGCCCTCGGCGCGCTCGATCTTGCCGTCGACGTAGGCCTTGAGCGGGTCCCACCAGATCGAGCGCCCGATCGCGAAGCCGACGAAGCCCTCGACGGGCGCGGCGGCCGTGAGCCATTGGTCGACCTTGGCGTCATCGGCGCCGCGCCCGAGCACGACGCAGACGACGCCGTCGCGGCCGCCCGAGCGGGCCTGCGCGACGAGCATCTCGCAGTCCGAGCGCTCGTCGACGCCCTCGATCTTCCAGATGTCGACCTCGATGCCGGCGTCCTGGATCTCGGCGATCGCGCGGCGCATCAGCTCCGGGCGCAGCTCTGCGTCGTAGCGGTCGGTGTCGCCGCCGACCGACTGCAGCTGGGCGGCCTCGGCCGGCACGAGCAGCTCGAACAGGAACTTGCGCTCGTGCGCGTGCAGCCAGTCGGCGAGGCGCTTGAGCTTGCCCAGCTGCTCGGCGTTCTCGGCGCGCGTCGCCGTCGGGGTTGTAGCGGACGAGCACCTTCGTGAAGTCGGGGTCGAAGCGCGAGATGTGCTCGCCGAAGTCATCGCCGTACTGGAAGTCGAACATGTTCTGGCCCGAGCGCTCGGCGGGCATCGCCAGCTTGAGACCGGCGGCCTTGGCCTCCTGCGGGCACGGTCGAGCCGAACTGCTCGTCGACGAGCACGCCGGTGACGGCCGGGTCCGCGCCGGCGCTCGACCGCCTGGAGCATGCCCTCGAAGATCAGGTGCTTGGCGTCGGCGATGATCGCCGTCTGCTCGGCGTCCGGCTCGCCCTCGATGCCGAAGAACTTCTTCTGGAAGGAGCCGCGATGGTCGAAGGCGAGGATGTAGAGCTTCTGGTCGTATCCGAGGTTCATGGCCACTGAGTATTCCAAAGGGCCCCGGGAGCCTGTCGAGCGCCTGTCGGCGCACGCCGGGCGGACACGCCGGACCCGGCGGGCGTTCGGGCACAGGACCTTAGAATGGCCTGGTGAGGTCCGGAGCTGATCTGTTCGTCGTGTGCAAGCAGTGCGGATCGGAGGTCAGCCCGTACATCACCGAGTGCCCGTACTGCGGGAACCGGCTGCGCAGGCGCGCGCCGAAGCTGCCGCGCGTGCAGGCCGACGCGGGCTCGGGCTCCCGGCGCGGGGGCATCGGCACGCTGCTCGGGCGCAGCCGCTCCGGCCGCACCCGGCCTGCGCCGCGGCCTGTGCGCACCCGTTCGAGCCGCTGGGCGGTTACCCGGCCCTACGCGACGATCGCCCTCGTCGCGGTCTCGATCGGCATGTGGGTGGCGATCCAGGCGGAACCCGAACTGCTGCGTCACAGCGTCGTCGCCGGACCGCTCGACGGCGACTGGTGGCGGCTCTTCACCTACCAGTTCGCCTACTTCGAGGGCGGGGGCGGCGGGCTGTACGCGTTCGTCGCGCTCCTCGCGACGGGGCTCTTCGGCTGGCTGCTCGAGCGCCGCCACGGGCCTGGCGTCGTGCTGGCGCTGTTCCTCGGCGCCGGCGCCGCCGGCGCGCTGGTCGCCGACGCCGTCTACGTGGACCCGATCCTCGCCGGTGCCAACGCCGGCGCGCTGGCGCTGCTCGGCGCCTGGGCGGCGCCCGACCTGAGGGCTCGCGCCGGGGCGACTACTACGAAGGCGATCTGCTCGGCGCGGCGCGCTCGCGGCGCTGCTGCTGGCGATCCCGTTCGCGCGCCCGGAGGCGAGCTGGCTGGCCGGCGTGATCGGCGGTCTGCTGGGCCTGCTGGTCGGGCTCGGCTTGAGCGGGCTCGGCGAGCACGAGGGGTAGCAGGGCCCGGCCGGCACCGGAGCTGCGAGCGGTCCGCTCCGATCTTGCTCTGGCCCACCCGGCCGCGCTGTACAGTGGGCTGAGTGCCTGACCCAGCCGCCCCCGGAGGCCCGCGAGCGTGACGATGACCAACGCCGTCGTGCTGATCGAGGCAGAGCGCGACGCCCTGTCCAGCCTGGGCGGCGAGCTCGCCGACATCGAGGGCGTCGCCGAGGCCTACTCGGTCACGGGCGAGTGGGACTTCGTGGCGATCGTGCGGGTTCCGCGCCACGAGCAGCTCGCAGACGTCGTCACCGCCGAGATCGGCGGTCTCGGCGGCGTCGTGCGCACGCAGACGATGGTCGCCTTCGCCGCGTACTCGCGCCACGACCTCGAATCGCTGTTCTCGGTCGGCGAGTAGTCCCGATGGCGATCCCGGTGAAGCCCGAGTACGGGCCGACGCTCGGGCGCCTGCTGGCGCCGCGCTGGCGGCGCGCCGGCGCTGCCAGGCGGGCGCTCGTCGTCGCAGCCGGCGTGGCGTTCCTCGCGCTCGTCGCGGCGGTCGTGCTCACGCTGGAGCCGGCGCGCTACTCCCATGGCGGCAGCCTCCCGTTCTCGTTCAGATACCGCGGCCTGTACCGCGAGAAGCCGGAACCCGGCGGCTACGCCCGCGTCGTCGCGCGCTACCCGGACGGCTCGATCAAGTACCTCTTCGCGGTCGACCCGCTGGTGCTGCCCCCTTATCAGGGCGAACCGTCCGGGCGCCCTGCCCGTCTACGCGACCGGCTACGCCCGCTCCCTGCCGGCCCGCTTCCCCGGTCTCAGTGCGCACGGGGGAGGGCAAGACGCGCGTCAACAAGGTCCCCGCCTACCAGATCCTCTACAAGGTGCGCATCGAAGGCCGAGAGCTGTACGGCCGCGACGTGCTGCTGCTGCCCGAACGGCCCGGCGCGCGCCGCGGCGTCGAGATCGTGATGCTGACCGCGGCGGGGGCGACCTCGGAAGTCAAAGAACCCAGTGAAGTCGCCTCCGGCGGCGTCCTGCTGCGGCCGCTGAAGACCTTCAGCTTCGGCTGAGAGCGGCGGCGGCTCAGCCGGCGCGGCGCGCGGCGCGGATCAGCGCGCGTTCCGCGTGGCTGCCGAGGCCGAGCTCCACGCCGGTCTCGGCGGGCGCCTCGGTACCGCCCGTGCGGTGGTGCAGGACGACGCGCACGGGAGCGGGCGGCGGCGGCGTCGTCGGAGCCGCTTCGGTCGCGGTCGGAGCGGTTGCAGCCGGCGCTTCTTCGACGGGCGGGACCACGGGGGGAGTGCCGGTCGTCGGCGTCGTCACGGGCGCCGGCGTGGTTTCCGTGGTGGTGGTCGTAGCTGAGGTCGGGAGCGTTGTGGTTTCGCTGGTCACCTGCGTCACCTGTTCTGGCGTCGCGGGCGCGGGCGTGCTCGCGGGGGCGCTCGCCGGCGGCGTGGCGGCCGGCAGCAGGGCGGTCGCCGGAGCCGCAGCGGCGGGCACGGCGGCCGGCTTGACCGTGTGCGCGCGCTTGGCCGCGCGGGCGTGCGCGGGAACGGCGCCCGCGGTGAGCGGCTGCTCGCGGACGCGCGCGACGACGACGGGAGCCGCGACGGCGGCGACCGCGGCGGTCGAGGCCGAGGCGGCGGCAGCCGCCGCCTGACGCCGGTGGTGATGCGCAGGCGACGAGGCGACCTGCTGGTCGGTCGCGACGGCGCCCGCGGTGACGAGCGCGGCGGCGGCGAGCCCGGCGACGGCCTTGGTCGCGAGAGCGCCCGCGCCGGCGGTCATCATGCCGCCCGCGAAGCTGCTGCCGCCGGCCGCCGCTCCGGCCGCGGCGCCGGCTCCGACCGTCGCGCCGGCGCCTGCGCCGCTCGCGACGTGGGCACCGCCGGCGGAGGCGGTGATGCCGAGCTTGGCGAGCAGCAGCTTCTTGAGCAGCAGCAGCGGCGCGACGGGCAGGATGGCGGCGAGCGCGGTGGTTGTTGTCCTTGAGCTGCTTCTTGAAGCGAGCGGCAGCGGTCGCAGCCGCGCACGTGGCGGCGCGCGGGCGCGCTCAGCTTGATCAGGCCCTCGGCGACTTCGCCGAGCTCCAGCGCGCACTTCCTCGCAGCTCAGCTTGCGCGCCTCGGCGGCCTCGGCGAGCGAGATGCGGGCGCGCACGAGCAGCGACTTGACCGAGGGCACGGTCGTCTCCATCGCGTCGGCGATCTGCTCGTAGGAGAGCGCGTCGATCTCGCGCAGCAGCAGCGCGGTGCGCTGCGTCTCGGGCAGCTGCTGGACGTCGGCGATCAGCTCGCGGAAGCTCTCGCGGCGCAGGACCTTGTCGCCGGTCGAGAGGCCGTTGTCGGCGAAGTGGATGTCCATCGAGTCCACGCCGATCGGCGGTGGCGCGGCGCAGGTGGTTGAGCGAGCGGTTGCGCGCGATCCGGTAGAGCCAGGGCCGCACGTTGATCTCGCGCTCGTCGGCGAGGACCGCGTTGAAGGCGGCGGCGAAGACCTCCTGCAGCACGTCCTCGGCGTCCTCGCGCGAGGCGAGCATGTGCCGGCAGAAGGACAGCAGGCGCGACTGGTAGCGCGAGCACAGGACCTCGAAGGCGGCGTGCTGGCCGCGGCGGGTCAGCGCGATCAGGCGCTCGTCGGACTGCAGGCGCAGCAGAGCCGACGGGCCGCGCAGGCCCGGCATGCTGCTTGGTTGTGTTAGTGCGGAGACCTCCATCGGCAGTGCACTCGGTCCTCGTCTCAGTCTGCCCATTGAGACACGGTACCAACTGCCAAGTTGCGCCGTGCTAAGCCGGGAGTTGCAAGGTTTCATAAGGCTCCGACCGGGGCCGTAAGCTCGCTCGGGACGGGCGCGCCCGGGTGGCGGAACTGGCTATACGCAGTCGACTTAAAATCGACGGCCCGAAAGGGCTGTGGGTTCGACTCCCACCCCGGGCATCGGCTGATCGGTCGCCGCGCATCCGAGATAGAGTCGCGGCCGATGTCGCCGAACCGACCGAGAGCACGCCCAGAGCCGCCGCGACCTTCCACGGCGGGCGGCTGATCGCGCGGCGGCTGAAGGCGCACGGCGTGAGCAGGCTGTTCACGCTGTCCGGCGGGCACCTGTTCTCGATCTACGACGGCTGCCGCGAGGAGGGCATCGAGATCGTCGACGTGCGCCACGAGTCGACGGCGGCGTTCGCGGCCGAGGGCTGGGCGAAGGTCACGCGCGAGCCGGGCGTGTGCGCGCTGACGGCGGGGCCGGGCGTGACGAACGGCATGAGCGCGATGGCCTCCGCGCAGGCCAACCACTCGCCGATGGTGGTGCTCGGCGGGCGCGCGCCGGCGCTGCGCTGGGGGCAGGGCTCGCTGCAGGAGATCGACCACGTGCCGTTCGTGCGGCCGCTGACGCAAGCTGGCGGCGACGCCCGAGAGCGACCGCGGAGATCCCGGGGCTCGTCGACGAGGCGTTCGCGGCCGCGCTCGCGCCCTCACGGCGGCCCGGCGTTCGTGGACTTCCCGCTCGACTACGTGTTCATGGAGGCGGCCGAGCAGGCCGAGGACGGCGAGCTGCGAGGCGGCGCTCGCGCGCGGACGACGGCGCCGCGCAGCGGCGCGGACGGCGGCGCGCTCGAGCGGGCGGCCGAGCTGCTGAGGGGCGCCGAGCGGCCGGTGATCATGGCCGGGCACCGACCTGTACTGGGGCCACGGCGAGCAGGCGCTGCTGGAGCTGGCGGAGGACGCTGCGCATCCCGGTGTTCCTGAACGGGCTGGCGCGCGGCTGCGTGCCGGCCGACCACGAGCTGTTCTTCTCGCGCGCGCGCTCGCAGGCGCTGAAGGGCGCCGACGTGGCGCTCGTGATCGGCGTGCCGATGGACTTCCGGCTCGGCTTCGGGGCGTCGTTCGGCGAGGACACGGAGATCGTGGTCGATCGACGCGGCCGAGCCCGAGCGCCGCGCATCCGCGCGCGGTGGCGGCGGAGTGCTACGGCGCGCTCGCGCACACGCTCAGCGAGCTGCGCGTGGCGGCGGGCGGGCAGGCGCTGGCGAGCGAGAGCTGGATCGCGCGAGCTGCGCGCGGTCGAGACCGAGCGGCGCGAGGCCGAGCGCGCGGAGCTCGAGGACGATCGCGCGCCGCTGCACCCGATGCGCCTGTACGCGGAGCTGGCGAAGGTGCTCGACCGCGACGCGATCGTGATCGGCGACGGCGGCGACTTCGTCTCCTACGCCGGGCGCGTGATCGACAGCTACCGAGCCCGGCTGCTGGCTGGACCCGGGGCCGTTCGGCTGCCTGGGCACGGGCCCCGGCTACGCGCTGGCGGCGAAGCTCGCGCACCCCGAGCGCCAGGTCGTGCTGCTGCTCGGCGACGGCGCGTTCGGCTTCTCGGGGATGGAGTTCGACACGCTCGCGCGCCACGGCGTGAACGTGGTCGGCGTGATGGGCAACAACGGCATCTGGGCGCTGGAGAAGCACCCGATGGAGTTCCTCTACGGCTACTCGGTGGCGGCGGATCTGCGCCCCGGCGACGCGCTACGACCAGGTCGTGGAGGCGCTCGGCGGGCACGGCGAGCTGGTGGAGCGCCCGCAGGACGTGCGCGCCCGCGCTCGAGCGCGCGTTCGCAGCCGGGCAAGCCGGCGCTCGTGAACGTGCTGACCGACCCCGCCGTGGTCTACCCGCGCAAGTCGAACCTCGCCTGAGGTTTTGGTCAGGTGGGTGCCACGCGCGGCGCGGGCTCGCGCGCGTGGGCGCCAGGCGCGACGAGCGCTCTAGTTGCCGTCGCGAGGCTCAGCGCGCCGCCGTAGAGGATGTCGTGCTCGGAGACCTCGACCTGCTCGAGGTCGAAGGCGCGCATCGCCTCCGAGAGCAGGATCATGCCGGCGACGATCGTGGGCGCGCGGTCGGGGTGCAGGCCCGACGACTTCGCGGCGCTGCGCTTCGTTCATGTCGGCGAGCCGGGCGAGCAGCAGTTCGACGGTCGCCAGCAGCAGCGGGTAGCCGTGCACGCGCTCGGGGTCGTAGGGGTCGAGCTCCTGGTCGATCGAGGCCGCAGAGGTGGCGGTGCCGGCGACCGCGATTCCGCGCGTGACGGCCGCGCGCTCGTCCGCGGGCAGGCCGCGCTGCGAAGACAGCGCGCGTGTCCGCCGCGAGCGCCTGCAGCTCCTCGGGCGCGGGCGGGTCGGTGTGGATGTGGCGCTCGCTCATCCGCACCACGCCCGCGGGCAGCGAGACGTGGAAGCCGGCGCTGCGCCCGGTCCCGACGACGAACTCGGTCGAGCCGCCGCCGATGTCGATCACGACGGTCGGCTCGACCGCGCGCCGGCCGCCCGGCCATCGCGCCGAGGAAGGTGAGCTGCGCCTCTTCGTCGCCGCTGAGCACGCGCGCGTCGAGCCCGTAGCTCGTCCCGCACGCGCGCGGCGAACTCCGCGCCGTTGGAGGCGTCGCGCACGGCCGAGGTCAGCACGGCGAGGTTCGCCTCGCAGCCCTGCTCGTCGATCTCGTCGCGGTAATCGCTCAGCACGCGCCAGGTGCGCTCGATCGTCGGGGTCGAGGGTCCCGGTCGCGTCGACGCCGTCGCCGAGACGCGTGACCTGCGAGCGCCTGGCGATCGACTCCACGGCGCTCGATCCGGCGTCGACGTCGGCGATCAGCAGGCGGGTCGAGTTGGTTCCGATGTCGACGACGGCGACGCGCACGGCCGAGATCCTAAAGCGATCCTCGCAGCGCGGGAAAACCGCCGCAAACAGGCGCCGGGAAGGGTGGTCGAAGCTGGCCTTCTCTGCTAAAACTGAACACAGCGACGCGGGGTGGAGCAGTCTGGTAGCTCGTCGGGCTCATAACCCGAAGGTCGCGGGTTCGAATCCCGCCCCCGCTATCGAGAAAAGGCCCTGGAAATCGGGGCCTTTTGTCGTGGGGCGGGTCCGTCGGCGGCTAGCTGAGGTTCCAATAGGGTTCCGTTTGCGCGTGTGTCAGCGCCGTAGCGGTGACCGCGGTCGCCTGATCTAAGCCCGGCGCCCAGTCATTGACGTCACTCCCCACGTCGTAGGTCCCAGCCGCGGCGTGCCGGTAGTCGGGATTCCCATACTCCCCGTCTCGGGTTGACGCTAGCGAGAGGATCATGCGGACCCGGTGGCCCAGGTGCCCTCCTTCGCGCAAGCTGAGGACGTCTACTGAACTGGTCCATGCCACCCGAGCGCTATCCGGCGCAGCGGAGGAGGTCGAAGTGTCCACGCCCCTTGCGTCAGGTTTCCACGGTCCCGAAGCGCATGTCGTCCGACTCAAGCACTTCGCTTGCCAGGGCCAGCCGATCCGCCCGGCGCGCGGGGCACTTGACCTGGTCGTCGCGCTGGTGGCGATGGCGCTGGTGCTTATGGCGACTGGAGCGACCACCGCGCTGGCGTCCAGCGGCTACGTCTACACGCACGAAGAGATCGCCCTGACGGATTACACGAGCACCGGGCAGATCACGCTGGCCACGACGGAGTTCGCGCCGAGCGTCAACGTGGCAGCCGCGCCGAATCCAAAGGTCTACTGGGGCGACGGCAGCGAGGAAGAAGCGCACAGCTCGCTGGCGGGCTTCAACTGCGACCAATGCGAACTGCGCGGAGCTCACACCTACACGGCGCCGGGCACCTACAACGTCACGGTGGTCTACAACACGGGGGCGTCGGTGTGGTACACGACGACGTTCACGATCGTCGTGAGCGAAGCCGAATACATGTTTGCCTCGATCGGCGACTCCGTTGCATCGGGTGAGGGCAACCCGAACGGCTCGACCGGAGGAGCGCTGCCGCAGGCAATCTGGAGCGACGGCCTCGGGCCGACAATCCTGCAGACCTACCCTGCTGGGACCAACCCAAGTCCCTGCCACCAGTCAGAACACGCGCCGCCGACGCAGCTCGCGCAGCAGTTCCGAGAAGAAACCAACCGGGCCGTGTCCTACACGCAGCTGGCGTGCGCGGGCGCCGACGTCCAGGAAGTGATCGACAAACAGGTACCCCAGCTCGGCTCCAGGCATATCACCGCGCTAACCATGACGCTCGGGGCCAACAACATCGACGGTGGCTTCGCCAACCTGATCGAGAAGTGCCTCGCGGAATTCGGCTTCTGTCAGGAAAACGCGAGCTTCACCAAAAGCGTCAAGGAAAACGTTGAAGAACTCCCCGGGCTCTTCGAAAAACTCGCCAAGGCGCTCGGCGAACACGAAATCAGCAACGTGTTCATCAGCGAATACTACGATCCAACGCACAACGCTGGCGGCACCTTCGGCACCTACCAGTCAAACTACGAATGCACCCTGGAGGTGCTGAACCCAGCCACATGGCAGTGGGCCTACGAAGACGTGCTCACGCCGCTCAACGAAGCGATTACCGAAGCCGCGCACCGCTATGGATGGCATCTGGTGAGCGGCATCGCGAGCGCGTTCAAGCAGCACGGCTTCTGTGCCTGGACAAGCAACGAAGGCCAGCCCGACGAGGCATGGGTGCGAGCCTTCACCCCCGGCACATCGCTGAACATCGCGAACCTCCTCACCAGCGTTGAATCGCTCGGCATCGAGCAGCAGGTCGGTGGCGAGGCACATCCCAACGAAGAAGGCGAGCGTGTGATCACCGAATACATCGCCGAAAGCGTCTACAGGGAACTCGGCGCGCCACAGACAGAGCTTGACGGGACTCTGCCCTACGGCAAGGGGTTCTACGACTTCGGGAGCGAGACCACAGAACAGGTAGGCCTCAGCTTCCGGGCGCAGACCGCGCTGCCGACGGTGTCGCGCATCAAGGCTACCTACTACTCGATCAACGACGCGGCCTGCTCGCCACAGGACTTGTCGGCCTGCACCAAGTACAACGCGCAGTCGCCGATCGGGCTGCACGAACCGGGCATCTACAACGTCAAGTTCTTCTCCGAGAACAACCGTGGCCTGTTCGAGACGCCGAAAACAGAAGTCGTCCACATCGTCGCTGCGACGCGAAACAGCCTGCCCGTGTCCGCCGAGGCCGTCAATCACGTGAGCGCCGCAGACGACGGCAACTATCAGTTCGGAAGCTGGACCGCCGACGACGTCGTCGTGACGGTCGGGGGTTCGGGCTCGGCAGCGTACGGGATCGACAGCGGTGAATTCTGCAACGAACCCAAACCGGGCGAATGCAAGGAAGTCAGCCTGCCCGCGACATTCAAGTTCAGCGCCGAGGGAAAGCACACGATAGCCCTGCGCCAGGGCGGCAGCCCGACCGACGTGCTCCCGATCGACATCGAGCGCACCCCTCCGACGATCACGTTCAGCGGCGATAGCCCAGCGGCCAACGGCGCCGGCTGGAACGACAAGCCGGTCACGCTCACATGGTCGTGCGCGGCATCTGCATCACCCACGATCGCCTCATCGGTCACCACAACGGTCAGCCGCGAAGGCTCAGGGCAGCCCGAGACCGGCATCTGCAGCGACCAAGCGGGCAACAGCGCGAGCGATACCCAGATCGTCAACGTCGATGAGCAGCCGCCCGGCAACGTCATCGTCAGGACCAGTCGCCCGCCCGACGAGATCGCAACCGACGGCGTGCCGGTCTTCACCGCTCCGTTCACGGTGACCGCCGGGGCCGTGGACAGCCTTTCCGGTCTACACGAATGTACGTCGGTGACCTACAGCGGACCGGCCGTGACCGGCGATGACCTGACCGGCGATTGCGTGGACAACGCCGGCAACAAGGTCGGCTGGTCCTACTCCTTCAACTACGTCGTGCTACCGCCCCAGACCATAGCCTTCACATCGAACGCGCCGTCACCTGGGACGGTCGGTGAAAGCTACTCCGTCTCGGCAACGGGCGGCGGCTCCGGCAACCCGGTCACACTTGCCGTCGCCACCAGCTCCGCCAACGTGTGCACGCTCACAGGACCAACAATCCACTTCGCCCACCCTGGCACCTGCACGATCAACGCCGATCAGGCCGGCAACAGCAGCTACGCGCCCGCCACTCAGGCACAGCAGAGTGTCAACGTCGAACCGGCCGCGCTCACCGTCATCGCGCCAAGCCCCACATACACCAACGGCGAAACGCTGCCCACCCAATACACACCGACCTACAACGGCTTTGTGGACGGCGAAACACCCGCAAACCTGACCGCGCAGCCCACCTGTCAGACGACCAAGACCGTGACCGGACCGGGCAGCTACACGATCGTCTGTCGCAACGGCAGCTCGCCCGACTACAGGTTCGACTATCGAGCGGGGCTGCTCCACGTCAGGCCCGCCCCCTCAGAAGAGGACCTATACCTACTGTCGGCGGGCGCTCGCGTGAGCACCCACACGCCAGTCACCCAGCGCATCCAGTTCGATGGGCGCTGCGAACTGGAAGCCGAAGGCAAGGTCGCGAGCACCGGCAAGCCCACCGACACGGTCACGTTGAAGACGCCCCTGCGCGACGAGTGCGGCCTGTTCTACTCGATCTCCGGCTCGATCGGCGCCGAGAGCCTCTCCACCGCCGGCAAGGCAGTGTTCAAAGCTCGCCCGCGGATCGTCTTCAGCGAATTCGGATCGTGCGTTTACGAATACACGAAGTTCGAAGGGAGCTTCAAACCGCAGACCATCACCTACGTAACCGCAACCGGCGTTGGAAGGCTGAATCGCGCAGCCAGCAGCGGACTGTGCGAAAAGACCCGCGCCGTCGAAATCGGGGTCGAGATCTACGACCGCAGCAGCGACTACTACTTCACCACGGAAATTCCCAGCGAACCGATCGCCGAATTCTGATTCGGTGGAGCACGCGCCGTTGTCGCCGGCGGGCGACGACGGAGAACCGGTCGAGGCACTCGCGTCTCGGGTGGCCGACGACCCGCTCTCCTGACACCTTGGCCGTCGGCGCAGGGACCGACGTGCGGATACCCGGATCGCCTCCAAGATGAGAGCGCGGTGAACTGCCGTCGTTGTGCGGATCAAGGTTTCCACCGGGTGTTCTCGTTCGAAGCGCGAACACGGAGTTACTCGCCTCGCCGCGCTATCCAATCACCGTGCGGTTCTCGGCGATCCCGTGAACCGCGGTAGCCCCGAGGAGGACCACCCCCGGCTGGACCTCGGGAAATCACGAGCTCAGATCTCGGGCGCCCGCGAGAGCGAGCCTAGGGAGCACCCGGTGGCCGAAGGGCACACTCGCCGGCAGGCTGCAGAGAACAACCCAAGCTGAGCGGTGCCCGTCTGCGAACCCAGTCCGCCAGCCGAGCACCCGATCCAAGGAGGCACAAATGAACAAGCGCATCGTCAGACTCATCCCGATCCTGGCAGCCGCCGCACTCATCGCGGTGCCGGCAACTGCGCAAGCGGAATCGAGTCTTCACTGGTACAGCCATCGTGAGCTAATCCCGGCAGGAGAGACCGTCCCAGTCGCCTCACACGGAGATCTGACGTTCCACATGCCCGAGCTCGAAGCGGGCGTGAGCTGCCGCGTGAAGACCAACGGTACGATTACAAATCCTCCGGAAGGCGGCGCCGGGACGGGCGAAATCAGTGAATTCGACGCGTCGCGCTGCTCTTTCTATCCGAAGTCGCTCCCTTTCTGCCCGACGCATTCCCACGTGACCATCGAAGCGCGTGGCCTTCCGTGGGGCACCCATCTCCTTCATGGGCTCGTCCCCAAGAACGACATAGTCGGAGTCGCCCTGCTGCTGCAATGCACCGGCACCTTTGAGCCGGTCGCCTTGGCAGGATCGCTGGCCCCTGCGGTCGGCACAGATGATCTGGAATTCGGCGAATCCGCTGGCTACCTCACAGGGGAACCGGCGGTTGTGGTGACCGGTATCGAGAGACTGACCGGCCGAACCGGGCTTGGCAGCATTACCGCCCGCTAAAGCGCCCTAGAGCCAGGAGCAGGTAGGGGAGGTCGGCTCGATCTCGCCACCTGCTCCTGGCCGTCGCTCGGGCGGCAGTGGCGGCTCGTGAGCGAGGGCAAAATGTAGGGCGGCCCCTACCCCGACGCTGGAGTTCCGGTGCAATGATCGCTTCGATGGCAATATCTGTCCTGATCGTAGATGACGAAAGCGAGTTCCGCATGATCGCCGGGCGGCTGCTGCGGTTGCGTGGCTTCGAGGTCGCCGGCCAGGCCTCTGATGGTGCGGGGGCGCTCCGTCTCACTCAGTCCTTGCGCCCGGACGCGGTGCTCTTGGACGTGAACCTTCCGGACATGAGCGGCCTGGAGGTGGCCCGTCGGCTCGCTGCGATGCGCGTCCCGCCGCTGGTGCTGCTGACCTCCGCCGACGAGGACGTGAGCGAGGCGGGGCTCGCCGACTGCGGTGCGATCGGGTTTGTGGCCAAGGAGCGGCTGCCCGTCAGCGACCTCGACGAGCTGTTCGGTGTTGCCTCCGAGGCGGAGCGCTGAGGCGATCGTGACCGTAGAACCGCTGAGGGTAGTGATCGGCGAGGATCAGGCGCTGCTGCGTGAAGGGCTGGCGCGGCTGCTGGAGGGCGAAGGTTTCGAGGTGGTCGCCCAGGCCGCTGACGCTCAGGACTTCCTGCGCAAGACGAAGGCCCATCATCCAGACGTCGTGATCGTCGACGTGCAGATGCCGCCAGAGCTCACTGACGACGGTATCCGCGCCGCGGTGGAGGTGCGGGAACTGGGGGAGGGCATCGGGGTTCTGGTGCTTTCGCAGTTCCTTGAGGAGCGTTACGCGCTTGACCTGGTCGGGGACAGCGCAGAGGGAGTCGGCTACCTGCTGAAGGATCGCGTCAGCGATCTTCCGGCGTTCATCGACGCGCTGCGCCGTGTCGCAGCAGGTGGCTCGGCGCTCGATCCCGAGGTCGTGGCACGCATGGTTGGCAGGCGCCGGTCACAGAGCCCCATCGACGAGCTGACCCCCCGCGAGCGGGAGGTGCTCGAGCTGATGGCACAGGGCAGATCCAACCAGGGGATCGCAGAGGAGCTCGTAGTCACGGTCGCCGCCGTCGAGAAGCACGTCACCAGCATCTTCTCCAAGCTCAACCTCAGGGGCGAGCCGACCGACCATCGTCGCGTGCTCGCCGTGCTCACCATGCTGCAGGAGTCCTGAACGCGAGCGACCTGCTCAAGCGTCTATCGCGACCTTCCCGGAAGGGGGGTCGGGCCGCTGGGCGAGCGGGATCCTGCAGCTCAGGGTGGTGCCCTTGCCGGGAGGGCTCGCTATCTGCAGCGCCCCGTTGAGCGCCGCGACGCGATCGCTGAGACCGGTGAGGCCGGTGCCCCTGGCGGCGTCGGCGCCGCCGTCGCCGTCGTCGGTCACGGTCACCAACAGCTGTCCGTCGGCGACGAGGGTGCGGACGATCGCCTCGGAGGCGTTCGCGTGCTTGACGACGTTCGTGAGCGCCTCGCAGATCACGAAGTAGGCGCCCGCCTCGACGCGGCTGTCGAGCCTTGGCTCGTGAAGCTCGTCCAGTCGGACTGGCAGCGGCATCCTGGCGGTGAGCGAGGTCACGGCGGCCGCGAGCCCGCGATTGGTGAGGATCGCCGGATGGATACCGGCCACGAGCTCTCGGAGCGCGGCCGTGCCGGCTCTGGCCTCGTCGCGGGCGAGCTCGATCGACTCCCTCGCGCGTGCAGGATCGCCGCTGAGCTGCTGTGCCGCGAGCTCCAGGTTGAACGCGACGCCAACGAGCTGCTGCTGAGCGCCGTCGTGCAGGTCGCGGGCGATCCGGCGGCGCTCCTGGTCAGCCGCCTCGATCACGCGGCGCCGGGCCTGGCGCAACTCCCACTCGGTGCGGACACGGTCGGTCAGATCGCGGTAGTAGGTCGTGTAGCCGATCGCCCCCGGGGTGGTCATTCGCGCGACAGCGAATTCGATTTTGAACTCCCGCCCGTCGGAGCTCATCGCCCACGCTTCGTTCGCTCGGGCCAGCACTTCCTGGTCTTCTCGCTGTCGGTCAAGCCACCAGGAGCGGTAACGCTCCTGCAGGCGAGGGGGAACGATCAGCGGCACCAGGTCCTGCCCCAGAACCTCCTCGAGTGAGTAGCCGAAGGTGTGCAGAGCGGCCCGGTTCATATAGGTCACGCGTGTCTGCCCGTCGATGCTGACGATCGCGTCAAACGCGGCCTCAAGAATCGCTCGGTAACGCAGCTCGCTTGCTCGCAGCTCGGCGTTCCTTGCCTCCATCACCTGGCTCTCGCGCCGCGCCTGCTCGACCTGCACACGCTCGCCGATGTCGGTGAATGCCACCACCGCCCCGAGCCCGGAGGGCGTCTCGATCGGCGCCGACACGTAGCTGACCGCGAACATCGTCCCGTCCTTGCGAAAGAACCAGTCTTCGTCGGAGCGCACGGTCTCACCGGTGGTCCGCGGCCTCAACATGGGGCACTCGCTGGCTGGGAACGGCCTCCCATCGGGATGGCTGTAGTGGATCGTTTCATGGCTGCTGCGCCCGAGCAGTTCCTCCAGGCTGTCGTATCCCAGCGTCGATATCGCGACGGGGTTGGCAAACACGATCAGGCCGCCGTGGTCGACCACCCAGACCGGCTGGGCGACGCACTGAAGGATGGACGCGAGGAACCCTTGGGCGTCCAGCGCCCAACCCGCAAAGTCGCTCGACTCTCGCGCCTGCAACGAAACCCCCTGGGAGCTTGCCCGCCGATGTTAGCCAGCATCTAACTCGCCCGGAACGCTCTGCCGCACCTAACCCCGGGGGTTTGCCCTAGGAACCGTCTCCGGTCGGCGCTAGGTGTCGCCTCCGCCCGCCCCCATCGCCAGCTTCGGCGCGAGCCGGGACGCTTGTGCCATTCCCTTTTCGAACCAAGGAGTCAAGATGAAGATCCGCTTTCCACTCGTCAGTCCCTCGTTCGCCGTCAGCGCCTGTGCGCTGTTCATCGTCCTGGGCGGGACCGGCTATGCCGCGAGCTTCGTGGCAAACGCCAATAACGCCCAGCACCTGGGTGGGCAATCGCCGGCGTACTACCTGTCCTCCAAGCACGTCATCTCCTCGCATGGCGAGCGTTTCCTCGCAGCCGGGCACACGATGACGCTGGGCCAGAACGGGCACTTCACGTTCACGGCGACCTGCATGAAGGACCCCTCGGGCCAGAACGTCGTCTCGTTCGACGTGACCGCCAACACGACCGCCGACCTCGACGGCACCGGCCCGACGGCCGGGGGCAACCAAGTGACGATCCACGAAGACAGCGACGCCCTCGACAGCAGCAAGGAAAACGAACTGAAGGGCGGCGACTTCGCCCAGGTCGGCAGCGCGAGCAGCTCGACGGAGATCGCCTCAGACGGCGAAGAGGCAGACGTCTTCTACAACGACGGCGTCAACTGGCGCGCGGGTCACGGCAGTCAGGCACACGACTGCTTCGCCGGCTACACCGGGTTCAGCGCCGGCTGACGGGAGTCCTCCGACTGCGCTGGACGTGGCGGCAGGGCGGGCGGCGCCCGGGATCACCGGGGCGCCGCCCCGCTGCTGTCAGCTGCTCACTTCGATCGGCACTCCGACGATGCTGCCCCACTCAGTCCAGGAGCCGTCGTAGTTGCGGACCTGGTCGAAGCCAAGGAGCTCGTGGAGGACGAACCAGCTGTGGGCCGAGCGCTCACCGATCCGGCAGTAAGTGATGACCTCGTCGTCGTCGCCGATGCCGTTGCCTCGATACAACTGCTCGAGATCCTCACGCGACTTGAAGGTTCCATCCTCGCGCACCGCCTGAGCCCAGGGGACCGACGCCGCACCCGGGATGTGCCCGGCGCGCTGCGCCCCCTCCTGCTCATAGCCCGCCGGCGAGATGATCTCGCCGGCGAACTCGGCCGGCGAGCGCACGTCGACGAGCCTCGTATGAGAGCCAAGCGCCGCCAGCACCTCGGCATGGCGGGCCCGGATCCGCTCGTCGCCGGTGCTCGCCGCGAACGGCCGGCGCGGGAACGCGGGAATCTCGGTCGTCGTGGGCCGCCCGTCCGCGATCCACTTCTCCCTCGGGCCGTTGAGCAGCTTCACGTCCGAATGCCCGTAGTACTTCAGATACCAGTAGGTGTAAGCCGCGAACCAGTTACTGCGATCGCCATACAACACGACCGTGTGCTCGTCGCCGATCCCACGGCCGCCAAGCAGCTCGGCGAAGGCCGCGGGCCCGAGAAAGTCCCGTCGCAGTGGGTCCTGCAAGTCCTTCTGCCAGTCAAACCCGATCGCCCCAGGTATGTGCGCTTCGGCATAGAGCGTGGGGTTCTCATCGACCTCGACGATCCTGACACGGGCATCGCCGAGATGCTCCTGAAGCCACTCGCCATTGACCAACACGTCCCTCGCGTATTCCAACACCACGCCTCCATCGGCCTGCACCCCGATCGCCGGGGGGCCAGCATGCTCTGCACGATAGTCGAGCCGAAGGTCTCGGGCTGGCCCGACCCCGTCAATAGGGCCCGCCAGGTGGATCGGCTGCCCGGGAGCGTCGAGAGTCCTCCGTGGCGTCCACGCTCGGGCGCACTCAAAGACGATGCAGAAGGACGCGCTGCGATCACCGGACCTCACAGCGGCGATCTCGGGCCGACACTACCTCGGGCCTATGGCCCCCTGCATGGTCGCACGACACCGACACAGGGAACCTGTGACGACGACACGCCGACAGCCCTCGGCCCGACATTCAACCGACGGAGGAACCGTGCGAACCATGAAGAAGATCGTGATCAGCCTAATCTCACTGCTCGCCGGCGCCACAGTCGCGCTCACGCCCGCCGCGGCTCAGGCGAGCAGTCCCATGTGGTACCACGGAAGAGAACCAGTCATCTCCGGATTCCTCCACGTCACGGGGAGCGGCACGATCCAGCTCCATCGAGGAGCCACCTACTCGATGCGCTGCAAAGCAAGCATTCACAACGGCACGCTCCAGCAACAGGGATACAGCCAGCTCGACCCGCTTGCGATCACCGCTTGCACGATGCCCAAGCCGACCTATCCGTGCCCGAGTCAGTCCAAGGTCGAAGTCCTCACAAGGTCACCCAACGGCAGCTGGGACGGATACCTCGACGCTGGTGCCCCGATCAGAGACGAAATCGAACGCATAGAAATCGAAATTCATTGCGCAGACACCAAATTCGGAGAGGACTTCACCGGGACGCTCACGCCAGCCGTCACCAACGGCGGCGCCCTGAAGTTCGACGCAGGCTCCGGCGAACTCGAAAGCGAGGCCTCGCCGGGAAGCCACCTCTCTCTCACAGGAAGCTTCAAGCTGACTGCCGCGACTGGAAGCCACTCGGTCAAAGCCAAATAACCCACGATCCGCCGGGCCTAATGAGCCATTCATCCGCCCCGCCGGCCCGGGTGCAGCCGGCCGACAGCGGCTGAGGGGAGCGGTCGGCCGCCATCGACGTCGGTCTAATTAGCGCTCGCGCCGTCGACCGGCGGCGCGAGCAGACGTTGGTTCGCGCCGGCTCCGAGATCCTGTCTCTGACCGTCTGCAAGTGCATGTCGTCGCGGACGTCGGAGTCGACGCCCTACTCGCGCTCGATGTTGCCGACGCGGTTGTTGCCGCGCTTCCGAGGGAGCCTTCCGCCGTCGTCGTGGGTGTCGCGCGAGCTTGCGCTGAGCCCTCGGCGGCTGGCGCCGCTCAGTCGACGAGTACGAGGAACGGCTTGCCCTTCTCGACGATGTAGGTGGCGAGCTCTGCCGCCTTCCCGCCGCCGACGTTCCGCACGGAGTGGACCGTGTCAGGCGGGACGAGCAGGGCCTCTCCGGCGTTGAAGGTGGCGGGCTGGCGGCCGTCGATCGAGTACTCCAACGTCCCTTCCAGGACGTAGATGATCTCCTCGCCCGGGTGCTTGTGTCGGATCGTCGGAGCGTCCGGAGCAATGCCAACGCGGCTCTGGATCAGCTCCCTTCCGGGAATGCTGAGGTCGGAGCGCTGGAGGTCGGTGCGCGTGAGGCCCGGCACTTGCGGCGTGGTCATCTCAACCTCCGTGAAAAGTGGATCTGCGAGTATGAGGCTCGTCCGACTGGGGCCATGATCGCGGGTGTGGGCACCCTGGTGCGTGCTCGGTCGACTCGGGGTGCATCTCGGGAACCACGAGGCCGCGCCGGTGTCGCAGCGTGACGTCGGTGTGGTCCCTCTTCCCGAAGGCAGAAAGGAGTGGGTATGTCTGAGGACACCCCGACCGTCGTTCTGGTGCACGGCGCGTTTGCTGACGCCTCGAGCTGGAACGGCGTTGTCGAGTTGCTGCAGGCCGAGGGCGTCGAGGTCATGGCCCCCGCGAAGCCCCTGCGCGGCATCGTGATCGACTCCGCCTACATCGCCGGCGTGCTCGCTGAGACTCCGGGTCCCGTGCTTGCTGTCGGACACTCCTACGGCGGCGCGACGATCACCAACGCGGCAACCAACGCGAAGAACGTCGTCGGACTCGTCTACGTTGCCGCCTTTGCGCCGGACGAGCGCGAGGTTCTCGGCCAGATCACCGCTGGCTCCAAGGACAGCGTCCTTGACAGCGCCCTCATACCCCTTCACTACCAGTCACCCGACGGCGGCGAGCCGGCGGTCGAGCTCGCGATCGATCCCGCGAAGTTCCGCGACGCATTCGCGGCCGACCTGCCCGCCGAGCAGGCCGCGGTGATGGCGGCAACGCAGCGGCCCGTCGCGGAAGCGGCGTTTTCCGAGCCGTCGGGGCCGCCGGCGTGGAAGCGCCTGCCCTCGTGGGCGGTCGTCGCGTCGTCTGACACCGCGGCCGGCGCCGACATCGTCCGGTCGATGGCGGACCGGGCCGGCGCGACGATCACCGAGCTCGAGGCGTCTCATGTGGTCATGATCTCCGAGCCGAAGCCGGTCACCGACGTGATCCTCGAAGCGCTGGCCGCAGTCGCGTAAGCGCAGATCGGCTCGGAGGACGTTAGCGGCGCGGCGCCGCGCGACCGGGAGGCCAGACCGGTCTGTCGCCCGGACCGAGCTCGTTTCGTTTGATCAGAGTTCACCAGCTCACCACCGGACGGTTGCGAGCCGCGATACGTTCGACGTAGCCGCTACGAGCGGACGATTCGACCGATGGGAGCATCGCCATGCCTTACGTCACCACCAAAGACGGCATTGAGATCTTCTACAAGGACTGGGGCTCGGGCCAGCCGATCGTCTTCAGCCACGGCTGGCCGCTCTCGGCAGACGACTGGGATGCCCAGTTGCTGTTCTTCCTCGACCAGGGCTATCGCGTCGTAGCCCACGATCGGCGTGGCCATGGCCGCTCGACCCAGGTCGGCGACGGTCACGACATGGACCACTACGCCGACGACCTGCTGGCGGTCGTCGAGCACCTCGACCTGCGCGACGCGATCCACATCGGCCACAGCACGGGCGGCGGGGAGGTCACGCACTACATCGCCCGCCACGGCGAAGAGCGCGTGTCGAAGGCGGCGCTGATCTCCGCCGTGCCGCCGCTGATGGTGCAGACCGACGCCAACCCCGAGGGTCTCCCGAAAAAGGTCTTTGACGACTTCCAGGCCGAATTGGCTGCGAGCCGCTCGGAGTTCTACTGGGCGATCGCGTCGGGCCCGTTCTACGGCTACAACAAGGCGCCCGAGAAGTCCTCCAACCCAGTGATCGAAAACTGGTGGCGGCAGGGCATGATGGGCGGCGCCAAAGCCGGCTACGACGGCATCGTCGCCTTCTCGCAGACGGACTTCACGGAGGACCTGAAGAAGATCCAGGTGCCGGTGCTGGTGATCCACTCAGAAGCCGACCAGATCGTTCCCTACGTGGCAGCGGGGCCGAAGTCGGCTGCGCTGTTGCCAAACGGGACATTGAAGACCTACAAGGACTTCCCGCACGGGATGCCGACCACCGAGGCCCCGACGGTCAACGCCGAGCTGCTGGCCTTCCTCCGGTCCTAGACGAAGCGGAGTCGAACGTCGCGAAGCGGATTCGACCACCGAGCGCCAAGCTCGGCGGATCGCTCGCTAGACCGGGTAACGCTCGACGACGTAAAAGTCGCTCGGAGAGACGAATCCCGCCCCCGCTATCGAGGCCGACCGAAGGGGAGACGTGAAAGCGCCCCGCCGGAGGCCGACTGAGAGCGAGAGCCGCCCCACGGGCGGCTCTCGTGGTTGAGGGCGGCTACTGGAACTCGGTGACCGCGTACACCTCGGACTGGTGCAGCACGAGCGGGTCGGGCGTTTGCTCCTGGCCGGCGCTGAGGTGGTGCACGGTGTAGGTGCTGCGCCCGAGTTGGATGATCGCCGTCACGGTCTGTCCGTTGCCCGCGTCGAGCTCGCCCACGCGCAGCTCGCAGTCCCGTCCGCTGCGCCGGCACAGGACGCCTTCGATGCGCCGCTCGCGCGACACGGAACCGATGCATGCCTCGGCCTGGTCGCGCAGCTCGCGATAGGTGCGCTCGGTCGCCGGCCCCGTGCCCTCGAGCGACGGGATGAAGAAGGCGGCCATCAGCGTCGCTTCCCGCGGGCGTTCGGCGCCGTCGCCTTCGGCGGGAAACGCTTGCGCTCATCCGAGGTCATCTGGCGGATCACCAGCTTGCCGTTGGCGACCTGGTCCTGGATCTGGCGCAGCTTCTGCTCGTGCTGCTCCTGCCGTCGCAGCTGCTGGGAAGTGGGCACGCGCATCTCCTTGCGCTAGTGCGTAGGAGCTGGCCCTGCCCCGGCGCCGGTTTCGGCGAGCACACGCTCGAAGGTCACCCCTCTCCGCAGGCGTACGCCTGCGGGGGCTGCGTAGCCGCATAGATGAGTCGCCTACCAGGGTACCGCGCCCGGCCCACGCGCGCCCGAGACGGCACGGAGCAGGGGCCGGCGTGGGGGGGTTGGGCGCCTTCCACCGGCGGAAAACGCTACCGTCTTCCCATCAGGCTGGGCACTCGCCCAGCAACCGTGTGCCCGAGTTCGTAGCCTTTGCGTCAGCAATTCCCGCGTCCGGAGCACGATCGACGCCGGAGGAAATCATGGCTACCGGAACCGTGAAGTGGTTCAGCGACGACAAGGGCTTCGGGTTCATCACACCCGACGACCAGTCGAAGGACCTCTTCGTTCATCACTCAGCGATCCTCGGTGAGGGCTACCGCTCGCTACCGGAAGGCGCCAAGGTCACCTATGACGCCGAACCGGGCGACAAGGGACCCAAGGCCGCCAACGTCCAAGTCGTCTAAACGCGGCTAGGGCTCGACGCCGCGGAGGGCGGGACGGCCCCGGGTCGTTCCGTCCCCGCGCGAGCAACTGAAGGGATCGACAGATGGCCTCGAGCAGCAAGAAGCGAACGACGATGGCCAAGCTCGCTCGTGAACACAAGCTTCGCGAGCGGCGCGCCGAGAAGCAGGCGCGCAAGGACGCGCGCAAGGATGCCGCGGCCGACACCCGGCTCGGCGACGAGACCGAGCTGCCCGTGGCGGCCGATCAAGATTCGCCGGCAAGCGGCGCGCCGCCGGTCACGGACGAGACCTGAGAGGGTTTGCCGCAGGCCGGCCGAGAGCGAGAGCCGCCCGAGGGCGGCTCTTGTGGTTGAGGGGCGCTCAGGCCGCCGCCTGGCGGCGCGCGGTGGACCGCGTGCCCCGCAGCTTGCGCGCCAGCCCCTCGAACATCGGATAGACCCCGGGACCGTGCGCCTCGCGCAGCGCCGGCTGCCACATCTCCCAGCGCTCGACCAGCGTCGGCCCCAGCAGCAGCCTGATCAGCTCGAGGTCGAACGCGCCTCGGCTCTCGAGCGCGGCCAGCTGCTCGAAGAAGTCGAGTTCGCGGTAGAAGACGTACGCCTCGGGGGCGTCGACGGCGACGTAGGCGACGAACGCGTCTCGGAGCCCCTCCGGCGTGGAGTAGCTAGCGAACATCCGCCGCGCCTCCACCAGCGAGTCGTCGTTCCAGCGCCGGAAGAACTCGGCCGCCATCAACGCCTCGCGGCTGATGCGCGCCTCGCGCACCTGCTGCGCGCCGAACACGGCGGCGCCGAGCGCGCCGACGAGGCCGAGCGCCAGCACCGCGGTCGCAATCGCGGTGACCTCGCTCCAATCGACGGCGGAGACGATCACGCCGAGGCAGCTTACGTGCGAGCGGCGTCAGGGCCCGCGCCCTGCGGGGGCCCGAGCCGGTCCTGGCCGCGGCGCGGCCTCGGAGGCGCCGGTTTTCGCAGCGCTGCCCTGAGCGCTCACAGGCAGGCGCGCAGCGCGTCCAGCAGACGCCGGTTCCGCGCCGTCTGCCAGCGCCGCCCTTCGCAGCGGTTGCAGACGTAGGCGAACACGACCTCGGCGTCGGGGTCGTGGAAGCCGAGCGAGCCGCCCGCCCCGAAGTGTCCGTACGCGCGCGGCCCGGTCCCCAGCGGGCGGTCGGGCTGGGACAGCTGGAAGCCGAGCCCGAACCGCGTATGGCGCCCGAGCACGAAGTCCTCGCCTTCAGACCACGGGCGTGTGGCCTCGGCGAGCAGCTCGTCGCCGAGCAGCTCCGGGATGCGGGCGAATACGCCGGCGACCCCGCGCGCGCTCGCGTGCGCGTTCGCGCTCGGGATTTCGGCTGCCCGCCACGCCGGTGTGTTGACGGTCCCGAGCCCGTTGATGCCCGGGGGGTTGAAGTAGGCGCGCGCGAGCAGCAGCCGCTGGTCCTCATCGAGCTCCGCGCCGTCGGCGCCGCCGCTGCCCCTCCCAATGTCCCAGACGAACTCTGCGATCTCGGCTCCCGGCGGCGCGCCGAACGCGGCGCCGCACTCGGCGCCCGCGAGCGCGGCAAAGCGCGCGCCGAGCGTCTGCCCGGTCGCCCGCCGCACGATCTCGCCGCAGAGGAAGCCGAACGTGTTGACGTGGTAGCCGTGGGCGCTGCCCGGCTCCCACCACGGCTCCTGGGACTCGAGCGCGCCCACCAGCCGCTCCCAGTCGTAGGTCGCCTCGGGCGGCAGCTCCTCGCGGATGGCCGGGTGGCCCGCCTGGTGCGCGAGCACCTGCCTGAGCGTCGCGTCCTGCCAGGCGGGCGCATCGAGGTCGCCCCCCAGGGAGAGCACCGTCAGCGCGACGAACGCCTTGCCGGTGCTGAACACGTCGACGACCGTGTCCGGCCGCCACGGCCGCGTGCGGGCGGCGTCGGCCCAGCCGCCGGCCAGGTCGACGACGGTCCGGCCGCCGGCGCTCACGAGCACCGCCGCGCCGATCTCCTCGCCGAGGTTCTCGCGGAACGCGTCCTGCACGGCCGCGAAGCGGGGATCGCAGTGGCCCTCCATCGCGCGCATTCTCGCCGGTGGCGGCGCCCCGCCGCCGCGCGGGGCCATAGGCTCGGGCGATGACCAAACGGGGGGTCCTGATCGTCCTGGCGGCGGCCCAGTTCCTGATGGTCCTCGACCAGGCGGTGATGAACGTCGCGATCTCACAGCTCGTGGCGGACTTCCACACCACGGTCACGACCATCCAGGCGGTGATCGCGCTGTACGCGCTGGTCATGGCCGCGCTGATGCTGACCGGCGGCAAGCTCGGCGACCTGCTCGGGCGCAGGCGGGCGTTCCGGATCGGCTGCTGCATCTACGCGTCTGGCTCTGCCTTGACTGCGGCGTCCTGGAGCGTCGCGTCGCTGACGATCGGCTGGTCGGTGCTGGAGGGGATCGGCGCGGCGCTCGTGATGCCCGCGATGGTCGCCCTCGTCGCCTCCAGCTATGAGGGCCAGCAGCGCGCGGTCGCCTACGGCGTGCTCGGGGGGGTGGCGGGCGCCGGCATCGCCGTCGGGCCGATCCTCGGCGGTTGGGCGACGACAGAGCTGAGCTGGCGGGTCGTCTTCGCCGGGGAGGTCGTGGTCGCCGCCGGCATCCTCGCGGGCTCGCGCATGATCGCCGAACCGCCGCGGACCGACGCGAAGGGGCGGCTCGACTGGGTCGGCAGCGTGCTGTCGGCCCTCGGGCTCGGGCTGCTCGTGACGGGCGTGCTGCAGGCGAGCAACTGGGGCTGGCTGCACCCGCACAACTCGCCGGTCGAACCGTTCGGCTTCTCGCTGACCCCGTTCGTCGTCGGCGCCGGCGGGCTGCTGCTCTGGGCGTTCGCCAGCTGGGAGCGCCGGCACGAGGAAAGGGGCGGCGATCCGCTGCTGCACCTGCGCCTGCTCCGCCTCCCCACGATGCGCTCCGGCCTCTGGACCATGCTCGCCCAGAACATGATCCTGATGGGTGTCTTCTTCACGGTGCCGCTGTTCCTGCAGATCGTGCAGGGCCTCGACGCGCTCGAAACGGGCGTGCGGATGCTGCCGGCCTCGGTCGGCCTGTTCGCCAGTGCGATCGCGGGCTCGGCGCTGGCCAAGCGCATCCCGCCGAAGCCGCTGGTGCGGGTCGGCCTCGCGATCGTCTTCGTCTCGATCCTGCTGCTGCTCGGGACGATCGAATCGGAACTCGACAACGCCTCGTTCCTGGTCGCCATGGGCGTGCTCGGAATCGGCATGGGGCTCGTCGTCTCCCAGCTCGGCAACGTGGTGCAGTCGGCCGTCGGCGACAGCGACCGCAGCGAGGCCGGCGGCCTGCAGTTCACCGCCCAGCAGCTCGGCTCCTCGCTGGGCACGGCCTTCCTCGGAGCCGTCGTCATCACCGGTCTGATCGCCGCCTTCTCTGCGAAAGTCGCCACGGACCCGAAGATCTCCGAAGGGGTCAACCAGCAGGTCGAGCAACGGCTGGCGGCCGGTACGAGCTTCGTCTCGGCGGCGGAGGTTCGCAAGAGCGCCGAAGCGGCGGGCATCGACCAGGCGAGCACGGACAAGCTGGTGAGCCACTACGAAGACGCCCAGCTCGAAGCGCTGAAGCTCGCCCTGCTCGTCGCCGCGGGCCTCGTGGTCGTCTCGTTCCCGGCGACGCGGCGCCTGCCCGCGCGGCGCTTCGACGAGCTGGCCGAGGAAGCTGCGGCCGCGCCCGGCGCGGTCGGGATAGCCGCGGCGTAGCGTCCGCGCCCTGACGCGAAGGGCTGCGGTGTCAGCGGGTCGGTGGGGGAGAAGGACGGACGGCGCGGGAGCGTACCGGTGCCCCCGCGCGCCGGCTGCTGGAACCCACCTCAGGGCCGGGCCGTGAGGCTTGCCAGGCGGGGGTTCGCGGCCGCCGCCTCCATCGGCGCGGGCGTGACCGGCCCCGCGCCGATGTAGGCGTCGAGGAAAGCGGTCGTCGTGCGCTCGACGAGCGCGAGCTGGGGAGCCTGTGTCGTGTAGGGAGGCAGATGCCCTGCGCCGAGCAGGCGCAGTAGGTACTTCGGGCGTTCCGCAGCGTCGAAGTAGGCGTAGGTGTTCCGCGGCAGGTTGGTCGTATCGGCCGTGCCCTGGACCGAGAGCAGCGGCGGCTCCCCGGCGCCGAACGCATAGCCGCCGAACCCCGACGCCTCCGCGCCGGAGAGCACGACGGCGGCCTTGATCCGGGCATCGCGCGTACGCCGTGCGTACGCGGCCGCGAGCGCGGCGATGCCGCCGTCCGACTGGCCGGCCACCGCGATGCGCGCCGGGTTGATCAGCCCCGCCAGCGGACCGGTCGGAGCCGCCGCGGGCGCCAGCAGGCGGGAGATCACGAAGCTGATGTCACCCGGCTCGTTGACGAGGTCGGCCTCGTCGGGGCCACCGGGCGCGTTGGCGTTCTCGAGCGGGAAGACGGGTGCCGCCACCACGTAGCCCGCCCGCGTCCAGGCACGGAGCAGCCGCGCGTACGTCACCGGCGTGACGTCGAACCCGTGCGCGAACACGATCAGCGGGAAGGCTCCGGCGCCGCGCCAAGGCGGGGCCCCATTCGCGTCTGCTTCGCCCGCCGGCCCGGCGGCGGGGTAGCGCAGGACCACCGTCAGCGTCCTCGGCAGCGTCCGCCCGCGAAGGGGATGCTCGAGGCGGGTGCGGTCCACGTACTGGAGCACCCGCACGCCGACCGCGAACCCCGCCGAGGGCGCCTCCCCCGGAGCGCCCGCACCGCCGCCGGCGGCGTGGACGAGCGCCGGGGTCGAAGCCGCGGCCGCCGCGAGGAGCGCTGCGATCACCGCAGGGCGCGCTCTCCCTGTGGCCCGCCGGGCCCCGCGCGTGGCGTCGGGCGCGATCTTCACGAGCCACACGATGACGGTCGCGCCCGCGCACGTCCAGGAGCCCGGGCACGCGCGCGCTCAACGTTGGCTGGGGTGCCGCCGGCACGGGGGGATGGGCGCCGTCATGAGAGGGGTGCCGCCGGCGCTCAGCACGGGGGCGCCGCGCTCGACAAGCCGCATCCGTGTCTCGAGCTCGCCCAGCTCCCCGCCGAACTTCTCGGTCGCCGCTGCGAATCGTTCTTCCAGCGCGAGGATGCGTGCGTCCTGGGTGTCCTGCGAAGTCGGGGCGGTCATCGCCTTCCTCCTAAGTTGACCGACGATAAACAGGAGGCTAGAGGGTCCGGGCCGCGCTTGTCGATCGCCGTTCAACAAGCTGTTGACCGGCGATTGACTAGAGTGCTGGGGGACGATGTCCGCCGGGCCTTCCTACACGCGTCTGGGGGTCGATGAGCGCCGCCGCCAGCTCCTCGACGCCGGCGCCGCCCTGTTCGCGGCCAACTCCTTCGAGGAGATCTCGATGCGCCAGATCGCGGAGGCCGCCGGGGTTTCCAAGCCGCTGCTGTACCACTACTTCGCCTCCAAGGACGAGCTGTTCATCGCCGCCGTGACCGAGGCCGCCTCAGAACTGCAGGCGCTGATCGAGCCGAGCGGAGAGGGAACCCCGGTCGAGCAGCTGACGGCGAGCCTCGACGGCTACCTCGGCTGGGTCGAGGCCAACGGAGAGGCGTGGGCGAGCCTGATGCAGAGCGCGGCTTCGCTGCCCGCCGCGCGCGAGCTCGTCGAAGGCTTCCGTGAGCGCACGCTCGAGCTGGCGCTGCGGGAGTTGACCGGCGCACGCAAGCCGCGTCCGGCGCTGCGCACCGCCGTCAAAGGCTGGCTCGGCTTCATGGACGCCGCGATCCTGGATTGGATCTCCGCCCGTGACCTGTCGCGCGAGCAGCTGCGCGATCTGCTGCTCTCGGCGTTCGTCGGAGCGCTGCTCTCCGCCCGGCAGCTCGACCCGAAGATCGAGCTGAATCTCGGCTGAGCCGCCCGGCGAGCGTGCGCCCCGCACCCGTGACGAAGCGGGCGCGGCGCGGCGCGCACGGGACGATCACCGCATGCGCTCCTCGCGCAGTCCCACCCACCGCCGCGCGCTTGCTCTTACGGCCGTCGTAACGCGCGGTTGATACGCCCGCGGCGCCCGCTCAGCTGCCACGGCCCGGGCGTCGCGTCCAGCGCCATGTTCACGAGCCAGACGATCACGGTCGCCAGGACCAGCGTCCAGAAGCCGTCGATCGAGAACCCGCTCACGATCGCGTCGGTCAGGTCGAGCATCAGCATCGCGACGAAGAACCAGGCGATGCCCAGGGTGAGGATCGCCAGCGGGAACGTGATGAACAGCAGCAGCGGCTTCAGGATCGTGTTGAGCACGCCGAACACCGCGGCGGCGGCGATCAGCGCGCCGGCACTGTGGACGTGCACGTTCGGCAGCACGCAGACGAAGGCGAGCACGAGCGCGTTCGTCAGCCACGAGATCGCCAGGCGGGCGAGCAGCGGCGGTCCGGGGCGGCGCAGCCCCACCACTTCCCCCTGCACCCCGCGGCGGGGGCCCGGCACCTCGCTCGACATTGCTCCAGCGTAGGGGGTTCGCCCCGCGGCGCGGGCGTGCGAAGCTGGAGCGATCCCCTCGGAAAAGGACACGGCGATGAGCGAGAGCACTGCGGCGGGCCAGCGTCCCGTCAAGATCCCCGGCCCTGAGCACCCGATCACGATCCAGCCGAACCCCGGCCGCGTCGTGGTCTCCATCGACGGCCGGCAGCTCGCCGACACGCGCGAAGCGCTGACGCTCAGCGAGGCCGGCTACGCGCCGGTCCAGTACATACCGCTCAGCGACGTCAACCGCGACCTTCTCACCCCGAGCGACCACGAGAGCTACTGCCCGTTCAAGGGCGACGCGAACTACTACAGCGTCCCGTCCGTCGGCGAGCGTGGGGTGAACCTGATCTGGGAGTACCGGGACCCTTACGACGCGGTCGCGCAGATCCGCGGGCACGTCGCGTTCTACGCGGACCGCGCAGAGATCGACGAGCGTTTCTAGCCGAGCAGCTCTTCGAGCCGGTCGATCAGCTCGGCCTGCGCTGTGACGAGGCGCGCGCGTGCGAGCGCCGGCTCGCACCACTCGAAGCGGTCCACCTCGGGGAACTGCTGCACGCGGCCCGAGCGCGGCGGCCACTCGAGCTCGAAGGTGTTGCTGTGCAGGCCGGCCGGGTCGAGGTCGGCCTCGACGGCCCACGCGGTCACGCGCTTGCCGCCGGATTGGCGCACCTCGCCGAGCTCGAGCGCGGGGCCGTCCGGCGCCGGCGTTCCCGTCTCCTCCTGGAACTCGCGCCGCGCCGCGGCGAGCGGCTCCTCCTGCTCCTCGTGCTCGCCCTTGATCACAGACCACGCGCCCTCTTCGCGCCGTGCCCAGAGCGGACCGCCCATGTGGGCGATCAGCACCTCGACGCGCCCGTCACGAACGCGATAGGGGAGCAGGCCGGCACTCGTTCGAGCTACCACGATCGGGGTATGCTCATCCGATGGGCGACCCCCGCGGGGGAACGGGATGGGAGCGGCTCTTCTGGCTGGTGTTCGAGCGCACCTCCAACCCGGTCGCGCTGCTCGACGAATCGCGCCGCATCGTCGACCTGAACCAGGCCGCGGCGGCGCTGCTCGGGGGCTCCCGTGAGCAGCTGATCGGCACGACGCTGCGCGAGAGACTCGACGACGAGCAGCGTGAGCGCGCAGACGCAGAGTGGCGCGACTTCCTGCGCACCGGCGAATTGTCGGGAACGCGCGACCTGTTCAAGACCGACGGCAGTACGGTCCACGTCGACTTCGCCGCGCGGATGGCGGACATCGGCGGGCGCAGGATGGCGATCTTCGTCGCCATGGCCGCCACCGAGCCGGAAGAGACGGCGATCGCGCGGGGCGCCGCCAACCTGGGGCTCACCGAGCGCGAGCGCGAGGTCGTGACGCTGATCGCCATGGGCCTCGACACGGGCGACATCGCGGGCGAACTGCACATCTCGCCGGAGACGGTTCGCACCCACGTGCGCAACGCGATGGGCAAGCTGAACGTGCACACGCGGGCGCAGCTCGTTGCCGTTGTGCTCTGCGGGCAGCAGACGCTTCACGACGAACACGTCGGCGCCTGAGGGCGCGCTAGTGCTCGCTGTCGAGCATCGCCATCTGCGGTGCCGGGTAGCGGTCCCCCGCCGCGGCCTCGGCAGGCGCCGCCCGGGCCAGCTCCGTCATCGCCTCTTCGCCCAGGTCGAGCTCGAGCGCTCCGAGCGCCTCGGCGAGCCGCTCGCGCGTCCGCGCACCGACGAGGGGGACGATGTCCTCGCCGCGCCCGAGCACCCACGCGATCGCCAGCTGCGCGACAGTCGCGCCGTGGCGCTCCGCGAGGACGCGCAGCGCCTCGACCAGTTCCAGGTTGCGCTCCCGGTTGCCCGACGCGAAGCGCGGCGCCCGCGAGCGGAAGTCCGTCGGCGCGAGCTCACGCTCCCGGGAGAAGTGGCCGCTGATCAGTCCGCGGCTCAGCACCCCATAGGCCGTGACCGCGATGCCCAGCTCGCGGCACGCCGGCAGGATCGTCTCCTCGATCCCGCGCGAGATCAGCGAGTACTCGAGCTGCACGTCGCAGATCGGGTGCACCGCTGCGGCACGGCGGATCGTCTCGGCTCCGACCTCCGAGAGACCGATATAGCGAACGTAGCCCTCGCTCACGAGCTCGGCGATCGCGCCGATCGTCTCCTCGATCGGGACGTTGCCGTCGAGGCGCGCCGGACGGTAGATGTTCACGTGATCGGTGCCGAGACGTGTCAGCGAGTAGGCGAGGGCGGTGCGCAGTGCCGCCGGGCGCGCGTCGTAGCCGAGCCACGCGCCGTCGGGCCCGCGTTGAGCGCCGAACTTCACGCTCAGCAGACAGCGCTCGCGCGGAATCCCGCGCAGCGCCTCGGCGATCAGCAGCTCGTTGTGCCCCATGCCGTAGAAGTCGCCGGTGTCGAGCAGGTCGATCCCCGCGTCCAGCGCAGCGTGGATCGTCGCGATGCTCTCGGCGCGGTCGGCGGGTCCGTACATGCCCGACATGCCCATGCAGCCGAGTCCGAGCGCCGACACCTCAGGCCCTTCGTTCCCGAGCCGGCGCCGCTTCATGCGCGGGACCTCGTCACGGGAACCACATTACCCGCAGCCGGTGGTTTCGCAGCGGGGCGCGCGGGTAACGGCGGGATTGCCCCCACGACGCCGCGGCGCGCAAGACGAAGCGATGCCACGCGCGGGCGTGACGGGGAGAACCGACCGACTGGAGGACCCGATGGCCGACCTGGCCACCCGCGACGCGAAGCTCGTTCAGTACCTCAATGAGGCATACGGCAAGGAGAAGGAGCTCGAGACCGCGCTCGAGGCGCACATCGCGATGACCACGCGCGCGCCGTACCGCAAGCGCCTGCGCGAGCACCTGACCGAGACCAAGCGCCACGCGCGCGAGGTCCAGCGCCGGGTCAAACAGCTGGGGGGCGAGGTTGTCACGCTGGATATCCCGGGACCCGACGTGATCTCGAGAGGGGCGGGCGCAGCAGTCGAGCTGGGAACGCGCGCCGTCGCCGCCGCCAAGGGCCCGCTGCACGCGATCCGCGGCACCGGCGAGCAGGAGAAGATGCTGAAGAACGCCAAGAGCGAGTACTCCGACGAGCACGAGGAGATCGCGACCTACCAGGCGATCGAGACGCTCGCCACGTCGGTCGGCGACAAGGCCACCGCGGAGCTCGCGCGAGCGATCCGCCGGGAGGAGGAGCGCATGGCCGCCTTCCTCGCGCGGCTGATCCCCACGCTCGCCAAGGGCGTCGTCCAAGAGGAGGTGCCGGCGGCCGAGCGGCGCGGGGCGAGAAGAACGGGCGCGAAACACGCGAGCACGGCGAAACGGACGGGCGCGAAACGCCCGGCGGCAAAAGCGCGCGCGACGGCTGCCGGAGCAAAACGCGCAGCAGCGGCGAAAGGAGCAGGAGCCAAAGCCCGCTCGACGCCAAAAGCAGGCGCCGCCCGCAAAGCGGGCGAGAAACCGCGCCGCAGCCGCAGCGCCGGGCGCGGTTAGGCGACCTCGTCGTTCTCGCGCAACGGCAGGTCGCCGATCACGCCGGTGATCTCGAATAGCCGGCGGCAGGCGGCGCCCGGGACCAGCATCACCTCGCACTCGTGCAGGCGGCACATGTCCATTGAGGCCAGCACCGTGCGCAGCCCGGAGGAATCGATGAACACCACCTGGCGCATATCGAGCGTGAGCTGGCGTACCCCCTCCAGGCACAGAGCTGCCACGGTGTCCTCCAGCTCGGGTGCGGTCACGAGATCCAGTTCGCCTCGCAGGACGAGCGTGTGCCGCTCCTCCTCGTGGCTGCGGCTTATGACGAGCTGTCCGACCGAAGGCATCATCCAACCTCTCGCGTTCGACTGGCGCTGCCGGTCCGGGTCCGCCTCTCCCGTGAACTCGAACCTACCGCCTGCTATCGCCTCGCCGGCGGCCCACTTCCGATCAGGGACCTCCGCGACGCGGATCGTACCAGCGGCCACGTGCCTGTTCGAGACGGGTGGGCAGCGGGCGGGAGCGGGAGAAACCGCGGCTAATCTTGGCCGCCGGCGGTCGCGATCTCGCGCAGCTCCCCGAGCGAACGCGCGATGATGCGCGAGACCTGCATCTGGGAGACGCCGATCTCAGCTGCGATTTCGCTCTGGCTCATTTCGCCCACGAAGCGCAGGTGCAGCACACGACGGTCGCGTGCGCCGAGCGCGCGGATCGCCGGCACGACGCTGGCGTCCGCCTCGATCAGCTCGTAGGAGACGTCCTCCTCACCGATCAGCTCGAGTGGTGAGCGGCCTTCCTCGTCGCTGCCGCCGGTGGGCGCGTCCAGCGAGTCGGCCTCGTACGCCTTCACCGCGATCAGCCCGTCGAGCACCTCCTCCTCCGGGAGGTCGAGGTACGCCGCGATCGCTGCCACCGTCGGCGCTTGGCGCTCGGTCGAACGCAACTGCTCCTGTGCTGCTTCGATCGCCATCGCCCGCTCCTGGGCGCCGCGCGGAACGTGCACCGCCCAGGTCGCGTCACGGAAGTACCGACGCAGCTCGCCGAGAATCGTCGGGATCGCGAACGAGGCGAACGCCGGTCCGCGGCCGGGGTCGAAGCGCTCGATCGCCTTGACGAGCCCCACGCAGGCGACCTGCACCAGGTCCTCGCGCGGCTCGGACGAGCGGACATAGCGCTGTGCGAGCCGCCTCGCGAGCGGCAGGTACATGGCGGCGAGGCTCTCCTGCGCACTCGCGTCGCCGTTGCGGAACCGCTCGAACAGAAGCTCGGCGGACGGTACGGCGCTGGCGCCCGGCCGGTGCTCGAGCAGGCCGGGGGCCGGGCCGCTGTGATCGACGGGCGAACGCTCGCGGCGGCGCGCCTCGCACTGCTGCCTCGTGAGGTGTGCGGTCAGCCTCGTGTCAGCAGTGGCCGCCATTCAGACCCCATCGAATCGCGCCGCACAGATCCCCGTCTCGGGTGGCGCGAACGCACACAGAAGTGCTCGTGTCCCGCCTTGTGTTGGGTCTCCGAGAATCCACGTCACGACCTCTTTCGGGACCAGCCCACTGATCCTCTTACCCAGCGGGCGGCCCGCGGAAAACATGAGAACGTTCGTCTCGCGCCCGGGGTGAGCACCGCCCTCGGAGATCACGGTGACCCCCGAGGGGACGCGCGTCCACGGGACGCGCGCGTGCGCTCACCCCAAAGCCGGCTCTACGTATGCCGCCGTCAGGCGGCGCCCTGCGTCGCCCCGGCCGCCGCCACCTCGTGCTCGCCCTCGGCGAACTCCTCGACGATCTTCGCGCAGAACGCAGGTAGGTCATCGGGGTTGCGCGAGGAGACGAGGCCCTCGTCGACGACGACTTCCTCGTCGACCCAGTCGCCGCCGGCGTTGCGGATGTCCGTCTTCAGCGACGGCCAGGACGTGATCCGCCGGCCGCGCACGAGGTCCGCCTCGACCAGCGTCCAGGGTCCATGGCAGATCACGCCGACCGGCTTGCCGGAGGAGAAGAAGTGCTGCAGGAACTCGATCGCCTGCGGCTCGGTGCGCAGTTTGTCCGGGTTGGCGACCCCGCCGGGCAGCACGACGCCGTCGTAGTCGCCCGGCCGCGCGTCGTCGAAGGTCTTCTGGACAGGGAACCTCGCGCCCTTGTCGAGATGGTTGAAGGCTTGCACCTCGCCCTTCTCGGGCGCGATCAGCACGGCCTCGCCCCCTGCGTCCTCGACGGCCTTCCAAGGCTCGGTCAGCTCCACCTGCTCGACGCCCTCGTTTGCGACGAGGAACGCGATCCTCTTGCCCTCGAGCTCGGTTGTCATCTCGTCCTCCTTCTGCTTGCTTGACTGCTGTACCGCGCCTACCCGCCCGCCGAGGACGTCAACCCGCGGGGGTCAACGCACGGACAGATGCGGCCGCGGGTGGCCCGCGCCGTCACGCAGGCCGTCCATCAAGCGGAGGGTGCGGTCGATCCGGCGCCCCTCGAGCAGTTCGGACGGGCCCGCCGCCCACCCCGCCCTAGAATCCGCTCCGGTGGAGTCGGGAGCGCAGGCCGGCAGCAACGCGGGGGAACTCGTCGTCCTGCTCGTCGAGGACGACGACGGCGACGCGCTGCTGGTGCAGGACGAGCTGGCCGAAACGCTCCCGGGCTGCATCATCTTGCGCATGCGCACGCTCGGCGAGGCCCTCGCCGATCCGCCGGAGGTGCTCGACTGCGTGCTCCTCGACCTCGGCCTGCCGGACACCGCCGGCGTCCAGACTGTCGCCCGCCTGCGCACCCGGCTCGGCGGCGCTCCGCTCGTGGTCCTGACGGGCCTCGCCGACGAGTCCGCCGGCATCGCGGCCGTGCAGGCGGGGGCGCAGGACTACCTCGTCAAGGGACGCCTCGAGCCGGGCCAGCTCGGGCGCTCGATCCGCTATGCGGTCGGCCGCCGCGCGACCGAGGAAGCCGAGCGCGAGCTGCTCCTCGCCGAGGCCCAGGCGCGCGAGGTCGAGCGGCTCGAACGGGGCCTGTCTCCCAGCCCGCTGATCGCGGACGCGCGCGTGTTTTCGGCCTCGTGCAACCGCCCCGGCCGGCGGCGAGCCTTGCTCGGCGGCGACTTCTTCGACCTCGTCGAAGACGGCGAGGGCCGGCTGCACGCCCTGATCGGCGATGTCTGCGGGCACGGCGCCGACGAAGCGGCGATCGGGGCCGTCCTGCGGGCGACCTGGCGCGGGCTGCGGCTGGCCGGCGCCACGCAGACGGTCGTGATCGACATCCTCTCCCGCGTCTTCGAGCAGGAGCGTCACCTGCCGCGGCTGTTCACGACGCTCTGCGAGCTCGAGATCGACCCGTCGCGGCGCCGCGCGCACCTCGTCGCCGCCGGGCACCCCGCTCCGATGCTGATCGACGGCGCCACGGCGCGCCCCCTCGGAGACGGACGCACCGGCCCGGCGATCGGACTCGGCGAGGGGCCGTGGCCCGTCGTCGACGTTGAGCTCCCCGAGACCTGGGCGGTGCTGATGTACACGGACGGGATCATCGAGGGGCGGATCGGCGAGGGTCCCGAGCGCGTCGGGGAGGGGCGCCTGCGGCGGATCGCCGGCGAGCAGATGGCCGCCGACCCGGGCTGGCGCGAGCACCCGGCGTCGTTGCTCGACGGGCTCCTCGACGCGGTCGAAGCGCTCGCTGCGGATCCGCCCGCCGACGACGTCGCGATGCTGCTGATCGGCAACCGGGCGGCCGACGCCGCGCCGGTGCCCGGGTGAGCACGGACGCCCGGTCCCACCGCGGGCTCCGGGCACGCCTCTCGGCCCTGAGCGTCGGACAGCTGCTGTCGCTGACGATCGGCGTGCTGCTCGTCCTGGCCGCGATCGGGATCGGGCTCGCACTCGTCGCCAGCATCCGCCTCTCGCACCAACGCAACTTCCTGCTGGACCAGGCTGGGCCCTCGAACCGCGCTTCGCTCGAAATCGAGAACGCGCTCGTAAACGAGGAGACAGGCATCCGCGGCTACCTGATCACGCTCGAATCGCAGTTTCTCGACCCGTACGGCAAAGGGCTGTCCGCCGAGGCCGCCGCCTACAAGACCCTGGAAGCACACGAGCGTCAGATGGGCGCCCCGGTGCCGGCCGAGATCGCGGGCGTCCGCGTGGCCGCGAGCCGCTGGAAGCACGATTTCGTGGGCCGGGCGCTCCGCGAACCACGGAGGATCGTCGCGCGTGGGGCCGCGCCCGACGCGCGCGGGCGGCAGCTGTTCGACGCGGTGCGCACACGTCTCACGGCACTGCATGACACGCTTGAAGCCAAGGCGGCGGTTGCGCGCACGAACCTGAACCGCGCCTCGACCGAGCTCGACGTCCTGTTGATCTTCGCTGCCGTGCTCGTGCTCGGGAGCCTCGCGGTCGCCGGGGTGATCCTGCGGCGCGCGATCAGGAACCCCCTGCGCAGCCTTGGCGGCAGCGCGCGGCGCGTGGCGGGTGGGGAGTTCCACGCGCCGCTGCCGATACCGGCGGGTCCGCGCGAGGTCCGTGAGCTGGCCGAGGAGATCGAGGCGATGCGCGAGCGCATCGTCCGCGAGCTCGCACAGGTCGACTCCGCGCGCGAAAGCGTCGAGCGCCAGGCGCTGGAGCTGTCGCGGTCGAACGCCGACCTCGAGCAGTTCGCGTACGTCGCGTCTCACGACCTCCAGGAGCCGCTGCGCAAGATCGCGAGCTTCTGCCAGGCGCTGCAGACCCGCTACCGCGGTCGCCTCGACGAGCGTGCCGACCAGTACATCGACTTCGCCGTGGACGGGGCCAAGCGCATGCAGACGCTGATCAACGACCTGCTCGCTTTCTCCCGGGTGGGCCGCGAGGGGGGGCGGCCGCGCCCGGTCGCGCTCGCCGCGGTGCTTGCGGATGTGCGCGACGCGCTGGCCGCCCCGATCGAGGAGACCGGCGCGAGGATCGAGGCCGGCGAGCTTCCGAGCGTGCTCGGCGACGAATCCCTGCTGCGCTCCCTGTTCCAGAACCTGCTCGCGAACTCGCTGCGCTTCCATGGCGAGGACCCACCAGTCGTGCGCATCTCCTCCCAGCGTCTGGACGGGGATTGGGAGATCGAGATATCGGACAACGGCATCGGGATCGAGCCCGAGTACGCCGAGCGCGTGTTCCTGATCTTCCAGCGCCTGCACGGCCGCGACGCCTACGAGGGCAGCGGCATCGGCCTCGCGCTTGCCCGCAAGATCGTGGAGTACCACGGCGGGCGGATCTGGCTCGACACCGACCGCGCAGGCGGCGCGAGCTTCCGCTTCACCCTGCCCGCGGTGGAGAATGCGTCGTGATGAACGCGAATCAGGTCAACGTGCTGCTGGTCGAGGACGATCCGGGCGACGTGCTCCTCGTCCGCGAGGCGTTTGCCGAGCGCGGCCTCGTCAAGCGGCTCGACGTCGTCGGCGACGGCGTGGAGGCGCTCCGCTACGTGCGGGGCCAGGGGGACTACGCCGGCTGCGAGACCCCCGATCTGATCCTGCTCGACCTCAACCTCCCGCGCATGAGCGGAGCCGAGGTGCTGGCCGAGATCAAGGGGGACGCAGCGCTTGCGACGATCCCGGTGGTCGTGCTCACGACCTCCAAAGCCGACGACGACGTGATGGGCGCCTATCGAGATCACGCCAACGCGTACGTCACCAAGCCGGCTGACTTCGCCCGCTTCCGTGAGATCGTCGACCGCATCGACGAGTTCTTCGCGAGCGTGGTTCAGCTGCCGCCGCGCTCGGCTTGAAGCCTCCCGCCGCCGGGTAACTCAGCCGCCACAGGCGAGGAACCGGGTCGCGTGGCCCGAGGAGGAAAGGTGGCGGCTGTGAGCGCAGGAGTGGAAACGGGCACGATCAAGACGAGGATCCCGGCGCGCCTGGACCGGCTGCCGTGGTCGCGCTTCCATTGGATCGTGATCATCGGCCTGGGCACCGCCTGGATCCTGGACGGGCTCGAGGTCAACATCGTCAGTTCGATCTCCGCGCGGCTGGCGGAACCGGGTGCCGGCGCCGGGCTGGCCAAGGCGGACATCTCGAGCTGGGGCGCCTCGCTCTACATCGCCGGCGCCTGTTTCGGCGCGATCGTGTTCGGCCAGCTGACCGACCGCTTCGGGCGCAAGAAGCTGTTCATGATCACGCTCGGGATCTATCTCTTCGGGACCGTCCTGACGGCGTTCACGTTCTCTTCCGCGTGGTTCTTCGTGTTCCGCTTCATCACGGGCATGGGGATCGGCGGCGAGTACAGCGCGATCAACTCCGCGATCGACGAGTTGATCCCGGCGCGGCACCGGGGACGCGTGGACGTCTCGATCAACGGCAGCTACTGGCTGGGAGGGGTGGGAGGGGCGCTGCTCGCGGTGTTGATGCTGAACACCTCGGTGTTCGCGACCGACCTCGGCTGGCGGCTGTCGTTCGTGCTGGGCGCGGTGATCGGACTCGCGGTGCTGGTGGTCCGGCGCAACGTCCCCGAGAGCCCGCGCTGGCTGTTCGTGCACGGCCGCGAGGAGGAGGCGGAGCGGATCGTCGCAGACATCGAGCGGCAGGTGCGCGACTCGACCGGCCGCGAGCTCCCGGAGCCGAGCGGGGACGAGCTGACGGTGCGCCAGCGCAAGACGATCCCGCTGCCGCTGATCGTGCGCTCGGTGGTGACGATGTACCCGCGGCGGACGATCCTCGGACTCGCGCTCTTCATCGGCCAGGCGTTCATCTACAACTCGGTCCTGTTCGGCTTCGGTCTGCTGCTGACGACCTACTTCCAGACCGCCTCGGGCGACGTGCCCTACTTCCTCGCGGTCTTCGCCGCGGGCAACTTCCTCGGCGCGATGATCCTGAGCCCGCTGTTCGACACCGTTGGGCGCAAGCCGATGATCGCCGGCACCTACCTGCTCTCCGGCCTGTTGCTGGTCGTCACCGGCCTGCTGTTCAAGGGCCACCACCTCAACGAAATCACCTTCGAGGTTTGCATCTGCGTCGTGTTCTTCTTCGCCTCGGCCGGAGCGAGCGCCGCCTACCTGACGGTCTCAGAGGTGTTCCCGCTCGAGACGCGCGCCCTGTGCATCGCCGTCTTCTACGCGGTGGGGACGGGGATCGGCGGGGTCATCGGTCCCCAGATCTTCAACCGGCTGATCGAAAGCGGAAGCTACGACCAGGTCTTCCTAGCCTTTGCCCTGGGGGCGGTGATGATGATGATCGGCGGCGTCGCGGAGCTGCTCTTCGGGGTGGCCGCGGAGGGCGAAGCCCTCGAGAGCATCGCCAAGCCCCTGACCGTCGAGGACGCGCCGGCTGCCGAGGCCCCCCGCCACGCCGGCGCGGCGAGGCCGCTGCAGGAAGGACGGCAGCTGCTCACGTGAGCTGGGCCGAGCGCGGCCCGCTCAGCCGGGGCCGCGTCCGTCCAGCCGCCGGCGCGCTTGCGCGATCTCCCCTTCGGCCTGCTCGCGCGAGCCCCAGCCCTCGATCACGACGTCGGCCCCGTGCTCGAGCTCCTTGTAGATCGAGAAGAACTGCTCGATCTCCTGGCGCAGCAGCAGCGGCAGGTCCTCGAGCTGTTCGTGGTGGTTCCAGTAGGGGTCCTCGAGCGGCACGCAGATCACCTTGTGGTCGATCCCCTTCTCGTCGCTCATCCCGAACATGCCGACCGGCTTGACCGGGATCAGGCAGCCGGGGAACGTCGGCTCGTACAGGCACACGAGCGCGTCCAGCGGGTCGCCGTCGAGGCCCAGCGTGCCGCGCAGGTAGCCGTAGTCGGCCGGGTAGGTCGCCGCGCTGCTCAGCAGCCGGTCGAACTTGATGCCGCCGAGAAGCGGGTCGTACTCGTACTTGTTGCGCGAGCCCTTCGGGATCTCGACGACGCAGACCAGATCGGGCTGCGGCTCGCTGGTCTCGGGCGGCGTCACACCGCCAAACCTATCGAGCCGGCGCCGGCTCCCCGGTTTCGAGGCGGGCCTGTGGGGTAAGCGAGCATCGATGCGGCACGAGAGCCCCCAAGAGCACGAGCAGGCGGAGCTGGCCGCGCGCGAAGCGGCTTCGATCGGCGGCGCTCCTCCTGCGGCCGACGAGTCCGATGAGGGCCGGGAGGAATCGATGCGCCCCGTCGCGGAGGCCGGCGGCGGCCAGGCCGAGGGCTTCGAGCAGGCCGAGGAGATGCTGATCGCGCACGCCAGCCACGGCGACGAGCGGCCCGCCCATGCGGTGCTTCGCGACGAGGCCCCCGTCGAGGAGGAGCTGCCCGGCCGGGCGTATGGCGAGGCGGACCGCGAGCGCAGCAGCGCGCGCGAGGACGAGGAGCCGCCGCCGGAGCAGTAGCGATGAACGAGTCCGAACAGCGGGGAGGCGACGCCCGCCGGGACGAGACCGAACACGAGCGGCTCGACCGCAACCTCGGCGAGATGACCGGGGAGCTGCGCGTGGTCGTGACCGGCGTGCAGGTGCTGTTCGGGTTCCTGCTGATCGTGCCGTTCAACGTCGGTTTCGAGCACGTCGGCGGTTTCGAGCGCGCCGTCTACTTCCTCACGCTGCTGCTGGCGGCGCTGTCCGCCGTCTGCACGATCGCGCCCTCGGCGCAGCACAGGTGGGTCTTCCGCCACGACGACAAGCGCCACCTCGTCTTCTCGGCGAACCGGATGGTGATCGCGGGGATGGGGTTCCTCGCCCTCGCGATGTGCGGGTGCCTGCTGCTCGTCACGACCAAGCTGTTCGGCGCCGGCTGGGGGATCCTGACCGCGGGCCTCGTCGCGATTCCGTTCCTGACGCTGTGGTTCGCGATCCCGATGCGTCGCGCCGCCGCGCTCGATCGCGGCGCCCTCGCCGGCGGCAGACCGCCGGGCGGCGCAGCTCCGACGGAGAGGGATGCGTCAACGCCGCGCAGCCAGACCGGCGCCGAGGGACCGTTCGAGCCCGTTCCCTAGCGTGCGAGCGCCCCGCGCAGCACGCCGCCCATCGCGGCCAGCGCTTCGCGTGGGCCGCTGTCGCCGACCATGATGTGCGTGAAGCCGTGGACGTAGTCCGGATGCCGGCGCAGCATCGTCGGCACGCCGGCGCACTGCAGCCGCCGGGCGTACGCCTCGCCCTCGTCGCGCAGCGGGTCGAAGCCCGCCGTGACGAGGAGCGCCGGAGCGAGCCCGGCGAGATCTTCGGCGAACAGCGGCGAGATGCGCGGATCGCGGCGGTCGTGTGCGCCGATGAAGTTCTCCTCGTACCAGTCCATGTTCTCCTTGGTCAGCAGGAAGCCCTCGGCGAACTCCAGCCGCGAGCGCGAGATCTCGACGCAGTCGGTGACGGGATAGATCAGCAGCTGGAAGGCGGGCGGCCGCTCGTCGCGGGCCGCGAGCTGCGCCGTCACCGCGGCGAGGTGCCCGCCCGCGCTGTCGCCGGCCACCGCGATCCGCCGGGGGTCGGCCCCCAGGTCGTGCGCGCGCGCGACCGCGTCGCGGTAGGAGGCGAGAGCGTCTTCGACCCCGGCCGGGAAAGGGTGCTCGGGAGCCAGCCGGTAGTCGACGCTCAGCACGCGCGCGCCCGAGGAGCGCGCGAGCGCCCGGCAGACACTGTCGTGCGTGTCGAGGTCGCCGGCGACCCAGCCGCCACCGTGGTAGTAGACGACCAGCGCGCTGATCTCGGCGCCGGTTGCCTCGGCGGGTGAGTACAACCGCGCCGGCAGCGGTCCGGCGGCACCCGCGACGGTGAGCGGGCGCACCTCGGCCATCGCGGGCGGACGGGCGACCACGCGGCCCGCCGAGGCGCGGAGCTGCGCGCGCGCCTGCGCCGGCGTGAGCGAGCGCAGCGGCGGCGCCGGATCGCGCTCGGCGAGACGGAGCAGGAGTTGGGTCTCGAGGTCGAGCGTGAGGCCGTCGCGCCTCAGCGGCGCTCCGGCGAGGCGGCGCTTGACCGGCTCGGGCAGCGCGAGCAGCGTTCTGAGGACGGCGCGCTCGACCCGTTGCCCGGCGCCGTTCCCGATCGCCGGGCGCGCCGTCCCCGCACCTTCCACCTCTGCTTCCATCGCTCCCCGCGCGATGGTATCCCGGGCGGCGCTCAGCCGTCGGGCGAGCCGGGTTCGGCTTACAGCTCGATTGCGCGCATCACGTGCTCATCCGGCAGCTTCCCGATGATCCGCCAGAGGATCTCGCGCTCGCCGGCCTGCTCGCGCTGCAGGTCGTTGATCAGCAGTCGCACCGCGAAGAACACGATCTTCATCTCCTTCGCGCTCAGCGGCAGGCTCAGCACCCCGAACTCGTCGGGCTCGCCCTCAAGGCCCGCGAGCGCCTGACGGCCGAGCGCCTGGATCTCCGGTTGGTGAGCCTCGTCGCTGATGTAAAGGCGCAGCGCGCTGGCTGCGACCGGCACCTCGTCGCCGTCCAGCAGCAGGTGGTAATCGGGTGCCGTCTCCTCCGCGCTCACTTGCCCTCCTCGATCGGTTATCGCGTGACGGGTCCTGCGGGCCGGTCCGCGGGCGGAGGCTCCGCCTCGGGTGCGGCCGGGGAAACCTCTCCGCGCGCGGCAGCCCGCTCGCGCTGGTAGCGGGCGAGCCGCCCGCCGGCTGCTGTGAGCAGCATGCCGAAGATCGCCGTGATCACCGCGAGCAGCGGCGGGAATTTGCCCAGCGAGACCTTCGCGTCGGTGCCGGCGATCGCGTGCGCCACGAGCAGCGCGACGCCGTAGATGAAGCCGGCGACCAAGCCGCGGTCAGCGCCGCCCCAACCGTCCTGGTGCTCGAACCCCGACAGGAAGCCGCCGACCGCCGCGACTGCGCCGATCGCCCAGTACGCGCCGGCCGAGACGCCGAGCAGCACACCGGCAAGCGCGCCGAGGGCGGCCGGAATGAGCCCACCCAGTACGACCTGCACCGGACGCGAGCGGTCGCGAAAGAGCGTTGGTTCCAAATCGTTCCTCTCCCCGAGGGTCGGCGGCGAACCCTAGCCTATGCGGCGGCTCTGCCAACTCACGGGGCGCCGGGCGCTTTCTCCTACTGTGGTGACGTGAGCGCCGCGTCCCTGCGACTTTCGATCCTCGATCAGTCTCCCGTCTCCGAGGGCTCGACGGCGTCGCAGGCGCTGCTCAACACCATCGACCTGGCACAGCTCGGGGACCGGCTCGGCTATCACCGCTACTGGCTCGCCGAGCACCACGGCGGCCCGATGCTCGCGGGTCCCAGCCCCGAGGCGCTGATCGGTCCGGTTGCGGCGGCGACGGAGCGCATCCGCGTGGGCAGCGGCGGCGTGATGCTGCCCCACTACAGCCCGTTCAAGGTCGCTGAGACGTTCAGCCTGCTCGCCGGGCTCTTCCCCGGCCGGATCGACCTCGGGATCGGCCGTGCCGCGGGCACGGATCCGATGACGACCTTCGCGCTGCAGCGCGATCGTCGCGAGGCGGCGCCCGACGACTTCCCGCAGCAGCTCGCCGAGCTGTTGGGCCACCTCGAGGGCCGGCTGCCCCCGGACCACCCTTTCGCGCGGCTCGCCGCGACCCTTCCCGGCCGCCCGGAGACGCCCGAGGTGTGGCTGCTCGGCTCCTCGCTGCAGAGCGCCATCTGGGCTGCGGAGCTGGGTCTGCCGTACGCCTTCGCCGACTTCATCAACTCAGGCGGCGCGGAGGCTGCTCGCCTCTACCGCGAGCGCTTCGCCGAGCATGAACACGAGGACAAGCGACCCCGGGTTGCGGTGGCCGTCTGGGCGATCGCCGCGGAGGACGAGGCGGCCGCGCGCCGCATCGCGGCGAGCGGGCGCATGACCTTCCACCTGCTGCGCCAGGGCCGGCCGATCGCGGTCCCGCCGCCCGAGCGCGCCGAGCATTTCCTGGCCTCGCTGCCCGACGAGCCATCGCCGGGGACGCGGCGGCGGAACGTCCTCGGAAGCGGCGAGGAGGTCGCCGAGGAGCTGCGCGCCGTCGCCGCGGAGTACGGCGCCGAGGAGGTGATCGCGGTCAACATCACCTACGACCACGAGGACCGCAGGCGCAGCTACGAGCTGATCGCCGAGGCGTGGGGGCTCGCAGCCGCGACCGCGCTCTCCGCCGCCGACGAAGCGCGCGCCGCGCCCGGCTGAGCTCCCTGTATATCTTCAATCGATGGCCTCGCCGCCGGCCATCCGTCGTGCCACCGAGAAGGACATCCCGGTCCTTGCCGGTGTGCTCGCGCGGGCCTTCTTCGACGATCCCGTCGCGAGCTGGGCCTGGCGCGCCGACGGCCTGCGTCTCGCCGCCCTCGAGCGCTTCCAGGGCACGCGTATGCGTCAGCTGCTGCCGCACGAGGAGGTCTGGACGGACGAGAGCACGGGCTGCGCTGCCCTGTGGGCTCCGCCGGGGCACTGGAAAGCAAGCGTGAAGGAAACCCTCGCGCTCGTGCCGTGCTTCACGCGCGCACGCCTGATCGGCAGGCTGCCGTTGGTCACGCTGGGCTGGGAAAAACTCGAGCGCGGTCACCCGCGGGAGCCGCACTACTACCTGGCGGTGCTCGGGACAGACCCGTCCGCCCAGGGGCGCGGCCTCGGCTCGACCGTCCTGCAGGGTGTACTCGAGCAGTGCGACCGCGACGGCGTCGGCGCGTTCCTCGAGTCATCGAAGCAGAGCAACATCGCCTTCTACGCACGGCACGGCTTCCGTGTCACCGAGGAGGTCCGGCTCGTGCGCGGCCCCTCGATGTGGAAGATGTGGCGCGATCCGCGCTGAGAGCCCGGAGGCTCCAAGTGATCCGTGCGCCGGTCCGCTGCGCACACACAGGCAACTGCCGTTTCCGGACCTCGAGGAGGACACCCGCCATGGGTCTCGACAACCCGCTTCACATCGCATTTCTTCTGATCGTCGCGTTGATGGTCTTCGGCGCCAAGCGCCTGCCGGAGATGGGCCGCTCGCTGGGGTCCGGGATGCGCGGCTTCAAGGACGCGCTGAATCCCGACTCGCGCGAGGCTGCATCGCCGGCGCATACGATCTCACCCGGTCCGCTTCCGGCGCCCGAGCAGCAGGAGCAGGAGCAGCTGGCCGCCTAGCGATGTTCAATCCCCTGCGTTCAGCCGGCGGCGAGCGCTCCGCCCCACACCTCGGCGTCCTCGCCGACGAGGAGCTGATGCAGCTCGTCTACCGGGGGAACGCCGCGGCGTTCGAGGTCGTCTACGACCGCCACGCCGATGCCGCGTACTCGCTTGCCGTGCGTATGTGCGGGCAGCGCTCGCTGGCCGAAGACGTCGTGCAGGAGGCGTTCCTCTCGGTGTGGCGCAGCGGCGCCCGCTACGACCGCAACCGCGGCAGCGTGCGGACGTGGACCCTCGGCATCGTGCACAACAGGGCCATCGACGCCCTTCGCAGGCGCGCGGTGCGGGACCGCAGCGTGGTTGCGGACGACGGGATCGAGGAGCGCCTCCCTGCCCGCGAGCGCACCGAGCTGGAGTTCGCCCGCCGCGACGAGGCGCGTGAGATCCGCGAGGCTCTGCAGCAGCTGCCGCGGGAGCAGAGCCACGTGATCGAGCTGGCCTACTTCGGTGGCCTGACACATGTCGAGATCGCTTCGATGTTGGATACGCCGATCGGCACCGTGAAGGGCAGGATGCGGCTGGGGCTGGAGAAGATGCGTCTCGCGCTCGGCGAACCAGGGGAGGTGATCGGATGAGCACCGATGAGCAGCACGGTGGCTGCGCAGGGCGCCCTGAGGAGGCCGCCGTCTACGCGCTGGGCGCGCTCGAGGAGCAGGAGGCGCACGCCTTCGCCGAGCACCTGCGCACGTGTGTGCGCTGCCGCGAGGAGCTGGCGGCGCTTCAGCCCGTCGTCGAAGCGCTCCCCGCCGCCGTGGAGCAGCGAAATGCCCCCGCGGAGCTGCGCGGGAGGGTGCTCTCGACCGTCCGTGCGGAGGCCGAGCTCCAGGGTGCGAGCAGGGCCCGCGGCACGGTCGATCCCGGGCGGCGGCGCCGGCGGGAGTGGCGACCGTGGCGCCTCGCGGCGGCCGGCGTCGCGATCGCCGCCGTCTCCGCCGCCGTGGCGCTCGCGTTCGCCGCGAGCGGGCCGGTGGTGAACCGCGCGATCTCCGCGCGGGCGAGCGTCCCGGGCGCGCACGCCGTCCTGCACCTGAGCGAAGGGCATGGCGTGCTCCGGATCGCCGGCATGCCGCAGGCGCCGCGCGGCCACATCTATGAGGTCTGGGTGGAACGCGAAGGCGCCGCGCGCCCGACCGACGCGCTGTTCACGGTCAGCTCGTCGGGCCGGGCCGCCGTCGGGGTGCCGGGCTCGCTCAACGGCGCCGGGGCCGTGATGGTCACCTCCGAGCCGCTCGGCGGCAGCTCCAGGCCGACCAGCGCGCCGGTGATCGTCGCGCGCCTGGGCTAGGGCGCGCGCGTCACCGTCAACGCCCGCCCCGCAGCGAGGACGGAGTCGCCGGGATGGAGCTGACGCCCGCGCCGCGTCTCGGCCTCGCCGTTGACGATCACCGGTTCGGCGGACAGCAGCGCGCGCGCATCGCCGCCGCTGTCGACGACACCCGCGAGCTTCAGCAGCTGCCCGAGCCTGATGGTCTCGCCCGCGATCGCGATCGGCTCGCCCGTGGCAGTTGGGGGGGTCGACCGTCGCTCCATCCCGCTCCAGCCTAGCCGCGCCCGAACCTCGCCGGATCGACGATCGGGGGCGGGTAGCGCAACCGTCTGCGTTGCGCGGCGGGCAGCCGCCACGGCTCGTGCACTTCGGCGCCGGCGAGCCCGGCCAACTCAGGGACGTAGCGGCGGACATAGGCGCCGTCGGAGTCGAAGCGGCGGGCCTGGCGCAGCGGGTTGAGGACGCGGTTCGGGCGGGTGTCGTTGCCGGTCCCCGCGACCCATTGCCAGTTGCCTGCGTTGTCGGCGACGTCGGCGTCGCAGAGCAGCCCGGCGAAGTGCGCCGCGCCCGAGCGCCAGTGGATGCGCAGGGTCTTGGTGAGCAGCGAGGCGACGATCAGACGCGCTCGGTTGTGCATCCATCCCTCGCGCGCGAGCTGGCGCATGCCGGCGTCGACGAGGGGGTAGCCGGTGCGGGCCTCGCGCCACGCAGCCAGGGCGTCCGGGTCGCGACGCCACGCTCCTGCGCGCGGGCGGTAATCGGCGTGCGCCAGCTCGGGCCGGTCGGCGAGCACCTGGCGGTGGAAGTCGCGCCAGCAGAGCTGGCGCGCGAACTCCTCGGCGCCGCTGCGGCCCTCGGCGCGCGCGAGCACCGTGCCTGCCGACAGGCAGCCGAAGTGCAGATAGGGGCTGAGCCGCGAGGTCGCGTCGCCGGCAAGATCGTCGTGCCGCTCGTCATAGCCTTCGAGATGGCGGGCGAGGAAGCGCGTGAGGCGTTCGCGGCCGGCGGTCTCACCGCCACGCGGGAGCTCGCGCGAGGCGTGGCGCGAGGAGGGCAGAGCCCGCAGCCGCATCGCGGGCAGACCATCCGGCGCGGCGATGCGCCGCGGCGTCGCCGCGGCAGGGGAGCGGGGCAGCGCTCTCCATCCTCGCCAGTAGGGCGTGAAGACGCGGTAGTGCCCGCCTCCTGCGGGCAGGACGGCGCCCGGCTCCACCGCGGAGGAGCTGCCGAGCGCGACGAGCTCGACCCGCTGCTCGCCGCATGCGCGCGCCAGGCGCGCGTGCCTCTCGCGCGCGTACGGGGTGGTGTCCGCGCTCATGTAGATCGTCTGGGCGCCGAACCGGCGGACCAGCGCGAGCGCCTGCTCGACCACGTCGCCGCGCCTCACGAGCAAGCCGGCGCCGCGTGCTCGTAGCGATCCGTCGAGGTCGTGGAGGCAGTCGCGCAGGAACGCGACCCGGTTCGGCGCGCCGCAGCTGCCGGCGAGCAGCCGCTCGTCGAGCACGAACGCCGGCACCACCTGCTCCTGCTCGGCGAGCGCAGCGGCCAGTGCCGGGTTGTCGCGGACGCGCAGGTCGCAGGTGAAGAGGAAGAGCGCGCGGCGCACGGGACTCCGCTACCGGCGCCGCGGCGCGGGGACGCTCAGCTGGTCTCCTCGGGCGGGCGGCGGTCTGCGGGCGGCAGGGGCGAGCGCCCCCCCGGCGACGAGTCGAACGGCGCAGCCTCGGGAGGCGAGGCGAGGGGCGCGGCCGGCGGCGCCTGCCCCTGCTCGCGCTCGGCCAGGTCACCGCCGGTCGTCGTCGTCATCATCGCCGCGCCGCGCCCGCCGACGGCTCGGCGCACCAGCGAGGGGGCGAGGATCCGCAGTGCCGCCGCGAGCCAGTAGGGCCGCGGAACGTAGCGTTCGGCGCGCCGGCCGAGCCCCGCTTCGCGGATCGCTTCGGCCGCGCGCTCCGGTGTCGAGACCAGACGGCGTGTCAGCGGGTTCTCGATGAGCTCCGACTGGGGAAAGCCCTCGGTGGCGATGAAGCCCGGCAGCACCAGCCCGACGTGGACGCCGTGCTCGCGCTCCTCCGCGGTGAGGGAGTCCGACCACCCCGCGAGCGCGAACTTGGATGCGCTGTAGGCGCCGGTACCGGCGCGTGCCACTCGCGCGGCGGTCGAGGCGACGTTCACGATCGCCGACGGGGCGCTGCTGCGCAGGAGCGGCAGCAGCTCCTCCGTGAGCCGCAGCTGCGCGTCGAAGTTGATCGCCATCGTTCGCCGCACGTTCTCGTAGCCGCCCTCGGCAAAGCGCGCGCGCCACGCCGCGCCGGCGTTGTTGACGAGGAGGTCGAGGCGGCCGTGCCGAGCCTCGACGTGTTCGCGAACCTTGCGCGGCGCGTCGGCGTCGAGCAGGTCCACCGCGATGAAGCTCGCCGGAGCGGGGAGCTCCTCGGCCAGCGGTGCCAGGCGCTCCTGGCGCCTGGCGACGAGCACGATCGCCGCGCCCGGCTCCCGCGCCAGCAGGCGCGCCGTCGCCTCGCCGATGCCGCTGGAGGCGCCCGTGATGAGGATCACCGGCGAAGGACCGTGGCTGGGGTCGGCTGGCATCTGCTCCTCGCTTGGCTCGCGATCGGGTGCCCTGGCGGGCGTCTCGGGCTAGCCTTTCAGATCGCGCACCGATGAGCCCGCCGGCACCCACCGCACCGGAGCACCCGGCGTCTCCACGCAAGGCGGAGGCGCTGGAGCTGTTCAGCGGGCTGCCCTCGCGCTACGACGAGCTGTCCGCCGCGCTCAGCTTCTGGCAGGACCCGCGCTGGCGCCGCGCGCTCGTCGACGCGCTCGATCCGCGTTCCGGCCAACGCATCCTCGACGTCGCCACCGGGACCGGGATGGTCGCCGCAGAGGTGCTGAGCCGAGCGGATTGCACAGTCGTCGGCGTCGACCAGAGCGCCGAGATGCTCTCTCGCGCCCGTACCCGGTTCGCGAACAAGGCGCCGGGTCGCGTCGAGCTCCGCCAGGCGCAGGCCGAGCAGCTCCCGTTCGGCGACGCGAGCTTCGACGCTCTCAGCTTCACCTACCTGTTGCGCTACGTCGAGGACCCGCGGGCGACGATGGCGGAGCTGGCCCGGGTGGTGCGGCCGGGCGGGCGCGTCGCCTCGCTCGAGTTCGGGGTGCCGCCATGGGCGCCGGCGCGCGCCGCCTGGCGCCTCTACACGGGCGTGGGGCTGCCGGCGCTCGGGCGCATGGCCTCACCCGAGTGGGGGAGGGTCGGCCGGTTCCTCGGCCCGAGCATCCGCGGCTTCTACCGCGCCCACCCGCTCGAGGCGCTGGCCCAAGACTGGCGGGCGGCCGGCCTCGAGGACGTGCGGGTGCGCCGCATGAGCTTCGGCGGCGGCATCGTGATGTCTGCCACTCGGCGGGCGTGAGCGGATGGTCGCCCGCCCGCATCGCCCGGCCTTCTACGCGGTGGGAGGCGGGCGGCTGGCCGACGCCCTCACGCTGCTGCACCCCCCGTACACGCTCTGGCACCTGAGCTACTTCGCGATCGGTGCCGCGCTGGCGCCGCACGTGTATGTCAACCGGCTCTTGTGGGGCCTGGCCGCGTTCGGGCTGGCGGTGGGCGTGTGCGCCCACGCGCTCGACGAGCTGCACGGGCGGCCGCTGCGGACGCAGTTCTCCGACCGCGCGCTCCGGGTCGCGGCGATCGCGAGCGGGGTCGCCGCGATCGGGATCGGCATCGGCGGGATCGTGACGGTCTCGGTCTGGCTCGCGCCGCTCGTCGCCATCGGTGCCTTCCTGCTGCCGGCATACAACCTGGAGCTCGCGGGCGGCCGCTTCCACAGCGACATGTGGTTCGCCGCGGGGTGGGGCGCCTTCCCGGCCTTCACCGGCTACTTCGTCTGCGCGCTGCGCGTCGACGCCACGGGGATACTGGTCGCGGTCGGCTGCATGGCGATGAGCCTCGCGCAGCGGCATCTCAGCTCGGCCGCCCGCGATCTACGGCGCCGGACCGTCGCGGTCGAGGGCGTTCGCAGGCTGGCCGACGGCAGCTCCGAGCCGCTCACCCTGCCGCAGCTGCTCGGCCCTCTCGACCGGGCGCTGGCGACGCTGTCCGTGACCGTGGTGCTGCTCGCGGCAGCGTTGCTGGTGTCGCGCCTCTGAGCGCGCGCGTCTGCCGCGTCGTGCGGCTCCCCAGCGAGCGCGGCGCCGCGGAGCCGGACCCGCTCAGGCGGCCTGGGCGTGTGCGCCGGGCCCCGGCGCGACCGCGACCGCTCCGTCGGGAAGCGGCGTCTGCGGCTCGAACAGGGCGAGCACCGAGCCGCCGAAGCCGCCGCCGATCAGGCGCGCGCCGACCGCGCCCGTCTCGAGCAGCGCCGCGACCGTGGCCTCGACCGCCGGGGTCGAGACTGCGTAGAGGTCGCGCAGGCTCGCGTGCGACGCGTTCAGCAGGCCGGCGAGCGCGGGCATGTCGCCATCGCGCAGCGCGCGTGTCGCCGCCAGCACGCGCGCGTTCTCTTCGAGACGTGGCGGGCGCGGTCCGCGAGTGGCTCGGGCAGATCCGCGAGCTGCTCGGCCCGGATGTCGCGCAGCGAGGCGACGCCGAGCAGCTCGCACGCCCGGGCGCACTCCTCGCGGCGCTCGTTGTAGCCGGAGCTGGAATGCGTGTGCCGTTCGCCCGAGTCCGCGACCGCGAAGCGCCAGCCGCCCATCGCGAGGGGCACCGGCTCGACGACGAGGCGTGCGGAAGTCGATCAGCAGCGCCACGTCGCGGGACCCGCACAGGCTCGCGAGCTGGTCGAGCAGTCCGGTGTGCGCTCCGGTCCACTCGTTCTCCACGCGCGAGCAGAGCTGCGCGAGGGCCACCGGGTCCCGCCGCAGTTCCTCTGCGGCGGGCGCGCCCGCGTCGAGCTCGAGCAGGGCCAGGCACAACGCGACCGTCATCGCCGCCGAGGAGGAGAGCCCACCGCCGCGCGGCACGTCGCCGCTGATCTCGAGCCGGGCGCCGGGCGGCCTCGCGCCGGCCGCGGTCAGCTCGGCGACGGCGCCGCGCACGAACGCCCGCCAGCCTTCCGCCCGGCCCGGCTCGCGCAGCAGGAAGCTGTCGCGCTCGTCGAGATCGAGCGCGAGCGCCTCGACGCGCTCGCCGGTCGCGTCCTCGCCGGGCACGGCGACGGCACCGACGGTGACGCCCTGCTCGATCGCGAACGGCAGGGCGAGCCCTTCGTTGTAGTCGGTGTGCTCGCCGATCACGTTGACGCGGCCGGGCGCGAAGGCGATGACGCGCCTAGCCGCCACGGCCGATCGCCGCGCGCAGATGCTCCGCGGCCTCCTCGGGCAGCACGTCGCCGATGAAGTCGCCGGCGCCCTGCTCGGAGCCGGCCAGGAACTTGAGCTTCTCGGCCGTGCGCAGCGGCGGGTAGAACTCGACGTGCAGATGGCCCTCCTGCAGACCGGGCCCGCCCCCTGTCGGCGCTTGGTGCACGGCCATCACGTAGGGCATCGGACGGGCGAACAGCGCGTCGTAGCCCCTGACGAGGCGCTGCAGCGCGGAGGCGAGCAACCGCAGCTCCTCGGGCTCGCAGTCGAGCAGAGAGCGGCGGTGGGCGAGCATCACGAGGTGGGCTTCATACGGCCAGCGCGCCGCTTCCGGGACATAGCCGACGACCGCCTCGTTCTCCAGCAGCAGGCGCGTGCCGGCGTCGCGCTCGCGCGCGAGGAGCGTGCACGGGGCGCAGCCGCCGAGGCGCGCGTCGGCCGCCTGCTCGAGCGCCGGCACCGGCGGCACGAAGGGGTAGCCGTAGATCTGCCCGTGCGGATGGTGCAGGGTGACGCCGATCTCGACGCCGCGGTTTTCGAAGATGTAGACGTACTCGACGTCCTCACGCGCTCCCAGCTCCGCGTAGCGGTGGCGCCACACCCACATCAGCGCCTCGGCCCGCGCGGGCGCCAAGCCGCCGAACGAGCCGTCGTGGTCTTCGGTGTAGACGACGACCTCCGCCGCGCCGTGCGGCGACTCGAACGCCGGGAAGCGGTTGTCGAAGACGACGATCTCGAAGCTCTCCAGCGGGATCTCGGTCGGCGGTGCGCCCGGCCTGGTCGGGTCGAGCGGGCAGTGGGCGCGGTCGGGGAGGAAGGTGCGGTCCTGGCGATGGATCGCGTAGGCGACCTCCTCGCCGCGCAGCTCGTTGAAGCGGAGCTCGCTCACTGCGTGGCCGCCGGGCCGCCGGCCGCGGACGGCTCGACGCGCTCGTAGACGATCAGCGAGCGCCCGTCGTCTTTGACGAGCCGGCGCACCTCCAGCGGCCCGTAGCGCTCGACGGCCGCCGCGCCCGGACCGGCGGCGGAGCCCTGCGCGGAGGGGCCGGGTTTTGTATCCATTCCTCCGAGGGTATATCGACAGGCATGGAGGGTGAGACCGGCTTGCGACGCGCTTCAGGCTTCCCGGTGCACGCGGGATTGCACCTTCAGCGGGGGTTGACCGCGGCGCCGCCAGCGAAGAAGCTAGTGTGCATCGGTGCAAGCCCGGCGTCACGCCGGTCGTACGTCTGATTGGAGGAGAGATGTCAGAAGGCGGTCAGATCCTCGATCCAAACGGATTCGAGGAGCAATCCACTCCGGGCTTCGATCGGCGGGCGTTCCTGCGCCGCACGGCGCTCACGGGGGTCGCGGCCGGGTCGGTGGGAACGATCCTCCAGGCGTGCGGCTCGAGCGCCGCGAGCGGGAGCTCGAACGAAATCTTCGGCTCGCACCCGAGCTACAAATTCGTGTTCGTCAACCACGTCACGACGAACCCGTTCTTCACCCCGACCCAGTACGGCATCGCCGACTGCACGAAGCTGCTCGGCTGCACCTACCAGTGGACGGGCTCAGAAAACAGCAACGTCAGCCAGATGGTCAACGCGATGAACAGCGCGATCACCGCCAAAGCGGATGGCATCGCGGTGGCGCTGATCGACCTGCACGCGTTCAACGAACCGACCGAAAAGGCGCTGGCGGCGGGCATTCCGGTGATCGCCTACAACGCCGACGCCGAAGGCAACAAGCGGCTGGCCTACGTTGGGCAGGACCTGAAACTGGCAGGTGAAAAGATGGGCGAACGGATCCTCGAAAAGGTCCCCTCCGGCGAAGTCGCGCTGTTCATCGCGACCCCGGGCTCGGCCAACCTGCAGCCCCGCATCGAAGGTGCGGAAAAGGTGCTGAAGGCCAAGGGGATCACAACGCACTCGGTTGCCACCGGCGCCAACGTGCCGGAAGAGCAACCGGCGATCGAAGCCTTCTACAAGAGCCACAGCGGGGTGAAGGGCATGTACTCCGTCGACGGCGGCTCAACCGAAAGCCTCGGGAAAGTGATGCAGAAGCTCGGCCTCAAGGGCAAGGTGCACGCGGGCGGCTTCGACCTCACCGAACAGACTCAGAAGCTGATCAAAGAAGGCTACCTCGAATTCTCCATCGACCAGCAGCCGTATCTGCAGGGGTTCCTCCCGGCACTGCAGCTGTTCCTCTACAAGGTCTCCGGCACCCAGACCGGCCCGTTCGAAGCGAACACCGGCCTCAAGTTCGTGACGCCGGAAACGGTCGAACCGTACTTGACCAAGTCGCGGTACGAGGGTACGACCGCCACACCGGTCGTAGTCAAATAACGAGATAGCGCCGGAGCGATCGTGGCGAGCGTGGCACAGGATCCCGCCCCGAGCAGCCCCGGCAGCCCGGAGGGCTCGGCGCAACCGCGCCGGGCCTCCTGGCGTCAGGTCGGCGAGCGGGTCATCTCGCTGCGTGAGGGCAGCATCATCCTCATCACGCTCGTCGTCGGCGGCTACTTCGCGGTCAACACGGAAACGTTCTTCAGCGGTAGCAACTTCGAAACGATCCTTCCGTACTTCGCGCCGCTCGCGATCCTCGCCGCGGGCGAGGTGTTCGTGATGATCCTCGGCGAGATCGACCTCTCGATCGCCGCGATGTACCTGTTCGCGCCGATCGTCTACTACAAGCTGAACAGCTCCCTCGGACTGCCGCTGGGCCTGTCTCTGATCGGGGCGCTGATCCTGTCCACGCTCGTCGGCGTGATCAACGGCGTGTTCGTGGCCGTGATCGGCATCAACTCGTTCGTTGCCACGCTCGGAACGCTGTTCACCTTCGAGGGTCTCTCGCTGATCCTGTCCAAAGGCACGCCGGTCGCGACGCCCGGCGGGCAGATCCCCGTTGGCAGCTTCGGGAAAGTGTTCGGCGCAGGGACCTACTCGGAGCTGATCTGGGCGGTCGCGATCGTCGCGCTGCTGCAGATCGTGCTCACCTTCACGCGCTGGGGCCTCTATACCGTCGCCGTCGGCTCGAACAAGCTCGGGGCCGCCGAGGCCGGCGTCCGCATCAACCTGGTCGTGATCCGCAACTACATGCTGTGCGCGCTCCTGGCCGGGCTGGTCGGAGTCTTCGAGGCGATCCGCACGCAGACGGTGCAGCCGAACCCGGCGGGCCCGAACGAAATCCTGTTCCTCGCCGTTGCCGCGGCCGTGATCGGCGGCACACTGCTGACGGGCGGCTCGGGCACCGTCGTGGGGGCCCTGATCGGCGCGCTGTTCCTCGGCATCCTCCAGGACGGGCTGATCCTGCAAGGCGTGAACGCAAACTACAAGCTGTTCTACCTCGGGCTGGCGGTGATCGTCGCGATGGCGGCGAACGTCTACGTCGGCCGAGTGCGAAGGGGGCACACGGGTAGTGGCTAACGCGACTCCGGACATCAAAGCCGTCGGTCCGGAGAGCTCGGAGGACGACGTGCTGCGCGTCGAACACATCTCCAAGCGCTTCGGCCCCGTGACGGCGCTGCGCGACATCAACCTGCACCTGAGGAAGGGAGAGGTGCTCGGGCTCCTGGGAGACAACGGCGCGGGCAAGTCCACTCTGATCAAGATCATCTCCGGCTTCCAGAAGCAGGACAGCGGGAAGATGTGGGTGCACGGCCAGCCCTACGAGCCCAGAAGTGTGGATGACGCGCGCTCGAAAGGGATCGACACCGTCTACCAGGACCTGGCGCTGATCGACGAACTGTCCGTCTACCACAACCTGTTCCTACGCCGCGAGCGGGTGATGAAGCCCCTGCCGCTGCTGCGCAACAACGAGATGAAGCGAGAGGCGAGGAAGGCGCTCGACGACATCGGGATCAACATCCCGCGCATCGACGTCGCCGTCGCGCGCCTCTCCGGCGGTCAGCGCCAGGCGATCGCGGTCGCGCGCACGGTCAACGGCGACGCCGACATCATCCTGCTCGACGAGCCGCTGGCGGCGATGGGAGTCAAGGAGGGGGCCCAGATCCTCGACCTCGTCGCGCGGCTGAAGGAAGAGGGCAAAGTCTCGATCATCATGATCCTCCACAACTACGTCCAGGTCTTCGAAGCGTGTGACCGCGTGTCAGATGATCCAGGAAGGCGTGATCACCTTGGACAAGCCGACGGCCGAGACGTCGGTCGACGAGCTCACTGAGCTGGTGGTCAGGGAGTACCGCAAAGCGCGCGAAGAAAAACGCGCCGCCGCGGCTTCCGCCGCGCAGGACGGTGAGGCTCAGCCTCCGCCCGCCCAGGCGACCTAGCGACGGCGACCGCCGCGAAGCGCCCCCTAGCCGACCGCCTCGCCGATCAGCTTCTGGACGTAGGGTTCGAGCACGCTCGAGAGCGCGGCCGCGGTGTCGTGCGCCGGCCCGCTGGGCAGGGCCGCGTAGCTGATCGCGAGCCGCACCAGCACGTCGCTCAACAGCTCCGCGTCGCGACGGCGCATCAGCGGCCAGCCCGACACCATCACCTCGGTCAGGCGGTCGGCGGCCCGCTCCACGAGCGGCTTGCCGTGGGTGGTGAGCAGGGCGAGCAGCTCCTCGGCGCCGTCTTCCATCACGACCGCGCGGAGCAACGGGTTCTCCGCTGCTTCGGTCAGGAAGAGGTCGAGCGCGGCCCCGAGCGCCCTCGCCGGGTCGGTGAGGTGCTCGTTGACGCTCTTTTCGACGGCGTCGAGGAAGCTTTCGGCCTCGCGCAGGACGAGGATCTGGGCGAACTCCTCGCGCGAGCCGAACTCCTTGTAGAGGGTCTGGCGGCTGACCCCGGCGGCGACCGCGATGTCGGCCATCGTGATGTCCGCCCACTGGCGCGCCTGGAGCTCGTGACAGGCGCCATCGAGCAGCGTGTTGCGCAGCAGCTCGCGGGCTGCCACCGAATAGGGGACGCGTGGGCTCGGGGCTGACATGCGCTTGCTTTTGAGGCGAGCAGCGGTCGAGCTTCCGGGCATCACTCGACCGCTTCGAAATCGACCTTATCGCGCACGCCGCAGTCGGGGCACGCCCAGTCGTCCGGAACGTCGGCGAAAGGCGTGCCGGCGGGGAAGCCCTCCCGCGGGTGTCCCACCTGCTCGTCGTATTCGTAGCCGCAGCCCGGGCAGCGCCAGCGGCTCACGAAGCGACCCCGGAGCCCGCGGGCGATCCCTGCACGCCGGCTGCGCGCAGATAGCGGCGGCGCTTGGGCGGATGCAGGTTGGCAAGCTCCGCTTGGCCGGCGTAGTGCGCCAGCACCCGGCGATCCATGACCCGCCGCCAGAGCGGCGGCACGAGGGCCAGGACGATCATGCCCGCGTAGCCGGTGGGGAGCTGCGGCGCCTCGTCGACGTGGCGCAGCGCCTGGTAGCGGCGCACCGGGTTGGCGTGGTGGTCGGAGTGCCGCTGCAGGTGGTAGAGCAGGACGTTGGAGGCGGCGCTGTTGCTGTTCCAGCTGTGCTCGGGGCGGGTGCGCTCGTAGCGGCCGTCCTCGCGGTGGGAGCGCAGCAGCCCGTAGTGCTCGAGGTAGTTGACGACCTCGAGCAGGCTGAAGCCGACGACGGCCTGGATCAGCAGGTAGGGGAGGATCACGACGCCGAAGGAGGCGACGAGGACGGCGTACAGCACCACCGTCATCGCCCAGGCGGTGAGGATGTCGTTGCGCGGGGTCAAAGGGCCGCCGCCGAGGCGTCGCAGCCGCGTTGTCTCGAGCTCCCATGCCGAGCGCAGGCTGCCGGTGACGGTTCGGGGCAGGAAGGCGTAGAAGCTCTCGCCGAGCCGCGCGCTCGCCGGATCCTCGGGGGTGGCGACTTTGACGTGGTGCCCGCGGTTGTGCTCGATGAAGAAGTGCCCGTAGCCCGACTGCGCGAGCGCCACGCGGCTGAGCCAGCGCTCGAGGCTCGCGCGCTTGTGGCCGAGCTCGTGCGCGGTGTTGATCGCGACGCCGCTGACCATGCCGACGGTGAGGGCCAGGCCGACCTTGTCGACGGTCGACAGCCCGGAGCGGGAGAACAGCCAGCAGGCGAGCACGAGGCCGGCGTACTGGACCGGGATGTAGAGGTAGGTGCACCAGCGGTAGTAGCGATCCTGCTCGAGCCACTTGATGACGTCGTCGGGCGGGTTGCGCGCGTCCATCCCGATCGCGAGGTCGAGCAGCGGGAAGATGCCGAACACCAGCACCGGGCCGAAGAACCAGAACGCCCCGATACCGGTGGCTTCGACGAGGCCCCAGGTGATGAAGGGCAGCGTCGGCACGACGAGGCCGAGCAGCCAAGCGTGGCGCTTGGGGTCTCGCCAGCGGCGCGCGGCCGGCGCGGCGGCCTCCGCCGCCGGCTCATCGGTGGCCGGGGCGGGGGCGGTCTGTGGACTGGCTGACATCGGCGGCTTACCTCCTGGGTCGGACCTGTCGTGGTCCCTCTCCCGTCCGCATCGCACTTTACACGTTGCGAGTCTCATGTCAACCAGTTGGACACCGAAGGAAGGCGGCGCCGGAGCGCTGGGAACTGGATTGCAGGGGGCAACCCGGGCGCTAAACTCGGCAGCCCCGGGAAGTTCGCTGCAGTCGAACGTTGAGAGGCTGACCTTGGCGGTTACTTCGATGGATCGCGGCGGCGAATCCGCCAGCCGCTGGCGTGGACGCTGGCCGATCATCGCGGGCGTGCTCGTCGCGCTGCTGGTGGTCCTTGCCCTCGCCGCCTATCTCTACGACCACTCGCGCCGCGACGTGATCGCCAACGGGGTTCGCATCGACGGGATCGCCGTGGGAGGGCTACACGAGGCGGCTGCGCTCGCGAAGCTCGAACGCGACATCGTGCAGCGGCTGAACGGGGCTGTCGTCGTCCATGCCGACGGCCACACGTGGACCTTGACGGGCCACAGCGCGGGTGTGCACGTGGACGTCCAGAACATGGTCCAACAGGCGGTCGACGCGAGTCGCGAAGGCTCGATCGTCACCCGCACCTGGCGCTCGGTGTTCGGCGGCAGCGTCAACCGCAACATCCCGCTGGCGGCGAGCTACTCGCACCAGTCCGTGCGCGCGCTGACTGCCAAGATCCGCACGGCGCTCAACCGCCCGCCGCAGGATGCCAACGTGGAACCCAGCGGCAGCGGGCTGCGCAGAGTCCCCGGTCTGGACGGCAGGACCGTTGAAAACGAGAAGCTGGGAGGGCGCGTCGAGGCCGCCCTGCTGGCGCCGCTCGGCGGCCGCAACGTCACGGTGCCGATGAAGGTCGTCAAACCGAAGGTCACGACCGCGCAGCTGGCCGCCAGGTACCCCGCCTACATCGTGGTCGACCGCAACACGTTCCGGCTGCTGTTCTACAACCACCTGAAACTGGAACGGACCTACGAAGTCGCCGTGGGGATGGAAGGTCTCGAAACGCCGTCCGGGCTGCACCACATCGAATGGGAGCAGGTCAACCCGCCCTGGTACGTGCCGAAAAAAGCCTGGGCCGGGGCGCTCGCCGGCACCGTCGTGCCGCCGGGTCCGGCCGACCCGCTGAAGGCGCGCTTCATGTCGATCGAAGGCGGCGCGGGCATCCACGGCATCGACCCGAGCGAGTACTCCTCGATCGGCCACGACGCCTCGCACGGGTGTGTGCGGATGCGCATCCCCGACGTGATCTCGCTCTACAGCAAATCGCCGGTGGGCACGCCGGTGTACGTCATCTGAGCGGCCGCGGGCTCATGGCCCGGTCCCGGATCTTCGCGCGGCGCCGGCCGCGCCTTGGGGCTCAGTCCTCGGGCGCGCCGGGAGGCCTGCGCGAGGCGAGGTAGTCCTGGTTCTGCTTGCGCTCGCCGCGGAGCTGGACCGCGATGTAGACCACGATGATGTTGACGAGGATGCCGATGCCCACGAAGGTGATCAGCAGGCCGATCGTCTTGGACGTGGCGGGATCTGTCGCAAGCTGGAGCATCGATCTCGGAGGCTATCAACGGCGCGCGCGCCCGGTGTTCTAGCCTTCATCGCGCCGCCGGGCCGCATCGGGCCCGAGGATCTGGAGAGGTGCCGGAGCGGTTGAACGGGCGCGACTGGAAATCGCGTAACGGGGGAAACCTCGTTCGAGGGTTCGAATCCCTCCCTCTCCGTGCAGCAGTGGGGGGTCCTGCGCCGGGCAGGCCGCGGGCTTTCCGCCGCGCGCCGGCAACCGACGAGAGGAGCGGTGATGAGCCAGGACAGGGCAAACGAAACGGTCGCGAACGGCGGGCGGCCGCTGTCGAAGCCGAGGCCACTGCACGCCTGGGTGGTGCCGATGAGGCCTCCCGAGCCGATCAACCCGGCGCTGCTGCACCATGCGGAGGCTCGCGCCACCTACGCCCAGAACCGGGTGGCCGATCGCATCACCACGTTCGCCGGCTCGATGGCGTTCGTATACATACACATCCTCTGGTTCGGCTGCTGGATCGGGTTCGGCGTCGAGTCCTATCCCTACGGGCTGCTGACGATGATCGTCTCGCTCGAGGCGATCTTCCTGTCGACGTTCGTGATGATCAGCCAGAACCGCGCCGAAGCGAAGCGGCAGGTCGTCGCCGACGAGCAGTGGCGGACCGTCCAGGAGGAGGACCGCCAGAACAAGGAGCTGATCGGCCTCTCGCAGATGCAGGAGAAGCAGAACGCGCAGCTGATCGACGTCACCGCCCAGATCCTCGCCCTGACGAAGGAGGTGCGATCGCTCGCGGGCAGGGCCGACGACGAGAGCGCCGAGCGCAAGGAGCTGCTCGATGTCTCGAAGCGCACGCTGGCGCTGACGGAGGCCCTTCACCCGGGGCACGGTTGACCGAGCTGCGGCATCATCGCCGGAGCGCGGCGAGACGGGTGACTGCCGGCGCCGCGCGGTTCGTAGACTTCTGGCCGTGACCGCAGCGGCGAGCGAGGGACCGGCATGAGCACGAACGGCAACGGCGGCCGCGAGGCCGTGATCTGCGAACCGCTCCGCACGCCGGTGGGGCGCTTCGGCGGCGTGTTCCGGGACCTCGAAGCGGCCACCCTGGCCTCCACCGTGATCGGAGCCCTGATCGAGCGGACGGGCCTGAGCGGCGAGGACGTCGACGACGTCGTGCTAGGTCAGTGCTCGCCGAATGCCGAGGCCCCGGCGATCGGCCGCGTCGCGGCGCTCGACGCAGGCCTGCCGGTCGACGTGCCGGGCGTGCAGGTGGACAGGCGCTGCGGCTCGGCGCTCCAGGCCGTGATCGACGGTTGCATGCGCGTGCAGACGGGCGCCGCCGAGGTGATCCTCGCGGGCGGCGTCGAGAGCATGAGTCAGACCGAGTACTACTCGACCTCGATGCGCTGGGGCGCGCGCATGGGTGGGGTCGACCTGACGGACCGGCTCACGCGCGGGCGGGTGACGGCGGGCGGCATCAACCACCCGGTTCCCGGCGGCATGCTCGAAACGGCGGAGAACCTGCGCCGCGAGTACTCGATCCCGCGTGAGGAGCAGGACGAGCTCGCCCTGCTCTCCCACCAGCGCGCGGTCGCGGCGCAGCAGGACGGCCGCTTCGCGCAGGAGATCGTCCCCGTGCCGGTCAAGCGCGGCGATCCTGTCGCGCTCGACGAGCACCCCCGGGCCGACGCGAGCCTGGAGTCGCTCGCCGGCCTGCGCGCGGTGATGTCGAAGGACGATCCGGAGGCGACCGTCACTGCGGGCAACGCGAGCGGGCAGAACGACGGCGCGGCGATCTGCGTCGTGACCCACGCCGAGAAGGCCGCGGAGCTGGGGCTGCGCCCGCTGGGCCGGCTCGTGGCGTGGGCCGCCGCCGGGGTGCCGCCGGCGACGATGGGCATCGGGCCGGTGCCGGCCACCGAGCGCGCGCTGCGCCTTGCCGGGCTGGAGCTGGGCGACCTCGGCCTGATCGAGCTCAACGAGGCGTTCGCCGCGCAGGTGCTCGCCGTGCTGCGCGAGTGGGATCTTCCCGACGGCCTGGAGCGCGTGAACGTGAACGGCTCGGGGATCTCGCTCGGCCACCCCGTCGGCGCGACAGGTGCGCGGATCCTGACGACGCTGCTGCGCGAGATGGACCGTCGTGAGGTCCGGTACGGCCTCGAGACGATGTGCATCGGCGGCGGCCAGGGCCTGGCCGCGGTCTTCGAGCGCGTCGAGAGCTGACGCGCGCGGGGACGGCGGCTCGCCGTCGTTAGACTTCCTGGCTCTGCGCCCGTAGCTCAGCTGGATAGAGCGTCGGTCTACGGAACCGAAGGTCAGAGGTTCGAATCCTCTCGGGCGCGTCCACGGAACCCCTGCTAGCGCGTGGGTTTCGCCGTTTCAGGCCTCGGTCATGGACCGGCCAGAGCGGGGGGTGGCAACGGAAGTGGCAACTAGAGGAACCAGCGAACCGGCGGCTGGCGATCAGCGGGTCCCGGCGCGTGCTCCTCGCGCAACTCCGATCTGGTGCCGATGTCTTGGGTGCGGTGCGACGAGTCGGCTTGTACGTGATCGCTGTGCTGCTGCCATTGGGTGTGGCCTCGGCTAGCGCTGCCCAGAGTGGTCACACAGCGGCTGCGAAATGCCCGCCAAGGAACTCAACGGTGGTCATCGCTAACGCGCACGCGGCGGTGTACAGGGGTTCTGAATCCAGCGGGCCTCTAAAGCCTGAAAGCTTCTTCGCTTGCGACAACGGGCGACGACACTCCTACGTGCTCGGCGGCGTTCAAAGTTGCGAACGGCGGGGGGGCATCGCCTGCGTGGAAGAAGAAGCCCTGGCCCTGAACGGATACATGGTCGCGTATGCAGAAACGCCTAACTACGATGGGCCATCCGTGGGACAGCTGGAGGTCGTGCGTGATCTTCGGACCGGTCGCGTCTTGCACAGGGTCTCGTCGGGAACCGCACTCAACGGCCCGGATGGCATCGCGCTGACGGACCAAATAGTCGTCAACTCACGTGGTGCAGCGGCGTGGTCGATCGAAAGTCCCTACGGAGCACACAGCTACCAGGTTCATGCGGTTGAAAAGACGGGGGGTCGCCTGCTTGCCTCAGGCCCGGACATCGATCCGTACTCGCTCGCCCTCGTGGGCAGCACGCTCTACTGGACTCAGGGCGGCAAACCAATGTCCGCGTCGCTGAACTGAGCCTCGGCGTCTCGGGGCTACGCCCGGGCCTTGGTCCCCCGAGGGCGTGCTCGGCTGCCCGCAGCGTGGCCACCTCCGGCGATGCAGTCCTACCCCTTCCCCTGGGCGCGCCAGGCTCGCACGCGGCACAGGGGTTCGCAGTAGCGGTGGTCGCGTCGCCTCGCCCAAAAGCTGCGGCCGCACTGCACGCAGCGGACATGGACCTGGGCGGGCAAAGCTTGCCCACGTCGCTTGGTGAGACGCGCTGATCGAGTCCTCCCGATCGGATGCCTGAGGCGAAGGTCTCCGTCGGGGCTCGACACTCCATTGGTAACGTCGCCCCGCATGGGCGCCGCACTGACGATCGAGATGGGCCAGGCCACCAGCCATTGCCCCGGGCCGGGCGCCTTTCGAAGCGACGTGATCGAGCCCGGCGCGCTCAGGGGTGGGCGATGACGACGCTGCGCATACACGGATATCTGGTTTCGACGTGGACCCGAACGGCGTGCATGACCTGTGTCGAGAAGGGCGTCGAGTACGAGCTGGTCCCCCTTGCTCGCGGCAGCGCCGCCCACGAGGCGATGCACCCGTTCAGCCGCATGCCGATCCTCGAGCACGACGGCCTGATCGTCACCGAGAGCCTCGCGATCACGAGCTACATCGACGAGGCCTTCGGCGGTCGAACCCTTCAGCCCTTCGACCTCGACGGGCGTACACGGATGCGCGAATGGATGAGCCGATGTGCCGACTACGGGTTCCGAGACGTGGTCCGCACACTTCCGCGCACGCGCACACCGACCGACCAGGAGCTCTCTGCTGCCGGAACGGTTCTTCAGCGCCTCGACACTCTGGTCGGCCCGGGGCCGTTCCTCGTCGGCGCCGAGGTCACGCTGGCAGATCTCTACCTCGCGCCCCAGGTCTCGAACGCACGCGAGAAGGCTCCCGAGCTGCTGGCCCCGCTCGGCGCGCTCAACGGCTGGTTCGAGCGCATGACCGCCCGCAAGAGCTTCGAGCTCACGTACTACGACCCGGCAGCCCTCTAGCTACACCGGGTACGCGGAACTCCGCGATCAGCTAGGGCGTGTCCGTGACCTACACGGCAAGCGCTTCGGAGGCGCTATGGGCTTGAGCGCCCGAAGCGGCCCGACCGGACGACGGGGTGCTGCGGTCAGCTGTCGCGCGGTCCCAGCAGCGGGCGCAGGTCCTCGAGGCGCTCGAAGGTCCACCAGATGTAGCGCCGGGTGCCGTTCTCCCGCAGGGGATGCAGGTCGGCCAGCTCGGGGTCAGAGAGGAAGCCATCGAAAGCTTCGCGGCTGGCCCACTCGACCAGGACGAGCGCCTGGCGCGGCTCGTCGGGCCCGAGCTCGGCGGGGTGCGTCTCGTGGCGGCCGAGGGCCACCACTTTTCCTTCGTGCGCCTGCACCGCCTCGCGCGAGCGGCGCGAGTACGCACGGTAGTCCTCGTTCTCCGCGAGGTCGAAGAGGTTCAGCGCATACAGCGGCATCGCGCGATCTTCCCACGCCGCCGCGTCGCGTATACCTCTCGGGCGCGCTCGGCTCTGCCCTCGCGGCGTAAGTAGCCGCGGCTGGGAGGGGACTCAGTGCCCCAGAACGAAAGCGACGCGAACCCGAGCCACTTGAGGAACCTTCCCCGGCGTCCGACCCTAAGGCCATCTTCCGGCTCCGGTGGCGCGGCCTCACACCTCGGTGGCCTCGCTCTTCGCGGCTCGGTTCCGCGTCGTGACGCAACCTAAGCCGCTCGATCGCCGGTTTCAAGGGCGCCGCGGCGAGGAACCCGCATCCTCCGAGAAAACTTCACTTCGCCCCGCGGAATCAGGTCTGCGTGTCACACGCGGGCGCGCCGAGTGAACCGCTTGCCGTCCGATGAGGACAGCTGGGACGACATGAGAGGACGCGATCTTGCCTGGGTGTCAACGCCGTTTCTCCAGCGTGCCGCGCAGGATGCGGACGATGATCGCCTGCACGCTCGTGTCTTCCACAGCCGCCCACGCACGCAGCTTCCGCCACTCCTCGGGGCTCAGTGACACGCGCAGAGTCTTCACGTTGGGATCACCTCGCTTCGGTGCGGGGGATCGGCCTTCAGTCTCGACCATTGCGGGCAGCGTACTGCGTCGATTCGCCAGGGTTGCGCGCTCTGCGGATCCTCTCGAGCGCGCTCTGTCTCCCTTGCCTCATCGCCAGTCGCCGACCTGCCGATGTGCTCCTGTGGCACCCGTGCAAACCCGCTACCGCAGCAGAGCGCAGGCCTGGTCGCTGGTCGCGGCCGGCGTGTTCCTGGCGCTCCTGTACGCCGCACAGGCGGCGCGTGCCGGCGTGGCCCCGGATACCGGCACGAAGGCCGCGTTCCTCGCACTCGGCCTGATCCTGGCCGGCATCTGCATCTGGGTCGGGACGCGACCGGTCCTGATCGCCGACGCAGCCGGCGTCACCGTGCGAAACCCCGTGAGCACCCATCGATACGCCTGGTCGCAGATCCGGGCGTTCCGGATCGGGCGCCACAAGCGGCTGGGCGCGGTCGCGATCATCGACCTACACGACGGATCTTCGGTGCCCGCCTTCGCGATCCAGGTGCCCAACATCCCGCTCGGCGGGCCGATCGCGCGCGAGTCGCGGATGATCGTCGCGCTCAACGCCCGTCTCGCCACCACGGGGGCCGAGGCCGGCGCATGACGATCGCGCCGCCGCGAGCCGGGCCCCGGCGGTGGCGGCGCCCGATGTCGGGCCGGCCGGCCTCAGCGGCGTTGACGTTGTTTCCAGCTTGTTACTCGCTCGAGGCATCGTGAAAACGGCCTATACGCTTTCCGCTCTTTCAGCGCTGACAGTCATCCGAGGGGGAAGACATGGAGGGATTCCGGCCGGGTCGCGTGCGCGGCGTTCTCGTCGTCGTGCTGGTTTGCGTGCTCAGTGCCCTCTTCGGCACCGCAAGCGCTCAGGCCGAAACGCTCGTCTTCGGCTCCGGCCCTGAGCAGACGTTCGTCGTCCCCTCGGGCGTCACGCACATCAACTTGACCGCGGTCGGCGAAAAAGGCCAGAACGTCTGCTTCTTCGGCTGCAACAGTGGCTTCAGCGAGGAAGTCAAGACCACCCTCACCGTCACCCCCGGCGAGAAGCTCTACATGGACTTCGCCGGCGGCGGCGGTGGCGGCGCGGGCCGTGGCGGCAACGCCGCCGACCTGCGGACGGTCCCTCACACCGAAGCCGGGTCGCTCGAATCGCGGCTCGTGGTGGCCGGCGGCGGTGGCGGGGAAGGGGAAGAGGAAGAAGGCAACTTGGCCGGGTCCGGCGGCAACGCGGGCCCCTCGGAAGGCTCGGAAGGCTTTCCCGACGAGTCCTCTGTGGGCCTCGCCTTCGGCGGGCACGGTGGCAGCCAGACCACGGGCGGCGCGGGCGGCGCCGGGCAAGGTGGCGGCACGCCCGGTGAACCCGGCCAGCTCGGACAGGGCGGGCATGGCGGCTTCGGTACACCGGCCGGCAACGCCGGCGGCGGGGGTGGCGGCTACTACGGCGGCGGCGGCGGAGGCGCAGGCGAATTCGCCGGGGCCGGCGGCGGTGGCGGGTCGAGCTTCGTCGCGCCCGGAGCCGAAGGGACCTCCTACGTCCTCAACAAAATCGAAAACCCCACCGGCATCACGATCACCTACGCAGGGGGCACCGAAACGATCCCCTTCAACTCGAGCGGCTCTGAGCAGTCGTTCGTGGTGCCCGTCGGCGTCTCGAAGATCAAGGTCCTCGCGAACGGCGAAAACGGCAACCCGAGGTGCTGCGAAGGCGGCAAAGGCGCGAGCGTGACGGCGACGCTGGCGGTGAAACACGGGCAGAGGTACTTCATCGACTTCGGCGGCGGCGGATCATCGGAAATCGCCAACGGTGGCAACGCAACCGACCTGCGTTCGATCTCGCGCACCGAAGCCGGTTCGCTCGAATCCCGGGTCGTGGTCGCCGGGGGCGGCGGCGGGGACGGTATCTCCGAAGAAAACTCGCGCGGCGGCGAAGGCGGCAACGCCGGCCTGCCCGAAGGCGGGCCGGGCGGCGGCGGCTTCTGGGGCGGTGGCGGTGGCGGCGGCGGGACGCAGAGCAAAGGCGGCGCCGGCGGCAAAGCCGAATCCACAGGGGAAGCCGGCAAACTCGGGCAGGGCGGAAAGGGCGGCGCGAGCACCGAAGGCGGCGGCGGCGGGGGCGGCGGCGGCTACTACGGCGGCGGCGGAGGCGGCGGCGGCTGCTGCGGCTCCTCGGGCGGGGGCGGAGGCTCGAGCTTCGTCGTGGCCGGAGCGACGGAAGTCTCCTCCGCCCTCAACCCCTCAACCAAAACCCTTCCCAAACTCTCGATCGTCTACAAGTCGGCGACGCCGCCGAGTGTCTCGATCTCCAGCCCCGCCGAAGGCCAGGGCTACCAGCAGGGCGCGGGGGTGCAGGCCTCCTACAACTGCAGCGAGGGTGCCGAAGGCCCGGGCATCGAAAGCTGCACAGGCACAGTCGCCGACGGCGCGCTGATCGACACCTCGACCTCCGGCGAACACCAGTTCACGGTCACGGCGACGAGCAAAGACGGGCTGACCGCAAGCAGGACGTTCAGGTACTACGTGGCGGCCCCGCCGACGGCCTCGATCACGACTCCGGCCGAAGGCGCCGACTACACGCCGGGAGCGACGGTCGACGCGTCCTACTCCTGCAGCGAGGGAACGGGCGGCCCGGGCCTGAGGCCGGGCAGCGAAGGCTGCAGCGGCACCGTTGCCGACGGGTCGCCGATCGACACCAGTCCCGGCGCGCACGAATTCAGCGTCCTCGCAACCAGCAAGGACGGCGAGAACGGGTTCAAGACGGTCAAATACACGGTCTCGGCGGCAGCGCCGACGGTGACGATCACCGCGCCCACCGAAGGCAGCTATAACGCGGGTCAGGTGGTGGACGCCGGATACAGCTGCTCCGAGGGCGCGGGCGGCCCCGGGCTGGAAAGCTGCACCGGTACGGTTGAAGACGGCGCCCCGATCGACACGACGGCGGGCCCGCACGAATTCACCGTCACGGCCAGGAGCCACGACGGGCAGAGCGCCAGCAGGACCGTCAAATACACGGTCATCGCGCCGCCGAGCGTGTTGCTCACAACACCCGGCGAAGGCGCCGGCTACAGCCCGGGCCAGGCGGTCGACGCCGAATACTCCTGCAGCGAGGGCGCCGGCGGCCCGGGCCTGAAGGCGGGCGGCGAAGGCTGCAGCGGCACCGTCGCCGACGGCGCGCCGATCGACACCGCCCCGGGTGAACACGAGTTCACCGTGACGGCGGAAAGCAAGGACGGGCAGACCGCGAGCACGACCGTCTCGTACACCGTGATCGCTCCGCCGACCGTGTCGATCGTCACCCCGGCGGAAGCCCGTTACAGCGCCGGCCAGACGGTGGACGCGGTCTACTCGTGCAGCGAGGGGGCCGGCGGACCCGGTCTGAGGACGGGCAGCGAAGGGTGCGGCGGGCCGGTGGCGAACGGCGCGCCGATCGACACGAGCGCCGGCGAACACCAGTTCACCGTCACAGCGGAAAGCCGGGACGGCCGCAAAGCGACGAAGACGGTCACGTACACCGTCGCCGCTGCCCCGACCGCCTCGATCTCCTCCCCGGCCGAAGGCGCGAGCTACGTGAAGGGCCAGGTCGTGGCCGCCGAATACTCGTGCAGCGAGGGCGCCTTCGGTCCCGGCCTGAAGCCGGGCGCGGAAGGCTGCACCGGCACGCTTGCCAACGGGTCCGCGATCGACACCTCGACGCCCGGCGAACACACGTTCACGGTCACCGCAACGAGCACGGACGGACAGACCTCGACCGCAACCGTCACGTATGACGTGGTCGGTCCCCCTGTGTTCGGACGCTGCCTGAAACTGGCGAAGGGCGCCAAGGGCAGGTTCGCGAACGGGGGCTGCACCGAGCATTCAGCCGCCGAAACGGGGCGCTACGAATGGTCGCCGGGTCCCGGCCCCAAAGCGGGCTTCTCGCTCGCCGGCGAAGGGGGGCGGTACGGGCTCGAAACGACCGGTAAGAAGCTGCTCTCCTGCGCGGGGGCAAGCGGGAGCGGCACGATCACCGGCCCGAAGACGGCGGCGATCACCGTGGTCTTCTCCGGCTGTCAGGACGGCGGCGAAGAATGCACCAACACCGCCACTGCCGGTCAGGTGGAAATGCGGCTCGGCGGGACGCTCGCGCCGTCCGGGGAAGCCGGAACCTTCTACCTGAAGCTCGTTCCCTCGAGCCCGTTCCACTACCAGTGCGCCCACCTCGGGGTCCCCGGTACCTCCGTGAGGCTCGAAACGAGCGGCATCCTGGTGCGGATGCGGGTCAATCAGGGGCTCACGAAAGTGAGGGATTTCCTGACCACGAGAAACGGCCGGCAGGTGCCGGACGGCCTCCCCGGCGAACCGCCGCTGCTCTCCCAGGAGATCCGGACCGAAAACGGCTCCGAAGAACCAGTCGGCGCGGGTCTGAGGGCGACCTTCGTCCAGACCTTCGAAGAACGCTACGAGATCGACAGGAGCTTCTGAGGGGCGCCGTCGCAGCGCGCTCGCGCACGGTGCACGATGATGCGCCGTCATGAGCGGCGACTGGCGCGGCGGGTCGATCAGCGAGCGCCCGAGCGCGCTCGCCCGGCGGCGCCTGAAGCACTTCGCCGGCCGCATCGGCATCCTCGCGGCGATCGCGATCGTGCTGCTGCTGGCGGCGGCGCTCGTGCTCTCGATCAGCGAGCACGAGACCTATTGGTACTCATTTCGGTGGGCGCTCGACACAGAGGCGACCGTGGGAGGCTTCCCGCAGCCGCACAGCATCACCGGGCAGATCGCGCAGGTCGCACTGATCGTGCTCGGCGTGGGTACGCTCTTCTACGCTCTCGCCCTCGTCGCCGAGATGTTCGTGGACGGGCATCTGGGAGAGCTGCTCGCACTGCGCCGGACGCGGAAGATGATCGACTCTCTCAACGACCACTACATCGTGTGCGGCTTCGGGCGCGTCGGCCGCGCCGTCGTGCGCGATCTCCGGGCCGCGGGCGCGGCGTGCGTCGTGCTCGACCAGAACCCCGAGCATCGCGCGCTGGCGGAGTCGCTCGGCGGCCACTTCGCCGAGGGCGACGCGAGCGAGGAGGCGGTGCTTCGCGAGGCCGGCATCGCGCGGGCGCGGGCGATCGTCGTGTGCGCCGACTCCGACGCGGACAACGTCTTCATCACCCTCACCGCGCGCGAGCTCCGGGAGGACATCGCGATCGTCGCCCGCGCGGCGCTGGAGGACACCGAGAAGAAGCTCAAGCGCGCCGGGGCGGACCGCGTGATCTCGCCCTACAAGTCGAGCGGCACCGAGATGGCGCGCCTCGCGATGCATCGCAACCTCACCGGCGTGGTCGACGTGGACGTCCACTACCGGCTGGAGGAGATCGAGATCGCCGACCATGGATCGGGCCCGGGACGAACGGTCCGCGATGTCCGCGGCGACTCGATGATCGTCGGCCTGCGCCGCGGCGCGGCGTTCGAGCCGCAGCCCCCGGGCGACACGGTGCTCGCGGCGGGCGACACGATCGTCGCGATCGGAACGCCGGAGACGCTTGCGCGTCTGGAGACGCTGCTGGAAGCGCCGGTCGCCTGAGCCGGGCACAGTCCTCTCACCCACCGGACCGCTGAGAGGACGCTGCGCCCCGCAGGATCTCAGCCGCGCGCGAGCGCGGACGGCGAAGCCGCGCCGAACTGCAGCGTCTCGGCCGGCAGCGAGGGGCGCAGATCCTCGGCCGCGATCTCCTCGGCCGGAGCGGGCGGCGCGCTCGGCGACGGCGCCCAACCGCTCGGCTGCAGCGGCTCCGGGTCCCAGACCTCGGCGTGCTGCTCAGGCTCGGAGGCCGCCTCCGCGGAGGGCGCCTGCCAGAGCGGGTCGAGCACGGCATAGCGGAACTGCCCGCTCTCGTCGCAGACCCAGAAGGCGTCGCCGTACTCGGCGCGCTCGTGCAGGATCGAGCGTTCGTAGTGCATCGCGATGCGTGCGAGCGAGTCGATGTCCTCGACGTCGATCACGGTGACCCCGGGTTGCTGCCAGACGGTCGATACCGGCACGATCAGCGATCCGTAGCGCGAGAGGATCGCGTCGGTGGGGCCGCGCCGGCGTGGGCGGGCAAGGACGAGCGCTGCCGCGAGCGCGGCGCAACTGACCAGGGCGAGCCCGGCCAGCGCGATCGCGCGCGCCGCAGCGACGGTCATCGACAACGGGCCGATCGCGATGTGAGCCGGCCTGCTCAGCTTGGCCGTCGCCGAGCCGCTTGCGGAGTGTTCGAAGCTCGTCGATGCTTGCGCCGGTTCCGAGGGCGCTCCGTTGGCCGCGTCGGGACGGATCTCGAGGTTGTCGAGAGCGAATTTGCTCGGCGGCGCGAATGTGCCGCTGAGGGGGGCCCCTGCCACCTCGCCCCCGAGCACGACGTGCGGCGCGATCGTCAACGTGTAGGTGCCGTGCACGTCGGTGTCGGCTTCCACGCGTGAGATCAGCGCGAGCAGCGAACCGAGGCCCAGGCGAGCGCGGATCACGCCGCCGTCGCCGTGCAGGGAGCTCGGCGCCGACAGCGGGATCGTTGTTCGCCAGCCGCTCGTCGAGGCGACCGTCGCGTCAAGCGATGCCCGTGCGTCCAAGCGGTGCGGTGCCGCGCTCGCAAAGCGGTAGGCGTACGCGAGCTGGATCGAGCGTACGACGTGGGTGAACAGCGGGTCGCCCGTGTGCACCGTTCCGTCCGGGTAGGTGGGTCCCGCCGGCGGGTTCGCGTTGTAGCTGAGGCTGCCGGTCTGACGGTACGGGACGTGCACGGCGAGCACCTCAGCCGCGGGCCGTGTGAACGCGAGCACGGCCAGCGCGAAGAACGGCGTCATCGCCGCCAGCGCACACGCTGCGATCACAGCCGCCTGACCGGAGGCAAAGCTTCTCCTCCCTGCGGCGGGGGCCTCCTCGCCGGGGCGCGACCCGGGGGCCGGGAGCGATGGGCCCGCCCGTTCGCGCTTGCGGCGCCGGCGGCGTTTGGCGAATGAGGCGCCGCCGACGAGCAGCGTGCCGAACGCGAACAGCACGGCGATCAGAGCCGGAGAGCGGATCGAATCGAGGATGCGCCCGGCGCCGGGGACGTGGAGCGAGAGGGCGCCGATCAGCTGCGAGCGCGCCGGGTGTTCGAAGTCCTGGAAGTTGTTGTTGTCGCCCTTGAAGACGTAGCGCGAGCCTTCGCGCCCGATGATGCGGTGCAGCACCACGGTGCCGAGCTGGCGGTTGTGGTACGCGACGATCTGGCCGACTCGGTAGTCGCTCTCGCTGCGGACGAGCGCGAGATCGCCGGAGTGGAACCGCGGCTCCATGCTGATGCCGTCGGTGACGACATAGGTCGCCGACCCCCCGAGTGCGGTCGGCGCGAAGAAGAACCACAGCAGCCCGACCAGGGCGAGGCCGAGGCCGCCCCACAGGAGTCGTGTGATCTGGCGGTGTGCTCGCATCGCTTGTCGCTCGCTCGGGGACGGATACGCCGACGGCGGAGCGGCCGCTCGCCTGAGGCGGGGCCGCTCCGCGTGGGCATATGCCTTATTCGATCGTGACGGTGCCGCTGCTGACGGCCGCAACCGACAGCTTCAGGCCTTCTCCGTCCGGCACGGGGGTGTGGAACGTGCAGGTCACCGCGAACGGCGAAGCGGCTTCAGAAGCGCCGCAGTCGGTCCAGTCGCCCGACGCCGGCGTGCTGGCCGTCAGAGCGACGGCGACATCCGACGCCGACTTGTTCAGGTCGAAGGTGACGGCAGTCATCGTTTCGCCGTCGCCGCTGAACGTGTAGTTCGTCGGCGATGCGACCGTGTAGCCGCTGACCGTCGCCGAACCCGCACCTGCGGAGTGGCTCGCGACCGTGTTGCTGGCTGTGAACGCATACGCGCTCACGCCCATCACCATCGCGACCAGAAAGACCAGAAGGCCCGCGACGCGTCGCCTGCCTCCCGTGCTGCGCCTACCGATGTGCATGGCCACGTCGGGCCCCCTTTTTGGGTTGTGATCACCGGACACTCCCTGTGTCCGAGCGGCACTCCCTGTGTCCGCGGTCTGACCATCGGCCGTTGGGGGTCGGGGCTTTACGCCTGCACGCCCGAATACACGAACTTGGCTAGAGGTTCTTTGCTTCGACGACGCGGGCGACCTTCGCCCGCAGCAGGGTGAGCGCCCGCTTCTGCTCCGCGAGGGAGATCTGGCCACGTTTGCGCAGGGTTTCGAGAGCCAGCGCGCGGCCCCGGAGGATGCCTTCGATCAACTGCTGGCGCGAATGCCCGGCGGCGGCCGCGATCTGCGCGAGGGTCTTGCCCGAGCGCAGCTGTTCGCGCAGAGCGGCTTCGCCGATCCCGAGATACCGCGAGGCGCTCCGTACCAGGGCGCCCGAGCGGCGCTTGCGGCGCAGCTGCGCCCGCAGCCGGGACCGCAGCTCGGCGGCGGCGGCGGCGGTCTGGGCCGGAGTCGCACCCTGCTTGTGCAGTTCTGCCGTGCGTTCCGCGACGATTGCGCCCTCGAGCGCCTGCGCGTTGTGGCCTGGGGTGGAGTTGGCGATTTCTTCCAGGGTTTCGCCGTTTCGCAGCCGCCGCCGCACCGTGTTCACCCCGATCCCGAGGTAAGAGGAGGCGGCCTGCGCGGCGCTCTGGGGGCTGCCCGTCGAGCCGGGGCTCTGCCGTTTGTCATGCGAGTGGCCGCCGCTCACCGTGATGATCAGCACGGCGGCGATGACCGCGACGAGGGCGACGGCGAGCATCAGGTTGCGTCTGGCGGCGCGGCTCATGATGATCTGGCGTCTGACGTCATCGATTTGCGAATGCTAAACTGGCCGCCCGGCCAACGCGGAAGGTGTCCTCTGTCGCGTCTGCCAGAACAGGATTGGCCGAACGCCGATCCACATGTTTGATTTGTGACGGCCTATCGGCCGCGCCGATAGCTGCTCGAACCTCCGCAATCCATGGTATGCTCGCCGACGTCGATGTCGCGATCTCGGGGGGCCGCAGGGGGTGCCCGGAGTGTTCCTGGGTCGCAGGCGCGTTTTACGCAAGCCGTCTACCGGCCTTCCCAGGGGGAGGCGAAAGCGAGGACTTGGAGTATGAGGAGACTTAGGATCACGGTCGCGCTGGCCGCGGTTGTGTGCGTTGTCGGGGCGCTCGCATCGCCGGCTCTCGCGAAAGGGAAAGAAAAAGCATTCTTCGGCGAATTCACCGCCAGCCTTCCCACCGGCGGGCCGATCACGCCCGCCACGCCGGCCGTCGCGAAGACGAAAGAAGGCACGCTGGACGCGTTCACTGTCGGGAACCCCAACCACCCGCTGTTCAACTTCGTCTGCGAATCGCTGCGGTCTGAAGGCAAAGTGACCGCCGAACGCAGCACGACCTTCAAGACGGAAATCAAATTCCACAAGTGCAAGGGCTCGCGCCGGCTTGCGGAAAACATCGTCGAAGGCGAAGCCAAAGCGGGCGAACCGGAACTCCCGACCAAGTTCGGTCCGGGGCTCGAAATGGAATTCCACTCCAACGGCGCCGTTGGCGTGGGCGGGGAACTCGACAACGAAGCCCAGATCACGAAAGGCACGGACGTCGAAATCCACATCAAAGGCGCGTACTGCAAACTCGTGGTCCCGCCGCAGACGGTCCCGAAGAACGGCCTGAACGAAGAACGCGAATTCGAAAGCGCCGAATACTCGGGCGAACGAGAAGAAACGAATCACCTCAAGATATACCCCAACGGCTTCAAGGAAACAGTTGCCGAAATCGACTGGTTCCTGCCGAAAATGATCGTTGAAATCCCGGTCGGACCCGGCACCGGTTGCCGCTACGAAAGAGAACCGGGCGGCAAATTCAACGAAGAAACGCACTCGGTGGTGGAGAAAGCGAACTTCGAAGGCGAACTCGAAGAAATTGAAATCAAGAAGGGTGAGTTCTTCTTCGAAACCGCGCAGGAACACAAAGAAAAAGAAGTCTGAGCGGTTGAGCTGACCGCGCCACGGCGCGGGAGGCATGACGGGAGCGCGGCTGGGCCAAGGCCCGCCGCGCTCTCGGTCGTTAAGGGGTGTGCGACCGGGCTACGCGCCGGCGAGCACGGGCACGCACCGCCCGTCGCTCTTTGAGCGGTACATCGCGGCGTCGGCCTGACGCACGAGATCCTCGGCGGTGACGGCGCCGTGCTGGCCGCAGGCGACGCCGATGCTGGCGCGGAGGTCGGCCTCGCCGGAGGACAGCTCGAAGCTGCCGCAGACCGTCATGCTGATCCGCTCGGCGACCTGCATGGCGACGTGCGAGGAGGGGACGTCGCGCAGCACGATCAGGAACTCGTCGCCGCCGAGGCGGCCGATCACGTCGCTGTCCCGGCTGGCGAGTTTCAGCCGCTCGCCGACGAGCACGAGCAGCTCATCGCCGGCTGCGTGGCCGAGCGTGTCGTTGACGGGCTTGAACTTGTCGAGGTCCACGTAGACGACGCCGGTGCTGCGGCCGTCCTCGCGCTCGAGCTGCTCCTGCAGCACGGCGAGGATCGAGGAGCGGTTGTGGACGTGGGTCAGTGTGTCGTAGGTCGCGCGGTGCTCGAGCTCCTCACGCGCACGCGCGCTGTCGGTGACGTCGAGCACGCACGTGATCGCGCCGCCGACCTCGCCGTCGGCGCGGGAGAGGGCACGGACGCTCATCAGCGCGCGCCTCGGGGCGCCCGAGGGGCGTACGATGTCGACCTCGACATCGCGGTCCACGCCGGCGCCCAGCACCTCGTCGAGCACTCCGGCGAACTTCGCGGTGCTCTCCTCGGTCAGCGTCTGCAGCAGCGCGTTGACCGCCGGCGCCGGCTCGTCGTGGCGCTGCGCCGCCGCCTCCTGCTCGCCGGGGAGGAGCGGTGCCGGCTCGGAGGTCATGGCGCTGTCGATCGGCTCGGACCCGTAGAGGATCTCGAGCAGGCAGGCGTTGTTGTAGACCACGTCGCGGGCGACGTCGATCTGGAGCAGCCCGACCGGCATCGCATCGGTCAGGCGCCGGAGCAGCTCCTCGTGTTCGTGCAGCGCCTCCTGGGCCGCCATCTCGGCGGAGATGTCGATGATCTCCACCACGACGCAGTTGCGGCCAGGGTGGTTGAGGAAGTTGTGCAGCGTGGTGTCGACCCACACGTAAGAGCCGTCCTTGCGGCGGCGGCGCAGACGTGTCTGCTGGGCCCGGTTGCTGGAGATGACCGCCAGCCAGCCCTCGACGGCGCGGCCCTGGTCGTCGGGGTGGATCTGGTCCAGCACCGACTTGCCGAGCAGCTCCTGCTCGGTGTAGCCGAACATCTGGGTGAAGGCGTCGTCCGCGGCCACGACGCGCGCGCCCTCATCCTCCGTGAGCGTGCAGAAGCGCGGCGCGGCCGGGGTCGTCTGCAGCTCGGTGGGCTCCTCGCCCGCGTCCTCGTCGCTCGGCAGGATGACGCCGAGGAAGACGCCGTGGACTTCGCGCAGGTCGATGAAGTGGAGCGTCGACCACTTCGCCGGCGTCGCGAGCATCCTCACCTTGGTCGCGGCGGACCCTTCCTGCTGCGCGGCCAGCCACAGCCGTACGACGGCGGTGCGGTCGGCGGCGACGACGTTGTCGATCAGCGCACGGCCCTCGATCAGGCCCTGGCCCCACAGCCCCACGGACTGCGGGACCGGGACGATCAGGCCGTTGGCCGCAAGCGCGCAGACCTGCGCGCCGGGATGCTCGCGAAGCAGCGCTTCGGCGCCTTCGGCGATCGAATGGCCGTCGCGTAGGTCGGCCTTCAGCGGCTGTTGAAGAACGTGATCGTCCATGTCCGGTTCTCCTGCGTCGAACCAGTGCATCGGCGCGGCGCGGCGGCGACATGAGTGCTGCCAGAGCGCTTGGACGGGGCTTGGCCCGGCGGATCAGCCGTCGGCGAACGGGGCCAGCGGAACGCCGTCGTCGTGCTCCTGCATCCCGAGCTCGTACGCGCCGCCGTGAGGGCTGCGAAGCACCAGGCGCCCGCCTCCGCGGCGGCTCCCGATCGCGAGCTCGAGCGCCGCGACCGAGCAGTTCGCGACGTGATGCTCGGCCCCGTCCGGATCGGCGTAGCGCCACCCCGCCACGCTTCCGGGCGGCGTCTCGACGCTCGCTCGCACCGTCAGCCCGCCGCGACCGCGGAGCTCGAGCTGCGCAGAGCCGGCTTGCTCGCGGACCGCCGGGCGGCCGGCGAGCCGGTGCCTGGCGCCGTCGAAGCCGAGCGCGCCGCTGGCGATCCACGGGGTCAGGCGAGAGCCGACGCGCACCCGTCCCACGGCGACGTCCAGCCACGCATCCCGCGCCCCGGAGAGGTCGCAGCCGTGCAGCCAGATCCACCGCGCGGCGTGCTGCGCGCCCCAGTTGTGGCCGACCATGCCGTGCCAGCCGGAGAGATCGACCGGCGGGCGGAACCCGAGCTCGAGGACGCCGTCGAAGCGTGCCAGCGGGGCCGGGCTCGTCAGCTTCGTGCGCGGCAGCGGCGTGCGGTACAGGAGGGCGGGACGCAGGTGGCGCAGCTCCGCCACGAGCGCCTCGAAGCGGATCGACCACCGCGCCGGGCCGCACTCGCCCTCCGCCGCGCGAGGACCCATGGAGGTCCGGCGGCCGATGCCGATCCACCCGCCGGCGGGCACGTCCAGCTCCTCGGAGGTCACCTTGTGCATGAACGGAGCCTCGCGGGAGGCGTCGAAGACGGTGCACCAGACGGAGCCGACGGGCGGGCGGCCGGGCTGCTTGTGGACCGTGTGGCGCAGCCAGACGGCGAGCGGTTCGCGCGGCGAGACAGCGCGCAGGTAGAACGACTCGTACATCCCGGCGCCGCTCGCGGCGTGCGGGAAGACCGGCTCGGCTCGCATCCCGGCGATCCTAATCCCCACCGCCGCGCTTCCTGGCAGGATTCCACGCTCGATGTCGCGCCGTCCGCTCGTGGAGCTCCCGCCCGCCCTGAGCGCGCCCACCCCGCGCAAGGACGCCCGCTGGCTGCTCGGCGTCGACGGCGGCGCGACCAAGACGCTCGCGGCCGTGCTCGACCTCCAGACTCGCTCCGTGCACCTGGGGCACGCCGGTCCCAGCAACGAGGATGCGGTCGGCGCCGAGGCCGCCGTCGCCGCGCTCACCGGCGCTGCCGGAGCCGCGCTCGCGGGCGCCGGCGTGACCGAAGAGGAGCTGGACGCGATCGTCGCCGCGGTCGCCGGCACCGACACCGCGTCGATCGCGGGTCACGTCCACGCCGCCTGCGGTGATGAGTGGATCGTGGTCAACGACGTCGTCGGCGCGTGGGCGACGGCGACCGGCGGCGCCCCGGGCGTGGGCGCGATCTCAGGGACCGGCTCGAATGTCTTCGGGGTCGGGGAGGCCGGCAACGGATGGCGCACCGGCGGCTGGGGTCATGTGCTCGGCGACGAGGGCTCCGGGTTCTGGCTCGGGGCGGAATCGATCCGCGCCGCGCTCAGGGACCGGGACGCGTCGGGCCCGGCGACGGCGCTCGGGAACGCGGCCTGCCTGCACTTCGACTGCCCGACGGTCGAGGCCGTCGCAGCGCTCGTCTACTCCAAGCCGCTGACGAAGGCCGAGATCTCGGCCTTCGCAGTCGACAGCGCCCGCGTCGCCGAGGAGGGAGATGAGGTGGCGGTGGAGCTGTTCGTCCGCGGCGCGACGCTGCTCGGCGGCCAGATCGCAGCGGTGATCGAGCAGACCGGGCTCGACGGGAGCTTCCCGATCGGGCTGATCGGCAGCACCTACAAAGCGGGCGAGATCTACCTCGGCCCGCTGCGCGCCCGCATCGGACAGGCGGCACCCTCCGCGGCGATCTCGCAGGTGGAGATGCCGCCGGCAGGGGGGAGCCTGCTGCTCGCGGCCGTCGCCTGCGGGATGCGCGGTCAGCTCGACGCGGACGAGCTCAGCGGGCTGCTGGGCGCGGCGCTCGCCGCCTGAGCTTCGATCGCCCGCCGAGCAGCGATCGCCTGCGGTCCTGAACCGCCCAGTCGCAGCGCGGCAGCGGCGCCCGCCAGCGCGGCGGCCCTGTCGGGAGAGGAACCCTCGGCCAGGGCCACGAACAGCGTCGCCGCGTAGACGTCGCCGGCGCCGAGGTCGTCGACCGAGCCCTTGACTGGGGAGACCGAGATCTCGATCGGGGGGCTCCCGTGGTCGGCGAGCAGGACGGTCGCCGCCGGCCCGGCCGTGACCGCGACGAGCGCGCCGCCGCGGCGCGCGAGCTCGAGGCCGGGCTCGCAGGCGCCGCGCTCCTGGCGGCTGAGGACGACCGCGTCGCAGTGCTCGAACAACGGCAGCGACCGGTCCGGCAGGCTCCGCTGCACGACCTCCCCGGCGGGCGGTTGCCACGCGCGCAGCAGACCCTGCGGCGTCAGTCCGGCGAACCGCCATTCGCCTGCGGGTCGCGCCGTCAGCTCGGCCGCGACGGGCGCCATGTGGAGGATTCCGCCGGGGCCGCTCGCGGCGAGCGTCATCGGGCCCGCCCAGGCCAGCATCCGCTGACGTCGCTCCTCGCCGCTGCCGGTCGTGTGCAACGTGGTGGTCGCGGGTGCCGGCTCGACGATCAGCTCGAGCTCCTGCGCGAACGGCGCCAGCAGCTCCAGCAGCTCCCGCTCCCGTCCTCGCGTTACGATCGTCGCGTCCAACCCGAGTCGCGCCGCCTGCAGCGCGCTGTATAGCGCGGTGCCGCCGGGGCGGCGCTCGCCGTCGGGGAGCACGTCGATTGTCACGTGCCCGACCGCGACGTAGGAGCGAAGACCAAAACCTCCGCGGGGATCGTCTGTTGTGGGTGCTTGAGACATGAGCGGGAACCTCCATCATCTCCGAGCGGCGCTCGCCGTGGCGCTCGCATGTGCCGCCGCCGGGCTCTGCCTCCTCGCCGCGAGCGCGGCCGCGCGCGGCTCGCGCACGCCGGCGGCGCAGGCCTCGCGCTACCCGGCCGGCGCCACCAGGCCCGCCTTCCGCGCGAGCCGCAGGGCGCTGGCCGCCGCCACCAAGAAGAAGCCCCGCAAGCCGGCGGCTCCGGTGCTCCACGGCGACCCCGCGCGTGGCCTGCGGGCGTTCGAAGCCATGCAGCGCTCCTACTACCTGCTGGGCTCCGGGCTCTACAAGGGCGAACCGTTCTCGTTCCTGTGGCCCTTCTCCCAGGGATTGGCAGCGACGGTCAGCATGTCGAACGTCGCAGCGATCGCGAAGGTGCGGACGCTGCGCTCCGCGCTGGCTCGCGAACTGAAAGCGCGCCTGATCGGGCTCGCCAACTACTACGACGCCCGCAACTCCGGCGAACCCGACGGCTACTTCACGAGCACGCTGCCGGCATATGACGGCACCGTGGCGCCCCCGGTGGGACCGGGCGGGGCGAAGTACTACGACGACAACGACTGGATCGGAATCGAGCTGATGCGGGCCTACAAGCTGACGGCCGAACCCGGCCTGCTCGCGGCGGCCACGGGCATCATGAGCTTCGAGATGCAGGGCTGGCAGGCGTCCGCGGCGCTTCCCTGCCCCGGGGGCATCCCGTTCTCCAACGAATTCGAAAACACCGACCGCAACACGATCACGACGGCGCCCGCCGCGGAGCTCGCCGTGCAGCTCTACCGCGTGACCAAGGACCCCGGGTACCTCAGCTTCGCCGTGCAGGCATACGAATGGGTCCGGCACTGCCTGCTGCTTCCGAGCAACATGTACGCCGACCACATCAACCGGCGAGGCCTCGTCGAACCGCACCTCTACAGCTACACCCAGGGCGTGATGATCGGGGCCGGAACACTGCTCTACCAGGCCACCGGAAACTCTGAATACCTCTACCAGGCGCGCCAGACCGCGGCGGCGGCGCTGGCCTACTTCACACCGGAACGGCTCGGCGGCGAGAACCCCTTCTTCCCCTCGATCTACTTCCGCAACCTCATGTATCTCGATTCGGTCACGCACGATCCGCCCGGGCCGCGGCTCGCGCAGTCCTACGTCGACTACTCGTGGCTGCACCTGCGGCTCACCAACGACCTGTTCGTCGCCGGCTCGCCGCCGACGGGGCAGCTGCTCGTGCAGGCGGCGATCGTGCAGATCTACGCGCTGCTGGCGTCGCCGCCAAGCACGTACTTCTGAGACGCCGGCCGAACCAGGGGCCGCGGGCCTCGGGCGGGTAGGCTCTTGGCAATGGGCGAGGCAGCCAACCTGATCACCACCGAGGGCCTGCAGCAGCTCGAGGCCGAACTCGAGGAGCTCGAGGGCGACGGGCGCCGCGCGATCGCCGAGCGCATCAAGACGGCGCGCGAATGGGGCGACCTGAAGGAGAACAGCGAGTATCACGACGCCAAGAACGACCAGGCCCACCTCGAGACCAAGATCGCCCGGCTGCGCGAGCGGATCGCGGGAGCTGTGATCGTCGAGGAGGGCGCATCGAGCAGCGGCGTGGTGGGGCTCGGCTCGACCGTGGTCGTCCGCGACGGCGAGGGCACAGAGGAGACGTGGCGGATCGTCAGCTCCCACGACGCCGCTCCGCGGGAGGGGCGGCTGTCGGTCGAATCCCCGACCGCCACCGCCCTGCTCGGGCGGGCCGAGGGCGATCAGGCGTCAGTGACGCTGCCGCGCGGCAAACGCACGCTGACCGTGCTCAGCGTCAGCTAGACGATCGATTTCACGCCGGCTCGCCGCCGGCGGTGCGTCATCTCGGGGCGCCCGCGTCGTAGGCGCGGGCGACGCGGCGCAGGAACGCGCGCGGCTTGCGTGCATACAGGCGCCGCCCGTCGCGCAGCGCAGTGCGCCGGAGCTTGCGCCGTCGGCGGACGATCTCCTTGTGGAGCCTGCGCCGGGTGGCGCGGCCCGCGCCCGCCGCCTTGCCGTGGTCGGCGAGCCAGGCGCCGAGGAAGGCCAGATCGTGCTCCTCGCCGAGCAGTTCGCTGAGATCGTCCGCCCGCCCGGCGAGGCGGCGCATCCAGCGACCCTCGGAGGAGATCCGCCTGCGGTGCTTGCCGGGCAGCCTCGACAGCGGTCCGGGGGCCGGCTCGGCCCGGCGCAGGGCCTCGGCCGCGTAGCGCAGGTCCTTCACGCGCTTTCGCCACTGGTGCATGGTGCGCATCCGGCCTCCGCGCGAGGAGCCCGCCCGGCGCCAACGGCGGCGCCCCTGCCGGTACACACGCGAGAGCCCCTCCTCGATCGCGCCGATGCCGGGCTGTGGCGGGAGCTCCCAGGCGAGCGCGCGGGCGCGGAAGAGGCGCAGTTCGTCGGCGATCAGCATCCGGTTGCGCGGTGCCAGCATGCGCCGTTCGGCCTCATCCCGCTCCGCGGCCAGGTGTCGGCGCAGCCGCACGACCCCGGGACGGCCGCCGAGCTTGCGCGGCTGCCGCGCGAGGAGCGCGTCGAGCGTATCCAGCATCACCTCGGCGTCGCGGGCCCCTGCGAGGTGCCCTGCGACCGTCCGCAGCGTCGCCTGCTCGCGGGCGCAGGCCTCGACGCCGAGCTCGCCTTCGAGCAGGCGCACGATCGTGCGCAGGCGCTTGATCGCCTTGCGCGTCTCGTGCACCGCCTTGCGCGCGCCGCCGCCCTCGGCGCCCGCGATCTGCGCGAGTGCCGCGTCGGCCTGCTCGATCGCCATCCGCCGCAGACCCTCGGGCAACCGCTCGTCCGCCTCGAGGCCGAGCCGCCGCCGCGGCCGCCGGCTGCCGGGGGGGCGCAAGCTTCCCTTCGCGAGGGCCACCCCGAGGCCGACGGCGGCGCTCGCCGCCAGCGTGGCCGCGAGCGGCGCGACAATGCTGCGATGGGATCGCTTCCGAGCGCGCCGTGGTGGACGGTGCGGCGAGCCGCCAATCGAAAGCCATCGACGTATCGCTGTCCGATCTGTGGTCATCTGCTCCCCGCCCTCAGCGAGCATATGCTGATCGCCCCCGAAGGGGACAGCCGACGGCGCCGCCACGCGCACACCGAGTGCGTGCTGCGAGCCCGCGGCGACGGTCTGCTGCCGCTGCGCGAGGACTGGCTCGCCGCGCAGCCCCGCCGGCCGAGCTTGTGGCGGCGGCTGCTGCGCAGCGGCGGTGAGTAGGCCGGTGCCGGCCGCTCAGGCCCCGTTCACATGCACGTGCTCGGGCTCGACCGTGATGATCACGCGCTGTTCCCCCGGCTGCCGGTAGGGGTAGGAGTCGACGTCGAGGTACTTCTTCGCGAGCGCGTCGATGTGCTCGTCGGCGCCGTCGTGCGTGCGCCCGGCCACCTTGCCGCGAACCTCGATGTACTCGTACGGGTTCTCCATGTTCTGCACCGTCAGCGTGATGCGGGGGTCGCGTTCGAGGTTGCGCGGCCACGCCCGGCCCTCGGCGGTGTTGAGAACGGGCTTGCCGTCCTGCACGTCGACCCAGACCGGCGCGCTCAGGACCGAGCCGTCTCCCCGCAGCGTCGACACGTTGGCGAAGTTCTTGCCGTTCAGCAGCTCCTCGCCGCGACCTTCGATCCGCTCGCTCATCTCTCAGCCTTTCTTTCGAGGGTGAGGCTCCAACATAGGAGCTGAGCGGCGGCCTCCCGGGGGGCGCGGGTCAGTAACGGCTGAGGTTGGCGTAGCCGCTCGCCGGCGGGATCGGGTCGAGCGCCTGGAGCTTGCCGTTGTTGAGCGCGAAGTGCACCACCCGCTGCCCGCCGCCCGGGCAGCACAGCGGGTCGTTGCGGCGGTAGAGCGGGTAGGCGATCGCGACTTCGGTGTCGCCCTGGGACACGACCTTGAGCTTCGCGCTCGGTTCCTTGGCGTCGGTGCCGAGGTAGCGGCCGTCGAGGAAGAAGAACGCCTGCTGCCCGTATCCATCGCCGGACCCGGTGCGCGTCGCGACCAGCACCTGCAGGGTCTGGGAGGGGTGGTATTCCGAGGTGTCCGCAGGGGTGTACCCGTGCGAGCGCACCGTCGCCACGGCGGCCTGGAGCGACCCTTCCTTGGCCGCGCCTTCGCCTTCGGCGAACGACGGCTCTGGTGCCGTGCGCGTCGTCGAGGTGCCGGTCGAGGGCGGCGTGGTGGCCGTGGTGGTGCTCGCCGGCGGCTGCGTGGTCGTCGTCGGAGCGCTCGGTGTGGTGGAGGTGCTCGCCCCGGGAGGCGCGCTGGAGACCGACACGGTCTTGGTCTGCGAGCCGCAGCCTGCGAGCAGCGCCGCGCCGAGGACGGCGATCGTCAGCGGTCTTCGCATCGGGCCCATGGTAGGCACCCGTCGCCGCGATCGCTGCATGTCCCCGCCCGGCGGCGCGCGGCGGCCGTCCAGCCCGGCATGGAGCGCCGGCCCGGCCCGGCCCCGGGCCGGCATGGAGCGCCGGCCCGGCCCAGCTTCATCCGCCTGCGGGTACGATCGAAGCGATGGCCACGCCGACGCCGCACGAGAAGGACCGGCCCGCTCAGGGGCAGCGGCGCAGCACCAAGGAGCTCGTTCGCACCGGGTCGATGGTCGCGCTCGCGATCTACTTCACGCTGTTCGCGGTCTTGAACCTGAGCGATGTTCAGGTCGACTGGGTGTTCGGTTCCGGGAAGGCGCCGCTGATCATCGTCATCGTGATCTCGCTTCTGATCGGGATCGTGCTCACCTACTTCGTCGAACGGCGCTCGAAGCGCAAGAGCTAGGGGGCCCGGCTCAGCGTCGGGCGAGCAGTGCTTCGGCGGCCCCGTCGGGACCGAGCGCGGGCGCGAGCGCGAGCAGTGTGAGGAGGCCGGCGGCCGCCGGCAGCCGGCGGATGCTGCGGTCCGCCAGGTGGCAGCGGACGAGATGCCACAGCGCGCCGACCACGGCTGCCCCCGCCATCTCGGCTCCGCGGCCTGCGCCGCCGCCGAGCCGCCGGCCGAGCTCGGCTTCGAGGCGGGCGCCGTAAGCCCGGCAGCTCGGGCCGCCGCACGGCGCCAGAACCGTCAGGGCTCGCGCCTGCAGAGGTGCTCGCGCGAGGTGCGAGAGCATCAGCCCGAGTGTCTCGCGCAGCGCGGCCGGACGGCCCGGGCCGCTCTCGGCCGCGCCCTCGGCGATCGCGAGCAAGCGCTCGCCGGCGTCTGCGATCGCCACCCGCAGGCAGGCGTCGCGGTCGTCGAAGAGCTCGAAGAACGCACCGAGCGGCACGCGGGCCTCGTCTGCGATCCGGGCGGCGCTCAGCTGGGTGATCCGGTCGCGGGCCGCGACGCGGAGCGCGGCAGCCAGCAGGCGCTCCCGGTCCGTCGCGGGGGGCGTACGCGTGGCACGAGTGGCGGCCGCCCGCGATGCGCGGCGCGCCTCGTCGCGCAGCAGCGCGATCACGCGGCGAGCCTCCTGTTCCCGCGCGGGGAGCTTGGGAGCGAGCGCCCACCAACCGAGGTCGCGCTCCAAGCGCCGGCGGGACGGCGCCGCCCGATCGCGCAGATGCGCGGCCAGGATCCCGTGCATCCCTCCGAGCAGGACCGCGGCGCTCGTGCCTGTGGGTGCCGGGAGCAGCGGGGTGCGGGCGAGCGAGGCGCACAGGAGGCGCTCCCAGGAGGCGGTGGCTGCGCGGAGCCGCAGCGCGCCCGGTGCGCCGGCCGCCAGCGGGTGCAGCAGCGTAAGCGCGGCGGCCTCTGGGTCCTCGCAGACCGCGTCGGCGCACGTTGCGAGCGCAGCTTCGAGCCGGGAGTGCGGGCCGCCCCGCGTCAGCGCGCAGGCCTGCCGCGCGGCTGCCAGATGCTGCCCCGCGATCTCGTCGAAGGTGGCCAGGAAGCAGTCCTGCTTGCCGGCGAACTGCTCGTAGAAGGAGCGGCGTGAGACGCCGGCGAGGGCGATCACCTGCCCGACCGTGACCGCTTCGTATCCGGTCCCAGCCACTGCCCGCACCATCGCTCCGTGGATGCGGATGCGCTGGTGGCGGGCGACGACGTCCCTGTCGAGCCGGTGCGGCCCGCGCGGAAGCCGCTTGTAGAGCGGTCTCGGCGCGCCCGCCTGCTCGCCGGCCGCGGCCTCCCCTGGTCCGGTTTCCATGTGCACCTCCTCGGCGGCGCCCGTCCCGGCGGCGAGCTGTTACAACAGTTCCGAGGAATGGATTATCACATATCGAAACGTTTTGTCTACAGCGTCCGGCTAATGAGCGAGCAGCGCCTTCAGTGCGATCACGCCGAGACCCATCGTGGTACCGACCGCTGCCTCGAGGAGGATCTCGCTGCGTGTGGCGTGGCTGCGCAGCCCGGCGATCAGCTCCAGGACCACGATGCTCCCGGCCGCGGTCCAGACCGCGATGCTCACGCCCGTTTCCCGGTCGGCGCCGAGAATCGCCGCAAGCAGAAGCGCCAGCAGCGGGATCGCCGCGCCCCTGATCACCGCCGCCTCGTGCAGGAACGACTCCCCGAGCTCCCCCGGCGTGAGCCGCCGATCGCTGCGCAGCCGCCGGCCGAGCACGTCGGCGTACGCGTGAGCGATCCAGTAGAGGATCGCGGCGAGCGCTCCGGAGGCGAACGTCTGCAGATAGGTGTCGTGCAGGCTGCTCTCCGCCGCGAGCAGAGCGCCGGTGACGATCACGCCGAGGACGACGCGCGACGGGTTGCCGGCGGGCGCCAGCCAGTCGGCGCTTGCGCCAAGCGCGCCGAGGATCCCTTTCCGCGAGGCCTGCGTCGTCGTCTGTTCTGACTCGTCCGCGATCTCGTGATTATCTCTGCGCCGCGGTCGGGGTAGGCTTCGCCGGATGCCGCAGGGTCGCCCATGGTGAGGCTGCGCCAGGCCGTGCTCGTCGCGGCCGATCTCGAGGCGACCGCCTCGCTCCTGCGCGGACAGCTCGGCCTGAACGAGCCGTTTCGCGACCCGGGCGTCGGGTTGTTCGGGCTCGAGAACGTGGTCTTCGCGATCGGCGACTGCTTCATCGAGGTCGTTTCGCCGGTGACCGACGGCACTGCGGCCGGGCGCCAGCTCGAGCGCAACGGGGGCGACGGCGGCTACATGGTGCTGTTCGACATCGAGAACCTCGACGGTGCGCGCACGCGCGCCGAGCAGCTCGGCGTGAGGACGGTCTGGAGCATCGACCTGCCGGACATCTCGGGGACGCACATGCACCCCGCCGACCTGCGGGGGGCGATCGTCTCGCTGGACTCCTCCCGCCCGTTCGGCAGCTGGCGCTGGGGCGGGCCGGAGTGGACCGAGCGCATCGGCAGCGGTCCTCCCGGCAGGCTGACCGGGATCACCGTCGCGCTCTCGGATCCGCGCCGCGCCGCTGAGCGGTGGGCCGAGGTGCTCGGGGTCGAGCTGGACGGCTCCGAGCAGCCACGGCTGGCGCTGGACGGCGCCGAGGTGCGCTTCGTTGCCGCGAACGGCGCCGAGGGCATCGTCGAGATCGCCGTCGCGGTTCCGCAGGCGGTGCGGGGCGGCCGCGAGCGGATCGATGTCGGCTCCGCGGCGATTGCGCTCTCGACGCTCGACGCGGGCTGAGCCGCGGCCTTGGACGACCCGCTCGGGCTCCTCTCCGCCGGCCGCGCCTCGGCGGACCGCGGAGCCCTGAGCTACCTCCTGCTCGACGTGTTCGCCGAGCGACCGCTGGAGGGCAACCAGCTGGCGGTGTTCGCGGACGGCACCGGGCTCGAGACGGCCGAGATGCAAGCCATCGCCTGCGAGCTGAAGCTGTCCGAGACGGTGTTCCTGCTCGACGCGCAGCAGGGAGGCGACGCTCGCGTTCGCATCTTCACGCCCGCGGTCGAGCTGCCGTTCGCGGGGCATCCCGTGCTGGGCACGGGCGCCGCGCTGGCCGGGGCGCTGGCGCGGGCGGGCGTCGTGCTCGAGACCGGAGCCGGAGAGATCGAGGTCGAGCTGGTCTCGCGCGAAGAGCGGGCACTCACGGGGTCCATGCTCCAGCCGCTCCCGACCTGGGAGCCGGTGGAGGAGCCCGGTCCGCTGCTCGCGGCGCTGGGTCTCGAGGCCTCGGTGCTGCCGGTCGAGCGCTACACCAACGGTCCACACCACGTCTTCGTCGCCGCCGGCTCGCCCGCGCAGGTGGCAGCGCTCGATCCGGACCTGCGGGCGCTCGGCGCGTTGGAGCCGCACTCGGGCGTGAGCTGCTTCGCGGGAGCCGACGGGCGCTTCAAGACGCGCATGTTCGGCCCGGGAGTCGGCATCGCTGAGGATCCGGCGACAGGATCGGCGGCGGGGCCGCTCGCGGTGCATCTCGTGCGCCACGGCTGGGCCGCGCCGGGGCAGCGACTGGAGATCCGCCAGGGCGAGGAGCTGGGGCGCCCGTCGCTACTGATCGCCTGTGCCGACCGCGGTGGCGGGCGCTTCGAGCGCGTCGAGGTCCAGGGAGGGGTGATCGTCGTCGGGCGCGGGGAGCTGCTGCGAAGCTAGGCGCCGGCGGCGCGCTGCTCCTCCACCGTCAGCTCTGCGGTGGGAAGCGCTTCGAGCCGCTCGTCGGGGATCGGCTCGCCACTCTGGACCGACCGCCCGTACGTGCCCGCCGCGAGCCGCGACTCCGCGCGCTCGACGGCGGCGAGCTGCGCGGCGAGATCCTCCTGGCGGGCGTCGTCGAGGCCCCGTTCGTTGAGGTCCTCGGAGTCGCGTTCGCCGGGTTCGTCCTGCTCGGACTGGCCTTCGGCCTCACGCGAGCGCAAGCCCGCGAGCGCCTGCTCGACGCGCTGGCGCTCTCCTTCGAGCAGTTCGCGTGCGCGTGCTGGATCCATGACCCGCAGCCTACCGGCGGGCGGTGACCGGGGTCGGCCGAGGCCGGCATGGAGCGCCGGCCGACCCTCCCATCCTCCGGCATGGAGCGCCGGCCGACCCTCCCATCCTCCGGCATGGACCGCCGGCCGACCCTCCCATCCTCCGGCATGGAGCGCCGGCCGACCCTCCGGCATGGAGCGCCGGACCGTCCCTCCCATCCTCCGGCATGGCTGACCGTCCCGCGCAACAGCGATCTGCGCGATGATGGCCCGAGGATGAGGGAGGGGACAGGCAGGCACGCTCGGCTGGCAGCGATGACGGCGGTGCTCCTCTGCGTCGCGGCGCTCGCGCCGGCCCTCGCCGGCGCCACCCCGACGGTCAGGTTCAAAGCCGAGCCGCTCCCGATCCCGGGCTTCACGCACACTGGCTTCATCCTCGGCGCCGGCACCTCGCTGCTGGCCGAATACCAGATCACGGGCACCGAATACGGCGGCTTCCCGCCCCCTCTGATCCACGTCGACTTCTATCTGCCCGAAGGCGTCCAGCTCCATCCGGAAGGCTTTCCGACCTGCCCCACGGCCACGCTCGAACCGAGCGGCAGGGGCCCCAAGGGCTGCCCGAAGGGATCCCTGGCCGGTACGGGATCCGCCAGTGGTTTCGTGGCCTTCGGAACCTCGATCGTCGCCGAGACCACATCGATCGAAGCCTTCTACGCACCCGGCGGAGGGCTGACGTTCTTCACGTTCGGCCACGAACCGGCGCTGATCGAAATCATCTCCCGGGGGCGCTACGTGGCCGCGGGGGCGCCGTTCGCGAAAAAGCTCGAATCCGACATCCCGCTCGTCGAAACGGTGCCGGGGGCCCAGGACGCCTCGGTCAAAGCGATCAGGATCGACGTCGGGACGGCGATGCGGCACGGCGGCAACCCGATCTTCTACGGGCGCCTGCCGAAGAGCTGCCCCCGCGGCTACCTCCCCGTCAGGACCGCCCTGACGTTCGCCGGGCTGGGCGGGCTCTCGCAGCAGACGGTGACCGTCGAATACAAGGCTCCCTGCCCGCGACGCTGACTCGCACCGCTGCGTGATGTTCGGCCCCTGACCGCCCTTTGGGCGAACCGATCGGCCGAGAGCGGTGTTGGTGTGGATGAGAGGCAGGGAGCGCAAGACCGCCTGCCCGACAACCACGATTGGAGAAGGACAGGAATGCGCAGAGCAATTTTCAGCCTCACGGTGGCGAGCGCCGCCGTCCTGGCGCTGGCGCTGGCGGGTGTCGCCTCGGCCGCGCCGACGGTGAAGTTCAAAGCCGCTGCAGTGCCGATCGCCGGGTTCCCCCACACCGGCAACATCAAGGGCGCCGGTGCGGCGTTCGAATCCGAATTCAAAATCGAAGGCACCGAATACGGTGGGTTCCCGCCGCCGCTCGAACACGTCAACGTGTACCTGCCGGCGGGCGTGAAGCTGCACACCTCGGGCTTCCCGACGTGCGCGCCCTCCGTGCTGGAACCGTCGGGCAAGGGCCCGAAGGCGTGCGCCAAGGCCAAGGCCGGCCCGACCGGCTCGGTCCTGGGTGACGTCGCCTTCGGCAAAGAAGTGGTGCCTGAGAACGCGACGATCGAATCGTTCTACGCCCCGGGCGGTGGCCTCGAGTTCTTCACGTTCGGCCACGAACCGGTGCTGCTGGAAATCCTCTCCAAGGGCCACTTCGTGCCCTCGAGCGGGCTCTACAGCCAGAAGTTCGAAGCCGTCGTGCCGCTGGTCGAAACGGTGCCGGGCGCGCAGGACGCGTCGGTCAGATCGATCAAGGTCAAGACCGGCTCGGCGATCAAGAAGCACGGCAAAGTGACCTACTACGGCACGATGCCGACGAAGTGCCCCAAAAAATACCTGCCGCTGAAGGCTGAACTCACGTTCGCCGGACTCGGCGGCCTGACCCAGACGACGGTGATGGCCGAATACAAGGCTCCCTGCCCGCGCAGCCACTAGCTGCCGGGTGGGCGCCGGCCGGGCGGGCCGGCTGCGGGATGGAGCCCGCGGTCGGCCCGCCCGGGCCGGTGATTTGAAGCTGGGCCGGCCTCGATGCCGGCTTGCAGGGGCGCGCGGCACCCAGCCGCCCCTTCTAGAGCGGAGTCGCGCACGTCGCGGCTCCGCTCTTGTGTGCGTGAGGCCGGGCGGCGGCTCAGCCGGCGGCGACCGTGAAGCCCGAGACCGCGTGGCGGTCGGTCGAGCCGCCGGTGCCGCCGGAGAACCCGACGTAGGCCGAGCTGGGCAGCGTCACCGAGACGTTGCCGAGCTTCGTGCCGTCGAGCCACACGGCGATCGCCCCGCCGGCGGTGTCGACCTTCACCTTGTGCGTGCCGCTGCGCAGCGAGGAGGCGACGTTGAACGTGGTCAGCCAGTGCAGCGTGCCCGCGGTGGTGCCGGCGCCGTCGCTGATGCCGACGAAGTTGCTGGACGGGTTGACCGAGTTCTTGTAGGTGTCGAACGCGACCGCCCAGCCGGTGATCTTCGCGAAGCCGAGCCCGCCGCCCTGTTCGCCGAGCGATTTGGCCGTTGCGGTCCGGGTCGCGTCGCCGATCACGAACGCGAGCCCGTCGGCGCCGCTGCCGCCGCCGATCGAGATCGTGAATTCGTAGGCGAGGTTGCGGGGGTCGACCTTGGTCGGCCAGAACGCGCTGCCCGCCTGGTTGGCGGTCGCCTTCGTCAGCACGAGGCTCGGGCTTTCGAGTAGCGCGTTGCCGTTCAGCTGCCAGCCGCCGGCGCTGGGGTCCGGGATCGTGGGAACGCCGGTTTCTTCTTTGGGTGCGGTGTAGGTGTTGGTGAAGGCGACGGTGTTGGCGCCTGCGGCCAGGGCGAAGGTGGGGACGGTGATCTTGCCGGCCGAGGCGGCGATTTCGACGGGGGCGGCGCCGTTGACCGAGGCGGTGGTCTTCCAGCCGGTGCCGGTGGGGGCCGTCTCGGCGACCGAGCAGCTCGCGCCCTGGACCGCGCCCGTGAGGGTCGGGGTGGCGGAGGCGCCGTTCGCGAGCGCGGCGGTGGTGAAGCTGGAGGGGCAGGTGCCGCTGTAGGCGAGCGTCGTTTCCGATTGCGGGGGTCCGGAGGGCGCGCTGACCGCGTTGGTGATCTTCAGCGTCGCTGCTGGCGGTTCTTCTTTGGGCGCGGTGTAGGTGTTGGTGAAGGCGACGGTGTTGGCGCCTGCGGCGAGGGCGAAGCTCGGTGCCGTGAGCACCGATCCCGCTTCTTTGAGTTCGACGGGCGCGCCGCCGTTGATCGAGACGGTGGTCTTCCAGCCGGTGCCGGTGGGGGCCGTCTCGGCGACCGAGCAGCTCGCGCCCGCGACCGCGCCCGTGAGGGTCGGGGTCGCGGAGGCGCCGTTCGCGAGCGCGGCGGTGGTGAAGCTGGAGGGGCAGGTGCCGCTGTAGGCGAGCGTCGTTTCCGATTGCGGGGGTCCGGACGGCGCGCTGACCGCGTTCGTGATCTTCAGCGTCGCGGGCTTGGGTTCTTCTTTGGTTCCGGTGCCGACGACGGTGAGGCCCGAGATCGCGTGGCGATCGGTCGAGCCGCCGGTGCCGCCGGAGAAGCCGACGTAGGCGGAGGCGGGAAGCGCAACCGCGAAGCTGCCGATCTTGGTGTCGTCCATCCAGACCGTGATCGCGCCTTCGCCGGTTTCGATCCTGATCTTGTGGGTGCCCGTACGCAGAGATGAGGGGAGGGGGTTGAAGGTCGTCAGCCAGTGCAGCGTGCCCGCGGTGGTGCCGGCGCCGTCGCTGATGCCGATGAAGTTGCTGGACGGGTTGACCGAGTTCTGCCAGGTGTCGAAGGCGATCGCGTCACCCGAGGTGCCGGCGAAGCCGAGCCCGCCGCCCTGTTCGCCGAGAGCGGTCGGCGCCGACTTGGTCGCGTCGGCGATCACGAAGGCGAGACCGTCGGCGCCGCTGCCGCCGCCGATCGAGATCGTGAATTCGTAGGCGAGGTTGCGGGGGTCGACCTTGGTCGGCCAGAAGGCGCTGCCGGCCTGGTTGGACGCGGCCGCCGTGAGCACCAGGCTCGGGCTTTCGAGCAGTGCGTTGCCGTTCAGCTGCCAGCCGCCGGCGCTCGGGTCCGGGATCGTGGGAACGCCGGTTTCTTCTTTGGGTGCGGTGTAGGTGTTGGTGAAGGCGACGGTGTTGGCGCCCGCGGCCAGGGCGAAGGTGGGGACGGCGATCTTGCCGGCGGAGGCGGCGATTTCAACGGGCGCCGCGCCGTTGACCGAGGCGGTGGTCTTCCAGCCGGTGCCGGTGGGCGCGGTCTCGGCGACTGAGCAGCTCGCGCCCTGGACCGCGCCGGTGAGGGTCGGGGTGGCGGAGCCGGTGTTCCCGAGCGCGGCGGTGGTGAAGCTGGAGGGGCAGCTGCCGCTGTAGGTGAGCGTCGTTTCGGACTGCGGGGGTCCGGAGGGCGCGCTGACCGCGTTCGTGATCTTCAGGGTCGCCGCGGGCGGTTCTTCTTTGGGTGCGGTGTAGGTGTTGGTGAAGGCGACGGTGTTGGCGCCCGCGGCGAGGGCGAAGGTGGGGACGGCGATCTTGCCGGCGGAGGCGGCGATTTCAACGGGCGCCGCGCCGTTGACCGAGGCGGTGGTCTTCCAGCCGGTGCCGGTGGGCGCGGTCTCGGCGACTGAGCAGCTCGCGCCCTGGACCGCGCCGGTGAGGGTCGGGGTGGCGGAGCCGGTGTTCCCGAGCGCGGCGGTGGTGAAGCTGGAGGGGCAGCTGCCGCTGTAGGTGAGCGTCGTTTCGGACTGCGGGGGTCCGGAGGGCGCGCTGATCGCGTTCGTGATCTTCAGCGTCGCGGGCGGTTCTTCTTTCGGTTTTTCAACGACCGGTTCGCCGCTGATCGCGACGTTCGCGGCCTTGTGGATGTCGTTCGAGCCGCCCGTGCCGCCGGTGAAGCCGACCAGCACCTTGGCCGGCAGCGTCACCGCCGTGCTCAGGTACCTGGTGCCTTCGACGAACACGTTGACGGTTCCGTTCAGCGTTTCGACCTTGATGTGGCGGGTCGCTGTGCGGAGCGCCGGGATCGTGGTTGAGGTCGCGAGCCAGTTCAGCGTGCCGGCGCTTGTTCCGGCGCCGTTGCTGATGCCGACGAAGTTGCTCGACGGGTTCGCCGAGTTCTTGTACGTGTCGAAGCCGACGGCGATGCCGGAGATACCGGCGAAGCCGAGGCCGCCGCCCTGTTCGCCCAGCGCCGTGGGCGCGGCTTTGCTCGCGTCGGCGAACGTCACCGTCTGGCCGTCGGCGCCGCTGCCGCCGTTGATGGTCTGTTCGAATTCGACGACCAGGTGCTTGCTTTCCAGCGGCGTTTCGTAGAACGCTGAGCCTGCCTCGTTGGACACGGCCGCCGTCGTCTGCACGACGCCCGAGGCGATCGTCGCCGAGCCGTTGTGCGACCAGCCGGCGCCGGGCGCCGGGACGGTCCCGTTGCCCGTGAACTTGACTTCGTGCGCGCCGCTGGTGTCGTCGCCGTTGAGCAGCCAGACCCCGGTCGCCCCTCCCGGCGCGGACGGGTTGAACGCGACCGTCTCGGTCAGGGTTTCGCCCGGGGCGATCGTCGTTCCCTCCGAGAGCGTGGTGGTCGCGGTGAACGCTCCACCGATCGGGGGCTTGGACTTCGTCATCGTGACGTTGGTGCCGCCGGTGTTCGTGAGCGTGAACGACTTGGTGACCGTGCCGCCGGCGGGGACGTTCCCGTATTCGATCGTTTCGGGCGTGATCTTCAGCACGCCCTGTTTGCCGGCGGAGCCCGCGAGCGCGACCGACGATTCGCCGGCGCCGGTGTGCAGAACGAGGTCGCTGCTGAAGTTGCCTTCAGAGGTGGGTTCGAAGGTGACCTGCACGGTCACCGCTTCGCCGGGCGCCAGCACCTTGCCGGCTTCGGGGGCTCCAGTGACGGTGAACGGCCCTTCCGGTTCCTGGACGCTCTGGATCGTCAGCGCCGCGCCGCCGACGTTGCGGAAGGTCGCGCTGGCCGAGATTTTGCCGCCGACGACTGTCCCGCCGAATGAGAGGACCGGCGGCGAGGCTTCGATCTTGGCTTCGGCGGTCTGTCCGGTGCCCTGCAGCGAGTAGGTCAGCGTGCCTTCGCTTGTTTCCACGCTGAGCGTCGCCGCCTGCAGCCCGCTGCCGGTCGGTTTGAAGGTGACCGGCACCTGCAGGGTTTGACCTGCGCCGACCGCCGCCGGGATCGACGGTGTCGTCGTGCCGATCGCGAACTGGCCGTTGCTGGCGGTCACTTTCGTCACGGTCAGCGACCTGTTGGCCGTCAGCGTGACCGTCTTGGTGGCGCTCTGCCCGATCGTCGTCGTCGGGAAGCTCGTCGAGGGTCCGCTCATCGCCGGCGTCACCGGCGAGCCGAACGCGAGCACCTTGCCTTCGCGGTTGCCGACGAACAGTTTGTTCGCGCCCACGCCCGGCGTCGCGAACTTCGAGCCGGCGCCGATCGCGGTGCTCCAGCGGAGCACCGGCTTGCCGCTCACCGGCACGGGGTCATAGGCACGGAGCTGCGCGCCTTCGCCCGTTCCGTTCGGCATCCACTCGGTCCACACCAGCGCGGAGCCCGACGTCGTCCCTTCGGAGGTGATGATCGGCGCGCCGGTCCCGAAGCCCCAGGCATCAGACGAGGTCGCCTGCAACGAGAGCGTTGGCTTGCCTTCGCCGTTGACCCCGTACTGGTAGACGTGCAGGACGCCCGAGGATCCCCTGACCCGCTCCCCGCGGCGGCGGTCGGGATGTAGACCCAGCCGCCGTTCCCGGGCCACACGCCGGGGCGTGCCCACACGCCGCCGCTCGGGCCGAGCCGCTGCACGACCTTGTCGCCGCCGCCGCTGCCCTGCTTGTAGCCGCCGAGTTCTTCGGTGTTCAGCAGGTAGACGTAGCCGTCCTTGCCGACCGCCACGGCCAGGTGCGGCACCGATGCGGTGCCGAAGTATTCGCTGTTCAGGCCCGTGATGCCGCCGGAAGCGAAGTCGGCATCGTTTTTGTCGAGTTCCTGGGCATCGAACGGCGCGAAGAAGTCGGTCGGTTTCAGTTCGCCGTTGGGCTGCACGGCCAAGCGCACGATCGACTCACCGAGCGTGTTCGGCGGGGTCTTGCCGGGCGTGGGCGTCGACGGCGAGCCGGTGTTGCCCGTGCTGACCATCAACGTGTTCGGGCCGTCGGAGTACAGGCCTGCGCCCGACTGCCAGATGCCGGCGCCGTTGCCGCTCGGCACCGACACCCACCGTGCCTTGATCTGCCCCGCTGTGGAGACGCCGAACACCCATCCCTGCCAGGTGTTCAGGTCGCAGTCGGAGCCGAAGCCGGCGTAGACCACGCCGTTCAGGAGCAAGAGGCCGGGACGCTGCAGCTGCGAGGTCGGGTTGAAGGTCTGGCCCGAGGCGTTCTGCGCCGTGCCCTGAAGCTGCACGGGGAAGCCTTCGCGCTCCTGGCCGTTGGCGAGGTCGACCGCGTCCATGTACCAGCGGACCGTTCCGCTCGAACCCGACGCATACGCCTTGTGGGTCATGTAGGCGGTGTTGGTCGAGGGGTCGACGACCGGCGTCGAGGTGACGCCGACGTTGGGCGCGAGGTCGTTGCAGCTGATGTCGCCGGCTTTCCATGCGGTGCCCTGAAGAGAGGTGGTCCATTTCGCTGCGCCGGTGTTGGGGTCGAGCGCGTAGACCTTGTTGTTCTCGGTCGCGACGAGCACCTCGCCATCGACGAGCAGCGGCTGCGCGTAGACCGAGCCTTCGACTTTGGCCGACCAGAGCTGCCCGAAGGAGCCGCCGCTGACGAGCTGGGGCGTCAGCGAGCCCTGTTCCGGATACCAGCCGTCGCGCAACTTGTCGCCCGAGTTCGTCGGTTCCGAGCCGAGCGCCCCGGGCGCGACCACCGCGAGGATCGCCAGCAGCGCACCCAGCGCACCCAGCAGCGACGCCCCCGCGCGAGCGGTGCGTCCATGCTGCGGCGTTCTCATCCCTAGACGCGGCATCCTTGCCGTCCATCCCCCTTCTGTGACTTCGTCTCCGGACCGCGCTCCTTGCGCGGACCCACCCGAACGGCGGATGGTAGCCCCCGTGCGTCGATTTGAACAGGCCTCGGACGCGATGGCGTATCGTCCCGGACAGGCAGCGATGGGGAGCCGGATGACGCGACGGTCTACAGGCAGTGCACGGTCTGCGGGGAGCGCGGTGCGGCCGTGCGCGTGATCCTCAACCTGATCTGGTTCGTGCTCTGCGGCTTCTGGATGGCGCTCGCGTACCTCCTCGCCGCGGTGATCTGCTTCATCCTGATCATCACGATCCCCTTCGGGATCGCCTCGCTGCGGATCGCGCGCTTCACGCTCTGGCCGTTCGGCAAAACGGTCGTCGAGCGGGCGGACGCGGGGGCGCCCTCGGCGATCGCCAACGTGCTCTGGATACTGCTGTGCGGCTGGTGGCTCGCGCTGGGGAACCTCGTGACGGGGTTGCTGCTCTGCCCGACGATCATCGGCATCCCGCTCGGTCTCGCGAGCTTCAAACTGATCCCGATCTCGCTGGTCCCGTTCGGCCGTGAGATCGTGTCGGTCGAGGAAGCAAGGGCGCGCGGCCTGGCGACGCACGTCGCCGTCGAGTAGCGCGCAGTCGTATCGTTCGCAGGAGGGGTCGGCCGGCGCTCCATGCCGGCCTCCGTCTGCAGAAACGAAAGGGGATGCTGTGACGACGAAAGCCGACTTCAGCGAGGACGAGTGGAAGCTGATCGCAGAGGCGCCGCCGCTGGCGGGCCTGATGGTATCGGCGGCCGAGCGGGGCGGGACCTTCCGCGAGGCCCTCTCGATGGGAAAGTCCTACACCGAGGCCCGCAAGCAGCACGGCAACAGCGAGCTGCTCGATGAGCTGGTGACGACGCGGCCGAAGGTCGAGCACCCCCACGTCCACTCGCCCGAGGAGCTGCGCGAACTCGTCCTGCAGCGGCTGCGCGAAGCGAGCGCGGCGCTGCGCTCGAAGGCCACCGAGCAGGAGATCAGCGACTACAACGGCTTCGTGAGCAGCGTCGCAGAGCACGTCGCGAGCTCCCACAGCGAGGGCGGCCAGGACGTCAGCGACAGCGAGCGGGCAGCGATCGCAGCGATCGGCGAAGCGCTGGGCGCGCCCGCCGCGTAACGCAGCTGAGCCGGGGCCCCGGCAGCGAGGGCTGCAAGCCGTCCACCGGGTCTCAGGCGGGGCGATGCGCGGCGCTACGCTCTGCGAGAGCGGCAGAGAAGGGGGAGTCGCGTGGCGCGAGACGCGACGGGACATTCGATCCGGCGGCTGGTTGTGGCGGCGTTCGCAGGGGCGCTCTTGGTGGTTGCGTTCGCCCAGGCTGCCCGCGCCGCCGCGGCCGTGACGATCGTGCAGCCGCTCGACGGCACTGTCACGAACGAACGCATGCCGGCGTTCACCGGCGCGGCCGAACAGCTCGGCGGGCTCGTCACGCTCAGTACCTACGCGGGCGTCCTCCCTGTCGGGACCCCCGTGCAGCCGCCCACCACCGCGATCGTCGAAAGCGGCACGTGGTCGCTCGAACCCCTCGAACCGCTCGCCGACGGGACCTACACGGCGCGGGCCACGCAGGGTGCTGCCACCAGCCTTCCCGTCACCTTCACGATCCTGACCGCCGGCCCGAACGTGACGATCGAGCAGCCGCAGCCGGCGCCTGGCGAAACAGCTCCCTCGTTCAGCGGCACCGCTAGCGACACGACGCCGGTGACCGTCCAGATCCACGCCGGGGAATCCGCGTCCGGGTGGCTCGTCGCGACGGCGACCGCCGTGGGGACCGGCGCCGGATGGCGCTCGAGCCAGGCGAACCCGGCCCTCCCCCCAGGGCGCTACACGGCCGTGGCGGCGCAGCGCAGCTCGCTCAAAGGCAACCCGACAGGGCACAGCCAGCCGGTGGTGTTCGCCATCGTTGCGGCTCCCGTGCCGCCCGCACCTGCCACGCCCTCCTCGGGGGTGGCCGCGCTCATCCAGGTGGCGCCCCAGCAGCCGCGCGGGCCATCGCTGCTTGCGCCGTTCCCGGTCGTGCGCGTCGCGGGCGTGGCGTTCGCCAACGGGATGAGGCTGCGCCTGCTCTCGGTTCAGCAGGCGCCGGCGGGCGCGCTCGTGCAGGTGCGCTGCCGCGGTCGCGGCTGCCCCCGGCACGGGGCGCGCCGGAACACGGTCGCGGGCCCGCACGGCGTCCCCGCGATCGTGTTCCGGTCCTTCGAGCGCTTCCTGCGCCCGGGCGCCGTGGTCGAAGTCCTCGTCACGAAGCCGGGGACGCTCGGCAAGTACATGCGCCTGCGCGTGCGACGCGGACGGGTGCCCGAACGCGTCGATCTCTGCCTCGACGCGGCGGGCGTGAAGCCGATGGCCTGCCCCGCCTGATCCGGTAGGGGCCGTCGCCGTCCGCGACGGCCCCGGAGATGCGCTAGGCCAGCGCCTTGGCCTTGATCGAGTCGAACTCGGCCTGGGTGATGGTGCCGGCCTTGAGCAGCTCGCCGGCTTTTGCGATCTGCTGCGTGGGGTCGTTCGCGCCCGCGGTTTCGCGGACGTATTCGTCCATGCTCGCCTTCGCCTGCTGCTGCTGGGCGATGGTCCGATCGGTCATGCCCTTGTGCTCGGCGATCAGGTACACGAACACGCCGAGGTAGGGGAGGACGATGATGAAGATGATCCATCCCGTCTTTCCCCAGCCGCCGATGTCGGTGCGCCGGAAGATGTCGCCGAAGACCACGAACAGCAGCCAGATCCAGATGAAGAAGGCGAAGAAGATCAGCATCGTCCAGAAGACTTCTAGGAACGGATAGTCGGTCGCTGCAAGCAAATGGGCCCCCTTGTCGGCCTTAACGGTGGTGGTGTGAGGATCGATTGTCCCCTGCACCTCGGATGCTGCCGCCCCCCGTGCGGTCCGCATCATCCGAAATGGAGGAGCCGGCCCCGGCGTCCGCGCGCCAGCATGAGGGGACCGATCCCGACCCGGAGGTTCCCCCATGTCTGACGAGCCCGACACGCTGTTCGTGGCCGCCGCTTCCTACGACAGCACGGACGCCGCGATCGGCGACTACGAGCTGATCAAGGCGCTCTACTACGAGATCAAAGCCTCCGACGACTTCGACGCGGCCGTGATCGAGAAGAAGGACGGCAAGGTCAAGATCGTCAAGAAGCACGAGCAGCCCACCCGCCACGGTGCCGCTCACGGGCTCGGCTGGGGTCTCGCCGCCGGGGCCGTCGCGGCGCTCTTCCCGGCCGTCGGCATCATCGGCGCCCTGACCGTCGGCGGTGGCGCAGGCGCGGCCATCGGGGCCGTCTCCGGCCACGTCCACGGCGGCATGAAGCGCGGCGAGCTGAAGGAGCTCGGCGACGTCCTCGACGAAGGCGACGCCGGCCTGATCGTGGTCTACGCGACCAACATGGCCGACCAGATCGCCGCCAACATCAAGGCCGCGAACCGCCTGGTCTCCTACGCGACCGACATGGCGGCCGACGAGCTCGCGCAGGAGATCAAGGACGCCGAGGCGGAGACCGCGAGCGCGTGAGCCGCTAGCGCGCGCCCGCATGGGCGGGAGCGCTCGATCGGCTCCTCCGAGACACCGGCCGGAGGCGTTACGAGGGCGACCAGGAACCCGCCCAGGGGCGCCGGCGGGCCACTGCCAAGCACGGAGAGCCAGGCAGCGGGCTCGAACCGCCCCGGTGCCGGTGGCGAGTCTGGGGGTCGCGCAGGTGATCTCGCTCGTCAGTTCCGCGCGGCGGCCGGCTTGCGGGCGCGGATGATCGCTGAGGCAGCGTGCTCGTGGACACGGTGGGTCTCGTTGAGCTGGATGTCGACCAGTCCTGCCTCAATGAGGGCCTGCTCGAACTGGTGTCGGGTGAGGGCTCCGGCGATGCAGCCCGTCCACTTCTGCATGTCTGCGCGTGTGGCGTCGTCCATGTTCTCATCGGCGATGACGTCGGAGATCGCCAAGCGTCCTCCGGGGCGCAGCACGCGGGCGGCCTCGCAGATCACCCTGGGCTTATCGGCGGAGAGGTTGAGCACGCAGTTGGAGATCACCACGTCGACGCTTGCGTCTGGCAAGGGGATCTCCTCGATGTATCCCTTGTGGAACTCGACGTTCTGTGCGCCGGCCTTCTGGGCGTTCGCGCGGGCGAGTTGGAGCATCTCGTCGGTCATGTCCAAGCCGATCGCGTGGCCGCTGGGTCCGACGCGGCGCGCGGAGATCAGGACGTCGGCGCCGGCGCCGGAGCCGAGGTCGAGGACGGTCTCGCCTGCTTTGAGCTCGGCGACGGCGGTGGGCACGCCGCAGCCGAGCGAGGCGGCGACAGCGCTCTCTGGTGCGTTGCCGGCCTCGGCGGACTCGTACAGCGTGCCACCGAACACTTGTCGGCCGGAGGCGTCGGTCGTCGCGACGGCTGGACTGCAACACGACGAGGCGGTGCCGCTCTCGCGCTCGGCAACGGCTCGGGCCGCGGCGGCGTAGCGCTTCCCGACCTCTTCGCGCACTTCGTCAGCCCTGCTCGGTGTGTTGCCCGGGTCGCAGCCGCATCCTTCGCCGTGGCCGCAGCATTCGTCCTTCGCGCTCGGTGTGCAACAAGCGGCCTGCTGTTCGGGCGCGCAGCAGGGATCGGCAGCCGTGACGGTGCCGGTCAGGTCAGCCATGTGGAGAGCTCCTTCAGTGCATCGGGGATCACGTAGTAATAGGCCCACAGTCCTTGGCGCTCGGAGTCGACGATTCCGGCGTCGCGGAGCTTCTTCAGATGGTGGGAGAGTGTGGGCTGGGAGATGTCGAAGAGGGGCACGAGCTCGCAGACGCATACCTTGCCTGCGTGTTTGCGCAGCACGTCGACGAGCTGCAGGCGTATCGGGTCGCCGAGGGCCTTTGCGACTTCGGCCATGCGCAACGCGTGATCGCGTTGCACGTCGGGGTAGACGACGGGCTCGCAGCAGCGTTCGCCTGCGGCTCGCTTCTGCTTCGGGGACAGCTCCAGATCGATAGGCATCAATACACATATATCAATAACAGTGGCGGCTATCGATCTAATAGGATGTTTGGCGTTGAATGAAGTCGCCGCGTGGCTCGCATCAGGTTGCGCGGCAACCACGAGATACGGAGGTGCCGGCATGTCGAGCACGGCGGAAGCGGGCGGGCGTCGGGTGAGCGTGTATGACCCCGCTTTGTGCTGTTCGAGCGGGGTGTGTGGACCGAGCGTCGACCCGGCGCTTTCGGTAGCTGCAGCGGATCTGGCGTGGCTCGAGTCGGCCGGGGTGCGCGTCGAGCGCTTCAACCTGGCTCAGCAGCCGCAGGCGTTTGCGGACAACACGCGGGTGCTCGAGCTGATGCAGAGCGCCGGCGAGAGCGCCCTGCCGGTCGTGCTGCTCGACGGCGAGCTGCTCGCCAAGGGCCGCTATCCCTCACGCGCCGAGCTGGCGCAAGCGGCAGGAGTCGTTGTCGATGAGCCGCCGCTAGGTGCAGCGCAGACCGGCGCCGGATGTGAGCCCGGGTCTGGCTGCTGTTGATGCTCGCGCTGGAGGAGATCGAGCCGCTGCAGTGGTCGCAGTGGGCGACGCCGTTCGTGTTCTTCACCGGCAAGGGCGGTGTAGGAAAGACGACCGTCAGCGCTGCCTCGGCGCTGGCGCTGGCGGGCGCTGGGCGCCAAACGTTGATCGTCAGCACCGACCCCGCCTCTAACCTCGGCGACGTATTCGAGCTACAGGCGGGCGTGGAGCCGGTGGAGGTTCCGGGGACGCCAGGGCTCTGGGTCATGGATCTCGACCCTGATGCAGCCGCGGCGGCCTATCGCGAGCGGATCGTCGGCCCGTATCGTGGCGTCCTGCCGGAGGGGGCGCTGCGCAGCATCGAGGAGCAGCTCTCCGGTGCTTGCACGGTGGAGATCGCAGCGTTTGACGAGTTCACCGCCGTGCTTGCGGATCCGGAGGTGCTGCGGCGTTTCGATCACGTGATCTTCGATACCGCGCCGACCGGGCACACGCTGCGACTGCTGGCGCTGCCGAGCGCCTGGAGCGGCTTCATCGAGTCGAACACGACCGGCACGAGCTGTCTCGGTCCGCTCGCCGGGCTCGAGGATCAGCGCGCGCAGTACCAGGCCACGGTCGACGCGCTCGCGGATCCCAGGAGAACAACGCTCGTGCTCGTCGGGCGCCCGGAGGCCAGCGCGCTGGCGGAGGCGGCGCGCGCGGGCAGTGAGCTCAGCGCGCTCGGGATCGCCAACCAGCGGCTCGTGCTCAACGGTGTCCTGGCCGAGGATCCCGATGGGGACCCGATCGCGACTGCTCTGCGTGAGCGCCAGGAGCACGCGCTCGCCACGGCACCGGGGCTCCTGGATGCGCTCCCGACAACTGCCGTCCCGCTCACCGACGGCGACCTCGTGGGGGCCGCCGCGCTGCGCTCCCTCACGTGCACCGAAGGCGTCCATGCCCGCGCGGTGAGCGACGCCGCGTCGCTCGAGCTGCCTGGCGTCGACGTCCTCGTCGACGAGCTCGGCGCCAGCGGGCGCGGCGTGGTCATGACGATGGGCAAGGGCGGCGTGGGTAAGACGACGCTCGCTGCCGCGCTCGCTGTGGCGCTCGCTCGCAACGGGAGCCGCGTCGTGCTGAGCACCACCGACCCCGCGGCGCACCTCGAGACAGCCCTCGGCGGAGAGACCCCGGCGGGTATGAAGGTCGAGCGGATCGACCCCGCTGCAGAGGTCGCCCGCTACGCAGCGGAGGTGCTGGCTGGCGCCGGAGAGCTCGACGACGACGGCCGGGCGCTGCTGGAAGAGGACCTTCGCTCGCCTTGCACCGAGGAGATCGCGGTGTTCCGCGCGTTCGCCCGCACCATCGACGCGGCACAGGAGGCGATCGTCGTGCTGGACACCGCGCCGACCGGCCACACGCTGCTACTGCTTGACGCCACACAGAGCTACCACCGGGAGATCGAGCGCTCCACCGGGGAGGTGCCCGCCGCGGTGCGCACGCTGCTCGGGCGGCTGCGCGACCCAGACTACGCGCGGGTTCTGGTCGTGACACTTGCCGAGTCCACCCCGGTCGCCGAGGCCGCACGCCTCCAAGACGACCTGCGCCGCGCAGGTATCGACCCCTACGGATGGGTGGTCAACGCCACCCTCTCCGCAAGCGGCACACAGCACCCCCTGCTCACCCGCCGCGCCGCCCTCGAGCAGCGGCACGTCACTCGCGTGGCCGACCAGCTTGCCGCCCGCGCCTGGCGGGTGCCGTGGCAGGAACGCACACCAACAGGGCAGGTCGGCCTACTGGCGCTGGCGCAGTGATGGACGCGCCCACGGCATATTCAGCGCACCGCACGCCGTCCATCCGGGGAGCACTTGTGCCCGGATCAGGGCACGAGCAACCCGCGTCACACAGGGAGGCCAAATGAAGGACACGGTGGCGGTCATCACCGACATACACGGCAACCTCGCGGCGCTGCAGGCGGCGCTCCGCCGGATCGAGGAGCTCGAGATCCGGCAGATCTACTGCGGCGGCGATCTGGTGGGCTACGGGCCGCAACCGAACGAGGTATGCGAGCTGATCGCTGACCGCGAGATCCCGACCATCTACGGGAACTACGACTACGCGATCGCGCGCGATGAAGAGGACTGCGGCTGCGCATACATCACCCCGCACGATCGCGAGCTCGGACAGCTCTCGGTGGACTGGACGCTCGCGAATACGACCCGGGACTCGAAGGAGTTCATGCTCAGCCTGCCCTTCGATCTGCACTTCCCGGTGGGGAGTAGCGATGTCCATCTCGTTCACGGCTCGCCGCGCAAAGTCAACGAGTACCTGTTCGAGGACAAGCCCGCGCGTCTCTATGAGCGTCTCGCCGCCGCCGAGACCGACCCCGTCCTCGTCTTCGGCCACACCCACAAACCTTGGGTGCACGAGTACGGCGGCGTCCTGTTCGTCAACTGCGGCTCGGTCGGCAAGCCCAAGGATGGCGACCCCCGAGGCGCCTTCGCCCTGCTCACCGCGACCGCGGACGGCGTTGAGGTCGCGATCGAACGCGTCGCCTACGAAGCCGAGCGGGTCGCCTCGGAAGTCCGCGTCGCGGGGCTCCCCGCCGAGTTCGCGGACAAGCTCTTGATCGCCGCTTGAGGAGGCAGAGATGCGCTACGTGCTGTTCGTCTGCAACCACAACGCCGGGCGCTCGCAAATGACGCAGGCATTCTTCGAACGCCTGGCGCCGGAGGACCTGCGCGCCGAGTCGGCCGGAACCGAACCGGCGAAGGCTGTCTGGCCCGAGGTGGTCGAGGTCATGCGAGAGATCGGCATCGACCTCTCCGATCGAAAGCCGACCAAGCTGACCTGCGAGATGCAGTTGCACGCCGACTGGGCGATCACGATGGGCTGTGGCGACGCCTGCCCCTACGTCCCCACAACTGTTGAAGACTGGGACCTGCCCGACCCTGCCGGCAGGCCGATCGAGGAGGTCAGGGCGATCCGCGACACCGTCGATCAGCGTGTAAGCAGGCTCGTCGCCGAGCACACGGAGGACATCCGATCTGATCGGACTGCTCACGAGCTGCGCCTGGCAAAGATCCTTCCTCCCCTTGTTCGAGACTTCGACGGACGACGTTCTGACGCAGAGATCCGCGAGTGCGCAGAGGCCGTACTGTCGAAGTTCGATGACGCCGTCATCCGCACCCACGTCGTCACCCTCGCCCTGCGCCAGACCCGTGAGTGCCTACGCAAGGATCACTGCGACGCGATCGTGAGCGCATGATCGCGACGCCGACGATGTGGCGACGCCTGCTCGCCGAGTTCCTCGGCTCCGCGTTTCTCGCCGCGCTGGTGATCGGCTCCGGAATCGCCGCGCAGACCCTCTCGCCCGGCGATACGGGCCTGCAGTTGTTCGAGAACGCAGCCGCCACCGCCGCCGGACTGTTCGCGATCATCCTGATGTTCGGGCCCGTCTCAGGCGGGCACTTCAACCCCGTCGTCTCGCTCACCGACGCAAGCTTCAAAGGAATCAGCTGGCGAGACGCGCTCACCTACACACCTGCCCAGATCGCCGGTTGCTTCACCGGAGCGATCGTCGCGAACGGGATGTTCGAACTCGCAGCGGTCAGCATCAGCACCCACCACCGCGCCTCACCAGCGCACCTCTTCTCCGAGATCATCGCCACCGCGGGCCTGATCCTCGTCATCTTCTCGCTCGCCCGGACCAAACGCGGCAACCTGGCTCCGGCCGCCGTCGGCGCGTACATCGGAGCCGCCTACTTCTTCACCAGCTCGGCGAGCTTTGCAAACCCCGCGATCACGATCGGGCGGATGTTCTCCAACACCTTCGCCGGCATCGCCCCGGCATCCGCGCCCGGATTCATCCTCGCCCAGCTCATCGGCGGCATCGTCGCGATCATCACGCTGCGCGCTCTCTATCCGGACGTGACCCCAGAGGAGGCCGCCGACGTGGTCCTCCCGCACGGCGAGCAGCTAGCCGACGCGCGGTAGTCCGCCCCCGGAACGCGCAGCGCGAGCCCGACGAGCGCCTCGGCGCCGAGCTCGCAATCGCCCGCGCGCTCCCTCCCGATCCACATATGTCCGCGGCGCGCCGAAGCGGGCTGGGCCGCCCACGATCGTTCCCTCACTCTGAGCAACCGCGCGCTTGTACCCTTCGCTGCGGTGCCTCGACACGAACAATGTCCGCGCCAGCGCGGGAGAGGTTTCACACCCGAAGCCGATGGGCTTCACGGTTGAGTGCAGTCGGTACCTGCAGACTCGACGCCACCGCACCCAGAGGGAGGCATCATGACCGCTATCTACACCTTCGACGTCTTCTCCAGCCTCGATGGGTTCGGCGCCGCCGGCGGCGACTGGACGGGCTACTGGGGCAAGCAAGGCCCGGAGCTCCTCGACCGGCGTCTGACGCTGTACAGCGAGGAGCAGCGCATGGTCTTCGGAGCGAACACCTACCGGCTGTTCGGGCGGTTCCTCGCCTCGCTCGATGAGTATCCGGACGTCGGGGACCCTTGGGTGACGCGGATGCTGGACCTGCCAGCAACGGTGGTGTCCAACACGCTGCAGGGTCCGCTCGATCGGGCGAACACGACCCTCATGAGCGGGGACGCCGTCGAGATCGTCGCTCGGCTCAAGGAGGAGTCCGAGGTGCCGTTGCGCTCGCATGGCAGCCTGTCGATGAACCGTGCGCTGATGGCCGCCGGCTTGGTCGACCGCGTCCAGGTGACGTTGTTCCCCGTGATCACGGGCCAGACGGGACGGGACCAGGTCTTCGGAGGTGCGGCCGATTTCGACCTCGAGCTGATCGAGAACCGGACGCTGGACGGCGACATCCAAGAGCTCATCTACCGGCCCACCCTCCACGTCTGAGAAACGCTCACGCCACCCTGTACGAGCGGGTCGGGCGCCAACTGCAGATCCACGCGCACGTGCGACCTGAACCCGAGCGTGTTCCTCATATGTTCCCCGCCGGGCAGTGCCCGACCGGGGTCACGGCTCGATTTGGCTCTGCAGCGCGGAAGCCCAGCAACGGACTCGAACCGTTGACCCCTTCCTTACCATGGAAGTGCTCTACCAACTGAGCTAGCTGGGCGGGGAAGGGCAGACTCTAGCGCGCCCCCCGGGCCGCCGAGAGGACTATGCGATCCCGTCGAGCAGCTGCGCGGGGGAGGCGAGCTGCAGGCCGCGCGAAAGGATCACGATCGTCTCCAGGCGCGGCGAGCGCTTGCAGCGCTCGAGCAGGCTGATCTCGGTGCGGTGCAGATCGCAGATCGAGGCCAGCGCCTCCTGCGAGAGTCCGGCCGCGTCGCGGTGGTGGCGCAGGTTCCTGGCGAATTGCTGGCGCACGGCCTCCATCGCGGATCACTCTCGTCACGCGCTGACGAAAGGTCTACAGACAGTTGTCCTCGTCAGCCCCGGCGAGGGACGCGACTATACGTTGTTGTCAAGCCCCGGCGACCGACCGGTCCGGAGGCGCGGCGCTAGTCCTGCGGCGTGACCACGTTCACGGGAAGCCCGAGGCCGCTGACCTTGCTCGGCAGGTCCAGGTGCAGCCAGCGCGAGACTTTGCTGGGCAGCGTCGAGATGATCACCTCGTCGAAGCCGCGCAGGTTGATCGCGTCCTGAATCGCGGCGGAGGGGTCGGCGTCGCCGACGAAGCCCTCGACCTTGCTGCCGGCGGCCGCGGAGAGCAGCGGCAGCGCGTGGGTGAGGACGCCCTGGGCCTCGTCGGCGTCCTGGTCCTCGGGGTCGACGGCCTTGTGCAGGCCGTGCGCGGGATTGGGGACCAGGAGCGTGAAGGTGGCCCCCCCGCGCTGGGCACGCTCGCGCACAGCGTCGAGCAGCGGCTGCGTGGCGGCCGTCTTGTGCGCGACGACGAGGACTCGTGCGGGGGACTCTGCGGATGACATGCCTCGCTCCCTCCTGGTGGTTGACCAGCCCTGCGCATCTTCTACCCCGTTGGCGGCTGCGTTGCAACGGCTGGGGAGGGAGACTGGCCGGGTCGGCCGGCATCCCGTGCCGGCCTTGCGCCGGGTGGCCGGCGTTCCGTGCAGGCCTTGGGGAGGTCGGCCCGCATCCCGTGCCGGCCTTGCGCCGGGTCGGCCGGCGCTCCCTGCAGGCCTTAGGCCGGGTCGGCCGGCGCTCCGGCCCCTGAGCCGCGCGTGTCCGTGATCGCCGCTGCGCCTCAAGGGATGCGGGGCAGACGCCGACTCCTCTTCGGATGGCGATATTCGGCGCCCCTCAGCCGATCGAGCAGGGCGAGCAGATCCTGCGCGCGCGCAGGACCGCTGGGCTGACGCGGGTCGCGATGGGCGTCGCGGGCATCGCGATGATCCTCGCCGAGCCCTATCTCGGCAGCGCGGTGACGCTCGCCGGGTTCGCGACGGTCGCCCTGAGCGCAGGCGTCCAGCTCGCCGCCCCGCGCACCGGCACGCTAGCGGTGGAGGAGACCGTCTCGGCCGGCGCCGCCGTGCTCATCGTCGGCCTGGGCTCGCAGCGCGTGGACGTGATCTCTGTGCTGTGGCTCGTCGCGATCGCCAGCGGCGTGCTCGCCCGCGGAGGGCGCGCGCACTGGATCGGGCGCTTCGTCGTGATGGGGGCGCTCGTGCTTCCCGTCATCCGCTACGGATCGCTCGACGCCTCATACGCGGTGTTCGTGATCGCCGCGACCGCACTGTTGATGACCGCGGGGCGTCTGACCACCGAGCTGAACCTGCTGCTGCGCGAGGCGCGGCTGCAGGCCGACAGCGCCGAGACACTGCTGCTCGCCGGGGACATCGCCGCGCGGGTGAGCGAGCGCGAGCCGGCGGCGTCCGGCTCGGTCCCGGCCGCCCTTTCGGCCGCGGAACGCGCCCGCGCCCGCAGCGGCCTCGCGCGGCTCGTGCGAGGAGAGGGCCTCGAGATCGTCGTGCAGCCGATCGTCGACATCCGCAGCGGCACCGTGCACGCCCACGAGGCGCTTGCTCGCTTCGGCGCCCCGGCCGGCGGTCCTCGCGATGCCGCCACCTCGCCGCTTCACTGGTTCGCCCTCGCGGAGCTGATCGGCGGCCGGCCGGCGCTCGAGCGTGCCTGCCTGGGCGCGGCGCTCGGGCTGCTCGGCGAGCGCCCCGAGGGGACGCGGCTGTCGGTCAACGTCTCGGCGCCCGTGTTGATGGAAGCCGCTACGCTCGCGCTGCTGCACGACGCCGGCGACGATCGCCCCGACGATCTCGGCGGGCTGATCGTCGAGCTCACCGAGGAGACGCTCGTCGATGCCGACGGCCGGCTCGCGGAGGCGATCGACCCGCTGCTCGCGCGCGGCGCGGCGCTCGCCGTCGACGACATGGGCGCCGGCTACTCGGGGCTGCGGCAGATCACGGCTGTGCGCCCTCGCTACCTGAAGCTGGACCGCTCGCTCGGCGCGGGGATCGACGCCGACCCGGAGCGCGCGGCGCTGGTCGCCGCGCTCGCGGGCTACTCGCGCCAGGTCGGCGCGCTGCTGGTCGTCGAGGGCATCGAGACCGATGCTGAGCTGGACGCGCTGCAGCGGATCGGGGTGCCGCTCGTGCAGGGGTTCCGGCTCGCGCGGCCGGGCGCGCCGTGGCCCCAGATCGCCCGCAGCGACTCGATCGGGCCGGACTCCGACGGGCCGGAAGGGCCGCGCACGACGCGTCGCGCGGGCGAGGTCCCCGTGCGCGAGCGCGAGCGCGTGCGTGCCCAGGGCCGCAGGCGCCGCGCCCCCGCGGGCACCGGCGCCCCGCGCTGAGCGCAAACTCTCACACGCTGCGCAGGGCGGCTGCCGGCGCGAGCCGCGCCGCGCGGATCGCGGGGTAGAGCCCGGCGAGCGCACCGAGGGCGAGCGCGATGGCGATCGCGCCGGCCACCGATGGCAGCGGCACGACCACCTGCCAGCCCTGGTTGGCCGCGTAGGCAGCTGTTGCCAGCGCCCCGAGCCCGACGCCGGCGCAGCCGCCGAGCAGCGACAGCAGGACCGACTCGCCGAGGAACTGCGTGGCGATGTGCACCGAGCGCGCTCCGAGCGCGCGCCGCAGGCCGATCTCGGGACGACGCTCGAGCACGGAGATCACCATCACGTTCGCGATCCCGACTCCGCCCACGAGCAGCGCCACCGCGCCGAGCGCGAGGAAGACGGAGGTGAGCGTGCTCTGCGCCTCGGCGCGCGCCTGCAGGGCATCCGAAGGCCGGCTGACCTGCGTCTGTTCCGGGTTCTGCGGGTCGGCTGTGCCGCCGAGCAGCGCGTCAGCTTCCCTGACGCGTTCGGGGTCGGCACGGACGTACACGGTGCTCAGATGGCGGCTGGTGCCAAACAGCCGCGCCGCCACCGGGTAGCCGATCAGCGCGGCGCGTTCTATTTCCGGCGCGAGCGGCAGCGGCGCCACGATCCCCGCCACCGTGAACCACCTGTTCTCGATGTAGACGTTGACCGGCCGTCCGTTCGCCTCGAGCTGCTCGACGCCGAGCCGCTGGGCGGCCACGGTCCCGAGCACGACAAGCGGATAACGCTCGTTCGCGGCGTCCAGGAAGCGGCCCTGGAGCATGCGCCCGCCCAGCGTCCCGAGCAGCTGCGGTTCTGCGGCCTCGACGGTCACGCCGCCCGTTTCAGCCGCTTCGATGAACGGGCTGCGGCGCACGCTCGCGCCGCTCACCGTCGTGACGCCGGCGGCCGAGCGCACGCTCTGCAGATGGCGCACGGCCCGGACCGCGGATTCGGGGAGTTCCGCGTTGGCGCCAAGGAAGGTCTGCCCCGGGCTCACCGTCAACAGGTTCGTGCCGAGTTCGTTCAGCTCGGCCACGAGCCCGGCCTTGCTGGAGTCGGAGATCCCCAGCACCGCGACCATCGCAGCGATGCCGATCGCGACACCGATCGCCGACAGCGCGGCGCGCAGGCGCCGGGTGCGCAGCCCGATGCTCGCAACCCGGACCACGTCACCCGGGAGCAGGCGACTCGGCGCGAGCGGCGGCAGCGCGGGCTCGCCTGCCGGCCGGCGCCCGCCTGACCGAGCGCGCCGGATGCGAGTGCGGCGCAGGGCGGCCCCACGTGAGCTCATCCCTCCTGCTCCTCGTCGTGGATCAGGCGCCCGTCGCGCAACTCGACCCGGCGGGGCAGGCTCGCGGCGATCTCGCGGTCGTGGGTGATCACGACGACGGTGGTGCCCTGGGCGTTCAGCACGTGCAGCAGCTCGAGGATCTCTGCACCGGTGCTCGTGTCGAGGTTTCCCGTCGGCTCGTCGGCCAGCACGATCGCAGGCTCGGTGACGAGCGCCCGCGCGATCGCGACCCGCTGGCGCTCGCCGCCGGAGAGCAGCGCCGAGGTGTGACGAAGGCGGTGTCCGAGCCCGACTCGCTCGAGCGCCGAGGCTGCGGCACGCCTGCGCGCGCGTGCGGGCGTGCCCGTGTAGAGCAGGCCGGTGGCGACGTTCTCGAGCGCGCTGTCGGCCTCGATCAGGTGGAACTGCTGGAAGACGAAGCCGATCCGGCGCGCGCGCAGGGCGGCCAGGTAGCGGTCCGAGGCGCGAGCGACGTCGGCGCCGGCGATGCGCACGAGCCCTTCGCTGGGGCGTTCGAGGGTGCCCATGATGTGCAGCAGCGTCGACTTGCCCGACCCTGACGGGCCGACGATCGCGCACAGCTCGCGCTCCTCGATGACGAGGTCGACCCCGCGGAGTGCCTCGACGCCGCCCAGGTAGCGCTTGACGACGCCGCGGAGCTCGAGGACCGCGCTCATTGCGAGACGATCAGGGTCAGCCCCTCGCGCACGGCGGGCCCTTCCACCTGCACGTAGCCGCCCGCGAACATGCCGGGAGTGACCGGCAGCGTGTGGCGACGGTTGCCGTCGAGCGCTTCGACGGCGTAGCCGCCGCCCGCGGTGGCGATCAGCGCCGTGGCGGGTACGGTGAGCACCCCGTGGCGCACGCTCTCGACGAGCTGGACGCTGACCGGGGCCTCGTCCAGGTGTGCGACCGCGTGATCCAGCGTGATCGTGACGGGGATCGTCGGCGATTCATCGCCGCCGCTGCCGCCTTCGCCGCTGGGTTTCGGGGTGCTCGCGACCGTGCCGACCGAGGTGATCCGCCCGCCGACCGATTCGCCGCCGGGCAGTGTCACCGGCACGTGCTCGCCGACGCGGGCGAGCTGCTGCTGTTCGGCCTTCAGGGCAACCGAGACGAGTTGCTGCGTCGAGGTCGTGGTCAGCGCGAGCTCGCCTGCGCCCCCGGCGCCGTTCGGGTTTTCGCTGCCTTTGCCGCTCGGTTCTTTCGAGCCTCCTTTCGAGCTCGGGTCGCCGCTCGCCCCTTTGCCTTTGGGGTTCTGTGATTTCGAGCCTGCGTGGGGCGATTTCGCTTTGTGGCCTTTGGGCGCCGGTTTTTTGCGCGGGGGCTCTTTTTTCGAGCCCGTGCCGGGCGAAGGCTCTTTTTTGGGGGAGGGTTGGGGGGAGGGCGTGGTGGACCCGCCGGGCTGCTGTCCGCCCTTGGGTGCTTCGGCGGCGGCGGCTGACGCCGGTTCGCCTTCGGGCGGGTCCTGGCCGAGGCTCACGTGGACTTCGGTGACGCGCCGCGCCGAGGGCGCGAAGACGACGCGGCCGAGTTCGACGGCGCCGGTCTGCCGCAGCCCCTCGGCCTGCTGCCAGCGCTTGACGGCCGCCGCCGTCGCTTCGCCGAACGCTTCGAGGTCGCCGATCGCGCCGTACGGGTCATAGCCGAGGGCGATCAGGTTCTCGTTCAGCTCGCTCACGTCCGGCCCGGCGCTCACGCCCTGCTTCAGCGTCCGATAGGCCGGGAGCGACCCGTACATCAGCACCACGGGCGTGTTGTCGATGCGCAGCAGCGTCCCGCCGCGGCCTATCCGCGCGCCCACGCCCGGGAGCCACGTGAAGGTGCCCGACAGGCGGGCGAAGACTTCGGTCTTGCTCCCGTAGCCGAGTGTCCCGTCGACCGTCGAGGATTCGGTCAGCGTCCGGCGCGTGACCGTCGCGGTGGTGTCTCCTGCGGGCACACCCGTGTCGCCGGTGTGGCGGGCGGCGGAGCCCTGTGTGGCGAGCACGATCGCGCCGGCAGCAGCGCCGGCAAGGACCACGGCCGCGAGCGCTGCGAGCCGTCGCCGCCGCCGGCGAGGGGCTTCCGCCGGCGGCGGCTGCTCGCGCTCGGCACCCCCCGGGCCGGGCTCGAGGACGTCTGTCTGCGGTCGCTCGGCTCCGTCGAGCATCGCTCAGCCCGCGCCCGCGGGAGCAGAGGCGCCGGGGCCCTGCGGCGCGCCCGGGCCGCCGCCCGGCAGCAGCTTCGAGCACGCCTTCTGAGCGGCCTGGAAAGCCGGGCTTTCCGGATTCGGGCCGCTCGGGGTCCCGTGGATGTTGATCTGCGGGCGCCCGCCGGGCGCGTCCACTTCGACCTGCACCCCGTGCTCGCGCATGCACCTGGCGAAGCGCTGGAGCGCTTCTTCGATGTCGACCTTTTCCTGCGCCGACATGCGATCGGGGCCCCGCTGCGGCGGGGGTCGGAACTTCGCGCACGCCTTTTCCGCTGCCAGCATCGCCGCTTCGCCGCGGCCGTTGACCTTGATGCCGTGGCCGTCGGCTTCGGCTTCGATGCCGTGTTCGCGCAGGCACCTCGCGAAGTCCTGGAACTTCACTTCGGCCTTCTGTTCGGTCGTGGCTTCCGCGGCGGCGGCGCGGGCCGGCGCCCGGGAGCCTCCGCAAGCGACGAGCGCCAGGCCGGCGCCGGCCACCGCCGCCGCGGTCAGCAAGCGCGCGGTCAGCGCGCGCGCCGGCGCCGTCTGTGCGCGCGCCGTCACGCTCAGCCGCCGATCCCCTGCACCGCTTCCGAGCTGGCGGAGCCCTTGGCGCCCGGGCCTTCTTCCTTGCCGCCGCCTGGCGGGTTGGCGGCGAAGCCGCCCTTGGGCTTGAACCGGAGGTAGCCGAAGCAGGTTTTCTGCGCGGCCTGGAAGGACGGGCTTGCCGGGTTGGGGCCGCCGCCGGAGGAACCGCCGTGGACCCCGATCGCGATCGCGCCGCCGCCGACTTCGGTGTGGATGTCGATCCCGTGTTCGCGCATGCACTTCGCGAACTTCAGGACTTCTTCTTCGCGCTTGACCTTTTCCTGCGGCGAGAGTTTGATCTTCTTCGGTTCGGGCCGGTACTTGGCGCAGGCGCTCTGGGCGGCGAGCATCGACTGCTTGCCGGCACCGGGAGAGCCCTGGATCCGCAGCTGGAACCCGCCCCCCGATGCGGACGCGCTTGCTTTGACGCCGTGTTCGCGCAGGCACTTCGCGAACTCGGTGGCCTTCTGTTCGGCTCGTTGTTCGGCGGCGTGTTCGGTCGCGGCGGCGTCTTTCGCGTTGTTCGAGGAGCCACAGGCGAGGAGCGCCGGCACGGCGAGCAATGAGGCCAGGAGGCCAAGGCGGCGCATGGCGGCACGGGCACGCGGGCGGGAGGTTTCGGAGGGGGGCATCGGGGCTCCTTCTGCTTGACGGACTGGCTGCGCCGCGGGGGCGCAGCCACATCAAGCGCCCGGCACCTGAGAATCGTCTGAGAGCGGCAGAGGAGCATCGTGAAGGCCGCTCGGCCTTCCGTCCCCGCGTCCCAGAGCACCGGTGAGGACCGGCACGGCGTCGGCGCCGCGCTCCGCCTCGCTCATCGCGAGCGCCGGCAGCCTGATGGTCAGCCGCGCGCCGCCGCCGGCGTCGTTGGCGGCCTGCACGGTGCCGCCGTGCATCTCGGCGACCTGCCGGACGATCGCGAGCCCGAGCCCCGAGCCCGGCAGCGACCGGGCCGCGGCGGCTCGGTAGAAGCGGTCGAACACGCGCGGCAGGTCCTCGGGGGCGATGCCGGGCCCATGGTCGCGGACCTGCAGCTCGCCGTCGCGCACGCGCACCTCGATCGGCGCGCCGTCCGCAGGGTTCCAGCAGCATGCGTTGTCGAGCAGGTTCGCGATCGCGCGATCCAGCCGCGCCGGCGCGGCCCGCACGAGACACGGCTCGGTGTCGAGCGCGAAGGAGCAGGCGGGGGCATGCAGCCCGGCGCGTTCGACCGCGGAGGCTGCGGCGAGATCGAGCCGCACGTCCTCGACCTCGATCTCGTCGACCTCTCCCTTCGAGAGGTCGACGAGGTCGCCGACGAGCACGGTCAGCTCGGCGAGCTGCGCCTGCACGGCCGCGACGACGCGGGCGCGCTCGCCCGCGTCGAGGGGCTCGCCGTCGGCCAGCACGTCGAGGTTCGCACGGACGCTCGTCAGCGGCGTGCGCAGCTCGTGGGAGGCGTCGCTGACGAGCTGGCGCTGGGCAAGACGCGCGTCCTGCAGCGCCGAGAGCATCGTGTTGAAGCTGCGCGCGAGGCGGCCGAGCTCATCCCCGCCGGGGCCCTCGATGCGGTGGCCGAGATCCTGCGTTCGCGCCACCTCTTCGGCCGCACCGGTGAGCCGCTGGACGGGGCGCAGCGCCGCCCGGGAGACCAGCAGCCCGAGGCCGCCGGCGAGCGCGATGCCGCCGAGGCAGACGAGCGCGAGCACGAGGCGCAGGTGGGAGAGGGTGTTGTTGAGATCGGTCAACGGGAGCGCCGCCTCCCACACGGCGTCCTTGCCGGCACGCACGGTGAACATCCTCACCGGCGTCCCGTTGACCGTGACGTCCGCATAGAAGGCCGAGTGGGTGCCCGCCGCCACCGCGCGGGTCGCCGCGGTCACCGGCAGCAAGGCGCCGCGATCGCCGGTCTGCACCGTTCCACCCGGGCTGTAGAGCTGCACGTAACCCGTCGCGCCGCCCAGCGCCTGCTGCGGGATCACGAGACGGGCCTGCGGCGAGAGTTCGGGCAGGCGCTTGGCGAACGAGCCGGGGAGGGAGGAGGCCCCGTGCTGTTCGACGACGTATCCCTTTGCTTCGGGGAGCGAGTGCACGGTGGCGCCCACGCCCTCCGAGGGGACGCTCACGGCCCCGTCTGCGGAGGCGTGTGCGCTCCCGGATTCCTTCGCGCCCTGCTTCGCGGAGGACGTGACGGTCGTCGAGCGGCGTACCACCACGCCGCCCTGCACCTGCACGCTTTCCTGCCCGGCGAACGGTCCGGGCCCCTTGGCGGCGAGCAGCGCTGCGAGCGGCGCCGCCTTGGCTTCCTTCGCCAGGTGTTGAACCTGTATCGCGCTGAGGCCCGTGAACGCGACCGTACGGGGCTTCTGACGCAGGCTCGCGTCGATCTGGGAGACCAGCTCGTCGCGCGTGACGAAGTAGACCACGACCGATGCGATCGCCACGGCGGCAGCGACGGCGCCAGCGGCGAGCATCACCGTGCGGCGGCGGAAGCTCACCGCGGCACCCTCAGCACGTAGCCGACGCCGCGAACCGTGTGCACGAGGCGCGGCTCCCCGGCCGCCTCGGTCTTGCGGCGCAGGTAACCGACGTACACCTCGAGCGAGTTCGACGAGGGGCCGAAGTCGTAGCCCCACACCTGGTCGAAGATCGCCGTGCGCGTCAGCACCTTGCGGGGATGGCGCATCAGCAGCTCGAGGAACAGGAACTCCGTTCTCGTGAGCTCCAGGACGCGATCGCCCCGCCGCGCCTCGTGCGTGGTGGGGTCGAGCTGCAGGTCCTCGAATCGCAGCGTCGTGTCGTCCCCCTCCCAGCCGGTCCGGCGCAGCAGCGCGCGCAGCCGCGCGACGAGCTCCTCGCGCGCGAACGGCTTGGCGAGGTAGTCGTCTGCGCCGGCCTCGAGGCCTTCGACGCGCTCGGCGACCTCCGTGCGCGCCGTCAGCATCAGCACCGGCGTGCGATCCCCCGCCGCGCGCATGCGGCGGCACACCTCGAGGCCGTCGATCCCGGGCATCAGGACGTCGAGCACCACGGCATCCGGCGGTGTGTCGACCAGTTGTCGGATCGCCTCGCGGCCGTCGCACGCGGTCGTCACGTCGAACCCGTTGAGGTCGAGCACGAGCGCGAGCGCTTCCCTGAGGGAGGGGTCGTCGTCGACCACCAGCAGGCGCATGTGCGGATCGTGAACCTCGAAGCTGAAAGGAACCTGAACCGCGAGCTTCCGCCTGTCGCATCTTTATCTTGGCGTTTCGATGCGAATCAGCCAGGGCACGAAGCTGGATGCGCCGGTGCGCGTGACGGTGCGGGGCAAAGAGGACTGCGTGGGCGACCCGCAGCTCGAGGGTTTCCGCTGCAGCGACGGCTCCGGCGGCCGCGAGGTCGAGCTCATCATCGGCAACCTTCTGAGCGGCGAAGCGGTGCCGCAGACCGTGGCTTTCGTCAACGACGTCGCCAGCGGTGCGCTGCTGGGAATCGCCTCGATCCGGCCCGACGGCAACGCCCAGCTGCGAGCCAAGCCCTCGACGCCGTGGTTCGTGCGGCGGCTCTCGACGAACGCCTATGTCAATGCGATCGCACGCGACGAGCGCTACACCGGACGTGTGCTGGGCGACGGCCGTACGCGCCTGGGCACCGCAGTTCTCAGGGCAGGGCTCGAAGCCCTTGCGGCCGAGCTCGGCTCAGAGCGCCTGCCGACAGTGTTCGCCCTGATCCGGCGCGAGAACGAAAGCAGCAAGCGCGCCTTCGGCGAGTTCGCGTTCTACCGGCACGACCGCTCTCCGGAAAACCAGCAGGACGTCTACGTCCGGCGCGCCGGCCGCCGTCTGCCGCCCGCGCCGCCCCTTGACGCCTACATCCCGCTCGGGCATGAGCCCGCGGTCCGCGCGCTGAAGGACGCCCGCACCCGCGAGCGGTCGGTCTGAGCGCCGCGGCTCAGCCGCCTGCGGCGCGGCGGTAGCGGTTCACGGCCAGCGCCGAGAACACGGCGATGATGCCGAGCGACCACACGACCGACCACAGCACGTCGTTGTTCGAGGGCGCCCCGAGCCACAGGTGGCGCATCGCGTCCACGACGATCGTGAACGGGTTCACTTCCGCGAACTGCCGCAGTCCTTCGGGCATCGAGTCGACCGGCACGAACGCCGAGGAGATGAACGTCAGCGGGAAGACGATGATGAAACCGATCGAGTTGACCGTTTCCGAGGACTTCGCGAGCAGCCCGATGAACGCGAGCACCCAGGAGAACGAGTAGCCGAACAGCAGCAGCAGCGCCACGCCCGCGACCGCATCGCCGAAGCTCGAGTGGAACGTGAAGCCGATGATCACCCCGGTGATCAGGAGGATCGTGATCGACAGCGCGTTCAGCGCGACGTCCGAGAGGGTGCGCCCGCCGAGCACCGCGCCGCGCGCCATCGGCAGCGAACGGAAGCGGTCGATCAGGCCCTTGCGGACATCCTCGTTGAGCCCGAGCGCCGTCGCGAAGCCGCCGAACGCGGTGTTCTGGACGATGATCCCCGGGATCAGGAAGTCGACGTAGGAGTACCCGGGCGTGCTGATGGCGCCGCCGAACACGTAGCGGAACAGCAGCACGAACATGATCGGCTGGATCGTGAAGCCGATCAGGAGTTCGGGGGTTCGCGTCAGGCGGACGATGTTCCGCTCCGCGATGATCAGCGTGTCGGTTGCCAGGCGCCTCATGCGGCCCGCTTCCTGGCGTCGGCCTGCTCCTCGTCCTCGTCTTCGCTCGCGGCGTGGCCGGTCAGTGCCAGGAACACGTCGTCGAGCGTCGGGCGGCGCAGCGCGAGGTCCTCGACCTCGATGCCGGCGTCGCTGAGATTGCGCACGGCCGCGACGATCACGCCGTGGGTGTCGCGCACGGCCACCGTCACATCGTGGCCCGCGTGCTGAGGGGGCTCGTCGGCCATCGGCGCCAGCACCTCGGCGGCGCGCGCGGCATCGGCGGCCGACTCCAGGCGCACCTCCAGGCGCTCGCCGCCGAGCCGGTCCTTGAGCTCGTTGGGCGTGCCGTTCGCGATCAGCTGCCCGTGGTCGATCACGGCGATGTCGTCGGCGAGGCGATCGGCCTCGTCCAGGTACTGGGTGGTCAGAAGCGCGGTCGTTCCTCCGGCGACCAGGCCCTCGATCACCCCCCACAGGCCGAGGCGGCTGCGCGGGTCCAGGCCGGTCGTGGGCTCGTCCAGGAACAGCACTGGCGGTTCGGCGACGAGCGCCGCCGCGAGGTCCAGGCGCCGGCGCATGCCGCCGGAGTATGTCTTCGCGGGCCGGTCCGCCGCGTCGCTCAGCTCGAAGCGCTCGAGCAGCTCTCGCGCGCGGGCCTTGGCGGGCGCGCGCTCGGAGCCGTACAGGCGGCCGACCATGGTCAGGTTCTCCAGCCCGGTCAGGTTTTCATCGACGGCGGCGTACTGCCCGGCCAGGCCGATCCGCTCACGCACGCGCGCGGCGTCGGCGACGACGTCGAGGCCCGTGACGCGGGCGGTCCCCTCGTCGGGCTCGATCAGCGTCGCGAGCACGCGCACCAGCGTGGTCTTGCCCGCGCCGTTGGGACCCAGCAAGCCGAGCACCTTCCCCGGCGCGGCGACGAGGTCGACGCCGTCGAGGGCGCGCACGTCGCCGTAGCGCTTGACGATCCCCTCGACTTCGATTGCGGCCTCGGTGCTCATCGCGGTCCCCGCGGATCGGTCGTTCTTCAGGCGAACGGAGCCCGGCGAGACACGCGTGGCCCGCGTCCGGGTCAGCCCCCGACACTAGCGGGGCGCAGCGCGGCTCCCCGGGAGTCGGCTCGCGGGGTCCGCAGCTACGCCCCCCGCAGGGGGAGCGCCGCTCGATGGACCTCGGCGAGGCCGCTCGCGCGAGGTCGTACTCGAAGCCCGTCACCCCCCGCCGCCGCGTAGGATCTGCCTGCGCAAGCCGCGCCGAACGCCGCGTCATGGCACATCAAGAGATCACCTCCCCGCCGTCGCCGCCCGCCCGCATCCCGGACCCTCGTGAGCCGATGCCGGCGGTCGCCGTGCCCACACTCGTCCTGCTGGCCGCGGGCGTCTCGATCTGGGTCGCCGCGAGCGCCCTCTACCTGACGGGTGACCTGGCGTGGTGGGCGACGATCCTGCTCAACGCGCTGGCGAGCTACCTGCTGTTCACCGTGGCCCACGATGCCGGCCACCACAGCGCCGCGGGCGTCGAGTGGCTGAACGACCTGATGGGCCGGGTCGCGACGCCTTTCTTCGCCCTGCATGCGGCCTTCCCGGTGTGGCGCTACATCCACATGCAGCACCACCGCTTCACCAACGTGCCCGGCGGGGCCGATCCCGATCGCTACACGATGGGCGGGCCGGCCTGGCAGGCGCCGTTCCGCTGGGTGACGATCGACTACGCGTACCTGTTCTTCTACCTGCCCAGGGTGCGGACGCGCCCGCGCCGCGAGCAGTTCGAGGCCGTGTTCGGGTTGGGCCTGGCGCTGGCGATCCCGATCGCGTTGATCGCGACGGGGAACGTCCTCGTCTGGGTGGTGCTGCTGTTCGTGCCCTCGCGGCTGACGATTCTCTTCCTCGCCTGGGCCTTCGACTACCTGCCGCACCACCGCCTGCACAAGACCCCGCGCGAGGACCGCCTGAAGACGACGCGCAACCGCATCGGCTGGGAGTGGCTGCTCTCGCCGACGCTGCTGTACCAGAACTACCACCTGGTCCACCACCTGCATCCCGTCATTCCCTTCTACCGCTACCTGGCGGTGTGGCGCCGCAACGAGGACGCGTACCTGGCCGGCGCCCCCGCGCTCAGCACCGTTCGCGGGCGGCCACTCACGGTCGAGGAGTACCGCCGGCTGCGCGCCTGAGCCCGCGAGATGATCGACATCGAAGGCGGCAGCGGCGTCGGTTCGCTGCTCTAAGCAGAAGCGGGCCCGATGGCGCCGCTGGCGACATTCACGTGCACCGAGGCCGCAACGGTGAACCTCCTCGGCTCGGTGATCGCCGAACACACCGGCGACGTCGGCGCGATCAGCAAGGAGTCCGCGGACCACTTCGTCGTGGGCCCGGGCCTCGGTGAAGTTGAATCCGCGCCCGGTCACAAGTACACGCCGATCGTGAACATCCCGACGCGCCAAACGGGTGGCCCGGCCGGCGAAGACTTCCTGCGCTCTGAAATCACAGAAGTCGGCCGCACCGAACCGTCCGGCACCCTGCCCTCGGGCCGGGAAGGCGTCACCGACGAGAAGAGCGAAGCCCTCATGATCACTCCGCGAGGACTCGTCCCTGCCGCTCGACTTATGGCGGGGGAAGGATTCGAACCTTCGAAGGCAGAGCCACGTGGTTTACAGCCACGCCCCTTTGACCGCTCGGGAACCCCGCCGCCGGCCGCTCAGTGTAGGTGATCGCGCCTGGACCGGACAGGCGCGCCGTCCCGATCTGCGGGCGCGTCTGCAGGCCCTAGGAAGCCTCGCGCAGCTGCTGCGCGTCCGGCAGCGTCTGCAGCTTTTTCAGCGTCCGGTTCTCGATCTGGCGGACGCGCTCGCGCGTGATGTTGAACGCGCGCCCGACCTCCTCAAGCGTCCGCGAGCGGCCGCCGACGATGCCGTAGCGCATCTCGATCACCTCGCGCTCGCGGCGCGGCAGGGCGGCGAGAACGCGCATCACGTTCTCGCGGCGCAGCGCCTCGGAGGCGATCTCGAACGGCGATGCCGCCGAGACGTCCTCGACGAAGTCGGCGAGCGCGGAATCGTCTTCGTCGCCGACGGGCTTCTCCAGCGAGATCGGCTGCTGGGTGATCCGCATCACGTCGCGCACCTCCCGCACGGTGCACTCGAGCTCGTCGGCTAGCTCCGCGGGGCTCGGCTCGCGTCCGAGCTGCTGGATCAGCCTCCGTTCGGCGTGCAGCAGCTTGTTCAGCCGCTCCACCATGTGGACCGGGATGCGGATCGTGCGCCCCTTGTCCGCGAGCGAGCGCGTCACGGCCTGGCGGATCCACCATGTCGCGTAGGTCGAGAACTTGTAGCCGCGCCGGTAGTCGAACTTCTCGACCGCCCTGATCAGGCCCAGCGACCCCTCCTGGATCAGGTCGAGCAGGGTCAGCCCGCGGCCGACGTAGCCCTTGGCAATCGAGACCACCAGACGGAGGTTCGCCTCGACCATGTGCTGCTTGGCGGCGATGTCGCCGCGCTCGATGCGCTTCGCGAGCGCCACCTCCTCCTCGGCGCTCAGCAGCGGCACGCGCCCGATCGAGCGCAGGTACAGTCGCAGCGAGTCGAGGCTCGGCTCGACGGTCAGATCGACCTCCGGCCGGCGCAGCTCCTCCAGGCGGGCGCGCAGCCCGCGACCCTCGTCCTCTCCCGCCTGCTCCTCGCCGTCCAGCTCGGAATCGTCGTCGTCGCTTCTCTCGGCAGCGGCGCCGTCCATCGGCTCGCTGAGCTCGGGCGCCGTCTCGCCCGCAGCGAGGAGCTCCACGCCATGCTCCTCCAGGTAGCTCAGCAGGTCCTGTGACTGCTGCCCCGACAGCTCGGCCTCGTCGATCGCCGAGGCGATCGCGTCGGCTGTCAGAAAGCCGCGCTCCTGCCCTTCGGCGATCAAGCCTTGCAGCTCTTCCATCTCTGCAACCGGCGTCTCCGCCGTAACCTGCAGTCCCTCCAGCTTCTCGCTCACTTTGACTCCCAAGGATCTGATCCGTATCCCCGTCGCGGCGGCGAGCCGACGCGACCTCCCCGACCTACGCCTAAGCCTCCTGTGCCCTGAGCTCGAATGGCAGTCTTGTCGCGTGCACCTGCATATCCCTTGGTCGCGGAACGTCTCTCTCTTTCCCCTTGACGCCGCTTCCGACTAAGTGCGGAGTGATACCAGAATCGGCGGCGCGAGAGTTCGCGGTCAACGGCGCTCCTGCGAGGACCTGCGCGCCCGCGGGAGCAGGTGCGCGCTCGCGATACGCTAGGCGGCGATGCAGGGCAGCGGAAGCAGCTTCCTCGTCGCGCCCTCGCTGGGCTCCGGCGACGACGTCCAGGCGCGTACCCCCGGCATCCCGGTCGGCCTCACGCGGGTGGGCGTGACGGGCGTGGAGAAGGTCGTCCGCATCCGCGAGGAGCTGTTCTTCGCGCGGCTCGACTGTTTCGTAGACCTCTCGCACCACCAGAAGGGCGCGCACATGTCGCGCTTCGACGAGGTCGTCAACGAGGCGATCGGAGAGGTCGTCCTGAGCGAGTCGCCGTTCCGCGCCGAGACGCTCGCCAAGCACATCGCCGAGCTCGTCCGCGAGCGCCAGGGCGCCGCCCGCGCCGAGGTCACGATCGCCGCCCGCTACCCCGAGCACAAGCCGGCCCCGGTGTCGGGCGTGCGCACGCAGGAGATCTACACGCTGCACGGCCGGGCGGTCGCCTTCGAGCACGGGACGCGCCGGATCGTCGGCGTCTCGGCCACGGGCATGACCGCCTGCCCCTGCGCGCAGGAGCTGGTCGCGGCGCGCGCGCGCGAGCGGCTCGCGACCGACGTGGAGCTGACCGAGGAGCAGATCGACGCCGTGCTGCGCGCGGTCCCCGTCGCGACCCACAACCAGCGCGGCCTCGCCACGCTGCAGATCGGCTGCATCGAGGAGTGCGTCGAGGAGATCGACGCGACCGTGCTGCTGGAGATCGCCGAGGCGAGCATGTCATCGGAGATCTATGAGCTGATGAAGCGCTCGGACGAGGTCGAGGTCGTCGAGAAGGCGCACCGCAGGCCCCGCTTCGTGGAGGACTGCGTGCGCGAGATGATCGCGGGCGTCGTCGCCGCCTTCCCGACGCTCGACGGCAGGAGCTTCGTCTCGGCCCGCCAGGAGAACCTGGAGACGATCCACCAGCACAACGTCGTCGCCGAACGGCACAGCCTGCTCTCGGAGGTCCGTGCGGAGATCTCCTCGGGCGAGCCCGTCGGACGCCAGACGACGCTCGAGGCCTGGCTCGACGCCGGCGCCGAGCTCGACGCCTGACAGCGACGCTCAGCCGTCGGTCTGGGCGCCGCCGCGCGCGGCCATCAGCCGCCGCACGCCGAAGAAGTAGTCGAGGCCGGAGAGCACCGTCACCGCGACCGCCAGGTAAAGCAGCGCCGACACCCAGAGCGGCTGCCCGTGGACAGCGATCAGCGCGAGGATCGCCGCTATCTGCAGGCAGGTCTTGAGCTTGCCGAAGTTGCTCGCCGGCACGATCACGCCGGCGCCGCTCGCTCCCATCCGCAGCACGGTGACGGCCAGCTCGCGCGTGATGATCACCATCGCCACCCAGGCCGCGAGCCGGTGCAGCGAGACCAGCGAGATCAGCGCCGCGACGACCAGCAGCTTGTCGGCCAGGGGGTCCATCAGCTTCCCGAAGGTCGTGACCGAGTCGCGCGCGCGCGCGAGGTAGCCGTCCACGAAGTCGGTCAGCGACGCGAGCGCGAACACGACCGCCGCCAGCACGTCGCCCTCAGGGGTGTTCCCGAGCAGCGCGACGACCAGGACCGGGACCAGCATGATCCGCAGCACCGTCAGGACGTTGGGCAGGTTCAGAGGGAACACGCTCCTGAGAACACTAGTCGCGCGCGCTCACGGCGCGCTGATATACCGGGCGCCGGGGCCGGCCCGCTCGCGGGTGGCCGGCGAACGCAAGCGCAAAGGAGCTCCAGATGGACAAGCGCAGGCTCGGGCCGGAGGGCCCCGAGGTCTCGGAGATCGGCCTCGGCTGCATGGGCATGTCTGCCTTCTACGGCAGCTCGGACGACGACGAAAGCACGCGCACGATCCACCGCGCGCTGGAGCTCGGCTGCAACTTCCTCGACACCTCCGACATGTACGGCCCGCACACGAACGAGGAACTGGTCGGCCGCGCGATCGCCGGACGCCGCGACGAGTTCTTCGTGGCCACCAAGTTCGGCATCAAGATCGAGATGCAGGCCGACGGACCGCCACGGCGTTCGATCGACGGCAGCCCCGACTACGTGCGCTCGGCGTGCGACGCCTCGCTCGCGCGCCTGGGCGTCGAGCACATCGACCTCTACTACCAGCACCGCGTCGACCCCTCGACCCCGATCGAGGAGACGGTCGGGGCGATGGCCGAGCTCGTCGTGGCCGGCAAGGTCCGCCACCTCGGGCTCTCCGAGGCGAGCGCCGAGACGATCCGACGCGCCCACGCCGTCCATCCGATCACCGCGGTGCAGACCGAGTACTCCTTGTGGACGCGCGACGTCGAGGCTGAGGTGCTCCCGACCCTGCGCGAGTTGGGCATCGCGCTCGTCGCCTACTCCCCGCTCGGGCGTGGCTTCCTGTCGGGCCGCTTCACCTCGCCCGAGGAGCTCGACGAGGGCGACTTCCGCCGCTACGGGCCGCGTTTCACGGGCGAGAACCTCCAGGCGAACCTGAAGCTCGCCGAGCGCGTTCGCGAGCTGGCCGCCGAGAAGGGCGTTACACCAGGGCAGCTCGCGCTCGCTTGGGTCCTCGGACGCTGGGAGCACGTCGTCCCGATCCCGGGCACGAAGCGCGTCAGCTATCTCGAAGAGAACCTGGGCGCCGCCGAGGTGCAGCTGAGTCCCGAGGAGCTCGAGCAGATCGCGGCCGCGGTCCCACCCGCGGCCGGGGATCGCTATGACGCCCAGGGCATGCAGACGGTGAACCTGTAGCCGCCGTGGCCTCCGCGGCCGGGGAGCGGCACCTCGACTGGGAGGGCGTGTTCAACGCGCGCGACCTCGGCGGCCTGCCCGCCGCCGGGGGCCGCCGGGTCGCGCCCGGCGCGCTCGTGCGCTCGGACTCGCTCTCGCGGCTGACCGCCGCGGGCTGGCAGGCGCTGCTCGACCACGGCGTGCGCACGGTGATCGACCTGCGCAACCCGCGCGAGCGCGAGGAAGCGCCCGATGTGGCGACGCGCCCGGCCCAGCTGCAAACGGTCCACGCGCCGCTCGACGGCTCCGAGGACACAGCGTTCTGGAAACCGATCGAAGCGACGCCGGAGTTCGGGACGCCGCTCTATTACCGCGCTCACCTGATGCGGAAGCCTCAGCTGGCCGCGGGCGCGGTCAAGGCGATCGCCGGCGCGGCGCCGGGCGGCGTCGCGTTCCACTGCGTCGGCGGTCGCGACCGCTCGGGCGAGCTGGCGATGGTGGTGCTGGGGCTGCTGGGGGTCCCGCCGGCCGTGATCGCCGCCGACTACGAGCTGAGCGCCGGCCGCCTCGCCGGCCTCTGGGCGGCGCTCGGCGAGCCGGACCAGGCGCCGGCGCTCGAAGCGTTCCTGGCCGAGCGCGGGACCACCGCGGGCGCCGTGATCGAGACGACGCTCGGCTCGCTGTACCTGGCCTCGACGCTCGCGGCAGGCGGGCTGCCCGCCGCGGACGTCGAGGCGCTTCGCGTGCGGCTGCTCACCTGGCCGGCAGGGCTGAAACGGCGGCTTCGACAGGCCGGCTAGTAGCCGACCGAGTAGAAGCTGATGTGGCGGCAGCCCTCGAACTTCCAGTGCGGTTTGGCATGGTGGCTCGTGTAGACGACCTGCTGCGGGTTTTCGCAGTGGACGACGCCGCCGTTCTCGTGCGCGTGGACGACCGTCCTGGGGTTGGTTCCGGTCCACACGTAGTTGAGGGTGTCGTTGGCGTAGATGAAGTTCTGGCCGGCGCCGGCGCGGATCACGGCGGTCTGGCGCTTCTCGCCGCTGGGGTGGTAGTCGCCCCAGATCACGTCGCCGGCGTCGCCGCCTTCGATCGTGTCTTCGCCGTAGCCGCCGAGCAGGTAGTTGTGCTTGCCCGGCACGCCCTTCAGGACGTGGGTGCGTCCGGCCGGGCCCTTGTCCATCACGAGGTGTTCGTCGGGCGGCCAGCCGGCATGGCTGGTCATCGCCCCGGCGCCGGCCGCCATCGCGAGCGCCGCGCAGATGCTCGCCGCGAGGGCGGCAGGGCTGAGGTGTCGGTGCGGTGTCATCCGTGATCCTCCGTCCGGGTCTGTCGTCCCAACCCGGTTAGCCGGCGACGGTTGCGCCGAGAACTCGGACATTCGGCCAGCGGCGAGGGTCGGGTCGGTGGGCGTCCTGGCTCGGGGTCGGGCTGCGCCGGACGCTAGGGTGGACCCGCATGCCACTGATCCCGATGGTCATCGAGCGCACGGCGCGCGGCGAACGCGAGTTCGACATCTACTCGCGGCTGCTGAACGAGCGGATCATCTTCCTCGGCACGCCGATCGACGATCAGGTCGCCAACCTCGTCGTCGCCCAGCTCCTGCACCTCGAGAGCGACGATCCCGACAAGGACATCTCGATCTACATCAACTCGCCGGGGGGCAGCATCTACTCGGGTCTGGCGATCTACGACACGATGCGCTTCATCAAACCCGACGTGGCGACGATGTGCGTGGGGGTGGCGATGTCGATGGGTTCGCTGCTGCTGGCCGCCGGCGCCAAGGGCAAGCGTGCGGCGCTGCCGAACTCGCGCATCCTGATCCACCAGCCCTCGGCCGGCTTCGAAGGCCAGTCGACCGACATCGAGATCCACGCCCGCGAGATCCTGAACGTCCGCCAGCGCATCGACCAGATCTACGCCGAGCACACCGGCCTGTCCGAGGAGCAGGTCCGTTCCGACATGGAGCGCGACCGCTTCTTCACGGCCGCTCAGGCGCTCGAGTACGGCCTCGTCGACAAAGTCATCGAGAAGCACTAGGGCCGCGGCCGCGGCGGGTCGACTCAGCCGCCGTTCAGCGGCGCGCCCGCCAGCAGCCCGCAGTCGCCACCCGCGGCGCGCACCTGCGCGGGGCTGGGAGGATCGTCGGTCAACAGCTGCGGGACGCTGACGGCGCGCAGGTGCCGGCGCCTCAGCGCCGCGAAGATCGTCAGCATCGCGCGCACCGTCTGGCCGTGGTTCTCGTGCATGAGGATGATCGAGCCCGGTCGCAACCCGGCGAGGACCGTCCGTTCGATCTGCGCGTAGGAGGCGCCGAGCGAGTCGCCGCTGTCGACGTTCCAGAGGATCTCCAACAGGCCGTGCGACCGCGCGATCTCGTCCGTCGTCGCATCGTGTGCGCCGTACGGGGGCCGGAAGAGAGACACGGCGCCGCCGCTCGCGGCGGCGACGGCGGCCTGCGTGCGCGCGATCTGCGATTCCTGTTCGTGGCGCGGCAGCGTGGGCAGGTCGGGGTGCGTCCAGGTGTGGTCGCCGACGGCGCCCGCGCGACGCTCGCGGGCCAGAAGCGAGGGCGCGAGCGCGATGTTGCGCCCGACTATGAAGAACGTCGCTCCGACGTGGTGCTTGGCGAGCTTGTCGAGCATCAGCTTCGTGTACGGCCCGGGGCCGTCGTCGAACGTCAGCGCGACCTCTCTGCCACGGTCGGGCGCGCAGTAGATGGGCTTGCCCAGGGCGATCAGCCGCTTTACCTCGGCGCTCTCCGGATACCCGGCTGTCGCCGTGCTGTGCGTCGCTGGCCTCCTCGCGGCCGAGACGGGCGCTGTCTGCGAAGTGCTCGCAGCTTGCGGCCTGCGGGCGCCCGAGCCGCCGGTCTCGGCGAGCACGATCGCCACCACCGCGGCGAGCGCGAGCACCGCGAGCAGGAATGCTCGCGCGCGCCGGCGGCGCAGGCGCCGACGGCGATCGCGTGGCGAGGGACGGCGTGGCCGCGCGGACACCGTTGCGAACCTAGCGCGACGGCGCGCCGCAAGCGCCGAACTGGGCGCGCAGATCGTCTCGGCCTGGTTGGTGCGGCGCCGCGGCAAGCACGCTAGACTGCCTTATACCTCGCGCCTGGGCGGGGTTTTTCTTCGCCCGGGGCCGCTGCAACCACTACTCAAGGGTTTTCCGATCATGGCCCGCGGAGACGTTCGAATCGCTATCACCCTCGCCTGCGAGGACTGCAAGCGACGCAACTACCAGACCAACAAGAGCAAGCGCAACAACCCCGACCGGGTGACCCTGCGCAAGTACTGCCGCTGGTGCCGCAAGCACACCAGTCACCGGGAGACCCGGTAGCGCGGGAGCGCTTCAGTGGCCCGTGATCGCAAACGTGCGAAGCAGCGCCGCCAGCGCGGCACCGCCGGCCGTGGCAAAGCGCCGACGCCGAGCCAGCCGGTGCGCGCCGACCTGCCCGGCTCGCTCGACCACGCCTCCGCCGAGGTCGACGAGTTCGACGCCGCGCTCGTGCGCGGCGCCGGCGGCGTCCCTGCGACGCCCGAGGGCGACGTCGACGTCGAGGCTGACCCGAGGCACCTCTCCGAGCGGGAAATCGAGGAGGAGGCGGCCGCCGAGGGCGACATCAGCGCGGACGAGCTCCAGGAGCTGGAGCACGCACCCGCGGGCTCGGGCGGCAGCAACGGCGACGGCTCCGCCGTCACCCCCGAGCGTGCGTCGGGCGCCCCGCTGCGCGGCGGCAACCGCGTCATCGGTTTCCTGCGCGCAAGCTGGGCCGAGCTTCAGCGCGTCCAGTGGCCCGACCGCCGTGCGGTCGGCCAGGCCACGGCTGTCGTGCTCGGCTTCGTCGCAATCGCCGGCGCCTACCTCGGCCTGGCCGACTACGTCGCCAAGGAATTCGTCGAATTCATCCTCTGACGCGATGAGCCCCGCCTCGCGTCTCACCATCCACGCCCTCTCCGCAACACCCCTCAGGAGCCTCTGAATGTTTCGCTGGTACGTCGTCAACACCTATTCCGGTCACGAGAACAAGGTCAAGCACAACCTCGAGCACCGGGTCGTCTCGCTCGGACAGCAGCGCGCCGTGCGCTCGGTCGTCGTACCGACCGAGTCGGTCACCGAGATGGAGAACAACCAGAAGGTGCTCAAGGAGAAGCGGACGATGCCCGGCTACGTGCTCGTCAACATGGAGCTGAACGAGGACTCCTGGGGCGTCGTCAAGGGCACCCCCGGGGTGACCGGCTTCGTCGGCGCCTCGCAGGAGCCCGTGCCGCTGACGCAGGGCGAGGTCGACCGCCTCCTCCACAAGGAGGTCGCGACGGCGACGCGTACGCGCGCGCAGTTCTCGATCGGCGAGTCTGTCAAGGTGGTCTCCGGCCCGCTCTCGGACTTCTCCGGCGAGATCTCGGAGATCAACGAGGACGCGGCGAGGCTCAAGGTGCTGGTATCTATCTTCGGGCGGGAGACGCCCGTGGAAGTCGGCTTCGACCAGGTGAAAAAGCTCTAGTTATGGCCAAGAAGGTTCTGACAACGATCAAGCTGCAGGCGAACGCCGGGCAGGCGAGCCCCGCCCCGCCGGTCGGCCCTGCCCTCGGCCAGCACGGCATCAACATCATGGAGTTCTGCAAGGCGTTCAACGCCCAGACCCAGAGCGAAACGGGCACGGTGATCCCGGTCGTGATCACGGTCTACGAGGACCGCTCGTTCACCTTCATCACCAAGACCCCTCCGGCTGCGGTGCTGATCCGCCAGGCGCTCAAAATCGGCAAGGGCTCGGGCGAGCCCAACCGCACCAAGGTGGGGAGGCTCAGCCAGGCGCAGCTGCGCGACATCGCAGAGCGCAAGCTTCAGGACCTGAACGCGCACGACGTCGATCAAGCCGCGAAGATCATCGCGGGCACCGCCCGCTCGATGGGCGTGGAGGTGGACGCATGACGACTCATCACGGCCGCCGCTTTCGCGACGGGCTCGCCAAGGTCGACCGCGAGCGCGAGTACGAGCCCGCCGAGGCGGTCGCACTGGTGAAAAGCCTCGCCAGCGCGAAATTCGACGAGTCCGTCGAGCTGCACGTGCGCACCGGCCTGAACGTGCGCCACGCCGACGAGCAGCTGCGCGGCACGATCGCGCTGCCGAACGGACTCGGCAAAGACGTGACCGTCGCCGTGTTCGCGCAGGGCGACAAGGCCAAAGAGGCCGAAGAGGCCGGCGCAGACGTGGTCGGCGCCCAGGACCTCGCCAAGCGCATCCAGGACGGTTTCGACGAGTTCGACGTCGCGATCGCGACCCCCGACCTGATGAGCGTCGTCGGGCAGCTCGGCCGCATCCTCGGTCCCTCCGGCAAGATGCCGAACCCGAAAGTCGGCACCGTCACGATGGACGTCGCCAAAGCTGTCGAAGAGTCGAAGTCCGGGAAGGTCGAGTACCGCACGGACCGCACGGCGATCGTGCATCTGGTGATCGGCAAGGCGAGCTTCGACGATCGCAAGCTGCTGGAGAACTACGCCGCGGTGATCGAGGAGCTGGTGCGCGCAAAGCCCTCAGCCGCCAAAGGCCGCTACCTGCATTCGATCACGCTGACCTCGACGATGGGCCCGGGCGTGAAAGTCGACCCGAGCCGCACGCGCGACATCGCCGAGGAGACCTCGGCGGCAACCGTCGCGGCCTGAGCCGGCCGCTCCGGCCGGGGCCCAGGTCTGGAGGTGCCTCCCGCGCGGTCGCGGTAGACTGGCAGCGCAAACGCACCGCCCGAGACCCCCGGCACCGCCCCTTTCACCGGCGGAGAAGACCGAGGCAGGCTGGAGCGAGTAGATCACGGTCGTGCTCGTGCTCTCTCGGCTTCCCGCGCCCCGGGCAAAGCACAACGAGAGCGACGAGATAGATGAACCGAGATCAGAAGGCAGTGGCGATCGCTGAGATCGCCGAGAGCATCGATCAGTCGGAGGCGGTCTTCGCCGTCGACTACAGAGGCATCACCGTCGAACAGATCGCCGAGCTGCGCGGCAAGCTGCGCGAGGCCGACGCGAGCTTCACGGTGGTCAAGAACTCACTGACCGAACGGGCCGCCGACCAGGTCGGCGCCGAGGAGCTGAAGCCGTATCTGATCGGTCCGACCGCGCTGACTTTCGTGCGCGGCGATGTGGCGGCGGCCGCCAAAGCCGTCGCCGACTACGCAAAAGCCACACAGCTGCTGCCGTTCAAGGGCGGCATGATGGGCGGCGAGGAGCTCGAGATCGAGCAGATTCGCGCGCTCTCCCGTCTGCCCTCTCGCGACGTGCTCTACGGCCAGCTCGTCGGCATCGTGGCCTCGCCCATCGGGGGCCTGGTCCGCTCGCTGAACGCGCTGCTCAGCGGCGTCGCGGTGGCGCTCGGGCAGGTGCAGCAGAAGAAGGAATCCGGCGAGATCCCCGCCGGCGAGGCTCCCGCTGCCGAGGCCGCTCCGGCTGAGGCCCAGGTCGCCGCGCCGACGGAGGCTGAGGTACCCGCGGAAGCGGACGCGTCTGCGGAGGCCGAGGCGCCCGCCGCCGAGGCAGAGGCAGCCGCGGAGGCTGAGGCCGAGGCGCCCGCCGCCGAGGAGGCCGCGGCCGAGCCCGCCCCTGAGGAGCCGGCGCAGGACGACGACGACAAACAGACGGACGTCTCGGCGGAGGCCGAGGACGCCGAGACGAATCCCACCAAGGAGGACTGACACACCATGGCAACCAGCACGCAGGATTGGATCGAGGAGCTGAAGGGCATCTCGGTGCTCGAGCTCGCCGAGCGCATCAAGGCGCTCGAGGAGGAGTTCGGCGTCTCGGCGACGGCCGTCGCCGCAGCGGCGCCAGCGGCCGCGGGCGGCGCCGGTGCCGGCGACGCGGCTGCCGAGGAAGAAAGCGGCACCGTCGACGTGATCCTCGCCGGGGCCGGCGACAAGAAGATCCAGGTCATCAAGGTCGTCCGCGCGGCGACCGGCCTCGGCCTGAAAGAGGCCAAGGCGCTCGTCGACGAGGCCCCCAAGCCGGTCAAGGAGGGCATCGAAAAGGAGGAGGCCGACAAGCTCAAAGCCGAACTCGAGGAGGCAGGCGCGAGCGTCGAGCTGAAGTAACGAGCCGGTCACCGGGGCGCCGCGGTCGTCATGTAGCCTCCCTACCGAATGCAGAGGGGCATTTGCAGACGGCTGCGGCGCAGTGTCGCGATCGCGGTGGTGTTCGCGCTCGCCGGCGCGGGCTCCGCGGGCGCCCAGCAGGTGGAGCGCTTCGGCTCCTACTTCGGCGGCACGCAGTACCCCGAGCCGACGCCGCAAGCGGTGGAAGGGATCGGGGCCGTGTCCCAGATCGACGCCTCGAACGCCTCGAGCCTCGCCCTCGACACGAGCGGGCGCGTCTGGGCCTGGGGCAACGGCGAATACGGCGCGCTCGGGAACGGGCTGGCGAGCGACTCGACCGTCCCCGTCCAGCCGAGCTTCCCCGCCGGGACGAAGATCGTCTCGATCGGCGAGGCACGCGACGACAGCTACGCGATCGACTCCCAAGGCCACCTGTGGGCCTGGGGGCTGAACGAATCCGGCTCGCTGTGCCTCGGCACCATGAAGAAACGCCAGCTCGTGCCCAGACGCGTCGCGGGCATATCGAACGCGGTCGCGGTGCAGGGTGCGCAGAACCACGTGCTGATCCTGCTGGCCGGCGGGACAGTGGAGGCGTGCGGCACGAACAGCAACGGTCAGCTCGGCGTCGGCGCCGGCGTGAGCGAAACCTCGACGCCGCTGCCCGTGCCCGGCCTTGCCAACGTCGTGGAAATCACCGCGGGCGTGCTGACGTCCGCCGCGCGCACCGCGTCGGGCGCGGTCTTCACGTGGGGCGACAACCGCATGGGCCAGGGTGGAACCGGTGCGTCCGCCGGGAGCGCCTTCACGCCCACGCAGGTCGTGCTGCCGGGGCCCGCGAGCGAGATCTCCTGCGGCGGCGACGCCACCGGGGAAGGCGATGACTCGGGGTTCGACCTCGCGCTCGTCGCCGGACAGGTCTACGGCTGGGGCACCGACGGGCACGGCCAGATCGGCGATCGCCGGCGGCACACGAAAAGGACCCCGGTGGCCACGGGCCTTCACTTCGCGAAGGTCGTCGCCTCGGGCGAGAACGCGATCGGGCTGACCGCCGCCGGGGAAGTGTTCACGTGGGGCGCCGGCTTCCGCTTCTCGCTCGGGACCGGGAACTCCGAATCGTCGTCGCTCCCCGTGCAGATCAGCTCGGGCAACACGATGATCTCGGCGACGGCGCTGAACTCGCTGATCTACTAGCCGCGGCGCGAGCGCTCAGAGCGCATGTATCGTCGGGCCCGGTGGCCGCCGAGACGACCCTCCCCTCCCGCGAGGAAGCCCTCGCCCTCCTGCACGAGTGGGTCGGCTCCGAGCCGCTGCGCCGCCACTGCCTGGCGGTGGAGGCGGCGATGCGCGACCAGGCGCGCCGCCGCGGCGCCGACGAGGAGCTGTGGGGGCTGACGGGGCTGCTGCACGACCTCGACTACGAGCGCCACCCCGATCTCGAGACGGGCCACCCGCGCTACGCGATGGCCGAGCTCGAACGCCTCGGCTACCCGCCCGAGCTGATCCGCGGCGTCGCCTCGCACGCCGACTACATGGGGGTCTCGCGCGACTCCGAGATGGAGCGCTCGCTGGCGGCGGTCGACGAGCTCTCGGGCTTCGTCCTGGCGTGCGCCTACGTGCGGCCCGACGGCCTGATCGGCATGACCGCAAAGTCGGTGAAGAAGAAGCTGCGCCAGCCGAGCTTCGCCGCCGCGGTGAGCCGCGAGGATGTGGCACGTGGCGCCGAGGAGCTCGGCGTCGAGCTCGACGATCTGATCGCGCAGGTGATCGAGGCGCTCGCGACGCGCGCGCAGGACCTTGGCGTGAGCAGCGAGGCCGCAGGCTGAAAGCGAGCATGCGGGCCGGGAGCATCCGCTGCCCCGGGTGCGGTGGCTCGGTGCCCGACGCTGACGGGCCCGCACATGCGTACATGCCGGCCGTGCGCGGACCGCGGAAAAGGACCGTACAGGGCCCATTCTCCTGCCCCGGACGACCCACTTTCCGGTAAGATGGCCGACGCTGGTCGATAGTCGCAGCCGCCTGGCAAGTACCTCGCGCCACATACGCGAGCGTCAAGGGCGGGGTCCGTGAGCACCGGCGGCCCTTCAGGGCGCAGCTTGCCTGTGCTATCTTTGCTGGTCGCGCCCCCGGCGCCCTCCTCGTCCGTGTTTCGCCCTCCGAAGGAGTCATTTCTTGGCTGCTGCAGATGCTCTCCGGACGCGCCGTAGCTTCGCGCGTCTGAACAAGACCGTTGATGTCCCCAACCTGATCGACATACAGCGCCGCTCCTTCGAGTGGCTGACGGACCCGCAGAAGGGCGGGCTCCGCGAGACGATCGACGACATCTCGCCGATCGAGGACTACACAGGAAATCTCGCCGTCCAGTTCGGCGAGTTCACATTCGACGAGCCCGTCGCCTCGCTCGAGCAGTGCCGCGAGAAGGACCTCACCTACGCGCGCCCGCTCACGGTGACGGTCGCCTTCATCAACCGTGAGACCGGTGAGATCCGCGAGCAGTCCGTCTTCATGGGCGACTTCCCCTGGATGACCGAGCGCGGGACGTTCGTGATCAACGGCACCGAGCGCGTCGTCGTGACGCAGCTCGTCCGCTCGCCGGGCGCCTACCTGATGGAGCCGAAGGACCGCGAGAAGCAGGTCTTCATCGCGAACCTGATGCCGGCTCGTGGCTCCTGGCTGGAGCTCGAGATCGACAAGAAGGGCAAGGTCTTCGTTCGCATCGACCGCAAGCGCAAGCTCCCGGTGACGGTGCTGCTCCGCGCGATGGGCTACGCGAGCGACGAGGAGATCCTGAAGCTCTTCGACAACTCGCTCTACATCCGCAACACGATCGAGTCGGACACCGAGGCGACGCGCAGCGAAGAGGGCGCCCTGATCGAGCTGTTCAAGAAGCAGCGGCCGGGCGAGCCGCCCAGCGTCGACAACGCGAAGGCGCTGCTCAACCAGCTCTTCTTCGACCCCAAGCGCTACGACCTCACGCGCGTCGGTCGCTACAAGCTCAACTCGCGGCTCGGGCTCGACATCGACATCGACACCCGCACGCTGACGCACGACGACATCCTCGCGCTGGTGCGCGAGCTGGTCGACCTGCCCAAGCGCCTCGGGCTGCCCGAGGAACCGGAGACGGAGATCAAGGACTACGCGGCCGAGGCGATCAGCATGCCGCGCGAGCCCGTGGCCGAGCACCTCGACGAGTACGAGCACTTCGGAAACCGCCGCCTGCGCACGGTGGGGGAGCTGATCCAGGAGGCCTTCCGGATCGGCCTGTACCGCATGGAGCGGGTCGTGCGCGAGCGCCTCACGACCGAGGACGCCGACACGATCACGCCGCAGACCATCATCAACATCCGGCCCGTGGTGGCGGCGTTGAAGGAGTTCTTCGGCTCCTCGCAGCTGTCGCAGTTCATGGACCAGACGAACTCGCTCGCCGGGCTCACGCACCGCCGTCGTCTCTCGGCGCTCGGCGCGGGCGGGCTGACGCGCGAGCGCGCTCCGATCGAGGTCCGCGACGTGCACCCGACCCACTACGGGCGCATGTGCCCGATCGAGACCCCCGAGGGTCCGAACATCGGCCTGATCGGCTCGCTCTCCTCCTTCGCGGAGGTCTCCGAGTACGGCTTCGTCACGACGCCCTACCGGGTCGTCAAGGACGGGGTCGTCACCGAGGAGGTCGTCCGCCTCGACGCGACCCAGGAAGAGGAGCAGCTGATCGCGCAGGCGAACACGCCTGTCGACCCCAAGACCGGGAAGCTCAAGGGCTCGGAGATCCTGTGCCGCACCCAGGCCGGACAGTACGTAACGGTCGGGCCGAAAGACGTCGACCTGATCGACGTCTCGCCCGAGCAGATCTGGTCGGTGGCGACGGCGATGATCCCGTTCCTCGAGCACGACGACGCGAACCGCGCGCTGATGGGCTCGAACATGCAGCGCCAGGCCGTTCCGCTCCTGAAGTCCGACGCGCCGCTGGTCGGCACGGGGATGGAGCGCCGCGCGGCGCTGGACACCGGTGACGTGCTGCTCGCGAAGTCGGCGGGAACCGTCGACTACATGGACGCGGACGGCCTCGTGATCGCGGGCTCCGACGGCAAGAAGGACGAGTACGAGCTGCAGAAGTTCATGCGCTCGAACCAGGGCACCCTGATCCACCAGAAGCCGCTCGTCTCGACCGGCCAGAAAGTCAAGGCCGGCGACGTGCTCGCCGACGGCTCCTCGACCGACAAGGGCGAGATGGCCCTCGGCAAGAACCTGATGGTCGCCTTCATGTCCTGGGAGGGCTACAACTTCGAGGACGCGATCATCCTCTCCAAGCGCCTCGTGCAGGACGACGAGCTCACCTCGATCCACATCGAGGAGTACGAGATCGACGCCCGCACGACCAAGCTCGGAGAGGAGGAGATCACCCGCGACATCCCCAACCGCTCGGAGGAGTCGCTGCGCAACCTCGACGACCGCGGCATCGTCCGCGTGGGCGCCGAGGTCATCTCGGGCGATCTGCTGGTCGGCAAGGTCACGCCGAAGGGCGAGACGGAGCTGACGGCCGAGGAGAAGCTGATCCGCGCGATCTTCAAGGAGAAGGCGCGCGAGGTCCGCGACACCTCGCTGAAGGTGCCGCACGGCGAGGGTGGTGTCGTCATCGACGTCATGACCTTCAGCCGCGACGCCGGCGACGACCTGCCGCCGGGCGTCAACGACCTCGTCCGCGTCTTCGTGGCGAAGAAGCGCAAGATCTCCGAGGGCGACAAGCTCGCGGGCCGCCACGGCAACAAGGGTGTGATCTCGAAGATCGTCGACCAGCAGGACATGCCGTTCCTCGAGGACGGCACGCCGGTCGACGTGATCCTCAACCCGCTGGGCGTGCCCTCGCGCATGAACGTCGGGCAGATCCTCGAGACGCACCTCGGCTGGGCGGCCGCGCAGGGCTGGTACGACGACGGCACCGAGGCCTACAAGGAGGCCGACGCCGCCGCCGGCAAGCGTCGCGTCTACGTCTCCACGCCCGTCTTCGACGGCGCGACCGTCGAAGACGTCGACAAGGCGCTGGTCGAGTGGCAGGACGCCCACACCGGGCGCATCCGCATGGACATCGACAAGTCCGCCAGGGTCGGCGAGCAGGCGTCGGGCAAGATGACGCTGTTCAACGGCCGCACCGGCGAGCCTTTCGAGGAACAGGTGACGGTTGGCTACATGTACATCCTGAAGCTGCTGCACCTGGTCGACGACAAGATCCACGCCCGCTCGACCGGCCCGTACTCGCTGGTCACCCAGCAGCCGCTGGGCGGCAAGGCGCAGTTCGGCGGCCAGCGCTTCGGCGAGATGGAGGTCTGGGCGCTGGAGGCCTTCGGCGCCGCCTACACCCTGCAGGAGATGCTGACCATCAAGTCCGACGACACGGTCGGCCGCGTGAAGGCCTACGAGGCGATCGTCAAGGGCGAGAACATCGCCGAGCCGTCGATCCCGGAGTCCTTCAAGGTGCTCCTGAAGGAGATGCAGTCGCTGGCGCTCGACGTCAACGTCGTCTCCGAGGAGGGTCAGCGCGCCGAGATGCGCGACGAGGACGACGACCTGCTGAGGGCGGCCGAGGAGCTCGGCATCGACCTCTCGGGCGTCAGGGCGGCGGCCACGGAGTCCAGCGACGAGGAGCTCGAGAGCGAGGACAAGACCGATGCCTCCGGCGAGGCCGACGAGGACGGCGATGCCGTGCCCGACGCCGATGACGCCGGGGCGACCGAGGAGGTCGACCTCGACTCGCTCGTGAGCGAGGAGGCCCCCGAGTAGAGGAACGGCCAGGGCAGCACCCGGCAGCCGCCCTGAGCCAAAGAAGCAGCCGGGCCTGTAGAGAAAAACCACAGCCAGAGAGGTAAGGGGGCTCCGCCCCCTTACGGACTTCGTCCTAACCCCCAGTTACAAGACATTCAGACGTACATCCCGGCAAGAAGGGCACACACGTGATTGACATCAACAACTTCGACGCAATCGAGATCTCGCTCGCGTCCTCCAAGCAGATCCGCAGCTGGAGCTCGGGCGAGGTCACCAAGCCGGAGACCATCAACTACCGCACGCTGAAGCCCGAGAAGGACGGCCTCTTCTGCGAGCGCATCTTCGGTCCCACCAAGGACTGGGAGTGCTACTGCGGCAAGTACAAGCGCGTCCGCTACAAGGGCATCGTCTGCGAGCGCTGCGGCGTCGAGGTGACCCGCTCCAAGGTCCGCCGCGAGCGCATGGGTCACGTCGACCTGGCCGCTCCCGTGAGCCACATCTGGTTCTTCAAGGGCGTGCCCAGCCGCATCGGCTACCTGCTCGACATGGCGCCGAAGGAACTCGAGAAGGTCCTCTACTTCGCTGCCTCGATCGTCACCTGGGTCGACGATGAGGCTCGCGCCAAGGACCTCGACTCGCTCGAGAAGGAGGTCAACAAGGTCCTCGACAGCTACGCCGGCGAGCGCGAGGAGCGCGTGCTGGAGCTGCGCGAGTCGCTCGCGCGCCGCGAGAAGTACCTCCAGAACGGCAAACAGACGAACTTCAACGACGAAGATCACCTGTGGGCCGACTCGCTCGACATCAACCTGTCGAAGATCTCCGACGAGGAGCGCGAGAAGCAGGTCAAGGAGCTGACGAAGGCCTTCGAGGCCGACATCACGGACACGGAAGCGTACATCGAGGACGCGGCCGAGCGGATGCGTCAGGTCTGGGAGCTCTTCAAGACCATGGAGCCCAAGCAGATCGAGCACGACGAGTCCACGTTCCGTGAGCTCAAGGAGCGCTTCGGCTCGCCCTACGGCTTCGGCGAGTACTTCCGTGGCGGCATGGGCGCGGAAGCGATCCGCGACCTGCTCCAGCAGGTCGACCTCGAGGCCGAAAGGATCGAACTCGAGGACCAGGTCAAGACCGGCAAAGGCCAGAAGCAGGCGCGCGCCGTCAAGCGGCTGAAGGTGGTCTCCGCCTTCATCCAGTCCGGCAACAAACCGGAGATGATGGTGCTCGACGCGGTGCCCGTGATTCCGCCGGAGCTGCGCCCGATGGTGCAGCTCGACGGCGGCCGCTTCGCGACCTCCGACCTCAACGACCTGTACCGCCGCGTGATCAACCGCAACAACCGCCTCAAGCGGCTGCTCGACCTCGGCGCGCCCGAGATCATCGTCAACAACGAGAAGCGCATGCTGCAGGAGGCCGTCGACGCGCTGTTCGACAACGGCCGTCGCGGCCGCCCCGTCACGGGCCCGGGCAACCGTCCGCTGAAGAGCCTCTCGGACATGCTCAAGGGCAAGCAGGGGCGCTTCCGCCAGAACCTGCTCGGCAAGCGCGTGGACTACTCGGGCCGCTCGGTGATCGTCGCCGGGCCGTACCTGAAGCTGCACCAGTGCGGTCTGCCGAAGATCATGGCGCTCGAGCTCTTCAAGCCGTTCATCATGGCGCGCCTCGTCGAGCGCAAGTCCGCGCAGAACATCAAGGCGGCCAAGAAGATGGTCGACTCGATGATCGCCGAGGTCTGGGATGTCCTCGAGGAGGTCATCCACGAGCACCCGGTGCTGCTCAACCGCGCGCCGACGCTCCACCGTCTGGGCATCCAGGCGTTCGAGCCGCTGCTCGTCGAGGGCAAGGCGATCCAGGTTCACCCGCTGGTGTGTCACGCCTTCAACGCCGACTTCGACGGCGACCAGATGGCTGTCCACCTGCCGCTGTCGGCCGAGGCGCAGGCGGAGGCGCGGATCCTGATGCTCTCCTCCAACAACATCCTCTCGCCCGCTCACGGCGCGCCGCTGGCGACGCCGACCCAGGACATGATCCTGGGCGCCTACTACCTGACCTACGGGCCGGAGGCGGATGAGCTGGCGAAGATCGACCGCGCGACCCACGACCCCCGACCGCATGCCTTCCGCACTGCGCAGGAGGCCGAACTGTCATACGAGGCAGGCGTGGTCAAGCTGCACGACGTCGCCGAGTTCCGTCCCTACGGGCGCGAGGCCGGTCACGTGCTGACGACGATCGGGCGGATCATCTACAACGACCGCATCGAGCGCGCGCTCGCCGAGGCGCTCGGCGACGAGTTCGACCCGTCCAAGTACACGTTCGTCAACCAGTCGATGAAGAAGCGCGACACCACGCGCCTGATCGATCTGCTGGTGCAGAGCTACGGCGCGACGACGATCTCGCTGGTGCTGGACGCGTTCAAGGACCTGGGCTTCAAGTACGCGACCCAGGCGGGGATCACGATCTCCAAGAACGACGTCGTCGTGCCGCCCGAGAAGCAGGACATCCTCGAGAAGTTCGAAACGCTGGTGGCGGACATCACCGGCCAGTACGAGGACGGCCTGATCACCCAGGAGGAGCGCCACGAGGCGGTCGTCGAGCAGTGGAACGCGGCCACGGACGAGGTCGCCGACGCGATGATCGAGAACTTCGACAAACTCAACCCCATCTACATGATGGCCGACTCCGGCGCCCGCGGATCGTTCAAGCAGATCCGCCAGCTCGCCGGTATGCGCGGCCTCATGGCCAACCCGAAGGGCGAAATCATCGAGCGCCCGATCAAGGCCAACTTCATGGAGGGCCTGTCGGTGCTCGAGTACTTCATCTCGACCCACGGGGCGCGAAAGGGTCTCGCCGACACCGCTCTGCGCACCGCCGATTCGGGCTACCTCACGAGGCGCCTGGTCGACGTCGCGCAGGACGTGATCATCCGCGACACCGACTGCGGCACCGAGGAGTACATCGAGATGGACGTGTTCAAGGCCGACGGCGAGCCCAACGACGGGCTGGTCGGCCGGTTCGCGGCGCTTCCGATCGAGACCAAGCGGCACCGCATGCTGGCCGAGCAGGGCACCGAAATCGGCCGCGAGCAGCTGGCGGAGATCGTCAGCGCCTTCGCCGAGGAGCACGAGAAGGGCACCGAGGTGAAGGTGCCCGTGCGCTCCGTGCTCAAGTGCGAGGCCCCGAGCGGGGTCTGCCAGGCCTGCTACGGCCGCGCGATGGCGACCGGCGCGCTCGCGCAGATCGGCGACGCGGTCGGGATCGTGGCCGCCCAGTCGATCGGCGAGCCCGGGACCCAGCTGACGATGCGGACGTTCCACACCGGCGGTGTCGCCGGCGCGGACATCACGCACGGTCTGCCGCGCGTGGTGGAGCTCTTCGAGGCCCGCAGGCCGAAGGGGCTGGCCAAGATCGCCGAGCAGGACGGCACCGTGTCGGTCGAGGAGACCGACAAGGCGCTGACCGTGACGATCACCGACGAGGCCGGCGAGGAGCACAAACACGCGTTCCCGCGCCGGACGCGCCTGTTCGTCGCCGACGGCGAGAAGATCAGCGCCGGCAAGCAGCTCAACGAGGGGTCGGTGTACCCGCACGAGCTGCTCGCGATCCGCGGCCGCACCGAGACCGAGCAGTACCTCGTCAAGGAGGTGCAGGAGGTCTACAAGTCCCAGGGCGTGGACATCAACGACAAGCACATCGAGCTGATCGTCCGGCAGATGCTGAAAAAGGTCCGGGTCGACCAGAAGGGCGACACCGACTACCTGCCGGGCCAGTTCGTGGACCGCTTCGAGTTCGCGAAGGTGAACGACGCGGTCGGCGAGAAGGGCGGCGAAACGGCCCAGTTCGAGGACATCATCCTCGGCATCACCAAGGCCTCGCTGAACACGGACTCGTTCCTGTCGGCGGCCTCCTTCCAGGAGACGACCAAGGTGCTGACCGACGCCGCGCTCGAAGGCAAGATCGACCGCCTCAACGGGCTCAAGGAGAACGTGATCATCGGCAAGCTGATCCCGGCCGCGACCGGGCTCAAGCGCTACCGCCGGATCGAGATCGAACCCTCCGAGCCGCTGCCGCGGGCGATCGACGACGTCGGCCTGCTCGACCAGGACGAGATCGCGGCCGAGCTCGGCCTCACCGACGGCGACTCGCTCGGCGGCGGCTACGGCCAGGAGTTCGACGCGGACCTCGCCTCGCTGGAGAAGATCGGCGCCGGTGGCACCGACCCCGGCTTCGCCGAGGAGCTGGCCGAGCTCGAGCTCCCCGCCGAGGACTCGAAAGACGGCAAGTAGCGCTCACCCGCAGATCGATTGCACCCGCCGCCCGCCCTGCGCGGGCGGCGGTCGTTAACGAGCCCGGCGGAATCCTTCGACCCACTGCAGCGGGCCCGCTGCGCACAGCGAGCGCCACGACCCCGCCTGCACCCGCCGCAGCCGCCCGGACGGCGGCGCCCCGGCGGGCGTGAGGAACAGCCCCGTGAGCACGGCCGAGCCGCGGCCGCCCGGCGTCAGCGCCGGCGCCGGGCGGCGCACTTCGAGCGTGTGCGCGCCGGCGGCGAGCCGGACGCGCAGCGGCGGGGCGGGCGAGGTGATCAGCGAGTTGCCGCTCACCTGCCCGGAGACCGACCCGACCGGGCGCCCGTCGACGCTGACCCCGATCGAGGGCATCAGCCGTCCACGGAGCCAGAGCTCCCATTCGCCGCCGCTCGGCACCGAGAAGCGGGCGCGCATGACGCCCGCTCGTTTCATCACGACGCGTTCGGGCGCGCGCCCCCAGGCCGCGGGGCGCCGGGCGCCGGCGAGCGGCACCGCGACCACGCGCGGCGCGAGCGCCGCGGCCAGCGAGCCGCCGGCGCCTGCCACACGCGCCACCGTTGCGACGGCGGGGCACGAGACCGGCCGGCCCTTGCCGGCGAGCGCGAGGCCGACGCGCTCCGGCGCGCCCGGACTGCGTCTCCAGACGAGGTAGTAGCGGCCCTCCCGCACGAGCGTGTAGGCGGCAGGCGGCCTCGACGCCTGGGGGTCGCGGCGCGTGATCAGCAGCGGGTAGGAGGCGAGCGCCCGCGGTGCGATCGCCGCGAGCGCGAACGGACGGCCATAGCCGCCGGCCGCCGAGGCCAGGGCGGGGGAGGGGTAGAGGAAGTTGGGGCTGCCAGGGTCGAGATCGCGCAGCGAGTAGAGCGCGTATTCGTCGAAGTCGGTCAGCAGCGCGGGCCCGCGCCCGGCGAACGCGCCGTCGATTTCACCGAGTTCGTCATAGCGTGCGGTGGTGGCGAGGTCGACGGAGTTGTACTGCAGCTCATCGGAGATCACGACTCCCGCGAGGATCGCGAGCGCCGCCGCGGTAGCCGCGCCCAGCGCCAGCGCACGCGGTGCGAGCCCCGCCAGCAGCCCGACGCCGGCCCAGGCCAGCAGCATCACCGCCGGGGAGGTCAGCACCAGGGTCTTCGCGACCGCCCAGGTCGTGACCACCTGGCTGACGACCAGCCAGGTCAGGAGCATCGCCGCGATCCACAGTCCGACACCCCGCGCGCGCCGGCGCAGGCACGCGGCGACGCCCGCGACCGCGAACGCGGCGACGAGCACGCAGAGCGCATCGGTCAGCCACCCGGCGGTCCCCGGCGGGTCGACCTTGAAGCTGCCGTTCAGCCACACGCCGAGCACCTGTGAGGCGTGCAGCGGCGACTTCAGGTTGCCCGGGTTCGAGGTCGAGGCGATTTCGCCGGCGACTTGGAGCGCGCCGCCGAGGTGGCGCCAGGTCGGCAGCGCCGCGACCACCAGCACGAGCGCGCCGAGCGCGACCACCGGCACCAGCGCGCGCAGCTCCGCGCGGCCCTGCTCGAGCACGATCGCCGCGAGGGCCGCCGCGGAGCACGCGATCGCCCACGCCCCGAAGGCCGGACCGAGCACCGACAGGCCCGCGGCGAAGAGGAGCGCGAGCGGCACGGCCCCGCGCGCGCCGCGCCCGAGCCAGCTCGAGGGCTTCGAGACGAGGCACCCACATGCAAGCAGCAGCGACATCGCGGTCAGCTCCTTGACCGAGCTCTCGAGCGCGTATCCGTAGACGAGCGCGGGCACCACCGCGGTGAGCGCAGCGCCGGCGGCGAGCGCCCGTCCCAGCCCGAGCCGCCGCGCGAGCACCCAGGCAGGCCCGCAGCCGAGCGCGACCACGAACGCGTTGAACGGCTGGAAGGCCCAGATCAGCGGCAGGCCGAGTAGGAGTCCGCTGCCGCCGAACAGCGTGTCGGCGCCCGACGGGTAGCCCATCCCGTAGTAGCCGTTCAGGAAGCCGCCGTAGGAGTTGGTGAGGTCGAGGCCGCCGAAGACCTGTCCGTGGTGGATCAGGTAGTCGGCGCCGATCAGGTGCACGGCGGCGTCCGAGAGGGCGCCGGAGGAGAACCCGGGCCGCCCGCTCAGCAGCACCGGCGCGAGCGCGAGCACATACGCGATCGCCGAGACGACGAGCGGCAGCGGCTCGGCGGTGAGCGCCGCGCGAAGCTCGCCCAGCCGTCCGCGCCCCAGCACCAGACCGGCCGCGGCCAGCGCCGCCAGCAGCCACGGCGTGGCCGGCGCCGACCACGAGAAGGTGCTGGTCAGCTGCGAGAGCGCGATCAGCGCGGCGGCCCCCAGCGGCGCGATCAGCGCCGGGCGCAGGCCGACGCCGCCGAGCCGGTCGGCGAGCAGGCCGGCTCCGATGCAGAGGGCGGCCAGCGCGAGGGGGTAGAGGAGGGTCGTCGCGACGAACATGCGCGGCGAGCGGAGATACTCGCATCTCGCCGGGCGTGCGGACGCCGGCTGGGCCGCGGGGTGCTCGCCGGGACGGGGCGCAGCCCCGCAGCATTTGCGTGAGGAGGCTCTCACCGCCGGCGGCGCGACCGTGACGGCCGCCCGGTGTTCCGGGGGTTGTGGCCGGCCCCGAGATGACGCGCCGATCGCTGCTGCGCGCCGGCGCCGGCGCGCTCGCGGGGGCGACCCTACGGCCGGCCGGCGCCCTGGCGGTGCCGGGGTCCTCGCTGCTGCGAACGATCGAGCTGGGAACCCTGCACGGCACCCGGGCCGTGGCCCTCCCGGCCGGCGTCGCCGTGGCGGGGTTGGAGTGGCGGGCTGGGCGCGCAGCCCGCCCGGAGCTCAGGGTGAGGACGGACTCGAGCTCCTGGGGGCCGTGGACCGCTGCGGGGGCGCACGGCCATGGGCCTGACGCTGCCGCCGAGGCCCGGCAGAGGGGCGACCCGCTGTGGGTGGGCGGGGCGCGGCTCGCGCAGCTGCGCAGCGGTGCACCGCTCGCCGGAGCACGCCTGCAGCTCGTGCTCGGCGCCGAGCCGCGGAGCGAGGCCGCCCAGGCGGCTCTCCCTCTGGCCCAGCCCGTGCTGGCGGCCGGTCCGGGGCAGCCGCCGATCATCGCCCGCGCCGCCTGGGCTAAAGGCATCCCACCGCCCCGCGTGGCCCCGATCTACGGGGCTGTGGACCTCGCTTTCGTCCATCACACGGAGAACCCGAATGGATACTCGTCGGGTCAGGTGCCGGCGATGCTGCGCGCGATTTTCCTCTTCCATCGCGAATTCAACGGCTGGAACGACATCGGCTACAACTTCGTCCTCGACAGCTTCGGGCGTATCTGGGAGGCCCGGGCGGGCGGCATCGACGAACCCGTCGTCGGCGCCCACGCGGGCGGCTACAACCTCGTCTCGAGCGGGGTCGCGGTGCTCGGCTCGTACTCCGGCACCCAGATCTCGACAGCCGCGCAGGCGGCGCTGCAGCGGCTGCTCGCGTGGAAGCTCGCGCTGCACGGCACGCCGCCGAGCGGGCGGGTGACGGTGCGCGTGAACGCCGCGGGCGCCTCCTACAGCAAATACCCGGCCAACGCGCGCGTCTCGCTGCGGCGCGTCTCGGGACATCGGGACGCCGACAGCACCGACTGCCCGGGCGATGCGCTCTACGGCCAGCTTCCGGCGATCCGCGCGAGCGTGACGGGCCTCGCGGGTGACCCCGTCAGGGCGACGCTCGCCCTCGTTGCAGCCCTCGCGCCGTCCCAGCCCCCGCAGCTGGCCGTCACGCTGGCGACGCTCGCAGGCGCGCCCCTGGCCGGGGCGACCGTCCAGCTGCAGGCGCGGACGGTCGCGCGGAGGGGCGTCGAAGTCACGGAGACCCCCGTCGCCGAAGGCGTGACCGACGCGACGGGGGCTTGGGTCGCTCCCGCGAGCTTCGCGGTCGGAGCCGCCAAGCCGGCATGGGTGCGGGCTCTCTACGCGGGGGGACCCGGCGGCGGGGCGGCGGTCTCCGCGGCGGTCAAGGTCGGCCCCGTTGCGCCGCTTACGCCGCCAGCCCCCGCGCCCACCCCGTGAGCACCGCCGCCTCGGCATCGGTCAGCCCGCGGCGCGGGTCGGTCTGGACGAGCAGCGTCGGCGCGGCGCGCCGGTCCGCCCACGAGCGGCACTCCTCGTCCAGCGCGTCGTCGATCCACGCCAGCGGCCGCTCCCCGGCATAGCGTTCGATGGCGTCCAGCTTCCAGTGCGCGTTGGAGCGCCCGACGGCCTTCTCGAAGCGCAGGAAGGGCATCCCGGAGGGGAGACCGAGCAGGTACGGCAGGTGATCCCCTGCGCGCTCTTCCCAGCCGCTGGCCCAGACGAGCTCGAAATCGGCCGCCAGCGCGAGCAGGTGAGCGGCCGCCGTGGCCGAAAGGAAGTGCGGTATGCCCTCGATCGAGTGGAAGCTGCCCTCGACGGCGGGCTCCGAGGCCTCCGCGGAGCCCGCGAACAGCGAGATCACCCCGTCGATGTCCACCATCAGCAGCGGGGCTCCGGCACCGCTGCCGCGGCCGGAGCCGCGATTCGGGAGATCGCTCGAATCCCGCACCGTTGCAGGGTCTTTAGAACTTCTCGGGAGGCCTTTAGCTTGCACAGAGGTTCCGACGGGTATCTTCCCGGTGCGGTCGATCCGCCTACCCCCGTCGAGGCGGAGTAAAGCAGTGGCTCCCCGCAGTCGATGCAGGCCACCGCTGTCGACCCTCCCCACATGACCTTGGATCTCGGAATCTTCCTAGCACTGGCCTGCGCCTTCGTGGCGAACCTGGGCTTCTTCTACAAGTACAGGGGCGCCAACGCCGTGCCCAAGGTGGAAGTCCTCCACCCGATCCGCTCGGCGATCGGCCTGTACTCCTCGAAGTGGTTCTGCCTGGGCATGCTCACCGCGACGGCGAGCTGGGGCCTGCACGTGGCGGCGCTCTCGCTCGCGCCGATGTCCGTCGTCCAGGTCGCGCTCGCGGCCGGCGTCGTGTTCATCGCCGTGATGGCCGACCGCCTGTTCGGCTTCGAAGTCGGCAAGCGCCAGTGGATCGGGCTGTTCCTGACCGCCTCCGGGCTCGTCCTGCTCGGCGTCACGCTGCCCGCCATGCACGGCGCGCACTCCCACTTCTCCAACGTCGGCATGATCTCGTTCGAGGCCGGCCTCTTCTTCCTCGGTGGCCTGCTGATCATGGGCCCGCGGATGGGCGGCCCGGTCGAGCACCACGGCGTGATGCTGGGCGCGGCGTCCGGGATCCTGTTCGGCGTCTCCGACACCTCGATCAAGGCCCTCACCGGCATCACCGGCGCGCACGGCGCGATGGGCCTGGTCACGAGCCCCTGGCTCGCGGTCGCGGTCGTCGCCTCGATCGTCGCCTTCTACGCCTCCGCGAAAGGCCTCCAGGACGGCGAGGCGGTTCCCGTCATCGCCGTCACCGGCACGGCCGCCAACATCGCCGGCATCGCCGGCGGGATCATCGTCTTCGGCGACCCGATGGCCGGCAGCGCGACGGGTGTGACCCTTCAGGCGCTGGCCTTCGTCCTTGTGATCGTCGCCTCGGCGATGATGCCGGCGCCGGTACGCGCAGCGGGCGCGGCGCCCGCCGCCGCAGCGGCGTAGACACTCGATGGACGTGCCCTGCCGGGCGGCCTCGGGCTGCTAGCATCCTGCGCCCAATGCCGACCACCTCGCAACTCGTGCGCAAGGGCCGCGTGGCCCCGAAGAAGAAGCTCGCCACTCCCGGACTGAAGTCCGGCAAAGGCCGCAAGAAGAAGGTGGCTGCCCCGCAGCGCCGGGGCGTGTGCACGCGCGTGTACACGACAACCCCGAAGAAGCCCAACTCCGCGCTCCGCAAGGTCGCGCGTGTGCGCATCTCCGGCTCGATGGAGGTCACGGCGTACATCCCGGGCGAGGGCCACAACCTGCAGGAGCACTCCGTGGTGCTCGTCCGCGGCGGTCGCGTCAAGGACCTGCCGGGCGTTCGTTACAAGGTCGTGCGGGGGACGCTCGACGCCGCCGGCGTGAGCGACCGCAAGAAGTCGCGCTCGCAGTACGGCGTGAAGAAGAAATAGAACCGCCCTCCGACCGCCTCTAGATGCCCCGCCGCGCAGCCGCCCAGATCCGTCCCGTCGAGCCCGACCCGATCCATCGGTCGAAGCTCGTCCAGCAGGTCATCAACAAGGTGATGCTCGACGGCAAGAAGTCGACGGCCGAGCGGATCGTCTACGACGCGCTGGCCCTGATCGGTGAGCGCAGCGACAAAGAGCCGCTGGAGACACTGGAGGCGTCGATCCGCACGCTGACCCCGACGCTCGAGGTGCGCTCCCGCCGCGTCGGTGGCGCCACCTACCAGGTGCCGGTGGAGGTCCCCGCGCGCCGCGCGCGCACGCTGGCCGTCCGCTGGCTGGTGGAGTTCGCCCGCCAGCGCCGCGAGAAGACGATGGCCCAGCGACTGGCCAACGAGCTGCTCGACGCGGTCTCCCAGCAGGGGGGCGCGTACAAGCGCAAGGACGACATCTACCGCATGGCCCAGGCGAACAAGGCGTTCGCGCACTATCGCTGGTAGACGTTCGCGGATCGTGCCTGCCGAGCCCGCCGCTGATGGCGGGTTTTCTTTTTTAGGGGGAGGATGCCGCGCGCGGCCCGTTGCATGAACCCGGTAGGGACGCGCGATGAGCGCGTCCCTACGGGAACAGAGAGGATCGTGCGCGCTCGAGAGAGATAGGCCGTCGGGAAACGCAGCACTTGCTCTGGCGGAAAGTCGAATCTCTCCTCCGCACTCTCCCCGACGGCCACGGCAGAGCTTAAACCGATCAGCTGATCTGCGTCAAATAGAAACTGCTTATGCAGAGAAGGCCCATCTGTGAGACGGGTCACACACGCGTCCAACCCTCTTGAAGGATATTTGTTAGGTACCTAATATTTCGGTACCGAATGTCCTCCGTCACCGCTGCCAAGCCCGAGCCCGTGAAGATCGAGCGCCACGTGTGGGTGATCTCGGGCGTTGTGATCCTCGGGATGATCATGTCGATCCTCGACACGACGATCGTCAACGTCGCGCTCGACACGCTCTCGAAAGAACTGCACAGCTCGATCTCCGAAGTGCAGTGGGTCGTCACCGGCTATCTGCTCGCGCTGGCGGCCGTGATGCCGGTGACGGGCTGGATGGCGCGCCGCTTTGGAGCCAAGCGCGTATACCTGGTCTCGCTGGCGCTGTTCACGCTCGGCTCGATCGCCTGCGGGTTCTCGAACACACTCGTCGCGCTGGTCGTCTTCCGCGTGCTGCAGGGGATCGGTGGCGGCATGATCATGCCGCTGGCGCAGCTGATCATGGCCCAGGTCGCCGGGCCGCAGCGGATGGGGCGGGTGATGGGCGTCGTCTCGATGCCCGCGATGCTCGCCCCGATCCTCGGCCCCGTCGTCGGCGGCCTGATCCTTCAGAACCTGCACTGGTCGTGGATCTTCTTCGTGAACGTCCCGATCGGCGTGGTGGCGATGTACCTCGGCTGGCGGATGCTGCCCGAGACCGACTCGGGCGAGGCCGGCCCGCTCGACAGGGTCGGGCTGGCGCTGCTGCCGGCGGGCGCCGCGCTCACGATCTTCGGCATCTCGAAGCTCGGCTCGGGCGGCTCGCTGGGTTCGCCCGGAGTGCTCGTGCCGCTCCTCGCCGGGATCGTGCTGAGCGTCGCGTTCTGCCTGCACGCGCTGCGCATCCCGCGCCCGCTGCTCGACGTCCGCCTCTACAAGAACAAAGTCTTCGCGGGCGCCTCGTTCACGACCTTCGGCCTCGGCGCCGCGCTGTTCGGCGCGATGATCCTCGTCCCGCTCTACTACCAGAGCGTGCGCCACCTGAGCGTGATCGACACCGGCCTGCTGAACGGCCCGCAGGGGATCGGCGCGTTGATCATGATGCCGATCGCGGGCCGCCTCACAGAGCGCTACGGGGGAGGGCGCGTCGCGATCTGCGGCGTCTCGCTGCTCGCCCTCAGCACGATCCCGCTCGCCTTCATCGGCGCGAACACGTCCTACGTCGTGCTCTCGGCCGTGCTGTTCGTCCGCGGGGTCAGCATCGGTCTCGGTTTCATGCCGGCGATGACCGCCGCCTTCGCGGCCATGAAACCCGAGCAGCTCTCCGACGCCACCCCGCAGATCAACGTCGTGATGCGGCTCGGCAGCGCCGTCGGCGTCGCGATCCTGGCCGTCGTGCTCCAGCGCGCCTCGGTCGGCGCCCACACCTCCGCCCAGCTCGCCGACGCGTTCGGGCACACCTTCTGGTGGGCGTTTGCGATTGCGCTGCTGTCCCTGATCCCCTGCCTGATGCTCCTCAAAGCCGAGCGCCCGTCTGACACCGAGGTGATCGCAGCCGACCACGACGAGGAGTCGCTGCTGCGCCACGAGAGCGCCATGGAGGTCGGGCTCTAGATGGCCAGCACCGACACCTCACACAAGACGACAGCCGAACGCGCGACGAGCGCCGCCCTCGCCGAGGAAGCTCCCGAGCTGACCGCGCTGGGGTTGGCATTCCGCCACCTGTTCCGCGCGGTCACGCGCATGCGCGGCCGCGATACGCACCTCGCCGGCGCCGAGATCAGCCACGCGCAGTTCGAGCTGCTGATCGAGCTCGACGAGCGGGGCGAGCTGTCGGCCGGCGAGCTCGCGCTGGCCGCGCGCGTCTCGCCCGCGACCGCCACGCAGATGCTGGACGGCCTCGCCGAGTCCGGCCACGTCGAGCGAACGCGCTCGGAGAGCGACCGCCGGGTCGTGATGGCGCGGCTCACGCCGCTCGGCCGCGCGCGTGTCGAAGCCAAGCGCGCGGCGTGGCGCGACCGCTGGGAACGGGCGCTGGCGGACGTCTCCCCGCGGGAGATGCGCGCCGCCACGAAGGTCATGCAACGCCTGGGGGCGGTCTTCTCCGAGGAACCCCCCGAGCCCCCTCAGACGAGCCGCTGAGAGGCCGAAATCTCCCGGCGCGGCGGGCAGGAAGGCCGTTTGGAAGCGCGAACTCCTCTGCTATAGTCGCCGAGGCGCCACGGGCGGGGAGATCGCTTGCGAGTGATCCGCTCGTGGACCGTGATCGAAGATGGAGACCTCGAGCAGATAACGACGCGAACCGGTCCGACACGACCAGCAGCGCGCGTGGGCCCGAGGGGCCCATTTTTTTCGCCCGCACCATCCCCCCAAACCGAAACCGGATCCTGATCGATGCCCAGAAAGTTCTCTCTCGAAAAGACCCGCAACATCGGGATCATGGCCCACATCGACGCCGGTAAGACGACGACGACCGAGCGCATCCTCTACTACACCGGCCGCACCTACAAGATCGGCGAGGTTCACGAGGGCGCGGCTGTCATGGACTGGATGGAACAGGAGCAGGAGCGCGGCATCACGATCACCTCCGCTGCCACCACCGCGCAGTGGAACGACCACCGCATCAACATCATCGACACGCCCGGCCACGTCGACTTCACGGTCGAGGTCGAGCGGTCCCTGCGCGTGCTCGACGGCGCGATCGCGCTGTTCGACTCCGTCGCGGGCGTCGAGCCGCAGTCCGAGACGGTCTGGCGCCAGGCGGACAAGTACCACGTCCCGCGCATCGCCTACATCAACAAGATGGACCGCATCGGCGCGAACTTCGAGCAGGGCGTGCAGACGATGATCGACCGCCTCGGCGCGCACCCCGTGCCGATCCAGCTGCCGATCGGCGCCGAGGCCGACTTCCTGGGCGTGGTCGACCTCGTGAAGATGAAAGCGATCGTCTACAAGGACGACCTCGGCACCGAACAGGAAGAGACCGAGATCCCGGCGCACCTCGCCGACGACGCCGCCGCGGCGCGCGAGCACCTGCTCGAGGAGGTCTCCCACTACGACGACTCGCTGCTCGAACTGATCCTCGAGGAAGCCGACGTCTCCGAGGAGGCGCTCAAGAAGGCGATTCGCCACGCGACGCTCTCGACCAAGCTGACCCCGGTCCTCTGCGGCTCCTCCTTCAAGAACAAGGGCGTGCAGCCGCTGCTGGACGCGGTCGTGGACTACCTGCCCTCGCCGCTGGATGTCCCGCCGGTCGTCGGCACCGAGCTGATCAAGGGCGAGGAGCAGGAGCGCGAGGTCGTGCGCAAGGCCGATGACTCCGAGCCGTTCTCGGCGCTCGCCTTCAAGATCATGACCGACCCCTACGTCGGCAAGCTCACCTACTTCCGCGTCTACTCGGGCCGCCTGGAGGCCGGCGCGCGCGTGCTGAACGTCGGTACCGGGCGCACCGAGCGCATCGGCCGCGTGCTGATGATGCACGCCAACGACCGCGAGGAGGTCGACGAGGTCTACGCGGGCGACATCGCCGCGGCCGTCGGCATCAAGCAGGTCATGACGGGCGACACGCTGGCCGCACCCGACGCGCCGATCCACCTCGAGAACATCGTCTTCCCCGAGCCCGTGATCAAGGTCGCGGTCGAGCCCAAGACGAAGGTCGACCAGGAGAAGATGTCCACCGCCCTCGGCCGGCTGGCCGAGGAGGACCCGACCTTCCAGGTCCGCAGCAACGAGGAGACCGGCCAGACCGAGATCTCGGGCATGGGCGAGCTCCACCTCGAGGTGATCGTCGACCGCATGAAGCGCGAGTTCGGCGTCGAGGCGAACGTCGGCCGCCCGCAGGTCTCCTACCGCGAGACGGTGCGCGGCACCGCCGAGAAGGTGGAAGGCAAGTTCGTCCGCCAGACGGGTGGCTCGGGTCAGTTCGGCGTCGTCTTCATCAACGTCGAGCCGGCGCCCGGCGAGGGCTTCGAGTTCGTCAACAAGATCAAGGGTGGCGCGATCCCCTCCGAGTACATCCCCGCCGTCAAGAAGGGGATCGAGGAGGCGCTCGAGAACGGCGTCAAGGCCGGCTACCCGATGGTCGACGTGAAGGTCACGCTGGTCGACGGCAAGTACCACGACGTCGACTCCTCGGAGGTGGCGTTCAAAGTCGCGGGCTCGCTGGCCATCAAGGAGGCCACCAAGCGGGCCAAGCCCGTCCTGCTCGAGCCGGTCTTCTCGGTCGAGGTCGTCACGCCCGACGAGTTCCTCGGTAACGTGATCGGCGACCTGTCCAGCCGGCGCGGGCGCGTCGAAGGGCAGGAGCCGCGCGGCAACGCGCTGGCTGTCACCGCCAAGGTGCCGCTCAGCGAGATGTTCGGGTACGCGACCGACCTGCGCTCGAACACCCAGGGCCGAGCCAACTACACGATGCAGTTCGAGAACTACGAAGAGGTCCCGCCGAACATCGCCGAGAAGGTCGTCGAAGCGCGCACGGGCGAGCCGGTGCCGGCTTAGGAGCCGCAGGCCTCACAGCAGCAGTCAAGGAATCACGCAGTTAGATAGATTTCCCCGGTTCGCCCTCTTCGAGCGGCGAACCTACAAGACGAGTTAGGAGCGAACAGAAAGTGGCGAAGGAGAAATTCGAGCGCGATAAGCCGCACGTCAACGTCGGCACCATCGGTCACATCGACCACGGCAAGACGACGCTGACCGCTGCCATCACGACTGTGCTGGCGGAGCATGGCGGCGCCGAAGCCAGGAGCTTCGAGGAGATCGACAACGCGCCCGAGGAGAAGGAACGCGGGATCACGATCGCCACCTCTCACGTCGAGTACCAGACCGAGAACCGCCACTACGCGCACGTCGACTGCCCCGGTCACGCCGACTACGTGAAGAACATGATCACGGGCGCGGCGCAGATGGACGGCGCGATCCTGGTGGTCTCCGCGGCGGACGGCCCGATGCCCCAGACGCGCGAGCACATCCTGCTCGCCCGCCAGGTCGGCGTGCCGTACATCGTCGTGTTCCTCAACAAGGCCGACATGGTCGACGACGAGGAGCTGCTGGAACTGGTCGAGGTCGAGGTTCGCGAGCTGCTCTCCGAGTACGACTTCCCGGGCGACGACATCCCGTTCATCACGGGCTCGGCCCTGAAGGCTCTCGAAGGCGACGACGCCTACAAGCAGAAGATCCTCGAGCTGGCGGCCGCGCTGGACTCCTACATTCCCCAGCCGACGCGCGAGCTCGACAAGCCTTTCCTGATGCCGGTCGAGGACGTCTTCTCGATCACCGGCCGCGGCACCGTCGCGACCGGCCGTGTCGAGCAGGGTGTGGTCAACACCGGCGACACGATCGAAATCGTCGGCATCAAAGACTCGGCGCAGACCGTCGTCACCGGCGTCGAGATGTTCCGCAAGATCCTCGACCAGGGCCAGGCCGGCGACAACGTCGGCTGCCTGCTGCGAGGCACGAAGCGTGAGGAGATCGAGCGCGGCCAGGTGCTCTGCAAGCCCGGCTCGATCACGCCGCACACCAAGTACAAGGCCGAGGTCTACGTGCTCAAGAAGGAGGAGGGTGGCCGTCACACTCCGTTCTTCACGGGCTACAGGCCTCAGTTCTACTTCCGCACGACCGATGTCACCGGGGTCGCCAAGCTCCCCGACGGCGTCGAGATGGTCATGCCCGGAGACAACGTCCAGATGGAGATCGAGCTGATTCAGCCGATCGCCATGGATCAGGGCCTGCGCTTCGCCATCCGAGAGGGTGGCCGCACGGTTGGCTCGGGCGTGGTCAGCGAGATCATCGAGTAGCACCAGCGCGCCTCCGGCACGATGCCGGAGGCCGTATTTGCAGTCCGATACGACGAAATTCAGGCCCCGCGCCGACGGCGCGGCAGGGAGGGGCGGGTTCCCCAGGGGAATCCGCTCTTTCTGCGCCGCAGGGGCCCGCGACGCGGGGTCCCGTGCCGTGAGCCGCAGGCGCAACAGACAGACCGAACGCAGAAAGACACCAGAGAACTCAGATGGCAGCCGCCAACCAGAACAAGATCCGCATCCGCCTCAAGGCCTACGACACGTCGGCCATCGAGTCGGCCGCGAAGGAGATCGTCGAGACGGCGACGCGCACGGGCGCGAGCGTCTCGGGTCCCGTGCCGCTGCCCACCGAGAAGAACGTCTACTGCGTGATCCGCTCGCCGTTCAAGGACAAGGACTCGCGCGAGCACTTCGAGATCCGCACGCACAAGCGTCTGATCGACATCCACCAGCCCACCCCGAAGACGGTCGACTCGCTGCAGCGCCTGGACCACCTCCCGGCCGGCGTCGACATCGAGATCCGTCTCGCCACCTGAGGCGCGCGAGCCACCTGTCAGCCCAATGCCCGCGATCCTCGCCAAGAAGCTCGGTATGACCCAGGTCTTCCAGGAGGACGGCACCGTCGCGCGCGTGACGGTGCTCGAAGCCGGACCCTGCCCGGTCACGGCCATCCGCACGGTCGAGCGCGACGGCTACGAGGCCGTGCAGCTCGCCTACGGCGCGAGCAAGGAGAAGCACCTCTCCAAAGCCGAGCTCGGCCACCTCGCGAAGGCCGACGCCCCGCCGCTGCGGACGCTCGTCGAGTTCCGCGGCGAGGCCGGCGAGCTGACGCTCGGCGAGACCGTGACCGTCGACGCGTTCGAGGCCGGCTCGCGCGTGAAGATCGCAGGCGTCACCAAGGGCAAGGGCTTCCAGGGCACGATCAAGCGCCACAACTTCGCCAGCGGCCCCAAGTCCCACGGCTCTCACAACGTGCGTGCGCCGGGATCGATCGGCGCCTCGGCGACGCCCTCGCGCGTCTTCAAAGGCATCCGCGGCCCCGGCCAGATGGGCAACAAGCGCGCCACGCAGAAGGGTCTCGAGGTCGTCCAGGTGGACACGAAGGAGAACCTGATGCTCGTGCGCGGCTCGGTCCCCGGCCCGCGCGGCGGCATCGTGGAGGTCCGCACCGATGGCTGACGTGCCGATCCTGAGCGCGAACGGCGGCGCGAGCCGCAAGGCCAAACTCGACGAGGCCGCCTTCGGCAGCCGCTTCTCCGGCGCGCTCGTGCACCAGAGCGTGCGCGCCGAGCAGAACGCGCGCCGGCGCGGCACCGCGGCGACGAAGACCCGCGCACAGGTGTCCGGCGGTGGCGCGAAGCCCTGGCGCCAGAAGGGCACCGGCCGCGCGCGCGCCGGCTCGAGCCGCTCGCCGGTCTGGACCGGCGGCGGGATCGTGTTCGGCCCCCAGCCGCGCTCCTACACCTTCAAGGTCAACCGCAAGGAGCAGCGCGCGGCCCTGCGCAGCGCGCTCTCGCTGCACGCCGGGCGCGGCTCGCTGGCCGTCCTCGACGCGGGCTCCTTCGAGGCTCCCAAGACGAGCCAGGCCTTCGACCTGCTCGACGACTGGAACCAGCCCCGCCCGACGCTGGTCGTGCTGGGCGCCGAGGAGTCCGCCGCGGCGCTGTCCTTCCGCAACATCGCCCGGGTCGCAGTCGCCGAGGCCGACGGGGTCGGCGTCACCGACATCGTCGGCGCCGCGTCGCTCCTGGTCTCCGAGCAGGCGCTCGAGGCGCTGACCGCGCGCAGCGCGAAGCCGCGCTCGCCGCACGAGGCAGGAGAGTCCTGATGGAGCACACCCAGGTGATCATCCGCCCGGTCGTCTCCGAGAAGAGCTACGTGCTCTCGGCCGCCGACCGCTACACCTTCCGCGTCCACGCCGACGCACACAAGACCGAGATCCGCCAGGCCGTCGAGGCGCTCTTCGACGTCCACGTCCTCGCGGTGCGGACGATCAGCATGAAGTCCAAGCCCAAGCGCCGCGGCAACACCAAGGGCCGCACGCGCCGCTGGAAGAAGGCGATCGTGCAGGTGCGCGCCGGCGAGTCGATCCCCGTGTTCCAGGGCCTCGCGGGACTGGAGGGTTAGAAGATGCCGATCCGCAAGCCCAAGCCCACGAGCCCCGGCCGCCGTTTCGTCTCCTACGCCGATTTCGCCGAGGTCACCAAGTCCAAGCCCGAGAAGTCCCTCGTCGAAGGCCTGAAGAAGAGCGGCGGGCGCAACTCCTACGGGCGCAAGACCTCGCGCCACCGCGGCGGCGGGGCCAAGCGCGCCTACCGGCGCATCGACTTCAAGCGCCGCAAGGACGGCGTCCCGGCGAAAGTCGCCGCGATCGAGTACGACCCCAACCGTTCCGCGTACATCGCGCTGCTGCACTACGCCGACGGCGAGAAGCGCTACATCCTCGCGCCCGCGCGACTCACGGTCGGCATGACCGTGGCCTCGGGCGAGGGCGCGGAAATCGCGGTCGGCAACTGTCTGGAGCTGGCGCGGATGCCGGTCGGCACGGTCGTGCACAACATCGAGCTGCAGCCGGGCCGCGGCGGACAGATGGCGCGGTCCGCGGGCGCCTCCGCGCAGCTGATGGCGCGCGACGGCGACATGGCGACGCTGCGCCTGCCCTCGGGCGAGATGCGGATGGTCCGCGCGGAGTGCCGCGCGACCGTCGGCGTGATCGGCAACGCCGACCACCAGAACGTGAAGGTCGGCAAGGCCGGCCGCAAGCGCCACATGGGCGTGCGCCCGCAGACGCGCGGCACGGCGATGAACCCGGTCGACCACCCGCACGGCGGCGGCGAGGGATCCACCACGCCGGGCCGCCACCCGGTCACGCCCTGGGGCGTGCCGACGCTCGGCTACCGCACGCGCAAGAAGAACAAGACGTCCGACCGCTACATCGTCCGCGGCCGCAGGCGCGGAAAGGGCAGAAGCAGATGAGCCGCTCGAGCAAGAAGGGCCCGTGGGTCGAAGAGCGGCTGCTGAGCCGCATCGAAGCCCTCAACGCGGAGAACAACAAAAAAATGATCCGTACGTGGTCGCGTGCGTCGACGATCTTCCCGGAGATGGTCGGGCACACGATCGCCGTACACGACGGCAAGAAACACATCCCCGTCTACATCAGCGAGGCGATGGTCGGCCACAAGCTCGGAGAGTTCGCCCCGACGCGCGTCTTCCGCGGCCACGCCGGCTCCGGGAAGGTCCGATGAGCGCCGAGGAGGAGAAGGACGTGGCGCCGGACGAGGAGCCCAAGGCCGAGAAGAAACCGGCCGCGAAAAAAGCCGCGGCGAAAAAAGCCCCTGCGGCGAAAGCCGGCTCCGGCGGCGAACCGAAAGCGAAAGCCGCCGGCAAAAAAGCTGCGGCGAAAGAGGCCGAGGCACAGGAGCCGAAGGAAGGCGAGAACGCGCCGGAGAAACAGCGCCGGCGCAAAAAAGCTGCAGAGCCCGAGCTCGCCGCTCCCGGCGACGCGACCGAGGCGAAAGAGGCGGCGAAAGCGAAACCGGCCAAAGAGCCCGCGCCCAAAGCCGCGCCGCGCAGCAAAGTGGGTGGCGCCAAACCGCCGCGCCGCGCGGTCAGCGCGCACGCACGCTACGTGCGCACCTCCGCGCGCAAGGCCCGGATGGTCTGCGGGCACCTGCGCGGCAAGTCTGTTGCGGAGGCCCGCGCTATCCTCGCTTTCACCCCTCGTGAGGTGGCGCGGGACTGGAGCAAGCTGCTCGAGTCGGCCGTGGCCAACGCGGAGAGCAACCACGAACTGCTCCAGGACGATCTGATCGTCCGTGAGGCCTACGCCGACGAAGGACCGACGATCAAGCGCTTCCGCCCGCGCGCGATGGGGCGGGCGACGCCGATTCGCAAGCGTACGAGCCACCTGACGATCACGTTGACCGCCGCCCCCGAGAACGGGTCCGGCAGGAGAAAAGGCTAGGCATGGGACAGAAGGTTCATCCAGAGGCAATGCGCGTGGGCTACATCCACGACTGGAAGTCGAACTGGTTCAACGAGCGCAACTTCGCCGACTACCTGGCGGAGGACGTCAAGGTCCGCGAGCACATCACCAACAAGCTCGCGCACGCCGGCCTCTCGGACATCACGATCCGCAAGGACTCGAACGAACTCGAGGTCAACATCCACACGGCTCGCCCGGGCATCGTGATCGGCAAGTCCGGGACCGAAGTCGACGCGCTGCGCCGCGATCTGCACCGCATGACCAAAAAGCAGATCAAGGTCAACATCCTCGAGATCAAGCGCCCCGAGCTCGACGCCAAGCTCGTCGCGCAGTCGATCGCCGAGCAGCTGCAGAACCGCGTCGCCTTCCGCCGCGCCATGAAGCGCGCGCTCACGAGCGCGATGCGCTCCGGCGCCAAGGGCGTGAAGGTCCAGGTCGCCGGCCGTCTCGGCGGCGCCGAGATGGCGCGCGTCGAATCGTATTCCGACGGGCGCGTGCCGCTGCACACGTTGCGCGCCGACATCGACTACGGCTTCTACGAGGCCCGCACCACGTTCGGCCGCATCGGCGTGAAGTGCTGGGTCAACAAGGGCGAGATCATGCCCGAGGGCTACACGGGCGCCGACCTCACCGACATGACTGCGCCGGCTCCCCCGAGCGACGGCCGCGACGGCCGTGATGGCCGCGAGGGCCGCGGACGCGGTCGCGGCGGCAACGGCCGCGGGCCCGGAGGCCCGGGCGGTCGCGGCGGCGGACGTGGTCCGGGCGGTCCCGGCGGTGGGCGTGGCGGACGCGGCGGCGGTCCGGGTGGCGGTCGCGGTCCGGGCGGTCCCGGCGGCGGCGGTCGCGGTCCAGGCGGTCCCGGTGGTGGCGGCGGCGGACGCGGTCCGCGCGGTGGAGGGGGTCGCTAGATGCTCTCTCCCAAGCGCGTCAAGCACCGCAAGCAGCACCGTGGACGCCGGCGCGGAAACTCGCGCGGCCAGCTGCACGTCCAGTTCGGCGAGTACGGCCTGAAGTCGCTGGAGAGCGGCTGGCTGACGAACCGCCAGATCGAGGCTGCCCGTATCGCGATGACCCGCAAGATCAAGCGTGGCGGGAAGGTGTGGATCAACGTCTTCCCCGACAAGCCGATCACGAAGAAGCCGGCCGAGACCCGCATGGGCTCCGGCAAGGGCTCGCCCGAAGGCTGGGTCGCCGTGGTCAAGCCCGGCCGCGTGATGTTCGAGCTGGCCGGCGTGTCCGAGCCGCTCGCCCGCGAAGCGATCCGGCTGGCCGCGCACAAGCTGCCCGTGAAGTCGAAGTTCGTGCTGCGCGAGGACTAGGGATGAAGGCGAACGAGTTCAGGGACCTCGAGCCGGACGAGCTGACCAAACAGCTCGCCGAGCTGCGCAAAGAGGTGTTCGGCCTGCGCTTCTCCAACGCCACCGGCGAACTGGACGACACCGCAGGCATCAGCCGCGCCAAGCGTGATCTGGCCCGCGCGCTCACCGTCGCGCGCGAACGCGAGCTGGCCGAGACCGAGAACTAGAGGAACGGAACGAGATGGCAGACGAGCAAGAGAACGAGACGACTGAGACCCCCGAGGCCGAGGCGCCCGCGCAGGAGGCTGCCGAGACGGCGGCGCCTGAGGCTGCTGCTGAGGAGGCCGCCACCGAGGCCGCGCCCGCCGCCGAGGAGCCTGCCGCCGAGGAGGCCGCCACCGAGGCTGCGCCCGCCGCCGAGGAGCCTGCCGCCGAGGAGCCCGCCGCGGCCGAGGAGCCTGCCGCGGCCGAGGAGCCCGCTGGCGAGGAGGAGCCCGCTGCCGAGGCGCCCGCCGACGATGACGCTGCCGAGGCGGAGCCCGCCGCGGCCGCAGAGCCGGCTGAGCCGGCCGAGCAGCTCTCGTCCAAGGAGCGGCGCCGCCGCACTCGTTCGACCCACGCCGGCGACGTCAAACCGCAGCGCAGCCCCGAGGAGCGCCACGCCGAGCGGCTCGCGGTGCGCAAGCAGAAGGCCGCGAGCCGTCGCGCCCGTCGCGCCGCCGAACGCACGAAAGCCGCCGAGCGCCGCGCCGGCAAGCCGGCGCCCGAGCCGCTCGCCCCCGTCCACGCGCCCGTCGAGGGCGCGCGCCGCGTGCGCCAGGGCGTGGTCGTCTCCGACAAGGCCGAGAAGACGATCACCGTGCGCATCGACATCGCGCGCCGGCACCGGCGCTACGAGAAGATCGTGCGCAGCTCGAGCACCGTGCACGCGCACGACGAGAACAACGACGCCAACGAGGGCGATGTCGTGCGTGTGATCGAGAGCCGGCCGCTGTCCCGTACCAAGCGCTGGGCGCTGGTCGACGTGGTGGAGAGGGCTCGATGATCCAGAACGAGACCCGTCTGCGCGTCGCGGACAACTCCGGCGCCCGCGAGATCCTCTGTATCCGCGTCAAGGGCGGCTCGCGCCGCCGCTACGCGTTCGTGGGCGATGTGATCACCGCCACCGTGAAGCAGGCCAACCCTCAGGGCGCCGTCAAAAAGGGCGAGGTGGTGACGGCCGTCGTGGTGCGGACGAAGAAGCCGATCGGCCGCGACGACGGCACCTATATCGCCTTCGACGAGAACGCCGCCGTGATCATCGACGACCAGAACAACCCGCGCGGCACGCGCGTGTTCGGCCCTGTCGCCAGGGAACTGCGCGAGCGCAACTTCATGAAGATCGTCTCGCTCGCGCCGGAGGTCCTCTGATGGGCGCAAACGCGCACGATGAAGATCCGCTCCGGCGATCGCGTCGAGGTGATCTCGGGCAAGGACCGTGGCAAGAGCGGCCGCGTACTGCGAGTCGACCGCAAGCACGAGCGCGTCTACGTCGAGGGGCTGAGCATGGTCAAGCGCCACACCCGCCCGCAACAGGTGGCCGGCGCTGCGAGCGAAGCCGCGCTGGGCGGCGTGATCGAGCGCGAGGGCCCGATCCACATCTCCAACGTGATGATGCTGGACGCGAAAGGCAAGCGCACACGCATCGGCATCGAGCGCGAGGACGGACATCGCCACCGCGTCGCCCGCTCCACAGGCTCGAGGCTCGAGGACTGAGATGGCAGCGACAGAGACAGCCCCGCCCGCCCGCCTGAAGGTCCGCTACCTCGAGGAGATCCGTCCCTGCGCTGATCGAGCGCTTCGGCTACTCGTCCGTGATGCAGACTCCCAAGCTCGAGAAGGTGACCGTCAACATGGGCGTGGGCCTGGCCAAGCAGGACTCGAAAATGCTCAAAGCCGCGACCGAGCAGCTCGCGACGATCGCCGGCCAGCAGCCGAACGTGCGGCGCGCCCGCAAGTCGATCGCCGCGTTCAAACTGCGCGAGGGCATGCCTGTCGGCGTCGCCGTGACGCTGCGCGGCGAGCGGGGCTACGAGTTCCTCGACCGGCTGATCTCGATCGCGATCCCGCGGATCCGCGACTTCCGTGGCCTGAACCCGCGCTCGTTCGACGGCCGTGGCAACTACTCGATCGGCGTCAAAGAGCAGATCATCTTCCCGGAGATCGACTACGACGCCATCGATCAGGTGCGCGGTCTCGACATCACGATCACGACCAGCGCGGCGCAGCGACATCGAGGCCTACGCGCTGCTCGCCGCGTTCGGCATGCCGTTCAGCCCGCAGGGTCGCCCGAAGGGCTACGACCCTGAGGCTGACGCCGCAGCCGAGCTCGCGCACGAGGAGCAGCAGGCGCAGGCCGCCGCGAAAGCGGCCGAGGTGGCGGCCGCGGCCGCGGCCGCAGCCGCAGCGCCGGAGCCGGAGCCCGAGCCCGCCGCCGAGCCGGAGGCCGAGGCAGCGCCCGAGCCCGAGGCTGCTGCTGAGCCGGAGCCCGAGGCCGCCGCTGAGCCGGAGGCTGAGGCTGCTGCTGAGCCGGAGGCCGAGGCTGCTGAGCCGGAGGCTGAGGCTGCCGCAGCGCCCGAGCCCGAGGCTGCTGCTGAGCCGGAGCCCGAGGCCGCCGCTGAGCCGGAGGCTGAGGCTGCCGCAGAGCCGGAGGCCGAGGTTGCTGCTGAGCCGGAGGCCGCCGCAGAGTCCGAGGCCGAGGCCGAGACTGAGAACACGCAGGACGCCGAGCCCAGCGAGGCTCAGAACACCGAAGAGGAGAGCAGCGACTGATGGCCAAGACCTCGCTGCGCGTCAAGCAGGCGCGCCCGCCCAAGTACAAGACACAGGCCTATACTCGGTGCACCCGCTGCGGCAGGCCGCGCGCGGTGTATCGCAAGTTCGGGGTGTGCCGCATCTGTCTTCGCGAGCTCGCCCACAACGGCCAGATCCCCGGGATGACCAAGTCCTCCTGGTAGGAGCCTCGACGTTCATGTCCATGACCGATCCGATAGCCGACTTCCTGACCCGCGTGCGCAATGCGATCCGCGCTGCGCACGAGACGGTCGACGTGCCCGCCTCCAAGCTGAAGGGCGAGCTGGCACGGATCCTCGACGAGCAGGGCTACATCGATTCCTGCGCGGTCATGCCGGCACCCGACGGCGGGCCCGGCCAGGTGATCCAGATCCGCCTCAAGTACACCGACGAGCGCCGCTCGGCGATCAGCGGCCTGCGCCGCGTCTCGCGTCCCGGCCGGCGCACCTACGTCGACTCCAAGAGCATCCCCAAGGTGCTCGGCGGCATGGGCACCTCGATCGTCTCCACCTCCCACGGCGTGATGACCGGTCACGACGCGCGCGCTGCCGGCATCGGCGGCGAGGTCCTGGCCCAGGTCTGGTGAGCGATGTCGCGGATCGGTAGACAGCCCATCGCCGTGCCCTCGCGGCGTGACCGTCTCGATCGAGCCGGAGGAAGTGCGCGTGAACGGGCCCAAAGGCGAACTCAGCGAGCGCATCCACCGCGACATCGATGTCAAGCAGGACGGCGAGACGCTGCTCGTCACACGCCCGACCGACCGCGGCGAACACCGCGCCCTGCACGGCCTGACGCGCTCGCTCGTGGCGAACATGGTCGAGGGCGTCACGAACGGCTACGAGAAGCGCCTGGAGATCCAGGGCGTCGGCTACCGCGCGCAGCTCAAGGGCAAGAACCTCGAGCTGGCGGTCGGCTACTCGCACCCGGTCCCGATCGCCGCGCCCGACGGGATCGAATTCGAGGTGCCCCAGCCGACTCGCGTGGTCGTGAAAGGCATCTCCAAGCAGCTCGTCGGCGAGACCGCGGCGATCATCCGCAAGCAGCGCCCGCCCGAGCCCTACAAGGGCAAGGGCATCCGCTACGAGGGCGAGTACGTCGCCAGGAAGGTCGGCAAGCGCGCATGAGCGTCCTCACGAAGGAGAACCGCCGCCTCAAGCGCCGTCGCCGCGTGCGCGCGAAGATCTCCGGCACGAGCGCTCGCCCGCGCATCTCGGTGTTCCGCTCCAACCGCGGCATCTCGGCGCAGCTGATCGACGACGTGAGCGGCAAGACGCATGGCTGCAGTCGCCTGGTACGAGCCCGAGCTGCGCAGCCTCGGCAAAGCGGAGGCGACCGCGCGCGCCGGAGCCCTGCTCGCCGAGCGGGCCAAGGCCGCCGGCGTCAGCGAGGCCGTTTTCGACCGCGGCGGCTACCAGTACCACGGCCATGTGCAGAAGCTGGCCGAGGCGATCCGCGAGGCCGGCCTGACGGTCTGAGCCCGGAGTCCCGCTACCCTCTCCCACTGCCCATGTCCTCAGTTTCCACAGATCGCTCAGTCAACCCGGCCGGCCTGGACCTCCAGGAGCGCGTCGTCGAGATCAACCGCGTCGCCAAGGTCGTCAAGGGCGGCCGGCGCTTCTCGTTCACGGCGCTGGTCGTCGTCGGGGACGAACGCGAAGTCGTCGGGGTCGGCTACGGCAAGGCCAACGAGGTGCCGCTCGCGATCCAGAAGGGCGTCGAGCGCGCCAAGAAGGACCTCTTCCGCGTGCCCAAGCACGGCAGCACGATCACCCACCAGACGACCGGCATCTTCGGGTCCGGCCGGGTGCTGCTGAAGCCGGCCTCCCCCGGTACCGGCGTGATCGCCGGCGGCGGCGTGCGCGCGGTGCTCGAGCTCGCCGGCATCCACGACATCCTCTCCAAGAGCCTCGGCACGCAGAACCCGATCAACCTCGTCAAGGCGACGGTCGCCGGCCTGCGCGGCCTGCGCACGCCCGAGGAGGTCGGGCGCCTGCGGGGACTGACCGTGAACCAGGTGCTCGGCCTGGGCGGCGGCGAGGCGGCGGCGGCCGACTCGATCTCCGCCGAGGGCGCGGCTGCCGCTGCGGAGGCGGAGGCTGCGCCTGAGCAGCCGGCCGCCGAGGAGGCGCCCGCCGGATGAGCTCCCTGGCCGTGACCCAGCGCCGCTCCAAGAACGGCTCGAACCAGAAACAGCTCGACACGCTTCGCTCGCTCGGCCTGCGCCGGATCGGCCACACGGTCGTGGTCAACGACACCGAGCAGTCCCGCGGCATGCTCCACGCCGTGCGCCACCTGGTCGAGGTCGAGGAGAAGAAGTGATGGCCGACGAGAGCGGCAAGGAGCGGATCGGCCTGCACAACCTGGCGCCCGCGCCGGGCAGCCGCCGTCCGCGCAAGCGCATCGGCCGCGGCGAAGGCTCGGGCACCGGCAAGACCTCCGGCCGCGGCCAGAAGGGCGCGGGCTCACGCTCGGGCTCCAAGCGCCGCGCGCGCTTCGAGGGCGGTCAGATGCCGATCCACATGCGGATGCGAAAGCTCCGCGGACCGCACATGAAGAAGTCGATGCCGTTCGAGATGTTCCGGACGCACACCCAGCCGGTGAACATCTCCTCGCTCGAGGAGCGTTTCGAGGCCGGCACCGAGGTGACCGTCGAGCTGATGAAGAGCAATGGGCTGGCCACGCGCAAGGACATCCCGGTCAAGGTGCTCGCCAAGGGCGAGATCACCAAGGCGCTGACGGTGCACGCCCACGCGTTCAGCGCCAGCGCGCGCGAGCGCATCGAGGCGGCCGGCGGCACCTGCACGGTCGTCGAGTCCTAGGTTCAAAGCCGGAGCCGAAGGCTCGCCCATCGACTAGAATCGGCCGCTCCGCGGGCGTTCGGGCCGCAGGTCCGAGACCAGCCGCGGGGGGAAACCATGCTCGCCACGATCCTCAACGCCTTCCAGGTCGCGGACATCCGCAAGAAGATCGCCTTCACCGGGGCGATGCTGCTGATCTACCGGTTCGGCTCGCACGTGCCGGTGCCGGGCGTCAACCTGACGGCGGTCAACAACCTGCAGAAGCAGTTCGGCGGCTCGAACATCCTCGGGCTGCTCAACCTGTTCTCGGGCGGCGGGCTCGCGAAACTCGCGATCTTCGCGCTCGGGATCATGCCCTACATCACGGCCTCGATCATCCTGCAGCTGCTGCAGGTGGCCGTGCCCTCGCTGGAAAAGCTCTCCAAGGAAGGCGAGGTCGGACAGGCGCGCATCACCCAGTACACGCGCTACCTGACGGTCGGCCTGGCCTTCGCGCAGTCGATCGGCTACGTGTTCCTCTTCCACAGCCTGCAGGCGAAAGCGGGCGAATCGGTCGTCAAGACCTTCGACGCGCCGCACATCCTGCTGATCGTGATCTGCCTCACCGCCGGGTGCGTGATGCTGATGTGGATCGGCGAGCTCATCACCCAGCGCGGGATCGGCAACGGCATCTCGCTGCTGATCTTCGCCTCGATCGTCTCGCGGCTGCCGGCAGGCATCCAGACCTGGTGGACCTCGACCGATCAGGTCTTCAAGGTGATGATGCCGTTCCTCGTGCTCGCCGTGGTCGCCGGCATCGTGTTCGTCCAGGAAGGGCAGCGGCGCATCCCCGTGCAGTACGCCAAGCGCGTGATCGGCCGGCGCATGACCGAGGGCGGCCAGACCTACCTGCCGCTGCGCGTGAACATGGCGGGCGTGATCCCGGTGATCTTCGCGGCCAGCCTGATGGCGTTCCCGCCGACGGTCGGGCAGCTCGTCAAAACCCACTGGGGCCAGCAGGTCTCGGACTTCTTCAGCCCCAACGGCTGGCACTACGTGCTGGGCGAGTCGATCCTGATCGTGATCTTCACCTACTTCTACACGGCGGTCACGTTCAACCCCGTCGACCAGGCCGACAACCTGCGCAAGTACGGGGGCTTCATCCCGGGCGTGAGGCCGGGCCGCCCGACGGCGGAATTCCTGGACCGCATCCTCGCGCGGTTGACCTTCCCCGGGGCGCTGTTCCTGGCGGCGGTCGCGGCCCTGCCGGCGATCCTGTTCGCGCGCACCCATCAGAACTTCTACTTCGGCGGTACCTCGATCCTGATCGTGATCGGCGTGGCGCTCGAAACGATGAAGCAGCTCGAGGCCCAGCTGATGATGCGCAGCTACGAGGGCTTCTTGAAGTAGTCCTCCGGCGGCCGGCGGGAGTGGTGCGCCCGCAGCCGGTGCGAGCCTCGCTGCAGGGGGTGTCTGAGGGGCTGCTGAGCGGGTAGGCTGCTTCGGTCTTGTCCGAGCTGAACCTGATCCTGCTCGGCCCGCCCGGGGCGGGCAAGGGCACGCAGGCAGACCGCCTGCGTGAGGACTTCGGCCTGCCGCACATCTCGACCGGCGACATGCTCCGCGAGCAGGTCGCGCAGGAGACGCAGCTCGGCCGCGAGGCGAAGAAGTACATGGACGCCGGCGATCTGGTCCCCGACGAGGTGATCATCAGCATGATCACCGAGCGTGTCGGCGCCGGGGATGCCCGCGACGGCTTCCTGCTGGACGGCTTCCCCCGCAACGAGGCGCAGGCCGACGCGCTCGCCGCGGCGCTGGACGGGCTCGAACGCAAGCTCACCGGCGTGCTGCTGATCGAGGTCCCCGACGACGTCGTCGTGAGAAGGCTGTCGGGGCGGCGGGTCTGCGTGAAGAACCCCTCGCACATCTACCACGTCGACTACGACCCCCCCAAGCACGAGGGTGTCTGCGACCAGGACGGCTCGCGGCTGATCCAGCGCGACGACGACCGCGAGGACGTGATCCGCAACCGCCTGCAGGTCTACCACTCCCAGACCGAGCCGTTGATCGCCTACTACGACGGCAAGGGGCTGCTGCGCCGTTTCGACGGCACCCGGTCGCCGGACGAGGTGCACGCCCACATCCGCGCCACCGTCGCCACGCTGAAGCTCGAGGAGGGGTTCTAGCTTGGCCGAGCGACTCGATCATCCGGGCGGCTAAGCTCGTCTGAGTGATCATCAAGAAGTCCCCAGAGGAGATCGCGAAGATGGCAGCCGCCGGCCGGGTGCTGGCGGCGACGCTCGACCTGGTTGGGGAGAACGTCCGGCCGGGCATCAGCACCGGCGAGCTCGACGCGCTGGCCGAGCGGTTCATCCGCTCGCAGGGCGGTGTGCCGACGTTCAAGGGCTACCGCGGCTTCCCGGGCTCGATCTGCGCCTCGCCGGACGCGATGATCGTCCACGGCATCCCCGGGCGCGATCGCCTGAAGGACGGCGGGATCGTCTCGATCGACGTCGGCGTGACGCTCGACGGATGGGTCGCCGACGCGGCCCGCACGTTCCCCGTCGGCGAGATCGACGCGCTTCACCGCAACCTGCTGGACGCGACCGAGGAGTCGCTGCACGCGGGGGTCGCGCAGGCGCGACCCGGCAATCGCATGGGGGACCTCTCGCACGCGATCCAGGAGGTCGCCGAGAGCGCGGGGCTGGCGGTCGTGCGCTCGCTCGTCGGCCACGGCGTCGGGCGCAGCATGCACGAGGACCCGCAGGTCCCCAACCACGGCAAGCCTGGCAAGGGCCCGCTGCTGGAGGAGGGGATGGTGCTCGCGATCGAGCCGATGACGACGTCCGGCGGGCCGGCGGTCCGTGTCGGCGGCGACGGCTGGGCGATCTACTCGCAGGACGCCTCGCCGGCGGCGCACTTCGAGTTCACGGTCGCGATCACCGCTGAGGGGCCCCAGATCCTGACGCCGTGGCACATTCCGGCCGCCGAGCGCGCCGGAGCGCTGGCCGCCCAGAGCGCCTAGACCGGCGCCCCGCGGCGCTTCGGCCGGGGCCCAGAAGTTGCTACCATTCGGGGTCGTGCTTTTGCGCATGGCGGTTGGCGTGCGCGGAGTGCAATCCTCGATTCGGTAGCGGCGGCCCGGGCGGCCGCCAGAGCCGGGTCGCCGGACAACCCCTGAAAGGGATCATGAAGGTAAGACCGTCGGTCAAGCCGATGTGCGAGAAATGCAAGGTCATCCGCCGCAACGGCGTGGTGTTGGTGATCTGCCAGAACAAGCGCCACAAGCAGAGGCAGGGCTAGTCCATGGCGCGTATCGCTGGCGTCAACCTTCCGCTGAACAAGCGGTCCGAGATCGGGCTGACCTACATCTTCGGGATCGGGCGCGCGACGTCCAACAAGCTTCTCGCGGAGGTCGGTATCAGCCCCGACACCTACGTCCGCGACCTCACCGAGGACGAGGTCTCCAAGCTGCGCGACGCCATCGACAACGACCTCACGGTCGAGGGCGACCTGCGCCGGGAGCGCCTCCAGGACATCAAACGCCTGCAGGACATCGGCTCCTACCGGGGCCTTCGTCACCGCCGCGGACTGCCCGTTCGCGGCCAGAAGACCAAGACCAACGCGCGCACCCGCAAGGGTCCGAAGCGCATGCAGGTCGCCGGCAAGAAGAAAGCCGGCAAGAAGTAATGCCAGCTGCTCCCAAACGCGCGCGCGGCCGCCGCAAGCCGAAAAAGAACATCCCGGTCGGCCAGGCCCACATCAAGACCTCTTTCAACAACACGATCGTCTCGCTGACCGACACCGCGGGCAACGTGATCGCCTGGGAGTCCGCCGGCGGCGCCGGCTTCAAGGGCTCGCGCAAGTCGACGCCCTTCGCCGCGCAGGTGACGGCCGACGCCGCGGCCCGCAAGGGGCTCGAGCAGGGCCTCCAGAAAGTCGAGGTCTACGTCAAGGGTCCGGGCTCCGGGCGCGAGACGGCGATCCGCTCGCTGCAGGCCGCCGGCCTCGAGGTGACAGGCGTCAAGGACGTGACCCCGCAGGCCCACAACGGGTGCCGCCCCCGCAAGCGGCGGAGGGTCTGAGATGGCTCGCGACACCGGTCCGCAGTGCAAGCAGTGCCGCCGCGAGGGACAGAAGCTGTTCCTGAAGGGCGAGCGCTGCCTCACCGACAAGTGCGGGGTCGAGCGCCGCTCCTACCCGCCCGGCGAGCACGGGCGCGGGCGCATGAAACAGAGCGAGTACCGCATCCAGCTGCGCGAGAAGCAGAAGGCGCGCCGCTACTACGGGGTGCTCGAGCGCCAGTTCCGCGGCTACTACGACAAGGCTTCGCGCCAGCCCGGGATCACGGGCGAGAACCTGCTCGCCCTCCTCGAGTGCCGCCTCGACAACGTCTTGGTGCGGCTCGGCTTCGCCGCGTCGCGCCGCCAGGCGCGCCAGCTGATCCGCCACGGCCATTGGACGGTCAACGGCCGGCGGGTGAACATCCCCAGCTACCAGGTGCGCCCCGGCGACGTGGTCGCGATCAAGGCGGACACCGCCGCGACGCAGGTGGTGCGGGACGCCACCGAGCTGACCGGGCAGATTCCCGCGTGGCTGCAGGCCGATCACGAGTCCCTGACGGCGAAGGTGCTGCGCAAGCCGGAGCGACGCGAGGTCGCCGCGCCGGTGCAGGAGCAGCTCATCGTCGAGCTGTACTCGAAGTAGAAGCGATTTCCGACGCCACCGCGATCGGCGGCGGCGCTTGTGAGCCGGAGTCCGCCCGACCCCGGCACGACAACAAAACGACGTAAGGACCCTCATGCTCGACTTTCAAATCCCCCGGATCACCAGCGAGTCCGTGGAGCAGAACCGAGGCACGTTCACGATCGAGCCGCTCGATCGAGGCTTCGGCTACACGTTCGGCAACTCGCTCCGGCGCGTGCTGCTCTCCTCGCTCGCAGGAGCCGCTGTGACGAGCGTGCGCATCGAGGGGGTGGCGCACGAGTTCTCGACGATCTCCGGCGTCAAGGAGGACGTGACGGACATCGTCCTGAACCTCAAGGGCGTCGTGTGCCGCATGCACTCCGACGCAAGCGAGGTCGAGGCGCCCCTGGTCGTCACCGGCCCCGGTGAGATCACCGCCAAGGACATCGACCTGCCCGCCGGCGTCGAGATCCTCAACCCGGACCTGCACATCGCCACGCTCGAGAAGAAAACGAAGCTCGAGCTGTACATGACGATCGGCCGCGGCCGCGGCTACCGCCCGGCCGAGGAGAACAAGTCCTCCGACCAGCCGATCGGCGTGATCCCGATCGACTCGATCTTCTCGCCGGTCCGCCGCGTCGCCTACGCCGTCGAGCAGGCCCGTGTCGGTCAGAAGACCGACTTCGACAAGCTCACGCTCGACATCGAGACCGACGGCTCGATCGACCCGCAGGCCGCGCTGCGCGAGGCGGCCGAGCTGCTGATCAGCCAGCTCGCGATCTTCACCGACGCAGACCGCATCCAGGAGCTGCGTGCGACGCCGGGCGGCCAGCTCGACGGCCACGGCCTGGCGGTCGGCGCGGGTGGCCCCGCCGCGCTCCAGGGCGAGGAGTACGGGATCCTGATCGAGGAGCTCGAGCTCGGCGTGCGCTCGTACAACTGCCTGAAGCGCGCCGGCATCCAGACCGTCGGCGACCTGATCTCCAAGTCGGAGGCCGAGCTGAACGCGATCCCCAACTTCGGCAAAAAGTCGATCGACGAGGTCATCGAAACTCTCCACGCGCGAGGGCTCAACCTCCGCCAGGACTGATCCAGGACGACGAGGCCCGGCGCGCTCCTGCGTCCTCGGTCGGTCGTGTGCTGAGCACACTTCCGGGCGGGCGGGCCTTTGAATCCTTGGAGCGCTTGGCCCTCGTCGCCCTGGACCCCGTAGACCCCTTACACTTCTCCGTTCCATGCGCCACCAGAAGACCCGCAACAAGCTCAGCCGCGACAGCGCCCACCGCAAGGCGCTGCTGATGAACCTGTCCAAGGAGCTGATCGAGCACGAGCGGATCAAGACGACCCAGGCGAAGGCGAAGGCCGTCAAACCCGAGGTCGAGAAGCTGATCACGCTCGCCAAGCGCGGCGATCTGCACGCCCGGCGCCAGGCGCTCTCGACGCTGGCGCAGGACAAGTTCGCCGTCCACAAGCTGTTCGCCGAGGTCGCGCCGCGCTACGCGGAGCGCCCCGGCGGCTACACGCGCATCCTGAAGATCGGTCACCGTCCCGGGGACGCGACCGAAATGGTCTTCCTCGAGCTCGTCTGAGCTTCACGGCCGGGTAGGGCGGATGGGGCGGGGCGGGCCCCCTTCATTGAAGACCAAGCTGACGATCGAGTACGACGGCAAGGGCTTCGCAGGCTGGGCCCGCCAGCCGGACGAGCGCTCCGTCCAGGAGGAGCTGGAGCGGGCGCTGCAGACGGCTCTCGGCCCCGAAGGAAGCGACGGCCGGCCGTTGCGGCTGAGAGTGGCCGGGCGCACGGATCGCGGCGTGCACGCGTGGGGGCAGGTCGCGAGCTACGCGCACGAGGCGCTCGACCCCCTGCGGCTGAACGGCCTGCTGCCGCCCGACGTCGCCGTGCTGCGCAGCGAACCCATGCCCGAGGAGTTCGACGCGCGCCGCGACGCCCGCTCGCGCACCTACTGCTACCGGCTGCTCGTGCGCCGCACGCGCAGCGTCTTCGAGCGCGAGCGCTCGTACTGGTGGGCCGGGCGGCTGGATCGCGAGCTGCTCGGCGCCTGCGCCGAGGCGCTCGCAGGGCGCCACGACTTCACCGCCTTCACGCCGACCGAAACCGAACACAAGTGGTTCAACTGCACGGTCACGCGCGCCGAATGGCGCGATCACGGGGAGCTGCTCGAGTTCTGGATCGAGGCGGACATGTTCCTGCGGCACATGAACCGCGTGCTCGTCGGGACGATGCTCGACGTCGCGCGGGGGTGGATGGAGTTCGAGCGCTTCGCCGAGCTGCTGGACGGGGCGCCGCGCTCGCAGGCGGGGAGCACGGTGCCGGCGCACGGGCTGGCGCTGGCGAGCGTGAGCTACGAGGGCCCGCCGCGGCCCTGGGTCCCAGGTCAGGGTTCCTCGTAGCCTTCGCAGAGCAGGCTCACCGGCGGCACGTTCCCGCGAGCGGATCTTCACGCCCCGCAACCGAAGCGGCCCCTATGCTGGAAACCCAGATGCTGAACGTGCTGCTGACCAACGACGACGGGATCGAAGCCGAGGGGCTGCAGGCGATGCGCCGCGCGCTCGCCGCGCTCGACGGCGTCAACCTGGCCGTGATCGCTCCCGACGGCAACCGCTCGGCGATGGCCCGCTCGATCACGACGCGCCGGCCGCTGTGGGTCGAGGAGGTGCCGTTCGCCGACGGCACGAAGGGGTACGCCACCGACGGAACGCCCGTCGACTGCGTGCGGCTGGCGGGCCTGGGGCTGATCGAGGACTTCCAGGCGCAGCTCGTGGTCTCGGGCATCAACCACGGCGCCAACCTCGGCGACGACATCACCTACTCCGGCACCGTCGCCGCGGCGCTCGAGGGCGTGGTCCTGGGGCTGCCGGCGATCGCCGTCTCCCAGCAGTCGGGCGGGGCCAAGCTCGACTACACGTTCGACGGCGGCTTCGGCTTCGACATCTCGGCGGCGTTCGTCGCGGCGCTGGTCCGGCGCCTGGAGGAGGTGCCGCTGGCGCAGGGGACGCTCCTGAACATCAACGTCCCCGCCGGCGAGCCGGCGGGCGTCGAGGTGGCGGCGCTGGGCAAGCGCATCTACCGTGACGAGCTGAAGCTCGATACCGAGGAGGAGCACCGCCGCCGCTACTGGATCTACGGCGCATACCCCGGCTTCCAGGACGAGCCGGGGACGGACCTGGCCGCCGTGCATGCGGGACGCATCGCGGTGACGCCGCTGCACTTCGACCTGACCTACCACACGGGCCTGGAGGCGCTCAGGGGCTTCGACCTCGAGGCACTGCTCGAGCCGCTCACGCCCGACGCGGCCACGTGAGCGGGACCGCCTCGCGCGCGCCCGCGAAGCTCGCCGAGCGCGCGCAGGAGCTGCGCAGGGAGCTGAACCACCACTCCCGCCGCTACTACGTCCTCGACGACCCCGAGATCGGCGACGACGCCTACGACCGCCTGCTGGACGAGCTGCGCGGGATCGAGCGCGAGCATCCGGAGCTGCTGACCGCGGACTCGCCGACGCAGCGGGTCGGCGGCGAGCCGGTCGGACGCCTGGAGAAGGTGGCGCACCTCGAGCCGATGCTCTCGCTCGGCAACGTCCGCTCGGAGGAGGAGCTGCGGGCCTGGGTGGAGCGGATGCGCAACCACCTCGCGCGCGAGGGGATCGACCAGCCCCGCTTCTCGTACGTGGTCGAGCCGAAGATCGACGGGCTCGCGATCAGCCTCGTCTACCGCGACGGCGTGCTCGCGCGCGGCGCCACGCGCGGCAACGGCGAGATCGGGGAGGACGTGACACACAACCTGCGAACGATCGGGGCAATTCCGTTGAGGATCGACGACGCGCCGGCGCTGGTCGAGGTTCGCGGTGAGGTCTACATGTCGCTGCGGGACTTCACAGCGCTCAACGAGCGCCGCGCCGAAGCCGGCGAATCGACCTTCATGAACCCGCGCAACTCGGCCGCCGGCACGGTGCGCCAGCTCGACCCCGCCGACGCCCGCAAGCGGCCGCTCTCGATCTGGTGCTACCAGGTGGGGGTCACCGAGGGGCTCAGCTTCGAGAAGCACTCCGAAGGCCTCGACTGGCTGCGCGCGCACGGCTTCCGCGTCAATGACGGGATCGCGGTGCTCGGCTCCGAGGACGAGGTGGTCGCCCAGTGCGTGGCGTGGGAGCGCCGCCGCGGCGAGCTCGACTTCGAGATCGACGGCGCGGTCGTGAAGGTCGACGAGCTGGAGCTCCAGCGCCGGCTCGGCTCGGTGGGCCGCGATCCGCGCTGGGCCGTGGCCTGGAAGTTCGCCCCCACGACGGCGGTCACGAAGCTCGAGAAGGTGATGTGGAACGTCGGCAAGTTCGGCGACATGCGCCCATACGCCGTGCTCGCGCCGGTCGAAGTGGGCGGCGTCACGATCAAGCTCGCCACGCTGCACAACGAGGAGGACATCGTCCGCAAGGACATCCGGGCCGGCGAGGACGTGATCGTGGTGCGCGCGGGCGACGTGATCCCGCAGGTCGTCTCCCCGGCACCCCACGTCGTCGAGCACAAACGCCGCCCACCCCTCCCCACCCCCCCCAAGACCTGCCCGTTCTGCGGCACCCCGACCGTCAAGGTGGAGGGCAGCATCTACACGAAATGTCCCAACCGCCTCTGCCCGGAGCGCATCTGGCAGCTGCTCAAGCACTTCGTCTCGCGCGGCGCGATGGACATCGACGGCCTCGGCGAGAAGCAGGTCGACCAGCTGCAGAAACGGGGCTTGGTTCAGACGGCCGGCGATTTCTATCGTCTCACCGAGGAGCAGCTCGTCGAGCTGGAGGGCTTCGGTGCGATCTCGGCGGCCAAGCTGCTGGCGGCGATCGAGACCTCGAAGCAGCGCCCGTTCTCGCGTGTGCTGTTCGCGCTCGGGATCGAGGAGGTGGGGGAGGTCACCGGGCGCAACCTCGCGCAGTCCTTCCGTTCCATCGACGCCCTGCTCGACGCCGACGAGCAGCGCATCGAGCAGGTGCCCGGCGTCGGCGAGAAGATGGCCGTGCTGATCCGCTCACAGCTGCACGACGAGCGAATGCTCGAGCTGATCGGCGACCTGCGCGAGATCGGCCTGCGCTTCGAGGAAGAGGGCCCGCCCCCGTCGGAGGGGCCGCTGGCCGGCAAGACGCTGGTGCTGACCGGGGGCCTGCCCGACTGGTCGCGCGAGCAGGCGACCGAGGCGATCGGCGCCGCAGGCGGGCGCGTCACGAGCTCGGTCTCCAAGAAGACGGACTACGTGGTGGCCGGCGAGAGCCCCGGGTCCAAGCTCGAGAAGGCGCAGCGGCTCGGGGTGCAGGTGCTGGATGAGGCGGGGCTGCGGGCGCTGATCGAAGCGGGGTAATGCGCTCGCGGTCGCCGCGGCGGCGCTCTGCGGGCCGGCGCGCCATCTGCCGAGGCCGCGGTCCGGGCGCGCGCGATCGGGGTAGTCTCAGCTCATGAGGCGAAAGCGACTCCTGATCGCCGCGGGGCTCGCCGTCATTGCGGTCGTCGTGGCGCTGCTGGGCGTGGCCGCGGCCGAAGGCCCCGCCGGCTCGGGCTCCCAGCGCGTCATCGACGTCGAGGGGGTGGGGGTCGTGCCGATCCCCGCCAAGGCGACCGCGGCGCAGGCGACCGCCGTCTACCGCGAAGGCCAGGCCAAGGCGCTCTCCGACGGGCAGTCCAAGGCGCAGTTCTTCGCCGAACATGAGGGCGTCGCCCTGGGCGTCCCGCTGACGACCGTCGAGGACGGCGGCTCGATCGAATGCTCGGGCTGGGTCGAAGGCGAAGGCTACTCGCGCTATGTCCCCTACGAAGGCGAACAACCGGACTTCGGGGTGGCGCGGCTGACCTCGTCCGGTTCGGGCCCGGCGCCCCCGAGCGTGATGGGCACCGCCGCGCCGGCCAAAGGCACGGTGGGGCACCGGCCGAAAGGCAAGCACAAGGCGAAGAAGGCCTCGGTCTCGGCGCCCGGCTGCAACCTGACGGCTGAAGTCACGCTCGCGTACGCCGCGAGCTAAGTCGGCTTCCTGACGCCCCAGCCTGGGCCTTTTCGGCGCGGCCTCCCGCGACTGCTTGCTGTGCGCGTCACCCACGCCCTGAGTTGCCGGCGCTGCGGCCGAGCGCGTCCCGGCCGGGCCCCCGCGCCACTAGGGCTGGGCCCGCGCCAGTTCCGCGGCGGGGATCTTCGAGCTCGCGATCGAGATCGTCATGTGATCCTGGAAGACGTGCGCGGCTTCGGTGGAGATGCCGTCGTTGAAGATCGCGAAGGCGAGAAGGTCTCCGCCCGCGGACTGGCAGTAGCCCACGAGGTTCGAGGCGCCGGTCAGCGTGCCGGTCTTGCCCTGGCAGTGGCCGGCCGCGGCCGTGCCGCGCATGCGTCTTTCGAGCGTGCCGCTGTGGCCCGCGACGGCGAGGCTCGAGCGCAGGACCTGGCCGGTGGGCGTCCCAGACAGGTTGGCCAGCAGGTCCACCACCTGATACGGAGAGGTGTGGTCCGCGCGGGAGAGCCCGGAGCCGTCGACGATCCGTGGCGTGAAGCCGAGCAGCGAGCCGATCGTGCTGGAGACGACGGCCGCGCCGCGCGCGGTGGTCCCGCCGCCGCCGTCGAGGGCGCCGAGGTCCTTCACGAGCGTCTCGGCGAAGAAGTTGTCCGACGGCGGCAGCGTCAGGCCGAGGAGCTGGGCGACGGTGGGGGAGGCCACCGAGGCGAGCGGCAGCGCCCCGGTGGGCGTGCTCGCCGCGGCGCTGGCACCGCGGATGCTGACGCCGTCGGCTTTCAGCGCACCCCACAGCGCGTGTGCCGCATCGGCGGCCGGAGCGTGCGTGCCGTGGCCGAGTTCGGCGCCGCGGTTGTAGGCGAGGCCGCTGAGGATGCCTTCCAGGAAGGGGTCGAAGGCGTAGCCGCTCGACGGCTCGCCGCGGCGCGAGTCGAAGAAGCTCTCGTCGCCGTACACCGAGCCGGTGATGTGGTGGATGCCCGCCGTGCGCACGAGCTGGGCGACGAGGCTGTTGACGCTCGCGCCGAGGCCTCCGTAGTGGGCGGAGATGAAGCTCTGGCTCCCGAACGTCGGGTCGCCGCCGCCGCGCAGGTAGAGGCTGCCTTCCCAGGTTCCGCCCGGCAGCAGCTGCCCGATCCCGTAGACGGTGGTGGAGAGGCGGGCTGCGGGCCCCATGCGGGCCAGCACGGCCGTGGCCGTGTAGAGCTTCTCCACCGAGGCGGGCGCGCGCAGCGTCGTCGCACGTTCGGAGAACAGGACCTTCTTGGCGGTGATGTCGTAGACGTAGGCGCCGTCGCTCGGGCCGGCGAGGGCGAGCTGATGCTTAAGGTCAGATTGCAGACCTTTCAGGCCGGTTTGCGCCTGTGCCGCGGCACTTCCCCCTGCACAGATGAGGAAAACGGCGATGACCCCGCAACGGAGCATCCAGACGGGGGCAGGGCGTTTCCGGGCCACGCAGAACTAGAATGTTCACGATGGGCAAGGTTGTCAAGCTGGAACCGGGCCTCAAGAAGAGTCCCGGCTCCAAAGCCAAGGAACGGCGGCAGCGGTCGGTGGCGCCCAGGGGCGTGGGCCGCGCGGCGGCGCTCGATCGTCGGCGGCGCCCCCGCCGGGACAAGACCGCGCTCGTGCTCGGCGGCGGCGGCTTCACCGGCGGCGTGTATGAGATCGGCGCCCTGCGCGCGCTCGATCTGCTGGCGGTCAACAGCACCGTCAACAACTTCGACGTCTACGTCGGCACCTCGGCCGGCTCGTTCATCGCCACCCTCTGCGCCAACGGCGTCACGCCCGAGGAGATGATGCGGGTCGTCACCCGCAAGGGCAAGCCGCCGTTCAAAGACATCGACATCGGCGACCTGCTGCGCCCGAACGTGCTCGAGTTCGCGATGAAGGGCGCGACGATCCCGTGGAAAGCGCTGTCGGCGCTGAGGCAGTTCGCGGGCACGCGCGGCGGCGTCTCGGCGATGGACCTGGCGATGGGGCTCGCGGACGTGCTCCCGTCGGGCCTCTATACGGGCGCGGGGATCGAGAAGTACCTGCGCGAGGTGCTGAGCGAACCGGGCCGGACCGACGACTTCCGCCAGCTGGACTGTGAGCTGTACCTGACCGCGACCGACCTCGACACCTGCGAGCGCGTCGTGTTCGGCGTCGAGGGCATGGATGAGGTGCCGATCTCCACCGCTGTGCGCGCCTCGGGCGCGCTGCCGATGGTCTACGCGCCGGTCGAAGTCGGCGGGCGCGAGCTGATCGACGGCGGCATCGTCTCGACCACGAACCTCGACCTGGCGGTGGAGGCGGGCTGCAAGCTCGTGATCGTGATCAACCCGATCGTGCCATTCGTCAACGACTTCGAAACGAACGTCAAGACGCTGCGGGGCGAGCGCCCACGGCGCGTCTCGGACATGGGCTTCGCGCAGATCGGCTACCAGGTCTTCAAGCTGGTCGCCCACCAGCGCCTGCACGAACTCGCGAAGGGCTGGGAGGCCCGCTACCCGGGCGTCGACATCGTGCTGATCGAGCCCGAGCCCACGGACGAACTGATGTTCCAGACCTCGATGATGAGCTTCACCTCGCGCGTCGAGATCGCCCGGCACGGCTTCGAGTCGGTGACGCGCCAGCTCGCGGGCGAATACAACCGCTACCAGGAGGTCGCGGAGCGCCACGGCCTCGACATCTCCGGCAAGCGCGTGCGCCAGGTGGTCGCGCACTTCGACACCGAGACCGAGGAAGCCAGGGGCTGGCGCAAGATCCTCGAAGGCACGACCGGCGCGCTGCTGCGCCAGGCGGGGTCTGGTTAGGGAAGCTCTTGAGGCTGTTCCGTCCCCGCATGCGGGGACGGCAGACCTGCACATGTGCAGGTCTGTAGGGGCGGCACATGTGCCGCCCCTTGCCTCGGCGCATGCGCCGAGGCACCGGTCTGCGCCTGCGCGGACCGGGCGGGCACAGCCCGCCCCTAGATGACTTTCGCGACCGCGTCCAGCAGACGGTCGCTGGCCTGCTCGGAGCGCAGCGCGATGCGGACGTGGTGGGGCTCCCCGAGCGCGTCGCCGGCCGCGACGAGCACGCCCGTCTGCGCCAGCCGCGCCGCCAGCTCCGCGCCGCCGAGCGCGGGGTGTGCCGCCCAGATGAAGTTCGCCTGGCTCGGTTCCACCTCGAAGCCCATCTTCGTGAGCGCCTCGGTGACGCGCGGGCGCTGCGCGCCGATCGCGGCGGTCCGCGTCGCGAGGATGTCCAGGCAGCTGTGCAGCCCCTCGAGCGCGCCGGCCTGCGAGAGCTCTGAGACGCCGAGGTCGGGCTCGAGCTCGGCCAGCAGCTCGCCGGCGCCCTCCGCGCCGATCACGTAGCCGATGCGCAGGCCCGCGAGCCCCCAGGCCTTGGAGAAGCTGCGGAAGACGAGCAGGCGCTGGTGGCCCTCGAACAGCGCCAGGGAGGCGTCCAGTGCCTGGGCGTCGGCGAAGTCGATCAGCGCCTCGTCGAGCAGCAGGACGACGCCGTCGGGCAGGCCGGCCAGCAGCCGCTCGAGGTCCGCGATGCCGATCAGCTCGCCGGTCGGGTCGTTCGGGTTCGCGAGCGCGACCGCGCGCACCTCGGGGTCCTGACGCGCGGCCTCGATCAGCGCGTCGACGCCGCCTTCGACAGGCACGGCCTGGCCATGGGCCCGGCGCGCCATCAGCGGGTAGAGCGGGTAGGAGGGCCAGCGCGAGAGCAGCTTCTGGCCGGGTGCGATCAGCGCACGTGTCGCGGCGCTCAGCAGTTCGGCGGCGCCGTTGCCGAGCACGAGCCGGTTCGGATCGACACCGTGGCGCTCGGCGAGCACGTTGCGCAGCTCCGTGCCGCGCCGATAGGGGTAGTGGTGCAGGCCGCGGCGCGCGACGAAGGTGATCGCGTTGACGATCCGCGGGCTCGGCAGCTCGGGCCAGGTCGTGTGCGAGAGGTCGAGCGTCTCGACTTTCGTCAGCGCTTTGCGGCGGCGCTCGGCGGCCTCCTCGCGCAGGCCGGCGTTGACCTCCTCCTCGGACATCGCCTCGAACTGCTTGTAGTAGTCCAGCAGCCCCATACGGCCTCGTTCTAGCAGTGTGCGCCGCGCCGGGCGCGCGCTCGGGCCTTACGGCGCGCAGGCCTCACTGGCCGGCGTGGCTGCCGCCGGAGATCGTCGTCGAGCCCGGGCCGTGGATGACCACGAACCAGAAGGCGAAGATCACTGCGCAGACGATCGCGGTGATGCCGAAGATGCGGCCCATCACGCCGCCGCGCTGGTCGTGCCCGGCGGCGCGGCGCACGAGGATCCACGCGTTGTCCATGCGCTTGAGCAACGCGAGCGCGCCGAACAGCAGCGCGAACAGCGCGCCGAACGCGGCCAGGATGCCGAAGCTGACGCTGCCGGTCACGTAGTTGACCTCCGAGCCCACCCACAGGCAGGCGATCGGGATCGGGCCCCAGCAGAGCAGGCTCACGAAGATCATCCCCGCCAGCAGGAAGCCCGCCAGCGAGCCGTCCACGCGCTGGCGCTTCTCGCTCCCGCGTTCGGGAGTGTCACGGTAGTGGACCGGCGCCGTGCCGGGCCGGCGCCCGACGAACAGTCCGCCGTTGTCGGCTGGGTCAGATCGCATTGCTTCCTTGCTGGTGGTCGTGGCGCCGGGGCTCAGCCGGCATAGAGGGAGTCGAACAGATCGGCGTATTTCTCGTTGACCACGTTGCGCTTGACCTTCAACGTGGGCGTCAGCTCACCGGTCGCCTGCGAGAGGTCGTGGTCGAGGATGCAGAACTTCTTGACCTGCTCCACCTGGGCGTATTTCGAGTTGGCCTTGTCGATTTCCCCTTGGATCAGATCCAGGACCGCCGGCGCCGTGCAGAGCGTCGCGATGTCCTCGGGCAGGCCGTGCTCGGAGGCGAAGACCGGCATCTCTTCCTCATCGAGCGTGATCAGCACGACCGGGTACGGGCGCGCGTCGCCGTGCATGACCGCCTGGGAGATCCAGCGGCTCTGCTTGAGGTCGTTCTCGATGTTCGCGGGCGTCAGGTTCTTGCCGCCCGCAGTGATGATGATGTCCTTCTTGCGCCCCGTGATCGAGAGGTAGCCGTCCTCGTCGATCGAACCGAGGTCGCCGGTGTGCAGCCAGCCGTCGACGACGGCGCCGAAGCTCGCGTCCGCGCGGTTGTGGTAGCCGTCGAAGATGTTCGGGCCTTTGACGAGGATCTCGCCGTCCTCGGCGATCTTCAGCTCGACGCCGGGCAGCGCGCGGCCGACCGTGCCGAACCTGTGGGCGGCGACGGTCGAGGTCGTGGCGGCCGTCGCGGTCTCCGTCATCCCGTAGCCCTCGAGCACCGGAACGCCGCAGGCCCAGAAGAATTCGAGGATCTCCTTGGCGATCGGCGCGGCGCCGCTGGTGGCGTGCCTGACGCGACCGCCGAAGATCGCGCGGACGTTGGCGAAGAAGCGCTCGTCGGCCTCGTCGAAGGCCTTGCGCATGTCCTCCGGCACGGGCGTGCCGTCGACTTCCATGTTGCGGACCTGGACGCCGAGCGCGATCGCCTGCTCGGCCTCCGCGCGCTCGCCGGCGGGCAGCGCCTGGATCGCGCCGTGGGCGAGCGTGTAGATCTTCTCGAACACGCGCGGCACCGACGGCAGATAGGTCGGATTGACCTCCTGCAGCTCCGGGATGATCTCTTTGGTGTCGCCGCCGAAGTAGGCGAGCGTGCCGCCGAGGTCGAAGACGGCGAGCTGGATCAGTAGGGCGAAGGAGTGGGCGAGGGGCAGGTAGAGGTAGATGACCTCATCGCCCTGGATCTCGCCGGCGTCGCCGACCATGTCCACGATCGCCGCGTAGTTGCCGTGCGTGAGCACGCAGCCCTTCGGCGGGCCGGTCGTGCCGGAGGTGTAGATGAACGTGAAGGCGTCGGTGGGCTTGACGGCGGCGCGGCGCGCTTCCAGCTCGTCGGCGGGTTTGCCCTTGCCTTTGGCGCGGACCTCGTCGAGGGGGATGGCGTTCAGCGCAAGCTCCGTCGGGGACGCGCCGTTGCCGTTGGCGCTTGCCGCGGCGGGGGCACCCGGCCCGGAGGGCTGGGTCGGGTCCATGATGATCACGGTGCGGAGGTTCGGCACCTGGTCCTTGATGGCCACGATCTTCTCGAGCTGGCTCTGGTCCTCCACGACGATCGCGGTCGCTTCGGAATCGGAGATCACCCAGAGGCACTCCTCGGGGGAGTTGGTCTGGTAGATCGGGACCACGACGAGGCCCGCGGACGTTGCGGCCATGTCGGCATAGGTCCACTCAGGGCGGGTGTTGCCCAGGATGCAGATGCGCTCGCGGGCCTGGAGGCCCATCTCGATCATCCCGTTGCCGATCTCCTGGACGATCTCGCCCAATTCGGTGTAGTTGACGTCGTGCCAGGAGCCGTCGCGCTTGTAGCGGATCGCGACGTTCTTGCCGTGCTCGGCGGCCGCACGCGGGATCAGTCCGGCGATCGTCTTCGACCCCGTCTGTGTCGCTGCCTCCATCACTGCTTCCCCTCTCCTGTGCTCCTCGGAAATTGCTCTCTTGATAGTAGACGTTGCAGGGAGGGAGTTGGCCACGCGGCTAACGGTTGTGGCGGGGTTTTTTCGCGCGCCGCGGCCCTGGCCGCGTCGCGCGGCGCTCAGACCGGGTTCGGCACATCGATGAAGACGTGCTCGAGACCGAAGCGCCCGGCGAGCAGCTCCCCCAGCGCTTTGATACCGAAGGTCTCGGTGGCGTGGTGGCCCGCCGCGATCAGGTGGATGCCGAGCTCGTTGGCCGTGGCGGTAACGCGCTCCGCCGGCTCGCCGGTCAGCAGGGCCTGCGCGCCTGCTTCGGCGGCTTGCAGGGCGTAGTCCGAACCGGCTCCGGAGACGATCGCCAGGCGCTCGACGGTGTCGGGGCCGTCGCCCAGGAGGAGCGGGGGGTGGCTCGTGATGCCCGCAAGGCGCGCGATGAGGTCTGCCGTGTGGAGGCCTTTGTGCGGGAGCGTCGCGAGGAAGCCGATGGTTTGCCCGTGGTGGTCGCCGAACGGGGTCAGTTCCTCGGCGCCCAGGGCACGGCCGAGCAGGGCGTTGTTGCCCAGCTCGGGGTGGGCGTCGAGGGGGAGGTGGTAGGCGGCCAGGGCGATGTTCGCTTCGAAGAGGAGCTTCAGGCGGGTGGCCAAGATCTCGTCGATCGCGCGGACGCCGGAGCCCCAGAAGAGGCCGTGGTGGACCAGCAGGAGGTCTGCGTCTCGGTTCGCTGCGCGCTCGAAGAGGTCGGCGTTGGCGGAGACGCCTGTGGCCAGCTTGGTGATGCTCGCCGGTCCTGGGACCTGGAGGCCGTTCACGCAGTAGTCGTCGAACCTCTGCGGCTCCAGGAGGCGGTTTGCCTCGGCGAGGATGTCGGCGACGGGGGCGGGCATGTGGCGAGGGTAACGGGGCGAGCCGCGGTGACGCTCGGCACTCGCTGACGTCTGCTGCCCTCACCAGCCGAGGAGCCGGGCTCTGCGCCCGGGCTCCTCGGCCTGCTGCCCCGGCTCCCCCTCAGTGGATCGCGAGTACCAGCGGCAGCGACCCTCCCGCCGGCGGAGAGGCGAAGAACCGCCAGCTCGTTTCGAGGGTGCCCTTCGCCGGGCATTTCGCCGAGTTCGACGCTTCTGTGTCGAGCGCGAACAGTCCGGCTGGGGTGGTCCCCCCGATCGCTTCTTTCGGAGCCCAGGCCCAGGTGCCCTTGACGGACTTGGCCTGGAAGGTGCACGTCACGGTCGGGATGCCGGGCTCCGTGTAGACCGCCGTGAAGCGAACGGGCGATCCGCTCGTCGACTTCAGCACGTCGGTGATGAGGTACTGGCTCGGCCCCGTTTCCTTGACGGAGAGGCCGAACTGCCACCCGGAGGCGTCGGCGCTGATCTGGGCGGCACCCATCACCGTCCTGCACACGCCCCCCGCTTCTGTGCCCTGGAACGTCGCCGTGGGCGTATCGAGCAGGAGCCCACCGCCGTTGAAGCCCCCGACCGAGCCGTTGAAGATGACGTCTTTGCAGAGGAACGAATAGCGGCCCGCGTTGAAGTACGAGCCGCGACCCCACCATTCCGCCTCGACCGTCTGTCCCGCGGCGAGCGGTTCGGGTTCGGCCCCGGGCGTCGTTTCGATCCCGAAGACGCAGCGCGACACGCCTTTGACCGGTTTGCACGGATTCCCGGCCGAGGCGGACGGGGCGCTCGCGATACCGATCGCGACCACCGCCACCAGGCTGGAGAGCAAGACCTTCGCGCGCGACATACGCCGCTCCTTTCCCCCAAGCGAGCCGGCAACCATCAGGACGCTCCCGCCGTCAGGTCCCGGCCTGACCTGGATGACATTACTCCGGGGCCCCGGGGCTTGCGCGGCGGCACGGGAGCGTGACCGCCGGCACCCGGCGGCGTCACACAGCGGGAGCGTGACCGCAGGCGTCCAGCCGCGTCACCCAGTCGCCGCAAGTGCGCCGAATGTGCGGGTCGCCCGAGATCCTCGTCTTCGCGGACGTCGCGCGGCGTCAAGCGCCGGCAACCTGCAGGGCGTCGGCGGAGCGTTCCTGCAGGAAGTCCTCGAACGCGCGGTCCTCGTGAACCTGGCTGAACACCGAGCCGCTCACGCTGACCGCGCGCAGGACCGGGAGCAGGACGTCGAGGTAGCCCCGTGCGGTGGGGGCCGAGGCCCATGCGTAGATGCCGGCGTAGCTTCTCGTCTCGGGATCGACCATCCAGAGCTTCGTGCCGAAGCCCTCGAACCCGCTCCAGAAGGGGGTGGTGAGGATGCACGCGCGTTGAAACAGCCAATGCGGGAGGGTTGCCGACCCGATCAGCCGCAGCCTGAAGCCGACCTCGATCGCACACCGCGGCTCGCGGTCCAGACGCCTGGTCGTCTCCCTGAAGACCCTGTATCCGTGGCCGTCGATCAGCCGGTAGCTGTGACCGAGGCGTTGGTCGCAGAGGCTGAGCTCATACCGCGTCGCGAGGCCCCCGAAGCGGACGAGCGAGCGGAGCACGCGCCCCACGCGGCGAGCGAGGATCGTCAGGCGGGGCCGCATGCCGCGAGCATGGCGGGCGACGAGGAGCGCGTCCTCCGCAGAAAGCCGTGCCGCCTCCGTGGACTCACCGCATCTGGTGGGGCGGCGGCCACGGGCATGCGATACTGCCCGATGCATCGGGGCGTGGCGCAGCCTGGTAGCGCGCACCGTTCGGGTCGGTGAGGTCCCCGGTTCAAATCCGGGCGCCCCGATTAGAGGCACGTTGGTTGCGGGAGGGGGCGGGGGAGGGCCCAAGGCGCCGGGATTGGCTCTGGGATGGCGATCCGGGTGGCGCAAGCGAAGAGCGCCGAGTCCGTGCTGCGATCGTATTTCAGCCCGGACCGCCCACGAAACCGCCCACGCGGGGCGGCGTGGGCGGTCCGAGTCGGTTGACGTGGGCGGACGCGCGGCCCAATTGCTCTTCGAGGAGCAGAGTCCGGCTTATAAGGGGGTGACGCCAGCAACGGCCCGGAGCCTCTGGTATATCTGGTTTATATACTGGAGCGAGATGACAGGATCCCCGATGCTCCGCCGGAACCCGCACCTGGAGGGTCGAGTGCGCGTGTGCGCCGCGAGCGCTGGCCGCAGTTCGAGTGGGACGAGGCCAACGAGGAGAAGCTCCTGGCCGAACACGACGTGTCCGCGCGTGAAGCCGAAGAGTGCTTTGCCAACCACAACGACCGCCGCCGCGGGCGCAAGGACTTCGTGATGCTCGCCAGCACCGACAGCGGCCGTTGGCTGTTCCTCGTCTACGAGGTGAAGCCCGGCGGCGTGGTGAGGGTGTACAGCGCACGCGACATGACCGGTCGGGAGCGCCGTCGCTACCGCAGGAGCAAAGGATGAGCGGCACCGGCGAGGAACCCATCGAGGACTGGGAGGCGCTCCCCGAAGCGCCACCGCTGACGCCTCGACCGAAGCGCGCGCAGGTGACCCTGCGACTGCCCTCGGGGCTGCTCGAGCGCATCAAGCGCCTGGCAGCGCTCCGCGGCATGCCGTACCACGCGCTCGCGCGCTCCTGGCTGATCGCCGGCCTGGCCGACGCCGAGCCGCCACGGGTGCAGGAGACCGAGGAGACGAACGACGGGCAGCTGAACCTCAAGCTCGACCAAGAGCTCCTGGACCAGGTCAAGCAGCGCGCCAGCGAGCTGCGCCGCCCCTACCACCGGCTCGCGCGCGAATGGGTCAGGGACGGCCTTGAAGCCGAGCAGCAGCGGCTCGCCGTCGCCGCGGGCGAAGGCAGCCCGGTCGCGCCTACGGAGAAGTCGGCGGCGAGCGCCTACTCGAGCGGCGGCGGCGGCGTCGTCCTCGAGCACCGCGTCGGCGCGCGGTACCTGGCGCTGATGCTGACCGGCGAGGGCGCCCCAGAGCTTGGCGAGGGCCGCACGATCCGCAGCATCGCCTTTCAGCAGGCGCCGGCGAGCGCGGTAGATGACATCGTCGTGCGCGCCGCGCGCGCCGAGGAGCACCAGCCCAGCCTCGAGCTTGCGGTTGCCGTCCGGCGAGCCCCCCGGTTCGTTGCCAGTCACGCCGACACCCAGGAGCTGCTCGTCGATTACCTGCGCGCGCTGCTCTCAAGCCCCGAAGACGACCTCGATCGACGGTTCGTGCTCGTCGTCGCCGGCGTTCAAACGCACGCACGCGAGCTCGCGGAGCTTGCCGCAGCGGCCGGCGCTCAGATGGACGCAGCGACCTTCTACACCCACCTCCACACCCCCAAGAAGCACCGCAAAGAGCTCGTCGGGCGCCTGGATCACCTGACGAAGATGACCGAGGGGGCGCTTGGGGCCCTCTCCGGTGAGCCCGCGGACCCTGACCGCGCGCGCGATCTCACCTGGCAGCTCCTGTGTCGGCTGACGGTCGTGATGACGCGCCTAGAGGCGCCCGACGCGGGCGACTGGGCCGACACCCAGAACCGCTTGCAGACCGTGGCGCGTGAAGGGACGCTCGCGAACGCCGGCGCCCTGCTCGACCGGCTCGCGACTCTCAGCGGCGAGCTGATCCCGGCCGGAGGCACCGTCGACCGCAGCCTGCTCGCAAGGAACGTGCACCCGCTCCTCGAGCCCGGCCGCCGCCGCGAGCGTCAAGGCTGGCGCGCGCTCGAGCACCTCCACACCCAGGCAATGAAGCTCCGCGATCGCCTCGGCGCCGGGGCCGGCTCAGCTGCGCTTCACCTCGACCGCGGCGAGCTGGCCGAGCAGCTGCTCGCGGCTAGCGGCCGTCAGCCGGCACTGCTCGTGCACGGCGAGTCCGGTGTCGGTAAGAGCGCGCTGGTCGTCCACACTCTCGCCGCCAGGGCGCGCGAGAGCGACGAGCTGGAAGTCGTCTGCCTGAACCTGCGCCAGTTGCCCGTGAGCTCGCTCGAGCTGGCCGGGCACCTCGGCGTGCCGTTGCAAACGTTGCTCGGTGAGCTTTCCGCGCCGCACCGCGTCCTGGTCATCGATGCTGCCGAGACGGCCGGCGAAGGTGCTCAGGATACGCTCGACTACCTGATCACCGCCGCTCGCGAGGCGGACGTGAGCGTCGTGGTCGTGACCGCGAGCGAGAGCCGGCGAGTGCTCAGCGACCAGCTCGAGCATCATCTCGGGAGCGCTCCCGCTGAGCTAGACGTTCCCGGGCTCAGCGACGGCGAGCTCGAGCATGTGATCGTTGCGTTCCCGCAGCTCGCACGCCTCGGCGAGCACCCACGATCACGCGAGTTGCTCAGGCGCCTGGTCGTGGTCGACCTGCTCGTGCGAAGCGGCGCCGCGGGGCTGCCGCTGAGCGACATCGATGCGATGCGCGAGATCTGGGCGGGACTCGTTCGCGCCGACGGGCACGCCGGCCAGAGCACCCCGCACGCCCGCGACGAAGTCGCTCTACGCCTCGCGCTCAACGAGCTCACCGCTCCCTCGGAGCGCGAAGCGACCCTCAGCCTCGACGGCGACGCCGTCGAAGCGCTGCGCAACGACGGAGTCCTGCGCCCGTCAAGCGGCGAGCCCTGGGACGTCGTGCCGCAGTTCGCCCACGACGAGCTGCGCCGCTACGCGATCGCCAGGGTGCTACTAGCCAACTCCACCCCCGCCAAAGAGCTCGAGCGCCTTGGCGCGCCGCGCCTCGCGCTCTCGGCCGCGACACTCGCCTGCCAGGCAAAGCTCGCGCAGTTCACCGCCGAGAACCCTCCTCCGGGCGCCAGCCTGCCTGAGCTACAGGCCGAGTTCGACGTGCTCGCAAACGGCGGGCACGGCGCCCGCTGGGCGGACGTCCCCACCGAAGCCACGCTCGGGCTCGGAGAGCCTACCGGCGTGCTGAGCCACGCATGGGAAAACCTTCGCGAAGACGACGCCAGCGGACTGAAGCGTCTGCTGCGGGTCCTCGACCAGCGCCACCGCGACACCGGCGGCATCGTGGATCCCCTCGTCGCCGAGCCCGTCGCCGCGCTACTGCTGAGCGGCGAAACACCCTGGCGCGAGAGCAAGGAGACAGCGAGCTTCCTCCGCGAGTGGCTGACCGCGCTCGTCGTCGCCGACGCACCGCAAGGCAACCCACTTCGCCGAATGCTGCGCGATCGCATCCTCGCCTACGTCTCCGCCGTTGACGCTCGCGCGCGCAAGCAGGCGGACGCCGAAGCACGGGCCTGCGCAGAACGAACACCCAAGCAGATCCTCCAAGAGCGGAAGCTCGCGGCCGAACATCGAGACCTTTTCAGGGAGATCGGCGTCGGGCGACGCGAGCGACGGCGACGCGCCGATGTTCCCCGCGAGCTCACAGACGACACCGTGCTCGAGCTGCTGGCGCTACTCGGCCGCGACCTCGGCAACGACGGAGCGCAGCTGCTTCGCCGGGTCGCGGCCGAGGCGCCGTGGCATCTGGCGCCAGCGGTCGAGGAGCTGTTTACCGGCCGCTCGCTGGCGCTTTACGGCGACGGGCTGCTGGCCGAGCTGACCGAGGCCTACTACATCGACGACGAACCGTCCGGCGGCGGGTTCCCGATGGACGACGGCATCCGCGACCATCACAGCCGCCTCCCGATCGCACCGATGGCCGCGTTCTACCGCGGGCCATTCGTCCCACTGCTCCAAAGCGACCTGCGCCGCGGGGTCGCGCTCCTGAATCGGATGCTCAACCACGCCGCCCGCTATCGCGCGAGGACGCTTGCCGGGCTGGGTGACCCCTGGGGGCGGTCCTCCCCCGAGGCGGTCGAGCACTACTCTCAAACGCTGTCGATCACCGGCGAGTCCCGCACCTACGTTGGCGATCAACACGTCTGGATGTGGTACCGCGGGACCGGTGTCGGCCCCTACCCGTGCATGAGCGCGCTACAGGCATGCGAGCTGGTCTGCGAACAGCTGATCGCCGCCGAGATCCCCCTCGAGAGCATCACTACGCTGCTGCTCGAAGGGTGCGAGAACCTTGCGATGGTCGGTCTCGTTGTCGGGCTGCTCACACGCTACGCCGAGAAAGCCGACCCCACGATCGAGCCGTTCCTGGCCGAGCCCGCGATCTGGGGACTCGAGTTCTCACGCCAGGTCAGCGAGTCCGGAGGACTCGCGTCCCGTCGCGACGGCGTCGTGCACCCCGAGCGCCGGAGTTGGACGATGCGCGAGCTCGCTACATGGCTCATCGTTGACGGCGACGACCAGCGAGCAGAACGCCTCAAGAGAGTCGGCGAGCGACTCGTAGCGAACGCCGAAAGGCTGGAGGCCGACTACGAAGCGCAGCTCGCCGCCGCGGGCCACGACCCGCCACATGACGAGCCCGCAGTGTCCTACACGACGACTGTCAGGAACTGGGCGAGCGCGTTCGACCGAGACAGCTACCGGCTCTACACCCAAGACGGACAGACCTACCTCAAGAGCACCCCGCCCGCCGATGTCGAGGCGAAGCTCGCAGCCGCCAACCAGAACTTTGCACGCGGACACGACACGATCCGGCTACTCAACCGCTACTTCATCCCCCACCAGAAGCCAACCGAGACACCGCCCGAGCCGCCGAGCAAGACCGAGCTCGAAACCGATCTCGACACGGTCAAGGCGCTACTCGAAGATCCCCCGGCCGCCAGCCCAATCGGCGTCAACGACGCCGCTGCGCTCGTCGGCGCGGCTGCCTTGCACGCCGCTCTCTTGCAAGACACTCAGCTCGCGGAGGACCGCCTGCTGCTCGCCGCAGAGATACTGCTCGCCGTCGCCGACGCAACACCGCAGCCGGACGGCCTCGAATACGACGGCACCTTCTTCGAGCAGGGCGCCGACCGCACCGCCGCCAAGGCGATCCCCCTACTGCTCCTCCCAGATGCGGCACCCCTGCGGCGTGCACTCGGCGACCACGACGGACAGTCACGCATCCTGCCCGCTGCCCACAAGCTCGCGCGCGCCCTACCAGCGGAGACTCGGCTCTACCTAGCCCGCGGGCTGGATGCCCTATGGCGCACACCCTGCGACGGAGCGCCGTGCCATCACCTGTTCGCGTTCGAGCTGGGCGTCGAGTCGATGCGCGAGTGCGTTCTCGGGCAGTGGGACCAGGCCGGCCAGCGACGCCAACTAGAGAGACTCGATGACCCCGTCGCCGACTCGCTGCACAGCATCGAGGGGCAGGAGCTGCTGGTCGGGCGGCTGGACCCCGCCATGCGGGCCCTCGGCGTCGCCGCCGTCTCGGACCTGTGCCTCGGCGAGCAGCCACGCCAGCTGCTCGAGCTGCTGCTCGACGCGCAGCGCCGCAGCCTGATGGCCCAGGACAAAGACCTCGACCAGCGCGGCAGTCACGCGCTCGTCGCGGCCAGAGCGCTCCTCACGCTGGCAGGCGCCGGCGAGGACGCTGCTCTGCTGCGCCATTGCCAGATCGTCATGCCGCACGCCCACCTGCTGGGCACCTTCCTGCGCGCGGTTGCAGGGGCCGCGGAGGAGACACCCGAACGCGCAGTGACCGCCAGCGCGATGTGGCCACGGATCATCGAGACCGTGCTCAACCTGCACGCACAGGGACAGAACCCGTTCGCCGACCACTACTACGGAGACCTCGCCCTAGCCGCTCTCGTGCCGAGCCCGATTCACGAAATCGAGTTCCTTTATCGCGAGCTGTCGAGCACACCGCTTGCCTGGGCCAGACCCCTGCAGTGGTCTGAGGCGATTGAGAGATGGCTGAAGGTCGCCGCTGGAGAACCCCGGTGCGTGGACTCGCTGATCGCGGCACTGCTCCCACTGGCCGCGAGCGAGCAGGCCGAGACGGGCCTGCGCTGGGTCAGGAGCCTCGCCCTCGGGCACGGTGCGCAGGTCGCCAACAGGAGCTACGCCTTGCAGACATGGCTGATCGAGATTCGCCCCGCTGTCGAGCAGGCAGGGACCCTCGCCGACTGGCAAGAGCTCGTCGACGAGCTCGTAGTCGCCGGCGCAGGACAGCTCGCCGGCTACTCCGAGTAGAGCGCCGCCGATTCCCGCGCCACACGCCCACGGGTCTGGGACCCGGCAACCGGTGGCAAGCAGGCGAGGGCCTACTGGCCCTCGGGCGCGGTGAAGATCTCTGCCGTGGAGGGGAGGCCAAGTCGGGCGAGGCCGTAGTCAAGCCAGTCCGGCTCCGAGGCGTAGAGGTCACGCCATACCCGGGCGTGATCGAGCGTGTGCGGCTTCGTGTTGAGAGGGATGATCAGTGTCTCGCGGGCTCTGATCGGTGGGATCGCACACCGGAGCGCGGAACCGCCGAGCGGCTCGCTGTACTCGCCTGGCTCGATCGTCCCTTGGGGCCACGCGGATGCCGAGCTGATCACAACACCGTCAACGTGCGGGTGGGCGGCCAGCCCGCTGCGGAGGTTCTCGCGCATCGTCGCGAGCTTGTCTTGCAGACCGAGTTGACCCCACCGCGTGAACAGCCACAGCCCTTGAAGTGCGCAGATACGAAGCCAGACGTTCTCGGCGCCCTCTGTTTGCTGGCCCTTCTCATCGAGCCGGCCAGCGATCCGCGGCCAGAGATCACCACTCAAGCTAGGGCCCCGCAAAGCTCGATCCTTCGTCGATTCGCGGTGACTGACCTGCAGTGACGCCCCATGAAGCAGCAGACGCGGCGCAACCCCACCGGCTCTCACCAGCCGTGCGTGACGCTCGATCACATCCAGCAGGTTCGCGAGGTCATCATCCTCGAGAACTCGCGCGAGATCCCCGCTGCAGTCGACGTCGTAGAACGAGCAGATGTCCTGAATCGCCGGAAACGCCTTGTCGGTGAAGCTGTTGATCGCGACACTGCCCTGGTCTTGAAGTAGCACCCGCGCCTCAACCAGCAGTGACTGCTCGTTGTCGAGGCCAATACAGACGTCGCTCGTCCTCGAGCTGTCAGGCACGGGACGCTCGAACTGAACGACATGCCCCGCAGCGAACGCCAGAGCGCCCACCTCGAGCTCCAACCGTGCGTGAAGGACAACATCCTCCCGGGCATCCCGCTTCAGCGGGCGGCAGACATCTGCGATCCCTTCACAGTCACACAGGAGCACGAGCCAGAGAGCTAATTCGACAACCGCGACGTACGCGTCTGGGTGCCCGGCGACATACGCCATCCCGCTCGGCAGGCGGCCGTTCTTCTCCCAGGCCCGCTCTGGCCATTCCTTGCCCAGGTGACCTTCCAGGCGGGCAATCGCCCAGAGGCCCACCTTCCGCCATGCCGGCGTGTGAGCTGGAGCGGCCTGCTCGAGCGAATCGCGGAAGTACGCCCAACTCGGTGGCGGTAGCTCAGTGCCTGCCATCTCTGGACTCAGTCACGACCCCCGCGGCGCGCCGCCAGCGAGCAGCTCTGAAACCCACGAGCACTCCCGAACGAGCGCTCGCCAGATCGCATCACGGTCCATTGGCATGGTCATCGGCGGATCCTAGGCTGAGTCCTCCGGAAGTCTCGACGGACTAGATGCACGGAGGACCGAGCGGTACCTCGCTGGTACGCGCGACGCGACGTCTTTGGCGTTGCGCCGTCCACAGCTGACATTGAGGACCGCCGACGCCAACAAGGCGCCGGATCGTCGGTATCGCAAGCGTGCCGCCGTCGCCCTTACTCAGCCGAACACGTCGCGGCGAATCTCGTCATAAATGCCCATGCCCGGCTTCAGCAGCGGCGCGAGCTGCTCCACCATGAACCTGTCGGCCGTTGACCCAACGCCCGTCAGGCGAAGAATCTTCTTGCAAGCGTTGTACACGTCGCCCTTCGCAGCCTTCCAGTCGTCCGCCGGCTTGCCGCCCTCTATCGCACTACGAAGGGCCTCCTGGCGAGCTGTCTGGATCTGTGGCCAGCGCTCGGACTGGCCTACGGAAGCACAGAACGCCTGAAGCACCTCCTCGTCAAGTAGGTAGCTCTCAAGCGTCCGGCGACCAAGTACCGTGACCCCTTCAGATTCGCGGTCGTGCACCTCCTGTGCGCTGCGATCGTCGCGGTCGATGAGCCTGATCACCCTCGTCCCGGGGACCATCGCCTGCACGGTGCGTCCGACGCCCTGCGTGTCTTGGATCACCTCACGGTCGTTGCCGACGGCAACGAAGTCAGCATCGGGCTCGGATTCATCGAAGACGGCGCGGAGGCACCGCGCATCGAAGTCTGCACGATCGCCACGGCTCGGCTGCCCCTCGCACAGGATTAGCGTGCCGGGCGCGACGAGGTCTGCGACGTCCCCAAGCGACGAGGCGAGCGTTCGCTTCCAGAACGCCCTCGACAGCTCGACAGGCGCGAGCTCTTGAGATTGATCGAAGTCGCGCTCTCCGAAGTCCAAGAACGCAACCGATCCGGGGGCCTGTTCGGCGAGGTCGCGGGCCCTCCGCAGCATCCCAACTGAGTGTGTCGCTAGCCACAACTGACTACCCTCGCCGGCGAGATCCAGGAGTGCGTCGAGCATCTGATGATGGACCACCGGGTTGGTGTGCGCCTCTGGCTCATCGATACAGATCACGGGCGCCCGCAACTCATCGCTCTTAACGAACAGATCGAGTAGCAGGTCGAACACAGCCTTCTCGCCCCCGGACAGCAGCGCATACGGGAAGTTCTCGCTGTTGCCCTTGCTGAAATGAAACGTTCCCGCCGATAGCGGATCGGTGAGGCTCCTCAGTTCGAGATCAGGAAGCACCTTTTTGACGGCGTCGCGCAGCGTGCCCACGAGTCGGTCGCGAAGCGCGATGGCGCTGACAGCACCGTCCGTCTCGGCATACAAAGAGTCGATCGAGCGCGTAACTAGCACCTGGTAGTTGGTTCCCACGCGCACGTCGTTGTCGATCATTCGCTGTGGCCGGCCAGGAGAAGGACCCCTGGGATCCTCGTGAGCCCCGTAAGCGCAAACTCTGGCTCGTTTCTATATGCGGTCCGGAAGTACATCGTCCGGAGCAGGTCCGCCGGAGCTACCGCGCCCTCATGGAGCTCGATGGCTACGCTGCGGGCCCAGTCCTCCTGATTGTCCCAGGCGCCCTTGAGGTGGTACTCCGGTCCCCCTCCCCGCGTCAGGTCGCGGCATTCAACGTCGTGCCATAGCTTCATTGCCTCCAGTAGCGACGACTTGCCGCTGCCGTTCGGCCCGCAAAGCATCACCAGGCGCACCGGCTCGGGGAGGTGGACCGTCAGCTCGTTGAAGCGCTTGTAGCGGTTGAGCTGGATCTGCTTGACGTACACGTAGATGTCCTCCGACTGCGAGGCAGAAACCGTACTCCGCGAAGTGGACCGTTGAACCGCGGTGGCCGGCGGGACTAGAAAGACTCCGAATCAAGATGGTGCTCGGCGTCGCGTTTTGCGCTTCGCTCGTTCGCGTGTTCAGACGCCACAGCGTTCGCACAGTCGCCGCATTGCCGTGCATCTAGTCTGCTCAGGCCTGTTGTTGTTTCGGGCGGGCAGCGTGATTGTCTGGCGAAGCCGACGGCGGTAGGTGGCTCGCGTGCGGGGGTGCGCCGACGCGCAAGGTATGGAAGTAGCGCCGGTAGCGGCGCCGGCAGCGCGTCGTGCGAGACGTTCTGGGGGACGAGCGTCGAGCTGACGAAGCCGGCGAGCGAGTTCCATCGCACGTGCGCGCTATGAACGATCTCGACGCGTAAACGAAGTGGCCCCGGCGCGGGTGCAACCGCCCGGGGCCCGGCACGGAAAGGAGTCTTTCCATGCAGCACGAGAGTAACCCCGCCCGAGAGGGCGGCGCGAATCGGGCGCGCCAGGCTGTTCTCGGCCTGCTCCTGGCGCCCGACGATCAGCGGCCGTGGTCGGTCCGCGAGCTGGAGCTCGAGATCGGAGGGGAGATCGCCACCGGCGACGCCGTTGCGCAGCTCCGCGCTGAAGGTCTGCTGCACGTGCTTGGCGAGTTCGTGTTCGCCAGTCGTGCGGCGGTCAACATGAACCGGCTCGCGACATGAGCGTGCTGGATCTGCGCCATCGATCCGTGGCGTTCCGGGTGGGTTCGCGGTCATCAGCAGCGATGGCCGCTCCTGTCCCATCCCAGCGCCTGCAGGGGTTCACGTGGCTCGAAGCCGAGCGCTATGTCAACCGCCGCGAGCTGGCGGCCGTGATGGGCGTCAGCATCGACACGGTCGATCGGCTGGTCGCCGAAGGCATGCCTTCCGTGACGTGGGGGAGACGCACCCGGCGCTTTCGCCCGTCCGTCGCGATCGCGTGGGCGGCGGCTCGCGAGCGGACGCGATGAGCATCTCCCGCCTGCCGTCGGGGCGCTGGCGCGCCCAGGTCTACGACCCGGCGACGAAGAGAAACATCAGCGTGTCGCGTGTGCTCGGCGGCGCCGGCGCACTTTCAGGACGAAGGCCGAGGCCAAGCGGGCGAGGGAGAAGGCGCGCGAGCAGATCGAGACGTGCGATCCCCGCGATATGACGGTCCGCGAGTTCTGGGAGCGCTGGAGCACCGACCCGCTGTTCGCGCGGCCGAAGGAGTCATCCAATATTCGCCGTCGCGAGCAGACCAAGACCTTCGTGGACCGCTACGGCGACCTCCATCTACGAGACGTCGGCGACGAGGTGGTTGCCGACTGGCTCGCGAATGGCGGTCAGAGCAGCGTCGGTCATGGGGCTCTCCGCGATGTTCAACGACGCCGTCTCGGTCAAGGCCGGGAGGCTGATCGACCGCAACCCGTTCCAGCGCCTCGGCGTCTCCCGCGGCCCAGGCCGTCGCGATCAGCAGCCGCCGAGCGAGGCGCAGCTGTGGCAGATCATCGCGAGCGCCGAGGAGGTCGCGTGTCCTTCCTTCGCCGCGTGGCTCCAGGTCGCCGCCTTCACCGGCTTGCGTCCGGGCGAGCTGGACGCGCTCAGGTGGGAGCGCGTCCAGCTCGAGCGCGATCGGATCGTTGTGGCCGAACAGTTCAACGCCGCCACGCGCACCTTCGACACGCCGAAGAATCATCGGCAGCGCGAGGCGCCGCTGACCGCAGATGCCCGCCAAGCGCTCGAGCGCCTTCCGCGAGAGGGCGAGTTCTGTTTCGTCCCGATCCGCGGCGAGCACTGGACACCGAGTTCCCGCGCCTACCACTGGAAGGCCGTGCGCGCGGCCTCCGGCTGGAGCGGCAGCCTCTACCTCGCCACCCGCCACTTCGCCGGCTGGTACATGGTCAACGTTTTGGAGATGCCCTCCGAGGACGTGGCGATCGCGCTCGGGCACCAGGACGGTGGGAACCTCGTGCGCCGACTGTATGGGCACCGCGATCGACACCGGGCGCTCGACCGTATCGTGGGTGCCTACGCGGCTCAGGCGTCCGCGACTGCCTCGACGGCACGCGGGTCGAAGCTCGCGAACCCAGCCCAGGGGCGGCTGCTCTGAGGATGCCTCCGCCATCCTCAACGGGGGCGACGGCCCCCCAAGCCGTCGCCGCCCGCGTGACTCGGATGTTCAGAGCCATCCGCAGCGGCTGGTTGAGTTCCCTGGCTATGTCGGGTGCTGAGTCGCTACGAATCGTCGGTCTCTTCGCAGGAATCGGGGGGATCGAGCTCGGTCTGCACGCGAGCGGCCATGAAACGGTGCTGCTGTGCGAGAACGATCCTGGCGCAGGGCTGGTTCTCGCCGATCGATTCCCGGGCGTGCCGCTCGCTGCCGACGTCCGCTCGTTGGAGGAGTTGCCCGCGTCGGATGTCGTCGCGGCGGGGTTTCCTTGCCAGGATCTGAGTCAGGCCGGCAGAACCGTCGGCATCGCGGGCAGCCAGTCCGGACTCGTCGGCGAGGTGTTTCGGCTGTTGGACACCGCGAGGCATCATCCGCGCTGGCTGCTGCTCGAGAACGTGCCTTTCATGCTGCAGTTGGACCGGGGCGAGGCGATGACCTGGCTGACGTGGATGCTGGAGGAACGTGGCTACACGTGGGCCTATCGCGTGGTCGACACCCGTGCGTTCGGCCTGCCACAACGCCGTCAGAGGGTGCTCCTCATGGCTTCGCGCACTGAGGATCCGCGGCCCGCGCTGTTCGCTCAGGACCACGGGGAGCCCGCCACTCCTGAGCGCGGACGCCTCGCCTGCGGGTTTTACTGGACCGAGGGGATTCGCGGTCTGGGCTGGGCCGTCGATGCCATCCCGACGCTCAAGGGCGGCTCGACGATCGGCATCCCTTCTCCGCCGGCGATCTGGCGTCCCGGCAGCGGACGGATCGTCACGCCGCAGCTGCGCGATGCCGAGCGCCTCCAAGGTTTTTCCGTCGACTGGACCGCGGCTGCAGATGCGGGCAGTAAGCGTCGCAACAGCTCGCGATGGAAGCTTGTCGGCAACGCGGTGAGCGTGCCCGTGGCTGCGTGGGTCGGCGAACGTCTGAGTGCGAGTGATGGCTACGACGCTTCGCGCGACAGAGCGCTTTCGACCGGGGACCGATGGCCTCGGGCGGCGTGGGGTAGCGCGGGGGAGCGCTATGCGGTCGACGTCTCGATGTGGCCGGTGGCTCACGCCCGGCCGCATCTCTACGAGTTCCTCGACTTTGACCCCAAGCCGTTGTCAGCCCGAGCCACGGCTGGTTTCTTGTCTCGCACGCGCCGGGGTACGCTGCGTATCCCAGAGGACTTGATTTGCGAGGCGGAAGCGCACCTAGAAGCAATGAACGGGCAGCTGAGCCTAGTCGCCTGAGGACATTCGCCGGCCCGCGCTTCGACCGGCTCGAGCCCTCGTCGGTTCCGGTCAGCGACCGGATGGCTCGGACGAGCTCTCGCGACACCAAAGCCGAGCTCGAATTACGCCGGAATCTGCACCGGCGCGGCCTCCGCTATCTCGTCGATCGTCAGGTTCTCGCGGGCGTCCGCCGACGCGCCGACCTCGTCTTCCCCCGGGCCCGAGTGGTCGTCATGGTCGACGGGTGCTTTTGGCACGGGTGTCCCGAACACGCCACCTGGCCGGCACACAACGCGGAGTTCTGGCGCGAAAAGATCGAGACGAACCGACGGCGTGACCGCGATACCGACCGGCGACTCGCGGAGGCGGGCTGGAAGGTCGTCCGGATCTGGGAGCACGAGGATCCACGAGACGCCGCTGATCGGGTCGAGCGATTGGTGCGTGCCCGGCCAGCCGGGTGAGCGTCACAGCCGGGCGAATGCCGCCGCGTACTCGTGCGCCGCGCGCTGCACCATCTGCGAGTAGGGAAAGACCGCGTCGGGCTTGTCCGCGAGCCTCATGGGGCTTCCGTCGTTGGCCATCTCAACGACCATCACGCCCAGGGCGTCGAATCCGCTCGCAGAGCCGCCGGAACGCCGGCGGATCTCGCCGATCTTCTCGATGACGCGGATCGCGTCCTGGGGTTGCCGGTGGTGATTGACGTTCGCGGTGTGGGTCGAGAGGTCGAACTTGTTCATGTCCGGACTCCTGAACGTGTCGCTGGCGTTGACCATCACGAACCCGACGGCAAGCGCCCGCTCGGAATTTCCGTGTGTCGTCTGGTGGCTCGAGTCGAGCTCGTCGTGCAGGCGGGGAAGCGCTCGCACGTGCGCCGTCATGCACGCCTTTGCCTCCATCGCCAGGAGCACTGAGCCGATCGGCGCCACGGGCGCTGCAGGAAGATCCGCCAATACCTTCTGCTGCTCCTCCGTTAGGAGGACGCCATAGGCGTCCGCGAGCTCGACAAAGGTGCGTCGGCGGTCGGCCTGCTCGTCGCCTGACGGCTCGGCGATCACAAGGTCGAGGTCCTTCTTGCGTTGGGTCTGGAAGTCGCGGAGCGTGTGGTTGACGCCGAGTACTACCTTTCCGTTCGTCAGGTGCTCGCGCAGCAGGTCGCATCGCTGCATCAGCTCGAAGGCGATGACCCAGCACGCGATCTTCGAGTGGCGGTCCGAGCGCGAGTGGTACTGCCAGACGTTCCCGTACCTGTCTGGGATCTTCGCAGCGGAGATCGACCGCGCGATGATTTCCGGGCCGTCCACTGGCCGGCAGACTCGCAGATTTGCCGGACCGCCTGACGGTGCCGCCCCGAGACCCCATGGATACCCGATGGCCCGGGCAGTGTTACGGATGCGGGCAGATCGAGACGCTCGCCTGGTGCTTTCGCTGACGAGACCGGTCTCGGCTCCCTGGCCGAGCCTCGGATTGGCTCTAGACCAGTCTCTTGACTCGTGGATCGGCCCGCCTTGCCTGGGTGAGTACGAAGCGTGTGGAGTTCGTGCGGGCCACGTACGCGGCTTCCTTTACGACCTCGCAGGGGATGCTCCAGATCTCCTCGACGTCGAGGTCCTCATCGAAAAACACGGCGAGCAGGACATCGAAGGGTCCGTCGGCGACGTCGCGGATGGCACCGAGCTGGCGACTCCGGTTCTCTGGCGTCAATCGCCGTCCCTTGATCTGGTAGCGGACGCCATGCTCGTCGATCGCGTCGATCGACTTCTCGGAGAAGCCTGCGCGGTCGAGGTTGAAGCGGCTGGCGCAGACCCGCTCTGCATAGTCGCCCACGGGCGTGTTCGCCGTCCGCACTAGGTCGCGATCCTTCATAACGCGCATACAGCGCGCCCAAGCCTTCGCGAGCTCCTCGTCGGTCAGGTCGGCTAGCAGCTTCTCAAGGGTGGCGAGCCGTCCGCCCGGGCGTGACGTGCGCGCGGGCGGTTGTTTCGGCACATCCGCGGAGCGCTTCACGACTGCCCCTGTGAGCAGTACGTCATGTGGTTAAGAGGCCCTGGCGCTTTGGAGGTCATCCGGGGCAGCTTATTTGCCAGGCCTCTCGTTCAGTCTTGGGGGAGGCGCAGGGAGGCCGTCAGGAATGCGCGGCTTCTGGGAGTCGCTCGGCGAGCTCGGCTTGGAGCCTCACCGCATGGTCGGGCTCCAGGGCCCCGCTCTGGTTGAGGCGCTTTGCGAGGCGTCTCGGGTAGTAGAGCGGATAGCCGCCGATCCTGAGCGTGCGCAAGAGCGGGAGCCCAGAGTCTGCGAGGAATCCCTCCGGTGCGACGAAGCAGAGGCATCCATGTATCGGCACCTCCGGCTCGATCTCAGTGATGGCTCTCCGCACTCGGCTCACCTGCTTATCGAGCCCTTCGATCAGCTTTGTCTGGTCGCGGCCGTTGATCTTCAACTTCGCCTTCCCGCCCCCAAGGAGCGGCTCGGAAACCTCGATCTTGCCTTTGTATCGCTTGCAATCGATGACGTAGACACCCGAAGGTGCGATCGCGATGTGGTCGATGTTCCCGCGGCTGGCGGGTGCGCGACGGTCGTGCAGCATCGGGATGTCAGGGCAGCGGCGAGCGAGGTAGCTCGCGAGGTCGTGCTCGCCGTCCGCGCCGGTGCTCCAGTTGCGCTCTTCCTGGCGAAGGCGCTTGTCGGTTTCCGGCTCGAAGAGTGCTGCGGCGATGCGGCCGAGTCCTGATCGGTTGGCCTGGCGCGCTTGCCGCTGCTCGCGGAGGCGCTGCGCCTTGAGGGCCGCGCTGCCGCCTGGTGCGCCGAGATGGGTTGGTCGCTCGCCATCCATCCTGGCCGTCATCGGCAGCCCCGGCGTCTCGTGCAAGCTATTGGCAGCAGCAGTGGACTCCCGCCGCGCAGCACACCATTCGCCTATTCGTTTGATCGTTTGCCAGCATGCGAGCGACGCGCCGCAGTTTCGCAATATTGCTAAGCTCCTCGCGCTGGAGAACCGATCGCCGCGCGAGCAGACATGACCAAGACGCAGACCAAAACCGGGCGCTCATTGCGGTTCAAGGGCGAGGTATCGCCAGTCGGCTCGGCTTACCGCGCCGGCAGTCGCCGTCGCTCGCAGCAGAGCGACGCCTACCGGGAAGAGCTCCGCCGGCTCGCTCCCTACGAGGGACTGGCGAGGATCGTGATCGCCCGGCGGCAGGCGCTGGGCCTCACTCAGCAGGAGCTGGCCGAGCGCATGGGCACGAGCCATTCGGTCATCTCGCGCATCGAGAGTGGGCAGCACCCCACCAGCGTCACCACATTGCGGCGCTTGGCCGACGCCTTCCAGACACATCTCGTCGTCGGATTCAGCGACGAGCCCGACTCCCTCGCCGACCGAGGGCTTGTCGCCGTCTCGTAGCTGCCAGCTGCGACTCGCCTGACCGCCAACGCGGGCCGCACGTCGCTTGTACGGCCGCCCACGAAACCGCCCACGCCCCGAGCAAACCCGCACCCCAAAGCCAACCAACACCATTCGCCCCGATTAGAGAGTTGTTGGTTGTTGCAGGGGACGGGGAGGGCCCGGGGCGTCGGGAGCGTCTGTGGGATCACGATTCCGGCGGATGCGGGGTGTGCTCGAGCCAGCGTCCGGCCACCATCTGGAACAGACGAGTGTCTACATCAACGCCGCGAACTCGGCGTCGGTCAGCGCGATCTCGAGCGCGCCCAGGTTCTCACGCAGGTGCGCGAGTGAGAGGGTGCCGGGGATCGGCAGCATCATCGGCGAGCGCCGCAGCAGCCACGCGAGCGCGATCTGGCTCGGCGTCGCCTCATGCCGAGCCGCGATCTCGTCGAGCTCCGGTGGGCCGCCGCCGCGCAGTGGGAAGTACGGCACGAACACGATCCCCGCCTCAGTGCAGTAATCGACGACTTGCTCGTGCTTTCGCTCGGTGAGGTTGTAGTGGTTCTGGACGGCCACGATCGGCACCACGGCGCGTGCCCGCTCGACCTGCTCGACGCTCGCCTCAGAGATGCCGACATCCCTGATCGTGCCGGCGTCCCGATGCTCGGCCAGCACGGCGAGACTCTCCTCCAGTGGCACCTCGGTGTGGATGCGATGCAGGTAGTAGAGGTCGATGCGCTCGGTGCGCAGGCGACGGAGGCTCTCCGCGATCTGCACACGCAGCGCGTCCGGGTGCGCCTCCGCGACGCTGTACCCGCCCTTCGTCGCCACGACGCACTCCGCCGCGGCCGGGGCGCCGGCCTCTCCCAGCGTCGCCTCGCTTTCGCCGCCCGTGTAAAGGTGCGCGGTGTCGATCATGTTCACGCCCGCGGCGAGCCCCTCCCGCACGAACTCGACGTTCTGAGGCGTGTTCGTCAGGCGGTTGGTGCCCAGCCCTATCCGCGTCAGGGCGGTCTCGCCGATGGTCAGCTTGGTCGCGGTCGTCACGAGGTCGAAGCCTACCCCCGATCTCGAGACGCCACGCGGCGCGAGCGCGGCTGGGGCCCGTCGTGGCTCGGGCGATCACGTGGATCGCGCCGCTCGCGTAGTTGGTCTTCGTGTTGACTGGCAACAACACCCTCTGGCGTGTCCGAGATAGGGTGCTCGTAATGCGGCCGCACCTCACCTACGCGAACGTCGTCGCGACGCTCGCCCTCGTGTTTGCGATGAGCGGCGGCGCGCTTGCCGCGAAGCACTATCTGCTCACGTCGACGAAGCAGATCAAGCCAAGCGTGATCAAGCAGCTGCGGGGTGGGACCGGCCCCCGCGGGGCGACCGGTGCCAAAGGCACGAGTGGGGCGATCGGAGCCACGGGCGCGACCGGGCCGCAAGGTGCGACCGGCCCGAGCGGCGCGACGGAAGGAACGGCGGTGGAACAGGGGTCGGGCGCGACGATCCTGAGCGACTCCGCCGTCGGCGTGAGGGTCGCTGAGAGCACGTCCTTCGCATGGCGGTTCTTCAACACCAATGCCGCCGACGAAATCACGATCAACGGCGTCGTCGAGATTCTTGGGAACAAAGTCGAAACCTGGGAAATCACGCTCAAACCGGGCGAATCAGCGCAGTCGCCCTCCCTCGCAGCGCAGACCCGGTACCTCGATGTGGCCGTGGTTCGCGACGGCGCCACCTTCGCGTCCTCGCCGATCGTCCACGTGACGTGCGGCGTCGCCGATAGAGGAGCCGGCGCCTCCACTTGCATCGCCGCGCGTTAGCGGCCCTCGATGTGCGCCGCCGGTGCTCGACCGCGGACGCGGGGTGGCGTCGAGCAGGTCGAGCAGCCGCGGCCGACGAGCGCATCCGGCGAGCGACTCAGCATCTCTCGAGACGCGGCACCGCCCACGCCACCGCGCAAACTGCTCCCCGAAGCCAACCCCCACCCTTCACCCCGACTGCCCCTCACCCACCGCCCGCGGAAACCGCACAGTAACCGCCAACCCCCCGTCCTCCCGCGGCCTGGCCTCCACCTCGGCATGGTGCGCGTTGGCAATCGACCGCACGATCGACAGCCCGAGCCCGTGGTGCTCCCCGGCATCCCCCCGCCGCAGCTCTTGCACCCGCCCGAAGGGCTCGAACAACCGCTGAAGGGCCCAGGCGGGCACGGCCGGCCCGGTGTTCTCGACGGTCACGTAGGACACATCGCCGTCGACGCCGGTCGAGACCTCGACCACCCCGCGCGAGTCGTTGTGCCGAACAGCGTTGTCAACCAGGTTCCCGATCAGCCGCTCGAGGAGAGCAGGGTCCCCGCTGGTGGGCGCTGACGAGAGCGTCGCTCGAACACGCCCCGCCTCATCCCCGGCGGCAACGCGCCCGACAAGCACCGCAAGATCGAGCGGCTCGCTGCGCTCGAGCCCCCGCTCGCTGGAGGCAAGGGTGAGCAACGCCTCCAGCAGCCGCTCCTGCTCGCGCCCGGAAGCAAGCAGCTCCTCGCAAGTCGCCCTCAGCTGCGCGGCCCCTGCGTCAGGATTGGCGAGCGCCACCTGCAGCAAGGTCCGGTCCACGGTGAGCGGAGTCCGCAGCTCGTGCGCCGCATTCGCCACGAATCGCCGCTGCGCCTCGAAGGCCGCCTGCAGCCGCCCGAGCAGCTCATCGAACGTGTCCCCGAGCCGCTTGAACTCATCATCGGGTCCGGTCAGAGCGAGCCGCTCGCCCAGGTTCCGGGCGGAGATCGTGTGCGCCGTCTCTGTCATCTGCCGCAGCGGCCGCAGGACGCGCCCGGCGATGAACCAGCCGAGCACCGTCGAGCCGACCGCGGTGAGGATCAGGACCAGCCACGAGGCGGTCAGCAGGCGCCCCTGGTCGATCGAGTGCTGCCGGCCGCCGAGGTCCGGAACGATCAGCTTCCCGACCGGGCCCACGGTGCCGCCTTGAGGGCTCGGCTTGGCGGTCGCAACGCTGCTGCCGTGGACCACGGTCCCGACTGAGGTGAAGAGGAAGATGATCACCACGACGGCGGTCCCGAGCAGCAGGAACATCCCGCTGTAGAGCAGGGTCAGCCGCAGCCGCGCGCTGCCGCGCGAAGCCGCGGGGGAGGGCAGGCGCAGCGCCATCAGATCCGGTAGCCCCCCTCGCGCACGGTCTCGATCAGCGGCGGATCGCCGAGCTTCGAGCGCAGCCGGCCGATCGTCGTCTTGACCGTCGTCGTGAACGGGTTGGTCGCCTCGTCCCACACCCGCGCGAGCATCTCCTCGGCGGACAGCACGCGGCCGTCGGCCGCGAGCAGGCATTCGAGCACCGCGAACTCCTTCGGGCTCAGCTCGAGCCTGCGTTCGCCGCGGTAAGCGACGTGCCGCGAGGGGTCCAGACTCAAGTCCGAGCGCACGTACACCGGGGGCAACGGCGCCACGGCGCGGCGCGCGAGCGCTCGCACGCGCGCCACCAGCTCGGGGAACTCGAAGGGCTTGCCCAGGTAGTCGTCGGCGCCGAGGTCGAGGCCCTCGACGCGGTCGCGGATCGTGCTCGCCGCCGTGAGCATCAGCACGCGCGCATGGCCGCCGCCGTCCAGCAGTGCGCGGCACACCTGGTCCCCGTGGACGCCCGGAAGGTCGCGGTCGAGCACGACGACGTCGTAGCTGTTCACGGCCGCGCGCGAGAGCGCCTCGGCGCCGTCGAAGGCGAGGTCGACCGCGATCCCCTCGCGGCGCAGCCCCTCGCCCAGCGCGGTCGCCAGACGGTGGTGATCCTCGACGACGAGCACTCTCATCTCGCCACGAAGGATCGCGCACCCACGGTGCCAGCCAGGTGACAGCGGCAGGCACCGTCCTGACACCACCCGCTCCGTACAACTGGCCCCATGACCACCAGAGCGCACGCCATCACCAAGACCAGGCCGTTCCTGCTCGCCGCGGGTGCGGCGCTCCTGCTCGCCGGACTCGCCGGCTGCGGCGCAGGAAAAAACAACAACAACCCGACCGGCAGCGCCGCGGGCGCCTCGACTCAGAACTTCGTCGCCGACGCCTACCGCTACTCCGCCTGCATGCGCACGCACGGCGTGCCGAGCTTCCCCGACCCCCACGTCGTCGCGAACAGCCCCGGACACCAGGCGATCGGGGTCAAGCCGATGAGCAAGGCGCTTGTCAACACGCCGCAGTTCAAGGCCGCGCACGAAGCCTGCAAAGGCATCATGCCGGGCCCGGAAAACGGCAACCCCAAGGAAGCGACCGAACAGGAACACGCCCGCGCCCGCTACATGCTCGCGTTCGCGCAGTGCCTGCGCTCGCACGGCGTCGCCGGCTTCCCGGACCCGACCGCGCAGGGGGAGCTGACACCCGCGAGCGTCCGCGCTGCGGGCGTCGATCTGCAAGCGCCCTCGTTCCTCGTCGCGGCGAAGGCCTGCGTCGGCGTGACCCGCGGCGCGCTCACCGTCGCGCAGGTCGAACAGGCGATCCATCACCCCGACGGCTCGCAGGGGGGCGGGGGCGGCCCTTCGAGCGGCGCCGGGCAGTGACGCGACGCTCCGACCCGCACGCCGCATGAGGCTCCGCCGACCCGCCGCGGCCGTGGCGCTGCTCGCGACGGCAGGCGCCGCAACCGGCTTGATAGTCGCTGGTGACGCGCCCTCCAAGAGGCGGCCACCCGACGGTGGAGCGCCCACGGGCGCCAGCGCCACCGTCGAACGGCGCGACCTCGTCGCCACCGACACCGAGTCCGGGTCGCTCAGCTACGCGGCACCGCAGACGGTCTACAACCGGCTGAGCGGCACGATCACATGGCTGCCCCGCGTGGGCCAGACGATCAAGCAGGGCGGCGTCCTGTTCAGAGTCGACGGGCGGCCCGTGATCCTGCTGGACGGCACGACCCCCGCCTATCGCGCGCTCTCGCCTCGAGTCAGTCGCGGGGAAGACGTGCTCCAGCTCAACCGCGACCTGGTCGCGCTCGGCTTCGATCCGGACGCGATCGCGATCGAGGACCGATGGCAGGCGGCCACGACCGCCGGCGTCGAGCAGCTCCAGCGCTCGCTCGGGGAGACCGGGACGGGCACCCTCGCCTTCGGGCAGGTGGTGTTCCTCCCCGGCACCCAGCTCGTCTCGACCGTGGACGCGACGCTCGGCGGCGACGGCGGCGGGTCGGGCACCGGCACGCCCGCGACGGGGAGCGCGAGCGACCCCGGCGGCGCCGGACGACGCGAGTACGCGACCCTGGAAACGCCGGCGAGCACCCCGACCTCGGCAGCGCCCCCAGCGCCGGCAAAAACGCCGGCGCCCGGCACGGGGTCGCCAACGGAAGCCCCCCGCAGGGTGCGAACCCTGGAAGCCCAGCTCGCCCGCGTGAAAGCCGAGCTGGGCCGCCTCAAACAGCAGCGGCCGGGCAGCCCGAGCGGGATCCGGAAAACCGACGAACAGCGGCTCGCCGAGCTCCCCCGGCAGTCCACGCGAACCGGAAGGCGCGGCGACCGGCACGAGCACCCCGACCGCGATCCTCGCCACCACCTCGACCCGGATCGTCGTCAAGGTGGCCCTGGAAGCGAGCAAGCAGAGCGAGGCAAGGCTCGGCGAGGCCGTGACCGTCGCGCTCCCCGACGGCGAAGAAGTCCCGGGGACCGTCACCGCGGTCAGCGCCGTGGCCCAGACCGCGACCGGCACCCAATCCACCGAAACGACCGGCGGCACCGCCGGCTCCACGGTCCCGGTCACCATCACCCTCCACGGCCGGCATCCCGGGGCCGCTCTCGACCAGGCCCAGGTCAGCGTGAACTTCGTCGGCGCCGTCGCTCGCAACGTCCTCTCGGTCCCGGTGACGGCGCTGCTCGCCACGGGCGGCGCGCGCTACGCGCTCCAGGAAGCGGCCTCGCCGCACCGGGTCCTACCGGTGAGGACAGGCCTGTTCGCGGCCGGCGACGTGCAGGTCTCCGGCCCCGGCATCCATCCGGGGCTGCAGGTCAGCGACTCCCAGGGATGAGCGCGCTGCGGCTCGACGCGGTCAGCAAGCGCTACCCGGGCGGGGTGGTCGCGCTCGACGCCGTCGACCTCGACATTGCGGCCGGCGAGCGTGTGGCGATCGTCGGCCCGTCGGGCTCCGGCAAGACGACGCTGCTGACGATCATGGGGACGCTCGAGCGCCCGAGCAGCGGCAAGGTCCGGCTGGCCGGCCGCGACCTCGACAGCGCCTCCGACGCGCAGCTGGCCGCGCTGCGCGCGTACCGCCTCGGCTTCGTGTTCCAGGGTTTTCACCTCCAGGACTCGATGAGCGCGCTCGACAACGTCGCGACGGGGCTGCTGTACACCGGCCTGCCGACAAGCAGGCGGCGCGAAGCTGGGCGCGAGGCGCTCGTCAAGGTCGGCCTCGAGGATCGCCTCTCGCATCGCCCGACGCAGCTCTCCGGCGGCGAGCGCCAGCGCGTCGCGATCGCCCGCGCGATCGTCAAGCATCCGCTGCTCCTGCTGGCCGACGAGCCGACGGGCAACCTGGACTCCGCGGCGGGAACCCAGGTGATCGAGCTGCTCCACGAGCTGGCCCGCGACGGCGCGACGCTCGTCCTGATCACGCACGACCGGGAGGTGGCCGCCTCGTTCCCTCGCCGCCTGCACATGCGCGACGGCCGCGTTCTCGCGGATGAACGCGCATGAGCACGGCAGCGCGGCCGGCGGCGCCCGAGCGGGCTCGCCTTCCGCCCCGCGAGCTGGCGGGCCTGGCCCTCCAAGGCCTCAGAGGCCATCGCCTGAGAGCGGCTCTCTCGGCGCTCGGCGTCGCGATCGGCATCGGTGCGATGGTTGCCGTCGTGGGGGTCTCCGCCTCCTCGCAGGCCAGCCTGCTCGCCGAGATCGACCGGCTCGGCACCAACCTCCTGACCGTCGCCCCGGGCCAGAACTTCGGCGGCCAGAACGAGGTGCTGCCGAGCACCTCCCCGGCCATGATCGGCCACATGTCCGAGGTCGAAGGTGCGGCCGCGGTCTACCAGGTGCAGAACGCCGGCGTGTACCGAACGCCCTTCATCCCGGCGTCCCAGGGAGGGGGGATCTCGGTCGACGCGACCGGGGAGAACCTCGCGGCGGTGCTGCAGACGCCGATGTCAACCGGCCACTTCCTCGGCGCGACCGCACAGCGCTTCCCCGAGGTCGTCCTCGGAGCCGCCGCCGCCGAAACGCTGCAGATCAGGCGCGCCTCCGGCCACCTGCTCGTCTACATCGCTGGTAGCTGGTTCACGGTCACCGGCGTCCTCGACCCGGTCGCACTCGACCCCTCCCTCGACTCCGACGTGTTCGTCTCGCTGCCCGTCGCCGAGCGGACGTTTCGCCTGAAGCCGAATCCCAGCGAGGTCTACGTGCGCGCGAACCTCAGCCACGTCAACCACGTCTCGGGGCTGCTCGCGCCCACCGCCGACCCTCAGAACGCCGACGGCGTGCGGGTCGACCGGCCGACCGATGCGCTGGAAGCCCGCGCGGCGGCCAAGGGCCAGTTCACGACGCTCCTGCTGGGCCTCGGCGCGGTCGCTCTGCTCGTGGGCGCGATCGGGATCGCGAACATCATGGTGATCTCGGTGCTGGAGCGGCGCGGCGAGATCGGGCTGCGGCGGGCGCTCGGCGCGAGGAGGCCTCACGTGGCCGCGCAGTTCCTCGCGGAGTCTGCGCTGCTGGCGCTGCTCGGCGGCGCCGCCGGGCTGGCCTTCGGCGCCGGCGCGACGCTCCTCTATGCCGAAATCAAGAGCGTGCCGTTCGTCGTTCCAGCCTACGCGTTGCTCGCGGCGCCGGCCGCAGGCGTGCTGATCGGCACCCTCGCCGGGCTGTATCCCGCGGCCAGGGCCGCCCGGCTCAGCCCCGCTGAAGCGCTGCGCGGCTGAAGCCCGGCAAACCCCCCCAACCCCCCCCCAAAAAAACGCGCGTGGCGACGCCTCGCTCGGGCGCCGCCACGCAACGCGTGTCAAACCGCCCGTCAAGGCAAGCTGGGCAGGCCCAGCCCAGGCAGCCCCGGGGTGCTCGGCAGCCCCGGGAGCAGTTCTTTCAACTTCGCCAGCGCTTCTTCCAGCTGCGCCGGCCCCGGGCCCCCACTGGGCGGCGTGGGAAGCTGTTCTTTCAGTTTCGCCACAGCTTCTTCCAGCTGCTTGCGCCCACCGGCGAGCTGTTCGGTGAGCTTCGTCTCGAGCCCGGCGAGCGTTTCTTCAAGCTTCGCCTGGCCGCCGCTCAGCGCTTCTTCGAGCTGCTTGCGCCCGCTCGTGAGCGCTTCTTCGACCTGCTTGGGGTTGGCAGCTTCCTGCAGCTGCTTCTGGCCCTTCGCAAGCGCTTCTTCGAGCTGCTTCTTCCCGGCGGCGAGCGCTTCTTCGAGCTGCTTCTTGCCCTTTTCGAGTTCTTCCTGGGGCGCGCCGGCGGGCAGTCCGCCGCCGTTCTGCAGCCCTTCCAGCGCCGCCTTGCCCGCTGCGGCTTCCTTCTGCAGCTGCTTCTCGCCCTTCGCGAGCTGGTGCCTCAGCTGCTTTTCGCCCTTCTTCGCCTGCTTGGCAACCGGCCCGAGCGGCGATGCGGACGCGGCTCTGTGCCGGCCCTTCGCAGCAACGGCAGCTTCGCTGCCGAGCGCGCCCATCGCCGGCATCATCGCCAGCGCCGTGCAGGCCGCGGTACACAGTGTTGCCCGATTGAGGCGTGGGGACATACCCATCTCGGTTGGTCCTCTCTGTCGGTGGAACCCCCGGAGCGGGGGCGGTCTGGCCGGCAGCTCCTCGGCTCCGCGACGCCGCGCTCACAGCGCAGCGGCCTCCGCGGCCGTCGTCGCGTCCAGCCTCGGCCCGAACTACCCACGACCCCGATCCGCAAACCCAAACAAGATCATGCGTCCAGAGCGGGCAACGCCACATGGCCCGGACCGGCCGGTCGCCGCTGCTCACCGGTGCCCGGAGGCGAGCAGCCCGAGCACCGCCTCCTCCACAGCCGCCCGCCGCGGTTCCTCCTCGAGCCGGCGCCGATCGATCCGTTGCAACTCGCGAGCGACGGTCTCCCCGGCCAGGTAGCGCTCGAACACGCGCGGATCGATGTACGACGACCGCGCGACGGCCGCCGTGTTCCCGAGCACCCCCGAGACCTCCTCGGCGGCGCGCGCGATCACGTGCCTTGCTTCTCGCTCGTTCCCCGGTGCACCGCTCCTCGCGACGAACACGGCGGCGAGCAGCGTGCCGTTCCAGGTGCGGAAGTTCTTCGCGCTGAACGAGGCACCGATCAAGGCCTTCAGCTGCTCGTTGATGAGATGCGCGTGCACGGCGTGCCAGGCGCCGCTCTCACGGAAGGCGAGCAGGTGAGCGCCGCCGCCCCGCCGCCGCTTCAGAGCAGCGACGATCTCGACGCAGGGCCGGTCGCGGACCGTGTGGACCTGGTGGACGCCCTCCTTCGCGATGTAGTCGAAGACCGCGCCGTCTTCGACGATCGCCACGTTGCTCCTGGCGATCGTCGCCAGGCCCAGGTGTCCGTCCTCCTTCTCGTAGACCTCGCTGCCGACACGGAACATTCCGACGTCGAGCAGCCTGACCGAGCAGGCCAGGACGCGCGCCCGGTCGAGCGAGGAACCGCCGTCCATGGCGGCGAGCAACTGCGCGCGCATCCTCGGCAGCCTCTGCGCGAAGCGCTCCATGTGCTCGAACTTCAGGCGATCCTGCTGTTCGCGCCACAGCTCGTGGTAGAGGTACTGGCGGCGGCCGGCCGCATCGATGCCGGTTGCCTGCAGATGCCCCAGTGGATCTGGGCAGATCCACACCTCCCTCCAGGCCGGCGGTATCGCGAGCTGACGGATGCGGGCGAGCGCCGGCGGATCTGTGATCGGCGTCCCGTCGGTATCGAGGTAGGCGAAGCCGTCGTCCCCGACCACGCGCGTGTAGCCGGGCGCCCTCGGGTCGGCGCGATGCAGCCGGCCTGCGGAGTCTGTCGGGCCCTCGTCCATCGAGGACGAAAGTAGCTCAGGTGGCTCGACCCGCGAGCCCGGGAGTGGCAATATTGAGCCGGGCGCGGCTCGCCGAGCGGTGGCCCGGAGCCGTTCCCCTCGAGCCCCGACAACGAGAGGACGGTGGACCGATGGCAAGCTCCGAGGCGCCGCGCGAAGGCTGGGACACGGCCACGGAGAAGTACGACGCGGCGACGCGGCGTGAGATGGCGAGCTCGGGCGTCGCGATGGCCGACGGCGCCTACCCCGTCGCCGATGAGGAGGACCTACACCATGCGATTCGCGCGGTGGGACGCGGCCGTCACGACAGCCACGACGCGATCCGCCGCCACATCATCGCCCGCGCCGGGGCGCTGAGCATGGAGGATGCGATCCCGGACGACTGGAACGCGGACGGCACGCTGAGCGGTGCGTGAGAGCACCGCGGCGAGAGGCTCCTGCTCAACCCTCCGCCGGAGGCGTGAGCGGTCCCCGGACCGCGCTCACGATCCGGCCTGACGCTCCCGTAGCAGCTCGGTGAAGTCCCCGACCGGCCCGAGATGCGAGAGCTTCTCCGGGTTGACGATCGAGCTGACGCTCCGGATCTCCCCGCCGGCGATGTCCAGCGCGATCACGCTGATGACCCGCTCTTGCGAGTCCATGAACATCGCCCCCGCGCCGCCGTTGACCTCGACGGCGTGCCAGGAGGCGCCCGGCAGGCGCGAAGCCAGTCGCGACCACACGAGAATTGTCCGCGCGACCCGCGAGCGACCAAACAGCGACCGCGCGAGCGCAGGCACGTTTCCGCCCCCGTCGCCGGTCAGCTGGACATCGGCCGCGAGCATCGACTCGAGCCCTGCGAGGTCGCCCTGCTGCGCCGCGGCGACGAACCGCCGCGCAAGCTCGTCGCGCTGCTCGCGCGTGGTCTGGAAGCGCGGCCGGTGCTCCTCGACGTGCCGTCGCGCCCGCGTGCCGAGCTGGCGCACGTTGTCCTCGCTCTTGCCGACGATCTCTGCAATCTCCGCGTAGCGGTAGTCGAACACGTCGTGCAGGAGCAGCACGGCCCGCTGCTCGGGCGAGAGCCGCTCGAGGAGCGCCAGCATCGCCACCGACAGCGAGTCGGCCGTCTCCGCGTGCCTGGCCGGATCGTCCTCGCCGTCGGTGATGATCGGCTCGGGCAGCCATTCGCCGTAGTAGCGCTCGCGCCTTGCCCGCGCCGAGCGCAGGGCGTTGATCGAGAGCCGCGTCGTCACGGTCGCGAGGAAGGCGTGCGCACTTTCGATCTCCTCGCCCGACGCCAAGGTCTCGTGCACCCGCAGCAGCGCCTCCTGGACGACTTCTTCGGCCTCGGAGACGGTGCCGAGCATCCTGTAGGCGATCGCGAACGCGACCGGCCGCAGCTCGTCGAGCAGCTGTTCGCGATCGGTCATGGCGCCAGCGGCCGCGTCCGCGGACTCATCCCGCACGCACCTATGATCGCCTCACGCCGCCTGGGCCGTGCGCTCGACGATCCGGCGCACCCAGCCACCGGTCACCTGGCGCGTGGCCGCGTTCAACCGGTTGAAGGCGTTGATCGTGGCGATCGCGATGACCAGGGCGGCGAGCTGCTCTTCGGTGTAGTGGGCAGCGGCCTCGTCCCACACCGAGTCCGGCACGGCCTCGGGGTTGTCGGCCAGCCGCGTCGCCGCCTCGGCGAGCGCCAGCGCCGCGCGCTCGGCGTCGGTGAAGTAGGGCGCCTCGCGCCACGCGGCGACCATGTTGATGCGCTCGCTGCTCTCGCCCGCGAATTCCAGCTCGCGCGAGTGGATGTCGACGCACACGCTGCAGCCGTTGATCTGGCTGGCGCGCAGGTGCACCAGATAGAGGGTGCTCTCGGGGATGCCGGACAGGGCGGACGCGTTGCCGAGCTGTTCCAGCGCTTCGAGCGCCTGCGGGATGACGAGCGCAGGGTTCTTGATCCTCGCCTGCATGTTTCGGTCCTCCTTCGGGGGGGGGTTTGGTTCCCATCTGTCCCTATGACAAGACGCGAAGCCCGAACGTGACACCGGCTTCGCGTCTCCTCGACTGCGCTGTGGGACCCCTCTCGTCTTTTTTGGGGGGGTGGGGGGGGTGGACCGGCTGGATGCGCTGACCCCATTAACCTCGCCGCCATGCCCCACGTCCTGATCGAGACCCGGCGCGAGGCCTCCGAGGCCGAGGAGACGGCGCTGATCGACGCGGTGCACGGAGCGCTCCTGCGGGCGTTCCGGCTCCCAGCCAACGATCGCCACCTGCGCCTCCTCGCCCACGAGCCGCACCGTTTTGCCGTGCCGCCGACGCTGGCCCAGCCCGAGCGCTTCACGCAGATCACGATCGACGCCTTCGCCGGGCGCTCGATCGACGCCAAGCGAGCGCTTTACCGAGAGATCGTCGACAGCCTCGAGCCGCTCGGCATCCCGCGCGACCACGTCTCGATCCTCGTGCGCGACGCCCCGCGTGAGAACTGGGGCATCCGCGGCGGCCAGGCCGCCAGCGACGTCGATCTCGGGTTCGACGTCAACGTGTGAGCGGAAGGAACCGCCGCGCGGCGGAGTCTCCAAGAGTGGCCGGAGAAGAACCGGTTCGACCACCAGATCGGAAGTGAACACATGCGGCTCCCTGCCAAGTTGACCGTCCCGTCCCTCATCGCAGCCTCGCTGCTGTTTGCCGCGTGCGGCAGCTCCAGCCCGTCCACCACAACCACCACGAAACCGGCGGCGCAGAGCACGAGCGCATCTGCCGCGAGCGTGAAGACCGGCTCGACCTCGCTCGGCAAGGTCCTGGTCAACGCCCAGGGGATGACGCTGTACACGCTGAGCGGGGAGAAGGCGGGCCACTTCATCTGTACCAGCTCGGCCTGCACGACGATCTGGCACCCCGTCAAGGTCGCGGCGGGCGAAACGCCCGCCGGCGAAGTGGCGGCGATCGCCACCGTCAAGCGGCCCGACGGCACCACCCAGGCCGCCTACAAAGGCGAGCCGCTGTACACGTTCGCCTCGGACCAGGCGCCCGGCGAAACCAAGGGCCAGGGCCTCAAAGACGTGGGTACCTGGACCGTCGTGACCGTCGGCGCGGCTGCGCCTGCGACCACCACGACCCCGACCACCACGCAGAGCGACGGCTCCTCCTCCGGCGGCGAAGGGAAATACGCCTACTGATCGGGGCCGACGTGAGCGCCGGCGGGCGGTGATGCGGCGCGCCGGCGTCCTCCTCGGCTTGCTCGCCGTGGCCGCTGGCGGATCGCGCTGACGGTACTGGCGGAGGAGGTCCACCCGCCGTTGCCGACCGACCTCCAGCAGGCCGCCGGGCGAGATCGCGCCCTCGCCCGGCGGCAGCTGACCGGCATCGGCTGCAAGCCTGTTCCCAGCTCAAACGGTCCGCGACGGCCGCGCCGAAGTGCGAACCATGCTCGGAAAGCTGACACGGGCGCGGCTGGCCGCAGTGGCGGCGCTGACCGTCGTTCTCTCGCTCGCGCTGCCGGGCACCCTTGCGATGGCCAAGGGGTCTTCGGCGGCTCTCGGCTCGGTCGAGCACGTGTCGGCCAACGGCCTGAGCATCGGCTACCGCACCGGCGGGCGCGGCCCGTGGCTGATCATGGTGATGGGCCGCAGCGGCACGATGGCTGAGTGGGACCCCCAGCTGATCAGGCAGCTCATCCGCACGCATCGCGTGCTGATCTTCGACAACCGCGGGATGGGCACGACCGACAGCTCGGTCCCGGCGAGTGAAGTGACGGTCCCCCTGATGGCGCAGGACGCGCTCGCGCTCGCCGACGCGCTCCACATCGAACGCTTCAACATCATGGGCTGGTCGATGGGCGGCGAGATCGCCCAGCAGGTCACGGTCGACGCCCCCAGCCGCGTGATCAAGCTGGTGCTGTGCGCGACCTCCTCCGGCGGCCCCACCGAGCAGGCTCCCAGCGAACCGATCGAGGAGGTCATGACCGATCCGGATCTGCCCACGTGGACGCTGTTCGGCCTCAGCTTCCCGCCGACCGCCGCGGGCGTGAAGGGCGCGTTCTCCTACGCCGCGCGCGTGTCCGCCCAGTACGCCTACGCGCACCTGCCTTCGGACAGCTTCACCGAGACAGCCGCCGGGATGGAAGGGCAGCGCCACGCGCGCGAACAGTGGGTCTCGGCCGAAGGAGGCGTCTACGACCAGCTTCCGACGCTCGCCAACCACGCGCTCGTCATGTGGGGGAACCTCGACGTGATCGACCCGCCCGCCAACGACCGCACGATCGTCGCGCATCTCGCCCACGTCGAGCACAAGGTCTTCGACGGCGCCGGCCACGCCTTCCTCTTCCAGGACGCGAAGGAAGTCGGTCGGGCGATCGACGCGTTCCTGCGCTGAGGAGCGTCTACTGCAGGTATCCCTCGACGGTGCCGGCGTCGCGCGCCTCGGCGTCGTCGGGGTTGCCGCCGGTCTCGCGCAGCGCACGGCGCTGGCGCAGCAGATCCCAGCAGCGGTCCAGCTCGACCTCAACATCGGCGAGCCTGTCCGCGTCGGTCTGCAAGCGCTCGGTGTCGGCGCTGTCGCGCTGCTCGCGCGCCCGCAGCTCCTTCTCCTCGGCGACCAGCCGCTCGATGTTGTTGGCGATGCTCTCGTCGCTCACCCGGGGGATGCTAGCGCCAGGGCACGGCTCACATCGGGATCGTCAGCCACGGCACCTGCGCCGGCGCGAACGCCACGGCCAGGCCGAGCGCGGCGAGCAGCACCGCGGTGCCCGCGACAGCGAGCTCGCGGCGCGGCAGCAGCTTCTCGATCGCGACCAGCGCCGCCACGACCACCATCCAGGCCACGTTCATCACACCGACGGCGAACAGCGCCCCCATCAGCGCCCAGCTCGCGCCGATGCAGAGCCCGCCGTGCTCGAGCCCGGTGCGCGCCGCACCGGCGGAGCCGGGGCGCCAGCGCCCGGCGAGCAGCGCCGGCTGGCGGCAGTGGCGCAGGCAGCGCGCTTTCAGCGGCGTCAGCTCGTACAGCGCGGCGGCCAGGATCACGCCGCCCGCCACGTAGGCGCCGCCGCGGCCCCAAGCAAGCCAGGGCAGCGAGAGCAAGCCCACGCCCTTGACGAACGCGTATGCGAGGACCCCGGCGCCCAGCCAAGCTGCCAGGTAGCCGGCGGCGAACACCGTCGCGGCGGCCACCGCCCGCGGCGCCCCCGCGCGGGCGCTCGCCCGCGCGTGAGCCCGGGCCATCGGCACCAGCGAGGGCAGCATCATCGCGGCCATCATCGTCACCCAGATCCCGGCGAACCAGCCGAGGCCGCCGAGGTCGGTCCCCGGGCCCATGTCCATGCCCTGCATGCGGTGCGCCGTCACCGTCCAGCTCACGGCCGCGACCGCGAGCAGCAGCGCGCCCGGCGCGAGCCGCCGCGCCAGCTCGGAGACGCCCTCGGCCGGAGCCAGCGTGCCGACCCGCGCGCGCATCAGCCCGCGAGCGCTCGTTCGAGCTGGTCCAGGCAGCCGTTCCAGCCGCGGTCCTGGCTGTCGCGGCGCTCGTCGGTCGCGATCGCCGTGTTGACGAAGAGCACCGTCGTCGCGCCGTCGGCCTCGGAGAACGACAGCTCGATCCGCTGCTCGTTCGACGGGTCGTCGTCGAAGCTCCAGGTCATCTCCAGCCGCCGCGGGCGCTCGATCGCGACGTAGGTGCCGCGGGCGCCGTGGTCGTCCCCGTCGGTATCGCGCATCACGATCCGGACCGCCCCGCCGACCCTCAGGTCGACCTCCGCGACCGGCGTCTCCCAGTCGGGTCCGACGTGAAGCCAGCGCCGCATCACCTCGGGGCTCGTCCACGCATCGAAGACGTCCTCGGCGCGCGCGGGAAACGTCCGCTCGATTCGCACCGTCCTGCCGGCCGTGTCGCTCACGCCTGCTCCTTTCGCTCGTCCAGGTAATCGCCGACCACGTCGAACATCCGCTCCCAGCGTTCGCGCTGGCGGTCGATCCAGTCCGCCGTCTCGGCCAGCGACTGCGAGCGCAGCGACAGCGTGTGCGTCCTGCCGTCGATCACCCGGCTCACGACGCCCGCCTCCTCCAGCGTGCGCAGGTGGCGCGAGATGGTGGGCTTGGAGACGGCGAAGTCGCGCGTGAGCACGCCCACCGTCGCCGGGCCGCTGCTGAGCCGTTCGACGATGTCGCGGCGGAGCGGATGGGCGAGCGCGCGGAAAGGATCGTTAGCCATTCTGCTAACTATATAACCACAACACACCGAACCACGGAGGTGGCAGCGATGGGGCACACGGTCGGAACCCAGGAGCAGTGGCAGGCGCAGCGCGACGAGCTCCTCCGCGAGGAGAAGGAGCTGACGCGCCGCGGAGACGAGCTGGCCCGCAAGCGGCGCGAGCTGCCATGGGTCGCCGTCGAGGAGACCTACGCGTTCGAGACCGCGGAGGGCACCCGCTCACTCGCCGAGCTGTTCGACGGCAGCTCGCAGCTCCTCGTCTACCACTTCATGTTCGGGCCGCCCTACTCGGCGGGCTGCCCGGTCTGCACCTCGATCGCCGACACGCTCTCCGCGCAGGTCCCCCATCTGAGGGCGCGTGACACCAGCCTGATCCTCGCCTCGCGGGCGCCACTCGACAGGCTGCTCGCCTACAAAGAGCGCATGGGTTGGGGGATCGATTGGGTCTCGACGGCGGACGAGTTCAATCGCGAGCTGGGCTTCCTCAACAGCCCCGAGGACCTGAAGGGGTTCTTGGAAGGGGAGCTGCCGCCGACGGTCGTGAGGAACGCCGAGCTGTGCGGCACCGACGCGGCCGGCTACGTGACCGAGCGCCCGGGCCTCAGCGTGTACGCGCTCGAGGACGGGCAGGTGTACCGCACGTACGTGAGCACGAGCCGCGGGCTGGAAGTCGCGATGGGCTACTACGGGCTGCTCGACCGCACCCCCAAAGGACGCGACGAGAGCCCGGCCGAGCCGCTGTGGATCCGCCGCCACGACGAATACGCGACGGCGTAGGGGCTGCTCCGCGAGCTCCGGCGCCTCCCAGGCACGCCGGAGGCGCAGGCCGGCGATGAGCCCGTCGCGCAGCGGGATACCACCCGCCCCGGGCGTCTGGATCTCCGGCCCCCTCGCGCGGCCGCGGCCGCGCAGGTCGGGTCAGCCCCGCAGGACGGCGTCCAGCTCGGCGAGCTGCCGTCGCGCCCCGCCGCACACCTGCTCGCAGAGCTCGAACACCGCGGGATCGCTGATGGAGTAGCGCGCGTGGTTGCCGTCCTTGGTACGGCTGACCATGCCGGCGTCGTGCAGGATCCCGAGGTGCTTGGAGACGTTCTGCTGGGAGGCGCCGAGCGCCTCCTGCAGCTCCCCGACCGTCGCATCTGCATCGCGCAGGCGGTCGAGCAGCCTGATGCGCATCGGCTCGCCGAGCACCCGGAAGCGACGCGCGATCACCTCGATCAACGGCTCGGGCAGGGGGTGGGGGATCTCGGCGGTCACGACCCGTAGTTTACCACAAACACACAGTTGTGTAGTTGACGAACGGGTCGAGGTTCGCTACCGTCCCAACACACAATCAAACAGTTGTGAAGGGGTGACGAGAAGGACGTGCAAGCCGGTCCGACAGGCATCAACCAGCGGCTCTGCGTGCCGGCCGGCGCGGGTCCTGCCTGCCTCGTGGGCAGCCGCGCCCTCGCGCCGGGCCCGGCGCTGCACCGGCCGGCGCGGGCGGGCTCGTGAGCACGCTCGCCCCGCCTGCCACACCTGCCACACCGGCGGCCGCGCCCGGCCGCGCCGCCGCGTACGGCCAGCTCGGGCGCCTCGGCCGCTGGACTGCGACGCACTTCCGCGCCGTCCTCGGCGCCTGGCTCGTGATCGCGGTCGTGCTCGGCTTCTTCGCGCCGAGGGTCGAGACCGCTCTCTCCGGTGCCGGTTGGGAAGCGAGCGGCTCGCAGTCCGTCCAGGCGCGCAAGCTCGTCGAACGCGACTTCCACGGTCTCGGCAGCTACGGCCTGACGACCGTCGTCTACTCGCCCCGCGAAACCGCCGCGGACCCGGGGTTCAAGGCCGTCGTGGCCCGCGCCGAAGGGATGCTGCGCTCGAACCCGGCGGTCAGCACGGTCGTCGCCCCGGCGGCCGGGATCTCGGTCTCGAGCGACGGGCACACGGCGATCGTCCAGGCGGGGGCGGCCAAGGGCCCCAACGAAATGGTTGCCGCCGCGGACAAGCTGAAGGGCAGGCTTCATGCGCTCTCCACCAGCGGCGCGGTCGTCGACCTCACCGGCGCGCCGGGGATGTGGTCGGACTTCAACGCCGCCAACCGTTCCGCGATGCTCAAATCCGAGGTCATCTCCTGGCCGGTGACGCTCGGCATCATGCTGCTCGCCTTCGGCTCGCTCGTCGCCGCCGGGCTGCCGCTGATGCTGACGATGGTCGGGCTCGTGTCGGCCGCGGGCGTCCTCTACCTGGGCACGCTGATCTCGCCGATTTCGATCTGGGCGATGAACTTCGCGCTGATGTTCGCGCTTGCCCTGGGCATCGACTACGCCCTGTTCATCGTGTACCGCTTCCGCGCTGCCTTGTTCGGCTCTCGAATGGACCCGGCGGAGGCAGCCGCCGTGACGATGGACACCGCCGGCAAGGCCGTTCTCTTCAGCGGCGTCACCGTGCTGATCTCCCTGACCGCGGTGATGCTCGTGCCCAGCCCGGCGTTCCGCTCGATGAGCTTGGGGATCATGCTCGCGGTCATCTTCGTGCTCGCGGCCACGCTCACGCTGCTGCCGGCTGTGCTCGGCAGGATCGGGCCGAAAGTCGACAAGCTGGCGCTTCCGTGGGCTCACTCCGGTGAGCACCGCTCGCTGCGCTTCGCCGCGTGGGGAGAACGGCTCTGGCGCAGGCCGGCCCTATACGGCATCCCCGCGCTGGGCGTGCTGCTCGTGCTCGCCTTCCCCGTCACACAGCTGAAGGTCTCGATGCCCTCGATCAAGGTCGTGCCCCGGAGCGACTCCTCTCGCGTCGGCTACGACCGGGTGCAGGCCGCGATGGGCGCCGGCGCGACGGGGCCCCTGCAGATCGTCGCCCCTGCCGCCCAGGCGCCCGCCGTCGCCCGCCTCGCGGCCGGCGACCCGGGCATCGCTGCGGTGTTGCCGGCTCAGCCGGGCGCCGGCGGTCTCGAGGTCGTGACCGCGATCCCGCGAGAGGACCCCTCCAACCCCTCTGTCGGGGCGACGATCGACCGCCTCCGCGGCGAGCTGCCGGCCGGTACGCAGCTCGGCGGCGCGGCGGCGGAAAACCACGACCTCCAGAAGCTGTTGAGCCAGAAGACCTGGCTCGTGATCGGGGTCGTGGTCGCGCTTGGCTTCGTGCTGCTCCTGTTCGCGCTGCAGGCGCCGCTGATCGCCGCGGCAGGGGTGCTCACGAACCTGCTCGCCACGGGCGCCGCTTTCGGGGTCTCCAAGTTGATCTTCCAGGACGGCGCTCTGCACGCGCTGCTCGGGTTCCAGCCGCAGGGCTTCCTGGACGCCTGGGGGCCCGTGTTCTTCTTCGCGATGATCTTCGCGATCTCGATGGACTACACCGTGTTCCTGCTTTCGAGCGCCAAGGAGCACTGGGACCGCACCCACGACGCGCGGGAGGCGATGGTCGGAGGCCTCGCGCACTCCGGACGCGTGATCTTCGCCGCGGCAGCGGTGATGGTCGCGGTGTTCTTCACGTTCGCGCTGTCCGGCCCGCTGCCGCCGAAGGAGATGGGGATCATCCTCGGGGTCGCGGTGCTGCTGGACGCGTTCCTGATCCGGCTGCTGCTGCTGCCGGTGCTGCTGCGGCTCATGGGCAGCCGCGCTTGGTACCTACCCCGCTGGGCGCGTCGGGTTCTCCCCGAAGTCAGCTTCGGCCACAAGTGAGAGAGTCGGGGAGATGAGCTTCACAGCATCCGCACGGCCGCTCGCAGGGACGCTCCGGCACGAGGTCGACGTCAACGGGCGCCACACGATCCTCACCGACGAGCCGGAACGGCTCGGCGGCACGGATGCGGGGCCCGCTCCGCACGAGCTGCTCGCGGCGATGGTCGCCTCGTGCGTCTCGACGATGGTCGCGCTCTACTCGCGGCGTCACGGCTGGCCCGTCGAGGGCCTGCGGGTGGACGTCGACTACGACGCGGATGAGAAGCCGCGCCGCGTCTCGGTGCGCCTGACGCTTCCCGACGGCCTGAGTGCCGAGCAGGTGGCGCGTCTTCGGCGCGTGGCCGAGACCTGCCCTGTGCGCCGGTCGTTCGAAGCCGGTTTCGAGTTCGAGGAGGAGCTCCGTCTCGGGGACGGAACGCGCGCGGCGGCCTAGTCCGGCAAGGACGACCGGCCGGACCGCAGCGGCCTGGCCCCACGCGTGTGCGGCGTCGGGTGCGCGTCTACCGCCGCTCGCCGCAGCGGCTGCACTCATACCAGCAGGAGCACGTGTTCTTACGCCACTGCCACCGGTGTCCGAAGAAGCTGCAAACCCTCATGCCCACAGCGTGGCAAATGCTCCGGTTGCCCTGAATCCCACGGTTGGGTGAGTGCCCGCTTCAACGGTTGTCGAAACGGCACCCGTTGGCTTCTTCACGACAGGCCTCTTGCCGAATTCAAGCCCGGATGAGAACACGTGCGGCACTGGGGGCAGTGGTTGCGGCGTTCGTCCTGGCGGCGCCGGCGGACGCGTCGCTGGTCGGCTGGGGTGCGAACGGCCACGGCGAGCTCGGCACGGGCCTGAAAGGCCCGCCGCAGGTCCCCGTCGAAGCGGGGCCCGCGCTGGCCGGCGCCGTGCAGGTGGTCTCGACCTACTTCACGAGCTATGCGCTGATGCCCGACGGCACCGTGTGGTCTTGGGGCGGCAACGCCTTCGGCCAGCTCGGCGACGGCGACCAGGTCACGCACCTCACCCCCGTGCAGGTGCACGGCTTGACCGGCGTCAAGGAAGTCGCGGCGGGCGGCGCCCATGCGATCGCCCTGCTCTCGAACGGACGCGTCGCGACGTGGGGCGGCGACGGCTGGGGAACGGTCGGCAACGGCACCACGGCGCACGGACGTCCCGGCACCGGCGTGCGGCCGGCCCTCGTACCCGTGCTCCTGAACGTGCAGGGCGCGGTGGCGGTCGCAGCTTCGGGCGCCGACGACGCGGTGCTGCTCGCGAACGGCACCGTGCTCGCCTGGGGCGAAAACCGCGACGGGCAGCTCGGGGACGGGACGACCGAAGAAAAAGACGTGCCGACGCCGGTGGCCGGGCTGACGGGCGTGCGTGCGATCGCGCTCGGCGCCGAATCCTCGCTCGGCGGGCATCTGCTCGCGCTGCGCTCCGACGGCACGCTCTGGGCCGCCGGCGGCAACGGCCGCGGCCAACTGGGCGACGGCACCACGGTCAGCCACAGCGTCGCCGTGCGGGTCGCCGGCCTCGCCGGCGTGAGCGCGATCTCGAGCTCCGCCGACCACACCCTCGCGCTGCTCTCTGACGGGAGCGTGTGGGCCTGGGGAGGCGACACCTTCGGCCAGCTCGGCGTCAGGCCGACGGCCATCTGCCACCACGGGGACCCCTGCGTGCTCGCGCCCGCGCGCACGGGCGTATATGCCGCCGCGGTCTCCGCCGGGCGCCTCTACAGCCTCGTGGTCTCGCGCGGCCAGGTGCTCGCGTTCGGCGATGATGACCGGCTGCTGCTCGGCCAGGCGGGACCGTCGCGGACGAAGCCGACCGTGGTGCCCGGCCTGAGCGGGGTCAGCGCGATCGCAGCGGGGGAATTCCACTCGCTGGCGATCGGCGTGCTCGGCTGACCACACAAATGGGGGATCTGGATCGCCGAGTGATGCCCTAGTGTGAAGGGAGCGCATTGGTGGCCCGGCCGTCGTCCCCCCTGACGGTCGCACCCTCACCATTGCGCGCCCCGGTCGCATCAGGCTTTCTGACGAGAGAGGCCGCGCGGCCGGGGCTTTTTTCTCTCATCCTCACCGGAGGTATGAGAAAGATGAACGGTGTTTGGCTTTCTGGACAGACGCCCAAAGGACTCTCATGAAAATCTGGACCGGAGTCCGATTTGGGTTCTGCTCAGGGGTGGGATGGTGGCCGGCGAGTAGTTCCCCCTGCTCCCCCTACGGAAGGACTCCACGTGACCGTTCCCTCGCCCCGGCGGCTGCTGGCCGCTGCGACGCTGGCTGCCTGCTGCTGTCTGGCCGTCTTCGCCGCCTCAGCGGCGTCGGCTGCACCGCTCGACCTCGAAAACCTGACCGGCGTAGAAGCCGAGAAGCTGATGCAGGAAGGAAAGCTGACCTCGTACCAGCTCGTCAAGGCCTACGAGGCCCGGATACAGGCGTTGAACAAGGCCGGCCCGGCCTTGAACGCGGTCACGCAGATCAACCCGAACGCGATCGCCGAAGCCAAGCTGATGGACAAAGAACGCGCCAAGCATCACAACCTCGGGCCGGCGATGGGCGTCCCGATCCTGCTGAAGGACATCATCGACGCGACGCCGATGTATACCTCCGCCGGCGACTGGGCGCTGCGCGAATCGTTCCCCGAAAAGGACTCCGGCGTGGCGCGCAACCTGCGCGCCCACGGCGTCGTCATCCTCGGCAAGGCGGGCCTGTCCGAGTGGGCCAACAGCTTCGGCAGCCAGCCCTCCGGGTTCAGCAACCTCACCGGCCAGGTTCTCAACGCGAACGACGCGATCGCGGGTCCGAGCGGCTCCTCGTCGGGCTCCGGCGCGGCCGAGTCCGCGGGGCTGGCGACGCTGACGATCGGCACCGAAACCGGTGGCTCGATCATCAGCCCGTCGACGGCGGAGGAGATCGTCGGCCTGAAACCGACGCTGGGCCTCGTGCCCGGGTTCGGGATCGCGCCGATCGACGTCTCGCGTGACACGGCCGGGCCGATGGAGAAGACCGTCGCCGACGTCGCGATCACGCTGCAGTCGCTCGCCGAGGTTCCCGGCAGCGACAAAGAAGCCAACGAAGAGTTCGAAGGCATGGAGGGGCCGCACTTCCTCGAAAACCAGGACGTCCTGCCGGCTCCGTTCACCACCGTGCCGGACTACTCCTCGGCCTTGTCGATGGAATTCGTCAAAGGCAAGCGGATCGGCTTCAACGGCACGACCTGCTCGCCGACTCCGTGCACCCCGACGCCGACGCAGGAAGCGACGGCGAAAGCCGTGAAAGCGCTCGAAGAAGCAGGCGCGATCATGGTGCCGGACGCGACGGTGACGGCCGAAAAAACGCGCTCGCTGCCCTCGGGTTACGAGGCGCACGCGACGATCGACGAGTACTACGCGCACCTGGGCCTGAAAGCCCCGGTGAAAAGCCTCGTCCAGGAGGTCGAAGTCGACGCCACCAACCCGCAGGAGGCCTTGAAGGACGGCAACTCGACGCATGCCAAAGAGGCCGAAGCGGAAGACACGCCGGGCGGGAAAAACCAGAAAGAATTCGAAGAAATCCTGCCTGAACAGAAGAAAGCCACGCAGGCGGCGATCGAAAAGATGATGAGCGAACCGAGTGGCGGTGGCGGTCCCGTGATCGCGGTGGTCGGCTCGGTGCCGGCCGCTCCGCAGGCGGGCATGCCGCTGATGGTGGTGCCGGGTGGCTACACCGCGACCCAGCGGCGCCCGATCGGCGTCGGCATCGCCGGTGGCGCGTACGACGAGGTCAACATGATCGGCGTCGGCTACGTGATCGAACAGTCGACGAAACTGCGCCAGTCGCCGGCCATGATCGACCCCGCGATGTACCGCTGTGCACACACCGAACCCGCGGAGCCGTTCGCCTCGCGCGGGCACTGCAACCCCGACGCGAAGTCGATCAAGCACGAGTTCGCTGCGGTCGAACGAACGCTGCCCTTCCCGCTCGAAGCGACCTCGGTCGCGAGCCTCGAGGAACTGATGAACTCCGGCCAGATCACCTCGAAGAAGCTCGTGAAGGCCGAGCTCTACCGCATCGGGCTCACCAATGCGGACGGTCCCGCGATCCAGGCCGTTCGGGACATCAACCCGGCCGCGGCCGAAGAAGCCGATGCGAGCGACCGCAAGCGCAGCGCCATGAAGAAGGCCGGGACGCTCGGGCCGCTGGCGGGCATTCCGGTGCTCGTCAACGACTCGATCGACGCCGCCGGGCTGCCGACGAGCGGCGGCTCGATCGCCCTGCAGGACGACATGCCCGCGAGCGACTCGACGATCGTCGCGAAGCTCAAGGCGGCCGGTGCGATCGTGCTCGGCGACACCAACACGGGTGAGCTCGGCGGCTTCTTCGACCCGAACATGCCGCAGGGCTACTCCTCGCTCGGCGGCCAGGTGCTGCTGCCGTCGGACACCAACAAGTCGATCGGCGGCTCGTCTGCCGGCTCGGCCGCGGCGGTGGCGGTGGGCTACGCGCCGATCGCGATCGGCTCGGAGACCTCGACGGAAGCCGCGCAGATGATCGCTCCCGCCGGCAACGCGGGCGTCGTCGCCCTGAAGCCGACGGTCGGGCTGATCGGGCGTACCGGGACGATGCCGGTGGCCTCCTCGCAGGACTCGCCCGGGCCGATCGGCCAGAGCATCTCGGACGTCGCGACGGCGCTCGAAGCTCTTGCCGGCCCGGACCCCGGCGATCCGGCCACGGCCGGGCAGCCCAACCCGCTGCCCAGCTACACCGCCGGCCTCTCGCCGTCGGCTCTCTCGGGCAAGAAGATCGCCGTTGTCGCGAGCACGACCGTGCCTTACCCGGCGGCCGTGACCGAGCTCGAAGCGCTCGGGGCCAAACCGACGACGGTCACCCCCGGTGCCGCGGCGAAAGCGCCGAGCGTGATCCCGTACGAGTTCCACCGCGACCTCGACTCGTTCCTGGCTTCGACGGGCGGGCCGAAATCGCTGAAAGCGGTGACCGAATACAACAGTGAAAACCCCGTCGAGGGCCTGAAGTTCGGGCAGAACAGCCTGCTGGGCGCCCTGGCCGTCGAATACAACGAACCGACCACGAAGTCCACCTACGAAGCCAACCTCGCAGCAGGCAAGGAAGAAAGCAAGGCAGTGATCGACAGCGTGCTGGACAACGGCACGCCCTCGGAACCGGCGGACGACTACTCGGCGATGATGGTGCCGAGCGGCAGCCCGCTGGTGGGGATCGCCGACCGTGCCGGGTATCCGGTGCTCACGGTCCCCGCCGGGTTCGCAGCCCAGAACAGCAGCACCGGAGGCGACCCGATCGGGGTCGACTTCATCGCGGGCTCGTACAGCGAGGCCGAGCTGCTGGCCGACGGCTATGCCTTCGAACAGGGCATGAAAGCCAGGCAGACGGGTCCTGCCTACATGCAGTCGGCGGCCAACCCCGGCTTCTCCGGGGTGCCGAGCGAGACCAACCAGAGCATGTGGCGCTGCGTGCTCGGGAGCTCGTTCTTCAAGCCGTACGAGTGCAACGCGGGCGAAGAAGGATCACCGCTGCTGGGCCCGATGTGAACACGCCGGCGCCCTGAGCCGTCCCTGTCCCCGACCGTCTCGGCCCCCCGCTGTGGGGGCCGAGGCGTTTGCGGGCCCGGTTGGGATCCTGTGAACGGCGTTTCGCGCACCGCCGCACGGGCAATCCCAGGACTGTGCTGACCACGATGCCGAACTTCGCGGGCCGCGTCCGCGGCGCCCCGGCGCGCAGAGCATGGCGGCGGCTCGCGAGCAGGGCGCAGCGCCGCTCGCGGCCCGAGCGCCCGCGCGTGAGCCCAGCCGTGATCGAGGAGGAAGCGGCAAGCCTCCTCTACGGTGCGCGCAGCGGGACGGTGAACGCCTCGCCCGTCGGGCCGCCGCTGGAGGAGCCGCCCGGGGCGGACATCTAGCCGGGGGCGTTCGAGCGCCCGGCGTCGTCGCACGAGGCGTTGACAGAAAGGCGATTCAGATCGCGAGGGACGGGGCAGATGCCCCAGAGGTGCCCTCCTTCGGATACACGATGATGTGCGAGCAGTCATCGGCCGCCCAGCTCGTCGCCGACGTGCGCGGGGCCGAGGCGGCCGGCTTCGACTTCGCGGTCATCTCCGACCACTACCAGCCGTGGCTCGAGGCGCAGGGCCACTCCCCGTACGCCTGGTCCGTGCTGGGGGCCGCGGCGCAGGCGACCGAGCGCATCCCGCTGATGACGTACGTGACCTGCCCGCTGATCCGCTACCACCCGGTCGTCGTCGCGCAGAAGGCGGCGACCGTCCAGAACCTTTCCGAAGGGCGCTTCCGGCTCGGTCTCGGCGCCGGCGAGCGGCTCAACGAGCATGTCGTCGGGGTGCCGTGGCCGTCGGTCGGCGTGCGTCACGAGATGCTCTCCGAGGCGCTCGAGATCATCATCTCGCTGCTCGCCGGCGAGGTGGTCCACCGGCACGCCGGGCACTTCCGGGCCGACCGGGCGCGACTGTGGGACCCGCCGGAGCGGCCGGTCCCGATCGGCGTCGCCGTCTCCGGCCCCGACTCGTGCCGCCTGGCGGGCGCGAAGGCCGACCTGATGATCGCGATCCAGCCCGAGGCGGAGCTGCGCGAGATGTATGAGCGGGCGGGGGGGACGGGCTCCCGCGTGGGGCAGCTCGCCGTCTCCTATGACGCCGATCGTGACGCGGCGATCCGCCGCGCGCACGAGCAGTTCCGTTGGTTCGGCCTCGGCTGGAAGGTGATGGCGGAGCTGCCGAACCCGGACGCATTCGACGCTGCCAGCGCGTCGGTGACGCCGGAGGAGGTGGCCGAATCGATCCCCTGCGGCGACGATGTGAACACGCACGTCGAGGCCGTCAAGCGCTTTCTCGACGCCGGCTTCGACGAGGTCGCCCTCGTGCAGATCGGCGGCGCCCACCAGAGCGGGTTCATCGCCTGGGCCGAGCGCGAGCTGCTGCCGGCGCTGCGCTCGTTGTAGGAGGAGATGCCCGGCGCTCTGTTCCGCCGCCGCCAGCGCTGATCCTCGCGGTCGAGGTTCCAATGGCGCACGACGGCGCACAGCCACAGCCAGCTTTCCTCGTCGGCCGCGTGCCCGCGTGGCGAGAGGAAGAAGCGCGTGATCGTCCGCTGACCGCAGGGCAGGCTAGAGATCGGGCACGGGCGTCGCCTCCTCGGGCGCGATCCCGAAGCGCCGCTGGTACTCCTCGTTGAGCTCGCGCCAGCCTCCGGGCAGCTCCCGCGCACTTCCCTTCGCCGGCACCTCGGCACGGTCGAGGAGCGCTTCGAGCGCGGTCAGGCAGACGTGCCAGCCGGCGCCGTCGCGCGCGGCCTTGAAACGGTCGGCGAAGCTGTGTTCGAGCGTCAGCAGGCAGCCGCCGGCGCGCTCGGAGAGCGTCCAGCGCAGCTCGTCCGGGCCCCACGTATATGCGAGCAGCACCGGCTCCTCGAGGGCGAGCAGGCGTCCCGCCTCGAAGGCGGGCGCGCCGGGTGAGGGCAGGAACTCCACCGTCGCGCCGGCGAGCTCGAACGGGGTCGGGTGCCAGAGCTCGAGCTCGCCGCGCTCGGTCAGCGCGCGCCACACACGCTCGCATGTGTGGCTCAGCTCGCGCTCGAAGCGAAGCACCGAGCGCCCGTCGCGTCGCAGGAGCACCGCATGTCTGTCAGGCATCGCTTTCCTCCAGGTGGTCTTCGAGCGCGTCGAGACCGCCTCGCCACAGGATCACGTAGGGGGTGAGCCAGCGTGCGAGGTCGGCAAAGCCCTCGCCGCGCAGGGCGTAGAGCCGCCGCTGGCCCTCCGCGCTGCGCTCGACGAGCCCGGCCTCGCGGAGCAGTCGCAGATGCCGCGAGGTGTTGGGCTGGCTGAGCCCCGTCTCGCGGGCCAGCTCGCCGACTGGGCGCGGCCCGGCGAGCAGCACGTCAAGCAGGGATCGCCGGGCGGGATCGGCGAGGAGGTCGAAGGCGCTCGTGGTGGTCATGGCGATATATAATCATATAAATATATATATAAAAATAAATATATAGTCGATCTGCGGCCGCGTCCCTCGTCGTCCCTGCGTCAAACTCTCCAAAGGAGCCACCATGGACTACCTCATTCAGATCTACAGCGAAGGCAGCCCCGCCGACCTCTCCGAGGAGCAGCGGGCGGCGATCACGCGCGAGTACATGCAGCTCAATGAGACGCCGGGCCTGAAGGGCGGCGCGCAGCTGCAGCCGGCCGACTCGGCGACGACGGTGCGCGTGCAGAACGGCAGCACGCTCACCACGGACGGCCCGTTCGCCGAGACCAAGGAGGCGCTCGGCGGATATTGGGTCCTCGCGGCGGACGATCTCGACGCTGCGATCGAGTTCGCGGCGCGCATCCCCGCCGCCCGCATGGGCGGGGCCGTCGAGGTCCGGCCGCTGGTGGCCCTCTGATAGAGCTCGTCTTCCGCGAGCAGTGGGGGCGGGTGCTCGCCGCCATGGTCGGCTTCCTCGGCGACTTCGACCGCGCCGAGGAGGCCGCCCAGGAGGCCTTCGCGATCGCCGCCGAGCGCTGGCCGCGCGACGGCACGCCTGAGAACCCCGCCGCGTGGCTGATCGTGACCGCCCGCAACCGGGCGATCGACCGCATCCGCCGCGACCGCAAGATCCAGCCTCGCGGCGAGCTGCCTGAGGTCCCCGACGCCGTGCACGAGCTTCCCGACGAGTACCAGGAGACGGCCTTCCGCGACGAACGCCTCGAGCTGTTCTTCACGTGCGCCCATCCCGCGCTCGCGCTCGAGGCTCAGGTGGCGCTGATCCTGCGCGCCCTGGGGGGGCTCTCCACCGCCGAGATCGCGCGCGCCTTCCTCGTCTCCGAGCCGACGATGGCGCAGCGGCTCGTCCGCGCGAAGCGCAAGATCTCCGCTGCCGGCATCCCGTTCCGGGTGCCACCGGCGCACCTGCTGCCGGACCGCACCGCGGCCGTGCTCACCGTCCTCTACCTGATCTTCAACGAGGGCTACGACGGCCGCGCGGGGTTGGCCGACGAGGCGATCCGGCTCGACGCCGCCCTCGCCGAGATGATGCCCGACGAGCCCGAGGTGCACGCGCTGCTGGCGCTGATGCTGCTGACCGAGTCGCGGCGGCCCGCCCGGCTCCTCGCAGGGGAGCTGGTGCTGCTCGCCGACCAGGACCGCTCGCTGTGGGACGAGCGCCGGCTGCGCTCGGGACTGGACTCGCTCGCCCGCGCCCGCGCGCTGCAGGCCTCAGCGCCGCCCGGCGCGTATCTGCTGCAGGCCGAGATCGCCGCGCTGCACTGCGAGCCGCAGACACGCTGGGAGCTGGTCGCCGCCCGTTACGACGAGCTGGCGGCGCTGACCGGGTCGCCGGTGGTGGCGCTCAACCGCGCGGTCGCGATCGCGGAGTGGCACGGCGCGGCCGCCGGGCTGGCCGCAACAGATGGACTCGACCTGGCCGGGTATCAGTACTTCCACGCCACCCGCGCCGAGCTGCTGCGGCGATTGGATCGTGAGCAGGAGGCCCGCGGGGCGTACGAGCGCGCGCTGGAGCTGGTGCGCTCGGAGACCGAGCGGCGCTTCCTGGAGCGGCGCCTCGCGGAGCTCGGCTGACGGCCCCCGCTCAGGCCAGGACTTCGTCGGCGGAGGCGAGCGTACGCAGGTGCTCGCCGACGCCGGTTACGCTGAGCAGTCGCTGCACCTGCTGGGAGCCGGGTGTGACCGCGAACTCCTGGCCGCGCCGCCAGCACTGCTCGCGCGCCGAGAGGATGATGCGAAGGCCGGTCGAGTCCAGGAACGTCAGGCCTTGGAGGTCGAGCACGACGGTCTTGGTCTCCGCCAGCGAGGGCCCCTCGATCGCGCTCTGCAGCAGCGGGGCGTTGGCCATGTCCAGTTCGCCGGTCAGCGCGAGAACCACGCGGTCGCTCTCCTGCCGTGGCTCGACGCGAAGTTGCTCAGGCGCCCCCATGCGTCCAATTCTAACCGCACTCGGGTGTTCGGGATATGACAGCGGGCAAGGTCCTGCGGCCCCCGGCCGGACCCTCAGTCCAGGCGCTTGTGCATGCGCACCTGGCTGCCGCGCGCGGAGCTGAAGATCTCGACGAGATCGCAGATCTGCTCGGTGATCCAGAGTCCGCGGCTGGCGCTCGCCAGGCGTCCCGGCCGGCGCCGGGACGAGAGGGTGTCACGGATGTAGCCGGCGTCCTGCACCTCGCAGACGAGCTCGTCCCCTGTGCGCCAGAGCCGCAGCATGCCGATGCCGCCGCCGTGCCGGACGCTGTTGGTCGCGATCTCGTGTACCGCCAGCACCAGCTCTTCGGTCGGTTCGGTCCCAAGCGCCTCTTTCGATGCCCATGCGGTCACGAGCTGGCGCAGCTCGAACAGATCCTCGCCGGAGAACGGGATCTCCCACACATCCCCGCGGGGGCGAGGCAGCCCCTCTGCCTCCGCGTCCCACGCGGGCGCCGCGCATCCGCGGCGCGCGTCCTTCGGCGTGTCGAGGCCGCTAGCGGCCATACCACCGCCGCCGGCCTCCGTCGACGCCGCCGAGGAAGAAGCCGATCAGCCACAGGACCAGCGCGACAACCAAGACGATCCACAGCGCGTGAACCGCGAACCCGAGCCCGCCGAAGATGGCAAGAATCAGCAACAGCGCAATCAGAGCCAGCACGCCGCACCTCACTTTCTGTTTCGGAACCGCGCTCCCGCCGGTGGTGACATCGGAGCGCATCCTGGAAATTCCCGAATGGGCGGTTCGTCAAACCGAAACTGGGCGGTCTGCGGACGGACTCGAACTTTTTCGTTCGTCTGTTTAGAGAGCCGCCTTGTGGGCAAGAACGTACTACCGGTGTCGCCCCGCCGACGGATGGCCGCGCGCCCCCTGCGGCCTCCGTCACTGCGAGGGTGACAAGGAGTGGCATGTCGGCCGGTCTGCCCCGACGCGGACCGGCCGGCAAGCCACATGGGGCTGGGCGGCGATGCATCGGGGGACGAGTGTCGTACGCGGCCCGGGTCCACCGCCCGCGCGTGCCCGGACCTGACGCCTCAGCCGCGCTGTGCCAGGCGCACGTCGAGGATCTCGGCCGAGCCCGCCGGCGAGACCGCGTGGCCGTCCGTCAGGCGCTCGAGGACCGGGCCGAGGCCGTCCAGCGCGGCGTCGCCGAAGAGCGCGACGGCATGCCCGGCACGCAGCGGTCCGACCTTGATCTCCAGGTTGCGCGGCGCGACTGTGACGCCCATGCTGAGGTGTCCGGCGAGCACCTCGCCGTCGGTGTGCGCGACGAGCGCGTCGGCAAGCATCTGCGTGTCGGAGATGCGGTCGGTGGAGAAGTAGGCGCGCGCGGCGAGCGTGGAGAGCACGCGCGGCACGACCCCGCGGGCGACGGACGTCGGGCCGACCGTCATCAGCGTCAGGTCGCCGGGCGTGCCGTGGTCGATCGCCTCGAGCATCGCGCCCTCCTCGCCGGCCGTCTCCTCGGGCTGGTTCGAGGCGGCCGCCTCGAAGTGCATCGCGACCTCCGTGCCGCCGGCCGGCAGATCGCGGAACTCGACGCTCTCGCAGAGCGCCTGGATCACGGGCAGTCCGATCCCGCCGGAGAGCTCCTCGGCCGCGTGAACGCCGGGACGGATACCGATGCCGTGGTCGCGGACGACCGCGTCGACCCCTCCCGGCACGACCGACAGCTCGACCTCCAACGGGCCCTCCTCGCCTCTGTACGCATGCAGGACGACGTTGTTGCTGGCCTCGGTGACCGCGGTCGAGACGTCGTTGAGCGCGACCGCGTCCAAGCCGACGGCCTCGGCGAGCCCACTCAGCGCCTGTCGCACCAGCAGCACGTTCTCGGCTCTGTTGGTGAGCCTCAGCCGGACGTTGGGAGATCCGGCCATCTGTCCGCTGGCCGGGTCCGTTTCAGTGCGCGCTCCAGCTCCAGGCCGGCTCCCCGAAGCGGTTCACGCGTGCTCCTCACACCGCGCCGCATTGTCGTCGTAGGCTAGCGCGCCTGGCCAGGCGCGTCCGTGAGGGCGCGAAGCTGCTCGAGCGAGCGGCGCAGCAGGCGGGACACCTGCATCTGCGAGATGCCGACACGCTCGGCGATCTCCGTCTGGGTCAGATCCTCGACAAACCGCAGTTGCAGCACCATGCGGTCACGAGACGGCAGGTGCGCCAGCGCCGTGCTGACGGTCGCATCCAGCTCCACGAGCTCGTAGCGCTCGTCGTCGCGGCCGAGGGTGTCGCCGTAGGGGACGGCGTCCTCTTCGCCGCCGCCGCGCGGGGCGTCGAGCGAGACGGTCTCGTAGGCGCGAATCGCCTGCAGCGCGTCGATGACCTCCTCGACGCCGAGCTCGAGGTACACCGCGAGCTGGTTCACGTTCGGCGCGCGGCCGGTCTCGTTGGACAGGCGCTCCTGCGCGTCACGCACCTTCAGCGCACGCTCCTGCGCGCCGCGGGGGACGTGGATCGCCCATCCGGAGTCGCGGAAGTAACGGCGCATCTCGCCGAGGATCGTCGGCACGGCGAAAGACTGGAAGGGGTGGCCGCGATCGGCCTGGTAGCGGTCGATCGCCTTCAGCAGCCCGAGCGAGGCGACCTGCAGCAGGTCCTCGAAAGGCTCGGACGAGCGGCCGTAGCGGCGCGCGAGGCTGCGGGCCAGAGGAAGGAAACGCGCGACGAGCTGCTCGCGGGCGGCCTCGTCGCCGTGCTGCTGCCAGCGCTCGAACAACCTCTGGACCTCGGCGTTCCTGGACGCCGGGCGTGCTCCGATGGTGGGGGTGGCGGTCGTGTCCGTCATCGGCTGCCTCCTTCGGTCGGGTTTCCAGCAAGCTACGCACCGGCCTCTCCCCGCCGGTGGACTCGAGTGTAAACGATCCGTACCGGTTGGGCCACACCAAGGTCAGCATTCATACGAACGGTGGACACAGAAGGCCCTCTGTGTCCACCGTTCGGCGGAAGGCTAGGCTGGGGCCATGCCGGAGCATGTGGACGCCGACGGCGCAGGGAGGGCCCCAGCAGCGCGCCCGCTCGCGGGCGTCGGCGAGATCATCGCGAGCCGGACCGGGGAGGAGCTGCGGCTCAACGACCGCCATCTCAACCCGCAGATGGGGCGGATCCTGCGCACGCTCGGCTTCGACAAGATCTGGACCGGCGGCGAGGGGCCGTACCTGATCGACAGCGAGGGCGAGCGCTACCTGGACCTGTTCGGCGGCTACGGCGTGTTCGCGGTCGGCCGCAACAACCCGGAGGTGATCGCGGCGCTGCACGAGACGCTCGACGCCCACACCGGCAACCTCCCTCAGCTCGGGGTGACGCTGCTCAGCGGTGTGCTCGCCGAGCAGCTGCTGGCGCGCTCGCCGGCGAGCGTCGACGCGATGGTTCCCGCCAACAGCGGCACCGAGGCGGTGGAGGCGGCGATCAAGATCGCGCGCGCGGCGACCGGACGGCGGCGCGTGCTCTACGCCGACCACGCGTTCCACGGGCTGACGCTCGGCGCGCTGTCGATCAACGGCAACGAGGAGTTCCGCGCCGGCTTCGGGCCGCTGCTGGCCGATTGCGCGGCGGTTCCGTTCGGGGACGAGCAGGCGCTCGCGGCCGAGCTCGCACACGGCGACGTCGCCGCTCTGGTGCTCGAGCCGGTCCAGGGCAAGGGTGTCAACCTGCCGCCGGCCGGCTATCTGCAGGCCGCGCAGCGGCTGTGCCGGCAGGCGGGGACCCTTTTTGTCTGCGACGAGGTGCAGACGGGGATCGCGCGGACAGGGCGGTTCCTGGCGCTCGAGCACTGGCAGCTGCAGCCGGACCTGATCTGCGTCGCCAAGGCCCTGTCCGGCGGCTACGTGCCGATCGGCGCGGTGCTGGTGTCCCGTCCTGTGTTCGACGCGGTCTTCGACGGCATGGAGCGCGCCGTCCGTCACGGCTCGACGTTCGGTGGCAACGATCTCGCCGCGGCAGCCGCCCTGGCGACGCTACGGGTGATCGAGGCCGAGCACCTCGTCGAGCGCGCGCAGCGACTGGGCGAGCTGCTGCTCGAGCTGACCCGTCCGCTGGCCGAGGAGTTCGAGGTGGTGCGCGAGGTGAGGGGCCTCGGCCTGATGTGGGCGATCGAGCTGGGCCCGCCCGCCGGAGGCGTCGGCCGGCGACTGTGGGAGCGCGTCGAGCGGCGCCAGCCCGGCCTCTTCTCCCAGCTGATCACCGTTCCCCTGTTCCACCGGCACCGCATCTTCTGTCAGGTCGCGGGGCACCACATGAACGTGATCAAGGCGCTGCCGGCGCTCACGATCTCCGAGGAGGAGATCGAACGTTTCGCGGCGGCGCTGCGCGAGACGATCGCCGACGCGGAGCGCTATCCCGCGGCGCTCGCGCGGTTCGGGCTGAGCACCGGGCTGCGCGCGGTGCGCGCGTAGCGGCCCCTTCTGGTTCTATTTCGCCGCCGTGAACACGTCCTGGTCGAAGTGCGGCGCGCTTGCCGCGTCCGCCAGCGCCGGCAGGCCGAACAGCTGCTCCCAGCTCCCGAGCGAGGAGTAGTGGTTGTAGTCGGTGCTCACCACCGTTCCGGGGGCGATGAACGGAGAGATCAGCACCGCGCCGACCCGGCCTCCGCCGGGCCCGGTGATCCCCGGCTCCGGAGAGCCCGGCCCCGATTCCTCCCCGCAGCACGCCGTCGAGTCCGATTCCGGCCCGTCGGACTCGTCGAACGTGACCTCGATCAGCCCGCCCGTCTGGTAGCCGGGGGACGCCTCGATCTTCGGGATCCACGTTTCCAGGAAGCCGTCGATGTCGGCGAGCGCGGAGGCGCCGGAGGGCTGGCTGGTGCAGGGGAAGTCATGGCCGTCTTCGCACAGGTTCGGCGTGATGAACGAGAACGCCGGCGTGTGAGAAGCGCGTTTGAGGTCGGTGGCGAGGCCCGTCTCACCCTTCAGCGCCGCCGCCGGCATCACGCCCGACGGCGAGCCGAGCGCGACCACGTGCGCGTCGCAGTAGGACGGTTCGTCGATCACGGAGTGGAAGTAGACGAAGGGGTCGTGGCGGGTGGCGTAGCCGTCGCCCGCCTCGGCTTTCTGCGTTTCGTCTTTGCTGTTCAGGGCCGGGTGCCCGCAGGCGGCCGTCTCGCGGTTGGGGTCGTTGCCCATGTCCTGCATGTAGGCCTTCCACTTCTTGCCGGCCCCCGAGAGCTGGGTGCCGATGTTCTGCACTTCGGCCGGGTACACGCAGCCCGTGCCCGCCTCGACGCCGCTCGGGAGCATCGCGCCGCCGGCCCATTCGCTGAACACCTGGCAGTCGGCCTGGTTCTGGACGTTCGGGGGCTGGCCCGAGACGAGCGAGACGTAGTTGTCGTTGCTCTCGTGGCCGGTCGCGTAGTAGTTCTCGAGCAGGGCGCCCTGCGCGGGCAGCGTCTGCGCGAGGTAGGGGTCGGCGGCAGGGTTGCCGAAGGTCGATGCCCAGCTCTCGTTCTCGAGCATGATCACGAACACGTGCTTGACCTTCGGGAGCTTGAACGGCTTCGGCTTGGATGCCTGCGCCGGCCCGGCCGCCGCCAGAGAGCAGGTGAGCGTGGTGAGTGCTGCGATCGCGCGCCTCATGCACTCGCCGCCGTTCCGGTCGGGACGGGCGGTTCGGTGACCGAGCTCAGCGGCGGTTCGAGGTACGCCGCCTTGCCGAGGTCGAGGAAGTCCGCGAGGGTCTTGGCGTTCGCGTCACGGTAGGTGAGCGCGGGCAGGTTCCACTTCGCCTCGATCGTCGCGAGCACCGAGGTGTGGTCGTGCACGACGTCCGTCACCCCATTGGGCTTGGAGTAGGGGGAGGCGACGATGCCCGGCACGCGCGGGCCGTAGATGTCATAGCCGCCCGGGACGTCCCCCGGGTTCAGTTCCGGCGGGATCGAGTCGGGCGCGATCGCGGCCGGCGGTGGCACGTGGTCGTAGTAGCCCCCATGCTCGTCGTAGGTGTAGATCAGCAGCGTGCGCGGCCAAGCGGGGGAGTCGAGCACCGCCTTGATCGTCTGGTAGGCCCAGTACTCGCCGTAGGACATGTCCTGCGGGTTCTCCTGGTCGCCGCCGGTCGCGGAGATCTTCGCCCCGATCGCTTCGAGGCCCGGGACTTCCGAGAGCGGCGAGCCGACCTCGCCGAGCGCCCCGAACTCCGGGTCCACGAAGCTGACCGACGGCAGCGTCCCGGCCGCGCAGTCGAGCAGGAACTGCGCGTTGGGGGAGATGTTCGTCGGGTATTTCTCGATCACCGACGGGATGATCCCGGTCTGCGGCAGGTCGACGAAGTAGTTCTTCCAGGTGACCCCGTAGGCGTGCAGCCGGTCGAAGATCGTGCCGTTCGGCGGCGGCGGGTCCTGCAGGCTTTCCGAGTCGGTGGAGATGTTCCCGTAGGCGGTGCCGGCCATCAGGAAGCGCCGGTTCGGGTAGGTCTGGCACGGGGCCGAGCAGAACCACTTGTTCGCGCTCGTGAAGGTCCGCGCGAACGAGTAGGCGAACGGCAGCTGCTCCTCGGTCCAGTAGCCCATCGGCTGCGTCGATTCGGTCGAACGGACGAAGCCGTCCATCTTGCCGCCGTCGATCTGGGTGTGGGTGGCGTTCCAGTCCTGGGAGACGCCGTCTCCCTGTGCGGTGGTCGTGAACGGGAACGCGGCGACACGTTCGCCCGCCCCATTCGGGTTCCAGTTCTTCGCGATCCCCTTCCCGTTGATGTTCAGCCCCTTCGCCTTCGGCTGTCCCGAGCGGTGCAGCGCGCCGAGCAGGTTGTCGAAGGAGTGGTTCTCCATCATCACCACGACGATGTGGTCGAAGGGCAGCGCTTCGTCGACCGTGCCGGCCGGGAGCTTGGGGTTCGGCAGCGAGTCGGGCGTGCGAATCGGATGCGCGAAGGCGCTCGCGGCGCGCAGCAGGGGGTCGGCCGCTGCGAGGCTGGCCGCCGCGGTGCCTCCGTATCTCATCAGCGTGCGGCGTGTGATCGGTCGCTGCTCGAACGGCTCGGTCATCTGTCTCCTGTTGCTCGCGCGGCTGCTCGCCGCTGGGTCGATCTCGGGGCGTCGGCCGGCGCTCCGTTGCCGGCCTCCGGGGACGGCACGGGCGTGCCGGCCTCCAACATTCGGCCCCCAACCGCTGAACTTCCGGTTTCCCCGGCTGAGCCCCCGACTCGTGAAGATCTCGTTAGCGCCGATCATCCGCGGGGCGCGATTCGCCCGCGCGCGCGGGCGAAGAGGAGGCCGGGACGCTTCCCTCCGGGAAACAGCTCCGTACGCCGCTAGCCTGTCGGGCCGTGCTCAGGACAAGAGATGACATCCGCAACGTGGCGATCGTCGCCCACGTCGACCACGGCAAGACCACGCTCGTGGACGCGATGCTGTGGCAGTCCGGGGCCTTCCGCGAGGGCCAGGAGGTCGCGACCCGCGTGCTCGACTCGATGGATCTCGAGCGCGAGAAGGGCATCACGATCCTCGCCAAGAACACCTCGCTGCGCTACAGCGGCACCAAGCTCAACATCATCGACACGCCGGGGCACGCCGACTTCGGCGGCGAGGTCGAGCGCGGGCTGACGATGGTGGACGGCGTGCTGCTCCTCGTCGACGCGTCGGAGGGGCCGCTGCCCCAGACCCGCTTCGTGCTCCGCAAGGCGCTCGAGGGCGGGCTCCCCGTGATCCTCGTCGTCAACAAGGTCGACCGATCCGATGCCCGCGTCGCCGAGGTCGTCGACGAGGTCTACGAGCTGTTCCTCGACCTCGACGCCGACGAGCACCAGATCGAGTTCCCGATCGTCTACTGCAACGCCAAGGCGGGCGCCGCCTCGCTGTCCTACGAGCCGGGCGAGAAGCTCGAGAGCGGGACCCTCGCGCCGCTGCTGGACCTTCTGCTCGAGCACATCCCGGCGCCGCAATACGAAGAGGGGCACCCGCTGCAGGCGCTCGTCACCAACCTGGACGCCTCGCCCTACGTCGGCCGGCTCGCGATCTGCAGGGTGCGCAACGGGACGATTCGCAAGGGCCAGCAGATCGCCTGGTGCCGTGCGGATGGGTCGATCGAGAAAGCGCAGGTCGCCGAGCTCTACGTCACCGTGGCGCTCGAGCGTGTGGACGCGGCGGAGGCAGGCCCGGGCGAGATCATCGCGGTCGCGGGCATCGAAGAGGTCACGATCGGCGAGACGCTGGCCGACGCCGCCGACCCTCGCCCGCTGCCGGTGATCACCGTCGACGAGCCCGCGATGTCCATCACGATCGGGGTCAACACCTCGCCGCTGGCGGGCCTCGAGGGTGACAAGATGACCGCCCGCCAGATCAAGACACGCCTCGACCAGGAGCTGGTCGGCAACGTGTCGCTGCGGGTCTCGGAGACCGAGCGTCCGGACACCTACGAGGTCCAGGGCCGCGGCGAGCTGCAACTGGCGATCCTGGTCGAGATGATGCGCCGCGAGGGCTTCGAGATGACCGTCGGGCAGCCGCGCGTGGTCGAGCGCGAGATCGACGGGCGCCGCCACGAGCCGGTCGAGCGGCTGTCCGTGGACGTGCCCGAGGAGCACGTCGGCACGGTCACGCAGCTGCTGGCGGTGCGCAAAGGCCGCATGGAGCACATGACCAACCACGGCACCGGGTGGGTCCGCATGGAGTACCTGGTGCCGGCGCGGGGGCTGATCGGCTTCCGGACGGAGTTCCTCACCGAGACGCGCGGCACGGGCATCATGCACCACGTCTTCGACGGCTGGGAGCCCTGGGCCGGAGAGCTGCTCACGCGCCAGACGGGGGTGCTCGTGGCCGACCGCCGCGGCGAGACCGCGACCTACTCGCTGATGACGCTGCAAGAGCGCGGGAGCCTGTTCATCGGCCCGGGGGAGGAGGTGTACGAGGGCATGATCATCGGCGAGAACGCCCGCTCGGAGGACCTGGACGTGAACCCGACGAAGGAAAAGCACCTCACGAACATGCGCTCCTCGACCGCCGATGTGCTGGTCCGCCTCGACACCCACCACCGGCCGACCCTCGACGAGGCCCTGGAGTTCGTCCGCGACGACGAGTGCGTCGAGGTCACGCCGGAGTCCGTCCGCCCCCGCAAGCTCGAGCTGACGAAGCTGCGCCGCCAGAAGGCGATCAAACAGGCGCGCAAGTGAGTGTTGCGTGCGCCCCCCGCGCCGAGCAGGCGCGAGGGATCGCGCTCGAAGGCCTCGCCAGTCGTTCGACGGTCCGCCGGCCCGATCCGCACCCTCGCCGGCATCGATTTGCAGATCGCGCCGGGCGAGACGGTTGGCGCTGCATCGCGGTGGGCGGCGCTGCGTGGGGCGCGCAGGGCTGGGTCGTGATCGCGGTCTGGACGCCCGCGGCGAGCCGTCTCGCGCAGCGTGCCTTCAGGCGTGACACCGCCTGCGTGTAGGCACTAGGGTACGCACCGTCCACCCCCCGGACGCAGGGGACGAGAACCGTCGGGGTCCGGCCCCTGCCAACCGACTCCAGGAGCGATAGATGACCGTACCGACGCCGCTACGCCAGCTGGCTGTCGCCGCGCTGACGCTGTGCCTCGTGCTGGCGACGCCGGTCGCCGGCCTTGCCGCGACAACACCGGAATTCACCGAAGAGAGCAAGCAGGCCTTCGAACAGCAGCTCGCAAAAGGCGAAATCGCCTCAGCCGAGTTCAACAAGCGGGTCCGCAGCCTGCACATCAAAACCAAGAACGGGACCCTCTACCTCTACCGCTACCCGCGAAAAGGCTCGCCGGCGGTCGAGTCCGAGCTCAAAGCGCATCACGTCACGTTCACGATCCTCAAGCCGGCCGCCGCGGAAAAAGAAGCGAAATCGACCTCCAAACCCGCGAAACACAAAATCCGCTACATCGTCGGCGGCGTGGTCCTGGTCCTGATCGTGGTCGGGCTGGTCGTGTTCTTCGTCCGGCGCGGGCGCATGAGCGACTGAGGCGCAGCGGTCCCGGTGCGCGGGGGGCGCGCCGGGAACGCAGTGGCGCCGGTGCGGTCGGGCGCTCCGTGCCGGCCTCAGCGAAGGTCGCCCGCCGCTCGCGGCCGGCCCTGCTCAGCGGCGCTCCGCGCCGCACGCCGGCCGCCCTGAGCGGCGCGGGCCTGCGGCGCCCACAGGTAGCTGAGCACGCACCCCAGCGTGAAGACGGCGACGACGAGCAGCACCGGGCCGGAGTCCTCGACGAGCGCCCCGACCACGCCTGCCGCGAGTCCGCCCGAGAGCGCGGCCAGCCAGAGCTGGTCGCCCTGCACCGGGGCCAGCAGGCGCTCGCGCCGAGCGGATCGCGAAGCCGGCGCAGACCAGCGCGATCGCCGTGGCGACGGGCATCGCGTGGTTGTGGAGCTCGCCCCAGGCCGCCTTGTAGCGGCGGACGATGATGTCGCGCACGTCGCCCGCCGAGCGCGCGTGCAGGATGCTGCCGGTGAAATGCCCGCTGCCGTGCGCGGTGACGAGGTCGAGCGCGGCCAGCACGATGAGCCCGGCGACCGGCGCGATCAGCGCGAGCAGCGCGCGCCGGCGGCGAGGCGTCCGGCGAGCAGCATCACGGTCGCCACGGCGGTGCCGGCGCAGACGAGGATCACGCCGCCGACGCCCGCGCCGATGCGGGCCGAGCCCTCGATCAGCGCCAGCAGCGAAGCCCGCTCCGAGCACGCTCGCCAGCACCCGGCGCGGCGAGGTCCGCGCCGACGGATAGAGCGCGGCGGCGACCGCCGCAGAGCACGAGCACGGCGAGCCCCGACTTGAGCTCGTTGCCGACGCCGTAGAAGCGCGCGCCGAGAATCGGGTTGGGGCCGAGCAGCGAGCGCACCAGCAGCTGGGTGTGCGCGAGCGCGTCGACGCACGATCGCGGCAGGCGCGGCGACCGCCGGTGCGAGCAGCGCGCGCGGCCACGGCAGCAGCAGGTCGGTGAGCGCGCCGAGCGCCAGGCAGACCGAGCGCGATCAGTCGCGTACTCGACGGCCGGCCGCGGTGCCAGGGCCGCCGGGACCAGACAGCGACGGGCGCCCACATGACGCCGAGCGCGCCCGCCCGCATCGGCGCGGGCGCGCGGCTCGCGCGCGCGTGTGAAGCGCGACCGTCGCAAGCAGCAGCAGCGCCCAGGCACACAGCAGGAAGGCGAGCGCGCTGCAGGCGCCGCGCGCCGATCGACCCGCAGGCGCGCGACGAGCGCTCGCAGCGCTGACGAGTCGCAGGGCACGGTCGCCTTCGAGGTCGGCTCGCCGCGCATCTCGGCTGGCACCGCGATGCCGAGCCAGCCGAGGATCGTTGGGGCGATGTCCACGGAGGCGATCGAGGCCGCGCTGCTGGGTCGTCGCCGAAGTCAGCTCCTTGGGCGTCGCTGCGGTCCCGGCAGGCCGGCGGCGCCGGCCACAGCAGCTGTGCCGGCGCTTGCCGGCGGGGAGCCGCTGCGACGGCGAGCACAGCTCGCTCGGGGAGGCGGTGCGGCCGACCAGCGGCGCGCAGCTCGCGCGCGCCCGACGCGGCCGGCCGGCTGAGGTCGGCGACGACCAGCGAGTGTTCGCTCAGGAGCGCCTGGACGCGGCAGGGCAGGGTCGCGTCGACGCCGCGCGAGACGCTCGCGATGCCCCCGTCGCGAGCGGCGGCGACCGCGAACGCCGACGGGGCTTCGCGGCCGCCCGTGATCACCACCGGGGGCTTCCCCGGCCGCGTCAAGAGGCCCTCGGCGCCTTCGGCCCACGCATAGGCGCCCCGCCCGGGACGCTCGACGCGAGCAGGCCAGGACGTCAGCAGCTGCGGAGCGGCTGCAGCCCGCGCGCGGACGGCGCCGCCAGCCGCTCGACCGTGCCGCGGCCGGCTCAGCGAAAGCGGCGGCGGGCACCGGCGTGGCGTAGGCCGACGACGCGATCCGCGCCCCCTGCGTGATGTCGAGCTAGCAGCTGGCCGGGGTGTAGGTGCCCTGCGAGGCGGACATGATCCCGACCGACATGCCTTCGGCGGCGAGCTCCTGCTCGCCCGCGCGCACGAAGACGATCAGCGCGCTCGCGCGCCCGCTGCGGGAGCGCGGCGGAAGCGGCGCGCCGCGAGGAACGCGGACGCCTGGGCGAGCAGCAGCAGGCCGAGCGCGGCCCGCCGGAGGCTCTGCTCAGCCCTCCGTCTCCCGTCGCCGCCGCTCCACGCGCCCCCGGCCGCTCCGACCGCCACCGGCTCGCACCACACGTCCGTCGCCGGCACCGTTCGCCGAGGTGGACGGCAGCTCGTGCTGCGTGCCCTCGATGTTCACGCGCGGCAGCAGCCGGTCGAGCCAGCCGGGATGCGCCAGGTGCGCGTCGCCGAGCAGGTGCAGCACGGCGGGCAGCAGCAGGCAGCGCACGACGAGCGCGTCGAGGAACACGGCGCTCGCGAGGCTCAGGCCGAACTCCTTGATCACGCGGTCTTCGCCGAGCATGAACGACAGGAACACGCAGACCATGATCGCCGCGGCGGCGGTCACGACGCGCCCGGTCAGCGCCAGGCCCTCGCCGACCGCGCGGCGGCTGTCGCGCGTGATCGTCCAGCGCTCGTGGATGCGCGAGACCAGGAACACCTCGTAGTCCATCGAGAGGCCGAACACGATCGCGAACAGCATCACCGGGATGAACGACTCGATCGGCCCGGCGCTCGACGCCGAACAGGCCGCCTCAGCCAGCCCCACTGGAAGATCAGCGACGATCACGCCGAGCGAGGCGCCGATGCTGAGCAGGTTCATCACGGCCGCCTGCAGCGGGATCACGAGCGAGCGGAACACGATCAGCAGCAGCAGCGCGCGAGAGCAGCACGACGACGCCGATGAACAGCGGCAGCTTGTGGCCGAGCACGGTCGCGAAGTCGACGGCGCCCGCGGTCACGCCGCCGACGTAGACGTTCATGCGCCGGTGCCGCGCTCGATCGGCGGCACCACGCGGTTGCGCAGGTGCACGACGAGCGGCGGTGGTCGCGTAGGCCTGCGGCGAGGACGTGCGGGTAGACGGTGATCGTCGCGACGTTGCCCGTCGGGGTTCAGTTTCGGCGGCACGACCGACGCGACGCCGGGCGTGGCGCGATCGCCGCGCAGCGCGCTCGACAGCCGCCGCCGCTCGCGCGAGCTTCCTCGCTGGCGGCCTGCTTGGCGGGACCTTCGCGACGACCAGCAGCGGGCCGTTGAAGCCCTGGCCGAAGCCTTCGGCGAGCAGCTCGTAGGCCTTGTGCGTGGTCTGGCCGGCAGGGTCGTTGGCGGCGTCGCTCGAGCCGAGCCGCAGCGCGAGCGCGGGCGCGGCGATCGCGAGCATCAGCAGCGTCGAGCCGAGCGCGATCGCCAGCGGGCGTGCGCGCCGACGAACTGGCTCCAGCGCAGCCAGGTGCGGCCGCCGAGCGGTTCGCCGCCGTCGCCGCCGTCGACGGAGGCGCCGTTCGCGCCGTTGGCGGCCGACGAGCCGGCCGCGGCCGCTTCCTGCCTGCGCGCGCGAGCGCGCGGCTGCCGTAGGCGACTTTCTCGCCGGTCATGGTCAGCAGGGCGGGCAGCAGCGTGAGCGAGGCGAGCATCACGAGCAGCACGCCGATCGAGGCTGAGATCGCCACCCCGTAGAGGAAGTTGACGCCGAGCAGCATCATGCCGAGCAGCGCGATCACGACCGTCGTGCCGGCGAACAGCACGGCGCGCCCGGCGGTGTCGATCGCGCTGCAGCGACCGACTGCGCGCACGTCGTGGAACGTGGGGCCGGGCGTGCGGTAGGCCTCGCGGAAGCGCGTGAGGATGAACAGCGCGTAGTCGATGCCGACGCCGAGCCCGATCATCGCCGCGAGCTCGGAGGAGAAGTTCGGCGTGTCGACGACGTGCGTGAACAGGGCGATCAGGCCGAGGCCGGTGCCGAGGCCGAACAGCGCGGTGACGATCGGCAGGCCCATCGCGATCAGCGAGCCGAACGTGATCAGCAGCACGACGATCGCGGCGAGCAGCCCGACCGCTGTCGAGATCCCGAAGCCCGGCCTGCTCGGTCTGCTCGATCGCCTGCCCGCCGAGCTCGACCTCGAGGCCCGGCTGGGCGGCGGCGCGGGCGACGTTGCACGACGCGTTCGGGGGCGCTCTTGGGCAGCAGGTTGGCTTTCTCGTCGAACACGACCGTCGCGAACGCGATGCTGCCCGTCGGCGGAGATCGCCTTGCCCGGCTGGCGGCTGCGTAGGGGCTGATGACGGCGGCGACGTGGGGCAGCTTCGCGACTTCGTCGAACATCGCGCTCCATCCGCGCGCTGGACCGCAGGGTCACGGACGGTGCCCGAGTTGACCTTGAAGACGATCGTGTCGCGGTCGCCCGCCTGCGCGGGGAAGCTGTGCTGCAGCAGATCGGAGGCGCGCTGGGCGTCCGAGTTGGGCAGCGTGAAGTTGTTGGAGTAGCTCGTGCCGGCCGACTGCGCGAGCACGTTCACGACGACGAGCAGGGCGATCCAGCCGAGCACGACGTACTTGCGGTGGGTCGTTGACCAGCGGGCGAGCTTCAGCAAAGGGGACTCCTCGGTGGGGGAAGGAGCTCCAGTAGGGGAGCAGCCGGTGAGGGAACGCCCCCGGCAGAGGGCGTCCAATGAGGGTAGCCGGTTCTACCTCAGTTCAGGCTCGGATCGAGCGGCATTCGCGCGAGCAGGGCGTACTGGCCGCCCTTGCGCTCGAGGACGCTGCTCCACAGCTGCCCGGGCTCGACGCTGAACACGTCGTCGGGCAGCGCGTCCTGGGGGATCCAGTCGCCGGCGTCGATCTCGGCGTCGAGCTGGCCCTCGGCCCAGCCCGCGTAGCCCGCGAACACGCGCCGCCGGGTGGTGGCGGCCGCGAGCTGCTCGAGGCTGGCCTCGGGCGCCGGCAGCCGATGCGCCCCAGCACCAGCAGCCCGGCCGCCTCCGGGTCCTCGAACTCGGCGAGCATGACGACCGCGCTCGGCTGCACCGGCCCGCCGACGAACACCGGTTCGCCGGTGTCGATGAGGTCGTCCAGCTGGGGCACGGCCGCGGCGACGGTCGAGGTCGAGGGCCGGTTCAGCACGAGGCCGAGCGCGCCCTCCTCGCTGTGCAGCCCGATCAGCACCACGGTACGCGCGAAGTTGGGGTCCATGAGCGTCGCCGAGGCGACGAGGAGGCGTCCCGCGAGCGACTCAGACGTCATCTGCACAGGCTACCCCCGCAGCGCCGTTGCACTAGCATCCGCGCGGCCGAGGCCGACCGCCACGGCACTATCCCTCAGCGACCCGCCGACAAGGAGCCAGCCGCCGTTGGACGCCGAGGAACTCAGGCAGCGGATCGAGTCCTTCCCGAGCTGGAACTACCGCTTCGAGCTGCCGGGCGGCATCACCACGCCGGTCGCGAGCGCATGGCGGGTCCGGCGCGCGGAGCAGCGTCGCCGGTACTTCTTCGAGCCGCTGCTCGGTCTGACGGGGGGCACCCTGCACGGCCGCCGCGTGCTCGACCTCGGCTGCAACGCCGGGTACTGGTCGCTCGAGGCGATCGACGCCGGCGCCGAGTTCGTGCTCGGGGTGGACGGCTCGGCGAGCGCGATCGAGCAGGCCGAGCTCGTGTTCCAGGCGCGCGGCGTGGACTCCGGGCGTTACGCCTTCCAAAAGGCGAACCTCTTCGAGTGGCAGCTCGCCGATCGCTTCGACGTGGTGCTGTGCCTCGGCCTTCTGGACGTGGTCGCCAAGCCGCTGGCGCTATTCGAGCTGATTGCCGGGGCGAAGCCCGAGCTGGTCGTGATCGACACCGGCGTCTCGCGGGCGCGCGGGGCGCTGTTCGAGGTTGCGAGGCTCGGGGAGCCGCGCAACGCCGTCGAGCGCGATCTCGTGCTCGTCCCGACGCGCCGCGCTGTTGCCGAGCTCGCAGCCCGCTTCGGCTTCGAGACGGTCGCCCTCGCGCACGACTTCTCGGGCCAGGAGCTCGGGGTGGAGGACTACCTGGCTGGACGCCGGATCGCGTTCGTCTGCTCCGACCGCGTCCCGCTCGGCTTGCTCGCACCCGCGCGCGAGCCGCACGCGAACCCCTGGGCGGGCGCTCTCGCCGGCGCAGCTGCCCGGACGAGGCGGCGGCTCGGGGCCTAGGGCGATGACCGAGAACTCGAACCGGACCGCCCAGCAGCGCCACTACTTCTTCGAGCCGCTTCTCGTGCTCGCCGGCGGCTCGCTGCACGGGCGCCGCGTGCTCGACGCCGGCTGTGGCGAGGGCCTGTGGTCGCTGCAGGCGCTAGAGGCCGGCGCCGAGGCCGTTCTCGGAGTCGATGAGGACGCGGCCGCGATCGACGCCGCCCGGCGCCGGGCCGAGGCGGCAGGCGCCGATCCGCAGCGACTGCGCTTCGAGTGTGCCCCGGTGCCCGGGGTGCGGATCGACGGGGGCTACGACGTCGCGCTCTGCATCGGGCTGATGGAGCGCAGCGGCAGGCCGGTCGAGCTGTTCGAGCTGCTCCGCGCCGCGGGTGCCGAGCTGGTCGTGATCGACACCGAGGTCTCCGGGGCCCCCTCGAGCTTCTTCGAGCTCGCGCTGGCGCCCGGCGAGGGCGCCGAAGGGGTGGCTCTGCTGCCCTCGCGCGAGGCGGTGGTCGAGCTGGCCGCGGAGTTCGGCTACGACTGCGTGCCGCTCGCTCACGAGATGGGCGGCTACGAGGGGCTTGCCGACTATCGCGCCCAGCGGCGGGTCGCGTTCCTGTGCGCCACGGAAGCCTCCCTGGATGAGCAGGAGTGGGAGGAGCCGGCGCCGGTCACGGCGTGGTGGCGGGCGCTGATCGACCCTTCGCGACGCGGCTGGCAGGTCCCGGGCAAGCCCGACTAGGGGGCGGAGAATATGTCGAGGCTGCCGCTCTGGAGGTGATCGTTGCCGTTGCCCTCGGGCTCGATCACGTGCCCGTCGACCACGATCGGGCTGTTCCAGTGCCCGGGGGAGCCCGCGAGCTTCGCCAGGGGTGTGGGCGAGCCGGGCCGGTAGACCTCGATGCCGCCCGCGCTGAGGTCATACACGTAGAGCAGTCCGCCCGCCATCACGGGGCTGGTCCCGGGGTTGCCGTTCTGCCAGGCGCGGAACAGCAGGCCGCCCCGCATCACGTAGGCGGCGGTGCCGCTTTCGTCGGCGACGAACACGGTGGTGCGTCCGCCGCGGCGCCAGACCGCGGGGGCGCTGAACAGCTCCGCCCCGCCCGGCACCTGCAGGCGCTGCAGTTCGCCGCCGAGTCGGCCGCGGTTGCCGCCGCTCGGGGAGGAGCCGTCGAGCCTGGCGAGGGACAGCACGCGCATGATCCCGTCCTTGCCCGCGACGACCGCGCGCCCGTCGCCGAGCAGCGCCGGCCCGCTGGAGCCGAGGTCGGTGTCGGTGGCGTTGAGCTGCGCCTGGTTTCGCGGCGTCAACACCTGCCGCAGCCTCAGGCCGGGGACCGTCAGCTCCAGCACGCTGTCGCCGAAGTCGGTGGTGCCGTTCCACGGGCCGTTGCCCGTGGAGACGAGGATGCGCCCGCCGCCCGGCTCGACGACGGCGCCGGCGCGGGAGAGGATTGCCGAGTCGCTCGAGTGGCAGCTGCTGGGCACGATCAGCTCCCGGCGGTTCGCGCACAGCGTGTTGAAGACGCTTGCGATCCGGCCGCTCGCGCGTTCGATCAGGACGACGTGACCCTGATACGGCGGGGCGTCGCCGAAGTAGCCGCCGGTGGTCGCGATCACGTAGGGGCCGTCGAGGTTCAGCGCGGCGGCGAGCTTCTCGTGGGTCTGGTCGCGTGTCAGGTGCACCGGCCATCCGGCCGCCTCGGTGCCGGTGGCGAGCGCGAGCTTGTGGATCTCGCCGTTCGGCGAGGCGGCATAGACGAAGCGCCCGTCGGGGTCTACGAGCGGGCTCGTGGTCGTGATCTGCGCGCTGCCCGCCCAGCCTCCGTAACCAGGCGGGGTGAAGGTCCACAGGATGTGCCCGCTGGCGGCGTCGATCGCCAGCGTCCGCCCGTAGGTGCTCGTCACCACCGCGACGTCGTGCGTGGCGCCGGCGACGACGGCGCCGTGCAGGTAGACGGGCGAGGAGTCGACCGTCCCGGGCAGGCTCACGTGCAGGCGCCGAAGGTGGCCCAGCTGCGAGGCGGAGATGCCCGGCGAGGCTTCCGTGACGCCGCTGCGCTGTGGGTCGAGTCCGAACTCCGGCCAGTCGCGCAGCTGATCCGCGCTCGCCGCGGCCCCAGGCGCCGGGACCGCGGTGCTGGGAACGGACGGCGTCGAGACGTCGGCCGGGGCGGCGCTGCCGCAGGCGGCGAGCGTCACACCCGCTGCCAGGACGGCCAGCGCGATCGTCGGGCGGGCTGGCATGGAGGAGTGTTCTAGCGGATCGTCCCGCGGCGTTCGCCGGTCGCCGGCGGGCGCCCGCGGCGAGGGACTATCCTCACCCGCGGGCCCGTACGGGCCGCAATACGAGCAAGGGGGTTGGAATGGCGAAGAAGCCGCAGGTCGGCGAGCAGGCGCCGGATTTCGAGCTGCCGGGCACCGACGGGAGCTTCCGGCTCTCCGAGCACCGCGGCGAGCGCGTCGTGCTGCTGTTCTATCCCGGCGACAACACGATGGTCTGCACCAAACAGTTCTGCTCCTACCGTGACCAGCCGGCCGCCTTCGGTGCGCTCGGCGCGACGGTCGTGGGCATCTCCGCGCAGGACGTCGACAGCCATCAGGAGTTCACGGCCAAGCATTCGCTGACGGTGCCGCTGCTCGCGGACCGCGGGGGAGAGGTCGCCAAGCAGTTCGGTGCCTGGGGCGGCCCGCTCGGCACCAAGCGCGCCGTGATCGTGATCGACGAGCAGGGCGTCGTGCGCCACCGCCACGACCACAGGCTGGGTCTCGACTACCAGTCCGTGGACGAGCTGAAGGCGGTGCTGGACGGGCTGCCGGCCCCGGCCGCGAGCTGATCGCCGAGGGCGACCTCGCTGTCGCCGCGCTCTCCGGCGGCGCGCGCGAAGTGCAGCTCGGCCAGCTCGAGCTGCATGTTGCGCGGCCGTTCGCCGGGCAGCGGCGCACGCCGCGTCCAGCTGCCGTCGCCGTGCAGCTCCCAGGAGCTCTGGTTGTCGGCGAAGGCTCGTTCGAGGGTGTCGAGCAGCTCGTCCTGCAGGTGAGGCTCGGCGATCGGCGCCGCCAGCTCGACCCGGTGGTCCAGGTTGCGCGGCATCAGATCGGCTGAGGCGATGTAGACAGTCTGCTCGCCGCCGCGCTCGAAGGTGTAGACGCGCGAGTGCTCCAGCAGGCGCCCGACCACCGAGACGACCCGGATGTTCTCGGAGATGCCGGGCAGCCCTGGGCGCAGACAGCAGATCCCGCGTACGTTGAGGTCGATCTGCACGCCGGCCTGCGAGGCGGCGTACAGCGCGCGGATGCAGCGGCCGTCGACGAGCGAGTTCATCTTCATCGCGATGCGGGTCGAGCGGCCCTCGCGGTGCGCATCGACCGTGCGCTCGATCTCGGAGATGATCCCGTCGCGCAGCATGTTGGGCGCCGTCAGCACGCGTCTGTAGTGCAGGGGGCGCCCGTACCCGGTCAGGTAGTTGAACATGTCAGCCACGTCGGCGCCGATCTGCTCGTCGACGGTGAACAGCCCGAAGTCGGTGTAGAGACGGGCTGTCGCGGAGTGGTAGTTGCCGGTGCCGATGTGGACGTAGTTGCGGACCCCGTCGCCCTCGCGGCGGACGACCAGGACGCACTTGGCGTGGGTCTTCATCGCGGGCTGGCCGTAGACGACGTGTACGCCCGCCTCCTCCAGTGCCTTCGCCCAGTGGATGTTCATGCGCTCGTCGAAGCGCGCCTGGAGCTCGACCAGCGCCACCGCCTGCTTGCCCCTTTCGGTGGCTTCGATCAGCGCCGGCACCAGCGGCGAGTCGTCGCTAGTCCTGTACACCGTCTGCTTGATGGCGAGCACGTTGGGGTCGGCGACCGCCTGCTCGACGAAGCGCTCCACCGAGGTCGCGAACGAGTCGTAGGGGTGGTGCACCAATACGTCGCCTTCGCGCATGGCTCCCAGGACATCGGGGCGCTCCCCCTCATGGCGGACCAGCCGCGGGTGGGTAACCGACGGCAGCGGCTCCTCGCGCAGCTCGGCGTGCCCCGGCATCTTCACGATCTCCCAGAGGGCGCCCATGTCGAGCAGGCCGTCGACCGGGAACACCTCCTCGTCCACGACGCCGAGCAGCCCGACCAGAGCGGTGCGCAGCTGCTCGGAGATCCCGGCGCCGATTTCGACTCGTACGATCTCGCCGAAGCGGCGCCGGCGCAGCTCGTCCTCGACGGCCTGAAGCAGGTCGGCCGCGTCGTCTGAGACCTCGAGGTCGGCGTCGCGCGTCACGCGGAAGACGTCGCAGTCGGCGATCTCCATACCCGGGAAAAGCGCGTCGAGGTGGTTGGCGATCACATCCTCGAGCGGCACCAGCAGCGGCGCCTCGCCCGCGCGGGCGAGCGTGACGAAGCGCGGCAGGATCTCCGTCGGCACCTTCACGCGAGCGAACACCGTCTGATCGGTCACCGGATCTCGTACCAGCACGGCGAGGCTGAGGGAGAGGTTGGAGATGTAGGGGAAGGGCCGCCCCGGGGCGACCGCGAGCGGCGTCAGCGCCGGGAAGATCACCTTCTGGAAGTGGCGCGCCAGCTCGGCGCGGTGCTCTTCGCTCAGATCGCCCACGCTGACGATCTCGATGTCGTGGTCGGCGAGCCGGGGGCGCAGCCGGCGTTCGAAGCAATCTGTCAGGCGCTCACCCTGGCCGAGCACCTTCTCCCGGATCAGCCCGAGCGTCTCGTACGGCGTGCGCCCGTCCTGGCCCGGCGTCTCGACGCCGGCGTCGATCTGGTCGCGCAGGCCGGCGACGCGGACCATGTAGTACTCGTCGAGGTTGGTGGTGTAGATCGCGCAGAACTTCACGCGCTCGAGCAGCGGCACCTCTTCGTCTTCGGCGAGCTGCAGGACGCGATCGTTGAAATCGAGCCAGGAGAGCTCGCGGTTTATGTACAGCGAGGGGCGTTCGAGCCCGTCGGCGCCGGCGGCGGCCTGGCTCGTGTGCGGCGCCGTCACCGCAGGAGCCTCGACGCTGCTCAGCTCGTAGTTGATAGCGCCGTCCATACGAGCTCCACGCTACACGGTGCGCGTCCGCGTCGCCGCCCGCGTTCGCAAATTGCGTGCAAGCGGCACGGCTCGCGCGGTACTCTGAGCGGCACACGCATGGCACGTCAGCTCTGGCTACTCCGACACGCAGAGGCCGAGCCGCATGGAAGCCGGGAGGACTCGGCCCGCCGCCTCACCGAGCGGGGTGAGCACCAGGCTCGCGCGGCAGGTGTCGCGATCGCCCGCATGGGGGCCCGCTTCGAGGCGATCCTCTACAGCCCGAAGGTTCGCGCGGCGCAGACGGCCGAGCTCGCCGCCGAGGCGTGGGAGGACGAGGACCGCGAGCGCATGGCCGTCCACCCGCCGCTCGCGGGCGGCTTCGAGGCCGCGCAGGCGCTCGACGCCCTCGCCGCCACCGGCCCCGACGGCCGCGTGCTGCTGGTCGGGCACGAGCCCGACCTCTCGCAGCTCGCCGGCGCCCTCACCGGCGCGAAGCTGGACCTGAAGAAGGCGGGCGTCGCGGTGCTGCGGCTAGAGGGCGCGAGCGCCGAGCTCGCCGTCCTCATGCGCCCCCGCGACCTCGCCCTTGTCGCGGGCGTCCCAGTCGGCGGGTAGCGACGACGGCACGTCGCCGGGGTCGACGACCTCCAGCGATTCGGCGGCGAAGCGGTAGCCGATGCCGAAGTGGGTGTGGATGTAGCGCCAGCCCGGGGAGGCCTTCTCGAGCTTCTGGCGCAGCTTGCGCACGAACACGTCCACCGAGCGGTCGCCGCGCACCATCGTGTAACCCCACAGGCGCGAGTAGATCTCCTCGCGCTCGAGCACGCGGCCCTCGGCCACGGCCAACAGCTCGATCAGCTCGAACTCGCGACGCGTCAGGTCGATGCTGCGTTCGCCGACGAAGGCCTGGAAGCGGTCGGAGCGGATCTCGACCTCGCCCGCCGTCACGGGGGCGGCCTCGGCGCGGCTGCTGCTGCGGCGGCGGCGGCGCACGACGCTCTGGACGCGCGCGATCACCTCCTCCGGGTGGCAGGGCTTGGTGATCCAGTCGTCGGCGCCGAGCCGCAGCCCGCGCACACGCTGAGCGACGGTGGAAGGGCCGGTGCAGACGACGATGCCGAGCTCGGGCAGCGCCTCGCAGACGCGCTCCAGCCAGTTCCATGCCTGAGGCCCGAGCACCGCCAGGTCGACAACGAGCGCGCTCAGGCGCATCGCGACGATCGCCTCCGGCGGAACGGGACTCGCGAGCACCCGGTGCTCCCAGCCCAGCCGGTCCAGGCGCTTGCTCAGGACCTGTATGAACCCGCTGTCGCGGTCGAGTACCGCGATCCGCAGCGAACCGTTGGGAGACGCGGCATCTGTGGCGAGCGAGGGAGCGCCTTTTTCGTCAGCGCGCACGTTGGCCGTCATCGGGGCTGAGTGTAAGCGATCGATGGGGGACCGAGAGAGCGTCGCAACCGATGTAACAGGATCTTCACACCGAGTTTTGCGCTCGTTCCGGGCCGGCTAGGGATGCCGGATCCGCATCCAGTACTGGTGGTTTCGGATGCGGTAGGGCATGAGCTGCGCGGACAGGCCGTGCCGTGCCGCCTCGCCCGCGATCCAGTGGGTCGAGTGGTTGGCGACGCCACGAACGCTCGACTCGTGGCTGCGACCCAGCCACTCCTCGCCTTCGTAGTCGCTCGAGCGAAACGGTTTGATGCCGGCGATCAGCGGGCTCATCCCCGCCAGCGGCAGCCGCGTGAACGCCTCGCGCTCCAGGCGTGGCCAGCGGTGCCCGATCCGGAACCAGGTACCCGCGGGGTAGAACGAGGCCATGAAAACGGCGCCCGGGGCGCCGGTGTCGGCGAACGACTCGAGCATCGCCGCGATCTGCGGCTTCGATGCGTGCGTCCAGACCGAGCGCGCGAAGGCGTAGTCGAAGCTCTCGCCGAAGACGGAGAAGTCGAAGTCGGTGTTGTGGTCGAAGCGCGCCGCCGCGCGGGCCACGACCTCGGGCTCGACCATCTCGTCGAGGCCGAGTTGGAGCATCTCGCGCTGCGGCTCGATCCCGAAGTAGCGGCCGGGATCGAGGAAGCGCATCAGCCAGTAGCCGAGCCGCAGCGCGCCGCAGCCGACGTCCAGCACACGCGAGGACGGCCGCAAACCCTCTTTCAGCAGCACCTCGAAGCCGAGCCGTCCGACCTGCTCGAAGTTGTAGCGGGGCCCCCCGATGAACGTGTCCTCCGAGATCCGTTCGGAGCGGGCTTGAAGCGAGTCCTCTGACACCGCGCGGAAGCTTATCCCGTACGCACGGCCGCTGAACGGAGCCTGGTAGCCTGCCGCGGCGATGATCGGGCGGAAAATCCGAGCCGGCGTGCTGCCCCGGCTGATGGGACGCAAGCGCTGGCGGGTCGAGGGCGACCTCGGCGTCGGTGTGGTCGGCCACCGTGCCTACATCGGCGGGCGCTGGGAGGAGTACGGCCAGCTGGAGTTCGACTTCATGGTCGAGCGCGGGCTGCGCCCCGAGCACGTGATGCTCGACATCGCCTGCGGCTCGCTGCGGGCGGGGGTGCGTCTGATCCCCTACCTCGACGCCGGCAACTACCTCGGCATCGAGAAGGAGGAGTCGCTGATCAAGCAGGCGCTCGCAAAGGAGCTGCCGCCCGAGGTCGCGGCCGAGAAGCGCCCCGAGCTCGTCGTCTCGGGCGCCTTCGAGTTCGAGCGCTTCAGCAAGCAGGCTGACTACGCGCTGGCCTGGTCGCTGTTCACCCACCTCACACGCGAGGACCTCGAAAAGTGCCTGCGCAACCTGCGCGCGAATGTCCCCGACAGCCACCGGTTCTACGCCACGTGGCTGCCCGGCGAGGAGTCCGACAACGAGGACACCTCGCACGCGCACGCGGCCTTCTACTACCCGCGCGAGGAGCTCGAAGCGATGGGCACGCGCAACGGCTGGGAGACCGAGTACATCGGCGACATCAGCCGTGAGCGGGAGATGAAGATGCGGCTGATGCTCTTCACGCCGACGCCGGCCTGAGCGCCGCTACTGCGTAGAGGCGGCGGGGCGCGAGGAGTCCGAGAACTCCCGGAACAGCCCCGTCACGACGAACGCGACCTGCTCGCCGATGTCCACGGCGTTGTCGCCGATGCGCTCGATCGCCCGCGCGACCAGCGTCATGTGCATCGCCCACTCGCGACGATCCGGGTCGTCGCCGATTTCGATCGCGGCGCGGAAGATGTCGCGGTTCAGCCGGTTGATTTCGCGATCCTGGCGGACGAGATCCTCGGCCAGCGCCACGTCGCGGGCGGCGAACGCCGCCTTGCTCTGGACGACCTCCGAGCGCGCGAAGGCGCCCATCTTGAGGATCGCGTCGAGCACGTCGTGGTCGACGGGCGCGTCGTAGCCGGACAGGGGGATCAGCTTGGCGATGTTCACGCATTGGTCGCCCATGCGCTCGATGTGCTTGATCATGTGCAGCAGGGCCGCCACGAGCCGCAGGTCTCCCGCGACCGGGGCCTGCAGCGCCAGCAGCGAGAGGATGCCCTGGTGGACTTCGAGGTAGCGGCCGTCGACGCGGTCATCGTCGGCGATCACCATCTGGGCGAGCTCGATGTCGCGGTGCTGGAGTGCCTCCAGCACCCGGTCGAGCTGCTCGACGATCAGGTCCAGGCCGCCCAGCGCATGCGTCTCGAGCTGCTGGAGCTGCTCCTGGAAATGAGCCCGCCCGCCTCCGCCTCCCAGCGGCTCCTCGGAGATCGTGCCGGCGGTGGGCTCCTCGCGCCCGTCAGCCGAACTTGCCGGTGACATATTCCTCGGTCCTCGCGTCGTTGGGCTTCGTGAACATCTCCTGGGTCGGGCCGACCTCGACGAGCTCGCCGGCGAGCATGAAGGCCGTGCGGTCGGCGACGCGTGCGGCCTGCTGCATGTTGTGGGTGACGATCACGATCGTGATGCGCCGCTTGAGCTCCTCGATCAGCTCCTCGATCTTCAGCGTCGCGATCGGGTCGAGCGCCGAGCATGGCTCGTCCATGAGCAACACCGCCGGTTCGACAGCGAGGGAGCGGGCGATGCACAGACGCTGCTGCTGGCCGCCGGAGAGGCCGGCGCCCGGCTCGGCCAGCCGCCCGGAGACCTCGTCCCAGAGCCCGGCTCCGCGCAGCGCCTGCTCGACCTTCTCGTTCAGTTCGCCCCGGCGGGCCGTGAGGCGCAGTCCGGCGGCGACGTTGTCGAAGATCGACATCGTGGGGAAGGGGTTCGGTTTCTGGAAGATCATGCCGATCGCGCGGCGCACCGCGACGACATCCACCCCGGCGCCATAGACGTCGGCGTCGCCGAGCAGCACACGGCCCTCCGCGTGGGCGCCCGGGATCTCCTCGTGCATGCGGTTGATGCAGCGGACCATCGTCGACTTGCCGCAGCCGGAGGGGCCGATGATCGCCGTCACCTCGTTGCCTTTGAACTCGAGGTCGATCCCCTTGACCTGTTCGGCCTCGCCGTAGAACGCGCGCAGCCCCTCCACGCTGACGCCGACGGCGTCGGCGTCCCTTGCGCTGTCGGCGTGCCGGCGGACCTCCGGCGGTACCACCGTCGCACGGGTGCTCGCCGGGGGCGCCTGCCCGCGCTCGGAAGCGGCCGGGGTGCTGTCTGGGTCGAGGTCGGTCATCTCGTCGGGTCGTGTCGAGCTCATGCTAGGCGGCTCCTTCGCGAGACTAGTCGAGCGATCAGGTTGAGGAGCAGGATCAGCACCACGAGCGTGAGCGCCGCGCCCCACGCGCGTTCGACCACACGGGGGGTGGGCGAGGTCACGTCGGTGTAGATCTGGACCGGCAGCGAGTTCATGAACGAACCCAGGTTGGTCGTGGTTTCGTGCGTGTAGGCAGCCGTGAAGAGGAGCGGCGCGGTCTCGCCCGCGGCGCGGGCCACCGCCAGCAGGATGCCGGTGACCATCCCCGGCAGCGCGGTGGGCAGCACGATCCTCCCGACCACGCGCCAGCGCGGCGCGCCCAGCGCGAGCGCCGATTCGCGCAGGCCGTTCGGCACCAGGTTGAGGATCACCTCGGCCGAGCGCACGACCACGGGCAGCATCAGCAGCGATAGGGCGATCGAGCCCTTCCATCCGGCGTAGCTCGTGCCGGTGCCCACGATCAGGACGATGTAGACGAACAGGCCGAAGACGATCGAGGGCACGCCCGTGAGCACATCGACGAAGAAGCGGACGATGTTCGCGAACAGGCTGTCGCGGCCGTACTCGACGAGCCAGATCGCGACCCCGACTCCGATCGGGATCGCGATCACCGAAGCCAACGCGACCATCTCGATCGTGCCGAGCAGCGCCGACTTGATGCCGCCGATGTTCGAGTTCTTGAAGAAGGTGTTGCCGGTCGGGTCCGTGGTGAAGAAGTCGCCGCTCCAGGCGCCGAGCCCCTTTTTGAGCAGGTAGTAGACGATGAGGACCAGCGGGACCAGCGCCAGCACCGTGGCCGCGAGGATCGCGCCGCGCGCGATCCGGTCGCGCCGCCGGCGAGCGGCGCTGACCGCGGAGCGCTGGAGCAGCGCGTCCGCGCCGGATGCGTCCGGTGCGCTCATGCCCCGGCTGCGGTGTCGGCTGGCACAGCGGCGGCGGTGGGGGCGCTGCGGTGCTCCTCGGCGCGCGGCGGGCCGCCGGCACGCCCCGCCCGCACCACGAACCAGCGCGCCACGCCGTTGACGAAGAGCGTCAGGACGAAGAGCACGAGCCCGCAGGCGAACAGCGCCGAGCGATGGGTGCTCGTGGCCTCGCCGAACTCGTTGGCGATCACCGCCGCGAGGCTGTTGCTCTGCCCGAACAGGTTCTGGACCATCTGCGTCGATCCGCCGATCAGGATCGTCACCGCGATCGTCTCGCCGATCGCGCGGCCGAGTCCGAGCATCGCGCCGCCGACGATGCCCGAGCGGCAGTAGGGGAGGACCGCGATCCGGATCATCTCCCAGCGCGTGGCGCCGAGCGCGAGCGCGGCCTCCTTGTGGTCTGCGGGCACCGTGTTCATGACCTCCCTGCTGATCGCGCTGACGATCGGCAGGATCATGATCGCGAGCACGAGCCCGGCGATGAAGCAGTTGGGGATCGTGACGGTGCCGCCGCCGACGAACGGGATGAACGAGAAGGTTTCGGCGAACCACTTCTCGGCGGGGTAGAGCTTCGGCGCCAGGAAGAAGATCCCCCACAGCCCGTAGACAACCGACGGCACCGCTGCCAGCAGCTCGACGAGGATCGTCAGCGGTCCGCGCAGGCGGCGGGAGCCCAGCTCGCTCGTGTAGAGGGCTGCCGCGACCGCGACGGGCACGCCGATCAGGAGCGCGAGCGCGGAGGTGATCAGCGTTCCGACGACGAGCGGCAGCGCGCCGTAGTGGCCGGCGCTCGGGTTCCAGTTGTCTTCGAAGATGAACGAGAGCACGCCCTGCTGTTCGAAGGCCGGGCGCGACTCGTCGAACAGGCGGATGAAGAAGTAGACGATCAGGACGAGGATCAGCCCCGCCAGGATCGTCAGCCCCCACCGCAGCACCCGGTCCGGCAGCCGCGCCAGCGGCGACCGCGCGAGCAAGCCGCGGTCGCCGCCGGTCCCAGTGGCAGTTGCCGCCTCCACGGGACCCTGTCACCCCGTCGGGGAGGGCCGGCGCTCCATGCCGGCCCTCCCCGTCCGTGGAGGCGGTGTCACGTGCTCAGCCGATCGGAGCGCCGTTGCACTGCAGGGACTTCTGCGCTTCCTTGGACTTGGCCAGGACCGGCGGCGGGAGCCGCGCGTAGTCGGCCTGCGCCAGGATGCCCTGGCCCGTCCCGAGCCCGTATTCGATGAATTTCACGACGCCCTTGGCGGCTTCTTCGCCGCCGGGGGTGCCGGCCTTGCAGAGGTCCTTGTTGACGACGATGAACGTCTGCGAGGCGATCGGGTAGGCGTTCGCGTTCGGCGAGTTGATGACCTTCAGACCGAGGTCGGCGGGGATCTTGACCCCCACGCCCGCGGCCGTCGTCGAAGCGAGCGAGGGTTCGATGTACTTGCCGGATTTGTTCTGCACCGAGGCGTACGTGAACCCGTTCTGCAGCGCGTAGGCCTGCTCGACGTAGCCCACCGCGCCGACCGTCTGCTTGACCGCGCCTGCGACGCCCGCGTTGCCCTTGCCGCCGGTGCCCGTCGGCCACGGGACTTCCTTGCCTTCGCCGACCTTGCTCTTGAATTCGGGAGAGACGGCGGCGAGGAACCCGGTGAAGCCGGCGGTCGTCCCCGAGGAGTCCGAGCGATGTACGACCGTGATCGGCGTAGAGGGCAGCGTCACGCCTGGGTTCAGGCTCTTGATCGCCGGGTCGTTCCAGGTCTTGATCGTGCCCAGGAAGATGTCGGCGAGCGTCTTGCCGTTGAGCTTCAGGCCGCTCTTGACCCCGGGCAGGTTGTAGGAGACCGTGATGGCGCCCAGGAACATCGGGATCTGCACCGCCGGGCTGCCGTTCTTGGCGATCGCTTCGGATTCTTCGGCCTTCAGCGGCGGGTCGCTGCCCGCGAAGTCGACGACCTTGCTCTCGATCGCCGTCAGGCCGGCTCCGGAGCCGACCGCTTGATAGTTGAGTTTGGGGCTGGGAATCGAGGAGCCCCACTGTTCGTAGACGGGAGCGGCGAACGTCGAGCCCGCGCCGGAGATCGTGCCGCTGCTGGCCGCCGGGGTGGTGGCGGTCTTCGAGGGCGCAGAGCTCGTACTGGCGGTGCTGCCCGTGGTGGTGCTCGATTTGCTCGAGCCGCACGCGGCGACGCCGATGGCGAGCAGCACGCAGCCCGCGATGGCGCCCAGGTTTCTCTTGATCACTGCTTCTCCTTGGCTGAGTTGTCGTTTCGGCCGGCTCTCGCCGGGCTGGGTCTCGGCCGTCCTGTGCGCCTCCGGCGCACGACCGCGGCCCCCGCGTAGCTCTCTTCAGAGCCACTTCCTCGGCAGCCGGGTGAACAAACGGCGTTCACAACCCGGAAACAGTCTCCTCAGCCACCTGGCGCCCCCATGTGAACATTTCGTGAAGGCTGCGGCTGGAAGCGATAACCGAATCCCGGGTGCGTGTGGATGAACCGGCGGTCCGGCAGCGCGGCCTCGAGCTTGCTGCGGAGCTTGCTGACGTAGACGTCGACCGAGCGGTCGCCGTGGCGCAGCTCGCCGCCCCAAACGGTCCGGTAGAGGTCCTCGCGAGTCACGATCGTGCCTTGACGGCGCGCCATCGCGGAGAGGAGCTCGAACTCCCGCACCGACAACGTCAGCGCCTGGCCCGTGGCGAGTACCAGCCCCTCGTCGGGGCGGATCTCGAGCTCGCCCGCATACAGGACGTCCGGGTAGTCGGCGCTCTCCGGGTAGACGGCCACGATCGCGCACCCTCGCAGGCGCGCGCGAGGGCGGAGTTGCAAAGTCGTGATCTATCGGTGAAAAAAGCGTAAAAGTCGCTCGGCGTCAGGCGGCGAACAATATGCTCGCCGGATGAGTCTTCTGCGCCGGCCCTCGGACCCCGTGCTGATGGAGCTGGTCGAGGAGTCCGGCCGCAACGTGCAGAAGTCCGGCCTGCTGTTGCGCGACCTGATCGTCGACTACCCCGAGCACGCGCATCTCGCGCGCGACCTGAAGGTCTGCGAGCAGGACGGCGACCGCATCACGCACGACATCATCCATCGCCTCGCCGGCGGCCGGGTGCGGGCGCCGTTCGACGCCGGCGACGGCTATGCGCTGGCGAGCGCGCTCGACGACGTCGTCGACCACTCCGAGAACACGGCGGCCGAGATGGTTCTCTACGGCGTCGAGGCCCCGATGGAGCAGGCGGTCGAGTTCGCCGAGGTGCTGGTGGGGGCGGGGGAGCAGATCGCCCAGGCCCTGCGCTGCCTGCGCACCGGCACCGAGCTGAGCCCTCACCTGGTCGAGATCCACCGCTTGGAGAACGAGGGGGACCGCCTGCAGCGCGACGGTGTCGCCTCGCTGTTCGCAGGGGGGATCGACCCGATGGTCGTGATCCGCTGGAAGGACATCTTCGAGTCGCTCGAGGCGGCCGTGGATGCCTGCGAGACGGTCGCGCACGTGCTCGAGGGGATCACGCTGAAGCAGCGCCGGCGCTGAGAGGACCGCGCGCGGGGAGTCGAGGCCCGCCTCGACGCGACAGCAGGGGCGCCGCGCGATCCCTGGAGGGCTCAGCCGAGCGTCGAGGGTGTGACGCCGACCGTGAGCTTCGCGCCGGAGTCCGAGCCCACGAGAAAGATCTGGAACGAGCCCGTCGCGCCCGCGGCCAGTTCAGGGATCACCGAGCGCCCTGCCGCGACCGTCTTCCCGGCGTGGTCCGCGATAGCGGTCACAACAAGTTCGCGCTGTGCGACGTTCGAAGGGTTCGCGACCTGGCCGGCGACGAGCGCGATCCCGCCCGGTTCGTGTTCCAGGTGCCATCCGGTCACCTTCACCGGCGGCGCCGGGCTGTGCGTGGCCTTCCCTTCCCCGACCTCGGCCTTCACCGCCGTGGCCGCTGCCGTCGCCTGGATCTGGTCGTTGACCCAGACGACGGTGCCGTGGGCGGGCACGTAGGACGCCGCGACGAGCGAGGTCGCGAGGCCGGGCGTCGAGTTCGAGTACACGCTCGCGCTGTTCAGGCCGGTCACGTCGACCAGCACGGGCACGACGGACTGCGCCGTGCCCGAGCGGTTGCGCAGCTTCACAGCGACGGCGGTCCCTTCGCTCGAACGCAGCGCCACGGCTTCGAGCACCTCGATCTGCCGGCTCGGCGTGGCGATCTTCAGCCCCTTCGCCCCGAGCGGCAGGTTCGCCGCCTTCCTGAGCGCGATCTTTTCGAGCCGCGCGCTCTTTTCCTGCGTCGTCGCGCAGGCGCCGAGCAGCACGATCGCGAGCGCGGCGAGCGCGAGCCCCGCCGCGACCCGCCCGCCTTGTCTCAACCGAACGCCCCGCTGACGTAGTCGCGTGTGCGCTGTTCGCGCGGGCGATCGAAGACCTGCTCGCTCGGGCCGTACTCGACGAGCTCGCCGAGGTGCATGAACGCGACGTGATCGGCGACACGGAACGCCTGTTGCAGGTTGTGCGTGACGATCACGACCGCGACGCTCTCGCGCAGCCCGATGATCAGCTGCTCGATCGTCGCCGTCGAAATCGGGTCGAGGGCGGAGCACGGCTCATCGAGGAGCAGGACCTCGGGGTCCGCGGCGAGCGCTCGCGCGATGCAGAGCCGCTGCTGCTGGCCGCCCGAGAGGCGGAGCGCTGAGCGGTCGAGGTCGCCTTCGACCTCGCCGAGCAGCCCCGCGCGCTCCAGCGCGTCCTCGACAGCGCGGGTGAGCTCGCCGCTGCGGCGACGGCGTCGCCGCCCGCGCTCGGGACGCTGCTCGGCGAGCGAGTAGGCGACGTTGTCGTAGATCGACATCGGGAACGGGTTCGGCTGCTGGAAGACCATCGAGACGCGGCGGCGCAGCTCGTTGACCTCGAGGTCGTGGATGTCGGTGCCGTCGAGCGTGATGCGCCCCGCGCGCGCGGCGCCGGCCGTGATCTCCGTGAGCCGGTTCATGGAGCGCAGCAGCGTCGTCTTGCCGGACCCCGACGCGCCGATGAGCGCGAGCACCTCGCCCTGGCGCACCGGCAGGCTGACGTCGCGGACGACCCAGTTCTCGCCGTAGGCGAGCCATACGCCGTCGACCGACATGCGCTCGCGGGTGACAGCGACCGGAGGGCGCGCGATGCGCTGCGCGACGGCGGTGCCGCCACCGCCGTTCTGCGGTGGGAGATCGCGGGCAGGCGCGACGGTCGGTTCGCGATCGAGCGCGATCCGGCGGATGGGAGGCGGCATCAGGGGGTCCATCAGGAGCCCGTCCACGGCAGGTAGCGGAACAGCCGTCCGCGGATGCGGGCCCCGCCTTCGCGGGTCCCATCCGGGCCGGTGAGGGTCAGGCGCGTGACGATCCAGTTCAGGGCGAGCACCATCAGCAGCAGGACGAAGGCGGCGGCATAGGCCTTTTCATGCGCGTTGCCCTCGCCAGAGGGGGAGTTGTAGTAGACGTAGCTCGTGAGTGTTGAGCCGGTGCCGCGGAGCACGCTCCAGACGGGCACGTGGCCGACGGATTCGGTGAGCTGGGCGTTGCCGCCGAGCAGCAGCTGGATGATCGCGGTGTCGCCGATGATCCTGCCCATGCCGAGCACGACCCCGGCCGCGACGCTCGCTTTGATCGCCGGCAGCAGCACGTAGCGGCTGGTCGTCGCTCGTGTCTTGCCGAGCGCGAACGACGCCTCGCGCACGCGCGGCGGCAGCTGTTCGAGCGACTCGCGGGTGGAGGCGAAGACGAGCGGCAGGGCGATCAGCGAGAGCGTCGCCCCGGCTGCCAGGAACGACTGGCCGAGCGCTCCGGACGCCGAGGGCTGCGAGAGGAAGGCGAGAAAGCCCTGCGAGAAGAACAGCAGCCCGAACAGCGCCAGAACGATGCTGGGGACGCCGGCGAGCATCTCGATCGCGGAGTCGACGACACGCGCCAGGGCGCGGGGCTGCCCGTACTCGACGAGCCACACCGCGACGCCGATGCCGAGCGGGGTCGCGATCACGGTGCCGATCGCAGTCACCAGGAGCGTCCCCTCGATCGGGTCGAGGATGCCGCCTGCGTGTGTCTGCTGGATCGCGCCGGCGGTGGGCGAGGTCCACAGGAGGCTCGGGCGCAGGTAGGCCAGGCCCTTGATGAGCATGAAGACGACGATGAACAGCGCGATCGCGCACAGCCCGACGCCGCTCAGCCACGAGAGGCCGTAGAACACGCGATCGGCCAGCGGCCAGCTCGAGATGCGCTCGCGCGGCGGGCGGACGATCGCTGTCGGCGGGGAGCTGGCGGCGGCCATCAGGCGCGGACGCCCTGCTTGCCGAGCTGCTGCTTGACGGTCCAGCCGACGAGCGACAGCATCGCCGCGGAGACGAGCAGCACCGCGCCGATCGCGTAGACCGTGTGCGTGATCGCGGCGATCGAGAGGCCTTCGGACTCGATGAAGATCTGGGCGGCCAGCGGCCGGACAGGCTCGAACAAGAACGTCAGGCCGTCGAGCGGGTTGGCCAGGAACGCGCTGCCGCCCGTGACCATCGCGAGCATCACCGCCTCGCCCAGCGCTCGCGCCGTCGCGAGCACGGTCCCGGCCGCGACAGCCGGCCAGACGGCGCGCAGCGACACGCGGCGGATCGTGCGCCAGCGATTGACACCTAGCGCTGCCGAGCCCTCGCGCCAGGAGGCGGGAACGGTCTCCAGCGCGTTCGCGGTGATCGCCACCATGATCGGCAGGATCATCACCGTCAGGATCAGCGTGCCTGTGGTCAGGTTGTTCCCGTTCAGCTGCACCACGTAGATGACCGACTGCTTGCGCGAGTTGTCGAGCAGGTGTTCGTTGACCCAGGGCGCGATCGCGAGGATGCCGATCAGGCCGTAGATCACAGAGGGGACCCCGGCCAGGAGCCGGATCACGGGGTCGAGGGTCCGGCGCACCCGCGCGGGTGCGAACTCGGTCAGGAAGACCGAGGCGAAGATCGAGATGAACAGCGCCAGCACCACGGCGCCGATCGTCGTCAGCAGGGTGGCCCAGATCAGCGGCCAGGCGGTGAAGTAGAGGATGCCGTGGCCGGGCAGCGGCGCCGCGTCGCGCATCGCGCGCAACTCGGAGTCGACTTCGGAGCCCGAGCCGAACCAGCCGAGGCCGTTGTATTCGAACGAGGGCCAGGCTTTGATGATCACGGTCACGACCATCCCCGCGATCAGCGCGAGGACGATCACGCCGAGCGCGCCGAGCACGAGCTCGGCGCGCCGGTCCGAAGCGGCGCCCGAACGGCCTCGGAAAAGCTGTCGGGCGCCGCTGCTCACGCTGCTAGTGGACCGCGATCCACTGCGAGTTGATGATGCTGTCCACCGGCTTCTTGCCGCTGGTCACCCAGGCGAGGAACTTCAGCGTGGCGCCTTTCGGAGCCCCTTTGGTGACCATCCAGAAGTTACGCACGCCGAGGTACTGACCCGAGCGGGCGTTGCGCAGGTTGCATGCGACGCCGTTGTAGCCGACCGCGTTGACGCCTTTCGTGTAGGCAAAGGACACGAACCCGATCGCCTGCTTGTCGGTCGAGACCGAGTTTTCCTCGAGGCCGTTGGACGTCTTAGCCGTCGCGCTCGGGGAGATCTTCTGGGTTTCTTCCAGGAAGATGTGCTGGAAGGCGTCCTGGGTGCCGGACGCGCCGTCACGGTCGAACAGGTCGATCGGTCCCGAGATCTTCGCCCCCGGGACCTGGCTCCAATCGCGGACCTGGCCGGTGAAGATGTTTTCGACGACGCTCTGCGAGAGCGTCGAAACCGGGTTGCTCTTGTTGGTGATGATGCAGACGCCGTCGCGGGCGATCTTCGTGAACACCAGGCCCGTGGGATCGGTCCCGACGATCGGATCGCGCGAGGAGTCGCCGATGTCGAAGCGGCCTTCGTGGACGCCGCTGATGCCGATGTCGGACTGTCCGCCTGTCACTTTGGGCTGAGGCTGGTGCTTTTCCTTGTGGTAGAGCGCAGCGAGTTTCTGTGCGAGGGGAAGTACCGAGGTCGAGCCGCCGATGATGAGGGGGCGGGCGAGCGCTGACGCCGGGACCAGAAGCGCGAGCGCGGTCACGGCAGAGAGTACGAGGGTGCGAAGGGCGCGCACGGGTTCACTCCTTTTTGGTGGGAACGGTTTGAGCGAGCCGGAGGGCTCGCTCTGGGGAAACAGCAATGCTTGCCCGTCGATGCGCTGTCGCGACGATCGGCGTCACCCCGCGGCGAAGACTCTCGCCCAGCCGATTGGCCGGTGTTTCGTTTTTGTGAACGCCGGCTCGGCGCGCGCCGGATCGCGTTCACATGAAATCCCGCGTGGCGTGAACGTTTTGTGAAGACCGATCGCCGTCGTGACGAGCGATGTGTTGTTTTTGTGAACGCGGATTGCAATTCATCACGGCCCGTGTGACGCTCCGGTGGATCGACCGGCGGGCCTCGACACGCTCCGCGCCGGCCGCGGAGGGATGCGCCGGATCGGCGCTCGCCTGTGCCCGGCCGGTGGAGTTGCCCGCACGCCCCAGACGATGAACGACTCCCCCAACCTTCCCGAGCCCCCCGGCGAGAACCAGCCGCCGCCGAAGCCCGCCGGCAATGGCGCGTCCAAGGGATCGAACGGTCACGGCAGCCCGGCGGGGCGCGCCGCCGTGCGCAGCGGCCTCGCGGACCGGCGCAACCCGGTGCTGGTCAGGCTGGGCGCGTTCGGCGCGGCGGTGCGCCGGGTGCTGTTCCGCGACCCGTTGGGGACGTTCCTGTTCCTGGCTTCGATCGCGTTGACGGTCACGTTCTTCGTGCTGTTGGGGTCGATCAAGCCGAGCTCGAGCGGCAAAGAAGTGCCGTTGAGCACGGTGCAGAACCTGGCGGACAAGAACCAGGTGGCGAGCGCCGTGCTGCTCGACCACGACGCGCGGGTGGAGGTCACGACGCGGCCTTCGGCGCCGGCGCTGAACGCGAACGGATCGGCCGTGACGCAGACCGTTCCGATCCTCTTCGCGAAGGGCAAGCACAAGGGCAAGCCCACTGGCAAAACGGAAACGGTCGAACCGCCGAGCGGGCAGATCAAGGAGCTGTGGGCCGCGTACCCCGCCTCGGGTGCGCAGACGCAGCAGCTCTCGGCCGAACTCCGTCACGGCGGTGCCACGGTGACCGTCGAACAGCAGCCCAACAAGGGCACGCGTCAGATCGTGGTCCAGTTCCTGATCCCGATCCTGATCCTGGTGTGCCTGTTCTCGTTGTTCATGAAGGTGATGGGCGACGGTGGCGCGGGCGGGATCGCCGCGTTCTCCGAGTTCACCGGGAAAGGCAAGAAGAAGGGCAAGGGGACCCGCGACAAGATCACCTTTTCCGACGTTGCGGGCGCGGGCGAGGCCGTCGCCGAGCTCAAGGAGATTCGCGACTACCTGGCCGACCCTTCGAAGTACCTCGCGGTGGGCGCGGCGGCGCCGAAGGGCGTGCTGCTGGTCGGACCGCCCGGCACCGGCAAGACGCTGCTCGCCAAGGCGGTCGCCGGCGAAGCGGACGCGGTCTTCTTCTCGATCTCCGGCTCTGACTTCGTCGAGTCGCTCGTGGGTGTCGGTGCGGCGCGTGTCAGGGATCTGTTCGCCAAGGCCCGCAAGGCTGCGCCGGCGATCATCTTCATCGACGAGTTCGATGCCGCGGGCCGCAAGCGTGGCGCGGGTATCGGCCAGGGCAACGACGAGCGCGAGCAGACGCTGAACCAGATCCTCGTCGAGATGGACGGGTTCTCCGGCGACGGCGGGCTCGTGGTGATGGGCGCCACCAACCGCCCGGACATCCTCGACCCGGCGCTGCTGCGTCCGGGGCGCTTCGACCGCCAGGTCGTGGTCGACGTGCCGGACGTGCACGGGCGCCTGGAGATCCTGCGACTGCACGGGCACAAGCGTCCGCTCGGTCCCGACACCTCGCTGGAGGAGGTCGCCCGCGAGACGCCCGGCTTCTCGGGTGCCGAGCTGGCGAACGTGATCAACGAGGCCGCCCTGCTGAGCGTGCGCGACGGCCGTGCTCAGATCGACCAGGCGACGCTCGAGGAGGCGATCGACCGCGTGGTGGCCGGTCCCGCCAAGAAGCACATCCTGACCGAGCAGGAGCGCTGGCTGATCTCGATCCACGAGGCCTCGCACGCCGTCGTCACCGAGGCGATGGGCCACGCGACCTCGACGCGAAAGCTCTCGATCGTCGCGCGCGGGCGCCAGCTCGGCACGGCAGCCCACATGCTCTCCGATCGCGATCAGACGATCATGTCGCGCGCCTCCCTCGAAACGCAGCTGCTCGTGATCATGGCCGGCACCGCCGGCGAGCGGATCGCCTTCGGCCACACCTCGACCAGCGTCAGCGACGACCTGCACGCCGCGACCAACCTTGCTCGGAGCATGGTCACCTCGTTCGGCATGTCCGACCGGCTCGGGCTCGTCACGATCGGCGAGAAGGGCGGAGAGGTGTTCCTCGGCGCCTCGCTGCAGGACCTCGGATCGGTCGGCCCCGCGACGCTGAACCTGATCGACGAGGAGGTCGAGCGGCTCGTCGGCGACGCCGAGGCGCGCGCCGGCGCGATCCTCGACCGCAACTGGAGCTCCGTCGAGGAGACGGCCGCCGCGCTGCTCGAGCAGGAGACGCTCTCCGGCGTCGCGCTCGACGCGGTCCTCTCGACCGTCTCCGAGACCCGCCTCGAGGATCTCCGCGAGGTGCGGCGCCCGGCGACGGAGGGCAACCAGGGGCTGTGAGCGCGCGCCGCCGTCAGCGACCCGGGCGGCCGCTGCCGCGGCGCCGGCCGAGAGCGGCTGACGCGGCCACGGTGGCCGCCGACGCCACGCGTCCGCCGCGCGGCCGTCGCGTTCCTTCTCCTGGACTCGTGGTGGCGCTGGTCGCGCTCGTGTTCTCGACGACCGGCCTCGCCGACGCGGCGCGCCATGCGGTCGCGAGCGCGATCGGCGGCCACGCGGTCAGCACGAAGCCGACCGCGGGCGGCCTGCTGCTCCTCGGCAAGAACCGTAAATTCCCGCCTTCGGCGATCCCCACCGTCAACGACGCGAAGCGGGTCGGCGGGCAGACGGCTGAACAGCTTGCCGGCACCTGCCCGCCCGCCACCGTCGACATCGGCACGTGGTGCATCGACTCGGCTCCCTATCCGCTGACGAAGGCTGACGCCGGCAAGAACAACTACATATGGGCCAGCAAAGCCTGCGAGGCGGAAGGCGGCTGGCTGCCGACCGCTTCGCAGCTCGTGGGCGCGGCAGACCGCATCAAGCTCGAGTCGACACTCCGGGACTCGCCGTTGACAGCGACTGTCGACCTCGACCCCAGCCGCGGCCTCAAAGACGAACGCGAGATGAGCTCCACGCTCGTGACAACCGAAGGCGGCTCGGCGTCGGCAGGCTCGGAGGGTGTCAGCGAAGGAGCCACCGGCGATCCCCGCCAGGGGCAGCCGAGTCCGATCCCGGTGCCGGCGAACCCGATCCCCGAATCACTGCAGTACCTCACCGTCTTCGACAACGGCAACCAGGGCGGGTTCGCAGGTTCCGAGCCGGTCAAGGAACCCCAGAACTTCCGCTGCGCCTTCAACAAGTCCCGGGGCGCGCAGGAAAACTCGAATTCGTGAGCGCGGTGTCGTCCTGCGCCGCAGCCGGCCACCGACGCGCCGCGCGCCGCGCTCGGACCGGGCTGGCGCTGCTCGCGGCGTGCTTCTGTTGGCTGCACTGGGTGGCGGGAGCGGGCGCAGTCATCCTGCCCGCTCAGACGATCGACGGCCCGAGCGAGAGCATCCTCGGGTTCGGCGGGGCCGCGATGGCGGAAGACGGGACGGGGGGGCTTGTCTATCTGAAGCGCATCAACGGCGTTGCGCATCTGTTCGTCTCGCGCTACGCCGAAGGCCGGTGGGAGGCGCCCATCCAGGTTGACAGCGGCCAGAGCTTCGCTGCCAGCTGGCCGCGGATCGGCGCCGCCGAAGGCGGCGAGCTCATCGTCGTGTGGGCGACGCCGTTCGCGACCCAGCACGGCAAGGTCGTGTACGAGCTGCTCGCCTCTGAGCTTGCTCCCGGATCGCATTCGTTCGGCCAGGCGATCATCGTGGACCCTTACATCGGCGAAGCAACCGGCACGAGTCCCGACCTCGCGGTCAGCTCGACGGGCCAGGCGGATGTGGTCTATCGCGTCGTGAACTTCTCCTCGAGCGTGCCTCTGCTGCGGCCCACGGACGTCGTCGAGAGCGTGCGCGTAGCGCACTTCGACGGCGCCCGCTGGTCCCAACTGGGTGCCGTCAACCGCAACGCCGGCGTGTCCATGCGGCCTCCGACCGAAGCCAATGCGCCGCAGGTCGCGATCGGGCCCACCGGCAACGGGATCGTCGCGTGGCAGGAGCCAGAAGTGAGCGGGACCGCCCGCATCTGGGCGCGGCGGATCTTCGGCAGCGCGCTCGACTACGTGATGCCGGTCAGCGCGGCAAGTTACAACGGCGTGCCGGTGACCAACGACGCTGACGCGCCGAGCGTGGCGATCTCGAAGCTCGGTCAGGCCGAGGTCGCCTACCGGCAGCCGTATGCCATCGGATCGCCTCTGCCGGGGCCACGCATCTTCCTGAACACGCTCTCCGACGGGGAATCGGAATCGGGCGCCGAGTTCCTGGGCGCCGAAATCGCCGACCCGGGCGTTTCGGGGGGCCGGCTCGCGTCCGTCGGGCGGCCGAGTGTCGACGTCAACGAACGCCGACAGACCCGTCTGCTCTATGACAGCAACGGGCAGCCCCGCCTCGTCGAACGCAACGGCAGGGGGGTGTTGACACGATCGACTGTCGGCACGTCGTTCACCGGCTCGCTGCTGGGTCCGGCGCCCGAACTGGCGTCGGCGTCCGTCGTCAACCCGGAAACCGGTGGCGTCTCCGCGTGGCCGAGCAGCGACAGCCGCGGTCGGCCGGGCGTGGGTGTCCGCGAGGACTTCCCGAACGGGGCTGTGCAGACGGCACTGCTCAGCGGCGGAGCGGGCGGCCCGATCGGCGAACTCGCGGTCGGGCGTTCAGGGTTGGGCGATGCGCTGGTCGCGTTCCAACAGGGACCGCTCGGCGATGCCGCAATCGTGGGTGCGCAGGTGACCGCGCCGCCGGCCCCCTTCGCGCTCACCGTCCCCAAAGCCTGGATCAGGCCAACGCAGTTGCACATCAGCTGGGCGCCCGACGAAAGCGCGAACGGCCCGATCGTCTACCAACCGGTGCTGGACGGCGTGCGCCTCGGCCCGCCCACCGGCGGCCTGGCAGCCGCCTTTCCCCCGCGCGATGTCTCGACTGGAACCCATGAGGTGCAGCTACTCGCGCGCGACATCTTCGGTCAGGAAGAGTTGACCGCGCCCGCCGCCGTGAAAGTCGACGGCTCGGCGCCACGGGTGCGCCTTTCGCGCCATGGCCGCTCGCTCACGATCCGGATCACGGACCGTGGCTCCGGGTTGGTGACAAGATCGGTTCACGTCTCCTTCGGAGATGGTGCTCGCGCCTCCACCAGGGGGGTTACCGCCCACACCTACGCGAGTCCGGGCGTCTATACGCTGGTCGTAACGGCGCGTGATCGAGTCGGGAACACCGTCCATCTCCGTAAGCGGGTGCGCCTGTGAGCATCCGGGCGATTCGCCGCCGAGTCCCGCTTGCGCTGTGCGCCCTGGTCCTCCTGGCCCCGCTGGTCGCGCCGCGAGCTGAAGCCGACGTCCTGGGTGCGGCCACGCTGCTGTCCGCCGACGCATCCGGGCAAGCTGAATACGCTCACGACGCGGCGCTCTCCGAAGACGGGCGCTATGTCGTGTTCGACGGCAAGATCGGGGGCGTGCAGGGAATCTGGCGGCGGGAAGTGAAACCGGGCGCCAGCTTCGAACAGGTCGCGGGCGGGGACGCCACGCTGCCGTCGATCAGCGCCGACGGCCGCTACGTCAGCTTCACGACCAACGAAGGCGCGAGCCTGCCCGCGATCACCAACGGCAGGATCCAGGAAGGGGAACCAGCCCGCGAAGCGGTGAGCGTGTACGTGCGGGACATGGACAAGCAGCGCGTGCGCAACCCCGAAAGCGCCGAAGCGGAATTCGAACCGGGGGCGTTCACGCTCGCGTCGGCGAAAAACCATTCGACGCAGAGCCTCACTTACGAATTCCCCGGCGCCGAAGGGGTCGAACTCGAAGGCGACATTGAAGACTTCGGAGCGCTGGCGGGGGGGCGCAGCGCGATCAGCGCCGACGGGCGCACGGTCGCGTTCGTCACGACCGCCCAGTCGGATCTCGCGGGTCCGGGCACGCCGCCGATGCAGGTCGCGGTGCGTCGCCTCGACAGCGACGAAACCATGCTCGTGAGCGTTCGCATCGACCAGGCGACCGGCCGGCCGGCGCTGAATTCCGAAACGGGCGCGCCCGAGCCCGTGCCCTCGGCGAACACGATCCTTGGGACGTACGGCGGCGCCTGGGCCCCGTTCTCAGCCGCGTTCCCGTCCAACTTCGCCAACAACTACCAGCCCTCCGACCTGCCGGGAGCCGCGATCAGCGCCGACGGCAGCGCCGTCGCGTGGTACGGCGGGCAGATCGCCGAACAGGTTCGCATGCTGAGCGCCGAACATCCGAGACTCGAATCAGCCGCGCCGCTCTGGCGTCGGGTCTCCGGCGGCGAGGCCGAAGCGACCCGACTCGTTGCCGGCGCCTCTGATCCAGAAGGCCCAAGCTGTCTCTCAGCACCCGAACCGACCCCGGGGCCCCGGTGCCAGGGGCCGTTCATCCGGCCGGGGCTCCTGTACAAGCCCGGTGCAAGCGCCTTCGTCCCGCGACTCAGCAGGAACGGGGATTACGTCGCGTTCCTCGCCAGCGAAGCGACGCGAGAAGAAGGCGAAGCATTCGGGCTCGCCTTCGAAGAACGCAACACCGACGTCTACCGACAGGACATGACGGCCCCCGATATGAGCAGCGACCTGCGCCGGGTGACGCGCTTCGCCAGCGGCGACACGGGCCGGGTCGCGACCAATGCGAATGTCACTGACCTCGCGATCTCCCCCGACGGACAGCAGATCGCCTTCACCACGGCGCGCACCGTGTTTCCGGTGCAGGTCCCCGCATACGTCAGTCCTCCCGCGGCCGTCCCGGGGCTCGGCGAACTCTACGACGCAGACCTGGCCGACCAGACGCTCACTCGCGCCACGATCGGCTACGAAGGCGGCCAGCCGGAACATCCTGAAATTGAACTCGGCAACGAAGATCGCTACGGCGGCGGCGGGGACGGAGCGCTCTCACCGAGCTTCGGCGCCGAAGGCCAGCTTCTCGCGTTCTCCGACACGGCTTCGAACCTCGTGTTCGGCGACGGCAACTCGCCGCCGAACAGACCGGAAGCCAAGTCCGACGGCGCCGACGTGTTCATCTTGCCGCGCATCTCGTTCTCGCTCGAACCGACGCCGCAGGCGATCTCGGTCGCGCCGGCCAACCCCACGCTCGAACCGCCGTGGCGCATTCAGGTCAGCGCATCTTCGCTGCCCGGCGGGCGTGTGCGGCTGCGGGTGCGCGTGCCCGCCGCCGGGCACCTTGCTGCCAGCGCGGTCAGCTCGCTGCCGCGGCGCACGGCTCGCGGCCGCTCGGTCAACGCGCGCCGTGTGGTCGCGAACGCGTCTGCAGCGGCTCCCAGCAGCGGTGCCACACTGACACTGACGCTGACGCTCGCCGGTCACTACCGGCCGCTGGCGCGTACCGCCGGCGGGCTCGCCGCCAAAGCCAGCGTCAGTTTCGCCGCCAAAGGCCACCCGACACTGCGCGCGACGCTGCCGATCCACTTCCGGATCCCGCGCGCACATCGCGCGGCAAGGAGCGGGCGGCGATGAGCGCGCCGGCCTGGGTCCGTGCTCACCGGCTCGGGGAGGCCGGGGCTCTGGCCGGACTGCTGGCGTTGGTCGTCCTCGTCTCGCTCGCGTTGGCGCCGCCCGGAGCGAGCGGCGCGCCGCTGGCCGACGACGGAGGCGCCGAATGGCAGGTCGAACAGCCGCTGCCGGCGCCTCCGCTGGGCGCGGAAGCCTCCGAAGGGCCGGTCTCTCTGGGGCACATCGGCGACGTCGAGTTCTACGCGCCCAACCGCGGCGCGCTGATCACGGCGGGCAACGGCGGCAGCGTCCAACCCAGCGTCTGGTTCTACGACGGCGTGAGGTGGACCGAGCTCTCGGATCAGTGCGGCGCCACCGGCGGGCGTATCGCCTGGGCCGGCCCGGACGAATTCTGGACTGTCTCCGACGGTCGCGCGGGGCAGAGCGTCGCCTCGAGGTCCGAACGGCCGCCTTTGAAGGACAACACGTTGTGCCAGTTCGCACCGGGTCCGGAAGGCAACATCGAGATCGTCCACTCGTACGCGTCGGTGCCGTTCCTGGCGAGCTCGTATCAGGCGATGCACGCGGCTGCGTGTGCCTCGCCGACGGACTGCTGGTTCGGCGGCGACCCGCTGCCGGCGCCTCTGATCGGGACGTTCATGCTGCACTGGAACGGGGCGACGCTCGAACGGGAGCCGTTCCTTCCCGAAGGCCATCCCGTCTGGAGCATGGTGCCCTACGAAGGCCGGGTCTATGAGGGCATGCGTCTCCAGACAGGCGACAGGGTCGAACAGGAACTACTGCATCCGCCGGTGCTGCGTGCGATCAAGGCGGAAGTGAGCGGCGAAGAAAGCCCGTTCGAATCGGCGCAGCCGGAAAACCACCTGCTGTACTCCGGCGGGGAGTTCCCCACCGCCCTCGACTACCTGCGCCTCAGCGCCAGCGAAGGCTCCCTGTGGGCGGCAGCCGGGCCGCAGGTTCCGACGCCGAGCCGCAGCCGTGCCGCGGGGGTGACGATCCTCCGCAAGCCTCCCGGGGGCGAATGGCAGAGCGTGATCGGCCCGCAGGAAGGCGAAGAAGAACTCCAGCCGCCGCCGGGGCAGGTCGCGTTCCCCGGCCAGCTGCTGAACGGCATCGCCGCGGAGCCCGGCACATCGAGCGCCTGGTTGGCGCTGGAAAGCGAAGAAAACTTCATCAGCCCGGATCCCCTCGCGCGCGCCTCCCTCGCCCGCGTGGGCTCGGAAGGCGCCGTTTCGGACCGGCTCGAACTGCCGCCGGCCGAAGACGCCCACGGCCCTCTCGGAGCCGCTCAGCACGTCGTGTGCCCGGCCTCGCACGACTGCTGGGCGACAACCGCCGGCGGTTGGTTGTTGCACCTCGCCACGCAGGAAGAACGCGAACATCCCGACCCGCTGTCGGACCCGGCGTTCGCGCGGGTTGAGGCCGGCGAACCGATCACCTTCCGTCCGGCGGACGCCGGCGTACCCCAGGAAACGCCGGACGAAGTCCCGGAAAACAACTCTGGTGAATCCGTTTTCACCCGGTCCGAAGAACTCGTCAAACCAAACAGAGAACCCGCGCGGGTAGCCGTTCCCCTGCTGACGCACGTCCGGTCAAAGGTCATCCATGGGAACACCCTCGTGCTCTCGTTCAACCTCGCCGTGAAGGCGCGGATCCGGCTGCTCGCGCTCCGGCACGCGAAGGTGGTCGCGAGCACCCCGATGCGCACGCTCAACGCAGGCCACCGGCAGCTCATGCTGCACTTGAACCGCGCTCACTGGCCCCAGAAGCTGAAATTGCAGACACACGCGCTGGCGCCGCTGCCGACCCGGTCCTCGAACGCCCCCAGCGTCGGTTCGATCACGACCTCCATGGCGGATCCGGCGCGCCTCATCGCAGCGGGTGTGGGGTTTTGAAGCCGTCGCGCCGCGTGAGGATCCGCCGCCGCGGATGGGTGGTCTGCTGTCTGGCGCTGCTGGCCGCCCTGGCCGGGGGGGTGACGCTGCTCGGCCGTGGGGTGCCTCGCGCATCCGGCCTCATCGGGGCGCCCGAACTCGTGGCGCAGACCGACGACTCGGCACCGCTGCTCTCGATGACGCTGTTCGGCGCCTCACCGGAAGAAGAAGCCGGCGAGGTGTGGGGCCTCGCCCCCACGGCCCAGGGCGGACGCCCCGTGCGCTATTCGCCCGCCGCCGGCTGGACGCTTGGACCGCCGCTGCAGAACGCCGCGGGCGAACCGCTGGAAAAGTTCTCGCTTGCGACACCCGAAGCATTCCGCAACAACACGCCGAGCCCGCTCGCAGCTCAGATGACGCCGGGCGGCGGCGGGGCCATGCTCGGGGAAGTGAGCGGGCGGCGGATGCTCCTGGTGCGCGAACCGGGCGGTCCGTTCAAGGAAGTCGAACTGCCGGCAGGCGAAGCGGTCCTTCACGCCGGCGAGACGCTGTTCGGCGAACGGAGCGCCCCGGTGCTGGCGGCGCTGCAGGAATCCGGTGGCACAGGGGCGCTGGTGGCCCCCTCCACAGCGCATGTGACGGAAGCGGTCCTGTACCACGACAGCAGCGGCTGGCAGCGCGAGAAGATCGAAGTTCCGCCGGCTGCGAAACGATTCGAAGTGCTGGCGATCGGCGCCGCGTCACCCGAAGACGCCTGGCTGCTCGGGCGCTCGGAAGGGCCAGAAGGACCCCTGTCCCTGTTCAGGCGCCACACCGGCGGCGCCGCGGCCGTCTGGCAACCCGTCGCCACAAGCCCCGGGGGCGAACCCGGGGCGCCGTTGGAAATCGACGGCGAAGCCTTGGACGAGCCGGGCCGCGACCAAGCGCAGCTGCTGACCGTCACCTCGGCGGGCGTGTGGCTCGACGCCCGCCTTCACGGCGCTCGCGGTCCTGCGATTCTCTACTTCAAGCCCGAAGGCGGAGCAGCTACGGGCACGTTCACCGGGCTGTGGTGTCACATATCCGGCGTCGCCAGCGCCACCCCGCAGGCCACGGAAGCATGCGCGCAGCATCCGCTTCCTGAACTGCCGACTGAATACGATCGCAGCTTCGCGTGGCCCGGCGCCGGATTCGGCGAACGCATCATCACGGGCGCGTTCGACGGACGCATGCTGCGCCTGGAGGGCGAACGGTTCACGATCGTGAACTCGCTGGGCTCGCAGCCCGGCACCAATCCGGGAAGCACCGAGGGCGCGGCGTTCGCGAGTCCCACGGACGGCTGGCTCGGCAACAGCAGATTGCCGGTCCACTTGACGGCCGCGTCGGGCGCAGCGCCGAGCCGGCTGAGCTCGTGGCCGGTGCCGTTCCGCTACGCGCTGACCGCGATCGCTCCGGCGCCGGGCTCGGCGATCGCGGCCGACGCGAGCGAAGCGGTGTCGGTTGGCGACAACGGCGAGGTCGCCAGGTACCAGCCCGGCAAGGGCTGGCTGCCTGAAACGCTGCTTGGGCCCGGCGGACAGCGTGAGACGCCGCGCCTGCGCGCGGTTGCGTGGCCGAGACCGACCCGTGTATACGCGGTCGGCGACAGCGAAAAAGGGGCCGGTCAGATGTGGCTGTGGCGCGGTGAAACCGGTCTCTGGGAACCGGACCCCGCGATGCCGCTCAACTTCCGCGGCAACCTACTGGGGATCGCCTTCGACCCTGCCAACAGCGCTCGAGGCTACGCGGTCGGTCAGCAGGGGGTGCTGCTCCGTTACGGAAAGAGCTGGGTGCAGGAAGAAGAACAGAACATTCCCCAGGCCGCGCGAGGCGCGAGCTTCACATCGATCGCGTTCGCCGGCTCGGAAGCGATCGTGGCCTGGCGCAAGCTCACGGCGCCCGGGGCGAACTCCTACCTCGGCGGCGTGATCGTGAACAACGGCTCGGGCTGGAAGGAAGACGAAGGAGCCGCGGCAGTGCTCGGCACGAAAGCCGTCCCGTGGGCCGTCGCCGGCCTGGCTGACGGCGGCGCCGGGTTCACGGCCCAGGGCGCACAGGGCGCGGCCATCTACGAGCGCAACGCGCCGGGGCAGCCCTGGCAGGGCGTCAGCTACCCGGGCGGCAGGGCACCCGGCTCGCTGGCGGTGTTCCGGGAAGGCGGAGCGCTGCGGGCGATCGGCGCCAGCGCAGCCCCCGAAACGATCGGAGCCGAATCCGAACCGGCGCCGCCGCCCGGGTTCCCGCCCGTGCTCTACGACCCGTATCCGCTGGTGTCCAACGCGGAACACGGGGTCCTTCGCCAGACCGCCACCGGCTGGAGTGACGAGCAGCACGAACTGAACGAAGCACGCGAACCGCCCGGCGGCTACCTCTTCTGGGACACGCCGAAGATCCCCGACCCCGTCAGCGCGCTGCTGGTGGATCCGAGCGGCACGCAGGGCTGGGCCGTCGGCGGGATCGTTGACGGCAACCCGTTGCTCGAGACCGCGGACGTGAACCGCTACCCGAGCAACGGTGCCGCTGCGCCGGCGGCGAAGGCTCCGGAAACGACGCACTCGGGGTTCGTCTCGGTCGCCGTCGGTGGCGGCAGCGCCTGCTCAGCGCCGTGCGCGAGCCGGGCCGACACAGGTGTCGGGCCCGCCGTGTGGCTGGCCCGGGCCATCACGCAGACCGAAGAAATCCGTTCGGTTGGCGCGTTCGTGTACACGGGGCCCGGCGTCACCACAGGGACGACCGCCCAGCCGCCCCTGTTCCCGGTGCCCTGGCAGGAAGAGGAGCAGTACTACGCGCAGCGCGCGAGCGGGGGTGGAGTCCTCGTCTGTGCCGCCCCGTCGCCGGCGGACCGGGAAGGCAACGGCGAAGGTAGCCCGTCCGCGTTCGAAGGCGCGTTCCAGGGAGCCTCCGAATGCCGAGGCGCGGGCGTCGCCGGCAACAGTTACGCCTTCGACAAAGAAGGCCTGCGCGTGATCGTGCTCGACACGAGCCTTGTACGGGCGGGACAGCGGGAAGCCCCGCCGGAAATGATCGCCTGGCTTCAAGGCCAGCTCCAGGAAGCGGGCGGCCATGCGATCGTGATCGGCAACGCCGACCTGCCGCGCGAATACGGCGAAGGCGGCGGAGCGGCGCACGAGCTGGTGGCCGCGATCGAAGCAGGGCACGCGGCTGCCTACTTCTTCGACGCCCCCGAAGAGAACGTCCGGGAGACGCTGACGGGCACCGCGAGCGGGACACCCGCGTACGGGTCGGGAACGCTCGGATACGTGAGCGTGCAGAACGAAGAAGTCGGGGGGTTCATCGGTCAGAGCGGTTTCCTCGTGGCGGAAGTCTCTGCCAGTGAAAAAGCTCTCGGCCGCTACAAGGTCAACGCCAGGCTGATCCCCGATGTGGAAGAACTCGCGGTCGAAGGCGAACAGGGCACGCTGCTGCGCCGCAGCCAGGTGGCATCGTTCTCCGGGTTGGCCCGTCGCCCGCGGGCGGGCAACCGTTCGCACAACGACATCCTCAAGAACGAAGTCGCTCCCTACGTGGCGCTGCCGGATGTCTGCACGGGCGCTGCCTGTGCGCGCGGGATCGTCCCTGAATACCGCTTCCGGTCCTCGGACAGGCAGTACGGGGAATTCGTCAAGCGCAACCTCAACTCGCCGAAACGGGACGCCGTGCTCTACGACGCGCACGGGAAGCCTGTCTCCGACGAAGCGGAAGGCGGTAAGGACGCCCTGTTCTGCGCGTTCAACGCGACGCCCCCCGGGAAATCGGTGGAAGTCATTCTCGAAACCGGGAACCTGCGTTATTCGTTGCCGGTGATCATCCAGGGAGGGAGTGTCCGCCAGCCGTGCGGGACGACGGCGTTGACGTCGAAACCTGTCCCGGAAACAACCGCCGTCGCACCCCCCGTGACGGAACCGACGCCCGCCGGCAACGGGGCGCCGCCGACCAACGTCTCGATACCGCTGCCGCCGCCGCCGGCGGCGCCCGCCGCCGCTCCGCCCGCGACACCGGCGCATCCCGCCGCGACGTTCCCGTTCGTGCCGCAGGTCGCGCCGGTCGCGTTCCTGCCCCCCTTCGTGCCGGTGCCGCTGCCGACGCCGGCCAGGCCCACGCCGCCAAGTGGCACCTCAGCTGTGACGTCGCCGGTCGAGGCAGCCCAGAAAGAAGAGGAAGAGGAGGCGGCGCCCGAGTCCGTTGACGCGTCTGCGGCGGCGTACCATCCGAGCGAACACGAGCCCTCGCCCGCGTACCTGATCGGCGTTGTCGTCCTGGCGGCGTTTGCCGGGGCTTCCCTGCGCGCGCGCCGCGGCCCACGTCGCGGGCCGCGGGTGGCGCCCGCGACGCTCAACACGAGCCGCGCCCAGCGGAGCCACGAGCGCCGGCGCGACCTCCGCGAACGGTGAGGGATTACATGCCGTTCACGGTTTGATCACCAGCCGAAGCGCTGCGGCGGCGATCATGGCTCGCGCCAGCTGCCCAGCTGACCGGCCGCGCGTGCCGGAGCAACTGTTCCCACACCATGACTGATCGGAGTTCGATGCTGTCCAGTCCTTTCCCGGTGTTCCGGCTGGTGCCGCTGCTCGGCGCGCTCGCGGCGGCGTTGCTCGTGAGCGCCGCGTGCAGCGGCGTCGCGACGGCCTCGCCTTGGGGAGACCTGGGTCATTTCGGCGAGAAAGAAAGCGAACTGCGCAGTCCTCAGCCTGCGTTCGGCGTGAACCCGCAAGACGGCAGCGCGTGGGCGGTCGATGACTCCGGAGAAGAACTGCGCTTGCAGAAGTTCGAAAAGCAGGGAGGGACATGGAAGGCAGTGGCCTCCGTCCTGCTCGGACCCGACGAAGGCCCGCACGAACTCGAAAAGCAGGTGGAGGGGGTGGCCTTCGACCAGAAGGAAGGGCGCGCCTACGTGCTCGTCTCCGAAGAACGCAAAGGAAAAGGCGAAGCCGAGTACGCCAGCGAACTGTGGGCGTTCTCCACAACCGTCAACGCCGGCAAAATCGAACCGGCCGCCGGCACCAAAGGCGGCGTGCTTGTGCCACGGACCGAAGCCGAACTGGCCGGGGGTCCCGTGGGCAAGAAAGAATTCGCGCCCGACGACAAAGTCCCGGGCATGGCCCTCGCCGAACCCGGCGGGATCGCGGTCGACCCCAAAACCGACGAAATCCTGATCACCGGCTCGATCGGCAAGAACGAACCGGAGCTCTGGGCGGTCTCCAAGGAAGGCGAAATCAAGACCGTGTGGCAGGACGGAACCCACTACTTCGAAGAAGAAGAAGCGATCACTTCTCCGGTCGTGAGCTCGACGGGAGCGGTGTTCGTACTCGGGGAAAAGGCCGAATCGGCCAACACCGAAGTAGTTGAACTGCCGTCAAACCTCTCCTCCACGACGGCGCCCAAAAGAGCGTTCGCGCTGCCCACCTTCCGGGAATGCGTGACGGAAAGGGAAAATCAAAAACTGGCGCCCTGCCCGTTCTATGAAACGGTCGCGTCGATGCGTGAACCGGGGGAAGCGGGCGGCTCGATTGCGATCGGGCCGGAAGGCGACTTCTACGTACACGTCTCGGTGAAGAACGCCAACACCGGCTTTGAATATGGCGGCGTGATGGTGCTCGGTCCGGCTTTCGAAAAGATCGGTTGGATCGGCGGAGGGAGCTGGAACACCGAAACGAAAGAATGCGCGGTGAGGGAGAAAGGGCTGGGGGGCGGCGGCCCCGCGCTTCTCGGAGCCTACAAAGAACACGTGTTCATGTTCGAGATCGGCGCCCTCAATGAAGGCGAACCCGCGAAGGTGCTCGAACTCGGGCCCGGCGGAGCCACAACGGACTGTCCCCCGGCGTCGGCGAGCAAACCGGTCGCTGAAGCGCTCGGCAAAACAGTCGCATCGTTCCCGATCGCGGACACGATCACGTTGAGCTCCAAACTGGTGCAGGCGAACTCCCTGAGCACGGAATGGGAATTCGAACCCGGAGTCACGCAGATCGTCAGCAAAGACGCGACGCTCGTGCAGGCCTTCAAAGCGAAGACCCTCGTCGAACACCAGTTCAAGCACCCGGGGACCTTCCAGGTGGTGGCGAAGATCCACACCGATGATCTCGCGACGCCGCTGGTCGAAACCAGTGAAGCTGTGACGGTGGTCGCTCCCGAAACCCGCGGCGAACAAGCGACCGTGAACGGCACCGGGCTTGCGCTGAAGGGCGAAGTGAACCCGAAGGGCAGCGCGACCAAATGCGAATTCCAGGTCGTCGAAGCGGGCAAGGAATTCAGCGACCCGAGCGCCAAGAAGATCGAATGCCCGACGAAACCCGGGGAAGAAGAAAAATGGGTGCTCGAGAGCGCAGAAGCCACGGGTCTCACGCCCGGCACCCACTACCTTTACAGGCTGCTGGCGAAGGCCGGCGCTTGGGAAAGCGGCCAGGCAGGGGCAGAAATCGAAGTTCCGGCCAGTGGCGCACCGGTGGCTACAACCGGGGGAGCCACCGAAATCGGGCCGACGTCGGCGACGGTGAGCGGGAGCGTGAACCCGAAGGGCAAGGAAACCACCTGCAAGTTCGAATACGGCTCCACGCTTCCATCGGGCAAGTTCGAAAACTGCTCGGCGGCGCCCGGAAAAGGGGAAGCGGCGGTGCCCGTGTCTGCGAAACTGAGCGGCCTCACCGGGGGCACGGCATACAAATTCAAGCTGATCGCCGAAAGCGCGGGAGGCAAAGGCGAAGGTCTGCCCCCGGCGTCGTTCACGACGGCCAAAGAAATCATCGCGCCGTCGGCCGCCGCGGTGACGCCGCCGTCGATCTCGCAGACGACGGCCACGCTCGCCGGCGAAGTCAACCCGAACGGCGCTGAAACGACCTGCAAGTTCGAATACGGCACGACGGCGTCCTACGGCCAGTCGGCCGGGTGCCCGGCGGCTCTCAATGGCTCGACGACGCAGAGAGTGATGGCTGCGATCACCGGACTGGCGGCAGGGACGAGCTACCACTTCCGCGTCACGGCGACCAATGTGAAGGGCACGACGCAGAGCGCCGACCTGACGTTCAAAACGGCGGCTGCGAGCTCTTCGCCGCCGCCGCCGGGCCCCGGCCCCGAACAGACGCCGCCACCCGTCGGAAAAACCGAAGTCCTGCCCGAAACGGTCAAGAAGTTCACCCCCGTGGTCACGGTCGCGGGGTCGGCGATGACGGTTGCGTCCAATGGCAGCTTCACGGTCAAGCTGACCTGCCCCAAGGAAGAGACGACGTGTGCGGGCACGGTCACGCTCAAGACGCTGACCGCTGTCGCGGCGGCGCATGCCGGCGTTGCGGCGAAGGCGAAGAAGGCGATCCTGACGCTCGCCTCGAAGTCGTTCTCGATCTCTGCCGGCAAGGTGCAGGTCCTCACGCTGCGCCTCAGCGCGACGGCCCGCCGGGTGCTCGCCAAGACGCACACCCTGCGAGCCCGCGCCACGATCGTCGCGCACGACTCGACTGGCTCCACCCACACGACCACGGCGATCGTCACGCTGAAGGCGGCCAAGCGGAAACACTGACGGCTCTCGGTGTCCGCGATGAGCCGCGGACGTCATGGTCTTGTGAAAGGGGGCTCCCCCGGGGCGAGTGGCCGCGTCCCTGCGGGGACGGCGCTCTCGGCCTCACTCCAGGTCAGCTGTAAACACCGTGTGTATTCCGCGTCAACGCCTCGCAGATGTGGCCGACCGGTGAAACAGCGGCTCGCATCACAGCCTGTAAACACCGGCCCGAGCAGGCGGAGCGAGACTTCTTGACGCGCAATGACGCATGGGCGGGCCTCGGAAGGCGCGCCCGAGAGGGGTCGTGGACGGGGGAATGAGCCTCGCTGCGGTCGAGCAATGGAACCTGCTAACCAGGAGGTAGTTTGATAATGAAGTCCATGTTCAGACGTCGCGGCATGGCCGTCGGCGTCGCGGCGGTGGCTGCGCTCGCCGCTTTCGTGGCACCGAGTGCCGCGAACGCGGAAGCGCTGCCGGGCCACTGCAAAGGGACAGCGACCCTCCGGGGTGACGGGTCCACGTTCCAGGAACTTGCCGAGCACCTGTGGGCGCCGGCGTTCGCGGAAAAAAAGTACGAAAAAAAGGGTGGCTGCGAAAACGTCGCGGTGACGTACAACCCTGAAAAACCCGAAGGCTCGGGTGCCGGCGAGGCTCGCTGGCAGACGAAAGAGGAATACGGCCTCGACGGCTTCATCGGTACGGACAACACCGCGAACGCCACCGAAAAACTCGCCATCGAAAACGAGGTCAACACCGGCCTTGAAAAACCGAAAGGCGTCAACGGCAAAGGTGAACCCGAAGGCGGCGCGTCCCACCTCCTGACCATCCCGGTCATGATGGGTGCCGAGGCGATGGTCATCCACCTTCCGGAACACTGCAAGGCGAGCTCGACGGCTGCCAGCGGCCGCCTAGCGCTCAACCAGGCGATGATCAACAAAATCTACTCCGTGGGAGCGACCTGGAAAGAAGTTGCCGAACAGGAAGGCGCCGGCAACGAAATCGTCACCGACGGAACCGGCACCTGCGAAACGTCGGCCCCTGTGAAGGCGGTCGTGCGCTTCGACGGCTCCGGCACGACCCACATCTTCAAGGTCGCGCTGGCGAAAAACAGCAGCGCGAAATTCGAAGACGAATCAGGCGGCAGCCACAGCTGGCTCGAACTCGCCGAAGGCACCCCGGCCATCAAATGCGATGGCGCCAAAGACACCAAACTCAACGAGTGCTGGCCGACGGCCGCCAAAGTCATCCACGCGACGACCTCGGGCAACCCGGGCGTGCTGAAAGAAGTCGCGGCCACCGCAGGTTCGATCGGCTACGCCGACCTCGCCCAGGCTCGTACCGAAGGCGGCTTTGCTCCGGGCGATGCGGAAAGCAGCGCCGCGAAGTTCTGGGCCGTCGTCGAATCCTCGGCGAAAGTCTCGAGCAAAGGCACGAAACGGAAGTACGAGGACCCGTCGAAGAACAAGTACTCGGCCACACCTTCGTCCTCCAACTGCAAGGACACCGAATTCGTGAACGGGAGCGAAACGTTCCCGCCGCCGTCGGTTCTCTCGCCGTGGAACGAAGTCGGTGCAAAGCGTGAATCGAAGACCTACCCGATCTGCGGTCTCACGTACGTGCTGGTCAACACCAACTACGCGGCGTACTCAGAACACGGCGGTAACACGCCTGAGGCGCAGAGCGTGAAGGACTACGTTGGCTTCATCACGAACAAGGCCACCGGCGGCAAGGTCATCAAGAACCACGATTACCTCGAAAGCCCGAAATCGCTTGCGGCCAAGGTCGAAGAAGGCCTGGCCCTGATCGAAGGCTAAGGCGGCTCGAAAGCTGCCTGAGCGCCGCCCGCGAGGGCAGGCGTAGATGGACCGGCCGGCCCGCCCCAGGAAGGGGCGGGCCGGCCGCGTTTGGGGGACCGAGATCGCGCCGGACGGCGGCGAGCGGACCCGCATCTCAGAGCCGAACCGCCCGGTCCTCACCACTGCCCCCAAAGGCAGTTGACAACATGAGGAACGCTGTTATGGTGCCGACGCTCGGCCGCCACAGGCGCCGCCGTCAGCAGGAGCGGGTTGCCCACGGCGACCCGGACGAGGGACCTGGAGAGAGATGCACATCGACCCATACATCGTGCTGGGGAGCGCGATCATCGGCTTTCTCGTCGGCATGACCGGAGCGGGGGGCGGCGCGCTGATGACGCCGATGCTGATCCTGCTCTTCGGCGTCAAGCCGGCCGCCGCGATCTCGAGCGACCTCGTCGCGGCTGTGACCATGCGGCCTTTCGGGGCCGCGGTGCACCTGCGCAAAGGCACCCCCAACCTCGCGCTTGTCAAGTGGCTCGTGATCGGATCGGTGCCCGCGGCTTTCGCCGGCGCCTACATCCTGCATCTGATGGGTGGCAGCAAGGCGGCCCAGACCAACATCGAGACGGTGCTCGGCGCGGCGCTGCTGGTCGGCGCCGCGGCGATGGTGCTCAGGCAGGTGCTCGACCGGCGCGGCGGGCAGGAGCGCGCAGCCGCCATCCACGACGTCACCCCGCATCCGCTGCGCACGATCCTGATCGGCGTCATCGGCGGGCTCGTCGTCGGTGCCACGTCGGTCGGCGCGGGGTCGCTGATGATCGTGATGCTGCTGTTCCTCTACCCGATGATCGGCGCCAACCAGCTCGTCGGCACCGACCTCACGCAAGCGGTGCCGCTGACGCTGGCGGCGGCGCTCGGCGCGATCGCCTTCGGCCACGTGGAATTCGGCGTCACGGTCTCGCTGATCCTCGGCAGCGTGCCGGCGGTTCTGATCGGCTCCTTCTTCTCCTCGAGCGCGCCGGATCGCTTCGTGCGGCCCGTGATCACCTTCGTGATCACGGCCTCCGGGCTGAAGTACGTGGGCCTCGACACCGAAACGCTCGGATGGACGCTCTGCGGGATCCTCGCGGCGATCGGCGCCTACTGGGCCTGGACCAGGCGCCCCTGGGAATCCGGCGCGTGGGCGCAGACGACGGTCCCGGAAGCACCCGCGGAGGCGCCCGATGGCACGACGCCGCTGGCGGCCGTGTCGGCGGATGGGCGCGTCGTGACGGGCGCGACGGACGTGACGCCGCGGCCGGACTTCGAGTGATCCGGGCCCGTTCGAACGTTCCGCGCAGGCCGCTAACCCGAACGGGTGAACCCGCATTCTGCGGCCTTGCTTTAGGTATCGGCCGTGTTTATGATGCCCAGCCTTAGAGGGATCACCGAATCTCGACATTTGTTCAGGTCAGGTGATGAACTATCTGCGGGGGCCGGATAGCTAGCAAGGAGGCGGGGAGACGCGATGAGTGTCGAGACGGGGAATCCATCCGAGGCGAGCGTGCAATGGGGCGCGCCGCCGTTGGCAGCAGCGCCTACCCGGGGATTCCTGGGTCTCGGACGACGACGCGTGCTCATCCCCGGTATCGCGGAGGTCCGCGGCCCCGCCGCTTCGCTGCGCCGCGACTCGTTGTTCCGCCGCTCGCTCGCGGTCGCTGACCTGCTGGCGCTCTTCGGCGCGTTCCTGCTGACGACGCAGCTCTCGGCCCGCCCCCTGAAACTCACCTGGGCGGCGCTGATCGAGATCCCGATCCTGCTGGTGGCGGCGAAGATCACCGGGCTCTACGACCGCGACGAGACCTTGATGCGCAAGACGACGCTCGACGAGGCCCCGAAGCTCTTCCAGCTCGCGACCCTCTGCACCGTCGTGGCGTGGCTGTTCGGGGGCCTGCTCGTCGAGAACGCCCTCGGGCGTCATCAGGCCCTGATCCTGTGGCTCGCGCTCGCGGTGCTGCTGATCCTGTTCCGCTCGATCGCACGCATCCTGGCGCTGGCGATCGCACCCGCCGAGCGCTGCCTGTTCATCGGCGACGAGATGTCGGCCGCGACGATCCGCTCGAAGCTCGCCTGCGGAGGCGGCGTGAAGGCGACGGTGGTCGCGCACTTGGACCTCGACAAGGTCGCGCCGTGGTCGAGCGACTCCTTCTCGGAGTCCCGTCTCGCCGAGATCCGCGACCTCGCCCAGACGCTCGACGTGCATCGCGCGATCATCGCGCCGCGCAGCGCGGACGCCGGCGAGATGCTGAACCTCGTCCGCACGCTGAAGGCGGTCGGCGTGCGCGTGAGCGTCGTCCCCCGCCTGCTCGAGGTCGTCGGCTCCTCCGTCGAGTTCGACGACCTGCACGGCGTGACCGTGATGGGCGTGCGCCGCTTCGACCTCACGCGCTCCTCGGCGCGGTTCAAGCGCGTGTTCGACGTGATAGGGGCGTCGCTGGGCCTGCTCGCGGTGTCGCCGCTGCTGATCGCGATCGCGATCGCGATCAAGCTCGACAGTCGCGGTCCGGTGTTCTTCCGCCAGCTGCGGGTCGGCCGGCACGGCAAGCGCTTCTACATGCTCAAGTTCCGCACGATGGTCCCAGGGGCAGACGAGATGAAGGACGAACTGCGCCATCGCAACGAGGCAATGGACGGTCTCTTCAAGATCGCCGAGGATCCGCGCATCACGCGCGTGGGCCGCTGGCTGCGGCGCAGCGCGCTCGACGAGCTGCCGCAGCTCTTCAACATCGTGCGCGGCGAGATGAGCCTGGTCGGCCCGCGGCCGCTCGTGATCGAGGAGGACCAGCGCATCGAGGGCTGGCACCGGCGCCGCCTGGAGCTGATGCCGGGCATGACGGGGCCGTGGCAGATCCTCGGCCCCGCGCGGGTGCCGCTGCGCGAGATGGTGGCGATCGACTACCTCTACGTCGCCAACTGGTCCCCGTGGACCGACATCAAGATCCTGCTGCGCACCGTCCCTCACGTGGTCGGGCGCCGCGGGCTCTGAGCCACGCTGCAGCGCCCGCGCCACTGACGCCGCGCCGCGGCTGGGGCGCGGCTATTTTTCTTTGCCGGCCTGCCGTTTGAATTCGGCCGCTTCGCGCGCTTCTTCTGCTTCGAAGTGCTTGCGGGCTTCCTGTTCGGCCGCCGATTCGTGGCTCTTCGACTTGGCGCTCCCGTGCTTCTTCGCCGAGCTGTGTTTGCGGCGATGGGCCGATTTCGTCGTGTGCCGGGCCTTGTGGCCGGACCCTTTCTTCTGCTTGGCCGCGGCGGCGGCAGCAGCCTCGCGTTCGATCTGCTCCCGGTGGTTGGCCGCAGCCGCCAGTTCGGCCTGTTCGCGTTTCAGCGACGCCCCTTCGGCCGCCTTCGCGTTCGACACCGAGGCTTCCGGTTCTTCGCCGGCGGCGTGAACGGCGGGTCCTCCTTCCGCTTCGGCCCCGCCTTCGCCGCCGCTGCTTTCAGAGCCGCCGCAGCCGACGAGCGCGGCCGCGGCCAGGCAGGCCGCGAGGAGGGCCGCGAGCCGGCGGGCGCCCGGCTTGGAGATCTCGATGCCGTTCATCTCAACCCGCCCCTTCGGTCACGGTCACGGTGGGGGCCGCGCTGATGGATTCTTTCGTTCTGGTCTTCGGCGGCGTCGGCTTCGCTTTGGCAGGCGTCTGCGGCTGTTTCGCCGTGACCGTCTTCGTCTTCTTCGTGGCTTCTTCTTCGCGTTTCTTCTTGGCCGCTTCTTCGGCCTTCTTCTTCGCCGCTTCCTTCTGCTTGCGCTTGGCGGTTTCTTCGGCCTGCTTTTCGCGCTTCTTCGCCTTGGCCTTCGCCCTGTCTTCGGTGCGTTTCGCAGTGGCTTCTGCCTCTTCTTCCTTCTTGCGCGATTCGATCACCGACAGGGCTTCCTGGTCCTGCGCGACTTCGGATGCTTCTTCTTTGCGCAGAGCGGCTTCTTCCTGGCTCGCTTCTTCCTGGGCGGCTTCCGAGTTGGCCGCGCTCTTGCCGGTCGGCCCGACGTGACCGCAGGCGCCGAGCGCGAGCACGGCAGGCGCGAGCAGGCAGGCGCTCACGATCGTCCTAACGGCTCTTCCTCTGCGCGGCACGTAAGTCCTTTCGGGCATCTCGCCAGCCGAATCCCTGGCGGCGGAATTCACCGAGGTTCCGGGCGTTCCTCCTCAGGACAGAGGGTAGCCGCGATCTCAGCTCCGCGCGCCATGCACCAGCGTCTGCAGGGCGTCTGAAATCTGATCGCATACGCGCCTCGCCGCGAACAGCCGCTCGGCCTCGCTGCGCGCCTTCGCCCGCACCGCGCCGGGGTCCTGTTCGAGCCCGGCGATCATCCGTTCGAGCGCATCGGTCATCGCGGTGACGTCGCCGGGTGCGGTCTCGGCCACGACCGCACGATCGACGCCCTCGATCGCGCCCACCTCGCTCGTCCCCACGACCGGCAGCCCGCAGGCGAGGCCCTCTGCGACGGTCAGCCCGAAGGGCTCGTAGGAGGCGGCCTGGAGCATCAGATCGCACTGAACGAGCGCGGCCGGGATCTCAGGGGGTGCGATGCGCCCGGCGAACTCTGAGTTCTCGGCCGGCAGATCCTCGAGCAGGGGGCGGTAGTCCGACCACAGCGTCGGGCCGCCGACGACCTTCACGCGCGCAGCCGAGCCCCGGGCGAGCAGTTCGCGCGCGACCGCGATCACGTCGTCGATCCCCTTGCGTGCGGAGATGCGGCCGAGCACCAGCACCGTCGGCGGGCTGCCCAGGCCGCGGTCGAGGTGAGGTTCCGTGAACCGCTCGAAGCGGATCGGGTTGGGCACCACGACGGTGCGCTCCAAGGGGAAACCGTAGTCGCGATGGATGTGGTCGCGGAAGACGCTGCTGATGCAGATCAAGAGGTCCGCCCGGCGCACCCGGAATCGCTGGACGACGGCCCGCAGGGCCATCGGCACGGCAGCCGCGACGAAACTCCGCTTCCGCTGACAGCGCAACGCCAGCCGGCGCTCGCGCCACAGGAAGCGCAGCTCGCCGGCGATGTGCGTCTCGGGGTGGATCACGAGCGGCACGCGGCCGCGCAGGCTCGACGGAACCGCCAGCGACTCGATGTTCGAGAACTGGTAGACCACGTCGTAGGGGTCCTTGCGATGCCGGCGCAGGACCTCGCGGCGAAGGCGCAGCGAACCAAACGCCCGCGCGATCAGGCCGCTCAGGAAGATCGCGATCGAGCCGCGGCTGTACCAGCGGTCATAGCGCCATTCGCTCGTCCCCTGGACGAAGGTGACGTTGGCAAGCTCCCGCAGGTGCGGCGGCAGCTCCCTGACCGCTGACGGCAGGAAGCAGTCGATGCGATGGCCTTGCGCGGCCAGGCCGGCGACGAGCTCCCTGGCGACGCCCGGCACCCCGCCCGATTCCTTCGCGCTCGGCCCGGCGCCCAGCCACGCTATGTGAAGGTGCCCGCGCGCCATCGGCGGCGCAGCCTACTAGCGACGGACGGAGTCGGATCGGCCGGCGCTTCGAGGCGGCCTGCAGGACGGACGAGGCCGGCGCTGCCCGTCCTACGCGCTCGCCGCGAGCGCCAGCTCCACCTGCGCGTCCAGTCCCCGCCGGAACGCCTCCAAGGAGAACCGCGCCGCGTTGCGGACCGCGTCCGCCGGATCGAAGCCGAGCTGGTCGAGATCCGCAATCGCGGCGCGGAACGCCTCCACGTCGTCGAGCGGCACGAGCCGGCCGGTGGTTCCGTCCAGGACCGTCTCCAGCGCGCCGCCCGCGGCGGCGGCGATCACGGGGCGGCCGGAGGCCTGCGCCTCGACCGCGGTGATGCCGAACTCCTCCATGCTCGGGACGAGCACGGCGCGCGCGCTCGCATACAACTCCTCGAGCCGGCGGTCGTCCACGCGGCCGAGGAACTCGGCCTCGGGGAACGCGGCCGCCAGCGCGTTGTGATCCGGGCCCGAGCCGGCGACGCGGACCGGCGCCCCCGCGCGGCGGGCCGCCTCGAGCGCCACGTGCAGGCGCTTGTGGCGGACGATCTCCGAGACGATGAGAAGGTGCTCGCTCGGCTCCCCCGGCTGGAAGCGGGCCGTGTCCACGGGCGGATGCACGATCTCCGAGTCGCGACCGTAGAAGCGCGCGATCCGCTCCTGGGTCAGCCGCGAGTTGGCGACGTAGCGGTCGACCCGATGGCTCGCGGCCAGGTCCCACCGGCGCGTCGCCGCCAGCAGCGCGCGGAGAGCCGGACGCAACGCGCGAGGCGCCTCGGACAGTGCGCGGGCCTCCTCGTACCAGGCGTAGCGGAACGGCGCGTGGCAGTAGCAGACGTGCACAGCCCCCGGCGGCGCCTTCAGCCCGTGCATGAAGGCGCTGCTGCTGCTGAGTATGAGCTCGCAGGGTGGGGGGCGCAACCGGCTCACGGCCCACGGATACAGGGGCAGCAGCCGCCTGAAGTTGTTCTGGGCGGCGCCGAGACGTTGCAGCGGCGAGGTGGTCACTTCGTGTCCCGCGAACCGGCCTTCGGTCGCCTCGCTGTCGTAAAGCAGCGTGAGCACCGGCGCACCGGGATACATGTCCGCCATCTGTGCAAAGACGCGCTCGGCGCCGCGCATCACGAGCAGGTAGTCGTGGGCCACGACTGCGGCGGGGCGTGTCGAGGCCGGCCCCTCGCGCGGCGCCGAGCTCATGCCGGGCGGCGGGCCGCCACGACCGCCGACACGGACAGCAACCGCGGCCTACGGGCGCGAATCGGCTCGGGCCAGGTGCGCCCGCCGGTCATCGGGATCACGTCGGCGCCGGCGAACGCCGTGGGCTCGCAGGCCAAGCCCTCCTCCTCGAGCACGCGCACGGTGACATGCGGCAGCGCCGGGGAGATGTGCGGAAGGTTGTCGACGCGGAAGGGGGTCAGCTCCCCCCGCACGGCCAGCTCCAGCCGGCAGCGCAGCGTCGCGAGGTTCGGTGTCGAAACCACGATCCAGCCGCCCGGGGCGACGAGGCGGGCGGCCTCACGCAGCGTGCTCCAGGGCGCTTCGAGATGCTCGACCACCTCCACCAGCAGCACCCGGTCGGCGGGCGGCAGTGCGCCCATCTGCTCGCCCGCAACGGTGCTGAAATCCACATCCCCCCGCAGGTCGTCGTCGAGCCAGTCGATCGGGTCCAGCCCGGCCAGGGCCGCTGGGCTCCAGCGGTCCCGTACAAGGCGCAGGAGATCGCCCCGGCCGCAGCCGATGTCGAGCCAGCGCAGGCCGTCCTGTGGCCGCGCCGCATCGAGCGCCGCTCCGACGATCGGCGCCATCGACGCCCCCGCTGAGGCAAGTTGGTCTGAGTAGGTCGGCATCGCGCCCGCCGGTGCCCGGCGGGCCGGAGCATATTCCAGCGCTCCAGGCCGGCATGGAGCGCCGGCCGACCTCTCCACACTCTCTGGCTAGGATCTGACCGTGTCCGAGGGCGTCAGCGCAGCCGCCGGCCGGGCGGGAGGCATCCGGCGCGAGAGCGCTCCTCCGGCCCGCAATCGCGTGCTCGTGACGATCCCCTGGGGAACCAACGCCGGCGGCGCCGAGGCGATGCTCCAGAGCATCCTCGACGGGGCCGCCGAAGGGCCGTTCCAGTTCGAGCTGGTGTTCTTCGAGGACGGGCCGTGGGCAGAAGAGATGGCCGCCGGGGGCTTCCCGGTCACGGTGCTCTCAACAGGGCGGCTGCGCCAGCTCCACCGCTTCGCGGGCGCGGTGTGGCGCCTCGCGGCGATCATGCGCGCGCGTCGTCCAGCGCTGATCCTCAACTGGTCGGCCAAGACGCAGCTCTACGGTTCGTGCGCGGCACTCGTCGCGGGCATGCCCTCGCGTGTTCTGTGGTGGCAGCAGTCGATCCCGGACGGCAGCGCGATCGATCGCCTGGCGACGGCGCTGCCGGCGCGCGCGATCCTCTGCTACTCGGAGGCGGCAGCCCGGGCCCAGCGCCGCCTGTGGCGGGCGCGCGAGACGTTCCCGATCGCAGCCGGGACGGCGGTTCCGGCGGCGACGGGCGAACCTGCGCAGATCGCCCTGCCCGCCGGCGTCCCCGTCGTCGGCATCGTCGGGCGGCTGCAGGAGTGGAAGGGGCAGGACAGGCTGCTGCGGGCGCAGGCCTTACTCCATGCGCGAGGCACCCGTTTCCACTGCCTGATCGTCGGTGGGGACGCCTACGAGCTCTCTCCCGACTACGCGGCGTCGCTGCCGCGGCTCGTCAGCGAGCTGGGTCTCGACGGGCAGGTCACGATGACCGGCCAGGTCCCTGATGCCGGGCCTTACATCGAGTGCATGGACGTGCTCGTGAACGCTTCGGACCCGGAGCCGTTCGGGATCGTGCTGCTCGAGGGGATGGCGCGCGGCGTGGCCGTCCTCGCAGTCGACTCCGGCGGCCCCTCTGAGTTCATCGCCGACATGCGCACGGGCGTGCTCGCGCCGAGCGGCGCTCCGGAGGCGCTAGCAGAGGCTCTCGGGAGGCTCGTCGAGGAGCCGGAGCTCCGCGCCCGTCTGGCCGCGGCCGGACGCGAGAGCTTCCTGCGCGACTACACCGACGCCGCGATGCGCCTGCGCATGTTCGCGTGCCTGGAATCCCAGCTCCCCTCGCCGTCCGCGGCGCAACCGGCTTGATCGCGCCGCGCAGCGCACCGGCCGCCGGGCCGGCGGGGGCATCGGAGGCGGCGCGTGCGGATGCCGTCGCCGTGACGATCGTGGCGCACGACGTGGGCGCGGTCGGCGGCATGGAGCGCCAACTCGCCGAGCTCGCCGTCGGGCTCAGCGAGCGCGGACATCCGGTGACCGTGATCGCGCGCAAATGCGTGCTGCCCGCAGGCAGCGGCGTCGAGTTCCACCGCGTCCGCGGCCCGAGCCGACCCTTCTTGCTCGCCTATCCGTGGTTCGCTCTCGCAGGATCGCTCGCGGTTCGGCGCCGCCGGCGTGGCCTCGTCCAGAGCACGGGCGCGATCGTGGTCAACCGCGTCGACAGCGTCGCGATCCACTGCTGCCATCAGGCCTACACCGCGAAGCCCGGGCGACCGGGGCGGGCATACGCGCTCTACGGTCAGGCGGTCGGAGCGGTCAAGCGGGTGTCGGAAAGGCTCAGCGTGCGCCGCAACCGCGATGCCTGGTTCGTATGCGTGTCCGACGGCGTCGCCGAGGAGGTGCGCAACAGCTTTCCAGCGGTTGCTGCGCATGTCAGCACGATCCACAACGGCGTCGACACGGCGGAGTTCGCGCCCGGCGCCGCGGCGAAGGAGGGACGGGCGCTGCGCGAAGGGCTCGGATTGGAGGAGGGGGCGCTGGTCGCGGCTTTCATCGGTGGCGACTGGGAGCACAAGGGGCTGCGCCACCTGATCGAGGCGCTCGCGCTCGCGCCCGGATGGAACTTGGCCGTCGCCGGGCGCGGGCACCCGCGCGACTACCGGGATCTCGCAGAGGAGCTCGGGGTCGGGGAGCGCATCCGGTGGCTGGGGGTGCGCGCCGACGTGCGTCCGGTCTATGCGATGGCCGACGTGTTCGTGCTGCCGTCGAGCTATGAGACCTTCTCGCTCGTCGCCTTTGAGGCCGCCGCGAGCGGGCTCCCGGTGATTGCGAGCGACGTCAACGGCGTGCGCGAGCTGATCGCGAGCGGTGAGAGCGGATATCTGGTCGAACCGCTGGCCGAGCAGATCGCGACGAGGCTGCGCGAGCTGGCGGCCGACCCCGAGCTGCGCGCCCGGCTCGGCGCCGCGGCGCGCGAGTCGGCGCTGCGCTTCCGCTGGGAGCAGATGGTGCGCGAGCACCAGGAGCTCTACGAGCGCCTGGCCGCCGCCGGACGGCGCCTGTAGGTCAAGACTCGCGCAGGGCTCCTTCGAGCATCCGCTCGAGCGGGTCGGCGGCGGCAGGCACCGAGAACAGCCGCCGCGCGGCTTCCCCGCCCTGCCGTGCGAGCCGCTCACGCAGGGCGGGGTCCTCGCGCAGCTCCCGGAGCCGCTCCGCGAGCGCGGACGGATCGCCCTCCGCGAACACGAGGCCGCCGCCGGTCAGCTCGATCAGCCATGGGATCTCGCCCGAGTCCGAGCCGACGACCGGGACCCCGCACCACAGCGCCTCGACGATCACGCGGCCGAACTGCTCCTTCCACGTCGGCGTCGTGCGCGAGGGCAGCGCCAGCACGTCGAGCTGGGCGAAGCCCTCCGCCATCTCCCCGTGGCCGAGCCCGTCGAGCACGCGCACACGCGAGCCGGGGATCCCCGCGCCCTCGAGCTCGGCGCGCATCTCGCCGTTCCCGATCAGCACGAGCTCCACCGGTGCCGCCAGCATGCGCACCGCGGCGAGCAGGTCGCGCAGACCCTTGCTCTCGACCAGCCGTCCCGCGTAGCCCACCGTGAACGGCCGTTCGCCGCCGCTCCGGGCGGGCTCCCACGGCGGCACCGCGTGGGGCGCGAGGCGCACCTCGCCGCGCGCTCCCCAGCTCTGCGCGAGCCGCGCCGCGCTGTCCGAGCGCGCGGCCACGAAGGCCGCGTCGCGCAGCACCCGCGAGCGCAGGCGCTTGACCGGCGCCGGCAGCTCGCGGTCGATGTTCTCGGCCGCCTGCACGCCGAAGGGGATGCCACGGCGCACCAGCGGGCGTCGCCATTGCGAGGCGACCAAAGAGAAGGCCTCGGCCTCCAGGAACGCCGCGTCGGGCCCGATACGCTCGATCAGCGCTCCCGGCCGCGCCAGGTGGAAGTGGCGCTGCGGGCGGCCGGCCAGCGCGACCGGAGTGGGCCGCAGGGAGCCCGCCATGCCGGCGACGGGCACCGGTCGCAGCTCAGCACCGGAGAACTCGTTTCGCCAGCGGGCGGGAACCACCAGGATCGGCTCCCACCCGCGCCTGCGGAGCTCCGCGTACACCTCCTGATTGACCCCGACGACGGCGGGGTGACTCACGACCAGCAGGCGCCGGCTCATGGCTGGGCAACGGGGCGCGGCAGCGGCGCAGAAGACGGCGTCGAGCGGGCGGCGAAAACGCCCTTCTGGAGAGGCGTCACAGGCGTCCGAAGGCCCCCTGCACAAGGCCTCGCAGGTGCGAGCGGCATAGCGCATGCACGCTACTCTTTATCGGCCGATTACGTAGCTAGCTGACCATTGCCGAGCATGGCCCCGGCTGCACGTATTGGAAGGATCCGGACCGATGAACGAGACCACCGATGCCAACGCGATCTTCCCTCCGATCTGGAGGCGGAAGTGGTTGATTCTCTTTACGGCGCTGCTCGTCGCAGCCGGAACCTACTTCTACTATAAGAAACAGACGGCGACCTTCCAGGCGACCACGCAGGTCTACCTCGGCGCCGGCGCCGAATCCCCGTTCGCCGAAAAAACGAGTGGCCGCAACCCCGTCTCGAGCGGGGGCAATCAGGCGGCCCTGATCAACTCGGTCGTCGTCGAAAGCGCAAAGCGCGAGCTGCACAACTCGACGGTGCAGATCGACAAAGCCGCCGCCAAGAACAAGGTCAAAGCGAAGTCCGGGGAAAAGAGCCAGTTCATCACGATCACGGCGGAATCGCACAGCCCGCGCGGCGCGGCGCTGCTTGCCAACACCGTTGCCGCGGTCTACGTCAAACGCTGGACCTCGACCCACCAGCGCAACGTCCTGGCCGCGCTGACCCTCGCGCGCCGGCAGCTCAACCGGCTCGAAGCGGCGCACAGCACGGCCGCCGCCACGACCGGCACGAGCTCGAAGGGCAGTAAAGCGCCGCCGCCGAAGGCGCAGAGCGGGTCGTCGGTGATCCAGTCCGCCCAGCTGAGCACCAAGATCAACCAGCTCGAAGCGCAGCTCGGGATCGTCGGCGTGCGCCAGGTGAAGCCGGCGAAGCCGAGGGCCAGCACGCTGGTCTCGCCGCACCCGCGCAAGAACGCCGAGTTCGCGTTCGTGATCGCGCTGGTGCTGGGCGCGTTCGCCGCCTTCTTCTCGAGCCGCTTCAACCGGCGGCTGCGCACACTCGCCGACATCGAAGGGACGCTCCACCAGGAGGTGCTGACGTCGCTGCCGAAGGTCCGCGCGCCGATCGTCAAGCGTGACGGCTGGATCACGCCGTCGAGGCATCTCGTCGAGCCGCTGCGGCGATTGCAGACGACGCTGATGCTCGAGCATCTCCCCGGCGAGGCTCAGCACTCCTCGCCGCGGTCGGTCCTCTTCGTCAGCGCCGAGCCGGGCGACGGCAAGTCGACGATCGCCGCCGACCTCGCGCTCGTACACAGCGAAGGCGGCGAGCAGGTGATGCTGATCGAGGCCGACTTCCGTCGCCCCGTCCAGGCCCGGGCCCTCGGCGTGGAACCCGATCGCGGCCTCTCCGATGTCCTCACCGGCCGCCTCGTGCTCGCCGACGCGCTGCAGGTGGTGCACTCGATGGCAGGGCAGGTCGCGGCGGTGCCCTCCACCAATGGCGCGGTGGCGACCGCGGTCGGGACGCAGATGGCAGGCGCCGTGTGGGCGCTGGCGGCCGGCCCGCCCGTGCCGAACCCCCCGGCGCTGCTGGCCGGTGCCGCGATGGCCGACCTGGTCCGCGCGGCGGCCGAGGACTACGACCGGGTCGTGATCGACGCCCCCGGACCGCTTGCCGTCAGCGACGTGATGCCCCTCCTCGGCGTGGTCGAGGCGATCGTGATCGTCGCCCGCGTCGGGCACACCCGTGAGCAGGCGGCTGTACAGCTCCACCAACTGCTCGCACGCACACCGACCGCGCCGGTGCTCGGCGTGGTTGCCAACGGCGTCCCCCGTGCCGAAATCTCGAAGTACGGCGCCGGCGCCACCCCCCAACGACGCTGGCCCGGTTCTCTGGTCGGAAGATGAGCGCGGCGGCTCGCCCGCTCGTCGCTGGCGGCGGTCATCCGGCGGTCACGAGCCGTAGGATCCGCGACGGGCTGATCGCGAGCGCGGTCGCGGTCGTGATCGGCGCCGCGACGATCGGCATTGCGGTCGCGGTCCCCCAGCCGTCGATCACGCTGGCGCTGGGAGGGATCGCGGTCGCGCTGCTCGTGGGATGGATGGCGGCGACGCCGCGGCTCGAGCGGTCGGTGACCGCGCTCGTGATCTTCCTCGGCTGCGTGGACGGCCCGCTCAAGCTGGTCGCAAACGCCGGCGCGCTCTCCTCGGGACTTCAGGACATCCTGATCCTGGCGATCACGCTCGGCCTGATCTTCCGCACGATCGCGAGCCGCACGCCCGCGCGCATACCCCCGCTGGCGGGCTGGGTGATCGCGTGGATACTGTTCGTCCTCGTCGAGTCCTTCAATCCGGCCACGCAGGGGCTCCTCCACGCGCTCGGCGGCTGGCGCCAGCAGCTCCAGTGGGTGCCGTTCTTCTGGTTCGGCTACCTGCTGATCCGCACGCCGCAGCGGTTCCGGCTGATGTTCTGGGTGCTCGGAGTGGTGGCGCTGCTGAACGCGTTCGCATCGACCGGGCAGACGCAGCTCAGCCCTGAAGAAGTCGCGAGCCTCGGATCGGGTTACAACAACAAGGTCTACGGTGCGGACTCGCGTAAATATGTGAGCCCGAACGGCGAAGGCCACGTGCGGCCCTTCGGGCTCGGCTCCGACGCGGGGTTCAGCGCCGGCGTCGGGCTGGCGGCGCTCCCCGGCGTGATCGCTCTGCTGGCGCTCGCGCGCCGGCGCTGGGAACGCTGGGCGGCGTTGCTGCTCGCCCTCGGCTGTCTCGCGGGGGTGATCACGGGGTTGGGGCGCCTGCAGGTGGTCGGCTGCGGCTTCGCGATAGCCGGCTTCGTGGGCTACTCGCTGCTGGCCGGCCGGCGAATATCCAAGCCGCTCCTTGCCTTGATCGCCGTGGTAGCCCTCGCGCTGCCTCTGGGGCAGTTCTTCGTGGAAAGCGTCGGCTCGAACGTGTTCTCGCGTTACACGAGCATCGCTCCGGAAAAGGTCGCCGGCACCGGCGCCGACTACAAGATCAACGATCTGAGCGAGATCCCCAAGTACATCGCCGTGGAGCCGTTCGGTTTCGGGCTCGGGACGGCGGGAGCCGTGTCGGGCTTCGGCGGCAAGAACAAAGAAGTCTTCGAAGGCCACAACATCAACGCCGAGACGCAGCCCAACCTGCTCGTCAAGGAACTCGGCGTCTTCGGGCTGCTGCTGTGGTACGGCTTCCTGCTGCGCTTGATGATCCTGCCCGCGACGCACCTGAAAAAAGTCCGGGACTCGGAACTGCAGTTGCTGCTGGTGGCGCTTGCCGCGCCGCTCCTCGCGGTCTTCTTCATGTCGATCGACGGCCCGGTCTCAACGGGGGTATCCGGCGGCCTGTATCTGTACTTCGCGGCCGGCGTGATGGGGTATTGGTTCCTGGGCGACGGGCGCGCTCGCGCCGCCCGCGCGGAGGCCTCGCCAGGTACCCTGAGCGCGGTATGAGGGGCATGCCGAGGAGTGGCCGGGGGGGAGCGATCTCTCCCGCGAACATGGGGGCGCGCCTGAGCGTCCTGCTCGGAAAACGCAAGCGTTCGGTCGCATGGCTCGCGGGCACCTCCGTGGCCTCGGGCTTCGCCGAAGCCGCCATGCTGGCGGTGATCGCCCAGATCGCGGTCGTGCTCGCGGGCGACAAGAACCATCACCAGTCGAAGGCGCTCGGGCTCAACATCCACATCCCGACCAACACCCTGCTGCTGGCGGCGTTGGTCCTGGCAGTGCTGCGCCTGCTCTTGCAGTTCCCGCTCTCGATCCTGCCTTCCCGGATCGCCGCGGACGTCCAATCGGGACTGCGAAAACGGCTGTTCATGGCCTTCACGCTCGCCTCGTGGGGTGTGCAGGCATCGGACCGCGAGGGGCAGTTGCAGGAGACGATGTCCGGGCAGGTCGTACAGGCGACCAGCGGCGCGCTGCAGGCGACTTCGCTGATCACGTCCGCGCTCGGCTTCCTCGTGCTGATGGCGTTCGCGTTCGCGCTGAACGCCGTCGCGGCCGCCGGCGTGTTCGCGTTCGCGTTCGGGCTGTTCGTGGTCCTGCGCCCGCTGCGGAAGCTCGCGGTGCGCCGATCGCGCGCCCTCTCGGCGGCTCAGGTCAGGTACTCCGGTGCCATCGCCGAGTCCAACCGGCTGGCCGAAGAGACGCAGGTCTTCGGCGTCGCGGAGGCCCAGCGCGCCCGCATGGACGGCTACATCGAAGCCGCGCGCGACCTCTTCTACAAATCGCAGCTGGTCGGGCGGCTCGTACCGGCCATGTACCAGAGCCTGATCTACATCCTGCTGGTGGTCGGGCTCTTCGGGTTGAAACTGGCGGGTACCAGCCACGCGGCTTCGCTCGGCGCGGTGATCCTGATCCTGGTGCGCGCGGGCTCCAACGGCCAGTCGGTGCAAGCCGCCTACCAGGGGCTCTCGCAATCGATGCCGTTCATCGAACGCACGCAGAAAGCGGCACAGCGCTACCTGGACAGCGTCCCGGCGGACGGCGTGGAGCACCTCGAGCGCATCGAGATCGTGGAGTTCGAGCACGTCAACTTCTCCTACCGGCCGGGGACGCCGACGCTGAAGGACCTCAGCTTCGTTGTCGCGCACAACGAATCGATCGGTGTGATCGGTCCATCGGGGGCGGGCAAGTCGACGCTGATCCAGCTTCTGCTGGGGCTGCGCTTCCCCGAAGCCGGTCGCTACCTCGTCAACGGCCAGCCTGTGATGGAGTTCCGTCGCGCCGACTGGCACCGGCTCGTGTCCTACGTGCCGCAGTCGCCGCGTCTGCTCCACGCCAGCGTCGCCGAGAACATCCGCTACTTCCGCGACCTCTCCGACGAGGACGTCGAGCGCGCCGCGAAGCTCGCGCGGATCGACGAGGACGTACTCGGCTGGCGCAAGGGCTACGACACGCTCGTCGGACCGCGTGCAGATGCGGTCTCCGGGGGCCAGGCGCAGCGGATCTGCCTGGCGCGTGCTCTCGCCGCGCGCCCCGAGGTGCTTATCCTCGACGAGCCGACGAGCGCGCTGGACCCGCACTCCGAGACCCTGATCCAGGAGTCGCTGACGGCGCTGCGCAGCAACCTCACGATGTTCATCATCGCCCACAGGATGTCCACGCTCGACATCTGCGATCGCGTGATGGTGATCCAGGACGGGCGTCTCGCGGCGTTCGACTCGCGCCTGCTGCTCCAGCAGGAGAACCAGTACTACCGCTCGGCGTCGAGGATCGCGGCGGGCGCGCCCGGCGGGGTGCTGCCGTGAGGATGGGCCCCCCCGAGCCGGGCCGTGCCGGTGCGCTGAGATGAGGGTGATGGCAGCGGCGCCGCTGAACGGCGTTCCCGCGCGGGCCGGGCGCATCCCCGACTTCTTCATCGTCGGCCACGCCAAGAGCGGCACGACCGCGCTGTACGAGATGCTGCGTGAGCACCCCCAGCTCTACCTGCCGGAGAGCAAGGAGCCGTGGTTCTTCGCCTCGGAGCTCCACGAACGCACACCGCCGCGCCCGGAGGGGACGCCGCGCACGCTGGAGGAGTACCGCGCCTGGTTCGCGGACGCGGGGGAGGACCAGCGGGTTGGCGAGGCTTCCGCGCTGTACCTGTGGTCGCGGACGGCCGCAGCCGCGATCGCCGCCGTGCAGCCGCAGGCACAGATCGTCGCCCTGCTGCGGGAGCCGGCCAGCTTCCTGCGCTCGCTGCACCTGCAGCTGATCGAGACCTACGTCGAGACCGAGCACGACTTCGCGCGTGCGCTCGCCCTCGAGGATGAGCGGCGCCGCGGGCGCCGGGTGCCGAAGCGCACATACTGGCCGAAGGCGCTGCTCTACTCCGAGCACGTCCGCTATGTCGAGCAGTTGCGCCGTTACCACGAGGCCTTCGGGCGCGAGCGCGTGCTCGTCCTCGTGTACGACGACTTCCGCGCCGACAACGAGGCGGCCGTCAGGCGCGTGCAGCGATTCCTCGGCGTGGACGACACCGTGCCGGTCGTGCCGAGACGTGCCAACCCCACGGTGCAGATGCGCTCTCAGCGGCTGCATGGCCTCATGCACGCGGTCTCGGTCGGCACCGGCCGCGGCTCGCTGGCCGTGAAGGGCGCGCTGAAGTCGGTGATGCCGGCGGAGATGCGGCGCGGGCTCGTGCGGACGGTCAACGCGCGCCTGCTGCACCAGCCGCCGCCGGAGGCCGACGAGGCGCTGATGGCGCAGCTGCGCGCGCGCTTCAAGCCGGAGGTCGTGGCGGTCAGCGAATATCTCGAAACGGACCTCGTGTCACGCTGGGGCTATGAGCACGTCGGCTGACCCGGTGCCGCGCAGCAGCGCCGGTGCGCTGGGGGCGGTGCCCGACTTCTTCATCGTCGGCCACGCCAAGTGCGGCACAACTGCGCTGTACGAGATGCTGCGCGGCCACCCGCAGATCTTCATGCCCGAGCTGAAGGAGCCGGCCTACTTCGCGACGGACCTGCGGCGGCGCTTCCAGCCGCGCGGATCGGGACCGCTCCCCGAGACGCTGCCGGACTACCTGGAGCTGTTCGCCGGAGCCGCCGAGGGGGTGCGCGTCGGCGAGGCCTCCTCGCTCTACCTCTGGTCGCACGAGGCGGCGCGCGGCATCGCCGGTCTTTCGCCGCAGGCTTCGGTAATCGCGATCCTGCGTGAGCCCGCGAGCTTCTTGCGCTCGCTGCACCTGCAGCTGCTGCAGAACCACATCGAGAGCGAGAAGAGCCTGCGCCGCGCGATCGAGCTCGAGCCGGAACGGCGCGCGGGGCGCAAGATCCCCCGCCGCTCAGTGCGCCCGAAGGCGCTGCTCTACTCCGAGCGGGTGCGCTATGTCGAGCAGCTGCGCCGCTACCACGACGTCTTCCCGCCCGAGCAGGTGCTGGTCCTGATCTACGACGACTTCCGCGCTGACAACGAGGGCACCGTGCGGCGCGTGCGCCGCTTCCTCGGGGTCGACGACTCGCTGCCGGTTGAGGTGGGGGACGCCAACCCCACGGTGATGATGCGCTCCCAGCAGCTCGACGGCCTGGTGAACGCTGTGGCCGTCGGCCGAGGTCCGGTGTCCGGGGCGGTGAAGGGCGCAGTGAAGGCGGTTGTGCCCGGCGGCGTCCGCTCGCCGCGCTCTGCGCGCCACCCAGCAGCGCCTCGTGCTGGGCGCTCCCAAGCCCCCCGACGAGGAGCTGATGCGCGAGCTGCGCCGTCGCTTCTCGCCAGAGGTCGCGGCGCTCAGCGAGTACCTGGGCCGCGACCTCGTTTCGGAGTGGGGCTATGACCGCCTCGCCTGAGCACGGCGAAGCGCGGCCGAGGATCCCCGACTTCTTCATCGTCGGGCACCCGAAGAGCGGCACCACGGCCCTCTACGAGATGCTCCGCAGCCATCCGCAGATCTTCATGCCCGAGCTGAAGGAGCCGCGCTTCTTCGCCGCTGACCTGCGCGCCCGCTTCCAGGCCCACGGTGTAGGTGCGCATCCCGCAGACGATCGAGGAGTACCTCGCGCTGTTCGCGGACGCGGCGCCGGACCAGCTGGCGGGCGAGGCCTCGCCGTCCTATCTGCGCTCGCGCGTGGCAGCAGCCGCGATCGCCGCGCGTGCGCCCGGACGCGAGGATCATCGCGATCCTGCGCGAGCCCGCGAGCTTCCTGCGCTCGCTGCACCTGCGAGATGGTCCAGAACCACGTCGAGAACGAGCGCGACCTGCGGCGCGCGCTGGACGCCGAGGCGCTGCCGCCCGCGGTGCGGGTACCCGGCGGGCTGCCCGCGGCGCCGGAGCTCCGCTACACCGATCGCGTCCGCTACGTCGAGCAGTTGCGCCGCTACCACAAGGTGTTCCCGCGCGAGCAGGTGCTGGTGCTGATCTACGACGACTTCCGTGCCGACAACGAGGCGACGTTGCGCCAGGTCCACCGCTTTCTCGGTGTGGACGACACGCTGCCGCTCGAGCTCGTCGAGGCGAACCCGAGCGTGCGCCTGCGCTCCGTCCGCATGGACGACGCCGTCAACTCGCTGAAATCCGGCCGCCGCGTGGGTCGTGCGCTCAGGGCCGCCGGCTCCTTGGTCACCCGAGCGAGCCCGGTCGAGCGTCCTGGACGCCGTGCGCAACCGGCTCGTCTACGGCGGAGCCGGAGCCGCCCGAACGCCGAGCTCGAGGCGGAGCTGCGCCGTCGCTTCGCGCCCGAGGTCGAGGCGCTCAGCGAGTACCTCGATCGCGACCTGATCGGGCTGTGGGGCTATGACGAGCTCGGCTGACGGCCTGCCGCCGGCCGCCGGACTTCTTCATCGTCGGGCACCCCAAGAGCGGCACCACGGCGCTCTACGAGATGCTCCGCCGCCACCCGCAGATGTTCATGCCGGCGATGAAGGAGCCGATCTTCTTCGCGCCCGAGCTGCCCCGCGAGGCTCACCGCTACGACCCTCCGGCGACGCTGGAGGAGTATCTCGCGCTGTTCGCGGCGGCCGAGCCCGGGCAGCGGACCGGGGAGGCGCTCCGCCTCCTACCTGCGCTCCGCGCAGGCGGCGGCGCTGATCGCGCGCGCCCGGCCGGACGCGAGGATCGTCGCGATCCTGCGCGAGCCCGCCAGCTTCCTGCATTCGCTGCACCTGCAGGCGCTGCAGGCCCACTACGAGGACGAGCGCGACCTCGCACGGCACTCTCGCTGGAAGGCGAACGCAGGCGCGGCCGCCATCTGCCGCGGCGCTCGCTGTGGCCGCAGGAGCTGCTCTACTCGCGACCACGTCCGCTACGTCGAGCAGCTGCGCCGCTACCACGCGGTGTTCCCTCGCGAGCAGGTGCTGGTGCTGATCTACGACGATTTCCGCGCCCACAACGAGCCGGCATGCGATCGGTGCTGCGCTTCCTGGGGGTCGAGGAGAGGGTGCCTGCCCTGGCAGTCGATCCCAACCCCACGCTGGGTATGCGCTCCCAGCGGCTCGACAGCGCCCTGCATGCGGTCTCCCACGGCGAGGGGTCGCTCGGACGCGGCGCGAAGCGAGTCGCCTCGATCGTCCCCGGCGACCTGCGCCGTTCGGCGCTCCGCGCGGCCCAACGGCGACTGGCGTGGGGTGAGCCGCCGGCCCCGGACGCGCGGCTGATGCGCAGCCTGCGCGGCCGGCTTCGGCCCGAAGTCGAGGCGCTCAGCGAGTACCTCGGGCGCGATCTCGTCACGCTGTGGGGCTACGGGGCGAGCGGGGACGGGCCAGCCAGTTGACCTCGCGGCGGGGCGCGCAGAACTGGGCGCGGTCGAGCGGCGGCCCCCCAGTCATGGCGCGGATCTCGTAGCCGAGCTCGGACAGCTCGTCCCACAGCGCCCCGGAGCTCGCCCCGTACAGCGCCGCCGCCTCGGCGACATGCTCGAGCAGCAGGAGCGGTCGCGCGCGGGTGAGCGTCTCACGGCCGCCGCACAGCACGTCGAGCTCACCCCCCTCGACATCGATCTTTACGACATCCGGCTCCGGGCCGCCGGCGAGCTCGCGGTCGAGCGTCGAGACCCTCACCTCGATCTGCTCCGGGGCACCCCGATCGTCGCTGATCGCGGGGCTGCGCCGGAGGCCGCTCCAGCCGTCGAGCTTGCGGAAGTGGGTGAACTCGGCCGGGCCCTCGGTCGCGCCGAGCGCGAGCTCCCGGCAGTCGAGCCCCGGGAAGCTCGTCCGCAGCTGTGCCGCCAGCGCCGGCACCGGCTCGAAGGCGACGAGACGCGCCCCCGGAGCGACGAGCGCAGCCTGTGCGAGGACCTGCCCGCGGTTGGTGCCGATGTCGATGTAGCTCGACTCTTCCCCCAGCGAGGCGGCCAGCACCGCCCGGATCGCCACGTCCTCGAGCATCGCCTCACGGGCGTGCCGGTCGACGGCGGCGAGCAGCTCGGGCCTGTCGAGCCTGCGCGACGTCCACGCGACCGCTCTGCGCATGAGCGTCATCGCGGCGCCGAGCCGGTCCGGCCGGCGTTTGCGCCATCCAACGGCGACGGTCCGCTGCCAGGGAGCATCCGCGGCGTGAGCCTCGAGAAGACCGCCTCCCACGGTCGCTGGAGCAGGCTCGTGGTGCGGGAGGAGGGGGCCCGGCCCGCAGGCTTCTCCGTGCCTCGCCTGAAGCCGACCATTTCCGATTTGATCAGCCGGTTCCCCTGCATCGGGAAGCCCGTGTCGAGCGCGGCGAGGTCGGGCAGCGCCGCCGTCGCGCCCGTGAGCGCGAAGATCTCGCGCAGCACCACCATGCGGATCTGCGAGGAAGTCCTCGTGGCGCAGGAGCGCGCGCCGGTCCCGGCGATGGCCGAGGAACACGGCCGTCGAAAGCAGGTAGGTGAGCCACATGTCGGCGTTGGTCACGAGCGTGCGCCAGCGCCGCTCGGCGACCGCGTGCCGGTTGACGGTCCTCACGAACGAGTGGACCACCTGCTGGGGCTCGCGCACGAGGAAGATCAGATAGACGTCGATCCCGGTCAGCCGTTTCAGCTCGCGGGCGCGCAGCGGGAAGTGCGAGCTGTCGACGATCTGGCCGGCGCCCGAGACGCGCGCGATCGCGCGGTAGAGCTGTTCGGTCACCGGCGCCCACCGCTCGCGGGTCGCGCGACGCTCGGCTCCGCTGCCGAGCCGTAGAGCGGCCGACGCGCGTTCGAGGTATCTGTGGGCGTTGTTGCCGAACGCGCGCTCGGCGCCCGGAACGTCTTCGCGCACCTCGCTCCAGAAGCGCGTGCGCTCCGCGCCGCCCAGCAGCGGCGCGCCCTTGCGCACGAGCCAGTTGTCGAGCTCGCCGGCATAGAAGTAGCCGTCGCAGTTACCGAGCGTGACACCGAGGATCGTGCTGCCGCTGTGGCCCGAGCCCATCAGGTAGACGACCTTGACCCGCTCCGGCCTCACGGCGTCGGCCCCGCCGGCTCCCTCAGCCGAGGCGGTCATAGCCCCACAGGGTGATCAGGTCGCGCCCGATGTAGTCGCCGAAGGCCTCGACCTCCGGCCTGAAGCGGCGGCGCAGCTCGTCCATGAAGCCGGGGTCGGGCACCTCGGGCGGCCCGTAGACCGCTTTGCGCCAGGCGGTCTGCAGGCGCTCGCTGTGCCAGCTCGAGGGCAGCACGGCGTTGACGCTGCGCAGAAGCGGGCTCGAGGAGCGCGGGTTGCGCCGCGCGACCAGGACGACGCGTTCGAGCTGGTGCAGCGTCAGCGAACGTACGCCGGGCAGCGTTCCGGTATCGCGCGGCTCCACTTCGCCGATGCCCTCGAGCCCGAGGAACGAGAACACGCGCTCGACGGTGGCGGCGTTGTCGGCGCGAAAGTCCTCGTAGACGAGCACGAGGACCTGCTCGCGCGGGAACAGGCTGTGGAAGCGAGTGAGCTGCTCCGTGTACCGGACGTGGTCTGAATAGAGCAGCGTCTGCGGCGACTGCGAGAAGCGCGGGAGCCTGTTCCCGCGCCGCCGTGCGGGCTCGAGTTCCATCGCGCGCTGAAAGCTCTTCGCGGTCTCGACGTGGTTGTGAACCGATTGCAGGTGAAAGGAGCGCAGGAAGCTCGCCGGCTCGCGGAAGATCGTCACGATGCGTGCGTCGGGGGCGACCGCCGCGATCCGAGCCGCGGCATCGAGCGAGCGCAGGTAGGACGGCGAGGCCTCGCCGGCCAGCTGCCCTGGCGCCGCATCCGCGAACAGGCGGAGGTAGTCATCGAGGCTCTCCGGGGCACGTCTCGGCCCCAGCCGGCTCCACCGCGAGCGCAGCTCGGGGCTGAAGAAGCGCGGCTCCTTCATGGGCATGTAGACCCGGGGGTGGCGCTGCAGCATCTGGTGCAGCGCGGTCGTCCCGCTCTTCGGGTGCCCGACAATGAGGAAATCGGGGACCCGCCCGCGCGGAGGACGCTCGGCCTCTGCGGTCTCAGTCGAGGCGGTCATAGGCGGCGCCACTATACCGGCGCAAATGCCGCCGCCCGCGGGTTCCGAGGGCCGGTTTCAGAACCGAGAACAGTGCCGTGAACGGCAGCTGCAGGAGCGCTGTGAGGCTGCGCCCGCGAGCGGCTCCCGTCCGTGGTACGCGGCGAAGCGCGATGCGGTCGTCCGCCAGCAGGCGATTCCCCTGCAGCGGGTTGCCGGTCTCCAGAGCCTCGAGGTCGGGCAGCGCCGCCGAGGAGCCGATGCGGTCGAGGATCTCGCGCAGGACGCGCTCGGGCTCGGCGAGCAGGTCCTCGTGGCGGACGAGCATCCGGCGCGCTGCGGGCTGGCGCAGGAACACGCGTGCCGAGAGCGCGTATGTGAGCCACAGGTAGAGGTTGGTCTTGGCCTCGCCGAAGCGCGGCTCGGGGACGTCGTCGCGGTCGAAGGAAGCGACGATCCCCTGAGGGTCTCGCAGGAGGAGCAGGATGTGCAGCTCGATTCCGTTCAACCGCTGCAGTTCGCGCGCCCGCAGCGGGTAGTGCGAGCTGTCGACAACGATCGAAGCGCCGGCGACGGCTGTGATCGCCCGGTAGAGGCTCTCGGTGACGCGCAGGTACTCGGGTCGCAGCCGCCGGCGGGCGCGCGGCCCGCCCGCGCGGAACAGCGCCGATGAGCGCTCGAGATTGTTGTGGGCGTCGCGTCCGAAGAGCTGCTCGGGACGCTGGACGCGCGCGAGCACCTGCTCCCAGAAACGCAGGCGACCCGGCTCGCCGCGGCTCGGCATCCCTTTGCGCGGCAGCCACTTGTCGAGCTCGCCCGCATAGAAGACACCATGGCAGTTGCCCAGGCACACGCCCAGGATCGAGCTGCCGCTGCGCCCGGCGCCCATCACATACAGGACCTTCGGGCGCGGCGGCGTCTCAGTCGAGCTCGTCATAGCCCCAGAGGCCGACCAGGTCGCGGCCCAGGAGCTCGCCTGCCGCCACCACCTCGGGCTTGAACCTGCGGCGCACCTCGAGCATCAGTTCGGGGTCCTCCGCGGGCGCCTCGGCCGTCACGAGGTGGCGGCGCGTGGCCGTGAAGGCCCCCCGGCGCAGCCGGCGGGGAGCGAACGACTTGACGAGCGTCCTGGTCGCGGCCCCGGCCCGGCCCTTGCCGAGGGCGACCGCGTCGACGAGGTCGTGCAGGCGGTGCGAGCGGACCGTCCGCGTCGTCACGTTGACGTCCTGCTGCTCGACGTCGGCGCCCTCGGCGACCCCGAGGAACGAGAACACCCGCGCCAGCGTGCCCGCGTTGTCGGCGCGGAAGTCGTCGTAGATCAGCACGAGGACCTGCTCCTCGGGGAACAGGGAGTGGTACCGGTGGAGCTGCTCGGCGTAGCGCACGTGCTCGGAGTAGAGGAGCAGCTGCGGCAGGTGCGAGCGCTTCGGGATCTGGCGCCCCTCGCGTCGCTCGTCCTCGAGCGCGAGAGCGCGGCGCAGATCGGTCTCGAACTCTACGTGCCCGCGCACGAAGGTCGTGTGCAGCGAGCGCAGGAAGCTCGCCGGCTCGCGCAGGATCGCGATGATCCGCGCGCGGGGGGAGACCTCGGCGATCCTCCCGGCGGCAGTGCGCGACCACAGGTAGGTCGCCGACGCCTCGCCCAGCAACTGCCCCGGGCGCGCGCCGGCGAACAGCGCGAGGTACTCCTCCTCCGTCTCCGGGTGCGGCAGCTCGCGCTCGTAGCGGAACCGGGGGCGCATGTCGCTCGCCAAGAAGCGGGGCTCCTTGAGGGCGGGCATGAAGATCTGCGGGTGGCGCCGCAGCATCTCGTAGAGGGCGCTCGTGCCGCTCTTGTGGTGCCCGACAACGAAGAAGTCAGGGTATTGCGGCTGCGTCTGCGCGCTCCCCCCGGCCGCGGCCTGAGATCGCCGCGCGGGCTCTGCGGACATGCCTTGAAGTTACCATCCGCGTCCGCGCTCGCCGCGCGGTTCCGCGACCGGCTGGAAAGGGTTGTTTGCTTCACATTGCGACGGTTCACTTCGGCTCTGAGCGCTGGATCGAGATCCAGCTGGCTCACGTGCGCGCGAACATCCGCGTCCCATACGAGACCTGGACCTCGCTCGAGGGGATCGACCCCGTCCACGGCGAGGGCTTCGACCACGTTCTGGAGCAGGGCGGAGGACACGCCGGAAAGCTCAACCACCTCGCGTTCGAGATCGCCGCGCAGGCGGACGACGAGGACCTGCTGATGTTCCTCGACGGCGACGCCTTCCCCGTCGCCGACCCGATGCCCCTCATCGATGAGGGGCTCGAGGAGGCAAAGCTGGTGGCGGTTCGCCGCGAGGAGAACCTCGGCGACCGCCAGCCGCATCCGCTCTTCTGCGTGACCACCGTGGGCACCTGGCGGGCGCTCGGCGGCGACTGGTCGGCGGCCTACCGCTGGGAGGACCGGCTCGGACGCCGGGTCAGCGACGTCGGCGGCAACCTGCTCCGCCAGCTCGAGCTGACCGGCACCCCCTGGAAGGAGGTGCTGCGCACGAACGAGCGCGACATCGATCCGGTGTTCTTCGCCGTGTACGGCGGCGCGGTCTACCACCACGGAGCCGGTTTCCGCAACGCGGAGCTCACGAGGCTGCATCACACGCTGGCCCCCCGGCCGGATCCTCTCCCTGGGCTCGCACCGGCGCGGGCGCTGGTGAGGCGGCGCAACCACCTCCGGCGCGCGCGCTGGGAGAAGGACACCAGGCGACGCCTACTGGCCGAATCCGAGCGCGTGTACGAGCGCATCGGGGCCGGAGGCAGCGAGTGGCTCGATGAGCTCCTCTGAGCCGCATACGCCGCGCAGCGTGCTGATCGTGATGCCGCGCTGGGTGCGAGACGGCGGTGTTGGCGCGCACCTGATGCGAAGCGCGGCGGCGCTGGCGGGCGATGGCGTGCGCGTCTCGGTCCTCGTCGCGCGGATCGAAACGGAGGAGCGGGTCGACGGCGTCACCCTGCTGCACAGTCCCCTCCTCTACAAAACGCAGGCGATGGACGAGCGCTTCGGGGAAGCCCTCGCCGGCAAGCCCGACGTCGTCCACCTGAACCAGCTCGACGATCCGCTGGTGGTCGACCACGTGCGCGAGCGTGCGCCCGTTGTGATCAGCGCCCACGGGTACCTGGCCTGCGCCTCAGGCGAGCACTACTTCCGGCCCGGGCAGGGCTGCGAGCGGGCGCACGGTCCAGGCTGCGTTCCCAACCTGCTGCTGCGTGGGTGCGCGCACAGCTGGGATGTGAGGACCTATCCCGGCGACTACCGGCGGGCGGGAAGGGCGCTCGATGCGCTGTGCCGCGCAGACAGCGTCGTCGGCTACTCGCACGCGATGGATCGCCATCTGCAGGTCGCAGGTCTCGAGCGGCGCCGGGTGGTGCCGTACTTCCCCACGCTCGATCCCTACCAGGGCCCGCCCCGCGGGTCCGGGCGGCGGGTCGTGTTCGCCGGGCGCCTCGTGGCGTCGAAGGGGGCCGCGACGCTCCTGCACGCCGCCCGAGGGCTCGACGCCGAGATCGTCCTGTGCGGCGACGGCGTCGAGCTGGAGCCCCTGCGCCGCCTCGCGGCGCGGCTCGGCATCGGGGCGCGGGTCTGCTTCCGCGGCTGGCTGTCGCCGGATGAGCTCGCGCGCGAGCTGGCGGAAGCCGCGCTGGTGGCGGTGCCCTCGCTATGGCCGGAGCCGTTCGGGCTAGTGGGGATCGAGGGCTTCGCCGCCGGCCGGCCGGCGGTCGGCAGCGACACCGGCGGGATCCCGGAGTGGCTCGAGGACGGCCGCTCCGGCTTCACCGTCCCGGCCGGGGACGCGCAGGCGCTGGCGGAGGCGCTCGGGCGCCTGCTGGACGACCCCGAGCGCCGGCGCGAGATGGGCGAAGCCGGTCGCGCAGCGGTCGCGCAGCGGTACTCGCGCCGCAACCATCTCGACGCCGTGCTCGGCGCCTACAGCGAGGCCCGCGCGCATTGGGAGTCGGCCGTGCGCTAGACGACCGCCGCGCGCGGCGATCTGCGCGGCGGGAGGACCTGCTCCAATGCGCCGCGCACGGCCGCGGCGGTGCGCTTCACGCCCATCTCGCTCTCCGCGAAACGCCGGCCGCGCGCCCCGAGCTCGTCCCGGGCCGCGCCGTCGGCCAGCATCGCGGCGATCGTGGTGGCGAGCGCGTGACCGTCGCGGGGGACGATCCGCACGGCCCCCGAGCGTGACAGCTCGCCCCACGTGGAAGGCCCGTCGAGAGCCAGCACCGGGGTCCCTGACGCGAGCGAGCCCGCGAGGGTGCCCTTGCGCGAGGTCGGCCCCGGCGGGTCGCCGAAGAGCAGCAGGTCGGCGGCGGCGAGCGTGTCGGAGAGCGCCTGCGGATCGAGCAGGCCGGTGAAGCTCAGCATCCCGTCCACCCCAAGCTCCCGCGCGGAGGCGACCCAGGCGCGGCCTGCGCGTGAGTCCGGGCCGGGCGAGCCCGCCAGCAGCAGCCGAGGAGCGACCGGCCCCGTGCGGAGCTCACGCAGGGCGCGCAGCACGACCTCGGCCGAGCCGTCGTACAGGAACCCGAACAGCCCGAGCAGGGAGAGTCATCTGCACGGTCGCGCCCCCCTGATCGGTTCGCCGCCGGCAGGTTCGAGAACACGGGCGCGAACGCGACCGGCCGGCGCGCCAGCCAGCGTCTGCCGGCAAGCCAGTCGCGCCGGTCCTCCGTTGTGACGAGGAACGCGTCGCTGGCGGCCGCGATCTCGGCCAGCGCCGCGCGCGAGCCCAGCGCCCAGGCCGTTCCCCGGGCGCCGTTGCGCCCGAACGGGAAGACCAGCTCGTGCATGATCGCCACGACCGGGAGCGCCGTGCGTCGCAGGAGGCGGGCAAGGAGCGGCTCGAGCAGCGGCAGGCCGCGATACGCGGCGGCCGCCCACGAGTAGTGCAGGAGCACCGCGTCGGCGCCCGCGATCCGGGGCGGCAGCGCTCCCGCCCATTCGCGTGCCTCCCGCAGGGCTCCCGTCAGCGTCGTGTCTGTGCGCTCGAGCCAGTGGACCTCGCAGGAGATCCCCTCCCGCTCCAGCTCGGCGGTGAGGATGCGCCCGTGGTCGCGCATCCCACAGGGACCGGGCTCGGAGATGCCGAGGACAGCGAGTCGCAGCGGCCCGTCCGGAGCGGACGCTTCCTCCTCCGCGCCGTCGAGCTCCTCAGACGCGGTCATAGCCCCAGAGCTTCACGAGGTCGCGCCCGATGTGGTCGCTGAAGGCGGCGACCTCGGGCTTGTAGCGACGGCGCAGCTCCAGCATGAACTGCGCGTCCGGTGTCTCGGGCTCGCGGTAGACGAGCTTCCGCTGCAGGGGGTAGAAGACGGCCTGCCGCATGCGCGCGGTCGTCAGCGCCTTGCCGGTGCTCTTGACAGCCCCGAGGACGGGCCCGCTGCCGGCGTGCAGAGCCTGCCGGAAGCGGTCGACGCGCTCCGAGCGGACTTCGATAGTGGGGTTGGCCTCGATCGCGGAGAGGCCGACCGAGTCGTCCACGTCGAGGAACTTCAGCACCCGTTTCACCGTCTCCTCGTTGTCCGCGCGGAAGTCGTCGTAGATGAGCGTCAGCACCTGATCGGGGGAGAAGGTGTCCTGGTAACGGCGCAGCTGCTCGACGTACTTGACGCGGTCGTCGTAGATCAGGGCGCCCGGCCAGTAGGAGGTGGGCGGTATCTGCCGGTTCTGACGGCGCTCGCCGTCGAGTTCGACCGCGGTGCGGAAGTCGGTCACCACCTCATGGCGGTTCTGCAGCAGCTGCAGGTGCAACGAGCGCAGGAAGCTCGCCGGCTCCCTGAAGATCGCGACGATCCTGGCGTCCGGCTGGACCTCGACGATCCGGCCGGCCGCGACCCGCGACCACAGGTAGGAGGAGGAGGCCTCGCCGATGCGCTGTCCGGGGCGGGCGTGCTCGAACAGGTGCAGGTAGTCCTCGAACGTTTCACCGACGTTGCGGCCCGTGAACTCGATCGACCGCACGTCGTCGTCCTGGACGCGGGGGTTCTCGCGTGAGAAGTACCAGGGCTCCTTGCCGGCGCCCGCTTTGTACTCGGGCATGCAGATCTGCGGGTGGCGGCGGAGCATCTCGTACAGCGCGGTCGTGCCGCACTTCGCGTGCCCCACGATGAAGAAGTCCGGAATCCGCAGAGCCGCGGATGAGCCGGGGTCGGAGGGCGGCCTGGGTCGGGGTGATGCGCTCATCGCTGGATGGGCAGTTTAACCCGTGCGTGCAGGGCCGCTGTAGCATCCCCGCCTCTCCGCCGGACCGGCCGCGGAGGCGCCGAGAAGGTAATGCTCTACATCGCCACCGTTCACTACCGCTCGCCGCGCTGGGTGGAGATCCAGACCGACGCGCTGCGTACGCACATCGGCGTCGAGCACCGGATCTGGACTTCGCTGGAGGGCATCGAGGCGTCCTACGGCGCACGCTTCGATCGCGTCCTCGAGCAGCGCGGCTCGCACGCGGGAAAGCTCAACAACCTTGCGGGCGAGATCTCGCTCGAGGCCGCCGACGAGGACCTGCTGATGTTCCTCGACGGCGACGCCTTCCCGATCGCCGACCCGATGCCGCTGATCGAACGCGGGCTGGCCGAGGCCGCGCTGACAGCCGTGCGCCGCAGCGAGAACGCCGGCGAGCCCCAGCCGCATCCGTGCTTCTGCGTGACGACCGTCGGCGCATGGCGGGTCCTTCCAGGCGACTGGACGGCGGGTCACACCTGGACAGGCCCTTACGGCAAGCCCAACAGCGACGTCGGCGGCAACCTGCTGCGACGTCTCGAGGCGACCGGGACGCCATGGACGCCGATCCTGCGCACGAACCGTGTCGACCTCGACCCGCTCTACTTCGCGGTCTACGGCGATGCCGTCTATCACCACGGAGCCGGGTTCCGGCCCGGCGAGCTCAGCCCGGCGCACCGCGCGCACTCGCCGCGCCCCTTGCCCGTGCCCCGGGCTGCTCCGCTTCGTGCGGCGCGCAATGTGGTCAACGGCCTGCGCTGGCGGCGCTGGGAACGCAACCTCACGTGCTCGCAGCTGCGTGAATCCGAGCGCTTCTACAACCGCATCGCGGCCGGCGGCGACGGCTGGCTCGCCGAGATCACCTAGGTGGTATGCCGGTCCGCGGGTGCCCGGCGACTCAGGCGGCGGGCGCGGTCGTGACGACGATCGGAGCGCTGCTCGTGCCCTGCATGACGGCGCCGCCACCGGGGACCTGAACGCGGTAGGTGGCAGTGCCCGCAGGGGCGGCCGGCACGTCGATGGTGTAGCTCGAGTCTGCGCCGAGGATGCCGTAGCCGAGGGTTTCGTACCCGACGCCGGAGCGTGCCGTGCGCTTCAGGTAGACGCGGGCGCCGGGGCTCGCAGGTGCGACGGTGCCGGTGATCGTGAAACCTTCGCCTTCGGTCAGCGTGGTCGCGGAGGGCGTCGCCGTGAGTGCGAAGGTGACCGAGACGCGGACCGGCATCGAACGCACGCCGTCAGCGGAGACGCGGTAGGTGGTGGTGCCAGATGGAGTGACGGTGAAGGTGTAGGAGCCGCCTTCGCCGGTGGTCGCGGTCGAGACCGGCGCGTAGGCGCCGCCCGCTTCGCGAGCGGAGAGGGTCACCGCGTGACCGGCGGGACCGGCGAGCCTGCCGGTGATCGTGACACTCTGGCCGAACGCGACCGTGCCGGGTTCGGCTGCGATCGTGAGCGCCGGGTTCTGGGCCTGTGAGACTTCGTAGCTGAGGGTTTCGGAGACCGCGGCGAGGCGGTGCCCGAAGCCGTGGACGAAGGCGCGGAGCACGACCGGGCCGGCCGTGCGGAAGCGGTGCAGGAAGGCGAAGCTGCCGTCCGCGGCGACACGTCCGACCGCGACCCGGCGCCACTGGCCGCTGCCGACGGGTCGTTCTCGCTGGAGTGTGACCGGGGCTCCCGTGTCGGCGGGGCTGACCGTGCCCGTGAAGCGGATCGGCGAGCGCGCGCTGCGGGCTGACATCGGCAGCACGGCACCGTGCGCGGGGCCGGCCAGCGTCACGAGCGGGCTGACGCGCATCGACACGCGCTGGCTGCGGGAGCGGCCGAAGCGCGCGTAGAAGAGGGCGTTGGTGTCGACGGGCGGCGGCGTGGCGGAGAAGCTGCCGTCCGGTGCGGTGGTCGCGGGCGCCACTTCCGCGTAGCCGGGCGTGCCGGCGCTGTGCTCGAAGATCGCGACGGACTGGCTGGCTGCTTCGCTCGCTTCGGGGCAGGTCAGCTGGCCCTTCAGCACGGGGGCCTGGCCGGCGCTGAACGCGGCCGGCCCTTCGAGGCTGACCACGCAGTTCGGGTGGGACGCGTGAGGTGTGACCTGCGACGTTTCGGGCTTCGTGGTTTCCGGGCCGCCACCCCCGCCGGGCGGGGTTTCGCCGCTACCTCGTGCTTCCGCGGATTCGCTCGCGGGGCTGAGGTCCACATTGCGTCGCGCGGCGGCCGTCGTGGCGCCGAACGCCAGCGTGAGCGCGGCGAGGGCGAGGGCCGTCGCAAAACGGCCGAGCAGAGGGTTCCAGGAGCGCGAAGCGGTCATCTCGGGGCGACGGCGGCGAAGCCCCGATGGGCCTCACCGCGTCCGGGTCTCTATTCGGCACGTGCGCGTGCCGACTTGAGCGGGGCGCTCCTCGAACTCAACGCGCCCGCCCGAGCAGGAGGGCGTAGGCGTCTTCGAAGCGCGCGGCGAGCGCCGGCGGGCTGTAGGCGGCCGCCGCCTCCCGCGCCGCCGCGCCGAGACGGCGCCGGCGCCCGGGGTCGGCGGCGAGGGCCCGCATCGCCGTCGCCAGCGCGGCTGCATCCCCGCTCGGGAACAGCGCTCCGGTGCGCTCGTCGTCGATCAGCTCCGCTGGACCTCCGGCGGAGGGCGCCAGCACCGGCAGGCCGGCGGCCATCCCCTCGACGACGACCTGGCCGAAGGGCTCGGGGATCAGCGAGGCGTGGACGAGCACGTCGAGCGACGCCAGCTCGCTCCAGATGTCCTCGCGGAAGCCGCGGAACTCGACACGGCCGTCGAGCCCCAGCTCGCGCGCGAGCACGGCCAGCCCGCGCTCGTAGTCCTCCTCGCCGAACATCGCGGTGCCGATGATCGCCGCGCGCTCCTCGCCGTCTGGGAAGGCGGCCGCGAAGGCCCGCAGGAACAGGTCCTGGCCCTTCCAGGGCGCGATCCGCCCGAGCATCCCGTAGGTCAGCGGCCCCTCGTGCGAGGAGGCGCGCAACGGCGGGGACTCGACGCAGTCCGGTATCACCCAGGCCGTCAGCGAGCCGGTCGGGCCGAGCGTGTCGAGCGTCGCCTGCGAGTTGGCCACGACGCCGGCCGACAGGCGTGGGCCGAAACGCCGCAGCACGCGGGTCGCCGAGCGGGGCAGGTAGTCCTCGGCGATCCGGTCGCGAAGGTGCCAGACGACCGGTACCCGCGCCAAGCGCGCCGCGAACGCGCCGTAGACACTCGACTTCAGCGAGTTGGTGTGGACCAGGTCGGGGGAGATGCGTCGCAGGCGGCGGGCGAGCGCGAGCGTGTAGCGCGCGGTCTGGAAGGCTGTGCGCAACGAGACGCCGCCGGCGCGGGCAGAGCCGCGGCGCAGGTCGCGCGCGGCGGGCGCGAGCGGCAGCACCTCGACCGAGACGCCCGCCTGCTGCAGGCGCGTCGCGAGGGGTCCGTCCTCGCCCAGGATCACGTGCGCTTCGACGCCGCCGAGGTGCGGCAGCAGCCGCAGCAGGGCGATCTCCCCGCCGGACAGGCGCGCGACGTGGTCCAGGTAGACCACGCGGGGGCGCTCTGCGGGGGCGCCGTCGAGCACGCGCTTGTAGAGGCGCCGGTGCGCGGCGGCCACGGCGGGCCAGGAGAAGCGCTCGGCGTACTCGCGCGCCGCCTCGCGCGTGGGCAGCTCGCCCAGCGACGCCGCGAGGAGCCGAGAGCTCATCGCGTCCCGGTCGCCGGCCGGCACGACCAGCGTCGGATCGAGCGGCCCGGCGGCCTCCGGCAGCGCATCGACATCGGTGACGATGCTCGGGGTCCCGCAGGCGGCGGCCTCGAGCACCACGAGCCCGAAACCCTCGTGGCTGATCGTCGGCACGACCGCCACGTCGGCGGCGCGGTAGGCCGCGAGCAGGTCCTCGTCGCTGAGGCGCCCGGTCATCCGCACCTCCCGCGAGTCGATCGCCGCGGCCCGCTCGCGGAGCTCGCCGGCGAGAGGGCCGTCGCCGGCGACGAGCAGCGTCGCGCCCGCCGGCAGCTCCGCCGCCGCGAGCTCCCACGCGTCGAGCAGCTCGCCGACGCCTGTGCGCGGCACGAGCCGCCGGACCGTCAGGGCCAGGAACGCGCCGACCGGGATGCCGAGGCGCTCGCGCGCCGCCGCCCGGTCGCCGGGCGTGAAGCGTTCGAGCTCGACGCCGGGCTTCACCACGTGGACGTCCCACGGCGAGACGCCGTAGCGCTCGACGAGCAGGCGGCCGAAAGCGGCGGAGAGCACGACATAGGCCCGCGCGTGGCGCAAAACGGCGCGCTCGAGGGTGCGACGGAAGCGGTTCGGCTCTCCGCCGCGCTCGACCGCGCTCTCATCGGCCCAGGGGCCGTGGAAGTGGTAGACGGCCGGCGTGCCGCGCAGGCGGCTGAGGAGCAGCGGGCCGGCCGCGTACAGCGCGAAATGCGCGTCGATCAGCTCCGCGCCGGCGGCCGCGCGCAGAGCGGCGCGGCGGAACGCCGGCAGGCGGCGGGCGAGCGGCGCGTCCGCGCGCGAGACGGCCTGTACGCGCGCGGGGGCGTCCACGGCAGGGCCGATCACCACCGCTCGCGCCTCCGGCAGCGCTTGCAGCAGCGCCCGGAAGTAGCGCTCCACGCCCCCGAGGGTGTCGGGGAACCAGCCGATCCCGAGCATCGCGACGGCGGGCGCGCCCTCGCCGTCGCCGCGTGTGCGCTGCGTCGGTGTGCTCACGGGGTCTGCACTGCTTGTTCCGCGGCGGTCCGGACCGCCCGTCGGCGGCGGCAGCGTAGCACCCGGTTGCAGCCCACGATGGGGGCGCAGGCGGTCACGCTGCGGCAACACCGCTGCCCACAGGCAGCTTGACAATGCATCGCGTGCACCTAGAGTTGTTATCCGGCCAGTCGGCCGGCGCGGCCAGCGGAGCAAGGATGCAGACCACCCAGATCTCTCACCTGCGCATGCTCGAGGCCGAGGCCATCCACGTGATGCGCGAGACGGCCGCCGAGTTCGAGCGCCCGGTTCTCCTTTTTTCCGGCGGCAAGGACTCGATCGTGCTGCTGCGGCTCGCCGAGAAGGCCTTTCGCCCGGCGCCGTTCCCCTTTCCGCTCATGCACGTCGACACCGGCCACAACTTCGCGGAGGCGATCGAGTTTCGCGACCGCCGGGTGAGAGAACTCCATGAGACGCTGATCGTGGCCAGCGTCCAGGAGTCGATCGACAAGGGCCGCGCGGTGGAGCAGACGGGGCCGGGCGCCTCGCGCAACGGTCTTCAGACGGTGACGCTGCTGGATGCGATCTCCGAGCACGGGTTCGACGCCGCGTTCGGCGGCGCCCGGCGCGACGAGGAGCGCGCCCGGGCAAAGGAGCGGGTGTTCTCGTTCCGCGACCGCTTCGGTCAGTGGGAGCCCCAACGGCAGCGCCCCGAGCTGTGGAGCCTTTACAATGGCCGCATTCACAAGGGAGAGCATGCGCGGGTCTTTCCGATCTCGAATTGGACAGAGCTCGACGTGTGGCAGTACATCGCGGAGGAGTCTCTTGAGGTGCCGTCCATCTATTTCGCGCACGAGCGCGAGGTTTTCTCGCGCGACGGCATGCTGTACGCAATCAGCCCGTTCATCGAGATGGCCGACGGGGAGGAGGCGTTCATGGCCAGCGTGCGCTACCGCACGGTCGGGGACATGAGCTGCACGGGCGCGGTCGAGTCCGACGCGGCGACGCTCGCCGAAGTCGTCGCGGAGATCGCCGCGACGGAGGTCACCGAGCGTGGCCAGACCCGCGCAGACGACCGCGTGACCGAGGCCGCGATGGAGGATCGCAAGCGGCAGGGATACTTCTGAGTCGATGACTCCGAACGACTCCGACCACGCGATCAACGGCGCGGCTGGCGCCTCGGTCGCGGCCGCCGACGCCGACGCGGCCGCCGACGTCTTCCGCCGGCTCTCCGACCGCCCGTCGGACCTGCTGCGTTTCGCCACCGCCGGCTCGGTGGACGACGGCAAGAGCACGTTGATCGGGCGCCTGCTCTACGACTCCAAGCAGGTGCTCGCCGACCAGCTGGCGCACGTCGAGCATGCCAGCCGGCGCCGTGGCGACGGCGAGCTCGACCTCTCGCTGCTCACCGACGGGCTCCGCGCCGAGCGCGAGCAGGGAATCACGATCGACGTCGCGTATCGCTACTTCGCAACCGCGCAGCGGCGCTTCATCATCGCCGACACCCCGGGGCACGAGCAGTACACGCGGAACATGGTCACCGGGGCCTCGACCGCCGATCTGGCGATCGTGCTCGTGGACGCGCGCAAAGGGATCGTGGCGCAGTCCAAGCGGCACGCGTTCATCAGCTCTCTGCTCGGCATCCCGCACGTCGTCGTGTGCGTGAACAAGATGGATCTCGTCTCCTACGAGGAGGAGGTCTTCGACCAGATCGTCGCGGAGTTCGACGGCTTCGCCGCGCGCCTGGAGCTTCCCGACGTGACGTTCATCCCGATCTCGGCGCTGCTCGGCGACAACGTCGTCGAGCGCTCCTCGGAGATGCCCTGGTACCAGGGGCCGCCGCTGCTCTACCACCTCGAGCACGTCCACATCGCCTCCGACCGCAACCTGATCGACGTGCGCTTCCCCGTGCAATGGGTGATCCGGCCGCAGGGCGGGGGGTCGGCCGACTACCGTGCCTACGCCGGGCAGGTCGCCGGGGGGATCATGCGGGCCGGCGACGAGGTCGTGGTGCTGCCGGGCGGGCAGCGCTCGACGGTCGCGAGCATCGACACCTTCGACGGCTCGGTGCAGGAGGCGTTCCCGCCGATGTCGGTCGCGGTGCGCCTGAGCGACGACATCGACGTCTCGCGCGGTTCGATGCTGGTGCGCGCGCACAACCAGCCGACGGTCGCCAACCGCTTCGAGGCGCTCGTCTGCTGGATGAGCGAGCAGCCGTTGCAGCGTGGCCGCCGCTACATCGTCAAGCACACGACGCGAACGGCGATGGTGGGCAGCGTCGACGTCCGCTACCGCATCGATGTCGAGACGTTGCGCCGCGACGAACAGGTGCAGACGCTGCAACTCAACGACCTCGCCCGCGTGCACCTCGAGCTGAGCTCGCCGCTCGTGTTCGACTCCTACCGGCGCAACCGCCTCACGGGCAGCCTGATCGTGATCGACGAGGCGACCAACGACACGGTCGCGGCCGGTGTGATCCTCGACACCGAGGTCGAGGAGGCCGGTGAGCGCCCCAGCGAGCGCAGCCCGAATGTCCGCTGGCAGGGCTCGCGGGTGACGCGCGAGCGGCGCTGGCGCGAGCTCGGGCACGGCGGCGCGACGCTGTGGTTCACGGGCCTGCCAGGCGCCGGCAAGTCCACGGTCGCCGCGGCGGTCGAGGAGCGTTTGCTCGAGATCGGCCGCCCTGCCTTCCTGCTCGACGGCGACAACCTCCGCCACGGCCTGAACGGCGACCTCGGCTTCGATGAGACGGCGCGCACCGAGAACGTGCGGCGCACCGCCCACGTGGCGCGCCTTCTGGCCGAGTCGGGGACGGTGGCGCTGGTGAGCCTCGTGAGCCCCTACGCCGCGGACCGCCGGACGGCGGCCGCGCTGCACGAGGGCGACGAGCTCGACTTCCTCGAGGTCTTCGTGGACGCCCCGCTGGAGCTCTGCGAGCAGCGCGATCCGAAGGGGCTCTACGCGCGGGCGCGCGCGGGCGAGCTCGCGGGTCTCACCGGCGTCGGTGCGCCGTATGAGTCGCCGGAGCACCCGGACCTGACGCTCGGCAGCGGCGGCGAAACGGTCGAGCAGGAGGTCGAGCGCGTGATGGCGCTCCTCCGCGACCGCGGCATCGTCTGAGGCCGGCACCGAGCGCCGGCCGACCCTCGCTCGAGGCCGGCACCGAGCGCCGGGCGACCCCTCGCTTACCGGCGCTTGTGCTTGACGGCCGTCTTCGGCGCCTTGATCAGCACGTTGGCGCTGGCGCCTGAGTCGAGCGCGCCCTTCGGCAGCCTGACATAGGCGCGGTAGTGGAAGGTCCCGCTCAGATTGACGATCACGCTGAAGCGCGAGACGGTCTTGGTCGCCTTCTTCAGGAGCGTCGAGATGACCGAGTGCGCTGCGGGCCCGCTGCGCTTGCTCGAGGCCTTCTGCGGCATCAGCTGCTGGATCGTCATCTGCGCGCCCGGGCGGGCGGGGGCCACGGTGCCATAGAAGCGGTACAGACCCGTCTTGCCCGCGGAGCGGAAGTGCAGGGTGATGCGCGGCGTCACGTGGACGGTCAAGGTGGGGCTGTAGATCGGCCGGGTGTCCGTCGTGAGGATCCGCAGCTGGGTGTCCTGGAGCATGCGCGCGACCCTGAAGACGAAGGCGCCGGTGCGGCCGCTGAGGATCGAGGCGCCGACCGTCGTGAACGGGGCGGTGTAGGGGAACGGCGTCGCCTGCAGGGAGAGCCCGTGGTCGGCGCTGTTTTTGCCGCTCAGGCTGCCCGTCAGTTCAAGCGTGCCGCCGTAGATCACCGAGAGCCGTTCTTCCTTGCCCTTCGGGAGCACGAACTTGAGCTTGCTGCTCGCCTTGCCGCCGGTGAACGTCCGGTCGTGTTTCGTGTCGCAGACGGTTTCGACGGCCGCATTTGACGGGTTCGTGAAGGTCGCACAGATCTGGTAGTGCCAGCCGGTGAGCAGGCCGACCACCTGCTCGCCCACTTTGACCGCCCTCGGAGGCGACGGAGGCGCAACCGTGAGGGCTTTGGTCTGGTGGCCGAAGGCGAGAGTCGGCCCGTACTTGAAGAAGACGCTGGTCGTGATGCCGGGCGCGACGACCACGCCGTTGAGCTGGGCGCTCGTACCCCGCACGTGTGCCACGTTGCCGGTGGCGACGTGCACTGGAGCGGTGCTCGTCGCGGCGCTCGCAGGGCTCGCAGCGAGCCCGAGCAGCGCGGCGGCCACCGGCAGAGCCCGCATTGCGCGTCTCGTGACTGTCGTGCGTGCTGCGTTCATGCTCCTCGTCCTCCGTCTCGTTTGCGGGCGGGATCCGTGCATGCGACGCAACGCTCCTCCACGCTCCTGACCGTAGAACCCGCCGCGCATCCGATCGGTGCGGTCGGACCGGCCCGGCAGGCCCCTTGGGAGGTTACGCACGCCGGCGCTTCGCGCCAAGCGCGAGCCAGGTATCGGATCCCTCTGATATGAATAGTGAGGAATAGTGTTTCCCCTCGACTGCGGAGAGCGACATGCTGCTGATGCTCCTGATCGCCGGGCTTTGGACCGCCGGACTGCTGCTGGTCGCAGGGTTGTGCATCGCCGCCCGACGGGGGGACCGGGAGTCGGAGCTCGCCGTCGCCCTCGCGCCCCAGCAGGCACCGCCGGAGCCGCTCCCGCCCGCGATCTCCGCGCGCATCCAGGAGCCCGTGGCGCCGCCCATGCGCGCCGCCGCGTAGAGGCCTTCACAAGATGATCACGTCGCGTCGCGTCGCGGGCTCGACCATCTAGGGCCGAGCCGCCGCCCAGCGGTGGGTGGCCGTGCCCGGAGCCGGCCGCCTGGGGCAGGCGGGGAGGTGACCAACCTGTCGACCGAATCGATCGCAAGTCCGCAGCCCTCCGCCGGCGGCCAAGCCGCCCCGGCGTGCGCCGCCTGCGGCTCGCCGCTGGCCACTGACCAGCGGTACTGCCTGGAGTGCGGCGAGCGCTCTCCTCAGACCAGCGAGTTCCTGCGCTCGGGTGCGCCGGTGGCGTCATCGCCCCCGGCGTCGCCGCCGCGCCCGGGCGGCCCGCCGTCCGACGCTCCGGCTCCTCGCAACAACAACACGGTGAGCCTGCTCGCCGGGGTCGGTGTGCTGCTGCTCGCAATGGGCGTCGGCGTGCTGATCGGCCGCTCGGGGGGCTCGTCGAAGCAGAGTCCCGCTCCGGTGCAGGTCGTGACGCAGGCCGGCGGCACGAGCGCCGCCCCCGTCGAAGCCGCGTTCACGGCAGACTGGCCGACCGGGACCCAGGGTTACACGGTGCAGCTGCAGAAGCTCCCCGTCGCCGGCACGACCGTCGCCGCGGTGGCAGCTGCGAAGACGGCGGCGCTCGGAAAAGGGGCCGGTTCGGTCGGCGCGCTGAAGAGCTCGAGAATTCTCGAGCCTCGGCGGCGAAAGCTACATCATCTACGCGGGCGTCTATCACAAGCAGGCGGAAGCCCAGAAAGCGCTGGGCGCCCTGAAGAAGAACTTTCCGGGCGCAACGGTGATCCACGTCTCCGAAAGCCCCTCCGGCGGCTCGAGCGGCGGTGGAAGCGGCTCGAGCGGCTCGTCCGGCTCCGGCGGCGGCAGCAAGCCGAGCGCCCCCAGCTCGCTGACGAAACCCGCCAAAGTCAACACGCTCCCGAGCCACCACTCCTCGGGCAAGAAGTTCGAGGAAGAATCGGCAAAACTCCCCAACGTCGTGGAAACCGGCTGATGGCGATGCGGATCACGCGCGATCGCACGAGCACCGCAGCGCCGCCACGCAGCACGGTGCCGACGCCGGCTCCTTCCGAGCCGGAGTCCTCGCCGCCGCCGGCGCAGCGCTCCGCGCTGCAGCGCCGCCGCGACGCCCTTGCCGCGGAGGTCACCGAGCTGCACTGGGACCTCGGCGGCCTGGCATACGAGATGGCGGTGCGCGACCACTTCCGTCTCGATGTGCTGGTGCGCCGTGCCGCGGTCCTGCAGGCGCGCGACGCGGAGCTGGCCGAGGTCGAGCGGCTGCTGCGGATGGAGGCCGAGGGCGTCGCCGGCAACTGCCCGAGCTGCGGGGCGCCCCACAGCCGCGGCGCCGTCTATTGCTGGCAGTGCGGGGCGACGCTGATGCAGCCCCGCCACAGCGACACGCTCGGCGCGGGCGAGCCGTCCACTGCGGTGATGGACGCGCTGCTGGCCTCGCCCGAGACCGCGCCGGACCCGGAGTAGGACGTGGCCGGTGACCGGCGCTGCGCTGAGTGCGGCTCGCCGCTGGACGGCGAGCAGCGGTACTGCCTGACCTGCGGCGCGCGCGCGGGCGAGCGTGGCCCGCGCCTGGAGGCCCTGCTCGACCGGGTCGCCGCCCCCGCTGCGGCTTCGGCGCCTGTCCCGCCCGAGGCGGCGGCGGCGGCGCCGGCGCGCGAGCCGCTGCACCTCCCCGGCCCGCGCATCTCGGCGGTGCTCGTCGCGGCGTTCGTCGGGTTCGGGGCGCTGATCGGCAACGCGGTCGCGGGGGAGACCGCGCTCCCGGCGCGGGCGGTACGGCTCGTGGTCCCCGGCAGCGCGGTGGCGAGCACCCAAGCGCCGTCCGGAGGCTCCCGCGAAGCGGCCGGGGGCGAAGGCGGCAGCGAAGCGCCCGCAGCCGAACCAGAAACGACGCCCGCTCCGGCCGCCCCCGCCGGCACGTCCTCCGCGGCATCGCAGAGCAGCGGCTCCGGCTCCTCCGAAAACGAAGGCGGGGGCGGTAAAAGCGGGTCCTCGACCAAACCGAGTTCGCAGCCCGCGGCGCCGGCCCGCAAGCTGAGCTCGATCAAGCACGTCTTCCTGATCGTGCTCTCCGATCAGCCGTACGCCAACGAGTTCGGCGAACTGGGCGAAGCCCACTACCTCTCGCACACGCTCGAGGCGAAGGGGGAGGTGCTGCTGCGCTATGACGCGATCGCGCACGAGCAGCTCCCGAACGAGATCGCGCTGCTCAGCGGACAGGGCCCGACGGCGCAGACGGCGGCCGACTGCCCGACCTTCTCGCCGCTGGCGCCGGCCTCCCCAGGCCCCGACGAACAGGCGCTGGGCCAAGGCTGTGTCTACCCCTCGTCGGTCAGGACGCTGCCGGGGCAGCTCGAAGCCAAGCACCTGAGCTGGCGGGCGTACGTCGAAGGCATTGGCGAAGCGGGGCAGCCGGCGCCGTGCTCGCACCCGGGTCCGGGCGCGGCGGACCCGTCGGCGGCCGGCGGCCCGTACGCGACGTACCGCAATCCGTTCGTCTACTTCGAAGCGATCACCGGCGCCGCCGCCTGCCAAACGAGCGACGTCGGCGTCTCGCAGCTCAAATCCGACCTCACGGGCCCGGCGGCGGCAAGCCCCGCCCTCTCCTACATCGTCCCGGACCGTTGTCACGACGGCAGCCCGATGCCGTGCTCCCCCGGGGCGCCTGCGGGCCCGGCCGCCGCCGGGAGCTGGCTGGAAGGGGTGGTGCCCTCGATCCTCGCGTCGAAGGCCTACAAGCAGGGTGGCCTGCTGGTGATCACGAGCGACGAGGCGCCTTCGACGGGCGAATTCGCCGACTCGAGCTCATGCTGCGGCCAGCCGTCCTATCCGAACTACACCTCGCCCGAAATCGACCACGGCGGAGGCGACGTCGGCGCGCTGCTGCTCTCGCCGTTCATCAAGGGCGGGACGAGCAGTCAGGATCAGTACGACCACTTCTCGCTGCTTCGCACGGTCGAGGACGTCTTCGGCGTCAGCCACCTCGGCTATGCCGCGTTGCCGGCGGTGAAGTCCTTCAGTGCCTCGCTGCTGAACGCACCGGCGAAGAAGAAGAGCTGAGCGCTAGGCCCTGGCTAGCTGGCGGTACGTCACGGCCTCGCGGAAGCGGGAGCGCTGCAGCACCCACTCGAGCGCCAGCATGTGGCGGGTGTACCGCAGGTCGGCCGGGTGCAGGTCGAGCCGCAGCGTCGCGGTCGGGAGCATCGCGCCCGCGCGCACGAGCGGTGGCGAGAGCACGCGGCCCACGAGGCCGTCGGCGGCGAAGCTGAAGGCCGGTGCGCGCGAGGAGCTCAAGGCTCCGCCTCCGTCCTCGCCGGGGATGCGGTGTACGCGCATCAGGTCGGCCCACCACTGGAAGCGTCGCCGCAGCGTCTGGCGCAGCGCCGCGGTGTAGGCGTAGGCCGGCGCCACGAAGCCGTCAGGTTCGATCCCGGCGAGCTTCATCACGCGCCACCCGGCGTGGACGGCGCGTCTCGTCTCGTCCTCGTCGAGCCCCGAGAACTCGCCGGGCCTGTGCGTGAGCATGCCACCGCGGCGCAGGCAGACATGCTGAAAGCCGTGCTGTGCGATCGAGTCGCCGGCCTCGCGGCGCTCGGCGAGCCAGCTCACCATCTCCGGCGAGCGCTCGCCGACGGGGTGCAGATCGCGAGCGGGGATGACCAGCAGCGTGACCCGATCGACACCGTGGTCGCCGAGCCAGTCGCGGATCACCGCGCAGCGCTCGAAGGTCGCGGGCTCGATCCCGTGCAGCGCGACCGCGATCGTCCGCGCGTGCGGCTCAGGCGATCGAGCCGGAACCTCCCTCATACCTGCCACTTCCCCGCTGGAGGGGGCGGTTCCTGTGAAAGAGCGGTGAAGCGCTCCGATCATGCCGCCCTCCTCGCGCCCTCGGCAGCAGTGTGCTGCAGCGCCGAGGTGTATCCGTCCGCGAGCAGCTCGAGCGTGCGCTCCCAGGTCCTGCTCCGGACCGAGCGCAGGGCCGCGGCCGCAAGCGCCTGGCGCAGCAGCGGGGCAGCGGCCAGCTCGAGCAGCGCGTCGGAGAGCGCGGGCGCGCTCGCCTCGCGCAGCAGCCCGGTGACGCCGTCCTCGACCAGCGAGAGCGGCCCGCCCTCGGCGACGGCCAGCACCGGTAGCCCGCTGGCCTGCGCCTCGAGGATCACCTGGCCGAACGTGTCGGTCGAGCTCGGGAAGAGGAAGACGTCGGCATCCGCATAGGCCTGTGCGAGCTCGCCGCCGCTGAGCCAGCCGAGGAAGCTCGCCTCGGAACCCAGCAGCGATGCGAGCCGTTCCTGCTCGGGGCCGCCGCCGGCCACCATCAGGCGCAGGCGCGGGTCGCGGGCGCGCGCCGCCAGGAAGGTCCCGGCGAGCAGCTCGACGCCCTTCTCGCGGGTGATCCGCCCCGAGTAGAGAACCCGCACCGTGCCGTCGCCCTCGCGACGGCGGCGCAGCGCCGGATCGAAGCGGCCGGTGTCGACGCCGCGGTCCCAGCGCATCACGCGCTCGGACGGGATGCCGATTCCGGCAAGCGCCTCGTCCGAGGCCACGCTGGGGGAGAGGACGATCTCGCAGGCGCTGTAGAACAGGGTCACCGCGCCGTTCATCGCCTCTACGAGCCGCGGCTGGCCGCTGCGCAGACCCGCGTAGGCGGCCAGCTCGGTGTGGTAGCTGCCGAGCAGGGGGAGGCCCAGCGCGCGGGCAACCAGGGCCGATGCGATCCCCGCCGGGCCGGGTGAGCAGACGTGGACGGCGTCGAAGCATCCGTCCGCAAGCGCCTGCACGACGCCAGGCAGGCTCGGCACGCCGATTCTCAGCCCCGGGTAGAACGGCACGTCGATCTCGGTCACCGACGAGAGCCGGCGGTCGACCTCCGCGTCGGTCCCCATCACCTCGATCTCGAAGCCCGGCACACCGCGATCGCGGATCTCCTGGATCGTGCGGCTGACGCCGTGTGTGGAGCCGATGCCGTCGGCGACGATCGCCACACGCGGGCGCTCGTCGCGACGCGCCGGCGCGGGCCCCGTAGGCGAGATCGCGCGCAGCTTGGCCTGCTCGTTGGCCAGGAACGCGGCCGCGGGCGCGTACGGGACGGCGGCGACGCAGGCGTCGAAGAGCCCCCGCGCCGCGCTCGCCGCATCGAGCTCGCCGTGGGCCGCCGCGACCACCATCTCCACAGCGCCGGCGAGGCGCCGCTCGTGTGCGCGGCAGGCGCGCCGGAAGAGGTCGCCGTGGCTGAAGTCCTCCGCCTGCATGCGCGCGATCAGCTGGGCGCCGTCCAGGCCGTCGAGGTCGAGCGCGCGCAGCCAGGCTCCCAGCAACGCCCGCGCGTCATCCGGTGAGACCTCGCCCGCTGCGCTGCCCTCGCGGCGGTCGCCCTCGCGCAGCAGCCGCGCGGCCATGGAGAGCACGCGCAGGGGGTCGGGTCCGTCCGCGGTCCCGCCGCCCTCGACGCCGAGCGTGCGGATCGCGAGCGCGATCGCCGCGTGCGCCCACTTCGCGGCGCTGCCCTGGGCGCCGCGGGCGGTCGCCTCTCCCGCGCGTACGCGCTCGAGGAACGCGGCGGGATCGGCCGCGCGGGGTGTTTCGGTCCAGGTGCGGCCGATGTCGACGCCGGCGTGGTCGTCGCTGCCGCCGATGCCGATGCCGTCGCGTGTCGCCACGTACATCTCGGCGGGCCGGTTCAGCTCGGGCGCGCGGGCGCCGTTGCGCACCTCCCACACCGCGAACAGCTCCGCCAGGCGGCGTCGGTGGCGTGCCGTGAGCGGCGCGGCGACCGTGTAGTAGGGGTGGGCGAGCGCGCAGGCGATGTCGCGCTCGTACATGTAGGCGGCGCACAGCTCCACGTCGGTGCGGTGAGCCTGCAGCCACTGGTGGTCGTCGGGCGTGATCCCGTAGCAGAGGACGTGAACGGCCTGTGGCTCGCCCCGGAAGCCGGCGGTCAGCTCCTCTGAGACGAACACGTCGGCGCGGTCGGCGAGCTGCAGGACGCCGTCGATCGTGTCGTGGTCGGTGATCGTCACGAAGTCCATGCCCCGGCGCTTGGCCAGGGCGTAGAGGTCCTCGGGCGGCGTGGCGCACTCGGGCAACCCGGCCGCCCGCTGGACGCCCAGGCGCGAAAGCTCCGAGGCGTCGGAGTGGCAGTGCATGTCTGCACGGCTGGCCGGCTCGGATGCCGGCGTTCTCTTCTCGTTCTCTATCTCGTTCATGGCATGAAGATTCCCCTGCAAACACAGGTTTTCTGTAACCAAGCAGGAACGATCGTGTGAACTGCCCGTAAAGCCGTCTATGAGAAAAGTCCAACTGGTGCCCGCCCGGGGCCGGTTCGTCTTCCCCTAAGCTCCTCCGCCGTGCCCGGCCTGCTCACAGTCCCCGCCACCCTGATCAGCTACTTCCAGGCCGTGATCCTGGGTCTGACCCAGGGCATCGCCGAGCCGTTCCCGATCTCGAGCCTCGGGCATGCCGTCGTGCTGCCCGCCCTGTTCGGCTGGAACATCCACCAGAACGACAAGTTCTTCCTGACGTTCCTGATCGCCACCCACTTCGCGACCGCCGTGGTCTTCCTCGTCTTCTTCATCAAGGACTGGGTGCTGATCGTCAAGGGCATCTTCCGCTCGCTGCGGATGCGGGAGATCCGCGAGGACGACACCTACGCGCGGCTCGGCTGGCTGCTGGTCGCCGGCACCATTCCCGTCGGCATCATCGGGCTGCTGCTCCAGGACCCGATCCGCAAACTGTTCGCCTCGCCCTCGGTCGCCGCCGCCTTCCTGATCGTCAACGGCGTCGCGCTGCTGTGCTTCGAGCGCCTGCGCCGCCGGCCGCCGCGCGAGGGGGACTACCTCGGCGACTCCGATGGCCGCCTGGCAAAGCTCTCTTGGCGCCAGACGATCAGCGTCGGCACCTCGCAGGCCTTCGCGCTCATCCCGGGCATCTCGCGATCCGGCATGACGATGGGAGGGGGCCTGCTGTCCGGGCTCTCCAACGAGGACGCGGCGCGCTTCGGCTTCCTGCTGGCGACGCCCGTGATCTTCGCGGCGGCGGCGCTGAAGCTGCCCGAACTGCTGGGGCACGAAGGCGCCGACGTACGCGGCCCGGCGCTCGCGGGCGGCCTCTGCGCGGCGGCGACGACGATCTTCGCCGTCAAGTTCCTGCTGCGCTTCTTCGAGACCAATCGGCTGACGCCGTTCGGCTACTACTGCATCGCCTTCGGCGCGTTCTGCACGATCGTCTTCGCGTTCTAGACGAGCGCGCTGAGCTCAGGCGCCGGGCGCGGCCGACTCGGAGTTCGGCCCCGACGCGAACCAGGCGAACGCGAAGCAGGCGAAGGCGACCACCAGGGCCGCGATACCGTGCTTGGTGTGGTGGTGGTTCGCTTCGGCGTCGCTCGCCGACACGTGCCCCGGGAAGAAGGAGGGCAGCGAGTGCGCCGGCTCGACGAAGTAGATGATCGCGACGATCACGAGCACGATGCCTACGACCACGGCCGGGATCACGAGCTTGCGGCGGTTGCTCATCGCGGCGAAGGGTAATGCAACGCCCGGACCTGGCCTTCGATGGCGCCATCATGTGAGCGATGCCGATCCCGAAGACCCCGCCCAAGATGTTCGAGACCCGCAGCCACGCCTGGCAGGAGGTCGGGCTGCTGAAGCAGATCAGCCCGCGCGTGGTCAAGCGCGCACGGCTCGAGGCGCTCGTGCTCCTGCCGCTGTTCGTGGCGATCGTCACGATCTACCACAACCGGGTCGAGCTGTTCGGCAAGCAAGTTCCGGCGAGTCACGACCACCCGGCGCACAAGTACCTCGAACCGGCCCTGGAAACCCCGATCACGATCGTCACGATCCTGCTGCTCGTGATCCTCGGCTGGGCGATCGCGCGCGACCTCGGCCGCGGGCTCGGCCCGGCGCTGTTCCGGCGGCTCGACCCGGCCACCGCGGGGACCGTGGGCTTCCTGATCCGCCTCGCAACGGTGATCATCGCGCTGATCGTCGCGCTCGAGGTGGCGGGTATCGAAGCGAAAACGCTGGCGCTCGGCGGCGCGTTCACGGCCGTGATCCTCGGGCTGGCGGCCCAGCAGACGCTGGGCAACCTCTTCGCGGGCACCGTCCTGTTGAGCGCCCGGCCCTTCCGCGTCGGCGAGCGCGTGCGGCTTCAGGGCGGCGGCCTCGCCGGGCAGATCGAGGGGGTCGTGTCCTCGCTCGGGCTGCTCTACACGACCTTCGCCACCGGCGAGGACTCGATCATGGTCCCCAACAGCGTGGTGCTGAACGTCGCGATCCTGCCCCTGCGCGAGCCGGAGGCGGTCAACCTGCGCGCGCGGCTCCGCGCGGGCATGACCCCCGGCGACCTGCAGGAGATCCTGGAGCACGCGCTGCAGACGCCGCTGCGTGACGCCCCCCGCATCACGCTCGAGGAGCTCGACGGCAACGAGGTCGTGGTGCGGATCGCCGCCACGCCCCGTGTCGCGAGCGAAGGCCGCCAGCTCGCCAGCGAACTGCTCTCGGTGGTCTCGCGCGAGACGCGCTCGCGGGCCGCGGTCGAGCAGGGCCCGAACGGCGCGAGCGGACCCGCGCCGCGCGCGGATGAGGGCGCACCGGCCGCCGCCGGCCACGGGCCGGGGCAGATCCCGGAGGCCCCCGGCGGCGCCGCCGAGGTCGACTAGCGCACGACCGCGTAGCGCAGTAACAGGTAGGACCCGGCCTGCACCGCGCCGAGCAGCTCGAGCCCCGCCGGCGGATCGAGCTCGATGCCGGCGAGGATGCGCAGCGCGGCGCCGGCGCTCGGCTCGCCGCCCGCCAGCAGCGGCGAGATCGTCAGGAAGAGCTCGTCGAGCAGCCCGGCCGCGAGCAGCTCCCGCGCGAGGTGCGGGCCGCCCTCGCAGAGGACGCTCGCAAGCGAGTAGCGCCCGGCGAGCTCGGCGATCGCGGCGGGGAGGTCGAGCTGGGGACCAGGCGTGCGGAGGTACTCCACCTGCGCACCGAACTCGGGGAGGCTCGCCTCCGAGGTGGTGAGCACGACCACGTGGGACTCGGGGTCCCGCAGCAGGGGGATCTCCTCCCCGAGCGCGAGCCGGCCGGAGACGATGCACGCGAGCGGCTGGGGAGGCATGCCGCGGCGTTCCCGAAGCGCCCGCAGCGACTCGTCGCGGAGCATGCGCCCGTAGCGCTCGGCCCGCACCGTGCCGCCGCCGACCAGGACGCCGTCGCTGCAGGCGCGCAGTGCATGGAAGAGCTCGCGGTCGGCGGGGCCGCTGACGGGACCGGAGCGCCCGGAGAGCGTCGCCCGGCCGTCGGCGGTCTCGACCATGTTGAGCAGTAGGCGCGGGCGCGCGGGCGGCTCGGACGGCCGCTCCCAGAGACCGAGGCGCTCCGTCAGCGCGGCGGCCGTGAGCGGCTCGCCCGCCGGCTCGAGCATGCGGAGCGATGCCGTGCCGGAGGAGGCGCCGGGTTCCGCGGAGGGCGCGCTCGAGGCCATTCGAGCACCCTAGCCGCGCGGCGCGGCGCCTACCGCGTTCGGGCGATGACGGCAGGCTCGCGACGGCGACAACATCTCGTCAACACGCCCGTGCCATGACGTGCTACGGTCGTCGCGTATGGCCGGACAGACGGTCCGGTGAAAGTAGTGCAAGCGCTCGCAGGTCGAAGCTCTGAGCAGCATCCTCCGCGCAGCAGCCTCGCACATACCGTGGAGGAGTTCACGTAATGCCTACCGGCACAGTCAAGTGGTTCAGTGACGACAAGGGGTTCGGGTTCATCACGCCCGACGACGGCGACAAGGACCTTTTTGTTCATCACACCGGCATCAACGGCGAGGGCTACCGCTCGCTCCAGGAGGGCGCCAAGGTGTCCTACGACCCGGAGCAGGGCGACAAGGGCCCGAAGGCCGTTAACGTCACGACCATCTGATTCCGACTGCAACGGAACGCTGCTCAGGGCCCGCCTCGGCGGGCCCTCTGCTTCTCTGAGGCAAGATGAGCTCCGAAGCCGGCACCATCCCCCTCGGCGACGGCGCCGCCCCGCGGCGTCGCTCGGCCGGCTCCACCGGCGAGCGCGCGGGCGCCTGGCAGATCGCCGTCGGCGTCTCGCTGGCCGCGATCGTCGGCCTCTGCCTGTTCGTCGTCGTGATGGCGGCCGACCGGCCGAGCGTGCTCGCGCCGGCCAGCACCGGCGACTTCTACCCGCGCTGGATGGCGGGGCCCTTCGGCGGGCTGTGGCCCGGGCTGACCGGCAACAGCACGACGCTGAAGTACCTGTTCAGCGGCGCGATCGTGGCGATGTACATCGCCTATGCGGTCGTGCTCAAGGGCTCCTCGCGCGTGCGGCCGGGATGGATACTCGCGGCGATCCTCACCGTCCACGTGGTCTTCGTCCTCTCGCCGCCGCTCGCCCTCACCGACGTCTTCAACTACATCAACTACGGCCGCATGGAGTGGGTTCACCATCTGAACCCGTACACCACGATCCCGATCCTCGAGCCGCATGCCGACCCGAGCTATGCGCTCAGCAACTGGCACCAGCTGCTGAGCCCGTACGGACCGCTCTTCACGATGCTGACGTTCGTGGTGGTGCCGCTCGGCGTCGCCGCTTCGTTCTGGGTGCTGAAGCTCCTGCTCGCGGTCGCGAGCCTCGCGACGCTGACGCTCGTCTACAAGTGCGCACGGCTGCTCGGGCGCGATCCGGTGTGGGCCGTCGCGTTCGTGGGCCTGAACCCGATCGTGCTCGTGTGGGGGCTCGGCGGCGACCACAACGACTTCCTGATGATGTTCTTCATCATGCTCGCGTTCTACCTGCTGCTGCGAGCGCGCGAGTCCGAGCGGCCGCGGCCGCAGCGGCCGCGGCCCAAGGAATGGCTCACACCGCTGTCAGGGCCGCTGCTCGGCGCCGGAGCGGCGTTCGTGCTCGCCGCGGGGCTGAAGGCCTCGGCGGCGGTGCTGATCCCGGTGGTGCTCGCCGGCCTGCTGAGCTACCGGCGCGCGCTCGCGCAGGTGCTCGTGGGGATGGTGCTCGGCGGGATCGTGGTCGGGGCTCTCAGCCTGCTCGCGTTCGGGCTGCACATACCCGACCTCAGCACCCAGAGCCGGCTCGTGACGAGCGAGAGCGTGCCCAACCTGATCGGCCTGGCGGTCGGCGGGGGAGGGGAGACCGAAACGCTGCACAAAGTCATGACGGCCGCTCTGATCCTCTCCGTGCTCGCCTGCTGCTGGTACGCCTGGAGCCCGCGGCGCAAGCCGGGCGACGGTCCGGGAGCGGCGGAGCGCACGCTCGTCGCCTGCGGCTGGGCCAGCGTCGCGCTGCTGGTGACGCTGAGCTGGGTGCTGCCCTGGTACGTCCTGTGGGTGCTGCCGCTCGCCGCGCTCTCCTCATCGCGTTGGCTGCGCGGCGCGGCGCTCGCGCTCGGCGTCTACCTGATCATCGCCTGGGCGCCCTCCTCCGGCGGGCTGTGGAGCGCGATCGGGTTCCATCCTGAAAAGACCTCGCTCGGGCGCCTTCACCAGCGCTACGTGCGCGAGCTGCTGAACTGAGCTCCTAGCCGGCGTCGGGCGGCGTCCTGCGCTGCTGCTTTCGCTCCGCGTTGTGGCGCTTGGCCGCGAGCCGGCGCTCGCGCGAGGCCGCGGTCGGTTTCGTCTTGGTACGGCTGCGCGGCACCGTCAGCGCGCCGGCGATCCGCTGGGCGAGCCGTTCGAGGGCGAGCTCCCGGTTGCGGGCCTGCGAGCGGGCGTCCTGCGCGACGGCCACGACGCGCGGCCCGAGCGTCGCCAGCAGCCGCTCGCGCTGGCCGGCGGTGAGAGCGCTGGAGGCGGTCACGTCGAAGACGGCTTCCACGCGCGAGGCCGTGACGTTCGCGTGCTGTCCGCCGGGCCCCGAGGAGCGGCTTGTCCGCAGCACGATCTCCGAGAGCGGCAGCGACAGCGAGCCGCGGATCGGCACTCTGCCCGGCTGGGTGTCCTGCTCCGCCATGGCTCGGTCTGCTCTGGCGCCGCGCCGAGGCGCCCCGTCGCTAGCCCTCGCCGCCGCCCCTGAGGTCGTGCAGGGCGCGCACGCGCTCCTCCTCGCCCTCGGGGACACGCCCGTCGCGTCCGACGTAGCCGTCCTTGCCGCCGACGATCACGTAGACCGCGTCGGTCTCGCCGGCGTTGCGGATCTTCCGTGATGTGGGGGCGTCGACCCGGGCGAAGCCCCCCGCGGAGACCGTCTCGCGGCGGCCGTCGCCGAACTCCATCTCGATCGTGCCGCTGTGCACGAAATACAGCTCCTCCTGCTCATCGTGGAAGTGAAACCCGGTTTCGACCTCCGGCGGCAGGACGATCGCGTTGACCCCGAACGCGCTCACGCCGAGCGGCGTGCGGACCTTGCGGAACCCCGGGCCGTCGCCGAGGTCATCGAGATGCGCGGCCGACCACCCCTCGCCGCTGCGTACCTGGCTGCCGGCGTCCTGGGAGTCGGTTGAAGCCTCCATCTCGGATCTCCTCTCCTCGGTTGGCGTGCCCGGGCGGTCCCCCGGCGGTCTGCGACCAGTATGAAGCCGCGAGCTCAGCTGCGCCGGCCGGCAGGGGCTGCCAGGTCCCAGAACACCTCGTAGCGGTGGATCTCTGGGTCGGCCAGCAGCTCGCGGCCGCCGTAGGAGAGCGCCGGCAGCTGCGTGGCGTAGCTGCGCAGCGCCGCGAGCTTCGCCGCGGCGCGCTCGTCGTCGAGTCGCACCACGCGCGCGGAGCGCAACGGCGGCAGCTCGGAGACAGGGGCGAGAAACGAGCTCCAGAACGCGTCGATGTCGCGATGGGGATCGCTCGGGCGTCGATCGACCCAGGAGGGCCAGCCGTGCATGGCGCAGTAGGGCAGGTCGGCGTACAGCGTCACCGCGAACCCGTGCCGTGCCAGCAGCCTGGCGTACCGCCGCACGAGCACGTGATCGGGGTGCCCGCCGATGGCGGCCGGGGCCAGGACGCGGCGGGTCGGCTCCGCGAGGGCCGAAGCGAGCGCGCGGTCGAGGTGGGCCGGCTCGACCGGCTCTCCGGGACGCCTGTACTGCGCGTCGAGGAACTGCAGGTAGCTCGCCTCGCACGCTGCCAGGGCGAGCGCCTGCGCGTCCTCGGCGAGGCGCTCGCGAACGCGCGCCGAGGAATCGGTGGCGCCGGTGATGCGGTCCCACAGGGGCACCGGCGCGCCGGCCGCCGGCACCCCTGCGAACACGTTCACGACCTGCGGCGGAGTCTTGCCGGTCAGCTCGCTCCAGCAGTCGAGCACGGCGTCGTCGAGGTGCGGCGAGAGCAGCAGCGGCGGTCCCTCTCCCCGGCGGATCTGCGGCTGCAGGCGGGCGTCGGCGCGCCCGCGGCGGAGCTCCCGCCAGCGGCTCGCAATCCCGCGCAGGTGGTGGCTCGCCCGTGGCATCGGCGCGCCCAACCCTAGAGGCACGGGATCTCGCGGCGGTAGGCGGCCTCGATCGCCTCGGTCAGCGCGGCGCCGTCGCCGGTCGGGACGACGAGGCCGCGGTCCGGCGTGATCAGCTCCTTCATCCCGGTGTCCGCGGTCACGATCGCCGGCACCCCGGCCGCGAGCGCCTCGGCGGGCGCATAGCCGAAGCCGTCGTCCCAGCTGGGGTGCACATAGAGGCTGGCGCTGCGGTATCGCTCCAGCGGGTCGCCGAGGCGCACCTCGATGCGCGGGTCGGCCGCGCACGCGGCCTGCATGAAGCGGCGCATGCCGCGCGAGCCCCAGCCGCCCAGCAGCACGAGCCGCAGCTCGGGCGCGTCGATGGCGCGAACCGACTCCACGAGCAGCGGCACCCCCTTCGACACCGACAGGCTGCCGACGTACAGGACGTCGAAGGTGTCCGAGTCCGCAGGACCCTCGCGAGGCGTATAGCGCGGGTGGGGGGTGAGCGGGAAGGTGCGCAGGCGCTCGGCCGGTACGCCTTCGGTGAGGAAGGAGTCGCGGATGTGGTCGGTTGCGACGAGGATCGAGTCCGCGAGCTCGTACTCGGCGAGGTTCCGCTCCAGCACGCGCGGCGCCCACGGGCGCTCGAGCGGGTGGCGGCGGTGCGCCTGGCTCTGCCGCGCGGCGACCTGGCGCATGTGGGCGGTCGCCGAGACGACCGACGCGCCGGCGTAGCCCGCCCCCCGCGCCGCGCGCAGCTGCTTGAGCGCCTGGCCGTTGAACGCGAGCAGGTGCTCGGAGTCGCCGGGCCGGCGGCGGGCGGCGCGGTCGAAATCGACGCCCGACTTCCAGGTCGACCAGGCCGGGGAGCCCGCGAACACACGGTCGCTCAGCGCGCCGAGACGGCCGCGTGCGATCTCGGAGCGCCCCGGCGGCGGGACGACGCCGCGGTGCCCGGCCGACGGACCGCAGATGAGCCCTCCTTGTGCACCGGCGCGGCCGAGGGCATCCCATATCTCCTGCAGGTGGCGTCCGAGCCCGCCGCCGCCGAACGGCGCCGAGCACGACACGGTCGTCTTGCCCGCGGCGAGGGCGTGGTCCTGGTCGAACTCGCGGGCGGCGCGCCACGCGCCGTCGAACGGCTCCATCGCCGCGCTAGTGCTCGGCCACCCTGCCGCCCTCCGGCGACAGCGGCCGGCCCTCCGCGTCCCAGCGCACGAGCCCGCCCGCCATCGAGTAGGCCTCGTACCCGGCGGTCCGGAACGCTTCGGCGGCCATGGCCGAGCGCGAGCCGACGCGGCAGTAGAAGACGACCGGGCGCTCCGGGTCGACGGTGGTGGCTTCGCCGGTGAGGCGGGTCAGCTCGATGTGGCGCGTGTCCGCGATGTGCCCGGCCTCGCGCTCGTACGGCTCGCGCACGTCGATCACCTGCGGACCGGGGTCCTCCCGCAGCCATTCCGCCAGCCGGGCGGGGTCGATCTGCAGCTCCTCGCGGGTGCTCACGCCGCTGAGCCTAGCGCCAGCGAGACGCCGCCCTAGGGCGGGGGAGACGGTCGGGCGGGGCGCGCCGCCGATGGATGCCCCGGCGCGAGTACCCGCGCGCCGGTCAGTAGGCCGGCGGCTCGCGATACGGGTCGCGTTCGACGACCCGTTCGGCGGCGGCGCGACGGCGCGGGCTCCAGCTGATCATCCAGAACAGCGAGAGCACGAGGCCGATGATCCCGACGATGATGAGGATCAGGCCGACCGTGTGAAGGTCGATGCCGGAGGTGGTCGCGGTGACCGCGTAGCGCAGGATCGCGCCGACGGCGATGAGGAATATGGATGTACCGAAGGGCATGCCCGTCGGGCTACCCAGGGTGCCCCGGCGCGAAACGGTCGCGGTCAGTTGTCGTAGCGCCGCCGTATCGCCGCGCCGTGCCAGCGGCATGGCTAGGATCAACCCCTATGGAGGCGGTCAGCGACGTCTACACGATCCCGCAGGAGCACCTCGACTTCTGCGCCACGATCGGCCAGATCGCCCGCGAGAAGATCGCCCCGCGCTCCGCGGAGATCGACGAGAAGGCCGAGTACCCGTGGGACATCCGGCGGCTGCTGGCCGAGCAGGACATCCTGGGCCTGCCCTTCCCCGTCGAGTACGGCGGCACCGGCACCGGCACGCTGATGCTCAACATGGCGGTCGAGGAGATCGCCAAGGTGGACGCCTCCTGCGCGCTGATCCTGATGGTCCAGGAGCTGGGCACGCTGCCGATCCAGCTGCACGGCTCCGACGAGCTCAAGGAACGCTTCCTGCCCCGCTCGGCGACCGGTGAGTTCTCGCCGGCGTTCGCGCTCTCCGAGCCCGAGGCGGGCTCCGATCCGGCTGGCATGCAGACGAGCGCCGTGCTCGACGGCGACGAATGGGTGATCGACGGCACCAAGAACTGGATCTCCAACCTCGGGGTCGCCGACTTCTACGTCGTCTTCGCGGTCACCGACCGCGAGAGCCGGCGCATGACCGCGTTCGTCGTCGAGGCCGACCGGCCCGGCTTCAGCGTCGGCAAGCTCGAGCACAAGCTCGGCATCCGCGCGTCGCCCACCGGACAGCCGATCTTCGAGGGGGTGCGGGTACCGCAGGCGAACGTGATCGGCGAGGTCGGGAGGGGCCTGTCGGTAGCGCTCTCCACACTCGAGCGCACACGTCTCGGCGCCGCCGCGCAGGCGGTCGGGATCGCCCAGGGCGCCACCGACTACGCCGTCGCGTACGCGCGCGAGCGCCGGCAGTTCGGCCGGGCGATCAACGAGTTCCAGGGCATCCAGTTCAAGCTCGCCGACATGGAGACCCGTGTGGCGGCGGCGCGCGAGCTGCTCTACAAGGCATGCGCGATGGCCGACCAGGGCCATGCCGACGCCGCCAAGTACTCCTCGATGGCGAAGCTGTTCTGCTCGGACACCGCGATGGCCGTGACGATCGAGGCGGTGCAGGTGCTCGGCGGTTACGGCTACGTCAAGGAGTACCCGGTCGAGCGCATGATGCGCGACGCGAAGATCACCCAGATCTACGAGGGCACGAACGAGATCCAGCGGGTGGTCATAGCCCGCACGCTCAAGTAGGAGACAGCGAGATGAGGCGCCCCAGCGACCCAGCGCCACACGGATCCATCCGCCGCGTCGGCGCGGCCGCGCTCATCGCCATGTCACTCGGCCTGGTCGTGCTCGTGGTCGGCCAGGGCTTCAGCTCGATCGGCGCGGTGCGGGCGCTCGAGGACGTGGCGCTCGGTGTCATCGTCGCCGCCGTGCTGATGGGCGCGATCGCGTTCGTGGCGGTGCGCATGGCGGGCTGGCACGACCCCGAGAGCGAGACCGAGTTCGAAGAGATCGTCCGCCACTCCGAGCGCCTGGCACGTGAGGGCCTGGCGGTCGAACCCGACGAAAGCGAGTTCCTGGACCTCGACCCGCTCGACGACGGCGACTTCGAGGAGCTCGTGCGGGAGGCGCTGGACGATCTCCCCGATCTGCTGCGCAACGCGCTCGCGCACGTCGCGGTCGTGATCTCCGACGGCGGTCGGCGCGCAGGGGCCTACGGCCTCTACCAAGGTGGCACCGTCGCACGGGACGACGTCCACGACCGCATCGTGATCTTCCGGGACACCCTGCGCCGGGACTTCGGCCACGATGGCGACATGCTGCGCGACCAGGTCACGCGGACGGTCCGCCACGAGCTGGCCCATCACGTCGGGTTCGACGAGCTCGGCGTCTCGCGACTCGATCTGTAGAGACGATTCTGCGAAGCAGGCGGCTTCCCGCCCGAGGCGCCGCGCGGCTGTGCCTTGCGGCACCGACGCGAACGCGTGTTTGGGGTCGATCTTCTAGGATCAAGCCCGGCGCGGGATGCTGACGCCCCGCCGCGCGTCCACCGACCAAGGAGATCGATTCAAAGATGCCCGAAGCAGTGATCGTCGACGCCGTTCGCACGCCCATCGGCAGGGCGGTCAAGGGCTCGCTGAAATCGGTTCGCGCAGACGACCTGGCGGCGGTGCCGCTGAAGGCGCTGATCGAGCGCAACCCGGAGGTCGAGACGGGCTCGATCGTGGACGTGATGATGGGCTGCGGCTTCGCGGAGGGCGAGTCGGGCTACAACATCGGCCGCAACGCCACGCTGCTGGCGGGCATCGACCACCACGTCGCCGGGACGACGGTCAACCGCTTCTGTGCCTCCTCGCTGCAGACGACGCGGATGGCCTTCCACGCGATCAAGGCGGGCGAGGGCGACACCTACATCGCGGCCGGCGTCGAGGCGGTCTCGCGCGCGGGCAAAGGCGCCGACTTCCAGTTCCACCCCCAGCTCGACGGCTCGGAGAACTCGCTCTACAACGTCTACATCCCGATGGGCCTCACCGCGGAGAACGTCGCGGACCGCTGCAAAGTCAGCCGCAGGCCCAGGACGAGTGGGCGGTGATCTCCCAGAACCGCGCGGTGGACGCACAGGAGTCCGGCCACTTCGACAAAGAGATCGTCGGCGTGACGGCGCCGGCGCACACGGACACCGACAAGGAGGGCAACGAGGTCGAGGTGCCCGAGGCTGTCGTGACCAAGGACGACGGCCCCCGCCCGGGGACGACGCTACGAGAAGCTCTCGCAGCTGCCGCCGGCGTTCAAGCCCGAGGGCGGACGGTCACGGCCGGCAACGCCTGCCCGCTCAACGACGGCGCGGCCGCGCTGCTGGTGATGAGCGAGGAACGCGCGAAGGAGCTGGGCCTGACGCCGAAAGTGCGCATCATCGCCTCGACCGTGGCGGCGCTCCGCCCGGAGATCATGGGCCTCGGCCCGATCCCGGCGATCGAGAAACTGCTCGCCGCCACGAAGATGACGATGGACGACATCGACGTGGTGGAGATCAACGAGGCGTTCGCGGCGCAGATCGTGCCGTGCAAGGAAGACCTCGGGATCGACGACGAGAAGCTGAACCCGTTCGGCGGCGCGATCGCGCTCGGCCACCCGTTCGGCATGACGGGCGCGCGCATCATGACCACGCTGATCAACGACCTGGAGACGCTCGACGGCACGTACGGCATCGAGTCGATGTGCGTCGCCGGCGGGATGGGCATGGCGATGCTGGTCGAACGCCTGAAGTAGGGGATTTATTTGGGGGGTGCCACGCGTGGGGCGCCCCTCGGCTTGTGGCGCCCAGGGCGATGATGCGCGTGGCGGCCGCCGGCAAGGCTAGGATCGCGTCGTGGACCAGGCCGAGCTGAAGTCGATCCAGGCGCCGCTGAAGGAGCGCTACCGCGAGGAGCCGGGCGCGGCGCTCGTCACGCTCAGCGCGACGGGAACGCTGGGCGCGGGCGTGAGCTGCTCGGTGCAGACCGGCCGGGCGCTGCACGAGGCCGGGCTGCACCCCGCGAGCGGCGGCGACGGCACGCTGCTCTGCTCCGGCGACATGCTGCTCGAGGCGCTCGTCGCGTGTGCCGGGGTTACGATGCGCGCGATCGCCACTTCGCTTGGGATCGCCGTGCGCGAGGGCACCGTGCGCGCCGAGGGCGACCTCGATTTCCGCGGCACACTCGCCGTCGACCGGGAGGCGCCGGTCGGGTTCGAGTCGATCCGGCTCTTCTTCGAGGTGGACACCGACGCGGACGAGGAAGAGCTCGCGACGCTCATGAAGCTGACCGAGCGCTACTGCGTCGTTCTGCAGACGCTCGTGCGCGGCCCCGCGGTCTCCGCCGAGCTGACGATGGTCTGAGCGCGCCTAGCGCGGCGGCATCCGCAGCGCGCCGTCGAGCCTGATCGTCTCCCCGTTGAGCATCCGGTTCTCGACGATCTGGCAGGCGAGCTGCGCGTACTCGGCCGGCATTCCCAGCCTGCGGGGGAACGGCACCCCGGCCCCGAGCGCCGCGCGCGCTTCCTCGGGCAGCGCCGCCAGCAGCGGCGTGTCGAACAGCCCGGGGGCGATCGTGTTGACGCGGATGCCGTACTGGCTCAGATCGCGCGCGGCAGGCAGCGTCATCCCGACGACGCCCCCCTTCGAAGCCGAGTAGGCGATCTGGCCGACCTGGCCGTCGAAAGCCGCGATCGACGCGGTGTTCACGCACACGCCGCGCTCGCCGTCCGCGTCGGGCTCGTTGCGCGATCATCGCGCTGGCGGCGAAGCGCAGGGCGTTGAAGGTCCCGATCAGGTTGATCTGGATGATCGTCTCGAAGGGCAGCAGCGGGTGCGGCCCCTTCGAGCCCGCCACCTTCTGCGCCCAGCCCGTGCCGGCGCAGCAGACCGCGATGCGCAGCCCGCCGTCGCTTCGTGGCGCGGGCGACCGCCTCCTGCACCTGGCTCTCCTCGCGCACGTCGCAGGCGACGAAGTCGGCCTCGAGCTCTTCGCCGAGAGCCTGCCCCTTCTCCGCGTTGACGTCGGCGATCGTGACGGTCGCGCCGCGCGCGGCCAGGGCGCGTACGGTGGCCTCGCCGAGCCCGGAGGCTCCGCCCACGACGATCGCTGCCGCGCCCTCGATCTCCATCGAGGCGGCAGCCTACACCGACGGCACGCGGGAGAGCGTGAGGGCGAACAGGCCGTCGGGGTCGGTCAGCCAGTGCGCGAGCTCGAGGCCGGCGGCGGCGAGGTCGCCCTGCAGGCGCTCGGGCGTGAACTTGGCGCTGATCTCGGTGCGCAGCTCCTCGCCGGCGTCGAAACGGACGTCCATGTCCAGCCGCGCGATCCGCGCTGATGAGATCGCGCCGCGCGCGCAACCGCATCTCGATCCACTCGTGCTCGGCGGTCGAACAGGGCGACGTGCTCGAAGTCATCGGGGTCGAAGTCGGCATCGAGCTCGCGGTTGAGCACGCAGCAGGACGTTGCGGTTGAACTCGGCGGTGACGCCCTCGGAGTCGTCGTAGGCCGCCTCCAGCACGTCGGGGTCCTTGACGAGGTCGGTGCCCATCAGCAGGTAGTCGTCCGGTCCGAGCAGCCGCGCGATCTGGCGCAGGAAGCGCCGGCGGCTGCCCGGCGGGAAGTTGCCGATCGTGCCGCCGAGGAAGGCCACGATGCGCGGACCCTCGGCGGGCGGCACGCAGCTCGAGGTGGCGCTCGAAGTCGCCGATCACGCCGTGGACGCGCAGGCCCGGATACTCGGCCGTGAGCTCGCGTGCGCAGTCGCGCACCATCGATCTCGGTCACGTCGAGGGGCACGTAGCGGCGCAGCGTGCCGGCGCTGTACAGCGCGTCGAGCAGCACGCGCGTCTTGGCCGCGGTTCCCGAGCCCAGCTCGACCAGCTCGACGGCGCCCGTGATGCTCGGCGATCTCGTCCGCGGAGCCCTCGAGGATCGCGCGCTCGGCGCGCGTGGGGTAGTACTCGGGCAGCTCGCAGATGCGATCGAACAGCTCGGCGCCGCGGGCGTCGTAGAAGTGCTTCGGCGGCAGCTCCTTGAACGGGCGCGTGAGCCCGTCGAGCACGTCGTCGGCGAGTGAGCGCTCGGAGGAGCCGTCCAGATGCGAGTCGATCGTGATCGTCTGTTCGCTCGCGGCCGGCGCGGACCACGGCGGAGACCACGCCATCAGCGCCCACCGTCCCGTGCCAGCCGCAGGCCGGCGAAGATCTGGCGCCGCTGGGGCAGGTCCCAGTTGCGGAAGGTGGCGGTCGCGACGCGCGGGTCCGTGGCCCACGAGCCCCCGCGCAGCACGCGGTAGCGCTCGCCGAAGAACACCTCCGAGTACTCGCGGTAGGGATGGGCCGAGAACCCGGGGTAGGGGAGGAAGTTGGAGGCGGTCCACTCCCAGACCGAGCCGACGCCTGCCGGCCGCTGCTTCCAGGTCGCCGCCCGCTCCCACTCGTGCCTCTGTGGGGAGTCGCGCGCCGTGCGCGCGAGCGAAGGCGTCGGCCTCGAACCAGCTCACGTGGCAGACGGGGGCCTCCAGAACGCCCGCCGCCACGGCGGGATGGACGCCGATGTCGTACTCCTCCTTCCAGGCCCAGCCCTCGTCGGACCACCACTCGCGGCGTACGTAGCCGCCGCCCTCGGCGAACGTGAGCCAGGTCGCGTTCGTCACCGGCCGGCGGGCGATCGCGAACGCCGGCTAGCTCGACCTCGTGGCGCGGGCGCTCGTTGTCGTAGGAGAACCCCTCCGGGCCCGCGCCCATCTCGAAGCGCCCGGGCGGCAGCTCGACCCAGCCGTCCTCGCCGCCGAGCGCCGCGAGGGGCTCCGCCTGAGGCCGGCATGGAGCGCCGGCCGACCCCGATCCCTGAGGCCGGCATGGAGCGCCGGCCGACCCCGATCCTTCCTCGAGCAGACCCGCGAGCGCCAGCGTCTGGAGCATCGTCTCCCCGTGCTGCAGCTCGTGGCGCACGACCATCTCGCAGATCACGCCGTCGCCTGCGCCGGCGCGCTCGATCACCGCTGCGCTGCGGGCGCGCACGGCGGCGAGGTACCCACGGGCCGCCGCCGCATCCAGGAGCTCCACTTCGCCGCGCACGGCGCGAGGCGTCTCGAAGGCGTCGTAGACCGCGGCGAGATCGGCGCGCAGCAGCTCCTCGCCGCCGTGGCGATGGCAGATCCAGAGGTCCTCGTAGGCGGCGATGTGCGCGAGGTCCCACGCGAGCGGGCTCATGATCGGCGACAGCTGCGCCTCCAGCCGCTCGTCGGGCAGGTGGGCGACGAGCCCGAGCGTGCGCTCCCGTGCGTGATCCAACGCGACGAGCACAGACTCGGCGTCGGAGGTGAGGGGCTGGGTCGGGGCCGCACGCACCGCCATCGGAGGCTGCGCGTCAGAATATCGGGCCCACCCACCCTTCCCGTGCCGAGCGTCACGGTTCACAGCTCGTCAACATCCCGGGGCTCAACCCGGGACGACGTTCCAGGCGGCGAGGATGCGCGCCTCGTGCTCGGAGCCGAGCAGGGAGAGCGATCCGGGCGACAGTCCCAGGCGCGCCCCGCCCGCGGGCGCCAGCTCGATCCAGCGGGCGCCGAGCACGCGCAGGAAATGCCCGTGCGAGAACACCGCCACCGGTCCCGGCCCGGCGCGCAGCTCCGCCACCACGCGGTCGGCGCGGGCGCCGACGTCAGCCGGCTGCTCCCCACCGGGGCAGCCGTCGCGCCACAGGCTCCAGCCGGGCCGCTGCCGGTCGATCTCAGCGCTCGTGAGGCCCTCGTAGTCCCCGTAGTCCCACTCACGCAGCAGCTCGTCGCGCTCGGCGCGCTCACCGAGGCCACACAGGCTGCAGGTTTCGACCGCCCGCCGCAGCGGGCTGCACAGCACGCGCGCGAAGCTCCATGCCGAGAGCGGGCGGGCGAGCTCGCGGGCGGCCTCGCGGCCCCGCTCGGTGAGGGGGATGTCCGTGTGCCCGGTGTGCTGCCCGGTCAACGTCCACTCGGTCTCGGCGTGACGGACGAGCACCGCCTGCGGGTGGCTCATGGCAGCGGTCCCGAGGGCGCCGCGGCGTCGTCGACGATCACGGTCAGGCGCTCGCGGCGCAGCAGGCTCGCCGGCACCTGCCGCGAGGGCGGGCCCAGCATCGCGTCGACGGCGTCCGCCTTGCTCGCGCCGGTGGCGAGCAGCAGGCAGCCGCGCGCCGCGCGCAGGACGGCGAGGCTGAGCGTGATTCGCTGCGGCGGCGGCTTCGGCGAGTCGCTGACGCCGTGGCAGATCGCGCCGTCGCCGGCGTCGAGCGTGGGCGCCCCGGGGAACAACGAGGCCACGTGGCCGTCCGGCCCGATGCCGAGCACGACGAGGTCCAGCACCGGCGGCGTCGGCTGCTCGCCGAGCGTCGCGAGCAGCTCCAGCTCGTAGCTCTCCGCGCCGACGTCGGGCCCCAGCTCGCCGGGCATGCGATGCACCTGCGGGCTCGGGATGCCCGCGGGGTCGAGCAGCGTCTCGCGCACGAGGCGGTAGTTGCTCTCCTCGTCGTCGGGGGTCACGCAGCGCTCGTCGGCGAACCACACGTGCACTCCGTCGAACACCGCACGCGCTGCACCCAGCATCTCGTAGGTGCGACCGGGCGTGGTGCCGCCGCTGAGCGCCACGTGCGCGACGCCCCGCTGCTCGCGCGCCTGTGCCAGCGCGCGCTCGATGTGTGCTGCCGCGCGCTCGGCGGCGCTCTCGGCGTCCGGGCACGTGGTCAGACGCGTCACGGGAGCATCGCCCGCGCGGCGCCGACCGCGGGCAGGTAGGTCGGGTCACGGAGCAGCGCCTGGCGGATGCCCTCGCCCAGGACGCCGGTCTCGCCGCGCGAGGCGCCCGGGATCGTCCACTCGCGATCTGCTTCGCGCGGCCCCGAGAAGCGTGCCCGCAGGCCGCCGGGGCCGCGGTCGAGCCGCAGCCGGTGGCCCGCCGCCGTCTCGACGGTCAGGCCCTGCAGGCCGGGGACCTGCAGCTCCGGCGCCACCTGGAGACGCAGCTCGACGTCCTGGCGGCTCGCGCGGGCCCGCCCTGCCAGCTCCCCGTCGTGTGCCGCGACCAGCTGCGCGGCGCCCCAGTCCAGGCGCGAGGAGAGCCAGCCGACGAGCAGCGCGCCGGCAGCCGTCGAGGCCGGGTGATGGCGGACGGTGATCGCGGACAGCAGCTGCAGTTCGGGACGCAGCCACGGCGGGTCGAACATCGCCGCCACACGCTCGCGCCAGGGCGTCGAGCGCAGCCAGGCGAGGTCGACCACGTAAGCCCGCTCGCTGAGCGCCGCGGCGCGCTCCAGGGCTTCGACGTAGTCGGGCTCCTCGACGGAGTCGAGCAGCACCGCCTGGGCCAGCGGGAGCAGCCCGTCGATGATCTCGTGATGGCCGTGCGGCGACCACAGCAGCGTCGGCAGGTCGGTGACGACGAGCGGGTCGGCGATCGTGAGCAGATCGTCGAGATGCTTGTCACCCAGTTCGACCACCACGGTCTCCCGTAGCAGCGCCAGTTCGCCGGGCGAGGCGGGATCGTCGGTGGAGACCGTGACGCGCGCGTCGAGGCGCTCGCGCTTGGGCTCGTAGGCGAGCACGACCAGCCGCGAGGCGTGGTAGCGCCCGACGCCCCGCATGCGGTTGGCGATCTCGCCGGTCCAGTCGAGGTCGACGAACGCGATCATGTTCAGCACGCGCGCCGGCACGACCTCCTGGCGTTCGGCGTGGGCTTCGATCAGCAGCTGGCGCAGCGCCGCTTCGATCGCGTCCGGTGTCGTGCCGTGCTCGGCCCAGACCGCGTCGGTGCGCGCCATCAGATCGCGCGCCAGCGATCGCCCTCGCGCAGCAGCGACTCGGCCTCGGCCGGGCCCTGCGAGCCCGCCTCGTACTGCGGCAGCGGACCAGGCGTCGCTTCCCACACTTTCACGATCGGATCGCAGATCCGCCACTGCGCCTCGACCTCGTCGTTGCGCGTGAACAGCGTCGGATCGCCGCGCATCGCGTCGGTGATCAGCCGCTCGTATGCCTCAGGAGATTGGGAGAGGAACGAGGTCCCGTAGAGGAACTCCATGTTGACGGGACGGATGATCATGCGGGTGCCTGGGATCTTGGCGCCGAGGCGCAGCGAGACCCCCTCGTTCGGCTGCACGGTCAGCACCAGCTGATTCGGCTGCACGCCGAGCGAGCCGTCCTGGCTGAAGGCGAGATGCGGGACGGGCTTCAGCGTCACGGCGATCTCGGTGACCTTGCGCGCCAGCCGCTTGCCCGTGCGCAGGTAGAACGGCACCCCCGCCCAGCGCCAGTTGTCCACCTCCAGGCGGATCGCGGCGTAGGTCTCGGTGTTCGAGTCCGCCGGCACGCCCTCCTCTTCGAGGTAGCCCACGACGTCCTCGCCGCCGGCGTGGCCCGGCCCGTACTGCGCGCGCACCGCCATGTCGGCGATGTCCTGCGGCCCCGGCTCGGGGATCGCCTCGAGCACCTTGACCTTCTCGTTGCGCACTTCTTCGGCGGTGAAGTTGACCGGGGGCTCCATCGCGACCTGGCACAGCAGCTGCATCATGTGGTTCTGGATCAGGTCGCGCAGCGCGCCGGCCGCGTCGTAGTAGTCGGCGCGCGTGCCGATGCCGATGTCCTCGGCCGCGGTGATCTGGACGTAGTCGATGTAGTTGCGGTTCCAGAGCGGCTCGAACATGCCGTTGGCGAAGCGGAAGGCGAGCAGGTTCTGGACCGTCTCCTTGCCCAGGTAGTGGTCGATCCGGTAGACCTGCGTCTCTTCGAAGACGGCCAGCACCTCGCGGTTGAGCTGCCGCGCCTCCTCGAGCGTGGTCCCGAACGGCTTCTCGATGACGCAGCGCACCTGTGCGTCCTCGTGCTGGCAGAGCTTGCTCTCGCCGAGCTTGCCGACGATCACCGGGAAGAACGCGGGCGCGGTGGAGAGGTAGAAGACGCGGTTCAGCGGCTCGCCCGCTTCCTTCTCGAACTCCGTCCAGTTCACCCCCGAGCACGGTGTAGGCCGAATCGTCGTCGAACGTGCCCGGCACGTAGCGGACGTTCCCGAGCAGCCCCTTGAGCACGTCCGGGTCGGGCTTGCGCCGCGAGAAGCGGTGGATCGCTTCTTCGCACTCCCGGCGGTAGTCCTCGTGCGCTTTTTCTTTGCGGGCGACGCCGACGAGGTAGAAGCGCTCCGGGAGCGCGCCGTCGTGGGCGAGGTTGTAGAGGGCGGGCAGCAGTTTGCGGCGCGCGAGGTCGCCGGTCGCGCCGAAGATGACGAGCGAGGTCGGCGGGACCGGCTGGCGCTCCAGGCCTGCCGTGAGCGGGTTCTCGGGCTGGGCCCGCTCGGTCGGCCGTCCTGCCGCCACCGCCATCAGCGGCCCCCGGCTGCCTTGGTGCCTTTGCGCGCCCGGCGTTTGCCTTTCGCGGCTTTGGCCGGTTTGGCGGCCGCGGCGCCGTTCGCGGCTGCCGCCTTGGGCGCGGCGACCACCGCATGCCCGCCGAACTGGTTGCGCAGCGCGGCCAGGACGCGGTCGGCGAAGTCGCCGTTGCCGCGGGAGCGAAAGCGCGCGTACAGCGAGGCGGTGATGACCGGCGTCGGGACGTCGTGATCGGTGGCGTCCTGGATCGTCCAGCGTCCCTCGCCGGAGTCGGCCGTCCAGCCCTCGATCGCTTCGAGGTCGTTCCCGTCCAGTTCGAAGGCGCGCGCGGCGAGTTCGCACAGCCAGGAGCGGACCACCGAGCCCTGGCCCCAGAGGTGGGCGATCTTGGCGTTGTCGAGCTCGTACTCGCTGTGGTCGAAGATGTCGAAGCCCTCGGCGTAAGCCTGCATCAGGCCGTACTCGACGCCGTTGTGCACCATCTTCACGTAGTGCCCCGCGCCGGTCGGGCCGAAGTGCATCCAGCCGCGATCGCCGATCGCGGCGCGGCTCTGCTCGTTGGTGGGCGGCGCGAGCACGTCGAGGATCGGGGCGAGCCGTTTGACCGCTCCTTTGGGGCCGCCGACCATCATGCAGTAGCCGACTTCGAGGCCCCACACGCCCCCGGAGACGCCGACGTCGACGTAGTCGATGCCTGCTTTTTCGAGTTCGGCCGAGCGCCGCTTGTCGTCGGTCCACTTCGAGTTGCCGCCGTCGATGATCGCATCGCCCCGGTCCAGCAGCTTGGCGAGCTTGTCCACCGTTTCCTGTGTCGGCGCGCCGGCCGGCACCATGATCCAGACCATCCGCGGCGGCTCGAGCTTCTTCACCAGCTCCCGCAGCGAGCCGGCGCCGCCGGCGCCGTATTTGACGGCCTGCTTGACCGCCTTCTCGTCGAAGTCGAACGCGACGACCTCGTGGTCGGAATCGCGTCTGATGCGGTGGACCATGCCGCCGCCCATCTTGCCCAGCCCGACGAAGCCGATCTGTGTCATGTCCACCCCTTGATGGTTGCCGTCAGGGCGCGCAGCGCGCCCACGGAGTCCGCGCCCTCGAGCCGCACGCGCTGGGCGGGCAGCCCGAGCTCGCGCAGCGTCTCGATGTCACCGATCGCCTGCGCCTGCTCGAGCGTGCGGAAGGTGAAAGGCCGGCCGGGGATCTCGACATCCTCCGGGCCGTCGTGCAGCAGCTGCAGGAAGCGCCCCACCTTCGGGCCGCCCTTGTGGAACTGCCCGGTCGAGTGCAGAAAGCGCGGGCCGTAGCCGAAGGTCGTCGTCGCGCGCGTGGCTGCGCGCACGGTCTCGCGGAACTCTGCCATCGCGGCATCGAAGTCCTCCGCGGCTTTGAGGTAGCCCATGATCGCGACGTAGTCCGGTGGCGCGGCGCCGAGCAGCAGCTCGCGCAGCTCGGCCTCGCCGGCGGTGGGCACGTCCGGCAGCTCGCCGCTCTGCTCGAAGCCGTCCAGCACGCGGTTGGTCGCGTCCTTGGCCTGCTGCACGTTCGGCTGGTCGAAGGGGTTGATGCGCAGGCCCCACCCCGCCACCGCCACGGCGATCTCGGCCAGCATGAACACGCGCCCGAGGTCTTCGGGGCCGGCCGTCGGGATCGTGATCACCGGGTGCCCGGCCGCGGCCAGCGCCGCCAGCGCCGCCTCGGCGGCCGGATCCGGCGCCGAGGGGTCGGGCAGGTGCGCGAACACGCGGTCCGAGCCGTAGACGCCCGGCTCCCCGAGCGGCTCCTCGGCGACCGGCAGGATGCCGGTTCCCTTCTTGCCGGTGGACTCGGCCACGAGCTGCTCGAGCCACAGGCCGAGCCCGGGCAGCGAAGGCGCGATCGCGAACGTCAGCTTGTCGCGCCCGGAGCGCGCGAGCGCGGCCAGCACCGCGCCCAGCCACACGGCCCCGGGGAGCTCGCTCGTCTCGTGCGCGCCGGCCTGCCAGGCCAGCGCCGCGCGGCGCAACAGCGCCGCCGTGTCGGCGCCCATCAGGGTCGCGGGGACGATGCCGAAGGGCGACAGGGCGCTGTAGCGACCGCCGATGTCCGGGTCTCCGTAGAAGACGTGGCGGAAGCGGTTCTGCACCGCCAGCTCGGCGAGACCGGACCCGGGATCGGTGATCGCGATGAAGTGCGACCCCTCCGGCTGCAGCGAGTGGAAGTGGGCGAACAGCGACAGCGGCTCGATCGTCCCGCCCGACTTCGAGGAGACGACGAACAGCGTGCGCGCGGGGTCGACCGCAGCCTGCACGGCGGAGATCCAGGCCGGGTCGGTCGAGTCGAGGACGTGCAGGCGCAGCCCGGTCGCCGACGGGAAGGTGCGCCGGAACACCTCGGGCGCCAGCGAGGAGCCGCCCATGCCCAGCAGCACGACATCCGTGACGCCGTCGTTGCGCACGCCGTCCGCGACGCGTTCGATTTCGAGCAGCTCGTCGAGCATGCGCTCTGCGATCGTCAGCCAGCCGAGGCGGTTGGCGACCTCGGGGGTGCCGGCCGGCGCCCAGAGGGTGGCGTCGCCTTCTGCGAGCCGGTCCGCCACGTGCTGCTCGCGCGCCGCGGCCAGCATCTCCTCGATCGACGGTCCGTCAGCCGGCGGCAGGTGCGCCCGCAGGGTGAGGTCCGGATCGCTCACGCCACGATCGTAGTGGCAGCGGCGCTGGTATAGGTTTCCGGCGCTGTGCACGCCGACGGAACCACACAGCTGCCGGACCGGAACCTCGCGCTCGAGCTCGTGCGCGTGACCGAGGCGGCAGCCCTTGCTGCGGCGCCGCTCGTCGGCCGCGGCGACAAGGAGGCCGCCGACCAGGCCGCCGTGGACGGCATGCGCTACATGCTGCACTCGGTCTCGATGGACGGCGTCGTCGTGATCGGCGAGGGCGAGAAGGACGAGGCGCCGATGCTCTACAACGGCGAGCAGATCGGCGACGGCTCCCCGCCGGCGGTCGATATCGCCGTCGATCCGCTCGAGGGCACGACGCTGGCCGCGCACGGGATGCCGAGCGCGCTGTCGGTGATCGCGTTGTCGGCGCGCGGCACCATGTTCAATCCGGGGCCGATCGTCTACATGGAGAAGATGGCCGGCGCCCCGGAGATCGCCGACCTGCTCGACCTCGACCGCCCGCTCGGCGACACGGTCAAGCTGATCGCCGAGCGCACGGGGCGACCCGTCAGCGACGTGATGGTGGTCGTGCTGGACCGCCCCCGCCACGAGCAGGGCATCGCGGCGATCCGCGAGGCGGGCGCGCGCGTGCGGCTGATCGCGCACGGCGATGTTTCGGCTGCGTTGCTGGCTGTCACAGAGCGCTCGCGCGTCGATCTGCTGTGGGGGATCGGCGGCACGCCGGAGGGCGTGATCTCCGCCGCGGCCGTCAAGTGCGTCGGCGGCCAGCTGCTCGGCCGGCTGTGGCCACGCGACGAGGCGGAGCGCACCGCCGCCCTGGAGCAGGGCTACGACCTCGACCGCGTGCTCGACCGCGACGACCTCGTGGCCGGCGAGGACGTGTTCTTCTCGGCGACCGGCGTCACCGACGGCGACGTGCTGCAGGGCGTGCGCTACCCGAGCGCGGGCGGCGCGACGACCGAATCGCTGGTCACGCGGACGCGCTCGGGCACGGTGCGCCGGATCATGGCCACGCACGACCGCTCGAAGCTGCGCGCGGTCGGCGGCGAGCGCTTCTAGGGAAGGCCCAAGCGACCCCGACCGGGCTGTCCTGCCGGTTCCCGGCGGGGCGGCGTCACCGCGACCCCGTCAGCCCTTCTTGGCCTGGTGCTCGACGCACCTTGCCGAAGGCGTCCTCGAGCTGGGTGGTCATGCGCTGCTTGAACATCGCGAGCAGCGCCTCGGAGGCGAGCGGGCGCAGCGCGTCGACGGCCTCGATCAGCTCGTCCCAGCGCTCCGTCCGGCTGGCCGGCCTGCTCGAACGGCTCCCACAGCTCCTTGAGGAACAGCTTCGCGAACGCGCGTGAGATCGACTCGCAGTCGCGGCTGACGCGCTCGATCAGCGCGAGCGCCGCGTGCAGCGGGATGCCGAGCGCGATCACCTGCTCGGCGGCGCGCAGCAGCGCGGGGCTGGGGACTTCGAAGCGGTCGTCGCCGAGCGGCACCAGCAGCTTCAGCTTGCGCACCCGCTCGACGTCCTTCGGGCTCGACCTCGCCGAAGCGCTGCTCAGTTCCTCGGCGGTCACGACCTCCGGGGCCTCGGGCTCGAACGGTGTCGTCACGGCGTGCGCGCAGGCCGAGCAACCGCTCGGCCAGGCCGTCGGATCCGCTCAGCAGCCGCTCGATCGCGGCGAGGTTGAAGCCGTCGGCCTGCAGGTCGAGGATCAGCCGCAGCCGCGCGACGTGGTCGGCGCTGTAGTAGCCCACGCGCGCGCGCACCTCCGGCGGCGGGCAGCAGGCCGCGCGAGTGGTGGTTGCGGATGTTGCGCACCGACATGCCCACCTCGGCGGCGAGCTGCTCGATCGTCAGGTCGTGGGGCTGACCGGCCATGCACGTCGGAGTGCCTCGGGGGCGCTGCTGTGTCCTTCCGCACACGTGACATCTCTGAACAAGGATACCATATCTGATGTGCCCTCATTTGAGGTAACATTGACTTCAGCGTCATGATGACTACGACGCCGCCGATGCACGACCATGGCTGAACGGGGAGCCGCGCCGCAGGTCTCGAGGCCGCGCGCCGCGCGCTCGGCGCTGGTCCGCTCCTTCACCTCGCCGCTGCTGCCCGACGACTACCTGGAGCTGGTCAACCCGCTCTGGTCGACGCGCGAGCTGCGTGGGCGCGTCGAGCGCGTCGAGCGCGAGACCGACGAGGCGGTCACGGTCACTGATCAAGCCCGGCTGGGAATGGCCGGGGCACTCGGCCCGGGTCAGTACCTGCGGCTCGGCATCGAGGTCGACGGGCGCTTCCACTGGCGCGCCTACTCGCTGACCTCCGAGCCGGGCCGCGCCGACGGCTGCATCTCGATCACGCCGAAGCTCGTGCGACGAGCGGCACGGTCTCGCCCTTCCTGTGCCAGCGCGTGCGCCCGGGAACGATCGTCCGCCTCGGCGGCGTCGAAGGCACGTTCGTGCTGCCCGACCCGTTGCCGCGCAGGCTGCTGTTCATCAGCGCCGGCAGCGGCATCACGCCGATCATGAGCATGCTGCGCAGCCTCGCCGGCGACGCGGCGAGCTGCCAGGACGTCGTCGCACATCCACTGCGCCCGCTACCCGCGGACAGCGATCTTCGCCGCGCGAGCTGCGTGCGCTGGCGCGCGAGCCACGCCGGCTACCGGCTGACCGCGCGCCACAGCGGCGCGGAAGGCCGCGTCCGCCCGGAGCGAGCTCGACGCGCTGTGCCCCGACTGGCGCGAGCGCGAGACGCTTCGTGTGCGGCCCGGCGGGCCTGCTCGACGGCGATGAGCGAGCGCTGGGAGCGCGACGGCGACCCGGCCCGGCTGCATCATCGAGCACTTCCAGCCCGACGCGCTGTCGGCGACGGCGAGCGCGGGCGCGGGCGGCACGATTCGCTTCTGCACGAGCGGTCTCGAGGCCGTCAGCGACGGCGAGCAGCCGATCCTGCTCGCCGGCGAGCAGCGCCGGGCGCGACGTTGCCGTTCGGCTGTCGCATGGGCATCTGCCACAGCTGCGTCGGGCGGCTGCGCGCCGGCCAGGTCCGCGACCTGCGCACGGGCCGCGTCCACGGCCAGCCGCGGGAGATCGCTGCGCACCTGCATCAACGCGCCCGAGGGCCCGTCGAGATCGACCTCTGAGCCACTGATCGAGCTCAAAGCGACGACCGTCCACCGATGGCCGAACGTCCACCCACCCGAGCCGAAAAAGGAAGAGTCGACTGTCAGCAACGCTCGAAGCCGACACGGCCACCGTCGCAGCACGGCGAGGCCCGAGAGCCCCCTCGCGCGCCTGACGCCCCGAGCAGATCGAGGCAGCTCGGCCGCGAGTTCGACGCGATCCACGACGAGGTCTACGCCGACCTCGGCGACCGCGACGCGCGCTACATCCGCTCGACGATCACGCTGCACCGCCAGCTCGTGCTGGCGGCGCGCGCGCTGCTGCTCGGCTCGCGCTACAAGCCGCTGTGGCTGGCCGGGACGGCGGCGCTGTCGCTGGCGAAGATCCTCGAGAACATGGAGATCGGCCACAACGTGATGCACGGGCAGTGGGACTGGATGAACGACCCGGACATCAACTCCCAGAACTGGGACTGGGACACGGCCTCGCCCGCCGACGCGTGGCGGCACTCGCACAACTACGAGCACCACACGTTCACGAACATCCGCGGCAAGGACCGCGACCTCGGCTACGAGATCATGCGCATCGACCCGCACCAGAAGTGGCACCCGGTCTACCTCGCTGCAGCCGCTCTACAACCTGCTGCTGATGGGCTTCTTCGAGTGGGGTGTCGCGTTGCACGACCTCAACCGCGACGCGATCCGCGCCGGGCGAGAAGTCCAAGGCGCAGGTGATCGAGGAGCTGAAGGCGATCGGCGTCAAGGCCCGCCGCCAGATCGTCAAGGACTACGTCGCGTTCCCGGCGCTGTCGGCGGCGACTGCGGCGCGGTCCTGCCGGGGCGCTCAGGCGCCGACGCACGTTCAAGTCGACCTTCTGCGGCCGACTTCACCGCCAACATCGTGCGCAACGTGTGGGCCTACTCGATCATCTTCTGCGGGCACTTCCCCGACCAGACCTACACGTTCAGCGAGGGCGAGGTCGCCGAGGAGACGCGCGGCGGCTGGTATGTGCGGCAGCTGCTCGGCTCGGCCAACATCGACGGCAGCGCCGCTGTTCCACCTGCTGAGCGGGCAACCTCAGCTTCCAGGTCGAGCACCACCTGTTCCCGGACATGCCCTCGAGCCGCTACGCGGAGATCGCGCCGCGCGTGCGCGACGTCTGCCGTCGCTACGGCCTGCCGTACAACACCGGGCCGCTGCACCGCCAGCTCGGCACCGTGCACCGCACGATCCTGCGGCTGGCGTTCCCGGGCGGTCGCCCGCGGCCGAAGCGGGAGCCGGCAGGCGCGGGCTGACCACCCGTTGCGGCAGAGAGCTCGGCTCACACCCCGGCCGCCCCGGGGATGCCGCGCGCCCGCTCGCCGCTCGCGTAGGGTTAGCGGCGCCGATGCCGCGCATCCCCTACCGCGACCCCGACACCGCGCCCGAGCCGATCCGCGAGGTGATCGCCGATACGCCGCTCGCGCTGCTGCGGATCGTCGCCCACGCCGATACGGCGTTCGAACCGTGGCTGCGCTACAGCAACGCGCTGCTGCGCCGCCTGGAGCTCCACCCGCTGCTGCGCGAGCTCGCGATCCTGCAGGTCGCGCGTCTGTCAGCCTCGGAGTACGAGTGGGTGCAGCACGTGCCGATCGCCGAATCGTTCGGCGCCAGCGAGGAGGCGGTCGCGGCCATCGAGGCCGGGCGCGACGAGGATGAGGCGCTTGCGCAAGAGCATCGGGCGATCCTCTCGTTCACGCGCGAAGTGGTCTCCGACGGAGCGGCCGCGGAGGAGTCGGTGGAGGCGATGCGCGCGCGCCTCGGTGAGCGCCAGCTCGTCGAGCTGCTGCTCGTGATCGGCAACTACCTCGGCCTGGCCCGGCTGATCGCAACGGTCGGGCTCGAGCCGCACGAGCCCGTCGTCCGGCTGCCTGGCGGCACCGACGCGCTCGGCCCGTCCTGACGGCCTAACCGGCGCTGAAGCGCCCGACGCGCGATTCGGCGAGGTCCAGGCGCGCGAGCGAACGCAGGAAGCCGTACGTGATGATCACGTGGATGCGCGACTGCGTGGCGTTGTAGAGGCGCAGGCTGATGCCCGACGCGATCGCCGGGTAGAAGTTGACGACCGCGACCTCGACGTTCAGACGACCGCGCCCGCCGTCCCCGCCCGGCAGCCGCCGCACCTCGATCTGCAGATAACCCGCGCCGTCCCGCCCCCGGCGGGCGACGAGCACGCCGCGCTCGATCCGCCAGCGCACGAGTCCGCGGGTCGCGTCCATCTCGTACTCGGGCGGCTCGAACGTGAGCAGCCGCAGCGGTTCGGCGAGCAGCACCACCGAACGGCCCCGCTCGCTGTAGCGGACGCGGATCAGCCCCAGGGTGACCCTGGTCAGAAAGCGCCAGTACGTGCGCGCCAGGCGCTCCAGGTGGACGGGCGTCCAGATCTCCTCGAGCGCATCGCTGTCGATCAGCACCTCGGCGCGCTGCACCGAGCGCACCGCGCCGGTGTCGGCGTCGACGGATGTCTCGTCGGAGAGGTTCGAGATCTCGGCGGGCAGCGCGCGCTGGCTGCGAAGCGCCAGCCACGCCGCCGCGGCCAGGGCGAGCAGCACGGCGATCGCTGCAACTGCGATCCAGACCCCGGTCATGTCGGTGTCGCACCGGGCACGGGAGTTGGAGGCTATCCCGCCCCGGGCGCCTCGTGTCCACCTGTGGTGGTATTCAACGGGCATGCCCGATCGCGCCAGTCGAGGGGGCGGCTACGGCCGTCCGGCGGCCGAGCCGCTGCTCGACGAGACCGTCTCGCAGCCGGCCGAGCTCGCCAAGCGCTGGGCGATCGCCATGATCGAGGGCGTCGGTCCGGACGAGCTCGCGGCCATCGATCTGACGCTGATCGCGAGCCAGGGGCCCGAGCTGATCGACGGCGTCCTCAGCGGCGCGGCGCAGCCCGGACGGCTCGCGCGGATCGCCGGGACGGACGGCCCGGAGCTGGCGCGCGCAGCCGAGGCGCTGCGCCGGGTCCTGTGGGAGGCGGCTGTCGAGGCCGCGCCGGGGGCGCGCTCCGACACGCGCGCGGCGCGGCGGCTGCTCGACGCCGGCGATGGCATCGCCGCAGCATGCGCCGAGCTGCTCGCGGCCGAGCTCGAATGGGTGGGCGCGGAGCGCCCGCCCGCCGAAGAGGTGGCCGCCGTGGCCGAGCCGCCCACGGGCGCGCGTGCCGCCGCGCAGCCGGTCGTGATCGTCGACGAGCGTCGCGGGGCGCCGACCGAGTCGCGGCGCGGCCCGGTGCCGCCGGAGCCGCGGGCTGCACACGAGGGCGCACGCGGGGCCGCGCCGGTACCTGAGCCCGTCGCGCCGTTCGCGCCGTCGATCGCCGCGCGCGACGCGCGGCAGGGGCCTGCGGCCTGGATCGGCTCGATCGGCGACCAGCTGGCGGCCTTCGAGGAGCACGGACGCCCGTTCGCCGTGCTGCTGATCGAGATGCTCGAGCCGGCGGCCGCCCTTGACGCCGGGGCGGCCACGCGCGCGCTCGAGGAGCGTTTGGGGCAGTGGCGCGGCCTGACGCTCACACGTGAGGGCCCCGGGCGCTACTGGCTGCTCGCGCCCGGAGCGGACCGGGCAGACGCCGACAGCCTGCGCGATCTCGTCGAGTCGCCGCGAGGCGAGGCCAAGGGAGGGCCGGTGGCGGTCGGGATCGCGCTCTGTCCGGAGGACGGGCGCGACGCCGCGGGCCTGGCGGCTCACGCGGATCTCGACCTCTACGCGTCGCGCTCGCGCGCCTCCGAGCGCCGGGCCGGGCGCCCCTAGTCCGAACGCGGAGGCCGGCAGGGAGCGCCGGCCGGACCCGCGGGCGCCGGCATGGAGCGCCGGCCGACCCTCCTGGAGGCCGGCATGGAGCGCCGGCCGACCCTCCTGGAGGCCGGCATGGAGCGCCGGCCGACCCTCCTGGAGGCCGGCATGGAGCGCCGGCCGACTAACGCGCTCAGCCTGCGGCTGCGGTGCCGCCGGCAGCCGCGGCGGCGGGGGCTTCGGCCGGTTCGGGCGGGGCCCCGAGCGACGGAGTGTTGGGGGCGGCGCCGATCACGCGGGTGTGGATGCGGACGGTTTCGGTCACGCCGAGGGCGCGCGCCGCGCCCGCGGTGAGGTCCCAGTCGGCGTGGTTCGAGTAGGGGCCGCGGTCGACGACGGGCACCGTGATCGCGTGGCCGTGGTAGGCGACGCGGATCAGCGTGCCGCAGGGGAGGGTGCGGTTGGCGACGCCGACGACCTGGGGTGTCAGGGTCTGCCCGCAGGCCGTCTTGTGGCCGTAGAAGCCCGGCCCGAACCAGGTGGCGATGCCGGTCGGGTGCACGCCGGCCGAGGACGCGGAGGAAGGCGCGGTCGTGGGCGTCGCGCTGGGCGCGCTCGCGCCACCGGTCGATGCGAGCGCGGCGGCAGCGCTCAGCGCCGGGAGCGATAGTCCCGCGGCGAGGGCCAGCACGACCCGAGCTGTCTTGAAACGCGAATGCATACGACTCAGCGCCTACGGGGTGAGCTGACGGGCTCGCGCGGCTGAACTTCAAGCGGCGCTACGGCCCTTGCGGACCGATTCGCCCCAGCGGACCTGTGCTCCGGTCCGCAATTGGGTCCCCCGTCTGCCGCGATCTGAGCCGCAGCAGCTCGGCGTGGGCGGCAGTATACATATCGCGCCCGCCCCCGCCCGCCCGTCGGCGCAAACAGCGCAAATCCTCCGCAAATTGCGGCGGAAGCCCTCTCACCCGGCTCAGTGGCCGAGCCGCGAGAGCACGCCGCGCAGCACGCGCTCACCGCCGGAGATGCCGGCCTTGGCGATCTCGCTGACGATCTCGGCGGCCGTGCCCACCAGCTCGGTGCCGCCGGGCGGCTGCACGGGTCCCGTGGCGCGCTCCTCGACCGACTCGTAGCCCTGCCTCGGGACCTGCTTGCCCTGCGGTTCCCGCGCGGGCTTCGCGCGGGGTGCTTTGGCCCGGCCGGGTTTGGCCGGAGCGGTTCGCTTCGCCGCGGGTTTGCGGGCGGTCGTGCGGGGAGCGCTGCCGTTGCCGTTCTGCGAGGGCTGCTGCTCGGCGGCGGCGTTCGCGCTTCGCGCCGCAGTGCGTCGCGCGGTCGCTCGCTGCGGACGGGTGCGCGGCAGGTTGCCCAGCACCCCGGCACCCTCCGGGGACGTGTCCGGTTGGCCCCCCTCAGGGCTGTGGCCGTTCCCCTCGCCAGGCTCGCTCACATCCACATCATTGCTTAATGAGGTGTGTTCGAGCGGGCGCGTCGGCGCCCCCGCGGGATTCCCGTTGCAAGCGCGGTGCAGCGATGGCTAAGCGGTCCGTTCTCGCCCGGACGCGTTAGCATGGAAGCCCGGTGAGCCGATAGGGCTGTAACGTCGGCAGGGCTGCGGCCGTAGTGTCGACTGAAGCGCGTACATCAGCCACAGACACAGGTCCGCAGGCGTCCTGCCTCCGGGTAGTCGATCGACGGAAGAAATGGAAAACCGCATGTCAGTAGTCGAGCTGCAGGAGCTGGATGAGGTCAAGGGCCTGCTCGCCAAGGGGCAGCAGGTGGGAGTTCTCTCCTACGCGGAGATCTCGAAATCGGTGTCCGAGCTCGACCTCGACGAGGCTGACGTCGAAGAGCTCCACGGGTTCCTCGAGAAGTCCGAGATCGAGCTCGTCGAGGACATCGACCCGGCAACCGCGGCTGCGGCGAACGTCGAGCGCGCGCCCGACAAACGCGGTCGGCGCAAAGCCAAAGCTGCGCTTGACCTGAAGCCGGACATGACGACCGACTCGCTGCAGCTGTTCCTCAAGGACATCGGCAAGGTGCGCCTGCTGACCGCCCAGGAGGAGGTGGACCTCGCCAAGCGCATCGAGCGCGGCGACCTCGACGCCAAGCAGAAGATGGTCGAGTCGAACCTGCGCCTCGTCGTCTCGATCGCGAAGAACTACCGCAACCAGGGCCTTCCCTTCCTGGATCTGATCCAGGAGGGCACGCTCGGCCTGGTCCGCGCGGCCGAGAAGTTCGACTACCGCAAGGGCTTCAAGTTCTCCACGTACGCGACCTGGTGGATCCGCCAGGCGATCGCCCGTGCGCTCGCCGACAAGGCGCGCACGATCCGTATCCCCGTGCACGTCGTGGAGAAGCTCAACAAGATCGGCCGCGCCGAGCGCAAGCTCGTCACGGAGCTGGGCCGCGAGCCCACGGCCGACGAGATCGCCGAGGTCACCGGCATCGACCCCGAGGAGGTCGACTCGATCAAGCGCTCCGCACAGGCCCCGGTCTCGCTCGAGAAGCCGGTCGGCGACGAGGAGGAGTCTGAGTTCGGCCAGTTCATCGCCGACGAGCGCGCCGAGTCGCCGTACGAGCGCGCCGCCGAGATCCTCACCAAGGAGGCGCTGCGCGAGGCCCTCGAGAACCTGTCCTACCGCGAACGCCGAGTGCTCGAGCTCCGCTACGGGCTCGGCGGCGAGCACCCGCGCACGCTCGACGAGGTCGGCCGCACGTTCAACGTCACGCGTGAGCGCATCCGCCAGATCGAGAACCAGTCGCTGAAGAAGCTGCAGTCCCTCGCCGAGGCGCAGAAGCTTCGCGACGTCGCCTGACCGGCTCTCGCGCACGAAAGGGCGCGCAACGGGGGCGCTTCGTCCTCGAGCGGGAGGGCGATCAGCGCGGGGCGGGACCGGCTTCAGGCCGGCGCGTCGCGCCGATCCGGGGGTGCAGGGCGCTCGGCGGAGAGGGAGGGCAACTGTGCGTCGGTGGCGCCCGCCCAGAAGAGCATGCTGGGTTCGTGGTACCAGCGGTCTGTGATCCCGAGCAGCCGCATCCCGATTCGCCTGCAGACGGCGATCGAGCGGTCGTTGGCGGGATCGACGACCGCCCAGATCTCCTCGAGGCCATCGGCGAAGCCGCGCGCCAGCAGCGCGCCCGCCGCCTCGCTCGCGTAGCCGCGCCCCCAGCGGTCCGGATGCAGGTGCCAGCCGATCTCGATCTCACCGGCGCCGTCGGGTAGCGGCTTCAGCAGGACCGTGCCCGCGGGCACGCCGGTCTGCCGCTCGACGACCGCCCAGGATCCGCGGCGGGGGTTCTCGGCGAGCGCGGCGAGCCCACGCTCCATCCGCTCGACGGCCTGCTCGCGGTCGCGCATCGGCGCGCCGGAGAACCATCGGCTGACCTCCTCGCGACGGTAGATGTCGAAGAAGCGGTCGATCTCGTCGAGCGCCCACGGCCGGATCAGCAACCGCTCCGTCTCGATCGTGCACCCGAGCTCGCCGGTCACACGGCGATCTTCTCAGCTCGCTCGCCCTGTCCGCCTGTCCCGCCGCCGCCCAAGCCCTCGGCGAGGCTGCTTGCGGAGGCCCAGAAGCTTCGCGACGTGGCCGGACCGCCGGGGCGGCCCGGCCTTGTACGCGCCGGCTCAGACCTTCTGGGTGCAGCCCTTCGATTTCAAGAGTTTGTCGGCCGTCGTCTTCTGGGCCGACGTCGCGTGAGCGTGGTTCTTGTGGAAGCTCGTCACGTACGACTTGCACTGGGTCTTCGACCAGTGTTTGGAGGATGCGGCCGCGGCGGGCCCGGCGAGGCTACCGGCGAGGAGCACGGCGCTGAGGGTTCCGGCTGCGGTGCGCTTGAGGGGGGACATGGGACACCTCCGTGTCTGGTTTGGGGGGACACGGAGTCAACTCGGAGTCTCTAATCGGCCACTCACGGGCCGATGAGTATCGCCACACCTGCGCACGGAGCGTCCACGCGCCGGTGCGCTGCTCAAGCCGCTCTCCGGCGCTGCCGATGCGCGGTACATGTTCGACGTCAAGGCTGCGCTTCGTGAGCTCGTCGCCAAAGAGGGCTCCGATCTCCACCTGAAGGTTGGCTCCTCTCCGCTGTACCGAGTCCACGGCGAGCTGACGCTCGATCATTCGCTGCCGCCGCTCGAGCGCACGGACACCGACCAGGCCCTGCGCGAGCTGCTCTCCGACGACCACAAGCTCGACGAATACGCCGAAGAGCACGAGGTCGACTTCTCTTACGAAATCGAGGGTGTGGCGCGCTTCCGCATCAACGCCTTCCAGCAGCGCGAGACGACCTCCATGGTCTGCCGCGCGATCCCCCACAGGATCAGCACGATCGAGGAGCTCTCGCTTCCGGAAGTCGTGCGCGAACTGGCCGAAGAGGAGCGCGGGATCGTGTTGCTCACCGGCACCACCGGCTCGGGAAAGTCCACGACCCTGGCCGCGATGATCGACCACATGAACCACACGATGAGCAAGCACATCGTGACGATCGAGGACCCGATCGAGTTCGTGCACACCGACAAGCGCTCGGCCATCAACCAGCGCGAAGTCGGCATGGACACCGCCTCGTTCAAGCGCGCGCTGCGCCGCGTGCTGCGTCAGGACCCCGACGTGATCCTGGTCGGCGAGATGCGCGACGAGGAGACCGTTCAGACGGCGCTGTCCGCGGCCGAGACCGGCCACCTCGTGCTCTCGACGATCCACACGGTCGACGCGACCGAGTCGATCAACCGCATGCTCGACTTCTTCCCGCCCCACCAGCACCAGCAGGCGCGCAGCATGATCGCCGGCACGGTCAAGGGCGTGATCTCCCAGCGGCTCGTTCCGGGCGCCGACGGCGGCCGCGTCGCGGTCTGCGAGATCCTGCGCATGACCGGGCGCGTGCGGGACATGATCCTCGACCCCGACCAGACCGGGAAACTCGTCGAGGTCATCACGAGCGGCGCCTACTACGGCATGCAGACCTTCGACCAAGCGCTGTTCGGCCACGTCAAGGCCGGCCGCGTGACCTTCGAGGACGCGATGCGCGTCGCCTCCAGCCCGCACGACTTCAAGCTGCTGATGCAGTCAGACGGTCGCGAAGGCACCACGATGGAGGACGTCGCCCAGGCGGAGGAGCGTCGCGAGGCAGCGACGCGCCCCGGCGCACCGCTCAGCGTGTAGGGCGCTCGGCTTGACGGCGTCCAGGCTGGCTGGGAGCGTCCTTCTCGTTGCGCTGCTCGCCGCAGTTCTCGTCTGGACCGGCGGCCCGGGACGCTTCTTCGCCGTCGGCCTCGCGGCAGCCGCGCGGCGGTATTTCGTGTGGAGAGGCGGCGAGTAGCTGGGACCTGGCATGGCACAGCCCCCGGCGCTCTCCTTACTTCATTTGGTAAAGTAAAGGCCTAGATGGCCGTAGACGAGACATGCCCAGTCTGTCTGACTGCTGAGATCGTGTGCAGCAAGTGGACACTGCTGCTCGTCCGCGACCTCTCCGAGGGCCACTCGCGCTTCTGTGAGCTGGAACGCTCGCTTGCCGGCATCAGCCCGCGCACGCTCTCGCTGCGCCTGCGGGCGCTGGAGGAGGAGGGCATCGTGGAGCGCCAGACGTTCCCCGAGGTTCCGCCGCGCGTCGAGTATGCGCTCACCGAGAAGGGCCTCGCGCTGCTGCCCATCATCGACGACATGCGCGCATACGGCGAAGACTGGCTCGGCGTCGGCTGCAGCGAGCGCACGAGCCTCGAGATCGCCGCCGCCTAGCTGTTCTGCCTCAGCTGGTTCCGAACGCGGTTGATGGGTGGCCGGTCGCCGAGTTCGCTGTGGTTCCTGGTGGTGTTGTAGTGGTTTAGCCAGTGCGGTAGCGCTTTGGCTCTGGCGTTGCTTGAGCGGTAGCGCTGCCCGTAGGCCCACTCTTTGGCGAGGGTCTGCTGGTATCGCTCGATCTTGCCGTTGCGCTTGGGAGTTCGTGGCGGGATGCGCCGGTGCTGGATGCCGTGGCGCGCCAGGAGCTCTCGGAGGCTGCGGTTGTGGATGTAGCACCACGCGTTGTCGGTCTGCAACCGCTGGGCTTTGATCCCGTGGCCGGCGAAGAACACGAGTGCTCGGTCGAGGAAGCCTGTGACGGTGGCGGCTTGCTCGTCGGTGTGCAGCTCGCTATAGACCAGCCGTGAGTGGTCGTCGATGATCGAGTGGCAGAACTCCCAGCCGGGCCCGTTGCGCTTCTCGTTGGCGCTGCGGTAGCGGTCCCCGGTGACGCGGTGTCCGGGCCTGGTGAAGCGCGCGAAGCGCTTGACGTCCATCTGCAACAGGTCACCGGGGCAGGGCCACTCAAAGCGGCGAACCTCCTCGCGTGCTGGTTTGGGTGCTTTGGAGAGCCCGCGACGGCGAAGGCACCGCCAGACAGTGGCGTGGCTCATCTGAAGCTCTGAGGCGATCAGCCTCGGCCCCCAGCCCGTCCGCTCCCGTGCCCGGCAGACATGGTCATGCACGCGCTCTGAGCAACGCGTCGGCTGGCGGTGAGGCGTGCAAGGCCGATCATCAGCCCAAGCTCCCGAATGTCGCTGCTGATCAGAAGCGTCGCGATAACGCGCCACCCAGTACTGCACCGTCGAGACCGACACCCGCCGCCACTCCGCAGCCTGGCGGCGAGTCATGCCCTCCACCAAACACTTCTCGACCAGCTCGACGCGCTGCCAGCGGGGCAGCCACCTACGCTTGTCCTGCATCCGGGTCGCCTCCTAAGCCGTGATCTTTGGAAGGAACACAGCCTCCGGAACGGCCCGGATGCCTACTCAACCGTTCGGAACCTCCCGAGGCACGTCACCTAGCGGCGTCCCGCTGCAAGCAGAGCTGCGCCGAGCAGGAGCGGGCCGCCGGGCCTTGAACTCCAGCCAATGCGCTCCGTCCAGCTCCACAGCGCGCTTCGGGAGTTCCTGGGGGCCGCCGCCGAGCGGCTTCAAGCGGACCTGACCGCCGGCGCCGAGATCCCTTTCGAGGTCGGTCAGCAGCAGAGCCGTGCAGCACGCGGCGGGCCGGCGCTCTACTGCTACCGCCCCCTGACGGCTGAGTTCGTCGCCGAGCGCCGGCGCGAGCTCGAAGGGCTTGCGGAGTACGAGCCCGCGCGCAGCGCGCTGGCGGGCTTCCAGGGGCTCAACCGTTATCTCGCCGGCGTCGGCGAGGACGTCGTGCGCCTGGAGCCCGCCGCCAGGGTTCGCGTCGCGATCGGAGCTCTGCTCGGCGACGTGTTCGCCGACCAGTCCGACTTCGAGCTGCGGCCCGAGCGCGTCGAGGCCGCGCTGGAGCGGCTCCACAGCACCGCGCTGGCAAGCACCGCGGAGGTGACGATCGTCGCCCTGCTGGAGGGCATGACGATCACGAGCCCGGAGCTGCCGCTGGCCTCCGGCCTGACGATCGCCAAGCCGCAGGCCATCGACGGCCTGCCGCCGGAGGCGCGCGCCCGCGAGGGCGCCGAGCCGGGCCACGTGATCGTCGCCTTGTCGAGCACCGACCCCGACCCCCAGAGCGCGACCGAACGCGGCCGCGATGTGCTTCGCGATCTCCTGCGCGCGCTGCGCCTGTTCGGCGACGGGCGCGTCACGCTCTCGCCGCTCGGCTGGGCGAGGATCGGCGGCGGGCCGTGGACGCCGCTGGCGGTCGGCTCCGGCGGGCGCCCGCACGGGATGCTGCTCGTGACGGTGGAGCAGGAGGACGAGCTGCGGGCGTTCTGCAACCTCGTCTCGCGCCGCGCCCCCGACGGCAACGAGCTGGCCTGGGCCCTGCGTCGTTTCGAGATGGGCTGCGAGCGCTCGGATCTGCTCGAGGCGCTGAGCGACAACCTCCTCGCGCTGCGGGCGATGCTCGAGCCCGAGGGGCCGGCGAGCGGGATGCTGGCCGGGCGCCTCGCCGCGCTCTGCGCCACCCCCGAGCGGCGGCTCGCGCTCACCGAGCGGGCCGTGCAGGCGATCGCTCTCGAGCGGGCCGCGATCGCGGGCACCGGCCGCGAGCAGCACGGCGCCCGGATGCTCGCCGAAGAGATCGCCGACCACCTGCGCGCGCTGTTGCGCGACGTGATCTGCGGCCATCTCGGCTCCGGATCTCGTGGGTCTAGCGGACGAGCTGCTGCTCGCCGACCGGCCCGATCCGGTGGCCATCGAAGCGAGGGCCGCCGAGCCCCAGCCGCCTTCAGAGGCCGAGCTGTTCGGCGACCCGGCTCAGGCCGAGGAGATCCTGGACCTCCTCATCTAGGTGGCCGACGAGCACCGGCTCGCGCCCGCCCGCCAGCGCTGACAGCTCACCGATCGTCGCGCTGTCGCTCCGCACCAATACATCGACGTCGGCCAGATTGGCCGCCACCCGTCGCGCCAGGTCGGCGCCCAGCCCCGGCTCCAGCTCCTTCTCGAGCTCCCGGGCCGAGCGCCCGTCGAGGCCCTCCAGGTGCACGCGGTTGACGACCAGCTCGGGCGTCGGCAGGCGCGTCTCGGCCAGCCGCTGCGTCAGGAACCGCGCCTCCTGAGCGGGCTCGGGCTCGGGCGAGGTCACGATCACGAAGGCGGTCTCGTTCGAGCGCAGCAGCTCCTGCGACCGCCCGCGTGCGGTCACCGAACCCGTCGAGGATGCCGCTCAGGGAGCGGAAGAACTGCGACAGCTCAGCGAACATGTCGACCCCGGTGACGCGGGCGAAGATCGTGAACACGAGCGCGGTGCCGCGGCCGAACAGCCGCGCCGTGAGCCCGCCCGGGGCGAGGAACACCTGCAGCGCCCGTCCTTCCAGGAAGCCCAGCAGCCGCCCGGGCGCCTCGAGGAAGTCGAGCGCGTTGCGCGAGGGCGGGGTGTCGAGCACGATCACGTCGAAGTCGTGCTCCTCGTAGAGCTCGTACAGCTTCGCCACCGCGCTCAGCTCCTGAGAGCCCGCCACCGCGGTGGAGAGCTCGCGGTAGACCGGGTTGGCGAGGATCTCCTCGCGCGCGTCCTCGTCGGGGCGAGGCGCGTCGACGACGCGTCGAAGGTGCGCCTTCGCGTCGAGCATCATCGCCCACAGCTCGCCCCTTCAGCGCGAGGCCCTGGGCGCGCAGCGTCGCGTCGTCGATGCGGTGCGGCTCGCCTGACAGCTCGTCGAGGCCCAGCGCGGAGGCCAGCCTGCGGGCCGGGTCGATCGTGACGACCGCGACCTTCTGGCCGCGCGAGCGCGAGCCCCAGCGCGAGCGCCGCGGAGGTCGTCGTCTTGCCGACCCCGCCCGCGCCGAGGGTGACGATCACCCGCTTGCCGGCCAGCCGGGCCGGGAGGTCGGGCCCGTGGCTGTTGCCGTAGGGCATGCCGGGATCGTAGATACCGAGCGGGCCTGCCGGCGCCCGGCGCCGGCCTCAGGCGCGAGGGCGGCCATCCCGGGATCGCAGCTCCCATGCAGGAATCCACACTGACCATGCGAATACCCACCGGAAGGCTTTCCAGCAATCGAGCATCGGAGCCACCGTGGAAGGAAAGGCCAAGGTCATCGCGTTCGCCAACCAGAAGGGCGGCGTGGCCAAGACGACGACGACGCTGAACCTGGCAGCCGCGTTCGCGGAGGAGGGTCACCGCGTGCTGTGCGTCGACATGGACCCGCAGGGCAACCTGACGATGTCCCAGGGCATCGACCCGGACACGCTCGAGCAAATCGATGTACGACGTGCTCGTCCACAAGGTCTCGATCCGCGAGGTGATCCGCAAGCGCGAGATCGACATCGCCTGCGCCTCGATCGACCTCGCCGGAGCCGAGATCGCGATGTCGACGATGATCGGCCGCGAGCGCGCGCTGCAGAAGGCCTTCGAACCGATCCTCGAGGACTACGACTTCATCTGCATCGACACGCCGCCGAGCCTCGGGCTGCTGACGATCAACGCGCTGACCGCCGCCGACAAGGTGATCGTCCCCGTGCAGTGCGAGTATCTGTCGATGCGCGGGCTGATCCAGCTGCAGAACACGCTCGCGATGATCCGGGAGAACCTCAATCCGGGCGTCGACATCGAGGGTATCCTGCCGACGCTGGTCGACTCGCGGACGATCCACGCGAAGGAGGCGATCGAGATCCTCGAGGAAAACTTCGGCGACCGCGTGTTCGCGTCGCGGATCCGCAAGACCGTGCGCTTCGCCGAGGCGCCGGTGAAGGGCATGTCGGTGCTCAAGTACGAGCCGGACGGCGTCGCCGCCCAGTCCTACCGGCAGCTCGCGCAGGAGGTTCTCGACCCATGGCCAATCCTAAGCGCGCGCAGCATGCGCGAAGGCCCGCTCGCGGCGCTGTTCCGCAAGACCGAAGAGGGCGAGGAGGCGCGCCGAGGTGCCGGCCGCGGCCCGCCGAGCAGCAGCCCGCAGCCGCCGCCGCACCCGCGCGAGACCGGCCTTCCGCACCCCGCGCTGCGCGCTGCAGCGCCGGCCGCGCGAGCCGGAGGCCCGCATCCCGACGCCACAGGAGCGCCTGCGCCACGCCTTCTCCTCGGAGATCCCCGAGAACGTGATGGATCGCCCGGCCGGCCGGCGACGCGGCCGGACGCCTGCGCGCGAGCTCGACACCGGCGCCCCGCCCGCGCCGCGGACGCCGGCCGGGCAGCCCGTGATCCGGGTCGTCGGCGTCGGCGGAGCCGGCGTGAACGCCGTCAACCGCATGGTCGAGGCCGAGGTCGAGGGCGTCGAGTTCCTCGCGGTCAACACCGACCTGCAGTCGCTGCAGCAGTCCACCGCCGACATCACGCTGCACATCGGCGCGCGAGCTCACACGCGGGCTCGGGCTCGGGCTCGGACGCCGAACGTCGGCAGCCAGGCCGCGATGGAGGACTACGACCGCATGAAGGCGCTGCTGAAGGGCTCGGACATGATCTTCATCACCGCCGGCGCGGGCGGCGGCACCGGCACCGGCGCCGCGCCGATCGTGGCGCGCATCGCGCGCGAAGTCGGCGCGCTGACGGTCGGCGATCGTGACGAAGCCGTTCGGCTTCGAGGGCTCGCGCCGCAGCGAGCAGGCCGAGCGCGGCGTCGAGCGCGCTCGCCGAGGAGGTCGACACGCTGATCGTCGTGCCCAACGACCGGCTGCTGTCGGTGCTCGACAAGCAGACCGTCGATGGTCGAGGCCTTCCGCGTCGCCGACGACGTGCTGCGCCAGGGCGTGCAGGGCATCTCCGACCTCGTCACGCTGCCGGGGCTCATCAACCTCGACTTCGCCGACGTGCGCACGATCATGAGCGACGCCGGCAACGCGCTGCTGGGCATCGGCATGGGCGTCGGCGAGAACCGCGCGACCGAGGCCGCGATGCAGGCCGTCGTCCTCGCCGCTGCTCGAAACCTCGATGGAGGGCGCGCGCTCGATCCTGCTGTCGATCACCGGCGGCGCGCAACCTCTCGCTGTGGGAGGTCAACGAGGCCGCCAAGTCCGTCTCCGAGGCGGCGCATCCCGACGCCAACATCATCTTCGGCGCGATGGTCGACGAGAAGCTCGACGACCAGGTCTGGGTCACGGTCGTCGCCACCGGCTACGGCGACGAGGGCCGGCGCAAGAGCGTCAGCCGCTCAAGGAGCCGGCCGCGGGCGAGGTCCGCGTGCAGCGCGCTCGCAGCCCGCGGAGCCGGCGCGCGCGCGGCGCCAGCCTGGACGAGCTGGAAATACCCGAGTTCATGCCCGAACTCTGAGCGTCGCGGTTCGCGAGCGGGCGCACGCTCGGACGGCTTCCAGCCCGTCGCTGAGCCGCTGTGTAACGCTGCGGCGATGAGCCACCTGAACAAGGGGTCGTCGCCGCCGGGCATCCGCTGACCGCGCGAGGCCGGGCGCGCGCGTGCTGCGCGAAGGCGGCAACGCCGTCGACGCGGCGCGTCGCGGCGATGCTGACCTCGTTCGTCACCGAGCCGCTGCTGACGGGGCTGGGCGCGGGCGGGTACATGCTCGTCGCCGGCGCCGGCGTCGAGCCCGGCGCTGCTCGACTTCTTCGTGCAGGCGCCCGACGCGGCGCGGCGACGGCAGCGAGGCGCGAGCTGCTACGCGGTCGACGTGTCCTTCGGCGACGCGGTGCAGGTGTTCCACATCGGCCCGGCCTCGTGCGGCGTCTACGGCACGCCGGCCGGGCGTGTGCGCGGCGCGTCGAGCGCTGGGGGACGTGCCGCTGGCCGACTCGCCGCGCCCGCGTGCAGGCTCGCCGCGCGAGGGGGTGCGCGCTGAACGCCGGGCAGGCGTACGTCGCGGAGATCCTCGCCGACCTGCTCACCTCGACGCCCGAGTGCGCCGCGCTGTGGGCGCCGCGACGGGCGCGTGCTGCGCGAGGGCGAGCTGCTGCGCAACCCCGAGCTGGGCGACGCCCTCGGCCGTCTCGGGCAGCGACGGCGCCGGCACCGTTCTACCGCGGCGACGATCGCCGCGGCCGTGTGCGACTGGCTGCGCCGAGCGCGGCGGCTCGCTGAGCGCCGCCGACCTGGCCGGCTACGCGGCGATCGAGCGCGAGCCGGTGCGCGTCGGCTACCGCGACCGCGAGATCCTCACCAACCCGCCGCCCGTCGGCCGGGGGCACGCTGCTCGCCTACTCGCTGGCGCTGCTCGACCGCGGCCCGCGCCGCCGACCGCTGCGAGGCGTGGTCGACGGCGATGGCCGCGGCCCAGGCCGAGCGCACGCCGGAGTTCCTCGAGGGCCTCGCCGAGCGACGGGCTTCCTCGAGCGGCTTCATGTCGCAGCGCGGCTGGGCTCCACGACGCACATCTCGGTGCTCGACGCCGACGGGCTGCGCCTGCAGCGTCACCTGCACGAACGGCGAGGGCTCGGGCGTGGTCGTGCCCGGCACCGGGCATCCACCTCAACAACGTGATGGGCGAGGAGGACCTCAACCCGCTCGGCTTCCACCGGCACCCGGCCGGGCGGCGGATGCCGAGCATGATGGCGCCGTCGGTCGTGCTGCGCGACGGCGAGGTCGAGCTGGTGCTCGGCAGCGCGGGCTCCAACCGCATCCGCTCGGCGCTGCTGCAGACGATCGTCGGCGTCGTCGACCGCGGCCTCGGCGCGCGCGAGGCCGTGCGCGCGCCGCGCGTGCACTTCGAGGACGGCGTCGTCTACGCCGAGCCGGGCGATCGAGCTCGACGCGACTCGACCCGGAGCTGCAGGCGGTCGTCGCTTCGGCGCGCTGAACCTGTTCTTCGGCGGCGTCCAGGCGGCGCTGCGGCGCGACGGCGCTCTCAGCGGCGCGGGCGATCCCCGCCGCGGCGGCGCGGCGGTGCGCGCGTGAGGCTGCCGGCGGCGCTCGCAGCGCTCGCAGCGCTCGCGCTCGCCGGCTGCAGCAGCGGCGTGCAGGCGGCGGACCTGTTCCTGGTCACCGCAGCGGAGCGGCCGGCCAAGGCGCAGCGCTCGACGCTGCTCGTCAACGAAGAAGGCGGCGTGCACGTGCAACGGCGGCTCTGCCGGCAAGCTCGATGACGCGCAGATCGTCGAAGGCGCGCGCGCATCCAGGAAGACCTCGAAGAACCCGCCTCCGAACATGTGCGGCTCCCGCCGCGCGGCGAGATCGGTGCTGCGCTACCAGGTGCGCGACGCCAACGGCACCGTCGACTTCGCCGACAACTCGCTGGACCAGCCCACGGTGCTTCGCACAAGCTGCAGCTGTTCGTCCTGCAGGCCGCGCAGCAGCGTCTGCCACCTGCCCGAGTAGGCCGCGCCGGCCGGCCCACCGACCCACTCAGCCGAAGCGGACCTTGCCGTTGGACTGCGCGCGGACCTGCGCCCGCTCGAGCAGCTCGAGGCGCTCGATCGCGCCGCCCAGCAGCGTCACGAGCAGCCGCAGGCGGTCGTTCTCCGAGCGCAGCTCGAGCAGCTCCTGCTTGTCCGAAGCCGAACTCGACGGTGCCGGCCATGCGGTAGGAGTCGAGCTCGGCCAGCTCATCCGGTGTGAGCTCGCGGTCGGTCGCCTGCGCGACCAGCTCGCTGTAGAGCTCGCGGGCGGTCGCGCCGGCCTCGCTCGTCGGGCTCCTCCGGCTCCTCCTCCAGCGAACTCCACGATGCCCGCCGGATAGGGCAGCTCGTCCTGGCGCTCGAGCAGGCGGAAGGGGCGCGTGCCGCGCGCGAGGATGTTCATGCGGCCGTCGGGCATGCCGCTCGAGCACCTGCTCGACCTGCACGCGCAACCGATCTGCTTGAGCTCCTCATCGGAGAGCCAGAGGATCCCGAACTCGCGTCCCGCGCCCTCCAGGCAGTGCGTCGATCATGCGCAGGTAGCGGTCCTCGAAGATGTGCAGCGGCACGCTCTCGCGTGGCAGCGCCACGAGCCCAGCGGGAACAGCGGGAAGTCGCGGACCGGCGGCGCGGACATGCGCCTGAGTCTAGGACCGCGCCGTCACGCGACCGGGGGCTTGTGGGCGGTCAGCATCAGGTTGTAGAAGATCGCGGGCGGCAGACGCGCCTCGAGCAGCCTGCGGTCGAGCTCCTGCAGCACCAGGTAGCCGCGGTAGGCGTACTGGCGCCAGGCCCACGGGACGTCCTTCCGGGTCGGCGCTCGCCTCCAGCGTGCGGTTCGTCCAGCCGAACCAGTTCGCGAGCAGCTCCTCGCCGGTGACGCGCACGTCTTCGAACCCTGCCGACGCGTGCCGCCCGCTGCGAGCTCGCCGGGCGCGAAAGCGTGGACGTCGACGACGCGCTCGAGCGCCTCGTCGGGGTCGGCGTCAGACTCGTGGCGGGCGGCTGGCGCGCTCGGATCGCCAGCCGCCAGGCGGGCGCGATCGCGCTTGCGACGCGCTTGGGAACGCGCGCCAGCCGGTCGCCGTAGCGAGAGGGCTCGCCGGCGAACAGCACGCGTGCCGCCGGGCGCGAGCACGCGCTCGAACTCGCGCGAACGCGCGCGGCAGGTCGGGGATGTGGTGCAGCACGGCGTGGCCGAGCACGAGGTCGAAGCTCGCGTCCTCGAACGGCAGCCGCTCGGCGTCGGCGGGCGGCGGTCTCGACCTGCGAGGCCGAGCCGCTCGGCGTTGGCGCTCAGCGTCGCGCAGCATCCCCGGCGAGATGTCGCTGCACGTGGCCTCGCGCGATCACCCCGGCGCAGCATCAGGTTCAGCGTGAAGTAGCCGGTGCCCGAGCCGATCTCCAGCGAGCGCTCGCCAGCGCGGCGGCTCGCCGCCGAGGGCCTTGCGGATCTTCGCGAGCACCTGCGCGCGCCCGACCTCGCCGAAGTCGATTCCCCACTTGGGTCGTAGTGAACCGGCCGCCACGTCGTGGTAGCGGGTGTTGGCGTCGCGGATCTCCTCGGCGCTCAGGCGGGTGGCACGGCGCGGACCTTATACTCGCGCGCCCCGCCTCGCCGCCGGCGGCGGGTGGCCACGGGACGGCAAGTGCATCCCCATCTGACAAGTCAGCGATGAGCTCCTACGTACAGCGCGACCAGCCGGACGGCGTGCCGCCGCTCGCCCTGACCGGTGAGCGGACGCTTCCCGACGTGCCTGAGGAGAACTACTGGTATCAGCGCCATCTGGTCGTCTACGAATGGATCGCCGAGCAGGTGCAGGGCAAGCGCGTGATCGACATGGCCAGTGGCGAGGGGTACGGATCGGACGTGCTCGCGCGCACCGCGGCGAGCGTGGTGGGCGTGGAGGCGAACCCGGAGGCCTTCGAGCACGCGCGGCTGCGGTACGCCGGAGGCCGGCATGGAGCGCCGGCCGACCCCCCCGGAGGCCGGCATGGAGCGGCGGCCGACCCCCCCGGAGGCCGGCATGGAGCGCCGGCCGACCCCCCCGGCTCCCGGCATGGAGCGCCGGCCGACCCACTCTCTCTCAACCTGCGCTTCGAGCGCGCGCTGGTCGAAGAGTTCAGCGGGGACGCCGACGCGGTCGTGTTCCTGCAGACGATCGAGCACCTGCGAGACGCCGACGCGACGCTCGAGCATTTCCGCTCGATCGTCGGCACGGACGGCGCCGTGTTCGTCTCGACGCCGAACGTGCTCACGCTCGCGCCGAAGGGCGCCGAGCGCTCCGGCAACCCCTGGCACGTGCACGAGTACCGTCCCGAGGAGTTCGAGCAGCTGTGCCGGCGGCACTTCGGACGGGTCGAGCTGCACGGGCTGTTCCACGCGCGCAAGCTGCGCCTACACGAGCTGGCGCTGCGCGCCGGATGGGACCGCGTGCACGCCGCGCTCGGCCTCACCGAGCGTTTCTACGGGTGGTTCACGCCCGCGATCTCGGCGCGGGACTTCGCGCTGCGGCCGGGGCCGGCCTCGCGCCTGGGCGGTGCGCTGGACCTGCTGGCGGTGTGCCGACCTTGAGCGCCGGCGGCGGCCGGAGGGGCGCGCTGGCGATCCTGCTGCACACCCACATGCCCTATGTCGAGGGGCTCGGCACGTGGCCGTTCGGCGAGGAGTGGCTGTGGGAGGCGATCGCGGGCAGCTACCTGCCCCTGCTCGGACTTCTCGACCGCGGTGCACCGCTCACGCTCTCGCTGACGCCGGTGCTCTGCGACCAGCTCGAGGCGCCCGGGGTCAGCGACCGCTTCGGGCGCTTCGTGAACGAGGTCCGGCGGTTGACGCACGAGGAGGACGCGGCGGGCCTGCGCGCCGGCGGCCACGGCCGGCTGGCGGCCGAGGTGGAACGGGCGTCGGGCGACTACACGGGCGCCGCGGAGCGCATGGGGGAGATCGGTGGCGATCTGCTCGGGGCCCTGGGCGCCCACGCGCGCTGGACCTCCTCTGCGACGCACGCGGTGCTGCCGCTGCTCGCGACGGGAGCGGCCCTTCGCGAGCAGGTCGGCTCGGGCGTACGCTCGCACCTGCGGCGCTTCGGCGCGGGCTGGCAAGGCGGCTTCTGGCTGCCCGAGTGCGGGCACGACCCGTCGATCGAGCAGGCGCTCGTCGAGGCCGGGGTTCGCTCGGTCTGCGTCGAGCTGACCTCACGACTGGGCCTCGGCGCGAGCGCTCATCTGCGCCCGGTGCTGTCCGACTCGGGGCTGCTGCTGGCGCCGGTCGACCGCGAGACGATGTCGCTGGTCTGGAGCGACGGCGGCTACCCGTCGGGCGGCCGCTACCGCGACTACCACCACCACACCGTCCACCATCACAACCCGTGGGAGAACTCCGGCGGCGTCTATGACCACGAGGCGGCGCTCGCGCTCGCCCGCGAGCACGCCGCCGACTTCGTGGCGCGCACGCAGGCGCGCCTGCGCGCCCACGGGGAGGGGCTGCCCGGCGGTGGGCTGATCGTCTGCGCGCTCGACACCGAGCTGCTCGGGCACTGGTGGTACGAGGGCATCGCGTGGCTGGAGGCGGTCGTCGAGGAGTGCTCGCGGCAGGGTCTGTCGCTCGTCACGCTCGACGAGGCGCTCGCGACCGGCGAGCCGGCCCCCCTGCCGGGTCAGTCCGACTGGGGGCCGAGCAGCTGGGGCGCGTGGGGAGACCTCTCGACCTGGTCGGGCCCGGCTGTCGCGGAGATGGCGTTTGCGGCGAGGAGAGGCGAGCTGGAGGTGCTGCGCGCGGCGCCCGCGGCGGGCCGCTGAGGCGATCAGGGCGATGCTCGCCCTTCAGGCCAGCGACTGGGCTTTCATGGTGATGCGTGGGATCTCGGTGCCGTACGCCCACGAGCGCCACGAGGGCCACCGTGAGGCGCTCGCCCGGGCACTCGCCGGAGAGCCCGTGGAGGCCGCGCTCCGCAACATCGCGATCGACGCGGACCCGATCGACTTCATGGCGCCGCGCTAGCTGCTACTCCCAGCGCATGTGCTCGGGCTCCTCGCGCATCCTGATCACGCGCGCCGGCACTCCCGCGACCACCGTGTTCGCTGCGAACGAGCGGGTCAGCACCGCGCTCGTCCCGATCACCGCGTTCTCGCCCACGCTCACGCCCCGCAGGATGCAGGCCCCGTAGCCGATCCAGACGTTGTGCCCGACCTCGACGTCGCGCTTGTAGATGCCCTGCAGGCGGACCGGGCGCTCCACCTCGGTGACGCCGTGGTCGAAGTCGATCAGCATCACGCGGTCGGCGAGAATGCACTCGCGCCCGATCGAGACGCGCTGGAAGGCGGAGATCGTGCACTCCTGGCCCATCACGGTCTTGGCCCCGATGCTCACCTCGCCCTCGTGCACCCGGATCTTGCAGCCGTGCCCGATCCAGGCCCAGCGCCCGATCCGGAGCGTCGCCCCGCGCCCGATCTCCAGCTTGACGCCGGGGCAGATGAAGCACAGGCCGTCCGTCTGGAGGCGTCTGCCGAAGCGCACCTTCAGGAAGGCGAGACGTGCCAGAAGCGCAGCGTAACCCGGGCGCAGCATCCCGTTCGCGCGCATGAACCGCAGCAGCGCGAGCGGTCCGCCGTGCAGCGGCGCCGGCGGCACGCGCACTCCGGAGGCGCCGAGCTGCTCGGGAGTCGGCGCGGTCGCATCGGCGAGGAGCCCCATTGCCGCGGATCGTAGCTTCGATTTTGATCCCCGCGCGCCCGGGACATCCCCTGCGATGATGCGCGCTCGATGACGCCGGACTCACTCGCACGCCGCCTTCTCGACGGCGACCGCCGCGCGCTCGCGCGCGCGATCAGCCTGGTCGAGGACGACCGCCCCGAGGGCTGGGAGCTGGTCCGGGAGGTCTACCCCCACACCGGCCACGCGGAGGTCGTCGGCTTCACGGGTCCCCCGGGGGTCGGCAAGTCGACATTGATCGGAGCCCTCACGAAGGCGCGCCGTGAAGCCGGGCGCAGCGTGGGTGTGCTCTCGATCGACCCATCCTCGCCGTTCACGCAGGGGGCGCTGCTCGGTGACCGCATCCGTCTTTCCGAGCACTTCCTCGACCCGGGCGTCTTCATCCGCTCGATGGCCAACCGCGGCGCGCTCGGCGGGCTCTCGGAGGCCGCCCTGCAGGCCGCGCTGCTGCTCGACGCCGCCGGGCGTCAGGACGTGTTCGTGGAGACGGTGGGCGTCGGCCAGGCCGAGATCGACATCATCGACCACGCCGACACGATCGTGCTCGTGCTGATGCCTGGATCGGGGGACTCGATCCAGGCCCTGAAGGCGGGGGTGATGGAGATCCCCGATGTGATCGTGATCAACAAGGCCGACCACCCGCTCACCGACACGATGGTCAGGGAGATCCGGGGCGTGCTATCGCTGGCCAACCTGGACCGTGATCCGGAGGAGGTCAAGGCGAGCTGGCGGGTGCCGATCGTGATTACCGAAGCCAACCGCGGCACGGGGATCGACGAGCTCGTCCAGCGCCTCGACGAGCACCGCGCGCACATCGTGCGGGCCGGCACGCTCGCTGAGCGGCGCGCCCGCAACCTGCGCAACGAGGTGCTGGCGATCGCCACCGCGCGCATGCGCCGCCGTCTGGAGCAGGACCTCGCCCGGGACGAGGGTTTCCAGCACCTGCTCGACCAGGTGGTCGAACGGCGGCTCGACCCGGCGAGCGCTGCCGGAACCCTCCTGCACGACGAGGCGGAGAAGGAGCTCGACGCGGGCTGAGCGCTCAGCCGACGCGCGTCGACTGCCCGCCGTCGACCGGCAGCAGCACGCCTGTGATGAAGCGAGCCTCCTCGGAGGCGAGGAACAGGGCGGCGTTGGCGACGTCCCAAGCGCTGCCCATGCCGCCCCTCAGCGGCACGGCCTCGTCGCGGCGGGCCGCGTAGCGCTCCCTCTCGACGCCCAATGCCGCTGCCACCGAATCGACGCCCATCGGCGTGTCGATCAGGCCCGGGAGGATCGCGTTGACCCGGATGCCGTGCTCGGCGTAGGACTGGGCCAGCGACAGCGTCAGGGCGTCCAGGGCGGCCTTCGACATCTTGTAGCCGTGCGGCGGGTTGCTCATCGGGGCGGCGCCCGCGACGAGAGCCGCGATCGACGACACGAACGTGATCGCGCCAGCGCCGCGCTCGCGCATCACGGGCAGCGCCGCCTTCGCCATCAGCATCGCTCCGCCCGCGTTGACGCGGACGATCCGCTCCCACGCGGCAAGGTCGATCCACTCGGTCCAGCCATCGCCGGTGCCGATGCCGACGTTGTGGTGGAGCACGTCGAGGGCGCCGAGACGCTCTACGCAGGCGGCGACGGCGGCGGCGCAGTCCTCTTCGCGCGAGACGTCGCCCGTCACGACCTCGGCGCCGCCGCCCTCCGCAGCGATGGCTGCGGCGGTGTCCTCGGCGGCCGCGCCGTCGCGGTCCAGCAGCAGCACGCGCGCGCCCTCACGCGCGAACAGCAGCGCGGTCGCGCGGCCGTTGCCGATCTTCTCACCCGCCGTCTGGCCGGCCCCGGCGATCAGCGCCACCTTGCCCGCGAGGCGTCCGGAGGGCTGCGCCATTCAGGCGCCGAGCGCGCGCGCGATCACCATCTGCTGCACCTCGTCGGTGCCCTCGCCGATCGTGAGGATCTTCGCGTCGCGATAGAACCGGCACACCGGGTACTCCTCGATGTACCCGTAGCCGCCGTGGATCTGGACCGCCTCCTCGGCGCAGCGCACCGCCAGCCGCCCCGTCTTCAGCTTCGCCTGCGCGGCGGTCAGCGTGAAGTTCCGCCCCGCATCCTTCTCGCGCGCGGCCTTGTACACGAGCAGCCGTGCGGCCTCGATCTCCGTCGCCATGTCGGCGAGCTTGGCCTGGATCGCCTGGAACTTGGAGATCGGCTTGCCGAACGCCTTCCGTTCGCGCGCGTAGGAGAGCGCCTGGTCGAGCGCCCCCTGCGCGAGCCCCACGCCCATCGCCGCGACCCCGATCCGCCCGATGTCGAGGATGTGCAGGAACTGGCGGAAGCCCTGCCCGCGCGGACCCAGCAGGTTGGCCTCCGGCACACGGCAGTCGGTGAAGGTGAGGGGCCTCGTGTCCGAGGCGTTCCAGCCCATCTTCCGGTAGGGCTCGCCCTGCTCGTAGCCGGGGGTGCCGTTGGCGACGATCAGGTTCGAGATCTCCCTGTCGCCGTTGGTGCCGGCCGTCACGGCCGTGATGCAGACCACGCCCGAGATGTCCGTCCCGGCGTTGGTGATGAACTGCTTGGCGCCGTCGATCACCCATTCGCCGTCCTCGAGCCGCGCGCGCGTGCGCGTGTTGCCTGCGTCCGAGCCGGCCTCGGGCTCGGTCAGCCCGAAGGCGCCGAGCGCCTCGCCCGAGCACAGGCGCGGCAGCCACTCGCGCTTCTGCTCCTCGGTCCCGAACAGGTAGATCGGCTGCGTCCCGAGCGAGGTGTGCGCGCAGAGCGTGATCGCGACCGAGGAGTCCACGCGCGTCAGCTCCTCGACGGTGAGGGCGTAGGCCAGCGTGTCACCGCCGCCCCCGCCGTACTCCTCCGGGAACGGGATGCCCATCAGGTTCAGCTCGCCGAGCTTGCGGACGATCTCGTACGGGAACGACTTGGTGCGGTCGAGCTCCTCCGCCACCGGGGCGACCTCCCCCTCGGCGAACTCGCGCACCGTACGCCGGATCAGCTCGTGGTGGGGGGAGAGATCGAAGTCCATCGCGGCGCCATTCTCACACGTTGAGGACGGCTAGCATCGCCGCCCGTGAACCGAACCCGTCTCGTCCTCGACTTTCTCACCCGTGGAGAGGTCCATGGCTACGGCCCGCGGCGCTCGCAGCGCGCCGACCTCTACCTGCCGCACGGCGCGGGTCCGCATCCGCTGATGGTCACGATCCACGGCGGCGCCTGGAACAAGCGCTACGGGCGCTCGATCATGCGCGGTCTCGCGGGAGATCTCGTGCGCCGCGGCTGGGCGGTGTGGAACATCGAGTACCGCCGGCTCGGCGAAGAGGGCGGCGGCTGGCCGGGCACGTTCGAGGACGTCGCGGCCGCGATCGACCACCTGCGCTCACTCGACGCGCCGCTCGACCTCGACAGCGTCTCGTTCCTCGGCCACTCCGCCGGCGGACACCTCGCCCTCTGGGCGGCCGCGCGAGGCTCCCTGCCGGCCGCCGCGCCCGGCGCTGATCCGTCGGTTCTCCCCACGCGCGCGATCGGTCAAGCCGCGGTCGTCGACCTCACACGCGCGCATGAGGTCTGGGGAGGTGGCCCGGTCGAGCGGCTGCTGGGCGGTTCGCCCGAGCAGCACCCGGAGCGCTACGCGGTCGCCGATCCGCTGCGGCTCCCGGCGCTCGAGATCCCGGTGCTGCTCGTTCACGGCACGGCGGACCGCACGGTCTCGATCAAGCCGGCGCGCCGCTACGCCAAGCGGGCCCTGGAAGCCGGCCAGACAGTTGAGCTGATCGAGATCGCAGGCGGGGCGGGCTCGCATCGCGCTCACGTCGATCCCCGCAGCCAGGCCTGGACGGCTGTGACGCGCTGGCTGGGGCAGCCGGCGGGCCTTCCGAGGCCTGCGGCCTGACAGCTGCGCCGCCGGCCATTCCGAGCAGTGGGATCTAAAGGCCGTGGGCGGCGCGGGCGATGAAGTGAGCGTGAGCCAGGTGAGAATCCACTGCTGGTCCTGCGCCCGCTCGGTTGAGGTCGACGAGCACGACACCGCGGCCGGGCTGGCGCGCTCGGGTTGGGCGCTCTCCCACGGCGAGACCTACTGTCCGGACTGCGGGCGGGCGCGCGGCCTCGCGGTCGGGCCGGCCGCCGCCGCCGCTCCGCCGGCGTCGGGCGGCGCGGGTCCGCCGGGCACGCAGAGCGATGAGCTCGAGCCCTTCGCGGTCAGCCCATATGCGAGCGGCGAGTCGCGGTTCGCCCGCTCGCTGAGGATGCTGTCCGCGAGCTGGCGCGTGCTGCGCGAGCATCCGAGCCTGATGGTCTTCCCGGTCATCTCGACCGTCGCGAGCGCGATCGTCGGCTTCGTGCTGTTCGGCCTCTGGACGCCGCCGGCCGCGAACGCGCAGGGCGTGCGCCCCTTCCACTACGACACGCTTGTCGTGATCGGGCTCGTCGCGGCCTACCCCCTCACCTTCGTCTCGGTGTACTGCTCGGTCGCGCTCGCCGAGGTGCTCGGCGGGCGGCTCGACGGCAAGCAGACCACCGCGGCAGAAGGTTTCTCGGCCGCGAACAGCCGCATCGCGCTGATCGCCGCGTGGAGCCTGCTGGCGTGCACCGTCGGGCTCGTTCTGCGGTCGCTGGAGCAGCGGCTGCCGATCGCCGGGCGGATCGCGAGCCTGCTGTTCGGTATGGCCTGGTCGCTCGCGACCGCGTTCGCGGTGCCGATCCTGGCCTACGAGGGGCTCGGGCCGTTCGAGACCGTCAAGCGCTCCGCCCAGATCTTCAGGCGACGCTGGGGAGCTCAGATCGGCGGCTCGATCGGCATCGGCGCCGCCGCGGCGGTGCTGTCGATCCCGCTCGTGCTGCTGCTCGTGTTCGGCACCGCGGCGTCCGGCGGCGCCGGCGCTGCGATCGCCCTGCTCGCCGGCGCGGGACTCTTCGCGCTCACCGCCGCGGTCGCGACGATGGAGCAGATCTACCGGGTGTTCGTCTACCGGAGCGCCGTCGGCCTCGACACCTCCCGCGGGCCCTTCTCGCAGGAAGACCTGCGCCGGCCGCTGACCAAACGGCGCTAGGCCGCCAGCTCGCGCGCCAGCTCGACGAGCAGCCGCACGCCGAAGCCCGACGCGCCGTTGCCGACGTAGGGCCGGCCGAGGTCCCACGCAGTGCCGGCGATGTCGAGGTGCGCCCAGGGCGTATCGCCGACGAAGTTCGAGAGGAAGGTGCCGGCGACGATCGCCCCCGCCTTGCGCGCCTCGGGTGCGTTGTCGAGGTCGGCGAATTTGCCCTTGATCGACTCGTCGTACTCCTCGTGGAGCGGTAGCCGCCAGAGGATCTCGCCGCTGGCATCGCCGGCCTTCGCGACCTCGGCCGCGAACGCGTCGTCGTTGCTGATCAGGCCCGCGTAGGTGTTGCCGAGCGCGACGATCACGGCCCCGGTCAGCGTCGCGAGATCGACGATGCGCGTCGCTCCCTCGGCGATCGCGTGACACAGGCAGTCGGCGAGCACGAGGCGTCCCTCGGCGTCCGTGTTGTTGATCTCGATCGTCTTGCCGTTGGCGGCGGTGACGATGTCGCCCGGCTTGACCGCGGAGCCGCTCGGGAGGTTCTCCGTCGCGCCGACCACGGTGAGCAGCCTGAGCGGCAGGCCGAGCGCCGCGATCGCCGCGGTGGCCTCGATGGCCGCGGCGCCGCCCGACATGTCGAACTTCATCTCGGACATCTTGGCCGCCGGCTTCAGCGAGATGCCGCCGCTGTCGAACGTGACTGCCTTGCCGACGAACGAGAGCACGGCCCCGGCCGCCGCCGAGGGGGGCTCGTAGCGCATCGTGATCAGGGCGGGCTCCTGCGCCGAGCCCTGCGCGACAGCGGAGAAGGCCCCCATGCCGCGCGCTCGGATCGCGTCGCGGCCGTCGACCTCGACCGTGAGCGCAGGGATCTCCCCGGCGAGGGCGCGGGCATGCTCGCCGAGCGCGGTGGGCGTGAGGTCGTTCCCGGGCCGGTTCTGCAGGTCGCGCGCGCGGTTGACCCGGGCCGCGACGACGGCTGCGTCGCCGGCCGCGCCCGCGAGCTCCTCCGGGCATCCGATCAGCAGCCGCGTGAGGCCCGCCGGCGCATCGGCGGCCGGGGCGGACTTGAAGCGCTCGAAGCGGTAGTCCGCGAGCACGGTCCCCTCGACCAGCGCCGCGGCGATCGCCTCGCCTGCGCCCTCGGGCACGACCCAGCAGAGCGCCCGCGCTGAGATCTCACGTGCCCGCGATGCCGCGGCGGCCGCAGCCACCCGGGCGCGCTCCCCGTTCATCTCCGCCCGTGGACCGAGGCCGACCAGCAGCCAGCGCCGACCGTCGGCGTGGGTCACTGCGACCGAGCCCGGCTCCTGGTGCGCCTCCCCGGAGGCGACCAGGCCCGTGGCGGCCTCGGGCGCGTGCGCCGGCGTCCCCTCGCCCTCGAACAACGCGAGCGCCACCGTGTCGGCCTGCGCGACGGCCTCGGCGGGGCGGCGGGGGAGGACCTCCATCGGCCGCCACCATATCTGCCTGAGGCGCGACGCCCGCGCCGGGGGTCGGTGGTGCGAACGGTGCACAGCCGGGCCTCGCGGCGCACCGGTGCTCCGGGGCGCAGGGAGCCGTCCACTAGCATTCCTCACCCTCGCCAGTTCCCGAGCACGACAGGAGAAACCCGCCCCCATGGCCAAGACAGTGATCCTCGGAGCCGCCCGTACCCCGATCGGCAAGATGGGCGGCGGCCTGTCGACGCTCGACGCCACGGAGCTCGGGGCGACCGCGATCGAAGCCGCTCTCGAACGCTCGGCGGTCGAGCCCGAGCAGGTCGAACACGTGGTGATGGGCCAGGTGCTGCAGGCCGGGCAGGGCCAGATCCCGTCCCGGCAGGCGCAGATCAAAGCCGGCATCCCCAAGGAGGTCTCCTCCGAGACGATCAACAAGGTCTGTGCCTCCGGCCTGCGCGCCTCGGTGATCATCGACCAGGCGATCCGCGCCGGCGACGTGCAGGTCGCGGTTGGCGGCGGCATGGAGTCGATGTCCAAGGCGCCGTATCTGCTCCCGCAGGCGCGCTTCGGCTACCGGATGGGCGACGCCAAGATGCTCGACGCGATGGTCCACGACGGGCTGACCAACCCGTTCTCCGGCAAGCAGATGTTCGTCGAGGCGACCGAGGTCGGCGACGAGCTCGAGATGACGCGCGCCGACCTCGACCGCTGGGCGCTGCGCTCCCACGAGCTCGCGCTCAAGGCGACCGATGAGGGCCGTCTCGCCGAGGAGATCGTCACGGTCACCGTCAAAGGCCGCAAGGGCGACACCACCGTCGAGATCGACGAGGGTCCGCGCCGCGAAACCTCGCTGGAGGCGCTTGCGAAGCTGCCCGGGCTGGCCGGCAAGGAGGGCTCGCACACGGCCGGCAACTCGCCCGGCGTCAACGACGGCGGCGGCGCCCTGGTGCTCTCCTCGGAGGAGTGGGCGCAGGCCAACGGCAAGGAGGCGCTCGCCGAGATCGTCGCTCACGCGCAGAGCGCCAACGACTTCGCCTATCTGGCCACGACCCCCGCGAGCGCCGCGCTGAAGGCGCTCGAGAAGGCGGGCCTGCAGCCGGGCGACATCGACCTCTGGGAGATCAACGAGGCCTTCGCCTCAGTCACCCTGAACTCGATCAGGATGCTCGGGATCGACGAGGACCGCGTCAACGTGAACGGCGGCGCCGTCGCGCTGGGGCACCCGATCGGCGCATCTGGCGCCCGCATCCTCGGCAGCTTGGTGCACGAGCTGCGCCGCCGCGGCGGCGGGCTCGGGTGCGCGGCGATCTGCTCCGGCGGCGGGCAGGGCGACGCGCTGATCCTGAAGGTCTGAGCGTGAGCGGGGTCGAGAACGGCAGCGGCCCCCGCGCGGCCGCGTTCTTCGACCTCGACAAGACGCTGATGGCCGGGTCCTCCGGCGTGTTCTTCGCACGGGCGGCCTATGAGTCGGGGATGATCTCGCGCTCCCGGCTGATCAAGGACCTCTACGAGAACATCCGCTTCCGGCTCCTCGGGTCCACCGACGACCGGGCCGACGATGTCCGCCGCCGGGTCGGCGAGATGATCGCGGGGGTGCGCGTCCGGGATCTCGAGCGGCTCTCGCCGCGTGTGCTCAGCGGGGTGCTGCCGAGGCTCTACCCGCAGATGCTCGAGCGCGCCTACGCACATCAGGATGCCGGAGTGCCCGTCTACATACTGACCGCCGCCTCGCAGGAGATGGCCGACCTGCTGGCGCGGGTACTCGCGTTCGACGGCGGCCTCGGCACGCGCTCTGAGATCGTGGACGGCCACTACACGGGCCGCCCCGCCGGCCCCTTCAACTACCGCGAGGGCAAGGTCATCTCGATGGAGGAGCTCGCCGAGCGCGAGCACATCGACCTCGCCTCCTCCTTTGCCTACTCGGACTCGGAGTCAGACCTGCCGATGCTGCGGGCCGTCGGTCGGGCGATCGTCGTCAACCCCGACGCCCCCCTGCGGCGTATCGCGGGCGAGGAGGGCTGGGAGATCGTCGAGCTCGACCGCCTCGGCCGGCGCCTGAAGGTGCTCGCGGTGCTGGGGATCGGCACGGCGATGGCGTCGGCCGGCAGGGCGCTGCTGGAGCGCAGCGGCGTCCCGCGCACCGGAGCCCGTCTCGGCCGCCGACCCGCCGAGACGCGGGTGGGCGTCAGGGGAGCGACACGCGCGTTCGCGGCCCGCAGGCGCGGGACCTCCTCCGGCGCGGGCCGCTCCAGACGGTAGGCCGCCGGGGCGGCGGCTGCGGTGGGATCCGGGGAATGCCGGGGTCCCGCGCTCGCCGCCGGGCGCCACGAAGCGCCCGGCCCGGCCAAGCGCATAGAGTGTGCGGGGCCGAGGAGGCCGGCCGCACCGCCCGCGCCGGCTCCGCGCGGCGCTTCAGAGCGCCTTCGGCACCGTCCCCCGTCAAGAGTCAGAGCCCCTGCCATGAGCACAGACGCAGCCAGCCAGAGCAAGATCCGCGTCGTCGTCGCCAAGCCCGGCCTCGACGGGCACGACCGCGGCGCGAAGATCATCGCGCGCGCGCTGCGCGACGCCGGCATGGAGGTCATCTACACAGGGCTGCACCAGACACCGGAGCAGATCGTCGAGACGGTGATCCAGGAGGATGCCGACGCGGTCGGACTCTCGATCCTCTCGGGCGCACACATGACTCTGGTTCCGCGCGTCGTCGAGCTGCTGCGCGAGCAGGGCATCGACGATGTCGTCATCACCGTCGGCGGGACGATCCCGGCCGAGGACATCCCCGAGCTCAAGAGCCTCGGGGTCGCGGAGGTGTTCACGCCCGGCGCGCCGACGCAGGCGATCGTCGATTTCATCCGCGGGGCCGCCGGTCGCCGCGCTTCGAGCGCTTGATTGACTCGTCAGTCAACCGCCCGAATCAGTACCATCCCTAGGCAACTGACCCCCAAGGAGAACCCCCAAGAATGAAGATATGCGTCCTGGTGAAGGAGGTCCCGGACGCCGCCGTCGAAAAGCGGATCGACCCGTCGACGGGGCGGATGGACCGAAGCGGGGAGAAGAACCTCAACCCGTATGACACGCACGCCATCGAGGCTGCGATGCAGATCAAGGAGGGCGGCGCCGTCCCGGTCGAGGAGATCGTCGCCGTGACGATGGGCCCCGAGAGTGCCGTGCGGGCCCTGCACAAGGCCGTCTCGCTGGGCGCCGACCGCTCGGTGCATCTGACCGACGCCGCTCTGGCCGGTTCGGACGTGGCGGCGACCGGCTACGCGCTCGCGCAGACGCTTCAGCGCGAGAGCCCGGACCTGGTGCTGCTCGGCCAGCAGTCCGATGACGGCGAGTGCTACACGATCGGGGCGGTCGTCGCCGACCACCTGCAGATGCCCTCGCTGACCCAGGTGATCAAGATGGACGTCGAGACCGGAGCCTCACCCGCCCTGCGCTGCGAGCGCCAGGCCGAGTACGGCTACGACACGGTCGCGGTCGAGCTGCCCGCCGTGATCTCCGTCGGAGACGCGATCAACGAGCCGCGCTACCCGTCGCTGAAGGCGATCATGGGCGCGAAGAAGAAGCCGCTGGACACCCTCTCCTCGGGCGACGTCGACATCGACCCCTCGATGGTCGGTGAGGACGGCTCGCGCGTGCAGTGCGGCGAGTTCAAGGACCCGCCGGCGAAGGCAGCGGGCCAGATCATCGAGGACGAGGACACGAACGAGACCGTCGAGAAGATCGTCTCCTGGCTCGAGGAAAGGAAGCTGATCTAGATGGCCGACGTCCTTACATACGTGCTCCACAAAGACGGCGAGTTCAACAAGAACTCGCTCGGCGCGGTCTCCGAGAGCGCTGCGCGCGCGGCCGAGATCGACGGCAGCTGCCACGCCGTCGTCGTCGGCGGCGAGGACCTCACAGACGAGCTCTGCGCCACGCTCGGCGCCTACGGCGCCACGAAGGTGTTCCGCGCCAAGGGCCCTGAGGGTCTCGCGCAGCCGGTCATCGACGTGATGTCGAAGGTGATCGACGAGGGCGGCCACGGCTACGCCATCTTCGGCGGCGGCCTGCTCGGCTTCGAGATCGGCGCGGGCCTCGCGGCTCGGCGCAAGGGCGGCGTGACGATGGAGGTCACCGCCGTGCGCGCCGAGGACGGCAAGCTCGTCGCCGAGCGCCCGATCCTCGGCGACTCGAAAATCTCGGTGTCCCGCTACAAGGACTTCGGGATCATCATCGGCCGCATCAACGCGTTCGAGATCAAGCAGGACGGCGCGGGCTCGGCCGAGGTGATCGACGTCGACGTCGAGTACTCGCCCTGGTCGAACCAGGCCACCATGGTCACGCGCGGCGAACAGCGCGGCGCGGACGTCGACATCGAGGGTGCGGACATCCTGGTCGCCGGCGGGCGCGGCCTCGGCAAGGCCGAGGGCTTCGAGCTGTGCGAAGCGCTGGCCCAGGCGTTCGGCGGCAACTCCGCCGTGGCGGCAACGCGCGCCGTCGTCGATGCCGGTTGGTACCCCTACGCGGCGCAGATCGGCCAGACCGGCAAGACGGTCGCGCCGAAGCTGTACCTCGCGGCCGGGATCTCGGGCGCGATCCAGCACAAGGTCGGGATGCAGAGCTCGGAGAACATCGTCGCGATCAACAAGGACGCGAACGCGCCGATCTTCGAATTCTCCGACCTCGGCATCGTGGGCGATCTGAACAAAATCCTGCCCAAGCTGACCGAAGCGGTGAAGGCGAAGAAGGGGTCCTGAGCAGTGAGCGCGAAGCGCGAACGATCAAGGGCGACCGGAGGTCGCCCATATCGTCAGATCGCGGGGCTGGACGCCCCGCGCAGGTGAGCATGTCCGGCTCGAGCAACGGGAAGGTCGCACCCGCGGCCTTCCCGCCACCGGTCGACTCCCAGAAGGAGTTCATCAAGCGCGGCCTCGACGACGAGGACGAGCTGATCGAGGTCGGCGTCGCGATCGTCGGCGGCGGCACCGCCGGGCTCGCGTGCGCGAACCGGCTGCTGCAGCTCCTCGCCGACGACGAGGAGATGCTGGAGCGGCTCGGCGAAGTGCCGGTTGCCGTCGTGGAGAAGGCCAAGACGTGCGGAGGGCACAACCTCTCCGGCGCGGTGATGCGCCCTGGGCCGCTGGAAGAGCTGTTCCCGGAACTCAGCAGGGAGGAGTGGCGCAAGGAGGGCTTCGCCTTCGGGGAGGTCACGAAGGAGTCGGTGTACATGCTGACCGGCCCCAAAACGAAGCTGCCCGTGCCGATCCCTGCGGTGCCGAACTTCAAGAACCACGGCAACGAGGTGGTGTCGGTGTCTGCGCTCGCGCGTTACCAGCAGCGCCAGGCCGAAGACGCCGGGGCGTACATCCTCACCGAGACCTCGGCCACCCAGCTCGTCGTCGAGGACGGTCGGGTCGCGGGCGTGCGCTCCGGCGACAAGGGCCGCGGCAAGGACGGCGAGCCGCTGGGCAACTTCGAGCCCGGAACCGACATCAAGGCCAAGGCCACCGTGCTGGCCGAGGGCTGCTGGGGTCACCTCACGGGCGCCGCGATCAAGGAGTTCGACCTGGCCGAGGGCCGCGAGCCCCAGGTGTGGGAGCTCGGCGTGAAGGAGGTCTGGAAGGTCACCAAGCCGCTCGACCGCGTGATCCACACGTTCGTGCAGCCTTGGCCGCTGAAGGTCTCGCCGAAGTACGGCCAGCTCGGTGGCACGTGGATGTACCCGATGAAGGACGAGAAGACCGGCGATGACATGGTTTCGATCGGGTTCGTCGTCGACCTCAACTACAAGGACGCGACGACCTCCGCGCACGACCTGCTGCAGACGTTCAAGATGCACCCCCTGGTGAAAGACGTTCTCGAGGGCGGGGAGCGCGTGGCGTGGGGCGCGAAGGCGCTTCCCGGCGGCGGCTACTGGTCGATGCCGAAGCTCTCGATGCCGGGGGCGGTGCTCGTCGGCGACGCGGGGGGGATGGTCGACACGGCGGCGCTGAAGGGCGTCCACCACTGCATCAAGTCCGGGATGCTCGCCGCGGAGTCGATCTACGCCGCGCTCAAGCGCGGCAGCAGTGACTTCTCCGACTACGAGGAGGCGGTCGAGCGCTCGACGATCGGCAAGGAGCTCTACGAGGTCCGCAACACACGGCAGGCGTTCCAGAAAGGCTTCCTCGTCGGCAGCGCCCTGGCCGGCCCGTCGATCATGTCCAAAGGCAAGCTTCCGCCGGGACGGCAGGAATGGCACCGGGACGACGCCGAGCCGATGTTCCTCGGCAACACCAAGGACCGCTATCCCAAGCCGGACGGCAAATACACCTTCGACAAGCTGTCCTCGGTCTTCATCACCGGCAACGCGACGCGGGACGACGCGCCGAACCACATCCGCGTGCAGAAACACGTGCCGCGCGAGATCGCCGAGACGTGGCGGTGGATGTGCCCGGCCGGGGTGTACGAGATCCCCGAGGACGCTCCCGAGGAGGGGGCGGTCGACGTGATCGTCAACTACACCAACTGCGTGCAGTGCGGCGCGATCACGGCCAAGGGCGGCCGGCTGACGACTCCCGAGGGCGGCGACGGCCCGCTCTACCAGCTGACCTGACGGCCGCCCGAGGGCCGGCGTGGATGCGCCGGCCCGACCTCGCCTGAGGGCGGGCATGGAGCGCCGGCCCGACTTCCCCTGAGGGCCGTCATGGAGCGCCGGCCCGACCTCGGCTGAGGGCCGGCATGGAGCGCCGGCCCGACTTCCCCTGAGGGCCGGCATGGAGCGCCGGCCCGACATGCTCACACAGCAGGACTCGTGCTCACCGGCGCGAAACCTGCACCACGCCGGTGTGTTAGGGGGGGATGATGAGCAGTGTGCCGAGAGCAGCGCGAGGCAGGGCCCGGGTGGCAGGACGGCTGACGGCCGCCCTCCTCGCGGCGACCGCCGCTGCCTGGATCGTGCTCGCTCCCCACGCGCTGAGCGCGAACGCCGCGGCTCGAGCCACGAACACTCCGAACACACCGGCCGGGACCACGCCGCCGCCTGCCAAACCCCCCGCTTCGGCGACGCTCGAGGGCTGCACGACCTCCGAAGAACAGTCCGAACGCACGGCGACGTTCGCGGGCGAAATGTCGACGATCCCCGGCGCGGCGAAGATGGAGATGCGTATCGACGTGCTCGAGCGTGCGCCGAGCGACGAAAGCTTCCATGTCGTGGCCGCACCGGGCCTCGGGGTGTGGCGCTGGGCCGCGCCCGGCGTGAAGACCTACCGCTACCTGAAAGAGGTCACGAACCTCGCCGCGCCGGCCTACTACCGGGGCTCCGTGCGCTATCGCTGGGTGAACGCAAAGGGCAAGCTCCTGAAGGCTTACGAACTGCGCACGTCGCGCTGCATCCAGATCCCGAAGGGCCAGCCGCCCAGCGAATAGCGAAGCGTGCCCGCGCGCCTGGAGGCGGCCGCTAGAATCTCCTGACGATGAAGACCGAGATCCATCCCAAATACGAGCAGGCACACGTTCGCTGCACCTGCGGCAACGAGTTCATCACCCGCGCCACGCGCGACGAGCTCCACGTCGAGGTGTGCTCGAACTGCCACCCGTTCTACACGGGCCGGCAGAAGCTGATGGACACCGGCGGACGCGTCGAGCGCTTCCAGCGGCGCGTCGCCAAAGGTCGCCTGGCTCAGTCCCGGGCCGCGAAATAGGCGCATGACGCCGCGTCCGGCCGCTGGCTCGCCGAGCGCGCCGGTCGCGACCAACGCGGCGGTGGCATCGCCGCCTGTGGCAGCCGGCGCGGACGCGCCGTCCCCGGCCGGCACGATGCTGATCGACGGCGAGCTCGAGGCCGCCCGCGACGCCCCCGTCGGCGGTCAGGCCGTCCTCGAGGGCGTGATGATGCGCGGTGTCTCCCACTGGGCGATCGCCGTGCGCAAGCCGAGCGCGGAGCAGCTCGCCCACGGCGGGCACTCCCCTGAGGAGGCGTCGCTCGGTGAGATCGAAGTCAAGAGCTTTCCGCTCGAATCGGCGCTCAAGCGGCACCGCTCCCTGCGCGTGCCGATCGTCCGCGGCATCGTCGCCCTCGGCGGCTCGCTGGCGATCGGGTTCCGCGCGCTCGAGTTCTCCGCCAACGCCCAGCTCCCGCCCGAGGAGCCGGCGGCCGGCGCGCAGGCGGCCGCGCAGAACGGTGACGGCCCCGCGGAGGAGAGCGAGCCGCAGGAGATCCCGAAGGCCGTCTGGTTCGGCACGGTGGTGGTCGCGCTCGCCCTCGCGGTCGTGCTGTTCTTCCTGATCCCCGTCGGGCTGACCAGCCTGATCAAGGACCAGCTGCACTCCTCGGTCCTGTTCTGGCTGATCGAGGGCGTGGTGCGCACCGCGATCTTCCTCGGCTACCTGCTGCTGCTCTCGCGGCTGCGCGACCTGCGGCGGGTGTTCGAGTACCACGGCGCCGAGCACAAGACGATCTCGTGCTTCGAGGCCGGGCTGCCGCTGACTCCGGCCAACGCTCAGCGCTTCTCGCGCCTTCACCCTCGCTGCGGCACGAGCTTCCTGCTGATCGTCATGATCGTCGCGATCTTCGTCTTCGCTCCGATCGGGCTGCCGGCCTGGTACTGGCTGGTGCTGACGCGGATCCTCGGCGTGCCCCTGATCGCCGGCATCTCCTTCGAGATCATCAAGTTCGCCGGCAAGAACCGCAGGCGCCGCTGGGTGCAGGCGCTGATGTACCCCGGTCTGAAGCTGCAGCTGCTCACCACCCGCGAGCCCGACCACGACCAGCTGGCCGTCGCGATCGCCTCGCTGGAGGCGGTGCTCGCGCTCGAGAAGCCGGGGGAGATGAGCGCGGAGGATCTGGTCGGCGTAGAGCTCGTCGCCTGACGAGAGGGCCGGTTCATCCGTCTGCGCGGACTGCGGGCAGGGCGGTGTCCGGCGCCCGGGGCGGCCCGCTGCGTCTTTCCCTGCGCCACAGTCGCAGCGACCAGATCGCGATGGCACCGCTGACGAGGCCGTAGACGGCGGCTTCGCCCACCACCTGCGCGAAGTCGTGGAACACGCCTCCTGACGCCTGTTCCACGACGCCGAAGACGACGACGAACGCGAAGAAAGCGGCGATCAGGGCGAAGACGCTCGCGACGAGGAGCGCGAGCCGGCCCGTCTCGGCGCGGCTGAGCGTCAGCCCGACCCACACCCACACCGGGCGCCGCTGTCGCTCTCGGCCCATCACGGGGTTGCATCGGCCGCGATCGCGCGCATCTGGAGCGCCGGGCGACGCGGAGCGTCAGCCGAGGTAGGCGGCGTCTCTGTCGCCCGCCGGCACGAGCCCGTCAACCTGCCGCCGCCACCCTTCCTTGATCCGCTCCAGGCCGAAGCCGCGCGCGTCGCGGAGGTAGACGAACAGGCCCGCGGAGAGGCCGGCGAGCAGCGTGTCGGCGAGCAGCTCGCCGTCACATTCCCGGTCGATCTCGCGCAGCAGCAGCGTGACATGCAGGCGGCTCGCGGCGTAGGGGGGAGAGTCGAAGTGCGCGCCGGCCGCTTCCGCTGCCGCGAGCAGTTCGGCGTGCGCGTCGATCAGGTCAAGGCGCGCTTCCCCGTACGCGATCAGGCGCTCGCGCGCCGGAACCCCGGGGCCGAGCGGCGGCTCGCCTCTGATGAACGCTTCCTGGAGGCGCGCCTCGTCCTCGCTGAGGACCGCGGTCGCGAGCGACGCGCGCGAGCCGAAGCGCCGGAACAGCGTTCCCTTGCCGACGCCTGCCGCTTCGGCTATCTCGTCCATCGAAACGCAGCTCGCGCCCTTCTCGGCGAACAGGCGGCGCGCCGCGCAGAGGATCAGCTCCCGGTTTCGAGCCGCGTCGGCGCGTTCGGTTTGCTGCGGCTGGATCACGGGCAGGTCTCGCATCTCGTGCTCACATCGTACCGCATCGGGGCATAAGTGGACCACGGTCCGGTTAGGTGCTACACTCTGAACAGAGCAAACGGACCACGGTCCGGACACTGACCAACAAGGAGAACAGCACAATGAGCGCCCCAGTCGCAGAGCAACTTTCAACCGGCACCTGGAAGATCGACCCGATCCACTCGCACGTCGGTTTCGCCGTCAAACACATGGTCGTCGCGAACTTCCGCGGCGGGTTCGACCGCTACGACGGCAGCCTTTCCACCGGTGAGGACGGTCGCCCCGTGCTTCACGGCACGGTCGAGGCCGACTCGATCGCGGTCAAGGACGAGAACCTCGCCGGGCACCTCGCCTCGCCCGAGTTCTTCGACACCGCCAGCTACCCGCAGATCAGCTTCACCTCGACGGCGATCAACGTCGGCGACGGGGGCGAGCTGGACGTCCAGGGCGAGCTGACGATCAAGGACCACACGCACTCGATCACCGGCCGGGGCACCGTGACCGCGCCGCACACCGACATCGCCGGCAACGAGAAGATCGGCGTGGAGCTGGAGGCGGTCATCGACCGTCGCGAGTACGGCCTCGAGTGGAACGCCCCGCTGCCGAAGGGCGGCTTCGCCCTCGACAACGACGTCAAGCTCCAGGTCTCGCTCGAGCTCGTGAGGGAGGCCTAGCGGCCATGAAGATCCTCGGACTGTCGGGAAGCCTCCGCAGGGAGTCCCACAACACGAGGTTGCTGCGCGGCGCCGGCACGCTGCTGCCGGAGGGCGCCGAGCTGGTCGAGTTCGACCAGCTCGGCGCGATCCCGCCCTTCAACGAGGACGAGGAATCCGCGCCGCCCGCCTCGGTGAAGGCGTTCAAGGAGGCGATCGCCGGCGCCGATGCGCTGCTGATCGCGACGCCCGAGTACAACTCCTCGATCCCGGGCGTGCTGAAGAACGCGCTCGACTGGGCATCGCGGCCGAGGGCCGAGAGCCCGCTTGCCGGCAAGCCCTCGGCGGTGATCGGCTCCAGCACCGGCCTCTTCGGCGCGGTCTGGGCGCAGGCCGAGACGCGTAAGGTGCTCGGTTCGACGGGCGCCCGCGTCGTCGACCGCGAGCTGCCGATCGGCCAGGTCGACGAGGCGCTCGACGAGCGCGGTCTGCCGCTGGACCGCGCCGCGCGAGAGGCGCTCTCGGCGACGCTCGACGAGCTCGTCGAGCTGGCCGGAGGAGCTGCCGTCACGGCGCCCGAGCCGGTCGCTCCGCAGTATCAAGCGGCGGCTTGACGGCCACCACGCCGAGACGCGTCGCGTTCGGGCAGGCCTTCGCCGACGGCTCGAACGCGACGCGCCTGCGGTGAGGCCCGCTTCGCGAGCGGATACGCTCGGAGCGAGATGATCGAGGACCTCGTCGCGCAGATCGAGAGCCGTTTCGCCGAGCTCGGCGAGCAGATGACCGACCCCGAGGTGATCTCCGATCGTGAGCGCTACGCCGAGGTCGGCCGCGCCTACAGGCAGCTCGAGCCCGGCGCCAAGCTCGCTGCCGAATGGCGTCGCGCACACGACGACGCCGCCGGGGCCGAGGAGCTGATCGACGAGCTCGGCGAGGGCGACGGGATGCGGGAGGAGTTGGACCAGGCGCGCGCGCGGATCGCCGAGCTCGAGGAGGAGATCCGCCTCGCGATGGTCGAGTCGGACCCCAACGACGACAAGGACGTGATCGTCGAAATCCAGGGCGGCGCGGGAGGGGAGGAGGCCGGGCTGTGGGCGGGCGACCTCTACCGGATGCTGACGCGCTACGCCGAGCGGCGGGGCTGGAAGACCGAGCCGATCGAGATCGGCGACGGCAAGTACACGTTCGCGATCAAGGGCGAGGGCGCCTACTCGGTGTTCAAGTTCGAGGGCGGCACTCACCGCGTACAGCGCGTCCCCGCGACGGAGTCTCAGGGCCGCATCCACACGTCGACGGCGACGGTCGCGGTGCTCCCGGAAGCCGAGGATGTCGACGTCGAGATCGATCCGAACGACCTCCAGATCGACGTATATCGATCCTCCGGCCCCGGCGGACAGTCGGTCAACACCACCGACTCGGCCGTGCGGGTGACCCACAAGCCGACCGGGATCGTCGTCTCGATGCAGGACGAGAAGTCCCAGCTGCAGAACCGCGAGAAGGCGCTGCGCGTGTTGCGCGCCCGGCTGTACGAGCGCGCGCTGGCCGAACAGCAGGCCGAGCTGGCCGCCGACCGGCGCTCGCAGGTAGGCACCGGCGACCGCGCGGAGAAGATCCGCACCTACAACTACGGCGAGCGCCGGGTCACCGACCACCGCATCAAGCTGACGGTGCACAACCTCGACCAGGTGCTCGAGGGGGAGCTCGGCGAGCTCACCGACGCGCTCCAGGCGGACGAGCGGCGCCGGAAGCTGGAGGCGCAGGCCGCGGCGTGAGCGGCACGCCGGTGCGCGAGGCGCTCGAGGGCGCCCAGACGGCGATCGCGGCTGCGGGATGCGAAACGCCGCGCCTGGACGCCGAAATCCTGCTCGCCCGGGTGCTCGGTGTATCCAGGGAGCAGCTCGTGACGGACAGCTCGCTGCGGGTGCAGGGACCGGCCGTCCGCGCCTACCAGGGCGCCGTCAGGCGGCGCGCGGTGGAACGCGAGCCGGTCGCCTACATCACCGGACGCCGCGCCTTCCGCAACATCGAGCTGGCGGTGGACCGGCGCGCGCTCGTGCCGCGGCCCGAGACCGAGCTGCTCGTCGAAGCCGGTCTCTCGCTGCCACGGGGGGCCTCGGTCCTGGACGTCTGTACGGGCAGCGGCGCCGTCGCGCTGGCGTTGAAGCAGGAGCGCGGCGACCTGGACGTCTGGGCCAGCGACGTCAGCGAGCCCGCACTGGACCTCGCGCGCGAGAACTCCGAGCGCCTCGGCATCGAGGTGCGCTGGCTGCACGCCGACCTGCTGGACGGCGTCCCCGACGCCTTCGACGCGGTGCTGGCCAATCCGCCCTACGTGGCGGACTCCGAGCGCCGCTCGCTCGCGCCGGAGATCCTCCGCCACGAGCCGGCGGGCGCGCTGTTCGCGGGCCCCGACGGGCTGGCCGTGATCGCGCCGCTCGCGCGTCAGCTCGGCGGGCGCGAGCGTGTTGCGAGCGCCGCGATCGAGGTGGGGGAGGGCCAGGCCGAGGCAGTCTCGCGGCTGTTGCGGGATGCGGGTTTCGGTGCCACTAGCTTTCAGGTCGACCTTGGGGGTATAAAGCGGGTGGTGATCGGGAGAAAAGGAAGGGGTTGATCGTGACTCTCGACGAAGAGGCCGCGGACCGCCTGCGCGAATGTGTCACCGCAGGCGGTGTGGCGGTTTTTCCAAGTGACACGGTGTACGGGGTCTGTTGCGACCCGGACAACGAGGAGGCGGCTCGCCGCCTCTACGCGCTCAAGGGGCGACCCTCTGCCCGGGCATGCGCGGTGATGTTCTTCTCGCTCGAGGACGCGCTCGTCGAGCTGGACGATCTACATGAGAGCGAGCGCGACGCCCTGGACGCGCTGCTACCAGGGCCGGTGACGGTGTTGCTGGGCAACCGCCGGCAGCGCTTCGGTCCGGCCTGCCGCGTGGATCCCTCCACGCTCGGGCTGCGGGTGCCGGCCTTCGAGGGCGGCCTCGAGGCTCTCGCGACCGTCGGCGTGCCGGTGCTCCAGTCGAGTGCGAACCTGTCGGGTGGACAGGACGCGCGCACGCTCGAGGAGGTGCCGGAGCGCCTGCGCGAGGGCGCCGACCTCGTGATCGACGGCGGCGAGCTTCCGGGCACGCCCTCGACGGTGATCGACCTGCGTGACCTCGACGAGGAGCGGCGCTGGTACGTGCTGCGCGACGGCGCGGTGCCTCGCGAACGCGTCGAGCGCGCGCTCGCGGCGCTCGCCTAGGTGAATCGGCGACTCCCACCGCCGGCCCCCGCGCGGGGGCCGGCGGGCGGGGTGATGTGCCGCAGCAGCCACACGGCTGTCGCGGCCACGAGGATCAGGAAGACGATCCCGCCCGCGGTGAACGCCGTAAACGGTCCCGTCGCCGCGATCACGGCAATGAGCACGATGCTCAGCACGAGCGTCGCCGCGTAGAGCGCACGCAGCGGCCGTCGTATGCGCCTGCAACGCGGGCATAGAGGCGCTGCTACCCGGTGTGAGATGGCTCCGAACATCCGCACCGGCCGGGTGCTAGCCTCGTCGCAGCTGCCGCAACTGGCGCTCGCAGGTGGAATCGACCACCGGGAAGCGGACAGCTCATACGCCGCGCGCCTGGGCACCAGTCTTCAGTCCCCTGCGAAGGAGAGCGCCGTGAGCGAGCTGAGCCCCGATTACTTCAACCGACCCCTCGTCGAGGTCGACCCCGAGCTGGCCGATGCGCTCGCCGGGGAGCTGCATCGCCAGCAGTCGACGCTCGAGATGATCGCCTCCGAGAACTTCGTGCCGCGGGCGGTGCTCGAATGCCAGGGCTCGGTGCTCACCAACAAGTACGCCGAGGGCTACCCGGGCCGCCGCTACTACGGCGGCTGCGAGTGGGTGGACGTCTCCGAGCAGCTCGCGATCGACCGCGCGAAGGAGCTGTTCGGCGCCGAGCACGCCAACGTGCAGCCGCACTCGGGCGCGCAGGCGAACACCGCCGTCTACCACGCGCTGCTCGAACCCGGCGACACGATCATGGGGCTCTCGCTCGCCCACGGCGGGCACCTCACGCACGGGATGCGCATCAATGTGTCGGGCCGCCTGTATGAGATCGCGGCGTACGAGGTCGATCGCGAGAGCAGCCTGATCGATATGGATGAGGTGGCGCGGATCGCCCGCGAGCGCAAACCGAAGCTGCTCCTCGCCGGCTGGTCGGCCTACCCGCGCGTGCTCGACTTCGTGCGCTTCCGCGAGATCGCCGACGAGGTCGGCGCGCTGCTGATGGTCGACATGGCTCACTTCGCCGGGCTGGTCGCCGCGGGCCTTCACCCGAACCCGGTCGCGGCCGGCGCGGACGTGGTCACCACCACCACCCACAAGACCCTCGGCGGGCCGCGCGCGGGGATCATCCTCTGCAAGTCCGAGCACGCGAAGAAGATCGACTCGGCGGTGTTCCCGGGCCAGCAGGGCGGCCCCTTGGAGCACGTGATCGCGGCCAAGGCCTTCGCGCTGAAGGTCGCGGCCAGCGAGCTGTTCGCCGAGCGCCAGCGGCGCACGATCGCGGGCGCGCAGGCGCTGGCGAGCGAGCTGCTCGGCGCCGGACACGGCGTGAGCGTCCTCACGGGCGGCACCGACGTCCACCTGATCCTCGTCGACCTGCGCGATTGCGCGCCGGAGCTGACGGGCAGGCAGGGTGAGGACCGCCTGCACGAGATCGGGATCACCGTCAACCGCAACGCGATCCCGTTCGACCCGCGGCCGCCGATGGAGGCCTCGGGGCTGCGGATCGGCACGCCGGCGCTCGCCACGCGCGGGCTGCAGCAGGACGACTTCACCGAGGTCGGGAAGATCCTGGCCGTGGCGCTGACGCCGGAATACGAGTCGCGCGCCGGCGAGCTGAGCGAGCGGGTGCAGGCGATCGTGGAGCGCTATCCGCTGTACGAGGGCTTGGCCGCCGCAACGGTCGCCTGAGCCGCGCGGCCGTCGCCTACACGCTCAACCGCCAATCGATGCGGTCGAGGCCGGGGCCGTAGCCGTCCGGTGTGCCGAGCGTAGGGGACTGCGCGGGCCCCGACGACCCCCGCGCCTGCGATGCTGTGTTGAGCAGATGGCGCACCCGACCGAGCTCGAAGCGCTGTACGCGTTCCTCGTGGCGCTCGCCGTGGCGGCGCTGCTGACCCCGCTGACGATGAAGTTGGCGCGGGCCGTCGGAGCGATCGACGAGCCGCGCGAGCGTGGGCTCTCGGAGAAGGCGACACCGCTGCTCGGCGGCCTTGCGATCTTCGGCGGCACGTTCGTCGCGACGCTGATGTGGCTGCCGGCCGGCTACGGAGAATCGCCGCACCTCTGGTACGGCGTCCTCATAGGCGCCGCCGTGATCACGCTCGTCGGCGCGCTCGACGACCGGTTCGACCTACACCCCGCCGCGAAGTTCGTCGGCCAGGTGCTGGCGGCGGTGGTCGTCGTCCACTACGGCGTGGCGGTGAAGGCGATCACGCTCCCGTTCATGGGAAAACTGCACTTCCCGAACGCCGGGGTGACGAACGCAGGACCGATCCTGACCGTCCTCGGCCTCGTCTTCCTGATGAACGTCGTCAACTTCTCCGACGGCGTCGACGGCCTCGCGGCGGGGGTCTGCGCGATCATCGCGGCAGCGATGGCGGTGATCGCGTTCGATCTCGGCCGCGAGCAGCCGGGCGTGCTCGCGGCGATCACGGCCGGGGCCGCACTCGGCTTCCTGGTGTTCAACTTCCCGCCCGCCTCCAGCTTCATGGGCGACAGCGGCTCGAACCTGCTGGGGCTCCTGATGGGCGTGATCACCGTCGAGGCGGCGGTCAAGACGGCCGCTGTGGTGTCGCTCGTGCTGCCTTTGATCCTGCTCGCGGTGCCGTTCCTGGACACCACCTTCGTGGTGCTCAAGCGCCTGAAGTACAAGCAGCCCGTCTATCGCCCCGACAGCGAGCACTTCCACCATCGCATGGCTCGGATCGGCTTCTCCCGCCGGCGCACGATCGCCTACTTCTACGCCTGGACGCTGATGCTGGCAGGGGTCGCGCTGGCGTTGCGGTTCGTTCCCTACAGCGACCACCACGGCCACCTCTACACAGGCTGGACGATCGTGATGGTGGCGATCGGGCTGGTCGCGATCGCCGCCACCGTTTACCTCGTCTACGTGCTCGAGATCCTCAAGTTCCGCCGGCTCTCGGAGATGCGCCTGCGCCGCCTGAGCCCGGAATTGTCACCAGCGGAGATCGAAGCGGGTATCGCGCAGGACTTCGAGACCGGAGAATTCCAGGCGGTTGCCGAGGCCGGGAAACGACACCCCGGCGGGGACGGTGGCGTGGGACCGCGAGTGAGCCGGACTCAGCAGCGGGTCGGCCAGCGGCAGGTGGATCAGGACAGCGTAGGCGCAGACCACGAGCGTGGCGGCCAGCAGGCGCCGATCACCGCAGACGGCGGCTAGCGGCAGCGGCCACACCGCGTACCACGGCAGCAGCCAGGCGGTCGAGCACAGCAGCGCGATCGTCGTCCATGCCGCCGTCACGCGCCAGTCGGCCCCGCGCGCGGTGCGCCACAGCGCGTAGGCGAGCACGACCACGAAGGCGGCGAGGAAGGCGTGGCGCCACCACGCCGGGGTGCCCTGAAGCCCGAACAGGCGCGCCGTCTCGGCGGGCACGCTGTGCGTGGCGATCAGCTGCTGCTGCTCGCCGAGCGCGCCGAGGAACCCCAGCGCGTGCGGTCCGAACCCGATCACGCCCACTGCGGCGACTGCCACGAGACCGCCCGCGCCCGCCACTGCGACGCGCCAGCGCTCACGGGCGCTGCGCCGGCCCAGCACCAGGAACGGCAGCAGCAGGCCGGCCGTGAGCTTGACCCCCACGCCGCCGGCCAGCGCGAGCGCCGCCCCGCGCGGTCGCTCCGACGCCGCGCCCGCACCCGGGCGGGGCGCGCTCAGCAGCAGTGCGAAGCCGAGCGAGAGCAACAGCAGCGTGTCGTTGTGCGCGCCGCCGACCGCCATCACCAGGAGCACCGGGTTCAGCCCGAGGAACGCCAGCGCGAACGAGCGCGAGTGCCCGAGCCGCCCGGCCGCCTCGGTCGTCAGCCAGATCGCGCCGAGGCTGCAGAGGACGGTGAGCGCCTTCAGCGCCCAGAGCCCGCCGGCGAGCCCCAGAGGCGCAGCCGCATAGCTCATCAGCGTGAACAGCGGGCCGTACGGCGAGTGCTGGAACGGCCAGCCGATGAAGCCGAACACCGGGTCGCCCGCGGCTTCGGCCGGGAAGTGGGTGTAGGGGTCGAGGCCGTGCAGCGCGCCCATACGCCCGAAGGCGAGGTAGCCGAAGACGTCCTGGGAGAGCAGCGGCGGCCCGAGCAACAGGATCAGGTGGGCTGCGATCACGGTCGCCGCGATCGCTGCGATCGGAAGCGTCCGCGCGGCCACGAGCGCGACCAGGTAGCTCGCGCAGATCACCAGCATCAGCGTCTGGAAGCCGCCCTTCCCGAGCTGTGTGCCGATCCCGCTCAGCGGGCCGGCCAGCCAGCCCGGCCAGCCACCGCTGTCGGCGGGCACGTACTGGGAAGGGGCGGCGGCGGCGTCCACGCACAGGACCGCCAGGGCCGCCAGAAGCGCCAGGAGCGCAAGCCCTCCGGCGAGGAGCACCGCGGCCCGGGCCGACGGACCGTCGGCGCGCCACGCCGGCCGCGGCGCGCGCCGGACCTCCTCGGCCTGCCCCGGTACGGCCGGCACCGCTCCTCGCGTGGCCTGCATATACCCATTCTCACGGCTTCGCGGCCGTCAGGCATCCACCGCGCCCGGTAGGCTGTAGGAAGCCTCAACGCCGGGGACGCCTGGGCGAAATGACGATCCGCACGCTGTAACCCCCCTCGTGCGGGAGTGCTAATTCCCGTGATGCGACGGAGCAAACGCAAACGCAACCTGCGCCTGCTTGGCGAGGAGGACCGGCCGCGGCGCGTGCTGGTGCTGTCGGCCGACGTCGGCGAGGGCCATGCCGCGGCGGCTCGTGCGCTCGCCGAGCAGATCGAGATCTCGCCCGAGCGCGCAGAGGTGACGGTGATCGACGGCCTCTCGGCGATGGGCCGCGTGCTGCGGCCCATCGTGGAGGACGGCTACCGCGTTCAGCTGCGCGTGATGCCGTGGAGCTACACGCTTGTCTACTGGATGCTCGAGCACGTGCTGCCCGTGCGCTGGGCGGCGCGGCGCCTGCTCTGCCTGTTCGGCTCACGCTCGCTCGCGCGCACGATCGCCGAGCACAGACCCGACGTGGTGGTCTCGACCTACCCGGCGGTGACGGTGGTGCTCGCGCGGCTGCGGCGGCGCGGCGAGATCTCCTGCACCACGGTCGCGACGATCACCGACCTGACCGGCCTCTTCTTCTGGGCGCAGCCCGGGATCGACATGCACCTCGTCATGTACGGCGAGTCGATGCCGTCGGTCGAGCGCATCGCCGGCGAGGGCAGCGTGCAGCTCGTGAGCCCGCTGATCTCGGCCGAGTTCCTGGAGCCGCGCTGCGCGACCGACACCCGCCGCGAGCTCGGACTGCCCGAAGAGGGGCGCATGGTGCTGGTCTCCGGCGGCGGCTGGGGCGTCGGCGACATCGCGGGCGCGGTACGCGAGTTCGTCCGCACCCCGGAGGTGACGAGCATCGTCTGTCTGGCCGGCCGCAACGAGCAGGCCGAGCAGAACCTGCGCGAGGTGTTCGCCCACGAGCCGCGCGTGCACGTCTACGGCTTCACCGACAAGATGCCCGAGCTGCTGTCGGCGGCCGACGTGCTGGTCCACTCGACCGGCGGCGTCACCTGCCTGGAGGCGCGGGCGGCCGGTACCCCGGTCGTGTCATACGGCCTGCCCGTCGGCCATGCGCGCCTGAACACGCGCGAGATGGCGGCGCTCGATCTGTTGCTGCTCGCCAACGACACCGACGAGCTGCGCGAACACGTCGAGGCGACCTTCGCCGAGAGCCAGCACGACCCGCTCCCGCCCCTCGCCGGCGCCGATCCGTCGGCCTCGGACGTCGTGCTCTCGGCCCCGCAGCGCGTGCGGCCGATCCCGCGCTGGCGTCTGCGTCTCGTCGCGGTCGCCACGCAGGTCGCCCTGATCCTGGTGCTCGGGAGCTGGATGCTCTCGACCGACGAGGTCACGAGCCTCGCGGCGAAGGTGTTGCGGGTGAGCCCGCTGGCCCACGTCAAGACCCGCCAGCACGCCGTCGCCGTGGTCGTGCGCGCGCCGTCGGGCAGCGTCTCGATCCTGGCCTACCAGCTCGCCGAACGCGGCATCCACGTGTCCTTCGCCGACGACGCCGGCGTGCCGACGCCCGAGCGGGTCGCCGAGCTGACCCAGCTCCACGACGAGCTGCTGCCCGAAGTACCGAGCTCTTCGCCGCTGCGCTGGGTCAAGACGCGCTCGGTGCTGCACAAGCAGGCGAAGGCGCTCGGGCTCCACCACCGCTTCTACTACATGCAGCCCCCCGGCGGGCTGTCGGTCGGGCAGCTCGTGCTGGCGCGCACCGACAACGCGCGTGCCGGTCAAGGGCTCGATGCAGCTGAACGCGCTGGCGCCGCTGCCTCAGCGGACGATCCGCGCGGGCGACGTGCTCGTCGTCTCCGCGGACGGCTCTGCGGAATCGGTGCTCGGGTTCGAGCGACTCGTCTCCGAACTCGGGGCCCGCGGGTTGTCCGCCGAGTCGCTCGAGGCGCTGACGGGCTGAGCCTCCATCATCGCGAGCAGCAGCGGCGAGCGCGCGAGCGCGCCGGCGCCCGCGACCAGCACCACCAGCGACGCCACGAGCGGCCAGCCCTCCAGCGGGGTGGCGTCGAAGTACTCGCCGAACAGCACCGGGGCGACGATCACGGGGATCACCGTCTGCGTCACGAACACGACCGGCGCGACCTGGATCGCGGGACGCGACTGCAGGCTGCTCATCTCGCTCAGCGTCCCGACGCCCGAGGCGAGGGCGGTGCTGGCGGCCCAGATGATCGCCGTCAGGACGTAGCCGGTCTTGAAGTCGTTGGCCGCGAGCTTCGTCACGATGCCGCTCCAGGCGAACCCGCAGCCGGCGCAGAAGATCGTCAGGCCTGCGACGTTGCGCCCGAGCGCACGCAGCGCGTAGGGGAGCAGCGCGAGGGCCCCCACCGCCACCAGCACGACGGCGATCTTCCACGGCGCCGCGGTGGCGGTGGTGTTCGCGGGTGCGAACAGCCCGGCGCCGACGACGCCGACCGCGATCGCCAGCACGCAGACGTACTCGTAGCGGCCGGGCTTCTCGCCGAGCATGCGCTCGCCGGCGATCATCAGCACCAGCAGGCCGGCGGCGAGCGCGGGCTGCACGACCACCAGCGGCGCCAGGATCAGCGCGACGACCTGCAGCGGGAAGCCGAGGATCGACATGCCCGTGCCGAGCAGCCAGCGGCCCCGGCGTACGAGCCGCCACGCCAGCGCGAGGCGCAGGTGCGTGTCCTCGGGGGCCTCCTTGGCGTCCATCGCCTGGAACGCCACCCCTAGGCTGTAGAGCGTCGACGCGCCGACGGCCGCCGCGATGCCAAGGACCAGTTCACCCATGAGCAACGACGATCATCGCAGCCGCAGAGCCCCGATCGCAGGCGCGCTGGCCGCTGCGTACATGCTCTATGCGCTCCCCGCGCTCGCCGCGGCCTGGCCTGCGCTGCGCCGGCCGCTCGGCGTCGAGGACCGCACCGCCGCCGGCAGCGGGTACGCGCTGACCTTCGACGACGGCCCCCACCCGCAGGGCACGCCGGCGGTGCTCGAGGTGCTCGCGCGCGAGCGAGTGACGGCGACGTTCTTCCTCGTCGGCGAGCAGGTGCGCCGCAACCCGGCGCTGCCACGGGAGATCCTCGATGCCGGCCACGCGATCGCGCTGCACTGCGACCGTCACCGCAACCTCCTGCGCCTCCCGCCCGGGCAGGTCCGCGAGGACATCGTGCGCGCCGAGGACACAATCGCGATCGCGACAGGCCTCGCGCCCTCGCTCTACAGGCCGCCGTACGGGGTGCTGAACGCGAGCGCGCTCGCGCTCGCGCGCCGGCGCGGATGGCGCACGCTGCTGTGGAGCCAGTGGGGGCGCGACTGGGAGCGCGGGGCATCGGCTGGGTCGATCGCGGAGCTCGTCACGCGCGGCGCCGGGGAGGGCTCGGTCCTGCTGCTCCACGATGCCGATGACTACTCGGCGCCCGGCTCGTGGCATCACACGGTCGCCGCGCTGCCCGCGGTGATCGAGGCGATGCGCTCGCGCGGCATCGAGGCGGTGCGGCCCTGAGGAGCGCACGTACCGCTGCGGCAAGCCGCCTGTCGGCGGTCTGACCATCCCGCTCTGCCGCTAGCATCGACAGCTTGTCGACCGTCGTCTCCTCGCTCGACAGGAAGCTCGACGCGCCGCCCCGCAGCGCGCCGGTGACGCCTGTCCGCACGCGCTGGTGGGGCGAGTTGCTGCTGGTCGTCTGGCTGGCGTGGGTCTACGACGCGGTCAACAACCTGGCCCCCCTGCGACTCGGTCCCGCGCTGATCCACGGGCGCGCGATCCTCAACTTCGAGACCTCGCTCGGGATCGCGCCGGAGCGCGCGCTGGACCAATGGCTCGCGGCCCATCACGGGCTCGGGCTCCTCGTCTCCGACTACTACGACAACGCGCACTTCGCGGTCACGGTCGGGGTGCTCGCGCTGCTCTGGTGGAAGGGGGCGGAGCGCTACCGCCCGATGCGCAACGCGCTCGTGGTGATCAACCTGCTGGCGTTCGTCGTCTTCTGGCTGTTCCCGGTCGCGCCGCCGCGCATGCTGGACGGCTTCACCGACGTCGTCGCCTCGACGCACGCGATCGGCTCCTGGCACAGCGGCGCGCTCGCCTCTGACGCGAACCAGCTCGCGGCGATGCCCTCGCTGCACATCGCGTGGGCGCTGTGGGTCACGATCGGCGTCTGGCGGCTGACGCGGCGGCGGGTGCTGCGGGTGCTCGGCGTCGTGTATCCGTGCCTGACCGGCTTCGCCGTGCTCGCCACCGGCAACCACTACCTGCTGGACGTGTTCGCGGGAGCGGCGCTGGTAGGGGTCTCCTTCGCCCTCGTCGCCTGGGCGCCGCAGGCGCTCGCCAGAGCGAGAGCCAAGCCACTGGAAGAGGCCGCGAGCGGCTGAGGCGCGCCCCGGCGCGGCGCCGTGCGCCCGTGGCGCATGTCACAAAGTTGTTACGAAGTTCAAGTTCGGATAAAGTTGGCGCCGCCGCCGCAGTCTGTTGAGGGACACCTTCGACGGCCCCGCCTCGAAAGAGCGCGGGCCCTTGAGCGTCTGTAGGCTGGCGTCATCGACATGCCCGAATTCGACCCCCACGAGGACCCAACGCGCCTTCCTGCGCGCAGCCCGAGGCGCCGTCGTGCCCGGCCTGCCCCGCTTGCGCGCCGGCACGCCCGGCGCCGAGCATGCCGCCCGCTGACGGCGGCGATCGCATTGGCGCTCGCTCCTCCGGCGCCGCGTCGCGCGCGCTGCCAGCGTTCCCGCGGCCGTCGCCGCGGGCCCCTCTCCTGACGTGGTCCTGCTCAGATACCTCGACGTGTGCCTGGTGCTCGCGACGGCGCCGTTCGTGCTGATCGCGGGACTGCCCCTGTTCGGCTACCTCATCGCCGCCGTCGCGTGGCTGCTGACGCGCCTTGGCACGGCGTTCGTGCAGGAACGCGCCCTGCGCGTCGGCGACGCGAAGGTGCGGGCCGGCATGCAGGTCGGCAGCATGATGGGGCGGATCTGGATCGTCGTGCTGGCGATCCTGCTCGCGCGCTTCGTCGGCGGCAAGGACGACGGCATCATGGCGGCCGCGCTGCTGCTGGGCGCCTTCACGGTCTACTTCGTGATGTCGTTCTTCACGCGCAACCCCCTTGCGGGCCCACCCGCCTCCAAACCGCCGGCCCACGGAAGCCCGAGCGCGTCATGAGCGCGGCGACCCAGACGCCGCCGGAGGTCCCGCAGGCCAAGCCGGGCGCAGGCGCCGGCCCCAAACCGGGCGGAGGCGCCGCCCCGGAGCAGAAGAGCCACAAGGTCCGCAACCGCCTGCTGATCGCGTTCGGCATCTACCTCGCCGGGCTGATCGCGCTGATCGTGATCTACGGCTTCAAGGGCACCCGGAACAAAACGTACAAGCCGCAGAACGAGTTCAAACTCGAACCGTGGATCTCGATCCACATCGGCGGCATCGACCTCTCGATCAACAAGGCCGTGATGTACCTGATCATCGCGGGGGCGCTGACCTGCTTCACGATGATCTGGGTCGCGCGCCGCATGAAGCAGCGGCCGAACAAGGTGCAGACCGCGGTCGAGGCGATCTTCCAGCTGATGCGCGACAACATCACGGGCAGCGCGATGGACGACAAGATGGCGCGCAAGTGGTTCCCGTTCATCGGCACGCTGTTCCTCTTCATCCTCTTCTCGAACCTGATCGGCTACATCCCGCTGCCGACGAACACCGAGCAGGAAATCTCGGTGTTCGGCACCCACATCCCGTCCTTCTCGCTCTACGCCGCCACGGCGAACCTCGCGATCCCGCTGGCGCTGGCGCTGGTGGTGTTCGTCTCGTACACCGCCGAAGGCGTGCGCGCGAAGGGCCCGATCGGCTACCTCAAAGGCCTCATCCCGGGCGGCGTCGAAGGCCCGATCGCCTTCTTCATCTTCGGGCTCGAGGTGCTCTCGAACCTGATGCGAATCCTGTCGCTGACGATCAGGCTCTTCGCCAACATCCTCGCGGGCCACTTGATCATCCTGTTCTTCGCCGGCGCGCTCGCAGTGCTTCTGGGCGTAGCCTGGCTCGGCTGGTTCGCGCTGCCGTTCGGCATCATCCTGTTCGCCTTCGAGGTGAGCCTGGTGGCCGCTCTGCAGGCGTTCATCTTCGCCACCCTCACCGCGATCTACCTCGGCGGCGCGGTCGCCGAAGAGCACTAAAGGAGACAAACGACGTGCACATAGCTCTAATCACCCTGTTTGCTGTCGCCGAAGAAACGGCGAAGGCGGGCAAGTCGATCGGCCTCGGCGTCGGTGGAGGCCTCGGCGCCGTCGGCGCCGGCGTGGGCATCGGCATCATCTTCGGAAAGGCGATCGAAGCGATCACCCGCCAGCCCGAGATGCGCGATGAGATCACGCAGCTGCAGTGGCTCGGGTTCGCCCTCACCGAGGCGTGCTTCTTCTACGGCCTGGTGGCGGGTCTGTTGGCCGCGTTCATCGTCTGAGCGATGGGAACCGTGCTCGCAGCCTCGGAAGGCAGCTTCCTGATCAAGCCGGGCGTCGGCCTGATGATCTGGACGCTGGTCGTCTTCTTCGTCACGTTCCTGCTGCTCAAAAGGATCGCGTTCCCGGCCATCAGCAAAGCGCTCGACAGCCGCCAGAAAGCGATCGAAGAGTCGATCGACACGGCCGAGCGCACGCGCGTGGAGGCCGAGAAGCTGCTGGCCGAATACCGCGAGCGCCTGAAGGAGGCGCGCGCGCAGGCGGACGAGATCGTCCACCGCGCCCGCCAGGCCGCCGAGATGCACGAATCGGAGTCCAAGGAGCACGGCCAGGAGCTGATCGCCGACGCTCAGCGCCGTGCCGAACGGGAAATCGGGGCCGCGACCGAACGCGCGCTCTCGGACCTGCGCCGCGAGGTCGCCGACCTGACGGTGACCGCGACGGAGAAGGTCACGCGCAAGGCGCTCAGCGAGGCCGACCAGCGCCGGCTCGTCGACGAGGCGCTCGCCGAGCTCGACTTCTCCACGATCTCGGCGGGGAGCGCTTCGTGAGCGCCCTGGCCGCAGCGACCGCGGTGGGGGGTGGCTCCTAGATGGAGGAGCTCGCCGAGGTGTACGCCCGCGCGCTGTTCGAGGTCGCGCGCGAGCAGGGCAAGCTCGACGAGCTGCGCGAGCAGCTCGCGCAGTTCGCCGACGCGCTCGAATCCGACCGCCAGCTCGCGATCTTCTTCTTCTCGCCGTACTTCTCGACAGCCGAGAAGCAGCAGGGGCTCGAACGCATGGTGGCCGACGCGGACGAGAGCTTCCTGAACTTCCTGCGCCTGCTGATCGAGAAGCACCGCATGCCCGTCCTCTTCCGCATCCGCGTCGAGTACGAGCGCCTGTGGGACAGGGAGAACCAGGTCCTGCCGGTCGAGATCACGAGCGCGATCGAGCTGGACCTGGCCACAACGGAGAACCTCGGCAACACGATCGGCGAGCGCACCGGCCGCAAGGTCGAGCTCGCGTCCCGCGTCGACCCGGAGATCATCGGCGGCATCATCGTCAGGGTGGGCAACTCGATCCTCGACGCCTCAATTCGCAACCGACTGGAGCAGCTGCGCAGGCACGTTGCTCACTGAGAGGGTGGCCCGCCGATAGGCGGGCTGGGCCCCTCGACCAAGGAGACTTATTCAAATGCAGATCAACCCGGACGAGATCACAAGCATCCTCAAGAGCCGCATCGAGGGACTCGACGAGGGCACGGCAGAGCTCACCGAGGTGGGCACCGTGCTGTCGGTCGCGGACGGCATCGCGCGCCTGCACGGGCTCGAGAACTGCATGTCCTTCGAGAAACTCGAGTTCCCCCACGGCGTCACCGGCCTGGCGTTGAACCTCGAGTCCGACAACGTCGGCGCCGTGCTGTTCGGCGAGTGGGAACGCATCTCCGAGGGCGACACCGTGCGGCGCACGGGCGAACTGCTCGAGATCCCCGTCGGTGAGGCTCTGCTCGGGCGCATCGTCGACCCGCTCGGGCGCGCGCTCGACGGCAAGGGTGACATCCAGACCACCGAGACCCGCCCCGCGGAGTTCAAGGCGCCGGGCGTCGTCCAGCGCCAGCCGGTCACCGAACCGATGCAGACGGGCCTGAAGGCGATCGACGCGATGATCCCGATCGGCCGTGGCCAGCGAGAGCTGATCATCGGCGACCGCCAGACCGGCAAGACCGCGATCGGCATCGACACGATCATCAACAACAAGGACACCGGTGTGGTGTCCGTGTACGTCGCGATCGGCCAGCGCATGGCGACCGTCGTGGCGCTCGCGCAGACGCTCGACGAAGCAGGCGCCCTGGAGAACACGATCATCGTCGCGGCGGCCGCGGACGAGGCTGCGCCGATCAAGTTCATCGCTCCGTACGCGGGCTGCGCGATGGGCGAGCACTTCCTCTACAGCGGGCGCCACGCGCTCTGCATCTACGACGATCTGACCAAGCACGCCTACGCCTACCGTCAGATGTCCCTGCTGCTGCGCCGCCCGCCGGGCCGTGAGGCCTACCCGGGCGACGTCTTCTACCTGCACTCGCGCCTGCTCGAGCGCGCGGTCAAGCTGAACGACGAGCTCGGCGGCGGCTCGCTCACCGCGCTGCCGGTGATCGAGACCCAGGCCGGCGACGTCTCCGCGTACATCCCCACCAACGTGATCTCGATCACCGACGGGCAGATCTTCCTGGAGTCGAAACTATTCAACTCCGGGGTGCGGCCCGCGATCAACGTGGGCATCTCGGTCTCCCGAGTCGGCGGCAACGCGCAGATCGGGCCGATGAAGAAAGTCGCCGGGCGCATCAAGCTCGAGCTCTCGCAGTACCGGGACCTCGAAGCCTTCGCCCAGTTCGGCTCCGACCTCGACGCCGACACCCAGCGCACGCTGGCGCGCGGGGAACGCCTCGTGCAGACGCTCAACCAGGACGAGCGCGCGCCCCTGGCCGTCGAGGATCAGACGATCCAGATCTACGCCGCCACCAACGGCTTCCTGGACCGCTTGAAGGTGGAGCGCGTACCCGAGTTCCTCGCCGAGCTGACCGAACGCGCGCACGCGCAGGGCAGCGCCCTGCGCGAGAAGATCCGTGGCGGCGACTGGTCGGAGGGCACCCAGAAGGAGGTGCACGACCTGGTCGAGCAGTTCGCCGCCGACTTCGGCTACGACCTCGACGAGGAGGGTCAGCCGATCGACGACGCGGCGGCCCCGTCGCTGCAGACGCGCGACGCCGCCGAGAGCGCCGCGGACGGCGAGGCCGGCGCAGCCGAGGTGCAGGCCGCGGGCGAGCGCGAGGAGACCATCGCCGCCGCCTGATCGGCGCGGAAGAGAAGCCATGGCCTCACAGCGCGACGTCAAGAACAAGATCAACTCGGTCAAGAACATCCAGAAGATCACCCGCGCCCTGGAGACGGTCGCCGCCGCGCGACTGCGCCGCGCCGAGGAGCGGATCGAGGCGCTGCGGCCCTACGCGGGGGCGATCCGGCGCATGACGCGCCAGGCCGCCCGCGCGGCCGGCGCGGAGACCGCGCGCCTGCCGCTGCTGCAGCAGCACGAGTCCGAGCGCAACGTCGGGCTGCTGCTGGTGACGGGCGACCGCGGCCTCGCCGGGGGCTTCAACTCGCAGATCATCCGCGCCGGCGTGCGCACGGCCGCCGAGCTGGGCGAGCAGGGCAAACAGACCGCCTGGTACGCGAGCGGGCGGCGCGGAGTCTCCTCGATCGGCTTCCGCGGCTACGAGCTGAGCGGCACCTACACGGGCTTCTCCGACCGGCCCGCCTACGCCGATGCCCGCTCGATCGCCGACGACCTGATCGCCGCCTACGTCGACGGCGAGCTCGACGCCGTCGAGATCATCTACAACGCCTACATCTCGCCGCTCACCCAGCGCGTGACGCGCGAACGGCTGCTGCCCCTGTCCGCGGCGACGATCGCCGGTGAGGACGAGGAGGAGGCCGAGGAGAGCGACGGCCCCCGTGCGCTCGTCGAATACGAGCCCGGGCCCGAGGAGCTGCTCAGGCGCCTGATCCCCGACTACATCGAGATCTCGATCTACCGTGCGCTCGTGGAGTCCACCGCGGGCTTCTTCGGCGCGCAGATGACCGCGATGCGCAGCGCCTCGGACAACGCCGGGGAACTGATCACCGACTACACGCTGCAGATGAACCGCGCCCGCCAGGCCGAGATCACCCAGGAGATCATGGAGGTCGTGGCCGGGGCTGAGGGACTCAGCTAGGGCCGCCGGCGAACGACTCGAACCGACCCCCGGAGGCCGGCACGGAGCGCCGGCCGACCCCCCCAAGGACGGAGGCCGGCACGGAGCGCCGGCCGACCCCCAGGAACTTCAGAAAGAAAGAAAGAAAGAGAGAACCAGATGGCCAGCACCACCACCGAGCCGAACGCCACCCAGAGCGGCGCTCCCAACGTCGGGCGGATCGAGGAGATCCAGGGGGTCGTGATCGAGGCCGTGTTCCCCGACCGCCTGCCCGAGATCAACCACGCCATCACGGTCGTGCGCTCGAAGGAGAACCGCGAGGAGGAGGCCCCCGGGATCAGCGCGGGCGCCGAGGAGGAGCTGCTCGTCTGCGAGGTCCAGCAGCACTTGGGCGATGACCGCGTCCGCGCCGTGGCGATGGACACCACCGACGGCCTCGCGCGAGGCGCCGAGGTCACCGACACCGGCGCGCCGATCTCGGTTCCGGTCGGTGAGGTGACGCTCGGGCGCATCTTCAACCTGCTCGGCGACCCGATCGACCTCGGCGAGCCGCTGCCGGCGGACGTCGAGCGCCGCGGCATCCACCAGGAGGCCCCGCGCGTCGAGGACCTGACCCCGACGACCGAGATGTTCGAGACCGGGATCAAGGTCATCGACCTGCTCGCGCCCTACGCCAAGGGCGGCAAGGTCGGCCTGTTCGGCGGCGCCGGCGTGGGCAAGACCGTGCTGATCCAGGAGCTCATCCACAACCTCGCCAAGGAGCACGGCGGCCTGTCCGCGTTCTGCGGCGTCGGCGAGCGCTCGCGCGAGGGCAACGACCTCTGGCTGGAGATGAAGGAGTCCGGGGTGCTCGACAAGACGATGCTCGTCTTCGGGCAGATGAACGAGCCGCCCGGCGCCCGCATGCGCGTGGCCCTGTCCGGCCTGACGATGGCCGAATACTTCCGGGATCAGGGCCAGGACGTGCTGCTGTTCATCGACAACATCTTCCGCTTCGTCCAGGCCGGCTCCGAGGTCTCGGCACTGCTCGGAAGAATGCCCTCGCAGGTCGGCTACCAGCCGACGCTGGAGACCGAGATGGGCGGGCTGCAGGAGCGCATCACCTCGACCAAGCGCGGCTCGGTCACCTCGATCCAGGCGATCTACGTCCCGGCCGACGACTACACCGACCCGGCGCCGGCCTCGGTGTTCGCGCACCTCAACGCGACCACCGCGCTCTCGCGGGCGATCTCCGAAAAAGGCATCTACCCGGCGGTCGACCCGCTCGACTCGACGTCGACGATCCTCAAGGCGGACATCCTCGGCGAGGACCACTTCCGCGTCGCCAACCGCGTCAAGGAGATCCTGCAGCGGTACAAGGAGCTCCAGGACATCATCGCGATCCTCGGCATCGACGAGCTCTCCGACGAGGACAAGCTGACGGTGCAGCGCGCGCGCAAGATCGAGCGCTTCCTCTCGCAGCCGTTCTTCGTCGCCGAACAGTTCACCGGGACTCCCGGCGCCTATGTGCCGATCGCCGAGACGATCCGCGGCTTCGACGAGATCATCGACGGCAAGCACGACGAGGTCCCGGAGAGCGCGTTCTTCCTCAAGGGCACGATCGAGGAGGTCGTGGAGGCAGGGAAGAAAGCGTGAGAGCGAACCGCTGCTCATCATGTCGTTCGGAGGCGCGCATGCGCGCCTCCGCGGGCGGGCGCATGCGCCCGCCCGGGAGCCGGCGCATGCGCCGGCTCCTTCAAGGATTTGAGATTTAGGTCATGGCGCATGCCAAGTTCCAAGCCGAAGTCCTCACCCCCGAGGGCGAGGTCTTCTCCGAGGAGATCGAAATGCTCTCCACCCGCACGACGGTCGGCTCGATCGGCGTGCTCGCCGGGCACGAGCCGGTGCTCGCGATGCTCGAGCCCACCGAGCTGCGTCTGTACCGCTCCGAGGGCGACGTGGTCCGCTTCGCCCAGGCCGAGGGCTACCTGCAGTTCGCCGAGAACCGCGCGCTCGTGCTCGTGGAGGAGGCGATCGAGCCCCAGCGGCTCGACCGCGCAACGATCGAGACCAAGCTGTCGGAAGCACGGGCGAGCGCCGAGCGCTCCGCCGAGGACAGCGAGGAACGCGCCCGCGCGCTGCGCGACGTTCGCCGCTACGAGGCGTTCCTCGCCGTCGGCGAGTAGCGCCGTCCGCCAGCGTCCCGCGTCGCCTCCCATGCGGCTAGCCTTTCCGGCCTGATGAGCGCCGCCCGCGACCCCATTGCAGTCATCGGCACCGGCTACGTCGGCCTCGTGACCGCGGCCGGCTTCGCCGAGCTCGGCAGCGATGTCTGGTGCGTGGACATCGACGCCGAGAAGATCGAGCGCCTCCGCGGCGGCGAGGTGCCGATCTACGAGCCCGGGCTGAAGGAGCTGCTCGAGCGCAACTCCGAGCGGCTGCACTTCTCGACCGAGCTCGCGGACGCGCTCGACCACGCGCGGCTGCTGTTCGTCGCCGTCGGCACGCCGCCGACCTACTCGGGCGACGCCGACCTCTCCGCGGTCCACGCCGTGGTCGACGCGATCCCGGACTCCGACCGTCACGCCCTGGTGATGAAGTCGACCGTGCCGTGCGGCACCGGCGCGGCGCTGCAGCGCGTTCTGAAGCGAGCGCGGCCGCGACGGCCTGCAGTACGTCTCCTGCCCGGAGTTCCTGAAGGAGGGCTCGGCGGTCAAGGACTTCCTGCACCCCGACCGGGTCGTGGTGGGCGACGACGGCGGCTGGGCCGGCGACGCCGTGGTCGAGCTCTATGCGCCGCTGCAGGCTCCGCTCGTGCGCACCGACATCGCCAGCGCCGAGATGGTCAAGCTCGCCTCGAACGCCTTCCTCGCGACCAAGATCTCATTCATCAACGAGATCGCGAACGTCTGCGAGGAGACCGGCGCCGACGTGGTCGAGGTCGCCCGCGGAATGGGTCTCGACGACCGCATCGGCTCGAAGTTCCTGCAGGCCGGGATCGGCTTCGGCGGCTCCTGCTTCCCCAAGGACGTCGACGCGCTCAAGCAGCTCGCCGGCAACTCCGGCTACCACTTCCAGCTGCTGAACGCCGTGATCCAGGTCAACGACCTGCAGAAGCGGCGCGTGATCGGCAAGCTGCAGCGCCACCTCGGCCAGCTGGCGGGCAAGCGCGTGGCGCTGCTCGGTCTGGCCTTCAAGCCCAACACCGACGACATGCGCGAGGCCTCCTCGCTGGTGCTGGCCGCGCGCCTGCAGGCCGACGGCGCCCAGATCGCCGCGTTCGACCCGGTCGCCGAGGATGCGGCGCGTGCGCTGATGGCGAGCCGTCGAGTTCGCCGCCAACCCGCTGGAAGCGCTGCGCGACGCCGATGCCGCCGTGCTGGTGACCGAGTGGTCGCAACTGCTCGAGCTCGACTGGGGGCAGGTGGCCGGCGCGATGCGGGGCAACCTGATCGTCGACGGGCGCAACGCGCTGGATCCCGCCGCCGTTCGCGCGGCCGGCCTCGTCTATCAGGGGATCGGCAGGGGATGAGCGCGGCCGGGGGGTGCTCGATGCAGGCGGTGATCCTCGTCGGCGGTGAAGGAACCCGCCTGCGGCCGCTGACCTCGAACATCCCCAAGCCGATCGTGCAGCTCGTGGACAGGCCGTTCATGGCCTACATGCTCGAGTGGCTGCGCGGGCACGGGGTGGAGGACGTGATCATGTCCTGCGGCTTCCTGGCCGACGGGGTGCGCGATGTCCTGGGAGACGGGTCCTCGTACGGGCTGCAGCTGCGCTTCGTCGAGGAGCCCGAGCCGCGCGGCACCGCCGGCGCGGTGAAGCTCGCCGAGCCGATGCTCGAGGAGCGCTTCCTGATGCTCAACGGCGACGTGCTCACGGACATCGACCTGAGCGCCCAGATCGCCCAGCACGAGAAGACCGGCGCGCGCGGCGACGCTCGCGCTGGTGCCGGTCGCAGACCCGAGCGCCTACGGCCTCGTGCTGCTCGACGAGGACCGCGCGGTGCGGGAGTTCATCGAGAAGCCGAGCGGCGAGCAGAAGCTCCCGACCAACCTGATCAGCGCCGGCGCCTACGTGCTCGAGCGCGAGATCCTGGACCTCGTCCCGCCCGACCGCAACGTCTCGATCGAGCGGGAGGTGTGGCCGCGGCTGGTCGGCGACGGGCTCTACGGCTTCCCGTCCGAGAGCTACTGGCTGGACATCGGGACCCCCGAGCGCTACCTCAAGGGGACCTTCGACATCATCGAGGGCAACGTGCAGACGGCCGTGCGCGAGCGCCTCGGGACGGCTGGATCTCGATCGACCCTTCCGCCGAGGTGCTGGGCAGGGCGATCCCGCCGGCGGTGATCGAGCGCGGCGTCCGCGTCGCCGCAGGCGCCCACGTCGGCAGCCTCGTGGTGCTCGGGGAGGATGTGGCGATCGGGGCGGACACCACCGTCGAGCGCGCCGTTATCCTTGACGGCACCCATGTCGGCGAGGGCTGCGAGCTGCGCGACTGCATCGTGGGGCCCAGCTGCCGCGATCGGGTCTACGAGCAGCATCACGGGCGGAGCGGTGCTCGGCGAGGGCGTCTGGATCGGTGCGGGCAACGTGATCACACGCGGGGCGCGTATCTTCCCCGGAGTGCATTTGCCGGACCGGCGCGATCCAGTTCTAGACCGACCAGCCGGGACCACGACGATCTTCAGACCACCGAGGAGCGCCGCAGATGAGCGACGGCTGACCGCCACGCCGGCTGCCGAGGACATCTCCCGCGAGCTGATCGGCCGCGTCGACTCGACCGGGCAGCTCGCCGACGTGCTGGCGATGCCGGAGCACCTGCGCGACGCCGTCTGGCGCGCCGAGTCGGCGATCATGGAGGACTCGGACACGCCCGCCGGGCTCGTCGTCGCCGGCATGGGCGGCTCCGCGATCGGCGGCGCGCTCGCTCGCGCGGCGCTCGGCGACCACGCTTCGCGACCGATCTTCGTCACGCGCGCCTACGGCCTGCCGACCTGGACGACGCCGGACACGATGGTCCTGTGCGCGAGCTACTCGGGCGAAACCGAGGAGACGCTCGCCTGCTACGAGTCCGCCGGCATGCTCGGGGCCAAGCGTACGGTCGTCACGACCGGCGGGCGGCTTGCCGAGATGGCGCGCGCCGACAGCGTGCCGGTGATCCCGCTGCCCGCCGGCTTCCAGCCGCGCGCCGCGGTCGCCTACATGACCGTGGCGGCGCTCGAGGTCGCGGCGCTGTGCGGCGCCGGGCCGCGCCTGACGCCGGAGATCGACGTGGCGGCGGCGCACGCCGAGCACCTCGTCGAAGAGTGGGGGCCGGACGCGCCGGCGACTCGCTCGCGAAGGAAGTGGCGCGCGGGCTGCTCGGCACCACACCGGTGATCGCGGGCGCCGGCCTGACGACGCCGATCGCCTACCGCTGGAAGACCCAGATCAACGAGAACGCCAAGCAGCCGGCCTTCTACGGAGAACTGCCGGAGCTCGACCACAACGAGCTCGTGGGCTGGGAGGGGGCGCCGAGCCGTCGGCCGCTTCTCGGCCGTGTTCCTCGACGACTCCGACGCCCACCCGCGCGTCAAGCAGCGGATGGAGCTGACCGGCCCAGATGATCGCCGGCGAGGCCGCCGCGAGCTTCCGCCTGGAGACGCGCGGCCAGACCGCGATCGAGCGGGTGGTCTCGCTCGTGCTGCTCGGCGATCTGGTCTCGATCTACCTCGCTGCGCTGCGCGGCGTCGACCCGGGCCCCGTGAGGGTGCTCGACGAGCTCAAGGGCGCGCTCTCGAGCGCCTGAGGACGGCCGTCGCCGCCCTCGCGTGGTACCACGCCTAGCCTCGCGGCCGATCGACATCGAGCCGCCTCGGCGCCCAGAAAGCCCTGTGATAGCGTCCGAAGCGGCCGAGGAGCGCTGCGACGGGCTCTGGACCCGCCACGCTCGGCCTCCCTCTGTAGCAAGGGCGCTCACCTGACCAGACAGGAGAGTACGTCATGGCAACGCCTACTGCCACCGGTTCCGACTTCAAGGTCGCCGACCTCTCGCTGGCCGAGTTCGGCCGCAAGGAGATCACGCTCGCCGAGCACGAGATGCCCGGCCTGATGGCGATCCGCCGTGAGTACGCCGACGCCCAGCCGCTGAAGGGCGCGCGCATCACCGGCTCGCTGCACATGACGATCCAGACGGCTGTGCTGATCGAGACGCTGACGGCGCTGGGCGCCGAGGTGCGCTGGTGCAGCTGCAACATCTTCTCGACCCAGGACCACGCCGCCGCCGCTGTCGCCGTCGGCCCCGAGGGCACCGCCGACGAGCCGCGCGGAGTGCCGGTCTACGCCTGGAAGGGCGAGACGCTCGAGGAGTACTGGTGGTGCACCGAGCAGGTGCTGCGCTGGCCCGAGGCGCGACGGCCCGAACATGATCCTCGACGACGGCGGCGACGCCACGCTGCTCGTGCACAAGGGCACCGAGTACGAGGCGGCCGGGGCCGTTCCGGACCCCGCGGGCGCCGACTCCGAGGAGTTCGCGCGTGATCCTCTCGCTGCTGACGCGCTCGCTGGGCGAGGACCCGCAGCGCTGGACCAAGATCGGCGAGGGCATCAAAGGCGTCACCGAGGAGACGACCACCGGCGTGCACCGGCTGTACGAGATGGTCGAGAACGGCGAGCTGCTGTTCCCGGCGATCAACGTCAACGACTCGGTCACCAAGTCGAAGTTCGACAACCTCTACGGCTGCCGGCACTCGCTGATCGACGGCATCAACCGCGCCACCGACGTCATGATCGGCGGCAAGGTCGCCGTCGTGTGCGGCTTCGGCGACGTCGGCAAGGGCTGCGCCGAATCGCTGCGCGGGCAGGGCGCGCGCGTGATCATCACCGAGATCGACCCGATCTGCGCGCTGCAGGCGGCGATGCAGGGCTACGAGGTGCAAACGCTCGACGGAAGTGCTCGCGACCGCCGACATCTTCGTCACGACGACCGGCAACAAGGACATCATCACCGCCGACGACATGGCGCGGATGAAGCACCAGGCCGATCGTCGGCAACATCGGCCACTTCGACAACGAGATCGACATCGCCGGGCTCGGCGCGGGTCGCGGGCATCGAGAGGATCAACATCAAGCCGCAGGTCGACAAGTGGGTCTTCCCCGACGGCCACGCGATCATCATGCTCTCGGAGGGCCGCCTGCTGAACCTGGGCAACGCCACGGGCCACCCGAGCTTCGTGATGAGCAACTCGTTCACCGAACCAGACGATCGCCCAGATCGAGCTCTTCACCAAGAACGACGAGTACGAGAAGCGCGTCTACGTGCTGCCCAAGCACCTCGACGAGAAGGTCGCGCGCCTGCACCTGGACGCGCTCGGCGTGAGGCTGACGAGCTGAGCCCCGAGCAGGCCGCCTACATCGGCGTCCCGGTCGAGGGGCCCTACAAGCCGGACCACTACCGCTATTAGGCCGGCGAGCCACGTCGGGCCGGACGCACCGCGTCCGGCCCGCGGCGCGCCCCGCCGACTTGAAAGGATGAGCCGATGAAGGCGATGGTCCTTGCGGCGGGGCTCGGCACGCGCCTGCGTCCGCTCACCTACGAGATCACGAAGCCGATGGTGCCGGTGCTCGACCGGCCCGTGATGGAGCACATCGTCGAGCTGCTGGCGCGGCACGGCTTCGAGGACGTGATCGCGAACCTGCACTACTTCCCCGACTCGATCAAGGAGTACTTCGGCGATCGCATCTCCTACCGCTATGAGGAGGAGCTGCTGGGCACGGCGGGCGGCGTGCGGGCCTGCCGGGAGTTCTTCGGCGACGAACCATTCCTCGTCATCTCAGGCGATGCCCTGACCGATCTCGACCTGGGCGCGCTCGCGGCCCGTCACCGCAGCGCCGGCGGCATCGCGACGCTCACGGTCAAGAAGGTGGCCGACACGCGCGAGTACGGCGTCGTCCTGCACGACGGCGAGGGGCGCATCACCGGCTTCCAGGAGAAGCCGGACCCCGACGAGGCGCTCTCGGACCTCGGCAACTGCGGCATCTACGTCTTCTCGCCGGAGATCTTCGACTACTTCCCGGACCGCCCCTTCGCCGACTGGGCGCACGACGTGTTCCCGGCGCTGCTCGAGAACGACGTGCCGTTCTACATCCACGAGACCGGCGAGTACTGGAACGACGTCGGCTCGCTCGGCGAGCTGCGCCAGGGCACCTTCGACGCGCTGGAAGGCGCGCTGCGCCTGGAGATCGACGGCGAGGAGGTGGCGCCGGGAGTGACGGTTGCCGGGGACAGCGCGATCCCGGCCGACGCCGAGGTGCAGGGACCGGTGTGGGTCGGCCCCGGCGTGCGCATCGGGGCAGGCGTGAGGCTCACCGGCCCGGTTGTGCTCGGCGACGGCGCGAGCGTCGGCGACGGCGCCCAGCTGCGCTCCTGCATCGTCTTCCCGGGCACCGAGCTCGCGCCGGAGTCGATCCTGATCGGCGCGATCGCCGGGCACAAGGGCATCCTCGAGAGCCTGCGGCGCCGTCGCTGAGCGCCCGGCGCCGCGGCGCCCGGGGCCGCCTCGCGGCGACCACACGCGCGCGAGCCCCCGCTGCGGCGGGCCGCCGATCCGAGTATCACTGTGAACGCGAGACGATGAGCACGACCGCCGCAGCCCCCACCGAAGTCCGCGCCGGCACCAAGCGGCTTCGCGTCGTCTTCGCCGGGCTGATGATGGTGCTGCTGCTGGCGGCGCTCGACTCGACGATCGTCGCGACGGCGCTGCCCACGATCGTCGGCGACCTCGGCGGCCTGGACAAACTCGCATGGGTCACAAGCGCGTTCCTGCTCGCCCAGACGGCGGTGACGCCGCTCTACGGCAAGCTCGGCGACCAGCTCGGTCGCAAGCGTGTGCTGCAGAGCGCGATCGTGATCTTCCTTGCCGGCTCGGCGCTCTGCGGGCTCGCCGGCTCGATGACCGAGCTGATCGCGTTCCGAGCGATGCAGGGGCTCGGCGCGGGCGGGCTGATCGTGCTCGTGCAGGCGAGCGTCGGCGACATCGTGCCGCCGCGCGAACGCGGCCGCTACCAGGGCCTGTTCGGTGCCGTCTTCGGCTTCGCCGCGGTGGCGGGGCCGCTGCTGGGCGGGCTGATCGTCGACCACCTCTCCTGGCGCTGGATCTTCTACGTGAACCTGCCCGTCGGCGCTGCTCGCGCTCGTCGTGATCTCCGTCGACGCTGCCCGAAGCCCGCGGCCACAGCCGCCCCAGCGATCGACTACCTCGGCGCGGGCCTGCTCGCCGCGGGTCTCAGCGCGATCGTGCTGGTCGCGAGCCTCGGCGGCACCACCTGGGAATGGGGGTCGGCGCAGACCGTGCTCGTCGCGATCGCCGGCGTGGGCCTGCTCGGCGGCTTCGTCGTCGTCGAGCGCAGCGCCGCCGAGCCGGTGCTGCCGCTCTCGCTGCTGAAAGACGAGGTCTTCCGCGTCGCGACCTGCTCTCGCTGATCGTCGGCTTCGCGCTGTTCGGCTCGGTCACGTTCCTGCCGCTGTTCTTCCAGACCGTCTTCCACGCCAGTCCGACGAGCGCAGGGCTCCGCCTGATCCCGCTGCTCGGCGGGCTCGTGTTCGCCTCGATCCTCTCGGGCCGGCGTGATCGCGACGCACCGGGCGCTACCGGCGCTTCCCGATCGTCGGGACGATCCGTCATGACGATCGGCCTGTTCCTGCTCTCGCGGGTCAAGCTCGGCACCAGCTCGGCGGCGATCGACGGCGCCCTCGCTCGTGCTCGGCCTCGGCCTCGGGCTCGACGATGCAGGTGCTCGTGCTGGCGGTCCAGAACGCCGTCGACTACGAGGTGCTCGGCGCGGCGACCTCCGGCGTGACCCTCGCGCGCGGGATCGGCGGCTCCTTCGGGGCGGCGATCTTCGGCACGATCTTCACGACGCGGCTGCGCTCGGAGCTGCACGGCGTGCTCTCGGGCCCGCTCGGCGCGCAGGTGTCCGCCGGCGGGCGCCTGACCGGCGCGCAGGTGGCGACGCTGCCCGCCGCGGCGCGGATCGCCTACGAGAACGCGTATGTCAACGCGCTGCATCCGGTGTTCCTCGCGGCGGCGGGGGTCACGGCGCGTCGGCTTCGTGCTGAGCCTGCGGCTGCGAGAGCGCCCCCTGCGGACCACCGCGGCGACGAGCACGGGGCTCGAGGACGCGCTCGCCGCGCCCAAGGCGCCGAGCTCGCTGGCGGAGATCGACCGGGCGCTCGGCGTCGCGGCGGGCGAGGAGCGCCGGCGCGAGTTCGGGGAGCGGATGGTGGCGCGGGCCGGCGTCGACATCAGTCCCGGCGCTGCCTGGGGGCTTGCGCGCTTCGGCAGCTACGGCGTCGCCGGCACGCTCGAGCTGGCGCGGCCCGTCGGCATCCCCGAGGAGCGGATCGCGCCGGTGCAGCACGAGCTGCGCGAGCGCGGGCTCGTCGAAGGCGAAGGGGAGCATGCGAGGCTGACTGGAGCCGGCACGGCGATGGCCGACCAGCTCCTGAGCGCGCGGCGAGAGGAGCTGCGCGCGCTGCTCGACGGGCACGATGTCGAACGCGAGCCCGAGCTGCAGAAGCTGTTGGAGCGGCTCTGCGTCGAGCTCAGCGGGCAGCGGCCGTAGGGCCGGGCGCGGCCTCGGCCGCCATGTCTTCGTAGCGCTCGCGGCGCAGCTGCTCGCGCTCGGACTCGGCGAGCATCCGCACGAACAGGACGACGATCGCGATGCCCATCACGAGCGACTGCTCGACGGCCATGATCAGCCCGGCGACGCCCTGGTCGTCCAGCTGGGAGAGACCCCAGACGCGGACCGGTGTGGGCGTAGGCGGAGTAGAGCGCCGTGGGCGCGAAGGCGATCGCCATCCCGAGGGCGCCGAGGAGCACCTTGCTCGTCCCCATGTAGACGATCGGCCCCATGCCGCCGAGGCGCATGCGCGCCCGGATCGGCGAGATCAGATGCCACCAGTACAGGGAGCCCGCGATCAGGAAGCTGAGGTGCTCGACCACGTGGATGTCGCTGTGGCGCACGGCGGCGTCGTAGGCGGCGGGAACGTGCCATGCCCAGATCACGCCGACGTACAAGGCGACCGCGAAGGCGGGGTGCGCCACCGGGCCGGCACGGCGCTCGACGTCCGAGACGGTGCGCGTGACGGGCCGCAGGAGCACCTTCGTGAAGCCGAGGATGCCGAGGATCGGCGCGATGTCGAGCAGCAGCATGTGCTGGACCATGTGCGCCGAGAAGAGCTGGTCGGCCAGCGAGTCGACCGGCGAGCACAGGGCGCCGAGCACGACGAGCACCGAGCCGACGAAGCAGCACAGCCGCCAGACAGGAGCCTCGGCGGCCGCGCGCTCGGAACCGCTGGTGCGGACAACCCGCCACCGGCGCACATATAGGTAGAGAAGGGCCAGCGAGACCGCGATCGCGATCGGGCTGAAAGACCACGTGAGGTCCGGCTTCATCGGCCCCGATTCTCGCACGGTCGGGGTGCCCGCCGGCGGCCCTGCGGCACTCCAACGGCCTTCTCAGCTTGCGTCCAGCAGGCATTTACATCCGCCGAAAGGCGGCGTAGCATCATTTGACGCCAGAGACAAGGCCGATCGAAGGAGCGACCATGCAGATCGACATCAGAGGGTCGAAACGTAAAGGTCACGGACGAGCTTCGCGAACACGCGGAGCGTCGTCTGGGGAAGATTGCGCGGCAGGTATCGGACCTGGCCCGCCTCGAGATCGAGATCTTCCACGAACGCAATCCGCGCGTCGCGGACTGCGAGGTCGCCGAGGCCACGCTGTACCTGAAGGGCGTGACGCTGCGCGCCCGGGACGCCTCGCCTGAGATGACCCACTCGCTCAACCTGATGGTCGACGAGCTCGCGCGTCAGGTCAAGCGCCACCGCGACAAGCTGCGCCGTCGGCGCGAGGCGCATCGCGAGTCGCCGCGGGTCGCGGGCGCGACGCTGCCTTCGACTTAGACGCCGTCTTGCGGGATGGGGTCGGCACATGTGCCGACCCCGGGGGGCGGCGCATGCGCCGCCCCCTGCGAGTCGCACATGTGCGACTCGCCAGGCCGGCACATGTGCCGGCCTGAACAGCATCCGCGCACCCGTCAGCGCGCCACGAGAAGAACCGGTGATCGCTTTAGAGCGGGCTCACCGCCGGGAGCTATCCTTGGCGCATGCCGTCACTACTCGATCGCGCGCTCAACGCGGGCGAGGCAAAGAAGTTCAAGAGCTACCAGAAGCGCGTCGCGCTGATCGACGCGTTCGAGGGCGAGCTCGAACACGACAGCGACGACGAGCTGCGCGAGCGGATGGACGGGCTGCGCGAGCGCGCCGCCGACGGCGAGTCGCTCGACGAGCTGCTGCCGGAGTGCTTCGCGGTCGTCCGCGAGACCGGCAAGCGCCGCATGGAAATGCGGCATTTCGACGTGCAGATGATCGGCGGGATGGCGCTCCACGAGGGCCAGATCTCCGAGATGAAGACCGGCGAGGGCAAGACGCTGACCGCGACGCTGGCGGTCGTGCTCAACTCCCTCGCCGTCGATCCCGAGAAGACCGACGAGGAGGGTCGCCCGCTGCGCCGCGGCGTCCACGTCGTGACCGTCAACGACTACCTCGCCCGCCGCGACGCGGAATGGATGAGCCCGATCTACGAGGCGCTGGGGGTCAGCGTCGGGGTGATCGAGAACATGCAGCCCTACGAGGAGAAGAAGCGCGCGTACGAGTGCGACGTCGTCTACGGCACGAACTCGGAGTTCGGCTTCGACTACCTGCGCGACAACATGGCCAAGGACCTCGCCGAAAAGGTCCAGCGCGGCCACCCGTACGCGATCGTGGACGAGGTCGACAACATCCTCATCGACGAGGCGCGCACGCCGCTCATCATCAGCGGCGCCCCCGAACAGGCGGCGGACCTGTACGTCCGCTTCGCCGGGCTCGCCCCGCGGATGGTGCTGGGCAAGACGCCCGAAGGCATGGACCCGCGGAGCAAGAAGCAGTTCGTCGCCGACTTCGACTACGAGGTCGACGAGAAGCACAAGAGCGTCACCGTCACCGAGCAGGGCGTCGGCAAGGCCGAGCGCTTCCTCGGCATCGACCACCTCTACCGCGCCGAGAACGGCCACCTCGTCAACCACCTGCTGCAGGCGCTGCGCGCGGAGGCGCTCTACAAGCGCGACGTCGACTACGCGGTGATCGACAACGAGGTCAAGATCATCGACGAGTTCACCGGTCGCATCCTCGAGGGACGGCGCTGGTCGGAAGGCCTGCACCAGGCGGTCGAGGCGAAGGAGAAGGTCCCGATCCAGGAGGAGAACCAGACCCTCGCCACGATCACCTATCAGAACTTCTTCCGCCTCTACGACAAGCTCGCGGGCATGACCGGAACCGCCCTCACGGAGGCCACCGAGTTCATGAAGATCTACGAGCTGCCGGTGGTGCAGATCCCAACCAACATGCCGATGGTGCGCGACGACCGCAACGATCAGGTCTACAAGACCAAGGAGGGCAAGTGGACAGCGGTCACCAAAGAGATCGCGGCACGCCACGAGAGCGGTCAGCCGATCCTCGTCGGCACGATCTCCGTCGAGGTCTCAGAGCTCCTCTCCGAGCGCCTGACGCGGCAGGGGATCAAGCACTGGGTCCTGAACGCGAAGCCTGAGCACGCCGCCAAAGAGGCCGACGTGGTAGCCGAGGCCGGCCAGCCCGGCGCCGTGACGATCGCGACCAACATGGCCGGCCGAGGCGTCGACATCAAGCTCGGCGGCAATCCCGAGCACCTCACCCACCAGCAGCTCGCGCGCGAGGGCCTCGAGCCCGGCAGCGAGGGCTACGAGGAGCGCTTCGCGGCGGTGCTGCCCGAGCTCGAGAGCAAGGTGGATGCCAACCGCGAGCAGGTGATGGCCTCGGGAGGCCTGTTCATCTGCGGCACCGAGCGCCACGAGTCACGGCGCATCGACAACCAGCTGCGCGGTCGCGCCGGGCGCCAGGGCGACCCCGGCGAGTCGCGCTTCTTCCTCTCCGCCGAGGACGACCTCGTGCGGCTCTTCGCGGGCGATCGCATCTACCGCATCCTCGACAAACTCGGCGGCGTCGACGACGAGGGCAACGAGGAACCGATCGAGGCCGGGATGCTCTCGAAACAGATCGAGAAAGCCCAGAAGAAGGTCGAGGAGCAGAACTTCCTGATCCGCAAGCGCGTGCTCGAGTACGACGACGTGATGAACGAGCAGCGCCGCGTGATCTACGCCTACCGCGACGAGGTGCTCGAAGGCAAGAGCATCGGCGAGGAGGCCCGCCGCGAGGTCGCCAACGTTGTCGAGCGCACGGTGGATCAGTACGCGCCCGGCGAGTTCGTCGAGGACTGGGACATCGACGGCCTCTACACAGCGCTGTCGCAGTTCTTCCCGGTCGAGATCGACACGGAGGGGCTGCGCTCGCAGCGGCTCGACCGCGGTGGCCTCGTGGACACGATCGTCGATGAGGCGATGGCCCGTTACGACGCCCGCCAGGAGGCGCTCGGCGAGGAGATGATGGGGGCGCTCGAGCGGTTCCTGCTGCTGCAGACGATCGATGAGCGCTGGCAGGAGCACCTCTTCGACATGGACTACCTGCGCGAGGGCATCCACCTCCGCGGCTTTGCGCAGATCGACCCGCTCGTGGCGTACAAGAACGAGGCCTTCACGCTGTTCGGCGACCTCATGAACAGCGTCTGGGCCGACTACGCACGGATGATCTTCAACGTCCAGGTGAACATCGAGGACGGCCCGCCCGACGCGAACGGCGGCGGTCTTCCTTCATTCGCCGCCGCCGGCAGCTCCACGTCGGCCGGGCGGGTCTCCTACTCCGGCGGCGCCGCAGCGGGCGCCGGCGCGATGGCCGCCGCAGCGGCGGCGGCCGGCGCGGCCCCCGGCGAAGGGTTCGCCGGCGACGACGGGGAATACGAGGCGATGCCGGTTGTCGAGCAGCGCGTGCTCGACGACGAGCACCAGGTTGGACGCAACGACCCGTGCTGGTGCGGGAGTGGCAAGAAGTACAAGAAGTGCCACGGCGCCTGAGCCGCTGAGACGGCCGTGAGCCGGCGCGCTCCGGCGGGCGGCGTGCCGCTGCTAGCGTGAGCCGTCGATGGAGGCTGTGCGCTTTCACGAGTACGGGGACGTCGACGTGCTGGCCGTCGAGGAGATCGAGACCCCGGTGCCGGGCGAGGGCGAGGTCCTTCTTCGCGTCAGGGCGGCGGGCGTCAACCCGATCGACTGGAAGATCCTCCACGGCCTCGTTGCCGGCGGCGAGCCCCTGAGCGAGGCTCGCGGTCTGGGCATCGACGTTGCGGGCGTGATCGAGCAGGTCGGTCCGGGCGTCGAGGGCTTCGCGCCGGGGGACGACGTCCTCGGCCAATCCAGCACGGCCGCCTACGCCGAGTACGCCCTGAGCCAGCCGTCGATGCTCCAGCTGAAGCCTCCCGGACTCGCCTGGGAGGTCGCGGGCAGCCTGGGCGTCGTCGTCGGCACTGCGTACGCGACGCTCGAGGCGCTGAAGCTCGGGACCGGCGAGACGCTGCTGATCCTGGGCGCGTCGGGCGGCGTCGGGTCGATCGCCACGCAGCTCGCGGTGGCCCGCGGGGTCCGCGTCGTCGGCACGGCAGGCCCGTCCAAGCAGGAGTTCGTGAGGTCGCTGGGCGCGGCGCCGGTCGCGTACGGGGACGGCCTCGCCGAGCGGCTGCGGGAGGTGGCGGCCGAGGGCCTCGACGCCGTGCTCGACTGCTCGGGACACGGCGAGATCGTGGCGGCGGTCGAGGTCAAAGGAAACGTCGATCGGGTCCTCACGATCGCCTTCTCGCAGGAGGCGAACGACCTCGGCGTCCCCTTCCACGCCGGCGGCGGGGAGCTGACGGCGCAGGCCCTGCGAGAGACGATCCCGCTGATCGAAGACGGCCGCATCAGCTTCCCGATCGCCGGCGTGTTCGGGCTCAGCCAGGTGGCCGACGCGCTGCGCGAGAGCGAGCATGGCCACCCGGCCGGCAAGCTCGTGATCGTGCCCTAGCGCGTAGGCAGGCCCCAGGGCGCATCGAGCGCGATCCGCCAGCGCCCGTCGGCGCCGCGGGCATAGACGACGCTGGAGTCGCTCCGCTGCTCGAAGCCCTCGCCGCTGAGCGTCAGCGAGCCCGTCGCGAGCGCGACGTCGCCGGCCTCGAAGATGTGGGCGACCTCGATCCGGACCTCCGTGCCGTTGCTGAGCAGCGCGCGCAACGCCTCTCGGATCGCGTCGCGGCCCGCCAGGAGCGATCCGTCGGCGGCGACGATCGCGGCGTCCTCGCTCCACATCGACAGCGCTCCGTCGAGATCGCGGCGCGCAACCGCCGCGGCGAACGCCTCCGCCACCTCCCCCGCCGTCGCTGCCGCCATCGGCGGGCAAGATACCGATCGCGTCCGCCCGGCAGCAGGCCGGGTGGGCGGGCTCCTTCACATCGCCGGGCGGCTGATAGCGTGGAGTCCGTGGCCAGCACCGACTCCAGCGAGAACACGCCGCAGCGACTGGCCGCCATCCGCGAGCAGATGAACCTGCTGGCGGACTATCTTTGACCCCGCCGCGCTGAGCGAGCGCGTCGCCGCGCTCGAGGCCGAGATGGGCTCGGCGGGCTTCTGGGATGACTCCGAACGGGCCGCGTCCGTGTCGGCCGAGCACGCCCGCACCTCGCGGCGCCTCGATGCCTTCCGCTCGCTGGAGTCCGACGTCGAGGATCTCGACGGTCTCGCAGAGATGGCCGCCGAGGATGCCTCGCTGCAGGCGGAGGTGGACGAGCAGATCCTCTCCGTCGAGGACCGGCTCGCCGCCCTGGAGGAGCAGCGCCTGTTCTCCGGCCCGTACGACGCCGGCGACGCGCTCGTCACCGTCAACGCGGGCGCGGGCGGGACAGACGCGCAGGACTGGGCCGAGATGGTGCTGCGGATGCTGATGCGCTGGGCGGAAGCCCGCGGCTTCGACGTCGAGCTGCTCGAGGCGAGCCCGGGCGAGGAAGCCGGCATCAAGTCGGCGACGTTCCGTGCCTCGGGCGAGAACGCCTACGGGCTGTTCGGAGCGGAGCGCGGTGTCCATCGACTCGTCCGGCTTTCGCCCTTCGACTCGGCCCACCGCCGTCAGACGAGCTTCGCGGGTGTGGAGGTCGCGCCGGTGGTGTCCGACAGCGGCGAGGTCGAGATCAACGACGACGACCTGCAGGTCGACACCTACCGCGCGTCGGGGGCCGGCGGCCAGCACGTCAACAAGACCGACTCGGCCGTCCGCATCACCCATCGCCCGAGCGGCATCGTCGTCCAATGCCAGAACGAGCGCTCGCAGTCGTCCAACCGAGCCACCGCGATGGCGATGCTGACCGCGAAGCTGCTCGAACGCAAAGAGCGCGAACGCCAGGAAGAGATCGCGCGCGAGAAGGGCGAGGCGCAGGACGTCAACTTCGGCTCGCAGATCCGCTCCTACGTGCTGCACCCCTACCAGATGGTCAAGGACCACCGCACCGGCTACGAGATGGGCGACGTGCAGCGTGTTCTCGACGGCGACCTCGACGGCTTCGTGCGCGCCTACCTGCTGTCCGCGGCCTCGGCTGCCCCCGCGGGGGCCTAGGTGGCCGAGCTCGCCGAGCTCGTCGAGCAGGCGCTGGAGGAGGACCTGGGCGCGGGCGACGTCACGACCGCGGCGACGGTGGCCCCCGGCACGAGAGCCGTCGCGCGGATCGTGCAGAAGGCGCCGGGCGTCATCTACGGGCTGGAGGCAGCCGAAGCGGTGTTCGCCGCGCTCGACGCCGGCGTCGAGGTCGAGCGTCAGGTCGCCGAGGGGGAATGGAGGGAGGAGGGGGGGCCTGTGCTCGAAGCTCGCGGGGACGCCGCCACGCTGCTCAGCGGGGAGCGCACCGCGCTCAACTTCCTTGCTCGCCTCTCCGGCGTGGCGACGATGGCGGCGCGCGCCGCGCGAGCGGTCGAGGGCACCGGCGCGAAGGTGCTCGACACACGCAAGACCACGCCGGGGCTGCGCGCGCTCGAGAAGCAGGCCGTCGCTGCGGGTGGCGCCTGCAACCACCGCGCCGGGCTCTACGACGCGATCCTGATCAAGGAGAACCACATCGCGGCGGCCGGAGGCATCGCCGCCGCGGTGCAGCGCGCGCGCGAGGCCGCACCGGGGCTTGCCGGCCGGCTGGAGGTCGAGGTGCGCAACGAGGACGAGATCGACCAGGCCCTCGCCGCCGGGGCTCCGCGCCTGCTGCTCGACAACATGGACCCGGCACGGCTGCGCGCCGCGGTCGCGCAGGTGGCCGGGCGCGCGGAGCTGGAGGCGAGTGGCGGGGTGGACCTGCAGACGCTCCGGGAGGTCGCGGAGACCGGGGTAGGATGGATCTCGATGGGGGCCCTGACCCACTCGGCGCCGGCCCTCGACCTCTCTTTGACCCTCGAGGTGCTGCGATGAACCTGCCCATGGCTCCCACCCAGGCGATCCCGGCGTTCAAGCCGCAGCCGGCGCTCTCGCCAGAGGAGATCTCCGCGCTCAAGGATGAGGTCCGCGAGCTGGCCGCGGCCCGCGACGCCGTGATCCTGGCGCACAACTACCAGGTGCCCGAGGTTCAGGACGTGGCGCACTACGTCGGCGACTCGCTCGGGCTCTCACGCCAGGCCGCCGCCGCCGAGCAGTCCACGATCGTCTTCTGCGGCGTGCACTTCATGGCCGAGACGGCCTCGATCCTGTGCCCCGAGAAGACGGTGCTGATCCCCGACCTCGACGCCGGCTGCTCGCTGGCGGCCTCGATCGACGCCGAGCAGCTGGCCGGCTGGCGCGCGCAGTACCCCGAGGGGGTCGTCGTGATGTACGTCAACACGACCGCCGAGGTCAAGGCGCTGACGGACTACTGCTGCACCTCGGCGAACGCCGTCGACGTCGTCCGTCACATCTACGAGACGCACGGCGAGGACACCGAGATCCTGTTCGGCCCCGACATGTGGCTCGGCGCCTATGTCGAGAAGGAGCTCGGCCGGCGCATGCACGTGTGGGACGGCGAGTGTCACGTCCACGCCGGCATCCGCCCGGCCGACATCGAAGCCACGCGCGCGGCGCACCCGGGCGCCGACTTCCTGATCCACCCCGAGTGCGGCTGCTCGACCAGCATCATGGAGTACGTCGCCGCCGGCGACGTCGACGCCGAGGGCGTGCACATGCTCTCGACCGGCGGCATGCTCAAGTACGCCGAGTCGATCGAGCACGTGGCACCGTCCGCCGGCCAGGTCGCAGAACCGGGCCTTGCGGACACGACCGAGCCGCCCTCCGCCGACATCGCCACCCACCGGGTGCGCGAGGCGGTCGTGGCAACCGAGGTGGGGATGCTCCACCCGCTGCGGATGGCCGCGCCCGACGTCGAGTTCATCCCGGCGAACCCCGAGGCCTCGTGCGTCTTCATGAAGATGATCACCCTGCCGAACCTCCGCGACGCGCTCCGCGACGGTCGATTCGAGGTGAAGGTCGATCCCCAGATCGCCGCCAAGGCGCGGGTGCCGATCGACCGGATGGTGGCGCTCGGGTAGTAGACGGATACGTCTACATTTTCTGCATTCTGTAGACGCATTGATATCATGGGAGCCATGTCTCCCAGCAACGAAGCCATGGCCTCGAACCTGCTGGCGCAGATTCGTGCGAGCACCGGCCTCAGCCAGGCCGAGCTGGCGCGCCGCAGCCGTGTGGACCGCTCGGTGCTCAATGCGTATGAGCATCGCCGCCGCCAGCCATCCGTCGCGGCGTTGTCACAGATCGCCGGTGCCGCCGGAATGCAGCTTCAGGTGGGCGTTGCGCAGGGAGCCGGCGGTGACGAGCACGCGGGCAAAATTCTCGCTCAGGTACTCGACCTCGCCGGAGCGCTGCCCTACCGGCCGCGAGACGAGCTCGAATACCCACCGCTGATCCGGCTTCGAGCATGAGCGAACTCGGCGAACTGCTTCTTGCCGTCCACGGTTCGCTCACGCGAGCACGGATACCGCACGCGATCGGGGGCGCGATCGCGCTCGGCTACTGCACGCTTGAACCACGAGGCACCCGCGATCTCGATGTCAACGTGTTCGTCGGCCCCGACCGCGCCAAGGAGGTGCTGACCGCGCTGCCGCCGCAGGTCGAGTTCGACGGCTCGCGGCTGGAGCAGCTCGAACGTGACGGGCAGACCCGCCTGCGCTCAGGCCCCACTCCGGTCGACCTCTTCCTGAGCGTGGTGCCGTTTCACGACGACGTCGAGGCGCACGTGCGCCAGGTGCCGTTTGAAGGGCAGTCGATTCCGATCTTGAGCTGCACCGCCCTGGCTGTCTTCAAGGCGATGTTCTCCCGCCCGCAGGACTGGGTCGACATCGAAAAGATGATCGAGGCCCGGAAAATCGACCTCGACGAGGTCATCCGCTGGGTGAGCGACATGGCAGGGGCGAACTCCGAGGGGGCCGCCCGGCTGATCGCCCTGCGCCCGGGTCCGACCTAGAACTCGTCCGCCGTATGCGGCCCGACGACCCCCACAGCAAGGTGGTCGTCGATGCCGGCGGCGATCTCGCGCACCTCGTCGAACTTCACCGCGTCGAGCGCGGCGATCGCCTCGTCGGGGTCGATCGCCTCGCCGAAGACGATCGTCTGGTTCGCGGCGTGGCGCGCGACCGCGCCCGAGTTCTCGAACGCGAGCACGAGCCGGCCGGCCGCGTAGGCCCGCGCCCGCTCGACCTCCTCCTCGGTGGGCCCGTCGTCGCGCAGCTCGACGACGATCTCGCGCATGCGCGTGTAGGCCTCGATCGTCTTCGCCGAGTCGAGCCCCGAGCCGAGCTGCAGGATCGGCACGTCCGCAAACGCGTGCGAGAGCGCATACACCGAGTAGCAGAGGCCGCGTTTCTCGCGGATCTCGTCGAACAGCCGCGAGCCCATCGAGCCGCCGAGCAGCGTCGAGTAGATCGCAAGCGCGGCGCGCTGGCGCACGTTGCCGACCGTGATCTCGGGCCGGTAGATCATGCGCAGGTGCGACTGGTTGGTGTCGCGCTCGTCGACGAGCTTCTCCGGCTTGAAGGAGGGCGCAGGAATGTAGGGATCGGGTTCGGGCAGGGCGGGGAAGCGGCCGAACAGCTCGTGCAGCTCGGACCGGTCCGGCAGGTGTTCGACGTTGCCCGCGAGGAATGCGCCGCCGCGCGAGCCGGCCCAGCGGCGCTCGCGGAAGGCCACGATGCCCTCGCGCGTGAACGCGCGCAGGTTCTCGGCCGGGCCGAGCACCGTGCGTCCGAGCGGGTGGTCGCCGAAGGCCGCACGGTCGATCAGGTACTCCGCCACGGTCGAGGGCTGGTCGTAGGCGCGGTTGATCTCCTGGATCACCACACCGCGCTCGCGGTCGAGCTCCTCCGCGTCGAGGTGGGGGCGCCCGACGAAGTCGGTCAGGAGGTCGATCGCGGCCGGGGCGCTCTCGGCGCGCACCGTGATGTGAAAGGCCACGAGGTCGTGGCTCGTGTAGGCGTTGAGCACGCCGCCGAGCCGCTCGGCCGTCTCGTTGACGTCGCTGTAGTGCGGGTACTTCTCGCCCCCCTTGAACACGAGGTGCTCGAGGAAGTGCGCCATCCCGTTCTCCTCGGGGCGCTCGTTGCGCGCGCCGGCATCGAAGGCGACAAGGACCGTCAGCGCGCGCGTGCCGGGCAGACCGATGCTGTGGATGGGGAGCCCGTTCGACTCGACCACCGTGCTCTCGATGCTTGCCATGGGGTCCACCCTAGATGGTCCTGCGGCGAGGTCCCGGGACGCTCGTCTACGCTAGCTCGACCGCCATGTCCGCCGCTCCGAAGCGCCGAAACCCCCTGGTCATCGTGCTCGCCGTGCTGCTGCCGGTGCTGCTCGTGCTCGGGCTGTGGTTCGGCGGCCATCCCGAACACCTGCCCGGGTTCCTGCGCAGCACCTTCGTCGCCGACCAGCAACATCACGTCGTCGACGAAGCGCTCGAACGCATCCGCCGCGACTACTACCGCCCGATCACCTCCTCGCAGCTGAACGACGGCTCGGTCTCCGGTGCGGTCGCGAGCCTCAAGGACCGCTTCTCGCACTACCTGACTCCGAGCGAATTCAAAGAATTCAACTCGCCGCCGCACTTCGCCGGGATCGGGGTCGAGGTCGATCCCCTCAAGCAGGGCCTGTTGATCGCCCGTGTGTTCGACTCCTCGCCGGCCTCTCGCTCGGGCCTGAAGCCGGGCGAACTGATCGTCGGCGTTGACGGGCACACCCTCAAAGGCGTGAACTCGAACAAGGCGACCGAACTGATCAAGGGGCCGCCCGGCACCGAAGTGAAGATCCAGGTCCAGTCGGGCAAAGATCGCCACACGCGCACGGTTCAGCTGACGCGCGCGACGGTCTCCGAGCCCGTCGTGGCCTCCGCGGTGAAGACGGTCAAAGGCAAGAAGATCGGGGTCGTCGCGCTCGCCACATTCAGCCCCGGAGCCCACGGGGAAGTGCGCGAAGCCGTCGAAAACGTGCGCAAGAAAGGCGCGCAAGGGATCGTGTTCGACCTGCGCGGCAACGGCGGCGGCCTCGTCTCGGAGGCGCAGCTGATCGCGAGCACGTTCATCGAGAAGGGCACGATCGTCTCCACGCGCGGGCGCAACCAGCCCTCTCAGACGCTCGAAGCGGTCGGCGACGCGATCCCCGGATCGATTCCGATGGCCGTGCTGGTCGACAGCAACACGGCCTCCGCCTCGGAGATCGTGACCGCCGCTCTGCAGGACCATCGCCGCGCCACCGTCGTGGGCACGCACACGTTCGGCAAGGGTGTCTTCCAGGAGGAGGAGCCTCTCTCCAACGGCGGCGCGCTCGACATCACGGTCGGCGAGTACTTCACCCCGAACGGCCGCAACCTCGGCGGCGGCGGCGTCAAGCAGGGCGCGGGCATCACCCCGGAAGTGAAGGTCCCGAAGGGCGTCGACGAACCGCATGGCCTGGAAGTCGCGCTGGACACCGTGCGCGCGAAACTCGGGTGAGCTCGCGGGAGGCGGCGCGGCACGCACCCGCGCTGGTGGCGGTGCTGAGCCGCCGCGGGCGGTTCCTCGTGGCCGAGCCTCTGTTCGAGGCTCGCGAGCGTGGCCCCGGGCGCCGCGACCGCGGTGGCATCGTGGTCGGCCCGGCGCGGGGCTCTCGCGGCGGGGCGCGCGAGGGAGACTTGGCTCTCGTCTCGCCGCCGTGGCGGGGATCGTCGGCGCGAGTGCTCCAGCGCGTCGGGCGACCGGATATCGCACGCGACGTGATCGAGGCGCTGCTCCTCGATCGCGGGCTGCGCCGAGAGTTCTCGAGGACCGCGGAGCGCGAAGCAGAGGAGGCCGGAGCGCGTGTAATGGCGGGCGCCGCCTCGCGGCGCGACCTCCGCTCGCTCGCGACGTTCACGATCGATCCGGTCAGCGCCCGCGACTTCGACGACGCGATCTCGGCGGAGGCGCTCGGCGGCGATCGTGTCCGTGTCTGGGTGCACATCGCAGATGTCGCCGCGCACGTCCCGCCGGGCTCCCGGCTCGACGTCGAGGCGCGCGAGCGCTCGACGAGCGTGTACGCGCCGGGCACCGTCGCGCCGATGCTCCCGCACGCGCTCTCGAGCGACGCCTGCTCCCTGCGCCCCGGCCTCGAGCGGGCTGCGGTCACGGTCGAGATGGAGCTCGACGGAGCCGAGATCGTCAAGGCGTCGTTCCACCGTTCGCTGATCCGCTCCGACGAACGGCTGGACTACGACCGCGTCGATCGCATCTTCGCGGGGCACGAGCGCGCCGCCGAGCCGTGGTCCGCCCCCCTGGTGGCCGCGCGTAAGGCCGCCGCGGCCTTGCAGCGCCGCCGCGAGGCCGCCGGCGCGCTGGCGCTCGACTCGCCCGAGCCGGAGTTCGAGTTCGACGAGCGCGGCGACGCCCTGGCGGTGCGCGGACAGGTCCAGACCGAGTCCCACCGGGTGATCGAGCACCTCATGATCGCCGCCAACGAGGCGGTCGCACGGCTGCTGTCCGAGCGCAAGGTGCCCTGCTTGTACCGCGTCCACGAGCGCCCGGACCCCGAGCGCGTGGCGCGCCTCGTCGGCCAGCTCGCCTCGCTGGAGGTGCCGACGCCTCCGGTGCCCGACACGATGTCCTCGACCCAGGCCGCAGAGCTGCTGGGGGCCATCTCGGTTGCTGTCCAGCGCCATGTCTCGAAACACGGGGGGCGCGGGCGGATCGCGCTTGGCTCGCTGATCCTGCGCACCCTCAAGCAGGCCTACTACTCACCGGTCAACCTCGGCCACGCCGGCCTGCGCTCGAGCGCGTACTGCCACTTCACCTCGCCGATCCGCCGCTATCCGGACGTCGTCTGCCACCGCGCGCTGCTGTCCGCGCTCGGCGCCGGCGAGCAGCAGCCGCGCGCGTCCGAGCTCGCGGAGCTGGGGGCGTGGACATCCGAGCGTGAGCGCGCGGCGATGCAGCTGGAGCGGGACGCCGACGACGTCGCGAGCTGCTTCGTGCTCGAACGGCTGCTCCGCCGCGACGGCCCGGGCCGGGTCTTCGAGGGCGAGGTGACCGGCCTGATCTCGGCCGGCGCGTTCCTCGCGTTCGCGGCGCCCGAGGACCTCGAAGGCGACGGTGCGCCGGCCCCGCCCTTCGAGGGCATGCTGCCCGTGCGGCTGCTGCGCGCCCCGCGCAAGAAGGCCGGCGCGGGCGACCGCAGCGACGAGCGGGGGAGGGCAGGTGCCGCGAGCACGGCGGGGCGCCGGACGCCCTCTCACCGGGCCGGGGGTGCCGGGGCCCCGGAGCGCGAGTGGTGGGAGCTGAACGATGAGGGGACGATCCTGAGGGGCGAGCGCACCGGCGCCGCCATCCGGCTCGGCGACGGCCTGCGCGTGAACGTCGGCAGGATCGACGCGATCCGCGGCCGGGTCGACCTCGAGCAGGCAGGCTAGGCTCGCTGCGTGGCGAAGGGCAAGGGAAAGAAAAAGGCCGCCGCGGGCGATGTCGCGTCGAACCGCTACGCCTCCTACCGTTACGAGCTGATCGAGCGGATCGAGGCGGGGATCGTGCTCGAGGGGACCGAGGTGAAGGCGCTGCGGACCAGCGGCGCCCAGCTCAAGGACGGCTACGCGTCGCTGCGTGACGGCGAGCTGTGGCTGCACTCGGTCCACATCCCGCCGTACGGGCCCGCCGCGCGCGAGAATCATGACCCGGAGCGCCCCCGGAAGCTGCTGCTGCACCGCCGCGAGCTCGACCGCCTCGCGATGCGCGTCAACGAGCGCGGTCTGACGCTCGTGCCGACCCGGATCTACTTCAACGGCTCGCACGCCAAGGTCGAGATCGCGCTCGCCCGGGGCAAGGACCTCTACGACAAGCGCGAGACGATCCGCGAGCGCGAGACCAAGCGCGACATGGAACGGGCCGTGCGCGAAGCCCGGCGCTGAGACGCCTCGCCGAGGCCGGCATGGAACGCCGGCCGACCCTTTTCAAGGCCGGCATGGAGCGCCGGCCGACCCTTTTCGAGGCCGGCATGGAGCGCCGGCCGACCCTTTTCGAGGCCGGCATGGAGCGCCGGCCGACCCTCCGAGGCCGGCATGGAGCGCCGGCCGACCCTCCGAGGCCGGCATGGAGCGCCGGCCGACCCTCCGAGGCCGGCATGGAGCGCCGGCCGACCCTCTACTCAAATGGAGCGGAAGCTGTGCCCGCCCGAGCTGAGTATGTGGCTGTGCTCCATCCCGAGCACGAGCAGCACGATCAGCCCGATGTAGACGGCGCCGACGAGCAGCCTGTGACGCGGCGCCACGCGGTAGTAGGCGGCCTGCTCGATCGAGCCGGATTTGCGCGACTGCCAGCGGCGGTAGAGCTCGTAGCCGGCGAACAGCACGATGATCCAGATGATCGGGTTGGCGAACACCAGGGCCAGTGCGACCAGGACCCCGAACCCCACGAACCACATCCACGGCGCCATCGCCGCCATCGCGCGGCCGCCGTCCAGGGGGACGATCGGGAGCAGGTTGAAGAGGTTGAGGAAGAAGCCGATGTAGGCGAGCGCGCGGAAGAAGTCGCTGTTCGTGACTTCACCGATGATCAGGCAGACGGCAGCGCCCGCGGTGCCGAGGATCGGCCCCGCGAGTCCGACGCGCGCCTCGGCGAGCGCGTTCTCGCCCAGCGACTTCGATGTGATCACGGCGCCCATGAACGGGATGAACATCGGCGCGCTCGCCTTGATGCCCTCGCGGCGCAGCGCGAACACGTGTCCCATCTCGTGCACGAACAGGAGCACGACGAAGCCGACCGCGAACCACCAGCCGAACCAGAGCGAGTACGCGGCAACCGAGACGAGCGCGGTCAGGGCTGTCGCTTTCGGGAGCAGGAAGATCAGGCCCTTGATGGCGGCGAAGAACTTTGCGACCAGGGCGACGATCGCGGCCAGCGCGCCGCCGATCCGCTCGCGCAGCGTGCGTCGCTGCCGGGGCCGGTCCCGCGGGAGCTCGCCGAACGGGTTGCCCTTGCGCGGATCGGCGCTCGGGTAGGACGGCGGCGCGGCGGCCGGTGCGGGCGGAGCGGGGATCGACAGCTCGGAGTTCTCCACATCTCCATTGTCGCACCCTGCTTAAGGGCCTCATAACCTTTGCAGCGAGGCGTTGCGCGAGGCTTTTTCGCGGAGGATGCGGAATCGCCGCCGCCGCCCTCTTGCATCCCCGAGGGGTGCTGGCTAGGTTCAATCCCGACGCGGAACCGAGCCGCAAAGAGCGAGGCCAACGAGGTGTGAGGCCGCGCCACCTGAGACGGGAAAGGCCCTCGGGCCGGCCCCGAGGAAGGTTCCTCAGGCGGCCCGGGTCCGCGTCGCTTTCGTTAAGCGCCGTGCTGGCGCCGGTAGAATGGGAAGCAGCAATACCCCCGGGGACGACAGGCTTCGACATGGCCGGTTCGTGGGGGTGGTCGCGAGTCGAGGTCCCGGGCGGCCTCGTAAAACACCCGGGAAAACCATAAGTGCGGACTCTCACGAGTACGCCCTCGCTTAGCCTAGAAAACTAAGTTGAGGTCTCGGCCCCCGCTCGCCTGCGGCGGGGATCGCCGGGATCAGAAGCAGGCTCACCCGGTGAGGTCCGCCTCCGCCGAGCCGGGGAAAGCTCAGGAGGCTGGTCCCGCACAACCCCGCCGGCGAGGCGAGTGGGGGACGAGATCAGAGCGCCGGCTACGCTCGTAGACGCCACCTTTCACGCGGTTATGGACGTGGGTTCGATTCCCACCGTCTCCACTGATGCAAGGGGCGAAGTTCTCCGAACTTCGCCCCTTGCAGGGCTTTCGGCAGACAACCGCTGCGAAGACCCGCGAACGAATCCGCGGAGTTTGCGGGGAACCGTCGCCTCGCGCGTACGCAGAACGGTCGCAGAGCTGCGTACGCTGCGTACGTTGAAGAGACACAGCGGTGGCGCGCGCTCGTCGCGGTCCCAACGGGCTCGGGCGCCGAACCCTTCCTTACCATGGTGGACTCTGAGCCGTCCTGGGTTCCGCGGAGACTAGTTCTGTAGGGAACCTATTTTCATTGGGTGGGTGTGCTGGCTGCCCTTTGCGCAGCGTAGAGGTCCTCGACTTCTCGGGGTGGCCGGTCGCCGAGAGCTTCGTGCAAGCGCTCGTTGTTGAACCAGGCGACGTACCCGAGAACGGCGAGCTCGAGCTGCGAGCGAGTCGCCCAGGCGCGGTCGGCGATCAGCTCCGTCTTGAAGCTGTCGACGAAGCTCTCGGCGAGGGCGTTGTCGTAGGCATCGCCGACCGAACCGATCGAGGCGAGCACGCCGTGATCGTCGAGCGTCTGGGTGTAGTCGATCGAGGTGTATTGACTCCCGGCATCCGAGTGGTGAACGAGAGCGACGTCGGCCCCAGGTGCTCGTTGATGCAGGGCCATTCGCAGCGCGTCGAGGACGAGCGTGGTGCGCATGTGCGCCGCGAACTGCCAGCCGACGATCCTGCGGCTGAAGGCGTCGATCACGAACGCGAAGAACACCAGCCCCTCCCAGCAGCGCAGATAGGTGAAGTCCGCGAACCACAGCTCGATCTGGCCCGGAGGCCTCGAAATCGCGCTGGACGAGATCGGGAGAGCGCCGAGCGCGCGGGTCAGGCTTCGTGGTGCGCCAGGGCTTGCCGCGGCGCTTGGCGCCCTGGATGGCGTTCTGGCGCATCAAACGCGCGACTCGATCACGCCCGGACGTTCTCGCCGCGGCGCAGCAGCGCCTTCCACATGCGCCGGGAGCCATAGGCCAGGTAGTTGGCCTCGTGGACCTCGCGGATCACGCCCAAGAGCCGCTCGTCCTCGATGCGGCGCGAGGAGCGCCGACCGCTGGCGCGCTCGTAGTAAGCGGACGCCGACACGCCCAAGGTCTGACAGATCGGCTCGACCCCGAAGCGCTCGCGGTGCTCCTCGATGAACGCGCTCACTTCGGACGGTGTGGATCGAGCTCGCCCGCGAAAAACACCGAGGCCGCCTTCAAGATTTCGTTGGCGCGCCGCAGCTCATGGTTCTCCCGACGCAGCTTCTTGATCTCCTCGCGCTCCTCAGACGTCAGGACATCCTTGCGCCTGCCCTCATCCGCTTCGACCCGACGGACGTATTTACGCAGCGTCTCCGGCGCAATCCCGAGATCACGCCCAACATGCGCGATCGGCCTGCCCGACTCGAAAACCAGCCGCGTCGCCCGCTCCAACAACTCCTCCGGATACTTCCTCGCTCTCGCCATCCTCAGAGACTCCTCCTTCCGCCGACAACCGGCGCTCGAAGTCTCCGTCAAACCCAGGATGGCTCAAACGACCAAGCGCGAGTCGACGACTACAAGAGCCATCTCAAGGCTTCATCGCGGCCGACAGCGGTCGCGCTCTCGCTCTTGGACGTGTGCCAACCCGCAACATTGCACGGGTCCGAGGCTTGCGGACGACTGGGTGCGGGAAGAACTCGGGGCCGATCCAGTTCCCCGGGCAGCCGAATCACTCGGCTTGAACATGCGGGCGAGACCGTAGCCGATCAATCCGCTGACACACTTCGGCGCGGGAGTGCGATTTATCAGCAGTGGGTCCCGATTACGCCAACGCACAAGACGCAGAGCTGATCGGCGCAGGCCGCGCTGATGCGTTCGCCGTGGTCTACGAACGGCATGCCGCGGCCATCTACAACTGGGCCCGGTCCAGGGTCGGCGACCACGCCGTCGATCTCGCCGCCGAGACGTTCGCCCGCGCCTGGCTCTCGCGCCGCTCGTTCACGGACGGTGCCGAGGGCTCCGCGTTCCCGTGGCTGCTGGGCATCGCACAGAACCTGCTGCGTGACTCGCTGCGCAAACAGCGGATCGACGACAGGGCGAGAGCACGGCTCGCGCTGCCGCGCGAGCTCGCGACCGACGCGGGCTACGAGCTCGTGGACGAGCGGCTGTCGCTGCCCGAGCCCGCGCTGAAGGCGATCGCCGAGCTGCCCGAGGCAGACCGCCAAGTGCTCGACCTGCGCGTCGTCGAGGGACGGCCCTACCGCGAGATAGCGGCGGAGCTGAGCTGCACCCAGGTCGCCGCGCGCCTCCGGGTCTCACGCGCACTACGCCGTCTGAACATCGCAATCGGAGGAAACCAGTGAGAACCGATATCCCCGACACCGGGAGGAAACCAGTGAGAACCGATATCCCCGACATCCTCGTCACCTACCGCAGCCAACTCCACGCTGCGATCGAGCGCGATCTCGCCCGCGGAACCCGCGCCGGCCGCTTGAAGCGCCGGGCGCTGACGCTGAGCGTGCCGGCCACAGCGGCGGTCGCCGGCACCGCGACCGTACTCCTGACCGCTGGGGGTGCCTCCGGACCGAGCCCGGCGAGCGCCGCGATCGTCCGCCACGTCCGTGCCGAGCTGGCCGCCGCCCCGCCCGGCTCGATCCGGCACGAGTCCGCCGTCGTCACGCTCCCCGGCGGTTCCTCGATGCCGTTCGAGCTCTGGGCGCAGACCAACGGAACGGGCGACGCGACAGGCGTCTACCGCGTGATCAAGGGCGGGCAAGAGGTCAGCCAATCAGCCACCGAGAACAAGATCTACGACCCGTCGACAAACACGATCACGGTCTCGGCACTCCCGCCTGCGATCCACCAAGGCGAGATCTCACGCGGGGGCGACCCGGCTGCCGAACTGAAGCGGATGGTCGATTCCGGCCAGGCCACCGCGACACCCACCACCTACCAGGGGACCCCGGCGTTCGAGCTCAGCGTGAACTCGTCGAGCGACCCGTCGCTCAACGGCACCGCGTACGTTGCCCGGAGCGACTACCGGCCGCTCGAGATCGACTCCACCTCAGCTAAGGTCGTGTTCTCGGCGTACGAGTACCTCCCCGCGAGCCCGTCCAACGACGCTCTGCTCGCCGTCACGACGGCTCATCCGGGCGCAACGGTCGTGAACCAGCCTTAAACGAGCCGGGCGGGTGTGACCATTCGGTGGCAGCACCGCGGCGTCTGGACGCGCCCGATCACGGCCCGCCCACCCGGCAAACCCCGCCGGGTGGGCGTGGCTCGATTCCCTGGTCTTCCGCCCCCCAAGCCACCGCGACACTCCACGCGAATCTCCAAACGGGACACTCGGACATGCGTTCGTGCTGGGCGCGTCTCCTCCGCGGTGGCGTACAGCTGCCGATGTCCGCATCCACCAACGCTCAGAGAAGAGACTTGCCATGTTCGCTTTCGCATCGCTCAACCGCAGGTCCTCAAGAATGCTCGCGGGATTGCTGCTGGTAGCGGCGGTCGCGACCTGGTCAATCGCGAGCGGGCCCGCTTCGCACGCTACGGCTCCTCCGACTCCTGCGGGCGCCGCACTGTCGGCGGCGCAAACCGTCTCATTGCAGACACCGCCCCTAACCGGTGGGTTTCCGGTCGGCACGATGTCGCTCCGCCTCGCCGATCGCTCGCGGCGAGACCCGTCGTCGCCGTCGGGCAAGCGAGAACTGATGGTTCAGTTCTGGTATCCCGCTCAATCCACTCAGGGTCACGCGGTGGCTCCGTACATGCCCGCGCAAGTCGCCCAGCTGGTCGACCGCTACCACCGGATCCCGGACCATCTGTTCGAGCGGTTGCGGACCCGCGCGTACACCGACGCTCCGATCACCCCGGGGAGTCACGCAGTGCTCCTGTACTCGCCGGGACTCGGTGAGATGCGCTCCGCTGACACGGCTCTGGAGGAGAACCTTGCAAGCGACGGCTTCGTGGTGGTCGCGATCGACCACACTTATGAGGCGCAGTGGGTGGAGTTCCCGGATCGGCGGATCGTTCCCTGGAGCGTGCCGTACACGTCGAGCAGTCCATACGGATTCACACCGGCGATGGCGCTTCGCCGGGTCAAGGATCTGCAGTTCGTCGGCGCCGAGCTGTCAAAGCTCGATCGCGGAAATCCGGTGCTGCGCGGCGCGCTCGATCTCGCGCGAGTCGGGGCGTTCGGGTTCTCGCTGGGCGGCTCGACTGCGGCTAACGCGATGAAGACCGACCCCCAGATTCGAGCCGGCGCCGACCTCGACGGGAAGATCCACGAGCCAGTGGTCGCCAGCGGACTCTCGCGACCATTCATGATCATGACCGACCCCGACCACCCGTTCGAGGTGTACTTCCGGCCCTTCGTACGTCGATTGACAGCGCCGTATCTCGTGCTCCAGCTCGACGGGAGCCGACACGGTGCGTTCACGGACGGCGTCTGGCTAGCGGCTCTCGTGCGGCTGGTCGCGCCAAGCCTGGTCGCGCAGCTCGCACCGGGCTCGGTGAACGCGTCGGCGGCGGTCGGCGCCGAGAGCGCACACCTCGACGCCTTCTTCGAAACCTATCTCGATGGCGGGCCATCAAGCCTGCTCGCTGGGCAGCCGCAAACGCATCCGGTGGTCAAAGTCGTCGCCCGCCGCGGGTGAACGGTTTTGAGGTTCAACGGTCCTGCCAACGCAGCGACGGCCGCTACCCGACCGTCGTGCTGGGATCGGGCCCTCCCGGGGGCTTTACTCATTGCCGTCGTCGAGCCGCGAATAGCTCGGTCGTGAGGCGGTGTCCACTCGCTCGCGGGCGCACGGCGACCACCTCTGGGCGCATCAACTCCGATTCGCACTCCCAGGCCCCCGGCACGCAGCTGGCACCCACCGAATGGCCCCCACTGCAGCCAGAGCCGGCAGCCTGCCGGGCGGGCCGCCTCGCCGGGACGCGTCCGGCAGGCGGGCGAGCGGGTTGAGCCTCACGGAGCCGAGCACGAGCATCACGCCGTCGAGGAACCGCCCGTTGAGCTCAGGCGGGATCGCGTCGCTGCGGCGGCGCCGATTCCAACGGCCGTCCCTTGCGTGGAAGGGAAGCGTTGGGGTCGTGGCTGCGATCGCAACCGATTGGACGAACAGCGTTGGCCCCGCAGGACGTCTCAGCGCGTGCGCCGAGCGGACGCAGGCCCACCTCGGCCTGGCACGCGATCCCGCATTCCAGCGCCTTTTCCGGTCAAGTTTTCGCGCCTGTCGATCCCGCCGTCTCCACTTTTCTCCTGCAGATGGGCCTTTTGATGTTCAGAGAAGCATCCATAAGGCCGTAGCGTGCGAGTTCGGCAGCTGAGCAGAGACCCGCTCATCGTCCAGAGCGGCAGCGCGGCGAGCGCCTGACCCCGGTGCCCGTCGGTGACGCAGCGACGGCGCCGGTGCCGGCCGGTCTTGCTTCAGAACGCCGCTCTGCACGCGTTTCTCGAGGTCGGTGTTCGGGTTGAGTCACGGGGCGGAGCTCCCGCGGACCGGAGCTCCGCCCCATCTCGACACTGTGGGCCGGCTGACGTGTTTGGCGTCCAAGCGCCGGATCGGTCGAGACGCTCAGCCGGTGACGACGGCTGCGGCGTCGGCCCGAGCGGCCTCGCCGCTGCGGGCGGCCACCGAGTGTTCGTGGCTGTCTTGCGAGGAGATGAGCACGAACGCCAGAATCGCGCCGGCGGCGGCGAAGCCGGCACCGACCAGGAACGCCTGGTCGAACCCCTTGGTCAGAGCAACGGAGGCGCTGTGGACTCCCGAGTGGTACAGGCTCTGTGTGCGGCTGTTGGCGATCGTTGCGAGGATCGCCAGCCCGAGCGCTCCACCGATTTGCTGCGAGGTGTTGATCAGACCCGATGCCAACCCTGCCTCATGCGGCCTGGTACCGGTGACCGCGGCGATCGTCACGGACACGAACGCGAACCCAAACCCCAGGGCCGCAACCAGCGACGGGCCGAGCACGTCGGCGGCGAACGAGCCGCCGCTGCCGGGCACCCGGGAGAACCAGAGCAGGCCGCCCGCCACCAGCAGAAGCCCGGCGATCAGGGTCGGCCTGAACCCGATCCGCGTGACCAGTTGGGATGCGAGTCCGGCCGAGACGATGATTCCGACCGCCAGCGGCAGGTACGAGATCCCGGTCTTGATCGGCGAGTAGTGCAGGACGTCCTGGAGGTACAGGGAGATGAAGAAGAACATCGAGAACAGCGACATGCCGAGCAGTAGGCCGACGATGTCCGCTCCGCGCAGCGTCCTCAGACGAAAGATCGAGAACGGCATCAGCGGCCTGCGCTGCCGCGACTCGATCACCAAGAAGGCGATCAGCAGCACGACAGCACCGGCAATCAGCAACAGCGTCTCCGACGATCCCCAACCGACATTGACGGCGTTGACGATCGCGTAGACGAGCAGCGACAGGCCGGCGGTGACGGTGACCGCGCCCGGCATGTCAAACGTGCTGGCGCCATCGTCGGCACGGCTCTCGACCAGCGTCCGGGGCGCCATCGCTGCCGCCGCGAGGCCGATCGGGACGTTGACAAACAGAACCCAGCGCCAGCTCAGGCCGCTGGTCAGGATGCCGCCGAGCAGCACACCGGCCGCCCCACCGGCGCCGGCGACGGCTCCCCAGATGCCGAGCGCTCTGTTGCGCTCGGCGCCCTCCGCGAAGGTGGTGGTGATGATCGACAGGGCGGCCGGAGAGACGATTGCGGCTCCGACGCCCTGCGCGGCGCGCGTGGCGATCAGCCATGCCTCCGATTGAGCCAGTCCGCCCGCGAGTGAGGCGAGCGAGAACACGACCAGACCGAGCATGAACATCCGGCGGCGCCCGAGGAGGTCGGCCATGCGACCGCCGAGCAGCAGAAAGCCGCCGAAGGCAAGCGCGTAGGCGTTGACGACCCACGACAAGTCCGTGCGTCCGAAGTGCAGCGCTTGCCCGATGGACGGCAGTGCGACGTTCACGATCGAAGCGTCGATCACGACCACGAACTGCGTCATCGCCAGCAGCGCGAGCGCGAGATTCTTGGAGCGCGGCGTGTGCGCGGTCATCGGCTCATCCCCAACACACGGCCGAAGCCTGTCAGCGACGCGAACGCAAATCGCTGCAGACGCGAGGTCCGGATCGCGGTCGGATGGGCCTTGAACAGCATCGCGGCGTAGATCGCTTGACGCGGGCTGTGAGGCGTTCCGGCGCCCATCTTCCCGGTCGATGTGAGCGACGCCATGTCGCGAAAGAACCCCTCGAAGTCTTCGGCGGGGCGGTGGCGGTTGATGAATCTCACCGGCTCATCGTGGGTGTTGCGGAGGGTGTGCCGATGACCGGGAGGCGCTGCGGCGTGCTCGCCCGGGCCGTAGGTCCGCCAGGTGCCGTCGAGCTTCACGTCAAGTCGGCCCTCGACGACCTCGAAGCTGTCCTCAGCGTTGTCGTGGACATGCATCGGCGGGCTGGGGCTGTGGGGACCAAGCCAGCTATCTGCCTCGAGAACCTCACCATCTGTGTCCTCGCCGTTGCGCAGGATCTCCCAGCGCATGTCCATCCCCGGGCGAAAGTCGAGGCTCCGAGTCGCGGTCGGGCGGTTTGCAGAGTCAACGAAAGCGGTGCTCATGGGGCTCCTTTATAATTCACTATGGTTGACAAGTTGCGCGATCTTGGCAAGGCGCGTGGTGTTTGTCAAGTGCGGTGAACTACAATTGTGCGGATGCCGAAGAGCCTCCAGATCCTTTTCCGCGACGCTCGCGCGGCGATCGAGGCCGCAGTCCGCGCCGACCTCGCACAGAACGGGTTCGGCGATGTCGCGCCCTCGCACTCCGCGCTCCTGCGCAACGTCGGCGACGACGGTGCGCGCCCCAGCGAGCTCGCCGCCTACGCCGGCGTCACGCGCCAGGCCATCACCAAGCTCGTAGACGAGCTCGAACGGCTCGATCTCGTGCGCCGCGACCCAGATCCGGACGATGGGCGCGGCGTGATCGTCAGATACACCGACCGCGGACGCGCCGGCGTCGCCCTCGCTCGCAAGCGGATGCTCGCGCTCGAGCGCGACTACGCCGCGCGGGTCGGCGCCGAGCGCTGGGCCGAGGTGCGCTCAACCCTCGAGACCCTATTCGGCGACGACCCTCACGAGGACCGGAGCGTGCCTGCGCGCCCGGACCGATCCAATCGGGAAGCGCCTGAACCCAGCACGCGCGACCGTTGAGCGAGTGCTCAGCAGTGTCTGCGCGCCGTGTGCCGACCACCAAGCGGGGTACCGGTCCGCGGCTGCTCGCCGCTGCTTTCGCGTACGCACAACGGTCGCAGCGCCGATCGGACAAGGCACCGTGATCGGCTCTGCCGTGGCGTTTTCGATGTGTGCCTTCGCATCTGTCGAACCCGCCGTCTCCACTAGAGGCTTGAATAGCCGAAACTTTGTGGCTATTCTAGCTCGAATGGTCGTGGCAACGATCACAGAAGCGAAGAACCGGCTCAGCGCCCTGATCGATCAGGTGCGCGGCGGCGAGTCGGTGCTGATCGTCGACCGGGGCACTCCGGTCGCGCGGCTGGAGTCCGCCGTCAGCGCCGCGCCCGACGCTGAGGGAAGGATCGCGCGCCTCGAACGGGCCGGTCGCATCCGGGCCGCGCGCAAGCCGCCGGCTATCGACCTGCTGTCGAAGGAGGCTCCTAGCCTGCGACCCGGCGCGAGCGCGGTGGCGGCGATCCTCGATGAGCGACGCGAGGGCCGTTGAGGTACTGGGACAGCTCGGCAATCATCCCGCTGACTGTCCGGGAGGCGAGCACGGACGCGATACGGGCGGTCGCCGAGGAGGATCCTGTGATGTGTGTCTGGTGGGCGACGGAGGTCGAGTGCGTGTCGGCGCTCGCAAGGCTCGAACGGGAGAAAGCCTTGACGGAGGCGGCAACGACGGTTGCCCTCGAGCGCCTCGATCTGCTGGCGGACAGCTGGAACGAGGTGCAGCCGGTTGCGGCAGTCCGAACCGCCGCTCGCCGTCTTCTCCGCGTCCATGCGCTGCGGGCGGCTGACGCGCTTCAGCTGGCTGCCGCGGTCGTCGCTGCCGAGGGACAGCCGGCGTCTCTGCGGATCGTGACTCTCGACGAGCGACTCGCGGCGGCCGCGCGGCGTGAGGGATTTGCCGTCGGGGCAATCGACCAGGCCAGTTGAGGCCTCGCTGAAGCTAGCCCATTCCAGGCGTCGCGTAGGCCAAGCGCCTCCGGGCGGAATCCGCGGCACCGCCCGCGAGTCGCGGACCTCGCGGTGCCTCATCGCCCGCAAATCTCCTGCCTTGGTCCGTGCGAGGAGCCCGCATGCGCCTCTCCGCTCGGGACCGCATCGCGCGGGTCCCGTTACCCGGCGAACGTCGCGAAGGTCCAGTAGTTGCCGTCCGGATCGGCCACGGTGAAGTCGCGAGATGGATAGTCGGTCTGGTCCGTAAGTGGGTGCACGATCGTGGCGCCGACCGCCAGCGCTCTCCGCATCACCGCGTCGGGATCACAGGTGACGACGTGCAGCGAGCTGGTCCCCGGTCGACAGGGCGTGGGCCGCTCGCCGGTGCTGGAGAGCAGCACCCGGCCGCCCTCGGGCCAGTCCAATTGGCAGTGATGGATCAGCCCGTCTTCCTCTCCAGGGATCATCAGATCCTCCGTGAACCCGAGACCGATCAACCAGCCGCGCAATGCCGCCGCCTCGTCGCTGACGATGCCCGCCCAGACGCTGGGCTGTCGTGTGCCACTGGTTCGCACAATCATCGGTGGCAGTGAGCCTAACGCGACCGATCTGGAGGGCGCGCTCTCCTAATTCCTGCGAGCGCCTACAGCGAGTCCTGCTGGTCTTCGCTCGAGCGTCACATACCCACGAGCCTCTCGCCTGCGATGACCCTCCGAGTGCGCCGGCGAGCCGGCGCGGGTGGGGTCGCACCATGTCTCGGCGCACCTAGCGGCCGCGCGCCCGATTGGCATCTGCGATTGTGCGCGCCGGCGGAGTTGAGCGTGCGCGGACCTCCGCGGCCTGACCGTGCGATCCCGCATTCCAGAGCCGTTCTCGGCCAAGATTTCGCGCCTGTCGAACCAGCCGTCTCCACTTTTTGCCTGCAAATGGGCATTTTTGGAATTTTGACGCGATACAGCGAAAGGGAAGCGCATCCATGCCGCACGGATGTGGTGGATGCGAGGAGACCACTACAAGCCACGCTCACTGCTCGCCCGTCTCTGCCTCGTCGTCGCCGCACCGAACGCGTCCGGGGCAACCGGCGGCCCAGCCCGTCACGCACGCCGAGCGGGGCCGCTGGGTTGAGGGGTGCGGTCGACGTCGCTAGGCGTCGAGCGTTCGGTAAAAGCGCAGCAGGGTCTGCGCGAGCGTCTCGGGGTCCTCGATCGCCGCGAGGTGGCCGATGCCCTCGAGCTTGGCCTCGGTGACGTTCTGCGCGACCTGAGCCATCGTGCCGTAGGTGAACTGTCCAGTGCCTGCGCCGACGGCCAGGACGGGCATCGTGAGTTGCTGCTGGGCGACGATCTGCTTGATCTCCTCGCCCTCTTTGAGCATGGAGCAGTAGAGCCCCTCGGCGCCGCGGAAGCCGTTGGGGCGGGCGTAGACCCGGGTGAACTCGTCGATGTTCTGCTCGGAGCTGGCGCCTTCGGTGGCGCTCATTGCGGGGTAGGCGTATCCGGCCAGGAAGTCGCGCTCGCGTCCTGCGAGCAGCATCTCCGGGATGCCGGGAGCAGCGAGAACGCCGATGTGCCATGCGCCTCCGTGGGTGACGTCGGCCAGCATCTCCAGTCCGAAGCCGGGCAGGCCGGTCTCGATCGCGGCGTAGCTACGGATGAGTTCGGGGTGGCCAGCGGCGAGCCGGAAGGTGCTGACTCCGCCGATGTCCTGGCCGGTGAGATGCACCGGTCCGAGTTCGAGATACTCGACTAGTTGCCGCAGGCTTTGCGCTGCGAAGGCGCTCGTGTAGTCGTCCCGCTCGTGCCCGGAGTCGCCGAAGCCGGGAAGGTCGACGGCGATGACGCGGTGCTCCGAGGCGATCAGCGGGATGAGCTTGCGAAACGCCCACCAGCTCTCCGGGAACCCGTGAACGAGCAGGATCGGGGTGCCGTCGCTGCCGGCGGTGACGTAATGCAGCTCGTCGCCGTTCAGCGTGGCGGTGTGGTGGGTGACCTCGGGGATCGTGGCGCCTGCAGGGATCTGAGACATAGGGCTCCTTCGATTGGACTAACAACTAGGTTGGTCATATTAGCAACCTAGTTGTCGTTGCGTCAACCCAGTTGTACTATGCTCCTGTAATGGCTCGCTCCGGCGCTGATCTCGCATTGCTGCTGCTCGGCGGCTTCCGGGCTCTCGCGGACGCCGCGAGCGCAGAGCTGGCTGAACGAGGGCACGAAAACATCCGCCCGGTCCACGACTTCGCCATCCGCACGATCGACGTTGGAGCGGACACCACCTCAGAGCTCGCCCGTCAACTCGGCGTCTCAAAACAGGCGGCAGCCAAGACGATCGGGTTTCTCGAGGAGCGAGGCTACGTCTCCGGCGAGGTCGATCCGCGCGACAGCCGCCGCCGCCTCTTCACGGTTACCGACGAGGGCCACGCCCTGCTTCGCACTGGCGAGGAGGTCTTCGACGACCTCCGCACACAATGGGCCGAACGCATCGGCGCCACAGAGCTCGAACGCCTCGAAGAAGCGCTTTCCGACTTAGGAATCCGAATCCCCACCCGCTTCGAGGCCCCGGACTACCTCGCTAACTCACCGACAGAGTGAGCGAGCAACAGCGAGCGAGGCTTCCGCGCGCTCCCCAGCGCCGAAACGTCCGTCACCAGGCACTCGGATAGCACGTGCGCGCAGCGGTCGCAGCGCCGTCGGAAAGTCGAGCGTAATCGGCTCTGCGATGCCGTTTCCGGCTCGTCCTTCGCACCTGTCGAGCCCGCCGTCTCCACCTGTTCTCTGGAAATGGGTGCGCTTGCACTCGACCGCCAGCGGCACTGCTCGCAGAACCGGGATACCGCGGCGTGGCGCCTGATTGCTCCTCAGACGGACCAGAGGGCTTGGGTGGGCGAGAGGCGGGCGGCACGTAGGGCGGGGATGAGCCCGGCGACCGCGCCGATGATGAGGGACGCGGCGATGCCCCCCGCCCAGGCTTCGACGGGGATGACGATGGCCCAGTGCCTGGTGTGTGCGTAGGCCGCGGTGGATGCTGCGCCGAGGGCGACCCCGACCCCACCGCCGAGCAGACCAAGCAGAATCGCCTCCGAAAGGAACTGTCCGCGAATTTGTCCGCGGGTCGCGCCGAGCGCCCGTCTGAGGCCGATCTCCGAGCGGCGCTCCAGGACGCTGATGATCATGATGTTCGCGACCCCGACCGCGCCGACCAGGAGGGCGACGGCACCGAGGCCGAGGAAGAGGCTGTTGAGGGCGCCCTTGGCCTCGGCTTGGGCGACCAGGGCGTCGGATGGTTGGCTGACGTCGACCGCGCTGGGGCTCTGCGGGTTGGCGGTGGCGGCGAGAAGGTTGTCGACCGCGTTGACTCGCTCGGTCTCGGCTCGGATGTAGATGTTCGAAGGATGCCCGTCGAAACCCAGGTACTTCTCCGCCGCCGGGTAGCCGACCAGGACCGAGGAGTCGATGGCTGGGGCGAGAACGGCGGGTTTGAGGATGCCGACGACGTAGAACCACTGGCTGCCGATCCAGATGCGCTCGGCGTGGTAGATGCGGTCGATGCCGAGTAGCTGAGCGGCGGCGGCACCGAGGACGGCCACAGGCTCTTGCGCGGTCGCAGCGTTGAGGTAGTGGCCTTCGGCCGGGGTGGTGGTGAGGACGGGGAGGAGGCCGACGGATGCGGCTTGGACGGACAGGCCGTTGGTGTCGACCATCGGGATGTAAGGGCTGCGGTAGGCGTTGGCGTCGCTGATCGTCCCGGTGCTCTGCACCTGCTGCACACCGTCGACGCGGCCGATCATGCTCGGCGCCCGGGTCGGGAGCTCGGCGGTGCCGCCGGTCAGGGTCTGCCCGTCGCTGACGCTGAGCAGGTTGGTGCCGAGCTGGTTGAGCTCGTCCAGCAGGCCGGCCTGGGAGGACGCGGACAGGCCGAGCACGGCGACGATGGCGGCGACGCCGATCGCAATACCGAGCGCGGACAGCCCGGCGCGCAGCCTGCGCGTGCGGATTCCGACGGTGGAGAGCCGAATCAGGTCGGGGAGCGGCAGTCGTCTCCGCTTCAGGGCGCCGGAGCTCACGACGGCTCCTCGCGGCGGAAAGGAGCTGACGCAGGGTTCGGCCCAGGTCGGGGGTGAGGGTCGGTGGCGGGCGCCGTGTCGGCGACGATCCGGCCATCGAGGATCTCGACCTTGCGGGACATCCGCTCGGCGATGGCACGGTCGTGGGTGATGACCACGATCGTCGAGCCGGCCTGGCGGAGCTCCTCGATCAGAGCCAGGATGGACTGCCCGGTCGCCTGGTCGAGGTTCCCGGTCGGCTCGTCAGCGAGCACGATGGCCGGCTGGCCGACCAGGGCTCGGGCGAGCGCGACCCGCTGGCGCTGCCCCCCCGAGAGCTGGGTGGGACGGGCACGGAACCGCTCGGCCAAGCCGACCAGCTCGAGGGCCACGAGGGCACGCTCGCGGCGCTGCGTGAAGGGGACGCCGGCGTAGAGCAGCCCGTCGGCGACGTTGTCCAACACGGTGGCGTGCTCCGCCAGGAAGAACTGCTGGAACACGAAACCGATGCGGGTGGCGCGCAGGTACGCGACGTCCTCGTCGGCCATCGTTGCCACGTCGAGCCCGGTGACGCGCACCCGGCCGCCGGTGGGCCGATCGAGGGTCCCCATCAGCTGCAGCAAGGTGGTCTTTCCCGACCCCGAGGGACCGACGATCCCGACCAGCTCCCCCGAACCGATGGTGAGGTTCACCCCCCGTAGCGCCTCGACGGGCGGCTCGCCTGGATAGCTCTTGGTCACGTCCTCCATCTCGAGCGCCGGTATCTGTGCGTCGCCGATCGCGAAGCCGTCGCCGGCCGTGGCCGCATCGCTCCGGGGGGTGGGTGGCGGGGTGTGGGTCACGAGGCGGGGACCACCACCTCTTGGCCGGCGGCCAGCCCCGAGGCGGTGACCTGGACCAGTCCCGCGGCGTCGTCGAACAGTCCGAGCGAAACGGGAACGAGGTGGTTGCCGCTACCTGCGCCAACGACCTCGACGGCGTAGCCGGTCCCGGATCGGGCCAGCAGAGCGCTGACCGGCACCACCAGGGCGTTGGGCACGCTGGCGGTCGTGATGCCGACCTGCACCGGGGCTTGATCCCATGTGCCGGTGGCGGCCGGGTCGGACGGCGTGACGCCCACGGCGATCGTCGGCGTGCTGCTCCCGGTGCCGCCCGAGGAACAGGCGTCCGTACCCGCCGCGGCGGAGCTCGCCCCCGGCCCGGGCCCGGGGCTCGACGGGCAGGTGGCGACCGCGCCGACCGAGGAGACGACGCCTGGGGTGATGCGGTTGTCGGGCAGGGTGATGCTCACCTTGTCCCCGACCGCCATCGTGGTCTGCTCGGCGGCGCTCAGCGCCACCTGCACCTGTCTGGTGGGTGAAGTGCCCTGGATGACCGTCCCGCCCGCCTGGGTGCTGCCCCCGAGCTGCGCGGAGACATTCGTCACCCGCACCGCGGAGGGCTCGAACACCACCTGCCCGAGATTCAGAATTCCGTTCGCGGTCACGCCGAGAGCGGCCTGCAGCTTCATCACGGCCGTGGTGGTGGCCGGCCCGAAAGAGGCCGACGCTGGGCTGAGCTGAGCCGCGGTGGCGTAGCCGAGCGCGACCAGGTCCGCGTTCAGCTCGGCCACGTCGGGGCCGCTCGCACCGGCCGAGAGGGTCCGATAGGCGGGTGTCGCGCCGAGCAGAAGCAACACCGGCAGATCGTTGACCCGGTAGAGCACGTGACCCTGCGAGATCACCTGTCCGGCCCCCGGCAACCTGGTGTAGATCCCGCGGGCCTGGTTGATCACCGAGTACGCCGAGCCGTCCGCTCGCGCCCGATAGGTCAGGGTTCCCGCCTCGGAGACCGTCGCCGACAGCTCCCTCCGTTCCACCTCGGCCGTGTTCACGGACGCGTGCGGCGCGGCCGGAGTCTGCTGCTGTGAGCCGGAGGCGACGAGCACGCCGCCGGCGACGACCGCGCCGGTCGCGACGGTCGCTGCGAGCAGGATCCAAGTCTTCGGCCTCACCGGTGGGCTCCGGCTGCGGCGGCCAAGGCGCTGCATGTCTGCATCGCAGCGCCGAGAATGCTCCTCCCGCTGCTCGTTGAGGCCGACGGGATTCGATTCGTGTCGACGAGGGGCTGTCCGGCGGCGGGGTCCGGGAAGTCGCTGACGCCGTTGGCGCGGATGCACTGCGCGAACTTGAGCGCTGCCGACTGCTGCCGGGCGCTCCGCGTGCCGCCCTCGAATCCCGCCGGCTCGAGGCTCTTACATGCGTCGAGGGCCTGCGTGAACGTCGGGCTGCTCGGATCCAGCGACTTGCCGTTGGCGACTTCGTCGATGGTCAACTTGCCCGACGCGCTCGGATCCGGGAACGTGGGGACACCGTTGCTGCGCATGCACTCGGAGAACTTCACCCCCTTCTGAGCAGTGGCGGCGGCGGTGCCGCTCGCTGCAGGCGCGCTCGAACCGCACCCGCTGACCAGGGCGGCGATCGCGATCAGGGCAAGGCCGGCCAGCGGCCGCAGTCGTCTGTTCATGCTCGCTCCTGCAGGTAGTGATCAGGTGACATCAGCTCAGATCGGGGGGGGCGGGGCGGAGGCGGCGGGTATCGTGCGCGCGCTGCTCGTAGCGCCGACCGATCGGACGAGCTGCCGGGCGGCGTCTCCGGCCGCGGAGAGGAGCGTGGATGTGTCGTTGCCCTGCCCTTGTCCCGTCACGACGCCGATCGCGGTCAGCGGGTGCCCACCGGCCGTCACGCGCGTGAAGAAAGCCAGGCATCCTCCTGCTTCGGCGTCCGACCCGGTCTTGCCCGGATAGCCCTGCTGGATCAGACGGTTGAAGTTGGTGAGCCTTCCGGCGACTGGCAGTGTCACGCTGGCCGTGGCGACGATTTCGCGCAAGACAGGCAGGCGCATCGCCTGCTGGAAGACCCGCAGCTGGTCGGCGGCGGTGGAGACCGTGCTCGGATCGAACCCGCTGGCGTCGGTGTAGATCGTCCGGTCCATCCCGAGCGCGCTGGCTTCGGCGTTCATCTCGGCGACGAAGCGGGTCTTGCTGCCGGCCACCAGCGCGGCGAGCATTTCGGCGATGTTGTTGCCCGACGGGATCAGCAGCGCGTCCAGGAGCTGGCGCTCGCTGAGCTGCTCGCCGGCCTGCACCGGCACGACCGACCCGCCTTCGGAGGCGTCCCGGGCCTCGGCCTGCGCCTGCTCCGAGGTGACAGTGACGGTGAACCCTTCCTGTGCGCTGGTCAGTGGGAAATGCTCGAGGACCAGATAAGCCGTCATCACCTTCGCGAGGCTGGCGATCGGGACCGGCTGCTCGTCCGGGCTGACCATTGGTCGCCCGTTGCCCAGGACCAGGGCTCCCTGTCCCTGCTGCGGCCAGCGGACCGCCGGCACGTAGGGGCCCCCTTCTCGAACGCGCATTGCTCGACCCTGGGCAGATGGCGTGCCGTTCAGCTCGCGCTGGGCTGCCGGGAACACACTGAGAGCCAGGAGCACGACGAGAACGCCGCCGAGCAGCGCGCGTCGGCGGCGACGAGCGCCGTACATGGTCGCCGTCGTGGGGCGAGATGCTGTTCGGGCTGCTTGGCCGTAGCTCACGCCCCCCAGTCAAGGCGACGTCGCGTTGCCGGCACGTATGTGGTTTTCGATATGCCCGCGATATGCGCCGGCTCTAGCATCGGAGCATGCGTGTGCTGCTCGTCGAGGACGAGCCATATATGGCCGAAGCGATCCGCGACGGCCTGCGCTTGGAGGCGATCGCGGCGGACGTGGCCGGTGACGGCGACGTCGCTCTGGAGCTGCTGCGCGTCAACGCCTACGACATCGCCGTGCTCGACCGAGACATCCCCAGTCCCTCCGGCGACGAGATCGCCGAACACATCGTCGCCTCGGGCAGCGGCATGCCGATCCTGATGCTCACGGCTGCCGACCGTCTCGACGACAAGGCCTCCGGGTTCGGTCTGGGCGCCGACGACTACCTCACGAAGCCCTTCGAGCTCCAGGAGCTCGTACTGCGTCTGCGGGCCCTCGATCGCAGGCGCGCGCACAACAGGCCGCCCGTGCAGGAGATCGCGGGCCTCCAGCTGGATCCGTTCCGCCGCGAGGTCTACCGCGAGGAGCGCTACATCGCGCTGACCCGCAAGCAGTTCGCGGTGCTCGAGGTCCTCGTAGCTGCTGAAGGCGGTGTGGTCAGCGCCGAGGAGCTGCTTCAGCGGGCGTGGGATGAGAACGCCGACCCGTTCACGAACGCGGTGCGCATCACCGTCTCGGCACTGCGTAAACGCCTCGGGGAACCCGCGTTCATCATCACTGTGCCCGGCGTCGGCTATCGCATCACCACCGAGCTGGACGCCGGGCGTGGGGGAGGAGAGCGTGGATAGCGCTACCGGCCTGAAGCTGCCTCGCCTCTCGCTTGCCAGGCTCACCCCGCGCCGGATGCTGCACCTGCCCCCACGGACCGTCCGCCTGCGCCTGACCGTCCTCTACAGCGGCCTCTTTCTGGTTTCCGGGGTGGTGCTGCTCGCGATCACCTACGTGATCTTCCGCCGCGCCGCCCGGATCAACGTGCTCGTCCCGAACGGGCCTGCGCACCCGGGGGCCGCCCGCGACGCTGCCACCGAACTGAGATATGCCGAACTCGTCCGCCATTCGACCGACGCACTCCACCAGGGGCTGCTCCGGTCCGTGATCGTGCTGGTGCTCATGACTGCGGTCTCGATCGCGCTCGGCTGGCTGGTCGCCGGCCGCGTCCTGCGTCCGTTGCGGGCGATGACGGCGACCACCCGGCAGATCTCCGAGCGCAACCTGCACGAGCGCCTCGCACTGTCGGGACCCCGAGACGAGCTGAAGGACCTAGCCGACACCATCGACGGACTGCTCGCGCGGCTCCAGGCGCACGTCGCCGAACAGCAGAGGTTTGCGGCCAACGCCTCCCACGAGCTGCGCACCCCGCTGGCGATCACGCAGACCCTCCTCGACGTCGCTCACAGCAATCCGAACCGGGACGACGGCGAACTCGTCGAGCGCCTTCAGGCCGTCAATGCCCGGGCGATCGACCTCACCGAGGCGCTGCTCCTGCTCAGCCGGGCCGGCCAGCGCTCTTTCCCCCGCGAGGACGTGGACCTGTCCCTCCTGGCCGAAGAAGCCACCGAGACGCTCCTGCCCCTCGCAGAAGAACGCGGCGTCCGGATCGAGCCCTCTGTCGAGGCGGCCCCCGCCATCGGCTCGCGCCCCCTGCTGCTGCAGTTGACCGCGAACCTCCTCCACAACGCGATCGTCCACAACCGGCCTGACCACGGCACCGTCTGGATCTCGACCGGTGCTCGCTCCGACAGCGTGGAGCTCACGGTCGAGAACACCGGCGAGACGCTCACGCACCCGGTGGTCTCCACACTGGCCGAGCCGTTCCTTCGCGCCGAGGAACGCGTCCGGGCCGACCACGCAGGCGTCGGCCTCGGGCTCGCAATCGTCGAGAGCATCACGCAAGCCCACGACGGCGTCCTCACCCTTGCTCCGCGCGCCGGCGGTGGGCTCCGTGCCACGGTGCGAATCCCCGCCGTGCCAAGATCCACGCCGTGAAGCGGAGCTCAGGAGTCCTGCTCACGGCAGAGAGATGCCACCGGTCAAGAGGCAGACGGCGATCGCCAAGCGCCGCGCCTTCTCGGTCGCGTCCGTGGCCGAGCCGTCGGGTGCTACTGCTCGACCGGTTCGATCGCGCCCGGCTCGTGGGCGTTGACCACTTCGCCTGCCTCGTTTTCGCGCTGCTGCAATGAGACCCGGCCGAGACGACCCTCGAGCAGGGCGCCAATCGACGTCACGTCGCCGTCTGTGCTCATCAGTTCGTCCTTGCTGACGCCCCACCCGTACAGGTTGCGGATCGCGTCAGCGTTCTCGCCGCCCTTGTGGAGATCGTAGGTCTCCGGGCAGACCTTCTTCCCGTCCGAGTCGCCGCCGACGACGATGCAAAGCGGTCGGATCGACAAGCGGTCGTCCGCGATCTGAACTTCCTCGATCCGCAGCGTGTACTCGCCTGGGTCCAGCACCACCGCGGGCTGCTCTGCAAACTGCTCCAGCTGATCCTTGTCCACGGCGGACTCCTAGTCCTGAGGACGGCGTGTTTGGCCTGCCGCGAAGCCTATCCCGTAGGGATTCGCACGCGTGCGCAAGGCCTAGCCGTCGCGAAGGCGCTCGAGGCCGTCGAGGATGAGATCCAGCCCCCAGGCGAACTCGACGCTGTTGTCGTAGCCGGACCCCGGCAGCTGCTCGGCGATCTCCGCGAGGTAGGGGTAGCTCTCGAGCCCGCCGATCGTCTCGGCCCTCCTCTGCGCGGCCTGGCCGGCACTGTCGGGCGTCTCGAACGCTGTATCCATTTCCTGCAGAGCGAAGCCGTAGATGTAGGCGTCCTGGACCGAATACGCGTGGATCGCCATCTTGAACAGGAACCCTGCCCTGCGCAGGCAGCCCATCACCGCGTCGTGGTTTCGCAGGTTCGCCGGTCCCGGATGTCGTGACTCCATCATCCCGATCGCCCATGTATGGCGGATCAGCGCTTCGTGTGTCGAGATCGCCCGACGGCGCATGGCCGACCTCCAGTCGCTGTCCTCCGGCGGGAGCTCGATCTCGCCGAACACGATGTCGACCATCCCGTCGAGGAGCTCCTCCTTGTTCGCGACGTGCTTGTAGAGCGCCATCGGCACGACCCCGAGCTCCTGCGCGAGCCTCCGCATGCTGAACGTCCGGAGCCCCGCCTCGTCGGCGAGGGCCACCGCGGCCTCCAGCACGCGAGTCCTGCTCAGCGGTTTGCGGGTTTGCGTAGCCGGTTCTGTCATGGGCTTGACAAGTGTACAGCGTACACCTATAGTTCCCACCGAGTGTACGCCGTACACCTAACTGAGAGGCAGCCGATGAACCCCGATGAGCCGTATCCCGTCCAGTACTCGGTCGACTACCCCGACCGGCCGCTGAACCGCCTGACGACGTTCTTCCGCCTGTTCATGGTGATCCCGATCGCGATCGTGCTCACCCTCATCGAGTACGGCGGCTACGCCTACGGCGGCGGTCGCGCCGCCGGCGCCGTGGGCGCCGCCGGCCTGGTGGTGTTGCCGACGCTCCTGCTGATCCTGTTCCGGCAGAAGTACCCCCGCTGGTGGTTCGACTGGAACCGCGAGCTGATGCGCTTCTCCGCCCGTGTCGGCGTCTACCTCGCTCTGATGGAGGACCGCTATCCCTCGACCGACGAGCATCAGGCGGTGCATCTCGAGTTCGAGTACCCGGACGCCCGCAACGACCTCAACCGCTGGCTGCCTCTGGTCAAGTGGCTGCTGGCCATTCCCCACTACGTGGTGCTGTTCTTCCTCTACATCGCCGCGTTCTTCGTGGTCGTCGCAGCCTGGTTCATCATCCTGTTCACCGGCCGCTTCCCGCGCGGGATGTTCGACTTCCTCGTCGGCGTCGGCCGCTGGACCAACCGCGTGATCGCGTATGCCCACGTGCTCGTCACCGATCGTTACCCGCCGTTCCGCCTCGCCCCGTAGGACCGGCTGCGGAGCCAACTCTGAGACTCGCGGGCGACGGCCCCGGTCTCAGAGGACGGGGCGCACGATCAGCATCCCGCGCTTTGCGACCAGATGGGACAGATCGTCGGTCAGGCGCTGGACGTGATCGCTCCCCTGCTGCTCAAAGCGGTCCACCTCGAGGATCTCGGCGATCAGCACGTAATCCGCTTCGCCGATCGACTGCCCGGGCACGTCCGCCGGTCGCGCCAGATGCCAGTCCGACACGGTGTCGAGCGACCCGCGGACGACATCGCGATCCTCCGCCATCAGGCTCTCGAACTCCCCGGCCAGCTCGGGCGAGCGCAGCTGGAACCACATCAGGAGGGTCGCGTGAGCGGCCATCCGCGAAGCGTAGTGGAGGATCGCCCTTGGGTCGCCGCGGGCGCCGTCAGGATCGCGCCATGGAGCGGCTATCCAGTGAGCCACCCTCGACTATGAGCGCGGGCGGAAGCGCAGCATCGTCGCCTCGCCCGACCGCTTGCTGCTGAGCGGCTCCAGGGCGATGCTGGGCATGCCCGGCCGTGAGATGCTGACGCCCTCGCCGAGGAGCACCGGCAGCACGTACACCAGGATCTCGTCGACGAGCCCGCGGAGCAGGCACTGGCCGGCGACGTCGGCGCCGAGGACCTCGACGTCCTTTCCGCCAGCGGCGGCGCGCGCTGTTGCGAGGGCCTCGGCGATGTCGCCGCTCAGGTAGGTGATCCCGGGCGGCGGCTCCTGCGGCGGCCGGTGCGTGAGCACGAACACCGGCCCCGAGAACGGGTAGTCCACGCTCGCCGGATCTTCGGCCTGCATGCGGTCTCCGACGTCAGAGGTCCGCCGGCCGACGAGCATGGCGCCGGTCGCCGCGGCCACCGCCTTGAAGTCCTCGGCATCCACGAAGTCGGCGAGCGGGCGCCCGCCACCCCAGTCCATCACGTGGCCGGGGGCGGCGATGAACCCGTCCAGGGACATCGCCCTGTTCACGACGACCTTGCCGCTGGCGGTGCCTGCGCCGCTCATCGGCGCCCCGCCATGGCCTCGGTGGCTCGGCAGCTCCCTCCGGCGCTCGAGGCGGCCGGCTGCTGATCGGCGCGAGCGTTCAGAAGTCTTCCTGCCTGTCTGCCCACCAGTCGCGCTCGCCCTCGACATCCTCGCCCGGCGTCTCGCCAAGGTGAGGCGCGCCGACGACAAGTATCTCCAGGCCCAGGGAGCCGGCCTCGTAGCCTCGCCACGTGCCTGGCGGGACGCGCAACGCGTCCCATTCCTTCAGCTCGACGATCTCGTCGTCCAGCTTCATCCGCCCGCTCCCGCGCACGACCACGTAGACCTCCTCCTGCGTCTTGTGCGTGTGGCCGTAGGGAAACCGGTATCCGGGCGGGACGCGCTGGTACGTCAGCCCCGAGTGCTCGAGCTCGAGCGCGAAGGTCCCCATGCGGAACTCGAGGTCCGGAGCGCCGTCGAAGTTCGCTCCGACGTCATCCAGATCCTCCCTGAGGTTCCTGAGCGTGAACGGCACGATCGCAATCGTACGGCGCCCTCGTCGCGTTCGTCGATGCGATCATGCCCACCGTGGGCGGACCAGTTTCCGGGGAGGGTTGATGCGCGTCGGCCTGCACGCGCTGGGAGTCGGCACGGGCGCCTCGCGTGAGGTCGTGCAGGCCGTTGCCAGCCGGGCCGAGCGCCACGGCTTCGCGACGCTGTGGGCGGGTGAGCATGTCGTGATGTTCGACGAGCAGGCGTCGCGCTACCCGTACTCGCCGAGCGGACGGATCGCGGTTCCAGCGGACGCCGACTGGCTCGACCCGTTTGTGTGCCTGAGCGTCGCCGCAGCAAACACGGAGCGCATCTCGCTCGCGACCGGCGTGCTGCTGCTCGCAGAGCACAACCCGGTGATCGTCGCCAAGCAGGCCGCGAGCCTCGACCGGATCTCGGCGGGCCGGTTCATCCTCGGCGTCGGCATCGGCTGGTCCGCCGAGGAGTTCGCGGCGCGCGGCGTGCCGTTCAAGGGACGCGGAGCGCGCACGGTCGAGTACGTCACCGCGATGCGACGGATCTGGACCGAGGATCCCGCGTCCTTCGCCGGCGATCACGTCAGCTTCGAGGGCATCCGGGTCCATCCCAAGCCCGAGCGGCCCGGCGGTGTGCCCGTCTTCTTCGGCGGGAACGGAGACCGCGCGCTCGAACGGGTCGCTGCGCACGGCGACGGCTGGTACGGCTTCTATCTCGAGGACGTGGCGGCGGTGCGCGATCGCGTCGGGACGCTCCAGCAGATGTGTGGGCCGGGCCCGGCACCGACGGTTGCCGTGTCCGTGGTTGGATGCGAGCCGTCGGACATTCCGGAGCTGGCGGCGAGCGGCGTCGACGAGCTCGTGATCGTTGATGCCCCGCCTGCCTCAGCAGACGACGTCGACGCCTGGGCGTCAGAGCTCGCCGCACGCTGGATCGCCTGAGCCGGCCTGGCCCTTACACCACGAGCCCGTGTCGCACGACGTTCTCGCTCACCGCATGGGCGTCGACGAACTCGAGCAGGTAGCCGGGCCCGCCCGCTTTCGCGCCCGCGCCCGAGAGCCGGTTGCCTCCGAATGGCTGGCGGCCGACCATCGCCCCGGTGATGTGACGGTTGACGTAGAGGTTGCCGACGGGGGAGCGCTCGGCCACGCGCTCGACCGTGCGGGGGTTGCGTGAGAACAGGCCGCCGGTCAACGCGAAAGGCAGGCTGTCGATGCGCTCCAGCGCATCGTCGATGTCCTGCACCGGCTCGATGGAGAGCAGCGGTCCGAAGATCTCCTCGCGGAGCACGCGCGAGCCGACGTCGAGCCCGGCGACGAGCACCGGCGCGCAGAAGCATCCCCCCGCAGGAAGGCTCTCGGCGCGGCGCGCGAGCACTGTCCCGTCCCGCACGGCGAGCTCGCCGTAACCGACCACGCGCGCCTGCGCGTCGCGGTCGATCAGCGGTCCTACGTCGACGCCGAACTCCTCGGCCTGCCCGACCTGGAGCATCTCCACGGCGCCCGCCAGCCGCTCGCCCAGGACGTCCGTCACCGCGGCGTGCGCGAGCACCCGCGAGGCGGCCGAGCACTTCTGCCCGCTGTACGCGAAGGCCGAGCGCATGACCGCCCGCACCGTGTCGTCGAGGTCGGCGTCCGCGTCCACGATCACACAGTTCTTGCCGCCGAGCTCGGCGACAACGCGCTTCAGCGCAGTCTGGCCCGGTCGTACCTCGGCCGCCTGGCGGAGGATCTCGTTGCCGACCTCCGAGCTGCCTGTGAAGGCGATCGTGTGCACGCGCGGATCGCGCACGAGGGCCTCGCCCGCCTCGCCCGCCCCGGTCAGGAGCGCCAGCGCGCCTGGTGGGACTCCGCCCGCGAGCAGCGCCTCGGCCACCATCGCGCCGCATCCGGGCGATTGCTCGGCGGGCTTCAGCACGCAGGCGTTGCCCGTCACCAGTGCGGCGCTGAGCATCCCCGTCGGGATCGCGAGCGGGAAGTTCCAGGGCGCGATCACGGCGCAGACGCCGCGCGCGCGGTAGCGCAGGGTGTTGCGCTCGCCGGGCACCTGCAGCAACGGGACACCGCGGTCGAGGTCGAGCGCCGCGCGCGCGTAGAACTCGAGGAAGTCGATCGCCTCGGCCACGTCGGCGTCGGCCTCGATCCACGGCTTCGCGCACTCCCGGACGCACAGCGCTGCCAGCTCGGTGCGACGCGTGCGCATCCAGCCCGCGGCTCGGAGCAGGCAGGCCGCACGCTCGGAGGCCGGCGCCGCCGCCCAGGCCGGGGCGGCTTCGCTCAACGAGGCGAGCGCGGCGTCCACCTCGGCTGCGCCGGCGCACGGGGCCAGCGCCACCACCCGGCTCTCCTCTCCGGGGTCGGTCGAGGCGAGCGCGTCACCGTGCTGGCGCGCACCGGCGACGATCGTGGGGGCGCGGAGCGGAAGCCTCGCGTCGAGGGCGGCCAGCGCGGCGCGGAGCGCCGCGCGCACCGGGTCTCTGCGCAGCTCCAGCGTCGGCTCGTTCGCGAACGACGGCAGCCTCACGGCGCGGCCAGCAGCTCCTCGAGCGGGCGCCCGCCGGCCTGCTCGACCAGGAAACTCTCGTTCGCCGTGTTCTCGAGCAGCCGGCGCACCAGGTAGGCCATCCCGGCCACCAGATCCCCGACCGGGCAGTAGGCGCGCACTCGATGCCCCTCTCTCACGAGCGCGGTCTGGAGCTGGTCGCCGAGCCCCCTCAGCACCTGGAACTCGAGCTCGCCCGCGGGACTGCCTGCGTTGCGGTCGGCGACGATCGCGTGGGCGACGCTGCGCAGGTTGTGGCTCGCGATCGCCGGCCGGACGTACGGACGCCCTTCGAGCAACGTCAGCGTCAGCGCCTCGAAGTTGCGATCGCATTCCGCCTTCGCTTCGAACACCGGGGCGCGCCATCCCTGCTGGCGCGCCTGGACGACCTCGTGGTCCCAGTAGGCGCCCTTGACCAGTCGGACGACGAGCGGCCGCGTGCGCCCGGTCGATCTCGCCCACGAGAGCACGCGTGCGCACAGCTCCGTGGAGTCGCGCAGGTAGGCCTGGAGCACGATGCCGACGCTGGGTCCGTCGCGGAACTCCACGCGGGAGAGAAGCGAGAGGACGAGGTCCGTCACCTGCTCACACGTGTCGAAGGACTCCATGTCCACGTGCAGATGCGCGTTGCAGGCGCGGGCCTGCCGCAGCAGCGCGAGCAGGCGAGGTTCGGCGTCGCGCTCCCCGAGCTCGGGGGCCTCGGGATGCAGCAGCGGAGTGAGCGCCGAGACCTTGACCGACAGGTTCGCGCGCGGGACCGGACCGAGCGAGTCGTGTTCGATCGCCGGGCGCGCGGGGAGCCGCTCGTAGAGCTCCGCCAGCACGCGCAGCGCCTCCCCGCAGCGCCGCGCATACCGATCGGCCTCGGCCGCACTGACCGTGGCCTCGCCGAGGAGGTCGAGCGACGTGGCGACGCCGTCGCGCCAGAGCGCGGAGAGCGTCTTCTCCGACTCGCGCGGGCCCTCGGCCACGATGAAGCGGTGCGCGACATGCCGGACGCCGGCGACCGCCGCTGACCCCAGCGCGGTGCGGCCGGCTCGCGTGTTGCCCATCCTGAGCGCGACGTCGATCGGAACCGGCCGCTGCTGGACCTCGCCGAGGTAGCCGAGCAGGTGCGCGGCGAGATCGTCGAAGGAGCGGCACGCGGGCACGACGTCGACGAAGCGGAACAGCGCGGCACGCAGGGCGGCGTCGTGCGAGGCTGCCTCGAGCGCCCGGTCATCGACGGCCCGGAACCCCCTGGACGGGGGCGCGAGGTCCGCGGCGAGCTCGCGGCCGACCTCACGGATGTCGTCCTCATCGGGCGGCTTCATCCATGCTCCTCGTTGGGGCTCCTCCCACATTAGCCTCAGGGGGGGCCCGCAAACCCGGGTGCATGATCGCCCTGCGATCGCTCAGGCGCTCGCCGCCTCACCGGCCCCGGCGACGATCGTGCGCAGCGCCGCGACGTGGGCTTGGAACGCCTCCTGGCCCCGCGGCGTCAGCCTCACCCGCACCCTGCGCCGATGGTTGCTCACCGGGCGCTCGATCGCCACGTACCCGGCCTCCTCCAGCGTGGACAGCTGCTTGGAGAGGGCCGATTCCGAGAGGCCGAGCTCGTCGCGGATGAACGCGAAGTCCATCCAGTCGGCCGCCGCCAGAAGGGCGACGATCGACAGTCGCGTGCTCTGGTGGATCAGCTCGTCGAAGCCCGGGGCGCTCACCCGGCGGACTCCTGCGGCCGGCGCGCCGCCAGCAGGCGCGGCCCGCCGAGCAGGATCACGACGGCGACGAAGATGCTCGCGATGATCGACGGATCGCGCGCGCCGTCGGCGCTCAGCGCGAACCCGGCGGCCACGGTCAGAGCCCCGAGCGCGGCCACCGCGAGCACGACGATCAACGCCGTCCTGCGGCCGGCGAGCTCGGCCTTGACGCTCAGCTGCTGCGTGCGGTGGCGTCCGCTGGCGACGCGCGGCACGACGTTCGCGTGGACGGCCCCGAAGATCAGGGTCGCGGCCGCGGCCAGCCAGACGACGCCGCTGTCTGCCGCGACGCCCACGGCGATCCACCCCAGCGCCAGGCCCCACCAGTACCAGCCGGGCAGCCCGATCTCCTCGATCACGCGCCGGCGGCGCAGGTCGACGGTCGCCAGCGCTCCCTCGGCCTCCTCGTGTGTGATCGTTCCATCCATCTCAGTCCTCACTTTCCGGTAGGGAAAGCAAGGTAGCACTTTCCTGCCGGGAAAGTCAAGACGCCTGCGCGGCGGCGGAGCTTAGGGGCGCCCGAACCAGCGCGCCCGCCGCACAGCCCCGAACTCGTCCTTCTCGGCGGCGAATGCCAGCGAGGGGTCGTGGCGCTCGGCCTCGGGCGCATCTCCGCGCAGGAAGTTGACCTCGACCTTGCTCACGAGGCCGCCGCCGAACTCGGCGTAGCAGACGCCCGAGCCCTCGTAGGGGGCGGGCGGCTCGCCGCCGGCCACGGCCGCGGCGATGTCCGAGGCGACCACGCGCGCGGCCGCCTCGGCGAAGATCCCCGCCTTGGGCACGTTGCGGGCGCCGGAGCAGACGTCGCCGAGCGCGTAGACGCCGTCGAAGCGCGTCCGCAGGTTCGACTGGTCGACCGGCACCCAGTTGTTCTCGACGAGCCCGGAGTCCGCCAGCACCGCCGGCGCCCGGTGGACCGGGATGCCGACGAAGAGGTCGTAGGCGAGCGTCTCGCCGCTGGAGAGCTGGGCGGCGCCGCTCGCGGGGTCGATGCCGGTGACGAGGTGCTCGGAGAGTTCGGTGACGCCGCGATCGGCGAGGCCTTCGCGGAACATCTGCGAGACCTCGCCGGTGACGGGGACCGGACGGGACATCGGGAAGGTCGTGGTCATCTCGACGGCGTCGCGGATGCCCTGCTGCTTGAAGTGCTCATCAAGCATGAAGGAGCCCTCGAACGGGGCGGGCGGGCACTTGAACGGCTGGCCGAGGACCGAGAGCAGCACCTTGCCGCCCTTGAAGCCGGCGAGCTCGTCGCGCAGGCGCTCGGCGCCGGCGAGCGAGTAGTACTCGTGGCCGCCCTCCTTGAACCCGGGCGTGGCGGCGAAGTCGTAGTCGGCGCCGAGCGCCACGACGACGAAGTCCGCGTCGTAGGAGCCTGCGTCCGTGGTGACGCGCCGAGCCGCCGGGTCGACGCTCGTGACGGTCTCGCGGCGGAACTCGACGCCGTCCTTCACGAACTCGCTGTACGGCAGCATGATCTCCGTGGGCGATTCGCGCCCGAGCATGACCTCGAGCTTGGAGAAGCCGAAGAAGAAGGCATCGTTGCGGTCGATCAGGGTGACGCGGACCGCGTCGGCGCTCGTCTCCGAGAGCCGGGTCGCCAGCTCGAGCCCGCCGAACCCGGCGCCGAGGATCACGACGTGCTTGCCCACCGCGGGCAGACTACCGGAGGGGTTCGCCCCAGCAGAGGCCGGGTGCAGGCCGTCGCGCGAGCCCGATCAGCTGCCGTCCACCGCGTCCGAGGCCGGGCCCGGGCTCGCCCTACCTGGAAGGCGAGCGTCCGGCTGCGCCTGGCGAGCCGGGACGCGGATTGCAGGGTAGTCTTCCCCTCGTGAGCCTCGAGATGGCAGTCGTCCTCTTCGACGGCGAGGGGGACGCGGTGAAGCGATACGCGGATGCGCGCGACCGTTCGACGAAGCTCGGCACGTTCGGCGAGGCCCCGGCTTGGACGCGGGACGTCGGCTTCGTGGAACGTCACCCCAGCGGGCACCTGCTCCTGCGGGGCACCTTCGCCGGGCACTACGTCGACGTCGACGAGAACGACCACGTCTCGCAGCGGGGCGTCGCGGAGGGCGCCGTCAGCGGCGGGATCATCGGTGTGCTCGCCGGGCCGCCGGGCATCGCGGTCGGTCTCCTGGCAGGCGGGCTCATCGGCGGCTCCCGCGGTGAGCGCTCCGACACCGAGGCCGAGCCTGAAGCGCTGGCCGCGCAGCTGCGCGAGGCGATACCGTCGTCCTCCTCGGCGATCGTGATGTTCGCGCCGGCCGCGGAGGTCGACGAGCTGCTCGGGCTGCTGGGCGCCGACGCTCGCAACGTCGTCCGCCGGACGCTCTCCGACCAGGAGGTCGCCGCGCTCGAGGCCTCGCTCGAGTCGGCGCCGCGCGCCGGCTGACGCTCAGAAGGAGACGAGCATCAGCCCGACGGTGACGCCGGGGCCGATCGTGACGGCGAGCCCGAGCTCGCCGGCCTGCGGGTCGCGCTCGCGAATCGTGGCATCCATCACGTAGAAGATCGACGGCGTGCCGACGTTGCCGTGGTCGGCGAGCGCGCGCCAGCTCACGGCGACGTGCTCGTCGTCGAGCCCCAGCGCGTCGCGGGCTTCTTCGACGATGCGCCGCCCACCCGGGTGCAGCATCCAGTGGGCGATGTGGTCCGCGCGCACGTTGTTGTCGGTCAGGAACTGCTCGACGACGCCGGCGAGCTGCTCCCCGGCGATGCGCGGCAGCTCGGGCGCCAGACCGAGGTAGGTGCCGTGCGCGTCGCTGCGGATCTCGACCGCCTCGAGGGTGCCGGGAACCTGGTGCACGGCTGTCGCGAGGATCGCGGGGCCATCGGCGCCGCTGCGCTCGCTGAGCAGTGCGGCGGCGCAGCCGTCGCCGAAGATCGCAGCACCGACCGTCTTGACGCGGGGGTTGTCCTCGACGGCGGGCGTCTGCAGCGAGCTCATGCTCTCGGCGGCGATCACGAGCACGTCGCGCGACGGGTCACCGCGGAGGATCTGACCGCCCAGCCGGAACAGGGGCACAGCACTCGCGCAGCCGACGGCGGTCACGTGGTACTTGTCCGTCGCCGGTGAGAGGCCGCAGCTCTCGATCAGGCGATGAGCCAGGCTGGGGCAGCCGAGGGAGTAGAGGCTCGAGGTGAGCACCGTGCCGACCGTCGCAAGATCGATGTCGAGCTGCGCGATCGCGGCCAGGGCACGCTCGAGCAGCTCCTGCTCGACCTGCGCGGTTCGCTGCTCGAGGCTGCTCGCGAGGAACTGCTCATCGAGGTTCAGGTCGCGGGTGGCGATGGCGCTGCGCGCGAACACTCGCTCCGCGAACTCGTCGGCGGCCAGCCCCAGCCCGTCGAGCGCGTCCTGCTGCGTCGCCTCCGAGACCGGGTCCAGCACCGCCAGGCCGGCGAGCGTGGGCACGCGCCGGAGCGGGCGTGTGAGGTGCCCGTGCGCGCGCGCGGAATGCCGAGGGTGTGTGCCGGTCGATGCGATTTTGGAGTCCTGCCCCTGAACTCGAGATGTGCCTGTCAAGGGGTATCTACCAGCCTCAACGGCCCGCGCCTGCCCCAGTTACGGATTCCGGCTCGATCCTTCGCCATTTCTTACGAGAAGGCCGCCAAGATGCCTGTTCGCGCCGAACAGCGCGAAGATCGCAGGTGAAAATCGACCGAGGGAGAGGCATGTATGTGATCGGCGCGGGACTCCCCCGCACGGGCACCCTGACGCAGAAGGAGGCCCTCGAGATGCTCGGGCGCGGCCCTTGCTACCACTGGGTCAACCTGATCGCCGACCTCGACGCCGTCGAGCAGTGGCACCGCTACCTCGACGGCGAGGACATCCTCGACGAGATCTTCGCGGGGCACGAATCGACCACCGACTGGCCCGGCGGCTTCGTCTACCGCGAGCTGGCCGAGCGCCATCCCGAGGCCAAGGTCCTGCTCAGCGTCCGCGACCCGGACACGTGGGACAAGAGCTACCGCGAAACGATCTGGAACTTCACGCGCGGGGATTCGCTGATCGGGCACCTCTCGATGGCCCGCCGTGAAATCGAACCCCGCTGGCGGCGCTACCTGGAGCTCGTCGACCGGATGCTCTGGAGCGACGCCTCGCCGTTCGGCGGCGGCGACGACCCGGAGTCGATGAAGCGCCAGATGCAGGCGTACAACGACGAGGTGCGTGAAGCGATCCCGGCCGAGCGGCTGCTCGTGTGGAAGGTGCAGGAAGGCTGGGAGCCGCTGTGCGAGTTCCTCGAAGTGCCTGTGCCGAGCGAGCCGCTCCCGCACGCGAACGACACCGACACCTTTCGCGGGCGCGTCGCCGACGGGGCGCTCGCGGCGCTCAACGCCTGGCACGCCGAGCAAGCCGCGCCAGCCGAGGGCTGACCCTCAGCGGATGGACAGCAGCGCCGCGTCCAGATCGCCGGGGGAGGGGACGGGCGCCAGGGGGAGCGCGCGGGGTGGGATGAAGGTGCGCGGGTCTGCGGCCTCAGCCTCTCTGCTGGAAGTGCTGGGCGGCCGCGTACTCCTTGTCGCTGACATGCTCGCCCCAGGTGACGGTGCTGCCATGCTCGTCGGCCTCCTGGATCGCAAGGTGCGTCATGAACCGGTCGCCCGCCGCGCCGTGCCAGTGCTCCTCTCCGGGCTCGAAGTACATGCGGTCGCCGGGGCGGAGCTCCTCGCTCGCACCCCCGCGGCGCTGGCAGACGCACACGCCCTGGGTCACGTAGATGGTCTGGCCGAGCGGGTGGGTGTGCCAGGCGGTGCGGGCGCCGGGGGCGAAGTGGACGAAGGCGGCGGCTACGCGCGAGGGCGGCCACGGCGAGGCCACCGTGTCGATGTGCACCGCGCCGGTGAACCAGTCGGCCGGGCCGGCGCTCGTTTCGAGTGCGTTTCGGGTCAGCTGCATGCGGCTCCTTTCCTCACGGTCGAGCCTACCCGCGTCGTGCGGTTACGATCCGGCGCATGCACGCCGTCGTGAACACGATTGCGCTCGAGCGGCCGCTGGATGAGTCGGTCTTCGAGGCCGCCAGGCGCGAGATGCCGGAGCGGATCGCCGCCGTGGAGGGCATCGAGGCGGTCCACATGATCCGCACGGGCGAGACGGAGCTCGTGCTCGTCATCGTGGGCGACGACGAGGCGGCGCTCGACCGCATGCGGGACGCGGTCGGGAACGAGTGGATGCGGGCGAATGTGATCCCCAACGCGGCTGCGCCCCCCGCCAGGGCGGTCGGCGAGGTCGTCGTCTCCTACCGGCGCCCCTGAGCTCAGCTCTCGCCCGCCGCGCCGCGGGCGTAGGGGTCCTTCGGCGAGCGATCCTCCGACAGCGAGCCGGTCGAGGTCGCCACCAGGCGCTCGATCGCGTCGGCGAGGTGGACGGGGGCGATGTTGTAGTCCCCCTGCGCGAGGCGGATGCGGTGGGCCTCGAGGAGGACGTCGGCGTGGGTGTGGCCCGCTGGCGGCTCGAAGCGGTAGGAGGCCAGCTCGATCAGGAGACCGAGCGGGTCCTCGAAGTAGATCGAGTCCATGAAGCCGCGGTCCTTGACGCCGCTGTGGCCGATGCCGCGCTCGTCCAACCGCTCGACGGCCTGTTTGAACGTGGACTGCGAGAGGGCGAACGCGAGATGGTGGACACAGCCCGGGTCGGTCGGCGTACGCTGCGCGTCCCCCTCGCGCTCCTCGTTCGTGAAGACCGTGATCAGGCGCCCGTCCCCGGGGTCGAAGTAGAGGTGGCTCTCGCTGGGGTTGTCGAGGTTCGGCTGCTCGAAGACGAACGGCATGCCCAGCAGCCCCTCCCAGAAGTCGATCGAGGTCCGGCGGTCCGCGCCCACGAGCGTGATGTGGTGGACGCCCTGGGTCTGGAGCTTGCGCATGCCCGCCAGGTTACGCCACCCGACAGGGGGCAACCTGCGCGCCGGGACGCCCAGATCTGATTGGCTGCCCCGCTCTGGACGGTTCCCGATCGGACAGCCTCAGGCGGCGCCGAGCGCCGCACCTGCTGCGCCGGGCGCTTGCCGGCGCCCTGGCGGGCCTGGCCGTCGCCGCGGCGATCGCCGGCGCCCAGCCGCCGGCGCGCCGCGCGGCCGCGGGCCCGTTCCTGCTCGGCGTCAACGCCGGCTACTGGGGGGCCTCCGAACCGCGGGAGCTGCGCAGGGTCGCCACGCTCGTGCGCCTGACGAACCCACCGCGGCTGACGCGCTGGGAACGTGCCGGCCTGCGGGTGATCGCCGACTTCTCGGGGCCTTACACCCACGCCGGGGTGAGCGCGCTCGATCACGCCGCCTACGTTGCCCGGGTGATCGCCTTCGTGCGGCAGAACCCGCACGTGTTCGCGATCGAGGTGCTCAACGAGCCGGGAGGCAGCTGGTTCTGGGGTCCGGACGCGGAATCGCAGGAGAACCGCGAAAGCTACGCGCAGCTGCTGATCGAAGTGCACGACGCGCTCGCACGGGACTTCTCCTCGCGGAGGCCGCTCGAGCTGGCCTCGTGGGACGGCGGTCACGACTCCTCGAATGCCTGGGGCGAGGCGTGGTCGCGCGACGCGAAGGCGCTGGCCGACGTGGACGCCGTCACGAACCACCCCTACGGCGGCCGCGGGTCCCGGGCCGGGGCAATCCTCGGCAACCGCGCGCTGATCGAAGCCGACGAGTCCGTCTCGCACAAGCCGATCTACATCACCGAGGTGGGCTTCCCGACGGGCAACAACTACAGCGACAGCCTGCTCTACAGCGAAGCCGAACAGGCCTCCGCGATCGGCTCCTTCGCGCGCTGGGCCCGGGCGACGGGGTACATCGGCGGGGTCACCTTCTACGGCTATCGCGACGCCCACGAAGGCGGCGGCTACGGAATCGAGACCCACCGCGGGCGCCGCAAGCTGGCGTTCGCGGTGCTCGAGAGCCTACGCCGGTGAGGCGCCTGGGCTCCCTGTGAGGAGGCGGTCGAGCAAGAGGTCGACGCCTTCCTCGGCGACCGTGGCGGCGCTCGCCTGGTCTCCCGCGTAGGCCACGAACAGCGCCGCCTCGGTGAGCGCCGCACACAGCACGTAGGCGAGGAACCGCTCCTGCCCGCGCGGCACGAGACCTTCCTCGGCGAGCCTGCCGAAGCTCGCCCGCAGGCCGCCGAGCCAGTAGCGCTCGTCGAGCTCCCGCCATCGGGCCCAGCCGACTGCCGCCTGCGGGTCGAGCAGGTAGATCCGCTGTACCGCCGGCTCGCGCGCCATCGCCATCCACGAGCGGGCTCCCGCCCGGAGGTTCGCGAGCGCGTCGCCGCCGTGCGCTTCGGACGAGGCGCGCGCGGCGAGATCGGCGACCACGGCCTCGAGAACGGCGTCGAAGAGCGCCGTCTTGCTGGGGAAGTGGTGGTACAGGGCTCCGCGTGTCACTCGGGAGGCGGTGAGGACGTCCTCGATCGAGGTGTGCTCATAGCCGTGCTCTCCGAACAGGAGGCGGGCCGCGCCGAGGATCCGCCGACGGGTCGCTTGGCCTCGCGTGATGCGTCCGTCGGGCACGCACGGGATTGTAAACCGACTGACGGTCTGATAGTTTGCCCACGCCGTACGGGGCCGCGAGATCGAACGGAGGACGCACATGCGGGTGCAGAGGCTGAACGTCGGGTGGATCTCCTCGCCGGCGATGGTCTGGCGCCAGGGCGAGGACCCGGCGACGCAGCTGCGGTTCCCGATCCCCGCTTATCTCGTGGAGACCGACACCGAGCGCGTCCTCATCGACACGGGCCTGAATCCCGACGCCGTGCGCGATACCGGCGCCCACTACGGCGCGCAGGCATCCTTCATGGCGCTCGAGCAGGACCGCAGCGTTGCGGAGCAGATCGACGTCTCGACGCTCACGCGGGTCGTGCTCACCCATCTGCACTTCGACCATGCCGGCGGCCTGGCGCTGCTGCCGGCCGAGGTCCCGATCGTGGTGCAGCGCCGGGAGTGGGAGGGTGGGCGGGACGGCGACGCGATCCGGCGCAACTTCTTCTACCCGCGCGACTACGAGCTCGACGGTCGCCGCGTGGAGCTCGTCGACGGCGACCACGACCTGTTCGGTGACGGCTCGATCGAGCTGCTGCTGACCCCCGGCCACACGCCCGGGCACCAGTCGGTGCGGATCGGCGAGCGGCTCGTGATCGGCGCGGACGTGACGCACTTCGCCGCCACCCTCGACGACCTGCGCTTTCCGTCCTTTGCCGACGACTTCGACGCCCAGGCGCGCTCGGCGGGGAGGCTGCGGGCGATGCGCGAGGACGGCATCGAGGTGATCCCCGGGCACGACCCCGAGGTGCTCACGCCTGGGCCGCTGGCGCTGTCGTGAGGGTTGCGACGAGCCCGTAGACCCCGCTGTAGCCCTCGAGCAGCCGCGTGTCACCCATGACGGAACGAGGCGGTTCGCGGCCGCGCGCGGCACCTCCAATCCAATTCAACCATGTGGTTGATAAACTGGTAGGATGAACACGATGGCGACCGATCAGCTCAGCACGACGTTCTCCGCGCTCGCCGATCCGACGCGGCGCGCGATCCTCGCGCGGCTCGCCGCGGAGGGGGAGGTCTCGGTGAACCAGCTGGCGCAGCCCTTCCCGCTCAGCGTGCAGGCCGTCTCCAAGCACCTCAAGGTGCTCGAGCGGGCGGGCCTGATCACGCGCGGCCGGGCGGCGCAGCTGCGGCCGTCCCGGCTCGAGGGCGCGCCGCTGCGCGCGGTCTCCGAGTGGCTCGAGCAGTACCGCGGCATCTGGGACGGGCGGCTCGACCGCCTGTCCACCCATTTGACGGAAATCCAGCGAAAGGCGGACGGCGATGGTTGACGGCCAGCAGACGATGAGCGAGCACACGATCGTGATCGAGCGGGAGCTCGACGCGCCACGCGAGCTCGTGTGGAAGGTATGGACGGACCCCGACGAGGTCGCCCAGTGGTGGGGCCCCGAGCACTTCACGACGCCGCGCGAGAAAATCGAGTTCGACCTCAAACCGGGCGGCATCAGCCGTCTCACGATGGTCGGCCCCGACGGTGAGGAGTACCCGAACGACGGTCACTTCATCGTCGTCGAACCGCCCGAACGGCTGTCCTTCGGAGAGGAGGAGATCCAGAGCCCGCTGATCGAGTCGGGTGAGACGACGATCGAGTTCTTCGACCTCGGCGACGACCGCACGAAGGTCGTCATCACCTCGCGGCTCGTCGCCAGCGACGAGGTGCCCGATCTGGCGAACAAGGGATGGAACAGCCAGCTCGACAAGCTCGTGGCGCTGCTCGCCGAGCGCATCTCCTAAGGACGGTGCCGGAGGCCGGCGCGCCCGCGGGTGCGCCGGCCTCAGCGGTTCATCCGCGAACCGTGGCTCCCACGCCGCGGCCGCGTATCTTGTCCGGCCGATGCCAGCCACAGACCCGAGTGCCGGCGTGCGCGACGCGGGGCCGGCCGACGCGGCGGCCTGCGCCGCGATCTACGCCCCCTACGTGCGCGACACGGCGATCACCTTCGAGCTCGAGCCGCCGGACGCCGAGCAGATGGCCGCGCGCATCGCCGCGTCGAGCGCGGGGCATGCCTGGGTCGTGCTGGAGCAGGACGGCGCGGTCGCGGGATACGCATACGGCGCGTCGTGGCAATCCCGGCCGGCCTACCGCTTCTCCTGTGAGGTCAGCGTCTACGTCGAGATGGACCGCCGCCGCCGCGGCGCCGGGCGCGCACTCTACGAAGGGCTGTTCGAACGGCTGCGGGCGCGCGGCTTTCGCAACGCCGTCGCCGGCATGACACTGCCGAACGAGGCCAGCGAGGCCCTGCACCGGGCGATGGGCTTCCGGCGGGTCGGCGCCTACACGAACATCGGCTACAAGCTCGGCGGCTGGCACGACGTCGCCTACTTCCAGCTCGAGCTGGCGGACCCGGGCACCCCGCCGGCCGAGCCGCGCTGAGCGCGTCCTTCAGGGTTCGCTCCTCACGGCGGTGAGCCTATGGACGGGTTCGCACGCTTCGGCGCTTCGCCTCAGCCCGCGGGCGCGGGCGCGAAGTCCCGTCCGTCTCCGCGCCGGCGCTCGCGAGCACCGCTCGCACCGCCGCGGGCAGCCGCTCGCGCCGCGCCGGCGTGCGCGTCCCGGAGGCGAGCTGGCGGTGCGCGAAGCCGTGGGGCATGTCCACGAGCGCCAGCAGCACGAGGTCGCGCGTGCGGCGGTCGGCGCGGCCGAAGAGGGCACGCGCCAGGCCGGCCATCAGCGTCTCGATGCGCTCGTTCACTCCCTCCATTTCGCCGCGCAGAGCGCCGAGGTCCATGCTCAGGAGCTCGGGGCGGGTGAGCGCGTCGAGCAGCAGGGTGTCCTCGGGTTGCTCGAGACAGTGGTCGTACATCGCGAGCGCGACGGCGACGGCGCTCTCGAGCGGGTGCCCGGGCGACACGGGCACTGCCAGCGCGCGCTCCTGCGAGCGCCGCGCGGCCCGCAGCCAGGTGCGCGCCAGCAGCTCGGCGAGCGAGTCGAAGCGGTGGTAGATCGACCCGACCGGGACGCCGGCCTTCTTGGAGATCGCCTCGACGGTCGCCCCGCGGGCACCGCGCGTGACCACGACCTCGCGGGCGGCGTCGAGGATCGCGTCGGTGGAGAAGACCTGGCGTGCCACGAGGTTGTAGAGTATATGTTCTAGAACGGATCTTCTAAAGGAGGCCGCGATGCCGTCGTTGCGCAGGGAGCAGGAGCTGTTCGTGCTCGACCTCGGGGATGGACACAACCGCTTCAACGGCGAGTTCGTCTCCTCGTTCGAGGCCTGTCTCGACGAGGTCGAAGCGGCGGCGCCGTGCGCGCTGGTCACGACCGCGCGCGGCAAGGTCTTCTCCAACGGCCTGGACCTGGAGTGGATGGGCACCCAGGGCGAGGCGGCGATGGACTTCCTGGCGCGCGTGCACGAGCTGCTCGCCCGCGTGCTCGAGATCGGCGTGCCGACGGTCGCTGCGATGCAGGGCCACACCTACGCCGCCGGGGCGATGCTCGCGCTCGCCCACGACCAGCGCGTGATGCGCTCCGACCGCGGCTGGTTCTGCCTCCCGGAGGTCGACCTGGGCATCCCGTTCACGCCCGGCATGACCGAGCTGCTCTCCTCCCGCCTGCCCTCGGGCGCCCTCCACGAGGCGGTGGTGCTCGGGCGCCGCTACACCGGTGCCGAAGCGGCGCAGGAGGGGATCGTCGAGGAGGCGGTGGGCGAGCAGGAGGTGCTGAGCCGCGCCTGCGAGCGCGCCGCTGCCCTCGCCGGCAAGCCGCCCGAGACGATGCGGACGATCAAGCAGCGGCTCTACGCCCCCGCGCTCGCCGCCCTGCGCGGGCCGCTGGAGGTGGTGGCCGTCCCCGAGGCGGCGTGATGTCCGCCGCAGCCCTCCCGCGCTGCCCCGCCGTGGTGCGCAACTGGGGCTCGACGCCCGCCGAGCGAGCCGAGGTCCTCCCCTGCGACCGGCTGCTCGCGCGGGCGCCGATGCGGCTCCACCGCGCCGTCGACGTCGCCGCGCCCGCGGCCGTCGTGTTCCGCTGGCTCTGCCAGCTGCGCGCCGCGCCCTACAGCTACGACCTGATCGACAACGGCGGGCGGCGCAGCCCGCAGACGCTGACGCCCGGGCTGGATCGGCTCCAGGAGGGGCAGCGCTTCATGCTGATCTTCCGGCTCGCCGAGTTCGAGCAGGGGCGCTCGCTCACGCTGCGCTCGCGCGGAACCGTGTTCGGCGAGGTGGTCGTCACCTACCGCGTCAGCGAGGCCGGCGGCGACCGCTCGCGGCTCCTGGCCAAGCTGCGGATCGAGCCGCCGGCGGGGCCGCTCGGGAGCGTGCCGGCCCAAGGTCTGCTCGCGGCCGGCGACCTCGTGATGATGCGCCGCCAGCTGCTCAACCTCGCCCGGCTGGCCGAGCGCGAGGCGCAGGGGCTCGCGGCCGGATAGCTTCTCTCTTCGTGGCCGGCGCCTTCAGCGAAGCGCATCGCGGCGGGGAAGGCCCGCCGCTGCTGCTCGTGCACGGCTTCACCGACACATGGCGGACGTGGGAGCTCGTGCTGGGAGCGCTCGAACGCCGCCACGAGGTGCTCGCGCCGACGCTGCTCGGCCACGCGGGGGCGCGTCCCGCCGCCGGTCCGCTGGGCGCGCAGGCGCTCGTCGCAGAGCTGGAACGCACCATGGACGAGGTGGGATGGGAGACCGCGCATGTTGCCGGAAACTCGCTGGGTGGCTACGTGGCGCTTCAGCTCGCGGCGCGCGGGCGCGCGAGCAGCGTGGTCGCGCTCGCCCCGGCCGGAGGCTGGGCTGCGGGCGACACCTTCTTCTCGGCGACGCTGGTGCCGTTCTTCACCACCCTGCGCGGGCAGCTCACGATCGCCGAGCCGCAGCTCGACGCGATCCTGGCGAGTCCCGAGGGGCGCCGTTTCGCGGCCTCGCAGACCGTGGTGAACTTCGAGCACATCCCGGTCGAGCTGCTCGCCCACCAAGCCCGCGGAATGATCGGCTGCGAGGGTGCCACGGAGCTGATGGAGAGCGCGCTCGCCGACGGCTTCCCGCTCGACGCCGCCGCCATCGAGTGCCCGGTGCGGATCGTCTGGGGCACCGACGATCAGATCCTGCCGTGGCCGGCGGCCGCCGTTCGCTACCGCGAGGAGTGGCTGCCGGACGCCGACTGGGTGGTGCTCGACGGCGTCGGGCACATGCCACAGCTCGACGTGCCGCTCGAGACCGAGGAGCTGATCCTCGGCTTCACGGGGCGGTGAGCGCCGGCGCCGGGCGCGACCGCTGGGACGCGGTCGTGGTCGGCGGCGGTCACAACGGTCTGGTGGCGGCCGCCTACCTTGCCCGCGCCGGCCGCTCGTGCCTCGTGATCGAGCGGCGTCCCGAGCTCGGTGGCGCCGCCGTCTCCGCCGAGGGGTTCGCGGGGGTGCCCGCGCGGCTCTCGCGCTACGCCTATCTCGTGAGCCTCCTGCCCGGCCAGATCGTCGAGGAGCTGGGGCTGCAGGTCACCCTGGCCCGACGCGCGGTGTCCTCATACACGCCCGATCCGCGCTGTGCGGGCGCGCGGGGCCTACTCGTCGATGAGGGCGATTCTGCCCTCACGGAGCGCTCGTTCGCAGCGGTGAGCGGCGGGGCGCGCGCCCACGCCGACTGGCGCGCGTTCTACGAGCTGACCGGGCGGGTCGCTGCCGCTGTGTTCCCGACGATGACCGGGCCGCTGCCGAGCCGCGAGCAGCTTCGCGCCGCGGTCGGCCACGCGGATTGGGAGGCGCTGTTCGAACGGCCGATCGGCGAGACGTTGCGCGAGCGGCTCGGCGACGAGGTCCTCGGCGGGGTGGCGCTGACCGATGCGTTGATCGGCACGTTCGCGTCCGCGGACGGCCCGGAGCTACTGGCCAACCGCTGCTTCCTCTACCACGTGATCGGGCGCTGCAGCGGGGAGTGGCTCGTGCCCGTGGGCGGCATGGGCGCGCTCACCGACGCGCTCGCTCTCGCGGCCGCGCGGGCGGGCGCAGAGCTGAGGACCGGCGTCGAGGCGGTCGCGCTCGAGGCCGGCGAGGACGGGGCCGAGATCGTCTGCGAGGAGGACTCCTCCGAGGTCCGCATCGCGGCCCGCCGAGTGCTCTTCGGAGCGGCGCCGTACGAGCTCGCGCGGCTCACCGGCAGCGGTCACGCGGAGCGACCGGAGGGCTCGCAGCTCAAGGTCAACCTGCTGCTGGCGCGGCTGCCGCGCCTGCGCGACGCCGCGGTCGCCCCCGAGCGGGCGTTCGCCGGCACGTTCCACGTCAACGAGACCGCCTCCCAGCTGCAGCGCGCCTATGAGCTGGCGGCGGCCGGCGAGCTGCCGGACCCGGTGCCCTGCGAGGCCTACTGCCACTCGCTCACCGACCCCTCGATCCTCGCGCCGGAGCTGCGCGCGGCCGGCGCCCAGACGCTGACCGTCTTCGCCCTGCACATGCCCGCCCGGCTGTTCGCGGCGGACCCCGACGGCGCCCGCGAGCGCGCTCTCGCGGCGACGCTGGCCTCGCTCGACAGCGTGCTGGCCGAGCCGCTGGCGGACTGCGTGATGGCCGACGCGGGCGGGCGCCCGTGCATCGAGGCGCGCAGCCCGCTGGATCTCGAGCGCGAGCTGCGCATGCCGGGAGGACACATCTTCCATCGCGACCTCTCCTGGCCGTTCGCCGAGCACGAGCGCGAAGCGGGAAGCTGGGGAGTCGAGACGGAGATCCCGTCGGTGCTGCTCTGCGGAGCGGGCGCGCGGCGCGGCGGCGGCGTGAGCGGGATCCCCGGCCGCAACGCGGCGATGGCGGTGCTCGACACTCGTCATTAGGGGCGGCCGGGCCGGCGCTCCGTGCCGGATCGTGTGGTCGGCCGGCGCTCCGTGCCGGATCGTGTACTCGGCCGGCGCTCCGTGCCGGCCTCAGAGCACCATCTGCGTGCAGGTGAAGCTGGCCGCGAGACGGTCGCTTTCAGGGGAGGTCGGCCGGCGCTCGGTGCCGGCCTTCAGCACCCGCACCTGCCAGACCTGAGTCCGGGAGCCGACGTGCAGCGGCTCCCCGATCGCGGTCAGCAGATCGCCCTCGCCCGCCGAGGTGATGACGTTGATCTTCAGCTCGACGGTCGTGAAGCCGCGGTCGGCCGGGAGGTGGCGTAGCGTCCCCCACGCCGCCACGGTGTCGGCGAATGCCACCCAGGCGCCGCCGTGGACGTAGCCCATCGGGTGCAGGTGGCGGCGGTCGACGGCCATCCGGCCGAGCACGTGCTCGTCGGTGATCTCGGTCAGCTCGATGCCGAGATCGCCGGGGAACGTGCCGGCGAGCCGCTCGGCGCTGAGCTGCGGTGTGATCGCCTGATTCGTCTCGCCCATCGCGCAGCCCCCTCGCCGGTGGCGGCGGATCCTATATCCGTGGCCCACCCGCCCGCGGGCTACGATCGCCGCCGATGCCCGATGCGAGAGAGGACGTGCACACTCCGGGGTTGCTCGCCCGCTCGCCTTCGACCGCGCTCGTCATCGGCGGGATCGCCTCGGTGCAGTTCGGAGCCGCGATCGCGGCCACGCTGTTCGACCGCGTCGGGCCGGCCGGAACCGCGTTCCTGCGCCTGACGTTCGGCTCGCTGATCCTGCTCGGCGTCTGGCGCCCGCGCCTCTCCGGGCGCACGCGCGAGGATCTGCGGCTGGCGGCGCTGTTCGGGCTCGTGCTGGCAGGCATGAACCTGAGCTTCTACGGCGCGATCGCCCGCATCCCGCTCGGCATCGCCGTCGCGCTCGAGTTCGTCGGACCGCTCGCGGTCGCGCTGATGGGCTCGCGGCGCCGGCTCGACCTGCTCTGGGTCGCGCTGGCGGTGGGGGGGATCGTCCTGCTCACACGCCACGAAGGCGGGGGCCTCGACGCGCTGGGCGTGGGGCTGGCGCTTCTGGCCGGGGCGCTCTGGGGCACCTACATCCTCGTCAACGCGCGTCTGGGCCGCGCGTTCGAGGGCGGCACCGGGCTCGCCCTCGCAATGTGCGTCGGCACGATCGCGATCGCCCCGTTCGGCATCGTCGAAGGCGCGGGCGAGCTGCTGAGCGCCGAAGCGCTCGCGCTCGGCGCCGCGGTCGGAGTGCTGTCCTCGGCGATCCCGTACTCGTTCGAGGTCGAGGCCCTGCGGCGGATCAGCCCCGCGGTGTTCGGCGTCCTGATGAGCCTCGAGCCGGCCGTGGCGGCGCTGGCCGGGCTGCTCGTGCTCGGCCAGCGCCTCGGCGGGCGCACGCTGATCGGAATCGCCCTCGTGATCGCGGCCTCTGTCGGGGCCGCGCGCTCGGGTCGCGAGGCGGCGGTCACCCTGTAGCCGGTCGATCCGGCGTCGGCTCGACCGCCGCGGAATCTAGGCGGCCGCCTGGCCGCGCGGCGGCAGCTCTTGCAGCGCCCAGCCGTTGCCGTCGGGGTCGGCGAAGAACACGAACCGGCCCCAGGGAAACTCCTGGACCTCGCTGACCTCGACGCCGCGGCCCACGAGCTCCGCGTGCGCCGCGTCGGCGTCGGCGACGACGAGCTGCAGTCCCTGGACCGAGCCGGGCGCCGCCTCGGTCAAACCCTTGCCGAGCGCGATCGAGCAGGCCGAGCCAGGGGGCGTGAGCTGGACGAAGCGGATGTTCTCGTCGACGCGGTGGTCGTGTTCGGCGATGAAGCCGGCGCCCGCATAGAAGTCCTTGGCGCGGTCCACATCGGCAACGGGGATCGTGATCAGCTCGAGCTTGTAGTCCATGGCTCCAGTTCCTTTCGTCTGGTGGTCGTCAGCCGCAGGCTATGGACGATTGAGGCCAGTTCCTGTCCTCGATCTGCGAGATCATGTCGGCATGGCCGAGGCCCCCACAGCCGGACGTCTGCTCGCTCTGCTCTCACTGCTGCAGGGCCGGCGCGAGTGGCCCGGGACCGTGCTCGCCGAGCGGCTGGGCGTGTCGGGGCGGACGGTGCGCCGCGACGTCGATCGGCTGCGGTCCCTCGGCTATCCGATCAACTCGACGACCGGCCCGACGGGCGGCTACTCGCTCACCTCCGGTGCGGCGATGCCACCGCTGCTGCTCGACGACGACGAGGCGCTCGCGGTGGCGATCGCGCTTCGCACCGCCGCGCGCTCCGCCGTCGCGGGGGTTGAGGAGACGGCGCTGCGGGCCCTGGTCAAGCTGGAGCAGGTGCTGCCGGCGCGGCTGCGCCGGCGCGTGCAGGCGTTCGCCGCGACCGAGGTCGTGGGCGCGGGCGGCGGGCCCGCCGTGGACGCCGCGGTGCTGACTGTGCTGGGCGCCGCCTGCCGCGACCGCGAGCTCCTCCGGTTCGCCTATCGCGGCCGCGACGGTGCAGGCAGCCGCAGGCTGGTCGAGCCGCACGCGCTGCTCGCGCACGGGCGGCGCTGGTACCTGCTCGCGTTCGACCCGTCGCGAACCGGCTGGAGGACCTTCCGGGTGGATCGGGTCTCAGCGCCCTCATCCGCCGGCTCGCGCTTCGAGCCCCGAACGGTTCCCGGCGGCGACGCCGCCGCCTATCTCACACGCACACTGAAGGGCGTCGTCTACCGCTACGAGGTGCGTGTCAGGTACCTGGCGCGGGCAGACGAGGTCCGGGTCCGGTTCCCGGGGGGGTGGGGCGAACTGCGCGAGCAGAGCGACGGGACGTGCGTGTACGAGACGAGCGACGACCAGCTCGACTGGCTGGCGTTCAGGATCGCGGCGCCGAACGTCGACTTCGAGCTGCTCGCCGCGCCGGCCGAGTTGCGCGAGCGCCTGGCGGCGCTGGCTCGCCGTATCGATGCGGCCGTGGCCGGTGCCGTGTGATCGACCCTCGGGGCGCGAGCGGCGATCCGCTGGCGCCTCGGCCAAGCCAGGTGCGGCGCGCGGCGCTCAGACGTACCGCGGCACGTTGCCGCTCATCGTCAACAGCACACGCATAGCCCGGTGTCCCGGATCGGCCGTCGGCCCGAACATGCAGGGGCATCCACCGTCGATCACGCAGATCCCGTGCTCGCGACCCAGCGTCGCAGCGTCTGGGGAGACGCTGCCGGCGCCCGGTCCGCGGTGCATCCAGGCCTGCTCGATACCGAGCTCGGCGCATTCACGCATCGCTTGCTCAGCCGACTCCGGGCGCGTGGCGATGACGACGGCCTCGACGCCTCCCGGGATCGACCGCAGGTCGGGGAAGCTGCGGTCGCCCTCGACCTCCTCGGCGTTGGGGTTCACGGGGAACACCTCGTAGCCACGCTCCCGCAGCCGCCGGTAAACGACGTTGGCGCCGTGGGTCTTCGGCTCGCGCGAGACGCCCGTCACCGCGACGCGCCGGCAGTCCAAGAACTTGGCTGCAGCCTCCTTGATCTTCATCTCGCGTCCTCCTGATCGACGTCGCTGAATATGACCGTCGGCGACGCTAGACGCGTCCGTCGCGCGTGCCATCGGGGCTATGCACTGAGCCCGCGGCGGGTTCTCCGCAGCGGGCGCCGGCCGGCGGTCAGGCGGGCTCGGGCAGCAGGCGCTCGACGACAGCGAAGGCGGGGCGGGCGCGCACCTGACCGCGGATGTCGAGCCGGTAGTCGAGCAGCGCCAGGCAGGGGGCGATCATCAGGTCCGCGACGTTCGGCTCCTCTCCGCCGATCACGCCGGTCGCGAAGTAGCTGTCGGCACGGTCGAGAACCTCGGGCAGCTCGGCGAGCAGCCGGCGCTCGGCCTCCTCGTTGGCCCGGAACGTCGTGCGGGCGGCGAGCTTGGCGGCGAGCTGTCGTTGCGGGTCGTTGCCGGCGAGCAGCGCGCCGAGGCGTCCCCGGCCGCCGCGCTCGGACATCTCGCCGAGGTTCCGCGCACCCGCGACGATCACGAGCCGCCTGGCGAACATCTGCAGCGCCTCGTCGGCCCATGCCTCCGCCTCTTCTACGGCCGCGCGCCGCTCGGGGTCGGAGGGGAACAGCGGCGGGTCCGGGACCACCCTGTCCAGGAAGCGGGCGATCTCGGCGTTGCGCTGCACCTTCTCGGACGCGAAGCTCAGCGCCGGTACCGTGCCGAGGCGGTCCAGGATCGCGCTCATGCGGGTCGGCTTGCCGTCGACCATCCGCATCGGCTCGGGGCTGCCGGAGAAGCCGCGCAGCCGGACGAGTTGGGGATGCAGGCCCGTCGGCAGCTCGACGACGCGATAGGCGATCCCCTTACGCTCGAGCATCAGCTTGGCCGCCGCGCATGCGTGCGAACCGGGGATCACGTAAAGCGTCGCCCTGCCGGCGGCCGCGCTCGCCCCCGCTCCGGCCCGCCTCTCCCCGGTCGCCGCCGTCGGCAGCAGTATCGCGCTTGGGATCGGCCGGCGCTCCATGCCGGCCTTCGCGCTTGGGATCGGCCGGCGCTCCATGCCGGCCTTCGCGGTTGGGATCGGCCGGCGCTCCATGCCGGCCTTCGCGGTTGGGATCGGCCGGCGCTCCATGCCGGCCTTCGCGGTTGGGATCGGCCGGCGCTCCATGCCGGCCTTCGCGCTTGGGATCGGCCGGCGCTCCATGCCGGCCTTCGCGCTTGGGATCGGCCGGCGCTCCATGCCGGCCTCCGGCCTACTCGAGCGGGGTCGTGTAGGCGCCGCTCAGCCCGCCGTCCACCAGGAACGTCGAGGCGGTCACGAACGAAGATTCTGGTGCTGCGAGGAACAGCGCCGCGCTTGCGATCTCGCCCGCCTCGGCGAACCGTCCCATCGGCACGTGCACGAGCCGCCGCGCGGCCTGCTCGGGGTCCTTCGCGTACAGCTCTTTGAGCAGCGGCGTGTCCACCGGCCCGGGGCAGAGCGCGTTGACGCGGACGCCGCGGCGGGCGAACTCCACGCCCAGCTCGCGCGAGAGCGCGAGCACGCCGCCCTTGGAGGAGGTGTAGGAGATCTGCGAGGTGGCCGCGCCCATCACCGCGACGAACGAGGCGGTGTTGATGACCGAGCCGCGTTCGGGGCCGTTGTTCTCGAGCAGGTGCGGGATGCCGTGCTTGCAGCACAGGAACACGCTGCGCAGGTTGACCGCCTGCACGCGCTCCCAGGCGTCGAGTGTGGTCTCGAGCACCGAGGCGTCGTCGGTGGGGGAGATGCCGGCGTTGTTGAACAGCACGTCGATACGCCCGAAGCGCTCGCGCACCTGGTTGTAAAGGTCGACGACGGCGTTCTCCTCCGTAAGGTCGACCTGCAGCGAGAGGTCGCCGGGGCACTCCGCGAGCACGTCCACGCCGGCGACCTTCGCGCCCTCGCGCTGGAACGTCTCGACCGTCGCGGCGCCGATGCCGCCCGCCGCGCCGGTCACGACGCACACCTGTCCCTCGAGCCGTCCGCTGGCCATCAGCTCATGCCTCCGTCGCGTAGAAGATCGTCTTTACCTCGGTGTAGGCGTCGAGTGCGTGCGGGCCGAGCTCGCGGCCGTAGCCGGACTGCTTGAAGCCGCCGAACGGCGTCGCCACCCTGACCGAGCTGTTCGAGTTGATCGAGAGCACACCGGTCTCGACGGCGCGCGCGACGCGCAGCGCGCGGGCGCCGTCGCGCGTCCAGATCGAGCCCGACAGGCCATAGATGGTGTCGTTCGCAAGCGCCACCGCCTCCTGCTCGTCGCGGAACGGGAGCACCGCCGCGATCGGGCCGAAGATCTCCTCGCGGACCGCACGCGCGCCCGGGTCGACCGGCGCGAGCACCGTCGGGGGGAACCAGAAGCCGGGGCCTTCGGGCGCCGAGCCGCGGAACGCGACAGGCGCGCCGTCGTCGAGGAACGAGGACACGGCCTCGCGCTGGCCGGCGGAGATCAGCGGCCCCATCTGCGTGGACTCGTCCAGCGGGTCGCCGACCACGAGCCCCCTCACGGCACGCTCGAGCGCCGCCATGAAGTCATCCATCGCCTCGGCCTGGACGAGGATCGCGCGAGCGCGCGCAGCAGTCCTGGCCCGCGTTGCCGAAGACCGCGATCGGAGCGCTCGCGGCCGCCGCCTCGAGGTCGGCGTCGGCGAAGACGATGTTCGCCGACTTGCCGCCCAGCTCGAGCGTCACGCGCTTGATCGTCTGCGCGGCGCCCGCGGCGATCGAGCGGCCGACCTCGGTCGAGCCCGTGAAGGCGATCTTGTCGACGCCGGGATGCTCCACGAGCCGCTGCCCGACAGTCGAGCCCGGCCCGACGACGACGTTGACGACGCCGTGCGGAATGCCTGCCTCGGCGGCCAGCTCGGCGAAGCGCAGCGCCGTCAGCGGCGTCAGCTCCGCGGGCTTCAGCACGACGGTGTTGCCCGCCGCGAGCGCAGGCCCGAGCTTCCACGAGGCGATCGTCAGCGGGAAGTTCCATGGCGTGATCAGCGCCACCACCCCGACCGGCTCGCGCACCGTGAACGCCTGCCCGCCGGCGACCGGGATCGTGTCGCCGAGCAGCCGCTCGGGAGCCCCCGCGTAGTAACGGAAGGTCTCGACGACCATCCCCATCTCGCCGCGCGCGTCGCCGATCGCCTTGCCGGCGTTGCGCGCCTCCAGCACGGCCAGCTCCTCGGCGTGCGCGGCCAGCACCTCGGCCAGCTCGCGCAGGAGCGCCGCCCGGGCGGCGGGCGCGAGCGCGCGCCACGCGGGCAGCGCCGCCCGGGCGGCGGCGACGGCGGCGTCGGCCTCCTCCACGCCCGCGCGCGGGACTTCCGCGAGCACCGCCTCGGTGGCGGGCTCGAGCACCGTCAGCCGTTCGCTCACGGTGCTAGGACCCGCCGCGGCGGACCGGGGGACGGGACGGCTCGCTCAACCCTCGCCCTACGGAGACTCGGCGATCGCCGGGAGCGCCTGTTCGACGTCGAGCTCGTCGATCGTGCGGATCGGGCCCTTGAACGTCTTTTTCGCCGAGGCGTAGTACCAGATCGTCACGCCGAGGATCACGGCGATCGTGACCAGCGGCGCGTAGTTGACCGCGTTCCAGCTGAAGCCGCTTTCCCACGGGACGCCTTCGGGCGAGAACGGCAGCGAGAAGATGATCACGCACAGCGCGACCCAGACGACCGCGATCGGGTTGATCCATTTGTACTTCGAGCCGAGCGTCCACGGGCCCGCCTTGAAGCGGTCGCCCTGGCGCCAGCGCAGGTACACAGGGATCGTGTAGGCGATGTACAGGCCGATGACGGAGATCGAGGTCACTGCCAGGAACGCCACGGGACTCCCGAGGTGGTTCGGGAAGTACGCCGGGATCGTGATCACCAGCGCGAACACGACGACGAACAGCACCGACCACGTGGGCGTCTTGTTCTGGCCGAGGCGCCGCCACAGGTTGTGCCCCGGGACGGCGCCGTCGCGCGAGAACGCGAACGTCATGCGCGAGGCGCTCGTGACGCAGGCCATCGCGCAGAACAGCTGGCCGATCGTCGAGATCAAGAGCACCGCCTTGGCGGCTGCCGAGGTCAGCGCGGTCTCGACGATCGTCACCGCCGGGTAACCCGCTTTGTAGATTTCGGCTTCGTGGGCGTGCTGGATCGCGAACGTGATCGCGAGCAGCACGATCCAGCCGAAGATCGCCGAGTAGAGCACCGACAGCCAGATTCCGCGCGGCGCCGAGTGCTCGGCCCCGTGCGTCTCCTCGGAGACGTGCGCGGAGGCGTCATAGCCGGTGATCGTGTACATCGTCAGCAGGAACCCGAGCGGCAGCACGTAGAGCCAGAATTTCGCTCCCCCGACTGCACCGCCGGCGAAGCCGGATTCGTTGGCCTTGTGGCTGAAGACGTAGGAGAAGCTCGCGTGGTGGGAGGGGACCGCGATCAGGAGCACGATGATCACCAGCACGCCGCCGATGTTCCACCACACGGACAGGTTGTAGAGCGTGGCTACGAGGTGGCTGCGGAACACGTTGACGAGCAGCGCGAGCAGCAGGACCACGGCGAACAGCGCGAACTTGACGTGCGCGGTGTAGTGGAGGTTCGTCGCGGCGGCGGCCTTCGTGAAGTTGAAGATGAAGTGGACTTCGTAGAGGCCGAGCGTGTACATCAGGAACGTCGCCGCGGCGTAGATCACCGAGGCCGAGACGGCGACGAGGCCGATCAGGTTGAACCAGCCGGTGAACCAGCCCCAGCCGGCGCCGCCGAGCTTCGATGACCAGTAGTAGATGCCGCCGGCCGTCGGCATCGCCGAGGCCAGCTCCGACATCGACCAGGCGACGAACAGGATCAGCAACGAGACGATCGGCCACACGATCGAGATCGCGATCGGCCCGCCGTTCTTCAGCGCCTGCCCGTAGGTGGTGAAGCAGCCGGCGAGGATGCAGATGATCGCGAAGGAGATCGCGAAGTTGGAGAACCCGCTCCAACGCCGGTTCAGCTCCTGCTTGTAGCCGAGTTCGGCGAGCTTTTGCTCGTCGCTTCCCATCTGTGGCGCCGCTGTGCTCATCGACTCGCCCCCAAGTGGTCGTAAAGGTTTGGATCCCGCTCCTTCGCTCGTGACATTACGCGCATGGCTGGACGGAAGTCAAGAGCACCGACGGCGAAAACCTCCGGTGGGTGCGGGTCGCCTCCGCGCGAGGCCGTGGCGGGCGCGGGGCGCGAGGCCGTGGCGGGCGCGGGGCCGTCCGGCGACCGGCCTCAGTGCAGCAGCGCCCACACCCGGAAGCCGCGCCGAAAGCGAGCCACGAGCACGACCCCCTCGCTGAGGCTCGAGCTCGGCTTCATCGCCGGGAATTCGAGGTGGACGACCACGGAGCGGGCGCGCACGCTGCGGCCGCATTTCGTGGCGTATGCGCCGCGGGTGCGATCTCGGGAGGCGAGCACGGCGCGGGTGATCCGCATCCCCCGCAGGTCGATGCCCCGGTACAGCTTCGGCGCTTCGCGCAGCGCCGCCGCCCCCGCCTCGGCACGCGAGTGTGCGGGCAGAGGCTCGGGCTTCTGCCGCGGGCACCCCGCGGGCGGGCCGGGTGCGGCGAAGGCGGGCGCGACGATCCCCGCCCAGCAGACGAGGACGGCCGCGGTCCTCATCGCTCCCCAGAGCATGGCGCTCAACCGCCGGGCAGCAGCCCGGCGAGGATGTGCTCGGTGCCCTGCAGGTGCTCGGACATGACCTGCGCCGCGCGCATCGAGTCCCCCTCCCGCACCGCGGCGAGCAGCCGCCGGTGCTGGCCGTTGGAGGAGGAGAGCACCTCCGGCGGGTGCGCGATGTAGGAGATCAGATCGGTCATCGCGCCCTGCATCTCGGTCATCGCGCGCACCAGTCGCGTCGAGCCCGTCGTCTCGGCGAGGCCGACGTGCAGGCGCATGTCGGCCTGGCGGTAGGCGGCGAAGTCCTCGACCGCGTCCTCGAGGGCTCCGCAGACCTCGTCGAGGGCGGCGAGCGCCGGCTCTGCCGCACGTTGCGCTGCGAGCACCGCGACTCCCATCTCGACGGCGAGACGCTCGTCGCAGATGTCGCGCCATTCGGAGATCACGCGCTTGGAGGGCGGGTCGGCGGGCGGCTGGGGGTCGGCGACGAAGGTGCCGCCGCCGCGGCCCCGCGTCGCGAAGACGTGGCCGCTCTGGCTGAGCGCGGTCAGGGCCTGGCGGAGCGTCGAGCGCGCGATCCCCAGCCGCGCGCACAGCTCGCGCTCGGCGGGCAGCTGCGAGCCGGGAGGGAGCAGCCCGAGCTTGATCGCGGTGCCGAGCCGGTCGACGGTCTCCTCGAACGCCGTCTGCGAGCGGACGGGCGCGAAGACGGCCTCGGGGGGAGCAAGGAGACCCGCGCCCTCGCCGCCGCCGGTCGCCTGCCGCGCCGTGCTCACAGCCGCTCGAACCCCCGGAAGCGCTCCCAGTCGGTGACCGCCGCCCCGAACGCCGCGAGCTCGACGTCGGCGCTGTTCAGGTAGTGCTCCACGACCTCGTAGCCGAAGGCCTCCCGCGCGACCGCGCTGCCCGCGAAGAGCTCGCGGGCCGCGTGCAGGGTGCCGGGCACGCGCGCGTGTCCCTCGTCGGCGTAGGCGTTGCCCTCGAGCGCGGGCTCCAGCTCCAGCCCCGCGTCGATGCCGTGCAGCCCCGAGGCGATGATCGCGCTGAGCGCGAGATAGGGGTTCAGATCGGCGCCGCCGACGCGGTTCTCGAAGCGCTTGGAGGGGCCGTGCCCGACCACTCGCAGCGCGCATGTGCGGTTGTCCTTGCCCCACGCGATCGTGGTCGGAGCGAAGCTCGCGGCCGCGTAGCGCTTGTAGGAGTTGACGTTCGGCGCGAGCAGCAGCGTCATCTCGCGCAGGCACGCGAGCTGGCCGGCGAGGAACGAGTCGAACAGCTTGTCGTTCTCTTCGCGGGCGAACAGCGGACCGTCCTCGTCGGCGAGCGAGAAATGGATGTGGCACGAGTTCCCCTCGCGCTCGTCGTACTTGGCCATGAAGGTGATCGCGTAGCCCTCCTGCGCGGCGATCTCCTTGGCGCCGTTCTTGAAGATCGCGTGCTCGTCGCAGGTCCGCAGCGCGTCGGCGTAGCGGAAGTTGATCTCGTGCTGGCCGAAGTTGCACTCGCCCTTTGAGTCCTCGACGACCATCCCTGCCGCGGCCATCGAGTTGCGGATGCGGCGGATCAGGGGCTCGACCCGCGCGGTGCCGAGCAGCGAGTAGTCGACGTTGTAGAGGTTCGCGGGACGCAGGTCGCGGTAGTGCTTGTGCCAGGCCTCCTCGTAGGTGTCCTGGAAGACCATGAACTCGAGCTCGGTGCCGGCGTTCGCGCCCCAGCCGCGCTCGGCCAGGCGCGCCAGCTGGCGACGCAGGATCTGGCGCGGCGAGGCGACGACGTCCGCTCCGTCCAGCCATGCGACGTCGGCGAGGCAGATGGCGGTTCCCTCCTGCCAGGGCACGAGCCGCAGCGTGTCGAGGTCGGGCACGAGCAACATGTCGCCGTAGCCCCGCTCCCAGGAGGACATGGCGTAGCCGTCGACGGTGGCCATGTCGACGTCGACCGCGAGCAGGTAGTTGCAGCCCTCGGCGCCGTGCTCGACCACCTCGGCCAGGAAATGCGATGCGGTGAGGCGCTTGCCCTGGAGGCGCCCCTGCATGTCGGTCAGCGCAAGCAGCACCGTGTCGACGGTCCCCTGCTCCACCGCCTCTCTGAGCTCCTCCAGTGTCACGCGAGGAGAAGGTAGCCGACCTGCACCTTTGATGTAAATGGCCCTGCCGGGCCGCGGTCGTGGAGCGGGCGCTCGGCCGCGCTCGCCGCTTATGCGGCCGGCACCGCGGCCTCGCAGGCGCGCGCCGCCTCGGAGTGCTCCCGGCTCTCACGCGAGGAGATCAGCACGGTCGTCAGCACGGCGCCGACGAGGGCGAAGCCCGCGCCCACCAGGAACGCGCGCTGGAAGCCGCTGGTGAGCGCTTCGGCGTGGGAGTGCCCGCCGGCGAGCAGGAGGTCCTTGGTGCGGGTGTTGGCCACCGTCGCGAGGATCGCGAGCCCGAGCGCACCACCGACCTGCTGGGCGGTGTTGACGAGCCCGGATGCGAGGCCGGCCTCGTGCTGGCTGGTCCCGCTCACCGCCGCGATCGTCACCGGGACGAACGACAGCCCCAGCCCGATCGCCGCGAGCAGCGAGGGTCCGAGCACGTCGGCGAGGAACGAGCCGTGGGCGCTCACCTGCGAGAACCACAGCAGTCCTGCCGCGACGAAGAGCAGCCCGGCTGTGAGGACCGGCTTGAAGCCGACGCGGGTGACGAGGACGGAGGCCGCACCCGCCGCGAGGATGATCCCGATCGCGAGCGGCAGGTAGGAGAGGCCGGCCTTCAAGGCCGAGAACCCGAGCACCTGCTGCATGTAGAGGGACACGAAGAAGAACATCGAGAACAGCGACATGCCGATCAGCAGGGCGACGATGTCGGCACCCCGAAGCGTGCGTTTGCGGAAGATCGAGAAAGGCATGAGCGGCGCGGGGCGCCTGCGCTCGATCAGGACGAAAGCGGCGAGCAGGACCAGCGCGCCGGCGATCTTGCCGAGCGTTTCTGCCGATCCCCAGCCCGCGTTCACGGCTTCCACCAGCGCGTACACGAGCAGCGAGAGCCCGGCGGTCACCGTGATCGCCCCCGGGATGTCGAAGTCCCGGTTCTCGAGCTCCGCGTGGCTCTCGTTGAGGATGCGCGGCGCCACGTAGGCGCAAGCGAGGCCGATCGGCACGTTGACGAACAGCACCCAGCGCCAGCTCAGCCCGCTCGTGAGGATGCCGCCCAGCAGCACGCCGGCGGCGCCGCCCGCGCCGGCGACCGCACCCCACACGCCGAGAGCGCGGTTGCGCTCCTCGCCTTCCGCGAATGTGGTCGTGATGATCGAGAGCGCCGCGGGTGAGACGATCGCGGCGCCGAGGCCCTGGAGGGCCCGCGCTCCGATCAGCCAGGCCTCCGACTGCGCGAGGCCGCCGAGCAGCGAGGCGGTGGAGAAGAGGATGAGCCCCGTGATGAACATGCGCCGCCTGCCCATCAGGTCGGCGAGGCGCCCGCCGAGCAGCAGAAAGCCGCCGAACGTCAGCGTGTAGGCGTTGACGACCCAGGAGAGGTCGTTCTCGGAGAAGTGCAGCGCCGTGCCGATCGAGGGCAGGGCGATGTTGACGATCGAGGCGTCGATCACGACCACGAACTGCGTCATGGCAAGGAGCAGCAGGGCGACGTTCTTGTTGATCTCGCGTGCCGGCTGGGCGTTCATCGCTGCTCCTCTCGTTTGCTCACAACGTGAAGCTAGTGGCGGTTGAGGCCAGTTTCTGTCCTCGATTCACGGTTCCTGGATCACTCCGGAAGGTGAACTCCGTCTCCGCTTAAGCGCGACGTTATCATACGGAGTTAGGATTCCGTTTCCGGCTTCGTGGCCGGTACGGGGAGGGGAACGATGAACGCCACCACTGCCACCAGACCGATGCGCGCCGATGCGCGCCGCAACCGCGAGAGCATCCTCGCCGCCGCGCGCGAGCTGTTCGCCAGCTCCAGCCCGGATGTCCAGATCGACGACGTGGCGCGGCTGGCAGGCGTCGGCGTCGGCACCGTCTACCGGCACTTTCCCGACAAGCACGCCTTGATGGGTGCGCTCGTGAGGGAGCGCTTCGCGGTCTTCAACGAGCGCCTCCGGCGCGCGCTCGAGGAGGGCGACGACGAGCCGTTCGATTCGCTCGCGAACGCGCTTCGCGACAACGCCGCCTCGGTGGCGAACGACGCCGCGACCCGCTTCGCCATGATGAGCGTCGGCGAGCCCGTGTTCGAGTACGTGGGGGAGGAGAAGGATGAGTTCCTGCGCCTCGCGCGGCGGCTCGTGCTGCGCGCCAAGCGTGCCGGCCGTTTGCGCCAGGACTTCCAGGCGACCGACATCCCGATGATGATGTGCGGCGTCTGCGCGACGATCGACCACAGCGGGCCGGGCTGGGACTGGCGCAGGCACCTCGAGCTGCTGCTCGACGGCATGCGCCCGGAGGCTGCTCCCGCCGCCCGCCGCTCGTGAGCGCCCTCTCCACGCCGGAGCCTGTCGCAGCGGTCCTTCGCCGCCAGCACTCGCTCCTCGAGGGTCCACGCATCGGCCCGGGCGGCGAGCTCGTCTACAGCGACGTGATCGCCGGCGGCGTGTTCAGCTGCTCTCCGGACGGCGCGATCACGGAGCTGCTGCAAGGACGGCGCGGTGTCGGCGGCATCGTGCCGCACGCCGATGGTGGCTGGGTGCTCAGCGGGCGCACCGTGATCCACGTGAGCCCCGGCGGCTCGCAGCGCGAGCTGCTGTCCGACCCTGATGCGCCCGGCTACAACGACCTCTTCTCCACCCCTGCCGGGGGGCTGCTCGCCGGGGAGCTGCGCTACCGCCCGATGAGCGGCGAGGAGCCCCGCGAAGGGCGGGTCCTCGCGCTGGCGGAGGGCGAGGCGCCGCGGACGCTGTGTGAGCCCGTGCGCTGGGCAAACGGCATCGGGCTCTCGCCGAACGGAGCGACCGTCTACGTCAGCGACTACGCGCGCCAAGAGGTCCTGGCCTGCGCGGCGGACGGCGGCGAGCCGCGCCGCTTCGCCGCCTCGCCCCGTGGCTCAGCCGACGGCCTCGCGGTCGACGCCGAGGGTTGCGTCTGGCTCGCGCTCGGCGAGGGCGCCGGGGTCGCCCGCCTCTCCGAGGGCGGCGAGCTGCTCGAGATCGTCGAGGTTCCCGCGCGCTTCGTCTCGAGCATCAGCTTCGGCGGCGAGGATGGCTGCGACGTGCTGATCAGCACCGCCGACAACACGATCGACCCCGAGCTCGGGGGGATGCTGCTGCGCGCTCGCAGCGCGGTCGCGGGCGTGCCGGTGGCGCCCGTCAGCGCCTGAGCGCGGCCGTCTCCGCCGCGGCGTGTGTGTCGCGCACCGCGTGGGAGCCCATTGCCGCGAACGGCCGCAGGCGCAGCGCGAGCTCCAGCTCGAAGCGCCCGTCGGGGTTGTCGAGCTGCTCACCGAACAGCTCGCGCAGGCGCGCCATCCGGTAGCGCACGGTCTGCGGGTGCACGCCCAGCTCGTGGGCGATCGTCTTGCGCTGGCCGGGCGAGCGCAGCCACGCCTGCAGTGTCAGCGCGAGGTTCGCGCGTGTGGCCGCGCCCGCCACCTCGGCGAGCGGAGCGAGGCGCCGGTCCGCGAACTCGCCGGCGAGCTGCGGGTCGGTGCCGAGCAGCAGCTCCAGCTCGTGCTCGTCCGCCCCGGCGAGGGATTCGGTACCCGCCCGCCCCGCCAGCCCGGCGAGCATCAGCGCCAGCAGGGCGCGAGCACGCGTCAGGCTCTCGCGGGCGGCCGCGAGCGGAACGGCCGGGCCGAGCGCGAGCTGCGCTCCCGCGCGTTCGGCGGCTGCACGCAGTCGCGCGCGGCGCTCCGGTCCGTCCGGGTCGAACAGCACGCCGACGAACTCCCCCTCGCGCGGACCGAGCACCGCCTGGTCGAGCGCCGAGCGGGCGAAAGCCTCATACATCTCGCCGGGGCCCACGAACAGCGCCACGGTCTCCGACAGCTGCACACCCGCGATCTCCGCGGCGGCCTCGAGCACGTCGCCGGGCGGCTGCGGAGCGCGCAGCAGCAACCGCACGAACTCGCTGCGCCGCGACTGCGACGCGCCGGAGCGGTGCGACTGCTCCTCGGAGAACCCGGCGGCGGCGTGCGTCGAGATCTCATCGACGCAGCCGAAGCCCGTCTCAGCGAGGCGGTAGAGGTCCTCCGGCCGCGCGCCGAGCTGGGCGCCGAGCTCGGCGACGCGCCGCCACATCGCCTGCCCGGCGATGCGGTAGAAGCCCATCAGCTCGTCCAGGCCGCGCCCGGAGCGCGCCTGGGCGCGTCCCAGCGCGAAATGCAGGTCGGGCGCGGCGCTGGGGCGGCTGGGCTCGAACCAGCGGTCAACCGCGTCCGTGAGCCCGATGCGCAGGTTGCGTTCCAGCGCGCCCTGCGAGTAGGCGCGCATGCCTCCGCGGCTGCGGATCTCCGCGATCGCGGCCTCGACGATGGCCGGGACGCCGGGGAGCAGGGCGGCGCGGAGCTCAGGCGGAGGCGCCTGCGGCGGCTCCCCAACGGCAAACGACGCAGAGTTATCCGCTCGCGACAAGTTCCCCCTCCTCGACCCCTCCCCGACGCAGGCGAGAGTACAAGACTTGACCGTCGCAGCGCAATTAGATTCGTGCCATTGGAAGATGGTCCCGCTCGCCGGACCGCCGATCGCGGCGGCGGGGGGGCCCGATGAGAGGGGATCACGATGGTGCGATCGGTTGACCGCCGCCACGCTTCGGCGCGGCGGCTGACTTGGGCTGCGCTGCTTGCAGTCACGCTGTGGCTGGCGCTCGCGGCGCTCGCGCCGGCCAGCGGCCTGGCCTGCTCGAACGTCGAGTTCATCGGTGTGCGCGGCTCGGGCGAATCGTATTCGGGCAACTTCGGCATGGGCACGCAGATCGCGGCCCTGTACGAAAGAGTCAGGGCGCGCAGGCCCTCGGCGCAGACGCTGCAGTCCTACGGGCTGGAATACCCGGCGGTCAACGTCGCGGAATGGTGGAAGGCGATCGGCTACTTCCCGAGCGTCTGGGAAGGCGACGCGCATCTGGAACGCCGGATCAAAGGCGACGCGTCGTCGTGCCCGGGCATGAAGCTGCTCGTGGCGGGCTTCTCGCAGGGCGCGCATGTCGTCGGTGACACGATCGAAAACCTCACCGGCAAAAACGACAGCTCGCTCTCGCACATCTACGGCGTCGCGCTCTACGGCGACCCGCGCTTCAACCCGGAAGACAAAGCCACCGCGCGCGGCAACTACAGCCCCGAACACTGGGGCATCCTGACCAAGCGCGGCAGCTACTCCTCGAAGATCGACAACCGCCTCGGCGACTGGTGCCGGCTCAAAGACGCCATCTGCCAGGGCTTCAACGCCGGCGACACCGAACACCACGAGTACCGCAACTACGAAGGCGGCCTGTTCCTTACACAGGGCGCCGAAATGATGTTCTCCCACATCGGCTGGTAGCCGCGCGGGCCGGCGGCCCGTGCGGGGGAACCGTCCCCGCGCGGGCCGCGCTCCACGCGCGCGCGAAGGGGCGTATAACACCGTGCATGGCAAGCGAGATCCCACGCGATGACTGGCAGGCGTACTTCGAGGACTTCAGCCGCAACCAGCCCGACTACCTCGCCCAGATGGAAATCCTCAGCGCCGAGCTCGGCGCCGAGACCGAGGCCACAGGGACGCACCTGGCCGCGATCACCTATGACCGCAAGGACGACATCGTCGTGATCGGCCTCGACGGCAGGGCCGACGGCGTCGCCGAGGAAGTCGAGCATGTGATCGACCGGCCCGTGAAGATCACGGTGGACGACTCGGGCGACGGCGAGATCAGCTTCGAGATCGAGGACGCCGAAGGTACGCGGACCGTGCTGCGCCTCGACCGCCCCGGCTGAGCGGACGCGGCCGGCAGTCAGGCCGTGGCGGCCTGGCCCCGAGCCTGCTCCGGCCCCGGCCGGGACATCGAGCCGGCGGCGCGCCGCCGGATCGCTTCCGCGCAGGCGGGCGGATCGTCGTAGAACGGCACGTGGCCGGCGCCGAGCGTCACGTGGGTGGCCCACGGCATCATCGCGCGCGCCCGCGGTGCCTGCAGCCGGTAGGGGAGCAGCAGGTCGCGCTTGCCCCACGCGATCGTGACCGGCGTCTGTCGCAGCTGCTCGGGACGCTCGAAGCTGTAGTGAGTCGAACGCCTCCAGCGTCTCGGCGAACACCGGCGAGGCCCAGGCGTCCCGGAGCGTCGCGACCGCCTCCTGCGCCGGCAGGCGCGCCGGGTAGCCGAACGTCTGCGAGAACAGCGCCGACGCGGCCGGCGCTGCGTGCGCGCGGCGGCCGCGAGCAGCGGTCGCAGCGGTGCCGGCGTGCGCGCCAGGGCGCTCAGCGAGAGCTGGCAGAAGCGCCGCTCGCGCCGCGTCCAGAAGCCCGCCGGCGAGAACGCCGTGACCGAGCCGACCGCGCGGCGGCGGCCCAGCTCCAGCGCGATCGCCCCGCCCATCGAGTTGCCCGCGACGTGCGGGCGCTCGAGGCCGAGCTCGGCGAAGAACCACTCGAAGGCGTCGGCGTAGCGAGGTGATCGTCGGCTCCATGCTCGACGGCAGCGGCGCGGAGGCGCCCGAAGCCCGGCGTGTCGCAGGCGATCACGTCGAAGCGGTCGCCGCGAGCAGCTCGATCACCGGCCGCCAAGCCTGCCAGTGGTGGCCGACGCCGTGCAGCAGCACGAGCGGCGGGCCCCGCGCCCTCGCGGTGGTAGTTGATCTGCGATGCTCACTGCGAGGCCTCGCGGATCAGGTCCGCGCGCCGCGCTCGGCGATCATGATCGTCGGCGCGTTGGTGTTGCCGCCGACGATCGCCGGCATGATCGAGGCGTCGACCACGCGCAGGCCGTGCAGGCCGTGCACGCGCAGCTTGCGAGTCGACGACGGCGTCTCGTGGCGGTGTCGCTCATGCGCGCGGTGCCGACGGGGTGGTAGATCAGCATCAGGCGCCGGCGCAGGTCGGCTTCGAGCTCTGCGCGCGTCGTCGACGCCCGGACCCGGCTTCAGCTCCTTGACGACGACCTCGCCGCAGCGGCGCCTGCGGCGGCGATCTCGCGCGCCAGCTCGCATGCCGGCGAGCAGCGAGTCGACGTCCTCCGGCTCCGACAGCGAGTTGGTGATGATGCGCGGCTTGTCCGCGGGGTCGGCCGAGCGCAGCCACACCTGCCCGCGCGCCTTCGGCGAGACGAGCACGGGGGCGATCACCGCGCAGTGGCCGTCGTATTCCTCGGCGCCGTGGTCTTCGAAGTAGGCGGCGCCCATGTGGAACTGGATGTCGGCGCGCGGGCAGGCCGCCGCGGGTGCGCGTGAACGCGACGACCTCCGCGACGGTCGAGCTGAGCTTGCCCGAGCGGCGCAGCAGCCACTCGGCCAGCGGCTTGGGCTTGTCCGCGCCGTAGAGCGTGTCCTGGTCGGTGACCTCCCAGATCATCGTCACGAACGGGTGGTCCTGCAGGTTGCGCCCGACGCCGGGCAGCTCGTGGCGCGGCGGCGACGCCGGCGGCGCGCAGCTCCTCGGCCGGCGCCGATCCCCGACAGCAGGAGCAGCTGCGGCGAGCCGATCGCGCCCGCGCGAGAGGATCACCTCGCGCGCTGCCCGCACGACCTCCGCGCCGCTGCGGCCGCGGCCGACGCGCACGCCGACGGCGCGCTCGCCCGTCGAGCTCGACGCCCAGCACGCGCGCCTTCGTGCGCACCTCGAGGTTCGGCCGCGTCATCGCCGGGCGCAGGTAGCGCGTCGGCGGCGCTGAAGCGCCGCCCGTCGCGCTGCGTGACCTGGAACATCGAGACGCCGTCCTGCTCGGGGCCGTTGTAGTCGGCGATGCGCGGGATGCCCGCGGCCTCGCTGGCGGCGAGCAGCCGCCGGTCCGAGCGGGCGCGGCGAGCGCTGCTCGGAGACCTCGCAGCGGGCCGCCGGCGCCGTGGAACTCCGAGGCCCCGCGGACGTTGTCCTCGGAGCGGATGAAGTAGGGCAGCACGTCGCGGTAGCCCCAGCCGGGCGCGCCCTGCGCCTCCCAGCCGTCGTAGTCGAGCGGGCGGCCGCGCACGTAGAGCATCGCGTTCATCGAGCTCGACCCGCCGAGCATCTTGCCGCGCGGCATGTACAGCGCGCGCCCGTCGACGTGCGGCTCGGGCTCGGTCGCGTAGTCCCAGTCGAGCTTGGTGTGGAACTGCTTCGGGAAGGCCGCCGGGATCTTGACCTTCAGCGAGCGGTCGCGGCCGCCGGCCTCGAGCAGCAGCACGCGCGCCGGCGGGTCCTCCGAGAGCCGGTTGGCGAGCACGCAGCCGGCCGAGCCGGCGCCGACGATCACGTAGTCGTAGCGCCGAGCTCACCCGACGGGTCCTCGCTCGCGGGCAGCGCTCCGGCGAGCGCGCCCGCTCCGGCGCGGGGGCGAAGCTGAACTCGGCGGGGTCGAGCGTCTCGGTCAGGCGCTGGTACTCGCGCATGTAGCCCGGCCAGTTGGCGACGATCCGGCCGCTCTCGTCGCGGTACCAGGAGTCGCACTGCGTCCAGGCGGTGCCGGCGAAGCGCTGCTGCAGCGGCGCGGTCGCAGGCGGCCTCGACCTCCGGGCGCACCTCGATCGCGCCCGCGCCGCGCGCGCGCAGCTGCTGCAGCGCCTGGCGCACGTAGGCGGCCTGCGTCTCCAGGTAGAAGATGATCGAGCCACCCGAGGTGTTCGTGTTGGGCCCGTACAGGACGAACATGTTCGGGAAGCCACGGCACGCGAGATGCCGAGGTGCGCGTGCGCTCCGTCCGTCCACGCCTCGTCGCAGCGTCGCGCCCGCCGCGGCCGGTGATCGCCATCGGGAACATGAAGTCGTTGGTCTTGAAGCCCGGTCGCCCAGATCATGCAGTCGAGCTCGTGCGTGCGCGCCGTCGGCGGTGCGCGACCCCCTCCGGCACGATCGCCTCGATCGTGCGCGGTCACGAGCTCGACGTTCGGGCGTTCCAGCGCGGGCAGGAAGTCGGAGCTGAAGAGGATGCGCTTGCAGCCGAACGTGTAGTCGGGCCAGACCTTCTCCGCGCAGCTCCGGGTCCTTGCAGCTGCGAGCGCATGAACGCGGCCGAGCGCGCAGGCGCCGAGCGCGCCCGAAGGTGCGGGGGTGGCGGATCATCAGCGTCAGCGACTCGCTGTACTCGAAGACGAAGCGCCGGCGCAACGCCTGCAGGCGCGGGAACGCGTTCGAAGGCCATCCGCACGCAGCGCCGGGTAGGGGCGGTTCTTGCGCGGCAGGAACCAGTTGCCGGTGCGCTGGAAGACCGTCAGCGCTGGCGACCTCGCGAGCGATCTCGGGCACGAACTGGACGGCGCTGGCGCCGGTGCCGATGACGCCGACGCGCTTGCCGCGCGAGCGGGTAGTCGTGGTCCCAGTCGGCGGAGTGGAAGCTGTGCCCGGCGAAGTCGCTCGCGCCCTGCGATCAGCGGCACATGCGGCTGGTGCAGCTGGCCGGTCGCGAGCACGAGCGCGTCTGCCTCGTAGCGCTCGCCCTCGGCGGTCTCCACCGTCCAGCGTCGAGGCGGCCTCGTCCCAGCTGCAGGCGGTGACCGTCTGCGCCGGTGCGCACGAGCCGATCGACGCCGTAGCGCGCGCGCCACCTCGTGCAGGTAGTCGTGGATCTCCTGCTGCGGGCGAGCACAGCCGCGACCAGTCGCGGCGCTGGGCGTAGGAGAACGAGTAGAGGTGGCTCGGGCACGTCGCACGCCGCGCCCGGGTAGGTGTTGTAGAACCAGGTGCCGCCGAGATCGCGGCGCCTTCTCGAGGATCGTGACGTCCTCGATGCCGTGGCGGCGCAGCTCGATCGCGGCGCGATGCCGCCGAAGCCCGCGCCGACGATCAGCACGCGCGGGCTGCGCTCCGACCTCGGTTCTGCTGCCATTCGCTGTGACGGACACGAGACTCCTCTGCCTCGCGCGCAACCTTATGCGCTGGACGGCGGAAGCGTCGCCGCCAGCACGCCCGGAGGCCGATCTCGAGGTCGCTAGGGGTCGATCCGGTGCCCGCCGTCGAACTCGCGGTAGTCGACCGCGAGCCCGCCCGCCTGCAGCCGCGCGACCGCCGCACGTGCGAACTCGACCGCGATCACAGGGTCGCTGACGCCCGTGGGCGACCAGCACCGGCAGCCCGCGCCGCGCCTCGATGTCGGGCTCCCACCCCGGCACCGTCGGGATGAACCCGGAGAAGGCGAGGATCGCGGCGGGCGCCGGGCGCGCCGCGTCGAGTCCGAGCGCGTAGCTCATCACGCACCCCATCGAGAAGCCGCCCAGCACCGTCCGCTCCGGCGTCAACCCGGTCGCCTCCCAGAGCTCGTCGTGCAGCTCGGCCAGCGCGTGCCGCGCCGCGGCGAACGTCTCCGGGTCGGGGTAGCCGACCCGCGGCACCAGGTACCAGTGGAACCCCGGCGAGCCGGCGACCCGCAGGGGAGCGCGAGGCGTGACGACGAGCAGGCGCCGTTCCGGGTCCAGCACGTCGGCGAGCCGAAGCAGATCGCTGCTCGTCGGTCCCGCGCCCGTGGTGAAGCACGAGCAGCCCGTCCGGGTCGCCGGCCGCCGGGCGCTCGGCATAGAAGAGGCTGCTCACCGCGAGGACCCCAGCAGGCGCGCGGCGACGCCCGCGATCGTTTCTTCCCCGTAGGCCTGCGACGGCTCGCCGTCGGTGAACACGGCGGCAGTGAAGGTGACGCCTGCGCGTTCGAGGCGCGCGACCTCGGTGAACAACCCCTGCGACGGCAGCGCTCCCGTCTTGAAGAACACCTGCCAGTCGGGCCTCGCCACCGGCGGGAACCCCCAGCTCTGCTCGGGCTCGATCGTCGACATCAGGTATCGCGCGTAACCGTAGAAGCGGGCCGGGATCAGATGTTCGAGCCGGCTCGACGAACACGCACCTGGTCGGCCGCCGAGGTCTGCGTGAACGCCCACCACCCGACGCCGGGCGCGTAGTCGCGCATGCCCGGCTTCGCGCGCCACGCGTGCGACCGCCGCGCCGCCGACGACCGCGAGCACGGCGGAGGCGTCTTCGTTGTTCGATTCGTGGATCATCGGATACAGGAGCGCGCGGTCGCCCGCGCCGAGGGCGCGGCGGTGCGCCTCGAGCATCTGCAGGTACGCCGTCAGGAACATCACCTTGACGACGCTGGCGCTCTCGAAGTGCTCGCGGGTGCGCAGCCCCGAGAGCCGCCCTGAGCTGTCCACGACCGCGAACGAGGTCCGTCCCGCGCGCCCTTGCAGGAACGCGCCCGCGGCGGCGATCGCCGCCTGCGACGGGAACGGCGCCAGCGGGATGCCGCGCGCTTCGCCGCCCCACTCGAACGCGGCGCGGGCCCGCGGCACCCGGGTGGCCGCGCCGTGCGCGCGCGGCAGGCGGAACCCGCGTCGCGGGCACTTTCCGTGCGCGGCCGCGGGCCCGAGCGCGGCTTCCCAGGCCGGGTTGACGCAGACGCGCCAGCTGAAGCGCCTCACGGGTGGGTCGACGATCGCGCTCGCGTAGGTCACTGCGCCGGCGATCTCCTTGGTCACCGTGGTCTTGGCGAGGTGGTAGACGGGGCTGCCGCGCGGGGCGAGGTACCAGCGGGCCTTGACCGGCGGCGAGGGCCGCGGGCCGTGCGCGATGCGCACGCTCAGGCGCACGCGCCCGGGGCCGAGGCTGCGCGCTCCAAGGGCCACGCGGGGGTCGACGGTGATCGAGATGGTCGGGCTGAAGTCGATCGGAGAGCGCCAGCCGATCCGCACGCGCGCGTTGCCGCTCGGGACGAACGGCAACGCGAAGCTGCCGTCGGGAGCGCTCGTCGTTTCCCCCGCTGGGGCGAAGCTCGTGTACGGGGAGTAGCTCGCTTCCAGGACGAGGCGGACGGGTTCGGACGGGTGGCGCGGGGAGTCGATGCGCCCGCTGACGGTGCTCGCGCCGCCCAACGGCAGCTCGCTCGGCGAGGCCAAGGCGTTGATCGAGACTGGTTCGGTGAGGGCCGGCGCGGCGGCGGGGGCGAGCAGGAGGCCGACCAGCGCCGCTGCCAACCCTGCGCGGACCCCCCCTCGTGCGGGTGCTCGTCCGATGGGGGCAGGCTAGATGATGCGGGTTCGCCTAATGCTTGAAGGTCACCTTCGCGAAGGCGGCTGAGTGGTATTCGCCTTTGTGCAGCGGGTTGAAGCCGACGCGGAGCTTGACGTGGAGACGGCGCCCGGAGGCGAGCGTGCGCTTGCCGCGCTTGGACAGCGGCACCTTGATCGTGACGATCGCCGGACCGCCGACCTTCTTGTAGGTCGTGTGCAGGCCGGGCGAGGTCACGCTCACGCGTCCGGCGGTCCAGACCTGTGCCCTGATGATCAGCTTGTGCCCGCGCACCTTCTTGCTCAGCAGCTTGATCTTGCAGCTGCCGATCGACAGGCGCGTGTTCTGTTTGATCACGGCGCCGGACTGCGCGGTGATCGTCGTCGGCATGTAGAGCGGCTTGGAGCAGAGGCCGCCGACGTTGCCGAGCGCGGAGTTGGGCCCGGTCGGGAGATCCAGTTCGAACTTCGAGACCGGCACATCCGGGACCGACGCGAACGTCGAGGTCGTGATGCCGCGTTTGATGTTGGTGTTTCCTTCCAGGATCACCTTGACGCCGTGGTCGCCTTCGAGGATCAGGTCGAGGTCCGGGAAGGCCGCGCCGCCGTGCGAGACGAGGTAGGCGGGGCCGGTGAGCTTTTCGGGTAGCACCGGCGTCGTCACCGTCGCGCTGCCGACTTTCGAGCCGGCCGGGCAGCTCTTGTAGTTGGCGCCGCCGGCCCAGACCTGTTCGGTGCAGGCTTTCTGCAGCGTGGTCAGCCGCGAGGGCAGCTCCTTCGGCAGCGAGGCGACGACCGAGCGGATATTCGCCTGGTGGTCGGGCTGCGTGTAGGCGACGACGAGCGCCGCGCCGTTGCCACGCGACGGTTTGCTGGGGCTGGATGCCGTGAAGTCGGGTTTGAACGGCAGGCTCGTGCAGGCCGAGACGCCGAACGCGCTCGAAGCGTGCGCTGCGGCTCCCTGGATCGCGCCGATCGCGGAGTCGGTCGAGAGCGGCCCGCAGTTGGTCGGGTTGAAGAGGAAGTTGGGCTTGTTGATTTCGACCGCGAGGCTGCGGAGGTGCAGCGGCACGCCGCCCACGATCCGCGGCAGGGTCGCCGTCGCGATCACGCGCCCGGTGTGCTCGTCGACGCCGATCGAGACGCGCGTCAGCACCCGCCCGAGGTCGAACGGTCCGGCCGCGGCCTCGATCGGGATCGAGAGCCCGTAGGGGGCGCCGTTGGTCGGCCCGGTCAGATAGACGGGGCCAGAGAACGAGAAGGGTTCAGATCCGACACCTGCGGCGGCCGTGGCTTTCCCGATCTGGCTCGTCGAGGGGCAGCTCCCCGTGGCGGCTTCCTTTTCGGGACAGAGTTTGACCGACGGGATCAGCCCGACCAGACCCGCCGGCAGAACCGTCTGCACGCTCGAGATGTTCTGGTTGCCGTCGCCGCGGGAGAGGTTGAACGTGAAGCTCGTGAAGGCGGCCGCTTTGTTGGTCGACTCCTGGGTGTTCTGGCCGAGCCCGAACGGGACCGGGTTGGGGCAGCCGGTGGTCGCGAAGGGCGTCGCAGGTGCGAACGGCGACTGTTCGGTGTAGGGGGTGAAGAGGGAGTTGGTCGTGGCGCTTCCGCACGAGATGCCGTTCGCCAGAGGAGATCGCGGGCCGCCGTTGATCTTGAGGGAGAGGTCGCTGAACGGGAGCTGCGGGTTGCCGAGGAAGCTGACTTCCAGGCGCCCGGTCACCGGGTTCGGGACCGCCATGCCTTCCAGGCGCACGGCCACGTCGAGATTCGACTCCGCGTCGATGAACATCAGGTAGGGCGGCCCGGCGATCGCGCCCGTCCCGTTTTTCTTGCCCAGGTACACGTTGCCTTTGAGGCTGTGCGGCGGCAGGTCCGTTTCGATTTCGACGGTCCCGATCTTCGAGCCGGCGGGGCAGGTGACCGGTTGGACGGCCGGTTCCCCGGTCACCTTCGCGAGCTGTTCCTGGGTGCAGGCTTCGAGGCCGTGCGCGGCGGACGGGTTGAGCGTGATGCCTTCGGGCAGGGTCACGTGCGCGTCGGCGATGTCGGCCGTGTTGATCTCGTTCGATTTTTCGTTCTGAGGAACGTGGACGTCGGTGAGCACGCCGTCGGGCGTGTCGTATTGCGAGGTTTCAGGGGTGATCGTGGCCGTGGGCTGGAACGGCACTTTGTCGCAGCCTTCGACGCCCACCGGCGGGGTCGTGGGCGCGCTCAGCCGTTCGGTCGGGCCATAGGTTTCGAGTTCGAGCCAGGAGGTCGTCGGCGCCTTGCAGTTGCTCGGCATCGTCAGGAAGTTCCCTTTGCCGGCGTGGCCGTCGAAGAAGAGCTTCGATTCGACCGTCTTCAGCGGCGCTTTGGCGAGCCCGATCCCGAGGACTTCGACTTCGACTTCGGTCGGGACGTTGTCGATTTCGAACCACTCGTGGAAGTCACCGGAGGGGACTCCGCGAGCCGTCAGGGAGCCTTCGCGGTGCCAGCTGACATGGCCCCTGAGGAACAGCTTCACGTCTTGGACCAGGGGCGGGATGCCTTCGACGTCGATGCCGAACAGCAGCGGCAGGTTGGGTTCCTCGGGCAGGTTGTAGACGTTCCCTTTGAGTTCGACCACTTTGCCGCCGAGCAGCGGGAGTTCGAGGAACGCCTTGAGCTGGACGAATCCGGCTTTGCTGCCCGCCGGGCACAGTTTCGGGTTCGATTCGAAGGTCGACTTGGCGCACGTTTCGAGGGTCTGCGGATCGGCGGCGAGACCGGGCGGCACGTCGACGCGCAGCCGTTTCACCGCGCTCCCGTTCGGCGCTTCGCCGCTCTGCGTGAGTTTGAACCCGGTCAGACCCCAGGGCGGATGCCCTGCCGACTGCGTGAAGAACGCGCTGTGCGCACTCGAGTACCGGCAGTTTTTGACTTCGGCTTCCGAGCCGTTGCAGGTGCCGGCTTCCCATTCGGCCAGGCTGAGGCTGCCGGCTGCGTGCGCCGCCGTCGAGAGAGCCCCCGCGCCGAGCAGGCAGAGCAGCGTCAGGAGCACACAGCGCCGGTACGTCTTCATGCGAGGCCTCTCTTCTTCCCTGGTCGTGACAGCGGGCGCAAGGGCGCCCGGTCAAATGGCTACCCAGATTTCGCGGGGCCTACTCAGGTGAACCGTCGTGTCGGCCGCGCGGACGGGGTCCGCGGGCCGTGTAACGCCGGCGCCGCCACAGCGCCGGCGGGCCGGCGCTCAGCCCTCGCGCGGCACGTACGGCGCCAGCTCGCGGCGCGCGATCGAGAGCTTGTGGACCTCGTCGGGACCGTCGGCGAGGCGCAGCGTGCGCAGGTGCGCATATGCGGCGGCGAGCCCGTAGTCCTGGGAGACGCCGCCGCCGCCGTGCACCTGGATCGCGCGGTCGAGCACCTTCAGCGCGACGTTGGGCGCGGCGACCTTGATCGCGGCGATCTCGGTGCGCGCGTGGCGGTTGCCGACGGTGTCCATCATCCATGCCGCCTTGAGCGTCAGAAGGCGCGCCATCTCGATCTCGATCCGCGACTCGGCGATCCAGTCCTGGACGTTGGCGCGCATCGCGATGGGCTGGCCGAACGTGACCCGCGAGACGGCGCGCCGGCACATCGCCTCCAGTGCGCGCTCGGCGGCGCCGAGCGCGCGCATGCAGTGGTGGATGCGCCCCGGGCCGAGCCGCGCCTGGGCGATCATGAAGCCGTCGCCCTCGCCGGCGATGAGGTTCGACGCGGGGACCCGCACGTCGGTGAAGTCGACTTCACCGTGACCGTCCTGGTCGTTGTACCCGAACACCTGCAGGTCGCGCAGGATCGTCACCCCCGGTGTCTCGACCGGGACGAGGATCTGGCTCTGCTGCTTGTGGATCGGCCCGTCGGTCGAGGTCTTGCCCATCACGATCATGATCTTGCAGAGGGGGTGGGTCACGTTCGTGGTCCACCACTTGCGCCCGTTGAGGACGTACTCGTCGCCGTCGCGCTCGATCCGCAGCTGGATGTTGGTGGCGTCGGAGCTCGCGACGTCGGGCTCGGTCATCGCGAAGGCCGAGCGGATCTCGCCGTCGAGCAGCGGCATCAACCACTGTTGCTTCTGCTCGTCGGTGCCGAAGTCGTGGAGCACCTCCATGTTGCCCGTGTCCGGCGCCGAGCAGTTGCACGCCTCGGAGGCGATCGGCGAGTGCCCCAGCAGCTCCGCGAGCGGCGCGTAGTCGCTGTTGGAGAGCCCCGCGCCGTGCTCCTCGTCCGGCAGGAACATGTTCCACAGGCCCGCCGCGCGCGCCTTGGTCTTGAGCTCCTCCATGATCGCGGGCTGGTGGTGCGGGTCGCCGGAGTCACGCAGCTGCTGCGCGTAGATCGGCTCGGCCGGGTAGACGTGCTCGTCCATGAACGCGCCGAGGCGCTCCTTGAATTCCGTGCAGCGCGCGCTCGGCTCGAAGTCCATGTTTCCTCCTCGTTGACGGCCAGGGCTTAGGATCATCGCCGATGAGCCCAGACGGCGCCAGCTACCGCGCGGCGGGGGTCGACTACGAGGTCCTCGACGCCGGCAAGCGCCAGGCGCTGGCTCGCGCGCTCTCGACCTCGCCGCTGCTCGAGGCTCGCGGAGGGCGGGCGCTGGACGCCTCCCGCGGCGAGCCCGCCTTCGTATTCGAGCTCGACGGCCGCACGCTCGCCTTCGTGGTCGAGGGGCTCGGGACGAAGGCGATGATCGCCCGCGCCGTGCTCGAGCAGAGCGGCGTCAACCGCTTCGCCGACGTCGCCTACGACACGGTTGCCGCGATCGCGAACGACCTCTGCTGCGTGGGCGCGCTGCCGCTCGTGCTGAACGCGTACTTCGCGACCGGGTCCTCGGAGTGGTACGAGCATCGGGAGCGCTCGGCGGCGCTGCTCGAGGGCTGGGAGCGGGCCTGCCGCGACGCGGGCGCGACCTGGGGGGGAGGCGAGTCGCCGTCGCTGCCCGGTCTGCTCGCCGAGGACGAGATCGAGCTGGCCGGCGCCGCGGTCGGGGCGCTGCCGGCCGGCATCCGCCCGCTCCTCGGCGAGGAGCTGCAGGCGGGCGATGAGATCGTGCTGCTCGCGAGCAGCGGCCTGCACGCCAACGGCGCCTCGCTCGCGCGAATGCTCGCGCCCGCGCTCCCCGCTGGCTATGCCACCCCGCTCCCGGACGGGTCGAGCTTCGGAGAGGCGCTGCTCGCGCCGAGCATCATGTACGTGCCCCTCGTCCAGCGCCTGCTGGAGGAGGGGGTCCCGGTCGGCTATCTGAGTCACATCACCGGGCACGGGTTCCTCAAGCTGATGCGCCCCCGCCGCGAGCTCACCTACCGCATCGAGCGCGTGCCGCCGGTGCCCGCGGTGCTCTCGTTCATGGTCGAGCGTGCGGGGCTCGACGCCCGCTCGGCGTACTCGACCTTCAACATGGGGGCGGGCTTCGCCGTCTACTGCGCCGCGGGCGCCGGCGCCGAGGTGGCCCGGCTCGCCGAGGAGCTCGGGATCGCGGCGCTCGTGGCGGGCGGGGTGGAGCAGGGCCCGCGGCGGGTGGTAGTCGAGCCGGTCGCGGTGACCTACGAGGGAGCGGAGCTCGAGCTCTCGGCCTGAGCCCAGGACTAACCCTCGAGGTGACCCTTAGACCCCGGTGGCGGAGCGCTACGAGACACGGTCCTCACCGGCCCGGCCTCCCGCGCACACCCGGCGCGGGCGGGGCGGCGGTTCGATCTTGCAGGTCCCGCAAAGTGCGGATAGTGTTCGCCGCCAAGACGCCGCTGTCCCCCGTCAGGGGATCTCGATGTCGCCCCGCCGAGGCTTCGGAGCCACCCGATCGGCGGACGTGTCCACAACAGAGGAGAGATGAAACTGATGCGGAGAGCATCCAGCTGTCTTGCCGTCGCAGGCCTAGCCGTATTGGCGCTCGCGCTGCCCGGTGCGGCCTCGGCTGCGCCGACGGTGAAGTTCAAAGCTGCAGCCGTGCCGATCGCGGGCTTCCCGCACACGGGGAACATCTACGGCGCCGGCGCGGCGTTCGAATCCGAATTCAAAATCGAAGGCACCGAATACGGTGGGTTCCCGCCGCCGCTCGAACACGTCAACGTGTACCTGCCGGCGGGCGTCAAACTGCACACCTCGGGCTTCCCGACGTGCCCGCCCGCAGAACTCGAACCGTCGGGCAAGGGCCCGAAGGCGTGCGCCAAGGCCAAGGCCGGCCCGACCGGCTCGGTCGAAGGTGACGTCGCCTTCGGTAAAGAAGTCGTCCCCGAGAACGCGACGATCGAAGGCTTCTACGCCCCGGGCGGTGGCCTCGAGTTCTTCACGTTCGGCCACGAACCGGTGCTGCTGGAAATCCTCTCCAAGGGCCACTTCGTGCCCTCGAGCGGGCTCTACAGCCAGAAGTTCGAAGCCGTCGTGCCGCTGGTCGAAACGGTGCCGGGCGCGCAGGACGCGTCGGTCAAATCGATCAAGGTCAAGACCGGCTCGGCGATCAAGAAGAACGGCAAAGTGACCTACTACGGCACGCTGCCGACGAAGTGCCCGAAGAAATACCTGCCGGTGAAGGCCGAACTCACGTTCGCCGGACTCGGCGGCCTGACCCAGACCACGGTCACGGCCGAATACCACGCGCCCTGCCCGCGCAAGAAATAGGGCAACTGATGAGCTGATACCAGGGAGGGCGTAAGCTCCAACGCAGTGAGGCGGGCGACCTCGCAGGAATCGAGGTCGCCCGCTTCGTCGTGAGAGACAGGAAGGATCGGGGAAGGGATGCAGAGGGTTGAGCGCAGGAGGGCTGCCGCTGGGCTCGCTGTGGCATGTCTCGTCGCCGCGCTCGCGGTCCTCGCCGTCCTGGCGATCTCAGCCGGCGGCAACAACGGCAGCTACGAAGTGCGGGCGATCTTCGACGACGCCGGCAACGTCATCTCCGGCGAGCAGGTCAAGATCGCGGGCGTCAAGGTCGGCAAGGTCACGTCGGTCACGCCGACGCCCCAGGCGAAGGCCGCCGTCGTGCTCGAAATCTCCAACGACGGCTTCAAGGACTTCCGCGAAGACGCGAGCTGCGAAATCCGCCCCCAGGCGCTGATCGGCGAGAAGTACGTCGACTGCCTGCCGACGCAGCCGCGGGTGCCCGGCACGCCGCTGCCGCCGCCGCTGAAGAAGATCCCCTCCGGCCAGGAAGGCTCCGGGCAGTACCTGCTGCCCGTCAAGAACAACAGCAGCCCGGTCGACGTCGACCTGCTCGGCGACATCAACCGCCTGCCGGAACGCCAGCGCCTGACGATCATCATCAACGAGCTCGGCGCCGGGCTCGCGAGCCGCGGCTCGGACCTGCACGAAGTCATCGAACGCGCGAACCCCGCCCTGCGCGAATTCGACAAGGTGCTCTCGATCCTGCAGAGCGAGAACCAGGTCCTCAACAATCTGGCGGTCACCTCCGACAAAGCCCTGGCGCCCTTTGCGCGGGTGCGCGAGCACGTGGCCGAATTCCTGGCCCAGAGCAACACGGTCGCGCAGGCGAGCGCCGCCCAGCGCGGCGCGCTCGAACGCAACCTGCAGCTGTTCCCGTCCTTCCTGAAACAGCTCGTGCCCGCGATGCAGCGCCTCGAAAAATTCGCCGACCAGACGCTGCCCACGTTCACCGACCTGAACAAGGCCGCGCCGTCGATCTCCAAAGCCTTCGTGGCGCTGCCCGGGTTCTCCAAGAGCTCGGAAAAGTTCTTCACCAACTTCGGCCAGACCGCGAAACGGTCCGGGCCGGCGCTGACCTCCTCGAAAAAACTGCTCGCCGAGCTGAAGGCCCTCGGCACGCCGGCCCTGCCCTTCAGCGAAAACCTCGCCTCGCTGTTCACGAGCCTCCGTGACACCGGCGGGCTCGAGCGGATCATGGACTTCATCTTCCTGGGCGCCGGAGCCGCCAACGGCTACGACCAGCTCGGGCACTTCCTGCGCACCGAAGGCGTCGGCAACCGGTGCGTCAAATACTTCGTCGAACAGACCTCGGGCTGCATTCGAAAGGTCGGCACGGCCGCCTCGACGGCGAGCGCACATGCCTCGAGCGTCTCTCACGAACCCGTGGGCCTCGTGATGGAGCGCACCCTCGCCGTGCTGAAAGGCGCGACCCCCGCCCAGGCGCTCGCCAAATATCCCGGCACGCCCGCCCCCGGCGAAGTCGCCGGTGGCACGCTGACCCCGCCCAGCTCGGGCGCGGCGAGCCCTGCCTCGCAACCGGTGGGCGGCTCGACCTCCGGCACGACCTACTACTCGCCGTCGGGCGAAAGCTCCGAAGCCGACGGGATGCTCCTCAACTACCTGCTCGGGAACTGACGTGGGCGCCGCGCGGACATACCTGCTGCTCGCCGCCGGCGCCACCGTGATGCTGGCGCTGCCCGCAGCGGCCCCGGCGGCCGAACCCGAAACGACGGCGGTCGCGCCGCCGCCGTCGGTGAGCACGACCGCCGAACCGGCGCCGGAAGCGCCGGGCACGCCGCCGGTCTCCGAAGCACCCGCTGCGACGACGCCCGAAGAAGCGCCGCAGGTGCAGGAACAGCAGTCCCAGAGCTCCAGCGCCGGAACCAAGCCGGCTCCCGCCGCGCCGCCGAAAGCGCAGGCTCCGGTCGAAGCCGCGGGGGGCACCGCGGCGCAGCCGCGCGCATCGCACAAGGCCGTTGCGCCCTCGGCGCTGACGCCCTCGTTGCCGCTGGCTCTGCGCGGATCGATCGCCGGCGTGCCCAGCTTCTTCATCGAAAACTTCGAGATCCCGCCGTTCCTGCTGCCGATCTTCCAGGCCGCCGGGGCCGCGTACGGGATACCGTGGCAGGTGCTCGCCGCGATCAACGAGGTCGAGACCGACTACGGGCGCGACCTGTCGACCTCGAGCGCGGGCGCCGAGGGCTGGATGCAGTTCCTGCCCGAATCGTGGGCGCAGTACGGCGTCGACGCCAACGGCGACGGCTACAAGGACCCGTACAACCCCGCCGATGCGATCTTCGCCGCCGCGCGCTATCTGCACGCGGCCGGTGGCGAGCAGAACATCCGCGGCGCCGTCTTCTCCTACAACCACTCGCAGGCCTACGTCAGCTCCGTGATGCTGCGCGCGCAGCTGCTGGGTGGCACGCCCTCAGAACTCCTCGGGGCGGTCACGGGCCTGACCGAGGCGCGCTTCCCGGTGCACGCGGTCGCGCACTTCGCAGACGGCTTCCCCGCGGTCCGCACCCGCAGCGGCACGAGCAAGACGCTGGTCGGCACCGCGATCTACGCGCCGGCGGGCTCGCCGGTGATCGCCTCCCAGGACGGCGAAGTCGAACAGGTCGGCGACTCGCCGACGCTCGGGCACTACGTTCGCCTCCGCGATGCCTTCGGCAACCAGTACACCTACGCGCGGCTCGGCTCGCTCCAGCGCGTCTACCCGGTGATCGAGCCTCGCGTCGACTCGAAGGTCAGCGCCGGCGTACAGGCGGCGCCGCGCGAACCCGCTCCGAGCGGCCCCGCGACCGCCGGCGAACAGCCGCGCTCGCCGATGACCGAGGGCGCCGCCGTCTCCGGTCTCGCGCTGGGCGCCGCCGCCGGGCTCGAAGCTGCGCCGTCGAAGGCGCCGGCGCCCGCGCCCGTCCAGCCCGCGACCCCGCAGACGGTCGCCCCGCATGTGCAGGCGTTCCGGGAAGGCTCGAGCGAGGTCTACCTGCACGACCTGCGCCCGGGCGTGCAGGTGATCGCCGGCACGGTGCTCGGCCACGTCGGCCCGGCGAGCGGCTCCGAACAGCCTCACATCGTCTTCCAGATCCGCCCGGCCGGGCCGGACGCGCCGCTGATCGACCCCAAGCCGGTGCTCGACGGCTGGGTGGCGCTGGAGAACAGCTCGGTGTTCCACGCCAAGGGGGAGAACCCGTTCCTCGCGACCTCGCCGACGGTCGGCCAGGTCCTGCTCGAGTCCAAGCAGCAGCTCGAGCCGCAGGTGCTGCGGGACGCCGGCATCCACCTCACCCGCTGCGCGCGCCAGGACGTCTCATCCGGTCGTGTCGACAAGCGCGTGCTCGCGGCGCTGGAGTACCTGTCGGTCTCTTCTCTGAAGCCCGCGGTCGCCGGGATGCCGTGCCCGCCGTCCACGGCCGCGGCGCTCGCTGCCAACACGAACGCGGGCAGCGCGATCGAGGCGGTCTCGATCACCGCCGTGGGCGGAGTCCCGGTGGCCGGGCATCAGGGCGCCGGCAGCACCGCTGACACCGCCGTGCGCCGGCTGCTGATGCTGCAGGGCCTCTCCCGGCCGCAGCGCATCGTCAGCGAGATGCGCTACCCGGCCACCTCGGTCGCCGTGACCAGCGCCCGCGCCGCCGACGCGATCCGGGTCGTGTTCGCCGCGCCGCGCACCGCACTGGCCCGCGTCGCCGGCCTCTACGCCTCCGCGCTCTCGCCGCAGCAGTGGAACCGGTTGATCGCGCGGCTCGGGCAGATCCCCGATCCCGCCGTCTCCAGCAAGCCTTCGAGCGCGGCGATCCCGGTCACGTCCGGAAAGGGGAACGGTGGCAACCACTAGCCCTCCGAGCCCTCCCGCCCCGCCGCAGCCGCCCGCCGGCGAGCGACCGCTGGAGCCCGCCGGTCGCGGGGCCTCGAACGCGCGCATCATCGCCGTCGGCGCGATCGTCCTCGTGATCCTGGTCATCGCCTACCTGCTCTTCGGCACCGGCGGCGGCGCCACCTACCACCTGATCTTCCCCGAAGCCGGCCAGCTCGTCCGCGGCGACCAGGTCCAGGTCGGCGGCGTGCCGGTCGGGAGCGTCACGGCAATCGAACTGACGCCCGACGACAGGGCCAAGATCACGATCCACGTCGACGGCTCGCTGACGCCGCTGCACCTGGGCACGAAGGCTCAGGTGCGCACGCCGTCGCTCTCGAGCGTCGCGAACCGCTACATCCAGCTCTCGCCCGGCCCCAACAACGCGCCGGCGCTGCCCGACGGCGCGACGCTGCCCGCGAGCGCGACCAAAGAAGTCACCGACCTCGACCAGCTCTTCAACACGCTCAACCCCAAGACCCGCCAAGGGCTCGCCCAGTTCATCCAGGGCAACGCGCAGCAGTACGTCGGCGCCGGCAAACAGCTCGGCGAATCGACCGAATACTTCGGGCCCTTCCTCAGCGCCTCGAACCACTTCTTCGCCGAGTTGGTGCGCGACCAGCCGGTGTTCACGAACTTCCTGATCGAAACCGCCAAGGCGGTCACGACGATCGGCGCGCGCGCCCCGCAGCTGTCGGACCTGATCGAAAACGCGAACACCACCTTCAAGGCGATCGGCGACCAGCAGGCGAACTTCGCGGCCGGCCTCAAAGAGCTGCCCGTGACGCTGAGGGAAGGCAACAAGACATTCGAAGAGCTGCCCTCCACGTTCAAAGCGCTCGAAGCGCTCGTGATCGCCTCCAAACCGACGACGCAGCCGCTGATCCAGCTCTTCGGCCACCTGACCACGCTGGCGAGGGTCGGCACGCCCGCCATCCACGACTTCAACGAAGCCTTCAACAAGCCCGGTCCCAACAACGACCTCACGGACATCGCGCTGGTGCTGCCGAAGCTCTACAAGCAGCTGACGACCGCTTCGCCCGCGGTCGTGCAGGGCGAGAAGGAATCGGTGCCGATCACGAACTTCTTCGGCCCGTACTCCCCCGACCTCGTCGGCGCGCTGCGGACGTTCGGCCAGTCCGGCGCCTACTACGACGCCGACGGCCACTACGCGCGCGTCAGCCCGGTCTTCCCGAGCTTCAGCCTCGGTGAAAAAAACACGCTGAAACCGACGACCCCCACGGCTGCGCTCGCCGCCTTGAAATCGGGCCAGCTGCGTCGCTGCCCGGGCGCCGCGACCCAGCCCGCGGCGGACGGCTCCTCGCCGTTCGTGGACGGCGAACTCCTGACCTGCGACCCCGCCCAGCATCCCTGATGGACCGTCGCCGCAGAAACTCGCTGGCCGCCAGCCCGCTGCTGATCGGGGCCGTGACGACGCTGATCGTCGTCGTCGCCGTGTTCCTCTCCTACAACGCGAACAACGGGCTGCCGTTCGTCCCGACCTACAACATCAAGGTCGCGCTGCCCGAGGCCTCGGGGCTGCAGGTCTCCAACCAGGTGCGCATCGCGGGCACGCGCGTGGGCGTCGTCAACTCGATGAGCCCGTCGGAGAACCCCCACACCGGCAAGGTCACCGCGATCGCGGACCTGAAGCTCGAAAAGAGCGTCGAAAAGCTGCCCGCGGACACCAAAGCGATCGTCCTCTCGGTGTCGGCGATCGGCCTCAAGTACCTGGAACTCGAAAAGGGCACCTCGGCCAAGAAACTGAACGCCGGCGAAACGATCCCTACCAGCCAGACGCGCGAACCGGTGAACATCGAGGAACTCTTCAACATGTTCGACAAGAAGACGCGCCAGGCGATCAAGATAAACACCAACAACTTCGGCAACGGCCTGGCCGGCCGCGGGCTCGGCCTCAACAAGACGATCCACGAACTCCGGCCGGTGGTGAACAACGCGATCCCGGTGCTCGCGAACATCGCCTCGCCCAAGACGGACTTCGCCGGCTTCTTCAAAGGCCTTTTGCGCGCCTCCGAACAGGCCGCGCCGGTGGCCGAGCAGCAGGCCGCGCAGTACGTCTACCTCGACACCTTCTTCACCGCGTGGGCGAGCGTCGCCAAGCAGCTCGAAGAAGCCACGGCGGAAGGCCCGAAATCGCTGGAACAGGCGATCCACTCGCTCCCCAACCAGGCGTCGCTGATCAACAACGCGACGGAGTTCATGCACCTGCTTCGTCCCTCGGCCGCCGACCTCGTCACGGTCGCGCCGTACCTGGCGCACGGCTTCGAAGAAGGCACCACGAACCTCGCGGCCGCGACGCAGCTCAACGCCGCCTTGGCCGAATCCTCCGAAGCGCTGGCGAAGTTCGGCAACGACCCGGTCGTCACGCTGGCCTTCGAAGACTTCACCAAGACCGTCGAAGTCGGTAACCCCGTGCTCGCCGGGGTCGCGCCCGAGCAGGCCAAGTGCAACTACTGGACGCTTGCGTTCCGCAACGTCGCGAGCGTCGAGTCGGAGAGCATCGGTGTTGGGACGGTCGCGCGGGCCGGCTTCATACTCGCGCCGAGCGGTGTCAACAACGAGGGCTTCCCGTCGTCGGCGCCGGCGAACGGCGGCTCGACCGAACGCGCGGGGGGCGCGGGCGGCAAAATCATCGACAACAACCACCTGCACGTGAACCCGTACCCCAACGTCAGCGCGCCGGGTCAGCGGCAGGTCTGCGAAGCCGGTAAGGAGAACTTCATCCCCGGCCAGGCCGTGATCGGCAACGTGCCGTCCAACCAGGTCGCTTCGGGGGCCGAATTCACCTCGCGCAAGACCGACCTGTTCGGCGAAACGTACCCCTCCTCGACGCTCAAGGCGCTCGGCATCTCCAGCTCGAAGGGGAAGAAGAAATGAGCCGCTGGTGGCGCCGCCGCGAGGACACGCCGGTCTCGGAACTGGGGCGGGGCAGCACCGTCCGTTTCGCGATCGTGTTCCTGCTGATCATCGCGATCGCGATCTACTTCGGCTTCACCAAGCACATCCCGTTCAAACACGGCTTCCAGCTGAAGGCGCAGTTCAACTCGGCTGTGAACATCCACTCCAAGTCGCCGGTGCGGATCGCGGGCGTCGACGTCGGCAAGGTGGCCTCGATCAAGCGCGAAGGCCACACCGGCCTCGTGACGATGGAAATCGAAGAAAAGGGGCTGCCCCTCCACACCGACGCGACCGTGAAGATCCGCCCGCGCATCTTCCTCGAAGGCAACTGGTTCGTCGAACTGCAGCCGGGCAGCCCATCCGCGCGGACGGTCTCCTCCGGCTACACGATCCCGATCACGCAGACCTCGGATCCGGTGCAGCTCGACCAGGTGCTCGACGCCTTGAACACCGACACGCGCGCCAACCTGCAGCAGTTCCTGATCGGCTACGGCGAAGGCTTGACCAAGCAGCCGAACGCGGCGGAAAACGCCGAACAGCTCCCCGAGGTCCACAACCTCAACGGCGCCCAGGCGATCAACAAGGCCTACCACTACGCCCCTGAAGCGCTGCGCGGCGGCGCGATCATCAACCAGGCCCTGGCGGGGACCGAACCGCACGACCTCTCGAAACTGATCGCGGGCATCGGCAAGGTCACGACCGCGCTGAACGTCCACGAGCAGCAGCTCGGCGAACTGATCGGCAATTTCAACACCTTCTTCGAAGCCTTCGCGAACCAGAACCAGAGCCTGAGCCGTCTCGTCGCCGAACTGCCGGCCAACCTCAAGGGCATCACCCACGGGCTGCGTGAGCTGGGCACGTCGTTCGGCCCGACGAAGGCGTTCGCGACCGACATCCTGCCCGGCGTGAAGCTGACCCCGGCGACCGTGAAAGCGCAGATCCCGTGGATCGAACAGGTGACCGCCTCGCTCGGTCCTCAGGAGCTCGGCGGCGTCGCGAAGGGGCTCGAGGCCGCGACGCCGGCGCTGGCCAAGCTCAGCGCCGAACAGGTGCCGCTCTACAAGACCACCGAAGAATTCAACAAGTGCCTGACGAAGGTGATCTATCCGACGGGCAACACGGTGGTCCAGGACGGCAACGCGACGTCGAACGTCGAGAACTACAAGGAGTTCTGGTACGGCCTGGTCGGCCTGTCCGGGCTCGGCCAGAACTTCGACGGCAACGGCGCTTTCGCGCAGTTCCTGGTCGGCAACAGCGGCCAGACCTTGGTGTCGAGGCCGACTACGGTCGCGGGCCGCGCCACCAAAGGCACAGGGGAAAAGCTGCTCACGCGCTCGCCCCTGAGGCCGCTCGGCACGCGCCCCGCGTTCCCGGCGGCCGAGCCGGCCTACCAGCCGCTGCAGCCCTGTTACAAGCAGACGCCGCAGGAAGTCAACAACCCCTCGCTGGCCAACGGACCGGCCGACGGGAGCTAGCGTGAACCCGGCCGATCACAGCCACGAAGGCGGGCTCACTGTCAAAGAGCAGATCGAGCGCTACCGCACGGCGTTCATCTCCGTGGTGGTGCTGTTCGTGCTGGCGGTCGCCGTCGGCGGCTACATCCTCGCTCACGAGAACCTGCACCTGCCGAGCTGGGTCCCCGTCCTCGGGCACGACTACTACGACCTGAAGGCCGAGTTCCAGACCGCGCAGGCCGTGACGCCCGGCCAGGGCCAGGCGGTGACGATCGCGGGCGCCAAAGTCGGCGAAGTCGCGAGCGTGGAACTGCACAACGGGATCGCGGTCGTGAGCATGAAAGTGACGCCCAAGTACGCGCGCTTCTACAAGAACGCGACGCTGCTGATCCGGCCGAAGACCCAGCTGCAGGACATCACGATCGAGGTCAACCCGGGCGACGCCTCAGCGGGCAAGCTGAACAGCGGCGAAACCGTCCCTCTCTCACAGACGGCGCCGAACGTCAACTTCGACGAATTCCTGGCCGGCCTCGACGCCGAAACGCGCGCCTACCTGCAGCTGCTGCTCGCCGGGGCCGGGCAGGGATTCGGCAACAACGGGACTGCGTTCGCGGCGACGCTGAAGCGCTTCGAGCCGGCGGCACGGCTCGGCAACGAGATCCAGAGGGAACTCTCCAAGCGCTCGGAAAACATCAGCCGCTCGATCCACAACTTCCGGCTGCTGATGGAAACGCTCGGCACCAAGGACAAGCAGATCGCCGAGCTCGTGGACGCCTCGAACGCCGTCTTCCAGACGTTCGCGAAGGAGGACACGAACCTGCAGAGCACGCTGAAACTGCTGCCCGGGGCGCTGCACCAGACCGGCAAAGCGCTGAACAAGGTCGGCGAAGCCTCCGAACAGGTGACGCCGACGCTGACCAAGCTGAACCCGTTCGCGAAAGCGCTGGCGCCGGCCGAGGAAGCGAGCAAAAAGCTGGCGATCAAGACCGCGCCGATCATCAAGAACGAAATCCGCCCGTTCGCGCGCGAAATCCTGCCCACCGTCAACGAACTGGCCCCCAGCACCGAAGACCTCGCCGCCGCGTTCCCGAAGCTGACGAGCTCGTTCTCGGTGATCAACGAATTCTTCAACGAGCTGGGTTACAACCCGGGCAAAGGCAAGGCCGGCTTTGACTTCTTCCTCGCCTGGGCCAACCACGACCTCAACAGCGTCGTCAGCAACGCCGACGCGCGCGGGACCGTCGGACGCAGCCTCATCTACTTCAACTGCAAAATCCTGCCGATCCTCGTCGGCGCCAGCGAAGTCAACGAAAACGTCTCGCTGCTGGTGGGCCTGCTGCGCCCGCCCACCAAAGCGGAATGCGAAAACCTCGGCGTGATCGGCAAAGGCCAGAGCACGACGACGAGCGGCCGCGCCTCGGCGCGCAAGGGCGCCAAGACGACCACAGGGCCGTTTGGGAACCTGGGCACGGCGCCCTTCGGCCAGAACGCCGCCGCGAAACGTGCGGCGGCGGCCAAACACGCGCACACCGCCGGCGCGGGGGGGAGGGGCTAGATGCAGAAGCGCGCCCCCACCCTCGGCAACATCTTCGTGATCATCCTGTTCGCGCTGAGCTGCTTCGGGCTGCTGCTGTTCCTGTGGGACTCCTTCGGTGGGCCGCTGCCGCTGAAGCCGAAGGGCTACCGCATGGAGATCGCCTTCCCGCGCGTGCTCGCGCTGGCCGAACAATCCGACGTGCGCATCAGCGGCGTCAACGTGGGCCACGTGATCTCGGTCAAGAAGGGCGAAGAAGGCAAGACGATCGCGACCGTTGAAATCAACGAGAAATACGCGCCGGTGCGCCGCAACGTGCAGGCGATCATCCGCCAGAAGACGCTGCTCGGCGAGACCTACATCCAGCTGATCCCGCACAGCCACACCGGCCCCTACGTGGCCGACAACGGGAGGCTTCCGCCCGGCAACGTCCTGCCCTCGGTGACGCTCGACGACATCCTGGCGACGTTCGATCCCAAGACGCGCGCCGCGTTCAAAATCTGGCAGCAGTCGGTCGCCGTCGGCATCAACGGCCGCGGCGAACAGATCAACGCCTCCTTCGCCCAGCTCGAACCGTTCACCGAAAACGCGAACAAGCTCCTGGCCATCCTCGTCACCCAGGAGGGGGCGCTGCGCGACCTGATCAAGAACACGGGCGTCGTCTTCAACGCGCTGGGCAGCCGCGACCATCAGCTGGAAGGGCTGATCGTCAACGGCGAACACACCTTCAAAGCCGCTGCTTCCGCAAGCGCGGCCTGGGCGGAGACGTGGCGCCTGCTGCCGCCCTTCGAGCGCCACTCGACCAAGGCGCTGCAGGAACTCGACAAGTTCTCGACCGTCGCCAACCCGTTCCTCGAAGAATTCCGCCCGGCCGAGCGCAGCCTGTCCACGCTCCTGTCGGCCGCGAAGCCGTTCGCTCCCGAACTGGACCGGTTCCTGACTGCGCTCGGGCCGCTGACCAGCGCCGCGAAGAAGGGCCTGCCGGACCTCGGCAAGTCGCTCGACCTGACCGTGCCGATCCTCGAAAACCTCCGCCCGGTCCTGCACAACCTGGATCCCTTCCTGCAGTACACCGGCAGTTACGTCAAAGAGGTCCAGTCATTCTTCTCGAACATCACGGCGGCATCCGAGTTCCAGCAGGGCAACTCCAACGTTGAAGGCGGCGAAGGCCCGAAGCAGCACCTGCTCATGACCCTGGCAACGCTCAACCCCGAAAGCCTTGCGAGCTACGGCACCCAGATCGGCAGCCAGCGCGCCAACGCGTACCCCCTGCCGGGCAACTACAACCAGCTCGGCACGGGCCTGCCGGTGTTCAGCACGACCTCGTGCGGCAAAGCGACGCCGTCGGTCGACGGCCCGCCCAGCGAAGTCATCTCCGAACAGCTGATCCTGAGGCTGATAAACCTGCATGTGGCGAACCGCCCTGAAACGTTCACGGGCTTCGCCCCCAAAGAAAAAGCCGAAAAGGAAGAACTCGAAAAGGCCGAAAAACAGCCCGTCGGGACCAACCAGGTGGCCGCGCCGCCGTGCGTGCAGCAGGGCCCGAACAGCTTCAACGGCAAATCGAGCCAGTTCCCGCACGTGGTCTACGAAGGAAAATGATGTCCGACCCCTACGATCCCTACACCGAGTCCGAGCCGGTCGAAACGGCCGCCTCTCCCGGTCCGGAGGCGGCGCGTGAGCCGGACGGCAGCGACGCGGATTTCGAGTTCCACTCAGAGGACCTCGAACTTGCCGGCCGCGAGGGCGAGTGGTCGATCCGCTGCAAAAACGTCGTCAAGCACCTCGGCGGCGTGCCCGTCCTGAACGGGCTCAACGTCGCCTTCCCCGAGGACACGATCACGGTCGTGCTCGGCCCGTCCGGGACCGGCAAGAGCGTGCTGATCAAGCACATCATCGGGCTGATGTTCCCCGACTCCGGGGAGATCGTCGTCAAAGAGCAGTCGGTGGGGAAGCTGAACATGCACGACCTCCTGGAGCTGCGGCGCAAGATCGGCGTGCTGTTCCAGGACGGCGCGCTGTTCGGCTCGATGTCGGTGTACGACAACGTCGCCTTCCCGCTGCGCCAGCACACCGACATGTCCGAGGCCGCGATCGCCGAGCGGGTGCTCCAGCGGCTGCGCGACGTCGGTCTGGGCGACGCCGTCGACGCGTCACCCTCGCAGCTCTCGGGCGGGATGCGCAAGCGCGCCGGCTTCGCCCGCGCGCTCGTGATGGAGCCCGACGTCGTGATCTTCGACGAGCCCGACTCGGGCCTGGACCCGGTTCGCACCGCGCTGCTGTGCGAACTGATCCAGGAGATGCACGAGATCTACAAAGGCACCTACATCGTCGTCACGCACAACATCGCCTCGGCGCGCCAGATCGGCGAATACATCGCGGTGCTGTGGCGCGGGCGGATCGTCGAAGCCGGCGACGCCGAGCGCATGTTCTCGTCGGACAACGCGTTCGTGCGCCAGTTCCTCAGCGGCTCCGCCGAGGGGCCGCTGACGATGGACTGAGCGCGGCATGGGTCGCTTGGGGCTCGCTCTAGCGGCCGTCGCTGCCGCCCTGCTCCTTGGCGCGCCCGGCGCCGGCGCCGCGGGGATCGCCGCGTTGCGTACGCCGAGCCTGTGGATCGCACGCGCCGGCGAACCCGCGGCGATCGCCGCCCGGGCGCAGCAGGCGGGCGTGCGCACACTGCTCGTCAAGGCCGCCGACGGGACCAGCCCCGACCCCCAGTTCACCCCGGCGCTGGTCTCGGCGCTGCGCGCTTCGGCGCTGACGGTGTGCGCGTGGACCTTCGCGTATGGCGCCGAACCGGCGGGCGAGGCTGCGGCGGCGCTCGCCGCGGTGCGAGCGGGAGCCCAGTGCCTCGTCGTCGACGCCGAGGGGCAGTACGACAGCAGCTACGGGCCGGCACAGGCGTTCGTGCATGCGCTGCGCGGCGCGCTCGGAGGCGCGTTCCCGATCGCGCTCGCGGGGCAGGCGGAGACGCTCCAGCATCCGCAGTTCCCCTACTCGGTGTTCCTCGGCCCCGGCGCCTTCCAGCTCGACATGCCGCAGATGTACTGGCGCGATCTTGGGCTGACGGTGCCCGGCGCCTACTCCGTCGCGGTCGCGGAGAACGCCCTCTATGGGCGCCCGATCGTGCCCGTGGGCCAGCTCTACGGTGGCGTGAGCGCGCCCGAAGTCGGGCGGTTCGCGACGCTCGCGGCCGAGTACGGCGCCGGCGGCGCGAGCTTCTTCGATCTCGACTCCGCCGAACCCGCGCAGCTCGCGGCAGTCGTCCCGCATGTGGTGCCGGCGATCAAGCTTGCTTCACGAGCGGCGACGGTCAGGCCCGGCGCGGACGGGGACGAGGTGCTGTGGGCGCAGGAGCTGCTCGATGGGGCCGGCGCCCATCTCCCGATCGGCGGCTTCTTCGGCGCGCAGACCGAGCGGGCAGTGGCCGGCTTCCAGGCGCGCCACCGCCTGCGCCGCAGCGGCATCCTGGACGCCGCGACGTGGCGTGCCCTGACTGAGGGTGCACCCGCGCGTGCCCTCGTGGGCGAAGCACCCGCCGGACTCGGCGCTCTAGCCGGTGTCGAGCGCGCCGAGCCACAGCGTCCACGGCTCGACCCGCGCGAGGTGCAGCACGGTCTCGTTCCAGGGATCGGGCTCGAACGCCGCCCGCACGGCGGCCTCGTCCTCGGCGCGCACGACGTGCAGCGTGCGCTCGCCTTCGTCGACGTCGCCCACGGGGCCGCCGATCACGATGATGCCCTGCTCCACGAGCCCGTCCATGAACGCGGCATGCTCCTCCCAGCCGTCCTGTTCGCGACGCCCACGCGAGGGATCGTACCCCGGTCCCCTGGCGTTCTCGACGACGAACAGCGACTGCACCCCGATCACGCTAGCGCGGCCGCGCCGGCGTCAGGCCGGGTGCGGCCGTCGGCAGCCCGGCGAGATCCGCGACGCCGCGCTGGCGGCCGTCGTAGCTGACGAAGGCGTCGACCGGTGAGACGTCCACCGCGGAGGCGAGATGAATCGCATCGAGCGCCCGGAGTGTCGGCTCGTCGATGGCGCCTGCCGCGGCGAGCAACCCGCGGTCGAGCGGAAGCAGGGCGAGCACGTCGAGCACCGCTTCGGCCTGCGCCATCAGAGGTTCGGTGGGCAGCTGCGGGTCCAAGCCGGCGGCGCGTCGGATCGCGCGCGGGACCTCTGTCAGGACGAGCTCGCTGGATATGAGGTCGGCATCGGCCAGGAAGCGGCGAAGCTCCGTGCTCTCAGGCTCCTCGCGCACGAGCTTCACGAGCGCCGAGGAGTCCAGATAGAAGAGCGGCACCGTCAGCGGTCGCCGCGGATCTCATCCAGCGCCCGGCTGAGCGTGCGGGGGTCGCCCGTCAGCTGGAGCGGAGCCGGCAGGCTCGGGCGGCGCGGGCGGGATACCCTCCCCTCAGCCATCAGCCGGTCGAGCGCAGCGCCGCTGCTCGGCGGAGGCCCAAGCTCCGCCACCGGCCGGTGGCGATCCGTCACGAGTAGTCGTTCGCCCCTGTCCACGCGGCGCAGGTACTTGCTCAGGTTCTGCCTCAGCTCGGCGACGCCCACGGAATTCATGTACATGAAAGTAGCATGTATCTCACCGCGGCCACCGTGCTTCAGGTCCGCAAAAGCCCTGTAAAGCAGCCGGTTTTGACTCCGGCGGCGCCTGATGCGAACATACGTTCGTATGGTCGCCTGCGTGTATCTGCCGCGTTTCGAGCTCGTCGCCGCCGCTGAGGGGTCGAGCCTGGCGCGGCAGGCGCTGGCGGGGGGAGCGCTCGCGGTCGCGCCGCCGGTGAGCGCCGACGGCGCCGCCGCGGCGGGGAGGCTGGGGGAGGTCTCGGGGGCCGCGGAAGCCCACGGCGTGAGGAGGGGGATGCTGCTCGGGGAGGCGCTTGCGCGATGCCCTGAGCTGGTGCTGCTGCCGGGCAACCCGGTGCGCGTACAGGAGCTGTGGGAGACCTCGCTGCAGGCGCTCGAGTCGGTGGGGGCGGCCGTCGAGGCGGGCGAAGGTGAGGGGGACGAAGGACCGGCCCGGGGGCTCGCCTTCTTCGAGACCGACGGGCTGAGCGGCCTGCACGGCACGCGCGAGGGGACGATCGCGGCGGCGCGCCGTGCGCTGGGACGCCCGGCTCGCATCGGCCTCGCGCCCGTGCGCTTCTGTGCGCTGGCCGCGGCGCTGGCGGCACCCTCGCGCCGCGCGCTGGTGATCGAGCCCGTCCCCCCAGCCGAGGCGCGGCGTTGGCTGGCCGGGCAGCCGGTCGATCTGCTCTGCTACCGCGAGCGCACGGCTCATCTGCCGGCGCCGCTCAGGCGGCTCGGCGTGCTGACGCTCGGCGAGCTGGCGAAACTCGGCCGCGCCGAGCTGACCGACCGCTTCGGAAAGCCCGGCGGCCTCGCCCACCGGCTTGCCTGCGGCGAGGACGCTCCGCTGCGCCCGCGCCGCCCGCTCGAGCGGCTCGAGGAGTCGATGGGCGTCGGCGACGCCGCCAGCGGCGCCGCGCTGAAGCGGGTGCTGGGAGTCCTGGTGAGTCGCGTGCTGGCCCACTCTGCGCGCCGCGGGCGGACGCTGCGGGCCGTGACGCTCTCGGCACAGCTCGTCTCGGGAGGGAGCTGGAGCGAGCGCGTCGTCTTCCGCGAGCCGGTCTCCGACCCCGAGCGCATCCTGCTGGCGCTCTCGCTGCGGCTCGATCTGCTGCCCGCACCGGCCGCCGCGCTGCGGCTGGCCGTGGAGGGTTTCGGCCCCCCGCAGGGCGAGCAGGGGATGCTGCTCGACCAGGGCCGGAGCGCGCGCCTGTCGCGGCTGGGCGATGCCATCGCGCAGGTGCGCGCGGTCGCTGGACGCGACGCGGCGCTGCGCGCGGTCTGCGTCGATCCGGACTCGCGGGTGCCTGAGCGGCGCGTCGTGCTGGCGCCGGTGGCGGACCGATGAGGAGCGCACCGCCTGCGGCCGGCGCTCCATGCCGGCCTGGGGAGGTCGCACGGTGGCGCGTGCGCTGAACGCTCCGAGGCCGGCCCGCGTGCGCTGGGGGGAGGGGATCCCCGCCGAGGTGGACGGCGAAGCCGTCGAAGCGATGCGGGAGTCCTGGCTGGTCGAAGACCGTTGGTGGGACGAGCGGCCGCTGCGCCGACGCTACTGGGAGCTGATCGGAGAGCGAGGGCGGAACGTGATCGTCTTCCACGACCTCGGCACGGGCCGCTGGTACATCCAGAGATGAGCTACGTCGAGCTGCACTGCCACTCTGCCTACTCCTTCCTGGACGGGGTCTCGTTGCCCGAAGAGCTGGCCCAGCGCGCGGCCGAGCTCGGATACGAGGCGCTGGCACTGACCGATCACAACTCGGTGTCGGGTTCGATGGAGCTGGCACAGGCCGCCGCCGACCACGGTGTGCGCGCGATCCACGGCGCTGAGATCGACCTCGCCCCGGAGCTGACCATCGCCTCCGGCGGCGGTGCCCCAGCCGGCTGCCAGCCGCGTGGCCGCGCCCAGCCGGGCCCCCACGTGACGCTGCTGGTGCAGGACGAGAGCGGCTGGCGCAACCTCTGCCGGATCATCACGATCGCCCACGCCCACACGCGCGGTGATGGAAGCCCACCCACCCGGCGCGAGCTCCGGGAGCCGCAGATCGCGGCCGAGGAACTCGCTGCCCACGCCGAGGGCCTCGTCTGCCTGACCGGCTGCGCGGGGCGCTCGGTTCTGCACCTGCGGGAGGGGGGTGAGGAGACGAGCACGGTGCGCACGCTGCTCGAGGGCTTCGGGCCCGAGCGCCTCTACGCCGAGCTGCAGCGCCCGTACGCCCGCCACGACCGCGCCCGCAACCGCGCCTTCGCTGCGGCCGCCCGGCGGCTCGGGCTGCGGACGGTGGCGACCGGCGACGTCCACTGCCACTCCGCCGCGCGTGCCGAGCTGCAGGACGCCTTCGTGGCGCTGCGCCACCGGCTCACGCTCGACGCCTCCGAGCCGCTGCGGCGCGGCAACCGCAGCCACGTGATGACCGCGCCGCGCGCCATGGCCAGCCGCTTCGCCGACCATCCGGAGGCGGTCGCCGAGACGCTCGCCCTGGCCGAGCGGCTGCGCTTCGACCTGACGAAGGACCTCGGCTACCGCTATCCCGGGGCCGAGGAACGCGACGCCTCGCGGCGCCTGGCCGAGCTCTGCGCGGCGCGCCTGCAGGAGCGCTTCGGCCCGCGCGCGCCCGCGTCCGCGCGCGCCCGGCGCGAGGAGGCCGAGCGGCGGCTGCGCGAGGAGCTGAGGGTGATCGACGGCCTGGGCCTGGCCGGCTTCTTCCTGCTGCACCACGAGATGCTCGAGCTGGCGCGCGAGGTCGCGGTCGAGGTGCGCGGTCCGGACTCGGTGCGCGCGCTGCTGGCGCCCGGTCGCGGGAGGGGCTCATCGGTCTCCTCGCTGGTCTGCTACCTGGCCGGCCTCTCCCACATCGACCCGATCGAGAACGATCTCGCGCTCGGGCGCTTCCTGCACGAGGACCTCCACGGCCTCCCGGACATCGACCTCGACTTCCCGCGCGACATCCGCGAGCGGCTGATCCCGCGGGTGCACGACCGCTTCGGCCGCGACCGCGCCGCGCTGGTCGCCGCCTTCCCGACCTTCCGCCTGCGCGGCGCCGTGCGCGAGCTGGGCAAGGTGCTGGGGCTGCCGCCGGGCGAGATCGAGCGGATAGCGCGCGGGGCCGACCCCTGGGGGCCGGCCGGGGAAAGTGGTGAGGTGGACTTCGCCGCCGGGCGCCACGAACGCGCCCCGGCGGACCCCAGAGCCGACCGCCGTTCGCAGCGCTGGCGCTGGCTGGGCCGCCTCGTCGAGGAGGCGCAGGGCCTGCCCCGCCACCTCTCCCAGCACTCGGGGGGCATGATCCTCGCCACGCGGCCGCTGATCGACTGCTGCCCGGTCGTGCCGGCGGCGATGGAGGGCCGCCAGATGGTGCAGTGGGACAAGGACTCCTGCGCCGACGCCGGCTTTCTGAAGATCGATCTTCTTGGGTTGGGGATGTTGTCTGCCGTGGAGCGTTGCGTGGAGGAGGTGCATCGCAGCTCCGGAGAGCGGATCGACCTCTCCCGTATCCCCTTCGACGATCCCGAGACGTTCCGCGCGATCCGCGCGGCCGACACGGTCGGCGTCTTCCAGGTCGAGAGCCGCGCCCAGATGCAGTCGCTGCTGCGTACCCGCCCGCGCAACCTCGAGGACATCACGATCCAGGTCGCGATCGTGCGTCCGGGCCCGATCCAGGGCGGCGCGGTGAATCCGTACATCAAGCGCCGCCAGCGGCTGCGCGAAGATCCGAGCTTCCAGATCCCCTATGACCACCCGGCGCTCGAGCCGGTCCTGAAGGAGACGCTCGGCACGATCATCTTCCAGGATCAGGTGATGCAGGTCGCCGAAACGTTCGCCGGCTTCACGCCGGGAGAGGCGGACGGCCTGCGCAGGGCGATGAGCCGCAAGCGCTCCGGCGAGCTGCTGCGCCGCCAGCGCGAACGCTTCGTCGAGGGGGCGATCGGCAGCTCGGGTGCCACGCAGGAGGTGGCCGAGCGCGTCTGGGCGATGGTGGAGGGCTTCGCCGGCTTCGGCTTCCCGAAGGCCCACAGTGCGGCCTTCGGGCTGCTCGCCTACCAGTCCACCTGGCTGCGCGTGCACCACGGGCCCGAGTTCCTCTGCGCGCTCCTGAACGAGCAGCCGATGGGGTTCTACGCGCCCGACAGCCTCGTCCACGAGGCCGAGAACCGCGGCATCGCGATCCTCGGGCTGGACGTCAACTCCTCCGAGGTGGAGTGCACCGTCCAGAACGGCGCCGTGCGGCTCGGGCTCGGCTACGTCAAGGAAGCGCCCGGCGCCGAGATGCGCGAGCTCGTCGCCGAGCGGGAGAGCGGAGGGCGCTACCGCACCCTGGCCGAGCTGGCCGCCCGCTCCGGCGCCCGCCGCGTGACGCTGGAACAGCTCGCCTGGTCAGGCGCCTGCGACGGGCTGCTCGCGGAGGAGGGGGCGCGCGTGGGCGCCGATCGGCGCTCGGCGCTGTGGCAGCTCGGACTGGCCTCGCCGGCGGTCGGGATCGAGGGGGAGTCCGAGCGCAAGATGAGCCAGCTCGCGCTGCCGCTCGAGCTGCCCGCGGCGCCGCCGCTGCGCAAGCTCGGCCGCTGGCAGCGCCTGATCGCCGACTACTCGACCAGCGGCGTCACGGTCGGCGACCATGCGATGGCGGTCCTGCGCGAGCGGCTGACCGCCCACCGTCTCGCCACCAGCGCCCAGCTCACACGCCTGCCCTCCGGCTGTGAGATCGCGCTCGCCGGCCTGGTGATCGCCCGGCAGCGGCCCGGCACCGCCAACGGCACGATGTTCCTGCTGTTCGAGGACGAGTTCGGGACGGTCAACCTGATCGTGCCGAAGGAGGTCTACGAGCGCCGGCGCCACCTCGCGCGGGCCGAGCCGCTGCTGCTCGCCAGGGGCCGGCTGGAGCGCCACCAGGAAGGCGTCCGCACCGTGCTGCGCCGGGGGGATGATGGGCGCGCGGGGACTCCATCTCTGGTCCGCGAGGTCACCGAAGCCGACGGGGAGCCGATCCGGCCGGTGGTCAACCTGCTCGTGCGCGAGCTGGAGCCGCTCGACCGCTACCTGGACGGTGCGCTGGCCGAGCCAGGCAGCGAGGGCGCGACCGTGCGGCGGCTGGAGGTGCCGGGCGGCGGCCGGGAGGGCGACGCGGACGGCGCGGAGGTGGGCTCGAGCATGCGGGCGGTCGCGCCGCCGATCCAGAGCTTCGCCTCCGGCCGCCGCCGCTGAGGGGATGAGACTCGGCCGCGCTCCGTGCCGGCCTCAGCGGGCGCGTAGACTCGCCGCCGTGCGCGCGGTCGAGATACCCGAAGTCGGCTCCGCTGCGTGGCGCGCCCTGCAGGGCGAGGAGCCCCAACCCTGGGGCGGGGAGGCGGAAGCGCTCGCGTGGGCGCCGAAGACGAGCTACGTCGGCGTCCCCGGGGAGGACGGCGAGCTGCTCGCGATCGCGGCCGCGCTCGTCGCCGACGTCACGGCGGGCGGGCAGCCGTTCCCGGTTGTCGGCGTGGGCGGCGTGATCGTGCGCCCCGACATGCGCGGGCGCGGGCTCGCACGGATGGTCGTCGAGGCGATCCTGGCGCTCGCGGGCCGCCTCGGCCCGGAGCGGGCGATGCTGTTCTGCCGTGAGCCGCTCGTCGCGATGTACGAGCGCTTCGGCTTCCAGAGGATCGAGGAGCCGGTCACGGCGGCGCAGCCCGGCGGCAGGATCGAGATGCCGCTGCGCGCGATGTGGCGACCGCTGCATCCGGGCGCGCGCTGGCCCGCGGGGCCGGTCGCGCTCCTCGGCGAACCCTTCTGAGCACGGCCGGCGCCCCCAGCGGAGAGGGGCGCCGGCCGTGCCGGTGCCGGTCAGCCGACGGCGGCGATCCGCCGTCGGGCCTCGCGGGCGGTGCTCCGCCGAGATCTCTCGTTCTCCTCGGCGTCGGTGACCGCCCAGGCGAGACGCTCGATCAACTGCTCGGCCGCATGGCCGTCGGCGAGGTGGATCGAGCTGACCCGCTCGTCGAGCAACACGGGACCGCCGTCACCGGGCTGTGGACGCGTGCGCCCGGCCGCTGGGTCGGCCGTCACGATGATCCTGGCCATGAATCTCTCCTTCCAATCGAGATTCCCTCCTCCGCTGCACAACCTGGCGGGCGGACCTGAACGCACGGTTAAAGCTCTGTGTTGTTCCTCTCAGGAGGTCCACCGCCTGACCTACACGGCGTCCAGGTGTCGGTAGCCTGACGGCATCGCGCGCCTCGGCCACACCGAGCTGGACGTGTTCCCGCTCTGTCTGGGCGGCAACGTGTTCGGCTGGACGCTCGACGACGGCCCGTCGTTCGCCGTCCTGGATGCCTACCGCGAGGCCGGCGGCAACTTCATCGACACTGCGGACAGCTACGGGGGGCGCGGCGCCGGAGCCGGGTCCTCCGAGGAGATCATCGGGCGCTGGATGAAGGCGCGCGGCAACCGCGACGAGCTGATCGTGGCGACGAAGGTCGGGATGTCCAAGGCGCGGCCCGGGCTCTCGGCGCAGAACGTCGCGGCCGCCTGCGAGGACTCGCTGCGTCGCCTCGGTACCGACCGCATCGACCTCTACTACGCGCACAAGGATGATCCGAACACGCCGCTGGAAGAGACGCTCGCGGCCTTCGCGACGTTGATCGCCGAGGGCAGGATCCGCTACGCCGCCGGGTCCAACTACGCGCCCGCGCGGCTGGCGCAGGCGCTCGATCTGGGTCGCCAGGGCGAGCTGGCCCGCTACGTCGCCGTGCAGGAGCACTACAACCTGATGGAGCGTGACTACGAGCGCGAGCTCGCGCCGCTGTGCGCCGCGCACGGGCTCGAATGCGTGCCGTACTTCGGTCTCGCGATGGGCTTCCTGACCGGCAAGTACCGCCCCGGCGGCGCCGAGATCGACAGCCCACGCGCCGCCCGGGTCACCGAGGGCTATCTGGGCGAGCGCGGCGTCCGCGTGCTCGCCGAGCTGGACGCCGTCGCCGCCGCGCACGAGTGCAGCGATGCCGCGGTGGCGCTGGCGTGGCTGGCGGCACAGCCGACGGTCGCCACCCCGATCGCGAGCGCGCGCACCCCCGAGCAGCTCGCCGAGCTGCTCGAGTTCACGACGCTCGAGCTGGACGCCGGTGAGCTGGAGCGCCTCTCTGCTGCCGGCGCCGGCTGAGCGCCGGAGCGCGCTCTCAGCGCTTCGCCGCGAAGCTGAGCGTCTCGCCGTCCGGGCCGCTCAGGAGCAGCTCGCCGCCGGCCGTCCCCGGCCCCGCAGCATCCCCTGCGGCCGCCTCGACGGCCGCAATCGCGCCGGCGCCGCCCAGCTCGAACGCGACGAGGCGCAGGCCCGGAGAGTCCGGCGGGGCGGGCGCTCCGCCCGCGCTCTGCCAGGTGTTCAGCCCGAGATGGTGGTGGTAGCCGCCCGCCGAGACGAACGCCGCCTGCGGGATCAGCGCCTGGCGCTCGAAGCCGAGCCCGGTGTAGAAGCGCTCGCTCTGCGCCACGTCGGCGACCTTCAGGTGCACGTGGCCGATCGCCGTCCCCGGCGCCGCCTGTGGGCCGGGGCCCGTGGTGGAGGTCGCCAGCAGGTCCTCGACGTCCAGCGGCGCGGTGTAGATCTCATAGCCCCCGTCCGGCGTACGCCCCCACTGATCGCGCGGCCGGTCGGCGTAGACCTCGACCCCGAGCCCGTCCGGGTCGTTCAGGTACAGGGCCTCGGAGACGCCGTGGTCGGAGGCCCCCGTGAACGGCCAGCGCGCGGCGGCGATCCTGCGCACCGTGTCGGCCAGCGCATGGCGCGAGGGATGCAGCCAGGCGACATGGAAGAGCCCCGTGCTGCGAGGAGGCGCGGGCCGCGCGCCGTGCAGCGCGACGAGCTCGAGCGCGGGATCGGCCGCGTCGGTCCCGAGCAGCGCGTGGTGCTCGTCGCGCTCGATCACGGGCAGGCCGAGCACCCGCTCGTAGAAGCCCGCGCTCTGATCGAGGTCGGCGACCGCGAGGCGCGCGAGCCGGATGCGCAGGGTGGGGTCGATCGTCGTCATGGGCCGGTGGAAGGTAGTGTGACGCCATGAACTATCGGAAGCTCGGTTCGAGCGACCTGGAGGTCTCGGAGATCAGCCTCGGGTCCTGGCTCACCTACTCGGGCGGCGTCAGCCGCGAGCAGGCCGCGGCGTCGGTGGCGGCCGCGTTCGAGGAGGGCATCAACTTCATCGATACAGCGAATGTCTACGGTCGCGGCGCCTCCGAGGAGTTTCTCGGCGAGGTGCTGGCCGGGCGCGAGCGCTCCTCCTACGTGCTCGCGACGAAGGTCTACTTCCCGATGTCGGACACCGACAAGGGCCTCTCGGCGGAGCAGATCCACAAGCAGATCGACGCCTCGCTGGCGCGGCTGAGGACCGACCACGTGGACCTCTACCAGTGCCACCGCTTCGACCGCGACACACCGCTGGAGGAGACGATGGGCGCGCTCACCGAGGTGGTGCGGGAAGGCAAGGCGCGCTACATCGGCTTCAGCGAGTGGCCGGTCGAGGAGGTCGAACGCTCGCTGGCGATACCGGGCGTGGAGCGCTGGGTCTCCAGCCAGCCGCAGTACTCGATGCTCGTGCGCGGGCCCGAGGCGCAGCTGATCCCCCTCTGCGAAAGGGAGGGTATCTCCCAGATCGTGTGGTCGCCGCTCGCGCAGGGCGTGCTCGCGGGCCGCTACCGCCCCGGCGAGACGCCGCCGCCGGACTCGCGCGCCGCGAGCGAGAGCATGGGCGGCTTCATCGGCGGGCTCATGACCGAGCCGATCCTGCAAGCGGTCGAGCGACTGCGCGACGTTGCCGCACAGGCCGGTCTCACGATGCCCCAGCTGGCGCTCGCCTGGGCCCTGCGCCAGCAGAACGTCGCCTCGGCGATCGTCGGGGCGAGCCGTCCCGAGCAGGTGCGCGCGAACGTGACGGCCTCCGGCATCAAGCTCGACGAGCAGACGCTCGCGGCGATCGATGCGGCGCTCGGCGACGTCGTCTACCGCTAGGGGGCCGTGGACTTCCAGACCGCGAGCGCGAACGGGCAGCGCTTCGTGCTCGCCGACAGCGGCGGCGCGGGCGTCCCCGTCGTCCTGTTCCATGGCTTCCCCGACACGCCGACAGGGTGGGAGCAGACCGCCGAGCTGCTGAGCGGCGCCGGCTACCGCGCGATCGTCCCGTATCTCCGTGGCTATCACCCGGACACGATCGTGGCGGGCCGCCGCTACGGCAGCAAGGAGATCGGCGACGATGCGATCAAGCTGCTCGACGCGCTCGGGCTCGAGTCCGCGGTGCTGGTGGGCCACGACTGGGGCTCCGCCGTCGTCTTCGCGGCCGCCGCCCAGGCGCCGGAGCGTGTGCGCGCGCTGGTCTCCGTCGCGATCCCGCACCCGCGCAAGATCGCGCGCTCGCCGGCGCTGCTATGGCGCGCACGGCACTTCGTCACGCTGCGGCTCCCGAGCGGACCGTGGCTTGCGCGGCGCAACGACTTCGCCTACCTGGATGTGCTCATGCGAAGGTGGGCGCCGCGGTGGTCGGGTACCGAGCGGGACGCGACGCTCGCCGAGGTCAAGCGCTGCTTCGCGGACGCCGCGGTGCTGGACGCGGCGCTCGGCTACTACCGCGACTCGCGCCCGGGCGCGGAGCCTCGGGGCCTCGCGATGCCCGCGATGATCGTCGGCGGGACGACCGACATCATCGACCCCTCCGCGTTCACAGGTTCCGCGGAGTATCTGGAGGCGGCCCACGAGATCGTGATCGCGCAGGGCGCGGGCCACTGGCCGCACCGCGAGGCGCCCGCGCTGTTCCACGAGCGGCTGCTCGCGTTCCTGGCGGCTCTGCCCGCCTAGCGGGCCCCCACGACCAGCGACTGGAACCCGCGGCCGACCGGCCCGTCGAGGTCGTGCAGCACCGTCTCTGCGAGTCCGGCGCCGCCGGCGTGGAGCAGCGTGCGCGCGTCGACCCCGATCCACTCGCCACGCGGCTCGCGGTGCAGGTGCAGCTGCAGATCGGCGTTGATGAACAGCCAGCCGTCGAAGGGCAGAGAGGCGCTGATGCCGTTGCCGAAGTCGGCGCTGGCGGCGACGCGCGCCAGCGCCGATGCCGGCTCGTCGTCGACGAGCGGCAGGCGCAGCCGCTGCCACACGCGCCCGGGACCCGGCGCCCAGGGCTCGTTCAGCCAACGCATCTGCATCGCCGTCGCGGCGAAGCTCGGTTCGTCGGCGTCGGGATTGAGCGCGAAGCGGATCTCGCGTCCCTCCTCGGGACCCGGCATGTGCTCGGTTGCCAGCGCGCCGTCCGGCAGCTCGGGCAGCTCCTCGGGGACGGCCTGCACGCGCAGCGCGGTGGCGCGCCCCACGAGCTGCTCGCCGTCGGCGCCGAGGTCGGCGTGAAGCTCGGCCGTCAGCTCCTGGACCCGGCGCCCTGCTCTCACGGTGCTCGTTGTGACGCGCAGCGGCGCGAAGGGCAGCGCCCGCAGGAACTCGAAGCCCAGCCGCGCGAAGCGCATCTGCGGCTGCGGCTCGTGGCCCTCGAAGGCCCGCGTGATCAGGGCCGCCGGCGCGCCACCGTGCAGCGCCTGCGGGTCCCACGGTCCGCGCGCCTGCTCGGTCGGGTGCAAGCGCCCATCGCGCGCGTTGAAGATCGAGTCGCTCACGGGCGGCTGAGCCCGGTCGGGGACTCGTCCTCGACGGGCAGCGATGCGACGAAATCGGCCAGCAGGCCGGGGTCGCGCAGCGGCGCCCCGTGGCCGAAGCAGGTCAGCCGCGGGCGCAGCTCGGCCAGCCGCCGGGCCGAGGCGCGGTTGCGCGGCGGGTCGCGCGTGAAGACGTCCGGCGGCTCGTGCAGGCCCCGACGGCCGGTCCTGACGTTCACGTTGTTGAGCACGTCGCCGAGGATCAGCACCCGGTCGGATTCGCGCCAGTAGGCGACCTGGCCGGGCGAGTGGCCAGGGCTCTCGAGCACCGTGAAGCCCGCCACCTCGTCGCCCTCGCTCAGCGCGCGGGAGACGGGATGGGGGGGACCCGTCCAGAACCGCTGCTGGAGCACGTTGACCCAGCTCGGCGCCTGCGAGCCCGAGATCCCGCCGGGCGTCTCCATGGCGCGCACGTCGCCGCGCCCGCACCAGAGCGGGATGCCGAGACGCTCGCAGACGACGTGCGAGCAGCCCTGGTGATCGGGATGCGCGTGGGTGAGCGCATGGGCGCTCAGGCGGCGGCCGGCGATCTGGGAGAAGATGCGCCGCTCGGCCTGCTTCGTCGCCGCGTCGAGCAGGACGTCGCCGGCGATGTAGACGTTGATCGCGTTGCGCGGCCGGCCATCCAGCAGCCAAAGCCCCTCCGCCAGCTCTCTCATCGACTTCCCCTCCGCTCTGTGTCGCTAGGAGCCGGTCCGCTCCCAGGAGAAGCCTCGCACAGCGAGGTACACGCCGAGGGCCGCCCACAACCCGATCACCGCCAGCGCGTCGAGGTTGTCCGACAGCCCGCGGCCCGTGACCATCGCTCCCGAGAGCCCGACGATCAGCGGCTGCAGCGGCAACCCCTCCGCGATGCTGCGCAGGAAGCCCGGCGCGCTCGCGGAGTCGAACACGTAGAACGACACGAAGACGACCGGCAGGAACACGGCGTTGACGTAGGCCGCGGTGGACTCGAAGTTCGGGATCGCGTGCGCGAACGCGACCCCCAGGGCGGCCAGGCAGACGACGCCGGCGAGCACGAACACGATCAGCTCCGGCCAGTCCTGGGGCCAGCCGATCCCGAACACGACGCGCCCGGCGATCAGCACGATCGCGATCTGGATCGCGCAGTTGGTCACCGCGTTCGCGGCCACGCCGCCGAAGTAGGAGAGCGTGGGCAGCGGCGTGCCGCGGATGCGCTTCAGCACGCCGCGCTCGCGCAGGAACACGATGTTGTAGGCGAGCGCGGTGAACGTCGTCGCCATCACGCTCATGGCGGCGATCGCAGGCAGCAGCTTGTTCAGGTCCTGCTGGCTGCCGCTGAGGATCGCGCCGCCGGCCGCGAGGAACAGGAGCGGCAGCACGAAGTTAAAGAAGGCCGCGCTCGGGTTGCGCCAGAACATCTTGCGCTCCAGGCGGTACTGGCGCCAGCCGAGCACGACGGTGTCATGCATCGGCGGTCAACTCCAGGTAGACGTCCTCGAGGGTGGGGCGCCCGACCGTCAGGTCGCGCAGCTCCCACCCCTCCTCCAGCGCCTGCGCGGTCAGCTGGTGCAGCAGCGCCGTCGGCTCGCCCGTGTCCAGCTCGACGAGGGTCCCGTCGCGATCGCGGTAGCTCACCCGGTAGCGGTCGGCGCCGCCTCCCACGCCGAGCTCCCGCGGCGGACCGATCGCCAGCACCCGCCCGTCCTTGACGATCGCGACGCGGTCGGCCAGCTCCTGGGCCTCGTCGAGGTAGTGCGTGGTCAGCAGGATCGTCTTGCCCAGCTCGCGCAGCGAGCGCACGGTCTCCCAGGCGGCGCGGCGCGCCTCCGGGTCGAAGCCGGTGGTCGGCTCGTCGAGGAAGATCAGCTCCGGGTCGCCGACGAGGGCGAGGGCGAAGTCCAGGCGCCGCAGCTGGCCGCCGGAGAGCTTGCGGCAGCGGACCTCGGCGGAGTCCTCCAGGCCCGCGACGGCGAGCACCTCGCCGACGTCGCGGGGAGAGGGGTAGAAGCTCGCCCAGTGAGCCAGCGCCTCGCGTGGCGTGATGTACGAGTAGATGCCCCCGGACTGCAGCACGATGCCGATCCGCCGCCGCAGCTCGATGGAGCGCAGTGCGGGGTCGTGACCGAGGACCGAGACGGTGCCCTCGCTACGGGCGCGGTAGCCCTCGAGGATCTCGACGGTCGTCGTCTTGCCGGCGCCGTTCGGCCCCAGCAGCCCGAACACCTCGCCGCGGCTCACGGCGATGTCGATGCCGCGCAGCGCCTCGAAGTCGCCGTAGCGCTTGCGCAGGTCGCGCACCTCGATGGCAGGGGCCTGCTCGGTCACGTCCGGATCATTCCAGCACCCCGGGGATGGAGGCCCGCCCGCCCCGGCGCCGGGATGGAGTCCAGCCGGCCCCTACCAGTGCACGCCACGCGTCAGCGTGGCCATGGCGATCTGCTCGAAGGAGGCGTGTTCCTCGACGTCCGTCTGGCCCTTCGCCGCCGCCGAGTCGGGGAACACGCGGTAGCCGAGATGCAGCAGCCGGTCCACCAGGCTCGGCGAGAGGCTGTAGAGGACTTCGCCGAACTTGCCGAGCGCGGTGCCCATCTCCTTGGGCCGCGAGCGCAGGGCCTCGCAGATCATGTCCGCAGCCTCCTCCGGGCTCAGCGTGGGGAAGGCGTCATACATTTTCGTCGGCGCGATCATCGGCGTGCGCACCAGCGGCATGTGGATCGTCGTGAAGGTGACGCCGTCGCCGATCACCTCCGAGGCCACGACGCGGGTGAACGCGTCGAGCGCCGCCTTCGAGGCGACGTAGGCCGAGAAGCGCGGTGGGTTGGTCTGCACGCCGATCGAGGACACGTTGACGATGTGCCCGGAGCCGCGCTCGCGCATGTGGGGGAGCAGGCCGATGATGAGCTTGATCGCACCGAAGTAGTTGAGCTGGATGGTGCGTTCGAAGTCGTGGAAGCGGTTGTAGCTGAGCGCGATCGAGCGGCGGATCGAGCGGCCGGCGTTGTTGACGAGCATGTCGACGTTGCGGTGGTCGGCCAGCACTCGCTCCAGCAGGCCTTCGACCGACTCGAGGTCGGCGATATCGGCGGCGTAGACGTAGGCCGTCCCGCCGCCCGCCACGATCTCGGCGCGCACTTCCTCGAGGTTGTCGACGTTGCGGGCGATCAGCAGCGGCACCCCGCCCGCGGCGGCGACCTTCAGCGCGGTCGCGCGGCCGATCCCCGAGGAGGCGCCGGTGATCATCACGTGCTTGCCGCCGAGCGCCTCGCGGAGCGTGCGCCGGCGTCCGGCGCCGGGCTCCATCTCGCGCTCCCAGTAGTCCCACAGGCGCGGCGCGTAGTCGCCGAGCGGCGGCGGCGTCTCCAGGGGCGTGCCTGCCAGCACCCGCTGCGTCTCGCTCGAGTCGAAGCGCGGCACGAGCTCCATGTGCCCGAGGACCTCGCGGGGGATGCCGAGCTCGCGCAGCGCGACGTCGGTGACCTGCTTGAAGGGCGGCAGCGCGGCGGTCAGCGCCAGCGGCCATTTCGGCAGCGCGTCGACCACACGTTTGTTGACGCTCACCGTGAAGCGCGGGGCGTGAGCGGCGCCCGCCAGCTCGTTGATCAGGTCGGTCACCTTCTGCGGACGCGGGTCGGTGAGGTGGAAGGCCTGCCCGTCGAGGCCCGGATCGTGCGCGATCTGCTCCAACGCCGCCGCCACCCAATCCACCGGCACGACGTTGGTGTAGCCGAGGTCGACGCCGACGAGCGGCACCCATTCCGGGACCACGCGGCGCGTGCGCTGGATCGCTTTGAAGAAGTAGTAGGGGCCGTCGATCTTGTCCATCTCGCCGGTCCTCGAGTCGCCGACGACGACGCCGGGCCGGTAGGTGCGCCACGGCACGTAGGGCTGCTCGCGGACGATCCGCTCGGACTCGAACTTGGTGCGGTGGTACGGAGAGGGCAGGCGCTGGTTCTCGTCGAACATGGTCTCGTCGAACACGCCGCGGTAGGTGCCGGCGACGGCGATCGAGGAGACGTGATGCAGGCAGCCGGCGTCCAGGGCGCGGGCCAGTTCGACCGCGTGTGTCGTGCCGCCGACGTTGACCGCCGTGTTGCGCGCCGCCGGCGCCGTCATGTCGTAGACGGCGGCGAGGTGGAAGAAGTGGTCGATCTTGCCGCGCAGCGCGGCGACCTCGTCGCCCTCGATGCCGAGCAGCGGACGGCGCAGGTCGCCGACGACGGGCTTCACGCGCTCCGCAGCGCTCGCTCCGACCGCGGTCGTCCAACGCTCGACGAGGTCGTCCAGGCGCGGGCGGCTGCTCTCCCGCACGAGCACGTAAACGTCCCCCTGGCGTTTGGCGAGCAGCCCCTCGACGAGCCGGCGTCCGATGAAGCCGGTCGCTCCCGTTACGAAGTAGGCCATCGGGGGAGAGCCTACCCTGATGGGGACTCAGGCGGGGGCCGCAGGCCCTACGCGCCCGCGCCCGCCCCCCCGCGCCCCTCGCCCGCAGCGAAGCGCGCCGCCCCGCGCGCGCCGTCCGCGAACACTTCGGGCCCGGCGGCCGCCTCCAGCGACAGCGCGTCGGCGAGCGGCATCCCGAAGCCCTCGATCGCGGCGCGACGGTCGGCGAGCATCGTGGACTGCGGGAACTGCGACAGGTTCTGGGCGACCTCGAGCGCGCGCTCGAGGTGGGCGCCCTCTGGCACGACCTCGGTGAGCAGCCCCATCGCCAGTGCCTCGCCCGCGTCGATGATGCGGCCGCTGAGGATCAGGTCCAGCGCGCGGCCCATGCCGACGATCCGCGGCAGGCGCTGTGTGCCACCGTCGATCAGGGGCACGCCCCAGCGCCGCTCCGGATAGCCCAGGCGCGAGGAGTGGGTCGCTATGCGCAGGTCACACCACAGGGCGATCTCGAGGCCGCCCGCGAGGCAGAAGCCCGAGATCGCCGCGATCGTGGGCTTTGAGGCGGCGAGCCGTGTGAAGCCCATCGGCCCCTCGGCGCTCATCAGGCGCGGGGCCATCGTCTCGGTCGCCTTCAGGTCGGCGCCGGCGCAGAAGGAGATCCCGCCCGCGCCCGTGATCACCAACGCTCGCGCCTGATCATCGCCCTCGAAACGCAGGTAGGCCTCGTGCAGCGCCTCCGCCGTGGGCCCGTCGACCGCGTTGCGGCGGTGGGGGCGGTCGATCGTGATCAGCGCTGCGGCGCCGCGGCGCTCGTAGTCGACGGCGTCGCGGCCGCTCGGTTCGCCGTCGCTCATCGAGCCCGGCGTCGCGCGGCTACCAGCCGCCGTCCCAGTGGGCGATCTGCTTCTCGGCGGCGAGGCGGCGTTTCTTGCGCTTGTCCAGCCGCCCCTGGAGCATGCTCATCAGGAAGATGAACAGCGGGAAGAAGATGATCACCCCGAACATGATGTTGGTGATCCCCTTGTCGTCGGTCGCGCCGTAGAAGCCGCGGCCGTCGTTTTCCGTCGCCTGGGCGACGCTCGCGAAAGCGAGCGTGAGCAGCAGCGCGTACGGGATGATCGCGAGTCGCAGGCGGCGCATCGGGCCCGATCCTACTTCAATCGAAGGCGGGCGAGAGTCGGAGCCGGCCCTACCATCAGCAGCCGATGGCGCTGCTGATCGCATCAGACCTCCACAAGGACATCGCGGGCGAGCCGCTGCTGCGCGGCGTGTCCTTCAAGCTCGAGCGCCGCGAACGGATGACGATCGCCGGGCGCAACGGCGCCGGCAAGACGACGCTGCTGCGGATGCTCGCGGGCGAGACCTCGATCGACCGCGGCGAGCTGTCGATCGCGAAGGGCGTGCGCATCGCGCTCCACGACCAGCGCCCGCCGCGCGAGCGCGGCATCGCCCTCGGCGACTACGTCTTGTCGGGATGCCGCGACGAGCTGGCCATCGAGGCCGAGCTCGCCGACCTCGAGACGCGGATGGCGGCGGGGGAGACGGACGAGTCCACGCTGGCGCGCTACTCCTCCGCGCAGGCGCGGCTCGAGGCTCGCGGCGGCTACCTCTGGCGCTCGCGCGCGAGCACGATGGCGCACGGCCTCGGCTTCCGCGACGAGGACCTCGACCGGCGGCTGGACACGTTCTCCGGCGGGCAGCTCACGCGCGCCTCGCTGGCCCGTGCGCTCGCCACGGGCGCCGACGTGCTGCTGCTCGACGAGCCCACGAACCACCTCGACATCGCCTCGCTGGAGTGGCTCGAGCAGACGCTCGCCGAGCTGGACGCGGCGGTCGTGCTGGTCGCGCACGACCGCTGGTTCCTGGAGGCGGTGGGAACCGCGGTGCTGGAGCTCGAGGCCGGCCGCTCGCGCTTCTTCGCCGGGAGCTGGGCGCAGTGGCGCAAGGAGCAGGCGGCGCGCGAGATCGCGCTCGGCAAGGCGATCGACAAGCAGCAGGCGGAGATCGAGCGCATGGAGCGCTTCATCGAGCGCTTCCGCTACAAGGCGACGAAGGCCAAACAGGCGCAGTCGCGGGTCAAGAAGCTGGCGAAGATCGACCGCATCGAGCGCGATCCGAGGGACTCCCAGGCGCTGGAGTTCCGCTTCAAGGCGCCGGAGCGCACGGGGCGGGTGATCTTCGAGCTGCAGGAGGGGCGGGTGGAGATCGGCGAGCCGCCGATCGTGCTCCTGGACGGCGCCGAGCTGTGGCTGGAGCGCGGCGAGCACGTCACCCTCGTCGGCCCGAACGGCACCGGCAAGACGACGATGATCGAGACGCTGGCGGGACGGCGGGCGCTGGCCGCGGGGAAGCTCTCGACCGGCCACAACGTGCAGGTCGGCTACCTCTCCCAGCACGCGGACGAGATCGGCGCCGGCGGCGAGGCGAACCAGAGCGTGCTGGACGCCGCGCAGCACGCGACCAAGCTGACGCCGAACAAGGCGCGCGCGCTGCTCGGCCGCTTCCTGTTCTCGGGCGAGGAGGTGGAGAAACCGCTCGCGGGCCTCTCGGGCGGAGAGCGCCGCCGTCTCTCGCTGGCGATCCTCGTCCAGTCCGGCGCGAACGTGCTGATCCTCGACGAGCCCACGAACCACCTGGACATCGAGAGCCGCGAGGCGCTGGAGGACGCGCTGCGGGCGTTTCCGGGAGCGGTGCTGCTGGTCTCCCACGACCGCGCGCTGCTGGATGCGGTGGGGACCCGAACCGTCGCCGTCGAGGACGGGACGCTGCGCACCTACGAGGGCGGCTGGGCGGAGTATGCGCGGGTCCGCGAGGAACGTGAGCTCCAAGGGGGGGAGTCGCCGCATGCGGCGACTCCGGCGAGCGCGCATGCGCGCTCGCCTGGGACGGCACATGTGCCGTCCCACGGAGGGGCGCATGCGCCCCTCCGCACAGCACCCGACCCGACGGCGGAGTTGAAGCCCAAGGCAAAACCGAAAGGCCCGTCCAAGAACCGCCTGAACGCGCAGCAGAAGGCGGAGAAGGCCGTCGAGCAGGCCGAAGCGGCGCTGGCCCAGCTCGAACAGGAGCTGACCGACCCGGCGCTGTGGGCCACGCGCTACGAGGCCGCCAAGTCCGAGGCCCGGCACACCGCTGCCAAGCGCGCGGTCGAGGCCGCCTACGCAGAGCTCGAGGCGCTCGTCGACTGAGCCCTAGAATCGGCCTATGAGCGATGGGCAGCGCGCGGCACGCAACATCCTGATCGTCGTCGCGATCGCCGCCGCCGTCTACTTCATCCCCGGCGGCGGACGCCTGGCGAGCGCCTTCACCGCCTTCCTGTGGGCGATGTTCGGGGTCGGCGTCGCGTTCCTCGGGCTGCGGTTCTACCGCGAAAACACCTTCCGGCTCACAGCCCTCGGCGACCGCCACCGCGGTCTGCTCTACGGGGGCATCGCGCTCGCGCTGTTCTGCTTCATGGCGCGCACGAAAATGTGGGAGACCAGCTTCGGCGAGCTCGTCTGGTTCGTGCTCGTCGGCCTCGCCGCGTGGGCCTTCCTCGAGGTCTACCGCCACTACCGCAGCTACGCGTAAGGGGAAGTAGTCGGCCGGCGCTCCATGCCGGCCTCGGGGAACTAGTCGGCCGGCGCTCCGTGCCGGCCTTGGGGAAGTAGTCGGCCGGCGCTCCGTGCCGGCCTTGGGGAAGTAGTCGGCCGGCGCTCCATGCCGGCCTCGGCGCGCGCCGCCCTCCTATCCTCGGAGCGTGGCAAGCACCGACACCAAGAAGAAGCCGGAAGGGCTCCTCGCGCAGCGCCGCGCGCTCCCGGATCAGCCCGGCGTGTACCTCTTCCGCGACGGCGCCGGCCGCGTGCTCTACGTCGGCAAGGCCAAGTCAGTCAAGAAGCGGGTCGCGTCGCATTTCTCCAAAGCGCAGGTGCCGAGCAGCCCGGGCCACGCGGAGATGGTCGCCCTGACCGAGCACGTCGAATGCGTTGTCGTCGCCAGCGAGGCGGAGGCGCTGCTGGCGGAGCAGAGCTTCATCAAGCAGTACCGGCCGCGCTTCAACATCCGGCTGCGCGACGACAAGTCCTACCCCTTCATCGCGATCTCGCTCGACGAGGCCTATCCGCGCGTCTACTTCACGCGCGAGCGCCATCGCACGGGTCGCGCGTACTTCGGCCCCTACTCGAACGCCAAGCGGGTGCGCTCCACGCTGGAGGTGCTCGCCAAGGTGTTCCTGTTCCGTTCCTGCACCGGCCCCGAGCCGGGGCGGCGCAGCGGCAGCCCCTGCCTCGACTACTACATCAAGCGCTGCGGGGCGCCCTGTGTCGGCTACGTCTCCCGCGAGGAGTACGCGGAGGCGATCGACGGCGTGCGCGACTTCCTCTCTGGGCGCTTCTCGCAGATCGAGCGCGACCTCGAGCGGCGCATGCGTGAGGCATCGGCGCGCGAAGAGTTCGAGCAGGCGACGGTCGAGCGCAACCGCCTGCAGGCCGTCCGCTCGCTGCTCGAGCGCCGGCGCGTCACGGGCGACGCGGTGGGCACCTTCGACGCGATCGCGGTCGCGCTCGACGGGCGCGACGCGAACGCCCAGGTCTTCCAGGTGCGCGACGGCGTGCTCTCCGACCGTCAGTCCTTCTACCTCTCGAACGAGACCGAGCGCGAGGTCGACGAGGTCGCCGAGGAGTTCATGCTCCAGTACTACGGCGGCCAGATCTCGATCCCGTCGCTGCTCGTCGTGCAGCGCGAGGTCGGCGAGCGCCCGGCGCTCGCGGACGCGCTCGCCAGCCGCCGCGAGGGTCCGGTCGAGCTGCGCGCCGCCGAGCGCGGCGAGAAGCGCCGCATCCTCGAGCTCGCCGAGCGCAACGCCCGTCTCGCCCTCGACCAGGAGAAGCTGCGCTCCGAGCGCCGACGCCAGGGCCGCGTCGAGGCGCTCGAAGGGCTGCTCCTCGCGCTCGGGCTCGACGCGCCGCCGGTACGGATCGAGTGCTTCGACATCTCCAACCTCGGCGGCACCCACACCGTCGCCTCGATGGTCGTCTTCGAGGGCGGCGCACCCAAGAAATCCGATTACCGCCGCTTCAAGATCCGTTCCACGGAGGGCGCGCCGGATGACTTCGCCTCGATGGCCGAGGTGCTCGAACGTCGCTTCGCGCAGTGGGAGCGCCAGGCCGACATCTCGCCCCACGACCCCGCGTACGACCCGAGCTTCGCGGCACTGCCGAACCTCGTCGTGATCGACGGCGGCAAGGGACAGCTGAGCGCCGGGCTCGGCCCGCTCGCCGGCTTCCGCGAGCGCGGGGTGGCCGTGATCTCGCTCGCGAAGCGCATCGAGGAGGTGTTCCAGCCCGGTCGCGCCAGGCCGCTCGTGCTCGACCACTCGACGCCCGAGCTGCAGCTGCTGCAGCGCGTCCGGGACGAGGCCCACCGCTTCGCGATCACCCATCACCGCTCGCGCCGCGACCGCGCGATGACGAGCTCCGTGCTCGACGGGCTCCCCGGTGTGGGCGAAACCCGCAAGCGCGCGCTGCTGGCCCATTTCGGCTCGCCCGACGCGGTGCTGGCCGCCTCGCAGGAGGAGCTGCAGTCGGTGCCCGGGGTGCCGGCGAAGGTGGGGCGGGACGTGTACGCCTACCTGCACCGCGCGGGCTGAGCGGGCCGGCAGCCGGCGCCTCGCGGCGTCCTCGCTCGCTCGTGTGCCGAGCTCGTTTCGCCCGCTGCGTCCTTGCGAGGCTTGCCTCTCGGCCCGCTCGGGCGCGTGGCTGGCTGCCCGCCACCCGCAGGATCTTCACCTGGCATCCGTGAAGCGCGGCACAATGACGATGTCATGGCCGTGCTGAGGCCCCTGCGACCGCTGCGCGCGGCCGGCGACAGATCCGAGAAGACCGTCCTCGAGTCGCGGCTCGAGAACCTGGTCGTGATCACCGGCTTCTCCGGCGCCGGCAAGTCGACGGCGATGAACGTCTTCGAGGACGCCGGCTACTTCTGCGTCGACAACCTGCCGCCGGAGATGATCCGCTCGCTCGTCGAGCTGGTCGTGCACAAGGGCACCAAGGTGGAGCGCGCCGCGGTCGTCTCCGACGTCCGCGGCGGCGTCTACTTCGAGGGGCTGCAGGCGGTCGTCGACGACCTCGACGCGCTCGGGCTGAACCACCACGTGCTGTTCCTGGAGGCCTCCGAGCAGACGCTGGTGACGAGATACAAGGAGACGCGGCGGCGGCACCCGCTGGCGCCCGACGGCAGCGTGGCCGCCGGTGTCACCGCCGAGCGCGCGATGCTCGCGCCGCTGCGCGAGCGCGCGGATCTCGTCATCGACACGACGGGCATGTCGGCGGCGAGCCTGCGCGAGAAGATCGCCAGCGAGCTGCTGCCGCGCAAGATCGTCGGCCGGCTGGCGGTCACCTTCATGAGCTTCGGCTTCAAGCACGGTCCGCCCCGCGACGAGGACCTGGTCCTCGACGTGCGCTTCCTGCCGAACCCGCACTACGAGGCCGAGCTGCGCGAGTTGACGGGGCAGGACGGGGCCGTGGTGGATTTCGTGGGCCGCGACGGGCGCCTGGAGGAGCTCTACGAACGGCTCGACCCGCTCCTGGACTTCCTGCTGCCCCAGTACGTCGCCGAGGGCAAGGCGCACCTGATGGTCGCCGTCGGCTGCACCGGCGGGCGCCACCGTTCCGTGGCGATCGCCGAGCGCCTCGCCGCGCGCTACGCCGGCGAGCCCGATCTCGACGTGAACGTCGCCCATCGCGACATCGACAAGGCGCCGCGCGGGGCCTGAGCACGCTCCGGCGAGGCGCGAGACGGAGCCGAGTGGCTCCTCGCCGGCGCCGCGTCACGTCAACAACTTGTGACGAGTCCAGAAGTGGACGTTGACGCAGTCTCCCGTTTGCTGTTAGAAACCCCCATGGCCTGAGGCAGCCGGCGCCGGCCAGATTGCGGCGTACGGGCCGAGGCAACTACAAGCCGGCGCTGTGGCGCTTGGAGGGGGGACCGTGCTAGGGACGGCTGGAGCCGGACGCGTGCGACCCGGCAGCTGGGCGAGCGCGCGGCGGCATCTCGGTGCACGGCGCCGCAACACGCTTGCAATGCTCCTGCTGGCCGCGTCGGCGCTGGCGCTGGCGCTGGCCGCGCCGTCCGCCGCCCTCGGCGCGTGCGACAACTGGACGAACAAAAGCGGCGGCAGCTGGAACGAAGCGTCCAATTGGAGCGAAGGCGTCCCGGGGCCCTCGACCGAAGTCTGCATCCAGCAAACGGGCACCTACGAAGTGACGCTCGAACCGAGCGGCTCGGCCGGCGTCTACGTCAAGTCCCTGAAGCTGGGTTCCACGAGCGGCGCGCAGACGCTGCGGATCCTCGCCACATCCGCGGCGAAAGGCGCGTACCTCCGCGCGTACGAAGAAGTCAGCGTGGGCTCCAGGGGAACGGTGGATCTGGGGGGGACCCCGGAATACGAATCGGGACTCGAAGCCGCATCGGACAGCCCGCTGGAAAACGCCGGCACGATCAACGCGGAAGCTTCCGAACAGGCGTCGCGGTGGGTGGCGGGCGCGGTCAGCAACACCGGCCGGGTCAACGTCTCCGACCACGTGACCCTGATCGCGGTCAGCGGCTCGACCTTCACGAACGGGAACGGCGGAATGGTCGCCGGCGCCGGCAGCGGGCATCTGGCCCTGGTCTCGGGGGCGACGTTCGTGCAGGGCGCAGGGAAAACGGAAGGCTCGGCCCCGGTCGTGACCGAAAACGGAGCCACCGTCGAATACGCGGGGTCCGGCGAAAGCCATGTGATCGCGCGTGACTACACGACCTACCTGAAGGGCGCGCTCTCGGCGGGGCAGACGCTGACGATCGAAGGCGGCTGTGGCTCCTCTTACGCGGAGGTGCGGGTGCCGGCGGCTGCGACAAACGCCGGGACGATCATTCTGACCAGTGGGGGCTGTTCGGCGGAAGCGGAACTGGCTGTCGAAACGGGCAAGACGCTGACGAACACCGGCACGATCCAGGCTCGCGCCGGCGCCGGTGGAACGCGCGGTCTTGGCGGCACGGTCGTCAACAAGGGCACGATCGCGGTGGCCTCCGAAGCGACGGCCGGGATGTCGGGGACGCTGACGAACGAACACGTCGTGGAACTCGCCGACAAGGCGACGCTGAAGGTGCCGTCGGGCGCGTTCGCGAATGCCTCGGGCGGCTCGGTCACCAGTGCGGGCAGTGGGCATGTCGCGGTGACGGGCGGGACGTTCGCTGAGGGCGCGGGCACGACCAGCGGCACCGAACCGGTCGTGATCGAAAACGGCGGCGCGGTCGAATACGCGGGGTCCGGCGAAAGCCATGTGATCGCGCGTGACTACACGACCTACCTGAAGGGCGCGCTCTCGGCGGGGCAGACGCTGACGATCGAAGGCGGCTGTGGCTCCTCTTACGCGGAGGTGCGGGTGCCGGCGGCTGCGACAAACGCCGGGACGATCATTCTGACCAGTGGGGGCTGTTCGGCGGAAGCGGAACTGGCTGTCGAAACGGGCAAGACGCTGACGAACACCGGCACGATCCAGGCTCGCGTCGGCGCCGGTGGAACGCGTGGTCTTGGCGGCACGGTCGTTAACAAGGGCACGATCGCGGTGGCCTCCGAAGCGACGGCCGGGATGTCGGGGACGCTGACGAACGAACACGTCGTGGAACTCGCCGACAAGGCGACGCTGAAGGTGCCGTCGGGCGTGTTCGCGAATGCCTCGGGCGGCTCGGTCACCAGTGCGGGCAGTGGGCATGTCGCGGTGACGGGCGGGACGTTCGCTGAGGGCGCGGGCACGACCAGCGGCACCGAACCGGTCGTGATCGAAAACGGCGGCGCGGTCGAATACGCGGGGTCCGGCGAAAGCCATGTGATCGCGCGTGACTACACGACCTACCTGAAGGGCGCGCTCTCGGCGGGGCAGACGCTGACGATCGAAGGCGGCTGTGGCTCCTCTTACGCCGAGCTGCGCGTGCAGACCGATGTGAGCAACGGCGGCACGATCGAAATCACGAGCGGCGGCTGCCCGGGCGACGCCGACCTGTCCGTCGAAACCGGCCACACGCTTACCAACACCGGCACGATCCGCTCGCTGCCCGGCGCCGGCGGCCCCCAGGAACTGAGCGGCGCGGTCGTCAACCAGGGCACGATCGCCGTGGCCTCGGAAGCGACGCTGACCGAGCGCGGGACGCTTACCAACGAACACGTCGTCGAACTCGCCGACAAGGGCACGCTGACAGCTTCCTCGGGCCTGTTCACGAACGGCTCCGGTGGCTCGGTGAAGGCGACCGGCAGCGGCCACCTCTCCGTGCTCGGGACGTTCGTGCAGGGCGCGGGCACGACCAGCGGCACCGAACCGGTCGTGATCGAAAACGGCGGCGCGGTCGAATACGCGGGGTCCGGCGAAAGCCATGTGATCGCGCGTGACTACACGACCTACCTGAAGGGCGCGCTCTCGGCGGGGCAGACGCTGACGATCGAAGGGAACTGCGCTAGCTCGTATGGGTACATGCGCGCGGCGACGGACGTGACGAACGGCGGCACGATCGCGCTGCGCAGCAGCGGCTGTGAACACGCCGCCTACCTTGCGGTCGAAGCCGGGCACACGCTGACGAACACGGGCACGATCAGAGGTGAAACCGGCAGCGGGGAACTGCGCCTGGAAGGTGCGATCGCAAGCGAAGGAACGGTCGAAGATCAGGCCGGGGCGTCGCTGCAGGAGTACGGCACGTTGAACAACGGCGCCCACGGCACCGTCAAGGGGTCGGGCAGCGGCCACCTCTCCGTGCACGGGACGTTCGTGCAGGGCGCGGGCACGACCAGCGGCACGGAACCGGTCGTGATCGAAAACGGCGGCGGGGTCGAATACGCGGGGGCCGGCGAAAGCCATGTGATCGCCCGCGGCGCCACGAACTACCTGAGGGGGACGCTGTCCCCCGGGCAGACGCTGACGCTCGAAGGGAACTGCGCTAGCTCGTATGAGTACACGCGCGCGGCGACGGACGTGACGAACGGCGGCACGATCGCGCTGCGCAGCAGCGGCTGTGAACACGCCGCCTACCTGGACACCGAAGCCGGGCACACGCTGACGAACACGGGCACGATCAGAGGTGAAACCGGCAGCGGGGAACTGCGCCTGGAAGGTGCGATCGCAAGCGAAGGAACGGTCGAAGATCAGGCCGGGGCGTCGCTGCAGGAGTACGGCACGTTGAACAACGGCGCCCACGGCACCGTCAAGGGGTCGGGCAGCGGCCACCTCTCCGTGCACGGGACGTTCGTGCAGGGCGCGGGCACGACCAGCGGCACGGAACCGGTCGTTGTGGAAGGCGGCACACTCGAATACACGGGGTCCGGCGAAAGCCACGTGATCGCCCGCGGCGCCACGAACTACCTGAAGGGCTCGCTCTCGGCGCCGCAGACGCTCACCATCGAAGGCGACTGCGCGAGCTCCTACGCGTACCTGCGCGCGAGCACGGACGTGACGAACGCAGGCACGATCGCCCTCCACAGCGCCGGCTGCGAACACGCGGTCTACGTGGACACCGAAGGCGGCCACACTCTCACGAACACCGGCACGCTCCAGGCGCAGGCCGGGTCGGGCGGGGAACTGCGCACCGAAGGCACCGTCGTCAACGCCGGCAGACTGTCGATCGACGCGGGCGTCAAGCTCATGCAGGTCGGCCCCTTCACGCAGGGCAAGGCCGGCACGCTGCGGACGGCGATCGCCTCCGCCTCGAGCTACGGCGCGCTGTCGGTCAGCGGCACCGCAACGCTCGCGGGCACGATCGAACCGGCGCCGATCGGCGGCTTCAAAGCCTCGAGTGGCAGCAAACTCGTAGTCCTCACGGCGACCGCACGCTCGGCCACGTTCGAATTCGAGAAGAACGGCGCGATCGGCGGAGGCCTCTACTACAAGCCCGTCTACAGCTCGGAAGACGCGACCCTCGAAGCCAGCGAATCGCCGCCAGAAGGCCTGCCGGTCAACACCGCGCCGCCGCACGTCTTCGGCACCGCCCGCCGAGGCCACACGCTCGTGCTCACGCACGGCACCTGGACGCACGCACCCTTCGAATACTCAGAGCAGTGGCTGCAATGCAACGGCTCGGGCGGCGCCTGCAAAGCGATCTCCGGCGCCACAGGGACGAGCTACCTGCTGACCAAAGAAGACGTCGGCCACACAATCCGCGCGCAGGAGACGGCCACCGACAGCGGCGGCGAAGGCCTGCCGGCCCAGTCGGCCGCGACGGCGCCGATCGCCGAACTGCAACTGCACGCCGACGCGGGCGGCAGCATCGTCGCGACGGTCGGCCACGAAGCGACGCTCGACGGCTCGAACAGCACCCCCGCGGGCGAAATCGACAGCTACCGGTGGAACTTCGGCGACGGCCACAGCGAAGCGGCCGGTTCGATCGCTCACCACATCTACGAACAACCGACCAACGGCAAACCGCTGAAAGCGACGCTGACCGTCGCGCACGGCGCCGAAGAAGCCACCTCCACGCCCATCGAAGTGACCGTGCTGCCCGCCCCGGGCCCCTCCGAAGCGCTGGCGGTGACCGTCGAAGACGACTCGGGCCACCAGCTCGAAGGCGCGGAAGTCGCCTACATCGCCCCCGGCGGCGCGAAGACGCAGGCGAGGACGGAACACGGCCCGGCGCTGCTGGCCGGCCTGCCCGACGGCACCGACACGCTCTACGCCTACGCGCCGGGCTACCGGCCGGCGGCCTTCAAGGCGACCGTCGAAGGACATCACGGGACTGCGAGTGTCAAGCTCGCCAGCGGGGCGCCGGTCGAAACAAAGCTCAAATCGCGCGAACTGACGCTGTCTGAAATCGAAGCCGACGGGATCGACACGAGCGATCCCGCCAACAGGAACGTCTACGACTTCGAACTGCGCCTGGCCTTCACGCACGAAAACCACGTCGAACCGCTCGCGCTGTCGGGCTACGTGAACAGCGAAGGTGAGTTCGTAGGTGGCGGCGGTGGCGGCGGCGGGCACCTCGAAGGCGAGGAACACCCGGGAGGCTGGAACTGCACCCCGACGGAATGCGAATACGTGCCGGCGAAAGAAGGCGCGCCGACCGACTGGCACATCGTCGCCAAGCCGATCGTCGTCGAAGGCCACCCGCTGATCCAATGGCTGATCATCAAGGGCAAAGCGTCGTTCCTGAAGCAGTTCTTCGAAGTCAGCATGGTGATCCAGAACCTCTCAGAACCCGGCTTCGGCCTCACCGCCGGCCAGGCTACGATCAACCTGCCCCCGGGCCTCTCGCTCGCGCCCACGGCCGAACCGCAGCACGCCCAAGACCAGGTCGGCGCGATCCCGGGCCAAGGCAGCGCTGAAGCCGACTGGATCGTGCGCGGCGACGAAGAAGGCGAATACTGGCCCTCGGCGACCTACGAATCGCACCTCGAACCCTTCGACGCCCTCGTCACCTCGCAGGCGGCGCTGGCGACGCCGATGCACGTCTGGGGCAAGGACGCGCTCGAACTCAAAGTCGAAGGCGACGAAGAAGGCCTCGTCGAAGGCGTCCCCTGGCACTTCAAGCTGGGCGTACGCGACAAGGCCGACATCCCGCTCTACGACGTGGAACTGCAGCTCGAGGAAGAACCGCACGCCAACTTCGACTGGCAGCCCCGCCAGCCGTGGGGCGAAATGTTCGGCGAACTGAAGCCCGGCGAATCGGTGTTCGTCGCCGAGCCTTATGTCGTCGTGCCCGACGGCAACAGCGTGGAAGGGTTCCAGCCCGAAGAATCCAGCGCGACCTTCGCGGGCGAAAAGATCGTGAAGGGCAGGGGCATCACAAAGGTCAAACGGCTGCTGCCGGTCGAAAAACTCGCCGCGTCGGAAGACAGTCCCGGCTACGTGCACCTCGAATGGCAGGCCGTGCCCGAAGCCACGGGCTACGAGGTCTACTCGACGCCCGAACTCACGACCTCGTTCGCGAACACGGCCGACCAGGTCGCGACGAGCCCAGGCGGGGCGACCGAAGCGACGCTGTCCGGAACGGCCCGAAACGCCTACGAGGCGCGCCCGCAGGGCGAATACCGCTGGTACGCGGTCACGGCGATCGTCAAAGGTCACCGCCGGCTCGAGCTGAACACCGTCAGGGCGAAGGCCGCCGAAGGCGAAGCGGAAGGCCCGTCCGGGCCGCCGGAGATCGGCCGCTGTGTGGCCACGACCGCGGGGACGGGCAAGTACTCCAGCTCGAAGTGCACCGCGACGGGGGGCAAAGACGCCTACGAATGGCTGCCGGCGGTCGAAAAAACCGGCGTCGGCACAAGGCTCGCCGCAGGGTCGGTGACGCTCGAAACCAAGAGCCGCTTCAAGGTGACGTGCACGGGGGAGAGCAGCACCGCGGGCGGCTTCCACGGCGCCAAACGGCTGGAAGGCGTCACGCTGAAGCTGACCGGCTGCGCGGAGGCCTCCCAGCCCTGCACGAGCTCGGGCGCGAATGCGGGCGAAATCGTCAGCGGTGCCCTCGACGCCGTGGTGGGAGTCGAAAAGCTCGGCACCTCGCCCGCCAAGGACAAGGCCGCGTTGAGCTTCTTCCCGCCAGGGCACAAAGGCACGATCGCCGCATTCAGCTGTGCGTCGACGAGCGTGGTGCTGCGGGGCGCGGTGCTCGTCCCCGTCAAGGCGAACAAGCCCGCCACGACGCAGACGCTCAAGTTCAAGGCCAGCAAGGGCGTGCAGAAGCCCGAAGCGTTCGCCGGCGGTGCCGCGGAAGTGCTCGAAGAGTCAACCGACGGTGGCGCCCACTACGAAGGCGCCGGGCTTACCGCCGCGCTGACCCTGGAAGCGAAAGAAGCGGTGGAGCTCAACACAGCGTTCTGAGCCCCGCCGCGAGCCTCCCGGCGGCGGCCGTGATCTTCACGAAGCGCCGCCGTAGTCCGCTGCCTGACCGGTCGCGGCGCGGTGGGCGCTGATAGCCTCCGGATCGCACGCCGGGCGATGGAGCGGGGCTCCAGAGGCCCGGCATCGTTCATTTTCGCTTCAGGAGGGACGCATGGCCGTACGGGTGGGAATCAACGGTTTCGGTCGGATCGGCCGGAACGTGTTCCGCGCCGCGATGGCACAGGGGGAAGCCGCCGAGCAGATCGAGTGGGTGGCCGTCAACGACCTCACGGACGCGAATACGCTCGCGCACCTGCTCAAGTACGACTCGATCCTGGGGCCGTACCCGGGCAGCGTGGAGCTGCGCGGCGAGACGATCCTGGTCGACGGCATCGAGCTGAAGGTGCTCGCCGAGCGCGACCCGGCCGCGCTGCCGTGGGGCGATCTCGGCGTCGACGTCGTGATCGAGTCGACCGGCTTCTTCACCAAGCGCGAGGACGCAGCCAAGCACCTCGCCGGCGGCGCCAAGAAGGTGGTGATCTCTGCTCCGGCGACCGAACCGGATGCCACCGTGGTGCTGGGCGTCAACTTCGACGAGGTCTACGACCGCGACAAGCACGACGTCATCTCAAACGCCTCGTGCACGACCAACTGCCTGGCGCCGGTCGCCAAGGTCCTGCACGACACCGTGGGGATCGAGCACGGCCTGATGACCACGATCCACGCCTACACGGCCGACCAGCGGCTGCAGGACATGCCGCACAGCGACCTGCGCCGGGCGCGGGCCGCGGCCATCAACCTGATCCCCGCCTCGACCGGAGCCGCGAAGGCGATCGGGCTCGTGATCCCCGAGCTGCAGGGCAAGCTGGGCGGGTTCGCGGTGCGGGCGCCCGTGCCGACCGGGTCGGTTGTCGATCTGACAGTGCAATGCGGCAGGCAGACAACGGTGGAGGAGCTGAACGGAGCGCTGAAGGCGGCTTCCGAGAGCGGTCCGCTGCAGGGCTTTCTCTCCTACACCGAGGACCCGATCGTCTCGACCGACATCGTGCAGTCGCCGTACTCCTCGATCGTCGACGCCAAACTCACAGCGGTGATGCAGGGCACGATGGCGAAGGTGATCGCCTGGTACGACAACGAGTGGGGCTACTCCAACCGCGTGGTGGACCTGGTCCAGCGCGTTCTCTAGTGCGCTCGATCGACGACCTCGACGTTGCCGGGCGCCGAGTGCTCGTCAGGGTCGACTTCAACGTGCCGCTCGCCCAGCGGGCCGACGGCACGACCGCCGTCGGCGACGACACGCGCATCCGCGCCTCGCTGCCGACGATCGAAGAGCTGCGCGCGCGCGGAGCACGTCTCATCCTCGTCTCGCACCTGGGGCGCCCGAAGGGCAAACCCGACCCGCAGCTCTCGATGGCGCCGGTCGCCGCGCGGCTGGCCGAGCTGACGGGGGCGCGCGTCGCGCTGGCGCCGGCGGTATGCGGGGAGGACGTCAAGCGGGAGAGCGAGCAGCTCGGCGACGGCGACGTGCTGCTGCTGGAGAACGTCCGTTTCGAGCCCGGCGAGGAAGCCGACGATCCCGCGTTCGCGCACTGCCTGGCGGAGCTCGCGGACCTCTACGTCAACGACGCGTTCGGCACCGCGCATCGCGCCCAGGCCTCCACGGAGGGCGTCGCGCACCTGCTGCCGAGCGCCGCCGGGCGCCTGCTCGAAACGGAGGTCCGCACGCTCGGGCGCATCCTCGAGCACCCGAAGCCGCCGCTGGTGGCGATCGTCGGCGGCGCCAAGGTGGCAGACAAGATCCGCGTGATCGATCGCTTCCTGGGCATCGCCGACGCGATCTTGATCGGCGGCGCGATGTGCTTCCCGTTCCTGCGCGCCGAGGGTCACGCCGTCGGCGACTCGCTCTGCGGCGCCGAGGACGTCGAGCACGCGCGGCGCGCGCTCGCGCAGGCAGCGGAGCCTGCGAGCGCGCGGCTGCTGCTGCCGGTCGACCTCGTGATCGCGACCGCGCTCGACGCCGGCGCCGAGCATCGCGTGCTCGACGGCGTCGAGGTGCCCGACGGTTGGATGGGAGTCGACGTGGGGCCCCGCACGGCAGCCGCCTACGGCGCCGAGATCACCGCCGCGGGCACCGTCTTCTGGAACGGGCCGATGGGCGCCTTCGAGCTGGCGCCGTTCGCCGCCGGCACCCGCGCGGTCGCCGAAGCTGTCGCCGCGGCGCCCGGCCTGACCGTCGTCGGCGGCGGCGACTCGGCGGCGGCGCTGGCCGAGTTCGGCCTCGCCGACCGTGTCGACCACGTCTCGACGGGCGGCGGCGCGACCCTGCAGATGGTCGAGGGCGAGACGCTGCCGGGCGTGGCGGCGCTGGGGAACTCCGTGACCGGGGTGACGCGCTGATGGCACGCGTACCGCTGATCGCCGGCAACTGGAAGATGTACAAGACCGAACGGGAGGCCGAGGATCTGATCCAGGCGCTGCTGCCGCGCGTGTCTGCGATCGACGGCGTGGATGTGGCGATCTGCGTCCCCTTCACCGATCTGCGCGCGATGGTGGACAGCGCGCGCGGCTCGCGCGTGGAAGTCTTCGCCCAGAACATGCATCAGGAGCCCGAGGGGCCCTACACGGGCGAGATCTCGGCGCCGATGCTCGTCGAGCTCGACGTGCGCGGCGTCGTGCTGGGCCACTCCGAGCGCCGCCAGAAATTCGGCGAGACCGACCGCGCGCTGGCGCTGAAGGTGCCGGCGGCCCTCGGGGCCGGGCTGGTGCCGATCCTGTGCGTGGGCGAGACCGAGGAGGAACGCGACGCCGGCGAGACCGAGCGCCGCCTGCGCCATCAGATCAACGAGGCCCTCGGCGGCGTCGCCTCCGAGCGCCTGGACGAGGTCGTGGTCGCGTACGAGCCGTGCTGGGCGATCGGCACGGGTCGCGTCGCCAGCACCGAGCAGGTGCAGGAGGCGATCGGGTTCATCCGCGCGCTTCTCGCGGGCCGAGACGAGGGCGCCGCCGAACGCGTCCGCATCCTCTACGGCGGCTCGGTCAAGCCGGAGAACGCCGCCGAGCTGATGGCGCTTTCAGACGTTGACGGCGCGCTGGTCGGCGGTGCCTCGCTGGAGGCCGAGTCCTTCGCCGCGATCGTCGCCGCCGCTGCGCGATGAGCCCGGCCGAGGCCGGCGCCGTGGCACTGCCCGCCGGCCCGCCCGGACTTCCCGTCCCGCGCGCCTGTCTGATCGTGCTCGACGGCTGGGGGCTCGCAGATCCGGGCCCCGGCAACGCCGTATCCCTCGCGAGCACGCCCGTGTTCGACGAGCTGTGGTCGGGCTACCCCCACACGACGCTCACGGCCTGGGGCCGCGCCGTCGGGCTGCCCGAGGGTCAGATGGGCAACAGCGAGGTCGGCCATCTCAACCTCGGCGCCGGTGCCGTCGTGCGCCAAGATCTGGTGCGGATCGACGACGCGATCGCCGGCGGCGAGCTGGCTCGCAACGACGTCCTCCGCGAGGCCTTCTCGGGCGCCCAGCGAGTGCACCTGCTCGGGCTGGTCTCCGACGGCGGGGTGCACTCCTCGCTCGCGCACCTCGAGGCGCTGATCGCCCTCGCGCGCGAGCTGGCGGTGCCGGACCTCGTCGTGCACGCCTTCACCGACGGACGCGACACGCTGCCGCACTCCGGCGCCGGCTTCCTGGCCGAGCTCGACGCCGCGGCCGGTGCGCGCGTCGGCTCGGTCGTGGGGCGCTACTGGGCGATGGACCGCGACCGCCGTTGGGAACGGACGGGACGCGCGTACGAGTTGCTCGTGCACGGGCGGGCGCCCCACCACGCCGACAGCGGTGAGCAGGCGGTACGCGAGGCCTACGAGCGCGGCGAGACAGACGAGTTCATCGAGCCGACGCTGGTGGGCGCCGAGGCCCGCATCCGGCCCGGTGACAGCGTCCTCTGCTTCAACTTCCGCCCCGACCGCATGCGCCAGCTCGTGCGCGCGCTGGCCGAGCCGGGGTTCGGCGACGGCGAGGAGGATCTCCCGGGCTGGCCGGGCCGCGACGGCGGGGCGGTCGTCCAGCGCCTGGCGACGCTCACCGAGTACGAGGAGGGATGGCCGTACCCGGTGGCGTTCGCGCCCGAACGGCCGGCGACGACGCTGTCCGAGGCGCTCGCCGAGCACGGCGCGCGCCAGCTGCATGTCGCCGAGACCGAGAAGTACCCGCACGTCACGTACTTCTTCAACGGCGGGGAGGAGGCGCCGCTGGAGGGGGAGCGGCGCGAGCTGGTGCCCTCGCCCCGCGACGTCCCGACCTACGACCACAAGCCGGAGATGAGCGCGCCGGAGGCCGCCGAAGCCTTCGCGACGGCATGGGATGCCGGGGACTACGCCTTCGGGATCATCAACTTCGCGAACGCCGACATGGTCGGCCACACGGGTGTGATCGGAGCAGCGGTGCGCGCGATCGAGACCGTGGACAGCTGCCTGGCGACCGTAGTCGCGGCCGTGCACCGCTCCGGCGGCGCCTGCTTCGTGACCGCGGACCACGGCAACGCCGACCACATGCTCGAGCCGGACGGCAGCCCCAACACGGCGCACTCGCTCAACCCGGTGCCGGCGATCCTCACATGTCCCTCCGTCGCGCTGCGCGACGGCGGCATCCTCGCCGACGTCGCACCGACGCTGCTGGCGATGCTGGGGCTGGCGCAGCCGGCGGCGATGACCGGGCGCTCGCTGCTCGCTTGACCGGAGAGCGCGCGGCACCGCGCGGGGGCGAGCCGACGCCCGCTCCCCGCCCCCGTTAGATTCCACGCCGTGTCGAACGGGAGTGAGGAGCTGCTCGAGGCCGAGCTTGCGGCGGAGCGCGAGGGACGCCTCTCGCGCCGGCTGCTGGGAGTCTTCTGGATCGCCGCGGGCGTCAACCACTTCGTCAACCCGCGCTTCTACGAAGCGATCGTTCCGCCCTCGCTCGAGAGCGAGAAGCAACTGGTCGTCCAGGCCAGCGGCGTCGCCGAGATCGTCGGCGGGGCCGCCGTCCTCGTCCCCTCGCTGCGACGCCTCGCCGGCGTGTATCTGATCGGCGTGCTGGCAGCGATCTTCCCGGCCAACCTCCACATGGCGCGCGAGCCGGAGCGCTTCGCGAACATGCCGCGCTGGACGCTCTACGCCCGACTGCCGCTGCAGCCGCTGATGATGATCTGGGCCTGGAGAGCGACGCGACGCTGACAGCTCGCGCCCCGTTGCGGGGCGCGGACGCTGCTATGTTCGGTTTGCAGGGGAGAGGAACCGCACGATGGCAGCCGCGACCGCAGTCGAGATCACGTCAAGCGACCAAGAGGCGCTCACGCTCGGTGAGCTTCGCGCCTGGCGGGGCCTGCTGAGGGCGCACGCCTGCCTCAGAAAACGCATCGACGCGGAACTCGACCGCGCCCATGGCCTGCCCATGACCTCGTATGAGGTGCTGCACCATCTCGAGGAGTCGAGCGGGTCGCGCATGCGCATGTGCGACCTGGCAGAGCAGGCACAGCTCTCGCGCAGCGGGCTCACGCGGCTCGTCGACAGGCTCGAGCGCGACGGCCTGCTCGAGCGCTGCTCCTGCACCCACGACGCCCGCGGCGCGTACGCGTGCCTCACCGACGCGGGGCGCACGCGCCTGCAGGAAGCGCGAGTCACCTCCCGCGCCGCGTTGCGCGCGGCGTTCTTCTCCCGCTTCTCGGAGGAAGAGCTCTCGCTCCTCGCCGACATGTGGGAGCGGATCGCTCCCTGTAACGGCATCTAGACCGCTCTCGACAGACCGCCGCAAGGGCGGTTTTTTCATGCCCCTCGAGCGCCGGGTCAATCTCCGGGCTCGCCCGCCGTGCTGCCGGCCTTTGGGGCGCTCACGTCCGCGTCGTCCTCTGCCGGCGTCTCGGCGCCGGCGGCCAGCTCGCGCGCCTTGCGCGCGCGGCGATGGAGGATCAGAACCCCGACGGCAGCCAGGATCGCCGCCGCCAGCCCGTAGAGCCCGAACGTTTTGATCGCGTCGCCGGCCGAGCGCCCCAGGAAGTACGCGATCAACCCGATCGCCGTCGCCCAGCAGACGCCGCCGAGCGCGTTCCACAGCGCGAACGAACGCCACTCCATCCGTGTCGCACCCGCGAGCCACGAGGCCCACACGCGCAGCCCGAGGATGAAGCGCCCGAAGAACACGGCCTTGGGGCCGTGCTTCTCGAAGAAGGGCTCACCGACCAGCAGCACCTCCCGGCGCTGTCGCTCGAAGGCGCCCGGCCGTTCGAGCACCCAGCGCCCGCCCTTACGTCCGATCAGGTAGCCGATGTTGTCGCCGACGATCGCCGCGACCGCGGCGATCGCGATCACGACCTCGATCTGCATCTTGCCCGAGCTCGAGAGGATGCCGGCCGTGATCAGCCCCGTCTCGCCGGGCACCGGCAACCCGCTGGTCTCGGCCATCACGACCAGGAACAGGAGGGGATACCCCGCGGTTTCGACGAGGTGTTCGACGTTGACGATCGCGGCGAGCATCCGCCTAGCATGCCGCAGGGAGTCGCGAGTCCTGGGATGGTGAGGTCGGCCGGCGCTCCGTGCCGGCCTTGAGGGAGGTCGGCCGGCGCTCCGTGCCGGCCTTGAGGGAAGTCGGCCGGCGCTCCGTGCCTACTGTTTGGTGTTTTCGGCGATCAGCTGCTTGAGCGCCGAGGCAGTCTGCTGCACGTCGGAGTAGACGACGTTGCGCAGGACCACCTTCGTCGGCGCGGGCGCCGTCAGCACAACCACAGCCACGACGACGAGCGCCACGGCGATCAGTCCGAGCAGCACACCGACGAGACGCCCGCGCCCGCTCCTGCGGCGCTGAGCAGCTCGCGCCGGCGCCGCCGTGGCGGGGCGCGCGCGGGGCGGGCCCTGGCGCGGGCGCCGCGTCGCGACGGCGCCCTGGGGCGCGCCCTGGGCGCGACGGCCGCTCGGGAGAACGGTCGTCGCCGAGGTCCCGCCCGTCAGGGCGCGCGTCGAGGCGGTCTCGCCGCCGGGCCGCGCCGGCGGGATGCCGCGGGCGCCGTCGTGCAGGGCGCGGCGCATCTCGTTGGCCGTGCGGTAGCGATCGCGCGGGTCGAGCGCGAGCGCCATCGCGACGGCATCGGCCAGCTCCGGGTTGACGGCCGCGACGAGGCTGTCGAGGGTGGGGGGCGCCTCCTGCTGCTGCTTGAGCGCCAGCTCCGTCAGCGAGCCGGCCTCGTAGGGGAGGCGCCCCGAGATCAGCTGGTAGGTGACGACGCCGAGCGCGTACAGGTCCGCGCTCGGGCCCGCTTCCTCGCCACGCGCCTGCTCGGGCGCGAGGTAGGCGGCCGTGCCGAGCACGGAGCCGACCTGCGTGATGCTCGACTGCTCGGTCGCCTTCGCGATGCCGAAATCGGCGAGCTTCACCTCGCCTTCGCGGGAGCGCAGCAGGTTGCCCGGCTTGACGTCCCTGTGGACGACGCCGTGGCGGTGCGCGTAGTCCAGGCCCTCACAGGCCTGTTCGATGATCGAGAGCGCCTCGTCGACCTCCACCCAACCCTCATCGCGCAGGATCTCCGCGCACGATTGGCCCTGGATGTACTCCATCACGATGAAGTACTGGTCGCCGCCCTGATCGCGGCCGGAGTCGAACACCTGGACGATGTTGGGGTGGATCAGGCGCGCGGCCGCCTGCGCCTCTCGCTGGAAGCGGGACACGAACGCCGGGTCCTCGGCCAGATGTTCGGCCAGGAGCTTCACCGCCACCTGGCGCTCCAGGCGCAGGTCCATCGCGAGGTGGACGGTCGACATGCCGCCGTAACCGAGGCGACCCTCGAGCCTGTACCGGCCCGCGATCTCCTGGCTGCTCATTTGCCTTCGGCCCCGCCCGCGCCGTTGCCGCCGGCACCGTTGCCGTTGCCGTTGCCGCCGGCGCTTTCTTCCGGCGTGGCGCCGGCGGGGCTTTCGCTTTCGCCGGGCGCCGCCGTGCCGCCGCCCGCTCCGTGTTCGGCTTCTTCGTGTTCGTGGACCGGTGGGGTGGGGGTGGTGGGGGTGGTGGTGGTCGTGGTCGTTTTCGGGGTCGGCGTGCTCTGGGTGGTCGTGGGTGCCGGCGTTTTCGGTGTGGACTGGGTCGTGGTGCCGCCCAGCGGCTGGGCGCAGGCTTCCCGCGCGACCTTGTGCAGGTTTTCGATCCCGAGGCGCAGTTTCCCGCGCAGCGTCGAGTTCACGGCCCGGGGCAGCGCCGCGTAGTCCTGGTCGGTTTTCAGCAGCGCCGCTTCTGTCGCCGTGCAGTTGCCGTTGCCTTCTTCGGCGGCCTTTTCGACCGCTTCGATGTCCGACTGGAGCGGTGTCGCCTGTGCCGCCGGGATCAGCCCGCCGCCGGAGCTGCCGCAGGCCGCCAGGCCGGCGGTCGTGGCGCCGAGGAGCGCAGCGAGAAGGACCGTTGCCAACCTCCGCCTCATTGCCCGTACTCCAGGCGCTCGGCGAGCGAGTCCGGCAGCCTCGCCGCGCGGATCGCGGCGGCGGCGCCCGCGACGTCATAGTCAGCGCGGTGGTAGGTCGCGTCCATGGCGTCGAGGTCCAGCAGCAGCCAGGCTGCGCGAGGGTCGCCGTCGCGCGGCTGCCCGACGCTGCCCGGGTTCAGCAGCCATTCGCCGTCGCCCACGTCGAGTTGGGCGCCGTCCCGCTGGGGCTCGCCGGTGGCCGTCTCGCCCTCGCGGCGGCCGAAGGACAGCGCGACATGGCTGTGGCCGATCAGGCCGATCCGCTGGCTCTGCTCGTCCATGCACAGCTCGGCGAGCAGCGCCGAGAGCACGTACTCCCAGACGGGGTCGCGCGGGCTCGCGTGGTAGAGGCCGATCTTCGACTCCTCCCCCTTGGGGCTGAGCGCCTTCAGGAACTCGAGGTTCTCGGGCTCGATCACCTCGCGCGTCCACTGGGCGGCGACGCTCGCACCGCGCGAGAAGTCCCCGAGGGAGAGCTCGCCGGTCACGGCCATGTCGTGGTTGCCCGCGAGACAGATCGCCACGTGCTCACGCGCCAGCTCGACGCACGCGTCGGGGTCGGCGCCGTAGCCGACGAGGTCGCCGAGGCACCAGAGCTCCGTCGCCTCGCTCGAGGCGACGGCTTCGAGGGTCGCCTCGAAGGCCTGCCTGTTGGCATGGATGTCCGAGACGACGGCGACCTTCATCACTGCAGCGTAGGAACACCACCGGCTGCCCGGCGTTCCACGGCGGGCGGGCGGGCCCGATCGAAACGCGCGCCCGCAGGCGCGCTTCACGTCGAAGACTGCCCTCCCGGATCGGGCGGGCCGCCGCCGTACTCGGGCAGGTTCTTGATCCCCTCGCGGGTCTGCCACTTGGAGTAGTTGTCCTCCATCGCGTCGATCAGCTCCCGCATGAAGCGCGGCGAGAGGTTCACGCGGGAGACCACCACTCCCGGCACCTCCTCGGCCTCGACCTCGTGGTCCACGCGCGCAAAGGTCACCGTGAACTCGTAGTCGGAGTGGCTGACGTTCGCGAAGTTCGCGTAGACGCCCCCCATGATCTCGGGCGAGAGATGGATGTTGATGTGCCGCTCGGAACCTGAGTCTTGCTCGTTCACACGGCTAGTATCGCAAGGCCCGCCCCCGGATCCATGACCTCACCCCTCGCCGACAGCTCCGGGACCCCGTCCGGAGGCCCCGATGAGCCTCTGGCCGGGCTGCGTGCGGCGGTGGGCGAGGCCGTCGCCGAGCTGGCAGCGGCGGGCGAGGACGCGGCGATCGCGGAGCCCACGCTCGAGCGCCCCAGGCGGGCCGAGTTCGGCGACTACTCCACGAACGCGGCCCTGCTGCTGGCGCCGCGGCTCGGGGCGCCCCCGCGCGAGGTCGCCGAGCGTCTCGGCGCGGCCGTCGCGCAGAGACTCGGCGCCGCCCTGCAGTCCTACGACGTCGCCGGGCCGGGGTTCCTCAACCTGTTCATGTCCGAGGACTGGTGCCGCCGCGCGCTGGCGCCCGCGCTCGGACCTCGTTTCGGCGCCGGCGGCGCCGTCGCCGCGGGCGGTCCCGAGCGGGTCCTGGTCGAGTTCGTCTCGGCCAACCCGACCGGGCCGATGCACGTCGGGCACGCGCGCAACGCCGCCTACGGCGACGCGCTGGCGCGGATGCTCGCCTTCCACGGGCACAGCGTCGCGCGCGAGTTCTACATCAACGACGCCGGCAGCCAGATCGTCAAGTTCGGCGAGTCGGTCGCCGCGCTCGCGCGCGGGCAGGAGGTGCCCGAGGACGGCTACCACGGCGACTACGTCGGCGGCCTGGCCGCGGAGCTGCCCGGCGCCGCCACGCTGCCCGTCGCCGAGGTGGGGCGAGAGGCGGTGGCCGTGATGCTCGACCGCACCCGCGCCTCGCTGGCCGCGTTCCGGGTGCTCGACTTCGACCACTGGCAGCACGAGAGCGCGTTGCACGAGGGTCACCCGAGCCCCGTCGAGCACACCTTCGAGGTGCTGGCCGAGCAGGGGCGGACCTACTCCGCGGACGGCGCGCTGTGGCTGCGCACGACCGAGTTCGGCGACGACAAGGACCGCGTGCTCGTGCGCTCGAGCGGGGAGCACACCTACTTCGCCTCGGACACCGCCTATCACCAGGACAAGCGCGAGCGCGGCTTCCAGCGCCAGATCGACGTGTGGGGCGCAGATCATCATGGCTATGTCCTTCGCACCAAGGCCGCCTACGAGGCGCTCGGCGGCGACCCGGACGAGCTCGAGCTGCTGATCATGCAGCTGGTCCATCTCGTGCGCTCCGGCGACCGCGCCCAGATGTCCAAGCGGGCCGGCGAGTTCGTGACCCTCGACGACCTCGTCGAGGAGATCGGCGTGGACGCAGCCCGTTGGTACCTGCTCGCCCGCTCGCACGACACGACGGTCGACCTCGATCTCGACCTGGCGCGCGAGCAGTCGGCGAGAACCCGGTCTACTACGTGCAGTACGCCCACGCCAGGATCGCCTCGATGCTCGAGCGCGCCGGCGCCGGGCGTGTCGAGCGGGCGCTCGAGGCAGCCGGTGACGGCGGCGTGGGGGAGCCGTTGCATCCCTCTGAGCGCGCCCTCGTGCTGCTGCTGCTCGCATTCCCCGGCGAAGTCGCCGAGTCCGTCGCACGGCGGGCGCCCCATCGCATCGCGGCCTACGCGCTGGAGCTGGCGCAGGGCTTCACGGCCTTCTACCGCGACTGCCGGGTGGTGGGCTCAGAGCCCGAGGCCGTGGAGTCCTTCCGGATCGCGCTGTCGGTGGCGGCGATGAGCACGATCTCGCGCGCGCTGGATCTGCTCGGCGTGGCCGCGCCGGACCACATGTAGGTCTCCTCAGTCGAAGCGCGCGAGGTCGGACTCGAGCCGCGCGGCGTCGCCGGGCGCGAGCGGAGCCGGGGGCTCGCCCGAGCCCCCTCGCGATCGCCGCCGCCACCGCGGCAGCAGCACCGCAAGCAGGCCCGCGAGGGCGAGCACGACAGCCAGTGGCACGAGGTACGCGGTGAGGTCGAAGCCGTGGTCGGGCGGCAGTCCCAGCACCGTCGAGCCGTACTGCGCGACCAGCGCGGTCTTGATCTGGGCTTCGTCCTTGCCTTCGTCGATGAGCGACTGGATGTACGCCCGCTCGCGGTCGGCCTGCGGCGATTGGGCGACGTTCAGCGGGATCTTGCACGTGACGCACATGACCTGCCGTTCGATCTGCGTCAGGGCGGCCCGATGCGGTTCGGCGGCGCGGCCCGCGGGGGCCAGCGCCAGCACGAGCGCCGCGATCAACCCTGCGGCTCTGGGGACCCGCGAGATCACGAGGAGCGAGCGAGCGCGATCGCTTTTTCGATGAATTCCCTGCCGATCTCGCCGCGGTACAGCGCCACGACGTGCCCGTAGCGGTCGAGGAGGAAGCTCTCCGGGAGCTGGTCGGTCCCGTAAGTCGCGGCGAAGCTGCCGGTGCCGTCGCGCAGGCTCGGGTAGGTGAGGTGGAAGTGGCGCACGAAGCTCTCCGAGTCGGGCGTGGCGTCCTTGTAGGTCACGCCCAGCACGGTGCCGCGGTAGCGGTGCAGCGTCGCTTGGGCGTGCTCGAGCAGCGGCGCCTCGCGTTCGCAGGGCTGGCACCAGGAGGCCCAGAAGTTCAGGAGCACGACCTTGCCGCGCTGCGAGGCCAGCGAGCCGCTCCCGGGACCGCCCAGGACCGGCAGCGACGCGCCGGCGTCGGGTGCGACCGGGCGGTGGCCCTCGTGCACCTCGGTGTCCAGCGTGCGGCTCGCCGACTGGGTGGAGATGCCGTAGATGAGCAGGCCGATCAGGCAGGCGCCGGCAAGCGAGATCAGGATCGGCACGAGGCGCGGTCTCACGGCCCTGAAGGGTAGAGCGCGGGCGCCGGCGCCCGCGCAGCCCGTTCCGGGCGCGGCCGTTTGCCGGAGGCGGTCAGACGGGCTGCGACCCGATCGCGATCCGGAGCGCGAAGCGATCCTCCGATTGTGCGTGGCGGGAGGGTGTCCAGACAATGCCTAGACGCAATGAGGTGCCGCTCAGCGCCGCGGCGGCGGCGATCGGAGTCAGCGTCGAGACGCTGCGACGCTGGGACCGAGCCGGGAAGCTCCGCACCCGGCGCGACGAGCGTGGCCGCCGCTGGGTGCCGGCCGCAGAGGTCTCCGCGGCTGGAGCGCTCACCGCAACGCCATCGCACCGGCACGAGCGGTTCGGCGCGCAACCGCTTCTCCGGAATCGTGCGCTCGGTCGAGGTCGGCGGCGTGATGGCGCTCGTGGAGATCGAGGCCGGGCCGTTCCTCGTCACCGCGGCGATCACGCGGGACTCGGTGCGCGAGCTCGGGCTGGCGCCGGGCGTGCACGCGGCCGCGCTCGTCAAGGCGACGTCAGTGATGGTCGAGCGAGACGAGCGGTGATGATCCGAGGGCGGTCGGCGAAGCTCGTCGCCGCGGTCGCGGCGCTCGCGCTTCTCGCGGGGGCCCCGGCGGGCTGCGGCGGCTCGGACCGCAAGGAGCTCGACGGTGTCCGCGGCGGCCTCCCTGCAGAGCGCGTTCACCGAATACGCCAAGACGCTGAAGAACATGAACGTGCATTACTCCTTCGCCGGGTCCGACGCGCTCGCGGCGCAGCTCGAACAGGGCGTGCGACCCCGACGTCTTCGCCTCCGCCAACACCAAGCTCCCCGCGGCGCTCTACGCCGAAGCACCTGGTCGAAAGACCGGTCGTGTTCGCGGCGCAACAGGCTCGTGCTGGCGGTTCCCGCAGGCTCGGACATCCGACTCGATCGCAGACCTCGGCGAAGCCGGGCACCACGATCGCGATCGGCACCGCGACCGTCCCCGTCGGCGCGTACACCGAAACGGTTCTGCGGCGCCTTCCGGCCGCCGAGAAGGCGCAGATCGCGGAGAACATCCGCGACCGCGAGCCGGACGTCACCGGGATCGTCGGCAAGCTCAGCGAGGGCGCGGTCGACGCCGGCTTCCTCTACGCCACCGACGTGAAGGCCGCCGCCGGCAAGCTCGAAGCGATCGCCCTGCCCGCCGCGCTGGAGCCGGGCGTCGCCTACGGGGTCGCCGTGGTCAGCGGAACCCCACATGCCATGCAGGCACGCGAGTTCATCGACGGCCTGCTCCATGGCGAAGGCCGCAACGATTTGCGCAAGGCGGGCTTCCTGCTGCGGCCGACCTCGTCGGGGTGATCGTGGCGGGCCGGCGCGTGCGCGGCCGTGCGTTCGGAGCGCTGCTCGCGCTGTGCCTGATCGTCGTCCTCGCCTTCCTCGCCCTGCCGATCCTCGCCATCTTCGTGCACAGCCCGCCGTCGCGCTTGATCGACGCGCTCGGCGAACCCGCTGCGCGGGAAGCGCTGCTGCTCAGCCTCGAGACGACCACGATCGCGATCGCCGTGATCGTCCTCGATCGGGCACCCCGGCGGCGTACGCTGCTGGCGACCCGCCGGCTGCCCGGGCGCGACGCGATGCTGACGGTGATCGAGCTGCCGCTGGTGCTGCCGCCCGCTGTCGCCGGGATCGGCCTGCTGGCGGCGCTCGGGCCCGAGGGCATCCTCGGTGGCGCGCTGTCGTCTCTGCACATCCAGCTGGTGCTCCAGACCGCCGGTGTGGTCGTCGCCCTGATCTTCGTCTCCTCGCCGTTCTACATCCGCCAGGCCCACGCGTCGTTCCTGCGCGCTGGAGCGCAGCGTGCTCGAGGCGTCGGCCGATCTCGGCGCGCGCGAGCCGACGACGCTCATGCGCGTCGCGCTGCCGATCTCCCGGTCCGGCCTGCTGGTCGGCCTCGCGCTGGCGTGGGGGAGGGCGCTCGGCGAGTTCGGGGCGACGCTGATGTTCGCGGGGTCCTTCGCCGGCATCACCCAGACGGCGCCCCTGGCGATCTACGACCGGTTCGCGACCGACCTGCCCTCTGCGCTCGCGCTCTCGGCGGTGCTCGTCGCGGCGTCCGCCGTGCTGCTGGGCGCGATCAAGCTGGCCGGGCGAGGCGCTCCCGCGCTGCCGGCGCTTCGCTGAGGGCCTATCCCCCGATGTAGGACATCTCGATGCGGCCGGCCGCGGACCCGTGCCGCGCCGCGCGTTCGGCGGAGTACCGGTCACGCCGCGCCGACCACGCGCCGGCGATCAGCTCGGACAGCTCCCGGTCGGTGCCGCCGCCCCGCAGCGGCGCGCGCAGGTCGCGACCGGCGGCCGCGAACAGGCAGGTGAACAGCTTGCCGTCAGCCGAAAGGCGCGCGCGAGTGCAGCCGTGGCAGAACGGAGCGGTCACGGCATGGATCAGGCCGATCTCGCCGCCGCCGTCGAGGTAGCGGAAGCGGCTCGCAACCTCGCCGGGGCGCGTCGGCGCGAGCGGCTCCAGCGGCCAGCGCGATCCGATCAGCTCGAGGATCTCGGTGGCGGGAACGACATCCTGCGGGCGCCACCCGTTGGTCGTGCCGACGTCCATGTACTCGATGAACCGCAGCACGCAGCCGCTGCCGCGGAAGCGCTCGGCCATCGCCGGCACCTCGCCGTCGTTGAGCCCGCGGCGCACGACCATGTTGACCTTGACGGGCTCGAGGCCGGCGGCGAGGGCGGCGTCGATGCCGGCCGAGCACCGGCGCCGCGTCGAGCGGCGCATCGGCGACCTCGCTCAGACGTCGCGGCTCAGCGCGTCGAGGCTGACCGTGACACGGTCGAGTCCGGCCGCCGCGAGCGCGGCTGCTCCTCGCGCGAGCAGGAGCCCGTTGGTCGTCAGCGACAGCTCGTCGATTCCCGGGATCGCGGCAAGCATCTCGACCAGCCGCGGGAGCCCGCGCCGCAGCAGGGGCTCGCCGCCGGTCAGCCGGATCCTGTCGACGCCGTGCGCGGCGCTCAGAGCGGCCACGCGGGCGATCTCCTCGAAGCTCAGCAGCTCGCCACGCGGCAGGAAGACGTGATCCGGGCCGAAGACCTCTCGCGGCATGCAGTAGCGGCAGCGCAGGTTGCAGCGGTCGGTCACCGAGATCCGCAGGTCGCGCATCGGCCGCTGCAGGGCGTCGAGCATGGATCGACGTTACCCTCCTCGCGCTCGGCGGGCGGGGATCGCGGAGGTTGCGCCCCCTAGCCGCGGCTCGCGAGCATCTGCTCGGCGTAGCGCAGGTCCACCGGCTCGCTCACGTTGAAGAGCATGCGAGAGGGCTCGCCGAAGCGTTCGAGGTCGGCGCTCTCGACGCGGCGCGCCCGCAGCGCGGCGAGCGTGGCGGCCGTCGGCTCGCCGATGCCGATCGCTTCGGCGATGCGATCGCGCGAAACGGCCGGGTAGCGGCCGGGAAGCGGCTGCAGGCGGTCCGCGATCCGGAGCAGCGCCGCTCCCTCGAGGGCGGCCATCCACTGCAGCAACGCCGGGGCGAGGAACGGCATGTCGCCCGCGAGGGCGAGCACGGCCCCGCCGGCTTGCCGGTCGAGGGCGGCCACCACGCCGCAGAGCGGATGGCGCGGCTCCTCGGGCTCCAGCACGACCGGGACATCCAGCTCCGGCAGCCGCGTTCCTGGCTTCGCGACGAGGACCGTCTCCAGTCCCGCGGCCCGCGCGGCGGCGACGGGGTAGGACAGGAGCGGACGTCCCGCGATCTCGGCGAGCGCCTTCTCGCCGCCGAGCCGGCTCCCCGGTCCACCGGCCAGCACGGCGGCCAGGACGCGATCTTCAGCCACCGCCTGAGTGTGGCATCTACCCTTGTGCACATGGCGGGACGAGGGCTTGTGGAGGTCGAGGACGCCCGTAGGGCGATCCTGGCCGCGACGGCTGAGCCGGCGGGCGAGTCGGTCGCCCTCGGCGTGGCCGCCCTCGGCCGCGTGCTCGGCGAGGACGTGGTCGCCACCCACCCGGTGCCCGCGTTCGACAACTCGTCGATGGATGGTTTCGCCGTCCGCGCGCCCGATCTCGCCGGAGCCGGGCCCGGGAGCCCGGTGACGCTGCGCCTCGTCGGCGAGGCGCGTGCCGGCAGCCCGGCCACAGCGGCTGTCGGCGAGGGCCAGGCGGTCGCGATCTCGACGGGCGCGATGATGCCGGCCGGGGCCGACGCCGTGCTGAGGGTCGAGGAGTCCGAGCGCGTTCCGGGCGCGATCGTCCAGGCGATCGACGCGCCCGAGCCGGGGCGCCACGTGCGCCGCGCGGGCGAGGACGTCCTGCCCGGACAGACGGTGCTCAGCAGCGGAACCGTGCTCGGGCCGGCCGAGCTCGGGGTGCTCGCGTCCGTCGGCCGCTCGCTGATCCGCTGCATGCGCCGCCCGCGCCTGTCCGTGCTGGTCACCGGCGATGAGCTGCTCGGGCTGCACGAGGCGCCGCGGGCGGGGGCGATCCGCGACACCAGCACGCTCACGATCTCGGCGCTCGCCTGCTGCGGCGGTGCGGACGTCGTGCGCACCGGCCGGGCCGGCGACGACGCAGAGGAGACCCGTGCGGCGGCGGAGCAGGCGCTGGAGGGCGTGGACATCGCCGTGGTCTGCGGCGGTGTCTCGGTCGGTGCGCACGACCACGTCCGCCCGAGTCTCGCCGCGCTGGGTGTCAAGGAGGAGTTCTGGGGCTTGCGCTGAAGCCGGGCAGCCCGGCGTGGTTCGGGCGCCGTGAGCGACACGCTCGTCTTCGGCCTGCCCGGCAACCCGGTGTCGGCGATGGTCACGTTCGTGCTGCTCGTCGGGCCGGCGCTGCGGGCGATGCTCGGCCGCCCGCCGCAGCCCGAGCGCAAGGAGGCGATCCTCGACGAGGACTACGAGAAGCCGGCGGGCCGAGCCCATGCGGTGCGCTGCCGGCTGAGCATCCGCGAGGACGGCCTGCACGCAACGCCGACGGGGCCGCAGGGCTCGCACGTGCTGAGCTCGATGCTCGGCGCGGACGCGCTGGCGATGATCCCCAGCGAGACGACGCACGTGCCGGCGGGCAGCCGCATCGCGGTCGAGTCGCTGCGCGAGTGGACGCGCGGCGTGAGTCCCGCGGGGGAGATCGACGTGGAGGTGCGCCTGTTCGCGATGTTGCGCGAACGGGCCGGCACCGGGACGCGCGAGCTGCGCCTGCCCTCCGGCGCGACCGTCGCCGACGCGCTGGAGCGGCTCGGCGAGGAGGACGCGCCGCTCGGCGAGCTGCTCGCCCGACTGCCCGTCTCGGCTGCGGTCAACCGCGAGTACGCGCCAGCCGCGACTGTCCTGGAGGCGGGCGATGAGCTGGCGCTGATCCCTCCCGTCAGCGGCGGCGCCCAGGACGGTGCGATCCACGCCGCCGTGATCGAGGAGGGGCTGTCCGCCGACCGGCTGACGTCGCTGGTCGGCGACCCCCGTGCCGGGGCGATCGTCGTGTTCCAGGGCGTGACGCGCGAGATCGTTGCGCTCGACTACGAGGCGTACGCCGAGATGGCGCGCGAGCAGATCGAGTCGATCCTCCGCGCCTGCGTGGAGGAGCACGGGCTGTGCGCGGCGGCGGCTGAGCACCGCGTCGGCCGCGTGGCGCTCGGGGAGCCGAGCGTGATCGTCGCCGTCTCCGCGCCGCACCGCGCGGAAGCGTTCGCCGGGGCCCGTGCAGCCATCGACGAGATCAAGAGCCACGCTGCGATCTGGAAGCGCGAGGAGGAGGGGGGATGGGTGGGTGGGGTTGCGCCACAAGCAGCTCGGGAGCGCGCATGAGCGGCCGCCTCAGCCATCTCGACGAGCACGGCCGCGCGCGCATGGTCGACGTGTCGGACAAGCCTGCGAGCGCTCGCAGCGCGCGAGCGCGGGCACGCCTGCGGATGTCCGTCGCCGCCGCCGGAGCGGTCCGGGACGGCTCCGGTCCCAAGGGGGAGGTGCTCGCGGTCGCTCGTCTCGCTGGGGTTCAGGCGGCGAAGCAGACCCCGGGTTTGATCCCGCTCGCACACCCGCTGGCGCTCAGCTACGTGGACGTAGAGGCGCGCGTCGATCCCGGTGAGGGGCTCGTGGAGCTGCTCGCCGAGGCGCGCACGACCGCCGGCACCGGGGTCGAGATGGAGGCGATGACCGCCGCAGCCGTGGCCGCCCTCACCGTCTACGACATGGTCAAGGGCATCGAGCGCGGGGTGGAGATCGAGCAGATCGTGCTGCTGGAGAAGCGCGGCGGGCGCAGCGACTACCGGCGCGAGGACGATGCGGATCGCCCCGTTGCTCCTCGCCGCGACTTGCGCGGGGCGGCCGTCGTCACCGTTTCGACGTCGAAGGCCGCGGGCCGCGGCGAGGACGAGAGCGGTCCGCTGCTGGCCGGGCTTGCGGCGCAGCTCGGGCTGGAGGTGCTGGCCACCGAGATCGTGGCCGACGACCGCGCGCAGCTCGAAGCGCTGCTCCGCGGCCTCGCCGACGAGCGCGGCTGCGCCCTGATCCTCACCAGCGGAGGTACCGGAGTCGCCGCGAGCGACGTGACGCCCGAGGCGACGAGAGCCGTGATCGACGTCGAGGTGGACGGGCTCGGGGAGGCGATGCGCGCGGCGTCGCGGCCTCATACCGGCAACTGGATGCTCTCCCGGGCGCTCGCGGGGGTGCGCGGCGGGACGCTGATCGTGAACCTGCCCGGCAGCCCCCGGAGCATCGAGCAGATCGGCAGCGAGCTGGCGGGGCCGCTGGAGCACGCGCTCGCGCTGCTCGGCTCCGGGGACGCAGGACACCCTCCGGGCGGCGGCTGAGGCGGCTCAGCCGGCGGCGCGGGGACACTCCCTTGACCCCCCTCCGGCATTGGTGAGGAGCATCCGCTCTCGCTCCACGGCCGGCCGGCCGCGGCCGCACTCGAGTCGACGCGGGAGGGCGAAGATCGACCGGTCTACCGCGCGGCTGCTTCAAGGTAGGATCGACTCGGATGTGGGCGTCGAGGTCTGGGGGACCCAGAATGAGCGCAACCGGGTCACGACTGGCCGGGTGCCACGGGAGCTCCAACAGCGGGCCGCGCCCAGTCGGTGACGACTGATGGAAGTGCACCCAGGCGTGTTCGTGTCGAGCGCGGCGGCCGACGACTGGGACTATGACCCCGAGGTCGGCGGTGAGATGCATCTGCTCTGCCACGAGTCCGGCATCGAAGCCGGACTCTCGCGATTCACCGATGCCACCGAGCCCGTGAAGTGGACAATTCCTGACCGTGAGACGCTCCTTGTGCTCGAAGGCGAGGCGAGGATCGAGATCGCCGGCGGCCCCACCCTGGAGCTGCGAGCCGGGGACATCGCGTCGCTGCCCGCGGGCGCTGAGACCACGTGGACGCTGACCACCCCTTTCAAGGAGTTCTGGACGATCCAACGCTGAACCGGCCGTCTGCGTCTGTGTCGTTCCCCGTCTGCCACGTGCTTTTGGCGCGGGCACGTTTCCACACCGTCTCCCTGCCGTCCGCCACGCGGGACGCTCGGGTTGGGCGAGCGCCTAGAATCCAGGCCGCGCGGCGATAGCTCAGTTGGTAGAGCGCAAGCTTCCCAAGCTTGAGGTCGCGGGTTCGAGACCCGTTCGCCGCTTCGCACCGTGACGCCCACGCCGTTCGCCGGCGCACGGCAGGGCCACCCCGAGCCGCCGGCGCGGGGCGCGCTCGTCGAGATGTTCGCGGCCGCCCGCATCGAGCGGGTGCAGATCGCGCCGCGCGAGGGCTTCGCCGCCTTCAGCGGCCGGCGCGCCTGGGCCTCAGGCGAGCGCGGCCGGGTCGCCCTCGTCGCCGCCCGCCGTCTCCTGGGAGAGGTCGATCTCGCGCCGCTGGCGTGCGACGCCGCTCTTGCGGAAGGGCAGGCGCTCCACCAGGCGCGTCAGCTCGAAGAGCTTCTCGGGCTGCCCGGAGCCGTGGCTCATCGAGAAGCGGCAACCGCGCTGCTCGCACGCGGCTTTGACCATCAGGATCGCGCGCAGCCCCGTGGAATCGATGAAGTCGATGTTCGTGATGTCGACGAGGACCTCGCCCGCGCCGAGCCCGCACAGGCGGCCGGCGGCGGACTCGAAGGCGGCCACGCCGCTCATGTCGAGCTCCCCCGAGAGCACGAGGACGTAGCGGTCGGACTCTTCGTATGCGTGAATCGTGAGTGGGTCGTCGGCCATCTGGTCCCGTCGTGTTGCTGCCCTCCCAGACCCGCCCGACGGCGCGTCCCCTCGGTCGATCCCGTACCCGACCGGCTCGCCGCTCAACCACAACCGAGGCCCTCAGGCGCCGGTGTACGACGGGGGCGGCGGCGGATCTTCGCGGATCGCGGCGATCTCCGAGAGCAGCGCCTGCGGGCTGGTCCCGCCGAGCACCCGCAGGCGCGGCAGCCGGTAGGGGTCCCCGTCCGGCTGCCCCCAGCCCGGGACGACCGTCGTCGAACCCGCGTAGCCGGCGGCCTTGACCTCGGCGATCACGCGCGAGTCGTAGTGGCCGGAGGGGTAGCAGAACCAGTTCACAGGCACGCCGTAGCGCCGCTGGACCGTTTCGCGCGCGACGGTGACCTGGTAGTGCAGCTCGCTTTCGTCGAGCGTCACCAGGTCCGCATGGCTGTAGCCCTGGGTGTCGAGCTCCCAGCCCGCCGATACGAGGCCTTTGATCTGGCGCTGGAGCAGCCCGCCCTGTGACGGGGGCAGCCCGCTCAGCTGGATGTTCTCGACCCCCACCCAGCCCAGCCGCTGCAGGACGGGCAGGGCCTGCGTGTACTGCGACTGATAGCCGTTGTCGAAGGTCAGGACGATCGGTTTGCCGGGCCCGAGGGGGACGCCGCGGCGCCAGTAGGCCTCGAGCTGGTCCTGCGTGACCGCGTGCCAGCCGGCCTGCTTCAGCGCCTGCATCTGCTCCGCGAACAGCTGCGGTTCGACGTAGAGGCCCGGGAACGGGGCGCCGGCCGGGGGAGCCGCGATCACGTGGTACATCAGCAGCGGCACGTCGGCCTGGCCGGGAGGCCCCGTCGGCCCGCTGGCGGCGGTGCCGCGGCTCGCGTCTGTCGCGGTCTTCTGCGCGCCGCCGGGCGCCTTCGCCGTGCTCGTGGTCGTGTGCGTCGTGCGGCTGGCGGTGCCGTTCGAGGAGCCGCTGCCGGCCGCGGACACAGCGGCGACCACGACGGCGGCGACCAGGATCAGGGCGCCGATCGCCGCAGCGCGGCGGTGGCGAAGCTCGCGGCGACGTTCGTCGCGCCTGGCGCGGCGCTCGTCGAGGTCCATCGCGTGCCCGCCTCAGCGCAGGCTCGGTGCGGCGGCCATTGCCGTCAGGATACTCCGGCGCCCCGCGATGAGACGCCGTCTCACGCAAGCTCGGTCGCGGAACCTGCCGCTGTGAGCCTGCGCGGGGTCGAGCATCATCACACGTCGTCTGCGAGCGCTGGGCGCGGCCGCAGCCGTTCAGCGACGCCGGAACGAGCGCGTCGGCGAGCGGCTCGCGGTCGAGGTCTCCGAGCACGAGATCGTGCTGTGTGGGGCATATCGCTCCAGCGCGGCCAGACGGTGCGCACGGGTCAGTCGCCGCTCAGGTTCGGCGGTATCGGTTCGCCGTGCGGGGGCGGATCGGCGGCCAGCAGCTTGGGGATCGTGACGAGCTTGTACCCGCGTTCGTGCAAGCCCTTGATGATCAGCGGCAGCGCTTCGACCGTCTCTGTGCGGGTGCCGCCCGCGTCGTGAAGCAGGATGATGGCGCCCGGCCGTGCGCCTTCCATCGCGCGCTGGACGATCGTCTGCACCCCGGGCTGCGCGTAGTCGCCGGTGTCGACCGACCACAGCACCATCAGCAGGTGCAGCCGCTTCAGTTCGCGGAACGTGGTCGCGTCGAACGAGCCGTAGGGCGGCCGGAACAGGGTCGGGCGCCGGCCCCCTAGGAGTTCCACACGAGCCATCTGTTCGAACAGCTCTTCGTACTGGTCGTGGGCCGAGAGATGGGCCAGCATCGGGTGGGTCTCGGTGTGGTCGCCGATGACATCGCCGTCTTCGATCTCGCGCACGGTCGAGGCGCCGAAATACTGCAGCATCTTGCCGATCACGAAGAAGGTGGCGCGCACGTGGTAGTGCTCGAGGACGCTCAGCACCTGCGGCGTGTACGGGCCGGGTCCGTCGTCGAAGGTGAGCGCGACCTCCTTGGCGCTGCCGCTGCCCTCTTTCACGAACGGCGTGTATGCGAGCACCGAGCGGACCGCCGCCGCTTCGTCCTGCTGGGGGTCGGTCGCCGTCTTGTGGACCGCGTGGACTGTCTGTGTGCTCTTCGGGTGCGTCGCCTTGTGCCCGGAGCCGGCCGAAGTGGCCGCGACGACGATCACCAGCAGCGCCAGCAGTCCGATCCCGGCCAGGGCGCGGCGGCGGCGGACGAGCGCCTCGCGACGCGTCGGCCCTGAGGTCTCGACGCCGGGGAGCGGCGGTGGCGGCGGCCCCGGCGGCTCCGGCCGCGTCCGGGGCCGCGGCTCATCCTCGAAATCCCAGCTCCAGCGGGGCATGGCAAGATGCTAGAGGCCGTGCCCGCCGCGTCAGCCCAGTGGCGTAACGGCGCCGCGCGCGCGCAAACGGACCGGCGTGCCCTCGGCGAGCGCATCTCCTCCCGCGACGCGCGCCACGAGCAGCTCTCCGCTCTCGCCCGCACGGATCTGCAGCAGCGCGTCGTGACCGTAGTAGCGGCACCGCTCGACGCGCCCCGCAAGGCCCTGCTCGCCGGCACGGTCGAGCGGCAGCACCTCGAGCTGCTCGGGCCGCAGCATCACCGCGCCCGCCCCGTCGCCGGCGGCAGTCGTGCTCAGGGGCAGCGGGCCGAGGGGGGTCTGCGCGGTCCCGTCGAGGAAGCTCGCGTACAGCACGTTCACGGCGCCGAGGAAGCGCGCGAGACGCTCGTCGGCGGGGTGGTCGTAGAGGTCGGCGGGCGCGCCCTGCTGCACGATCTTGCCGTCGCGCAGCACCGCGACGCTGTCGGCGAGCGACAGCGCCTCCTCCTGGTCGTGGGTGACGAGGACGGTGGTGACGCCCTGCTCGCGGATCAGGGCCTGCACCTCCTCGCGCACATGCGTGCGCATCGACGCGTCCAAGGAGGAGAACGGCTCGTCGAGCAGCAGCGCGAGCGGGCGCCGCGCGAGCGCGCGGGCCAGGGCCACGCGCTGCTGCTCGCCGCCGGAGAGCTGGTGGGGGAGCCGCCGCGAGAGGTGCGCGATCCCCACCATCTCGAGCAGTTCCTCGACGACCTTGCCGCCGCGCCGCTCGGCGCGCGTGAGACCGAAGCCGACGTTCCCGGCGACGTCCAGGTGCGGGAACAGCGCCCCTTCCTGGGGCACGTAGCCGATCCCGCGCTTCTCCGGCGGCACGTAGCTGCGGCCATCGTCGAGCATGCGTCCCGCCAGGCTGATCTCGCCGCGTTCGGCGCGCTCGAAGCCGGCGATCACGCGCAGCAGCGTGGTCTTGCCGCAGCCGGAGAGGCCGAGCACGGCGGTCAGCGAGCCGGCGGGAACCGCGAGGTCCACGCCGCGCAGCACCGGCTGGCGGCGGTAGCCCTTCCAGAGCCCGGCCACCTCCAGGCTGCTCATGCCCGCCCCCTGGAGGCTGAGCGCACGCGGCGGCTGAGGAGCAGCGCGGGCACGGCTGAGATCAGGACCATCAGCCCTGCGTACGGCGCGGCCGCCCCGTAGGAGAAGCTCGTCGTATAGGTCCAGAAGCGGGTCGCAAGCGTGTCCACGCCGGTCGGGCGCAGCAGCAGCGTCGCCGTCAGCTCGGTGGCGCTCGAGATGAAGACCAGCGCGAAGGCGGCGCCGAGGCCGGGGGCGATCAGCGGCAGCGTGACGCGTGCGAACACCGCCGCAGGGCGGCGGCCGAGTGAGCGCCCGAGCTCCTCGAACCGCGGCGAAGCCTGTGCCATCGCCGAGCGCACGCCCACGACCGCGAGCGGCAGGAACAGGATCGCGTAGGCGACGATCAGCTCGAACGAGCTCTGGTAGAGCGAGAAGGCGTAGCGAACCGAGAAGGCGACGAGCCCGAGCGCCACCACCAGGCCGGGGAGCGCCATCGGCAGGTAGGCGAGCCGCTCGATCAGCACGGTGAGGCGGTTGCGGTGGCGCAGCGCCAGCGTGCAGATGGGCACTGCGAGCAGTGTCGCGATCGCCGCCGCCGCGGCGCTGTAGGCGACCGTGTGGCCGAGCGCGGGCAGGATCGAGGTCTGCGGCAGGGTTGAGGAGCCGCCGTGCAGCAGCCAGTAGACGATCGTCGCGATCGGCACGCCCAGGGCGACCCCGGCGAGCGCGGCGAGCGCCGCGAACGCGGGGACGCGGGCGCGCCCGAGGCGGACCGGCGAGGACATGCGCCCTGCACCGGGGCCGGTGCGGAAGGCCCGGCCGCGGCCGGAGAGAGCGAGCTCGCCCGTGAGCACGGCGACGCTGATCGCGACCAGCACGAGCGAGAGCGTGCAGGCGGCGGCGGCGTCGAAGCCGAGCTTGAACTCGGTGAAGATCTCCACCGTGAAGGTCTGGAACTGGACGATCTCGAAGGCGCCGTACTCCGCCAGCAGGCCGAGCGTGACGAGCAGGCAGCCGCCGAGCACGGCCGGCCACACCTGCCGCAGCGTGACCTTGCGGAACGCTCCCCAGGCCGAGAGGCCGAGGCTGCGGGCCGCCTCGTTCAGCCCGGCGTCGACGTTCGCCATCGCCGCCGCCACCGGGATGTAGACGAGCGGGTAGAGCGAGAGCGTCATGATCATCACCGCGGCCAGGTAGCCATGGAGCGAGGGTGCGATCGAGACCCAGCTGAAGCCGACGACGAAGTCGGGGATGCCGAGCGGGAGCACGAGCAGCACGGCCCACATGCGCCGCAGCGGGATGTCCGTGCGCTCCACGAGCCAGGCGGCGCCGACGCCCAGAATCGCGCACAGCACCGTGCAGGCGACTGTCAGGCGCAGCGTGTTCCAGAGCAGCACCGCGACGGTGTGCCTGAACAGCAGCGCCCGCACGTGCCCCCAACCGGACTCCTGCGCCTGGATGAGCAGGAAGACGAGCGGCAGCAGCACCAGGCCGGCGGCGAGGACGGCGCAGGCAACGCTGAACAGCGGCCAGCGCCGCCGGCCGGACCACGCATGGCCGATTCGCGCAGAGAGCTGCTCGGTCGGCGCGTAGCTGCTCATCGGCTTACAGGAGACCGACCTGCTGCTCGAGTTCGAGCGCTTCGTGCCCGTCGCCGAGCTGGGCCGGCGTCAGGGAGCTCGTGCCGAAGCTCGAGAGCGGCGGCAGCCCCGGGTGGGGTGCGACGCCCGGGCGCAGCGGGTACTCGTAGCTGTCGCTGCCCGCGAGCGCCCGCTGGCCGCCTTCGCTGACGAGGTAGGCCAGCAGCTTCTGCGCGTCGGCCTGCTTGGCGCTGGAACGCAGCACCGCCGCCCCCGAGACGTTGATCAGGTTCCCGGGGTCGCCCTGCGGGTACGGCAGCAGACGCGAGTGGATGCCGCCTGCTCCCTGTTCCCGGCGCAGCCGGTACCAGTAGTAGTGGTTGATGGGCCCGACGGCGCTCTCGCCGTTGTTGACCTGCGCCACGACCGTCTCGTTGTCCGGATAGACGCGGCCGTTTTCCTTCATGCCTTCGAGCCACGCTGTGGCCGGCGCCCGGCCTCTCAGCTTCAGGATCGCCGTGACCAGGGGCTGGAAGTCGGTCTCGGAGGGCGCGAAGCCGACGAGGCCCTTGAAGTTCGGCTCGGCCAGCTCGATCAGAGACCCGGGCAGCCTGTGGCCCTTCATCTTGGCCGTGCTGTAGACGATCTCCGAGACCCGCGCCGAGACGCCGACCCAGTCGCCGCGGTGGGAGCGCTCGCCCTTCGGCACGGCCGCGAGCGTCGCGCCTTCGACCGGGGCCAGCAGGCCTTTCTCGCCCAGCGCTTCGAGCGCGGGCGAGTTCTCGGTGTAGAACACGTCGGCGGGCGAGTTCGACCCCTCCTGGATGATCTGGTTGGCCAGCGTCGCCTCGTCCGCCGAGCGGATCTGCACCTTGATGCCCGTCTTGCGTTCGAAGTCGCGCACCAGCAGCGCGGTCGTCTGTTCGTGCTGACCGCTGTAGAGCGTGAGCGGGCCGCTGCTGCTCTTCGAGCCGCCACAGGCGGCGAGCGCGAGGGCGGCTCCGGCGGCGAGACAGATCAGCGCGAGGCGCGGGATCGTGGGGGGGTTCTTCAGGGGGGTGGGGGGGCGCATCCGGTATATCCGAGCGCAGAGGTCGGGATGGCTTGGCGGGCAACGTATCACAGATATTAGGGTCGCCTAACTCCGCAAGATTCGATCCGCTCGCCTGTTGTCCGCTCGGATTTGTGACAATCACGCCCAATGCACGTGACTGCCAAGGCGGACTACGCCGTGCGCGCCGTCGTGGAGCTCGCCGGCAGCAGCCAGGCGGCCCCGCGCAAGGTCGACGACATCGCCCAGGCGCAGTCGATCCCGGTCTCGTTCCTGGAGAACATCCTCACCCAGCTGCGCTCCTCGGGCGTCGTGCGCAGCCAGCGTGGCCCCGAGGGCGGCTACTGGCTCGCCCGGCCCGCCGAGGAGCTGGACCTGGCGCACGTGATCCGCGCCGTCGAGGGCCCGCTGGTCGGCGTCCGCGGCCAGCGCCCCGAGGAGATCGAATACACCGGCTCTGCCGAGGCGCTCCAGCAGGTCTGGATCGCGCTGCGCGCCAACCTGCGCAAAGTGCTCGAGGAGACGACTGTCGCCGACGTGGCGGAAGGGCGGCTGCCCAAAGAGGTGGCGGCGCTGACGAAGGCCGACGCGGCCTGGGAGCCGCGCTAGCGGCGCTTCAGGCAGGCTGCGACTCGAACACACGCGGCTGCGGCAGCCGCAGCGCCAGGATCTGGCCCTCCTGCAGCTCGAGCTGCTGCGCGGTCTCGCGTGTGACCTGGGCCCAGAGCTCGCGGCCGTCGCCGAGCTTCAGCTCGACGCGGACCTCGAATCCGAGGTGCACGACGCGCTCGACGAGCGCCTCCTCGCTGGCGCCGTCCGCGTCGGAGAGGAGCTGGATGTCGTGCGGGCGCAGGAACGCGTCGCCGAGGCGGTTGACCGGGCCGATGAACGACATCACGAACTCGTTCGCCGGCGCCTCGTAGAGCTCGCGCGGCGTGCCGGCCTGCTCGATGCGGCCGTGGTTCATGACGACGATCTGCTCGGCGACCTCCATCGCCTCCTCCTGGTCGTGCGTGACGAAGATCGTCGTGACGTCGATCTCCTCGTGCAGGCGGCGCAGCCACTCGCGCAGCTCCGCGCGCACCTGGGCGTCGAGCGCGCCGAAGGGCTCGTCGAGCAGCAGCACCTGGGGCTGGACCGCGAGCGCACGCGCCAGCGCCATGCGCTGCTGCTGGCCGCCGGAGAGCTGCGAGGGGTAGCGGTCGGCCAGCCCGTCGAGCCGCACGAGCGCCAGCAGCTCGTCGACGCGGTCACGGATCTCCTGCTTCGGGCGTTTGCGGACGCTGAGGCCGAAGCCGACGTTGTCGTGCACCGTCATGTGCTTGAACGGCGCATAGTGCTGAAAGACGAAGCCGATCCCGCGCTCGCGCGCGGGGGAGGCGGTTACGTCCTCGCCGTCGATCATCACCACGCCGCTGTCGGGCGTCTCGAGCCCCGCGATGATGCGCAGCAGCGTCGACTTGCCGCTCCCGCTCGGGCCGAGCAGCGCCGTGAGGGCGCCGTCGGTGACGTCGATGCTGACCTCCTCGAGCGCTTGGAACTCGCCGAAGTGCTTGTTCACGTCGCGGACCTCGATCGCCATCAGTGGCCCTCCTTCCTGTTGGCTCGCCGAGCGAGCAGGTTCATCGCCAGCAGCGTCAACAGCGCCAGCAGGGCGAGCATCACGGCGGCCGTGTAGGCGCCGGTCGTGTCGAAGTTCTCGAAGCGGTCCTGCACGTAGAGCGGGAGCGTCTGGGTCTGGCCCTCGATGCGCCCGGAGACGATGCTGACCGCGCCGAACTCGCCGAGCGCGCGGGCTGTGGTCAGCACGACGCCGTAACCGACGCCCCAGCGGATGCCCGGCAGGGTGATCCGCCAGAAGGTCTGCCATGGGCTCGCGCCGAGCGTCTCGGCGGCCTGCTCGGAGTCGGTGCCCATCTCGCGCAGCACGGGGATCGTCTCGCGCACGACGAACGGCAGCGTGACGAGCGCAGTGGCCATCACCATCCCCGGCACCGAGAAGATGATGTTGATCCCCTGCGCGGCCAGTTCGTTGCCGAACCAACCGACGCGCCCGTAGACGAGCACGAGCGCGAGGCCGACCACGATCGGCGAGATCGCGAACGGCATGTCGATCAGCAGGCCGAACAGCGTCTTGGCCGGCATCCGTCCGCGCTCCAACAGGAGCGCGGCTCCGATCCCGAAGACGGTGTTCAGCGGCACGACGATCAGCACGATCTCCAGCGACAGCCACATCGCGTGGAGTGCGTTGGGGGCTGTGACCGCATCCCATACGGGCGCGAGCCCGTGTTCGAAGGTGCGGTAGAAGATCATCGCGAGCGGTGCGCCGAGCAGCACGGCGAGGTAGCCGAGGGCGACCGTGCGCAGCGCGATCCGGCTGCCACGCGAGGAGCCGGCTTTGGCGGCCTTCTCCGGAGTCCGCCCGCGCCGGGTCAGCCCCGCGCCCTGCTCGGCGCCGACGGTGAGCGTGCCTCCGCTAGAGGACATGGCGCGACCACCGCCGCTGCAGCAGGTTCAGGACGGCCAGCACGAGCAGCGCGATCGCGAGCAGCAGGACCGACACCGCCGCGGCCGCGGCCAGGTTTTCGTTCTGGATCTGGCCGAAGATGTAGACGGACCCCGCCTCCGTCTTGAACGGCAGGTTGCCCGTGATCAGGATCAGCGAGCCGTACTCGCCGATCGCCCGGGCGAAGCTCAGCGCAACGCCCGAGAGGATCGCCGGGAGCAGAGTGGGGAGGACGATCCGGCGCAGCACCGTGGGGTTGCTCGCGCCCAGGGAGGAGGCGGCTTCCTCCATCGAGCGGTCGAGGTCGATCATCACCGGCTGCACCGAGCGCACGACGAACGGCAGCGTCACGAACAGCAGCGCCAGCACCACCGCCGCGCGCGTGAAGGTCACGTTGATGCCGATCGGGCTGCTCTTGCCGTAGAGCGCGAGCAGCACCAGCCCGGCGACGATCGTCGGCAGCGCGAACGGGAGGTCGATGATCGCGTTGACGATGCCCTTGCCGGGGAAGCTGTCGCGAACGAGCACCCAGGCGATGATCGTCCCGAACACCGCGTTGATCAGCACGACGATCACCGAGGCGATCAGCGTCAGCTTGATCGCGGCCCAGGCCTCCGGGCTGGAGATCTCCTTCCAGAACGCGTGGGTGCCGCCGTCGAACGCCTTCGTGGTCAGCGCGGCCATCGGTAGCAGCACGAGGATGCTCAGATAGAGGACGAGCAGTCCCCTCCCGAGCACCCCGCCCGCGCCCCGCGCGGCGCCTGAGCGGCGCCGGCGTGGAGCCGCGAGCGCGGCGATTCCGCCGGGGCCGGCTGCGAGCGCCGGCCCGGCTCCCTTATTTGCTGGTTGAGACGCCAAGGGATTCCTCGATCTTCGTGACCAGGCCGGTTTCCTTTTCGAAGAACTTCTTGTCGACCGTCTTCCAGCCGCCGAGGTAGGCGATCGTGAAGAGGCCGGGCGGGTTCTTGAACTGGGATGCGGCCGGCACGCCCTTGATCACGGGGCGGTAGCCCTCTTCGGCCCAGATCTGCTGTGCGGCCGGCGTGACGAGGTATTCGGCGAACTTCTTCGCGCTTTCACTCGAGCCGACGACGGCCAGCGGGTTTTCGATCTGGATCGTGTTGCTCGGGATGATGTATTCGATCGGCGCGCCCTTCTTCATGTCGGCGATCGCCTCGGTCTCGTAGTCGAGCAGCGCGTCGCCGCGCCCGGCCAGGAACGTCTGCAGCGCGTTGCGGGCGGAGCTGTCCTGGCTGACGGTGTTGTGGAACAGCGCCTTGAGGTATTCCTCGGCCTGCGCTTCGGTCTTGCCTTCCTTCAGCTGGGCGCCGTAGGCCCCGACGACGTTCCAGCGCGCGGCGCCGGAGGTGAAGGGGTTCGGGGTCAGAACCTGCACGCCGGGCTTGACGAGGTCCGCCCAGTTGGTGATGTGCTTGGGGTTGCCCTTGCGCACGATGATCACGTCGACGGAGTTGGTGACCATGCCCTTCGTCGGCGTCTGGTTCCAGCTCGACTGGACCATCCCGCTCTTGACGAGCCGTTCGACGTCGGGTTCAAGCGAGAAGTTGACGAGGTCGGCGTGCTGGCCGTTCGCGACCGCGCGACTCTGTTCACCCGACGGGCCGAAGGACTGGCTGAAGGTCACTTCCTTGCCAGCGGAGGTCGCCTCGAATGCTTTGGTGAGCTTTTCGAACGCGCTCTGCGGGGTCGAGTAGGCGACGAGCGCGACCTGCTTGCTGCCACCGCCCGAGGACGAGCCGCAGGCCGACAGGCCGAGCGCGGCGAGGGCGAGGAGGACGGCGGTGACGGCGGCTGATCGCAAGATAATGCTCACTTTCTCTGTGAGAAACAGGGGAAACATCGGCTTTGTAGAGTCGATCTGGAAAGTAGCGTAAAGCTGATCGGATTTCCATGGCCTTGGACACGGACGTCCATATCTGTCCAATCCGTTGACAAAAACGCCCCACTTTCGGGTACCATGTGGAGAAGCCGCTCCCTCATGCGCGCCCCGGTTGCTCATGCCGGGGCGCCCACCGCCAGCAAAAGGAGACCCCAGCCGATGTCAGCCCCCACCGCCGTTTCCAGCGACGAGGCCGCCGCGGCCGTCGAGTCGATCACGGAGGGCGCCGGGGCCGAGCAGGGTTTCTCCCTCCACCTGACCCAGGACCAGAAGGACATCCGCGACTGGGTGCACGGCTTCGCCGCCGACGTCGTGCGTCCCGCCGCGCACGAGTGGGACGAGAAGGAGCAAACGCCCTGGCCGATCATCCAGGAGGCCGCCAAGATCGGCCTCTACGGCTTCGAAGGCATGGCGCAGTTCTTCGCCGACCCCTCCGGGCTGGGGCTGCCGATCGTCAACGAGGAGCTGTTCTGGGGCGACGCTGGCATCGGCATGTCGATCATGGGCACCGCGCTGGCGGTGGCCGCGATCTTCGGTCAGGGCTCGAACGAGCAGATCGGAGAATGGATCCCGCGCTGCTTCGGCACCCCGGAGGACGTCAAGGTCGCCGCGTTCTGCGCTTCGGAGCCGAACGCCGGCTCCGACGTCTCCGGAGTGCGCACCAGCGCTAAGTTCGACGAGGCCGCCGGCGAGTGGGTGATCAACGGCCAGAAGGCATGGGCGACGAACGGCGGCATCTCCGACGTCCACGTCGTGATCGCCTCGGTCGATCGCGAGCTGGGCTCCAAAGGCCACGCCGCGTTCGTGATCCCGATGAGCGAAGCCAAGGGCATCGAGCAGGGTGCGAAGGTCAAAAAGCACGGCCTGCGCGCCTCGCACACCGCCGACGTCCACCTCGACGACTGCCGCATCCCGGCGGACTACGTGCTCGGCGGCAAGGAGAAGCTCGACGAGCGCCTTGCCCGCGTACGGGAGGGCAAGAAGGGCAACGCGCAGGCGGCGATGGCGACCTTCGAGGCCTCGCGGCCGACAGTCGGCGCCCAGGCGCTCGGAATCGCCCGGGCCGCCTACGAGTACTCCCTGGAGTACGCCAAGGAGCGCGAGCAGTTCGGCCGCCAGATCATCGACAACCAGGCGATCGCGTTCACGCTCGCGCGCATGAAGCTCGAGATCGACGCTGCGCGGCTGCTCGTCTGGCGCGCCTCGTGGATGGGCCGCAACCAGGTCCCGTTCAACAACGCCGAGGGCTCGATGAGCAAGCTCAAGGCCGGCGAGGTCGCCGTGTGGGTGACCGAGCGGGCGATCCAGATCCTCGGCGGCAACGGCTACACGCGCGAGTACCCCGTCGAGCGCTGGCACCGCGACGCGAAGATCTACGACATCTTCGAGGGCACCGCGGAGATCCAGCAGATGGTGATCTCGCGGGCGATCAGCGGCATCCCCGGGCTGTTCGGGCGCCCGGCCTCCTAGACCCTAGAGCGCGGCAGCCCGCCGCTCAGCCAGCGCGCCGCGCCTCGCGGCGGTCGCGGATCACGGAGCGCGCGACGAAGTCCCCGATCACGGTCGCGACCCAGATGATGATCGTCGCGGCGATCAGCGAGCCGGCCCCGTGCACGTGCAGCCCCGGCACGATCAGCGCGACGATCACGAGCGCGACGATCGTCGAGAGCAGCGCGAGCAGCCCCGCCATCGCGACCGAGGGCTGGCGGATCAGCACCCTGAGCGCGACGAACGACACCAGGATGTGGACGATCCAGAACAGGAGCGTCGCCTCCAGCAGGCCCCCGGCGTTGATGGAGAAGTCGCTGAGGGCGGCCGAGCAGATCAGAAGGCCCGCCGCGATCGCGACGAGCGAGGTCCCGATCCGTATCCCCCACCGTCGCAACACGGCAGGGAGGTTACACGGGCCCCTGGCAGGCCTATTCGGTCACCAGGCCTGGCCGGTCCCGCAGTGCGGGCAGCACACCGTCGTCGAGACGGCGGCGGAGAAGAGATAGCCGCAGCCGCAGGTGTAGAGCGCGGTGTCGATCGGGCCGCCGGCCTCGCGGACGCGGTCGACGGCCGGGTCGCAGCCGCCGGCCGCACGCCGGCCGGGGGCCGGTTCGGCAGCCGCGGCCGCCTCGGTGGCCGGAGCGGTCGCCCTGGGCGGGTGGTGATCGCGGCGCCGGCGCTTGCCGTCGCGCTCGCGGAGGGGGTGCAGAAGCGTTGGTCTCATCGGTCCTCTCTCAATAGGACGTCGCACACGCAAAAAGGTTTCGCGGTGCAACCTTTGTTTCCTTCGGGGCGCTCGACCCCGGCGACAGGCGGTCGGGGGGGGAGGCTCGCCGGGGGGATGGGGTGTTTTGAGATAATCGACTCGTGAACCCGGCGCGGAAGCGAAAGGTGCGGCTGGTCGTGGCGCTCAGCGCCGCCGTGATACTGGCCACCGCCCTGATCTACACGAGCTTCAGCGCCGCCAGCCCGGCGCTGACCCCGAGCCAGCTGCTTCGCGCCGCCCAGCCCGGACGCAGCTACCTGCTGACCGGCACGGTGGCGAAGGGCAGCGTCCGCCACGACGGCGGGGTGCTCGACTTCGCGGTGCGCGACCGCGCCGGCTCGGCGACGGTTCCACTTGCCTACACCGGCACCGTGCCGGACCCCTTCCGCGAAGGCCGCGAGGTGATCGTGACGGTCGAGAAGCAGGGCGGCGGCTACGTCGGGGAACGCAACAGCCTGATCACGAAGTGCCCCTCCAAGTTCAAGACCGCGCCGCCGAGCGAGCAGCAGAGCTCCTGAGTGCGGGTCGCCAGCGAACACACGCCCGGCGCGGGCGAGAGCAGTCGGTGAGCTGATGGCCGGACTCGGCTTCGCCTGCCTGCTGCTGGCGCTCGGCATCTGCGCCTATGGCATCGTCGCCTCGCTGTACGGCGTGCGCGCCGCGCGCCCCGAGTTCTCGGATTCCGGCCGGCGCTCGGTCTACGCGCTCGCGGGCATCCTCACCGTTGCCTTCCTCGTGCTCGAGATCGCGTTCCTGCGCAACGACTTCGCCTTCAACACCGTCGCCGACACCTCGAGCCGCACGACGCCGACGTTCTATCGCGCGGCCGCCGTGTGGTCCTCGCAGGAAGGCTCGCTGCTGCTGTGGGCGTGGCTGCTCTCGCTGTGGTCGAGCGCCGCCCTGTTCCTGACGCGCAACCGCATGCGCGACGTCGCGAGCTACGCGACCGCGGTGCTGCTCGGCTTCGGCGGCTTCTTCGTCTCGCTGATGATCTTCTACGCGAACCCGTTCGCGACGACCAACCCGGCGCCGCCCGAAGGAGCCGGGCTCGACCCGCTGCTGCGCTTCCCGACGATGATGATCCACCCCCCGATGCTGTACTCGGGGTACACGCTGTGCACGATCCCCCTGGCGTTCGGGGTCGGCGCCCTGCTCGCCCGGAGGGTGGATGCGGAGTGGATCAAATCGATCCGCCGCTTCGCCTTCGCAGGCTGGCTGTTCCTCGGCGTGGGCATCCTGCTCGGCGCGCGCTGGTCCTACTCGGAGCTCGGGTGGGGCGGCTACTGGGGGTGGGATGCGGTCGAGAACGCGTCGCTGATGCCGTGGCTGACGGCGACCGCCTTCCTGCACTCACTGATGATCCAGGAGAAACGCGGGATGCTGAAGGTCTGGAACGTGTCGCTCGTGCTCGCCACCGGCACGCTCGCGATCATGGGCACCTTCCTCGTCCGCAGCGGCGTGCTCAACTCGATCCACGCATTCGGCGGCGCCACCCTCGGGGTGCCCTTTGTGTGCCTGATCGCGGTGCTCGTCGTCGGCTCGATCTACCTCGTGGTCAGCCGGCGCGAGATGCTGCGCTCCGAGCACAGGCTGGATTCGCTGCTTTCGCGCGAATCGATGTTCCTGATCAACAACATCGTGCTCGTCGGGCTGTGCTTCGTGATCTTCTGGGGCACGTACTTCCCGCTGATCTCCGAGGCGCTGACCGGCAAAGAAGCCTCTGTCGGGCCGCCGTGGTTCGACCGCTACACGGTGCCGCTGGCCCTCGTGCTCGTGCTGCTGAGCGGGATCGGGCCCGTGATCGCGTGGCGCCGCGCGACGCTCGCCAACGCCCGGCGGAACTTCCTGAAGCCGGCGCTGGTCGCTCTGATCACGCTCGCGGTGCTTCTCGTCTCCGGCCTCGGTCACAAGCCACTGGCGGTGGCGATGTTCTGCTGCGCGGCGTTCGTGTTCGCAAGCATCGGGCAGGAGTTCGTCCGCGGTACCCGCGCGCGGCGCGCGATGTCCGGCGAGTCCGTGCCGGCCGCGCTGCTCGCGCTCGTGCGGCGCAACCGCCGCCGCTACGGCGGCTACATCGTGCACCTCGGGATCGCCGTGCTGTTCATCGGGGTCGCCGCCTCCTCCTCCTTCCAGCACTCGACCGAGCTGCAGCTGCGCCCGGGTCAGTCCACGCGCGTGGGCGCCTACACGGTCCGCTACGTCCGGCCGACCGCGTCGATCACGCCGAAGTACGACCGCGCCCACACGGGCTCGACGCTCGGGCTGGGCGCGGAACTGGACGTCACCAAGAACGGGCACCGCGTCGCCACGCTGAACCCCAGTCAGGGCTACTACGCCTCCCAGGAACCCGAACAGGGCACGGTCGGCAGCCTGATCGGCGGGCAGGCGGTGAGCCACGTCGCGATCAACGCGGGCTTCACGCGCGACGTCTGGAGCGCGATCTCGCCGGAAATCGAAGCCCCGGAGCTGAAGCGGATCGTGGATGCGGGGAACCGCACGCTGAGCCCCGAAGAGGCGCCGGTCGCGTTGCTCTACCTGGCCAGGCAGTACCTGAAGAGCCCGCCCCCGGCGAACTTCCACTTCATCGTCTCGCCGCTCGTGATGTGGATCTGGATCGGCGGCCTGATCGTCTTCATCGGCGGTGTCATCGCCGTGTGGCCCGCGCCCAGCACGGTGCGCGCGCGCGCCGCCGCCCGGGCGCGCATACCGCGGCGGCTGGTTCGCGCCTGAGGGCGCGCCGCTGAGCGCAGATGAGCGCCTCGGCCGTACTGATCACCTTCTGCACGCTGGGCCTGCTGGCGGCGATCGTGTTCGTCGTGAGCAAGCCGTTGCGCGAGGCCGCCGAGCGGCGGGCAGCCGGCGAGACCGCCGGCGAGCCCCGGGAGCCGGCAGGCGGGCAGGGCGACGAGATCGAGAGCCTCGAGATCGCCCGCGAGACGAAGTACCGCGAGATCCGCGACGCCGAGCTCGACTACAGGACCGGCAAGCTGTCCGAGAGCGACTACCGCCAGCTGGACGCCGAGCTGCGCGCCGAGGCGCTCGTGATCCTGGATTCGCTGGAGGCGGCGGGCGCTAAGCCCAAGGCTGCTTCAGCAGAATGATCGCGTTCACGAAGAACAGCACCGCGAACACGACCGTCCAGCGATTGAGGTTGCGCTCGACCATCGAGCCGCCGCCGAGCGGGCCCTGGCCGCTGCCGACGCCGAAGGCGCCGGAGAGGCCGGAATCCTTGCCCGAGTGCATCAGCACAAGGAACACGACGACCACGGCGAGGATGACCTGGACGATCGAGTCGAGCGTTTCCACCCGCCGAAGGGTAGCGGAGCCGCGAGCCGCCGGGCGCGGTGAAGGAGTTCGCAAGGTTGCGCCCAAGAACGGGTACTGGCTGCACATGTCGCGCCGATAGCGCATACTTTCGGCGCGAGAGGGCCAGGAAAAACGTTGCCAGGGTGATTACGAATCCTTTACGGATTCTTGGTGCTCTGCCGATATGACTCCCGGTGGGCGTATCCAGTGACGTGGATCCGGTGCGCCGACCACACCAATGGACGACCCGAAGATGAACGAGAACGAGGCATGACGCCGCCCACCAGAGCTCGCCGCAGAGCTCTTCGTGCTGTTCTGGGGACCCTTGCGGGAGGTGGCGTCACGGCCGTCGCGCTCGGTGCCCCCGCGGTCACCAGCGAGGCGCTGGCATCCAATATCGGCGAAGTCCCGACCACGCCTGAAGTGACGGCGCCCGAAGTCCCGGGCGAAGCTTCCTCGCCCGCGACGGCGACCAACAACACGACCACGACGCCGGCCCCGGCCACGCCCTCGACTCCGACGACCACCACCCCGCAGGCACCCGCGCCCAAACAGGAAGCCCCCGCGGTGACGGTGCAACGGCGGCAGAAAACGTCGGGCGGCGCCAAGAGCAGCCCCGCCACCAGCAGCCCGACCGGCAAGGGCAAGAGCGGCAACGGACCCAACAACGTCGAAGGCTCGCCGCAGGCCGTCGCCAAGGCGGGCGCGCTGGCCGCCGTTCTCGCCTCCTCGCAGGCCTCGACGCAGGCGCTCGCGTTCTATCGCGTGCCGCTGTTCATGCTTCCGATCTACAAGGCGGCTGCCGTCCAGTACGGCGTGCCGTGGCAGATCCTTGCCGGGATCAACGAAATCGAGACCGACTACGGGGCGGACCAGTCGGTGTCGAGCGCCGGCGCGGTCGGCTGGATGCAGTTCATGCCCGAAACCTGGCAGTCCTACGGCGTCGATGCGCTCGAAGCCGGCTACGCGGACCCCTACAACCCCGTCGATGCGGTGTTCGCCGCCGCCCGCTACCTGCGCGCCGCCGGCGCCGCGACCAACCTGCGCCAGGCAATCCTCGCCTACAACCACTCCGAAGAATACGTCGACTCGGTGATGCTGCGGGCGAAGCTCATCTCGAGCTATCCGAAGCCCGTGATCGCCACCCTGACCGGCCTCGTGGACGGTCGCCCGCCGGTGAACGGCGGCTCGCTGGAATGGAGCGCCGCGCACGCCGAAGCCGCGCCCGGCAGCGCCACCGCGAGCGCGGCTGCCGCCAAGCCCAAGACCTCCGCGGCGAGCGCCCCCGGCACCGGCACGGCCGTCTCTCCTGCCGCTGCCGCCGCTGCGGCGGCCCGAGCGCAGCCGGCCCCGAAGATGCAGGTCGTCGACCTCACGGCGGGACCCCACGCCTCGGTGGTCGCGGTCCACGACGGCCGCGTCCTGCAGATCGGCGACAGCCGCCGCCTCGGCCACTTCATCGTCCTGCGCGATGTCTACGGCGACGTGTTCACCTACGCCGGCCTCGGCAGCGTCGCGTCGAGCTACACGCGCGAGAAGCCGGCGAGCACGAAGGGCACCTCGCCCGTCGTCCAGACGGCGAGCACCCATGACCCCGCCCCGTCGAAGGCGGCCACCGCCGGCAGCCAGGCGCCCGTGACGCTGCAGGTCAAGACGCCGGCGCCGCAGAACCACGGCTCGGGCGGCGGGCGCGCCGAACTTGCGAGCTCCGAAAACGTCCCGGCAGGGATGAACCGCCAGCGCCTGTACGCGGACCCGGGCAACCCGGATGCAAAGGCTTCGGCCGTCGCCGCGGGCGTTCGCCGTGCCGCGCGCGCGAAGGCCGCCCAGCGGCTTCCGCTGCGCGCCGGGTCGGTCGTGCCGAGCGGCACCGTGCTCGGCAAGGTGCTCGTCTCGCGCGGCGGGCAGGCCGGTCACCTGCGCTTTGCCGTCCGTCCGGCCGGCGACGGAGCCTACATCGACCCCGGGCCGGTGCTGTCGAACTGGGCCGAGCTCCAGAAGGCGCTGCATCCGCAGGGCGCCCGGGCGCAGAACGCGCTGCTCGGGGCGACCGCCGGCGATGTGTTCCTGCTCTCCCGCTCCGAACTGGAGCGCACGGTCCTCTCGGACCCGGGCATCACGATCACCGGCTGCGCGCGCGGCGACGTCGCCTCGGGCGCGGTCGACCACCGCGTGCTTGCCGTGCTCGCGTTCCTTTCGCGCAGCGGCCTGAAGCCCACGGTCGGCGCACTGCGCTGCGGGCAGAGCCAGTTCACGAGCGCGGGCGTGGCCTCGCCGCACTCGCGCGGCGACGCCGTCGACATCACCGCCATCAACGGCGTTCCGCTGACCCACCACCAGGGTCCCGGCACGATCACCGACCTCACGATCCGGGCGCTGCTGACGCTGCCGAGCGAATTCGTGCCGCACGAAATCCTGAGCCTCATGCAGTACCCGGCCTCGCCCCAGACGAAGGCGGTCTCCTCGCACTGGAACCGTCTCGAGCTGGTCTTCCAGCTCCCCGCCGCGCCGCTCGCCGGCGCCTCCGGCGTGGCGCACTCCGCGGGCAAGGGCAAGACCGCGGGGGCGCCGGTCGTCACGACGACCGTGCTCAGCTCGCTGCAGTGGACCCAGCTGGTCGGGCGGATCGGCGCGATCCCGTCCCCGAAGATCGCCTTCAAGCCGACCTCCTCGGCGATCTCGGATGCCAAGAGCGCCAAAGCCGGCTAGCTGCAGAACCTCGGCCGTCGCCGTTTGATCGCTCTGCGATCATGGCGCCGTGGCGAGCTTCGGCGGCATCGACCTGGGCGGCACGAAGATCCAGGCGGTGGTCGTGGACGAGCGCCACGACGTGAAGGGCTCCTCGCGGCATCCGACGCCGACGTCGGGCGGCCCCGAGGACGTCACGCAGGCGATCGCGCGGGGCCTGCGGGAGGCCGCCGGCGAAGCCGGCGTCGAGGTGGATGCGCTGAGCGGCGTCGGCGTGGGCTCGCCGGGGATCGTCGAGCACGGCACCGTCACGAGCGCGCGCAACCTGCCCGGGTGGGAAGGCACGTTCCCCCTCGCCGAACGCCTGACCGAGCTGCTGGGCCCGCCCGTCGAGCTCGGCAACGACGTGCGCGTCGCGACCGTCGCGGAGTCCGAGCTGGGCGCCGGGCGGGAGTTCAGCTCGCTGCTCGGCGTCTTCTGGGGGACGGGCGTCGGCGGCTGCACGGTGCTCGAAGGCAAGCCCTGGCTCGGGCGCGGTGGCGCGGGCGAGATCGGCCACATGGTCATCAAGCTCGACGGCGCGCGCTGCACCTGCGGACGGCGCGGCTGCGTCGAGGCCTACGCCGGCCGGGCCGCGATGGAAAACCGCGTGCATGAGCTGGTCGAGAAGGGCGAGAAGACCGACCTGTTCAAGATCATGAAGAGCCACGAACGCGACCGGCTCACGAGCGGGGTGTGGTCGCGCGCGCTCGAGAAAGGCGACAAGCTCGCCGAGCAGATGATCGAGCGCGCGATCCAGGCGCTGGCGGCGGGCGTCGCCTCGGCGATCAACCTGCTCGACCTGGAGGCGGTGATCCTCGGGGGCGGATTGGGCGTGCGGCTTGGCGAGCCTGCGGCAGAACGCATCTCTGCAGCGATGCTCCCGCACCTGTTCCAGGACTCGCGCCCGCCGCAGGTCGTCGTCGCCTCGCTCGGGGACTTCGGCGGCGCAATCGGCGCGACACTGCTCGTCTCGGGCGGCTGACGGCCGGCCGCGAGCGCGCCCGCGCGGGCTGTCAGCCGAGGACCGTCACGCCGACGAGCACGATCGACAGGCACGACAGCACCGCGACGGTGACCCCGGTGGCGGCATCGAGCAGGCCGCGGCTGCGATGCTCGCCCATCACGCGGCGCGAGCGCGACAGCAGCCAGATGAAGAGCAGGTTGATCGGCAGCAGCAGGCCGTTGACGACCTGGACGCCGACGAGCAGGGAGATCACCGGGATGCCGGGAATGACGGCGACGATCGCGCTGACGGCGATCATCGCCGTGATCACGCCGACGAAGACGGGCGCCTCGCCGGGACGCCTGCCGATCCCCTTCTCGTAACCGAGCGACTCCGAGACGACGTAGGAGGTGGCGATCGGCAGGATCGCGCATGCGAGCAGGCTGGCCCCGAGAAGACCGATCCCGAAGAGGGTCTCGGCGAACTGGCCGGCGAACGGTTTCAGCGCGGCGGCGGCCTGCGCCGCCGACTGGATTTCGTGCACGCCGTGCTTGTAGAGCGTGGCGCCGGTCGCGATCACGATGAACCCGGAGATCACGCACGCGAAGATCGACCCGGCGACCGCCTCGTGTTCCTCGTGGCCGAGATCCTCCTCGCGCACACCTCGCTCGACCGTCGCCGACTGGAGGTAGAGCTGCATGTAGGGGGTGATCGTGGTGCCGACCGTCGCGATCAGCAGGATCACGTAGGCCGACGATGCGTGGATCGTCGGTTTCACGATCGCCTTGCCGACTTCGGCCCAGTCGGGGTGCGCGAGGATCGCCGCGATCGGGTAGGCGAAGAAGGGAATCGTGAACCAGATGAAGATGCGCTCCGCGCCGCGGTAGGAGCCGCGCACGATGATCAGCCAGATGCCGACCGCGATCACCGGCACGGTCACCTGCACGGGGATGTGGGCGAGGCCGAGGGCCGCGCCGGCGCCGACGAAGTCAGAGATGCAGATGCCGAGGTTTGCGACGAGCACGGCGGTGGTCGCGAACACCGACCAGCGGATGCCGTACTCCTCGCGCACGAGCTCGGCCAGCCCCTTGCCCGTGACCACCCCCATGCGCGCCGCCAGCAGTTGCACGATCGCCAGCGAGATCGCGATCAGCACGATCGTCCACAGCAGGTCGTAGCCGTACTTCGCTCCGACCGCGGAGTAGGTGGCGATGCCGCCGGCGTCGTTGCCGGCGTTGGCCGCTATGAGACCCGGGCCGAGCAGCCCGAGCATCGCGAAGATGACCGCTCGGCGGGAGCTAAGACGGGCAGGCAGGCGCGGTCGGCCACGGGTGGCCGACCGGACACGGCGCATGACGGACGGTACTCGGACCGCCATCGAACTGTCCGCCTACGGAGCTCATCGCGGTGAGTCTATTGGCTGGGCGGGCGGGCCCCAAGCGACGGCTGAAAACGCCCGTTCAGTCCTCGCCGAGCAGGCCGAAGCGCCGCCGCCAGCCCCGCGGGAGCATCGCCTCGAGCACGTCGTCCACCGTCACGACGCCGAGCATGTGCTTGCTCTCGTCCACCACCGGGATCGAGGTCAGGTTGTAGTCCGCCATCAGCCGCGCGACGTCCTCGAACGGCGCGTCGGGGGAGAGGCAGGGAACCTCGTGCTTGAGCTCGGCGTCGAGCCGCCGGTCGGGGTCGGCGCGCAGCAGCGCGGTCACCGGCACGCTGCCTTCGAGCGCGCCCTCGGCGCCGTCGACGAACACGCTCGTGAGCAGCTCGGCGGCGACGCGGCTGTGGCGCACCGCGCGGAGCGCCTGCTCGGCAGTGCTGGAACCGGGCAGCAGCACGAAATCGGGGCTCATCAGCCCGCCCGCCTCGGCGGGGTCGTAGCCGAGCAGCGCGCGCACCTTGACGCGCTGGCTGACGGGCAGCAGCGCCATGATCGGCTCGCGGCGCTCGTCCTCGAGCTCGCCGAGCACGTCGGCCGCGTCGTCGGGCGCCATGCGCGAGAGGATCTGCGCGACCTGCTCGTCCGGGCGGTCCTCGAGGAACTCACGCTGGTGGTGGTCGTCGAGCTCCTCGAACACGTCCGCCTCGAGCTCGCGGTCGTCGTCGCCGACCGCCTGGATGATCTCCTCGCCCTCCTGACGCGAGGCCGCCTCGACGAGGTCGGCGATCTGGGCGGGGTGGAGCTTGGCGAGCTTGGGGTGGGGCACGCGCAGGCGCACGGTCGGGACGTGGCCGACGAACGGCTCGACGCCTGCCCAGTCGAGGAACTGTCCGGTGCCGATGTGCGCCCCCAGCGGCTTCGGGAGCAGCCGCCGCAGCCCACCGCGCGGGCCGGTGTCGACGCCGACCACGCGCCAGGAGCCGGCGATCAGCGCCAGCTCGATCTCGTTCGCGCGCACGAGCCGGGCGCCCTGGACGTTGATCAGCTGCCGGTCGAGCAGGTCTCGCTTGAGCAGCACCTCCTCGGGCCGGCGCTCGAACGGGCGCAGGTCGAGCTTCGCCTTGCGCAGCACGACTCCGTCGGCGCCGATGTGCGAGACACGCTCGACGCCGAGGAACGAGCGTTTGCCGGCCACCTGGACCAGCAGCCCGGTGATCGGGGGGTAGCCGGCGCCACCGAGCCGGACGATCACGTCGCCGACCTTGCCCAGGCGCTCGCCGTCGGCGTCACGCAGCGGTGCACCCACGATCTGGGAGAGATGGAGGATCGGCGGCGGCTGCGCGTGGGGCGTCTCCGGCGCCTTCGTCGTGGAGGCGTTCATGCGCGCACAATGCTACGCGCCCGCGCCGCGGTAGCTCTAAGGTCGCTGCACCGATGCCCTTCTGGCTGTCGATCGCCTGCCTGTCGGTCCTCCAGGGCGCGCTCGTGGCGCTCCCGGTGCGAGTGCGCTGGGCGCCGCTGCGGCGGCTTCGCGCCGGCGGCTGGGCGCTCGTGCTGCCAGTTTCGATCGTCGCGTTCGTGGCGATCGCGCGCGCGGCGGAAAGCGCCAGCGCGCAGGGCCTCACCTATCTCGCGCTCGTCGCCGTGCCGCCGCTGGCCGCGCTGGCACTCGGCTGGCTCTCGCGCGGGGCACGGCCGCGCCGCGCGCTGTGGGCCGGCGCCCTGTTCGCGCTCGCGTGGGCCGACCGCGACGGGTTCGCCGGGAACGCGGCCGCGACGCTGCTGTCAGGGCTGAGCTGCGTGGCGCTCGGCTCGCTGCTGGGCGCGATCACGCCGCCGCGCTGGCTGGCGGCCGGGATCGTCGCGATGGCCGTCGCCGACACGGCGCTCGTCGTCTCGGACCTGCTGCAGGCGCCGAACGACGCGCTCAACGCCGCCCATCCGGTCGCCGGACTGCCGCGCCTGCAGGCAGAGACCTTCGGGTCGGCGCTGATGGGCTACGGCGACCTGTTCGTGGCCGCGGTGTTCGGGGGGATGCTCGCCGCCGAGGGCCGCCCTCAGGCGCCCGCGGCCGCGCTGACCGCCGCGCTTGCGCTCGCCTTCGACCTGCTGTTCTTCGCGGTGAACGAGCTGCCGGCGACGGTGCCCGTGGCGCTCGCGCTGGGGGTGCTGGCGATCAGTCGCCGTCGAGGATCCGCTGCGGACCCAGGCGCTGCACGTGCGGCTCGCCTTCGGGGGCGTCCTGCGCGAGCTCGCGCTGCAGCCGATCCTCCAGCTCGCCCTGCGAGGCGATCGTCCGCGCCGTGATCTCGAGCGGCTCCGGAGCGCCGAGATCGCGCTCGGACGCCACCCCGGCCTGCTCGATCTTCCGCACCTGCGGCATCACGCGGGCGTCGAAGGAGCCGACCGCCTCGTTGTAGGCCGCGACTGCCGAGCCGAGCTGCCGGCCGGCCTTCGCGAACGGCGTCACGAAGCGCGCGAGCCGCGTGTGCAGCTCCCGCGCGGACTCGGCGATCTCGCGGGCCGAGTCGGCGATCTGCTCCTGGCGCCAGCCGTAGTGGACCGCACGCAGCAGCCCGATCAGCGTGGTCGGCGTCGTCAGCAGCACCTGCTGTGAGACGCCGTACTCGATCAGCCCCGGGTCCTGGGTCAGCGCGGCGTGGTAGATGCCGTCAGACGGGACGAACATGACGACGAACTCCGGGGTCGAGTCGAATTGGCGCTGGTAACCCTTGGAGGCGAGCTTCGTGATGTGATCGCGCGTCTGGCGGGCGTGGTTGACGGCGTGGGCCTCGCGCTCGGCCTCGTCCTCGCACTCCAGCGCGAGCAGGTAGGCGTCGAGCGGCACCTTCGAGTCGACGACGATCAGCTTGCCGCCGGGGAGCCTCACGAGCATGTCCGGTCGCAGCATCCCGTCGCCTGTGTGGATCGTGCTCTGCTCGACGAAGTCGCAGTGCGAGACCATGCCCGCCATCTCCACCACGTTGCGCAACTGGATCTCACCCCAGGAGCCGCGCGTGGAGGGCCGCTTCAGCGCGCTCACGAGATTGCCCGTCTCGCGGCGCAGCGTGCCCACGCCTTCGCCGAGCTGGCGCACCATCTGCGCGAGCTCGCCCTGGGCCTGGCGGCGCTCGCCCTCCAGGCGCGAGATCTCGCCGTGCATGCGCGCTAGCTGCTCCTGGACCGGGGCGACGGCGCCCTTGATCTGCTCGGTGCGCTGCGCCATCTCGCCGGCGGCACGCTCCTGCTCGACGGCGCGCGACTCGGCCACGCTCCGCGCGAGCGAGGCGCCGGTCTGCTCCGCCATGTCCATCGAGACGGCCCGCAGCTCCTCACGCAGGCGGGCGGAGTCGCGGCGCAGGACGACCGCGGCAAGGACCGCTCCGAGCAGGATCCCGACTATCGCCAGCAGCACCGTCATCGCCTTCTCCCTGTCCGTGGGCGGCTGTCAAACATGTCACGGGTGCCGGACGGGACCTGAGGGGGCGCCCGGGGATCTCGCGGGCATGCCGGGTGGGGGGGGTCGCTGTGTCGCTCGGGCGTTCAGTTGCGGCTTGACATCGCATGAGAACGCGTTTACCTTGGCGGTCCGCGGTGCGCCCGTTCGGCGTGTCGCCAGGCCCAATCTGGACGGGCCGAACCGAGGGGTCGTGCCGTGGCGGAGGGGATCTGCGGGCATGGTCCGCAGATCCGCAAGAGGAGGGTGAGAATGCCAGCCAAGAATGGCTGTACGCGGTCTTTGAGACTGCTCGGCTGCCTGATGGCAGTTGCGTTGCTGGGCTCGGCGCTGGCCGCGTCGTCTGCCAGCGCGAACACGGCGCTGACGCCGACCAAGTACGTGGCGCTGGGCGATTCGCTCAGCTTCGGCTACAAAGCTGCGACGCTGAAGGCCAACGCCACAGCGCACAAAGCGAACTGCGAAGCCGGCTTCATCGCGGCCTCGAAAGGCGAAACCGAACTCGCGTACGCTGAAGACGCGCTCTGCGAGCCGGCCTCATCGTTCGAAGCCGGGTTTGTCGGCTACATGGGCCAGCACCTGAAAAGGCCCGAAAAAGCGGCCGGCCACGAACTCTCAGTCGTGAACCTAGGCTGCCCGGGTGAGACCAGCGACGGCCTCATCGGCCACCTGCTGGGCGGTACGCCGGAAGCCGAATACAACCCGTGCGCCTACCACAACAACCTGCCCGGCGAAGGGTTCCCGCTGAAGGTCGAATACGGCCACAGCACCTCGCAGCTGGAAGCGCTCCTGGGTCAGCTCGCGGGGCCGGTTCCCGTGACGGCGATCTCGCTGCAGATCGGCAGCAACGACGAGCTTCACGTGCTCGGCAAATGCGAGAACCCGCTGTACCTCGGTGAAAAGGGCTTCACCAGCATCATCGAATGCGCAGCCCACGAAGCCGGGCCGGCAGGCTACGCCTTCCCGGGCGGGCTCTTCGGCCACATCCTGACCAACATCGGCACGACGATCGGCGCGATCCGCTCGGCGGGCTACACGGGCAGGATCGTGCTGCTCGGCTTCTACAACCCCTTCGGGACGCTCCTGGAAGGCTCCGACAAACTCGTCGAAGCCCTCAACGGCGCGCTCGAAGGCGAGGTCAAAGGCAAAGCGTTCGGGCCCAACCTCTCGATCGCCAGGCCGTTCCCGCTGATCAACTCGCAGGGCCCGCTTTACAAAGCGGGCGAAACCGCCAAAGAACACGCCAAAAAGGTCCACCTGGAATCCGGGAAGATCTGCAAATACACAGAAATGTGCAGTGAAGGCATCGTGCTGCCGAGCGGTGACATCCACCCGACGGCGGCCGGTTACAAGGCGCTGGGCAAAGAGCTCGTCCAGTCGTTCAACGGCGCATCGGAAAGCTGATCCCCAGCGTCATCCGGTGAGAAACGGGGCGTCCGCCGCAAGGCGGGCGCCCCGCGCTCTTAGGGGCCGGGCGCGATCGACGCGGCGCTCTCAGCGGGAGCGCGCGATCGACGCGAGGATTCCGAGCATCGCCCCGGCCGCGGGCACGAGCCGCGCGGACGGGGGAGTGGCGGCGATCACGCTGCGGACTGGCCCGTCGACGAGCGAGCGCACCGCGATCTCCCCTCGGGACGCCGACAGCGCCATGCGGGGGATCAGCGCCACGCCGACGCCGGCGGCGACCAGCCCCTGGACCGTCTGGTAGTCGTCGCTCTCGAACGCGACGTTCGGCTCGAAGCCCGCCGCGTGGCAGCAGCGCACGACGTGGCGGGAGCAGTTGCTCGCCTCGGAGGTCTGCACCCACGCCTCGCCCGCGAGGTCCGCGAGGCGCAGGCGCTCGCGCGCGGCGAGGCGGTGCTCTCGGGGCAGCGCAAGGAACATCGGGTCATCGAGCAGCTCGACGCGGGCGGCGCGTCCGGCGTCGAGGCTCTGGCCCTCGAACTCGAACAGCAGCGCGAGGTCGAGCTCGCCGCCGCGCAGCCGTGGCGCGATCTCCTCGGGCTCGCCCTCGGCGAGGCTCAGCTCGACCTCGGGGTGAGCGGAGCGGAACTCGGCGATCGCCTGCGGCATCAGCGTGGCGCCCGCGCTCGGGAAGGAGGCCATCCGCAGCCGCCCCCCGCGCAGCCCGGAGATCGCCTGCAGCGCCTCTTCGGCCGCTTCGAGCTGGGCCAGGATGCCCTCGGCGTGGCCGACGAGCGTCTGGCCGGCCGCGGTCAGCGAGACCCCGCGCGGATGACGCTCGAGCAACGCCAGGCCGGTCTCGGCCTCGAGCGCGGCGATCTGCTGGGAGACAGCCGACTGGGTGTAGTCGAGCGCGTTCGCGGCGGCCGAGAACGAGCCGCGGTGGGCGACCTCACGGAGGACACGTAAGCGACCGACACTAAGCATTAGTCAATCTTATATATATAATAATAAATATCATTGGAGCTGATGGCAGGTAGCGGGCATCATCAGCCGAAGAGGAGCGAAGAACCGAACTTCACCGAGGCAGACGGCCTCGCAAGCAACAAGGAGAAACGCAATGCCCGCAAAGATCATCGTCTCTTACGACGGAACCGCCAACGAGGACGACGCCGTCGTGCTCGGCCGCCAGTTCGCTGACGCCGGCGCCGAGGTGGCGCTCGCCTACGTGCGCCACACCGACGATTCGGTCGGCGACACGCAGGGCATCCTGGGCCGCGGCCTGACGCTGCTCGGCGACCCGAACGCCGCCACCCACATCGTCACCGACCGCTCGACCCCCGAGGGGCTGGCAGCGCTCGCCGAGCGCGAGCAGGCCGACGTGATCGTGTTCTGCTCGGACTCGCACACGGCCAGGGGCCACGTCTCGATCGGCAACTCCGCCCAGCGCCTGCTCGAGGGCGGCCGCACCGCGGTCGCGATCGCTCCGGTGGACCTCGCCGAGAAGAGCCCGCAGGTACGCCGCGTGGTCGCCGTCGGCGACGGCGACGGCGGCGCGCGCGAGACGGCTGCCGCGCTGGCCGGTGCGCTGGGCGCGGAGGTCGTGCCCGTGGCCGGCGACGACACCGACATCCTCGTGCTGGACTCGCGCGCCGACGCGCCCGAGGGCCGCATCTCGCTGAGCGCCTCCGCCGAACACCTGGTGGAGATCGCCAACAGCGCCGTGCTCGTGCTCCCGCGTGGCGAGCGCCTGTCCTTCGGCGCGGTGAGCCAGCAGCACCCGACCGTCGCCTGACAGCGGCGTTTGCCCCGCGCTCCTGGAGGCCGGCGCGAGCGCCGGCCTCCTACCGTTTGAGGCGCGCCAGGCCGTAGCCGGCCAGGGCGCCCAGCACGTCCAGCGCGCCGCCCACGAGATGCGCCAGCGGGCCCGTCCACAGACGGGCCTCTGCGCGTTGGAAGCTCCGGCGCTGTCCGGCCACGGCGGCACGGTATCGTGGCGTCCGTGGCGAGCGCCCTGAAGACAACGCTCACCGAGCTGGGCGACTCGCGAGTGCGCCTGCAGGTCGAGGTGGAGCCTTCCGAGGTCGAGGTGCGCGTCGAAGAGCGCGCGCGCCTGCTCGGTCGCCAGCTCAAACTGCCCGGGTTCCGCAAGGGCAAGGTGCCGGCGCCGCTCGTGATCCAGCGCGTGGGCCGCGAGGCGGTCCTCGAGGAGGCGCTGCGCGAGTCGCTGCCCGCCTGGTACTCCGACGCGATCGCCAGCTCCGGGATCGTGCCCGTCGGCGACCCGACGGTCGACCTCGACTTCGCCAACCTGCCGCCGAAGGGCGAGGAGCTGCGCTTCTCGATCGAGATCGGGGTGCTGCCCAAGGCCGAGCTCGGCGAGTACAAGGGGCTCGAGGTCCCCCGCGCCGAGGAGACGGTCGCGCAGGAGCGCATCGAGGAGGCACTGGCGGGCGAGCGCGAGCGGCTCGCGCGGTTGGAGAGCGTCGAGCGGCCGGCCGCAGCCGGCGACTTCGTCGTGATCGACTACCTCGGCTCGCTGCCGGGCGAGGACGGGGAGCTCGTCCCGTTCGCCGGCGGCGAGGGGCGCGACCAGCTCGTCGAGCTCGGATCGGGCAACCTGATCCCCGGCTTCGAGGAGGGGCTGGCGGGCGCGGGCGCCGGCGAGGAGCGGACGCTGTCGGTGACCTTCCCCGAGGACTACGGCGCCGGCGAGCTGGCGGGGCGCGAGGCGAGCTTCGCGGTGACCGTCAAGGAGGTCAAGGAGAAGCAGCTGCCCGAGCTCGACGACGACTTCGCGGTGGACGCGGGCTTCGACGACCTCGACGAGCTGCGCGCGGACATCCGCGAGCGGCTGCTCGAGGCCGAGCGCGCGCGCATCCAGGGGGAGTACCGCCAGGCAGCGCTCGACGCCGCCGTCGCGAACGCGAGTGTCCCGGTCACGCCGGAGCTGGTGTCGGCTCGGGCGCGGGAGATGTGGGAGCGCAACCTGCACGCGCTCGCTCACCGCGGGATCTCGCGGGAGGCATATCTCCAGATCACCGGCCAGAGCGAGGAGCAGATTCTCGCCGAGGCGCAGGGGGAGGCCGAGCAGGCGCTGCGGCGCGAGGCCGTGATCACGGCCGTCGTCGCCGCGGAGGGCATCGCGCCCGACGAGGAGGATGTGCTCGCCGCGCTCGCGCCGACCGCCGAACGCGAGGGGGTCGAGCCGCAGCAGCTGCTCGAGGACCTGCGTGCGTCCGGCCGGCTCGAGGATGTGCGCGAGGACCTCGCCGCGCGTGAGGCGATCGACCTCATCGCCTCGGAGGCGAAGCCGATCCCGCTCGCCCAGGCCGAGGCGCGCGAGAAGCTCTGGACTCCTGAGAAGGAGGGCGAGGCCGCCGTCAAGGAGACGGCCGAGGCCTCCCGGCTGTGGACGCCAGATCGCTAGCCTCTAGAGGAATCCGCAAGGCCTTGGCAAACAAAGCGAGACTATGAGCCCACTTGTACCGATGGTTGTCGAGCAGACGTCGCGTGGCGAGCGAGCGTTCGACATCTACAGCCGCCTGCTGAACGAGCGCATCATCTTCCTCGGTACGCCGGTGGACGACCAGATCGCGAACCTGATCGTCGCCCAGCTGTTGCACCTCGAGTCCGAGGACCCCGAGAAGGACGTCTCGCTGTACATCAACTCGCCCGGCGGCTCGGTCTACGCGGGCCTCGCGATCTACGACACGATGCAGTTCATCAAGCCCGACGTGCAGACGATCTGCGTGGGCATCGCGATGTCGATGGGCGCGCTGCTGCTGGCGGGCGGCGCCCACGGCAAGCGCATGGCGCTGCCGAACGCCAAGATCCTGATCCACCAGGTCTCCTCGAGCTTCCAGGGCCAGGCGACGGACATCGAGATCCATGCCAAGGAGATCATCGACGTGCGCAAACGGCTCGACGAGATCATCGCCAAGCACACGGGCAAATCGCTGGACCAGGTGGGCAAGGACACCGAGCGCGACTACTTCATGAGCTCGGAGGAGGCCAAGGAGTACGGCATCATCGACCGCGTGATCTCCGAGCACTGACAAGGGCGCGGGGAACGGCCGGCAAGGGGAGGAGCAGCACAGAATGGCCAGACCGACAGACTCCAACGAGCAGCTCCTCTGCAGCTTCTGCGGCAAGTCGCAGCGGCAGGTCAAGAAGCTGATCGCGGGCCCGGGCGTCTACATCTGCGACGAGTGCATCGATCTCTGCAACGAGATCATCGACGAGGAGCTCGCCGCCCCGCCCGCCTTCGACCTCGAGAACCTGCCCAAGCCGCGCGAAATCTACGACGTCCTCGATGAGTACGTCGTCGGTCAGGACCCCTCCAAGCGCACGCTCTCGGTCGCCGTCTACAACCACTACAAGCGCGTGCAGATGATGATGTCCCCCGAGAGCGACATCGAGCTGCAGAAGTCGAACATCCTGCTGCTCGGCCCCACCGGCTGCGGCAAGACGCTGCTGGCGCAGACGCTCGCGCGCATCCTGAACGTCCCGTTCGCGATCGCCGACGCGACGGCGCTGACGGAGGCCGGCTACGTCGGCGAGGACGTCGAGAACATCCTGCTCAAGCTGATCCAGGCGGCCGACTACGACGTCAAGAAGGCGGAAACCGGGATCATCTACATCGACGAGGTCGACAAGATCGCGCGCAAGGCCGACAACCCGTCGATCACGCGCGACGTCTCCGGGGAGGGGGTGCAGCAGGCGCTCTTGAAGATCCTCGAGGGGACCGCGGCCTCGGTGCCTCCGCAGGGCGGGCGCAAGCACCCGCACCAGGAGTTCCTGACGATCGACACGACCAACGTGCTGTTCATCTGCGGCGGCGCCTTCGCCAACCTCGACAAGGTGATCGAGCGCCGCATCGGCCACAAAGGCGTCGGCTTTGCGGCCGCGATCGAGAACAAAGCCGACAAGGACACCGGCGAGACCTTCGAGCACTGCCTGCCCGAGGACCTGATCGAGTACGGCCTGATCCCCGAGTTCATCGGCCGGCTGCCCGTGATGAGCGCCGTGCACCAGCTCACGCGCGATGACCTCGTCTCGATCCTCGTCGAGCCGCGCAACGCGCTGGCCAAGCAGTTCCAGCGCTTCTTCGCCTTCGACGGCATCGAGCTCGTGTTCAGCGAGGACTCGCTGATCGCGATCGCCGAACGCGGCCTCGAGCGCGAAACGGGCGCCCGCGGGCTGCGCTCGATCATCGAGGAGATCCTGCTCGAGGTGCAGTTCGAGCTGCCTTCGCGGCGCGATGTCAAGAAGTGCGTGGTGACCAAGGAGACCGTCGAGAAGGGCCTCACTCCCACGCTCGTCACCGAAGCGGCGCCCGAAGACGCCAGCGAGGCCTCGCCGCAGCAGGAGTCGGCCTAGGTTCGGGGAGCGGACGCGCGCGGGCGTGCCGTCGATCTCTCCATCCCTCGCCCCCTGCAGCCGCTACCATCGCCGCTGATGCGCCCTCGCAAGAAGACCGAGAGCACCAAGCGCAAACGGAGCCTGCGGTCGATCCCGTGGGCGGCGCTGCTGCAGGGGACGATCGTCGTCGGCAGCCGCTGGCAGCGGCTGTCCATGAGCGAGCGCGAGCGTCTTCGCACGCTGCTGGCCGCTTCCGGCGGACGCGTCGACAGGCTGAGCTCGAAGGACCGCAAGGAGCTGCGCAAGCTCGCCGACAAGCTCGACCTCAAGGGCATGGGCAGGGAGCTGCTCGCGCTGCGCGCAGTCCGCAATCGCGCGCTGCGCCGCCGCTAGGCGGCCCCGAGAGGCGATGGCGGACCCGGCGCCCGACGCGCTCGAAGCGCTCCCGACAGAGGAGCTGCACGACCGCGCGATCAGACGCGCCGAGCGCCATCTCGACGTGAGGTTCTTCTGGTCGCTGTTGCAGGCGATCCCCGCCGCGGAGACGGCGCGCGGCGACCAGGGCGAGGCCAACTTCGACATCCAGTTCTCCAAAGGGCTGATCAAAGACGCGCTGCACAGCGGCGAGGGGGAGCTCGGCGAGCTGCTGCGCCCGCTGTTCGTCGATTACCTGCGCAAGCACCCAGACGCCTGACGAGATGGACACGAAGCGTCACCGAGACGAGCGGCTCCCGGGGCGGGACCGCTGGAGCGAGGAGCGCGCCGAGGACACGCTGCGCTCGCTCGAGCTCTTCGGCATGCGCTTCGGGCTCGACCGGATGCGGCGCATGATGACCGCCCTCGGCTCGCCGGAGCGCTCGTTCGGAACCATCCAGGTGCTCGGCACCAACGGCAAGTCATCCACCACGCGGATGACGGCGGCGATCCTGAGGCGCCACGGCCTGCACACGGGCTCCTACACCTCCCCGCACCTGATCGCCTGGCGCGAGCGCGTGCAGATCGACGAGCGCGAGCTCGACCCCGAGGACTTCAGCGCCGCCGTCGCGCGGGCCGACCGCGCCGCCGGCCAGGTCAACCGCACCCTGGCCGAGGACGACCACGTGACCCAGTTCGAACTCCTCACGGCTGCCGCGCTGTGGGAGATGGCCAGGCGCGAGGTGGACGTCGCGGTCGTCGAGGCCGGCCTCGGCGGACGCTACGACGCGACCAGCGTCGTGGCGCCGGGGGTGACCGTGCTCACCAACGTCGCGCTCGAGCACACCCGCTGGCTGGGGCCGACGATCGCCGACATCGCGGAGGAGAAGCTGGCCGTCGTGCAGGAGGGCGCGACGCTTGTGCTCGGCGAGGGGCTGGCGCCCGAGGCGCTTGCGGTCGCCGAGCGCGTGGCGGGCGAGCGCGGGGCGGAGATCGTGCATCCCGCGCCGCTGCCCTCCGACCTGAGCCTGCGGGCGCCCGGAGCCTTCCAGCGGCGCAACCTGGCGCTGGCGCGGGCCGCGGCCGCCGCCCACCTGCGCCGCGTCGGGCTCGAGCTCGACGAGCGGACGGTGCGCGAAGCCGCAGAGACGCTCGCCGTCCCCGGCCGCCTGCAGGCGCTTGCAGGCGAGCCCCACACGGTCCTCGACGGCGCGCACAACCCCGCGGCGGTGGCCGCGCTCGTCGAGTCGCTCGGGGAGGTGTTCGACGGACCCCCTGCGCTCGTGCTCGGCGTTCTCGAGGACAAGGACGCCGCCGGGATGCTGCGCACGCTGCTGCCGCGCTGCCGGCGGGCCTGGTTCACCGCGCCCCCCGGAGCGCGCGCCCTCTCGCCGGCGGCGCTGCTCTCCCAAGCGCGCCAGCTCGGCTTCGAGGATGCGGTCTGCGAGCCGCGTCCGGAGCGCGCGCTCGCCGAGGCGCGCCGCTGGGCGCTCCAGGAGGGGACCGGGGTGCTCGTGACGGGCTCGGTCTATCTCGTCGGCGAGCTGCTCGGCGCGCTGGACCCTCGCGAGGACGTCCCGAGCAGGGCGAGAGGGTCGCGACGGTGAACGACGAGGGCCCGTCCGTGCTCACGATGGTCGGCGCCGTTGCGTTGATCGTGGCCCTCGTGATCCTTGTGTTCTTCGCCGCTGGCTACGGTTTCGGCCGCCTGTTTCTCTAAACTCGTCCGGCCGATGCCCCCGCTCGCAGTCTTCGGAATCGAAAGCAGCGGCCTCTCCCTCGTCGTGGATCTCCTGATCCTCTTCGTGGTCGTCCTGTACCTGTCGCTGATCTACTGGACGTACAACGATGCACGGCGCCGGATCGAGGACCCGATGCTGGTCGGCTGCGCGACCGCGGCGTCCCTGTTCCCGTTCGTCGGCACGATCATCTACTTGATCCTGCGCCCGCCCGAGTACCTGGAGGACGTGCGCGAGCGCGAGTTGGAGACGCATGCGACCGAAGTCCGGCTGCACGAGCTCGAGGGTTCACTATGCCCGCACTGCGACTACCGCATCGAGCCCGATTTCGTGCGCTGCCCGAGCTGTCTGCGCAAGCTCAAGGAGCGCTGTCTGAACTGCTCGAAGCCGCTGGACCGCGCCTGGACGATCTGCCCGTACTGCGAGGCGGACGTGCCGGGGCTGGACGCGCCGCGCCCGCGCCGGCGCCGCGCGGCGGCGCGCGAGGGCGAGAAGGGAGACGTCGCGGCGACCGCGCCGGCCCCCAAGTCCGCGGCCGGACGCAAACGCGCTGCCGCCGAGCCGGCGATCAGCACCGAGACGGCCGCGGTCGAGACCGCATCGTCATCGAACGGGGAGCCGGCGCTGACCGAGGAGGCCGACGCGGATGGGCCGGCACCGGTCGCCGCCGAGGCCACCACGCGCCGGCGATCGTCAGGGCGCTCGCCGCGGCCCGGCGGCCGCCCGCGCCCCACGTCCTGACCGACCAGCGGCACATCGCCGCGGAATCAACGATCCAGAAAAGGAAGCCATGGAGAGAACGCTGATCCTCGTGAAGCCCGACGCCTTCGCCCGCTCGCTGAGCGGCGAGATCATCGCCCGGTTCGAGCGCAAGGGGCTGCGGATCGTCGCGCTGCGCCACATGACCGTGACCCGCGAGCTGGCCGAGGAGCACTACGCCGAGCACGCCGAGCGCCCGTTCTTCGGCGAGCTGGTGGAGTTCATCACCTCGGGGCCGATCCTCGCGATGGTGCTCGAGGGCCAGGACGCGGTCAAGGCCGCCCGCCAGGTGATCGGCGCCACGAACCCGCTCGAGGCGGCTACGGGCAGCATCCGGGGCGACTTCGCGATCGAGACCGGGCAGAACATGGTGCACGGCTCGGACTCGCCGGAGTCCGCGGCGCGCGAGAGCGCGCTGTTCTTCGGCGAGCTCTAGGTCCCGCCACCGGCCCCTCCCAGCGCCCTGGCCGCACCGCACGTCGTCCTGGCCTCGCGCTCGCCGCAACGGCGGGAGCTCCTTTCGCGTCTGGGGCTCGACTTCAGCGTGAGGGTCCCGGATGCCCCGGAGCTCCAGGAGGGCGAGCCGGAGGCCGTGGCGCTGGAGAACGCCCTGCGCAAGGCGCGCGCGGTTGCCAGGCCGGGCGCGGAGGAGCTCGTGATCGGCTGCGACACGATCGTCGTCGCGGGCGGGCGCATCTTCGGGAAGCCCGCCGACGAGCGGCAGGCGGCCGCGACGATCCGGGATCTCGCCGGGCGCACGCAGCAGGTCATCAGCGGCCTCGCCGTGCTGGTCTCCGGGGAGGAGCGCACCGCGGTCGCGAGGACGGCGGTCACGTTCCGCCCGGCCGACGAGGAGCTCGTCGCGTGGTACGTCGCGACGGGGGAGTGGCGCGAGCGCTCTGGCGGCTACGCGGTCCAGGGGCAGGGCGCGAAGCTGGTCGAGCGCATCGAGGGGGAAGTCGAGAACGTGGTCGGTCTGCCGCTGCAGACGCTGTTGGAGCTCGCTCCGGAGCTGCGGAGCAGCTAGCCCGCCCCGCTCCGCTGCGTGGGGCGCGAAAAGGCGCGTTTGCGGCGCAATCCGGCTCGCAGGCCTTGCCGGAGATCGGTAGGCGTCCGCTAGACTGCCCCGACCGGTGGGGCCCGACGGAGCGCCGGCGGCGCGGGTGCCTCAACGGCATGCGGCGCGCCAGCTCTCGGCCGCCGCCACCTCCCTCGAAATGAGCGTCTTCACCTATCTGACCGGATTCGGCGGCCGCGACATGGCGGTCGACCTCGGCACTGCGAACACGCTCGTCTACGTCCGCGGACGCGGCATCGTGCTGTCCGAGCCGAGCGTCGTCGCGATCGACTCGCGCTCGGGCGAAGTCCACGCCGTCGGCATCGAGGCCAAGCGCATGCTGGGCCGCACCCCGGGCACGATCCAGGCGATCCGCCCCCTGAAGGACGGCGTGATCGCCGACTTCGACGTCACCGAGCAGATGCTCCGCCACTTCATCCAGAAGGTGCACCAGAACCGCTGGGCGCATCCACGCGTCGTCGTGTGCGTGCCTTCGGGCGTGACCGGGGTCGAGAAGCGCGCCGTCGAGGAGGCGTGCCTGTCCGCCGGCGCGCGCACCGCCTACCTGATCGAGGAGCCCATGGCCGCGGCGATCGGCGCCGGGCTGCCTGTCGGCGAGCCGACCGGCTCGATGGTCGTCGACATCGGCGGCGGCACCTCCGAGGTCGCCGTGATCTCGCTCGGCGGGATCGTCGTCTCACAGTCGATCCGCGTGGGCGGAGACGAGATGGACGAGGCGATCATCAACTACGCCAAGAAAGAGTACAAGCTGCTGATCGGCCAGCAGACGGCCGAGGAGCTGAAGCTCGAGATCGGCTCGGCGTGCCCGATGAGCGAGGAGCTGCAGGCCGAGATCCGCGGCCGCGACATGGTCGCCGGGCTGCCGAAGACGGTCGTGCTGACGAGCGAGGAGATCCGCCAGGCGCTCGAGGAGCCGCTCAGCCAGATCATCGACGCCGTCAAGGAGACGCTCGACCGCACGCCGCCGGAGCTCGCCTCGGACATCATGGACCGCGGCATCATGCTCGCCGGCGGGGGCTCGCTGCTGCAAGGACTGGACGAGCGGCTGCGCGAGGAGACGCAGATGCCCGCGCACCTCGCCGAGTCGCCGCTGACCTGCGTCGCCGTCGGCTCCGGGCGCTCGCTCGAGGAGTTCGAGGCGATCCACCGCTCCAACCGCACCTCGCGCAACCGCCGCCGCCGGTGAAGCGGCGCTGCCGGCGAGCTCGCGCAACCGAGGGGGTAACCTCCCCTCGCGCCGCGAGTAGTCTGTGCTCTGAACGCTTCGGAAGGTAGTAACCAGGTGTACGACAAGACCGTCCGGCGCCGTCGAGCGGTGCTAGCGCTGCTGGTCGTGCTCTCCTTGCTGCTGTTGACCGCCTACTTCGGCGAGTCCTCCGGCGGGGGTCTGCACGGCGTTCAGCGGACATTTCTGACGATCGTCTCCCCGATCCAGGACGGGGCGAACAAGGCGTTGAAGCCTGTGCGCGACGCCTTCGGGTGGTTCGGCGAAACGATCGACGCCAAAGGACAGCGCGACGAACTGCGCAAGCAGATCGACAAACTGCGCCCCGAGCTCACCGCCGCGCAGGCCGAACAGCGCACCTACCGGCAATTGATCGGCCTCTACCACCTCAACACCCTCGGGGTCTCCAACTACCATCCGGTGGCGGCGACCGTGGTCGGGAAAAGTCCCGAACATCTGGTACTCGACGGTGACGATCGACAAGGGCACGCCCGACGGCGTGCGCGTGAACGACCCCGTCATCAACGCCGAAGGCCTCGTCGGCAAGGTCGTGGCCGTCGAGCCCGACGGCGCCCAGGTCGACCTCATCACCGACTCGACCATGGGCGTCTCGGCGCGCATCGGGACGGGCACCGCGACCGGCATCGTGCAACCCAAGGTCGGGGAACCGAACGACCTGCTGCTCCAGTACCTGCCCGCCAACACGCAGGCCACCAAGGGCGAATACGTCGTCACCTCGGGCACCGTCGCCAGCCCCGACGACTCGCTCTACCCGCCCGGTCTGTTGATCGGCCAGGTCACCTCGGTCAACGAAGAATCCGCCTACAAGTCGGTCAACGTCCATCCGATCGCAAACCTGCACAACCTCGATGTGGTCGAGGTGCTCACCTCCACGGCCGGGGGGACCGCCGCCAACCTGAAAGCGGTGGTGGCCGCCCTGCCCGCCGGACAGGGTTCGGAAGCCTCCACCCGGGGCGAACAGGTCGCCTCGACGGGGTCCGGCGGATGAGCGGGACGCCCTCGGCGGGCCTGATCGCCCGCGTCGCCGCCCTCTCCATCGTCGTCGTCCTCTTCCAGATCGGCGTCGTCTCCGAGGTGCCGGTCTTCGGCGTCAACGCCGACCTCACGCCCCTGCTCGTCGCCTTCGTGGGCCTGCTCTGCGGCTCCACGCTCGGTGCCGTGACCGGCTTCGCGGTCGGGCTGCTCGTGGACCTCGCGCTGCTGCAGACGCTGGGGTTGACCTCGCTCGTGTTCACGTTGATCGGCTACTGGTCCGGGCGGCTGCGCGAACTGCGCGATCCGCAGGCGGCGCTGACACCGCTGCTGGTGGGCGCCGCGGCCGCCGCGGCCGCCCTCGTCGGCTACTCGCTGATGGAGTTCCTGCTCGGGGTCGACGCGCCGGTCAGCCTCGATCTGCTGCGCCAGATCATCCTCGGCACCGTCGTCGACACGATCGTCGCGCTGCCGATGTGGGCGCTCGTCCGGCGCACGCTCGGCGGCGCGCTGCCCGAGGACCCGCGGCGAAGGCGCCGGCGCCGCGCGTACACGACCGGGGGGCTCAGCCCCCTCTCCAAAGCATGAGCGCCACGGGCCCGCAGAGCGGCGCCGCTCGGCGTCCTCGGTCGCTTGTGTGCGGAGCACACGGCGCTCCCTGCGTCCTTGATCGGCTTGCTCTGCGGGCCCGTGGTTCGGTGGAGCCATGAGCGCGATCGAGCCGGTCAAACGCCGCGGCCCCACGATCCCGGTCGCGCCGGGGCTAGCGGTGCGCGTGGCGATCATCGGCGGCATCGCGATCGCCCTGTTCAGCGTGATCTTCTTCCGCCTCTGGTACCTGCAGGTGCTCTCCGGCGAAAAGTACGTCCGCGAAGCCAACGCGAACCGCGTCCGCGATCTCCCGATCGCCGCTCCGCGCGGAGAGGTCCTCGACCGCGAAGGCCAGGCGATCGTCGCCAGCCGCACCACCAACGCGGTGCAGATCGTGCCCTCCGCGCTGCCGGCGCCCGGTCATCCCCGGCTCGCGCTCTACCGGCGCCTCGGGCGCCTGCTTGGGATGAGCCCCGCCCACATCGAGGCGATCGTCATTCGCGAGCGCCAGGCGGTTCCCTACGCGCCGGTCACGATCAAGACCGACGCCGGGAGGGGCGTGCTGACCGTCCTCGGCGAGCGCCAGGACGAATTCCCGGGGGTGGTGCAGCAGCCGGTGTCGATCCGCGCCTACCCGCACGGCGAAATGGCCGCGCAGATCATCGGTCACGTCGACCAGATCAACGAAGAAGAGCTCAAGATGCCAGCGTTCCGCGGCGTGCAGCAGGGCACCGTGGTCGGCCAGGAAGGGCTCGAGTACTACTACGACCGCTATCTGCGCGGCAAGCCCGGGGTGCGGCGCGTGGAGGTCAACGCCGAAGGGCTTCCGGTGACCGCATCGCTCGCGCCGACGCAGCCGGTGGCCGGCCGCAGCCTCAGGCTGACGCTCGACCTGCGGCTGCAGGAAGAGGCCGAAAAGGCGCTACGGCAAGGCATGGAACGCGCCGCCGCTCCCGCCGGAGCGTTCGTGGCGATGGACCCCCGCAACGGGCAGATCCTGGCAATCGGCTCCCAGCCGAGTTTCGATCCCAATCGTTTCGCGAAACCGCTCACCGAACATGAATTCAAAACGCTCGTCGGCAGCGGCGCGAACGGGGGACCGCTGACCGACCGTGCCGTGAACGGCGAGTACCCGACCGGCTCGACGTTCAAGCCGATCACCGCGATGGCCGCCCTCGAAGGCGGCGTGATCACCCCCGGCGAAGGGCTCGGCTCCGGCTCGTGTATCACCGTCGGGGCGCAGCAGTTCTGCAACGCCGGGCACGCCGACTTCGGCGCGGTGGGGCTCGTCGAAGCGCTGAAGGTCTCCTCCGACACCTACTTCTTCGAAGTCGGCGAGCGCGCGAACTCGCACGGCAGCGTGATCCAGCGCAAGGCGCGTGAACTCGGCATCGGCGAACCGACCGGCATCGACCTGCCGAGCGAGTTCCCGGGCGTGATCCCCGACAAACGCTGGCGCGAACACGAGAACAAGCTCGAGCTCGCGTGCGAGCACCGCAAGCACGTCTCCAACTGCGGGATCGTGCTCGAACCGACGGGCGAATGGACCGTCGGCGACAACATGCACCTCGCCGTCGGCCAGGGCGAACTGCTCACCGACCCCCTGCAGATGGCGGTCGCCTACTCGACGCTCGCCAACGCGTACATGAACGGCAACGGCGAAGGCACGGTCGTCACGCCGCATCTCGGCATGGAGATCGACGAAGCCGCCGGTGGTGCGCTCCAGAGTCTCTCCTTCCCGGCGCGCCGGCACGTACGCCTCAACACGGAAGACCTGAGCCTGGTGATGCAGGGCATCCACGAGGCTGCGAGCCAGGCCGGAGGAACCTCGGCTGAAGTCTGGTCCGGCTGGAACCAGGCCGCCCACCCGGTGTTCGGGAAGACCGGCACCGCGCAGCACCTGGGGCGCAAGGACCAGTCCTGGTACATGTGCTACATCGGCGACCCGAAGCGCCCGATCGTGATCGCGGTGACGGTCGAGGAAGGCGGCTTCGGCGCCGAAACGGCGGCGCCGATCGCGCGGCTGATGGCCTCGCGCTGGTTTGGCGTCAAGGAAAAATTCGTCGCCGGGAGCTCGAAGACCTTCTGATGCCACTGGCGCCGATCCAGAGCCCGATCAAGGCTGCGGAGGAGCCTCCGCCCTCCGCCGCGCCGCGCTCGCTGCGGCTCCCCTTCGACCCGCTGCTGACGCTCGCCGCGCTCGGCCTCGCGGCCTGCTCGCTGGCGACGCTGTCGGCCGCCACGCGGAACCTCGTGCCGGGCGATCCGCACTACTACGTCGACCGCCAGGCGATCTACCTCGGCGTCGGGATCGTCGCGATGCTGGTGCTCAGCCGCATCGACTACGGCGTGCTGCAGCGCTACAAAACCGGCATCTACATCGCGCTGATCGTGAGCATCCTGGCGGTGCTCGGCCTCGGCCACAGCGCCCGCGGCTCGCAACGCGCGATCAACTTCCCGCTGTTCTCCTTCCAGGCCTCCGAGCTTGGGAAGGTGCTGCTGATCGTCTCGCTGGCGGCGCTGGTCGTGGACCGCGCGCGGCACCTGCGCGAGCGCGACACCACGCTCCGCGTGATGATCGCCGCGCTCGTGCCGGCGATCTTCGTGATCGCCCAGCCCGACCTCGGCTCGGGGATGGTCTACATGACGATCGCCTACATGCTGCTGTTCATCGCGGGCACGCCGTGGCGCCACCTGGCAGCGCTCGCGGCGCTCGTGTGCGTGTCGATCGTGTTCGTGCTCGTCGCCGCCCCCGCGGCAGGCGTCAACGTCCTGAAGCCCTACCAGGTCGAACGCCTGACGGCCTTCCTGCATCCGACCTCCAACCCGCAGAAACAGGGCTACCAGCAGCAGGAGTCGAAGATCGCGATCGGCTCCGGCCAGAAGACGGGGCGGGGGCAGGGAAGCAACCAGACATCCAACGGCTTCGTGCCCGAGAGCCACACCGACTTCGTGTTCGCGGCGGTGGGGGAGCGCTACGGCTTCGTCGGCGCGGGGCTGGTCCTGCTGCTGTACGCGTTGCTGATCTGGCGATCGTTGCGCGTGCTCGTAATGTCCAAGGACCTGTTCGGGACACTGATCGCGGCCGGAGTAGCGGCTATGCTGATGTTTCAGGTCTTCGTCAACGTTGGGATGACGATCGGGATCATGCCGATCACCGGCGTGACGCTTCCGCTCATGAGCTATGGCGGATCGTCGGTCATCACGACGCTATTGGCGATAGGCCTGCTGCAGTCGATATACGTGAGGGCGCGCGCCTCAGCTGCGCTGAAGGGCCGCGTCCCGCGCTACTGAAAGACCATGCCCGCCGAGCGTCCCCCCACCCACCAGCGGCCCGCCAGGGCCGCTCGCGTGACGGCGGTGGATGCGTCCCTGACGACGCACCAGATGCGTGCAGGCGGCGATCGCGGCTCCGTTCTCACATCGGGTCGGGCGCTTTCGCGCCGGCCCCGCGGCTGCCCTGCGATCGCGCCCACCCCACCACCCGCTTCGCGGGCGGTGCCGGCGGCGGTCCCCAACACCGAAAGACTGGAACACATTGAAAAAGCAAGTGCTCGTGAGCGTCGACCGCGCGGAGACGCGCGTCGCGCTGCTGGAGGGGAGCGGCGCTCCTGCCGCCACCAAGAACGGCTCCGCCAAGGGAGCCGCACGTAGGAAAGGGCGGCCGCAGGCGGGCTACCGCGTCGCCGAGCTCTACATAGAGCGTCGCGGGCAGCGGTCGATCGTCGGCAACATCTACAAGGGCAAGGTGGACAACGTCCTGCCCGGCCTCGAGGCGGCGTTCGTCGACATCGGGCTTGAGAAGAACGGCTTCCTGCACGTCGACGAGATCGTGCTGCCGGGGGTCGAGACGGTCCGCCGTGGCCGCGGCGGTGGCGGCGGGCGCAAGATCACCGAGCTGCTGAAACCCGGCCAGGAGATCGTCGTGCAGGTGGTCAAGGACCCGCTGAAGACCAAGGGCGCGCGGCTGTCGATGGAGCTGACGATCGCCGGGCGCTACATGGTCTACGCGCCCACGGGCGAGGGCATCGGCGTCTCGCGGCGGCTGGAGGACAAGGAGCGCGAACGCCTGCGCCGGCAGAGCAAGGACCTCGAGCTGGGCGGCGGCGGCGTGATCATCCGCACCGCGGCCCACGGCGCCAAGCGCGCGGACTTCGAGCGCGAGCTCAAGTACCTGCACAAGCTGCACGAGGTGCTCGAGAAACGCGTCGAGGAGACGCCGGCCCCGGGGCTCGTCTTCCAGGAGGCAGACCTCTCCGTACGCGTCGTGCGCGACATCTTCTCGGCGCACTTCGAGCGCGCCGTCGTCGACGACGAGCAGCAGTACCACCGCCTCGTCTCCTTCTTCACCCGCACGGCGCCCGAGCTCGTCGAGCGCGTGGAGCTCTGGAAAGAGGGGGAGCCGCTGTTCGAGGCCTACGAGGTCGACAAAGCGATCGAAGGCGTGCTCTCGCGCCGCGTCGACCTGCCATCGGGCGGCTATCTGATCATCGACTACGCCGAGGCGCTCACCGTCATCGACGTCAACTCGGGCAGCTTCATCGGCCGCGGCAAGGGTGCGGGGCTGGAGGACACGATCACGCGCACGAACCTGGAGGCCGCCGAGGAGGTCGTCAACCAGCTGCGGCTGCGCGACATCGGCGGCATCATCGTCATCGACTTCATCGACATGGCCCGCGCGCGCAACCGCGACGCGGTCATGAAGGTGCTGCGCAAGACGCTCGACGAGGACCGCACCAAGACCTTCACCGCCGAGATCTCCAAGCTCGGGCTCGTCGAGATGACCCGCCAGAACGTGACCGAGGGCGTGCGCGAGATCATGACCCGGCACTGCCCGACGTGTGAGGGCGAGGGCGTGATCCGCTCGGAGGAGACGATCGCGATCGAGTTCGAGCGCAAGCTGCGCGACGTCGCGGTCGAGTATCCCGACGCCGAGGCGTTCCTCGTCCAGGTCAACCCCCGCGTCAGCACGCAGTTCACCGGCAACGGCTCGCGCGTCCTGCATGCGCTCGAGGCCGACACCGGCAAGTCGTTCCTGTTCGAGGGCTCCGAAGGGCTCGCGCTCGATCACTTCGCGATCACCTTCACGGGCACCCGCGAGGAGGTCGAGGAGCGCGCGTTGCCGTTCCGCCAGGGCGACGAGGTGCTCGTCGAGATCGTCGAGCCGCACATGTACGACGAGGACGACGCGGTCGCCAAAATCGACGGCTACATAATCTCGATCGCGGGAGCCGCCGCCCACGTCGGGGAGAAGCGGATGATCCGCATCGACCAGGTCGGCCGCACCGCCGCCAGCGCCCTGCTGCTCGACGAGGACGGCGAGGTGGTCGCGGCGCCCGCGCGTTCCGCGCGGCGCTCGCAGCGCTCGCAGAAAGAGCCACGGCCGCCCGCCGAGCGGTCGCACGGGGGGCGCGCTCGCCGCAGGCGCACGCGCCTCGGCGGACCGCGAGGACTCCGAGGCGCGGGCGGAAGCCGGCCTGGCAGAGTCGCAGTACGGCGATCGAGGACGAGCCCGAGCAGCCGGCGGCGGACGGCGCCGAGCAGGCGGCCGGCGGCCGAGGAGGGCGAGGATGGCCTACAATCCAAACCTCGGCGTCGTGGCCGCAGAGGCGGGCGACGCCGTTCCGCTGCCAAGGCCAAGGCCGCCGAGTAGCGGACCCCTCGAAGAAGCCTCACCGGAGCACACATGTACGCGATCGTGAAGACAGGCGGCAAGCAGTACCGCGTCGAGCGGGGCCAGACCCTGCTGGTCGAGCGCCTGCCCGATGACGAGGGCGCGAGCGTCGCGCTCGAGCCGCTGATGTACCGCTCCGACGAGACGGTGGTCGACGAGGCCGGGCTCGCCCAGGTCCAGGTCACCGCGAAGGTGCTCGCCCACGTTCGCGGCGAGAAGCTGCGGGTGTTCAAGTTCAAGCCCAAGCGTGGCTACAAGAAGCGCAACGGCCACCGCCAGGAGCTGACCCGGATCGAGGTCACCGAGATCACGGCCGGGAAAGCGAAAGCGGCGAAGGCCGGCGGCGAGGACGGCACGAAGGCGACCGCCGTCAAAGCGCCGGCCAAAGAGAAAGCGCCTGGCAAGGACAAAGCGCCGGCCGAAGCGGGAGGCCGGCAGGGAGCGGCGGCCGACGCTCCGGAACGAGCGGCGAAAGACAAACCCGCCTCGAAACCCAAAGCGGCCGCGAAACCGAAAGCGCCCGCCGCCGCGTCGTCATCGAAGGTGGACGACGCGCCAAGCGAGGAGGCTTCAGATGGCTCATAAGAAGGGGCTCGGCTCGAGCCGCAACGGGCGCGACTCCAACGCCCAGCGCCTCGGCGTGAAGACGTTCGCCGGAGAGGCCGTCACCGGCGGCGAGATCATCGTGCGCCAGCGCGGCACGCGCTTCAAGCCGGGACCGGGCGTCGGGATCGGCAAAGACGACACGCTGTACGCACGCGCCGCCGGCACCGTCAGCTTCACCACCGGCCGCCGCGGCCGCGTGGTCAGCGTCCTTCCCGACGGCGAGTAGCCGTGAGCACGCGGCGCGCCGCCTGGCTGCTGGCCGCCGGGCGCGCCGCGATCGGCGCCGCCGTCCTGCTCGCGCCCGAAGCGACGATGTCGCGATGGCTCGGCGCGGAGAACGCGCGCCGTGGTGCGGTGAAGGCGCTGGGGCGCGGGCTGGCGGCCCGCGACCTGGGCTTGGCCGTCGCGACGATCCAGACGCTGGACGATCCCGTGATCGGCCCGCGCGTCCAGCTCGCATGCGCGCTCGCCGACGGCGTCGACGCGCTCGCGACCATCCTCGAGCGCGAGGAGCTGCCCCCGGTGGCGGCGGCTGGCACCGTCGCCATCGCAGGCGGGGCCGCGCTGGCCGGGCTCTACCTATCGCACCGGCTCGCTCACGAGGAGTGAGCGCGGCCGCTAGCCCGCCTGCGCCGTCGGCCGGATGAGGATCTCGTTGACGTCCACGTGCGGCGGCTGGGAGAGCGCGAACATCACGACGCGGGCGATGTCCTCGTCCTGCAGGGCGTCGGTGGGTCTGTTCTCGAAGAAGGGCGTGTCGACCATCCCCGGCTCGATCAGCGTCACGCGGATGCCGGTGCCATGCAGATCCTGGCGAGCGGCCTCGCCCATCGCCGTGACAGCGTGCTTGGTCACGCTGTAGAAGCGAGCCCGGCAGCACGCGCCGCCCGGCGACGCTCGAGGTCAGCAGCAGATGGCCCTGTGAGGAGGTGAGCGCCGGGATCGTGGCGCGGATCGTCAGCGCCGCGCCATAGACGTTCGTCAGGACCATCTCGCGCCAGTGCTCGGGGGTGTCCTTCAAGAAGCCGCGGGCGCCGCCGAAGCCCGCGTTGGCGAACGCCGCGTCGAGCCCTTCGAAGGCGTCGAGCGCGCTCTGCGACCATCCGCTGCTGCTCGTCCCAGTCGGTGACGTCGCAGGGGACGGCGAGCGCGTGCTCCGGGCCGCCCAGCTCCTCGGCGAGCGCCTCGAGCTTGGCGGCCGAGCGCGCGGCCAGCACGACCCGCCAGCCCTCGCGCGCGCGCCATGCGCGCGGTCGCAGCGCCGATCCCGGTTGAGGCGCCGGTGATCAGAAGCACGGGTTGCACCTTCGTTGACGATGCCGCTACGCCGGTCTCCTCGCTGCTCATCTGCTCGCTCCTCGATCGAAGGGTCTGCCTGCGGTGAGGCATATCAGCATCTCGTGCCCGTCCCCTGCGGGAGTGGCCGGGCTGTCACGATTGCCCCGCGATGCTCTACGACAAGGCGAGGATCCAGATCCAGGCGGGCGCGGGCGGCGACGGCTGACGAGCTTCCGCCGCGAAGCGCACGTCCCACGCGGCGGTCCCGACGGCGGCGACGGCGGCCGCGGCGGCGACGTGCTGCTCGTCTGCGACGGCTCGCTGCGCGACCTGCAGGCGTTCCGTCGGCGCAGCCAGTTCCGCGCCGGCCGCGGGGGCCACGGCCAGGGCTCACAGCGCCATGGCGCCGACGGCGCGACGCTCGAGATCCGCGTCCCGCCCGGCACCGAGGTGACCGCCGTCGGCGGTGAGGAGGGCGGGGACCTCGCCGGGCGCCGCTGGGAGCTGCTCGCCGACGGACAGCGCGCACCGGCCGCCCGGGGCGGGGCGGGGGGAAAGGGCAACAAGCGCTTCGCCACGCCCACGCGCCAGGCGCCGCGCTTCGCCGAGCGCGGGCTGCCGGGCGAGGAGGGCTGGGTGGAGCTGCGCCTGAAGCTGCTGGCCGACGTCGGGCTGGTCGGGCTGCCGAATGCCGGCAAGTCCTCGCTGCTCTCGCGGCTGACGCGCGCGGCGCCGAAGGTCGCCGACTACCCGTTCACGACGCTCGAGCCCGTGCTCGGCGTCCTCGACTCGGGTGAGCGCCAGCTCGTCGTGGCCGACATCCCGGGCCTGATCGAGGGTGCGAGCGAGGGGGCAGGTCTCGGGCACGACTTCCTGGCCCATGTCGAGCGCACCCGGCTGCTCGTCCACGTGCTCGACATCGCGCCCGAGCTGACGCTCGGCGGCCGCCCGGCGGGGACGGCCTCGGGGGAGGGATCGGCCGACGCCGAGGCCAACCACGTGACGATCGAGCGCGAGCTCGCCGCTCACGATCCGCGGCTCGCGGCGCTGCCGCGCATGCTCGCGCTCTCCAAGGCCGATCTCGTCAGCGCCAGGGTGCGCGAGCTCGAGGCGGCGGCCTGGCGCGAGCGGCTGGGGCCCGAGGTGCCCGTGGTCGCGACCTCGAGCGCGACGGGGCTCGGGCTCGAGCGAGCTGAAGGCGGCGCTGTTCGCGGCCGTGCCGGTGCAGAGCGAGCCCGCGGCACCGGCCGGGGCCGGTCTCCCGGCCGAGCATGGCGAGCTCGTCGAGCACATGGTCTTCAGGCCCGCCGCCGCCGGCGGCTTCCGTGTCGAGCGCCTCGGTCCCGGCTCGTTCGCCGTGCGCGGGCGCGGCATCGAGGGCTGCTCGCGCGCCACGACATCGAGAACGAGGACGCGATGGACTACCTCGAGGGGCGGCTGCGGCGGATCGGCGTGATCAGGGCGCTCGAGGAAGCAGGCTTCGAGCCGGGAGACGACATCGAGATCGGCGGCGTCACGTTCGAGCTCGACCCCTCCGAGGCCGACGGCGAACCGGGACGTCCCGAGCGCCGGGGTCCGCGCCGGCCCAAATAAGCTCACGGCCATGAGACGGATCGTGGTCAAGCTCGGCTCGAGCGTCGTTGCCGGCAGCAACGGCGAGCTGCGCATGGATGTGTTGGCGGGAATCTGCCGACCAGCTTGCGGCGGCGCACTCCGGCGGTGAGGAGGCGATCGTGGTGACGAGCGGCGCGATCGCGCTCGGCATGCGCGTGATGGACCTGGGGGAACGGCCCAGCTCGATCGGGGCGCTGCAGGCGGCGAGCGCGGTCGGACAGGGCAAGCTGTATCGCGTCTACGACGAGCTGCTGCGCGAACGCGGGGTGACGAGCGCGCAGCTGCTGCTGACGTTCTTCGACATGAGCGCGCGCACCCACTACCTGAACGCCCGGCAGACGCTCACGACGCTGCTCTCCTGGCGCGTGCTCCCGGTCATCAACGAGAACGACACGACGGCGACGGATGAGATCTCCTTCGGGGACAACGACTTCCTCGCCGCGCAGGTCGCCGTGCTGGTGGGGGCCGACGAGCTGATCCTCCTGACCGACATCGACGGCCTCTACACGGCAGACCCGCGCCTGCACCCGGAGGCGCACATCGTCGCTGAGGTGGACAGCTTCGCGGCCCTGCGCGATCTGGAGATCGGCCACACCACCTCGCCGCTCGGCTCGGGGGGCATGCGCTCGAAGGTCGTCGCGGCCGAGATGGCGACGGCGGCCGGCATCCCGACAACGATCTGCAACGGGGTGCGATCCGGCACGCTCTCCGCGGTGCTCGCAGGCGAGCGCGAGGGGACGCGCTTCGCTGCCGGCGAGGCCCGCTACAGCAGCTTCAAGCTGTGGCTGAAGTACGCCAAGCCCTCACGGGGCACGCTCGTGGTCGATGCCGGCGCCGCGCGCGCGGTTCGCGAGGGCAGCGCGAGCCTGCTGCCGGTCGGCGTGACCGACGTGCGGGGGGAGTTCGACGCGGGCGACGCGGTGGAGATCGTCGAGCTCGGAGCGGGCGCCTCACACGCCGTCGCCAAGGGGATCTGCAACTACTCGGCGGCGGAGCTGCGGCAGGTGATCGGCCTCAAGTCAGGCGCCGTGCGGGAGCTGCTGCCGCGGGCGACCGAGGAGGCGGTGCATCGCGACTACCTCGTGCTCGACTGATTGAGGCCGGCGAGGCCGCGCGGGCTACTCTCTGTGGGTGGCCGAGATGAAAAACCGGGACCGTGCACGATGCCGGCCCTAGCGGTCTCCTCCGTCGAGCAGATCTGCCGGGAGGCGCGCCTCGCCTCCCGGGTGCTGGCGCGCACGCCCACCGGCGTAAAGGACGCCGCGCTGGAGGGGATCGCGCGCGCCCTGCAAGAGCGCCTGCCCGAGATCCTCGCGGCCAACGAGCTCGACATGCAGGCGGGCCGGGAGGCCGGAATCGGCGACGCCCTGCTCGACCGGCTGCGCCTCGACGAGGGCCGCGTCCGCGCGATCGCGGCCGCCGTGCGGCAGATCGCCGTGCTGGCGGACCCGGTCGGGGAGGTGATCGAGGGCCGGCGGCTGCCGAACGGGCTCGACGTGCGCAAGGTGCGTGTGCCGCTCGGCGTCGTGGCGGTCGTCTACGAGGCGCGGCCGAACGTCACGATCGATGCCGCCGCGCTGTCTCTGAAGTCGGGGAACGCGATCGTGCTGCGCGGCTCCTCGACGGCCGCCCACTCGAACCTCGCCCTGGTCAGGATCGCCGCCGAGGCGGCGGTCCTGACCGGGCTGCCGGAGGGCTCCGTGAGCCTCGTCTCCGGGGGCGGGCGCGAGGAGCTGGCCGCGCTCGCGACGCAGACGGACACCGTCGATCTGATCATCCCCCGCGGCGGCGAGGGCCTGAAGGACGCGCTTCAGGCCGTCGCGACCGTGCCGGTCATCTACGCCGCCTCGGGGAACTGCCACGTGTTCGTGGACGGAGCGGCCGACCTCGAGCAGGCGCTCGCGATCGTCCTCAACGCGAAGCTGCAGCGGCCGGGTGTCTGCAACGCCGCCGAGACCCTGCTCGTGCACGAGGCGATCGCCGACCGCTTCGTCCCCATCGTCGCGGAGGCTCTGAGCGAGGCGGGCGTGACGCTGCGCGCCGACGAGCGCGCGCGCTCGCTGGCGGCGCCGGCGGCGGGGGCGAGGGCCCAGGAGGCCACCGAGGACGACTGGGCAACCGAGTACCTCGGCCCGACGCTCGCGGTCGGGATCGTCTCGGGCGTCGAGGAGGCGATCGAGCACATCTCCCGCTACGGCAGTGGGCATTCCGAGGCGATCGTGACGCTCGACGCCGCCGCTGCGCGGGCCTTCCAGCTCGGGATCGACGCCGCGTGTGTGTACGTCAACGCCTCGACGCGCTTCACCGACGGGGGCGAGTTCGGCATGGGGGCCGAGATCGGGAACTCGACCCAGAAGCTGCACGCACGGGGGCCGATCGGGCTGCGCGAGCTCTGCACCTTCAAGTACCTCGTCGAAGGCGACGGGCACGTCCGCCCGTGACCGGAGCGTGCCCGCGATCGGGATCCTCGGCGGCAGCTTCAACCCGCCCCACGCCGGCCACCTGGCGCTCGCGCGCCACGCGCGCGCGGAGCTGGGGCTCGAGCGCGTCTGGCTGATGCCGCTGCACACCCCACCCCACAAGCCGGCCGGGGATGATCCCGGTCCCGAGCACCGTCTGGAGATGTGCCGGCTCGCTGTCGAGGGCGAGGAGGGCATCGGGGCGTGCGGGCTGGAGGTGCGGCGTGCCGGCCCGTCCTACACGGCCGATACCTTGAGTGAGATCCATGCGAGCCACCCCGAGGCCGAGCTGACGTTCGTCGTGGGAGCCGATACCGCGCTGACGCTCCCGGGCTGGCGCGATCCCCGGAGCGTGCTGGACCTTGCGAGGCTGGCAGTGGCGCGCCGGCCGGGCAGCGACGGCGCCTCGGTGCTCGATGCGCTGGGCCGCATCGACGGGGCCGATCCGCGCGTCGTGTTTCTGGAGATGGCGCCGATCGAAGCATCCTCCTCGCTGGCCCGCGAGCGGCTGGCCGCGGGGGAGAGCACCGCCGGGCTGCTGAGGAGCGAGGTGCGCGTCTACATCGAGCGCAACGGCCTCTACGGCGCGGCGGCGGAGGCGGCGCGCTGATGGAGTCCGAGCAGCTCATCGCGGAGGTCGCGCGGCTGGCCGAGGACAAGAAGGCGCACGACGTCGTCGAGCTCGATCTGCGCGGCGTGGTCGGCTACACCGACTGGTTCCTGGTCTGCACCGGCAACACCGGCCGCCAGGCGAAGGCGATCCAGGACGGCATCCTTGGAGGCCTGAAGAGCGAGCACGGCCTGCTGCCGCGAAAGGTCGAGGGCAACCCCGACGGCGGCTGGATACTGATCGACCTGATCGACGTGGTCGTCCACATCTTCACCCCTCAGGCGCGCGAGTTCTATCGCCTCGAGCAGCTGTGGGGAGAGGCGCCCGCGCGCGCAGCCGGCAGCGGTTGACCTGCTGCCGCGCCTGCGGTTAGGGTCGCGCGGACAGCGTCGCAAGGGGGCGGCGCGCACCCACACGAGGGAGGGACTCAATGGATCACCCGAGCGCATTTCGTCGCGCGCCGATGCTGGTCTGCGCCGTGCTGCTGGCGGCCGCTGCGACCGCACTCGCCGCCTCCGTGCTGGCATCGCCCGCACGCGCCGACGGTCCCGGCAGCGGCGCGCCCTGGACCGCCAGCGTCGGCGACTCCTACATCTCCGGCGAGGCCGGCCGCTGGGCCGGCAGCACGAACGAAAGCTCCTCCAGGGTCGACGCGCTCGGGTCGACCGCCTACGACGACAACGCGGCCGGCAACGCGGAAGTGATCGCGCACTGCCACCGCTCCAAGTCGGCCGAGGTCTACGTCGGCGGCGGCGTGAGCGGCGAGAACCTCGCATGCTCGGGCGCCAAGACCTACAGCTTCAGCGAAGGCGAAAAGTGGAAGCCCGGCCTCGACTTCTACAACTCGGGCGGCAAAGAAGGCCAGGCCCTGATGCTGCAGAACTTCGCGAAGACACACAACGTGAAGCTCGTGGCGGTCTCGATCGGCGGCAACAACTTCAACTTCGCCTCGATCGTCCAGACCTGCGTCGAAGACTTCCTCGAGTCCACCTGGTTCTACGACTTCTACTGCAGCAAAGAAAGCTCGGTGACGAACAACTTCACGTCGAGCAACCTCTCCAAGGTCAAAGGCGAAGTCGAAACGGGTCTGCGGAACGTGGCCCAGGCGATGACCAACGCCGGCTACAGCTCCTCGCAGTACACGCTGCTGGTGCAGGACTACCCGGCGCCGATCCCGCTCGGCTCGGGCTTCCGCTACACCCAGAGCGGGTATTCGAGGCAGACCACGGGCGGGTGCGGATTCTGGAACACCGACGCGAACTACGCGGACGAAAAAATGCTGCCGGCGATCGACAGCACGGTCCTGGGCGCCGCGAACGCTCTCGGCATGAGCAACGTGAGGACGATGGATCTGGCCGGCGCGTTCAACGGACGGCGGCTGTGCGAGAAGGGTGTCGGGCTGCTCGAGGAAGAGGGCCTGAAATCCTGGACACAGGCCGGGGCGGTCGACAAAACCGAGTGGGTCAACGAGGTCCGGACCGTCTCGACGATCTTCGGCCCCTACGAAATCCAGGAAGACATCCACCCCAACTACTGGGGCCAGCTGGCGCTTCGCAACTGCCTCACGCAGGCCTACAACGGCGGCGCGCCGAAGGGTGGTACGTGCACGATCTCGGCGACCGGTCTGAACTCGGCGGGCGAGCCGAACATGTCCCTGCACTGACCGGTTCGAGCCGGCGCCGGGGAGGCTCACGGGAGCCCGCCCCGGCGCCGGGCCGGCAGCGGCAGACGCGGCGGGCGGGGTCGTGAGCTTCCCCGGCGCCGAGCCGCAGCGGCCCGCGTCCGAGCCTTCGGCCTCGGGCTCGCGCCTGCGCGCGCGCCTCGCGCCGGTGATGCGCGAAGACGAGCGCGTCACGTCGCTGGAGCTGTTCTTCGATCTCGTCTTCGTGCTGGCGCTGACGCAGTGCACGACCTTGATCACCGCGCACGGAGGCTGGGAAGGGTTGCTCCAGGGGCTGCTGGTTCTGGGAGTGCTGTGGTGGTCGTGGGTCGGATACGCCTGGCTCACGAGCGTCGTCGATCCGGAGGAAGGTCTCGTCCGGCTCGCGATGTTCATCGCGATGGCGGCGTTCCTCGTCGCAGCGCTCTCGGTGCCGGGTGCCTTCGGCGCGGACGCGCTCGTCTTCGCGCTCGCCTACGCGGTCGCGCGGTCCGCCCACATAATGCTGTTCCTGCTGGCGAGCCGGCAGGACCCGGCGCTCCGCCATTCGGTGCTCGGGCTGGCCGTCAGCACCGCGATCGGCTCCGGTCTGCTGATCGCCGCCTCGTTCGCGAGCGATGGCCTGCAGCTCGCGATCTGGGGCCTCGCCCTCGTGCTCGACGTCGGGGGGCCGTTGGTGATCGAGATGTCAGGGTGGCGGCTCGTGCCAGGGCATTTCGCCGAGCGGCACGGCGCGGTTGTGATCATCGCCCTCGGTGAGTCGATCGTCGCGATCGGGGTCGGCGCGCACGAGCGCATCGACGCGGGCATCGTGACGGCCGCTGTGCTGGGGCTCGTGACGGCGGCCTGCCTGTGGTGGGCCTACTTCGACGTCACGGCGATCGTCGGGCGCGAAATGCTCGATCGCGCCGAACCGGGGGCCGAGCAGAACCGGATCGCGCGCGACGCCTACTCCTACCTTCACCTCCCGATGGTCGCCGGGATCGCGCTGCTCGCCGTCGGGGTCAAGGAGACGGTCGCCCACGTCGACGCCCACCTCGCGCTCGTGACGGCGTTCGCGCTGACCGGGGGCGCGGCGCTGTTTCTGCTGGCGCAGTTCGCCTTTCGCTGGCGGATGCGCGGGACCTACGGCTTTCGCCGCCTCCTCGCAGCCGTTGCCGTGCTCGCGCTGCTGCCGCTGCACTCGCAGCTGAGCGCGCTGGCGATGCTGGGGGCTGTGAGCGCGCTGCTCGTCGCGATGATCAGCTACGAGGTCCTCCGCTACGCCGACGCGCGCGAGCGGGTGCGCCACCACTCGCCGCAGGGCGCCTGATCAGCTCGTGCGGCCGAGCTCCGGTTCGCCGGTGAGCGCAGGCTCGGCGAGGGCCGCGGCCGGGCGGTGCGTGATCAGGAACACGAGCGCCTGCGCGAGCAGCGCAACGGCGACGGCGAGCACGAACCCGGCCGCGATCCCGAGCGAGCGCAGCGACACGGCGAGCGTGAAGAAGAAGAGGGCGAAGGCACCGAACCCGGAGACCATGCCGCGCAGCAGCCTCAGCGTCTCGTCCACGCCGCGCTGGGCGTGGGTGAAGATCGCCAGCACGGTCGCGATGATCGGGAAGGGCGCGAGCAGGCCGCTCAGCTGCGGGCCGAGCCAGCCTGCGATCGCGGTCAGCGTGAGCACCAGCGTCAGCGCGCAGGCGGCGCGCAGCGGCAGATCCCACGTCGGCAGGGGGTGTGCGGGCGGCGGTACCGGTCCGGGCTGGGGCAGCGCTGCGAGGCCCGCCGCGAGCGCGGCGAGCGCGAGCACGAGCCCGCCGCCCGCCGGGATGGTGAGCGCGCTGAACAGCGCGGTCGCGAGCGCGAACGCGAGCCAGCCCGCGAGCATGCTCGCGCCCCAGGACAGCCTGCCGGCGAGCCGGCCGTAGACGACCACGAAGGCGATCAGCGAGACCAGGCCCAGCAGCGTGCCGGCGGCGGCGTCTGCGGCGAAGCCGCTGCCGTGGGCCAGGGCGTAGGCGAGCAGGATCGGTCCCGCCACGACCGGCAGGCCCGCGACGAGGCCGCCCACCCGCGGACCGAAGCGGCGCGCGGTCATGGAGGCGCCGACGACGAACGAGGGCGCGAGGAACAGCTTGACGAGCAGTAGCGTCACCGGTGGATGATTGCGCAGACGCCGGGCGCGGGGAGGGGGGAGGTTCTCGTCAAACGACGAGCGGCGGGCCAGATGACCCGCCGCTCGTGGGAAAAGGCGCTCAGCCCAGCTGAGCTCTACGGCCTATTTTTTGGGTTTTTTCGGGTTTTCGATTTCTTTCAGGGCCTTGTGGTCGTACTTGAGCACTTCCGACGAAAAGGTCGTGAAGAGGTTGCCTTCGAGAATCGCGACGTTTTTGCCGGCCGCCGAGGGCAGCCCCTCGGCCGCGTTCACGACGGCTGTGATGATCGGTTCGGTGAGCGACGAGGTCCCGCAGTTTTTCGCGGCCGGGGCTTCGAAGGTGTTGCCGACGAGCTTGTTGCCGCGGAACTCGGTGATTTTGCCCTTGTCGGGAGCTTCGACGGTCCCGACCGAGCCTTCGATCGGTTCGATGCCGGAGCCTTCGGGCGGTTCGGTCTTGCCGTCCCAGAGCGCGATGTCGATCGGTTCTGCTTCGGAGCCGATGTAGCAGTTGGGACCGAGCTGTTCGTTTTCGAGGTGGACCTTGATCGGCAGTTCGATCGCCTTGCCGTCGCCGAAGCCGAGGGTGGCGGGGCGTACCTCGGGCGTTCCCGCCAGTTCAGCGGTCGCGTACACCGGGCCGCCGATTTCTTCGCTCAGCCCCGTGAGGCCGCCCGGCACCGGCTGCGGCGTCTTCGACAGCGACAGCGCGCCGAAGCGCGGCGGGATCAGCGGGTAGACGCCGAAGCCCTCGGCCTGGAGGCCGCCCTGCAGGATCGTGGGGTTCGTGATCGGCACGCTCTTGTTGCCCATCTTGAATTCGCCTTTGAGCGTTTCGCCGTAGGTGCAGACCTGGCCCAGGCTCGTCGGGCAGTTGATGAATTTGAGGAAGTCCGCCTTGTTGAGCGTTTTGCCTTTGACGACTTCGGCGCCGGCGGACGAGGTGCCGGCCAGCGCGAGGCACAGCACGGCCAGGCAGGCCAAGAGGCCGCGCAGGCGTTTGGTGGACGGGCTCATGTCTGCAGTGTCTCCTTTGTGAAATGGGGCCGTCGGCCCCCCTCGTTCTCCGGACAATCCCTCACAGGTGCTACGCGCTGCAGACCGTCGGAGCCGAGAACGAAGCAGAGCCTCTGCGAGCGCCACGGAGGAGGGGTGTGTCGCGACGCTCGCACAGACTCCGTCCCGTCTCGGCCTTTCGGCCTGGTCCGCCGCTCCCGACGCGGTTCCCCCCGAGGCTCACATTCATCCCCGGCTCCCGCTTGTCCCCGGTGAGCATACGGACCATGTCCGATGCAATTACCCGCTCAAATGGTCTTCAAACATAAATTTTGAAACCTTCGAGCTTTGTACTTGAACGACGGCGATAGCTAAGCACATCCCATCATTCGTGTCAACCCCGGCGACACGGACCGGTATTGGTGACACCTATAGCTCCCGAAAACACGGCGATCATGCGCCTTTACACGGCTTGACGAGCGGTCAGTGTGTGGTGCGGATAATAGGCCGAAAAACCGAACGGGCGCCCAGGAAGACGCTCGCGGTCGCTATTGAGTCCGCTATCTTCGGGAGCAGCGATGGCATCGCCCGCACGCAAGAGAGGGGCTCCGCGGCGTGAGCGCGCCGGGCGCGGTCCGCTGAGCGTCCCGCGCGCCAGCCAGCGCGACCGGCTGATCGACGCGATCGTCGAGCTGGCCGGCCAGCACGGCTACCAGAACCTCAGCATCGCCCAGATCAGCAGCCACGCGGGGGTGTCGAGCGCCACCTTCTACGAGCAGTTCGCGGACCGCGAAGAGTGCCTGCTGGCTGCCTACAGCGATCTCACGGGCCGCACGCTCGCGACGATGGGCGCGCTGCCGCGGGGCGAATGGGCCGGCGCGGTGCGGCCCGCCTTCATGGAGCTGATGCGCAGCGTCCAGGAGGACCCCGACGCGGGCCGCGTGATGTTCGTCGAGGCGCTCGCGGGCGGGCCGGCGGTGAGGGCCGCCGTTCGCCGGCTTCTGGACGGGATGGAGCGCAACGCCGAAGCGCTGCTCGAGAACGCGCCAGCGGACGGGATGACGCTCGACATCCCGGCGCGGGCGCTGATCGGGGGCGTCCGACACGTGGTGGCGCGCCAGGTGCGCACGCACAACGAGGACCGCCTGCCGCAGCTCGCCGAGGACCTGCTGGCGTCGATGGCCTGTTACACGGTGGACCCGCGCGCGGGGCGATGGAGCGTCGGTCCCGGCGCGCTGCTCGCGCCGCCCGCGCCCGCGCCCGCACCGGCCCCGCCGCCGGAGCTCGCGCGCCTGCCGCGAGGGCGTCACGGGCTCCCGCCCGGCACGGTGCTGCGAAACCAGCGTGCGCGAATCCTCCAGGCGACCGCCGCCGTCACCATGGACAAGGGCTATGCGAACGCAACCGTCGCGGAGATCGTGGCCGAGGCGGGGGTCGCGAAAGAGGCGTTCTACAGGCACTTCTCCGACAAGGAGGAGGCGTTCCTGGCGGCGCAGGAAGCGCCCGGGCAGCAGATGCTCGATGCGCTCGTGCGCGCCTACTTCTCCGCGGAGGAGTGGCCCGAGCGGGTGTGGCGGGCGCTGCGCGCCCTGCTGGCGGCGATCGCGGCCAACCCCGTGATGGCGCATCTGCGCCTCGTCGAGTGCTACGCCGCGGGCGCGATGGCCGCGCAGCGCGGGGAGGAACAGACGCGCTCGTTCACGATCTTCCTGGAGGAGGGCTACCGCGCGCGCCCGCGGGCCTCGGCGCTGCCGAGACTGGTGCCGCAGGCGATCGCCGGGGGCATCATGGAGATCGTCCAGCACGAGGTCGGCGAGCGCCGAACGCTCGAGCTGCCGCGCCGCCTGCCGCAGCTCACGTACATCGCGCTCGCGCCGTTTCTCGGTCCCGCCGAGGCGATCGCGAAGGTCCGTGCGCTGATCGCCGCCGAGCCCGCCGGCGCGGCGGGCGAGGCGCAGGCGGGCGCGCGGAGCGCGCCCGCCTGACGGCCGCCGGTGCGCACGCAGATCGTGAGCGTCGCGGTCTACGCCACGAGGTCGTGCCCGGCGGACTCGCCGACCGCAGGCTCGATGTTCCGGCTGTCGCGCTCGGTGGCTCGCTCGACGCGGTAGCCGTAAGCGGCTTCTCGCACGGCTTCGTCGCTCTCGAGGCCGGCGCCCAGCCCACCGGCGATCGTGGCGAGCGAGCTCGCCATCCAGGCCAGGGCGGCGTAACTGCCGACATCGGCCGGATGACCGAGTGCTTTCCCCACCACCCCGGCGGGTATCACCAGCGCAGCCGCCCCGAAGGTGAGCACGAACAGGCCGGCATACAGCGACGCCGCTCCGAGCAGCAACGTCAGCGTCGTAGCCACATTGAAAAGCACCGTCTGCTCACGGCTCCCCGGCCCGCGGCGCACCTCCCACAGGTGGTGCGAGACGATCAGCCAGAGGACGGTCGCGCCGACCGACAGCACGTTCAGGACAAGCAGGCGAAGCCAACTCAGGGCATTCGCCAGCACCCAGAGTTCTGAGGTGACGATCGCGAAGGCGACCGCCCCGGCCGCGACCGCCAGCGCGCGCGAGAGCCGCACGGTCAGGCGCCAGGGCCTGTTGGCGCGGACCATGCCGGCCAGGAGGCGCAGGTTCCCGCGCACCACCGCAGCGACGAAGCGGAGATCGACGTCGTCGCCCGCCGGTTCGACCGCGCGGATCGGTGCGGCCAGAGAGGCGATCCGATGGCGGACCCGCGCGCGTCGCCCCGACCCATGCTCGCCGAGCTCGAGGCTCTCGCCGACCAGTCCGTCGACGAGCCGGACGACCGCGTCACGCGCGCGACGGCGAGTCTGCACCGCTCCCAGCGCGGGCAGCGAGATCAGTGCCACCCCATGCGTGGCGCTGGCGTCAGCGACGACAGGACGTGTTCCGATGCGCAGCGGAGCGTCAGTGATGCAGACCGCCAGATCCCAGTCGTCGCGGAGCAGGCACTCACGTCCGAGGTCGATGGCCTCGACACCGCGACTCAAGCTCGCCACCGCGGGGCTGGTCCGAATTGGGACCCGCCAGGAGACCGCGTCGCTCACGCGGTCCGCCAGCAGCCGGGGCAGGTCTCGGGCCAGCGCTTCGGCGACCTCCGTAGCCCACCCCGGAGCGGCCAGGAGGCCCAACACCAGCTCGTCCCGATCGAACGACGCCACGGTCCGCGACATTACTCGTCCTGCGCCCCCACCCCCAGCCGCCCCGCGAGGCGAACCCGGTGGCGCCGGCCAAGCAACAACCGGCGTCGGGTTGCAACCGTTGCGCCCCGCGGCCGGAAGGACTGGTTGCAGAAGGGCCGCTCTGCGGCGATTTTCAGTGACTTCCCCGAGATGGAGCTAGCCGGGCTCGAACCGGCGACCTCCTCGCTGCCAGCGAGGCGCTCTCCCAGCTGAGCTATAGCCCCGGGAGGAGACAATCGTACCGTGCCCGCCGCGGGCGTCGCGGCCGCTCGCTCAGTGGCGCGGGATGAACTCCGGCACGTCGAGCTCTTCGCCCGATTCGCCGCCGCGACGGTGGCGCTCGTGTCCGCCGAGCTCCCCGGCCTCGCGTTCGAGCGCGGCGCGCTCGGACGGTGCGACCTGGTCGAGCTGCGCGGTCATCGCCCCGTGCGTGAGGCGGACGTCGCGCAGCAGCCGCTCGGCGTTGTTGCGCAGGGAGGCGGCCAGCTCGCGCAGGTTGCGGGAGATCTCCGTGCCCTCCCCGAGCACTTCGTTGGAGACGGCGTGCGCGTCGCTGACGATCTGGCGCGCTTCTTCGCGCGCGTGCGTGCGCCCCGCGCGCGCCTGTTCCTTGGCCTGCTCGTCCAGGCGGATCAGCTCCTCCCGGCGCGCCTGCAGCAGCCGCTCGGTGTGCTCGCGCGTCTCCTCGGCGACCCGGGCGGACTCTTTGCGCGCGCTCTCGAGCTGCTCGCCGGAGACGCGCTCGGCCTCCGCTCGCAGGCGTTCGGAATCCGCTGCCGCCTCGGCGCGCGCGAGCGCGGCCTCCTCGTTTCCCTCCGAGCGCAACCGTTCGGCGGTGACGCGGGCGTCGTCCAGCAGCCGAGAGGCTTCCGCGTGTGCGTCGGCGAGGGTCTGGGAGCCCTCCTCGCGGGCCCGCTCGGCGTCGGCGAGGAGCTTGGCGGCCGAGGTGGAAGCCTCGCCGGTTGCCGCCTCGGCGTCGGCGCGGGCGCTCGCAAGGATCTCGCGCGCCTCCTCCTCGGCTGCCCGCACGCGGTTCTCAGCGGCGCGGTCGGCCTCGGCGATCCGCTCCCGCGCGCGGGACTCGGCCTGCTGGCGCAGCTCCTGCGCCGCGGCTTCGGCTGCGCCGACGATGCTCGCGACGCGCCCGGGGGTCGAGGCGAGCGAGTCCGCCTCTGCGCCCGGCGCCTGCTCGCTCCTGTCCATCTCGTCCACGGACGCATCGTAATCCGCGGGCGGAAGCGATGGAGGCCGCGGTCTGCGGGCGTGCGGTCCAGGTGGCAGGAAAAGCGGGGTATCTGTCCTTGCGGACAAAACGGCGATCGACGAAGATCGAAGCATGCAGCAGCGGACGATCGCGATCCTTCTCTACGAGGGAGTGCAGAGCCTCGACGTCACCGGGCCGCTCGAGGTCTTCAACGGCGCGGATGTCGCGCTGCGGGCGCGCGGCGCCGGCAGCGGCTATCGGGTGCGCACGGTCGCGCCCGCGGTCGCGCCCGTGCGCTGCGAGAGCGGGCTGCGGCTGATTCCCGACGGGCCGCTGCCGCGCCCGCTTGAGGCGATCGACACGCTGATCGTGCCGGGCGGGGCCGGGCGGGCAGGGGCCGTTCGGGACGCCGCGCTGATGCGGTTCCTCGCGCTCGCACACGCTCGCTGCCGGCGCGTGGCCTCGGTCTGCACGGGCTCGTTCCTGCTCGCCGCAGCCGGCCTGCTCGACGGGCGGCGCGCGACGACGCACTGGGCGTTCGCGGCTGAGCTCGCGCGCGCCCATCCGCAGGTCGAGGTCGAGCCGGACCCGATCTTCGTGCGCGACGGCTCGATCTGGACGTCGGCCGGCGTCACGGCGGGCATGGACCTCGCGCTGGCGCTCGTCGAGGAGGACCACGATCGCGAGCTGGCCCTCCTGATCGCGCGCCACCTGGTCCTCTTTCTCCGCCGCCCCGGCAACCAGTCGCAGTTCAGCGCCGTGATGCGCGCCCAGCAGCCGCGGCGCGAGCCGCTGCGCGAGGTGCAGCGCGAGGTGCTGGAGGACGTCGCCGGGCGGCACACCGTGGAGGCGATGGCCGCGCGCGCCCACATGAGCCCGCGCAACTTCGCGCGGGCATTCCGGGCGCAGACCGGCGTCACACCGGCTCGATACGTCGAGAGCGTCCGCCTCGAGGCCGCCCGCCGGCGCCTGGAGGAGACCGCCGAGCCGGTTCAGGGGATCGCGCACGCCTGCGGGTTCCGCGAGCGCCGAGACGATGCGCCGCAGCTTCCTGCGCACGCTCCGCGTGGGCCCGAGTGAGTACCGGCGACGGTTTCACTCGGCGCAGGGCCAGCCGCACCACCCCCACCCCAACCCCAAAAAAGAAAGAAGGAGGCCACGATGAAGATCGCTGTCGCCATCTACGACCGGTTCACGGCCCTCGACGCCATCGGGCCCTACGAGGTACTCAGCCGCCTACCGGGCGCGCGCGTGACGTTCGTCGCCGCCGCGGCCGGGCCCGTTCGCACCGACAACGGCATGCTCACGATCGAAGCCGAGCGGGCGCTCGCAGAGCTGCCCGATCCCGACGTGATCCTGGTTCCCGGCGGTCCCGGCGAGGTCGCCCAGCGCGCGGGCGAGCCGATGCTCGAGTGGCTGCGCGCCGCCGACCGCACGAGCACCTGGACGACCTCGGTCTGCACCGGCTCGCTGATCCTCGCCGCCGCGGGCCTGCTCGACGGGCGTCCCGCCACCGGGCACTGGCTCGCCATGGAGGAGCTGGGGCGGCTCGGCGCGCGGCCCACCGGCGAGCGCGTCGTCTTCGACGGCAAGATCGTGACCGGCGCCGGCGTCTCGGCGGGCATCGACATGGCGCTCGCCCTCGCCGGGCGGATCGCCGGTCCCGAGGTCGCCCAGGCGATCCAGCTGGGGATCGAGTACGACCCGCAGCCGCCCTTCGACGCCGGCTCGCCCGAGAAGGCGCCCGCGGCGATCGTCGAGATGCTGCGCGGGCGCAGCCGCTTCTCGCAGCCGAGCGCGGCGTAAGCGGGGCGCCGGCTCCCACCCCTGCTTCGGGTGGTGCTCGTGGCCGTGCGGGGTGGCGGTCTCGGTCTGCGCGCGGCACGTCTCCCCCGCGCCCGCCCGTCGCGACGGCGCCCGGCAGGAGCGCGCTCGCCACCGCCAGGATGAGGCAGCGGCGCATGCCGCAAAGCTCCGGGCGAGGGCCGTGGGAGAGCCGTGATTCTGAGGCCGCGGGGAGCGCTCGAGGGCGCGGCCTTTCCGCGCCAAGCCGCCCGATAAGGTGCGCTCACATGAGCGAGCACCGCTACGACCCGCAGGAGATCGAGCCCCGCTGGCAGCGCCTGTGGGAGCAGGAGCGGACCTGGGAGGTCGTCAACCTCGAGGAGGGGGAGGCGCCGAACACGGCGCGCGCGCAGGAGCCCGAGAGCTCCTACGTGCTGGAGATGCTCCCCTACCCGAGCGGCGAGCCGCACATCGGCCATCTCAAGTGCTACTCGCTCGGCGACGCGATCGCCCACTTCCAGCGCCGCTTGGGCAAACGGGTGCTGCACCCGATGGGCTACGACGCCTTCGGGCTGCCGGCCGAGAACCACGCGATCAAGACCGGCGTGCACCCGCGCGTCTCGACGGCGGAGTCGATCGGCGAGTTCCAGAAGCAGTTCCGGGACTGGGGCATCTCGATCGACTGGTCGCGCGAGCTCGCGACCCCCGAACCCTCCTACTACCGCTGGACGCAGTGGATCTTCCTCGAGCTGCTCGCCGCCGGGCTCGCCTACCGGCGCGAGGCGGCCGTCAAGTGGTGCCCGAAAGACCAGACGGTGCTCGCCAACGAGCAGGTCGACGCCGAAGGGCGCTGCGAGCGCTGCGGGGCGATCGTCGAAGTGCGCCAGCTCGAGCAGTGGTTCCTGCGCATCACCGACTACGCCGAGCGGCTGCTCACCGACCTCGACGTCATCGACTGGCCCGAGCACGTCAAGACCATGCAGCGCAACTGGATCGGTCGCAGCGAGGGGGCGGAGGTGACGTTCCGCTGCGAGGAGCTGGCGGTGGACTACCCCGTGTTCACGACGCGGCCCGACACGCTGTTCGGCGCGACCTTCTTCGTGATGGCCCCCGAGCATCCCGATGTGCTGCGCCTCGTGGCCGGGACCGAGCACGAGCAGGCCGCGCACGACTACGTCAACCGCGCGCTGAACGAGTCCAACGAGGAACGCGGCAACGCCGACAAGGAGAAGACCGGGGTGCCGCTCGGGCGCACGGTCACGAACCCGGTCAACGGCGAGCAGATCCCGATGTTCGTCTCCGACTACGTGCTGATGGAGTACGGCACGGGCGCGCTGATGGCGGTTCCCGCCCACGACGAGCGCGATTTCGACTTCGCGAAGACCTTCGGCCTGCCGATCCGGCGCGTGATCGCCGCGCCTGAGGGCGTCGACGGCGAGCTGCCCTACACCGGCGACGGCACGATCGTCGACTCCGCCCCGCAGTTCGACGGCCTGCCCAACCGCGAGGCGCTGTCGGCGATCGTGGCCTGGCTCGATCGGGAGGGGAGCGGTCACGCCTCGGTCAACTACCGGCTGCGCGACTGGCTGATATCGCGCCAGCGCTACTGGGGCTGCCCGATCCCGGTCGTCTACTGCGAGAGCTGCGGCATCGTGCCCGTGGCGGTCGAGGACCTGCCGGTCGAGCTGCCCGACGTCGAGGACTACGCCCCCAAGGGCCGCTCGCCGCTGGCGGCCGCCGAGGACTGGGTCAACACGCGCTGCCCCTCCTGCGACGGCCCGGCCCGGCGCGAGACCGACACGATGGACACCTTCGTCGACTCCTCCTGGTACTTCCTGCGCTACTGCGACGCCCGCAACGACGAGGCGGCGTGGGACCCCGGGGCGCTGGCGGAGTGGATGCCCGTCGACCAGTACATCGGCGGTGTCGAGCACGCGATCCTGCACCTGATGTACGCGCGCTTCTTCTGCAAGGCGCTCGCCGACCTCGGCCACCTCGAATTCCAGGAGCCCTTCCGGGCGCTGTTCACGCAGGGCATGGTCACGAAGGACGGCGCCAAGATGAGCAAGTCGCGCGGCAACGTCGTCTCGCCCGCTTCGCTCGTCGAGCGCGTCGGCGCCGACGCCGCTCGCTGCTACACGCTCTTCATGGGCCCGCCCGACCAGGACGCCGACTGGTCGGACGAGGGCGTCGAAGGGGTGCATCGCTTCCTGGCACGGCTGTGGCGGCTGTCGGCCGAGACCGCCGATCGCGCGGGTGGTCCCGCCTCCGGGCTCGGCTCGCCCGACCCGGGCGAGGGGGCGAGCCTCGTGCTGCTGCGAAAGACGCACTGGGCGATCGACAAGGTCAGCGGCGACCTGCGGCGCTTCGCGTTCAACACCGCGATCGCGGCGGTGATGGAGCTGATGAACGAGATCTCGCGGCTGCGCGAGGAGGTCTCCGTCGGGGACCTGCGCTTCTCGCTCGGCACCGCCGCCTCGCTGCTGTTCCCGTTCGCCCCCCACACCTGCGCCGACGTGTACGACCGCCTGACCGGGGAGCGCGTGTGGGAGCAGCCCTGGCCCGAAGCCGACGAGGCGCTGCTGGAGAGCGAGGTCTACGAGCTCGTCTGTCAGGTCAACGGCAAGGTCCGCGACCGTGTGCAGGCGAGCTCAGACGCGACGCCGGAGCAGCTCAAGGATCTCTGCCGCGCCGCCCCGAACGTGATCGCCCACCTCGACGGCAAGCAGCTCGTCAAGGAGATCGTGGTGCCGGGGAAGCTCGTCAATCTCGTCGTGCGCTGACCCGCGTGCGGCGCCTGCGACCGCGCCGTCCGGCCGTCTAGAGTCGGTGCCGTGCTCGACCTCAAGGCCGCCTACCTGATCCACGGTGACGACCACGGCGCGGTGGCCGAGCGCCGCGCCGGACTGCGCGCGCTGGCCGAACGCCAGGACGACGGCGCGGTTGCGCTCGAGGTGCTCGAAGGCGACGGCGCCACCCCGGAGGGCGCAGCGCAGGCGCTGGCCGCGATGACGCTGTCGATGGGCCGGCGGGTGATCGTCGCCGAGGGCGCCGAGCGCTGGCGCGAGAAGGACGTCGAGGAGCACCTCGCGCCCGCGCTCGCGTCGATGCCCGCCGACACGACGCTCGCGATGTTCGCGCGCGAGGAGGCGCGTGCGAAGGCTCCGCAGGCCCTGCACGCCGCCGTCAAGAGGGCGGATGGGCAGGTCGTGGCGCAGATGAACGTGAAGCCGTGGGAGCTGGGAAAGTGGGTGCGCGAGCAGGCTCCGCGGCTCGGCCTCGCTCTGGATGCGGCGGCGGCGGAAGCCCTGGTCACGCAGGTCGGCGAGCGCCAGCAGCGACTGCTGCGCGAGCTCGAGAAGCTGGCGCTGGAAGGCGACGGCGACGCCGCTGCGGCGCCGCGCACGATCAGCGCCCAGGACATCGAGGCGCGTGCGGCGCAGTCGGCCGAGTGGCGCGCCTACGCGCTCGGGGATGCGCTCGTGGCCGGCGACGGCGCGCTCGCGATGGCCACCTACCTGCGCCTGCGCGAGCAGGGCGAGCGCGTGGCCGGGCTCACCTACCTGCTGGCGTCGCGGTTGCGCGAAGCCGTGGCCGTGTCCGAGCAGCTGGCGGCGGGGCGCTCGGCGGCGGACGTCAAGAAAGGGCTGCGGATGCCGCCGAGGGCGGCGGAGCGGCTGATCGCCGACGTGCAGCGCAGCGATCCCGCGCGGCTGCGGGGGGCGATCGGCGCGCTGGCGCGGCTGGAGCTGGACACGCGCGGGGGTGCCGTGCTGATCTCCGATCGGGACGCGCTGGCGGAAATGGGTGAGGACACGCTCGTGACGCGGGCGATCGAGGGGATCACCGCCTGACGCTCGCCCGCCGGCGAGGCGTCGCGCTAGGACTTCGAGCTGAGGAGCTTCGCCGCGCGGGACTTCTTGCGAGCCCCGGTGTTGCGGTGAAGGGCGCCGCGCTTGACGGCCTTGTCGATCGTCGAGACGAGCTCGCGGTGGGTCTGCGCGGCGTCGCCCTCGCCACCCTCGACGGCGGCGGTCAGGCTGCGGAAGTGGGTCTTGATCGCCGAGGTGTAGCGGCGGTTCTCGAGGCGCTCGCGCTCGGTGCGCAGGATCCGCTTCTTCTGTGAGTGGATGTTGGCCATGGTTCGTTGCAGCGCGCTGGCGAGCGTCCCGGCCGCGCCGCGGAGCGCCGTACTATAGCGGCCTTGACTGCCGGCGCCGAAGCCTTCGGGGAGGAATCGGCCCCACCGCCGCCCCCGACGAGCGGAGGGAGGGTCGCCCGCAACACCGCGATCTTCTCGATCGCCACCGGGATCTCCCGGGTGGCGGGCCTGGTGCGCGAAATCGTCGCCGCGAGCTTCTTCGGCACATCGGGGCCGGCGTCGGCTTACACGATCGCCTTCCAGGTGCCCAACCTGGTCACGAACCTGTTCGCCAACGCGGCGCTCTCGGCGGCCTTCGTGCCCGTCTTCACCGAACTGCTCGAGCAGAAGCGGCGCAAGGAGGCGGTCCGCCTCGCCTCGACGCTGTTCTGGATCATGCTGATCGGTCTCGGCGCGCTGACGGCGTTCTTCATCCTCACGGCCGGCGTCGTGATGCCGCTGTTCACCGGGCCCACGTTCACGCACTACCTCGACCTGCTCACGGTCGGGCTTTCTCGCGTGCTGTTCCCCGTGATCCTGCTGCTCGGTCTGAACGGGCTGCTCGTCGGCATCCTGCAGTCCTACGAACACTTCACGATCCCGGCGATCTCCCCGGCCGTCTGGAACGTCGTGATCATCGTGCTGCTGGTGGTGCTGCACCCGCACTTCCACGGCGGCGAAGAAAACGGGGAGGCCCTCTACGCCCTCGCGATCGCGATCCTCGTCGCGACCTTCGTGCAGTTGGGGATGGCCTTCGGGGCGCTCGGGCGGATCGACTTCCGCCTCGCATTCCACATCGACTGGCACGACCCGCGCATCAGACAGGTCTTCCTGCTGATGCTGCCCGTGACGATCGGGCTCGGGATCGTCAACCTCGACCAGCTCATCAACTCCGCCTTCGGCACGCTCGTCAACAAGGAAGCCCCGCGCGCGATCGACAACGCGTTCCGCATCTACATGCTCCCCCAGGGGCTGTTCAGCGTCGCGGTGGCGACCGTCCTGTTCCCGACGCTCAGCCGCATGGCGGCCAACCGGGATGTCAACCCGATGCGGCGCGCGATCGGCATCGGCATGCGCCAGATCAACCTCCTGCTGATCCCCTCGGCCGCGTTCTTGATGGTGCTGACCGAACCCGTCGTGCGGCTCATCTTCGAACGCGGCGCGTTCGGCCCCCAGTCGACCCACCTGGTATCGGTCGCGCTGTTCTGGTTCGCCGTGAGCCTCCCCTTCGGCGGGCTCAACCTGCTGTTGACGCGCGCCTTCTTCGCCGTCCAGAGGCCCTGGATCCCGACGCGGCTTGCGGGCTTGAACATCGTCGTCGACATCATCGTCAGCATCGGGCTCTACAAGCCGCTCGGGATCGCGGGCCTGATCATCGGCACGCTGGCGGCCAACATCGTGATGACGTGGCTGCAGCTGACGCGGCTGCGGGTCGGCTTCGACGGCCAGCTCGAAGGGGCTCAGACGACGATGATCACCGCGCGCATCACCGTGGCGGCGGCGCTGCTCGCGGGCGTCTCATACGGCGTCTGGAAGCTGTTCAGCCAGGTCCTCGGGACCTCGATCGAGGCGCAGATCGTCAGCGTCGGCGCCGCCGGCCTCGCCGGCGTCTTCGTGTACGCGCGCGCGGTGCTCGCGATGCAGGTGCCGGAGGCGCACCAGGTGGGCCGGCTGCTGCGCTCGCGTTTCCGGCGGGCGTGAGCGCGCTCGGCTGAGGACCGGGCCGCGCTTTTCAGGCCGCCTGCTCGCCGGCCTCCGCCGGGCTCGCGCTCCTGCGTTCGCTCACGCGCACGTAGTTGAGGCGCATCATCTCGATCACGTCGCGGACGTCGTCCTCGCCGCGAAGCTGCCGCGACGCGGGTCCGACGCGTCCCGGGAACACCGGGTGCTCGGCGATCCGTCCTTCCTCTTTGAGCCTCGTCCACGTCTCGGGCGGGAAGGAGAAGTGCGCCGAGCGGTCGCCGTGCAGATGCCCGATCTCGCGGCCGTTCAGCTTGAAGGCGAACTCGCCCCGGCGCCCCGGGCCGGCCTCGATTCCCGGCCAGCCGAGCACCTCCTCGGTGACCTGCTGTCCGTATGCCTCGGTCTCTGTCATGGCTGCTCCTGACGTCGGGCACCCCACGCTATAAGTTCAAGTGCACTTGAAGTCAAGGGCGATCCCTGATTTCGTTCTCCGCCGATGGCCGAGCTGATGACGATCGGAGAGGTGTCCCGGCGCAGCGGCGTCGCGAGCTCTGCGCTGCGCTTCTACGAGGAGCGCGGCCTGATCGCCTCCGAGCGGGCCGGCTCCGGCCATCGCCGGTATCGCCGTCCGGTGCTGCGCCGGATCGCGTTCATCGTCTTCGCTCAGAGGGTGGGGCTGACGCTCGAGGAGGTCGCGGGCGAGCTGGTCAAGCTGCCCGCCGATCGCGCTCCGACCCGCCGCGACTGGTCGCGGCTCTCCAGCGGCTGGAGCGCGCGCATCGACGAGCGGATCGCCGAGCTGCAGCGGCTGAAGGCCGGCCTCACCGATTGCATCGGGTGCGGCTGCCTGTCGCTGGACCGCTGCCAGCTCGCGAACCCCGGCGACCGCGCCTCGCGGCAGGGGCCGGGCCCGCGCTACTGGATCGCCGGAAGGCCCTGAGGCTCCGGGCCCAAGACGGCAGATCCGGGCGCCGATGCACTAGCCTGATTCGCCCGGCTGATCGTCCACTCGGCCACGGCCCCACGGGGCCAGTCATGGCAACGCGCCGCCTCGGCGGCGGCCAGTCCGGGCGGCCGGGAGTGTCAGTTGCCCAGGCACCAGACACAAGTCCTGGGACATAGCAGTACCGCGGCGATCGGTATCCGGGACGGCCGGGCGGGCCACAAGCTCGCCCGGCCTTCTTCGCCGCTCTAGGCTTGAGGCCGTGGACGTCAGCTCCTACGAGGAGATCGAGGCCTTCACGACGCTCGACGGCTCGCAGATCCGCGAGTGGGCGGGGCCGGTCTCGATGCCCGCGCGCAACCAGAGCCTCGCCGAGGCGACGATCCCCGTGGGCGGCGCGACGACCGCGCACTACCACCGCCTCACCGAGGAGCTCTACCTGCTCACCGCGGGCAGCGGCCTGCTGGTGATCGACGGCGAGGAGCGCCGCCTGGCGGTCGGCGACTGCGCGCTGATCCCGCCGGGCGCGACCCACAAGCTCTTCAACACGGGCGCCGAGCCGCTGCGGGTCGTGTGCGCGTGCGCACCGGCGTACTGCGACGCGGACACGGTGCTCACGGAGTGATCGACGACGGGGCTGGAACCGGCCCCGGGACGGCCTAATGAGGACAGCATGAGCCGTGTCCGTGCCGAGACGCTCGAGCTGTCGTTCCATCTCGCCGACGACTGGCGCTTCGAGCGCTTCCTCTCGACCGTCGAGCTGCTGTCCGGCGAGCCGCCCGAGAAGGCGCAGGAGCTCGCGCGGGCCACGCTCTACACCCTCGGCGAACGGCTGGGCGATCAACAGGCCCGCGAGCTCTCGGCCGACCTGCCCGAGCAGCTGCGGGCGTGGCTGATGATCTCCGAAGGGCGACCGGCGCCGTTCGACGTCGACGAGTTCGTCAGCCGCGTGGCGAAGCGGGCGGGCACCGACGAAGAAACGGCCGAGCGCGAGGCGCGGGCGGTACTCACGGCGCTTGCGCGCGTGGTTCGCGATCAGGAGTTCGCTCGGCTGTCCGAGCAGCTGCCCGCCGCATATTCGCGGCTGCTGCACGAAGCCGAGAAGGTGGCGCTCGAGCGTGAGGGGGCGCAGGCCGTCTCAGGGGACTCGCTGGTGGGGCGGGTGGCGCAGACGACGGGGCTCGATCCCTCGCAGGCACGGCGCGCCACCGAGGCGGTTCTCGAGACGCTGGCCGAGCGGATCGCGGGCGGCGAGGTGCAGGACATCGCCGAGCAGCTCCCCGAGGATCTGCGTCCGGCGCTCCGTCGCGGCGTCGAGCGCACCGGGGGCAAGGCACAGAAGCTCTCGCTCGACGAGTTCATCTGGCGGATCGCCGAACGCGAGGAGGGGGACTACGACGAAGCGCTGGAACACGCTCGCGCCGTGTTCGCGGCTCTGCGGGAAACACTCACCTACAAGGAGTTCTCGGACATGCTGCGCGACCTGCCCGGCGCCTACTACGAGGCGCTTCTGTAGGGGCACCCCCGCTCCGGACCCCACGCGCCGGCAAACTCGGATCGGGACACGGTGCTGACGGAGTGATCGACGACAGGGCGCTCGTCGGTTCTCGCGAGCGGCGTCAGATCGTCATCGGCGACTACGACCCCAGGTGGCCGCGGCGCTCCGAGCGCGAGCGTGAGCGGATCGCGGCGGCGCCCGGCGGGCGCTGAGGATCGAGCACGTCGGCGCGCGGCCTGTCAGTGCACTGACAGCCGGCGCTGCCCCCGCCGCTCAAGAGCGCTTTACAGCCTGTCGATAACCCGCGGGGCGGCACTCGGCCGCGTTTCCTCGACGGACCCAGGGGGTCGGCTGTGTCGGATTTCACGATCGGAACGAGACTTGCGCTCGTCGTGAGCTGCGCGGTGACGGCTGTCACCGCCTGGACGCTGGTGCTCGCGGCACCGGCGGCCGCGAGCGAAACGGAACCGGTCTGCGCAGCCGGCGTCTGCTCGGAGACCTATGAAGAGACGGGCGCGCCGCAGTCGTTCACCGTCCCCGACCTGGTGACCTCGCTGATGCTCGACGTCGGCGGCGCGGGCGGTGGCGGCGGCTTCGGCGCGGCCGGGGGGAACGGCGCGCGGCTCGCCGCCAGGTTCCCGGTCGCTCCCGGCTCGACCCTGACGCTCGTCGTCGGGCGGCGCGGCGAATTCAACGACGGCGGGTACGGCGGCGGCGGACGGGGCGGCTTCGCGCCCCTCGAAGAAGGCATGGGCGGCGGCGGCGGCTCGTTCGTGTTCTCCGAAGCGGGCCTGCTCATCGCCGCCGGCGGAGGCGGGGGAGCGGGCGGCACCTCGGACGGAGGGGCGGGAGCGTGGAACGGCGTCAACGGAAGCATCAGCATCGAAGCTCCGTTCTGGCAGGAATCCGAATCGGGTCGCGGCGGTAAACAGACCGGCGCAGGCGCAGGGGGAACAGGCGCCCAGAACGGCGACGGACCGACCGAAACCCCCGCGATCGAGGGCACGGGCGGGGAAGGCGGATTCGGCCGCAATGGCGGCGGCGGCGGTGGCGGCGGCTACTACGGTGGCGGCGGTGGCGGCGCGGAAGGCTTCGGTCCTTGGAGCAACGGCGGCGGGGGCGGCGGCGCCGACTTCCTCTCCGGAGCCGGCGAAGGCGCCTCCTTCGAGAACGGCGGCGGCGGCCAGGGTGGTCCCGGGGCGCTGTACGGCGGCTTCATGGGCGCCTCCGGCGACATCGTCGTGTCCTGGCGCCAGCTCGCTACGAGCGTCACCGTGAAAGCGTCCTCGGGCAGCGTTCCGGCCGGCGGGCACGAGCTCTACACCGCGAGCGTCACGCCCGCCCCGACTTCGGGGACGGTCACGTTCGCAGATGGCGAACACCCGATCGAAGGGTGCGAAGAACTGCCCCTCCAAGCGGGCTCGGCCCGCTGCTCGGTGACATACCCTGCGCCGGGCGCGCACGCGGTCACGGCCTCCTACTCGGGAAGCTCGGACCACCTGCTGCTGGCATCCTCGGCGGCCACGCCCGCGAGCGTCTATGTCGAACCCGCACCCGCCGTGCCTGAGGCCAGGACGGCCACGCCCGCGAGCCCTGCCGGGCCGCTCACGCCGGCGAGCGACCCGCCCGCAAAGGCGCCCCTGCTCGTCTCGCGCGGCACGGCGCCGGCGCTCACCGCGCACACGCTGTCGCTGAACGTCCGCTGCGGCTCGAGCGCCTGCAAGGTCCGGCCGAACGTGTGGATCGCGATCGCGGGGCGCAGCTGGCAGCTCCCGGTGAAGCTCGTCGGCGCGCGGGCCGGATACGTGACGCTCGTCGCGACGGTTCCCGGGATCGCGCGCCGCGGGCTGAGGGCGCTGATGGCCGCGCATCCGCGCTGGCACGCGTTCGTCAACGTGCTCCTCGGCGAACCGGGCGCGGCGGCCGGCCAGCAACTCACGAGCATGGGCCAGCTCCTTGTGCGCAGGATGCCCGCCACCCGGCAGCCCTCGTAGGAGCGGCGCGACACCGGATGCGCAAGGCGGTCGCACATGTGCGACCGCCCGGTCCGCGCATGCGCGGACCGAAGGAGGCGCGCATGCGCGCCTCCCGGCCCCGTCAGGGGCCCTGGCACCATCGATCGTGACGCCAGCCCTGGGACTCGGGTCGCGAGATCTGGCGCCCCCGCCCGGGCCGCTCGGCGGCGTCCTGCGCCGCCCGCGATGCTCGACGTGCCACCGGCACCCCTGCGCTCGCGTCCGACGCATGCCATCCACGGCCCGGCCCGCTCGGAGCACCATCTATCGTGACCCGAGCCCCATGGACCAGCAGCACATCCGCAACTTCTCGATCATCGCCCACATCGACCACGGCAAGTCGACGCTGGCCGACCGCATCCTCGAGTTGACGCATACCGTCGCGCCGAGGGAGATGCGCGCTCAGCTGCTCGACTCGATGGACCTGGAGCGTGAGCGCGGGATCACGATCAAGGCGCAGGCGGTGCGCGTCTTCTACACCGCCAAGGACGGGCAGACCTACCAGCTGCACCTGATCGACACGCCGGGCCACGTCGACTTCACCTACGAGGTCTCGCGCTCTCTGGCCGCGTGCGAGGGCGCGCTGCTCGTCGTCGACGCCGCGCAGGGCGTCGAGGCGCAGACGGTCGCGAACACCTACCTCGCGATCGACGCCGGGCTCGAGCTGATCCCCGGCCTGAACAAGATCGACCTCCCGGGAGCCGAACCCGAGCGCGTCGCGGGAGAAGTCTCGGAGCTGATCGGCGAGCCGCCCGAGTCGATCCTCAGCATCAGCGGCAAGACGGGCGAGGGCGTTGCCGAGGTGCTGGAGGAGCTCGTCAGGCGCGTGCCGCCGCCGCAGGGCGATCCCGACGGGGCGCCGCGGGCGCTGATCTTCGACTCGGAGTTCGACCAGTACCGCGGCGTGATCGCCTACATCCGCGTCGTGGACGGCGTCTTCAAGAAGGGCGAAGCGATCCGCGCGATGGCGGCGGGCACCGAGGCCGACATCGACGACATCGGCTTCTTCAGCCCGCAGATGATGCCGACCGACCAGCTCGCGGCGGGCGAGGTCGGATACCTGATCACCGGGCTGAAGGACGTCACGCAGCTGCGCGTCGGCGACACGCTGACGACCCGCGTGAAGGCCGGCGTCGGGGCCGCCTCCGAGCCGCTCCCCGGCTACCGCGACGTGAAGCCGATGGTCTTCTGCGGGCTGTTCCCGATCGACTCCGACGACTACCCGGACCTGCGCGACGCGCTGGAGAAGCTGACGCTGAACGACGCCGCGCTGTCGTGGGAGCCAGAGACCTCAGATGCGCTGGGGTTCGGCTTCCGCTGCGGGTTCCTCGGCCTGCTGCACATGGACATCGTGCGCGAGCGCCTGGAGCGCGAGTACGACCTCGAGCTGCTGGCGACGATGCCCTCGGTCGAGTTCGACGTGACGCTGACGAACGGCGACGAGATCGAGGTCCACAACCCCTCGGACATGCCGGATCCCGGCACGATCGAGGAGATCCGGGAGCCGTTCATCACCGCTTCGATCATCGCCCCGAAAGAGTTCGTCGGCGCGGTCATGGAGCTGTGCCAGGAACGCCGCGGAGAGCACACGGGGATGCACTACCTCTCGCCCGAGCGTGTGCAGCTCACCTACCAGCTGCCGCTGGCGGAAATCGTGCTGGACTTCTTCGACCAGCTGAAGTCGCGGACCAAGGGCTACGCCTCGCTGGACTACGAGATCAGCGGCATGAAGCCCTCGGACCTCGTGAAGCTGGACGTGCTGCTCGCCGGCGACCCGGTCGACGCGCTGTCGATGGTCGTGCACCGCGAGAAGGCGTACGAGGTCGGGCGCACGCTGACCGAAAAGCTGCGCAAACGGATTCCGCGCCAGCAGTACGACGTCCCGATTCAGGCGGCGATCGGCTCGCACATCATCGCGCGCGAGACCGTCAAGGCGTTCCGCAAGGACGTGATCTCCGGCTGCTACGGCGGCGACATCACGCGCAAGAAAAAGCTGCTCGCCAAACAGAAGGAGGGCAAGAAGCGGATGAAGCAGGTGGGCCGCGTGGAGGTGCCGCAGGAGGCGTTCCTCGCGGTGCTGGAGTTGGGGGAGGAGTAGGGGGGATGGCGTCGTCTTGAAGTCCTCTTCGCGAGCGGCCGTCGATCGTTCCGTCGATGAGGGCGCTCCCGTTCGGCTGTTGTTCGTCTGCCTCGGGAACATCTGCCGCTCGCCGACCGCCGAGGGCGTGATGCGGCACGTCGTGAGCGAGGCGGGGATGCAGCAGCGGGTGCAGATCGACTCCGCCGGGACCGGCTCCTGGCATGTCGGCAGCGCACCCGACGCGCGCGCCACCGCGGCCGCGAGGGCCAAAGGCGTGGCGCTCTCGGGCCACGCGCGGCAGGTGAGCGCCGCCGACATCGAGGACTTCGACCTGATCATCGCGATGGACCGCGCCAACCTGCGCGACCTGAAGGCGCTGGCTCCCGACGGCGAGCAGGCCGGGAAGGTGCGGCTGCTGCGGGAGTTCGATCCGGCCGGCGCCGGGACGGGCGATCTCGACGTTCCGGATCCCTACTACGGGGCGAGCGGCGGTTTCGAGGAGGTCTTCGATCTCGTCGACGCGGCGTGCCGCGGCCTGCTGGACGAGATCCGCTCCGGGCGCGTGCCGTGAGCCTCCCGCCGGCTGTCCGCGACGCGCGGCGGATCGGCGGCGGCGACATCAACGAGGCGTACGAGGTCACGCTGGCGGATGGATCACACGCGTTCGTCAAGACGCGCGCGCAGACGATCCCCGGTGAGTACGCCGCCGAGGCCGCCGGGCTCCGCTGGCTCGCGCAGCCGGGGCTGGTGAGAACCCCCGCGGTGCTGGGGCTGGACGAGCGCTGGCTGGCGCTCGAGTGGGTCGAGCCGGGCGGGCTGAGCGCCGAAGGCGCGGAGGAGCTGGGGCGCGCGCTCGCCGGCACCCACCTGGCCGGCGCCGAGCAGTTCGGCGCGCCGCCCGGCGCGCCGGCCGAGACCGGCTTCGGCTCGCTGCGGCTCCCGAACGAGCCGACCGGCGACTGGCCGAGCTTCTACGCGCAGCGCCGCCTGCTGCCGCTCGCGCGGATCGCGCGCGAGCGGGGCGCGCTGGGCGAGTCCGGCGCCCGCGCCGTGGAGGGCGTGTGCGAGAGGATCGAGGAGCTGTGCGGGCCGCCCGAGCCGCCCTCGCGGCTGCACGGCGACCTCTGGGCGGGCAACGTGATGGGCGGCGCCGACGGCCGCGCCTGGCTGATCGACCCCTCCTGCTACGGCGGTCACCGCGAGGTCGACCTGGCGATGCTGCGCCTCTTCGGCGGGGTGGGCGGGAAGTTGGACATCATCTTCGCCGCGTACGAGGGGGCCGCGCCGCTGGCTGCCGGCGCCGAGGAGCGCGTCGAGCTGTACCAGCTCGCGCCGCTGCTCGTGCACGCGGCCCTGTTCGGAGGCTCCTACGGCGCGGCGGCCGAGCGCGCGGCGCGCTCCTACCTCTAGGGTCGGGTCCGCGCGATGTCCGTGAACCTTCACAGCGACACGCAGACGCGCCCGACGCCAGCGATGCGGGCAGCGATCGCCGCCGCGGAGGTCGGCGACGAGCAGCGCTTCCTCGACCCGACGACCAGCGAGCTGGAGCGGCGTGTGGCGGAGTTGCTCGGGCACGAGGCGGCGGTGTTCCTGCCCAGCGGGACGATGTGCAACGAGATCGCGCTGCGGCTGCACATCCGCCCCAGCGGCGACGAGCTCCTGCTCGACCGAACCGCGCACCCGATCGTCGCCGAGGCCGGCGGCCCGGCGGCGCTTGCCGGTGCCATGGTGGCCGCGCTCGACGGCGAGGGTGGCATCTTCACGGCCGAGCAGCTGCGCGACGCGCTGCACGTCGACAGCGACCGCTACGCGCCACGCTCGCGCCTGGTCTCGGTCGAGCAGACGAGCAACATGGGCGGCGGGCGGATCTGGCCGCTCGCGCGGATCGAGGAGGTGCTCGGCGTGGCTCGCGAGCACGGCCTGCGCGCCCATCTCGACGGCGCGCGGCTGATGAACGCGGTCGTCGCCTCGGGGGTGAGCGCCGCGGATTACGCGCGGGGCTTCGACACGGCCTGGATCGACTTCTCGAAGGGTCTCGGCGCCCCCGCCGGCGCGGTGCTGGCCGCCTCGCACGAGCTGGTCGGAGAGGCCTGGCGCTACAAGCAGATGATGGGCGGCGCGCTGCGCCAGTCTGGGATCCTGTCGGCGGCCTGCCTCTACGCCCTCGACCACCATGTCGAGCGGCTCGCCGAGGATCACGCCAACGCCCGCGCGCTCGCGGAGGGGCTGGACGCGATCGGAGGCATCTCGATCGACCCGGCGACGGTCGAGACGAACATCGTGATCTTCGAGGTGTCCGACGCGCCCGCCTTCGAGCGCGCGCTCGCGAGCGAGGTGGACCTGCTCGCGGTCGGTCCGCGGCACGTGCGCGCGGTCACGCACCTGGACGTCGACCGCGCTGAAATCGACGCGGCGCTTGCGGCGGTGGCGGCGGCGGTCTAGCCCAACTCCCCCCGCCGCCGGCCTGGCCAGGATTCCTTTATTCGGAACAGCGGATATTCTCGCCGAATGGCGGACGAAGGGGACGCGCGCCGCGACGAAGTGCGGCTCGGAAATGTCGCAGTGCGTCTCGCGCTGGACTTTCCGCGGTGGGTCCAGCGGCGCGTATTGCACGTGGACCACATCGACGCGAAGACGACGCGGTGGCGGACCGGGGTCATGTTCCGCTGGCCGGCGGTGGAGGACTTCGCGGGCAGGGCGCAGCCGGTGGCGGGGGAGACGGTCTACGTGCCCCTCGAGCTGCTCACGAAGGGCGCGCTGGCAGGACTCAACGGGATGCGCCCAGACGAAAGTCGGGTTCCATACCTGCCATACGCGCGCTCGACGCGGCTGGCGTACCTCGGTGTGGCGAGCATCCTGGCCGGCACCAGCCGAGCGGCCGGGAGCCCCGAGCTCCAAGCCGACATCCGGAAGATTGTTCGGGCTGTGACCGCCGCGCCTGCAGAGCTTGCTGTCCCACTGTTCAAGGCCGCGACCGATCCGGTAGCCGGCAGGCTGAAGGCGCTCACAGAGCCGGTGGAAGGCAAACTGGGGCCGCTGGCCATCGGGCACCCCGTGCACGGGCTGCTCCAGGAACTCGCGGACACGCTGATGTTTCTCATCCCCGTCACCTACGAGCCTGGCGAAGAAGCCGTTTACCGCTACGAGTACCTCCGCACGGTTGACGTCCCCCGCCATTTCCGCTCGCGAGCCTTGGACCGGCTGCTGTTCCGCGACGTCTATGTACGCGACGAGCCGCTTCCCTTCGGCTGGGCTCGCAGCTTCCACTTCGAGGTGAATCCGCCGGACGAGGTCCAGATCCCCGATGCGCGGCTCGTCGGAAGCTACGCGCGGCGCGGGGGGGATCGTCCGGACGGCTCGCGACGCATCGAGACGGTCGCTGAGGCGTCCGGGGGGCCGGTGCTCGACCTGCATGCCAGGCGCCCCAGCAAGCGCACCCTCGAAGGCTTGCCGCTCGATGCCGCGGTCCCGCCGGCGCCCGGCTCGCCGCCAGAGATCGAGCAGCTTGTCTGGCGCGGAGAGCCCAGACGGCGCCCAGCGCTCCGGCTCGTGACGACCGCGGGATCGCGGAGGTGTGGTTCAGGCTGAAGCCTTCGGGGACTTTTCTAGCCGCTCTGCTCGTGTCCATCTTGACCACAGCGCTCCTGATCGTTTCCGCGTTCCGCCTGCGCGAGCTGGAAGGCCAGACGGGCGCGGCCCTGCTACTGGCCTTCCCGGGGCTGACGCTCGGCTACCTGACGAGGCCGGGCGAGCACAGCTTCGCGACGCGTCTGTTGGGCGGGGTACGCACCGGGGCGGCAATCGTCGGTGTTTGCGCGCTGGGTGTGGCATGGATACTGGCCGGCGGATTCATCGAACACGTGCCTGCCGGCTCGCACCTGTCCTGCAACTCGAAAGTCGATGACGTGCAGGTCCATCCCGCGCCGCATCACAGTTGGAGCTCGACCGCGGATTCCGACCACCCCGAAATGAGCTGCGACACGACTACCTCGACGGCGGCGAAAACGCGTGTCGGCACATTCGCCGAAGTCGCGTCGGTCGCGGCTGCGGCGATCGCATTCCTTACAACGCTCTGGCTCCTCTACGGCTTCAACCACACGGCGCGAAGCCGCCACAAGCGACCGCCGGCGCCGGCCGATCTGACGCCCCCGGAGGGGGGCCTACAATTCAACTGATGGACGCAGCGGTTCCGATCGATGACCCCGTCAAAGGCGATGGCGCCGACGACGGGCATGGCGCGGAGCAGGAGACTCGCGTCGTCACGACGGCCGAACCCACCCTGATCGTCACGGGCGCGAGTGGCATCGCGGTCCCCGTGCAGGAGATGACGGGGAACGAGCTGCGCGACCTCACGAACGGCGACGGCATCGACAGGCTGGCGAACGCGGTCGAAGACGAGACGGAGTAGCCCGTCGGCCAGCTAGTCGGGGCGGCCGCTCGGCGCGAGATCGGCGCCGACAGCTGAGCTCGCGGGAGCCTCGGCGGCATCTTGGAACGGTTCGATCCCGGGCAGCCTGAGCCGCATCAGCGTGCCCCCGCCGGGCGCCGCCTCGGCCGCAACCGCGCCGCCCATCTGCTCGGCGACCTGGCGCACGATCGCGAGGCCGAGCCCGGAGCCAGGGCGACGGCGGGCGTCCGCGCCGCGGTAGAAGCGGTCGAAGATGTGCGGCAGATCCTCGTGCGAGATCCCTGGACCGTGGTCGCGAACGGTCAGCTCCTTGCCACGCAGGCGCACCTCGATCGGCGCTTCGCGGGGGCTGTACTTGACAGCGTTGTCGAGCAGGTTGCTGACGGCGCGCGCAAGCCGGGCCGGAACCGCCGCGATGATCGCCGGCTCGAGTTCCATGTGCAGCGTCGCGCTCGCGCGCGCGCCCGTCTTCTGCACGACCTCCTCGACCAGCAGATCCAGGCGCACGTCCTCGACCTCATCCGCGGGCTCCTCGCCGCGCGAGAGGTCGATCAGGTCGTTGATGAGGACGGTCAGTTCCTCGAGCTGGCCGACGACGTCGTCGAGCAGGCGCCGGTGCTCGGCCGCGTCCATCTCCGGCCCGAGCCGCTGCAGCAGCTCGATGTTCGTGCGCACGCTGGTGACCGGCGTCCGCAGCTCGTGCGAGGCGTCGGCGACGAGCTGGCGCTGGGAGCCGACGGAGGCGTCGAGCGCGGTCATCGAGCGCTCGAGCGCGTCGAGCATCGCGTTGAAGCTGCTCGCGAGCCGTCCGAGCTCATCCTCGCCGGTCGGCGCGATGCGCTCGCTCAGATCCTGAGTGTGGGTGACGTGCTCGGTCGTCTGGGTCAGCCGCTTCAGGGGCAGCACCGCCGTGCCGGCCACGAGCAGCCCCAGCAGCGCGGCGAGCGCGATGCCGCCGATCACCACCAGGAAGAGGATCAGCCGCAGCCGGCTCAGCAGGCTGTCGGTTTCCGCCAGCGGCAGGGAGAGCTGCTCGGCGCGGTTGCGCCCGAAGGGCTCGGCGAGCAGCCGCATGTGCACGCCGCGCACCGTGACGTTGCGGAAGAACGGTTCGCCGCCGCGCTCGGCGAGCAGCGCCGTGCTGCGATCGACCGGCAGCGTCACGTTCTGGGCGGAGCGCGCGAGCACCTTGCCGTTCGAGTCCACGACCTGCTGGTAGCCGCGCACCTGGTCGGGGTTGGGGGGCAGTTTCCCGAACAGCGAGCCCGGCCGCTGGCTGATCCCGGGCGGCTCGATCGTCACGCGATGACCGGCGTCCTTGCCGTTTTCGCGCAGCTTCGAGGGGATGTCGCTTTCTGCGTCTTTCGCGGCGATCGCGAACGCGCTCGGCGCGCTGACGTTGATGCTGGCCGCGCCGTTGGGACCGATCCTCAGCGCGCCGACCGCGAACAGGCGCTCCAGGCGCCGCGTCTCGTGCGCGCGCGAGCGCAGCTGGTTGTCCACCTGGCCGTGGAGCTGGTCGGACGTCAGCAGGTAGACGAGCAGCGAGGCGAGGACGACTGCGATCGCGACCGCGGCGGCGGAGGCGAGCGCGATCCGGCGCCGGAGGCTCACCGCTCGCCTCGCAGCACGTAGCCGACCCCACGCACGGTGTGCAGCAGCCGCGTCTGCTCGTCGTCCTCGGTCTTGCGGCGCAGATACCCGATGTAGACCCCCAGCGAGTTCGAGCTCGACCCGAAGTCATAACCCCACACGTGCTCGAAGATCGCCGAGCGCGTCAGCACCTTGCGAGGGTTGCGCATGAACATCTCCAGCAGCAGGAACTCGGTGCGCGTGAGCGCCAGCAGCCGCTCTCCGCGCCAGGCCTCGTGGCTGCGCGGGTCGAGCCGCAGATCCTCGAAGAGGAGCTCCTGCTGGGCTCCCTCCTCGACGTCGTCGGCGCGGCGCAGCAGCGCCCGCAGCCGTGCGAGCAGCTCGCGCAGCGCGAAGGGCTTGACGAGGTAGTCGTCGGCGCCCGCGTCGAGCCCCGCGACGCGGTCGTCGACCTCGCCGCGCGCCGTGAGCATCAGCACGGGCGTGCGGTCCCCGCCCTCGCGCAGCCGCCGGCACACCTCGAGACCGTCTACGCGCGGCATCGCGACGTCGAGGATCACCGCCTCGTACGGCCCGGCGCCGAGCCGCCGGAGCGCCTCTTCACCGTCGCCGGCCTGGGCGACGTCGTAGCTCTCCATCGCCAGCGCGCGCGCGAGCGCCGTCTGGACGGCGGGCTCGTCGTCGACGACGAGTATGCGTGGCGGCTCGGCCATCGTGATTTGCCCCGGTTGACCGGCACCCGTCCCGGGGTACCGTCCCGGACGGGGGCCGATATCAGGCTAGCGTGAGCGCCTCGGGCGGCGGGCAGGTAGTCGAGGGCGAGAGGGCGATGGACGAGAGCGGCCAGCAAAGCGAGGACGACCGGCAGAGCGCACGCGACGACGCGCTGGCCTCCCAGTCGCGGACGCTGCGCAACAGCCTCATCAGCCTGGCGGTGTTCTTCGGGATCGTCGTGCTGCTGCTGCTCGCGATCCCCGGGCTGAAGACCGCGGCCGAGAAGATCACCGATGCGGCGCCCGGATGGGTGCTCGGCGGAATCGGCTTCGAGCTGCTCTCCTGCGTCGGCTACATGGTCCTGTTCGATCTCGTCTTCGGACGCATCGGGCGCAGCCTCGTCACCCGCCTCTCGCTGTCCGAGCTGGCCGTCAACTCGGTGGTGTCGGTCAGCGGGCTGGCGGGCCTCGCTCTGGGCGCGTGGGTCCTGCGTGAACGCGGCCTCTCGGTCGAGCGGATCGCCAAGCGCACGGTCCTGATCTTCGTCCTCACGAGCGCCGTCAGCGCGGCGGCTGTGGTGGTGATCGGGATCCCGATGTGGCTCGGCCTGCTGCCCGGCTCGACCAACCCCCTGTTGACGCTGCTGCCCGCCTGCATCGCGGCGGCGGCGATCGTCGGCACCATCGCGGCGGGCCGCTGGGCCGGGGGCCGGGCGGACCGCCTGGGCGAGAGCGGCAGCCGCACGGCGATCGCGCTGATCGCCGTCAGCGGCGGCGTCGACGATGCGCTGCGCGAGATCCGTCGCCACGACTGGCGCCTGCTCGGGGCGGTCGGCTACTGGCTGTTCGACGTGCTCACGCTCTACGCGGCGCTGGCGGCGTTCGGCAACGTCGCCTCGTTCTGGGCGATTGCGATGGCCTACCTGATCGGCCTGATCGCGAACTCGCTGCCGGTTCCGGGCGGCTTCGGCGTCGTGGAAGGAGGGCTCGTCGGCATGCTCGACCTGTTCCACGTCGCGGCCGGATCGACCGTCGTCGCAGCCGTCCTTGTCTACCGCGCGATCTCGCTGTGGGTGCCGGCGCTGCTCGGGTCCGTGGCCTTCCTGAGCCTGCGCCGGGACATCGGCCGCCCACCGCTGCCGGCGCGAGAGACCGGCTAGCCCCTCCTAGGTCTCGAGCGTCTCGGCGTACGCTTCCTGGGCCGCGTCGCGCTGGCAGATCCGGTGTGGCAGCGAGGCCATCACGTGGGCGAGGAGGCTCGGGATCGAGCCCGACAGTCCCGGGCAGTAGACCGGCGGCGGAAGCGGTCCGGCGGCGCTCCCCGGCGCGTTGACCGGCTGCAGCTGCTCTGTGGCCGCGAGCGCGTCGGCGAGCGTGTCGGAGAAGACGTCGATCGCTTCGCGCCCGGTGTAGATCTCGATCGAGTGGCCCTGGTCGTAGATCGTGGCGGGGACGCCGCGGACGACGGTGTTGCGCTGCGGCCCAAGCGGCGCGTTCGGGTGCAGCCGGTAGATCACGGTGGTCACCTGGAGCGGCAGCACGCAGCTGCCGCCGCCGAAGATCCCCTTGCTCTTGACGCAGTCGCCGTAGTAGAGGCTGTCGCCGATCCCCTCGATGTAGCTGCGCCGGCCGTCGGCGGCGGACAGGTGCTCGCCGCGGAAGTCCGGCCCCACCCAGTAGACCCGGTAGTAGGGGAAGGTCTGCGCTTCGCGCAGTTCGCGCGCAGAGATCGGGCCCGGATGCTGCGTTCCGCTGCCGCAGCCGGCGGCGATGAGGGCCGCGGCCACGAGCGCGGCCAGAGCCGCCGCGCGGCGCGCCCAGGTGCGCCGAGCGCCGCCGTTCACGCGAGCGCGCTTGTTGGCGGCGCGCGCGGGGAATCCGCGCCGCCGGGTTCGGATCGTGGCCACGTAGGGCATTATCTTCACGTGCCCTTTGGCGTGCCGAGCACCCGGACCGCGCGGCAAGGCGCCGTGCGGCCCTCCGGCCCCGAGGGCCCGCAGGGCGCGCCGGCCCGAACCCATCCCGCGGCGGCGACCGCCGAACTTGCCGCCGCCGGGCCCGGCGTCGCGGCGCCGCACCGCGGGCGCCCCGCGCCATGGTCCGAGCAGGCGGTCGTCCTCGTCCCCGCCCTGGCCGTCGCGGCCGCGCTGGGGCTGATCTGGCTGATCGTCGATCCGCGCACGCCCGACCTCGCCGCGCAGGTCTACCGCGTCGGCCTGTTCCGCCAGCTCGGCCTCGCCGTGTGGGACGGCAACTGGTACGCCGGACACCACCTGCCCGGCTACAGCCTGCTGTTCCCGGCGCTCGGCAGCGCGATCGGAGCGCGCGCGGCGGGCGCGCTCTGCGTGCTCGCCTCGACGGCGCTGTTCGCCTCGCTGGTGGCCGGCGAGTACGGGCGCGCCGCCCGCTGGGGCGCGGCGGCGTTCGCGATCGCGGCCGTCGGCGACGTCTGGCTGGGGCGGCTGGCGTTCGCGCTCGGCGTCCCGCTCGCGCTCGGCGCCGCGCTGGCCCTGCGCCGCGGCCATCCGTTCCTCGCCGCGGCGCTCGCCGCGCTGGCGCGCGGCGGCAAGCCCGGTGGCGGGCCTGCTGCTCGGGGTCGCCGCTGCCACCGTCGCGATCGTGCAGCGCTCGCCACGGCCGCTGATCCTCGCTGGCGGCGCCCGCCGCCGCGGTCGTGATCCCGCTGGCGCTGCTGTTCCCCGAAGGCGGCTACGAGCCGTTCCCGGTCCTCTCCTTCGCCGCCACCGTCGCTGTGCTCGCCGCCTTCGTTCTGCGCCGCTGCCGGCCGAGGAGCGGCTGCTGCGCATCGGCGCCGCCGTCTACCTCGCAGCCTGCGTGCTCTGCCTGCTCGTGCACTCGCCGATCGGGCAGCAACATCGAGCGCTACGGCGTGCTGCTGGGCGCGCCGCTGCTGCTCTGCGCGCTGCTGCGCGAGCGCCCGGACGGGGCGCGGCGTGCGGGCATCGGCCTTCTCGGCGCGCTCGCGCTGGCGGCACTCGGAACCTGGGTGCTGTGGGGACCCGTGCGCGAAACGGCCGCGGTCGACGGGACGCCGGCCACGAGCGCCGCCTACTACGTTCCGGTCGAGCGCTTCCTCGAGCGAGCTCGGCGGCCGCCCGGTCCGGGTCGAGGTGCCGCTGACGCGCTCGCACTGGGAGGCGGCGATGCTCGCGCCGACGGGTGTCGCTCGCGCGGGGCTGGGAGAAGCAGCTCGACGAGCCGCTACGACGGCGTGCTGCTCGCGGGCGATCTGACGGCGCGCACAGCTACAAGGCATGGCTGCGACCGCGAGGCGGTCGACTACGTGGCCCTCCCCGACGCGCAGCCCGACCCGTCGAGCGCCGCCGAGGATCGTCTGATCCGCTCCGGGCTGCCGTATCTGCAGCCCGTGTTCGCGAGCGCCCACTGGCGGATCTTCAGGGTGCACGGCGCGCAGCCGCTCGCGACGGGCCCGGGCCGCCTGACCGAGCTCGGCCACGACACCTTCGCCTGCAAGCGGACGGCGCCGGCACCTTCCTGGTGCGCGATGCACTACACCCGCTACTGGACGTGCGCGCCGGAGATGCGTGCGTCGATCACGGCCCCGAAGGCTTCACGTCGGTGCGAGCGCGGGCGCCCGGACGCATCGAGGTTGCCGCGCGCTTCTCGCTCGCCCGCGTTCGGCTCGGGCGCCGGCGCCGCCTGCCACGGCTCAGCGCGGCGCGAGACCGAAGAGGCCGGTGTAGCCGGTCAGGTAGATGTTCCTGCCGTCGCTGATGACCGGGTCGAAGGCGCCGGTTTCCATTTCGAAGAGCACGCGGCCGGTCGAGATCCCGAGGCCGTAGGTGCGGTGGTCGCGCGAGGTCGGCGAAGTAGACGATCGCGCCCGACGATCGTCGCCGAGCCCGAGATCTTCCCGCCCGCGTCGAAGTGCCAGCTGATGCTGCCCGGAGCGGGCGTTGAGCGCGTAGAAGTTGCCGTCGTAGGAGCCGAGGTAGATCGTCGGTCCGAGCCCGGGCGCGTTGGTGACCGCCGGGCGAGGCGTAGACGTAGGCGCCGGTCTGCACCGCCCAGTCCAGGTGGCCGCTCGACGGCGTCGTAGGCGTAGATGCGCCCGTCGGTGTTGCCGAGGAAGACGCGGCCGTAGAAGACGGCGCAGGTCGAGTAGAAGGTGCCGCTGCCGAGCAACGCGCCTCCGGAGCCGCTGCGCCAGATCAGATGGCCGTCTGCCTCGGAGATCGCCTGCAGGTGGCCGGAGTAGTCGCCGAAGTAGAGGACGCCCTCGGAGAGCGTCGGGCTCGCCTTGACCGCGCCTTCGGCGTGGTAGGTCCAGACGACGCTGCCGTTGCTGTCGTCGAGCGCGTAGACGGTGCCGTTTTCCGAGCCGAAGTACACGCGGCCGCCGTCGACCAGCGGCGAGGACTCGGCGCGAGAGGGCAGCGCGCGGCTACCAGCGCGTGTCGCCGTTGCGGGAGTTGATCGCGAAGATCCGGCCCGGGGCGCCGCTGGCCGCTGTCGAGGACGGTGACGTACACGGTGTTCGACGTGACGGCGGGCGAGGAGGCGGAGAGCCGGCCGAGTTTGCGGCTCCACACGACGTTGCCCGGTGTGCTTGTTGATCGCCGTCAGCACGCGCGTTGTCGCCGAGCTGGAAGAGGCGCCCGGCGTAGATCACCGGCGGGAACTCGAGCAGTTCGTGGGCGTTGCGCTCCCACAGCCGGCGGAACGGCGGGCGCACGCTTTCGGGCGCCGGGAAGAAGCGGGTGTGGTCCTTGGTGTAGCCGTAGATCGGCCAGGAGAAGCGGTCGGGGGGGCGTTTGGGCAGCGCGGTCGGCGTCGATTCCGCGGATGAACGGGGCGTGGGGGTGGTAGATGCTCCCGGTGCGGTTGCGCTCGTAGAGGTAGACGCCGAGCGCGACGCGCGGCGAGCACGACGACCAGGCCGCCCGCGATCGCCCACGGCAGCCGCCGCCGGCGCGAGAAGAGGCGCTTGCGCCGCGGGCTCACGGCCGGCGGCCGCTGCTCAGGCGGCGATTCTCGTGGAGTCTTCTCTCGCCCGCTCGGCGGCGCTCTGCTCGGCGGCCGTCGTGGCGCGTGCTCTGCGCGACGCGGCGGCCTGCACGCGGGCGGCGCGGGCTGACCGGCGACCGGCCGCGAAGGCGGCGACGAGCCGCACCGCGCTCATCGCGACGATCCAGAGCGAGACGAGCACCAACGGCGGCAACGTCAGTCCGGAGACGAGAGCAAGTGCTTCGTGGTTGGCGCTCAGCGACCAGTTCCACAACAGATAGTCGCCGACGGTGAGCGCGAGTACGAAGACCGACGGTCTGCGGGACACGAGCGAACCCTAAAGCGGTAAGGGGACGGACCGCAAGCGCGGCGGACAGTCGGTCGGGCGCGGACCTATGATCGCGGGCGATGGGCGATGCACGGTCAACGATCTTCCGCCAGGACGCGCTCGCCGGTGTTACGGCGCTGATCACCGGCGGCGGCACGGGCCTCGGCCGCGAGAGCGCGTTCGAGCTGGCGCGCTGCGGCGCGGAGGTCACGATCGCCGGGCGCCGCGAGGAGGTGCTCGAAGAGGCGGTCACGCGCGGGCGCGAGGAGCTGGGCGAGGCGGGCGGGCGCATCGGCTGGGTCGCCGGCGACGTGCGCGAGCCGGGCGGCGCGGAGAGTCTCGTGGCAGCGGCGCTGGCGCGAACCGGACGACTCGACGTGCTCGTCAACAACGCGGGCGGGCAGTTCTTCAGTCCGGCCGAGCTGATCGCGTCAAAGGGCTGGCGCGCCGTCTGGCGGCTGAACGTGGGGGGGATGCTGAACATGTCGGAGGCGGCCCACCGCCTGGCCTTTGCGCCGGCCGGCGCAGGGAGGGTGATCAACGTCACGCTCTCTCCGCACCACGGCATGCCCGGAATGGCCCATTCGGGCGCCGCCCGGGCGACTGTGGAGGCGCTCACGAGTGAGCTGGCCGCACGGTGGGCGTCCTCGAACATAGCGACCATCGCGGTCGCAGCGGGTCACTTCGCGACCGAGGTCACGGCCAAGTACCCGGCGAGCGTCCGGGCGGGAGCCTCGCGCACCGTCCCGATCCAGCGGCTGGGCGAGCCGATCGAGCACGCTTGGCTGATCGCGCTGCTGAGCTCGCCGCTGGGGGCCGCGTTCAACGGCTCGACCGTCACGCTGGACGGGGCGCGGGACAACTGGTTCGGGCCCTGGCCGCCGCCCGGGCTCGCGGATGAGTCCGGGGAGGTGCCGGTGGAGGCGCGCGGGGGCGCGCAGCGAGCTACGGGGCCGGGGCTGCGTTGAGGTGAGGACGGACCCGGCGTCTCGATCGGCCGAGGCCGCGGAGTCGGTGGGAAGGTTGCTGTCGGTCAACGTCGGCATGCCGAAAGATGTGCCGTGGCAGGGCCGGACCGTGTTCACCGGCGTGTTCAAGGAGCCCGTCACGGGCCCCCGCCGCGTCGGCCGCCTGAACGTCGAGGGCGACGGGCAGGGCGACCTGCAGGGCCACGGCGGCGAGCAGCGAGCCGTGTTCGTCTACCAGATCGGGTCCTACCGGTACTGGGAAGGCGAGCTGGAACGAGACGACTTCGTCCACGGGCAGTTCGGCGAGAACTTCACGATCGAAGGGCTGGCCGACGACGAGGTGTGCATCGGCGACCGCTTCCGGATCGGCGGCGCGACGCTCGAGGTCACCCAGCCGCGGGTGACCTGCTACCGGGTGGGCATCCGCATGAAGGATCCGCGGATCCCCGCGCTGCTGGTCTCCCACCGCCGGCCCGGCTTCTACTTTCGCGTGCTCGAAGAGGGCGAGGTCGAGGCGGGCGACGAGATCCTCAAGCTGTCATCGGGCCCCGAGCAGATGCCGGTCGCCGAGGTCGACGGTCTGCTCTACCTCCCCGGGCACGCGCGCCAGGACCTGCTGCGCGCGCTGCGCATACCGGCTCTCAGCCCGGGCTGGCAGGCGTCGTTCCAAGCTCTGCTGGAACGAGGGCCGGGCGGGGGCAACGCCGGGCTCGCCGCGAGCAGCCCCCCGCCGGCCTGGGACGGCTTCCGCGCGCTCACTGTGAGCGCGATCCAGCACGAGAGCGCGTCTGTGATCTCGATATGCCTCGCGGCTCCCGACGGCGCTCCGGTACCAGCCGCCCTGCCCGGCCAATACCTCACGCTGCGAGTGCAGCCGGACGGGCAGGAGCGCGCGCTGCTGCGCAACTACTCCCTGTCAAGTCCCCCGGGGGCGAGCTACTACCGCGTCAGCGTCAAGCGCGAGCCCCACGGCGCCGCCAGCGGCTATCTGTCGGCGCGGCTCGCGGTCGGCGATCAGATCGACATCGCCGCCCCGCGCGGGACGTTCATCCTGGACGGGACGGATGCGCCCGTGCTGCTGGTGAGCGCAGGCGTCGGCGCGACCCCCGTGCTCGCCATGCTCCAGGCGCTTGCGCAGGCGCGCTCCGAACGCGAGGTCTGGTGGCTGCACAGCGCCCGCAGCGGACGCGAGCACCCGTTCGCCGCCGAGGCCCGCGACCTGCTCGCCTCGCTGCCGAACGCGCGCAGCCGCATCTACTACACCCGCCCCGATTCCGATGACGTCGAAGGCAAGGGATTCGACGTCAAGGGCCGCCTCACCGGCTCGGCGCTCGGGGCGCTCGAACTGCCCGTCGACACACAGGCCTACCTGTGCGGGCCCGGTCCGTTCATGGACGAGATCAGCGCCGGCCTGGCGAGTCTGGGTTTCGACGCGGCGCGGATCCACACCGAGCCCTTCGGGCCGGCGGCTCCCCAGACGCCGGGCATCGCGCCGGCGCCCGCGCGGGCACCGCATGCCCCGCCGGGGAAGGCCGGCGGTGGTCCGAAGGTCGAGTTCGCGCGCAGCGACCTCGCGATCCCGTGGAGCGACGGCTACGCCAGCCTGCTCGAACTCGCCGAGGCGTGCGACGTTCCCGTTCGCTGGTCGTGCCGCACCGGCGTGTGTCAGACGTGCGAGACGACGATCATCGCCGGGGGCGTCGGGTACAGCCCCGATCCGGTGGAGACGCCGCCCGAGGGGAGCGTGCTGCTGTGTTGCTCGCAGCCGAGCGGGGACATCGTGCTGGATCTCTGATGGACGGGCTCGGGCGGTCCGTCAGGGGTTGAGAGCGGCGAACGGGAATCGAACCCGTGTCATTGCCTTGGAAGGGCAAGGCTCTACCATTGAGCTACCGCCGCGCTTGCGTCACGCACGCCGGGAGAGGCCACGCGACGACGCACAGTTTCGCATGGACTTTGCCCAGATCGCCGCGCCCGGGCGAAGCGCCTAGAATCGCTGCAGCCACGGGGAGTGGCGCAGTCTGGTAGCGCACCCGGCTGGGGGCCGGGCGGTCGCAGGTTCAAATCCTGTCTCCCCGATCGAGAAGGGCTCGGTAGAGCCAGATCTGAAGAGCTGAGCACGGCTGGGTCTGGCTCAGAAGAGAACACAGATGGAACACGCGGCCGTTTGCTCGACCCGCGCAGCGCCGTCCTGTGTGCGCTTCGGGAGACCGGCTCGCCCTCAGTTTCGGCCGGGGGCCATGGTGCCGCTCCGGGACAAGTCTGCGAGGAGGGCGTCGCAATGGGTGCCAACCGCCCGGGTCGCGGCCGGGCGGATGAGACGCCGACGTCCGAGCAACACACCGGTTCGACTCCGGTCGCCTCCCACAGAACATCCGCCGCCCGCGGCCGGATAGGTTACGCACGTGGTCGAGTTGACCGCCAGCGGTGATGCTGAGCAAGCCGAGGCGCGGCTGCGCGAGGCGCTGGACGCCCACGGCCTCACGTTGTTCGCGCGCGTCGACCATGCGGCCGGCGCCCGCAAAGCCGGTGTAGAGCTGGAACCGAACGTCCTGCTGATCTTCGGCAACCCGAGCGTGGGAACGCCCCTGATGCAGGCCGCCCCTCGCGTCGGCATCGAACTGCCGCTGCGAATGCTGATCTGGCAGGACCCCGAGGGGACACATGTCGGATACCTCGACCCCCGAGAGCTGGCGGACCGCTATCGCCTCGATGGCCACCAGGAGACGCTCGAGCAGCAGGCCGGGGTGCTCGCCAAGGTGGCCGCAGCGGCGGCCGGCTGAGCGCTCGCGGCCCGCCCCGACCGGACACTCCCCCGACTGCAGCAGCGGGGCTCGATGTTCTATTCGTGTTCTGTTTTGAAGCAAATCCGACCAATCGGGCGATGCCGGATTCGGCTGTACAGAGCCAAACCTGAGCTAACTGGAAGGCCGTGATCTGGCTGGGGGCCGGGCGGTCGCAAGCTCAAATCCTGTCTCACCGACTACGAGGAAACGACTCGCAGAGTCGGCCGTGCTACTTGGGGCGTGATCGGCCCGGGCGCGTGGGGTCCAATTTGGGACGTTACGATCCTCGGCGAGTGAGACTCGGCCCCGTCCTGGAGACAGCAGACGCTCGGTCCAGTTTTCGTCTACGTCGCGATCGCGGCAACGCCGGCGAGGAGATGCTCAGCGATCGCCTGCGGCGTTGGCGGGCAGCCGGGGATCGTGATGTCGACCGGAAGCAGTTGCCCGAGAGCGCCGATCAGCTCCGGCGGATCCCCGAGGACGTTGCAACCGAGGGCGCAGTCGCCGAGCGCGGCGACGAGCCGCGGCGTCGGCATCGCCTCATAGGCGGTGCGCAGCGGGCCGGCCATCCGCGTCGTGACGGCCCCGGTGACCAGCAGGATGTCGGCGTGACGCGGCGAGGCGACGATGTCAAGCCCGAAGCGCTGCAGGTCGTGTAGCGGGCTGGTGACCAGCCCGAGCTCGTGCTCGCAGCCGTTGCAAGAGCCGGCGTCGACGTGGCGGATGCCAAGCCAGCGACCCTCCGGGCCGCGCTGCAGCCGCGCGGTGCGCCGGATCTGCTCGAGCGCTCGTAGGAGAACGAACATCAGCGGTCCACGCAGGCGTAGCAGAGCTCGAAGCTCTTGTTGATGAGCGGAAAGTCCGGCAGCAGGTTTCCCGCTGTGGCGTGGGCGAGTGCCGGCCAGTTCGCGTAGGAGCCGGTGCGGAGGTGCATGCGAGCGACGCGCCCACTTTTCAGCTCGACGGTGCAGAGAGTTTCGCCGCGGGGGCTCTCGACGCGTCCCACCCCGATCGGCGAGGGGGTTCGCTCGCGACCGCAGGCGCCCTCGTTCAGGGGTGCGGCCAGCAGCTCGTCGAGCAGGTCGTGGGTGACTCTCGAGCTCGACTGCGCGGAGCCGGAGCCGTGCGGCGACGTCGCCGGCGGCGTCAGGCAGCGACGCGGGGTGAAGCCCCTCACACGCGAGCCTGCGGTTGCCTGCGCGGGCGTCAAGCGCGACGCCGGAAGCCCGCGCGGCCGGGCCGACCGCGCCCATCCTTATGGCGTCCCCGTGTCTGAGGACGCCCACCTGGCCGAGTCGGGCCTGCAGCGGGCCGGCGAACTCGAGCTCGCGCCAGGCCGCTGCCGCGTCGACCCGTAGCTCGCGCAGCCCGCCGTGTAGCGACTCGAGCGCCGCGGCGGGCGGGCTGACGGGCGCGCGGGCGACAGCCACCGTGCCGAACAGGAACCGGTGCCCGAACGCGTCTGCGATCAGTTCCTGGGCGCGGTCCTTCAGCGCAGCGAAGACCATCGTGCCTGGCGCGAAGCCGACGCCGGCACAGACTGCGCCGATGTCGTGCAGGTGGTTGTAGAGCCGCTCGAGCTCGAGCAGCACGGTGCGCTGACGGCGCAGCTCCCGCGAGGGCCACAGCCCGCTTGCATCCTCGACCGCATGCGCATAGGCGAGCGAGTTGGCCACCGTGCATGCGGCGCACGCGCGAGCCGGCGTAAGCGAGGGCGGCATCGGGCGCACGGCCCTCTGCGGCACGCTCCAGGCCGCGGTGCTTGTAGAACAGCCGCAGATCCATCGCAAGTATCCGCTCGCCGACGACGTGGAAGCGGAAATGCCCGGACTCGATCACGCCGGCGTGGATCGGCCCGACCGCAACCTGATGGACACCGTCGCCCGCGACCGGCGTGACCCAGCGCTCGAGCTCGGCCGGATGGGCCACCAGGGCGCGCATCGGCTCGTGCCCCTCGAAGGACAGGCCGTAGAGGTCGTGCGCCTCGCGCTCGTCCCAGAGTGCAGCACCGACGAGATCGACGATGGTCTCCACGCGCGCGTCCTCGGTCTCACAGGACAGCACCCGAGCCCCCCCATCGGAGAGCATGACCGCGCGCCAGGCGCCCTCCCGGGTAGCCCACGCGCAACCGAAGCGCTCGCCGCGCTGGGTGACAGCAGCCGCGATCTCCGAGCGCCACCTCTCGGGGGCGAGCTGCTCGAGCTCGGTCACTGCACGCCCCGCATCAGCTCGCTGATCAGCAGTGAGCCGGGCAGCGCGATCCCGGCGGCGGCGAGCGCCAGCGAGGCCGGCGGTCACGCCGCCGGTGAGACGGGCGATCGAGCGCTCGCCGCGATGGCGCGCGCGCCGTCGATGCGTGGCGGGCTCGCCGACGACCCCCTCCATCAGGGCGTGCGCCAGACCGAGGAACGCCGAGCGCGAGCGCGACGACGGCGATCGTGGCGATCGCGGTGTAGCCGGCGGTGAAGCCGCCGAGCAGGATCAGAACCTCTGAGACGAACAGGGGGGAGGGCGGCAGGGCAGCGAGGATCCGAAGGCTGACGCCCATCGCGGTTGCTGTCGCCGGGCTCTCGCGCGCGACGCCGTCGGGGGGCGCTTTGGCGAGCGAGCGGTCGATCCGCAGCAGCGGCAGCGAGGCGTAGAACCCGAGCGACTTGGCGAGCGCATGGCCGGCGATGTGCACGACGACGCCGGCGATCGCCAGCGGAGAGCCGAAACCGATCCCGAGCGCGATCACGCCCATGTGCTCGAGGCTCGAGTAGGCGAGCAGCCGCTTCCACGGCATCGCTCGCCACAGGAACGGGACCGCGACGATGATCGAAGCGAGCCCGAAGGCGATGAAGATCGCGGAGGTCGTCTTGTGGGAGACGGCGGGCTCCAGCGCGGTCTGTGCGCGCCAGGCGACGAGGATGACGGTCGGCAGCAGTGCCGCCGAGAGCAGCGCGCTGACCGGGGCGGGTGCCTCGCTGTGGGCGTCCGGCAGCCAGTTGTGCACGGGCGCCCAGCCGATCTTCGCCGCGAGACCGCCGAGCAGCAGCACGAACGCGATCAGCGCCTGCTGGTGGGGGAGCGAGCCGGCGGCGGCGCTGATCGCGCGCCAATCGAGCGCGTGCAGACCGTGGTGGCCGTTGTTGGCCTGCGCGATCGCGACCGTGACGATCCCAAGCAGCGCGACCGACAGCCCGAGCGTCGTCAGCAGCAGATACTTCCAGCCCGCCTCGAGGGCCTCCCGAGACCGCTGAAGGCGACCAGCAGCGCCGAGGCGGCCGGTCGTCGCCTCGATGAGCAGCCAAACCACCGCGAGGTTCGCGGCGATCGGTATCGCCAGCAGCGCCGCCCAGAACAGGAACAGCGCGGCGTAGTACCAGCGGCGCGAGGCGGTCGCGCTGAGCCAGCTGCGCCCCGAACTGCGCAGGTAGCTCGGCGAGACCAGCGCGCTCGCCAGACCGACTGTGCCGCGATGACCGCCAGGAACAGGCCGCTGGCGCCGTCGATCAGATACCAACGGCCATGAAACGGCGCGCTCGAGCCGCGCGCGAGCGCGATCGCCGCCAACGTCAACGCCACGGCTGCGGTCGCGACCCCAGCGACCCGCGCCAGGCGATCGGCCTGCCTGGGCGTACGCGCCAGGCACGCGACGATCGCGCCGAGCAGCGGCACCGCCACGACCAGCGCCGCGAGTATCCGGGCGAGCTCAGTCACGCAGCCCTCGAAGCAGCTCGGTGTCGCCGCTTCCGAGCTGCGTGTGGATGCGCTGCACGAACGCCGCGGCGACCGTCACGACCAGCACGAGGTCGAACAGCGCGCCCAGCTCGATCACGTAGGAGAGTCCGCCCGGGACCGACACCGCCAGCAGCGCCAGCCCGTTCTCGGCGACGATCAGCCCGAGCAGCTGGTGCAACGCCGAGCGACGGGTGGCGACGATCGTGATCCCGACGAGCACCAGCGCGACCGCCGCATGTTCGGTTTGTGGGCTCCCGAGGCCGAAGCGGCGGCAACGCGATCACGACCGTTAGCGCGACGGCGCCGGCGATCGCGAGCCGCACCAGCGGCCCGCGCTGCAGGGGCGAGGAGCCGCGGCTCGGGCGTGCGGCGCATCAAAGCGAACAGCAGCAGCGGCAGAACCACGGCCTTCGTCGCCAGCACGAGGCTCGCGACCATGAACTCCCCCGAGCGTCCGGCGGTCAGAGTGAGTGCGCCGACGCCGAGCGCCAGTGACTGCGCGGCGACGAGCAGCGATCGCGACAGAGCGTCGGCGCACGACGACCACCGCCAGCCCCAACGCGAGGATCAGGCTCACGAGCGTGGCGCTCACGTCGTCACCCCCGCGACCCAGTCCCGACGCCCGCGAGCGCGACCGTCCCACCGACGCCAAGCAGCGCGGGCACCCGCAGTATCCGCATCTTCGCCTGCGTCGTCTCGATCACCGCGAGACCGACGCACTGCAACGCGAGCATGCCCGCGAACGCGACCAGCGCCCACCGCGAAAGCACCAGGGTGAGGGAGGAACAGCTCGCGCCGAGCACCAACAGCACCCAGTGCCGCGCGGCGGCCGCCCACTGCAGGTAAGCGAGGTCGCGCCCGGCGTACTCGAGCAGCGGCCCCTCGTGGATCATCGTCAGCTCCAGGTGGGTGTCGGGGTTATCGATCGGCTGGCGACCGGTCTCGACCAGCACCACGAGCAGGAACGCGATCGCGCCGCACCAGTGCGCCGGCCTCGCTCCAAACGTGAGCGCCGGACGCCGCCGCGGCTCATCGCCAGCAGAGCGGTGCTCTGCGCCGGCAGCGCCGCGACCAGCAACGCCAGCACGAGCAGCGCCTCGGCGAACACTGCGAGCATCAGATCGCGCGCGGCGCCCATCAGCGCGAACCCGTTGCCCGTATCCCAAGCCGCAGCCGCGACCGCGAAGCGCGCAAGCGCGAGCACCCCGACGAGCACGAGCGCATCGTGGCCGACGCCGAAGTCACCCGCGCGCCCGGCGACCGGGGCCAGCAGCAGCGCAACCAGCGCACACGCAGCGACCAGCGGCGGCGCGGCCAGGTAGACCACGCCCGTGCCCTCGGGCGCGACCGCGCTCTTGCGCCACAGCCGGCGCAGCGTCCGGTAGGGCTGAAACGGAGATGGTCCGCGTCGCCCCTGCAGCCGCGCCTTGACGGTCTGAATGCTTCCCGGCAGCAGCGGCGCGAGCGCGATCGCTGCCAGCTCCAGGACGGCTGCGATCGCGCTGCTCATCCGAGCACCCCGGTCGTCGCGAGCACCAGCGCCACGACCATGAGAGCGAGCAGGTACGCGGCGTAGGTCCGCACGCTGCCGCACTGCAGCCGACGCGCGAGCGCCGCGCCGCGCAGCCCCCCGCGCACCGCCGGCTCATACAGCACGCGGTCGACCAGCGAAGGCGTGTGGCTGGCGTAGGTGATCCGCTGCGTCATCCCGGCGCCCTCGAGCACCTCGAGTTCGCGGTGCGGGCGCATCAGCGCCTCAAGCACGAGTCGCAGCGGCTTGGTGAACCCGGCCGAGGTCCACTCCATCGCGGGCACGAGCTCCTGCCCGCACGCCCAGCTCGGCGCAACCGCTGCAACGACCTGCCGACGGTTGCGCGCACGGGCCAGCAGCACCGTGAGCGCGAGCAGCGCGAACGCGACGCCAAGGGTGGGCAGCGACCCCGTCCCGGGAATCACAAAGCCCGGCTGGCGTGTGAGCGCCGCGCCGCCGCCGCCCGGGGCAAGGCCGGCAAGCGTCGGTAGCACCAGCCCGGGCGCCACCCCGAGTGCGACGCAGAGACCGGCCAGCGAAACCACCGCGAAGCGCATCCCGACGGGACGCTCGAGCGCCTGCTCGCACTCCTGGCGGCGGGGACGGCCGAGCAGCACCAGGCCCGTCACCTTCACGAAGCAGAGCAGCGCCAGCGCGGCGGTCGCGGCCAGGCCGGCGAGCGCGACCGCGCCCGCGAGCGCGACCCCGAGCGGCCCGGCGAACACCGACGTGCAGCAGCGACTGCAGCGTCAGCCACTCCGAGGCGAACCCGTTCAGCGGCGGCAGCCCCGCGATCGCCATCGCAGCCGACGAGGAACGCGCCGCCCGTCCACGGCATCCGGCGCAGCAGACCGCCGAGCCGGTCGAGCTCGAGCGACCCGACGGCGCGCTCGAACGACCCGGCGCCGAGGAACAGCAGCGCCTTGAAGATCGCGTGGTTGGCGATGTGCAGCAGCGCGGCGGCGAACGCGATCGCGGCCCACGTCGCGCTCCCCGCCGTCGGCGAACAGCAGCGACGCGCCGAGGCCGAGCACGATGATCCCCACGTTCTCGATCGAGTGGTACGCCAGCAGCCGCTTCAGCTCGTGCTGCGACCAGCGCCCACAGCACGCCGCCCAGCGCCGAGAGCAGGCCGAAGGCGAGCAGCGCGATCCCCAGCCAGCGCGGCGTCGCGCCGAGCCACTGGAACTCCACGCGGATCAGCCCGTAAAGCGCGACCTTGATCATCACCCCCGACATCAGCGCCGAGAAGTGCGCGGGCGCCACCGGGTGCGCGCGCGGCAGCCACGAGTGCAGCGGGATCAACCCCGCCTTGGTCCCGAACCCGACCAGCGCCGCCACCGCGACCAGCGTCTGCGCGCCGCTCCCGCCGCGGCGAGCGCGGCGGGATCGCCGACCGCGCCGTGAGCGGCGAGCGCCAGCAGCGCCACCCACACGCCGGCGCCGCCGAGATGCGTGATCGCCAGATACGCGTACACCGCACTGCGCACCGTGCGATCGCGCCGGCCGATCAGGATCGCCGCCGCCGGGATCAACGTCATCAGCTCCCAGGACGCGAGGAAGCTGACAATCTCACGCGCGGCGAGCACACCTACGAGCGCGAGCAGGAACGCCGCCGTCGCCGCCGCGATCCAGCGCGCCTTCGCCGGGTCGATCCCGACGAGATAGTCGCGCGCGAACACCAACGCCGGCACGGCCGTGATCGCGAGCACCGCCAAGAAGAACCCGCTGAGCCCGTCAAGCCCGAACGCGAGCGAGATCGAGCTGCTGAACGTCGCGCCGATCGGATGGCCCCCGATCAGCACGACGAGCCCAACGACCCCGAGCGCGCTCATCCCGGCGGCCTGCACGCCGAGCCCCGCGCGCGGGCGCCCTGGCAGCACCGCCAGGAGCCCGCCGGCTGCGATCAGCGCCACGCCCGCAACAGCAAGCACCGTCACCGACACCTACCGGTCTCCCCTCCGGTGATACCAGCGACATCGAGCGCCTGAAGCGATGTGCGCTCTCCCGGACGCTCCCTCGCAGGGAGTGCTCGGGCCGGCTGGAGCACGCTCCAGCATGCGCTGGTCAGAGCGCAGCGCAAGCTTGCTCTATCTCGCCGGCCTACGACCAGGCTTTACGCGCACGGCGCCCGCGGCGAACGGGAGGCGAGCTCGACCGCCGAGCGCCCCCGAGTCATCGCGGCCGTCTGCGAATGCTCCAACGGCGACACACGCGCCGGATGGCCCGGCGCCGTCGAAGGCTCGATGCTTCAGAACATCGGGCTGTCCATCGCGTCTGCGCATATCTCAGAAGCTTAGAAGGTTCGGAGTACATATCGACACCGCCTTGGTCCTCGTGGGGTTGCGACGGGCGGCAGGACCCGGCTCATCTCGGCTGCATCCACGCTGTCCTTGGGACGACCGCGTCAACCGAGCAGGACCGAGCGGTCAACCAACCGTGGGCAAACAGACCAAAGCCCGCCGCCGGCCGCAGCGCGGCGGGTCTAGTCGGCCGTCGTGAGCTCGCCGAGCACCTGCTGGGACTCGGTGAGGTTCGAGCTGATGATCTGGCGGGCCGTATCCAGCAGCTGGAAGATGCGCGGGTCACGGACGGAGTAAAAGACGCTGGTGCCTTCGCGCCGAGCCTCGAGCACGCCGTGCTTGCGAAGCACGCCGAGATGCTGGGAGGTGCCACCGGAGTCCATCTTGAGCTCTCGTTGCAGCTCACCGACGCTGCGCTCGCCGTCTTTCAACAGCTCGAGGATGCGGACGCGGACCGGATGCCCGAGCGTCTTGAAGAACTCGGCCTTGACCTGGTAGACCGCCCGGTGTTGAACCGCCTCGCCGCCGGTCGCACCCCGACGCACAGTGGTTGTGGAAGCTTTCGGCAAGCGTATTGAGGTAGTTGGGGCAAAGACGCACGCCGACGCGTTGGTCGACGGGCACTTTCTCAGAACCTTAGCAGATACGCAGGCTCTGACTGCGATCGGTCATCACAACAGCAGTTCGGTCAGGCGCCGCTCGAGTTCGGCGCAGTCGCTGACGGCCAAGGCTGACCGGCGCCGTGTCGTAGAGCGCCGAGATAGGGAGCCCGCCATCCTCGGTTACGGCTTGGGCGATCAGCCCGACATGCCCCTCGGGAGCCGGCCGGACCTCGCGCCGAACGGACCGCGGTAGCCGCATCCGGATCTCGTTGAACTCGCTCCGGTCTACGACGTAGCCGCGCACCATGCGTTCTGAGCGACGTGGCCACTCAGGGCGAAGCGGACTCGACGACATCTCCTAGTCCCAGCTGAGGTGGCCGATGTGGCGGAAGACTCCCCAGGCGTCTGCGACCCGGTCGAAGGCCTCCACCGTCAGCTGCCCGTGTCGAGTTAGCAGCGCGACGGCGTCATCAAGCGTCTCAGGCTGGCAGTTCTCGAGCAGCACCATCGTGGCCTCGGCAGCGTTGACGCCGCCGACAAGCACGCGGTCGGCGAGCTGACGCTCGTAGCTGCGCGGGCTTCGCCCGGCAAAGAACGAGGACGTCGACGTCGCCCAAGGTCCCTCCCCCCGAATCTCATCTCCACCCATGCTCATTACTCTACCATCTTCTAAGATTTGCGATACTGCGGTGATGGTCGACGAACACTCATCCGTCAGGCTCCCGGCAGACGTCGGCCTCGACTACGAGGTCTACGTAAACGGGGTCCGCCAAGAAGAAGGCATCGACTACGACGCCGACGGGCGCACGCTCGTGTTCAGCCGCGCTCTGCGCAAGGATCGAATCTCGGGCTGGCGCTGGCTGCTCGGCGCGTGGGGGGTAGGGACATACCGCCAAGACGACACCGTTGACGTCCGTTACGAGCTCGACGGCGAGCCGAAGGTCGCTCACGCGCTCGAGATCGGACACCCCGACACCGATGAGTGATGACCTGGGATCCCCCACACGCGGCTTCCATGACCGAGGGCCAGCTGCTCTCTCGGGTCGCGAACCTGGTCCTCGCGCTCAATCCGCCCGGTCGGCGAAGCAGCTCTCGTGCATCACCACGATCCCATCGTGGGGGAGGGGCCGAGCGCCGCGAACGAGGTGCGCCGCGCGTCCTCGCCGTCGACCACGAGCACGATTGGCTCATATACCCCCAGCGCATCGCCGCACGCAGCGCAGCGCCATCTATGCATCCCCTCAGCTCCGTCCTCAAGCTCCATCCTTTAGCAGTCTATGGTCTTATAAGATTTAGCGACCATGGTCAGCGCGACCAGATGGGCACCCGTTGGGAGTCCCGAATCGGAGAGCCGACTGGATTGGCGCTCGACCGTGGCGCCCTCCCTGCAGGCGGATGACGACTGCGGGATCTCCCCGAACGGAGCTCGCCAGAGGAGGCCGGATGGAGCAACCACCTGACCGCGAGGCGCGCCTTGTCTCAGCCGCGAAAGCGCGAGCCGCTGCGCAGCAGCGTCATGCAGAACAGGCTGCCGAGATCGCCGGCAAGCAAGCCCAGCTCAAGCGAGAAACCCGGCAACGACGCGAACGGCGCGAAGAGCAGCGCAAGTCGCGATAGCTCCCGCGCAACTCGACAGGGACGGCCTGCGAGCAGAGGCTGCGGTACGCGAGTGGAGCTCGGGCGGGTTCCGGCACGCCTTTCTGCCCTCCGCGCTTGGGGTCCAATTTGGGGTCCAATATGAGGCCAGGACCACGCACTGAGAGCACCTGACCCCCAATGAACACGGGGAATTGGCCGCTACCGCAACCGTCCTGCCAGCCTGGGGGCCGGGGGTCGCAGGTTCAAATCCTGTCTCCCCGACTTATCAAGGCGGTGTACAGCCGCTATTCAGATTCGAGTGCATCGGTGTGCGCTCGACCCCGGCCCGCGCGGCCGTCTCCACCAGCGCCTCTGCAACGTTCATCCCCATCGCCGATCTCCTTCGTTGTTCAGATGGAGGTGTCGCTGGGCTCCTCTGCAGCCAGGCGCTCGTCACCGAGCGCTTGACCGCAGGAACGCCTCACCGTCACCGTCTGCAGCGACGCCGCGAACGTGAGGTCAAAGCGCGGTTCACGGCCGCCGGCAAAGACGCCGCGACCGCGCCCGAAGTCATCGCCTTCAGTCGGCCGGGGCGCGGCTTACCCGTGGGCCGCTTCCTGCAGCTCCCGCGCGATTTCATCGGTAGTCGCGTCGACGGAGCGCTTGACCACCTTCGCCGCTCCCTGCACGGCTTTGTCCAGCGCCTTCTCGATCGTCGGTTCTCCGACCACAATCAGCCCTGCCTCATCAGCCGTCAGCTCCGCGGCCGCTTCCTTTAGCTCCTTGCGACGCAACGTACCGCCTCCGAACTCCTCCGGGATCACGCGGATCCTCGGCCGGTCCATCCGCTTGACGATGTGCGGATTGCCGTTCTCCACATCGATCACGGCCGCGTCGTACTTGCCGATGATCTCGTCCTTGTGTAGCTGGTTGAGCTCGTCGAGATCGGCGAGCGCCGTCGTAACGTTGTCGTAGACGGCCGTGTAAAGCGCCACTTCATGGTTGTCGGACACCGATTTCTCCTTGGTCTCGAGCTGTTTGGGTACGCGCTTCCTGTCTGACGAGCAACCGGCTCGGCGTGTTCCCCGGCTTGAACCCATAGGAGGGACCGAGGGCCCGTCAATGTCGATGCTGGCCCGGCCCGACGGGTGGCCAATAGGTCCCGGTCGCGCTCGCGATAACGAACGTCTATCGCTGGGCGGTCGCGTTCGGCGACACGTTCCCCCGCCGCTCCGTCGCTCGCGTAGGTGCTAGTCCAGCGCCTCGGCCTCTGCGTCCTCGCCGTGCCTGACAATATCGCCGTCCTTGAAAAGGATCCCCTGTGCGACCGCACGCCACGACGGCGTGCGACGCAGCAGGAACTCGAGGTCCATGCTGAAGTGCTTGAACTCCTCTCCTTGCGCGTCGCGCATGATCGCCACCGCCTCGGGGTCCTGCTCGACTGCGATGCGTTGCTGGTACCAGCCGATCGCCTCGGCCTCCTCGGTGAGCGATGCGCACAGGCGCGCGAATGTGCGGACGGCCGCCGGCAGCTCCTCGGGCGGCTCGTGATACTGGTCGAATCCCATCGGGGTCTCCTTTTCGATCTGCTGCTCCTCACACGCGGCTCCGCGGTCGAGTGAGCACGGCGAAACCGGCACGAGCCGTCTTCAACTTGCGCAAGCCTGAGCCAGCCGGCCCAGCGCTCCATACCGAAGTTCATCGGCGTCGAGAGCATCCGCTTATGGCAGCCCGCGCGTGCCGCCGCACAACCACCCGATAGCGCCCGCTTGTAGCCGGCGAGCGTCGTCGTTATAGGAGGGACTCACTCACCGCAACAGGTTGGCTGCTCACGACGGCAACGAAAGGACAGCACGATGTCGGAAGAGCACAGCGGTGGCCTGGACGTGATCGCGGTCACCTTCCAAGACGACGACAAGGCGTATGCGGGTTTGGCGGCCCTCAAGCAGCTCGACGATCGGGGGACGATCGACCTCACGTCGGCTGCCGTCGTCACGCGCGAGGCGAACGGGACGGTCCACACCAAGGACCAGGCGGGTGAAACAGCGATGCTGGGCACGGCCACCGGCGGAATCACCGGACTGCTGATCGGAATCATCGGCGGGCCGGTCGGCGTGCTCGTCGGCGGCGCGACGGGTCTGCTCGTCGGCTCGCTGGTCGACATGGACGACGAGGAAGACACCGACTCCGTCCTCGCGAAGATCTCTGGATCCGTACGTTTCGGGCACAACACCCTGCTCGCCGAGCTGGGCGAGCCCGACGACGCGGTCGTCGACAACGTGATGGCCCTACATGACGGGACCGTCGTGCGACGCCCCGTACGAGACGTCGAAGCCGAGATCGCGGCGGCCGAAGCGGCGCAGCGTGAAGCGAAGAAGAAGGCTCGCAAGCGTCTCCACAAGGAACGCCACGAGCACCACCAGCACGAGATCGATGAGAAGATCTCGCAGCTCAAGGCGAAACTGCCGGGTCACCACCAGAGCCCTGACACCCAAGCAAAGGAACCTCCGGTCGGGGCGGGCGCCTCGGCCTAGCTCTGCCATCCGCATCCGCCAACCAGACTCAAGGCGCGCGTCTGATACCGCCTGCCCGTCGCGGGACTACGTGGCAGCGAGATCAGGCGCGCGCTCGCCCAGCGGGCGGACAGTGGAACCTCGCTCGGCTCTCGTCGTGCTCCCGGAGGTTGGGCGCGAGCCGTCGGGGCGCGGGCAGCGACAGCGCACCGGTGTCACACGGCGATCGCCCCATAACCGGTTGCGATCGGGTCGGTCGGCAACTCCTCTGGCTGCGTGGGTCCCTGGCGCGCCAGAACATTCCACGCCAACGGAAAGAGAGGGACCGATGCTCGCAATGCCAGGCACACTCCACGAATTCGGCCGTACCGTGACGCGCGACGCAGCCGACCGCATCGCCCGCTATTGGTGGCAGCTGCTGCTGAACGGTCTGCTGCTCATCCTCGCCGGTGTCCTGATCCTCAGCGTCGACTGGACGACCAAGAGCCTCGCCACGTTCATCGGCGCCCTGTTCATCTTTCAGGGACTCGTCGAGATGGTCGACGGCGGCATCGACGGCACCGTGCGTCGCGCGAATGCGATCACCGGACTCCTCTCGATCGCCGCAGGCGTCGCCCTGGTTCTCTGGCCCTCCCCCGGCGTGCAGGTGCTCGCGATCTTCCTCGGCGCCTGGCTGATAGTCCTCGGGACACTCAGTGCCTCCGGCGCTCTCGCCGCGCGGCGGTTGCTGCCGAGCTGGTGGCTGGCGCTCGTCGGCGGGCTGCTCGAGGTGGCGCTGGGCGTGCTCGCGCTCGTGCACCCGGGCGCGACGCTTGCCGCCCTCGTGATCGTGGGCGGGATATGGGCTGTGGGGATCGGGGTGATGCGCGTGATCGCCTCGTTCGAACTGAAGCGGCTGCCGGAGGACGTCGAGCACTGGCTCTCGGCCGGCACAGCGGCTGGGGGTTCCACAGCGCATGCAAACGGAGCCGCGGCCCACCCCGGCACCACGCCTGCCGGCCGGCCGGTACGCGCGTAGACGCATTTGCTCCCGGCGGTGGCTGTTACGCCGCCGCCGAGGCGGCGGGCGGGGCGCATCACGTGACACGCGCCTCCTTCCGGGCCCGCACGCGAGGATCGCTCGGGTGAGCGATCGCAAAGGGACGCGTCGCGGTGTGCCGGCCTCAATGGCCGCAAGCGTGGTCGAGGCGGTCATGCCGGGGGCGGCGGCATCGATCAGCGGGTCGATCGCACCGCGATCTCAGGTCTGGCCTCTGTGGCCGAAGTCGCCGTCCGGGCGTTCCTGGTGATCGGTGTGCTCAGTGGCGCCCGGCCGTCGGACGCAGAGCATCCACTCGGATACGCGCGGAAGGGGTAGCCAGCGGAGGTTGTGGCCTGGTCGGCGGTGTCCTTGCGGCTGCCGGCTTGGGGGTGGCGCAAGCGACGCCGAGCGCGACCGTCGACGCGGTGGCGAGCATGTTGATCGGTCTGCTGCTCGCTGCGTCCGTGTGGCTGCTGCAGACCAACCGAGAGCTTCTCTCGGGTCGCGGCGTGCCGCCTTCTACGTTGCGCGACGTGCGTGCGGTGATCGCCGGCCAGCCGGGCGTGGTCGACGGCCACGACCTTTTCGTGGTCGTGGTCGGCCCATCGAGATCCAGTCTGATCGTCAACGGCGATCTCACCTCCGATGATGACCGTGACGTTCCGGCCGTCGAGGACGCGATCATGCGCTCGGCAAACGCGCTGAGGGCGCGCTGGGCCTAGGCCGATTGCGGCGCCCCCGGCACGTCTCGCACCCTGGCACCGGCGGTCCGGCTCAAGCTGGGGCGTCACCTGACAGGGCGCGCTTCACGTCGGCGATCGGCTCGCGCAGCACCGTCCCTTGCAGCGGAGACATCGCCGCGTCGACGATCTCCTCGGTCGGCTCCTGCAGGTGGGCGAGGATCGCGACTTGGCCGCTGGCGATGTGCTGCGAAAAACTGCCGAGCAGGCCTTCGTCTTCATCGCGGGGAGAGAGGTCGAAGGCCGCGCCGATGAGACTCCCCACCGTACCCCCGAGGAGGACGCCGACAGGACCGCCGATGATCCCGGCGAGCAAGCCGATCCCTGCGCCCTTGGCCGTCTTCCGACCGGGGGTGTCGTGTTCCTTCAGGTCGTCGGTGATCAGCAGCTGACCCTGGGCGTTCCGTTCCACGACGCAGCCCTCGATGACGCTGATCTGCCCCTGATCGTCGAGCTCCTCGAGTTGCGTGAGCGCCTCATACGGAGCACGCGGATCAGGGAAGGATATGGCGAGGAGGTTGTCCATGGGTTCTTGCCTTTCACGATGTTCCGCGTGCGGCGGCGTCCCTATTCGAAAGCGTCCTCCGCGCAAGTGATGTGAGGACGGGGAGGTGCGTGCCCGCGGCCGAGCTCCAGCCTCCACTGGGCGAAACGCGGCTCGAGCCGCATCTGGCGCAGACTCCGGCGCCATGGGACGCGTCCGGCCGCGCGCTGGCACCCGCGGGGATTCGAGCCGAGCGGGGTACAGCGGGCGTGCGGATTTCAGGGCGTGTGCTGATCAGGTGAGCCTCTCGTGGGCGGGGCAACGGGGTGACGATCAGCTCGTCTCCAGGTCGCGCAGCTGGAATGCCCGCACGATGTCTGTAACCCCTTTCAGCAGAGCCCAGATCCCGGCGAACACGAGCAGCGTGTAGGCCCGTTCCACGAGGAACTCTGCGCTGACCCAGAAGGCCAGCACGATCATCAGGATGGCGCTGATCAACCCCATCCACCAGAGCGAGTTGAAGGCACGCTCCGTGAACGCCTGGACGGCCCAGATCACTCCGATCACCAGGAACACGAAACCGAGGATTTCGGCGAAGCCGGCGAACGTTTCCTGGGGATTGACGAGCGAGACGATCCCGCCCGCGGTCAGCAGCACGCCGAAGAAGGCCCACAGCCACCTCATGGAGCCTTCCTCCACCACCGCCAGCAAGAACTCCTCCGCGGCGAAGGCAAGGAACAGGATTCCGGTGATGATGCCAACGGTGACGATTGAGGCGTGGTTGAACTTCAGAACGAACACGGCGACCACCAGCCAAGCGATGCCCAGCAGCAACTCGACCCACCAGAAGCGGGCCAGCGCGGCCGGGAGCGTCCCGTCAGAGCGGACCCCCAATGGAGCGGCGAGTTCCTGGGCGACGTTCTCGATGTCGTCTGCGTGCGAGGACATTGGTTCTCCTAGGGTCCGGTTGCAGTCCGTGGGAACCGACCGCGACGGCCGATCACTTGTGGCTCGACCCTGGACCACCGACAGCCTGCGTCCCAGACCCCACGGCCGCGCAGGCGATATCAGACGCGTCTTGCGCCCGCGGCAGGCCTCCGCGCCCTTCTCAGCCGTGCCAGGTGCGCAGGTAGTCTTCGCGATAGCCGCTCGGTGGATCGAACGCCGCTCCGTTCGGCACGTTGGACCGTGTGATCAACGCCGGGGGAGCGACGTAACCGGACGCGGGGCGCGCCGCACGAGCCCGGTTCAACTCGTCGATCAGCTGCCACCCCTGCAAGTTCAAGGGCTCGGCGATCGAGGCCTTCTGGTATTCGCCGGCGCGAATGCGGGCGAATTCCGAGCCCTCGCCCTCACCAGCAACGACGGAGAACGGGGGCTGATCGCCGTGTCGGCCTTCGCCGGTGAGAGCCGTGCTGGCGCCGTCGATGTATGCGCCGTTGACGGCAAGCAGATAACCGATCCGGTTGGCGTAGTGCTGAAGGAGCGCCGCGACGAGTGAGACGGCTTGGATCGCTGCCGTCGCGCTTGGGCTGTCGAGCACCTGGAGCACCGCGCAGCGAGCGCATTTCCTGACGTCCTCTGCCATCAGGGTGGCCGTGCGGGTGTCGATCGCGTACTCCGAGTCAGTGAAGATCGCCACCCCGGCCGTCCCGTTTGAGTCGGCGATCGCGTAGTCGGCTGCCAGGCGGGCGACGGCCACGGGATCCGACGTGACGTTCGTGAACAGGTGCAAACGTGGATCGGGTCCCGGCGTCGGGGCCGCGTGCCAGCCCACGACCGGAACGCCCTGTGCGCGCGCTTCGCGGAGCGCTAGCTGCTGTCCGGCGGCGTCCACGCCTCCCAGGATGATCCCCCCGGGCCTGGCGCGAAGCGCAGCGCGCAGCGCGCGACGTTCGCCTTCGGGGTTAGCCTGGCCGTTGAGGATCCGCAGCGGCCAGCCGATCGCACCCGCAGCCTGCTGGACCCCCCGCGCGGCGGCGGCGATGCCACCGTCCGTGAGGTTGGCGGCCACGAACACGACCGGCGCCGGCGGCTGGGCCGCCGGGCCGCCCGACGGCACGCGGTAGGCGCTCGGCGGCGGCGGCGACGCTCGCGCGAGCTCGGCGCGGGCCTGACGAACAGCCGGGTCCGCGGAGCTCACGGTCGATGCGTCGCCGCCACCACCGCATCCGGCCGCCATCGCGCCGGCAACGGCGAGGCCGACGGCGAGATACCTGGCCCCCCGATCCCCTGAGCCCTTCTCACGTGCGAACACGCGGTCCGCAGGCATCCGCTCATTCTCGCGCATCGCAGCCGACCGTGGCTTGACACAGAGACCCACCGCGACGACGATGCGGCTCGTCGAGAACATGAGCACGAGATTGCATCGCTGGCTCCGCTCCGCAGCGTCGGGTCGCGTCGCGGTGCCTCTGCTCGTCGCCGTGCTGAGCGTTGCGGGGTTCATCGTCGTGAAGCGGGCTGTCGACGCCGACCGGCAAAACACGGCCAACCGCCAGGCGGAAACCGACGCGCAGCAGGTACGTGCCCTGCTCGAGCGGGCCGGGACGTTCGCCGTGGGACTCGGCAACGCTTTGCAGGGAGAGCGCGCACCCGACGCCCGCCGCTTCGACGCGCTCGTCGGCGGCGCGACAACCACGGTCGGACTCTCGGACGCGATGTGGGTGGAGCGCGTCTCCGAGACCGGGCGCCGCCCATACGAACGTCGCATCAGAGCCCCGATCACGCAGGTGCCCGGGGGACAGCCCGCCCCTCCGGCCAGCGAATACCTGCCGGCGACGTTCGTCACCGGGTTGCCCTTCCGCCGCGGCGCCGACATGAAGGACGTGCCCGCCCTTGCGGCTGGGTTGCGCAACCCTGCCGCATTGTTCGCCGGGACGGCCACATCCGAGCAGACGGTCGCAGGGCAGCGCGGGTTCTTCATGAAACAAGGCGCACAGTTCGGCCGCGGACCGGGAAGCAAAGGGTTCCTCGTCGTGTTCGTGCCCGCAGGGTGGCTGAGCGCGTCCCTCGGCGGCGCGCTCAGCCACGCCGCGATCAGCCTCGACGGGCGCCCCCTCGACTCTGGCGTCGGCTCCACCCACGGGGCCAGTCAGAGCTTCGAAGCGCTCACACACCGTTGGCGCGTCACGGTCGCGCAGCAGCCGGCCAGCCCGCTGCAGGCCGCGCTCCCCGGTCTCGCACTGGCGTGGCCGCTTCTCACTGCTGTGATCGTGCTGCTCGTCGGGCGCGGGATGGTCAGGCGCCGGCGCGCCGAACGCGAGGTGGACGACATCTTCGACCTGTCGCTCGACCTGCTTTGCACGGTGGGTGCCGACGGGTACTTGAAGCGGGTCAACCCCGCGTTCGAGCGCACGCTCGGCTACCGCGCGGACGTGCTGACGAGTCGCCCCCTGGTCGAGTTCGTGCATCCCGACGACCGGGAGGCGACGCGCGCCTTGTTGGCGCGCCTGTGGGAGGGAGGCCAGCCCGAGCCCTTCGAGCGGCGCTACATGCGGGCGGACGGTGCCGTTCGCTGGCTGCAATGGAACATACGCCCGGCGCTCGAGCAGAAGGTCCTTTACGCGGCGGCGCACGACGTCACCGACACGCGGCTGCTGCTGGCCGAACAGGCGGCCCTGCGCCGGGTCGCAACGCTCGTCGCCGAGTCCCGCGGCGCCGGCGAGCTGTTCCAGGCGGTCGCGGTCGAAGTCCGCGAACTGCTCGGCGCCGACGCGACCCGACTTGTGCGCAACGAGCAGGACGGCACCGCCTCGGTCGTCGCGGCGCACGGCGCCTCCGACTTGGAGCTCGGTGTCCGCGCCGGCCTCGGCATGGATCCGAGCGAGGCGTGGCGGGCCGTCGCGCAGCGTGTACGCGACGCGCCAGCCGATCGGTCGGGAGACGAGGCAGGCTCGCTCGCCGCGAGCCTGCCGGCGTTCGGAATCGGCGCTGCATACGCGGCTCCGGTGATCGTCTCTGGGCGCCCGTGGGGTGCGATCGTCGCCGTCTGGCGGCGCGCTGACCTTGCCCCCGCAGACACCCAGAGCCGCATGCGCCAATTCACCGAGCTCGTCGCGACCGCCGTCGCCAACGCCGCGAGCCGCGACGAGCTCGCGGACTCGCGCCGCCGGGTCGTGGCGACCGCCGATGACGCACGTCGGCGCATCGAGCGTGACCTGCACGATGGCGCCCAGCAGCGCCTCGTCCATTCGATCCTCACCCTCAAGCTGGCCCGGGAGCGGCTGCTCGATGGCTCCGAGGGCGCCGCCGAGCTGGTTGAGCGCGCGCTGGCGATCACCGAGAGCGCAAACGACGAGCTGCGCGAGCTGGCGCGCGGGATCCACCCGGCGATCCTCACCAAGGGAGGGCTCGAGCCCGCTTTGAGGATCCTGGCGCGCCGCTGTCCGATCCCCGTGTCGCTCGAGCTCGAGCTCGACGAGCGGCTGCCTCAGCGCCTCGAGGTCACGCTCTACTTCGTCGCCTCGGAGACCCTCACGAACGCGGTGAAGCACTCGGACGCCACAGACATCGCCGTCGCCTTCGAGTCCGCGGACGGCGAGGCGCGACTGACGATCAGCGACAACGGAAGGGGCGGCGCGAACCCCGCCGGCGGCTCCGGCCTGGTCGGTCTGCGAGATCGCGTCGAGGCCGCCGGCGGAACGCTCAGTGTCGAGAGCCCGCCGGGAAAGGGAACGCGCGTGGCGGTGGTGTTGCCGGTGACCCGCTCCGCAGAGCAGCACCGGGCTTCGCCGACCGGCTCGGCACGCTGAGAGGAACCAACGCCGCGGCCCCCATCGCGCCCCGATCAAAGCTTGAACCGAACAACCTTGCCGCTGACCGCGAGCGTGGCGTAGAGATCTCCTTCGGGACCGATCGCCACGCCGACCGTGTCGTGATTGACTGGCGAGCGCCAGAAGGTCGTCTGCTTACCGCTGCGAAGGTCCACCGCGGTGATCGCGCTCGGGACGCTGCTCCCCGGGACCGCCGAGCCGACGCCGGCGACATAGGCGATGTCACCCTTTACCGCCACCCCAGCCGGGGCGGTGTGTGCCGGGAAGCTCGTGAGCGGCGCCTTGATCCCCGCGCAAGCCGAGCCGCCCTGGCCGTAGCACTTGGGAAACCCGAAGTTCACGACTGCTCCGGCTGGTTCGAACGCCAGCAGCTGATCGGGCGCCGCGGGACTGACTTCGTCGGGGCCGTTGTCGGTGACCAGCAGCTGCCGGCCCCAGAACGCGAGCCCGTAGGCCGTGCGAACGCCCGTCGCCTCGAGAACGGGTGCTCCGCCGCTCGGCGCGAACGAGATGATCCGCCCGGATGGTCCACTGTGGTCGGCAAGGGCGCCGAGCCCCGCGTACAGCCGGCCATCGGGGCCGCGTACGATCGTGCCGACCGTGCGGCTTCCGATCGGCAGGTCCTTGATCAGCGTGTGGCGGTGGGTGAATCCGCTACCGGTGAAACCTTCGAGCACGGTGATCTGCCCGCGGCCCGTTGTCACCGTACTTCCCACGTAGAGTCGGTTCCCGGCCGCGGCCACGCCTGTCGACGCCGTGAGGCCACCGGCGACGTGTCGCGGGGGACCGCTGGGCGGCACGTACCAGATCCCCTCCGTCGCGCTCGGGCCGAGCGTGGCGGCAGCGACCCACAGACGACCTTGCGAGTCGAACGCGAGGTTCGACGCGAACGGGATACCTGAGGCCACGACAACGGGGGCTCCGCTGGCGTGCAGAGCCGGCTCGGTGCTCGTGGATGTCGCGGTCGTCGTGGAACTGCTCCCACCGCAGCCGACGAGGACGGCGCACACCGCCAACAAGAGCGCGACGGCCGTTTGCTTCTTCTGCGACGCGCCGACCCCTCGCTCGGTACGTGAGCGGCGACGGGCGCCAGTGGGGTGGAGCCCCCAGACCCGGCGTGGTGAACCTCTGCGCATCGTCATGGTTTCACTGCCGACCCGCCGGAACGCGCCTCGCCCCACGCGGGCGCCCGAGCACGCGGACCCTACCACCCAAGACGTGCCCGCGGGCGTTCGCGCGACGCCCCGAAGGCGCGGCAGGGCGGGCTCCCGAGCTCGCCGCCGCGATCTCTGGAGAGCGTGACCATCGGGAGTGAGGTGAGTGGCGGCCGCATC